>NZ_VDAM01000001.1:0-29090 GCF_019584355.1 Leclercia sp. EC_58
CGCACCACGCCTTCAGTAGCGGAGCAGGAAGGACATCTGATGGAAATGGAAGCCACGCAAGCACCTTAAAATCACCATCATACACTAAATCAGTAAGTTGGCAGCATTACCGGAAAAGATACTAATTGAACCGACCTTAATAGCAATTCAATCAGGTTCAATTGCACAAATGATGTATGATACACACATGGCTTTTATCGAAGAGGCTATGTCAATAAAAGAAATAAACTTTTCCGTGTATAATTTAGAGCGTACTTTTAAAAAAAGACGAGATGTAACAAATTTGAGCGGCGGAGAATCGCTTACTCTCGCAAATGCCTTGCCCATCCCGTCCAGGAACACCAATATTAACGAAGTTCTAGAATTTAAAGAAAAAAGGAAGGATAATTTAGGGCAGTTGATGGCTCATTTGAACACTATAGAACTTCAAATATCTCAAGCAGAGAACAAAGGCTATGCAGTTAAAAAGGCAATAAATGAAATAGATATCGCATGCAGAGATATTATCAGACTGCATAAAGAATCAGGTATTAAGTTTAATTTGTCAAATGCCAAATTTAATTTCTCTTTTAAAGAAATGTCAAAATATGCCGGGTCTGCCTATGGTGGCGCAGTGACAATTGGGCTACCTCATACAGCAGCAGTAATAGCCGGTATCGTATCTGGGATATCCACCATGGTTGAAATAAAAGACGCAATTTCATTGAAAAAAATCGACAAATCGAATCCATTCAATTTTGTTGGACAAATGAGCGTTGAGCTTAATAAGATCTAATTTTTATTGATGTGATTATTGCAATCAAGGGGATTGACAATAATCCCCAACCAAACCCAAAGAAATGAGTCACAATCACCACGAATAGCATCATCTCAGACTGTCCTGGTGATGGTTTATGCTTGTCTATTCTAATGTCCATAAAATCTCATATATTAATTTTCGTACAATTGCATTGCCGCTTGTGAGCCTTACACCAGCGGCAATAAGATTTTTAAGTTACTTTAGCCTATCTTCTATATTACTGATTCGCTGCGCAAGCCCGCGCATAAGAAATCGATCAAATTCCTGGTCACGCAACTGCCAGACAGAACCAGCCTCACGCACAAGCCTTATCTCACCAGTTCCCATGACCAAGCCATCATCCTGCTCAATTGTGACGGGTGCATATTCGTTCTCCCACTCATCGAAGCCTATGAAACCGTAATTCCGCCAGTCGAGCCCCTCCTCCTCCAGAACAGCCAACACTGCCTGAACCGTAGTCCCTGCGTGCAGGCGCTTACTGGCATCATCCAGCCATGTCCAGAAGCCAAGCATTTTTGCGATACGCATTGCTGCATTGAGTTCAGCCTGGTTGAAATCCCGGATAGGATCTTTAAGAGTGGCGTCAGATGTGGACTGAGTTCCACCCGCGAAGAAACCGACATTGTAGCGATTGGCTGCCCTGCCAAGGTTCTGTGTAGCGTCATTGACTGGATGCTGGGTCCCGTCCGTTTTAAACACATACAGGGGTGTTAATGACCCCGAGGAGGTGTTTCTTTGTGCGACGGTAAGATCGCCTATCGATGACGCCGTAAAGTCCGCGCCTGATAAGTTAGCGTTACGAATAGACAGAATGCTTTGCGGGCCAGCGGTTCTCGGCAGCATAGTTCCGTCTGGCTTAATTATCGTACTTTCCTCATTGTCGATATAAGCCGCCGTTGCGTTTCCGCTTACGCTACCCGAACCTGATAATACAATATCCCCGTGGGTCGCACTTACCCCATAACGACCATTGTTTGTCACACTGGCATTAGCGGCAGATATATATCCTTTATAAACAGCAACCAGTCCGTCTGTGCCATTCTGCGTAGATAATGAGCCTGTAAAAATAACAGTGCCTTTACCTGAAGCTGTTACACCGTTCAGTCTATTTAAATAACTCTTGCCGTTTTGTAGATTCAAGGCGCCAGGACCGCGCGCTTCCGCACCATTCGTTAAGTTGCCACATGCAACCCCGCTAGGTGCCCCTAGAAAACTATGGTTAAACGACCAGAAGCCATTTAGTCCATTACCGGAGCAAACTGAGCCGTTAGCCTGAATAGCACCGCTGACATCTGAAATCATTCCATCCTCGCCATTCCCTGAGCTGAGCATGAATTTACCGCGAATATGCGCCCCTTCAGCGTAGAGCCCACGCTTTCGATTAGAGCATGAGGAAATGAAGTTAGTAACTGCGCCAGATCGTTTTGAAGCCACGAAGCCCTGTTCACCAAATCCTACTATCGCCAAATCAGGTCCTAAAGCTATACATCCTGAAGCATCAAAAACATCATTAGAAGGGTCAGGAGTGTTGACAGTAATATCAGGTGTTGTCAGGGAGAATCCATGAGCCCCCTGGGTACCAGTGCCTGAAGCCAGGTCATAGTCGCCAACTACCGCCACAGAGTTTATAGTCCGAATACATCCGGCTCCAGCCGCCATAAACCCATCACAACCCGCATACTTCAAAATACTTTTCAGTATAACTACCGATCCGCCAGTAATCGTTGACGTCGGGAACGCAGACAAGTGGCAGGTGTTTTTCACGGTGACATTATTCCCAGATACCGCAGCCACAACCCATCCACCACAATGAATGTGATAGCCACCAGTGCCCGCGATATCATGGCGAATCATCACGACGTCGCCGACAGAAACATTCGAGGCATCTGCCAGAGAGATAGTGACCAGGTATGCCTTTGGACTGCCGCTAACACTCACCATCCCCGTTAGTGAAGTTGAATATTTAACGCCAGAAATAGACAGGTTATGGACATTTTGCGACCTGATTACCGTCTTTTCTGACAGGTTCACTGTTCCCACAGGTAGATTAATAGTCAGTGACCCGCGAAATTCTGCTCGTGAAAGCAATTTCAGCACAGAGGGAACCTGCGTCAGGGTTGGCGCGGCCGTATAATCGCCAGGGGGCACTATGATGGTGCCGCTTGTCGCTGCTACCGCCTCAATGATTGCTCCAGCAACATCACCGCCGGTCAGGTAATCGGCAATGCTGATCGACTCCAGCATTTTGTCGTGAACAGTTCTGGGGACCGAGTTACCTGACTGTTTAACACGGACCATTCGGTCCCCGTCGAAATCATCATCACTGAGTAAAGAAGCTCTGACCGAACCGTCGCCAACACCAACCCACTTACCTTTCCCCACCCCGCCCGTACTTTCAGGGGTAGATCCCGGCGGAACGACTTTGGGCTGTGACCAGTCTCCGTCCCAGCGGTAGTATTCTCCGTTGCTTTCGAGCTGCAGAATAGCGTTTGGGGTGTCGAGAGTAGTGCCCTTCTCAAATGACTTTTTCGGGATATAGCCATAATTACGCATCGAATTGAGAGCCATTGACTCTATGCCATACCAGGTATGGCGGCTTTTCCCCAATCGGTCCTGCCAGATCGCAGCGGTAATACTGTTAATGGCATTGTCAAAATTCTGCGCGTTATCGAATAAATCATACGGGCTGGTCGACCCCAGCGGATTCATCGTGGCGTGTATTGTCATGCTCGCTCCGGGCATAAAAAAACCCGCCGAGGCGGGTTAGAAGATTTTTGAGATTTAAGCGACATCGCCAGGGTAAGTGGCGTCATCGTACTGGTATTTACCGGGATGGTACTGAATTGCAGTTACACTGCTGGTACCGTCGCTGCCTGGAGATATTTCTCCGACAAGCGCGTCATACCCCACTCTGGAAGACGAGCAGAACAGCAGGCGCGGCGGCTCAACATATGGGCTGTCCATCTCCCATTCTTCTGGCGCCAGCTCGGCGTTGTACGCAATACGCAGGGTGTAATCATCGATGCGCGTAGGAACCAACAGCGTCGATGCCCTGCCATCCTGGTGGCGGATCACTACTCGCGGGTTTGGGAAGCTCCAGTCTGGTGGTTCGCTGAGGGTCAGCGTGATTGTGCTGCTGTCCCAACTCATGTCTGTTATAAGGCAACTTAACGTCTGGCTGCCAGGAATATCATCAGCCAGGATGATACGGTCCATAAATTGGTAGCAAAGCGCATCCATTTCAGTGCTGGTCGTGTGCTGCAGTCGCTGCAGGCGGTAACCCAGCAGGCGGCGCATGCCTATACGGTACGCCCGGTCCTTATCCACCACACCCTCCAGTTTGTAATCCTCCACCTTCACTGGCGTCGGATTCCCGGGCAACCGGCACTGAACAGTTTCTTCAGCCCATGTCGTGCCATTGATATAGGTGACATCGACCCCGTCGTAATCATCCTGACTCGGCGCCTTAAACGCGGTCTGCAGTTCTTCGGTAGTTTCCTGTGGGGTGATCATCCCCGTCCAGTTTTTCACCCCTTCACGCCCGGCGGACACCAGGCCATCTGACAGCAGGAAGTAACCCATCCCCGCCCCGGCGATGATCTTCAGCACTTCCAGTGCTGATTTACTGTCACCGGTTGCCCAGTCGAACGTCTCACCGCGGGGCGTCCAGTAGTTCTGCTCCAGCGTATCGATCGCTGCATGATCAATCTGTTCAGACTTAAAGCCGAGTGATTCGAGAACGTGGTACAGCGCCCCGCTGATCGTGCGTGAGGCATGCCCGCCATAAAGTCGGGTGGGAGTGACGTTTATACGCCGGTCTGACTGCGCAGCCAGGCGGTTACCGGTCCGGACAGTCAGCGCCATTGTCGTGATCCCTGGATAGCGACGCGGGCGAGACGACAACCTGGAGCGAAGCGCCTGCCAGAAAACCTGATCGCGCGTACTGCCGCCGGCTACCGGTTCCTTTCTTCTCATGCGGATTTCATACTGTCCTGCAGGAACGGTGAATGCCCGGGTAAACCCGATCTGATTTTCGGTTTTCCTCTTCCAGCTCAACACCTGTTCTGTCCATTCACCAGCAGTAGTCGCATCCCGATACTGGATGATGATCTCAACGGTCTTATTCTTCTTGTTCCCTTTATCGCTGTACTTAACCAGCCCGTTCTGAAAATTGAGGTTCACTTCAAACCGGGTTGTGGTTTCGCCATCAGGACAAACGAGGAACGGGCCTACCCAGTCATAGTCATCATTTACCCCGGTAATACTGGCATCCAGCAAGGTTCGGTCAGTAAATCCGGGCCATGTGCTGTCAACGGTCACTACTTCAACTGTGGCAGGAGGGATCCCCTGCTGCACCTGGGAGATTAAAACGCGCTCGACAGTAATGGTCTGGCTGTCCACGTCAGTAATCCGGTACTTGTTGTCGGCGTAACCAATTGAGATGCGCTGCGTACCCGCCGGGATCCCCGTGAACGGCTTGCCAGTAGCGCTGTTGTAGGCGAGCGTTATGTGGGCGCGAACTTCAGGTGTTCCGCCAGACGATTTAACGCCCGGTGTGCTGACGGGCGCATCCCCAAACGCTGACTGAGGCAGGGTGCTGTGGGTAATCGTATCGCCTGAGAAGGGACTGGAAGATTCAGCGATTTCAACTCGACCCGAGTTGTCGCGCGCGATCAACCCGGAGCCTGTCAGCTGGGACGTTATAGTTGAAACCAGCCCGCTCATGGTCACATAGTTTGTCAGCAGCGACACCGGCCACGTTGTTCCCTGCCACGTAATATTGAATGTCACCGGCGCTGTGGAGTAATCGTAAACCGAAGGGGCCGCGCTGGCCAGAACACTTGCCGCCGATCCACCAACGCCTGGAACAGCAGCAACCCCTGGGGTGTAACTCGCTATTACGAGGTCATAATCAGTATTGTTGAAGCCCAGATTAACTGGCATGCCCACCACCGGGGACAGCTCGTCCATTTCACCGTAAATAACGTTGTAACCGCCCGAGTTCGTGACGCTCCACGAGGCAGGGGCCTCAATGGTAATAATTGTGCCTGCAGCCCATGATTCCGGTACGTCTGCATCTTCATCGCTGCTACCCGTTGATATGAGCGTAACGGTGTTGCCACTGACCAGCACCGCGTCCGCGCTAACACCGATAGTTTGTGGACCGCTCGAGCCCAGATCCAGACCAGCGGTGCCTGATGTGGTATTGCCAACTTCGCCGGAGTTATACCAGTTCTCTGTCCGGCTGTCGGAAGAAACGTCCGCGCCGGGTGGATAGATGGTGTAAGTCACATCATCACCGAAGGCAGAGATCGGTGTATTACCTATCCTTATATCGGATTTAGGTAGAGAGACACTTCCAACACCAACAGCGACAAACATGCTGGTAACGAAGCTGGTTTCGCCAACGAAGCGGCTGACCGGCTGCATGACATAATCCGGCCAGACGCGGTACCGGCCAAAGATTTCCCGTACCGGGTCGCCAAGCTTCGCCATGTTGGCTTTGGCTGGGTTGAGATCGAGCTGGTCACCGCTGCCTGGCTGGCTGGCGGCCCCCGTCTGCATCGTGCTCATCATGTAAAGGGAGTACGCCGCTGACGCGACGGCCACGCTGACGGCAACCCACAGCGCAATTTCCGCTCCGGTACCATATGGTACCGGATACATACGCACATCACTGTCAGGCCGAATGGTGCACAGTGACCAATCGGCTGGCGGAACCGGAACACCGGCAATTTCCACCGCGATTGGGTGCTGTTGTTCTGGCGTCCATCCCTCAACGTTCTGTGCAAACCAGGCGATGAGGGTCATCGTTTCGTGTTCGTGCTTTTCCAGCGGTTCGCCGGGTAACCGGGAGGGGTAGATGCGGATCGTCACTGGTAATACTCCACGCGGACAAAGCGGCGCGCAAATCGCGCCAGCGGCAGGAAGGTCACATTAGTGCGCGGATTGCACTCAGCTGCATGCAGCGCGCCGTCAATCTCCACAACGATCGCGACATGCGTCACCACAGATCCTGAATAGCAGGCAATGCCCGCGCCCGGCACAGGCTCGCAACGCTGCAGGGCGGTCATCAGCCCGCGCGCCTCCCGGTCAAGGCCGTTATCGTCCCTAGTGACCCCGGCGAATTCAGGCCACGGAGCCAGGGCCAGATCGCGCCGGATTTCGTTAACGATGCCAAAGCAGTCGAGCGCGGGGAAAACGCGGCCGCCCTTCCGCCACTCGACAGAACGGTATTTATCGGGATTGAACATGATGATTTCCTACTGCAGGTAACGTAATCCGGGGAACAGTGGCAACGTATAGCGAAATCTCGGCCACGAGGTATCGAGGATATTCATATAGCCAGCGGTGATCTGCACTTCTGTGGCCGTCCAGTAACCTTCCTTTATCGTCAGGGTGAATGGCGGGGCTGCAGGTGCAGACAGGTCAGAAGAAACATACCGGCGGAACGTCAGGGAAGCACTGGAAAGGTTATCAAGAGCGTTGCGGATTGCAGTCGAAACCACGCCGTCGATATTGCTGATGGCAAATTTAAGATCCTGCGTACCATCTGAGTTGCGCGCCGGCAGCGACACGTCGATTGCAGAGCCGATAAACGTCGCCTTGTCACCCGTTTCAAGCGTGACCGTGATGTCTTCCCAGCCGCGGGTTAGCCAGTAACTCTGGCCACCAACGGTTATCTGCAGCGTATCCAGAATGACTTCTTCACCGCCGGATGCGTAAAGCCGGTTGAGAACTGCGCTGGTCATGCTTCGGGCCACTCCTTATTCAGTGCCAGATCGATAATATCCGACCCCGCCACCAACTCAGGAAATAAACCCCAGCCAGGCGGCAGTATTGGTCGCTCCCACAATTCCAGCGTTGCGGTAAACTGCCAGAATTTACCGCTCGCCAAAATTGGACCCTGATAAATATCTACAAAACGACACTTATAAGGCTGAATCCCCAAAGGGGTTTTAAGGCGCATATAAAACCAAGCCACACCATCGGTAAGAGCGTCCCGAAACCATGCCTCAAATAACTGGGCTTCATTATCTTTCTTAAATGACCATTTCACGCTCGCTTGAGTAGGAACAGAGCTATAAATGCGGCGTTGCCTGGAACGGCCGGAGGTTAATTTGGTACGAAGAAAAGGACTTATTGGCTCAAGCCCAAAACCATCTTTTAATGGGATTGGTAATTCCTTGGGATAGAAAATATCAGCCATTATCGAGCCTTCCTTTTTGCGTACATAACATTAACCGCGTCATGAACTTTCCCCTGCCCTTTCGACAAGCTATTTACGACCATATTAGGCTTTGTACGAAAAGTATTGCCGCATGCAACGTAGGCTGCAGGCCAAGGTGACCATGGCTGCAAAGCTCTTGGCCAGCTTGTCATAGCGAGTGCCGATCCTGCGATTTTCTGCAAGGCTGGGACGGAAGTCACTGTCGTTCTCAAAATCGGTGGAGCTGCATGACAAGGTCATCGGGCATTATCTGAACATAAAACACTATCAGTAAGTTGGAGTCATTACCCGGAAGGTCGTTTGTTTACATTACCTTGGCGAAACTTATTTGTGAAACAAGCGGAGCGATATATTCAGTTAAATCTTAAAACATAAGATAATTTATTTTCAAAACCACATTTGACTCTTCGGAAATAGGGGCTAAATTTAATCCTGAACGACAACGGATACGAATAAAAACGTATCTTACTGACATAAACGATGTAAATGAGGAAACATAATATGGCAGAGCAACGTGGTGGTTCAGGTAATTTCGCACAGGATCGTGAAAAAGCCTCTGAAGCAGGGAAAAAAGGCGGTCAGCAGAGCGGTGGTAATTTCAAAAACGATCCGCAGCGCGCTTCCGAAGCAGGTAAAAAGGGCGGTCAGCATAGCCATGGTGGCGGACGCAAGTCTGACAACTCTTAATTCATCTCATTATTAAAGCCTGTTCTTCACTTTAATGGGTAACCTCTGCGGGTCCGCGGGCTCGCAGAATTTTTATAGCACTGGAGAGAAAGTATGAATATGAAAAGTATAGAGGATGTATTTATTCATTTGTTATCCGATACCTATAGTGCAGAAAAACAGCTTACTCGTGCGCTGGCTAAATTATCCCGCGAAGCCGCCAGCCCTGATCTGAGCGCTGCGTTTAAAGCGCACCTGGAAGAAACCCATGGCCAGATTGAGCGTATCGATCAGCTCATTGAGAAAACGCCAAATATTAAATTGAAAAGAATGAAATGCGTGGCGATGGAAGGGTTAATTGAAGAAGCCAATGAAGTCCTTGAAAGCACAGAAAAAAATGAAGTCCGCGATGCAGCATTAATCGCTGCGGCGCAAAAAGTCGAACACTATGAAATTGCCAGCTACGGCACGCTCGCTACTTTGGCGGAGCAATTAGGGTATACCCAGGCAGTCAAATTATTAGCCGAGACGCTGGAAGAAGAGAAATCCACCGATCTTAAACTGACCGATTTGGCAGTCGGTAATATTAATCAGAAAGCAGAAAAGTAAGCCTGAAATAACCGAACCCGAGGACGAAAATATGAATCACGTAGAACACTACCATGACTGGCTACGCGATGCTCACGCCATGGAAAAGCAAGCGGAATCCATGCTCGAATCAATGGCGAGCCGTATCGATAATTATCCTGATGTCCGCGCCCGTATTGAGCAGCATCTTACTGAAACCAAACAGCAAATAAATGTCCTGGAAGAGATCCTCGACCGTAACGATATTTCCCGCTCAATGTTGAAAGACTCCATGAGCAAAATGATGGCGTTCGGGCAGTCTGTCGGCGGCATTATGACCTCGGATGAAATCGTAAAAGGCTCTATTAGCGGCTACGTTTTCGAGCAGTTCGAAATCGCCTGCTATACCTCCCTGCTGGCCGCAGCGCGAAAAGCTGGAGACGTGGCATCGATTCCTGCGATTGAATCGATCCTCGCGGAAGAGCAGCGCATGGCCGACTGGCTGATCCAGCATATTCCTGACACGACTGAGCAGTTCCTGCTGCGTTCAGATGCCGACGGTGTCGAAGCGAAAAAATAACCAGGGAGTGAGCGTATGTTTCGACACGTAAAACAATTGCAGTATACCGTCCGCGTTGCCGAGCCGAATCCCGGCCTGGCAAACCTGCTGCTTGAACAGTTTGGCGGCCCTCAGGGCGAGCTGGCGGCCGCCTGCCGTTACTTCACCCAGGGGCTGGGCGATGATGATGCAGGCCGCAGAGAGATGCTGATGGATATCGCGACCGAAGAGCTCAGCCACCTTGAGATCATCGGTACGCTGGTAGGCATGCTGAACAAAGGCGCCAAAGGCGAACTAGCAGAAGGCACCGAAAGCGAAGCGGAACTCTACCGCTCCCTGACGCAAAACGGTAACGACAGCCATATCACCTCCCTGCTGTACGGCGGTGGGCCACCGCTGACCAACTCTGCAGGCGTGCCATGGACTGCGGCGTATATCGACACCATCGGGGAAGCCACCGCCGATTTGCGCTCCAACATCGCGGCGGAAGCGCGTGCCAAGATCATCTATGAACGCCTGATCAACGTCACTGACGATCCGGGGGTAAAAGATGCCCTTGCGTTCCTGATGACCCGTGAAGCCGCACACCAGCTCTCGTTTGAGAAGGCGTTGCAGTCGATTCGCAATAATTTCCCACCAGGGAAACTACCGCCAATCGAACAATACGCAACCACCTACTACAATATGTCTGCAGGTGATGATCTTCGCGGCAGCTGGAACAGCGATGAAAACTTTGAGTACGTTGCCGATCCACAACCCGCCGTTGATGGCGGCGATGGCAGCGCCGAGGTTACGTTCACGAAAGAGCAGGCCGCACTACTCAAAGCGATGGCGAGCCGCACCGAGTCGGATCCAACAGCCGATCCGCTCACTGGCGCTGAGCTGGGTGCCGGTAAAAATAAACCGTAACCCCGCCCGCAACAACAGCCGTACCACGATGCCCCGTTCTATACGGGGCTTTTCGCTGACAGGGGAAGAGTACGATGTTCGAACTCGATGCGTTTTATCTCGCCAGGCTTCAGTTTGCCTTCACTGTCTCATTTCATATTATCTTCCCGGCGTTAACCATCGGCCTTGCCAGCTATCTGGTGGTACTGGAGGGGATGTGGCTGAGAACGAAAAATGATGTCTGGCGCTCGCTCTATCATTTCTGGTTAAAAATCTTCGCCGTTAACTTCGGCATGGGCGTGGTCTCCGGGCTGGTGATGGCTTACCAGTTTGGCACCAACTGGAGTGGCTTTTCGCAGTTTGCCGGCAGCATCACCGGCCCGCTGCTCACCTATGAAGTGCTCACCGCCTTCTTCCTCGAAGCGGGTTTCCTTGGGGTCATGCTGTTTGGCTGGAACAAGGTTGGGCCTGGCCTGCACTTCTTTGCCACCTGTATGGTGGCGCTGGGGACGCTGATGTCCACCTTCTGGATCCTCGCCTCCAACAGCTGGATGCACACGCCCCAGGGCTTTAGCATCGAGAACGGCCAGGTCATCCCCGAGGACTGGTTCGCCATCATCTTTAACCCCTCTTTCCCGTATCGTCTGATCCACATGTCCATCGCCGCCTTCCTGAGCAGCGCCCTGTTTGTTGGCGCCTCCGGCGCCTGGCATCTGCTGCGCGGTAACGACAGCCCGGCGGTGCGCAAAATGTTCTCAATGGCGCTGTGGATGGCGCTGCTGGTGGCACCGATTCAGGCCTTTGTCGGGGATATGCACGGCCTGAACACCCTCGAACACCAGCCGGCAAAAATTGCCGCCATCGAAGGTCACTGGGAAAATCCCCCTGGCGAAGCGACGCCGCTGCTGCTGTTTGGTGTGCCCGATATGGAAGAGGAGCGCACCAAGTATGGGCTGGAGATCCCGGCGCTTGGCAGCCTGATCCTCACCCACAGCCTGGATAAGCAGGTCCCGGCGCTGAAAGATTTCCCGAAAGATGAGCGCCCTAACTCGCTCATCGTCTTCTGGTCGTTCCGCGTGATGGTGGGCCTGGGGCTGCTGATGATCCTGATGGGGGTTATCAGCCTTTGGTTGCGCCATCGCCGTCGGCTCTATCACTCTCGCCCGTTCCACCGCTTTGCCCTGAGTATGGGGCCAGCGGGTGTAGTCGCGATCCTCGCCGGCTGGGTCACGACCGAGGTGGGCCGCCAGCCGTGGGTCGTATATGGCTATCTGCGCACCATTGATGCGGTGTCGCTGCACAGCACCCTGCAAATGAGCATCAGCCTGCTGGCGTTTATCGTTGTTTACTGCTCGGTATTTGGCGTGGGGTTAGTCTATCTGGTGCGGTTAATTAAGAAGGGGCCGCAGCCTACCGATAATCTCTCGATGAAGACCGACGGCAGACCCGCACGCCCGCTCTCGGCGGCAGAACCGGTTCCGGAAGAGGAGAAACTGTAATGGGCGTCGATATCTCAGTTATCTGGTTTGCCATCATCGTTTTCGCCACCCTGATGTACATCATCATGGATGGCTTCGATTTAGGTATCGGCATGCTCTTCTACTTTGAGCGCGACCCGCAGGCGCGCGACGTGATGGTAAACAGCGTCGCCCCGGTATGGGACGGAAACGAAACCTGGCTGGTGCTGGGAGGAGCCGGGCTGTTTGGCGCCTTTCCGCTGGCCTATGCGGTGGTTATCGACGCCCTTACCATCCCGCTGACCGCGATGCTGATCGGGCTCATCTTCCGCGGGGTGGCGTTTGAGTTTCGTTTTAAGGCCACGTCGTCGCATCGCGCTTTCTGGGACTACTCCTTCGCCGGGGGCTCGCTGCTGGCGACCTTCAGCCAGGGGATTGTCGTCGGGGCGATGATTAACGGCTTTGACGTTGAAGGCCGCCGCTTCGCGGGTTCGTCGCTGGACTGGCTGACCCCCTTTAACCTCTTCTGCGGTCTGGGGCTGATGGTGGCCTATACCCTGCTGGGCACCACCTGGCTGATTATGAAAAGCGAAGGGGCATTACAGCGCCATATGCGGGATTTGACCCGCAAGGTGCTGCTGGCGCTGTTGGCGGTAGTGGCGGTGGTAAGCGTCTGGACCCCGCTCGGCTGGCAATATGTGGCCGACCGCTGGTTCACGTTGCCGAACTTCTTCTACTTCCTGCCGGTGCCGCTGCTGGTGGGGATCTTCGGTCTGTGGATCTGGCGACTCACCCGCGATCCGCACAGCCATACCCGGCCCTTCCTGCTGACCCTCGGGCTGATCTTCCTTGGCTTTAGCGGGCTCGGCATCAGCCTGTGGCCCAACATTATCCCGCCACGCATCACCATCTGGGACGCCGCCGCGCCGCCGTCCAGCCAGCTCTTTATGCTGGTGGGCACGCTGCTGATCATCCCGTTGATTCTGGTCTATACCGCCTGGAGCTACTACGTGTTTCGCGGCAAGGTGACTGACACCGAGGGCTACCATTAAGCGCGGCAGCATTGCCGGGTGGCGCTGACGCTTACCCGGCCTACAAATCACCCCCAGGCCCGGCAAGCATTGCGCCGCCGGGCGGTGCGCAATAAAAAGCCGGGTGGCGGCTTTGCCTTACCCGGCCTACAAAACGATACTGCTTACCCTATTTCCGTCGGGCGATCAGTTTCCCCACCAGCAGCAATCCCGCCAGCGCAGCGCTACCCAGCAGTACTTTCCCCGGCACGCCGGAGGTGATGGCCGTCGCCCGGGTTCTCGACTCGTCCGAAAAGCGCCCATGGACCTGATGCATCCCCCTGACCGGCCCGGAAAGATAATCCTGCCGCTCGGGGACGTTGAGTTCGTTGGTCATCTGCCCTTCCCACGCCTTTTTCACCATCATGCGATCCAGCAGGCCGGGGAAGAGAAACTGGCCGATAATCGCCTGCATGGTGCTGCGCCCGACCCACAGCTCCCGCACCGGGCGGCGGGTCACGTTGAAAATCGCCTCGGCGGCCACCTCCGGCTCGTAGACCGGCCCGATGGGGCGCATGGCGAAGGCAAACTTATTGCGCGCCCAGCTAAACTGCGGCGTGTTAAGGCCCGGCATCTGCACCATCGACAGCTGGATATTGATACGCTCGTGGATAAGCTCGGTGCGTACCGCGTCGGTAAAGCCGCGGATCGCCGCTTTCGCGCCGCAGTAGGCGGACTGGAGCGGGATGGAGCGGTAAGCCAGCGCAGAGCCCACCTGAATAATCTGTCCGGCATCGCGCGGGGTCATCACGGACAATGCCGCCCGGGTGCCGTTAACGTAGCCCAGGTAGGTTACGTCCGTGACCCGGCGAAACTCCTCATCGCTCAGGGCGCGAAACGGCGCCAGCACCCCGCACATGGCGTTGTTGATCCATACGTCAATTGCGCCGAGCTGCGTCTCGAACGCGTTGGCCGCTGCCATGATGGCCGACGCATCCGTCACATCGGCGTTCACCGTATGACACTTCACGCCGAAGCGTTCAATTTCGGCCCGCGCCGCCTCAAGGCTGGGGTCATCCCGGGCGATAATCCCCACGTGATAGCCCGCCTCTGCAAAACGCAGCGCCGTGGCTTTGCCCACGCCTGCCGTCGCTCCGGTGATCACCACAACGCTCATCATGCTCTCCTTAATGCAGTTGCTTTTTCCAGTGCGGGATCTGCCGCAACAGTTCCGAAAGCGCGTAGCGAACCGATTTCTCAATCACATCTTCGCACTCGCCGGTGAAGTGCTGCACGGCGGTAGTGACCTCACCGCGAAAAGACCAGCCAAACCAGACGGTGCCTGCTGGGGTGCCATCCTCACCGCCGTCCGGCCCGGCATAACCGCTGATGGCAATGCTGATATCCGCGTCGGCAAGCTCCAGTGCGCCCTGCGCCATCTCGCCCACCGTCTGGCTGCTGACGGCGGTGTACTTTTCCAGGGTGGCATTGTTGACACCCAGCACCTTGTGTTTGGCTTCGTTGTTAAAGGTGACCACGCCGGTACCAAAGAACGAGGCGGTATCCTTCTCGGCGCAGAGCGCAGAGGCCAGGTTGCCGCCGGTGCAGGATTCTGCGGTAGTGAGCAGCCAGCCCAGATCGATCAGGACAGTTGATACCTGGCGGGTGAGTTCTTTGGTGGTTTTGGCCTGGTTCCAGACATTTTCATTTTCTTTCATGATGCACTCTCTTCAGGAATAATCGAAATATGACCATTACGTTCAAGTATGGCGTATTTAATTTCTTCCAGAGTGGTTATGCCGTGATTTTGCCGGGCAGAGACCAGAATGTCGTCGCAGGAGACATCGACTTTCTTTAATTTTTCGTTTTGCAGTTCACCGTGCACCACCAGAATAACCGGGGAGCCGTCGATGGCCGATTCCGCACCGGATATATATTTTTTCACCATGCCAAACAGCATATCCACCACCACCAGCGTAATAATGGTGAGCATGGCGCCGGTTACGGAAAAATCATCCCCCAGCAGCGCCTGTTGCGTGGCCTCACTAATAATTAATAACAGGATCAGATCGAAGCTGGTCATTTGCAGCAGCGCCCGCCTGCCGGCGATTTTAAATACCACCAGCAAAATCAGATAAATCGCCACCGCCCTGAGTATCATTTCCATGTTGGTGCCTTAGGGATAGATAAATTGCCAGAAAGAGAGGCCCGGTTGATTATTTACCGTGACAGAGAGGTCGGTTTTGCCGGGGCGTTGTGGGGTGGTATAGAGCCAGACGGTTAAATCTTTGCGCGGTTCCTGATAAACCAGCACGATCTCTCCGCCCTCGCTGTACATTTCATCGGGCTGTGGCCAGATATTATCGGTTTGCATCCGTTCCATATATTCGCCGCCAATGCGCAGCGTCAGCGGCGTAGTACTCTGTTCTGGCACGCTAATTTTCAACTCAATCGGCGTTTGCAAGCGTCCAAAACGTTCATACTCCACCTGCAGATTGCCCGGAGCGTTAGTTTTTGTCGCTTCGCTAAAATAGCCGCCAGAAAAAAGCCCTAACAGCGCAGCGACGATAATGAGTATTAACAGAACAAAACCGAAGCGGTGCGCATCGTATTCAAACTGCAGGGCAGCATGACTCTGTTTGACACCGGGCAATTCAGGGGGATTTCCTTTGGCTTTTGCCATATATCACCGCACCGTCTCGTTAATTAATATTATGCAGCCAGATGATTATTATAGATAAATTTGATTAAGACTGTTCTTGTTTGCAAATTAAAAAATAGCAACCAGGCTTAATCTGTCAAGCAGGCTAAACCAAGGAGGTCGTATGAAATTATCCGTCGCACCCTTATTGTGTTGTCTTATAATTCCGGCCGCGTATGCCGATGATAATGGTGGACTAAAGAAAGATACTGCTCCTCCTCCACCGCACGCGCTGGATGATGGTTATCGTGGGGCGGAAGATGCCCGCATCATGACTGTGGAGCAGGCCAAAGAGATGCACGATGGGGCTACGATCTCCCTGCGCGGTAATCTCATTGAAGGTTCCGGCGGCGATAAATTTAAATTCCGCGATAAAACCGGCACTATTGATACGGTGATCCCCCAGGCGGTATTTGATGGCCGTACCGTCCAGCCCGATAATATGATCAGCATTAACGGTAGTCTGGATAAAAAATCAAATCCAGCGGTGGTCCGTGTCGACCGTATTCAGAAATAGTGAAAATTTCACTTAAGTTTCTCGTGGATATTTCCGGATATCCATGAGAACCCTGCGGAATATATTCTCTAAGCCTTAACCTACCAGATTTAAGGAGCCAAAAACTCGGATAATTCCGGGCTTTAGGATTAATCCCCCTTTCCTTCCCCTCGCAATACTTAAACAATTTTACACAAATTCACATTGCCTTCTTTATTGCTTACACAGCACGGATTCGCCGATGAAAGCCCGACATAATATCGCCCTGATAATGGCGACAGCCTCTGGTCTGCCTTTAATGTTCTCTGCCCACGCGGCACCACCTGATAATCAATTTATTATTCAGCAGCAGCGCCAGAGAGCATTAGAGGAGCAATTAACCCCGCCGGTCCCCGATGTGCGCCTTTCAGAACCGTCGTCCGGTTCTGGTAACATTGCCTTCCCGACCGAAACGCCCTGTTTTCCGATTAACCGCGTCGAACTGAGCGGCGAGGAGGCCCTGCCCCACTGGCTGCCGTTGCAGCGTATCGCGGACCAGGCGCAGGGGCGCTGTCTGGGCGGCAAGGGCATTAACCTGCTGATGAGCACCCTGCAGAACCGCATCGTCGACCACGGCTGGATCACCACCCGCGTGCTGGCCCCGTCGCAGGATCTGAAGAGCGGCACCCTGAAGCTGGCCATCGTGCCGGGCACTATCCGCCACGTGAAGCTGACCAAAGAGAGCGACGACTATATCCAGCTCTACAGCGCCTTCCCGGCTCACGAAGGTAACCTGCTGGATCTGCGCGATATTGAACAGGGGCTGGAAAACTTACAGCGCCTGCCAACGGTCGAGGCCAGTATGGAGCTGCTGCCAGGGGAAAACCCGGGCGAGAGCGACGTGGTCATCACCCGCAAGCAGAGCAAAATGTGGCGTATCGGCCTCTCGCTGGACGATGCCGGGACCGAAACCACCGGGCGCTACCAGGGCGGCGTGACGCTGTCGCTGGATAACCCCTTCTCGCTGAGCGATCTGCTCTACGTCTCTGCCAGCCACGATCTGAACGACAAGGGCGGCAAAGGGAGTAAAAACGTCACCGCTCACTACTCGGTGCCCTTCGGCTACTGGATGCTGGGCGTCACCGGCAGCGACTACGACTACCACCAGACCGTCGCCGGGCTGAACGAGGATTATCGCTACAGCGGTAAAAGTAAAAACCTCGACATTCAGCTTAGCCGCGTGCTGCATCGCAGCGGCTCGCAAAAAACCACCTTCTCTTACGACGTGCTGGCGCGGGAGACCCGCAACTATATCGACGACACGGAAGTGGGCGTTCAGCGCCGTCAGACCGCGGGCTGGCGCATCGGGCTGGATCATCGCCACTACATCGGCCAGGCGACGCTGGATGCGGGCATCAGCTATCAGCGCGGCACCCGCTGGTTTGGTGCCCAACCTGCGCCGGAAGAGTACTGGGGCGATGCCACTGCGCTCAGCAAAATTACCCTGCTGAGCGCCCAGCTCGACCTGCCATTTGCCATCGGCACGCAAAACTTCCGCTACAACGTGCAATACCTGCGCCAGATCAGCAACACGCCGCTGACGCCGCAGGATCAGTTCGCCATCGGCAACCGCTGGACGGTGCGCGGCTTTGACGGCGAACGCACCCTCAGCGCCAGCCACGGCTGGTACGTGCGTAACGACGTGGCCTGGCGCACGCCGCTGCCGAACCAGGAATTCTATCTGGCCGCTGACTACGGCGAAGTGGGCGGTTACAGTTCCGATCTCCAGGTGGGTAAACACCTGGCAGGCGGCGTGGCGGGCCTGCGCGGTAACGCCTTTAACACCGGCTACGACCTGTTCGCCGGGACGCCGTTCTCGAAGCCGGACGGCTTTGAAACCAGCGATCTGACGCTCGGCTTTAACCTCAACTGGAGCTGGTGATGCGCGTCGGAGATCTGGATATCAAAGCGCCGCTGATCCTCGGCGGTGAGGAGAGCGAGGCCGAAGTGCTGGGCGCCACCGTCTGGCTGTGGATGCACTCCCCGATGCACCGGGACGCCCCCCTGCACGCCCTGCCCACCCTGATGCTGCCGATCATCAAGCGCCGCCAGTACGTGCTGGTGAGCGAAAACGACCGTCCGGTCTTTTTCCTCAGCTGGGCCTGGCTGAACGAGGAGGCGGAAGCCCGTTACCTCACCCGCCCCGCTATTGAGATGCGAGAGGCGGACTGGGACTGTGGGGATCGGATCTGGTTCTGCGACTGGATCGCCCCCTTCGGCCATACCGCTGCGATGTACAACCTGATGCGTCGCGATATCTTCCCCGACCACGTCTGCCGCGCGCTGTATCACCGCGGCGCGGCGCGTGGCAAGCGCGTGATGCTGTTCCATGGCAGCCACGTCAGCCGTCAACGCGCCAGAGAGTGGCAACAGAATCACCCGCTCGCCGTGAGCCTGCCGGAAGCGTTTAAAGGAATGAACCATGAATAAGAACCTGTACCGAATTGTCTTTAACAAAGCGCGCGGCATGCTGATGGTGGTGGCGGATATCGCCCGCTCCGGCCGCGCCGGTTCGTCCCGTTCTTCCGGCATTGGCCATACCCACAGCCAGCTTATCGGCAAGGTGAGCGCCTTAAGCTTTAGCCTGTGGCTGGCGATGGGGGCCGTGCAGACGGCGCAGGCCACTATCGTGGCCGACGCCGGTGCGCCAAAAAACCAGCAGCCAACGGTCATCAACAGCGCCAACGGCACGCCGCAGGTCAATATCCAGACGCCATCTGCTGCCGGGGTGTCACGTAATAACTACACCCAGTTCGACGTGGACCAGAAAGGGGCGATCCTCAACAACTCGCACAAAAACGTGCAGACCAATATCGGCGGCATGGTGGCGGGCAACCCGTGGCTGGCAAAAGGCGAAGCTAAAGTGATCCTCAACGAGGTGAGCTCCCGCGACCCGAGCAAACTGAACGGCATGATCGAAGTGGCCGGTAAGAAAGCCCAGGTGGTGATCGCCAACCCGTCAGGCATTACCTGTAGCGGCTGCGGCTTTATCAACGCCAACCGCGCCACCCTCACCACCGGCCAGCCGCAGATGAAAGACGGCGCGCTGACCGGGTTTAACGTCGAACGCGGCGAAGTGGTGGTCGAAGGCGCGGGGATGGACACCTCCGGCGCGGATTACACCGACATCATCGCCCGCTCGGTGAAGGTTAACGCCGGGCTGTGGGCCAACGATCTGAAGGTCACCACCGGGCGTAACAAGGTGGATGCCGCCCACGAGACGATCGAAAAAGGCAGCGACGATCCTGCCACCCGCCCGCAGCTGGCGGTGGACGTGGCCAGCCTCGGCGGCATGTACGCAGGCAAAATCCGCATGGTCGGCACCGAGAGCGGCGTCGGGGTACGTAACGCCGGGGCCATTGGCGCCCAGGCGGGCAGCGTGACGATCTCCGCTGACGGACGGATTGAGAACAGCGGTACCCTGCGCGCTGGCGACAGTGCCAGCCTGCAAACCGCAGGGGAAGTGAACAACAGCGGCGTGATGACCGCCGCGAATAACGTCCGGGTGAGCGCGGCCAGCTTCACCGGCAGTCAGCAGAGCGTGCTGGCCGCCGGGGTAAAAAGCGACGGCACGCTCGCCGACGCGGGCGATCTGGACATTCGCACCCGCGGCCAGCTAAGCGCCCACGGGCAAACCCTGGCGGGCGGCAATCTCAGCGCCCGCGGCCAGGGGGTGGACGTCAGCGGCAGCCAGACCCAGGGCAAACGCGTACTGCTGGACGGCGGCGCGGAAGGCGTGAGCACCGCCAGCGCGAAGATCAACGCCAGCGAACTGACTGTGCGTACCGGCAAAATGCTCAATAACAACGGCGGCACGCTGGGGGCGGAGACCATCAGCGTCAGCGCCCACGACCTCAGCAACCAGAAAGGCAACATCGTCCAGCGCGGCAGCAGCACCCTGGCGGTAGACCTGCCGGGCATCCTCGATAACCAGCAGGGGCAGATTGGCGCGGCGAACGGCGTGCAGCTTAAGGCCGGGACCCTCGACAACACCGCCGGGCAGATCGTGGCGGTAGCGGGCAACACCCGGATTGAGGCCGGGAGCGTAAACAATCAGCAGGGGTTGATCTCCGCTAGCGCGGGTGACGGCGAGATTGCCAGCCGGCAGGCGGTGAACAACGCCAGAGGCCGCATTGAGGCGGCGAAAACCCAGCGCATAAGCGCCGCAAGCCTCGACAACCAGCAGGGGGTGATTGTCGCCGACGGCGCGACACTGGCCCTGAATGAATTTGATAACCGTTCCGGCTCCCTGCTCTCTCAGGGCTCCCTTAGCCTCGAGAGCGGCGCGCTGAATAACCAGCGCGGCTTCCTGGCGAGCGAGGGCGATTTTAGCCTGAGCGCGGGGGCTATCGACAACACCGACGGGCAGATTGGCGCGAACCGGACGTTAACCGCCGGGTTCGACACCCTCACCAATAACGGCGGCGCGCTGAAATCGGTCGGAGCTATGACCCTCAGCGGCGGCCTGCTGGATAACAGCCAGGGGACTACCTTCTCCGGCGACAGCCTGAATTTCAACGGCGGCACGCTGAACAATACGTCCGGGCAGCTGGCTGCGACAGGGAGCCTGTCGCTGGGCACCTCGCAGCTCATCAATAATATAGGCGTGCTGCAGGGTGACGGCGTGGCTGTCACCTCCGGCACGCTGGATAATAGCGCGGGCACCCTGAACAGCCTGGGGGCGCTGAACCTCTCGGCGGACAACGTGAATAACCAGGCTGGCACCCTGGCGGCCAGCGGCGCGGCGGAGATCGCCGCCACCAGCCTGGATAACCGCAACAATGGACGCATCATTGGCGAGGCCGATACCGCCCTGCATACCGGTAACCTGCAGAACGGCGGCGGAGAGATCCAGTCGGTGGGCGACCTGCTGCTCGACAGCGCCCAGGGTATGGTGGATAACGTCTCCGGGCTGATCCGCAGCGGCAAAAACGTGACCCTCACTGCCCTGGAATTTGTTAACACCAGTACGCTCGGCGAGAACCAGGGGCTGGAGGGCCAGAGCCTGGAGCTGAACACCGGGAGTCTGGATAACCAGCGCGGCAGTATCCTGGCGAATAACACCCTGAGCATCAATAACAGCGGCGTGCTGAACAACGGCGCGGGGGTGCTGGCCTCGGGCGATACCCTGGATCTCAGCGGTAGCGCCCTGAACCTGCTGAACGCGGGCGGCACCCTGAAAGCGGGTAAAGCGCTGCGCGTGGAGGCTCAGTCTCTGGATGCCAGCGGCCAGCTGCTGTCGCTGGGGGATATGACGCTTCACAGCAACAGCGGCGTGAATAACAGCGGCACCACCCTCGCCAACGGCAACCTGACGTTCACCACCGACGGCGATCTCACCAACAGCGGCCAGCTAATGGCGGGCAGCGTGCTGGACGTGCAGAGCGCGAACCTCACTAACCTCGCCAGCGGTGAAATCAACGCGGGCAGCACCACCCTGACGGCCAGCGGCACGGTACGCAACACCGGCCTGATCGACGGGATCGCCACCCGCATCAACGCCAACACCCTGACCAACACCGGCACCGGGCGGATTTATGGCGACGCGGTGGGCGTCAATACGATCACCTTTAACAACCTCGCCGAAAACGGCACCGCGGCGACGCTGGCCGGTCGCGAGCGCGTCAACCTCGGCGTGCAGACCCTGAATAACGCCGACCACGGCCTGATCTACAGCGCGGGCAGCATGAGCATCGGCGGCGCGCTGGATGATAACGGCGCCGTCACTGGCCGCGCCGCGACCATTAACAACCACAGCTCGACCATTGAATCCGCCGGGGATATGGCGATTGCCGCCGGGCAGATCAATAACATCAACGACCACTTCTCCACCGAGGTGGTGCGGGTGTCGCAGGAAGAGCTCACCGACTATCAGCACACGGGCTCAACCAACCGCTGGAGTTCGACAGAAAAAGGCGTCTGGGTGGATGACAACTCTTCCGACGGACTGCGTAACCTGAATACGCCAGAAGACAGCGGCGCAAATAACGACAACTTCAACCAGTACGACTACACCCGCACCATTGACGAAACGCGCATCAAAGAGAGCGACCCGGCGAAGATCCTCGCCGGAGGTAACCTGCTGATGACCGGCGACAAGCTGTTTAACGACAAGAGCCAGGTGATCGCGGGCGGCACCCTGGCAATCGACCAGATGGGCAGCGTGAAGAACGAGGACGTGCCCGGCAAGCGTTACACCACCGATGAGGGCACCGTCACCCACTACTACCGTATTCGCCACAAAGGCGACGATGAACAAGGGCGCGACCGCACGGCATACACCCCGCCCACCACCATTCAGGACATCTCCCTGAAGCCGGGCCAGCTGATCAGCAACGGCAGCGTGGAGGGCAGCAACCTCAGCATCACCCCGCGGGTAGTGCAGGGAACGGACGTGACCATTGGCCAGGCCGCGGGGGTAAAACCCGCCCCGCAGCAGACCGTTTCGCCGGGCGAGCCGGTGACCCCGCCTGCCGGACAGCAGTTTGAAGTGACCCCGGCCGACGGCGCGATCCGCATTATCGGCCCCAACACCACCCTGCCGGACAACAGCCTGTTCAAGGTGAACCCGTCGGCGGAGGTGCCGTACCTGGTGGAGACCGATCCGCGCTTCACTAACGAGCGCCAGTGGCTCGGCAGCGACTATATGCAGGACGCCTTTACCACCGACGGCGACAACACGCTGAAACGGCTGGGGGATGGCTACTACGAGCAGCGCCTGATCCGCGAGCAGGTGATTGGCATCACCGGCCAGCGCTATCTCGACGGCTACAGCAACGACGAAGAGCAGTACAAGGCGCTGATGGATCGCGGCATCACCTTCGGCAAGCAGTACGACCTGAAGATTGGCGTGGCGCTGACGCCAGAGCAGATGGCGCTGCTGACCGGGGATATCGTCTGGCTGGTCAACACCCGGGTGAAGATGCCGGACGGCTCTACCGAGAACGTGCTGGTGCCGCAGGTCTACGCCAAAGTGAAACCGGGCGATATCGACGGCTCCGGCGCGCTGATTGCCGGGAACAACGTCTCCATCAAGCTTAACGGCGACCTGTTTAACCGCGGCACCCTTGCCGGGCGCAAAGTCCTGCAACTGGACGCCGACAACATCACCAACCAGACCGGCACCATCCAGGGGGCGGACGTCAACCTCAACGCGCGCACCGATATCAACAATATCGGCGGTGCCATCGTGGGCGACAGCAGCCTGCTGGCCAGCGCCGGACGCGACATTAACCTCACCAGCACCACCCTCAGTGCCGACAGTGTGAACGGCGAGAACCGCTTCGCCCGCACCACCATCGACAGCGTCTCCGGCATCTACGTGCAGGGCGACGACGGCAAACTGGCCTTGCAGTCCGGGCGGGATATCACCCTGACCGGCGCACAGGTGATCGCCAGCGGCGAGAACGGCAAAGCGCAGCTGGTGGCCGGGCGGGATATGACCCTCAACGATCTCCAGACCGCCAGCCGCGATAGCCTGGTGTGGGATGGAGACAACAGCCTGAAACAGGGCCAGACCAACAGCATCGGCAGCGAGGTCACCGGCAAAGGCGACGTGACCCTGGCAGCCGGGAATGACCTCAACGCCCGCGCCGCTGCCCTCTCCGCCGGACAAGCACTTAACGTCAGCGCCGGGAATAACCTGACCCTGACGGCGGGTGAAAACACCCAGAATCTGGACGAACGGCATAAAGTGGTGGGTGGCAACGGCTGGCTGTCGAAAACCACCACCACCACCCGCGACCAGATCGCCCGTCAGACGGTGCAGAGCAGCGAGCTGAACGGCGACACGGTAAACCTCACCGCCGGAAACGATCTCACCGTCCGCGGTAGCAACGTGGCGGGCACGGGGGATGTGGCCCTGCTGGCAGGCAACAACCTGAGCGTGGAGACCCAGGCCGAACGCAATAATGAGCTGCACCAGAAGCAGGAGAAAAAATCGGGGCTGCTGAGCTCGGGCGGGATCGGCTTTAGCGTCGGCACCCGGAGCATCAAAACCACCGACACCGGCGCGGACGCGACCCAGGCGGGCAGCACCGTCGGCAGCGTCGACGGCGATCTGACCCTGCGCGCAGGGGATCGCCTGACGGTAAGCGGCTCGGATCTGGTGGCGGGTCAGGACATGACGCTCACGGGTAAAAACGTCGACATCACGGCGGTGAACAACCGCAGCCAGCAGACCCACGAGGTAGAACAGAAAACCTCCGGGCTGACCCTGGCGCTCTCCGGCACCGTCGGCAGCGCGCTGAACAGCGCCGTCGAGGCCTCCCAGCAGGCGAAATCCTCCGGCAGCGGCCGCCTGCAGGCGTTGCAGGGCGTGAAGGCCGCGCTCTCCGGCGTGCAGGCTGCCCAGGCCGCACGCATGGACCAGGCGCTGGGGGCAGACAAATCAAACACCAATACCGTGGGCATCAGCCTCTCTTACGGCAGCCAGTCGTCGAAATCGACCCAGTACAGCGAGCAGAACACCGCCCAGGGCAGCACGCTTAACGCCGGGCGCGATCTCAGCGTTGTCGCCACCGGCAGCGGCGCGCGCGGCGCCGACGGGGATCTGACCGTGGAAGGCAGCCAGCTGAAGGCGGGCAACGATCTGACCCTCGCCGCCAACCGCGATCTGTATCTGCGCTCTGCGCAAAACACCCAGCTGCTGGATGGCAAAAACGAGAGCAAGGGCGGCAGCGTCGGGGTGGGCATCGGGTACGGCTCCGGCGGCGCGGGCATCAACATCTCCGCCAGCGTCAACCGCGGCAAGGGTAACGAGAGCGGCAATGGCACCACTCACAGCGAAACCACCGTGGACGCGGGCCGCCAGGTGAATATCCTGACCGGACGTGACGCCACCCTGACCGGGGCGCAGGTGAGCGGCGAAACGGTAAGAGCGGATATTGGCCGCAACCTGACCCTCACCTCCGAGCAGGACAGCGATCGCTACGACTCGAAGCAGCAGAACGCCAGCGCGGGGGGCAGCTTCAGCATCGGCTCCATGACCGGCTCGGCCAGCGCCAACCTCAGCCGCGACAAGATGCACAGCAACTACGACTCTGTCGTGGAGCAGACCGGGATCTTCGCCGGCAAAGGCGGCTACGACGTCACCGTGGGCGAACATACCCAGCTCAACGGGGCGGTGATTGGCTCAACGGCTACCGCTGACAAAAACCGTCTCGATACCGGCACCATTGGCTTTAGCGATATCGAAAACCGCGCCGACTTCGAGGTGGAACACCAGAGCGTGGGCATGAGCACCGGGGGCAGCATCGGCAGCCAGTTTGCTGGCAACATGGCGAACGGCCTGCTGGTGGGGGCCAACCGCGACGGGCATGACAGCAGCACCACGCACGCCGCAGTATCGGACGGCTCCCTGATTGTCCGCGATCAGGATCGTCAGGTTCAGGATGTCAATCAACTCAGCCGCGACGTGGAGCACGCCAACCAGACCCTCTCCCCTATCTTCGACAAAGAGAAAGAGCAGGAGCGACTCCAGCAGGCGCAGCTGATCGGCGAGATTGGCAATCAGGTAGCGGATATTGCCCGCACCGAGGGGAGCATCCGCGCCACCAACGCGGCGAAGGAGAAGCTGAAAAACGTCAACGCGCAGGATTTGCAGGAAGCGAAAGCGGCGTGGGAAAAAGCCAATCCGGGCAAAACCGCGACGCTGGAAGATATTAACGGCCAGATCTACCAGACGGCGTACAACGATGCGATGAATGCTTCCGGCTTTGGCACCGGCGGGGAGTATCAGCGGGCGATTCAGGCGGCGACGGCGGCGGTTCAGGGCCTGGCGGGGAGCGATCTCAGCGCGGCCCTCGCGGGCGGTGCCGCACCGTACCTGGCTGATGTCATTGGGCACCGCAGCGGGTTGAGCGACGAGGGCAAAGTTGCCGCGCACGCGGTGGTCAACGCCGCGCTGGCCGCCGCCCAGGGGCAGGACGCGCTGGCGGGTGCCGCCGGAGCCGCCACGGGCGAGCTGGTGGGGATGATCGCCACCGAGATGTACGGGAAACCGGCCGACGAGCTGGACGAAACCCAGAAGCAGACGGTCTCTGCGCTGGCGACGCTGGCGGCGGGCTTATCCGGTGGACTGGTGGGCGACAGCTCTGCGTCTGCTGTGGCGGGGGCGCAGGCGGGTATGACCACGGTTGAGAATAACTATTTGAGCCAGAAACAACAGGCTCAGAGAGATAAAGAAATTGCCGAATGTCAGACTTTAGCTTGTAAGGCAGGCGCACAGGCTAAATGGACTGCGATTGACCTTGGACAGGATGGCAGCTTTGCAGCAGGGATGATCGCAGGCGTGCCGGCAGGACTGTATGATGCCGTTGACGGTATCGTAAAGGTCGGGGCAAATCCGCAGCAAACTTACGAAGCGCTGAAATCACTGTTTAACAGTGGCGATGTGTTAGGTAACGTTTCAGATGCGATAAAGCAGTCTTATATAGATCGTATTGACCATATGGAAGCAGAGTATAAGAAAGCTGGCGCAAGTGGTTCGTTTAATGCGGGGGTCGAAGGTGGCAAGCTGGTTACCGATATAGCTGGACTGCTTGCTGGTGGTGCAGGGGTGGTGAAAAACGGCGTCGTTCTCACGCAGAAGATTGTTGTGAAAACCACGAGTATGGTGGAAACAGCATTAAAATCTTCGGTTGTTAATAAAATTCTTAAAGCAGACAGAATTGGTAGTGGTTTAAAACCCGATCCCACTCATCGGGGGGCAAGTTATCTGAGCCGGGAGCAATTGATGGAGGGAAAAGTTTTCACGCTCAAAGGGGGTGATGGTGTAGAAAGAAAACTTCTTCAGGCTGAAGGTTCCTTTAATGATAAGAAAGGTATATATGAGTATATCTATGATAAGCAAGGGAACGTAACACACCAAAGATTTATTGAAAATGGTAAGATAACAGGTCTTCCTAATCAACGGCCACCGAAGGATAAGTGACATGACGTTATATCCGGTACCCTATGATTTTATTGTTGAAAATGCTCATCTTTCATGGTGTGAGGTGAAGTGGGGTTATGAAAATAATCTCATTGCATCAGACGTGCCCATAAAAATGGCGGAACAAATAGTCTTAACGGGAAGTTATGCTGATTCTGAACTTGAATTATCATTCCTTATGCCTGACAGTTCAAATCAGGTGTCTCTCTTTTTAGAGGAATTGTGTACAGGGTTTGAGCAAGAAAATGACTCGACGATTAGGCAAAAATGGTTGTTTATTGTTCTAAGCTGGCTTTGGAAAAATCGTGATAGTTTTGCAGATCCATTATCTGAAGTTGAAATTATTTATGCAGATTTTGACTACCCCACTGAAATAGAGGGTTTTGTTAAATATATGCCTGCTTCTGATGGATATGATCCATCAACGCATTCTCAGATGGAAAATATGAATCATTTAATGGAGAACTGGATGAATTATTTAGAAGAAAAGTTTGTCGAGTATAAAAAGTAAACATCCTAAAATCTGTGTCGGCACTTCAGAATGTCCCGTTTCAGGTTTTCAGGTAAGGAAGGCCCGATCATTAGCATCGGGCTATCAGGTTTTTCAGACATTTAGTCAAATGAAAAACAGCACTAAATCGTTTATTCACCTTGTTTACCTGTGCTGCGCAATAGGTCTGGCCGTGTTCATCCTGACGCTCCCTGGCCGTTTAGTCGGCGCAGGATTAGCATGGAACGTGAAGGAGGGTTTTCCTTTCTCTTTCAAGGACGTGTGGATATGTCTTGAGTTAACCTGGCTGGGGCTCCCTGCGGGTTTGATCATCTAGTTTTTTTATCACCGGTAAAAGCCAGGGCGGTATTAAGATAGCTCCAGTTTAACTGAATCTAATCTATCAATGATGGGCCGTCAGTAGAGAAACGATTAACCACAATGAAGACAAGAAACTTTAAATGACAAACAGAACTGTTAGCGAACTACAGGCGGGATTAGAGCGTAATCTGTTAAACGGCTATGTCGAATCCAATTCATTTAACGATCCGAATGAGGATGCTCTGGAATATCTGGGCATGCTGCTCGTGGAAGATCAACCCACGGCGCTAAAGTATTGCCAGAGATTTTTGCAGCAGTCCCAGGCCAATGATGAACTAAAATCAGCCGCACTTGATTTTTTACTACTGTCCAGTGAATGGAGTTTCGCGTATCAGTATCTTTATAGCCAGGCGGAAAGACTTTCTATCCCGGAACTTGAAAAGGCGTTTTTTTATTTTTATTGTGATAAAAACGAAGCCGCACCTCATCCCGTTCCCGAAGGGCTATTCACAAAATTGTTAGCACGATACGAGATTGTTAAGAATGAGCCCGATGCTTATTTTTATCATCTTCATGAAGCCTATAATGACTTTGTTGAAACACTTTCTGATAGGCGTAATTGACTTTAAATTGCCTGGCACTTTGTTAGCGGAATTTTGGCTATAAATTTGTTCTTTAACAAACAAGATATATTATAGTTGAGAAGTACACGCCAGATGGGGTTATAAAATGACAGTGGAATGGGCTAGTTTTATAGATGTTCTTGGTGAAAGGGAAGATTCTATTGGAGTTAACAACCTGTGTCATGCTATCGGTGAATCCCGGTAATGACTCCAACTTACTGATAGTGTTTTATGTTCAGATAATGCCCGATGACCTTGTCATGCAGCTCCACCGATTTTGAGAACGACAGTGACTTCCGTCCCAGCCTTG
>NZ_VDAM01000001.1:29190-239103 GCF_019584355.1 Leclercia sp. EC_58
ACGCACCACGCCTTCAGTAGCGGAGCAGGAAGGACATCTGATGGAAATGGAAGCCACGCAAGCACCTTAAAATCACCATCATACACTAAATCAGTAAGTTGGCAGCATTACCGGGTTTCGGAAAGACTGCTTAAGTCATATTCATTTTTACTTTGGCAATGAAGATGAATATTCACCGTTTACTGGTATATTCGGTGGTAGTATTGGCAAAGTGGCAACCGAGCAGCTACGGGGGCGACAGTGGGAGGGGTTGCTGGCAAAGAGTTAAAGATAAACTTAATAATGCAAAAAAGAAAAATGGAAAAATGGAAAAATTTAATATTAAGGATTTGGTTAAACTGGTTTGCGTATGTGTAAGTATATTGTTTATTGCGGTACTCATAAGCTATCTAATCGTTTCAGTAATCGTTTATTTTAAAATAAGTGTATTTGAGTTCGATTGGAGAGAAGCTTTCAGTGATGCCTTAAGGAAAGGCATCGCTGGCGGCTTAATACTTGCTTTCGGCATCTGGGTTAAAGCCAGGTTACAAGAGCGTAAAAAACAAAAAAGAAGCAGATAAATAAGTCAACAACAATCTCAGTCAGCAGACTGGGATTGTTGTAGAGAATAGCGCCCCTGGTGACATCGCCACGGGGCAAGTGCCGGGTAAACCCACCGAGCAGGTGGCCGAAGAGCAGGTGAAGGCCGAAAATGAACGCTATAAGCGCGAAAAATGTAGGAATACTTGCAGCGATGACTCTTGCAGAAGTTGGGCCAGCGTCTGATGTAAAAGGTTTTTTCAATGTGGTGCTCTCTTTATTATAAAACGGCACCAACGGTAGCAAATATCCTTGGATAATGAGAAAACTTTACCGTGGGTCTTTAGCTTATGATGAGCTTTACAAAGTCAAAAACGAGCTGGACTCCATTAAAAATGAATTCTCAGCAATATCACCTGATAATATTGAGTGGTCGACATTTGGGATAGTTAAAAATCACTCCAGATTAAACTTTGATGCTGGGAATTTGTTTTTAGTCTTTGAACGGTTCTTTAAAGCTTTTGAAGAAGCATTTACATGTTCAGAGGCTTACTATCAAGCTTTTAATGAATATATACCTGTAAGATTAGGGTTCAACGACGCGCCTTATTATATTGATGATGTGAATAGAACATCAGAGCAATACAATGCATCAGGCCCAAATGTTCCACCTTTCTGGTTACAATAATCAATATTAAGATAGCTCCAGTTTATTCTGGAACTGGAGCTACTCTATCAATGGCGAGCGCCCTATAGAAAAACCTGTATTAATGAACCGGGAGAGAAAGAATGAGAAATGATCAAGAGATTTATAAAGATATCGGTACTGTTTTATACAGTATTGCTCCCGACGAAGCTAAAAAGATCATTATGCGTGCAGAGTTGTCACCGGAAAACGATCATTGTAAATATGAATATGATTATCTTGATGATGCTGATGAAACTCAATGGTTGACGGCTGGTGGAAGGGCAAATACAGATATCCTTCGTTATCTGGTAGAGCTTCGCAACTACTATATTGAAAACAATCTGACCAATGGCCGCCCTGCATGGCATGGATGTGAAGTTACGCTGGATATTGAAAAAATGAAACTCAATATAGACTTCCGCTACGATGATTAGGCATCAACGCTCCCTCTCCTGGCACCGGGAGCATGCTATCAGACGTGAACCCATTGCCCTCCTGGCAAAATGCGTTGTTCGAGGGGGCGTGTTATCGATGGTATCACTTGAACCGATTTAGTATTGATGTTCTATTTTAAGCATCGCTATCGAGCTCATATGAGCTAATTTATCTGTCAGGAGGAATGATGCGCGAATCCCAGGATATTTATAATGACATTGGTGCGGTATTGCTTTCGATCGCGCCTGAGGATGCGGTAGAAATCATTCTGAACGCAAAGTTAGAACCTGAAAGCGACTGCGGTGAGTTTACTTATGACTATGTCGATAAACAGGGAAACCAGCATTGGGTTACTGAAACAGCGGATGCCAGTGCAAGACTTTTAGATCTTTTGGTCGAACTGAGGAATTTCTTCGTTGATAACGTTCAATCACTCGAAAAGCCGTTCTGGCAGGGCTGTGAGGTAACGGTAAACGTTGAAACACTCAGTATTAATATTGACTTTAAATATGAGGACTAAAATGTCTAATTTTTTGAAAAAAGTCTTATCCGGTTGCGGCGGTCAATTTTGTCTAAAAGAAGATGGCATATACACGTTCGATCCAGAGACAGGCGCTTTTGATTACCTTGCTCCAGATATCAATGAATGGTGTAAACATATTCTTGAAGACTATGAGGTATTAACGGGCTACCCACTGGCAAACGCATGGCAGAAGAAGTATGGTTCAATACCAGCGGGCTATCGCCTGGTTCCAAAAATTCCGTTTGTAGTGGGTGGCGAATATGAGCCAGATAATCTTTATTTAGAAAAATCGACAATAGCAATGAAAGCAAGAGCCAATATTGCATTGCAAATAAGAGACGTTCCTGATGGTAGCAATATCCAGTTAACGTTAAAATAGTGTGCAGTGAGGTTCAATAATATGTTAGTCAACATTGATGAAATACAAAAACAAGTTAATGAAATTATTTTACGAGCAGGCTTTCCAAAACATTCAGTTAATCTGTGTTCTGCTCCCTATGGCGATGGCACTCCCTATATTTCATTCGAAAATAGTTCATATAACTATATTTACTCAGAAAGAGGGTATGAGTTCTCCCGAAAAGTCACTCACTCTTTAAACACGCTGCTTTATTGGATAATCTCCGAATTTGCCTATAAGATTGCATACCAGTATGAGTTAGATCACAGGGTTGAAGGCAGAGATGGAAGGCGCATCGCTTTTCCAAAATTTATTGAAATAATGGCAAATATGAACCCAGCCTGGGAGTCAGAAGCACGAAATGAAATTCAAAATATTCTGGTTGAAGCACCCTATGACGATAGCCTCTATACATAGTTGAGGGCAGCATCGCATCAGCACCGACGCAGAAAATGTCTGCTCATTTTGACAAGGTAATGGCTATCAATCACAGGGAGTCGCAAATGAAAATATTCCCCATCCTGTTCTGTTTCATGCTCAGCGGCTGTGTTGTTGGCAATATGGATTCAACCGACTATCAATACGTGCGCTATGCGCAAACGTTTCAGAAGCCGGGTGCAGGCGGTTACACCGATAATGAACAGCGTAAAGCCGATCTCTATAGCTGTGGCGTACCTAAAAATGCCAATCTTGATGATGGTAGCTGGAACGGTGGCAGCGCCCGCCCGGAGCAAACGCTTCAGGAGATCGTTGCCAGGAACGAAAAAATTTCAGGCTGTATGAAAAGTAAAGGCTACAAGGTGTACGGTTACGATGCATGTGGCCCACTTAAAGCGCCGACCGGCCTTTGCCCTAATTAATACGATTTGTCACCCCAGGATGAAAATATGCGCGAATCCCAGGCTATTTATAATGATATTGGCTCGGTCTTAGTTGCCGCTGCGCCCGATAACGCCGCAACCGTCATCGTGCGTGCTGAGCTGTCGCCCGAAAATGATCACTGCAAATGTGAGTTTGATTATGTGGACAGCACCTCAGGTGAGACAAACTGGTTTACTGCAGGCGCACAGGCCAATGCTGATTTGCTGGACCTTCTGGTTGAGCTGAGGACATTTTTTGTTAATAACATCTCCTCAAAACAGCCTTCGTTCTGACATGCCTGCGAAATAACGGTCGATGTTGAAACGCTCAGAATCAAGATTGATTTTAAGTATGCTGATTAACAGATAATAATCTTGCACTAAATAAAACTTCAGGACAAATAAATGAGCGACTTAGACGATCTGCATAATAAAATTGGTCAATTACTGGTTGATGCCGGTCCTGCTGAGGCGAAGAAAATCATTGCTCGCGCAAAATTAGCCCAAGATGGCGAGTCCTGTGAATATGAATATGATTATGTTGATCAGCAGGATAACCTGGACTGGTTCGTGCCGGATAAGCTCGCCAGTTATCATCTTCGGCTCCTGTTAGTTAACCTGCGGGACTATTATATTCAGAATAATATGATGCAGGCTAAAGCGCCCTGGACAGGTTGCGATATCACCGTTGAAATACCCACAGAGAAAATAAGCATCAGCTTTAAATATGATGCCCTACCAATATAGGGGAGGCAAATTCCAGGACTATTCTGGCCTTTAAGATTATTCCCTATTTCATCACCCACCAAAAAAACCAACAATTTTATCGCCTTAATTTGCAGTGGAATATCTTCAGCCTGACGGATGGGGATCTGTGGCATTACACATAAAAAATGACAACAAGGATTACGGAAAATGAAAAAACTCTCTCTGGCGGTATGCGTTGCGGCGAGTCTGGCAAGCGGCGCTGCTCTGGCGGATAATCAGACCGTTTCTGTGGGTTACGCGCAGAGTAACGTTGAAGACTTCAAAAATATCCGCGGCGTGAACGTTCAGTATCGCTATGAGTGGGATTCCCCGGTCAGCCTGATGGGTTCATTCACCTATATGAGCGGCGATCAGGACGAGCATTATTATCTCTTCTCTGACTCCGTTAAAAACCACATTGAAGTGAAATATTACTCCCTGATGGCAGGCCCGGCGTATCGCCTGAATGATTTCGTTTCCCTGTATGCGCTGGGCGGCGTGGCGCGCGTGAAAGCAGACGGCCACACCACCTGGGTGAACGGCGGCGACAACTATACCCAGCGTGACGGCATCGATGAGAAATCCACCTCTTTCGCTTACGGCGCGGGCGTACAGTTCAACCCAACGCCTGAGCTGGCGATCCACGTCGGTTACGAAGGCACCACGGCCGACCTGGGCGACGATTATGGGATCGACGGCTGGAATGTGGGCGTAGGTTACCGTTTTTAATTGGTGCGGCCTGATGCCGGGTGGCGGCGATGCCTTACTCGGCCTACGGTCTGAAGGTTTTGTAGGCCCGGCAAGCGCAGCGCCGCCGGGCGTTACAAACCGCACTGTGCCTGCATAATATGCTCAATAAACCGCGTGAGTTTCGGCAACGGACGTAGATCCTGACGCCATAACAGGTGTACCGGTCGGGGTTGTGGTGTGTAACCTTCTAAAACGCGTATAAGCCGCCCATTCGCCAGTTCGTCCGCCACCAGCACCTCCGGTTGCAACATTAATCCCCCGCCGGCAATCGCCGCCATCCGCAGGCCATACCCGTCGTTACAGCGCAGGATCGCATCGCGCTTCCAGCGCACCTCCCCCTCCATGCCCGGCAGTCGCCACTCGTTGCGCGCGGTCCAGACGGTGTGGGAGAGACAAAGATGCTCCACAAGATCGTCCGGCGTTTGCGGCGTGCCGTGGCGGGCTAAGTAGTCCGGCGCGGCGCAGATCACCATCCGGTACGGGCAAAGGTATTTCGCCACCAGATCCTCGGTGTGGATGTCGCCAATGCGGATCGCCAGATCTACCCCCTCCTCCACCAGATCGACCATCCGGTTAGTGAGATCCAGCTCGACGCGCACCTCAGGGAAACGCTGCAAAAAGGTGGCGGTCAGCGGGGCAATCACGCACCCGCCGAACGAGGTGGGCGCGGTTACCCGTAGCGTGCCCGCGGGCGCGGTACGCAGACGCTCCACCGAACGTTCAGCGATGGCGACCTGCTCGATAACCCGCTTTGCCTCCTCAAACCAGACCCGCCCGGCGTCGGTCAGGCTCTGGCGGCGGGTATTGCGCTCCAGCAGCCGGGTGCCAAGCTGCGCCTCCAGCCAGGCGATATACTTCCCGACCATCACCGCCGACATCTCCAGCCGGGCGGCGGCACCGGTAAAGCTGCCGCTCTCCACTACCGCGATAAAGGTCTCCATGCCGCGAAGCTTATCCATATTGCAAACCTCTGGTTAATAATGATCTAACTTTAGCCCAGTTTATCCGCCCTCTGGTTTGTTAAACAATCAAGGCTCACAACACAGAGGAGTCGGCTATGAAAATCGTCATTATTGGTGCCAGCGGTACGGTCGGTCAGGCCGTTACAGAAGAGCTAAGTCGTCGTCATGAGGTCATTCGCGTGGGTCGTACGAAAGGCGATCATCAGGTGGATATAACCTCGCAGGCCAGCGTGCAGGCGCTGTTCGAAAAGATCGGTCCGGTGGATGCGATTGTCTCCGCCAGCGGCGGGCTGCACTTTGGCCCTCTGTCGACCATGACCGACAGCGAGTTTAACCAGGGATTGCAGGACAAATTGCTGGGCCAGGTGCGGCTGGCGCTCACCGGGCAGCACTATCTGAATGAAGGCGGGTCAATTACGTTAATCAGCGGCATCGTCGCCCACGAGCCTATCGCCCAGGGGGTGAATGCCACCACGGTAAACGCCGCGCTGGAAGGCTTTGTCCGCGCCGCCGCCTGCGAACTGCCGCGCGGGATCCGCATCAACCTGATTAGCCCGACGGTACTCACCGAATCGGCAGAAGCCTACGACGGTTTCTTCCCGGGGTTCGAAAGCGTGCCCGCCGCAACTGTCGCCCAGGCCTATCGCCGCAGCGTGGAAGGGGTACAGAGCGGGCGGATCTATAAGGTGGGTTACTGATGATATCCGGGGCGAGTCGGCCTCGCCCCGGTCAGGATCAGAGCCTGCGGCGGATTTTTTCCACCATCGCCGCGGTGGAGATCCCGTAGCGGTCGTGCAGGGTCGGCAGCGCCCCGGCGTCGAGGAAGGCGTCCGGCAGCGCGACGGTATCAAAATCGACATGCACCCGGTTGCGCATCAGCAGTGACGCCACCGCCTCGCAGAGGCCACCCACGCTGCTGTGGTTTTCCGCCACCACCACCAGCCTGCCCGGCTTCGCCGCCTGCGCCAGAATGGTCTCCTCGTCCAGCGGCTTGATGGTGGGCGAGTGCAACACCGCCACGCTGATGTTGTCCTTACGCAGCTGCTTCGCCGCCTCCAGCGCCCGCATGGTCATCAGGCCGGAGGCGATAATCAGCACATCGCTCCCCTCCTCCAGCAGCGCGGCTTTGCCGATTTTGAACTGATAGTTGTACTGGTCCAGCACCACCGGCACCTTGCCGCGCAGCAGGCGCATATAGACCGGGCCATCGTGATCTGCCATGGCCGGTACCGCCTGCTCGGTGTCTATCGCGTCACAGGGATCGATAATCGTCATCCCCGGAATGCCGCGCATGATGGCGAGATCTTCCGTCGCCTGATGGCTGGGGCCGTAACCGGTGGTCAGCCCCGGCAGCGCCGCGCAGATCTTCACGTTCAGATGCTCTTCGGCAATCACCTGATGAATAAAGTCATAGGCGCGGCGGGTGGCAAACACCGCATAGGTGGTGGCGAAGGGAATAAAGCCCTCTTTCGCCATCCCGCCCGCGGCACCCATCAGCAGCTGCTCCGCCATCCCCATCTGGAAGAAGCGCTCGGGGTGTGCCTGGGCAAAGATATGCAGGTCGGTGTATTTCGACAGATCCGCCGTCATGCCGACGATCTCCGGGCGCTGCTCCGCCAGCTTCACCAGCGCGTGGCCGAAAGGCGCGGCGCGGGTCTCCTGCCCCTCTTCGGCAATTGAGGCGATCATCGCCGAGGTGGTTAAACGCGGTTTTTTCTCGGTGGTCTGGCTCATCACTGCACTCCTTCCGGTTTGTTCGCGTCCAGCACCGCGAGCGCTTTTTGCCACTCGTCAGCATCCACGCGGATAAAATGGTTCTTGTCGCGCTGCTCAAGGAAAGGCACCCCCTTGCCCATCAGGGTGTCGCAAAGAATGACGCGGGGCTGATTCTCCGGATAGCGCTTCGCGTTATCGAACGCCGCCACCAGCGCCGGCACGTCGTTGCCGTTGACCCGCTGCACGTACCAGCCAAACGAGGTCCACTTATCTTCCAGCGGCTCAAAGCCGAGGATTTTGTGGGAGTTGCCGTCGGCCTGCTGGCGGTTGATATCCACCAGCACGATCAGGTTCGACAGGCCGTGGTGGGCGGCGGACATCGCCGCTTCCCAGGTGGAGCCCTCATCCAGCTCGCCGTCGGACATGGAGTTCACCACCCACGCCTCACTCCCCTTGTGCTTCAGCCCCAGGGCCATGCCCACGCCGATGCTCAGGCCCTGTCCCAGCGAGCCGCCGGAGATCTCCATGCCCGGTGTGTAGGTAGCCATGCCGGACATCGGCAGGCGGCTGTCGTCGGCGCCGTAGGTCTCCAGCTCCTCTTCGGGAATAATGCCCGCCTCGATCAGCGCCGCGTAGCAGGCGATGGCGTAGTGGCCGTGGGAGAGCAGAAAGCGGTCGCGCCCTTCCCACTCCGGCTCATCGGCTCTGAAGGTCATGCCGTGGGCAAAGGCGGTGGCCAGCACGTCCGCGTAGCCCAGCGCCTGGCCGATATAGCCCTGCCCCTGAACTTCACCCATCCGCAGGGCGTAGCGGCGGATGCGCCATGCTGCGGCGGCGACCTGTTGAATCGTGGTATCAGTCATAATCCTGTCTCCTTAGTGGATCAGCATGCCGCCGTTGACGTCGAGGGTGATGCCGGTGGAGTAAGAGGAGAGATCGCTGCCGAGGAACAGCGCGGCGCGGGCGATATCCTGCGCGTCGCCGAGGCGGTTTAGCGGAATGCCAGCCAGAATGGCGGTTTTCATCTCGTCCGAAAGTTTGCCGGCGGTGATGTCGGTCTGGATCAGCCCCGGGGTAATGCAGTTAACCCGCACGTTGTCTGGCCCCAGCTCGCGGGCCATCGCCTTCGCCAGCCCCAGCACGCCCGCTTTGGCGGCACTGTAGTGCGGCCCGCCGAAGATGCCGCCGCCGCGCTGGGCCGACACCGAGGAGATGCAGACGATGCTGCCGGACTGCTGGCCGCGCATGGTGGGAATAACGGCCTGGGACATTAAGAGCGTGCCGCGCAGGCTGACGTCCAGCACCGCGTCATAGTTTTCCCGCTTAATATCCATCAGCTTGATCGGCTGGGTGATGCCAGCGTTATTCACCAGAATATCGATGCGCCCGTATTTGCCCAGCACCTGCTCGATGGCGGCATTCACCTGCAGCTCGTTGCTGACGTTCGCCGCCAGCCCCAGATGCCCCTCGCCCAGGCTTGCCGCCGCCTGCTTACTGGCCTCTGCATCTAAATCAATAATGACCACTTTCGCGCCCTGTTCGGCATAGAGTTTTGCCGTGGCGAACCCCAAACCGCGTACGGAAGCCGCGCCGGTAATAACGGCGACTTTATCTTTCAGTAGCATATATTTACTCCATAATATTGAGAGGTGTTTAATTTATTATTTCGGTTCTTCCAGCAGGGTGATCATTAATAAGCCAACGGCTGCGCAAATACCGAAATAAATAAAGACGGAATTAAAACTTCCTGTTTTATCCAGCAGATAACCCGCCAGCATTGGCGAAACAAATCCACCGAGATTACCGCCGCTGTTAATAATGGACGCGGCGATGGGATAGGTTTTACTGTCCGCTACCGCCATGCCGTAGGCGGTAAAAGCGGGCCAGCCGATATTCAGACACAGGCCAACAAAGAAGAGCCCCACGCACACCGCCACGGTGCTTTGCGGAATATTGAGCATGATGACCATCATCAATACGGTGCTGATGGCGGTAAACATCATGGTCGGCTTACGTCGGCGCCCCAGCAGCTTGTCCGACACGTAGCCGCCGAAAATCGCCCCGATAAAGCCGCCGATGCAGGGCATGCTGGCGACCAGCCCCATGCTCATGAAGGTAAAGCCTTTCTCTTTGACCAGGTAGAGCGGGATCCAGGTCAGCAGGCCGTAAAGCACGCTTACCATCATGAAGTAGGCCACGCAGTCGCCGAGAATATTCTTCGAGGTAAAGAGCCCTTTCACCGTCTCTATCGGGGCCAGATCGCGCACGCGGATCAGCCGGTCGAGGCGGTTGAAGCGCGGTTCAATCACGATGTTTTCCCGGCGGGTTTCCGCTGCGTTTTGCCCCCCGACAATGGTCTCCAGCTCAGCTTTAGAGACCATCGGGCTCTCTGCGGGACGGGTACGCACCAGCAGATACCAGAGCACGGCAATCACCAGCCCCGGAATGGCGAAGGAGAAAAAGACCCAGCGCCAGCCCCAGGTCATGGCGATCCACACCGCCAGCGGCGGCACCAGAATGGGGGCGAACATGGTGGCGGCGATATAGACGCCGGTGGCAGTGGCTTTCTCCTTCGGCGGGAACCAGTTATTGATGGTGGAGGCCAGCCCTACCGGGCAGGGGCCTTCCGTCAGGCCGAGCCCGAGGCGGATAAACTTCAGCCCCAGCACCGAGGTGGCGGTGCCCATCAGCCAGGTGAAGGCAGAGAAGCCAAATATCGACAGGGCCACCATGCCGCGAATGCCTTTTTTAGCAATAAAAAAGCCCGCCGGGATCTGGCTCAGGGCATAGCCTAAAAAAAACATGCTGGCGATGGCGCCGGCCTCGAAATTATTGATATGAAATTCATCGATGATAAAGGGAAGCACGGCGCCAATATTGGTTCTGTCTGCATAATTAATGGCATACACAATAAATATTAACGCCAGCACCACGAAGCGGTAATTGGTTTTTTTTGTGGCTATGTAGGGGACAGCTTGTTCTATACGAGACATGTTTTACCTCATTATTCGAACAACGTGAGTCGTTTTAATTTCGCGTTCGAACTCAATATATCGGCTTACGTTTGAAACACCATTCAATAAAACTCATTTATTGCTGAGATAAATTTGATTCGCGAAGCGCGTCATAAAAATAACGGCTTCGTTTATGGGGATATAGGTTTTTTAAAAAATGTGGCGGGGATCCTGTTTAATCCATTCAGCCGCAATAATATTGCCGGTGCAGGGCCAGGATGTTATGTTTTTTTACCGCAACATCCTCAAGGAGGACCGGTTATGCCCGCGCAGGATCGCCAGACGCTCCCCATCCCTTCGCTGCGAAACATTCAGTCTTTTATCGCGGTCGCCAACTCCCTGAGCATTCACCTGGCGGCCGAGCAGCTTAACGTCACCCCCTCGGCGGTGAGCCATCAGATCGCCTCTCTGGAGTCCTGGATGGGCAAAAAGCTGTTTATCCGCAGCGGCAAGGGGGTCACCCTTACGCCTACCGGCGAGAAGTATCTGCGGGAGGTCTCGGCGGCAATGAGCGCCATCGGGCGCGCCACCGAGCAGGTGATCAAAGAGAAGGAGAACGCGGTGCTGCGCGTACACTCCTCCCCGACCTTCGGTTTATCCTGGCTGCTGCGCCGCCTGGGCAAGTTCCGCGCCGAATATCCCGATATCATCCTCAACCTCACCTGCTCTTATGAGAACCTGCAGTTCGCCCGGGATAACATCGACATCGATATTCGCCACGGCATCCCGGACTGGGACGCCTATCGGGTGATGACCATTAAGAATGACGCGCTGGTGGTGCTGGCCTCGCCGGATTACCTGCGTGAGCACCCCGTACAGTCACCGCAGGATCTCTTACAGCAGGCGCTGATTTCATCCACCAGCACCCTGGTGAACTGGGAGAAGTGGTTTGCCTGGCACAATATCGACCGGCCCTGGCTCAACTTCAGCCTGAGCTTCGATCGCTCCTATATGAGCTTTGAGGCGGCGCGCATGGGGCTGGGATTTATTCTTGAAAGCAAGATGATGGCTACCGATCATCTGAACGATGGCTCGCTGGTGCAGGTCCTGCCGGACAGTATGGGGATCGCCATCAACGCTCATCATCTGGTGATGCCGCACATGAACGAGCGCAGCTGGAAGATCCAGCAGTTTGTCGAGTGGATTGACCGGGAGTTGCGGCTGTCGGGGTATCATCTGTAACGCCGGGTGGCGGCTTCGCCTTACCCGGCCTACAGAACGTGCGGCCTGATGCCCTCACCCCAATCCTCTTCCACAAGGCTGAGGAATCCCCGGTAATTTTATTGCCTTTAAAGCAATGAAATAATCACATTAAAATAAATAAATTACAGCGACTCCCTGGTCCGGCTGAAAATCGCCGAAGCGTTTCCGGAAGGCCGGGGCGAGGCGCAGGGACGCGCCGAGAGGGCATAGCCTGCAGGGATGCAGGCTGGTGCCCGACCCGAAAGCCTGAAGGAATAAGCTGAGGGGACCGCGAAGCGGCGATTTTCTTTGCCGGGAGCCGGGGTTGCCAGGGGGGAGGCGGCGAGCCCCCCTGGCACGTTCACTGGTTCAGGCGTATCAGAGAAGCAAGGAACGTGAGGTGAACGGAACCCCCTCTTGAGTCGCATGCTCCCCCTCAGCCCACAGGGTGAGTACGCAAACACTAAAAACGGTAACTGGCGCTACCGTTTTGCTTTTACCTTGTAGGCCGGGTAAGGCGTAGCCGCCACCCGGCACAACATCACCCCACCGTGCCCCACACCAGATTCCCGTTATGGAAGGTCGCGGTACGCGGGGAGATGCGCGCCACCGCTTCGGCGGAGCAGGAGGCGTCCACCAGCACAAAGCTGGCAGCGTCCTGGGCTTTCGGCCAGACGCGTTCGCCTTTATCGTTCAGCGGCAGCACGTCGCCAGTGGCGATACCCAGCGCGCGGGAGAGCGTCTGCTCGTTCGGGCGGATATAGAGCTGGGCGTAGAGATTCGCTTTCTCCAGCATGTCCCCTAGGCCATACGGCGACCAGTGGTCGATCACGCTGTCGGTGCCGGTCATGACAAACACGCCTTTGTCACGCAACTGCTTGAGCGGCATGTGGAGCGTGCCAATCGGCACCGTAGAGGCGATCGTCACCTGCTGCGCCGCCATGCGGGTGGCGATCTCATCCACCTGGTGCTCGTTCATCGTCGCCAGCGCAAAGGCGTGGCTGATGGTCAGCTTACCCTTCAGCGCCGGAGTCTTCTCTACGGTCTGCACCATGTAGTTCACCGCCGCCACGCCCGCCGGGCTGGTTTCGTGCAGGTGGATATCCACCCCTCTGTCGTAATCGAGCGCAATCTGGAACATCAGGTCGAGGGATTTCTCCATCGCTCCGTCAACGCTGGTGGGATCCAGCCCGCCGACGTAGTGCGCCCCGGCCTGCATCGCCTCACGCATCAGCTTTTCAGCATTTGAGAGCAACAGGCCGTGCTGCGGGAAGGCGACAATCTCACAGTCAAACCCGGGTTTACGTCGGGCCAGTACCGCCTGTAAATTTTCCAGGTTTTTTAATCCGGAGGTCGGCTCGATATTGCAGTGGCTGCGGGCGATGGTGGAGCCCTTCGACTGGATCAGATCGATCATTTTTTCCGCCCGCTCCCGGGTATAAGGTTGCAGCTCCGGGAGCAGCTTTTGCTCCAGGCGGATCATATCCTGAATGGTGGTGCCCGCCGGGCGGTTGAGCGAGCGCCACGGGCCGCCGTAGAAGGTCTTATCCAGATGGATGTGCATATCGCGCATCGCCGGTAACAGCAGTTTGCCGCCCGCATCGTAGTGCGGCAGCGTGGCGTCGGCGTGGCTGTTGTTGTCGCGCAGGGCGGCGATTTTGCCGTCCTTGATCTCCAGCGTTTTCAGCTCGGTGCGGGTGCTGACGGCCACGTCGCCGTCAAAGTTAAACCCGGCCTCCAGCAGCACGTTGTCCAGATAGTAGTGTGTCGCGGTGATGTTCATCGGTTTGCCCGTCTCGCAGGTCGCTTTTGCGGTGTCAGCAGCATACGCGACGGAGCCAGCAGTGCCAAACAGGGCGCAGGCGGTTGCAGCGGTGGCGATTTTGCCGCTCTGGCTGAGAAACTCCCGGCGGCTTTTATTCTCACTCATTGTCTTGTCCTTTTACTTACGCATTCACACAGCGGGCGGGAAGCCCGCCAGGGTTAAGCCACAATATGGGTTCCGGTTTCACCACGCAGGGCTGCGGGCAGGCAGTCCGGCGAGGTGATGATCACCCGCTTGCCGCCGTGGTGCAGAAATTCCAGCGAGGCCACAATTTTCGGCAGCATGCTGCCCGCCGGGAAGTGCCCCTCTTCCATGTAGCGCGTCATCTGCGCCACGTTGACGGTGTCCAGCGCCTGCTGGTCTGGCTTGCTGAAGTTATGCACACTCTCTCCACACCGGTGGTGATCACCAGTACGTCGGCGCGGATCTCCCGCGCCAGCAGCGCGGTAGAGAGATCTTTGTCGATCACCGCATCCACGCTCTGGTAGTCGCCCTGTTCGGTACGCACCACCGGAATGCCGCCACCGCCCGCGCCAATCACCACAAAGCCTTGTTGCGTGAGGGCCTTGATGGCATCCGCCTCAACGATGCGTAGCGGCTGGGGCGAGGCCACCACCCGGCGGTATCCGCGGCCTGAATCCTCGACGAAATGCCAGTCGGGATGGGCGCGTTGCAGCTCATCGCGCTGCGTCTCGCTGAAAAACGCCCCAATGGGCTTGGCAGGATGGGTAAAGCCGGGATCGTTTTTATCCACCTCCACCTGGGTGACCACCGTGACCGCTTTCTGCTCACCGCGGGCGGCAAGGCGGTTATTCAACGCCTGCTGGATCAGGTAGCCGATGCCGCCCTGGGTATCGGCCACGCAGTTTGCCAGCGGGGTCAGCGGCAGCCCTTCCCGCTCGTGCGCAATCTCGGCGCGGCGCAGATCCAGCCCCACCTGGGGGCCGTTGCCGTGGGTGAGTACGATGTCGTAGTCGGAAGCCAGCATCTCCAGCACCGACTCGGCCACCGCTTTCACCGCCTGCGCCTGGTGCTCAATCGACTGGCTAGCGTTATCTTTGATAATGCTGTTGCCACCAATGGCAACGACCATAAGCTCTTTCATACGTTGTCCTTTATAACGGTGCCCGACGTCGCGCTTGCCGCTTCGCGGCTATCCAGAACATGCTTCAGCACAAACATGCCGCTCATCATCAGGTAAGCCAGCACAAAGGTCAGCGAGCTGCCCTCGGCGAAGCCCACCACCGGGGCGTGGATCACCCCGAACAGCGCCAGCAGCGCACCGACCGCGGCGGCAACGGCACCGCGAAGCGGCTTATTGATGATGGCGAAGATGGCGATACAGCCCCACAGCATGCTGGCGAGCGGTGCGCCGTTGCCGAGATGCATCAGCCCTTCGTAGTAAATCCCTTTGCTGTGCAGCACGTCGGTGCCGATTTTCGCCGCGTTGGTGCCCGCCGCGCCCATCACGCTGTTCATCATGGTCAGCGCCCAGTTGGCGATCCACGGGAACAGACAGATAAAGATGACGGGTACCTCCACTTTGGGCGTCTCCCTCACCACCTGGTTGGCGGTAACCACGCCGATAAAGACCAGAATCGGCACGATGGCGGTCATCGGGATGATGGCGAGCATAAAGGCCCCCAGCCCGAACAGCGGCACGATAAACATGGTGACGCCGGAGGCCAGCGTATAGCCGATGCTCGCGCCCATCGCTTTCCAGCCTGCGTGGCCGACGTAGACCGTCACCGGGAACGGGTTCCCCATCAGGCAGCCAAGCATGGACGAGAGCCCGTTGGCCAGCATCACCTTGCGGGTCGGGTATTCGTCCCCCGCCGCGTGGGCGCTTTCGATGTTCTCCAGGTCAAAGATGTAGTTCGCCAGCCCCAGCGGCACGGCAGAGGCCAGATACGGCAGTGCGTGCGGCAGACCCTGCATAAAGCTGTCGATATGCACTTCCGGCGGGTTAAAGCCGAAGGAGGACATCGACGCCTTGATCGCTTCCGGGCTTTGCAGGCCGGAGATCCACGCCAGTGCCGTACCGGCGATCAGCAGCAGGAGACCGGTGGGGATGCGGGCGAAGATCGGCTTTTTACCAAACCAGTTAATGAAGATCAGCAGCAGGACGATAAAGGAGACCGTCGGCGCTTCGAACGCCTGCAACATCGGGTTCATCGCCAGCAGCAGCAGACCCAGACCGGAGAGGCACGAGAGCAGCACGGTACGCGGGATCATCTTGCGGATGGTTTCGCCGAGGAAGGAACCGCCCGCGAGGATCATCGCCTCCACGAAGCACCACACCAGACCAATCTGGATGGCGAAATCCGCGTCACCGGTCTGCTGGTAGACCGGCATCAGCACCAGAAAGGTGACGGTGAAGATCGAGGGCGCGCTCGGCCCTGACGGCAGTGCAGTCACATCGTTACGCCCGGTCTGGCGCGCCATCTGTAAACCAAACCACGCATAGCAGATGCTCGCCACCAGTACCGCCAGCCCGAAGGCTGGCGCAATACGTCCATAAACAATCTCTTTCGGGATGCCGACGACAAAAATGAGCAGCCCCATCATGGTCAGCAGGTTCGTCAGGTTGTTGGTCATCAACCCGAAGTACGCCGCCCAGTCACCTCTTTTCCACTCCAGTTTCATGCTTTTCATGGATGCTTACCTTAAAGGAAATAGCGATCGCGGAAGGCTAACAGCGCCTTTTCAAAACAGCTAAATGGCGGATGAACGATCCCGGCACCAATCATGCCGATGCCCGCATCTTTATGGGCAATGGCGGTGTTGATCACCGGCAGAATACCGCTGCCCGCCACGCGGGTGATGTCAATGGCGGTGGGAACGCCCATAAACGAGAGCAGCGGAATGGTGACGTTCGGGTTTTCGCCCAGCGTGATCTCGCGCATCTGGCGGGAGAAGTCGATGGCTTCTTCCACCGTACCGCCCACCAGGGCGACAATCGCCGGGGCCGTCGCCATCGCAAAACCGCCAATGCCGTAGGTTTCGGTGATGGCGCTGTCGCCGATATCCAGTCCGGAGTCTTCCGGCTTGTATCCCGCGAACATCGGGCCAATCACCTGCTGCGCCGGACCGGTGAACCACTGCCCCGGCAGGCCGGAAACGCGCAGGCCGAACTCGTAGCCGTTGCGCGCCATGGTGGTGACCACGGTGCTGTACTCGATGCCGTGGGCGGCATCCAGCGCGGCCTTACACATCGCCATCCAGGTCGGGCCGGAGAAGTAGTCGCTGCTGGCGACGAATTCAAACACCTGCCGCTGCTGCTCCACCGGATAGCCCGCCTGGATCAGCCCCGGGGTTAAGGCCTGAATCAACAGCGTGGTGCCGGCGTTGTTGCGGTTGTGGCACTCGTCGCCCATGTGCAGCGCCTGAGCCAGCATCAGGCGCAGGTCGATTTCGCCGATGATTTTCATGGCGTCGCGCAGCATCGGGCCGAGCACGTCGCGCATCCAGTTCAGACGGTCGATCACGCTCTGGTCATTGGCCCCCATGCGCAGGATCTTCGCCATCTGTTCGCTGAGGTTGGTGAAGGCGCGGTTGCCGTAGGTTTTGTTCTCGACGATGTGCATAAACATCGACGCCGAGGTGACGCCCGCCATCGACCCCACGCAGTCGTGCTCGTGGCACGGCGAGAAGGTGATCTCCCCGGAGGCCGCCAGTCGTGCCGCCTCTTCCAGATCCCTGGCTAAACCTTCAAACACCAGCGCCCCGGTGACCGCTCCTTTCATCGCCCCGCACATGTTTTCCCATGCCACCGGCGGACCGGCATGTAGAATGGTGGTGCGGGTCATGCCTGGCACGACGTTGATCGCCTGGTCATAACCCACCAGCACCGGATGCGACTGAATAATGCGTTCAAGGGCAACCTTGTTAGCCGCGGCGATCTTCTCCGCCAGCGATTTTTCAGCCAGCTGATCGAGGGCTTCAACGACCTGCATATTGCCCTGCCCCGGCGGGGTCCAGTCGAGATGGGTGACCGGAACGTGCTGCTTCTTGAGATCGTCGCTGAACAAGGCGATGCCGACGTTAATGACGTTTAGCGGCTGGTTAAATAAGGTGGTCATCAGGCTTTCTCTCCTTTGAAGACAAATTCACGTGCCAGTAATCCGGTGTTGGTGCTGCTGCTGGCCCAGATGACGCCCGCGTCGGTGAGCCGCTGGCACTGCTGCGCCAGAGACTGGGGATCCTGGTCGGTGCCGAGCACATAGCCGAGGATGACCAGCGGTCGGTTATCGGCTTTCGCGATCGCCTGCGCCTCCTGGATCGCCTCGATCATCACCCCTACCGGATCGTCATGCGATCCAAAGCCGAGGACGAAATCCATCACGATCACACCCACTTCCGGATCGCGTGCCTCCTGCAACAGGCGGCTGATGCGGTTGGTCGGGTCGATCATCGGGTGCGGTTTGCCGTTGGTGAAATTGTCATCGCCGAAATCGAGGAAGGTATGGGCCTGGCTGACGTTAATGTCCTTCAGGCGTTTAGCCGGGTCCGGCTGGATGTTGCTCCAGACGTCGTCATATTTTTCCAGCGCGGCGAACATCGCTTCGTCGCACAGGGTACCGCCGCAGAACAGGCCGCGAATGTACTTCTGCTGCGGGGTCAGATGGGCGCGCACCTCTTCAATCAGCGGCCAGTTAAGCGGGTGCAGATCGAGGGACTCTTTTTTGATGCCGGTGAGCAGGACCGCCTTCAGTGCCGCCTCTTTGGTGCCGCGGGCAAACACTAATCCCGCTTCATCGGCGGGGGGTTCATTGCGGCCGAGGAAACAGACTACGACCGGTTTGCGGCAGGCACGGGCGCGGGCCAGCACCTTTTCCGCCACCGCAGGCGCAGGCGGTTTGGAGATCAGGGCGATGACCTGGGTGGCGTCGTCCGCTTCCAGCATGGCGATAGCATCAAGCATCATCAGGCCGCCGATTTTTTCGCTCAGGTCGCGACCCCCTGTGCCGATCAGCTGGGAGATGCCACCCCCGAACTCGTGGATGCGCGCGCTCAGCTCCTGGCTGCCGGTGCCGGAGGCGCCGACGATGCCAATGGATCCGCGACGGACCGCGTTGGCGAAGCAGAGCCCTGCCCCGTTAATGATGGCGGTACCGCAGTCCGGCCCCATCATCAGCAGCCCTTTTTCATGGGCCAGCTGCTTGAGCGCCAGCTCATCGTCGAGGGAGACGTTATCCGAGAAGAGCATTACGTTGAGGTTGTTCTCCAGCGCCTGCCGCGCCTCGCGGGCGGCAAAGGTGCCGTTGACCGAGATCACCGCCAGGTTGGCGTCCGGGCGGTGGGTTTTGGCGCTGGCGAGCGTGGCGTAGCGCGATTCGTGTGAGCCTGCGCTCTCTTTGCGGGTAAACAGGGCTTCGATGGCGGCCAGGGTGTCGTCGTTAGCGGCCTCGCCTTTAATCACAATCATCAGATCGCCGTTTTTGGCGTCTTCTAATTCCGGCGTCAGCAGGCCGAGATTTTTTAATACGCCTTTATTCATTTCGGTGGCCATAGCAACAAAGGCCTGCTCCACGCCGGGCAATTTGTTGGCTTTGGTGGAAACCGACATCAGCGAAACAGAATCAAAATAAGTGTTCTTTTTTATCACGATTTTGGTGGGCATTACGTCCTCCTGAATGCGGGCAAAAGGGGGCCACATCACGCCCGAAGGCATGACGGGAAGAGCTATTTTTATTTCAGGCCAGCGCGAAACGGCTGGCCGGGAGTATTACGCGCCGGCGGCGATCAGCAGGTCGGCAATTTCGCTGAAGCCTTTTTCCCGCGCCAGTTCGAGGGGGGATTTGCCGTATTTATCGGTCATGTGCGGGTTGGCGCCGTGGTCGAGCAGTAGCTTCACGATCGCCTGCTGGCGAGGGCCGCCGTCATTTAACACAATGGCTTCGAGCAGCGGGGTCCAGCCGACAAAGTTGGTGTGGTTAACGTTGATGTCGGTGCGGGCCAGTAGCTCTTGTACCACCTCCAGATGCCCTTTCTCGCTGGCCGGGGTGATCCCCACCCCGCCAAAACGGGTCAGCCTGTCGAGATCCGGGTTGGCCGGTAGCACAAGACGCAGCAGGGTGAGATCGTTGGTCAGGCAGCTAATCAGGAACGGGTTGAAACAGGTCTGATCCTGCTGGTCGATATTTGCGCCAGCGGTAATCAGCCGCTCCACGCAGGAATAGTGTTTATTCAGGCTGGCGATAATAATGGCGGTTCTTTTCTGCCGGTTGGTGGCATTTATATCCACCCCTTTTTCCAGACAGGCGTTTAATGCCGCGACATTCCCCTGCTCGGCGGCTAACAGAAATTCAGTAACGAGTTCATTGCTGGACATATCCACACTCCGGGTTTTCCTTTCTGATGGAGTGAGCATAGCAATGGCCTGGTCAGAAAAGAATCCGCTTAAAAATGATTCATCGACAGCGAATTCATTGTTGAGTTAAATTTAACAGTCCGGTCAAAACGTGCGTCTGTGCAACCTTTTCCTTATGTTTTACCGCTTTTTAGGCCCTTAAGCTGCATTCTGCTTATGTTTACGCAGGCCTTGCGCTGCGGGGCTCGCAGCAAATTAGCAGAACTGTGACCGGCTTCAAATGAGTTGTAACCGCGTTGTTAAAATATGTTCAAAACTGATGGGTGCCGGGAGCCATAATATGAATTCCATCTTTACCGAAGAGAACCTGCTGGCGTTTACTACCGCGGCCCGCTTCAGCAGCTTCAGCAAAGCGGCTACCGAGCTGGGGGTCACCACCTCGGCCATCAGTTACACCATCAAGCGGATGGAGACCGGCCTCGACGTGGTGCTGTTTGTGCGTAACACCCGCAGCATCGAACTCACCGAATCGGGCTTTTACTTTTACCGTAAGGCAGTAGACCTGCTGAATGACTTCCACGCCATCAAACGCGGGATAGATACTATCTCCCAGGGCATTGAGACGCGGGTGCGGATCTGCATCAACCAGCTGCTCTATACGCCGCGCCACACCGCCCGCCTATTGCAGGTATTAAAGAAACAGTTCCCCACCTGTCAGATCACCGTCACCACCGAGGTGTATAACGGCGTCTGGGATTCGATCATCAATAATCAGGCGAACATCGCCATTGGCGCGCCGGATACCCTGCTGGACGGCGGCGGGATCGATTACACCGAAATTGGCGCGATCCGCTGGGTGTTTGCCATCGCCCCGGACCATCCGCTGGCGCTGGCCCCGGAGCCGCTGGCCGAGAGCCAGTTGCGCCTGTATCCCAACATCATGGTCGAAGACACGGCCCATACCATTAACAAGAAAGTGGGCTGGCTGCTGCACGGCCAGGAGGCGATCCTGGTCCCGGATTTTAATACCAAATGCCAGTGCCAGATTCTGGGCGAGGGGATCGGTTTTTTACCGGAACATATGGCGAGAGAGGCAGTCGAGGCGGGGCTGCTGGTGACGCGGCGCATCAATAACCCGCGCCAGGACTCGCGCATGCTGCTTGCCACGCAGCATGCGGCAACCGGTCTGGTCACCCGTTGGATCAAACAGCAGTTTGCGCCCCAGGGGGTGCTGACCGGAATCTACAGCGATTTACTGTGGCGGGATTAGCTGCGGCTTTGCACCCAAAACGCATGGATAAGGCCGGGGATGTAGCCCAGTAGCGTCAGGATGACGTTGAGGATAAAGGCCCAGCCAAACCCTTTGCCCAGCAGCACGCCAAGCGGGGGAAGCAGGATGGTAATTACGATACGCCAGAAACCCATAGATTCTCCATACAAGCAGTCAGGTCATTGTTAAAAAAGAGATTTTAACTTTAAGGGTAGCGAGTCTACGCACGGCTGCCAGCGTTGGCGTGAAGTTTTACCCTCTTTTACCCTCTTTACACAGGTTTAGGCTGGCGATTAAGGGGTAATCCGCCCGCCGCGCTGTACCGCGGCCTGCGCCTGGGCTAAGCTCGGAATTCATCCATCATAAGGAGGTAACTATGTTTTCTGTTGGCGATCTCGTACAGCCGCGCATGGGCGGACCAAAACTTAAAGTCATCGAAGTGCATGAAGATCAGATTGTGGCGGTGCAGGCAGGTAACGAACAGGGAGATAAATACACCCTGAAAGCAGCGGATGTGGCGCTGTATAAAGAAGATGGCGATTTCGGCGTCTGCTAAGCGCCGGTGCTGCCGGGCGGCGTGAATCCGCCCGGTCTGCGCGGATTAAATCAGGAAATCATCCAGTGATTTACCCTCTGCCAGCGCAAGGGAGATAGGCTTCGGCGTACGGCCCTGGCCGGTCCAGGTTTTTTCAGTGCCATCGAGATCGGTATAGCGATATTTTGCAGCACGTGGTTTGCGCTTTTTCGGCTGCGCGCTGGCGCTCAGCAGCTCCGAACCCAGCAGGTCTTCTGCCGAAATACCGTCAGCTTTCATCATCTCCAGCAGAGCGCTAATTTTCTGCTGCTGCTCGGCACGTTGCTGTTCAATCTCAGCCTGCTCATTACGTTTTTCTTCCGTGACAATGCGCAGCTTTTCGAGCATATCTTCCAGCACGTCCAGAGAGAATTCACGCGCCATCGCGCGAAGTGAACGGATATTATTAAGATTATGTAACATTGAAGTCATGTAATATGAAAACCTTTTCAAAGTCGTCTGAATAATCAATACCGGCTCATGGTAATTCATTTGTTTATAAACATCCAGACGATACCGCACGAAAATATAATTCAGGTCAAACAACAGGGAATTAAGAATATATAATGATGGTTATTTTCACTTTGAATGATTTATTCAGGACCGCTGTTTAATCATTATTTATTACCACTGTGCTATTACCGGCATCAGTGGTTGAGCCGCTGCAGCGCAAAACGAATATTCATTCATCTGCATCGCATAAAACCAAATCATCAATCTCAGAGCTTTACGCTGCACAACATCATTTTAACAACATAACCGCCTTGCGACATGGGCGTTTTTCCTTACCTGAACACAGGTCATGCCAGACGCGGAAAAACGTTACATTAAGTCGTTGTTTTAAAACATAAAAACAGAGAGTAACAAAGAAAATAACGCAACACTGGCAAAACCGGTTCGTTTAGAGAATTTTACGGACAAAACGCCAGTAAATAAAAATTTATCGCTAATTGAGAGTTTCAATGCAGAGAGATACGCTATACAAGAAAAACAAAGCAAACTAAAGCACTATCCCAACCCGCTTTAGCCTCGTTATCGTATCATCTTCAGGAGTCAGAACATGTTCTCACGGCAGTCTCGCCTGCGCCACGCTGTAGCGGACACATTTGCAATGGTGGTCTACTGTTCGGTGGTGAACATGCTGATTGAAATATTCCTCTCCGGAATGACCTTTGAGCAGTCACTTTCTTCACGTCTGGTCGCCGTGCCGGTGAACATCCTTATTGCATGGCCGTACGGTTTCTACCGCGATGCGGTGATGCGTTTTGCCCGCCGCTATTCATCTACCGTCTGGATGAAAAATCTGGCGGACGTGGTGGCCTATGTCACCTTCCAGTCGCCGGTATATGTCGCCATTTTATTAACGGTGGGCGCAGACTGGCACCAGATCGCCGCTGCTGTAAGTTCGAATATTGTGGTGTCGATGATGATGGGCGCCGTCTACGGCTATTTCCTCGACTACTGCCGACGTCTGTTTAAAGTGAGCCAGTACCAGCAGATCAAGGCCTGAAACACGGCGACTGGCGAAAGCCAGTCGCGTCGTTATTGCGAGTCGCCAAACAGGCCTTTCAGAAAGCGTTCCAGCGCCATGCGGGAACTGAAACCATGCGGAATACCATAATGTTCCTGATTATTGCCCCCTAAATAGAGCGGGAACTGCTGGTAATGGTCGCTGGTTTTCATCTCTGAAGCAGGCTCCGCGAAGGAAAGACTTCTCTCTTTCAACGTCGGATGAATGATCAGCGCAGTGCGCCCCATGCGGGCTTCCCGGTTCACATAAACATAATTATCGCCACGACGATAACCGTATGCTTTTTGTGTTACCACATCCACCGTAAATCCCGCTTTTTCAAGTTCGCGCGCAACCTCATCGGGTCGTAAATACATATTCTTTCCTCGTTATCATTTCCTGCCGGGCAACCTTACCGTATTCAGCATTAGCAGTGCTTTCAGAAAAATCCATAAACGGCCTGATAAGCCGTGACCAGCTTCAGATATTAAAAAGGTGGTCTAAACTGTTTATTACCGCAAATTCAAGGGAGAATTGTATGTTTAGCCGATCAAACCGAAACGATGTTGAGGACGATGCTCAGGATATCCATAACGATGTCAGGAAATTAGCGGATACGCTGGAAAGCGTTTTGAAATCCTGGGGATCGGATGCGAAGGGCGAAGCGGAAGATGCGAGACGTAAGGCGCGGTCGCTACTGCGCGAAACCCGTGCGCGTCTTAATGGATGCTCCACCAGCAAACAGTCTGCCTGCGATGCCATAAACTGTGCGAACACCTTTATTCGCGAGAGACCCATGTGTGCGGTAGGTACCGTCGCGGCCGTCGGGATCTTCATCGGTGCGCTGCTCGCCCTGCGTAAGTAACGCCCAACGCCGAACTATGCTCTTCTACCCCAATGCCCTGCGGTGTTGGGGTTTTTCATTTTTATAAGCCATAGCCCCCCTTCCCGTAACAGTTGTTACCGGCAGCAAATACGCTTGAATTTCCCATATCTTGTGTGGTTGAAAGTTTAGATAACTACATCTAGTATTCCTTTTAGCAAGACAGACTCCTGGTGACGCGTTCAATCGCGTTGGACCCCCATTTTAAATGGAAATACGAATCATGCGCATTATTATTTACACTCGTGACAACTGTGTGCAGTGCCATGCCACCAAACGCGCCATGGAGAGTCGGGGCGTGAGCTTCGAACTGGTGAATGTGGATCAGGTTGCCGACGCGGCAGAGAGGCTTAAAGCCCAGGGGTTCCGCCAGTTGCCGGTGGTGGTCGCCGGGGAGATGAGCTGGTCGGGGTTCCGTCCGGATCTGATTAACCGGCTGCCGCAGGCTGCGCAGGCCGCCCGGGCATGAGCCTGCTCGTCTACTTCTCCAGCAGCTCGGAGAACACGCACCGCTTTATCGTGCGCCTCGGGCTGCCCGCCGTGCGGATCCCGCTGAACGAGCGGGAGCGCATTCAGGTGGACGAGCCTTTTATTCTGGTGGTGCCCAGCTACGGCGGCGGTGGAACCGCCGGGGCGGTACCGCGCCAGGCGATCCGCTTTCTTAACGATCCCCATAACCGGGGGCTTATCCGCGGGGTGATCGCCGCCGGCAACCGTAATTTCGGCGATGCCTTCTGCCGCGCCGGGGATGTCATCTCACAAAAGTGCGGCGTGCCGTACCTCTATCGCTTTGAGCTGATGGGGACACAGCAGGACGTCGACAACGTGCGTAAAGGAGTAAACGAATTTTGGCAACGACAACCGCAGAACGCGTGATGCAGGGATCGCAGGATTTCCATGCCCTGAACGCTATGCTGAACCTGTACGATGGTGACGGGAAGATCCAGTTCAGCAAAGATCATGAGGCGGTGGACGCCTTTTTTAACGCCCATGTCCGCCCCAACAGCATGACCTTTGCCAGCCCGCAGGCGCGTCTGGACTACCTGCTCAGGGAAGGTTACTACGACCCACGGGTGCTGGCGCGCTATGAGAGCAGCTTTGTGCTGGCGCTCTTTGCCCATGCCCATGCCAGCGGTTTTCGTTTCCAGACCTTCCTCGGCGCCTGGAAGTTTTACACCAGCTATACGTTGAAAACTTTCGACGGAAAGCGCTATCTGGAGAGCTTTGAGGATCGGGTGGTGATGGTCGCCCTGACCCTGGCCCAGGGAGATGAAACGCTGGCCCGCCAGCTGACGGACGAGATCCTTTCCGGGCGTTTTCAGCCCGCCACGCCTACCTTCCTCAACGGCGGCAAGGCGCAGCGCGGGGAGCTGGTCTCCTGTTTCCTGCTGCGTATTGAAGACAATATGGAGTCGATTGGCCGGGCGGTCAATTCGGCGCTACAACTTTCCAAACGCGGCGGCGGCGTGGCCTTTTTACTTTCGAACCTGCGGGAAGCGGGGGCGCCCATCAAGCGCATCGAGAACCAGTCCTCCGGGGTGATCCCGGTGATGAAGATGCTGGAAGATGCCTTCTCCTACGCCAACCAGCTCGGCGCGCGCCAGGGGGCAGGGGCGGTCTATCTTCATGCCCATCACCCGGACATCATGCGTTTTCTTGATACCAAACGCGAAAACGCCGACGAAAAAATTCGCATCAAAACCCTCTCCCTGGGGGTGGTGATCCCGGATGTTACCTTCCGGCTGGCAAAAGAGAATGCCGATATGGCGCTCTTCTCCCCTTACGACGTGGAGCGCATCTACGGTAAGCCGTTTGGCGATGTGGCGGTGAGCGAGCTGTATGACGAGATGGTGGCAGATACGCGGATCCGCAAAAAAACCCTCAACGCCCGAGAGTTCTTCCAGCGGCTGGCCGAGATCCAGTTTGAGTCCGGCTATCCCTACATCATGTACGAGGACACGGTCAACCGCGCCAGCCCCATTGCCGGGCGCATCAATATGAGCAACCTCTGCTCGGAGATTTTGCAGGTTAACAGCCCTTCAACCTATGACGAGAATCTGGACTACGCCCGTACCGGGTACGATATCTCCTGCAATCTGGGCTCGCTGAATATTGCCCACACCATGGACTCCCCGGATTTTGGCCGCACCGTTGAGACCGCGGTGCGCGGCCTGTCGGCAGTGTCGGAGATGAGCCACATCCGCAGCGTGCCGTCGGTAGAGGCCGGGAATGCCGCCTCGCACGCCATTGGGCTGGGGCAGATGAATCTGCACGGCTATCTGGCGCGGGAGGGCATTGCCTACGGCAGCCCGGAGGGGCTGGATTTCACCAACCTCTACTTCTACACCATCACCTGGCACGCGCTGAACACCTCAATGATGCTGGCCCGTGAAAAAGGGCAGCGATTCGCCGGTTTTGAGCAGTCGCGTTACGCCAGCGGAGAGTACTTTAACCTGTACCTCAGCGGCGACTGGCAGCCAAAAACGGAAAAAGTGCGGGCGCTGTTTACCCGCACCGGGGTCCGCCTGCCAACGCGGGCGATGTGGCAACAGCTGCGCGACGACGTGATGCGCTACGGCATCTACAACCAGAATCTGCAGGCGGTACCGCCCACCGGGTCGATCTCGTACATCAACCATGCCACCTCAAGCATTCACCCGATTGTGTCGAAAATCGAGATCCGCAAAGAGGGGAAAACCGGGCGCGTCTACTACCCTGCCCCGTTTATGACGAATGAGAATCTGGACCTCTATCAGGATGCCTATGAAATCGGCCCGGAAAAAATTATCGATACCTACGCCGAGGCGACAAAACATGTCGATCAGGGGCTGTCGCTGACGCTCTTCTTCCCGGACACCGCCACCACCCGCGACATCAACAAAGCGCAGATCTATGCGTGGAAGAAAGGGATCAAGACCCTGTACTACATTCGCCTGCGCCAGCTTGCGCTGGAAGGCACCGAAACAGAAGGCTGCGTGTCCTGCGCGCTGTAAGGAGAGAGCATGAAACTGTCCCGGGTTCACGCCATTAACTGGAACAAGATTGAAGATGACAAAGATCTGGAGGTATGGAACCGCCTGACCAGCAACTTCTGGCTACCGGAAAAGGTGCCGCTGTCGAACGACGTTCCGGCGTGGCAGACCTTAAGCCACGAAGAGCAGCAGCTCACTATCCGCGTCTTTACCGGCCTGACGCTGCTCGACACGGTGCAGAATACGGTGGGCGCGCCGGCGCTGATTGACGATGCGCTGACCCCGCACGAAGAGGCGGTGATGTCGAATATCAGCTTTATGGAGGCGGTGCATGCCCGCTCCTACAGCTCCATCTTCTCGACGCTTTGTCAGACCAAAGATGTGGATGCCGCGTACCGCTGGAGCGAAGAGAGCGTCACGTTGCAGCGTAAAGCCCAGCGGGTACTGGAACAGTACCGCGCCGACGAACCGCTGAAGAAGAAGATCGCCAGCGTCTTTCTGGAGTCGTTCCTTTTCTACTCCGGCTTCTGGCTGCCGATGTACTGGTCGAGCCGGGGTAAGCTCACCAATACTGCGGATCTGATTCGGCTGATCATCCGGGACGAGGCCGTGCACGGGTATTATATTGGCTATAAGTATCAGAAAGGTCTGGAGAAAGTTAGCGAGGCCGAACGCGAGGCGTTGAAGGGTTTTGCGCTGGATCTGCTGATGGATCTGTATGATAACGAGCTGAACTATACCGACGAGCTCTATGCCGGAACGGGCTGGGAGGAGGATGTGAAAGCGTTCCTCTGTTACAACGCCAACAAAGCGCTGATGAACCTCGGCTACGAGGCGCTCTTCCCGCCGGAAATGGCGGAGGTAAACCCGGCGATCCTCGCCGCGCTCTCGCCGAATGGTGACGAAAACCATGATTTTTTCTCCGGGTCGGGATCGTCCTATGTCATGGGAAAAACGGTGGAGACAGAAGACCAGGACTGGGATTTTTAAGTAAAATAAATCGGTTTTCAATGCGAAATATATCACTTAATGTCTGACAAATATCTCTTCGTGATCTACGCTGTAATTCTCCGGTCATATTCGCCTGAATCACATCGATTCAGGCGAAATTTCCCATCCGCACGGTAAAAATCTCAAAAAAATTCATTTCCCGCTCAGCCCTTATCTCATGGGAAATTGAGCGATATTGCCTGCGTGCAAACCACGGCAAAATTCATGCCACAAGCGCCGCAAGGGTTGTCTCAGATTCTGAGTATGTTAGGGTATGGCCTGCTTATTATTTCACTGGTAACGCTATCGATTTAAATAAATAACGGGACATTCTTTATTGCATGGCAATTAAATTAGAAGTTAAAAACCTCTACAAAGTATTTGGCGAGCACCCGCAGAGGGCTTTCAAATATATTGAAAAAGGTCTCTCAAAAGAACAAATTCTGGAAAAAACCGGGCTATCGCTTGGCGTTAAAGACGCCAGTCTGGCCATTGAAGAAGGCGAGATATTTGTCATCATGGGATTATCCGGTTCGGGTAAATCCACTATGGTTCGCCTTCTCAATCGCCTGATTGAACCCACCCGCGGACAGGTGCTGATTGACGGCGTCGATATCGCCAAAATATCAGACGCCGAGCTCCGCGAGGTGCGCAGAAAAAAGATCGCGATGGTGTTTCAGTCGTTCGCCCTGATGCCGCATATGACGGTGTTAAATAACACTGCTTTCGGCATGGAATTAGCCGGCGTACCGGCCAATGAGCGCCAGGAAAAAGCGCTGGATGCGCTGCGTCAGGTGGGGCTGGAAAATTACGCCCACGCATATCCGGATGAACTTTCCGGCGGGATGCGCCAGCGCGTGGGATTAGCCCGCGCATTAGCGATCAACCCCGATATATTATTAATGGACGAAGCCTTCTCGGCCCTCGATCCATTAATTCGCACCGAGATGCAGGACGAGCTGGTAAAACTGCAATCCCGACATCAGCGCACCATTGTCTTTATTTCCCATGACCTCGATGAAGCCATGCGAATTGGCGACCGGATTGCCATTATGCAAAACGGCGAAGTGGTTCAGGTGGGTACTCCGGACGAAATTCTGAATAATCCGGCAAATGATTATGTCCGCACCTTCTTCCGTGGCGTGGATATTAGCCAGGTATTTAGCGCCAAAGATATTGCCCGCCGCACGCCAAACGGCATTATCCGTAAAACGCCAGGTTTTGGCCCGCGCTCGGCGCTGAAGCTGCTGCAGGATGAGGACCGGGAATACGGTTATCTGGTTGAACGCGGGAATAAATTTGTCGGTGTTGTCTCCATCGACTCCCTGAAAACCGCCCTTGGCGAAAATCAGGGTATCGATGCAGCGTTAATTGACGCGCCACTTGCCGTGGACGCAGAAACGCCGCTCAGCGAGTTGCTCTCCCATGTCGGCCAGGCGCCCTGTGCGGTGCCGGTAATTGGAGAGGAACAACAGTACGTCGGCATCATTTCAAAACGCATGCTGCTGCAGGCTTTAGATCGCGAGGGGGCAAACAATGGCTGATCAATCTAACCCGTGGGGTACTACAGAGGCGGCGGACAGCGCGGCGCAATCCGCTGACGCGTGGGGTTCTTCTACGCCAGCACCCGCCGACGGCGGCGGCGCTGACTGGCTGACCAGCGCTCCGGCGCTGGAACCAGAACATTTCAATATTATGGATCCGTTCCATAAGACCCTGATCCCGCTCGACAGCTGGGTGACGGAGGGGATCGACTGGGTGGTGACCCACTTCCGCCCGGTCTTCCAGGGGATCCGCGTCCCGGTGGACTACATCCTCAACGGCTTCCAGCAGCTGATGCTGGGGATGCCTGCTCCGGTCGCCATCGTGCTCTTCTCGCTGATTGCCTGGCAGTTTGGCAGCGCGGGAATGGGGATCGCCACGCTGATCTCGCTCATCGCCATCGGCGCCATTGGCGCGTGGTCCCAGGCGATGATCACCCTGGCGCTGGTACTGACCGCTCTGCTCTTCTGCGTGGTGATCGGCCTGCCGATGGGGATCTGGCTGGCGCGCAGCCCGCGGGCAGCGAAAATCATCCGCCCGCTGCTGGATGCGATGCAGACCACCCCGGCGTTTGTCTACCTGGTGCCTATCGTGATGCTGTTCGGCATCGGTAACGTGCCGGGCGTGGTGGTGACCATTATCTTCGCCCTGCCGCCGATTGTGCGTCTGACCATTCTGGGCATTAACCAGGTCCCGGCGGATCTGATCGAAGCCTCGCGCTCGTTTGGCGCCAGTCCGCGTCAGATGCTGTTTAAGGTGCAGCTGCCGCTGGCGATGCCCACCATTATGGCGGGCGTAAACCAGACCCTGATGCTGGCCCTGTCGATGGTGGTGATCGCCTCGATGATCGCCGTGGGCGGTCTGGGCCAGATGGTGCTGCGCGGGATTGGTCGTCTCGATATGGGGCTGGCCACCGTCGGTGGCGTCGGGATCGTGATCCTCGCCATTATCCTTGACCGCCTGACCCAGGCTGTCGGTCGTGATGCACGCAGTCGCGGCAACCGTCGCTGGTATACCACCGGCCCTGTCGGGTTGCTTACCCGCCCATTCACAACGTCTAAATAAGGAACAACGATGCGACATAGCGTACTTTTTGCCACAGCGTTTGCCACCCTTGCCTCTACCAGCGCATTCGCTGCCGACCTGCCGGGCACCGGTATTACCGTGCAACCGGTCCAGAGCACCATCTCCGAAGAGTCATTCCAGACCGGGCTGGTCAGCCGGGCGCTGGAGAAGCTGGGCTATACGGTTAATAAACCCAGCGAAGTGGATTACAACGTCGGCTATACCTCCATTGCCTCCGGCGATGCCACCTTTACTGCCGTGAACTGGCAGCCGCTGCATGACGACATGTACACCGCCGCGGGCGGCGACAAAAAGTTCTACCGTGAAGGGACCTTTGTCTCCGGTGCGGCTCAGGGTTACCTGATCGACAAGAAAACCGCCGACCAGTACCACATCACCAATATTGAGCAGCTGAAAGATCCGAAGATTGCGAAGCTGTTCGATACCAACGGAGACGGCAAAGCCGACATGATGGGCTGCTCGCCAGGCTGGGGCTGCGAAGCGGTGATTAACCACCAGAACAAAGCCTTCGACCTGGCGAAAACCGTGGAAGTGAGTCACGGCAACTACTCTGCGATGATGGCGGACACCATTGCCCGCTTTAAGGAAGGCAAGCCGGTCATCTATTACACCTGGACACCATACTGGGTGAGCGACGTACTGAAGCCGGGTAAAGATGTGGTCTGGTTGCAGGTGCCGTTCTCCTCCCTGCCGGGCGAGCAGAAGGATATCGACACCAAACTGCCTAACGGCATGAACTACGGCTTCCCGGTGAATACCATGCACATTGTGGCCAACAAAGCCTGGGCTGAGAAAAACCCGGCGGCGGCGAAGCTGTTCTCAGTCATGAAGCTGCCGCTGGCGGACATCAACGCGCAGAACGCGATGATGCATGCCGGCAAGTCATCTGAGGCCGATGTGCAGGGCCATATCGATGGCTGGATCAAAGCCCACCAGCAGCAGTTTGATGCATGGGTAAATGAAGCCCTGGCGGCACAGAAGTAACGCTACTCTGCTCCTCTCTCCTGGAGAGGGGAGCAGACCGCACGATCCATCACTTAACAACTCCCCGCCCCCTCACTTCATCCGTTATTATGGTTTACGAGAAAATAATCACTTAACTAATGATTTCGAAACCAAATGACAAAAACAACTCAAGGGCTTAGCCCCGCGCTTATTCTGCTGATGTCAGTGGCAACCGGTCTGGCGGTCGCCAGCAATTACTATGCGCAACCCCTGCTGGAAACCATCGCCCGTAACTTCTCGCTCTCGGCAAGCTCAGCCGGTTTTATCGTTACCGCCGCCCAGCTGGGATACGCCGTTGGTCTGCTGTTCCTCGTCCCGCTGGGGGATATGTTTGAACGCCGGGCGATGATTGTCTCCATGACGCTTCTGGCCGCGGGCGGGATGTTGATCACCGCCTCCAGCCAGTCGCTGAGCATGATGATCCTCGGCACCGCCCTGACCGGTCTTTTCTCAGTAGTGGCGCAGATACTGGTGCCGCTGGCCGCCACCCTCGCCTCGCCGGAAAAACGCGGTAAGGTGGTGGGCACCATTATGAGCGGCCTGCTGCTGGGGATTTTACTGGCGCGTACCGTTGCGGGCTTACTGGCGGGTATCGGCGGCTGGCGCACCGTTTATTGGGTCGCCTCGGTGCTGATGGTGGTGATGGCGCTGGCACTGTGGCGCGGCCTGCCGAAGGTGAAGTCAGAAACCCATCTCAACTATCCGCAGCTGCTGGGCTCCGTCTTTAGCCTGTTCATAAAGGATAAACTGCTGCGTACCCGGGCGTTGCTCGGCTGTTTCACCTTCGCCAACTTCAGCATCCTCTGGACCTCGATGGCCTTCCTGCTGGCCTCTCCGCCGTTTAACTATTCCGAAGGGGTGATCGGTCTGTTTGGTCTGGCCGGGGCTGCCGGTGCGCTGGGGGCGCGTCCTGCGGGTGGCCTGGCGGACAAGGGCAAATCGCACCTCACCACCACGGTCGGCCTGGTGATGCTGCTGCTCTCCTGGGCAGCAATCTGGTACGGACATGTCTCGGTGCTGGCGCTGATTATCGGCATCCTGGTGCTCGACCTGACCGTGCAGGGGGTGCATATCACCAACCAGACCGTGATTTACCGCGTCAAGCCGGATGCCCGTAATCGCCTGACGGCCGGGTATATGACCAGCTACTTTATCGGCGGTGCGGCCGGGTCGCTCATTTCGGCCTCGGCGTGGCAGCATGCCGGCTGGACGGGCGTGTGTGCGGTCGGGGCGGTGATGGCGCTGCTTAACCTGCTGGTCTGGTGGCGCGGTTATCACCGTCAGGAGGCTATTCAATAAGGTTTACATAAGTTTGGGGCTCTCAGGGTATTAAGGAGCCCCTCAGTCTGTTAAGGTACGCAATCATTTATACCGAAAATTTTTATGTGGGTAATATATTAGAATACCGCATGAATAGCTTACGCCTGATGACCCATCCCCGTTTTGCCAGCGTTACCCCCTCTTTTCTGTGCTTACCGGGTCACGGATCAACCCGGCTCTTGATGACAGTGAAATTCGTCTTGCGGATTTTATCTGCACAAATAATTCATTTACATTATTTGTCACTGTCGTTACTATATCGGCTGTAATTAATGAGGTTATGCCCAAATGGATAGTTCGTTTACGCCCATTGAACAAATGCTTAAATTTCGCGCCAGTCGCTATGCAGATTTCCCTTATCAGGAGATCCTGTTAACGCGTCTCTGCATGCACATGCAGGGTAAGCTGCTGGAAAATCGCAATAAAATGCTGAAAGCTCAAGGGATTAACGAGACGTTATTTATGGCGTTGATTACGCTGGAGTCTCAGGAAAATCACAGCATTCAGCCTTCGGAGCTGAGTTGCGCGCTGGGTTCGTCCCGTACCAATGCGACCCGTATTGCCGATGAGCTTGAAAAACGTGGCTGGATTGAGCGCCGCGAAAGTGACAACGACCGCCGTTGTCTGCACCTGCAACTGACCGAGAAAGGTCACGAATTCCTGCGCGAGGTGCTCCCACCTCAGCACAACTGCCTGCATCAACTCTGGTCGTCTTTAAGTAACGCAGAGAAAGATCAGCTTGAGCATATCACCCGTAAGCTGCTCACCCGTCTGGACCAGATGGATGAAGATGGCGCTGTTCTTGAGGCGCTGCGCTAACGCGACGACACGCTCCAAAATCCAGATTAATAAGAAAACCGTCAGGCCAGCATCTCATCGTGCTGGCCTTTCTGATAACAGGTCGGCTCAGCCGATGTGAAATAATAAGATCGTGGAGAACAACATGAGCGCAAATGCGGAGAACACAACCCCGCAGCAACCGGTCAACAAGAAAGGCAAACGCAAGCGCGCCCTTCTGCTGCTGACCTTGCTCTTTATTATCATTGCCGTGGCATATGGGATCTATTGGTTTTTAGTACTGCGTCATAGTGAAGAGACGGATGACGCGTATGTGGCAGGGAACCAGGTTCAGATTATGGCGCAGGTGTCGGGCAGCGTGACGAAAGTCTGGGCTGACAATACCGACTTTGTGCAAAAAGGTGACGTGCTGGTGACGCTTGATCCGACCGATGCCCAGCAGGTGTTTGAAAAAGCGCAGACTGAGCTGGCGTCAAGCGTACGTCAGACCCGCCAGCTGATGATCAACAGCAAACAGCTGCAGGCCAATATTGACGTGCAGAAAACCGCCCTCGCCCAGGCCCAGAGCGACCTCAATCGTCGCGTCCCGCTGGGTTCGGCTAACCTGATTGGCCGCGAAGAGCTGCAACACGCCCGTGACGCGGTCGCCAGCGCGCAGGCCCAGCTGGATGTGGCCCTTCAGCAATATAACGCCAATCAGGCGATCGTGCTGAATACCACGCTCGACCAACAACCGGCGGTAAAACAGGCGGCGACCGAAGTCCGTAACGCCTGGCTGGCACTGCAGCGTACCAAAATCGTCAGCCCGATGACCGGCTACGTTTCCCGTCGTTCCGTGCAGCCTGGCGCGCAGATCACCTCCTCCACCCCGCTGATGGCGGTGGTGCCGGCAACCAACCTGTGGATTGACGCCAACTTCAAAGAGACCCAGCTGGCGCATATGCGTATCGGCCAGACCGCCACGGTCGTCAGCGACATCTACGGCGACGACGTGAAGTACACCGGTAAAGTGGTGGGGCTGGATATGGGCACCGGCAGCGCCTTCTCGCTGCTGCCTGCGCAGAATGCCACCGGGAACTGGATCAAAGTGGTTCAGCGTCTGCCGGTGCGTATCGAGCTGGATGAGAAACAGCTGGCGGACCATCCGCTGCGTATTGGCCTCTCCACGCTGGTGACGGTGGACACCTCCAACCGTGACGGCCAGATGCTGGCAAACCAGGCACGTTCGAACCCGGCCTACGAAAGTAATGCCCGCGAGATCAGCCTTGAGCCGGTGAATAAACTGATCGATGAGATCGTGAAGGCAAACGCCGGTTAATCCGAAGGTGAGCGTTATGCAGCAGCAAAAACCGCAAAAACCGTTGGAAGGGGCGCAGCTGGTCATCATGACCATTGCGCTTTCGCTGGCGACATTCATGCAGGTGCTGGACTCCACCATCGCGAACGTGGCGATCCCGACCATCGCCGGGAACCTTGGCTCATCCCTGAGCCAGGGGACATGGGTGATCACCTCATTCGGGGTGGCGAATGCGATCTCTATCCCGATTACCGGCTGGCTGGCAAAGCGCGTCGGGGAAGTGAAACTGTTCCTCTGGTCAACAATCGCCTTCGTGCTGGCCTCCTGGGCGTGCGGCGTCTCCAGCAGCCTGAACATGCTCATCTTCTTCCGCGTGATCCAGGGGATTGTCGCCGGGCCGCTGATCCCGCTGTCGCAAAGTCTGCTCCTGAACAACTATCCGCCTGCCAAGCGCTCCATTGCGCTGGCGCTGTGGTCGATGACGGTGATTGTCGCCCCGATCTGCGGCCCGATTCTGGGCGGTTATATCAGCGATAACTATCACTGGGGCTGGATCTTCTTTATCAACGTGCCAATTGGCGCCCTGGTGGTACTGCTGACCCTGCAGTCGCTGCGTGGCCGCGAAACCCGCACTGAACAGCGGCGGATTGATGGCGTGGGGCTGGCGCTACTGGTGCTGGGCATCGGTAGCCTGCAGATCATGCTCGACCGCGGGAAAGAGCTGGACTGGTTCGCCTCCCAGGAGATCATCGTTCTGACTGTTGTGGCGGTGGTGGCGCTCAGCTTCCTGATTGTGTGGGAGCTGACGGACGACAACCCGATAGTCGATTTGTCGCTATTTAAATCACGCAACTTCACCATAGGTTGTTTGTGTATCAGCCTTGCCTACATGCTTTACTTCGGCGCGATTGTTCTGCTGCCGCAGCTGTTGCAGGAGGTGTACGGGTATACCGCCACCTGGGCAGGGCTGGCGTCGGCGCCGGTCGGGGTGATCCCGGTCCTGCTGTCGCCGATCATCGGCCGCTTCGCCCATAAGCTGGATATGCGACGCCTGGTGACCTTCAGCTTCATCATGTATGCGGTGTGCTTCTACTGGCGCGCCTATACCTTTGAACCGGGCATGGACTTTGGCGCCTCCGCGTGGCCGCAGTTCATCCAGGGGTTTGCAGTGGCCTGCTTCTTTATGCCACTGACCACCATCACCCTCTCCGGTCTGCCGCCAGAAAGGATGGCGGCGGCGTCCAGCCTGTCGAACTTTATGCGTACGCTGGCGGGCTCTATCGGCACCTCGATGACGACAACCATGTGGACCAACCGGGAGTCGTTGCACCATGCGCAGCTGACCGAGTCGGTGAACGTGTTCAATCCGCAGGCGCAGGAGATGTACAGCCAGCTGCAGGGAATGGGCATGACCGAGCAACAGGCATCCGGGTGGATAGCACAGCAGATCACCGCTCAGGGGCTGATAATTTCGGCCAACGAGATCTTCTGGCTGTCGGCAGGTGTGTTCATTGTGTTACTGGGGCTGATCTGGTTTGCCAAACCGCCGTTCGGGGCGGGTGGCGGAGGGGGCGGCGCCCACTGACGTGTTTGCCTGAAAAGAAAAACGGATCTGTATGCAGATCCGTTTTTTTATGGCCGCGGTTACGGCTACTTAATCCCAATAATTTTAATCGTGATGATCGAGACTGTACCTGGCGGTACGAAACCGGGGACACCCGATTCACCATACGCCTGCTTCGCCGGGATATGGATTTTTGCCTCTCCGCCCAGACCCAGCTTTTTCACTACCGTCTGGAACAGCGGCGGTAAATCTTTCACCCGACTGGCACGAATTTCATTCTTGGACATGACTTTACCGGTGCCGAGCACTTCATCGATTTCGGTCATGATTTCATTTTTGTCGTTGATCAGGGGAGCTTCACCTTTTTTAATCACCCTGTAGACAGCGCCATCAGGTAGTCGCTTAGCCCCCTTCTCATTCGCCGCTTTTGTCATGATAGCTTTACTCTGCTTTTCATTTTCACTTTGCGTTGCGACAAACTGTTTTTTCTGTAACTGATCCAGTGCCGTCAGCTCTTTCGAAAGCGTGGCTTCTGCCAGCTGTAGCTTGTTAGTCACCTTATCGTTAAAGCCCTGCATAAAGGCGTTAAGATCGAGTTTTTTACTCAGACCGTCCAGCTTGGCTTTCTCACGCTCTGCCGCATCGCCATACCATGCACCGATTGCGTAGCTGGTCTTCGTATCTTTTGACGCCGTCTTATCAATCTTCACCTGCTGCACAGGCGCAACGTCTTTTCCAGCCTTAGCCTGAGTCTCCTTTAACTTCTGGTTTTCAGCCGTCAGCGCTGTAAGAGAGCTATTTTGCGTTTTATATTTCTCCTCAAGCGAGGCGTTTTGCCTCTGTAGCTCTGCCAGCTGCTTTTTCAGTTCCGCGGTCTCTTTACCTGCGGTCGCCAGCTGCGCGCTGCTCTTCTCTTTCTCAATACCCGTATTGCTTTTATGTAAAGAGAGCAGGGATTCCTGAGAAGCGATAACTTTTTTAGCATCTTCAAGCTGCTTCAGCACAATATCGGACTTCGTTTTTTCACTGCTGAACTGCTTTTCCTGCTCGGCCAGACGGGTTTCCAGCGTCGCTTTTTGCAGGTTCAGTGCCGATAGCTGCGCTTTTAACGTGTCGAGCTCTTTGACCACACCGGTGCTTTTATCACCGCTCGCTTTAAGGGTAGCCAGCTGCGCATCCAGCACCTGCCGCTGCGCCTGCAGTTCTGCGAGCTGTTTGGTCAGGACGGCATTTTTCTCACGCGTCTCTTTCAACGCAATCAGCTCCGTTTCCAGCGCCTTTTTCTGCGTCTTCAGATCGCTCAACTCTTTGGCCAGCGCGGCGCTCTTTTCATCGGCGGTCTTCAGCGCGGTAAGCTGGGTTTCCAGCGCCTTTTTTTGCGCCTGCAGATCGGTCAGCTCTTTTGTGAGCGTCGCATTTTTATCAATGGCCTGTTTCAGCGTCGCCAGTTGAGTTTCCAGCGCTTTCTTCTGCGTTTGCAGATCGGTCAGCTCTTTAGTGAGCTTCTCTTTCTCGCTCCCGGCATTGCTTTTTTGCATTGCCAACAGTGACTCCTGAGAAGCCAGGACTTTTTTGGTATCTTCAAGCTGGCTCTGCGCGATGGCGGATTTCGCCTTCTCACTGTTGAACTCTTTCTCAAGCTCGGCCAGCCGCTTTTCCAGCGCGGTTTTTTGCTGGTTCTGTGTGGACAGCTGAGTTTTCAGGGCATCGATCTCACCCGTCAGGACAGTGCTCTTTTCAGAGTGAGTTTTAAGAGAGGCCAGCTGGGCATCCAGCGCATTCTTCTGCGCCTGCAGGTCGGCCAGCTGTTTGGTCAGCGCGGCGCTCTTTTCATCGGCGGCCTTCAGCGCGGTAAGTTGGGTTTCCAGCGCCTTTTTTTGCGCCTGCAGATCGGTCAGCTCTTTAGTGAGCTTCTCTTTCTCACTTCCGGCGTTGCTTTTTTGCGTTGCCAGCAGTGACTCCTGAGAAGCCAGGACTTTTTTGGTATCTTCGAGCTGGCTTTGCGTAATGGCGAATTTCGCCTTTTCACTGTTGAACTCTTTCTCAAGCTCGGCCAGCCGCTTTTCCAGCGCGGTTTTTTGCTGGTTCTGAGTGGACAGCTGAGCTTTCAGGGCATCGATCTCCCCTGTCAGGACAGTGCTTTTTTCAGAGTGAGCTTTAAGAGAGGCCAGCTGGGTATCCAGCGCATTCTTCTGCGCCTGCAGGTCGGCCAGCTGTTTGGTCAGCGCGGCATGCTGCGCGTTGGCTTTACGCAGTTGTTCCGCCAGTTCCGCGTTTTTTTGTTTCTCGATGTCAGCAGACTTTGGTAATGCCGCAATGAGGCTTTCGACAGCAAGTTTTTGCGCACTGCCATCCGGTTGCGGTTTAAGCCGGGCGAGCGCCTGCTCCTTTTCCGCAACGCGATCCTTTTCATGGGCAACCGCCTGTTCCAGAGAGGCTTTCTCTCTTTCTAAAACACTTAGCTGTTTATTTAACGCGGTAATGGTGGAGTTGGCCTGGCGAAGCGCGTCGTTCAGACGCGTAATTTTTGCCGGGTCTATCCCGGCAGCCTTGTCACTTTTAACGGCACTGGCACGGGGTACCGGATCAGCAGGCTTACTCGCCTGCGATTGGGGAAGATCCACTGCCGCCTTCTGGGGAGTTGTAGCGGTTTCAGGGGCAATAAAGGGGTTAGTTTTCTCCTGGCCGATAATTTTTTCATCATCCAGACGCTTTAATAAATCCGTGCCAACTGCAAGCGCCTTTCCGCCTGATAATAACAATCCGCAGTACAGTGCTGCGCTAAAGAATTTATTCATAACTTATTCATTTCATTAGCACGGTTCATCATGTTGGTATAAACCGTATTACGAATCCTTACGCATACCAGCGATAATTTTTTATTAATTTCGGTGAGCATAACCTCCGAAGCATTACCATCCACCAGGGATTTATTCGATTCGTAAATTTTATAGTTTTTATTAATATTATCGAATTGCTTACGGTAGGATTCATAGGCTACGGGGTCGAGCTTCTGTAACGCGGAAAACTCCTGATAGCATTGCACTTCCTGCTTACGCTCAGCAGGTGCTTTCGCAATAGGCGTCGTAACGCTTCCAGATCCGCATGCAGACAAAAAAAGAGTAGAAAAAAGGATGGCGGCACCTGTCAAATAAACTTTCATAAATCCCTCTGATTTTTATCTATTCCATGAAATATCAACGCACCCATAATTACAATGAATGCGTATTAATACATCATCCATAGATATAATATATAATTAACCATCATGCGTTGGCTGCAATAATAGTCACAAAGAGAGGGATGCACAACGAGAGATAATTTTTTAGGAATTTATAAATAAACAAGGCAGAAGGGCGTAAAATTACCCAGCTCACGCTTTGTTGAGAGCCGGGTAATGAACTAGATGTGCAGTTCCTGCAGCTTCTCTTTTGGCAGCGCCAGTTCGTCGTTGCTGTTAACGCGAACGTCACGCTCAAGAATGTGGCGGGCGATATCCTGTGCTTCTTCCAGAGAGTGCATCTGATATGTGCCGCACTGGTAAACGTTGAGTTCCGGGATCTGGTTCTGCTCTTTCACCTTCAGCACGTCAGCCATCGCCGCTTTCCAGGCCTCAGCAACACGGGTCTCTTCCGGCACCCCAATCAGGCTCATGTAGAACCCGGTACGACACCCCATAGGCGAAATATCGATGATCTCAACGCCGTTACCGTTCAGGTGATCGCGCATGAAACCGGCAAACAGGTGCTCCAGAGTGTGAATGCCTTTTTCCGGCATCACTTCTTTATTCGGTACGCAGAAACGCAGGTCGAATACCGTGATCGTATCGCCGTGCGGGGTATGCATGGTCTTCGCAACGCGTACAGCAGGTGCTTCCATACGGGTATGGTCGACAGTAAAGCTATCTAATAACGGCATACGTCACCTCCGATAGTGATTTTTTTTTAAAAATAATGAACTCTTCAATTCAACGCGAGTCTGAGTATATGAAAGACGCGCATTTGTTATCATCATCCCTGTTCTTCAGAGATGTTATTTTGGCCACAGCGATGTGGCCTTTTTCTTTTCTGTCAGCCTTGTTTCGCCAGAAACTCAGCAAACGACTCTGTATCCGCCGCCTCAATCTCAGCCTGACGCACCATTGATGCTTCACGTTCAGCAGCAAACTCCGCTTCGGTAAGCACTTCCAGCGGCTCCTGCAGCAGCATATCGCGATACTCCGCCGCCAGCGCACGGCCGGTGCCACCGATACCCCGATCAATCATAGAACGCAGAATGCGTGCCGAGAATGTCAGCTCCGGATTATCAAAACTTTCGACCAGCTGATCGCACACCTGCTGATACTCATCACCACCATAGACGCTATCCAGTGTGTGGGCGACACGTTTGAGATCGCGGAACAGATCTTTCCCCACCTGCTGCAGCGGGAACTGTGCCGTCTGGCAACCGATGCCCAGCGTCAGGCCTGGTTTGCGCCCTTCGAGGATCACCCGGTTCCAGTTAGTGCGGGTGCAAAGCAGTTCGTCAGAACTCATTTCCGGCGCATCGGCCAGCACGCACCAGACCATAAACAGATCGAGGAAGCGTACCTGCTGCTCGTCCACGCCAATTGGCGAGAACGGGTTGATATCCAGGGAGCGTACTTCGATGTACTCAATCCCACCGCGCTGTAACGCATCCGACGGAGTTTCTCCGCTGCGCGTGACGCGTTTCGGACGGATAGGCGCATACAGTTCGTTTTCAATCTGTAAAACGTTACTGTTGATTTGCAGGCGCTTACCGTCTTTCTCAAGACCGATCTCTTCGTAGGCTTCGGACGGGGTTTTGATCGCCCGCTTTAATCCTGCCACATACTCATGCAGATCGTTAAACGTAATTCCGAGATTGCTTTGCGACTTATTGGTATAACCCAGATCGCTGAGACGCAGGGAGGTCGCGTACGGCAGGTAGTACATGCCGCATTCGGTTTTCTCAAACGGCAGCGTGGTCGGTTTGCCCTGCAGGAAAGAGGAGCAAATCGCCGGAGACGCACCAAACAGATACGGGATGACCCAGCCGAAGCGATAGTAGTTACGAATCAGGCGGAAATAGCCTGCGGAGATCGCCTCTTTATCCGTTTCGCCGCACTTCGCCTGCCAGAATGCCATCGGCAAGGAGAAGTTATAGTGCACGCCAGAAATCGTCTGCATCAGCGCACCATAGCGATTTTTTAATCCTTCGCGATAGAGCGTTTTCAGACGACCGATATTGGAGGTGCCGTACTGCGCCAGTTCAATATCCTGCCCCTGCGCGATATAGCAAGGCATACTCAGCGGCCACATCCGCTCATCACCCAGATTACGAGCGCTGTAGCGATGAATGTCACGCATGATTTTCAGCATGTGGTCAATTTCGCCGTCGACCGGCGTAATAAACTCAAGCAGTGCTTCGGCGAAATCAGTGGTGATCCATTTATGGGTCAGCGCCGAACCCAACGCCTGTGGATGGCCCGTCGTTGCGAGACTGCCATCTGCGTTAACGCGCAGCGTTTCGCGCTCAAGACCGCGCTGAATACCCTTCAGAGCCTGAGGGTGGTTTTCCAGCCAGGCCAGTGCCTGTGATACGTCCGGGATCAATTCGACCTCCCGCCTGTCAAAATCATTTTATTTAGCATAATTGTAATGGTTTCTGGTCACAAACAGTCCAATTAGTGCCACCACGTCATGCCCTGCAAAGTTGCAACCGCTACAAGAATGTAGCGCAACGCCTTGCCAAGGCATAAAAAAAAGAGCACAGGCCCCCAGGGGATGCGCATCCATCCCGCCAGCAGGCACAGTAAATCACCGATTACCGGCATCCAGCTTAATAAAAGCGTGGCAGCGCCATAGCGTTTTAGCCAGCCGACTGCCTTTTCCTGCCAGCGCGACGTTTTGCGTAGCGGAAAGAATCGCCCAAGAATAACGTTAGTCAGCCCTCCAAGGCTATTACCCATTGTTGCTATTAACACGAGCAACCACGGCTGACTGACGCTGGACAAGAGCATCGCCACCAGCACCACCTCGGAATTTCCGGGAAGGATCGTAGCGCTTAAAAAACTGCTGGCGAATAATGAGGCGAGTGACAGTGCGTCACTCACAGTAAGCGAACATCCACCGCGGCCATACCGGCGTCTCGCGCCGCCTGAATACCGAAATCGGCATCTTCAAACACGACACACTTCGCGGGAGGGACTCCCATCAGCTCTGCACAAAGCAGAAAGGTGTCAGGTGCAGGTTTATGGTTTTTAACGTGATCGGCCGCGACCACGGCAGAGAAATAGTGGCGCAGGTTAAGATGGTTGAGCAGCGCTTCGGCGATAGCGCTTTCACTGCCCGTACCAACGGACATGGGACGTCGCCCGTGCCACGCCTTCACCACCTCGATTAAGGGCAAAGGACGTACGGTGTCCAGCAGCATGGCTTTTACCGCATCGGTTTTTTCACGCGCGAGCAGGTGCGGGTCGAGATCGGCCTGATTCAGTTCAATCACGGCCTGTGCTATACGCCAGGTAGGAGATCCGTTGAGGGCAATCATCGCCTGTAAGTCGAAACGCATTCCGTAACGGCCAAGGACCTCAGTCCAGGCTTTACGATGCGTAGGCTCGGTGTCCAGGATGGTGCCATCCATATCGAAGATCAAACCGTCATACTGTGCGTACATCGTGCTCTCGCTAAACGATTAACAAAGCATTACTTTATCGTAAATGGCGGTTTTTGTCGCTGACAGTGAAGATGATTGCTGACGAAACGTCGAAGGAATAAACAATGAGGGAGAATATGGTGCATCCGGGAGGATTACTCGGCGTTGCCTCGCCCTCCGGGTCGTTGCTGAAGCAACGTTATCCTCCCTGGTGCTGACGATTGATTCGCAGACCATGAAACAACAGCCTGGCTGTTATCTCTGAGAAGTTGGTGCATCCGGGAGGATTCGAACCTCCGACCGCTCGGTTCGTAGCCGAGTACTCTATCCAGCTGAGCTACGGATGCATCGGGATTTACTACTGTTACTGCTGATACTCGGTATTGCTTCATAAGCAATACAAAGTAAAAGATGGTGCATCCGGGAGGATTACTCGGCTGCGCCTTGCCCTACGGGTCGTTGCTAAAGCAACGCTATCCTCCCTGGTGCTTGCGATTGACTCGCAGAGCATGAAACAACAGTTTAGCTGCTATCTCGGAGAATATGGTGCATCCGGGAGGATTCGAACCTCCGACCGCTCGGTTCGTAGCCGAGTACTCTATCCAGCTGAGCTACGGATGCATCGGGATACTGCTTTGAGATGTAGTAAATGGTGCATCCGGGAGGATTCGAACCTCCGACCGCTCGGTTCGTAGCCGAGTACTCTATCCAGCTGAGCTACGGATGCATCGGGATTTACTACTGTACTGCTCGATATTCATATCACTTCTAAAGCAATATGAAGTAATAGATGGTGCATCCGGGAGGATTCGAACCTCCGACCGCTCGGTTCGTAGCCGAGTACTCTATCCAGCTGAGCTACGGATGCAAAATGGCGGTGAGGCGGGGATTCGAACCCCGGATGCAGCTTTTGACCGCATACTCCCTTAGCAGGGGAGCGCCTTCAGCCTCTCGGCCACCTCACCACACAACGCCTCTTTCGAGTGCTTCGAGTAACTCGCTAAGAGCTTCTCGTCGCTGCGTGGCGCATATATTACTTTCTGGGACTTATAAGTCAAACAATTTTCCACAAGCTTTTATCGTTTGCACAATTCACAGGCAATTCGGACGTAAAACCCGCAAAGAGAGTGTTTTATAAACGTATTTTGCCCCTCTTTCTGCACTCTTCTGCATGAAGAACGGTGGATTTTGGCGAAGTAAAAGAGATGAGAGTGGTCAAAAACAGAGCGAACGAAACAGAACGGTAACTTTAAGGAAGGAGAATGTCAGGAGGGGTGCGTCTCGCCAGAGAGCGAGACGCGATAATATCAGTAACTTGACTGCTGGGATTTTTCAGCCTGGATACGCTGGTAGATCTCTTCACGATGAACAGAGACTTCTTTAGGGGCGTTCACACCAATACGTACCTGGTTACCCTTTACCCCTAAAACTGTCACGGTGACCTCATCCCCAATCATGAGGGTCTCACCAACTCGACGAGTCAGAATCAGCATTCTTTGCTCCTTGAAAGATTAAAAGAGTCGGGTCTCTTGTATCCCGGCATTATCCATCATATAACGCCAAAAAGTAAGCGATGACAAACACGTAATGTGTAGGTAGTCACGGCATCACAATCTGTTAAACGTAAGTTTAGCCGATATACACAAACTCAACCTGACTTTATCATTATCGATAGCGTAGAGCGCAGTACGCCATAATAGTGTCGTTATGGCGTCTGATTACGCTTTGTAATTATTACAGTTTCGAACTTACCCAGCTTTCTACGCTGGCCAGCGCTGCCGGGAGGGCCGCTGCGTCCGTACCACCGGCTTGCGCCATGTCAGGACGACCACCGCCTTTACCGCCCACTTGCTGAGCGACCATACCAATCAGCTCCCCTGCTTTCACACGGTCGATCACGTCCTTAGATACGCCCGCAATCAGAGAAACCTTACCTTCCGCTACCGTAGCCAGAACGATAACCGTTGAACCGAGCTGGTTCTTCAGATCGTCGACCATGGTACGAAGCATTTTCGGCTCAACGCCCGTCAGCTCGCTGACCAGCAGTTTAACGCCTTTAATTTCAACCGCTTTGCTGGAGAGGTTTGCGCTCTCCGCAACCGCAGCCTGCTCTTTCAGCTGCTGGAGTTCTTTTTCCAGCTGGCGGGTACGTTCCATCACGCTGCGCACTTTCTCGCCCAGGTTCTGGCTGTCGCCCTTCAGCAGTTGGGCGATGTCGTGCAGCTGATCGCTCTCCGCATGGAGGCTGGCAATCGCGCCTTCACCAGTGACCGCTTCGATACGACGAACGCCTGCCGCGGTACCGGATTCGGACACGATGCGGAACAGACCAATGTCGCCCGTACGGCTGGCGTGCGTACCACCACACAGCTCGGTGGAGAAATCACCCATGCTCAGCACGCGCACACGGTCGTCATACTTCTCGCCGAACAGGGCCATTGCGCCTTTATTCTTCGCCGCCTCGAGATCCATGATGTTGGTTTCGATCGGCAGGTTACGACGGATCTGGGCATTAACCAGATCTTCCACAGCGCGGATTTCTGCCGGTTTCATCGCTTCAAAATGGGAGAAGTCGAAACGCAGCACTTTGTCATTCACCAGCGAGCCTTTCTGCGCAACGTGCGTACCCAGAACCTGGCGCAGTGCGGCGTGCATCAGGTGCGTCGCGGAGTGGTTCAGACGAATACGTGCGCGGCGCGCTTCGTCAACGGTAGCCTGAACGCCCTCGCCCACTTTCAGTTTGCCGGATGCCAGCGTCCCCTGGTGGCCAATTGCCTGACCATATTTCTGCGTGTCGCTGACGGCAAAGCTGAAACCATTGCCTTTCAGTTCGCCTTTATCTCCCACCTGGCCGCCTGATTCTGCGTAGAACGGCGTCTTGTCCAGAACCACAACGGCAGTCTGGCCCGCACTGATGCTCTCCACGGCTTTGCCGTCAACAAACAGGGCAGTCACTTTGCCGTTGGTTTCCAGATGCTCGTAACCTTCAAATTCACTGCTGCCATCAACGCGGATCATGGCGTTGTAATCGGCACCGAAACCGCTGGATTCACGCGCACGACGGCGCTGCTCTTCCATTGCCGCTTCGAAGCCCGCTTCGTCAACATTGATGTTGCGCTCGCGGCAAACATCAGCCGTCAGGTCAACCGGGAAACCATAGGTGTCGTACAGACGGAAGGCGGTTTCGCCATCCAGGGTGTCGCCTTTCAGCTTCGACAGCTCGTCGTCCAGCAGGGTCAGGCCACGTTCCAGCGTACGGGCAAACTGTTCTTCTTCGGTCTTCAGAACCTGCTCAACCTGCGCCTGCTGACGTTTCAGCTCTTCGCCCGCGGCGCCCATCACGCCAATCAGTGGCCCCACCAGCTTATAGAAGAAGGTATCTTTCGCGCCCAGCATGTTGCCGTGACGGATCGCGCGGCGAATGATACGGCGCAGCACGTAGCCGCGGTTTTCATTCGATGGGATCACGCCGTCAGCAATCAGGAACGCACAGGAGCGGATGTGGTCGGCAATAACGCGCAGGGATTTGTTGCTCAGGTCGGTCGCGCCAGTCACGTCGGCAACGGACTTAATCAGAGTGCTGAACAGATCGATGTCGTAGTTGGAGTTAACGTGCTGCAGTACCGCGGCAATACGCTCCAGACCCATACCGGTATCCACGGATGGCTTCGGCAGTGGCTCCATAGTACCGTCGACCTGACGGTTGAACTGCATGAAGACGATGTTCCAGATCTCGATGTAACGGTCGCCGTCTTCTTCTGGGCTACCCGGAGGGCCGCCCCAGATGTGGTCGCCATGATCGTAGAAGATTTCGGTGCAAGGACCGCACGGACCGGTATCGCCCATCTGCCAGAAGTTGTCAGACGCGTACGGGGCACCTTTGTTATCGCCGATGCGAATAATGCGTTCGCGCGGGATACCGACTTCTTTTTCCCAGATTTCATAGGCTTCATCGTCGGTTTCGTAGACGGTAACCCACAGGCGCTCTTTCGGCAGGTTGAACCAGTTTTCACCGGTCAGCAGTTCCCATGCGTACTGGATAGCGTCATGTTTGAAATAGTCGCCGAAGCTGAAGTTACCCAGCATCTCGAAGAAGGTGTGGTGACGTGCGGTATAACCGACATTTTCCAGATCGTTATGTTTACCACCCGCACGTACGCAACGCTGCGAGGTGGTCGCGCGGGAATAATTACGCTTGTCGAGACCAAGGAAGACATCCTTGAACTGGTTCATCCCGGCGTTGGTAAAGAGTAAAGTTGGATCGTTGTTCGGTACCAGGGAGCTGCTGGCAACAACCTGATGTCCCTTACTATGGAAAAAATCGAGAAACGCCTGTCGGATCTCAGCGGTGCTCTTGCTCATAATTATCCTGAAATCAAGCTAACGAAATGTCACAGCGGGTCACTACGCAACCGTTGTTGGACGGACCAGCTACTGTAAAAAGTGGGAATAAGATAAGTTTTCTTTGGAGGGAAGTAAAATCCCGTATGCGTTCAATCGGTAAAATTACGCCAGATATCCTGTATATCCTCCATCAGGAAACCGCGGTAGAGCAAAAAGCGCTGGATTTTGACTTTTTCTGAAAATTCACGCGGCAGTGGTTCGCCGTATTTTCGCACCGCCTGTTCCCGTGCCAGCGCGCACCAGTCAATCTCGCATTCACGCATCGCGCGTTCTGTAATTTCCCGTAGGATACCTTTCTGATTAAGCTCCTGGCGGATACGCGCCGGGCCATAACCTTTACGGCTGCGGCTGGCGATAAAGCGAGAGACGAAGCGGGTATCGTCCAGATAGTTATGCTCATAACACCAGGCAATAACGCGATCATAATCTTCCGCGGTCGCGTCGATTTGTTCCGGGCCGTTTTTGCTCATGACCGGCGCCATGAGTTTGCGGCGCAGCTCCTGTTCGCTATGGTCGCGCACACTCAGTATGCGTACCGCGCGATCAAGCAGACGGTTCCAGGCGGGGCGTCGGGGGGATGATTCACTCATAAAGCACCTGCTGAAAAACAAATGCAAAAAAGGGCCGCAATCGCAGCCCTTTTATTACATCAAGTGATTAGAAATCTTCGTTGGTTTCTTCTACGTCTGCGTCATCCGCAGTGAAGTCAGGCTTAGCATCCTGATTGTTGAGAAGCAGATCGCGTACCTTCTTCTCAATCTCTTTCGCTGCCGCCGGGTTCTCTTTCAGCCAGGAGATAGCATTCGCTTTACCCTGACCGATCTTGTCGCCGTTGTAGCTGTACCAGGCGCCCGCTTTCTCAATCAGCTTCTCTTTCACGCCGAGGTCAACCAGTTCGCCGTAGAAGTTGATGCCTTCGCCGTAGAGGATCTGGAATTCAGCCTGTTTGAACGGTGCAGCAATCTTGTTCTTCACAACCTTCACGCGGGTTTCGCTACCCACCACGTTTTCACCGTCTTTCACGGCACCGATACGGCGGATATCCAGACGCACGGAGGCGTAGAATTTCAGCGCGTTACCACCGGTGGTGGTTTCCGGGTTACCGAACATCACACCAATCTTCATACGGATCTGGTTGATGAAGATCAGCAGCGTGTTGGACTGCTTCAGGTTACCGGCCAGCTTACGCATCGCCTGGCTCATCATACGTGCCGCGAGGCCCATGTGAGAGTCACCGATTTCGCCTTCGATTTCTGCTTTTGGCGTCAGCGCCGCTACGGAGTCGACGATGATTACGTCAACTGCGCCAGAGCGCGCCAGTGCGTCACAGATTTCCAGCGCCTGCTCACCGGTATCCGGCTGGGAGCAGAGCAGGTTGTCGATATCAACACCCAGTTTACGTGCGTAAACCGGATCCAGCGCGTGCTCAGCATCGATAAAGGCACAGGTTTTGCCCTCGCGCTGTGCAGCAGCCACAACCTGTAAGGTCAGGGTGGTTTTACCGGAGGATTCTGGCCCGTAGATCTCTACGATACGACCCATAGGCAGGCCGCCAGCACCCAGTGCAATATCCAGAGAAAGCGAACCGGTGGAGATAGTTTCTACATCCATGGAACGATCTTCACCCAGGCGCATGATGGAACCTTTACCGAATTGCTTTTCGATCTGGCCCAGTGCTGCCGCCAACGCTTTCTGTTTGTTTTCGTCGATAGCCATTTTTTCCTCTCATGCCGGGTGAAACAACTGCGCTTCACCTTGGATTTCTGTTCTGTTGCAGCAATTATACTGTATACTCATACAGTATCAAGTGTTTTGTAGAAATTGTTGCCAGAGCGTTTTTAACGCATAAACGGTGGCCTGACGACGCACGCTTTCACGGTCACCGCTGAAGCATTCCCGGCGAGTAATCCCCTCGCCTTGCGCCGTCGCAAAGCCAAACCATACTGTTCCAACAGGCTTTTCTTCGCTGCCACCGTCCGGCCCGGCGATACCGCTAATAGAGATAGCATAGTCCGCCCGGGCGGCACGCAGGGCGCCAATCGCCATCTCAATGACCACCGGTTCACTGACCGCGCCATGCTCGATAAGCGTGGGTTCACGAACCCCGATCATCTGCGCTTTCGCTTCATTACTGTAGGTGACAAAACCGCGTTCAAACCAGGCGGAACTGCCCGCGATATCGGTGATAGCTTTCGCTACCCAGCCACCGGTACAGGACTCAGCCGTGGTGACCGTGGCACCGCGCTGTTTTAGCGCCTGCCCTACCCTCTCACTGAGCTGCATTAATTCATGGTCAGTCATCTCGTTTTGTCTCCATAAAAACGTGCAGCACAAGATAGCACTTTAGTCGGTAGATATGAGGATGAGGGGGAGGTTTTACGAGGGGGATTCAGAAAAAATAAACCTGGCCATCCGGCCAGGAGTGAAACATGAGTGGCATAAGCCACTCACGTTTTCAGGCGTTAACTGAACGGCGAGGCCGCTCGTGCCTGGGCCACCGCCAGCCCCAGCTGCCAGACCGCCATCGCATAGTGCGTGCTGTGGTTGTAGCGGGTGATGGTGTAGAAGTTCGGCAGACCGTACCAGTACTGATAGCCGGTACCAATATCCAGACGCAGCAGGCTCACCTGCTGATTGCCGTTCAGCGGCTGCTGCGGCGTAAGCCCGGCAGAGGTCAGCTGCGCCGCGCTGTAGCGGGTTTTAAAGCCGTTCTCCAGCCCCGGTGCCTGGCCGTTAGCCATAACCGCGACCGGCTGGCCTGGCGTCCAGCCATGCTCTTTAAAGTAGTTGGCGACGCTGCCAATGGCATCTTCAGGATCCCACAGGTTGATGTGCCCGTCCCCGTTGAAATCAACCGCATACTGCTTATAGGAGGAGGGCATAAACTGGCCGTAGCCCATCGCCCCGGCAAAGGAACCTTTCAGATCCAGCGGGTCATCCTGTTCGTCGCGGGCCATCAGCAGGAAGGTTTCCAGCTCGGAGGAGAAGTACTCCGCCCGGCGCGGGTAGTTAAAGGAGAGGGTCGCCAGCGCATCAAGGATGCGGGTTTTACCCATCACCCGGCCCCAGCGGGTCTCCACGCCGATAATCCCGACGATGATCTCCGGCGGCACGCCGTAAACCTGCTGAGCACGGGTCAGCGCATCCTGATACTGATTCCAGAACGCCACGCCATTCTGCACGTTGTCCGGGGTAATAAACTGTTTGCGATAGCGCAGCCATGCGCCGTTCGGTCCGGCTGGCGGCTGGGTGGTCGGCGCCTGACGATCCATCAGTCGCAATACATAATCCAGACGTTTCGCCTGGGAGAGGATCTCCTGTAGCTGGGCTTTGTTAAAGCCGTGCTTGCTCACCATTTTGTCGATGAACTGTTCCGCCGCAGGGTTATTGGCAAAGTCGCCCCCCATCTGTATCACATTATGCTGAGGCTCCAGCAGGAAGCCGCCGGAAGGGGCGCCTGCCGTTTGCTGGACCTCTTCGGTCTTCGGTTTACTACTGCAGGCGGAGAGCAGAATAAGCGCAGGGAGTAGCGCTGCGTAACGACGCTTGAACATGACACATCCATTCACGAATTCGATAAGTGGCAAGTATGGTAAAGCATCCGGGACACCTCAAGGAAGGGGCGCACACGCACCCGGCAAAATCTTTACGCTGCCTAAAGGTAAATTCGTTCTCTTCTGCACCACGCCGCCGTCACCTTTCTCATTATCTTTCAAAATAATCATTTTTTCTTTCATTGTGAGATCTGTTTAACACTTTAAAACCTTTCAAAGTGATTATTATTACTCCGCCAGAGCGAACTTACCCTACAGGAGAAAATAATGATAGAAACCATCACCCACGGCGCCGAGTGGTTTATCGGGCTGTTCCAAAAAGGTGGCGAGGTCTTCACCAGCATGGTCACCGGCATTCTGCCGCTGCTGATCAGCCTGCTGGTGATCATGAATGCGCTGATCAACTTTATTGGCCAGCAACGGATTGAAAAGCTGGCCCAGCGCTGCGCGGGTAATCCCATCTCCCGCTATCTGCTGCTGCCCTGCATCGGCACTTTTGTGTTTTGTAACCCCATGACCCTGAGCCTCGGGCGCTTTATGCCCGAGCGCTACAAGCCGAGCTACTACGCGGCGGCGTCCTACAGCTGCCACTCCATGAACGGTCTGTTTCCGCACATCAACCCCGGCGAGCTGTTTGTCTATCTGGGGATTGCGAGCGGCCTGACCACCCTCGGCCTGCCGCTCGGCCCGCTGGCGGTGAGCTACCTGCTGGTCGGCCTGGTGACTAACTTCTTCCGCGGCTGGGTGACCGATCTCACTACCGCCATTTTCGAAAAGAAAATGGGCATTCAGCTTGAACAGAACGTCCAGCTTAAGGGAGCTACAGCATGAGCCGGATCCGCATTGAAAAAGGCACGGGTGGCTGGGGCGGCCCGCTGGAGTTCGACGCTACCGAAGGCAAAAAGATCGTCTATATCACCGCGGGCACCCGCCCGGCTATCGTCGACAAGCTTCGCGAACTCACCGGCTGGGAAGCGGTGGACGGCTTTAAAGAGGGCGAGCCGCCGGAAGCAGAGATCGGCGTGGCGGTGATCGACTGCGGCGGCACCCTGCGCTGCGGCATCTACCCGAAACGGCGCATTCCCACCGTCAATATTCATTCGACGGGGAAATCCGGCCCGCTGGCGCAGCATATCGTGGAGGACATTTACGTCTCAGGCGTAAAAGAAGAGAACATCACGCTGGTAGACGGGGCTGCGCCGGTGAAAAAGCACGCGCCGCGCGAATATGACACCAGCAAGAAGATCACTGAGCAGAGCGACGGCCTGCTGGCAAAAGTCGGGATGGGAATGGGCTCTGCGGTTGCGGTCCTGTTCCAGTCCGGGCGCGACACCATCGATACGGTGCTGAAAACCATCCTGCCGTTCATGGCCTTCGTCTCGGCGCTGATCGGCATCATCATGGCCTCCGGTCTGGGGGACTGGATCGCCCACGGCCTGGCTCCGCTGGCCAGCCATCCGCTCGGGCTGGTGACCCTGGCGCTGATCTGCTCCTTCCCGCTGCTGTCGCCGTTTCTCGGCCCCGGCGCGGTCATCGCCCAGGTTATTGGCGTGTTGATTGGCGTGCAGATTGGGCTGGGCAATATTCCCCCGTACCTCGCCCTGCCCGCGCTGTTCGCCATTAATGCCCAGGCCGCCTGTGACTTTATTCCGGTGGGGCTGTCGCTGGCTGAAGCGCGCCAGGAGACCGTGCGCGTCGGCGTCCCTTCGGTGCTGGTAAGCCGCTTCCTGACCGGCGCGCCAACCGTACTGATCGCCTGGTTCGTCTCCGGCTTTATTTATCAATAAGAGGAATTACTGATGACCGTGATTTACCAGACCACCATTACCCGCATCGGCCAGAGCGCCCCGGATGCGCTCAGCGACCAGATGCTGATCACCTTTCGTGAGGGGGCCCCGGCGGATATCGAAGAGTTCTGTTTTATCCACTGCCACGGCGAGCTCAATGGCGAGCTGAAGGCCGGAAGCCAGCTGGAGCTGGGCGAAACGCGCTATGCCGTCACCGCTGTGGGCGACGTGGCCGAACAAAACCTGCGCGAGCTGGGCCACATCACCCTGCGTTTCGACGGTCAGCCCCAGGCGGAGTACCCCGGCACGGTTCACGTGGCGGGCCCGGTTCCGCAGGCTGTTACCCCAGGCTGCACATTAAAATTTGTTGCGTAATTAAGGAGAGAAATATGAGTCAGGTTGCCGTTGTCATTGGTGGAGGACAAACCTTAGGGGAGTTCCTCTGCCGTGGGCTTGCCGCAGAGGGTTACCGCGTGGCGGTAGTCGATATCCAGAGTGAAAAGGCCGCCCGCGTGGCGGACGCCATCAACACCGAATTTGGTAACGGGATGGCCTGGGGATTTGGTGCCGACGCCACCAGCGAGCAGAGCGTACTGGCTCTCGCCCGCGGCGTGGACGAGATTTTTGGCCGCACCGATCTGCTGGTTTATAGCGCCGGGATCGCCAAAGCGGCGTTCATCAGCGATGTGGAGCTGGGGGATTTCGACCGTTCATTGCAGGTGAACCTGGTGGGCTATTTCCTCTGCGCCCGGGAGTTCTCGCGCCTGATGATCCGCGACGGCATTGCCGGGCGCATCATTCAGATCAACTCCAAATCCGGCAAGGTGGGCAGCAAGCACAACTCCGGCTACAGCGCGGCCAAGTTCGGCGGCGTGGGGCTGACGCAGTCCCTGGCGCTGGATCTGGCGGAATATGGCATTACCGTACATTCGCTGATGCTCGGCAACCTGCTGAAATCGCCGATGTTCCAGTCCCTGCTGCCGCAGTACGCCACCAAACTTGGCATTAACGAGGATCAGGTGGAGCAATACTACATCGATAAAGTGCCGCTGAAGCGCGGCTGCGACTATCAGGACGTGCTGAATATGCTGCTGTTTTATGCCAGCCCGAAAGCCTCTTACTGCACCGGGCAGTCGATTAATGTCACCGGTGGACAGGTGATGTTCTGATTGAGCCTAAATGCCCGGTGGCGCTTCGCTTACCGGGCCTACAAACCCCGAACCGTCGGCCGGGCAAGCGTAGCGCTGCCCGGCAATAGCACAGGAGCTAAACATGGTCACCACCCTGATTACCGTCGCCGTTATCGCCTGGCTGTGCCAGCTGGCACTCGGCGGCTGGCAAATCCATCGTTTTAACCGCGCCTTCGACGCCCTTTGCCAGAAAGGGCGCGTGGGCGTGGGCCGCTCCGGCGGTCGCTTTAAGCCGCGGGTGATTGTCGCCATTGCGCTGGATGATAACCACCGAGTCTGTGACTCCTTGATGATGCGTGGGCTGACGGTCTTTGCCCGACCGGTGAAAATTGCAGCGATTAACGGCACCGCGTTGCAGGAATTAGAGCCCGATGTGATCTTTCCCAATGATTCGCTCTGTCAGGATGCACTATCATTAGCGCTTAAATTGAAACATGGATAATTTCGTTGTGAACGTTATAAGCTTGCGAAATTATCATTTCGCAACCTAAGGAACTCAACGCCTATGAAACCCCGCCAGCGGCAGGCGGCCATACTCGACCATTTGCAAAAACAGGGAAAATGTTCGGTTGAGGATCTGGCCCACTACTTTGATACCACCGGCACCACAATCCGCAAGGATCTGGTGATCCTGGAAAACGCCGGGGCGGTGATCCGTACCTATGGCGGCGTGGTACTGAATAAAGACGAGGCCGACCCGCCTATCGATCACAAAACGCTCATCAACACCCATCAAAAAGCGTTAATCGCTGACGCCGCGGTAAAATTTATCCATGACGGCGACTCCATCATCCTCGATGCGGGCAGCACGGTTCTGCAGATGGTGCCAATGCTGAGCCGCTTTAATAACATCACGGTGATGACCAACAGCCTGCATATCGTCAACGCCCTGTCCGAATTCGACAACGAACAAACCATCCTGATGCCCGGCGGCACCTTCCGCAAAAAATCGGCCTCGTTTCACGGCCAGCTGGCGGAGAACGCCTTCGACCATTTCAGCTTCGACCGCCTGTTTATGGGCACCGACGGCATCGATCTCAACGCGGGCGTCACCACCTTCAACGAAGTGTTCAGCGTCAGTAAAGCGATGTGCAATGCCGCCAGGGAGGTGATCCTGATGGCGGACTCGTCAAAGTTTGGCCGTAAAAGCCCGAATATTGTCTGTAGCCTGGAGAGCGTCGATAAGCTGATTACCGACGCGGGCATCGATCCGGCGTTCAAAAAAGCGCTGGAAGAGAAAGGAATCGACGTGATTGTAACCGGAGAGCGTGATGAGTGATTTTCTGTTAAACGCGGGTCGCCAGACCCTGATGCTGGAACTGCAGGAGGCCAGCCGCCTGCCGGACCGTCTGGGGGAGGATTTTGTTCGCGCAGCCAATACCATTATTCACTGCGACGGGAAGGTGATCGTCTCGGGCATCGGCAAATCCGGACACATCGGCAAGAAGATTGCCGCGACCCTTGCCAGCACCGGCACCCCGGCCTTCTTTGTCCATCCTGCTGAGGCGCTGCACGGCGATCTGGGGATGATTGAGAGCCGCGATGTGCTGCTGTTTATCTCCTACTCCGGCTCGGCAAAAGAGCTGGATTTGATCCTCCCGCGTTTGCAGGAAAAATCGGTGGCGCTGCTGGCGATGACCGGCAAGTCCCGCTCGCCGCTGGCGCTGGCGGCCAACGCCACGCTGGATATTTCGGTGGAGCGCGAAGCCTGCCCGATGCACCTCGCCCCGACCTCCAGCACCGTCAACACCCTGATGATGGGCGATGCGCTGGCGATGGCGGTGATGCAGGCCCGCGGCTTTAATGAAGAAGATTTTGCCCGCTCTCACCCGGCAGGCGCCCTGGGGGCACGTTTGCTGAATAAGGTGCACCACCTGATGCGCACCGACGAGGCCATCCCGCAGGTCAAACTGAATACCAGCGTGATGGACGCGATGCTGGAGCTGAGCCGTACCGGGCTGGGGCTGGTGGCGGTCTGCGATGATGACCAGCAGGTGAAAGGGGTCTTCACCGACGGCGACCTGCGCCGCTGGCTGGTGAGCGGCGGCAAACTGGAGATTACCGTCAGCAACGCCATGACCGCCGGTGGCCTGACGCTGAATGCCGACAGCCGCGCCATTGAAGCCAAAGAGCTTTTGATGAAGCGCAAAATCACCGCCGCGCCGGTGGTGGATAGCCATGGCCGCCTCTGCGGTGCCATCAACCTCCAGGATTTCTACCAGGCAGGCATTCTCTAACCCTTAAGACCTAGACGTTTCGCCAGCCGGTGCAGGTTGGCGACGTCGGTCTCCAGCGCCCTCGCGCTCGCCGCCCAGTTGCGGCTGTTCTGCTCCAACGCCCGGACGATCATCTGGCGCTGAAACGCCTCCGTCGCCTCACGCAGGTTCTGATTCTCAACGCGCGGCGTCTCCGGCGTTACCACCGGCGTGCTCTCATCATGCAGGGCAAAGTGCTGCGCGTGGATCACCACTTCATCCCCTGCCCGCGCCGCCCGGGCCAGTACTACCGCCCGGTGAATGGCATGTTCCAGTTCGCGCACGTTACCCGGCCAGGCGTAGCTCAGCAGATGCGCCCGGGCGCCGGGGCTTAGCACCACCCGGGATAACCCCATCCGCAACCGGCACTGTTCACAGAAATAGCCTGCCAGCAGTACCACATCTTCGCCACGCTCGCGCAGCGGCGGCACCGAAAGCGGAAACACACTCAGGCGGTGGTACAGATCGGCGCGGAAATTCCCGGCTAACACCTCTTCGCGCAGATCGCGGTTGGTGGCGGCCAGCACCCGCACGTCGACCCGCAGGCTGCGGTCGTCACCCACCCGCTGGATATCGCCATACTGCAACACGCGCAGCAGCTTGGCCTGCAATGCCAGCGACAGCTCCCCAATCTCATCCAGGAACAGCGTGCCGTTATCGGCCATCTCAAACTTACCGCTGCGGTTGCTGATGGCCCCGGTAAACGCCCCTTTGACGTGACCAAAGAGCTCGCTCTCCGCCACGCTTTCCGGCAGCGCGGCGCAGTTGAGATAGACCAGCGGATTCACCGCCCGGGGAGAAGCCTGATGAATGGCTTTTGCCACCAGCTCTTTACCGGTGCCGGTCTCCCCTTCGATCAGCACGTTCAGGTCGGAGGCAGCGACAATCTCAATCTCTTTTTTCAGGCTCACCATGCCCGGCGAGAGGCCAATCATCTCGGTGCTTTGTACCTGCTCAAACCCCGTCGGGCGGGTGGAGAGGGTGTTCTGGCTCTCGAGCTGCTCAATCAGCAGGGCATTATTCAGCGCCCCGGCGGCCAGGGCGGCAATCAGCCTCAGCTCCTCGTCGCTAAAGGTATCGAACTGGTCCGGCGACATGCCGTCGAGGGTCAACGCGCCAATCAGGTTCTGCCCGGCAAACAGCGGCAGGCCGATACAGGCGTGTACCTTCAGGCTCTCCTGGCCGGGGATCAACCCGTCGTAGGGATCGGGCAGGTCGCTGTCGGCCGGGAAGCGCACCACATCCCCGGCGCGGGCGATGGTCTCCAGCCGCGGGTGGCCTTCAAGGGTGAAGCGCCGCCCCAGCACATCCTGCGCCAGCCCGTCGATGGCCAGCGGGATAAACTGCCGCCCTTCGTAGCGCAGCAGCGCCGACGCATCGCACTCCAGCACGTGGCGCAGGGTGGAGATCAGCCGCTGAAAGCGATCCTGATGGCCGATCCCGCTCTGCAATTCAATGGCGATTTTCGCCAGCACCTCTACAGAAAAACTCATTGTCGCCTCGTTGTCATTTTGACAATACGCAGTGTCATATTGACTATAGCAGACACAGTCAAATTGACTACCATGGAAGTGCCGTTATTTTTAAAACCATTATAAATCAAAGAATTAAAAAGTTGGCACGCCCCCTGCAATAGACATGACATCTTTCATTTAATTGCGCTGTATTAAGTTGAGGTTGCTATGTCTATTCTGGTTAAAAACAATATTCATTGGGTTGGTCAACGTGACTGGGAAGTACGTGATTTTCACGGAACGGAGTACAAGACGCTGCGCGGTAGCAGCTATAACAGCTATCTCATCCGGGAAGAGAAAAACGTCCTGATCGATACCGTCGATCATAAATTCAGCCGCGAATTTGTGCAGAACCTGCGCAGTGAAATTGATCTGGCCGATATTGACTACATCATCATTAACCATGCGGAAGAGGACCACGCCGGGGCGCTGACCGAGCTGATGTCCTGCATCCCGGACACCCCTATCTACTGCACCGCCAACGCCATCGACTCTATCACCGGCCATCACCACCATCCGGAGTGGAACTTCAACGTGGTGAAAACCGGTGACTCACTGGATATCGGCAACGGCAAACAGCTGATCTTCGTGGAAACCCCGATGCTGCACTGGCCGGACAGCATGATGACCTACATGACCGGCGACGCGGTGCTGTTCAGTAATGACGCCTTCGGCCAGCACTACTGCGACGAACGTCTGTTCAATGACGAAGTGGATCAGGCCGAGCTGTTTGAGCAGTGCCAGCGCTACTACGCCAACATCCTCACCCCGTTCAGCCGTCTGGTGACGCCAAAGATTACCGAGATCCTCGGCTTTAACCTGCCGGTGGATATGATTGCCACCTCCCACGGTGTGGTATGGCGTGATAACCCCACCCAGATCGTCGAGCTGTACCTGAAATGGGCGGCGGACTATCAGGAAGACCGCATCACCATTTTCTACGACACCATGTCCAACAACACCCGCATGATGGCCGACGCCATCGCCCAGGGCATCAATGAAGTTGACCCGAACGTGGCGGTGAAGATCTTTAACGTCGCCCGCAGCGATAAAAACGAAATTCTCACGAACGTCTTCCGCTCAAAAGGCGTGCTGGTGGGCACCTCCACCATGAACAACGTGATGATGCCGAAAATTGCCGGCCTGGTGGAAGAGATGACCGGCCTGCGCTTCCGTAACAAACGTGCCAGCGCCTTCGGCTCTCACGGCTGGAGCGGCGGCGCGGTAGACCGTCTCTCCACCCGTTTGCAGGATGCGGGCTTTGAAATGTCGATGAGCCTGAAGGCGAAATGGCGCCCGGATCTCGATGCGCTGGAAGTCTGCCGTCAGCATGGCCGCGATATTGCCCGTCAGTGGGCGCTCGCTCCGCTGCCGGAAGCCAGCGTGAAACCTGCCGCTCAGGTGGAAGAAAGCGCCAGCGTCGAAGAGTCCACCGCCGACCTCGGCCCCTGCATGCAGTGCAGCGTCTGCCAGTGGATCTACGATCCAACCCTTGGCGAGCCGCTGCAGGACGTCGCGCCAGGAACCCCGTGGAGCGACGTGCCGGACAACTTCCTCTGCCCGGAATGTTCCCTTGGTAAAGATGTATTTGAAGAACTGGCATCGGAGGCAAAATGAGCCACGGTATCGTCATCATCGGCTCGGGCTTCGCCGCCCGCCAGCTGGTGAAAAACATCCGTAAACAGGATGCGAACGTCCCGCTGACGCTTATTGCAGCTGACAGCATGGATGAGTACAACAAGCCAGACCTGAGCCACGTTATCAGCCAGAGTCAGCAGGCCGACGACCTCACCCGCCAGACGGCGGGAGAGTTTGCCGAACAGTTTAACCTGCGCCTGTTTCCTTACACCTGGGTCACCGACATCGACGCCGCCGCCCACGTGGTCAAAGGAAAAGACAAGCAGTGGTCCTATGACAAACTGGTGCTGGCAACCGGAGCCTCGGCCTTCGTGCCGCCGGTTGCAGGCCGCGAGCTGATGCTGACCCTCAACAGCCAGACGGAATACCGCGCCTGCGAAAGCACGTTGCGTGACGCCCGACGGGTGATGATTGTTGGCGCGGGTCTTATCGGCAGCGAACTGGCGATGGATTTTTGCCGGGCCGGGAAAGAGGTCACCCTGGTTGACCATTCCGCCAGCATTCTGTCAGCGCTGATGCCCGCCGAAGTGAGCAGTCGCTTACAACACCGGCTGACCGATATGGGGGTGCATCTGCTGCTGAAATCCCAGCTGCAAAGCCTGACGCAAACCGATACCGGGATCTGCGCCCTGCTGGATCGGGATCGCTGCATTGAGGTCGATGTGGTGATTGCCGCCACCGGCCTGCGCCCGGAGATCGGGCTGGCACAGCGGGCCGGTGCAGAAACAGCTCGCGGCGTGAAGGTCGACAGCTATCTGCAAACCACTCAGCCCGATATTTATGCTCTGGGTGACTGCGCCGAAATTAATGGTCAGGTACTGCCGTTCCTGCAGCCGATCCAGTTAAGCGCCATGTATCTGGCGAAGAATCTGCTCGGGGCCAGTACGCCACTGAAACTGCCTGCGATGCTGGTGAAGGTCAAAACCCCGGAACTGCCGCTGCACCTGGCAGGCGAAACCCAGCGCCAGGATTTGAACTGGCAGATCGCCATCGAAGCCCAGGGGATGGTGGCGAAAGGGGCCGACAACGAGGGCAATCTGCGCGCCTTTGTGGTCAGTGAAGATCGGATGAAGGAGGCCTTTGCCCTGCTGAAAGCATTACCCGTTTAACCCTCAAACTCTTGCTCTACTCGTTGTATGCTTGTCCGATTTTGCCTTTCGCAGCCCCGGTGCCCCGGGGCTTTTTTAATGCGGAACAGCTGTAAAACCGCGTCCTGTTTTAATCCTCTTTTCCGGCCTACTCTGTTGCGGTATTCCTTCACCGGAGACGACAAATGGCAAACTTCACCCAAGAAATAAACTGGCTTGCCGCCTGGTTCAGACAGGTCAGGAAGCATGAACGTATTTTATTTCGCTGGCTCTATCTCAGCCCGGAAGCGCGTATTGAACGGCTACGCGAACTGATGATGCCGGTCAGTAAACGCTGATTGCCTGGCAAATCAAACCGCACCCGATACGTAGGCCGGGTAAGCGAAGCGCCACCCGGCATAACAAACCGCACCCGGCAAAACAGTTATAATCGCGCAAAAAGCCCTACACTCTTCGCAATGCCTTCGTCAGGGATGTCGCCATGCGCCAGCTTCAGAAAATCCGCCAGTATCAACGCCTCTCAGCCCATTACGGCTCAACGCCGCAGCTCACCACCATCACCGAGGTCGCCGAGGTGGCGCTCTGCAGCGAACGCCACGCGCGCACGCTGCTCCGCCAGCTTGCTGAAAGCGGCTGGCTAAGCTGGAAGGCGCAGCCGGGGCGCGGGCATCGCGCTACGCTGCACTGCCTGGTAACCACCAGCGAACTCAGCGCCCCGCTGATGCATGCCTGTCTGGAGAAAGGGGATTATCAGAGCGCGCTACAGCTGGCGGACGGCGATCCGGCCAGTCTGCACCACATCATCACCCCGTTCCTTGGCGGTAAATGGCTCAAGCACCAGCCGACGCTGCGCATTCCCTGGTATCGTCCGCTCACGTCCCTGCATCCGGCGCTGCATCGACGGCGCGCCGAACAGCATATTATCTGCGCGGTACACGCCGGTTTAACCCGTTATGAACCGGGCAAGGCGCAGCCGGTGGCCGACCTGGCGCACCACTGGGCCTGTTCTGACGACGGCCTGCGCTGGCATTTTTACCTGCGCAGCGGCGCGCACTGGCATAACGGCCAGCCGGTAAGCGATGACGATATTTTGAGCGCGGTGCAGCAGCTACTAAGCGATCCGGCCCGCAACAGCGGGTTACTGCATATCGACGCGGTGACCCTTGCCGCCCCGTGGTGTCTGGCGGTTTATCTGCATGCGCCGGACGCTCTGCTGGCGCATCGTCTCGCCCATCCGGTCTGTCGGCTGCCGCATCCCCGTCAGCCAGACGTGGGCGCCGGGCCTTTCACTATTGCCCGCCACCACTCCCATTTTCTGCGCCTTGAACGCCAGCCGTGGTACTTTGGTGCCCATCCGTTGCTGCATGCTATTGAGTTCTGGCGGACCGGCATGGCGACCGATAAAGCGGCATGGATAACGGTAGGAAAAGGTAACACCCGGCAGGAAGCGGTCACCTCCACCAGCGGCGGTTTCGCCTGGCTGATGGTGAATGCGACGCTGCCCGCCGCGCTTGCTGCGTATCTGCGCCAGAGCTTACGCATTCTGAATGAAGAGTGCTTTGCCCGGCGTGAAGATCTGCAGACGCACACCGAAATTCTTCCCGGATTACAGGTTCCCGACCTGCCCGCCCGGCCCGACATCACGCTGCCAACGCGCCTGACGCTGGTGTGCTACAACACGCCGGAACTGCGTGAACTGGCCGGGATGTGGCGGATTCAGCTGCAACAGCGCGGCTGCGAGCTACACACCGACTGGAAAGATCGCGATGGCTGGTATGCCCCCGATACGCTGGCGGGTGCCGATCTGCTGCTGGGAGATCACCTGGCGACCGGGATGACCGGGTTTACGCTGGCGGAGTGGTTTATCTATGAACCGGCCTGGGCTACGGCGCTGGGAGAGGATCGCTGGCAGCAAGAGAAACAGCAGCTGATGCAGTACAGCGACAGCGAAGCGCGTTTTAACGCGCACCTGACGCCCTTTTTCCAGCGCCTGCTGGCGGAGGGCCGCTGCACGCCGCTGTTCCACTACCGCTACCGGATCAACGCCCTGGAAAACGTGCAGGATATGGTGCTGACCGCGGGCGGCTGGCTCGATTTTACCCGCGCCTGGCTGCCTCCGGCGGCCATATTGTGATCAGCGGTGCGGGCCGGGGATGACGGAATCACGCAGCATCAACTCTCCGGCAAAGGTCTGCCGGAAGGTGAAGTCCCCACCATCAAGCATAAAGATCAGGCGGCTGATGGTCTCTTTTACCATCTCTGTCACCGGGACGCGCACGCTGGAGAGGGCCGGTACCACGTAGGGCGCCATCGCAATGTCATCAAAACCCACCACCGACACCGCCTCCGGCACGGCGACCCCGCTGTCGTGGAGTTGCTTGATAGCGCCGATCGCCATATCGTCGTTACTCGCCACCAGCGCGGTAAAATGCTCGCCGCGCGCCAGCAGCGTCGCCACCCCTGCCGCGCCGCTGGCCGGGTGCCATTTACCCTCGACAATCAGCGACTCGCGTAGCGGAATACGGTGCGCAGCAAGGGCCTCTTTGTAGCCCGAAAGGCGTTCGATCCCGGTGGGGGAATCGAGCGATCCGGTGATAAACGCGATATCGCGGTGGCCCTGCTCGATAAGGGTCGATACCGCCGCCTGGCTGGAGGCTTTATGATCTGACCAGACGCAGTGGCTGCTGTTTTTACGCAGGCGTCGGTTGAGCACGATCACCGGCTGGGCGTGTTTCTGGATGATCTCGTCCATCTCATCAACGCTGAGAAAACGCGGGTAGATGATGATCGCATCGCAGCGCATATCCAGCAGGTACTGAATCGCCTCGCGCTCTTCATCGGCGCTGTGCTTACCGTCGGCGAGGATCAGCTGACGTCCCTTCTCTTCGGTCATTCTGGCGGCATGGAACAGCAGCTCGCTGAAATAGACCCCGTGGTAGAGGGTGTTGGTCACCACCAGCCCAAGGGTTTGCGTGCTTTTGGTCGCCAGGTTACGCGCCAGTAAATTAGGCCGATACCCGCTCTCTTCAATCGCCTGAAAAACCTTGTCTTTTGTCTCCTGGCTCACGTAGCCATTGCCCGAAAGCACCCGGGAAACCGTCGCCTTCGAGACCCCTGCCCGCTTCGCCACTTCCAGCATCGTGGTCATGCATCTGTTCCGTCTTAATCCCGTGAGCGGCAGTGTACTGCACCACGTGAAAATTGTCGCAGCGTCTGTCACACGCTTTTTATCACGTCAGGTGATCGCCATCACGAATTTAAAAAATGGCTAAAACGCGATCTTGTTAGATCCCAGGAAACTCTTCATGATTTTGTGGAACCGGTTTCCTATATAAGTTTCATCGCTCACCCCGATGAAGACGTACCTTACTGATAAAACAGGATACAACCCGATGGCCAAAAATTATGCTGCGCTGGCGAATGCCGTTGTCAGCGCGCTCGGCGGCAAAGAGAATATCGTCGCGGTCACCCACTGTATGACCCGACTGCGCTTCGTGGCAAAAGACGAAAGCCTGATCGACAGCGCGACGCTGAAAAGCATCAGCGGCGTGCTGGGCGTCGTGCGCAACGACAACCAGTGCCAGGTGATCATCGGCAATACCGTTTCCCAGGCGTACCGCGAGGTGGTCAACCTGCTGCCCGCCGACATGCAGCCTGCCGCACCCCAGGGGCCGCAAAAGCTGACCCTGAAACGCATTGGCGCGGGCATCCTTGATGCCCTGATCGGCACCATGTCACCGCTGATCCCGGCGATCATCGGCGGTTCAATGGTCAAGCTGCTGGCGATGATCCTCGAGATGACCGGCGTGCTGACCAAAGGCGATCCGACGCTGACGATCCTGACCGTAATCGGCGACGGCGCGTTCTTCTTCCTGCCGCTGATGGTAGCCGCCTCTGCGGCAGTGAAATTCAAGACCAACATGTCGCTGGCGATCGCCATTGCGGGCGTGCTGGTGCATCCGAGCTTTATTGAGCTGATGGCGAAAGCGGCGCAGGGCGAGCACGTTGAGTTCGCGTTTGTGCCGGTGACCGCGGTGAAATATACCTATACGGTGATCCCGGCGCTGGTGATGACCTGGTGCCTGTCCTATATCGAACGCTGGGTGGACAAAATCACCCCGGCGGTGACGAAAAACTTCCTCAAGCCAATGCTGATCGTGCTGATTGCCGCCCCGCTCGCCATCGTCCTGATTGGGCCGCTGGGGATCTGGATCGGTAGCGGCATCTCCGCGCTGGTTTACACCATTCACGGCTATCTGGGCTGGCTCTCCGTCGCCATCATGGGCGCGCTGTGGCCGCTGCTGGTGATGACCGGGATGCACCGCGTCTTTACGCCTACCATCATTCAGACCATTGCTGAAACGGGGAAAGAGGGGATGGTGATGCCGTCAGAAATCGGCGCCAACCTCTCCCTCGGCGGTTCATCGCTGGCGGTGGCGTGGAAAACCAAAAACCCGGAACTGCGCCAGACCGCGCTGGCGGCGGCAGCCTCAGCCATCATGGCCGGGATCTCTGAACCGGCGCTCTACGGCGTGGCGGTGCGCCTGAAACGTCCTTTAATTGCCAGCCTGATCAGCGGCTTTATCTGCGGCGCCGTCGCCGGGATTGCAGGGCTGGCCAGCCACTCGATGGCGGCACCGGGCCTGTTTACCAGCGTCCAGTTCTTCGACCCGGCCAACCCGATGTCCATCGTCTGGGTATTCGGGGTAATGGCCCTGGCCGTGGTGCTCTCTTTCGTGCTGACCCTGATTCTGGGCTTTGAAGATATCCCGGTAGAAGATGAAGCAGAAAAAGCGCGCGCGCTGCAATCCGCACCGGTTCAGGCCAAAGCAGCACAAGCATAAATTTATAGCGAGGTAAGAATGTCAGTTTTTCCACAAGGATTTTTATGGGGCGGCGCACTGGCCGCTAACCAGAGCGAAGGCGCATACCGCGAAGGCGGCAAGGGCCTGACTACCGTCGATATGATCCCCCACGGCGCAAACCGCCTGGCGGTGAAAGTCGGCAAGGAAAAACGCTTTTCGCTGCGTGACGACGAGTTCTATCCCAGCCACGACGCGATCGATTTTTACCATCGCTATAAAGAAGATATCGCCTTAATGGCCGAGATGGGCTTCACGGTATTCCGTACCTCCATTGCCTGGAGCCGTCTCTATCCGAACGGCGACGAGCCGCTGCCTAATAAAGAAGGGATTGCCTTTTACCGGGCGGTGTTCGAGGAGTGCAAAAAGTACAATATCGAACCACTGGTGACCCTCTGCCACTTTGACGTGCCGATGCATCTGGTGACCGAGTATGGCTCCTGGCGCAACCGCAAGATGGTCGATTTCTTTGCCCGCTACGCCCGCACCTGCTTCGAAGAATTTAACGGGCTGGTGAAATACTGGCTCACCTTCAACGAGATCAACATCATGCTGCACAGCCCCTTCTCCGGTGCCGGGCTGGTGTTTGAGGAAGGCGAAAACGAGGATCAGGTGAAGTATCAGGCCGCCCACCATGAGCTGGTCGCCAGTGCGCTGGCAACCAAAATTGCCCATGAGGTGAACCCGCAAAACCAGGTGGGCTGCATGCTGGCGGGCGGTAACTTCTACCCCTACTCCTGTAAACCGGAAGATGTGTGGACGGCATTAGAAAAAGATCGTGAGAACCTGTTCTTTATCGACGTCCAGGCCCGCGGCCGCTACCCGGCCTACTCTGCTCGCCTATTCCGCGAAAAGGGGGTGGTGATTGTCAAAGATCCGGGCGATGACGCACTGCTGACAAACACCGTCGATTTTGTGTCGTTCAGCTATTACGCCTCGCGCTGCGCCTCGGGGGATATGAATGCCAACAACACCAGCGCGGCCAATATCGTGAAATCCCTGCGTAACCCGCATATTGAAGTCAGCGAATGGGGCTGGGGCATCGACCCGCTGGGCCTGCGTATCACCATGAACATGATGTACGACCGCTACCAGAAGCCGCTCTTCCTGGTGGAGAACGGCCTCGGTGCGAAAGATGAGATTGATGCCAACGGTGAGATTAACGACGACTACCGCATCAGCTACCTGCGGGAGCATATTCGCGCGATGGGCGACGCCATAGAAGATGGCATTCCGCTGATCGGCTACACCAGCTGGGGCTGTATCGATCTGGTGGCCGCCTCCACCGGCGAGATGAGCAAGCGCTACGGCTTTATCTATGTTGATCGTGATGATGCGGGCAACGGTACCCTTGAACGCAAACGCAAAAAATCGTTCTGGTGGTACAAGAAAGTGATTGCCAGCAACGGTGCAGATTTAGATTAATCCCCCTTCGCCGGGCGGCGCTACGCTTGCCCGGCCTACAAATCCCCTCTTAAATTCAATAATTTCATAACGTTATTATCGTTCATTGACACCATGAATATATCATTGTATAAAACCCCGCCACAATAAAAATGATATTCATTCTCAGCCATGCTCCCGGGCTGTCATCAATAAATTAATGAAGGATAGCGTTTCATGAAAAAGATCATCAGTGCATTAGGCTTGCTGATCGCGACAGCCGGTTCTGCTTTTGCAACCACCTACCCTCTGACGATCGAGAACTGCGGCTATAAAGAGACTTTCACCAAAGCACCGGAGCGCGTGGTCGCACTGGGCCAGAACACCGTAGAAATTCTCCTACTGCTGGGCCTGCAGGATAAGGTTGCCGCCAGCGCCTTCTGGCCGACCAAAGTGCTGCCTGAACTCGCTGAAAAGAATGAAAAAGTTAAATTGCTGACCGTCGAGATCCCCACCCTGGAGTCTATCCTTGCGCAAAATCCGGACTTCGTTCCGGCCCAGCTGCCGCTGCTGCTGGGGCCAGAGAGTAAAGTCGCCAAACGCGAAGATCTGGCTACCGTCGGCGTGAACAGCTACATGTCGCCGGGCATGTGCGCCACCAAAAAAGATGTGGGCGATATGTACGGCAGCCGCCAGAAGCTGTGGGATATGACCTTCCTGTATAAAGAGATCGAAGATTTCGCCAAAATCTTTAACGTCGAAGATCGCGGCCAGGCGTTAATTGCCGATTTTAAAAAGCGTGAAGCCGACCTGCGGGCTGAATTCAGCAAAAACAAAAAAGACCTCTCATTCGTCTTCTGGTTCTCCAGCTCCTCCCCCTCTTCTGACGCCTACGTCGGCGGCAAAAACAGCGCCTCCGGCTTTATCGCTAACGTGCTGGGTGGCCACAACGCCATCACCTCTGAAACGGAATGGCCGACCGTCGGCTGGGAGAGCATTATCGCGGCCAACCCGGACGTGATCGTGGTCTCCAGCCTCGACCGTAACCGCTGGGCGCTGGATAACGCCGAGGAAAAAATCAAATTCCTGAAAAGCGATCCCGCCGTCAGCCAGCTCGATGCGGTGAAAAAAGGCCACATCGTGGTGATGGACGGCCAGGCGATGAACCCGACCATCCGCACCCTCTACGGCGCGGAGCAGACTGGTGAACAGCTCAGAAAAATGGAACTGAATTAATGACCGCAGTGGTACAACAGACCCGCCTGAACTGGCTGTTGCCAGCTTCGGGTTTCCTGGCGGTGGTCGCGCTGCTGCTGGTTATCGCTTTTGGCGTCAGCGTGGGGGAGCTGTCGATCCCCCTGCAGAGCGTGTTCTACGCCATTACCAATAAAATGGGCTTAACCGAGGTGCCGCTCAATCGCATCTATGAGAGCGTGATCTGGGACTTTCGTCTGAGCCGGGCGCTGGTGGCGGCCTGCTGCGGTGCGGGTCTGGCTATCTGCGGCGCGGTGCTGCAAAGCCTGCTGAAAAACGCCCTCGCCGAACCTTACGTCCTGGGGGTATCTGCCGGGGCGTCAACCGGTGCGGTCTCCGTGGTCGTGCTGGGTATTGGCAGCGGTACCGTGACACTTTCCGCCGGGGCCTTCGCTGGCGCGTTTACCGCCTTCGCGTTTGTGGCCCTGCTGACGAACGGTGCCCGCGGCGGCAGCGAACGCACCATCCTTGCCGGGGTGGCCGCCTCGCAGCTGTTTAACGCCATCACCGCCTGGACCGTCAGCACCTCAGCCAGCGCCCAGCAGGCGCGCGACGTGATGTTCTGGCTGCTGGGCAGCTTTAGCGGCGTGAGATGGCCCGAGTTCCAGATGGTGCTGGTCGCGGTGCTGGTCGGTCTGGCTGTCTGTCTTTGGTACGCCCGGGCGCTCGACGCCTTCACCTTTGGCGATGATGCTGCCGCCTCGCTGGGGATCGCCGTCCCTTGGGTGCGGCTGATCCTGTTCATCGTTACCGCACTGATGACCGCGACCATCGTCAGCATGGCGGGTTCCATCGGCTTTGTCGGCCTGGTGGTGCCACACATGATGCGCTTCTTCTTTGGTCCGCTGCACCGCACGCTGCTTATCGCCAGCGCGCTGGCGGGTGCCATCCTGATGGTGCTGGCGGATATCGCCTCGCGCCTGCTGATCGCCCCGCAAAGCCTGCCGGTCGGCGTCGTTACCGCGCTGGTGGGCGTCCCGTTCTTTGCTGTGATTATCTACCGTTCAAGGAATAAGTGATGAGCATCACTGCTGAAAATATCACCTGGAAGGTGGGTAAAAAGGTCATCGTCGATAATGTCTCGCTGGCAGTATCCCAAGGGCAGACCGTCGGCCTGCTGGGGCCAAACGGCTCAGGCAAATCCTCGCTGCTGCGGATCCTGGCTGGTTTACGCCGCCCCCATAGCGGCACCGTCGCGCTGGATGGCAAAAGCATCAATGGCATCCCGAAAAAGCAGCTCGCCCGGCGGGTAGCCTTTGTGGAACAGCACGGCATGACCGACGCCAACATGCGCGTGCGGGACGTGGTAAAGCTGGGACGTATTCCGCACCACTCCCCTTTCTCCGGCTGGACGGCGCAGGATGACGAAACGGTAAACCAGGCGCTGAAGACGGTGGATATGCTGCATCACAGCGAGCAGGGCTGGCTGAGTCTCTCCGGCGGCGAGCGCCAGCGGGTGCACATCGCCCGGGCGCTGGCGCAAATGCCAACCGAGATCCTGCTGGATGAGCCCACCAACCACCTGGATATTCATCATCAGATGCAATTGATGCGGTTGATTAGCCAGCTGCCGGTCACCAGCATTGTCGCCATTCACGATCTTAACCACGCCTCCATGTTCTGTGATGCGCTGATCGTGATGCAGAAAGGGCGCGTTGTCGCCAGCGGTACGCCGCAGGCGATCCTGACCGAAGAGCTGCTGTGGGAGATATTCCGGGTGAAAACCCGCATTGAGCTCTCCCCCGATCATGGCAAAAAACATATTCACTTCCTCGTCTGAGGCGAGGTAACAGGTGCTATCCATTCGCCCCGCGAAGCAACTCTGGCCGCCTGTCTTACTGGGCAGCCAGTTTGTTTTCAACATCGGTTTTTATGCCGTCGTCCCTTTCCTGGCGATTTTTTTACGCGACGATATGCTGCTCTCCGGCGGCGTTATCGGGCTGGTGCTTGGGCTGCGGACCTTCTCCCAGCAGGGGATGTTTATCGTTGGCGGCGCTCTCTCCGACCGCTACGGCGCGCGCATCATTATTCTTTGCGGCTGCGTTGTGCGGGTGGTGGGCTATCTGCTGCTGGCCTTCGGTTACAGTCTGCCGGTCATTATCGCCGGGGCGTGCCTCACCGGGATCGGCGGGGCGCTGTTTTCCCCTTCCATCGAAGCGTTACTGGCCAAAGCCGGAACCCGCAGCGAGGCGCAGGGAAAACGCAGCCGCGCCGAGTGGTTCGCCCTCTTTGCAGTGTGCGGCGAACTGGGGGCAGTCCTGGGCCCGGTCGCGGGTGCGCTGCTCACTGGTCTGGGCTTTCGTCAGGTGGCGCTGGCCGGGGCCGCGGTCTTCGTGGTGGCGCTGATTGTGCTGTTCTTCTGTTTACCTTCAGGCTCAGCAAAAAACCAGCCGCTGCATATCACTCCCTGGTGGACTACCTTTCGCCAGCCGCGGTTCGTGGCGTTTATCATCGCCTGGAGCAGCTGGCTGTTAAGCTATAACCAGCTCTATCTGGCGCTCCCGGTGGAGATCCAGCGTGCTGGCGGCAGCGAGAAAGATCTTGGCCCGCTGTTTATGCTGGCCTCGGGGCTGGTGATCCTCTTTCAACTCCCACTGGCGCGTTTTGCCCGTCGGGTGGGGGCTGTGCGGATCCTGCCGGTAGGCTTTCTGCTTATCGCCGCCGCGTTTCTGAGCGTCGCGCTTTTTGCACCCTCCGAACCGGCAACCGGCTGGCTGCGCCTGCTGCCTGCGGCCTGTTTTGTCACCCTGCTGACCACCGGCCAGATGCTGCTGGTACCGGCGGGCAAAGATGTGGTGCCGTGGTTTGCGAGTGAATCGACTTTAGGCGCGCACTATGGCGCACTGGCTACCGCTGGGGGCTGCGCGGTGCTGGCGGGAAATTTATTGCTCGGTAATCTGCTTGATCGGGCGCTGACGCCTTCCGCCGGGGCGATCGTTCCGTGGCTGGTGTTGGCGGTGTTTCCACTGTGCAGTGCAATTGCCATGGTCGTTATCTGCCGCCCGATGCGTAGGCCGCGAGGCTAATCGGCTGACGCCACAGCATGCGCGGCCCGGCGCATCACCTGCTCATCTTCTACATAAGACATCCATTCGCCAGATGCCCGAATAAATCGAAGGACAACAGTGAATGCTACTCGGTTTAATGAAAACCAGATTCTTGATGCAGTCTCGATTGTATTCACAGTATGATTACAACAAAACAAAATCCGAAAAAACATTGCAATTCAATAAGATAAAAATATGACTGGTGATTATTATCACAGAATTGCATGCTTTTAAAAAAATCAAATACGATTTTTTTGGTATTTATATCCGTTTAAAATTTAAATTTTATGTGAATAAACTATTAAAAAACTCATATTTAAATAAAAATTCAGTTTTACTCTTTGAACAAATAGATGCCCGTTTTTAGGTAATGACTCCAACTTACTGATAGTGTTTTATGTTCAGATAATGCCCGATGACCTTGTCATGCAGCTCCACCGATTTTGAGAACGACAGTGACTTCCGTCCCAGCCTTGCCTACGCACCACGCCTTCAGTAGCGGAGCAGGAAGGACATCTGATGGAAATGGAAGCCACGCAAGCACCTTAAAATCACCATCATACACTAAATCAGTAAGTTGGCAGCATTACCCGTTTTTAGTCGCTCCCCTCCCCAGCATTCCATTAACATTATTGGAACACCACCCAAACGAGGCATCATGATGCTATTCGATATTCCTTCAGATGACGTTCTTTATAAGGCATTGATTGAACGGGATCCTTCCTATGAAGGCTTTGCATATGTGGGGGTCAAAAGCACAGGTATCTTCTGCAAGCTGACCTGTCCTGCCAGAAAACCCAAAAAAGAAAATTCAACCTTTTATTCATCTATAGGTTCAGCGCTGGAAGCCGGGTTCAGACCTTGCAAACGCTGTAGGCCGATGGCTATCGGCCTGACTCGTGAGCCTATGATTGACCAGCTACTGGATGAGCTGGAAAGTAACACTGATAAAAAGTGGTCCGAAGGTGCCATTGCAGAAATGGGATTCGATCCGTCGACGGTCAGGCGGGCATTCAGACGTCAGTTTGGCATTACTTTTTTAGAAATTGCCCGGCAGAGAAGGATTGGGAAAAGTGTGGAGTCTCTGACTGACGGATCAAAAGTAATCGATGCACAATTAACAGCCAATTATGATTCAGGAAGCGGATTTCGTAATGCAATATCGCGGCATATCGGTGTTTCTCCCAAAAATGCTCATAATAGATTTTACCTTAAAGCAGACTGGATAGAGACCCCTATCGGAACAATGATCGCCATTGCGGATAAATACTCTCTTTATTTACTGGAATTTCTCGACAGAAAAGCGCTGCCAGGCGAAATGGAAAAACTTAAAAAAATCACCAACGCCGAAATTGTTATGGGCCGCGAAGCCCCCATCGATCTCGTTGAGAAAGAGCTTAACTTATACTTCGAGGGTAGAATTTTCCATTTTAATACACCCTTAGCAGAATTTGGCACAAGGTTTACAAGAGGAGTCTGGGATGCGCTGAGAAAAATTCCTATGGGCGAATTAAGAAGTTATTCAGATATTGCTAAAGAGATAGGCAATACCACGGCTTGTCGGGCAGTTGCCCGAGCTAATGGAGCAAATCAAATCTCCATTTTAATCCCATGCCATAGGGTAATTGGCGCAGACGGAACATTAACAGGATATGGTGGTGGACTGTGGCGTAAAAAATGGTTAATCGAACATGAACGCAGAATATCCAATAACTGAGAGGCACTATGAATAAGCACATCGAATCATTTCATCTATTGCACAAAAAGGATCGCCCTCTTTTTCTCTACAATATCTGGGACGCCGGTACAGCCAAAATTCTTGCCACTAATGGCGCAGAGGCGATTGCGACCAGCAGCTGGTCTGTTGCGGAGGCACAGGGATACACTGACGGGCAATCCATGCCTTTTGATGAGTTACTTGTAGTTGTAAAGAATATTGTTAAAGCGGTAAACCTTCCAGTCACTGTCGACTTCGAAAGCGGATACGCTCAGGAATTAAAAGAGGTTTGTGAAAACTTCTCTGCGTTGATTGATATCGGAGTCGCAGGCGTTAACTTTGAGGACCAAAATATCGCTCAGGGTGGTATATTCGGGATAGACAAACAATCTGAAAGAATAACAGCCCTGAGAAAAACAGCAGATAAAATGGGGGTTAATGTTTTCATTAATGCCAGAACAGATATTTTCTTGCAAGAAGATGACCAGAACAAACATATCAACTCACTAGAAGCCGTCATCCACAAAGGACGTGCATATCGTGAGGCTGGCGCAAATGGATTCTTTATTCCTGGTACCACAGACCATTATTTAATAAAACAAGTTTGTTCGGCAGTCGATTTACCAGTAAATATAATGGATTTAAGCAGTAAACCGGACCTTCAGGCTTACAGTAAATCTGGCGTTAGCCGTGTAAGTATCGGTCCAAAATCCTGGATTGAATTTTGTGGGCAACTGAAAGATAAAGCTATAGAAATTTATCGCTAAATTTACCTCACCTATTCATTTAGAAAATATTAATTTCAATTTTCAGAAAGTACTGTAAATAATATACATTAACTTTCTTCAAGCCTGATACATAGCAAGAAAAATGCATTCGGTTGATTTAATAATGGTCAACTATGAGCTATCTCATCTCGCAGTTAAAATGGCAATCTGCCGCCCGATGCGCAGGCCGCGCACCTGAGAGGTTACTTTTTCGGGCGGTACTTTTCCGGCAGCTCTGGCACCGGGCGGCGATCGTCAATCAAATGGCGAATCGTCAGAATCGGGTGACGCCAGAGCATGCGCGGCCCCGCCCAACGCATGACCTGCTTCATCTCTTCACGCTTAGCGGGCTGGTAGCAGTGGACCGGGCACTGCTTGCAGGCCGGTTTCTCTTCACCAAACACGCATTTATCCAGCCGCTTGTCGGCATACGCATTCAGCGCTGCGTAATGCCCCGCCTCTTTAGATGCCTGCGGGCACTGCTTTTCATAGAGCGCGATCATCTTACGGATGGTCTCTTTTTCGCGCGCGATCCGTTTTCCTGCCATAGCCTGATACTCACTGATAAGTTGTATGCATAATACCTTTTTAAATCGGGAAGTTCAGCCCGATTTCATATTTTACATTTCGTTTTCTGAAGACGCTTCGCAGTTCTGCGTTTGTCTCAGGTTCATTTTACTGGCATTTTATACAGGTGTTTATATCACCTGATCCTTGCCCGAGAAAAAGGAGTTTCTATGTCAGATATCAGCATTTCCAGACCCAGCCGCCAGCTCACCGTGGGGTATTTCAGAAAGCGCCATGAGGATCGCAAGACCAAGATCCCGACCCGCTACAGCGTACACGCCGCGCTGAGTTTAAAAGGCGACTGGCTGGAAGAGGCCGGTTTTAAAACCCATTCCCGGGTGCGGGTGCTGGTGGAACAGGGAAAACTGGTGATTGAACTGGTCAATGAAGAGGCGGATTAAGGTAGTGACATTTTGCTGCGCCGGGCCATTTTTTCATGCGACAATAGCGGCAATACACGACCCTAACGTCGCCTGAACAGCACTGTTTTCAAAGAAATGGACATCATCACTCCATGACCACTACTGACAATTCGACGCCCACACCCCCATGATGCATTGGTGTGTTATCACTGATTTTTAATGTTTTTTTAATAAAAAAAACAAAAAACCACACATTGACCTATAGTAACACCTATGTATGACAATTTTATTCAGCATCTCCTTTGAGAAACCGACCAAGGACACATCTTACATCGACTTAAACATGTGCAAAAAATAACATGTAAACTGATTATGCCTGTGTTTTTATAACCTTATCTTACAGGACAATCTAATAGCTATGCTTCATATCCCTATACATTTACCGGTTGTTGTTTTCCTCGCTGAATTACGGGCATTCGTATAAAACAACTCATCCATATCCGGGGTTGGTCAATCTCAAGAATGGGTTGATTAGATGGCTTCTTGATAGACCCAGTGTCACATCAGACCGGGTCGTTAGAAGGAACGATGATTTGAGGTGTTACGACCAGTTATTGCCAGTCAATATGACCAGCCCCCAATGAATGTACTACAAGACATTGGCACGTCCGTATTTGTCATGCATTGAATAAGTGCGTGGTATTGGGAATTTAATATGAGCAGAAGCTACTTCTAACACTAGCGCAGCAAAGCTGCGCCTGAGTATTAGACTCAATATGTCTTGCTTATTCGTATGAAAAATAGATGTTATTATCTGTTTTTAAATTCTTATAAATTTCAGTTAACTCTTTTATATAAGAAAGCTGACTTCTTACCTCCTTAACAGTAGGTTTTTCATCAATATGTTTGAATAGCTTCTCAAGTTCACTTTGCCTCTCACCTTCGACAATTTCAATCAAAATTTTGCGATTATTGCCAATAAGACTTACGGCTAATACAGTATAGTCTTCACCCTCGACAAAAAAACTTTTTTCTTGATATTCGACTTTTTTAGAAAACCCTAATATAGCTAACCTTTCAAAGCAGTAGTCGGATACAGAGATATTTTTGATTTCATTATCTTTATCAATAAATGTTAAATCCATCACTCACCTTCCTTTTTTTCTTTAGTTTCTAACTCTCTGGCAACGACTTCTCTTAAACGTTCAACTTCGTCAGGCTCTACACCTTCATACAATGTCACACCACCTTGCTCAAGTATATTTTTCGTTTTCGGTGATGCAGTTGCTTGAATTATAAGTATATCTATCGTACCCTTCCTTATGATTTCTTGGGCTTGAGAAGGGAGGATATTTCTTCTTGTTTTAATTTCTCCAAATTTTTTATTCATTATTAACACCCTTAATATACTTATACTTCCCAATATATTTATCCAGAGCTTTTATTAGCTCCTCCTTCTTATTAGATGGATACTCAAAGTCCCCTCTGGGATCATTGTTGACAGAAGGAATAACTATAATGTCATGTAATCTTGCAATTTCAACGACTAATTTTGTTGCATCCCTATGCTCTTCCAGTTTTTTTATCATTTTATCTTCATCAGTAATCATTGCAAGTGTCTCTATTATTATTTAGCGCTAATTCATGAAAACTTTTAAATTCAGAAAAATCATTATAACAAATACAACTTTTACCCCCATTAATTAAATTATTTATATAGCCTTTTGAGAAAATTGACTTTAGTTCTCCAAGCGTCATTCTTTTCTGCTTGTAATTTTTAAACATCTCACTAAGCGACCCTTCAACAGTGACATTTGCAAGGGTGGCCAATTCGGCCAGTAATATTTTAAAATCACTCTCGTCAATCTCAATATTAAATCCCTCTTGAAAGTAAAACCTTCTCAAAATAGATGTATCTATATATTCCTTAATATTGGTGGTTGCAATAATAATAAACCTGTAAATATCATTACTTCTAACTAATTCATCTATTATTGTGTTAAAAGTTAAAAGAATTCTTCTTATACTGTCATTGTCATTTTGATGTCTACTCACGGTAAATGAATCCAATTCATCCATAATAATGAAACAATATGAATTATTTTCTTCAATTTCTTTTTTTTTGTTATTAAAATAACTCCTTAAGTTAGATGAAGATTCCCCAAAATTGTGTGAAATAAGTTCATCTATATTCAACCTATTAAGATCAATGTTATATTCATTTTTAAGCCTTTCAAAGATAATACTTGCAACCGAGCTTTTCCCTGTCCCTGGATATCCATTAAATAAAAATGTCGGATATATTGATAGCTGGGATAGTTTTTTGATGTGTGTTTCATCTGAATTCAAAAAAACCTCACACAACTTGTAAAGTTGCTCGATTTTGTCATCTAAACCATATAGTTTATTAGAAGAAGCCAATTCCGTACCTCTTGAGCAAAGTATATTGTTGAGTATCTGTAATATATAATAAAACTAATTGTATCTACAGTATCACTTTTTAGTATTGATTTAAATACATTCCCACATAAAATATGATACATCGACTTATAGAGTTCGCATTAAAAGTTATCAGATAAAATCGAAAAACATGAAAGAAATACTGATTTTGTTACCTTTGGCCAAATTTAATTCTTACATAAGTAAATTTAATCAGGTATTCGTTTAGGTCAGTAAAAGAGGAGCATTTATAGTATTTATCAGATCTCTATAATTTTCATCTAAGTTGTACTGTCACTTAACTTTGATTAACAAAATTAAGCGCCATCATAAAGATGGCGAATATATATTCATTCATTATGGACATTGAACTGCTCTAATAAACTCAGAACTATTTCGATACTATCAACTTGAGTTTTAATTCTACCAAGTTTGGATATTTCAAATGGAATACCTCTAACAAATCCACTTAAAGAATCAATACATCCTGAATTATATTTATATTCTCCCCCGACAAAATCGCTAATATTAAAATTTGAAACCAATTTGATTTTTGCTAAAATATCATTATTCATTTTTAAATTAGAGATGCTTGCTGCATGTATTTTTATATTCTCTCCATTATTGGCACACCAAATAATTTTAGCCAAATCGAATTCAATCGATTTTAATTTAGCATCAGCAGTGACTAAACTTCTTATCATCTGTAACCCATACTTCGTGTTTCGCGGAGGATCAATAAGGCATAATGAAAAGAATGAATTAGCCCTAAAGATAAACTTCATTCTATAATAGTCAACATATTCTATTTTCTCCTCAACTCCATCTAAATTTTCATATGTACGCTCATTAACAATCTTTTCTATAAACTCGCATTCTATATGTGTCTGGCTGGTATATTTAACATCAAACCAAAAGTTATAGTTTACATTGCATCTACTTTCACTAACTGCAACTTGTATTTTATTTAAATCATCAATTGATAAAACTCCTATAGAGATTGTTTTTATTATATTCATTTTAAATCCCCTTGTTTACTATCTTCCCGGTTATCATTTTTTAATTTATCAAACGATTCATAAATCATATTTTCTATAACAGGGAATACTTTATCAAAATTCGCGGAATATATATTACAGTCATCATCCCCATCATCATTTACGATAACGGATTCAATACCTGCTATTCTAAATTTCAAATCGCGGCCATAATGTCTGTCATTAAATGCTAATTCAATTGTTAAAATGGGATTATTCTTGATGAATAAAGCCTTAGCCTGCCATTTTATTCTACTCCTATAAAACCCCTCTTTTATAAATTTCTCAATGTCTTCAGAGCTATCAAGAAACTCACCATCAAAATTGGCATTCAATATTTTTGCCCCAGTAGAATTCTCATCTAGATTTGAATTATCCTCAACTGTTTCTGAGCTAGCATCCTCATGTAAAATATCATTGTCAAGTTCATCTTCATACACTAATTCTGCTTCAGTGGGTTGTTGATCATCAATAATTGTTTTTGCTTTACTTATCCTTACTTTCTGTATACTTAAAAACATTATTTCAGAATTAGTTTTGCAAAGACCTTCAGTAAATGCATTACGCTCTAAAGCATCTGGAATAGCAGAAAGATCCACCTCATGAACTTCAAATTTGTCTTGAGCGTATATATTTTCATATAGACTAATTAGCTCATTTAAAATTTTCGCTATACGTATTGTGTACGTAAAGCGTATAGACAAATATTCACCGTGATTAATAAATTCGATCCAACCACCATATCGTTTCTTTTGTTGATATTTACCCCTACCAAAATCATACTCAGTATAATCAATCTCAATAGAATAACGATCGAGCTCGCGTGAACCACTTATGTTTTCTGTGGCTTTGTATCTAATCCTTTTCTCACTCAGTTTCAATAATACATCATTGAGTTTATTAATATCGAATGTACCAAATATCCTTTTAACTGAATACTGCTCTCTTCTTATTTTTGGAGTCAAGCGATCAGTTAAGTATTGCAACTGAGAATATGAAAAGGGTAGTTCTGAAATAGCATCAATAAGATCATCACGATCCATCATTGATGAAAAAATTATCCCTCGCCTCAAAGCAAGTTTCCTCAATGACAGTGATGTCATTTTTGCTTTATTGGATTGTAGAGCTGTGTATAAATCGCTTTCGTCAGAATAGATTGAAGATTTATATTTAAGCATTTATTAATCCTGGACTAAATGTCTTCTAGACTCACCATTTTGCATAGTGAAGGGAAATAAAGTAACTTTTACTACGGGCATAGAAAGATATTTAATTTTATTTATTTTTTCCAATTGACTATCAGTAAGAGCATAGTTCTCATATCCTCTTTTAGCTTGATTGAAATAGGACATCGCTTGTTGGCAAAAAGGAGTTATAACATAAACCAGATCAAACTGATTTAATAATTGGTAATGAAAAACAAACTCAAATAAGTATATGAATTCTTTACTAGATGTTATAGCTTCATCCCAATAAATATTTAAGACACTTTGTCCGTTGAGTGGATTTTTGTAATTAAAAAGCAGCATTCCAGACGTTATCATTTCTAACGTCGCAGAATGACTAACGCTTGTATCTGCAATGCGATTGTGCTTATCAGGATAGAAAAAACCACATTCATTTCTGGGCGCTATTTTTTCAAGTTGTCTATTTGAGCTATCTTCTTTATCAATATATCTTCTTTCTTTGATGTGCTCTACGACAGTCATCAAAAATCGAATGGTTCTTGGTGTTAAAATATTTAATGTTGAACCCAGTGGTATTTTATATTCTTTTTTAGCAACGTGATTGATAGTATCTAGTAAATCAGAGTCATAATGCTCATCATTGTTGTAGATGAACAACATTCCATGTAAACCATAACGAATTTCACCGCGCCTAAATTTTTCAGCCCATTCCCGGCTATCTCTAGAGCATTCAACTTGTGTTGCAAGACTCTCTATGGCTGAAGTTACTCTCACTTTACTAATAGAAGCCTTAGAATATGACTTCAAATCAGTCTGAACATATTGCATTTCAGCGCTATATGGATCTTTATATGAGAACACAACATCAGTAGGATGAGTTTTTTTATTGTGATGGATATTATTGCATAGCCAATTGATATCTTTGTACTCTTCATTCAACTCCCATTTCATCTCTTTGAAAATGGCATCGGAGATTATAGATGCCATTTCATCAATGTTTTTTGTCTCTCCAGACATATCAACTCCCCTACTGAATGCATTAAGGAAAATTCAAATCTTGAATAAAAAGTTTAATTTTAATTTCTTTATAAATGGTTATTAAATTTGAATGAAACATTTAAATTTGACTACCACTCAACAGAAACCACCTATTAAACTTCTCATTCATTGCCTCTACTTGTACTCAAACCATAGTGACATCTTAAAATAAAGAATTTTTTCATATATAATATAATACTGTTGTGATTTTTTTTCTACTTCTTTTTTAGTCATTTTATTTAATAATGACAAATATCGTGATTTATTCCACACTATTATCTTATGAATGTTTCAATTTTCACTCACGGTATTAAAATGGAGACGATGGGATAAGGATGTTTAAAGATACTCCTTAGTTTTATTTGAAACATTCGTCCATTTTAGGAATACACGTACTTTAACATAACCTGTAGAGCAACCTGCCTACTTATGAGTGCTTAATTTAGCAAGTTATAACGACATCCCTGGCACGCGTGGCTCAGTGTGAGAATGATTATATTCACAGGAGCCAGCTACATAAGGTACAACTCTGTACGGGAGATTAATTAATATTGAATTCATTATTCTAGTATTACACAGCTTAATTTCAGAGAATATTGCACACCCTAATATATACTCGTATAATTTTTAGCATTGTTTTTTCTAGTTTAAGATCCATATTTTAGATTATTAAGGTGTTGAGATTCCAGACTCACAAAAACCGTTAGATATTAAGCGTAAGCATTTACCTCGCCATTGTTAAATTTAGAAAGTATCAACCATCCAAAATAACCACCAGAATGCTCAGCTATAATTACATTTCTATAGTTACATTTATTTTATTTCGAAATAAAATTCAAGCATTATTTATAGGGAATATATTTTAGAACCGGATTTCGACACGTATAAAGTAAGCATAATAGAGATTATCAATCTTTTAATCATACGCGGTCAAGTTTCAAAGTTTCAAAGTTTCAAAGTTTCAAAGTTTCAAAGTTTCAAAGTTTCAAAGTTTCAAAGTTTCAAAGTTTCAAAGTTTCAAAGTTTCAAAGTTTCAAAGTTTCAAAGTTTAGCAAAATAAAATCATCATTTAAGTCATTGTTTTTAAAGCACTTACATGAGATTTTGATGATTAAAACCGGAATCTGTAAAGAGTCTAGGTACCAATTTGGTACGCTTAACTAGCGAATTCAGAACATGTCAAATGCACGTTTAATCAAAATCCGGGCAGTCCTAGAAGTATGCGTACTTTCCCGTGCAACACTTTACCGTCAAATCAAGGCAGGCTATTTTCCTGAACCAGTTCGTCTAACTGGTGGCAAGTCTTCACGTTCTGTTGCATGGAGGGAGGAAGATGTACAGAACTGGATAGCCGAGCGTCAAAAGGTCAATCTTAGATAAAACACATCACCTGTTTAATGGTCACCCTCATGCTTCGCTCTAATAGCACGCTATAGACATATAGCTATATACCATCATATTAGTACGTATATATAGTCAATACTTCATATAACCACGTTATTATATTCACATACTACATAGTGACAAAAAATGTATATAAACAAGAAAAATATAGATTTTAACTATTCACCAAAAGTTGGAAAAGACTTTAAAGGAAGACCAATTAGAATGAGAATTGACAAACTAACTTTAGTTGGTAATATCGATAATCTTTCGCAAGAAAATTTCGTTTATGAGAAACTTGATTCACTTAGCTCTCACAAATACAAAAAATATCGAGTGCAATCGATTCGAGGAATCGACGGAAAACCCTATAGAAAAGCAGTAATAATAAGAAATAAAGTGATACCATCTCCCTTACTGCTAAGAATCGATTATTTCCCCATAAATCATAAAACAGGGGATTTACGTTTAGAACTCCATCCACAACATCTACTCCCAGAAGAAATAGATCGTTTATTATGTTGGTTGAACAAAAAATTAAATATGAAATTAGATGATGTATTATTAAATTCATGGGTTACTCAAGTGGATGTAGCTGTAGATATTCACAGCGCACGACTTGAGTATTATATATGGGGGCTAAAACGTTCAGAGAAAGCTGAATACTTTAACGAAAATAATGGATTGCCTGGCCTAACATTAGGGAGTAGACGATCTCAACTGTATATTTACTGTTATGAAAAAATTGATGGGTATAACGACCCTATAATTCGGAGAATGAAAAGAAGAAGTTTGATGAATATTCAACATAACGATTATGATAGTTTTCTTCGTATTGAGGCACGCTTTAGGCCTAGGAAAAACATAGGAAATAAAAATAAAAGTATGCTACTGAAAAATCTTATGCAAATGGAAAACCCTTTTACTCGACTTACTGTCTACAAAAAAAACCTCAATTTAAAACTAGCTAAAAATGGATTTCTAAAATCATGCCCTTGTAATCCTAGTATGGTAAAACTAAAACATTGCATTAAATTGAGTACAAAAACGTTGCGCTTATCACACAAGCATCTCAATTTGATTTACGAAAGTCAATTACCCTTATTCGACATTAATATGGTATGGGGTTTTTGGCCAAGATGTATAACCAGACTCGGTAGTAGATTGAAAGTTATTATGAAAAAATAATCCATTTTTCTTACAATGTACTTTTACTTAGAATAATGCCTATCCTCAAGGTGAGGCCTTTAAGAAGGCCTCAATACATAAATGCTCACAACCATCGTGTAGTAGTGAGAGGATTTAATTTTGATTACTACGCATAAAATTTCATTTAAAAAACCGTATCAACTTAATTTATATCATCAAGGTAATTAGCCCAGATCTGCAGCCACTTCTTACATTCTGCATCATACTTATAAAGATTATAAACCCCTTCAACGCCCCCCTTGGTATGTCCCAATATTGCCTCCCCTACTTCATTAGGGCATTGCAACCGCGACAATCCAGTTCTCACTGTTCTTCGTAAATCGTGTGGCGTCCAGCTCGGAATATCTAACATTTGCCCTGCTTCACGCATACGCCACGCATTTTCTGTAAGATATTTTTGTAGTATCGGTTGCTTAGTTCGCGATGAGGGGAATAAATACTTGTCAGTATTAAGGCGAAGTATTTTCAGAAATTCTGTTGCCTGTTTAGATAGTTGGACATAACGCTCTACATTCGATTTAGTGTCGCGAAGATGTATAGTCCCTTTTTCCAGATCGACATCTTCCCACGCCATATTACAGACCTCACCTGTACGACACCCCGTCCAAAGCGTCATGCGGAGAACATTTTTTACTGTAGGTGAGTATGCAGATCCAGGCAACCATCGTAATAATTTGGTCAATTCATTTTCACTAAGAACACGTGTACCTCGGTCATTAGTTAATTTGAGGCGAGTCTGTCTGAGACTGGATTTTGCTAATACAGCGGGATTGGCAAAGCTCTCCTCAAATCGCCCAAGCCCAATGGCGAATTCATACGCAAGCGATAACTCCCGCAGCACATTCCCTGCCTGGACCTTTGCCCCGCGAGCGACAACGCTGTTTATCAGGTTCACGACATCATTTCTGGTGATCTCGGCTGCGCTTCGGCTACCCAATTTATCAACAGCATCCGCATAGAGTGTTCTGCGCACTTCCTCCTGTCCCTTCTTCTTTCTCGCCCCTAAAACTAGCTTCCCATCACTTGTTTTACGGTCTTCAATACGTTCTGACAAGTAAAGGTCAACAAGCCCCTTGATGGTTAATACTGGTACCTCCTCTTTCTCAGCTTCCATTTGCTTAAAGAGCTTTTGTTGTTTTAACTCTGTTGCCGGACATCGCCCATCCTGCCGGATTAATTTCAATTCATGTAATTTGGTACGAGCTACAGCGAGTGTGATTTGTGGAAAGTTGCCAATCTTAACTTGAACTAGCTTGCCCGTCAGGGGACTTGTATATCTATAGAAAAAGGATTTTACGCCAGTTTTACCACACGCCACCCTTAAGCCACGGTTTTCCCCCACATCGGCTTTATCATTATCTCCAGCCCTCATCATCTCGACAGCTTTAGATGAAAGTGGCTTCCCATCTTGTTTTCCTGCCACAAAGACTCCGTTATCATATCCTCATGTACTTATGAGAAAAGTGTAGGTTTCATTAGAACAACCTTACATGACTGAAATGTAGGTTTGCAAGCTACATTTCGACCTACACATTTGTGTAGGTTTTCATGAGATCTTATGAGACAAAGTGAGACTAAATGAGACCCAGAAATCACTTTAACTCATTAATTCATATACAGATGGACATCATAACCTGATGAGTACACTAGAAAATTTCGACGCCCACACCCCAATGATGCAGCAGTACCTCAAGCTGAAAGCTCAGCATCCCGAGATCCTGCTCTTTTACCGGATGGGCGACTTTTACGAGCTGTTTTATGACGATGCTAAACGCGCCTCGCAGCTGCTCGACATCTCCCTGACCAAACGTGGCGCCTCGGCAGGTGAACCCATCCCGATGGCCGGTATTCCACATCATGCGGTAGAGAACTACCTGGCGAAGCTGGTTAACCAGGGTGAATCGGTCGCCATCTGCGAACAGATTGGCGATCCGGCCACCTCGAAAGGCCCGGTTGAGCGCAAAGTGGTACGCATCGTCACGCCTGGTACCATCAGCGATGAAGCGCTGTTACAGGAGCGCCAGGATAACCTGCTCGCCGCCATCTGGCAGGAGAGCAAAGGTTTCGGTTACGCCACCCTGGATATCAGCTCCGGGCGTTTTCGCCTGAGCGAACCGGCCGACCGCGAAACCATGGCGGCCGAACTGCAACGCACTAATCCTGCGGAGCTGCTGTATGCCGAAGATTTCGCCGAGATGGGACTGCTTGAGGGGCGTCGCGGTCTGCGTCGCCGTCCGCTGTGGGAATTTGAAATCGACACCGCGCGCCAGCAGCTCAATCTGCAGTTTGGCACCCGCGATCTGACCGGCTTTGGCGTAGAAAACGCGCCGCGCGGCCTGTGCGCCGCGGGCTGTCTGCTGCAGTACGTAAAAGATACCCAGCGCACCGCCCTGCCACATATCTGCTCCATTACGATTGAACGCCAGCAGGACAGCATCATTATGGATGCCGCCACCCGCCGCAATCTGGAGATCACCCAGAATTTAGCCGGTGGTGTGGAGAACACCCTCGCCTCGGTGCTCGACAGTACCGTCACCCCGATGGGCAGCCGTATGCTGAAACGCTGGCTGCATATGCCGGTTCGCGATATTGCCACGCTCACCGCGCGCCAGCAGACCATTGACGCCCTGCAGGATCGGTACAGCGACATTCAGCCGGTATTACGTCAGGTGGGCGATCTGGAACGTATTCTGGCACGACTGGCGCTGCGCACGGCGCGTCCGCGCGATTTAGCCCGCATGCGCCATGCCTTCCAGCAACTGCCGGAACTGCGCAGCCAGCTGGCGGAGGTTGACTGCGCCCCGGTGCAAAAGCTGCGCGAGGCGATGGGCGAATTTAGCGAACTGCGCGAACTGCTGGAAAAAGCCATCATTGAAGCCCCACCGGTGCTGGTGCGTGATGGCGGCGTGATTGCTCCGGGCTACAACGAAGAGCTGGACGAGTGGCGCTCACTGGCCGATGGCGCGACAGATTATCTGGATAAGCTGGAGATTCGCGAGCGTGAGCGCCTTGGACTGGACACCCTGAAGGTCGGTTACAACGCGGTACACGGCTACTTTATTCAGATCAGCCGTGGACAGAGCCATCTGGCCCCTATTCACTACGTGCGCCGCCAGACGCTGAAAAACGCCGAGCGTTACATTATTCCGGAGCTGAAAGAGTACGAAGACAAAGTGCTCACCTCCAAAGGCAAAGCGCTGGCGCTGGAAAAACAGCTGTATGATGCCCTGTTCGACATCCTGATGCCGCACCTTGCGGATCTGCAGCAGAGCGCCGCGGCGCTGGCCGAGCTGGATGTACTGGTCAACCTGGCGGAACGTGCCGAGACGCTGAACTACTGCTGCCCAACCTTCACCGATAAGCCAGGCGTGCGCATTACCGAAGGGCGCCACCCGGTGGTGGAACAGGTGCTGAACGAACCGTTCATCGCCAACCCGCTGAACCTGTCGCCGCAGCGCCGGATGCTGATTATTACCGGGCCAAACATGGGCGGTAAAAGTACCTATATGCGCCAGACGGCACTGATTGCGCTGCTGGCCTACATCGGCAGCTACGTTCCGGCGCAAAAGGTAGAGATCGGCCCTATCGACCGTATCTTTACCCGCGTGGGCGCGGCGGACGATCTGGCGAGCGGTCGTTCGACCTTTATGGTCGAGATGACCGAAACCGCCAACATTCTGCACAACGCCACGGAGTACAGCCTGGTGCTGATGGATGAGATTGGCCGTGGCACCTCAACCTATGACGGGCTTTCGCTGGCCTGGGCCTGTGCCGAAAGCCTGGCCAATAAGATCAAAGCCCTGACCCTGTTTGCTACTCACTATTTCGAGCTGACCCAATTGCCGGAGAAGATGGAGGGCGTAGCGAACGTGCATCTGGATGCGCTGGAGCACGGGGATACCATCGCCTTTATGCACAGCGTGCAGGATGGCGCGGCGAGCAAAAGCTACGGTCTGGCCGTGGCGGCGCTGGCCGGGGTGCCGAAGGAGGTGATCAAGCGCGCGCGTCAGAAGCTGCGTGAGCTGGAAAGCCTGGCGCCAAACGCGGCGGCCACCCAGGTTGACGGAACGCAGATGTCATTGCTGGTGCCAGCCGAAGAGACCTCCCCGGCGCTGGAAGCGCTGGAGAACCTCGACCCGGATTCCCTGACGCCACGTCAGGCGCTGGAATGGATTTATCGTTTGAAGAATCTGGTGTAAAGCCCTGCGGTCTGTATCGCCCGGTGGCGCTATCGCTTACCGGGCCTACGGGGATTTCGTGCGGGCTTTACGCCCGGTGGCGTTATTGCTTACCGGGCCTACAAAAGACGCTGAATCCCAGGCCGGGTAAGGCGTTGCCGCCACCCGGCTTTTTTATCCGCGCTTATCTTCCGCCAGTAACGGCGGAATGGTCGGCACCTGTGGGGCATCGTCGATATCTTTCTGCGTCATGCGAAACGCTTCGGGATAGTGCTCACGGCTGGTGCGGCGCAGCGGCTCGGTATCACGCCAGGTATAGAGACAGTGCTGGCACTGATACACCGTCCAGACATCTTTAACTGGCGACGTCGCCATCACCTCAATATGTTCATCGGCACAACGTGGACAAATCATTTTCCCCTCCTTATTTACGTGCGGCCAGCATCGCAGTCAGTTTTTCAGCCCAGGCTTTGGTTTCAGGCAGATCCTGTACCGGCTGGCTGTAGTGTCCACGCATATCGGGTGCAACCGGTGTGGTGGCGTCGATAATCAATTTGTCGGTGATCCCCGCCGGGCTTGAACCTGGATCCAGCTCCAGCACCGACATATTCGGCAACTGCACCAGATCCCCTGCCGGGTTCACTTTCGACGACAGGGCCCACATCACCTGCGGCAGGTTGAACGGATCGACATCCTCATCCACCATGATCACCATCTTCACGTAGCCCAGACCGTGCGGTGTGGTCATTGCCCGCAGGCCAACGGCACGGGCAAAGCCGCCGTAGCGTTTTTTGGTGGAGATAATTGCCAGCAGGCCGTGGGTGTACATAGCGTTCACCGCCTGCACTTCCGGGAATTCAGCTTTCAGCTGCTGGTAGAGCGGCACACAGGTTGCCGGGCCCATCAGATAGTCGATTTCGGTCCACGGCATCCCAAGATAGAGCGACTCAAAAATCGGTTATGTGCGGTAAGAGACTTTATCGATGCGCACCACGGTCATGTTACGGCCACCGGAGTAGTGTCCGGTGAACTCCCCGAACGGCCCTTCGATTTCGCGTTTGCGGCCTTCAATCACCCCTTCGAGGATCACTTCCGAACCCCAGGGCACGTCAAAACCGGTGAGCGGCGCGGTGGCGATCGGATACGGTCTTTCGCGCAACGCTCCCGCCATCTCATATTCTGATTGATCGTACTTCAGCGGCGTCGCCCCCATCAGGGTGATGATCGGGTCATTGCCCAGGGTGATCGCAATCGGCAGATCCTGCCCGCGCTCTTCCGCTTTATGCAAATGCAGGGCGATGTCATGCATCGGCACCGGCTGCAGACCCAGCTTGCGTTTGCCCTTCACCTCCATGCGGTAGATGCCGACGTTCTGCTTGCCGAAGTGATCCGGATCGAGCGGATCGCGGGAGACCACACAGGCTTTATCGAGGTAGAAACCACCGTCACCGTCGTTCAGGCGGAACAGCGGCAAAATATCGAACAGGTTGATCGCGTCGCCATCCACCGTGTTCTCAGCCCAGGCCGGGTTGGCGCGACGCTCCGGCGCAACCGGGAAGTTATCCCAGCGGCGAATAAACTCGTCGATCTGCTTTTTCACTGGCGTATTTGGCGGCAGCCCCATCGAGATGGCGTGGTTTTGCCAGGATCCGATGGTGTTCATCGTCACGCGGGCGTCGGTAAAGCCGCGGATGTTATCAAACCAGAGCGCAGGTGCGCCATCGCCAATGCGCCCGGTGGCGTTGGCTGCCGCGGCCAGATCCGGCTCCGCATCGACCTGTTCCGTGATTTTCAGCAGTTGCCCTTGTTCATCGAGCGCCTGCAGGAAGCTTCTCAAATCATCAAATGCCATGTTTATTCTCCTGGGAAAAATGTCTGGCCGCCTGTAACCCCTCCCAGCGACGGGCTTTGTTATGCACCAGACCAAACTGATCGAGCACCCGGGTCACAATGTGTTGAGTAATGTCATCGGCGGTTTGCGGATGGTTGTAATAAGCGGGCATCGGCGGCACCATTGCCACGCCCATGCGGGAAAGCGCCAGCATATTTTCAAGATGGATAGTGCTGAGCGGCATTTCCCGCGGGACCAGCACCAGCTTGCGTCCCTCTTTTAACACCACGTCAGCGGCACGCCCCACCAGCCCTTCGGCGTAGCCTGCGCGGATGCCCGCCAGCGTTTTCATGCTGCAGGGAATGACGATCATGCCGTCGGTGCGAAAGGAGCCGGATGAGATAGTTGCCCCCTGATCCGCCGGGCTGTGAACCACATCCGCCAGTCCGGCAACATCCTGAGCGGTATACGGCGTTTCCAGTTCAATCGTTGTTTTCGCCCATTTCGACATCACCAGATGGGTTTCTACTTGCGGCATGTCGCGCAGCGCCTGCAGCAATGCCACGCCAAGCGGCGCACCGGTCGCCCCTGTCATCCCAACAATCAATCTCATCCAACACCTCATTTTATTTGTTCGTATACGAACTTGTTGCTTACCGTACGCCCGGAACTGGGCGCTGACAAGATCGTTCGTATACGATCACACGAAATGGTAAAACGGACCGCATTAAATTCACCGCTGATCGGGGCTATCATAAAGAGATCATTTTTATGCCGGAGAGTTCATGGAGCTAAAACAAGAAGCGTTCCACCTGTTACGTCAGCTTTTTCAGCAACATACTGCGCGCTGGCAGCAGGCCTTACCCGAGCTGACTAAGCCGCAATACGCGGTGCTGCGTTCTATCGCGGAACATCCCGGCATTGAGCAGGTGGCGCTCACCGAAGCGGCGGTAAGCACCAAAGCTACCCTCGCGGAGATGCTGAGCCGTATGGAATTACGTGGGCTGGTGAAGCGCGAAGCCGATGCTGCAGATAAGCGCCGCCGGTTTGTATTCTTAACTCCGGAAGGCGAAGCGTTGCTCGGCAACTGTAAACCGGTAGGGAATCATGTCGATGAGGCTTTTCTGGGGCGTTTAACGGCTGAGGAGCGTCGCCAGTTTAGGGAGTTGGTTCGCAAAATGATGGTAAAGGAGAGAGAATGACCCGCTATGAAACAGAAATTATTGATGCTCACATCGCATTAGAAAAGTGGTTAGGCCAGGGTGAAGGCGATTTTGCCCCCCTGCTCGCCCGTTTTCATCAGGACTTTTTGATGATTGCCCCAACCGGCGCACACATGGATCACCCCGCGCTCGCACGTTTCCTCGAGGCGCAGCGCGGAAGCCGTCCGGGGCTGAAGATCGTGATTGATGAATTAACAACGTTACAGACCTGGGATAACGGCGCGGTGCTTCACTATCGTGAAACACAAACCCGCCCGGATCAGCCGGTGAACGTGCGCTGGTCCAGCGCCATCCTGAACCAGGAGGGAGACAACCTCACCTGGCGTCTGCTACACGAAACCGCAGCGCCTTAAGCAAAAGAAAAAGGCCAGTCTTTCGACTGGCCTTTTTTGACGAAAAGGTGCTTACTCGCGGAACAGCGCTTCGATATTCAGCCCTTGCCCCTGCAGGATTTCACGCAGGCGACGCAGACCTTCTACCTGAATCTGACGAACACGTTCACGGGTCAGGCCGATTTCACGACCGACATCTTCCAGTGTCGCAGCTTCATACCCCAGCAGACCGAAACGACGTGCCAGCACTTCACGCTGTTTGGCGTTCAGTTCGAACAGCCATTTGACGATGCTCTGTTTCATATCATCGTCCTGTGTGGTGTCTTCCGGGCCGTTGTCTTTTTCATCGGCCAGGATGTCCAGCAGTGCTTTCTCGGAATCGCCACCCAGCGGGGTGTCGACAGAGGTAATACGCTCGTTGAGACGCAGCATACGGCTAACATCATCAACAGGTTTATCAAGCTGTTCGGCAATCTCTTCCGCGCTTGGCTCGTGGTCCAGCTTATGGGACAACTCGCGTGCGGTACGCAGATAGACGTTCAGCTCTTTCACGATGTGAATAGGCAGACGGATCGTACGGGTCTGGTTCATAATTGCCCGTTCGATGGTCTGTCGGATCCACCAGGTCGCATAAGTTGAGAAACGGAACCCACGTTCAGGGTCAAATTTCTCTACTGCGCGGATCAGGCCCAGGTTGCCCTCTTCAATCAGATCCAGCAGAGCCAGACCGCGATTGCTGTAACGACGGGCAATCTTAACCACCAGACGCAGGTTACTTTCAATCATGCGACGACGTGAAGCCACATCACCACGTAATGCCCGGCGCGCGAAGTAAACTTCTTCTTCGGCTGTTAACAGTGGGGAGTAACCAATCTCTCCAAGGTAAAGCTGAGTCGCGTCCAGCACACGTTGTGTGGCACCCTGCGATAACAGCTCTTCTTCAGCTAAATCGTTATCACTGGGTTCCTCTTCTACTAAGGCTTTTTCGTCAAAAGCCTCTACTCCGTTCTCATCAAATTCCGCGTCTTCATTTAAATCATGAACTTTCAGCGTATTCTGACTCATAAAGGTGGCTCCTACCCGTGATCCCTGGGCGCAACATACCAAAAGATATGTCCCGCCAAATTATCGCTGCGGTAAATACTGCAGCGGGTTTACGGATTTCCCCTTGTAACGAATTTCAAAATGCAAGCGTGTAGAACTGGTTCCGGTGCTACCCATGGTAGCTATTTTCTGCCCCGCCTTAACTTCTTGTTGTTCCCGGACCAGCATCGTATCGTTATGGGCGTAGGCACTCAGGTAATCATCGTTGTGTTTGATGATAATAAGATTACCGTAACCGCGCAGAGCGTTACCGGCGTATACCACGCGTCCATCAGCGGTCGCGATAATAGCCTGTCCCTTACTCCCTGCGATATCGACCCCTTTATTTCCCCCCTCGGAGGAAGAAAAGTTCTCGATAACCTTGCCTTCAGTCGGCCAGCGCCACGAAGAAATTGGCGAGCTGGACGTCTGACTACTGGCAACGGGTGCGGTAGAGCTAACCACAGGAGCCGTAACGGGTGCTGTAACAACAGTCGCAGTCCCCTTATTGTTCGGCAACATCTTGTTAGCACTCTGTTCACCTGAATCTTCAGAATACGTAATTGTCGGTTGCGACGCAACCACTGTGCTTGATTTTTGCGCAGGCGTCACACTGTTATTTTGCGCCGTGACGTCAGCCGCAGAAACGGTATTGCCTGGCGTTAACGGCGCGCCGGTCGCATTGCCTACTTGCAGCGTCTGACCGACATTCAGGCTATACGGGGCCGGAACGTTGTTTCGCTCTGCTAAATCACGGAAATCGTTCCCGGTGATCCAGGCAATATAGAAGAGGGTATCGCCGCGTTTCACGGTGTAAGTGCTGCCGCCGGTATAGCTACCTTTCGGAATGTTCCCATACTTGCGGTTATACACAATGCGGCCATTTTCCGTCTGGACAGGTTGTTCCACTGGCTGAATCTGTACTGGCTGGGTAACCGGACGCTGAACAGGCTGGATTTGCGGAGTTTGTTGCGCCGTTGAGGTGCCCATCTTAGGCGGAGGGGTGATCAGCATGCCACCGGATGAATTACCAGAACCGCTATCACCGCCGACCGAACTTACAGGCGCAGGGGCATTATTCGATGTTGAACAACCTGCCAACCAGATTGAAACCAGTGACAATGCCGCAACACGGCTGATGGTGAATTTTGGGCTTCCCGCGCTCATTTATCCCCCAGGATTATTTTTAATTACCAGTGACTTAAAATTACCGTAATGTCACGACGTTTTGCGCCACACCATACGCTGAATTTGCCTGAATAACCCTGGAAAAATCCGAGTCTCAGGCCAGCTCTCCTTTTACCAGAGGCACGAAACGTACGGCTTCTACGGTATCGATAATAAACTCGTTGCCCCGTCGACGAACACGCTTCAACAGCTGGTGTTCATCGCCCACCGGTAAAACGAGGATCCCGCCGTCGTCCAGTTGCGCCATCAGCGCAGCCGGGATCTCAGGCGGTGCAGCCGTCACGATAATGGCATCAAACGGGCCGCGAGCCTTCCAGCCCTGCCAGCCATCCCCGTGACGGGTAGAAACATTATGTAAATCGAGATGCTTCAGGCGGCGGCGTGCCTGCCATTGCAGCCCTTTAATGCGCTCAACCGAGCAGACATGATGCACCAGGTGCGCCAGAATGGCGGTCTGGTATCCAGAACCGGTGCCAATCTCCAGCACCCGCGAGTCCGGGGTCAGCTCCAGCAGCTCGGTCATGCGCGCCACCATATAGGGCTGGGAGATGGTTTGCCCCTGCCCTATCGGCAACGCGACGTTTTCCCACGCCTTGTGCTCAAACGCCTCATCCACGAACTTTTCCCGCGGTACCCGCGAGATGGCGTCCAGCACCCGCTCGTCAGCAATGCCCTGACTGCGTAATTGATTCAGAAGAGTTTGTACACGATTGCTTACCATTGCGAGCTCACCCCGGCGCGATCCAGCCAGCCTGAAACCACATCCTGCGCGTTATGCGCGGTCAAATCGACGTGCAACGGGGTGACGGAGACGTAGCCTTCATCTACGGCGGCGAAATCGGTATCCGGCCCGGCATCATGTTTTTCGCCCGGCGGACCAATCCAGTACAGCGTGTTGCCGCGCGGATCTTCCTGCGGGATCACTTTATCCGCCGGGTGGCGGCTGCCACAGCGCGTCACGCGGATACCTTTGATTTGATCCAGCGGCAGATCGGGCACGTTGATATTAAGGATGCGGCCAGTGCGTAGCGGCTCACGGCTCAGCGCCCGCAGAATGGCACAGGTGACCGCGGCGGCGGTGTCATAATGCTGATGGCCGTTAAGCGAGACCGCCAGGGCAGGAAAGCCGAGATGGCGTCCTTCCATGGCAGCCGCCACCGTACCGGAGTAGATCACGTCATCGCCCAGGTTGGGTCCGGCATTAATGCCGGAGACCACCACGTCCGGGCGGGGACGCATCAGCGCATTAACCCCCAGAAAGACACAGTCGGTCGGGGTGCCCATCTGCACGGCGATATCACCGTTATCGAAGGTAAAGGTGCGAAGAGACGACTCGAGGGTTAACGAGTTAGAGGCACCGCTGCGGTTACGATCGGGAGCCACCACCTGCACCTCGGCGAACTCACGTAGCGCTTTCGCCAGCGTCTGAATGCCTGGCGCATGGATCCCGTCATCGTTGCTCAGCAATATTCGCATAGTCACCCGAAGTGTTGATAAGTTCCCTGACAACACTGGTGGCAAAGCTGCCTGCCGGCAGCCAGAAACGTAGCTCGACGGTTACGTCATCCCACCAGTTCCAGCTCAACTGTTGCGGATAGAGCAGCATCGCCCGGCGTGCCGCTTCGACTTTTTCCCGCACCAGCAGTGAGCATAACTCTGTTTCATTGGCGATGGCAGACTGTTCAAAGCGCAGCGCATCACCCTGCGGACTCCAGTCGCCGGTACCCGGCAGGGCCGCAGTGATCATCAGCGTTTTTGCCTCGACGCGCGCCTGCACATCCTGTAGCTCTTCGTCAGTGGCGACAAACCAGCTGCCGCGTCCCGCTAATTGTAGCGCATCGCCGACAACAACTTGATTCGCGTCTGTTTTTTTCAGTCGCTCGCTGACGATTTGATTAAACAACGCGCTGCGGGCTGCCGACAACCAAAAACTGCGTTTATTGCGATCGCGCACCGGAGCATTGCTCTGCGCCCAGCGCAGCGCACCCTGTAAGTTACTGCCGCCAATACCGAAACGCTGGGCACCAAAGTAGTTCGGCACCCCCTGCGCCTGGATGGCCTTAAGACGTTGCTCCACCTCGTCGCGGTTGCTTACCTCGCGCAGCACCAGGGTAAAAGCATTGCCCTTTAACGCGCCGAGGCGCAGCTTGCGCTTATGGCGGGCGTATTCCAGTACCTGGCAGCCTTCGAGCTGAAACTGGCTTAAGTCAGGCATCCCATTACCCGGCACCCGCGCGCAGAGCCACTGTTCCGTCACAGCGTGTTTGTCTTTCTGCCCGGCGAAGCTCACTTCACGGGCGTGAATTTTCAGGAACTTTGCCAGCGCATCGGCCACAAAACGGGTGTTACAGCCATTCTTCAGGATCCGCACCAGAATGTGCTCACCCTCGCCATCCGGCTCGAAACCCAGATCCTCGACGACCCTAAAATCTTCCGGGTTGGCTTTCAGCAGCCCCGTACCCTGCGGTTTACCGTGCAGGTAGGTCAGGTTGTCGAAGTCCGTCATTTTACCGCCTTCACCAGCAGCGCCACGGCTTCGCAGGCGATGCCTTCACCACGGCCGGTAAAGCCGAGTTTCTCGGTGGTGGTCGCTTTGACGTTGACGTCGTCCATATGGCAGCCAAGATCTTCGGCGATAAAGACGCGCATCTGGGGAATATGCGGCAGCATTTTCGGCGCCTGGGCAATAATGGTCACATCCACGTTGCCGAGGGTATAGCCTTTGGCCTGAATACGGCGCCAGGCCTCGCGCAGCAGCTCGCGGCTGTCGGCCCCTTTGAAGGCCGGATCGGTGTCCGGGAACAGCTTGCCGATATCACCCAGCGTCGCGGCACCCAGCAGCGCATCGGTTAACGCGTGCAGTGCAACATCGCCATCAGAATGCGCGAGCAGTCCTTTTTCGTAAGGGATGCGTACGCCGCCAATGATAATTGGGCCCTCGCCGCCAAAGGCGTGTACGTCAAAACCATGTCCAATTCGCATTATGCCTTCTCCTGATGGGTCGAACGGGTAAGATAAAATTCTGCCAGCTGTAAATCTTCGGGGCGCGTCACCTTTATATTATCTGCGCGCCCTTCAATCAGTTCCGGGTGAAAACCGCAATACTCCAGCGCCGAGGCTTCGTCGGTGATGGTCGCGCCTTCGTTCAGCGCACGGGTTAAGCAGTGGTGCAACAGCTCGCGAGGGAAAAATTGCGGCGTGAGCGCATGCCAGAGGTCAACGCGCTCCACCGTATGGGCGATGGCCGGCAGGCCCGGCTCGCCGCGCTTCATGGTATCGCGGACCGGCGTGGCGAGAATGCCGCCAACGCGGCTGGTTTCGCTGATGGCCAGCAGCCGCGCCAGGTCATCCTGATGCAGGCATGGACGCGCGGCGTCATGTACCAGCACCCACTGCGCGTCACCGGCGGCTTTCAGTCCCGCCAGCACCGAATCGGCGCGCTCTGCGCCACCGTCCACTACGGTGATCTGCGGATGGCGGGCAAGCGGCAGCGCGGCGAAGCGGGCGTCGCCCGGGCTGATAGCGATAACGACCCGCGTCACGCGTGGGTTCGCCAGCAGCGCCGCCACGGTGTGCTCAAGGATCGTTTTATCACCAATTGAAAGGTATTGTTTAGGACATTCAGTCTGCATGCGCCGGCCAAACCCGGCGGCTGGCACAACGGCGCATACGTTGGAAAAAGTTACTGCCATGGCGTAATCCTGGGCCTGATTATCGAGTGTTTTGTACTGAGCCCTGGTTGCGTTTAGACGCATCCGGCACCAGACGATAGAAGGTTTCGCCCGGCTTAGTCATGCTGAGTTCGTTGCGCGCGCGCTCTTCAATGGCTTCCTGTCCGCCATTGAGATCGTCAATTTCCGCAAACAGCTGATCGTTTCGCGCTTTTAATTTGCTGTTTGTTGCCTGCTGCGCCGTCACGTCATCGCTGACGCGACTGTAATCGTGAAGGCCGTTCTTACCGAACCACAGCGAATACTGAAGCCAGACCAGCAGAGCCAGCAACAGCAGCGTAAGTTTACCCATCCTGCCCCCTGAAAAACGGCATCATCATCCCATAACTTTCCCCATGACTCTACATCGGGGCTACAGAGATGCCGCAACATTGCGGGCAAATGTACCACATTTTTTTTGCAGATTCGCGCAAGCCAACAATGTCTCATAGTTGGTTACGGTTTGAATTATGGCTGAACTTATCCCATGAGCCACAAAAATAACAGTCCGACCATGGCGACGACCGTCATAACCGTTATCAGGGCGCTGTAGAGCAGTTTGCCGTTAAGCAGAGAGTGCAGCGCGATCCCTACCACTACGGCAACGGGCATCAGCGCCAGAAAGAAAGGCCAGGTATAAAGGAAGAAAAACAGCGTATTGCTGCCGTAAAACAGGAAAGGGATCCCCAGTGCCATCAGCCATGACGCAAAGCCGACAATCGCCCCAGGAAAAGACCAGGTCGTCTCGTCATGTGCCGATACTGTGTCCGACCCGGTGATGATGTAGTTTTCACTGTTCCGCATAGCTGATCCTGTGACCGTGACATATTGATGGAGATTAAGCATCCCCATCAATACCATCTCAGGATCTGATAATATCGCCCTGCCGGAGCAGGTCTAATAATTGACCCACCAAATTTGTTACCAATTGTTGGCCTTCCAGGTGGATATCGGGGTTTTCCGGCGCTTCGTAAACCGCATCAATGCCGGTAAAATTCTTCAGCTCGCCAGCGCGCGCCTTTTTGTACAGTCCCTTCGGATCGCGCTGCTCGCATATTTCCAGCGGGGTATCGACAAACACTTCAATGAAGCGGCTGTTTCCTACCCGCTCACGCACCATCTGCCGCTCGGCGCGGTGCGGTGAGATAAAGGCGGTTAACACCACCAGCCCGGCATCGGCCATCAGGCTGGCCACTTCGCCCACCCGACGGATGTTCTCTTTGCGATCCGCATCGCTAAAGCCCAGATCGCTGCACAGCCCGTGGCGCACGTTGTCGCCATCCAGCAGATAGGTGCTGACGCCCGCTTTGTGCAGCGCCTCTTCCAGCGCACCCGCAACGGTGGACTTACCGGACCCCGAGAGCCCGGTAAACCACAGCACAACCCCACGGTGACCGTGGAGCTGTTCGCGTTCGGCCACCGTGACCGGATGAGGATGCCAGACGACGTTCTCATCATGCTGCGCCATTACTTGCCTCCCAGCAGATCGCGCGCGCCCCAGTGCGGGAAGTGTTTGCGCACCAGCGCGTTGAGCTCCAGCTCAAAGGCGCTGAATTCCGACGGCACCGCGCTCGCCTGCGCTTTAGGTTCGCGCACCATCCCTGCGCCAACGGTGACGTTGGTCAGACGGTCGATAATAATCAGCCCGCCGGTCACCGGGTTCTGTTGATACTCGTCCAGCACCAGCGGTTCGTCGAAGGTGAAATCCACCAGACCGATGCCGTTCAGCGGCAGTTCAGTCACGCTGTGCTGCGCCAGGTTGTTAATGTCGACCTGATACTGAATGCCGTCCACGCGGGCGCGGGTTTTCTTCCCGGCAATCTTGATGTCGTAGCTCTGGCCCGGGCTCAGCGGCTGCTCGGCCATCCACACCACATCCACCGCGGCGCTTTGTACCGCAGGCAGCGACTCCTGCGCATCCACCAGCAGATCGCCGCGGCTGATATCAATCTCATCTTTCAGCACCAGGGTGACCGCTTCGCCGGCACCCGCTTCCTGCAGATCGCCATCGAAGGTCACGATACGGGCAATGGCCGATTCCACGCCTGACGGCAGCACTTTCACGCGCTGGTCTACGCGCACGCTGCCGGAGGCAATCGTGCCGGAGAAGCCGCGGAAATCGAGGTTCGGGCGGTTGACGTACTGCACCGGGAAGCGCATCGGCTGCGTATCCACGTCGCGCTGGATCTCAACGGTCTCCAGCACTTCCAGTAGCGTTGGGCCGCTGTACCATGGCATGCTCACGCTCTGCGAAGCGACGTTATCCCCTTCCAGCGCCGAAAGCGGCACAAAGCGGATATCGAGGTTGCCCGGCAGCTGCTCGGCAAAGGTGAGATAGCTCTCGCGGATCTCGTTAAACTTCTCTTCGCTGAAGTTCACCAGATCCATCTTGTTAACCGCCACCACCAGATGCTTGATCCCCAGCAGCGTGGAGATAAAGCTGTGACGGCGGGTCTGATCCAGGACCCCTTTACGGGCGTCGATCAGCAGGATCGCCAGGTCGCAGGTTGAGGCCCCGGTCGCCATATTGCGGGTATACTGCTCATGCCCTGGGGTGTCGGCGATGATAAATTTGCGCTTCTCGGTGGAGAAATAGCGATAGGCCACGTCGATGGTGATGCCCTGCTCGCGCTCCGCCTGCAGGCCATCCACCAGCAGCGCCAGATCGAGTTTTTCACCCTGGGTACCGTGACGCTTGCTGTCGTTGTGCAGGGAAGAGAGCTGATCTTCATAGATCTGACGGGTATCGTGCAGCAGACGGCCAATCAAGGTGCTTTTTCCGTCGTCCACGCTGCCGCAGGTCAGAAAACGCAGCAAACTTTTGTGCTGCTGGGCGTGCAGGTAGGCTTCGACGCCGCCTTCATTGGCGATCTGTTGAGCAATAGTGGTATTCATGGCGGCTCCTTAGAAATAACCCTGACGTTTCTTCAGCTCCATCGAGCCTGCCTGGTCGCGGTCAATCACGCGCCCCTGTCGCTCGCTGGTGGTGGACACCAGCATCTCTTCGATGATCTCCGGCAGCGTTTGCGCGTCGGATTCCACCGCGCCGGTCAGCGGCCAGCAGCCGAGGGTACGGAAGCGCACCATCCGCTTTTTGATCACTTCGCCAGGCTGCAGGTCGATGCGATCGTCGTCGATCATCATCAGCATGCCGTCGCGCTCCAGCACCGGACGTTCAGCCGCCAGATACAGCGGAACGATCTCGATGTTTTCCAGATAGATGTACTGCCAGATATCCAGCTCGGTCCAGTTGGAGAGCGGGAAGACGCGGATGCTTTCGCCTTTATTGATCTGGCCGTTGTAGTTGTGCCACAGCTCCGGACGCTGGTTTTTAGGGTCCCAGCGGTGGAAGCGGTCACGGAAGGAGTAGATACGCTCCTTGGCGCGGGATTTCTCTTCATCCCGGCGGGCGCCGCCGAAAGCGGCATCAAAGCCGTATTTGTTCAGCGCCTGCTTCAGCCCTTCGGTCTTCATGATGTCGGTGTGCTTGGCGCTGCCGTGGACAAACGGGTTAATGCCCATCGCCACCCCTTCCGGGTTTTTATGCACCAGCAGTTCACAGCCGTAGGCTTTGGCGGTACGGTCACGGAACTCATACATTTCGCGGAATTTCCAGCCGGTATCCACGTGCAGCAGCGGGAACGGCAGCGTGCCTGGATAAAACGCTTTACGCGCCAGGTGCAGCATTACGCTGGAGTCTTTGCCGATGGAGTACATCATTACCGGATTTGCAAACTCAGCGGCCACTTCGCGGATAATATGAATACTCTCCGCTTCCAGTTGCCGCAGGTGCGTCAGTCGTTTTTGATCCATAACCGTTCCTTAAGCCAAATTGATAACAGAAGAACCAAAGCCTTCTGTGTCGGTTGTATGTTGGAACCAGGCGAGCGTGCTGTGCAGCTGCACCACTTCCCCCACCACAATCAGGGCGGGCATCGGGGCATCTTTCGCCAGGGTTGCAAGGTGTTGTAATGTGCCGGTCACCACGTGTTGATCGACGCGCGTGCCGCGGGATATCACTGCCACAGGCGTATCTGCATCGCGCCCGTGGCGAATAAGTTGTTCACTGATTTCCGCCGCTTTCATGGTGCCCATATAGATCGCCAGCGTCTGACGGCTCTGGGCCAGATGGGTCCAGTCAAACGGGGTGCTGTCGGCTTTATAGTGGCCGGTGACAAAGGTGACGCTCTGGGCATAATCCCGGTGCGTCAGTGGAATACCGGCGTAGGCCGTTACCGCGGAGGCTGCGGTGATCCCCGGCACCACCTGGAACGGCACGCCCGCTTCGGCTGCCGCCTGCAATTCTTCGCCACCACGACCAAAGATGAACGGATCGCCACCTTTGAGACGCACCACGGTTTTGCCTTCTTTCGCGGCGGCGATCAGCATCTGATTGGTTTCATGCTGCGGTACGGCGTGGCCGCCCGCGCGTTTGCCGACGCAGATTTGCTCGGCGTCGCGACGAATCAGCTCGCGCACCCCGTCGGTCACCAGATGGTCATAGAACACCACATCCGCATCCTGGAGTACCTGAAGGCCGCGAAGCGTCAACAATCCGGCATCACCCGGCCCCGCGCCAACGAGGATGATCTCCCCGCTGGTGCTGCCCGGGTTGTCCAGTTCGTCTTCGAGGATCTTCTGCGCCGCCGTCTCATTACCGGCCTGCATCAGGCTGGCAAAGCGGCCACGAAACACGCGCTCCCAGAAGCGTCGGCGTTCCGCCACGCTGGTCAGGCGGGTTTTCAGATGGTTGCGCCAGAAGCTGGCTTTTTCTGCCATCCGGCCAAGGCTGGTGGGCAGCAGCGCCTCGATTTTTTCCCGCAGGACGCGCGCCAGCACCGGCGCGGTGCCGCCGGAGGAGATCGCCACCAACAGCGGCGAGCGGTCAACAATCGACGGAAAAATAAAGGAGCAGAGCGGCTGGTCATCCACCACGTTCACCAGACGGTGACGGGCGTGGGCGGCATCGGAGATGCGCTGGTTGAGTGCCCGGTTTTCGGTGGCGGCAATCACCAGCACCACATTGTCGATTTGCGCTTCAGCAAAGTCCGCTTCGGCAACAACCTGCACGCGCGCGCCTGCCCGATGTAAAAAGGCAATTTTGCGCTCAGCGATTTCGCCGCTGCCGACAACCAGCACCGGGCGGTCTTTTACAGCAGCGAATAAAGGAAGGTAATCCACAATGCTACAACTCGCTAACAACAAGGAATAGGGGGACTATAGGGGGCGGCTACGAGCGAATGAAATTACGAATTGGAATGAGTAGTTACTCAATGGAATAACGCGCTGAAAAAGCTCATATCAAAAAGTGCTTAACGCGCGACATTCCGGGCATTTAAGAGCAAATCAAATTGTGTAAGCGCGGTCACAGTTTCATACTAAGCGCGTTAAAATTTTGCGTTATTTTTTTAAGGACTCACTATGTTTTCCGCAATGCGCCACCGATACGCTGCCCTGGCGCTCGGCGTTTGCTTAATCGGAACGGTTCAGGCTAAGACCTCGCCCCTGGGTGAGATGGCCGCGACGCAGGCACGTCATATTGCCACCTTTTTTCCGGGTCGGATGACCGGCACCCCCGCCGAAATGCTCTCCGCTGACTACGTGCGCCAGCAGTTCGCCGGGATGGGCTACCAGAGCGATATCCGCACATTTCAGAGCCGCTACATCTATACCTCACGCAATCTGAACAAGAACTGGCACAACGTCACCGGCAGCACCGTGATTGCGGCCCATGAAGGCAAAGCCGCGCAGCAGATTATTATTCTGGCGCACCTCGATACTTATGCCCCGATGAGCGACAGCGATGCCGACAACAATCTCGGCGGCCTCACGTTACAGGGCATTGATGATAATGCCGCCGGGGTCGGGGTGATGCTGGAGCTGGCCGATCAGCTAAAAGATATTCCCACCCAGTACAGCATCCGCTTTATCGCCACCAGCGGTGAGGAAGAGGGACGCCTGGGCGCCGAGAATGTCCTTAAACGCATGAGCGCGGCCGAGAAGAAAAACACCCTGCTGGTGATCAACCTCGATAATATGATTGTGGGGGATAAGCTCTATTTCAACAGCGGCAAAACCACCCCAGGTCCGGTACGCAAGTTAACCCGTGACCGCGCGCTGGCGATTGCCCGCGCCTACGGCATCTATGCGGCCACCAACCCGGGCGGCAATGCCGCGTATCCGAAAGGCACCGGCTGCTGCAATGATGGCGAGGTGTTCGATAAAGCCGGGATCCCGGTGCTCTACGTTGAAGCGACCAACTGGTCCCTGGGCAAGAAGGATGGTTATCAGCAGCAGGCAAAATCTAAAGCGTTTCCAGAGGGAACAAGCTGGCACGACGTCAGGCTGGATAATCTGCAGTATATCGACGAGGCATTGCCGAAGCGGATTGAACACCGCAGCCGGGATGTGGTACGGGTGATGCTGCCGCTGGTGAAGGAGCTGGCGAAAGCGGAAAATAAAACCATCAAATAATAGATTCGCTGACAGCAAGGATTGTCGTCAGCTCATTGATAAAATGACAAGAAGAGGGCTGAAAGGGTACAACGATTCTGCTGAGCAACTCCGCATTGCTCAGCAGAAAAAAATAAGACAAGCGTAGCTAAAGCAAATCAATCGAGATAACCGCCCTTTTTCATCTCTTTCTCGTCACAATATTCCCGCTTGCATAAACCTATTATCAAGATAACAACGTCCAGGATCCCGGCAGTGACAGAGAGCTTAATAAATGTCAGAGCACTCATTGGCGTAAACCATAACTGGATGAGGGCGCAAACACCCCAGGCCACCAGGATCAATAAACAGAGAATAGAGGTTATTTTCATACGTCTCTTTCAAGGATGACAACGTAGGCTTCACGCGCAAAAAATAGCAGCATACGACGGACATCTTTCTCCATTGTCACCACCCTCCAGCCCTCGCGGCCATTTTTATTGAGAAACTCGGTAAACTTTACAGGGTTAACTTTGGATGCGCCAAAAAACAAACTTCCTAGCATACCTTCCTGGTAAATAACGGTTTTATATTCCTTCATGCACAACTCCCTTATGTATATATCTCGTTCAATATTTAAAAACTACTACGCTTTATAAAGTAAATAATTCTATTGATAAATATTACCCATAATAATTCAGAATTTATTTAGTGATTAACAGAAGCAATTGGCTGGATAAATATTTTTGCGTAATAGACAAGTCCGTAACAGGACGTAAAATAAAATATTGTGATAAATTCCCTGCAATAAAAAACGCCTCCTGTTATTGAAACAGGAGGCGTAGTCTTTTTACCAAATAATTAGCCTTCGTGCAGCCCGCACTCGCGCTTGAGGCCAAAGAAACGGGTTTCTTCTTCTGCCATACCCGGCTCCCATTTACGGGTGGTATGGGTATCCCCCACCGACAGATAGCCCTGATCCCACAGCGGATGGTATCTCAGGCCATGCTGTTGCAGGTACTGGTATACGGTCCGGTTGTCCCAGTCGATGATCGGCAGCACCTTGAACACCCCGCGCTGGATCGCCAGCACCGGTAAGGACGCGCGGCTGCCGGACTGATCCCGGCGCAGGCCGGCGAACCAGGTTTTGGCGTTAAGTTCGGACAGCGCCCGGTTCATCGGCTCGACTTTGTTGATGGCATTATACTTCTCAATGCCCTCTACGCCCTGCTCCCACAGCTTGCCGTAGCGTGCTTCCTGCCAGGCCGCGCTCTGCTCTGCACGGTAGACCTTCAGGTTCAGCTTAAGCTTGTCCGTCAGCTCATCAATAAACTGGTAGGTTTCCGGGAACAGGTAGCCGGTATCGGTGAGGATCACCGGGATATCCGGGCGAATTTTATTCACCAGATGCAGGCTAACCGCCGCCTGAATACCGAAGCTCGACGACAGCACATATTCGCCCGGCAGATTTTCCAGCGCCCAGGCGACGCGGCCTTCGGCGTCCAGCTTCTCCAGCTCCGCGTTGGTTTCGGCCAGCGCCAGTATGCGTTCGACTTTTGGCAGATCGTTAAGGGCGTTTAGATCGAGTACGGACATAAGAACCTCGTTTGCCTGTTTTGCCGGGCGGCACTGCGTCTGCCCGGCCTGGAAAATCGGTAAAACCCGTGGGATGTTACTCCCAGAAATCCCTTGCGGGATCGAGCACCGGACGAATGATGCCCGCACGCACCGTAAAGTCGCCGAAGCCTTCACCCGCTTCGCGCTCTTTCGCCCAGCGCCCGATAAGCAGGTCGATGGAATCAAGGATTTCCGGCTCGGTGATGTTTTCCCGGAACATGCGCGGAATACGGGTGCCGATACGGTTGCCGCCCAGGTGCAGGTTGTAGCGCCCCGGCGCTTTACCCACCAGCCCCAGTTCGGCCAGCATCGCGCGGCCGCAGCCGTTCGGGCAGCCGGTCACGCGCATCACGATATGTTCGTTCGGGATGCCATGTTTTTCCAGAATCGCTTCGACCTTGTCGGTGAACGACGGCAGGAAACGTTCGGCCTCAGCCATTGCCAGCGGACAGGTAGGGAACGACACGCAAGCCATGGAGTTTTCGCGCTGCGGTTTAACTGCCTCCATCAGGGCATGATCCCGCGCCAGCTTCTCGATCTTCGCCTTCTGGCTTTCCGGCACGCCGGCAATGATCAGGTTCTGGTTGGCGGTGATACGGAACTCGCCCTGGTGTATCTTCGCGATCTCCAGCAGGCCGGTTTTCAGTGGACGGCCCGGATAATCCAGGATACGGCCATTTTCAATAAACAGCGTCAGGTGCCATTTATCGTCGATACCTTTTACCCAGCCAATACGATCCCCGCGACCGGTAAATTCGTACGGGCGGATCGGCTCAAACTTGATGCCCGCGCGGCGTTCCACTTCGGCTTTAAACGTCTCCACGCCTACGCGCTCAAGGGTATATTTGGTCTTGGCGTTTTTACGATCGGTACGGTTACCCCAGTCGCGCTGAGTTGTCACTACCGCTTCCGCCACCGCCAGGGTGTGCTCCAGCGGCAGATAGCCAAACTCGCTCGCGGTACGGGCGTAAGTCTTTTTGTTACCGTGCTCAATAGAGAGACCGCCGCCCACCAGCAGGTTAAAGCCCACCAGCTTGCCGTGCTCGGCGATTGCCACGAAGTTCATGTCGTTGGCGTGCAGATCGATATCGTTCTGCGGCGGGATCACCACCGTGGTTTTGAACTTACGCGGCAGGTAAGTCTGGCCCAGGATCGGCTCTTCGTCAGTGGTCGCCACTTTCTCCTGATCGAGCCAGATCTCGGCATAAGCGCGGGTACGCGGCAGCAGATGCTCGGAGATCTTCTTCGCCCACTCGTACGCTTCGGCATGCAGCTCGGACTCGTACGGGTTAGAGGTGCAGAGCACGTTACGGTTCATGTCGTTGGCGGTCGCCAGCGCGTCCAGCCCGACGGAGTGCAGCATCTGGTGTACCGGCTTCACGTTCTTCTTCAGAATGCCGTGGAACTGGAAGGTCTGACGGTTGGTCAGACGGATGCTGCCGTAAATTGTATTTTCACCGGCAAACTTGTCGATCGCCTGCCACTGTTTGGTGGTGATGATGCCACCCGGCAGGCGGCAGCGCAGCAGCATCGCATGACGCGGCTCCAGCTTCTGTTCAGCACGCTCGGCGCGGATATCGCGGTCGTCCTGCTGGTACATGCCGTGGAAACGGATCAGCAGGAAGTTGTCGCCTTTGAAACCGCCGGTCAGACCGTCATTTAAATCTTCGGCAATGGTGCCGCGCAGGTAGTTACTCTCAACCTTCATGCGCTCGGCATCAGACAGTTTGCCTTCGACCACCAGTGGGCCAGGATGTTTTTCGCTCATTAGTAGACATCTCGCTGATAACGGCGCTCGACGCGCAGCTCACTTAAATATTCATCCGCCGCTTCGGCATCCATACCGCCGAATTGGGCAATCACTTCCAGCAACGCCTGCTCAACGTCTTTCGCCATGCGATTGGCGTCGCCGCAGACATAAATGTGGGCACCGTCATTGATCCAGCGCCACAGCTCTGCGCCCTGTTCGCGCAGTTTGTCTTGTACGTAGATTTTTTCTTTCTGATCGCGGGACCAGGCCAGATCGATGCGGCTCAGTACGCCCTCTTTAACGTAGCGCTGCCACTCCACCTGATAGAGGAAATCTTCGGTGAAGTATGGGTTGCCGAAGAACAACCAGTTTTTACCCGGCGCTTCGTCGGCGGCGCGCTGCTGCATAAAGGCGCGGAACGGTGCAATACCGGTGCCCGGGCCAATCATGATCACCGGGGTTTCCGGGTTGGCAGGCAGACGGAAGTTGTCGTTGTGCTCGATAAAGACCCGCACCTCGCCCTCTTCTTCCACGCGATCCGCAAGGAAACTCGACGCGCCGCCGGCACGGGCGCGGCCTTCGATGTCGTAACGCACCACGCCCACGGTGACGTGGACTTCGTTCTCCACCTCAGCCTGGGCAGAGGCGATTGAGTAGAGGCGCGGCGTCAGCGGACGCAGCAGGCCGATTAACGCATCGGCTTCGAGCTGGGCTGGCGCGAAACGCACCATATCCACGATAGGCGTGGTGGCGGCGTAGTGTTGCAGTTTGGCTTTGTCGCCCACCAGCGGCAGCAGGGATTCGCTGCGGGTCAGGGTGGCGTAGTTTTCCACGATGTTCGCGGTATTAACGGTCAGCTCGAAATGCCACTGCAGCGCTTCAGAGAGCGGCAGCGTTTTGCCTTCCACGGTGACCGGTTCGTCACCCTTCAGCCACAGCAGCTCAACCAGCTCTTTCACCAGCGCCGGATCGTTCTGGTACCAGACGCCAAGAGCATCGCCCGGCTGGTAGCGCAAGCCGGAGTCGCCGAGATCGATTTCGATATGGCGTACATCTTTTTCTGAATCGCGACCGGTAATTTTCTGGTTCACCGAGAGGCTCGCCGTCAGCGGGGCTTCTTTGGTGTAGGGGCTGGTGTGAATGTCGTTGACTGCGCCAGCGGCGGTGGCTGCCGCCTGGGCTGGCGTCTCGGTCGGTACGCGGGCTTTCAGCACCTCGACAATGCGCGCGCGCCATTCGGCCGCCGCAGCCTGGTATTCAACGTCGGTATCGACGCGGTCCAGCAGGCGTTCTGCCCCCAGCTCGGCCAGTTTGCTGTCGAAATCTTTGCCCGACTGGCAGAAGAATTCATAGGAAGAGTCGCCCAGGCCGAAGACCGCAAAGGCGGTGCCCGCCAGTTTTGGCGCCTTTTTCGAGAACAGGAACTTATGCAGCGCAACCGCTTCTTCAGGCGGCTCACCTTCGCCCTGGGTTGAGGTTACAACGATAACCAGCTTCTCTGACGCGATTTGCTTAAATTTATAGTCCCCGGCGTTCACCAGGTTCACGTTCAGTTTGGCTGCAAGCAGATCGTCGCGCAGGGCTTCCGCCACGCGACGGGCGTTGCCGGTTTGCGAGGCGGAGATAAGCGTGATTGCCGGGATCTCAACAGCCGTAGCAGGCGCACTCGCCACAGCCCCCGGCTGTTGATTGAGCATTCCCCAGAAATAACCGGATACCCAGGCCAGCTGGGTGGGTGAAAAGTCAGTGGTGGCCGCCTGCAGGCGTGCCAGTTGCTCCGGGTTCAGGGGAAGCAAATTTGAAGGTGGGGCCTGTGTTGTCATGCGTCGTTATGTTCCAGTAGCAAAGCTGAATTTTTATCTGAAAGACAGAACAGAGTGTAAGGTTAACGGCGCGGATCATAACAATTAAAGACACGATAGAAATAATAAATAACCAAATGGACTAACCTCTTTTAGCTATTGTTCTTAACAATAAAAGTGATTAACCATCTCTTTGAAAATTAAACTAAAAAACAGCGCTAATTACGCTGTCTGGTGCCCCTGACTATAATGCCCGTTTTAGTTAATGATAAAAAATGTACTTTCCGGTACTCTACGGCGGTTTTTTCCGCATTTTTGAGAGTCCACGATGTCCACCACACTGTTTAAAGATTTCATCTTCGAAGCCGCCCACCATCTGCCTCACGTCCCGGAAGGGCATAAATGTGGTCGTCTGCACGGACACTCCTTTATGGTGCGTCTGGAGATCACGGGTGAAGTCGATCCGCATACCGGTTGGATCATGGATTTTGCCGAGCTGAAGGCCGCCTTCAAACCGACCTACGATCGCCTCGATCATTACTATCTGAACGATATTCCGGGACTTGAAAACCCGACCAGCGAAGTGCTGGCAAAATGGATCTGGAATGAGATCAAACCGCTGGTGCCGCTGCTGAGTGCGGTAATGATCAAAGAGACCTGCACCGCAGGCTGCATCTATCGCGGCGAATAATTACGTCTCATGAGAGAGCAACGGCGCGAGCTCAAAGAGCATCAGCGCGTTGCTTTCCAGCGACGCCGTAATCTGCCAGCCATCATGAAGCCGTTCATCACGCATTGACAGCGTTGGACGCGCTTTATGCTCCATCCAGCGCCACATCTCTTCGTCAGGTCCCCTTTCACTGCGCACGCCTTCAATCAAGGGGTACAGCGCGCCGTTGTGCTGATCAAACAGATGACACTTAATTCGCCACCTGCCGCTTAGCCCCTTCAGCTGAACATGGTACTGCTGGCGAAAACGCTGAATGAAAGCCTCTTCGCTGGAGAGTAACGGATTAAACACCACCGTATTGCGCAGCAGCAGTTGGTATCCGTTGTGGTGGCGCAATAGCAGAAGATTCTTTTCGTTGACCAATACCTCACCGCGCAGGCGTCGCCACAGCCAGACTACCCAATATATCGGGCGCGGCAGGCCGTGGTTGTACTGCAGCGCCAGGCTCGAGGTATCGATGGTATTGTTGGCCCGCGCTTCCCCCTGTAAGCCCGAGTTGAGCCAGAACCCGGCCAGCCACACCTGTTCCGACAGTCCGAGCAGGTTTTGCATCAGCAGTGCCCCACGAAAAAACCAGCCGTTGGTGGCCCGCGTGTTCCCGGTGAGGGTATTCCACGACAGCAGCCATACCGGAAGCGAGAGCTTTCGCTGACGAAGCGAGGTCAGGATCTGCCGGACCTTCTGCACCGGATAGTTTTCAGAGGAAGAGAGATGAGCCGGATCCAGCTGCGCCAGATCGAGAAGCTCATTGGCATCAGCCGGACAGGCCAAAAAATCGGCTTGGGTGATAAGAGTCGAGTCCAGCAGTGCTTCATCGTTATGCCCCGTGTGCCCGGGCGCAAAACGGTGCCAGACGCCGAACGTCGCCTGCGGCAGATATTCCCGCAGCGTCGCTCGCTGAGCCTGCCAGACCTGCGTTCTTGTCTCCTCGCTCGCCTGCGTTGACCAGTGCATCACAAATTGCCAGCGACCGGTAATCTCAGGCGAAAAGTGATTGACCGACTGCTGTAAGAAGCGCGCCAGCAGATCGGTGCGGGTTGTCAGGCCGGTATGCAGCAGCACCGTCCACTGTTTTTGCGCAAGCCAGCTGAAGACCTGATGAAGGTTGTACCAGCAGGCATAACCTGCCATCAGCGGATCGTCCCAGCCGCTGGCAAACAGGCGGCTACTGAGAAACGGCTCCGCGATATCAATTCCAAAAAGGGGCATCGCCTCCCCCAGCTTTTCCAGCTCCCGGCGCACATCCTCGCGCAGCAGATCGTCCAGCTCACGCACCGTCACCACCATTCGGGTATGACGCAGCGGCGCGGCGGGCTTGAGAAGATGCAGATCGAGCACTCTCTCCTGCACCGGATGCGGAGTTAATGGCAACGGCTCCCGACCGCGCGTTTCGGCTTCATTTAGCAGGCTGAAGAGCTTGTCTACCGCCACCGGATAACGCTGATCCCCATTGCCTGGACGTAGACGGGGCATCCCGGCGTGATGACGACGTTGTTTGCGATACGCTCCCGGGGCCATCTGGTGATGACGCCGGAACAGATCGCTCATCATCCGCGTACTGGCGAACCCCTGCTCCAGCGCAATCTGATGCAGCGGGCGGTTGGTCAGGCGAAGCGCGTCGGCCGCCTTCTCAAGGCGCAGGGTGGTAATGTACTGCATAAAACTGACGCCCATCTCTTTGCGAAAAAGACGGGAGAGCCAGGCTTCTGAAACAAATTCGCTTCCGGCGATTTCAGCAAGCGTAATGCGTCGGGTGTAGCTGGCGTTGATGCGTTCCACCACCCGGGCGATGCGTTTGCTTACGCCCGGATGATGTTCCCGCAGAAGCAGGCGGGCGGGTTGCTGAAACCGGCTGGTCAGCAGGAGCAGGATCTCGCTCAGCCAGCGGGTCGCCTCCAGCCGGTAGCGATGCTGATCGTTGATCAGGGTGCAGACCAGCAGTTGGCGCAGAAGATGGCGTAGCTCATCACCAGGAGGCCAGCTGCTCCCGGCTTCGGGCGGGATGGCGTAATCATGGGTAAAAAAGTCGCTACAGAGCTGCTGGATCCTGCGCCCGGAAAGCATGACACACATCGTCGTATTGCCGCTCTCGCTGGTGAGCTGCCAGCGTTGATTGCGATTAACGATCGTCAGGCTATCCGCTGTCAGGGTCATCTGCCGCTGGTCGGTGTGCAGGTCGGCGCTCCCTTCCAGCAGCCACAGCAGCGTCAGCGCGTCGTCCTCCTCCTGATGAAACTGACGAATATCCTGCACCTTCACCCAAAACTCGCTACCCCGTTGCTCCATGTGTTCCTCCAGGGAAGACAAATTATGAGGCGCTGTTTTTTGTCATAACGGAATTGTATGAAAAACAATCAGAAATAATGCGTCGCTTCACAACAAAAAAGTGCGTTTTCCGTCGCTGCGATCGGCATAAACTCGAAATTAGCATTGTTTGATAAAAAAAGGATAACAAAAATGACACATCCGATTGTTGAAGCACTGCAGGGCAACGAAGCGCAGTTTATTGAGCTGCGGCGGCATTTTCATCAGCATCCTGAGATCGGTTTTGAGGAGCAGCAAACCAGCCAGCGCGTTGCGGAACTGCTTCAGCAATGGGGATATGAGGTACATCGCGGGATGGCAAAAACCGGGGTGGTCGGCACCCTGAAAGTGGGCAACGGCAGCAAACGTCTTGGTCTTCGCGCCGACATGGATGCGTTGCCGATGCAGGAGGAGAGCGGCAAAGCGTGGAGCAGCACCGTTGAAGGCAAATTCCACGGCTGCGGTCACGACGGCCACACCACCACCCTGCTCTATGCCGCCGAGTACCTGGCGCGCACCCGCAACTTTAACGGTACGCTGCACCTGATTTTCCAGCCAGCGGAAGAGCTCCTGTATGGCGGACGGGTGATGGTCGAAGATGGCCTGTTTGAGACCTTCCCCTGCGACCATATTTTTGGCCTGCATAATATGCCGGGGCAGAAACTGGGCAAAATTGGCCTGCGCGATGGCGCCATGATGGCCTCCTCGGACACTATACACATTGAAGTTAATGGCGTGGGTGGGCACGGTGCCCTGCCGGAACATACCGTCGATGCTACGCTGGTGGCCTGCCATATTACCCTCGCTCTGCAGTCGATTGTGTCGCGCAATATCACTCCGTTTGAACCCGCCGTGGTGACGGTCGGCAGTATTCAGGCCGGTCATGCGCCCAACATCATCAATGACAAAGTTCTGATGAAACTGACCGTGCGCACCCTGAACGAAAAGGTGCGTCAAACCGTTCTGCAGCGCATCCACGATATCGCCGTTGCGCAGGCAGAGAGCTTCAACGCCACGGCCACCATCCGTCATATCAACGGCAGCCCGGTGCTCATCAATAATCCTGCGGCCAACGAGATGGTGCGTACCGTCGCCCAGGATCTGTTCGGACAGGATGCTGTGGCCGCTATCGGTTCATTCATGGGCAGTGAAGACTTCGCCTTTATGCTTGAAAAGAACCCTGATGGCTGTTACTTCACCATCGGCTCGGGCGATGAAGCGGATCGCTGCATGGTGCATAACCCGGGCTATGACTTTAACGACAAGATCCTGATCACCGGCGCCGCACTCTGGAGCGCCCTGACCGAACACTATCTGCGTTGATACCATATCCCCAGGAGGGCTGCACAATGAGTACCGTTCCCCTGACAGGCACCCCGGCTTTCGCAGGTAACGATCGACTGCTGGCGGGTATTGTTCTGAGCGTTCTGACATTCTGGTTATTTGCCCAGTCGGTGATTAACGTTGTGCCGGCCATGAAAAATAGCCTCGACATATCCCTGGAGACGCTCACGCTGGCAGTCAGTCTCAGCGCGTTATTCAGCGGCTGCTTTGTGGTTGCCAGCGGTGGCTTTGCCGATAAGTTTGGCCGCGTGCGCCTGACGGTTATCGGCCTGGTGCTGAGTATCATCGGCAGCGGCCTGCTGTTTCTGGCCCGGGAACCGGTGCTTTTCCTGCTGGGACGGGCGATCCAGGGGCTGTCGGCAGCCTGCATTATGCCCGCGACACTGGCGCTGATTAAAACCTGGTACGACGGTAAAGCGCGCCAGCGGGCGATCAGCTTCTGGGTCATTGGCTCCTGGGGCGGCAGTGGCCTGAGCTCGTTTGTTGGCGGCGCGATTGCCACCAGCCTGGGCTGGCGCTGGATTTTTGTTTTTTCCATCGCGATGGCCCTGGCTGCACTGCTGTTGATCCGCGGTACGCCGGAAAGCCGAAGCGCCAGTGCTGGTCAGCACAAGCTGGATATTGGCGGGTTGGTGAGTTTTGTCTGTATGCTGGTGCTGCTCAACCTGTTTATCAGCAAAGGGCATAGCTGGGGCTGGGGCAGCGGCCTGTCACTGACGGTGCTGGGGGCAACGATCCTCGCGGCACTCGGTTTTATCTATACCGGCCTGCGCAAAGGCGATGCGGCGCTGATTGATTTTGCGCTGTTTAAAAACCGGGCCTACAGCGCGGCGGTGCTCTCAAACTTCATGCTCAACGGCTGTATTGGCACCATGATGATCACCAGCATCTGGTTACAGCAGGGCCATCATCTGACGCCTTTGCAAACCGGAATGATGACGCTGGGGTATCTGGTGACGGTGCTCGCCATGATTCGCGTTGGAGAAAAGCTGCTTCAACGCTATGGCGCCCGCCTGCCGATGATGACCGGCCCGGTGTTGACCGCAATCGGCATCACCTTTATCTCCTGCACTTTCCTGAGCAAAGAGATCTATATCGTGACCGTCTTTTTCAGCAACGTCCTCTTTGGCCTCGGGCTGGGCTGTTATGCCACGCCATCCACAGACACGGCGGTGATGAACGCGCCAGAGAGCAAAGTTGGGGTAGCATCAGGGATCTATAAGATGGGCAGTTCGCTGGGCGGAGCAATGGGGATCGCCGTAACGGCTTCACTGTATGCCCTGCTGCTGCCGCTGGGCATGGCCAGCGCCGCCCAGTATGCGCTGCTGTTTAACAGTGCGATTTGTCTCGGTTCGGCGGTGGTGGCCTGGGCGTTATTACCCAAATTGCGGGCCCCTTAGTAACAGAGGCCGCAGGGCTATCAGGCGATGTTCAGGTATTTGTGCGTCTGCATCGACAGACGCCAGTTACGCGCAATACAAGTCTCAATACACAGACGGGTGGCATCCTCTTTCTGGCTGATGGGCTGCAGCGCAATAACGCGCTGTTTTTCGTCCGTCAGCGTTGCCAGCAGCTCGTCCAGCGCTTCGATATCGCGCGTGCGCCCGACCGGGTGTTTGATCTCATCGGCACGCTCCAGCGCCTGGGAGAGGATGTCGTAGCCGCCGCGCATATTTACTTTTGGTGATACCGTCACCCAGGTGGTGTGGGAGCAGCGCACTTCATGGGTGCCGCTGGTCTCAATCTGGCAGCTAAAGCCGTTCTTCTCCAGCAGCATGGTAAGCGGCATTAAGTCATGAATGCAGGGTTCGCCGCCGGTGATCACCACGTGGCGCGCGGTCCAGCCCTGGCGGCCAATGATCGCCAGCAGATCTTCCGGATTGGCTGCGCCCCATTTGTCGCTCTCTTTGGTTTTGGCCAGGATGCTAAACAGCGACACTTCCCGATCCGCGAGCTTATCCCAGGTATGTTTGGTGTCGCACCAGGCACAGCCAACCGGGCATCCCTGCAGACGAATAAAAATAGCGGGAACGCCGGTGAAGTAACCCTCGCCTTGCAGGGTCTGGAACATCTCGTTAATCGGGTACTGCATAGTTATCTCTGGTCAGATTTACGGGGGGGCATTATTGCAGATCGCACATAATCAGGCAAAACAACCCCGGCCACGATTTTATTCCTGTCAGTTTAAGGATAGCCAAGCTAACAGCCTTAGGGTGGAAAGCCGTTCAGAAGGCAATGTTAAAAACATTAAAACTTACGCTACGCTTTTAAGATATCGCTCACCCGGCTGTCGACGTTAACCCCTTTGACTGAGTAGCCATCAGAATACTGGACAAGCAGAATGAGCCATTTTGCGGTAATAACGCTACCGTTATACAGCCATATGCGCGCTATGGAAGCACTGGCAAAACACCTTATCGTGCGCGGCCATCGGGTCACTTTTTTTCAGCAGGAAGAGGCTCGCACGCTGCTCAGGGAACCGCAGGCGCGCTTCATCGCCGTGGGACACCCGACGCCGTCTGCGATGCACGAGCCAGGTTTTTTCCGCCTGATATCAGATATGGCAAGCGTTACCGATATGCTGTGCCGCGAACTGCCTCTCGCCTTCCGACAGCACAATATTGACGCCGTGATTGTTGATCAGATGGAGCCGGCAGGAGGGCTGGTTGCACAAGCGCTCAACCTGCCCTTTATCTCCATCTGCTGCGCCCTGCCGGTAAACCGGGATAACACCATCCCCTTGCCGGTGATGCCTTTTCGCTATGGCACCAGCAATCGCAGCCGGAAATTATACGCTTCCAGTGCGGATGTGTATGACTGGCTGATGTCGAGACAGGGGCGAGTGATTGCCCGTCATGCCCGGGCGTTTGGTCTGTCCTCGCGCAACAGGCTGGATCAATGCCTGTCGCCGTTGGCGCAAATCAGCCAGACCATCCCAGGCTTTGATTTTCCACGCACCTTGCCCGCCTGCTTCCATGCGGTAGGTCCGCTACGCTACGATCCGCCAACGGTCTCTTCCGGCAATAAGAAGCCGTTTGTTTTTGCGTCATTAGGTACGCTCCAGGGCTACCGCTACGGGCTGTTCCGCACAATTGCCCGCGCCTGCCGACAGGCTGGTGTGCCCTTGCTTATTGCCCACTGTGACAGACTGAATGCAAGTCAAACCGCCCGGCTGGCACGTGCCGGGGCGAAAACCGTAGGATTTACCGATCAGCTGGCGGTATTGCGCGATGCCAGCGCCGTCATCACCCACGCTGGGCTGAATACGGTTATGGATGCCATCGCCACCGCCACGCCGATCCTCGCCGTGCCTCTGGCGTTTGATCAGCCGGGCGTCGCCGCCCGAGTGGTCTTCAGCGGCATTGGCCTTAAGGCCTGCCGTTTTTCGCCGAGCCGCACGCTCAGCCAGCATCTTCTCGACCTGCTGGAAAATAAGCAGTACACGCAGCGCATCACCGCCCTCCAGACTCAGCTGATTAACGCCGGAGGGGCAGCGCGGGCTGCCGAAATTATTGAACAGGCGGTATGCACACGTCATAGCGTACCGACGGTGTGATGATAAAAAAAAACCCGCCGAAGCGGGTTTTTCTAAAGATGAAGGTTCAGCGTGAATTACTGACCTTTGATCTCTTTACGACCGTTGTAAGGTGCTTTTTCGCCCAGCGCTTCTTCGATACGAATCAGCTGGTTGTATTTAGCAACACGGTCAGAACGGCTCATAGAACCAGTTTTGATCTGGCCAGCAGCGGTACCAACAGCCAGGTCAGCGATGGTCGCGTCTTCAGTTTCGCCTGAACGGTGAGAGATAACGGCAGTGTAACCAGCGTCTTTCGCCATTTTGATCGCAGCCAGAGTTTCGGTCAGAGAACCGATCTGGTTGAATTTGATCAGGATGGAGTTAGCGATGCCTTTCTCGATACCTTCTTTCAGGATTTTGGTGTTGGTTACGAACAGGTCGTCACCAACCAGCTGGATTTTGTCGCCCAGTACTTTAGTCTGGTATGCGAAACCATCCCAGTCAGACTCGTCCAGACCATCTTCGATGGAGACGATTGGGTACTGTTTGGTCAGCTCTTCCAGGAAGTGAGTGAACTCTTCGGAAGTGAACGCTTTGTTGCCTTCGCCAGCCAGAACGTATTTACCGTCTTTGTAGAATTCAGATGCTGCGCAGTCCATCGCCAGGGTGATGTCGGTGCCCAGCTCGTAGCCTGCTGCTTTAACTGCTTCAGCGATTACGGCCAGTGCTTCGGCGTTAGAACCCAGGTTAGGTGCATAACCACCTTCGTCACCAACAGCGGTGTTCATGCCTTTGGCTTTCAGAACTTTTGCCAGGTGATGGAAAACTTCAGAACCCATACGGATGGCTTCTTTAACAGTTTTCGCGCCAACCGGCTGAATCATGAATTCCTGGATGTCGACGTTGTTGTCAGCGTGCTCACCGCCGTTGATGATGTTCATCATCGGAACTGGCATGGAGTATTTGCCTGGAGTGCCGTTCAGTTCAGCAATGTGTTCGAACAGTGGCTGACCTTTAGAAGCTGCTGCTGCTTTGGCGTTTGCCAGGGAAACAGCCAGGATTGCGTTCGCACCGAAGTTAGATTTGTTTTCAGTACCGTCCAGATCGATCATGATCTTGTCAATGCCAGCCTGATCTTTGGCATCTTTGCCAAGGATTGCCTGAGCAATAGGACCGTTTACTGCGCCAACCGCTTTGGTTACGCCTTTGCCCAGGAAGCGGGATTTGTCGCCATCGCGCAGTTCCAGCGCTTCGCGGGAACCAGTAGAAGCACCTGACGGCGCAGCAGCCATACCTACGAAACCACCTTCCAGGTGTACTTCGGCTTCAACAGTCGGGTTACCACGGGAGTCGATGATTTCACGACCGATGACTTTAACGATTTTGGACATTAGATTTTCCTCAGTACAAGTTAAACTAAAACTCCAGACAAACAGCGCGTACCCTTGGTACGCGCTGCCGTTCTAACTTTTCTTACTTCGCCTGACGCTTCTGGAACTCCGTCGCGGCTTTTACAAAGCCAGCAAACAGCGGATGTCCATCACGCGGCGTAGAAGTAAATTCCGGGTGGAACTGGCAGGCAACGAACCACGGGTGGTTCGGCACTTCGATGATCTCGACCAACTGATCATCCCCGGAGCGGCCCGCAATACGCAGACCCGCAGCTTCAATTTGTTTCAACAGCAGGTTGTTCACTTCATAACGGTGACGATGGCGTTCAGTGATGACTGGCGCACCGTACATCTGGCGTACCAGGCTGTCATCAGAGAGCTGGCAAGCCTGAGAACCCAGACGCATCGTGCCACCCAGATCGCTTTTCTCGGTACGGACTTCGACGTTACCTTCTTCGTCGCGCCATTCGGTAATCAGCGCCACAACAGGGTACTTACAGTCTGGCACAAATTCCGTAGAGTTCGCGTTTTCCATGCCCACCACATTACGGGCAAATTCAATCAGTGCAACCTGCATACCCAGGCAAATGCCGAGGTAAGGAATATTGTTTTCACGCGCATAGCGTGCGGTAGCGATCTTGCCTTCAACGCCACGGTAGCCGAAGCCGCCAGGGATCAGAATAGCATCCAGATCTTTCAGAATTTCTACACCGCGGGTTTCAACATCCTGCGAATCGATCAGCTTGATGTTGACGGTTACGCGGTTTTTCAGGCCACCGTGTTTCAGCGCTTCGATAACGGACTTATAGGCGTCCGGCAGTTCGATGTACTTGCCGACCATACCGATAGTCACTTCACCCGCCGGGTTCGCTTCTTCGTAAATAACCTGTTCCCATTCAGACAGGTTAGCTTCCGGACAGTTCAAGCTGAATCGTTTACAAATATAATCGTCCAGGCCCTGTGATTTCAACAGGCCCGGAATTTTATAAATGGAATCGACATCTTTCATTGAAATAACGGCTTTTTCTGGCACGTTACAGAACAATGCAATTTTTGCACGTTCGTTGGCCGGAACCGCACGATCGGAGCGACAGACCAGAATATCTGGCTGAATACCGATGGAGAGCAGCTCTTTAACGGAGTGCTGAGTCGGTTTGGTTTTCACTTCACCTGCGGCTGCCATGTACGGCACCAGAGTCAGGTGCATGAACAGCGCGTGTTCGCGACCAATGTCCACCGCCAGCTGACGGATCGCTTCCAGGAACGGCAGGGATTCGATATCGCCTACGGTACCGCCGATTTCTACCAGCACGACGTCGTGGCCTTCGCCACCGGCAATGATGCGCTCTTTAATGGCGTTGGTGATGTGTGGGATAACCTGAACGGTTGCGCCCAGGTAGTCACCGCGACGCTCTTTACGCAGAACGTCGGAGTAGATACGGCCAGTCGTAAAGTTGTTACGGCGGGTCATTTTGGTGCGAATGAAGCGCTCGTAGTGACCCAGGTCCAGGTCGGTTTCAGCGCCGTCTTCAGTAACGAACACTTCCCCGTGTTGGATCGGGCTCATGGTACCTGGATCGACGTTGATGTACGGATCCAGCTTCATCATGGTCACATTGAGGCCACGGGCTTCAAGAATGGCTGCGAGGGAGGCTGCGGCAATGCCTTTACCCAGAGAGGATACAACCCCGCCGGTCACAAAAATATAGTTCGTTGTCATGCTGAACCTGAGAAGTTAGGGTGAAACGATGGAATAACCAGGACGGGAAAGTAGTATACCCGAACACGGCGAGCGCCACAAACTTTCATTCTCCGTCTCCTGTCTCAGGCTTTGACTCATATTGGGAGTGAGAAAATAGCCCCTTTTGGGTAAATGTTTTTGACGCAAATCAAGCGCTTGTCATTTAAAAAATCACACAAATTGCGCTTGATTGCAAAAACCCGTTAGAGATCAGATTCCTGGCGTTTTACTTCCTGCCAGACTTCTTCCATCGCCTCGAGGTCCACGCCGGTCATTTCCAGGCCGCGCGCCGCGATAATGCGCTCCACTTCCCGGAAGCGGCGCTCGAATTTGAGGTTCGCTTTCTGCAGCGCCACTTCGGCTTTGACGCCCAGATGACGGGAAAGATTGACGGTGGCAAACAGCAGATCGCCCATCTCCTCTTCAAGCTTCTCCTGATCCACTACCGCCTGCTGCGCTTCGTGCATCACCTCGTCAATCTCTTCATGCACCTTGTCGAGCACCGGGCCTAAGGATGTCCAGTCAAACCCCACCGTCGAGCAGCGTTTCTGAATCTTGTGCGCGCGCATCAGCGCCGGCAGGCTTAACGGAATATCGTCCAGCGCGGAATGTTGCGATTTTTCAGCCCGTTCCGCGCTTTTAATCTGTTCCCAGCGGGCCAGAACCTCGGTACTGTTTTCGGCGGTGGCATCACCAAAGATGTGCGGATGGCGGCGCTCCAGCTTGTCGCTGATGGCGGCGCAGATATCATTGAAATCAAACCGCCCCTCTTCCTGGGCCATCTGCGCATAGAACACCACCTGGAACAGCAGGTCACCCAGCTCGCCACGCAGATCGTCAAAATCTTCCCGGGAGATGGCGTCCAGCACCTCGTAGGTCTCTTCCAGAGTGTAGGGGGCGATGGTGGCGAAAGTCTGCTCTTTGTCCCACGGACAGCCGTTTTCCGGGTCGCGCAGACGTTGCATAATGCCGAGCAGGCGGTCGATTTGGGTCATAGTTTTGTCCTGATAAAAAAATGCCGGGTGGCGGCTTGCGCCTTACCCGGCCTACAAAAGAAGGTGCGATTATCCGCCGTGCAGACGACGGGCGTCGATCACATCCGGTACCTGGTTCAGCTTGCCGAGCACGCGGCCCAGCACCTGCAGGTTATAGATTTCGATGGTCATATCAATGGTGGCGAGCTGCTGGCGCGTATCGCTGCGGCTGGCGACGCCCAGCACGTTCACCTTCTCGTTCGCCAGAATGGTGGTGATATCGCGCAGCAGGCCGCTGCGATCGTTGGCTGAGACTCGTACCACCAGTGAATAACCGGCGGAATAACTCTCGCCCCACACCGCATCCACGATGCGTTCCGGCGCGTGGGACTGTAAATCGTCCAGCTGATCGCAGTCCGCACGGTGAATGGAGATCCCGCGCCCCTGGGTGATAAAGCCGACAATCTCATCCCCCGGGATTGGCTGGCAGCAGCGGGCAATATGGTGCATCAGGTTGCCAACGCCCTCCACCACCACTCTGCCTTTGTCCTTTTCTTTGCCACGGTGCGAGGGGGCGTAGCTCTTCTGCTGAAGCTGCTTCAGCGCCGCCGCATCTTGCTCTTCCGCGCTCGGTTTGTTGAATTGTGCCTGCAGGAAATTCACCATCTGGTTAAGGCGAATATCCCCACCGCCAATGGCGGCCAGCAGCTCATCCAGCTCGTTAAAGTTGTAGCGCGGCAGGAGGAATTTCTCTGCCTCTTTCAGGTGGATGCCTAAATGCTCCAGCTCATCGTCAAGGATCTGGCGTCCGGCAAGAATATTCTTGTCGCGATCCTGCTTGCGGAACCAGGCATGAATTTTTGAGCGCCCGCGGCTGGTGGTGACATAGCCGAGGTTCGGGTTCAGCCAGTCGCGGCTCGGGTTCGGCTGTTTCTGGGTGATGATCTCAATCTGGTCGCCCATCTGCAGCTGATAGGTGAACGGCACGATACGCCCGCCGATTTTGGCGCCGATGCAGCGATGCCCCACATCGCTATGGATATGGTAGGCGAAGTCGAGCGGCGTTGAGCCTGCCGGCAGGTCAACCACGTCGCCTTTCGGCGTAAAGACGTAGACCCGGTCGTCAAAGACCTGGCTGCGCAATTCGTCGAGCATTTCACCGGAGTCGGCCATCTCCTCCTGCCACGCAATCAGCTTACGCAGCCAGGCGATACGATCTTCGTGGCCGGAGCGCGCCCCGCTTGTGGGCCCCTCTTTATACTTCCAGTGCGCGGCGACGCCCAGCTCGGACTCTTCATGCATCTGCTTGGTACGGATCTGGATTTCGACGGTTTTGCCGCCCGGCCCCAGCACCACGGTATGGATAGACTGGTAGCCGTTCGGTTTCGGATTGGCGACATAGTCGTCAAACTCATCCGGCAGGTGGCGGTAATGGGTGTGGACAATCCCCAGCGCGGCGTAGCAGTCCTGCAGCCGCTCGGCGACGATACGCACGGCGCGCACATCAAACAGCTCGTCAAAGGCGAGGTGCTTTTTCTGCATTTTGCGCCAGATGCTGTAGATATGCTTCGGACGGCCATAGACTTCGGCCTTCACGCCCTCTTCTTTCATCGACTTACGTAAGCCGCCGACAAACTCATCGATGTAGTGTTCCCGATCGATACGGCGCTCGTGCAGCAGCTTAGCAATGCGTTTGTATTCCGCCGGGTGCAGGTAGCGGAAGCAGTAATCCTCCAGCTCCCATTTCAGCTGGCCGATGCCCAGACGGTTCGCCAGCGGGGCATAGATGTTGGTGCACTCTTTCGCCGCCAGCACGCGTTCGTCTTCCGGCGCGTCTTTGACTTCCCGCAGATGGGCAACGCGTTCGGCAAGCTTAATGACCACGCAGCGGAAATCATCCACCATCGCCAGCAGCATACGGCGAACGTTATCCACCTGTTCAGAAGAGACCGAATCGGTGTGGGTGGCTTTCAGCTGACGGATGGCGGCCATATCGCGCACGCCGTGGATCAGCGCCACGATCGATTTCCCGACGCTTTCGCGCAGCACCTCTTCTGTGACCACCTCGGCGTCGGCCAGCGGGAAGAGCATAGCCGCACGGAGGGTGTCGATATCCATACTCAGCATGGAGAGGATCTCAACCATCTCTACGCCGCGCCACAGCAGCAGCTCGGCATCGGGATGCCCCTGTGTGGTGCGCAGACAGTAGGCCCATGTTTCGGTTAAGCGTTCACACGACTGCTGGCTGGCGATCCCCAGACTTGCGATCCATTTTTGTGGGTCAAACTCACCAGCTTTATTGAGATGTGCACTTCTTACCGCAACCATTGTCCTCTCCTTTAGGGACCCCTGCCTGTCGAATTCGACAAGCCGAAACTCATCAATTGTGTTCAAACAACGCCATTGATTCCAGATGCCCAGTGTGCGGGAACATATCAAGCATTGCCAGACGCTGAATCTGGTAACCCGCCGCTAATAACGCCTCGCTATCGCGGGCAAGCGTCGCCGGATTACAGGAAACATAGACCACACGTTTGGGGGCCAGTTTAATAATATGCTGCATCACGCCTGGCGCGCCCGCGCGTGCCGGATCAAGCAGGATTTTATCGAAACCGTGCGCCGCCCATGGCTGCTGTGTAACATCCTCTTCCAGATTCTCGTGAAAAAATGTCACGTTTTGCAGCGCATTGTGAACAGCGTTATCGCGCCCCTTTTCCACCAGCGCCGCCACCCCTTCAACGCCGACCACGCTTCGTGCCCGTTTTGCCAGCGGCAGGGTAAAGTTGCCCATCCCGCAAAACAGGTCGAGCACCCGGTCCTCCGGCTGAATATCCAGCCACGCCAGCGCAGTCGCGACCATCTGCTGGTTAACGCCGTCATTAACCTGGATGAAGTCGCGCGGGCTGAACGTTAAGCGTAGCCCGTCTGAATCATACCAGGGCGTTTCCCCGCTCAGTTGCTCAAGTATCTCGCTTTGCGGGGCGAGATAAAGGTCAAGCTCATGGGAATGCGAAAAGCGTTCCAGTTTTTCGCGATCTTTGGCCGAAAGCGGTGCAGTATGGCGCAGCACCATCAGCGGGCCGCTGTTCGCCAGCACCAGTTCAACGTGCCCAAGATGACGTACGCCCTGCAGGTCAGAGAGGCATTTGCGCACTTCTGGCAGCAATGCCTCAAGACGGGGCACCAGAATGGGGCACTCTCTGACATCAACGATGTCGCTGGAGTTGGCCTTGCGAAAGCCCATCTCCAGACGGGCGGTTTTCGGCTGATAATTGAGGCTCAGACGCGCCCGGCGGCGGTAGCCCCAGGGTTTATCTGCGATCACCTCATCGACGTCGTGCTTCAGCAAACGCGCCAGGGCGTTGCTTTTGCTGCGCTCCTGCAGCACGACGCTGGCGTGCTGCTGTTGGCAGCCGCCGCAGACGCCAAAGTGCGGGCAGCGGGGCGTTTCGCGTTCCGGGCTATCATTAAGACGGCGCTTTACCTGTCCGCGAGCGTACTGACGTTTCTCTTCCGTCAGGGTGATTTCCGCACGCTCCTGGGGCAGCAGGCCGGGAATAAATACGGTCTTGCCCTCGTGGCGCGCCACCCCCTGTCCGAACGGATCGAGGTCTGTCACTTCAACAGTTATGATCTGACGCGTCGTCACGCGTCGCTTTGCAGAGTAGAATTGCGCCATCGCCGGGAATTTTCTCAAATGAACATATTGACTCTAATTGTCCCATAACGGAACTCCATGACCAACTACAGCCTGCGTGCGCGCATGATGATTTTGATCCTCGCCCCTACCGTACTCATTGGTTTACTGCTGAGTACCTTCTTCGTGGTGCACCGTTATAACGACCTGCAACGTCAGCTCGAGGACGCCGGTGCCAGCATTATTGAGCCGCTCGCGGTCTCCAGCGAGTACGGCATGAACCTGCAAAATCGCGAGCCCATCGGCCAGCTCATCAGCATTCTGCACCGTCGGCATTCGGACATTGTGCGGGCGATTTCAGTGTATGACCAAAATAATCACCTGTTCGTGACCTCCAATATTCAGCTTGATCCGGACACCCTGAAGCTGCCGGATGGTACGGCGTTTCCAAAGCGGCTGAGCGTGATCCGCCAGGGTGAAAAAATGATCCTGCGCACCCCCATTATTTCGGAAAGCTATTCACCGGATGAATCTCCCGCGTCGGACGCTAAGCCCAATAACAACTTGCTGGGATATGTGGCGCTGGAGCTGGATCTCAAGTCCGTGCGGCTACAACAGTACCGGGAGATCTTTATCTCCACGGTGATGATGCTGTTTTGTATCGGCATTGCGCTGATCTTCGGCTGGCGTCTGATGCGGGATGTAACCAGCCCCATCCGCAACATGGTGAATACCGTCGACCGGATCCGCCGGGGCCAGCTCGACAGCCGCGTCGAAGGCTTTATGCTCGGCGAGCTGGATATGCTGAAAAATGGCATCAACTCGATGGCCATGTCGCTGGCGGCATACCATGAGGAGATGCAGCATAACGTCGATCAGGCCACTTCCGACCTGCGCGAAACGCTGGAGCAGATGGAGATCCAGAACGTTGAGCTGGATCTGGCTAAAAAACGCGCCCAGGAGGCGGCACGCATCAAGTCGGAGTTCCTGGCGAATATGTCCCACGAACTGCGCACCCCGCTGAATGGGGTGATTGGCTTTACCCGCCTGACCCTGAAAACCGAGCTCAACCCGACCCAGCGTGACCACCTGCATACCATTGAACGCTCCGCCAACAACCTGCTGGCGATCATCAATGACGTGCTGGACTTCTCCAAGCTCGAGGCAGGCAAGCTGATTCTGGAGAGTATTCCGTTCCCGCTGCGTAACACCCTGGATGAGGTGGTCACCTTGCTGGCGCACTCCTCCCACGACAAGGGGCTGGAGCTTACGCTGAACATTAAAAATGATGTGCCGGACAACGTCATTGGCGATCCGCTGCGCCTGCAACAGGTGATCACCAACCTGGTGGGTAACGCCATTAAGTTCACCGAGAGCGGGAACATCGACGTCCTGGTCGAAAAACGCTCCATCAGCAATACCAAAGTGCAGATTGAGGTGCAGATCCGCGACACGGGGATCGGTATTCCTGAGCGCGATCAGTCCCGGCTGTTCCAGGCCTTCCGCCAGGCCGACGCCAGCATTTCCCGCCGCCACGGCGGTACCGGGCTGGGGCTGGTCATCACGCAAAAACTGGTTAATGAGATGGGGGGCGATATCTCCTTCCACAGCCAGCCTAACCGGGGCTCGACCTTCTGGTTCCATATCAACCTCGACCTGAACCCGAACGTGCTCACCGATCGTCTGGCCATGGATTGTCTGCAGGGTAAACGGCTGGCGTACGTGGAGCCCAATACCGCCGCCGCGCAAAGCACCCTCGATGTGTTAAGCACGACACCGCTGGAGGTGGTCTACAGTCCGAACTTCTCCACGCTGCCGGTTGACCATTACGACATCCTGCTGCTGGGGATCCCGGTGACCTTTACCGGCGATCTGACCATGCAGGAGGAGCGGCTGGCGAAAGCGGCCTCGATGACCGATTACCTGCTGCTGGCTCTGCCCTGCCATGCCCAGATCAACGCCGAGGAGCTAAAACATGACGGGGCAGCCGCCTGCCTGCTGAAACCGCTGACGGCCACCCGCCTGTTGCCAACGCTGACGGAATATTGCCGTCTGAACCATCACATCGCACCGATTACCAGCGATGAGAGCAAACTGCCGATGACCGTGATGGCGGTGGATGACAACCCCGCCAACCTCAAGCTGATCGGGGCGCTGCTGGAAGATCAGGTTCAGCATGTCGAACTGTGCGAGAGCGGTTTGCAGGCCGTGGAGCGAGCGAAGGAGAAGCCGTTTGACCTGATCATGATGGATATCCAGATGCCCGGTATGGACGGCATCCGCGCCTGTGAACTGATTCGCCAGCTTCCCCATCAGCAGCAAACCCCGGTGATTGCCGTGACGGCGCATGCGATGGCGGGGCAAAAGGAGAAGCTGCTGAGCGCCGGGATGAACGACTATCTGGCGAAGCCGATTGAAGAAGAGAAACTGCACAGCCTGCTGCTGCGCTACAAACCCGGCCCTACCACAGGTCACTGGCTCCCCGCACCGGAGGTCCCGCCGGCGGTCCCGGAGATCGTAGTTAACGGCAGTGTCACCCTCGACTGGCAGCTGGCGCTGCGTCAGGCGGCGGGCAAAAACGACCTCGCGCGGGAGATTCTGCAGATGCTGGTCGCATTCCTGCCGGAGATCCGCAATAAAGTGGAAGAGCAGCTGGTGGGAGAAAACCCGGAAGATCTGGTCGGGGCGATCCACAAGCTGCACGGCAGCTGCGGGTACAGCGGGGTGCCGCGTCTTAAGAATCTCTGTCAGCTGCTGGAGCAGCAGTTACGTTCCGGCACGCCGGAAAGCGAGCTGGAGCCGGAGTTCCTGGAGTTGCTGGATGAGATGGATAACGTCACGCGGGAAGCGATGAAGGTGCTGGGGTCGTAAGGCCCCTCTCCCGACAGGAAGAGGGGGAACAGAAGGGATTACAGCCCCCTTCCCACTTTTAATACGGCGGCAATATTGCGGGCCGCCATCCGCACATTTTCTTCGGCATCTTCCAGCGCCTCTTCCAGCGTGCAGACGGTATAAATCACGCTGAATACCGCGTCGATGCCATGGTCGTGCACCACGCCGACATCCGCCGTCAGGCTGCCCGCCAGGCCAATGACCGGTTTATTGTAGCGTTTGGCAATCTTCGCCACCCCTACCGGCACTTTGCCATGAACGGTCTGGCTGTCGATCCGCCCTTCGCCGGTGATCACCAGATCGGCATCGGCCACCAGGCCGTCGAGATTGAGCGCATCGGTGACGATTTCAATACCCTGACGCAGCTGCGCACCGCAGAACGCGTACAACGCCGCGCCCATACCGCCCGCCGCGCCGCCACCCGCCAGCCCGAGGACGTCAACGTCAAGGTCGCGGGCGATGATCCGGGCATACTGCGTCAGCGCGCGATCGAGGCGCACGATCATCTCTGAGGTTGCCCCCTTCTGCGGACCAAACACGGCGGTAGCGCCGTTGTCGCCGGTCAGCGGGTTGGTGACGTCGCATGCCACCTCAATGCGGCACGACGTCAGCCGTTTATCCAGACCACTGATATCGATACGAGCCAGCCTTTCCAGTTCACCGCCGCCGGGACCGATGGCGTGACCCTGTTCGTCCAGCAGCTTCGCGCCAAGCGCCTGCACCATCCCTGCGCCGCCATCGTTGGTGGCGCTGCCGCCAATCCCAATGATGATATGTTTTACGCCTGCATCCAGGGCATGGCGGATCAGCTCCCCGGTTCCCCAGGAGGTGGTTTTCAGCGGATTGCGCTGGGCCGGGGGAACCAGCTCCAGACCGCTGGCCGCCGCCATCTCGATAAATGCGCTTTTTCCATCGCCGGAGCGGCCATAAAAACCGTCAACATGCTCGCCGAGCGGCCCCGTTACGCGTACCTGAATAATTTCACCCTGGGTGGCGGCGACCATCGCTTCCACGGTGCCCTCCCCACCATCGGCAACCGGCAGTTTCACGTACTCCGCCGTGGGGAAAATCTCGCAAAATCCTTGCTCTATCGCCGTTGCCACTGCCAGGGCACTCAGGCTCTCTTTGTAAGAGTCCGGTGCGATCACTATTTTCATAAGCCGTCCTTACGCATGTTGACTACCATAAGCATACACCCGTCACGCAAGAGAAAATGCCGACTCCCGCAGGAACCGGCACCGGACTTAACGCACCATGCAAGGGCGTTTGTTGTTGAAGGTCCACTCCGGAATCAGGTACTGCATCGCCATCGCGTCGTCGCGTGCGCCCAGACCGTGCTGCAGATAGAGCTCGTGCGCCTTCATCACCTGATCCATATCCAGCTCCACGCCCAGACCCGGCGTGGTTGGCACCTGCACCATACCGCCCTTGATTTCGTACGGCTGTTTGGTCAGGCGCTGGTTGCCCTCCTGCCAGATCCAGTGGGTGTCGATGGCGGTGATGTTGCCCGGCGCGGCCGCGGCCACGTGGGTGAACATCGCCAGCGAGATATCAAAGTGGTTATTGGAGTGCGAGCCCCAGGTCAGGCCGAACTCGTGACACATCTGCGCCACGCGCACCGAGCCCTGCATGGTCCAGAAGTGCGGATCCGCCAGCGGGATATCCACCGACTGCAACGACAGGGTATGACCCATCTGACGCCAGTCGGTGGCGATCATATTGGTGGCGGTTGGCAGACCGGTGGCACGGCGGAACTCGGCCATCACTTCACGTCCGGAGAAGCCCTGCTCGGCACCGCACGGATCTTCCGCATAGGCCAGCACACCCTTCAGACGTTTACCGATGCGGATCGCCTCATCCAGCGACCAGGCCCCGTTTGGATCGAGGGTGACGCGCGCCTGTGGGAAGCGTTTCGCCAGCGCAATGATCGATTCGGCTTCTTCTTCACCCGCCAGCACGCCGCCCTTCAGTTTGAAATCGTTAAAGCCGTACTTCTCGTAGGCCGCTTCCGCCAGACGGACCACCGCATCAGGGGTCATCGCCTCTTCATGGCGCAGGCGATACCAGTCGCACTGCTCATCCGGCTGGCTCTGGTACGGCAGCGGGGTCAGCTTGCGGTTGCCGACGAAGAACAGGTAGCCCAGCATCTCAACTTCTGTGCGCTGCTGCCCATCACCCAGCAGGGAGGCGACGTTAACGCCCAGATGCTGACCCAGCAGATCGAGCATCGCCGCTTCAATACCGGTCACCACGTGAATAGTGGTGCGCAGGTCGAAGGTCTGCAAACCGCGGCCACCCGCGTCACGGTCGGCAAATTCGTTACGTACGGCGTTAAGAACGTTTTTATAGGCGCCGAGGGTTTGCCCCACCACCAGCGGGATCGCCTCTTCCAGTGTTTTACGGATCTTCTCGCCACCCGGGATTTCACCTACCCCGGTGTGACCGGAGTTATCTTTGATGATCACAATATTACGGGTGAAGAACGGGGCATGGGCGCCGCTCAGGTTCATCAGCATGCTGTCATGGCCAGCAACCGGGATAACCTGCATGGAGGTCACAACAGGAGTAGTAAACGTGCTCATAATTCCATCCTTTAATCAGTGGCGACCGAACGCCGGGCGTTTACGGTCAAAGGTCCAGCCGGGGATAAGGTACTGCATTGGGCCTGCGTCATTACGCGCGCCGCCTGGCAGTTTCTTATACGCCTCATGCGCTTTGTGGATCTGATCCCAGTCAAGTTCCACGCCAAGCCCCGGTGCATCAGGTACGGCAATCTTGCCGTGTTTAATTTCGAGTGGATTTTTGGTCAGGCGCGCTTCGCCTTCCTGCCAGATCCAGTGGGTGTCGATAGCGGTCGGTGTGCCCGGTGCGGCAGCGCCAACATGGGTAAACATCGCCAGCGAAATATCAAAGTGGTTGTTGGAGTGGCAACCCCAGGTCAGGCCCCAGTCATCGCACAGCTGCGCCACCCGTACCGCGCCGGAAAGGGTCCAGAAGTGCGGGTCCGCCAGCGGAATATCGACCGCGTTGAGCATGACGGCGTGCCCCATCTCGCGCCAGTTGGTGGCGATCATGTTGGTCGCCACCGGCAGGCCCGTGGCGCGGCGGAACTCCGCCATCACCTCACGGCCAGAGAAGCCCTGCTCGGCGCCGCACGGATCTTCGGCGTAGGTCAGGACATCGCCCAGCCCTTTGCACAAGGAGATGGCCTCATCCAGCAGCCAGGCGCCGTTGGGATCCACAGTAATGCGGGCATCCGGGAAGCGTTTTTTCAGGGCACGGGCGCTCTCAATTTCTTGCTCGCCCGGCAGAACGCCGCCTTTCAGTTTGAAATCCTTAAAGCCGTAGCGATCCTGCGCGGCTTCCGCCAGACGCACCACCGCCTCACTGGAGAGCGCCTCCTGATGGCGCAGGTGATACCAGTCGTGGCTGCCCGGCGAACGTTCCAGGTAAGGGAGATCGGTTTTGGTGCGATCGCCCAGGTAGAAGAGATAGCCCAGCACGGTGACCGCATCGCGCTGTTTTCCAGGGCCGAGCAGTTCGCACACCGGCACGTTCAGCGCTTTGCCGAGCAGGTCCAGCAGCGCCGCTTCCAGCGCCGCCACCGCATTCACCCGCAGTTCAAAGGTCCATGCGCCTTTGCCGAAGGTATCGAAATCGGCAGACTGGTTGCCTTTGTGCACGCGCTGCACCACTTTGTTGAGGCGCGCCACCTCCTGACCCACCACCTGCGGAATGGCATCCACCAGGGTCTGGTAGATCACCTCGCCGCCTGGCGCTTCACCTACGCCGGTATTCCCGGCGTTATCGGTCAGTACCACGATATTGCGGGTAAACCAGGCGTTATGCGCGCCACCGATGTTCAGCAGCATACTGTCCTGGCCGGCAACCGGGATAACCTTCATTTCAGTGACGACAGGGCTGGATTGCATACTCATCATTAACGCTCCGTAACAGGTTTCAGCTCAATACGTTTGATATCACCCACCAGCACCAGGTAGCTCAGCACCGCCACCAGGGCATGGATACCGACGTAGATCAGCGCCCCGTTAAACGAGCCGGTGGTACCGACGATGTAGCCAATAGCAATCGGAGTCACGATGCCGGAGATGTTGCCGAACATATTGAACAGACCGCCGCTCAGGCCGCTGATCTCTTTCGGCGCGGTATCTGCCATCACCGCCCAGCCCAGCGCACCGATACCTTTACCGAAGAAGGCCATCGCCATAAAGCCGATAATCATCCACTCGGCGTTCACGTAGTTACACATCACCATCGTCATGGAGAGCAGCATACCCAGCACGATTGGCGTTTTACGGGCGATATTCAAAGAGCCAGTACGACGCATCAGCCAGTCGGAAATTACCCCGCCCAGTACGCCGCCGACAAAGCCGCAGATTGCCGGAACGGAGGCGACAAACCCGGCTTTCAGAATTGACATGCCGCGCGCCTGCACCAGATAGACCGGGAACCAGGTGATAAAGAAGTAGGTTAAAGCGTTGATGCAGTACTGGCCGAGATAGATCCCGAGCATCATGCGGGAACCCACCAGCTGTTTGATTTGGCCCAGTTTCTGGCTGAACGGGACTTTCGCTTTGCTGCTCGCCTGATCCATGTTGATCAGCGCGCCGCCTGCGGCGATGTAGTCCAGCTCTTTCTGGTTTACGCCGGGATGCTGGTTCGGTTCGTGGATCACTTTCAACCAGATAAAGCTGATCACAATACCCAGACCGCCCATAAAGAAGAACACGTGCGACCAGCCCACCTCGTGCGTCAACCAGCCCATGATAGGTGCGAAGATGACGGTGGCAAAGTATTGTGCGGAGTTGAAAATGGAGACCGCCGTTCCCCTCTCCTGCGCCGGGAACCAGGCAGCCACGATTCGGCTGTTGCCCGGGAAGGATGGGGCTTCTGCCAGCCCGACGAGGAAGCGCAGGGTAAAGAGCGCGACAATGATGCCAAAGCCGTTAAAGATATCTACAAAGCCCTGCAGCAGGGTAAACATGGACCAGATGAAAATGGACCAGAAATAGACGCGTTTTGAACCGAAGCGATCGAGCAGCCAACCGCCTGGAATTTGGCCGATAACATAGGCCCATGAAAATGCGGAGAAAACATACCCCATACCGACCGGATCCAGCCCGATATCTTTTGCCATTTCTGAACCAGCAATCGACAGGGTGGCGCGGTCGCCATAGTTGAAGGATGTGACGATAAACAGCATCACCACTATCCAGTAGCGGGCGTTAGTACGCTTTTCAGCGCTGCTCGCCGCTTGGCTTAATGAACTCATTCTTGCACTCCTGAATCATAGCGTTTTCGCTACGTTCATTCTGAACAGCTCAACCGTAGGGTAATCAGAATGACGTGTATGTGTTTTTGCAGTTCGAACATGTAGGTCGTTTCGCCTTACTGACTGCATTTTTATTAACTGGCGGAAAAAGTATAAGAAAGGAACCAGGCCCCTCTCACCGTGCAACAACACAACATTGGCAAGGCTCTGTGCGGTTGTTTGTGGCAAAAGCCCAGGACAATGGAAGAGACTTCACGGAAATGAAAACTGCCTGCCCGTAAGGGGGAGGCCAAAGTCAGGGAATAACGGGATTGTGAAACAGGTCGCTTGACGCAGTGAAAATGCCTGCTAATAACCGTGCTTCAGGTGAGGATTTACGGGCGATTGCCCAAAGCTTACTCGATTCAGTTAACTTATACTGGCTGCATGGTCGCTTTGTTAACTGGCAAAGGGTTCTGGCCCTCCGCTCAGGGAGGGCAGGAACTTATTTTAGCAATGTGCCCCACTGTTCAACCCAGGGATTGGATTCGCCTTCCGGCTCAGGGTGTTCAGAGGCGTCAATCATCAGCATCTCACCCACGCGCTGCGCGCTTTGCTCCTGTAACAGAGCGTCGAACAGCTTGCCGCCACCGCAGAAATTCGCGTAAGTGCTGTCACCGAGCGCAATAATGCCGTAACGCATTTCCGGCTGATAACCCAGCTTATCTTTAATTCCCTGGTACAACGGAACAATGCTGTCCGGGAGATCGCCCTGCCCGGTTGTCGAGGTGACCACCAGCGCATACTGGCCCAGGTATTTTTCCCAGTCGGCCAGATCGGGATCTTCATAGACCGTGGCTTTATGGCCCATACCCGCCAGAATCGCTTCGGCCTCTTCTGCCACCAGCAGCGAGTTACCGTACATCGTGCCGACAAAAATTCCGATTACCGCCATGTTTTACTCCCTGATTGAACGCTCGTTCCGATCATCCTGAACGTTGGTTACGTCAAACTCAACCCTTTCATTTTCGGGGAGTTGTCCGCGCCATCCAAACTGTGACAACGCCTGCATCCACACCTCGTCCAGCCCGGCCCGGATCGTCAGCGGCTCGCCGGTAAACGGATGGATAAGTTGCAGCTGGCTGGCGTGTAACATCAGACGATGACAGCCGAAATGCTCTGCGGCGCTGCGGTTTTGCCGCAAGTCGCCATGCTTGCTGTCGCCGATGATCGGATGGCGGAGATGCGCAAGGTGACGTCGCAGCTGGTGCTTACGCCCGGTTTTCGGCTCCAGTTCAATCAGACTATAGCGCGTGGTGGGAAACTTACTGGTGGCAACCGGCATTTCAGTGGTCGCCATGCCGCGATAGTCGGTTACCGCGGGCTGCGGGCCTTTGTCGTCGCGGGCATACTTATCGGCAATTTTATCCAGCTCTTCCGTCAGGGGATAATCGAGCGTGGCGCACTCTGTCAGCCAGCCCCGGACAATCGCATGGTAGCGTTTCTGGATCTGATGCTGCTCAAACTGCTGCGCCAGACGTCGACCGGCCTCGCTGGAGAGTCCCATCAGCAGAACGCCGGAAGTGGGTCTGTCCAGACGGTGGGCAGTGAAGACATGCTGACCGATCTGATCGCGCACCGTCTGCATCACTACCACTTTTTCATCCCGGTCCAGCCAGCTACGGTGCACCAGCCAGCCGGAGGGCTTATTAACGGCAACCAGCCACTCATCCTGATAGAGGATCTCGATCATGCTTCGTCGCCGAAGAGCGTATCCAGCGCCAGCAGCGCGGCCAGCACCGCGTCGCGTGACGGATGGGCAGCGTCCAGCGCCATTTCATAATAGGGCGCTACGGCAAAGCTCTGGGGTAGCGGATGGCCACTATCGAGCAGGGCATGCATGCGGGGAATGAGGACCCATTGCAGCCACTCAAACGGCTCCAGGGTATCCATACAAAAAGGTTGCGTACTCTCAAACACGTCTGGCTGCGGCGCCGTCTCCTGCCACAGCTGATGATCGCGCAGTAAAGCTTCAATGGCGTGCAGTTGCGCGCGCACGTTGTCGTGATGGGTCATGAAAACCTCAACTGAAAATGTGAACGGCGCGCAGCATAGCAAAGACCACGCAGAAATAAAAAAAAGGGAGCACTGTAAAAACAGTGCTCCCGGTTCGTTTCGCAGCAATCCAGCTACTTTTAGTGCTCCCTGCTCATCCGTGACAACTTTTCCTCTGACCCTAAGGTCTGGTCTTCCCTTGACCGCTGCATCCTGCGCACATCGTCCTGATGTGACTGCTTCTTCCTGAAGCGTCCTGGTCTTCCTGACCCACCGGACATCTGTACCGGCTCTCATTCTCCTTCCTGGAGGTGTCCTTCAACGCGTCCTGCATGATCCTCTTGCTTCATCCTGAAGCCTTCCTTGTAGCGTCTTCCTGACGTGTCCTTGTTAAGAAACGTCATCATCCTGATGTTCGTTTCTTGTGTCGGCTTCCTGTCGACGGAGATAGAATCCATGATTCCGCTTCGTCTTACAAGGCACTGCGTAAGCCACATTAAAGAGTTTACGTATCTGTACCAAGCGTTATGAAAGCGCAACAAGATGATAATAAAGTGTTTTTTAAATGACCTGATGTTTTAAACATTCAAGTAATAAGGGCGATCTCTCACAAACTCTGTAAGAGATCTCTCACACGCGCAGTAGTATGCAGGATTACACGACGGGATGAAGGTGATTAAGAAAATCCGCAAGGGAAGCGGAGAGGATCTGACGTTTCTGCGTACCCAGCGTCTCTTTTACCACGTTGCCCGTGAGGTTGCAGACAGAGATAATGTCCATCTCACTGTCGAGCGTGGCGATAAACAACGTTGGCGATAGCTTCAGGCGCTTCTGGGTAACGAGGTGCCCTATCAGGTTCTCCTGCACGCGCAGCAGGTCTTCTTCGCTCCAGGTTTGCAGCAGCGTCATCGCTTCATTATCAAAGCGAGCGCACATATCCCCGGCGAACTGTGTGGTATAGAACGCGTGAACCGGAGGTTGTACCACAATGTCCATGGCACGTTCAATGGCATTTACACTCTGCTCAGCGGTAAAGGGCTGCGGCTGCCAGGTCACGGTATCCCCGGAAGAGGTAATAATGCAGGGTGAAGGTACGCCGTACAGCTCTTCGCTTTGCGGCCATGACGCTTTCTGTTCATGCCAGGCGTCACAGTAACGCGTAGTAAATGCGGTTAACGCAGCAGCAGTCTCTTTATCCACCGGTTTCTCTCTTCATATAAGCCAGGATACACTCAGCCCATAGTTTACCTTTAAAGTGACAATGAAACATGTCTTACGAAAATCATGATGCCTTATCGGGCCTGACGCTGGGCAAAAGCACAGCCTATCGCGACATCTACGATGCCAGCCTGCTACAGGGCGTGCCGCGCAGCCTTAACCGCGATCCGCTGGGCCTGAAGGCCGATGCCCTGCCCTTCCACGGCGGCGATATCTGGACGCTCTATGAGCTCTCCTGGCTTAACGCCCGCGGTTTGCCGCAGGTGGCCGTGGGTCACGTTGAGCTGGATTACACCAGCGTCAATCTGGTGGAGTCCAAAAGCTTTAAGCTCTACCTCAACAGCTTTAACCAGACCCGCTTTGAGAGCTGGGAAGCGGTACAGCGCACTCTGGAGAGGGATTTAAGCGCCTGTGCCCAGGGCAAGGTCACGGTGGCGCTCTACCGGATTGATGAGCTTGAAGGCCAGCCTATCGCCCACTTCCACGGCACCTGCATCGACGATCAAGACATTGAGATCGACAACTATCAGTTTGACACCGCGTGGCTGGAAAAGAGTGCCAGCGGCAAAGTGGTGGAAGAGACGCTGGTCAGTCACCTGCTCAAATCCAACTGCCTGATTACCCATCAGCCTGACTGGGGTTCGGTGCAGATCCAGTATCGCGGGGCAAAAATCGATCGTGAGAAGCTGCTGCGCTACCTGGTCTCCTTCCGTAACCATAACGAGTTCCACGAACAGTGCGTGGAGCGCATCTTCAACGACATTCTTCGTTTCTGCCAGCCGGAGTCGCTCAGCGTCTATGCCCGCTATACCCGACGCGGCGGACTGGATATCAACCCGTGGCGCAGCAATACCGATTTTGTTCCCGCCATTGGTCGGTTAGTGCGTCAGTAAAATAAATAAATTCGCAATCTGCGCGGTATGTTCCGCGCTTTAGGTTGTGAAAGGTCATAAGCCAGGGCTATTGTAATCAACGGGGAAAGACGATAAACGTCCCGTAAGGAGCTCACTTGATTACACATATTAGCCCGCTTGGCTCAATGGATATGTTGTCGCAGCTGGAAGTGGACATGCTCAAGAGCACGGCCAGCAGCGATCTTTATCAATTGTTTCGCAACTGTTCACTTGCCGTTCTGAACTCCGGTAGCCTCACCGACAACAGCAAAGAGCTGCTGTCCCGCTTTGAAAGCTTTGATATCAACGTCCTGCGCCGCGAACGTGGCGTAAAGCTGGAACTGATTAACCCGCCAGAAGAGGCCTTTGTTGACGGGCGCATCATTCGTGCGCTGCAGGCCAACCTGTTTGCGGTGCTGCGCGACATCCTGTTCGTGAACGGCCAGATCAGTAACGCCGGTCGTTTCCAGCATCTGAACCTGGAAAGCTCCGTTCATATCACCAACCTGGTCTTCTCTATCCTGCGTAACGCCCGTGCCCTGCACGTGGGCGAAGCCCCAAGTATGGTGGTGTGCTGGGGTGGTCACTCCATTAACGAAACCGAATATCTCTATGCCCGTCGTGTGGGTACCCAGTTGGGTCTGCGCGAGCTGAACATCTGCACAGGCTGTGGCCCGGGTGCGATGGAAGCGCCGATGAAAGGTGCGGCAGTGGGTCATGCGCAGCAGCGCTACAAAGAGGGGCGCTTCATCGGTATGACCGAGCCATCGATCATCGCCGCTGAACCACCGAATCCGCTGGTTAACGAACTGATCATCATGCCGGACATTGAGAAACGTCTGGAGGCGTTTGTCCGCATCGCCCACGGGATTATCATCTTCCCGGGCGGCGTAGGTACGGCAGAAGAGTTGCTCTATCTGCTGGGCATTCTGATGCATCCGGCTAACCAGGATCAGGTGCTGCCGCTGATCCTTACCGGCCCGAAAGAGAGCGCCGACTACTTCCGCGTACTGGATGAATTCATTGTGCATACGCTGGGCGAAACGGCGCGTCGTCACTATCGCATTATTATTGACGATGCCGCAGAAGTGGCACGCCTGATGAAAAAGGCCATGCCGCTGGTGAAAGAGAACCGCCGTGATACCGGAGATGCCTACAGCTTTAACTGGTCGATCCGTATTTCGCCGGATCTACAGATCCCGTTTGAGCCGTCACATGAAAATATGGCTAACCTGAAGCTCTACCCCGATCAGCCGGTTGAAACACTGGCCGCCGACCTGCGTCGCGCCTTCTCGGGCATCGTGGCCGGTAACGTGAAAGAGGTGGGTATCCAGGCCATTGAGGAGTTTGGTCCCTATAAAATCCATGGCGACCGCGAAATGATGCGCCGCATGGACGATCTGCTGCAGGGCTTTGTCGCCCAGCACCGTATGAAACTTCCGGGCAGCGCCTATATCCCCTGCTACGAGATTTGCGCATAACGCCCCTGCCCGGCTGCGTGTCGGGCACCTTCTCACTCTCTCCCGCCGGGAATGGCCTTCAGCCGCCCGGCTTTTTTATTGCCTTCAGTTACATGGCGTGGCGTCAGACATCACCATAACTTATCTTTTTGCGTTTACGTTATGGCACGCAAACGATTACGTAGATTTTCTAAGCGTGATTTATTAGGTACAAATGCTTTAAATCACGAAAAAATCCTCTAAAACGCCACTTATACAGCGTATGACACCTATATTGCTGGGCTCTCTATCACGCTACATATCGTTAATGATAGCCTTCGCGCCCAGAAATTCGCTGTGATGTTTTCTTAGCAGATAAATGGTCTAAAGATATCCACCTCAAAAGTAGATTATTGCATTTGAGATCGGGATCACTGATAGATCCATTATGAAAATGTATCTTTCCGCCCGCCGATAGTTACGGAGAAAAATTATATAAAAACCGTCACTGAGCGAATTTCATATTACGATTTGTCCTTTTTGCATCGAATTTGACCAGAAACCTGACATTAGCTACTCCTGGAGACACAGATGGAAACCACTCAAACCAGCACCGTTGCTTCGATTGAAACCCGAAGCGGATGGCGTAAAACCGATACCATGTGGATGCTTGGCCTGTACGGCACAGCAATCGGCGCTGGTGTTCTCTTCCTGCCTATTAACGCGGGTGTTGGCGGCTTAATTCCGCTGATCATCATGGCAATCATTGCGTTCCCGATGACCTACTTTGCACACCGCGGCCTGACCCGTTTTGTGCTCTCCGGTAAAAACCCGGGCGAAGACATCACTGAAGTGGTTGAAGAGCACTTCGGGATTGGCGCAGGTAAGCTGATTACCCTGCTCTACTTCTTCGCGATCTACCCAATCCTGCTGGTTTATAGCGTGGCTATCACCAACACCGTTGACAGCTTTATGACCCACCAGCTGGGCATGACGCCGCCACCGCGCGCCATTCTGTCGCTGATCCTGATTGTCGGTATGATGACTATCGTGCGCTTCGGTGAGCAGATGATTGTAAAAGCGATGAGCGTACTGGTGTTCCCGTTCGTTATCGCACTGATGGTGCTGGCCTGCTACCTGATCCCTCAGTGGAACGGCGCAGCGCTGGAAACCCTCTCCCTGAACAGCGCGTCTGCTACCGGTAATGGCCTGTGGATGACCCTGTGGCTGGCAATTCCGGTAATGGTCTTCTCCTTTAACCACTCGCCGATCATCTCCTCCTTCGCCGTGGCGAAGCGTGAAGAGTACGGCCAGGGCGCCGAGAAGAAGTGCTCCAGCATCCTGGCTCGCGCTCACGTGATGATGGTGCTGACCGTTATGTTCTTCGTCTTCAGCTGCGTACTGAGCCTCTCCCCGGCGGATCTGGCGGCCGCGAAAGAGCAGAACATCTCGATTCTCTCTTACCTGGCGAACCACTTTAATGCCCCAGTGATTGCCTGGATGGCGCCAATCATCGCGATTATCGCTATCACTAAATCTTTCCTCGGCCACTACCTGGGCGCGCGTGAAGGTTTTAACGGTATGGTGATTAAATCTCTGCGCGGTAAAGGTAAGAGCATTGAAATCAACAAGCTGAACAAAATCACTGCCCTGTTCATGCTGCTGACCACCTGGGCGGTTGCGACCCTGAACCCAAGCATCCTCGGCATGATCGAAACCCTGGGTGGCCCGGTCATCGCGATGATCCTGTTCCTGATGCCGATGTACGCCATTCAGAAAGTGCCAGCGATGCGTAAATACAGCGGCCAGATCAGCAACGTCTTCGTTGTGGTTATGGGTCTGATTGCTATCTCCGCTATCTTCTACTCGCTGTTCGCGTAATGCCTCCCGCGCCATCTTCGGATGGCGCAATCTACTCCTCTGACGTAAAGCAACGGACGCATCATGATTAGCGTTTTCGATATTTTTAAAATTGGTATTGGTCCTTCCAGCTCGCACACCGTCGGGCCAATGAAAGCAGGTAAACAGTTCACGGACGATCTTATTGCGCGCGGAATACTGCACGACACCACTCGCGTGGTTGTAGATGTCTATGGCTCCCTGTCGCTGACCGGCAAAGGTCACCATACCGATATCGCCATCATTATGGGCCTGGCGGGGAACCTGCCGGATAGTGTTGATATTGACGCCATCCCGGGCTTTATCCAGGACGTTAACACCCATGGCCGACTGCTGCTGGCCAACGGTGAGCATGAAGTTGAATTTCCGGTTGATCGCTGCATGAATTTCCACGCCGACAACCTGTCGCTGCACGAAAATGGTATGCGCATCACCGCGCTGGCAGGCGACAAGGCGATTTACAGCCAAACCTATTACTCTATCGGCGGCGGTTTTATCGTCGACGAAGACCATTTTGGGCAGCCAGAGAGCGCACCTGTCGCGGTGCCGTATCCGTATAAAACGGCTGCCGACCTTCAGCGTCATTGCCAGGAGAGTGGCCTCTCCCTCTCCGGACTGATGATGCAAAACGAGCTGGCGCTACACAGCAAAGAAGAACTGGAACAGCACTTTGCTAACGTCTGGGAAGTGATGCGCGGCGGTATTGAGCGCGGTATCACCACCGAGGGCGTGCTGCCGGGTAAACTGCGTGTTCCGCGCCGTGCTGCGGCCCTGCGTCGTATGCTGGTGAGCAGCGATAAAACCACCAGCGATCCGATGGCGGTGGTGGACTGGATCAACATGTTCGCGCTGGCGGTGAACGAAGAGAACGCCGCGGGAGGCCGCGTGGTAACGGCCCCAACGAACGGTGCCTGCGGTATCGTTCCTGCAGTGCTGGCTTATTACGACAAGTTTATCCGCGAAGTAAACGCTAACTCACTGGCCCGCTATCTGCTGGTGACCAGCGCCATTGGCTCGCTGTATAAGATGAACGCCTCGATCTCTGGCGCCGAAGTGGGCTGTCAGGGCGAAGTGGGCGTGGCTTGCTCCATGGCGGCGGCGGGTCTGGCTGAGCTGCTGGGCGGCAGTCCGACGCAGGTGTGCATTGCGGCAGAAATTGGCATGGAACATAACCTCGGTCTGACCTGCGATCCGGTTGCCGGCCAGGTGCAGGTGCCCTGTATCGAGCGTAACGCGATTGCCTCCGTGAAGGCGGTGAACGCCGCACGTATGGCGCTGCGCCGCACCAGCGAGCCGCGCGTCTGCCTCGATAAAGTGATCGAGACAATGTATGAAACCGGGAAAGATATGAACGCCAAATACCGTGAAACCTCCCGCGGTGGTCTGGCGATGAAGATTGTTACCTGCGACTAAGCCTGAAAAGGAGCCTTGTTTTGCGAGGCTCCTTCCCGTTCTTCCCGCCTCTCGTAGTTTCATGCCGCCGACGGTGTTACCCTTAATCCACTGGATATAAGAGGGATTATCTGTGGCTGTTCATTTGCTTATTGTCGACGCGCTTAATCTTATCCGCCGCATTCATGCGGTACAGGGCACTCCCTGCAAGGATACCTGCCTGCATGCTCTGGAGCAGCTTATTCGTCACAGCCAGCCCAGCCATGCGGTTGCCGTTTTTGATGATGAAGCCCGCAACAGCGGCTGGCGTCACCAGCGCCTGCCGGATTACAAAGCCGGCCGCGCGCCGATGCCGGACGATCTGCACGCCGAAATGCCCGCCATCCGCGCCGCCTTTGAGCAGCGCGGTGTCCCCTGCTGGGGCGCCCAGGGCAACGAAGCCGACGATCTCGCGGCTACCCTGGCGGTAAAAGTGGCCAGCGCAGGCCATCAGGCTACCATTGTCTCGACGGACAAAGGCTATTGTCAGCTCCTCTCCCCCACCATTCGCATTCGTGACTATTTCCAGAAACGCTGGCTCGATGCGCCCTTTATCGCCAGTGAGTTTGGCGTATCCCCCCAGCAGCTGCCGGATTACTGGGGACTGGCGGGGATCAGCAGCTCCAGGGTGCCGGGCGTAGCGGGCATTGGCCCGAAAAGCGCCGCCCAACTGCTGAGTGACTTTCAGGATCTGGAAGGGATCTATGCCCGTCTGGATGAGGTGCCGGAGAAGTGGCGCAAAAAGCTGGAGGCGCACAAAGAGATGGCCTTTATCTGTCGGGACGTGGCGAGATTGCAGACGGATTTACAGCTAGACGGGAATTTGCAGCAGCTCAGGTTAGAGCGAGTGTGACGTCATGCCCGGTGGCGCTGCGCTTACCGGGCCTACGGGACGAGGGTTGTTGTAGGCCCGGTAAGCGTAGCACCACCGGGCGTTGTACAGATTACCGCTCGTCGCGACGACCACCCACGGCAGCCCACCAGCGGCGCACATGCACGGTAACCTCTTCGCGGTCGTGGTACAGCTGACGCGCCTGGATCTCCGCATTGATGCCATGTTCATCAAGCTGGGTCTGGATGTATGCCAGGTTCTGGGAAACCTCTTCGTAGCGCTTTTTCATCGGCAGCTTGAGGTTAAAAATCGCCTCGCGACACCAGCCGTTGACCAGCCAGGTTGCCATCAGCGCGGCCACCTTAGCCGGCTTTTCTACCATATCGCACACCAGCCACGAGATGTTATTGCGGTTCGGACGGTAGCGGAAACCATCCTCGCGCAGCCAGGTCACCTGGCCTGTGTCCATCAGGCTTTGCGCAATCGGGCCGTTATCAATGGAGTAGACCCACATGTTGCGTTTCACCAGCTGATAGGTCCAGCCACCCGGACAGGCCCCCAGATCCACCGCATACATCCCGTTTGCCAGACGCTCATCCCACTCGTCGGCCGGAATAAAGATATGGAACGCCTCTTCCAGCTTGAGGGTGGAACGGCTCGGCGCGTCGGACGGGAACTTAAGACGCGGGATCCCCATGTAAAACGGCGAATTGTTGGTGGTATAGGAATACCCGGCATAACAACAGCCCGGGGCGATAAAGAAGACATGCACCACCGGACGCTTTGGCGTCTCGTAGTTGGTGAGCACGCCGCTGTCACGCAGTGCGGCGCGCAGCGGCACGGTGAATTTGCGGCAGAACTTCATCAGCTCTTTGCTTTCGTTAGTATCGGCCACCTCAACGCGCAGCTCACCGCCCTTCTCCACGACACCCTGCAGCATACCGGCAATAGGGGTAATACGATCCTCTGGCGGCAGATCCTGCAGCAGCTCGCCGGCCACAAACATCTGACGAGCGAAAATCAGCGAACTGAACGGCAGTTCGCGAACCAGTTTATCGGCATCTTCTGGCTGATAGCATTCGAAAACAACGTAGCCCGCATTCTCTTTCACGCGAGCGAAACCAAAGACTTCACGCTTCGCGGCTTTATCAGTAATTTCCGCGGCACACTCTTTTTCAAAGCCCGGGCGACAATATAAGACAACTTTATTCATGAACAACGCCCTTGCGTTTCAGACGGAACGAACCGATTAACATTAAAACCCACCCGACCAGGAAGCTGACGCCGCCCACCGGGGTAACAAACGCCCACAGGCGTAAATGCGACAGCGCAAGGCAATAGAGGCTACCGCTGAACAACACGGTACCCAGCGCCATAAATACGCTGCTCCAGTAAAACCAGATACTGATGCGACGCTGCATCGCCACGGCCAGTCCGAAGATTGCCAGGGTATGAAACGCCTGATATTCCAGACCGGTATGGATCCAGCCCATCTCCACCACACCCAGGGATTTGCGTAATACATGTGCGCCAAAGGCGCCCAGCGCAACAAAAATGAAGCCACTCACCGCGGCAAAAATCAGCATAAAACGGCTGGTCATGTTTCTGTCCTGAAGTTATGCGCGCCCTGCACGCAAAAGAAAGTGTTACTCGTACCGAAAGCGGAATTTTTCTTGCTCGTTGGCCGCCTTTGCCAGGATCCACTGGCGAAACGCGGCTATTTTACCCAGTTCTGCCTGACTGTCATGACAAACCAGATAAAATGCGTTCTTACTGACCAAAACATCATTAAAGGGGCAGACCAGGCGGCCAGCCTCAATTTCGGACTGCGCCATCACGTTGTTAGCCAACGCCACGCCCTGTCCGTGGATGGCAGCCTGTAACACCATCGCACTGTGGCTAAAGATGGGTCCCTGCTGCACATTGATATGGTTAAGACCGAGCTGGCGGGTATAAGTTTGCCAGTCGCGGCGAGAAGCATCATGCAAAAGCGTGTGTTGCGCCAGATTGTCCGGCGTTTTTAACGCTTTTTCGCCCGTTAAGAGTAGTGGCGAGCAGACCGGCAGCAAATATTCCGCGTACAATTTTTCAACACGCAGCCCTGGCCAGTTGCCCCGGCCATAAAAAATCGCTACGTCGACATCGTCTGCCAGCTTCTCTTCCTGACGGTCGACCGCCTGGATTCGAACGTCGATTCCCGGATAAGCTGAGTTAAAGCTTGAGAGTCTCGGCACCAGCCATTGAATAGCAAAACTTGGCAATAAACTGACCGTCAGTGCCCCTTTGGCACTGCGCGCCTGCAGCTTACGGGTGGCCTCGGTGAGCTGGGAAAATATCTCTTTGATATCCTGAAAATAGCTCTGCCCCTCTTCCGTCAGAAGCAGGGAACGGTTGCGGCGGCGGAACAGCTTGAGGCCCAGAAAATCCTCAAGAGACTTGATTTGATGACTGACTGCGGCCTGAGTCACAAAAAGCTCATCGGCCGCGCGCGTGAAGCTCAGATGGCGCGCAGCAGCATCAAATACACGTAATGCATTAAGTGGTGGTAATCGCTTGGACATGGTTATCTGGCTTAGATGTTAACGGCTTTTAACAAACAGGAAACAACGTTTAACCTATTAGTTTTTTTTATCTGAGCCATTATAAATTGTCCGTTGAGGAACTACCAGCAAATACCTATAGTGGCGGCACTTCCTGAGCCGGAACGAAAAGCTTTTTTTGGAATGCGTGTTCTGATGGGCTTTTGGCTTACGGTTGTGATGTTGTGTTGTTGTGTTTGCAATTGGTCTGCGATTCAGACCACGGTAGGAAAACTACCACCTTTTCACTTCCTGTACATTTACCCTGTCTGTCCATAGTGATTAATGTAGCACCGCCCAATTGCGGTGCTTTTTTTTTGTCTGCAATTCCGTTAGTGGTCCAGTTCAACCATCTCTTTCACATCACTGCGGTTGATCTGCTGTTTATTCCCGTTGGCGTCCTTATACGAGATCATGCCGGTATCATTATCAGTCTGCGGCTTACCCTCTGAGACGATGGAGCGGCCATCGTTAGTGTGCATAACATAGTTGTTGCCAGAACAGGCGCTCAGGGCAAAGGTAAGCATACAGGCAGAGGCGATTGCGATAGTCTTTTTCATTTTCTTCTCCTTCAGCAATTAATGCTATTTCAAGCGTGTTTATTAACAGGCTAAGACATTCTCCTGACTCTATTTCAGCATAACCTGCTTCGTCTGCTGCGCCAGGATAAACAGACAATTCCGATAGAGATCAACCTTCTTGCCCTGCTGCGGAATTTGCGCGACGATCTCATCATCACGAAGAGGAATTCCATGAACGCATTCAGCCCTGCCCATTTTCGCGCGCAGTTTCCGGCCCTGGCCGATGCCGGTGTCTATCTTGATAGCGCTGCGACAGCCCTTAAGCCTCAGGCAGTGATTGAGGCCACCAACCAGTTTTACAGCCTGAGCGCCGGCAATGTGCATCGCAGCCAGTTTGCCGAAGCCCAGCGCTTAACCGCGCGCTATGAAGCGGCGCGCGATCAGGTTGCCCGCCTGCTTAACGCTGAAAGCGGCAAAAATATTGTCTGGACGCGGGGCACCACCGAAGCCATCAACATGGTGGCGCAATGTTATGCCCGCCCGCGCCTGCAACCGGGTGATGAGATTATCGTCAGCGAGGCGGAGCACCACGCTAACCTCGTGCCGTGGCTGATGGTAGCCGAACAGGCCGGCGCGAAGGTGGTTAAGCTTCCGATTGGCACAGACTGCCTGGCGGATGTGGCTCGCCTGCCTGAGTTGATCACCCCGCGTAGCCGCATTCTCGCGCTGGGGCAGATGTCCAACGTCACCGGCGGCTGCCCGGATCTGGCCCGCGCTATTCAGCTCGCCCATGCCAGCGGGATGGTAGTGATGGTGGATGGCGCCCAGGGCGTGGTCCACTTCCCGGCGGACGTGCAGGCGCTGGATATCGATTTCTATGCCTTCTCCGCACATAAGCTGTACGGCCCTACCGGGATTGGCGCACTGTACGGCAAAGCGGCGCTGCTGGAGGAGATGTCCCCGTGGCTCGGCGGCGGCAAGATGATCACCGAGGTGACTTTCGACGGCTTTAAAACCCAGCAGGTGCCTTATCGTCTGGAAGCCGGGACGCCAAATGTCGCGGGGGTCATTGGTCTGAGCGCGGCGCTGGAGTGGCTGGCGGATATCGATCTGCAACAGGCAGAGAGCTGGAGTCGCGGGCTGGCAACGCTGGCGGAAGAGGCGCTGAAACAACGTCCCGGTTTTCGCTCCTTCCGGGTACAGGATTCGAGCCTGCTGGCATTCGATTTTGCCGGGGTACATCACAGCGACATGGTGACGCTGCTGGCGGAGTATGGCATTGCCCTGCGCGCCGGCCAGCATTGCGCCCAGCCGCTGCTGGCGGCGCTGGGCGTCAACGGCACGCTGCGCGCCTCGTTTGCTCCCTATAACACCCAAAGCGATGTCGACGCGCTGGTTGCCGCCGTCGATCGCGCTCTTGCTTTACTGGTGGATTAATGACAAGCCCAACCCTGGCCGGACATCCGTTCGGCACCGTCATCACTGAAGAGACGTTAAAACAGACCTTTGCCCCGCTGACCCAGTGGGAAGACAAATATCGCCAGCTGATCCTGCTGGGCAAGCAGCTCCCTGCGCTGTCCGATGAACTCAAAGCGCAGGCGAAAGAGATCCCCGGCTGTGAGAACCGCGTCTGGCTTGGGGTTACACAAATTGGGGATAAGCTGCATTTTTATGGCGACAGCGAAGGGCGGATTGTTCGCGGCTTGCTGGCCGTGCTGCTGACGGCCATTGAGGGGAAAAGCGCCGCGCAGATCCTGGAGGAGAACCCGCTGGCGCTGTTCGATGCGCTGGGGCTACGCGGCCAGCTTAGCGCCTCGCGCAGCCAGGGGCTGGCTGCGCTCAGTGACGCGGTACTGGAAGCGGCGCGTCAGGCCTGACGTTCCGCCTTCGCCATCATCTTTTTCAGGGCATGAGAGACGGCGATAAATCCAAAGCTCGCGGTCACCATCGTGGCCGCGCCAAACCCGGAGGCACAGTCCATCCGTTTTGGTCCTTCCGCAGTGCTTTTCATGGCGCAGACTGAACCGTCTGCCTGCGGATAGACCAGCGCTTCCGTTGAAAAGACGCAGTCGATGCCCAGCTTGCCTTTGCTGTTTTTCACCACGCCAAAATCGCTTTTCAGACGCTCGCGCAGCTTGGCCGCCAGCGGATCCTGAATGGTTTTCGCCAGGTCCGTCACCTGGATCTGCGTCGGGTCGATCTGCCCGCCCGCGCCGCCGGTGGTCACCAGCGGCACTTTATTGCGGCGACACCAGGCGATCAGCGCCGCTTTCGGGCGCACGCTGTCGATGGCGTCGATCACATAGCTGTAGCCAGCTCCCATATACTGCGCCACATTATCGGCGGTCACAAAATCATCGATGACGGTGACGCGACACTCCGGGTTGATCTGGCGAATGCGATCCGCCATCACCTCTGACTTCGCCAGCCCGACGCTGTCGCGCAGGGCGTGGATCTGCCGGTTAGTGTTAGTGACGCAGACATCGTCCATGTCGATAAGCGTAATGGCGCCGATCCCGGTTCGTGCCAGCGCTTCCGCTGCCCATGAGCCGACGCCGCCAATGCCTACCACGCAGATGTGCGCATCAGCAAACAGTTGCAGGGCTTTTTCACCATATAAACGTGCGGTGCCACCAAAACGCTGGCGCCAGGCTTCGCTCATTACCACAGACATAAGACCTCAGATGTAAAAAGGGTGAGAGTTACCCCTCACCCCGGAAAACATAGCGTCAATATTATCACACTCAGCCGCTAAAGACGTTGCCCGTACTTGCGGCGGTTTTCAGCACCCACACGCGGCCGTAATGGTTATACCAGCCCGCGCGGTGGCCAGCATCGGCGCCAATGCCCTGATAGATATCAAAGTGCTGGCCTTTAATCGCGCCACCCACATCCAGCGCCACCATCAGGCGCAGCTCGTACTGGCCGCTGAATTTGCCTTCGTTATTCAACAGCGGGACTTCGGCCAGCAGCGTGGTTCCCGGCGGGATCACTGTCTTGTCAGAGGCGACCGACGCGCGGCCAATCAGCGGCACCGCGCTGGCGCCTTTCACCGGGGCAAAGTTTTGTGGTTTAAAGAAGACAAACGACGGGTTCTGCTCAAGCAGCTCACGCACTTCATATTCGCTGTGCTTCTCGCCCCACTCGCGGATCGCCTGCATCGACATATCTTCGCGTTTCACTTCTCCGCGATCGATCAGTACTTTACCGATACTGCGGTAGGCATGGCCGTTTTTACCCGCATAGCTGAAGAAGTTAAGCGGGCTGCCGTCGCCAAAATCGATATAGCCGCTGCCCTGCACATCCATGATGAAGTTATCCATCAGCGAGTTGCTGTAAGCGAGAACATAGTTGTCGCTCAGCGCGCCCGAGTAGATTTCGGCGCGGGACGGCAGGCGGCCACGTTTTGGCGGCATGCGGTAGATAGGGTATTTGAACTCACCCTGCGCGGTATGGCGAGCCTGTACCACCGGGGTGTAGTAGCCGGTAAACTGGACGTTACCGTAGTTATCGGTGCCCTCCATCTGCCAGGCATCAATGCCGAACTGGCGCATGGTGCGGGTATCGCCCCCGGCGCGTAACCAGTCCTGCACGGCGTTATAGACGGCGTTCTGCGAGCTATACAGCCGCGGCGATGCGGTGCGGATCTGGCTCACCTGCTCGGCGAAATCCCCGCCATTAATGGGCGCGCCCACGGCGTCCGGCTGGTTTACTAAAGAGAAAGGCTGGGTCAGTTTCCCGTCTTTATATTGCTGACCGCGATCGGTCGGTTTGGAGGAACAGGCGGCGAGAATTGCTACCAGTGCGCCTGTCATCAGATACTTCGCCCAACGTCCTTTCATATATCCCATCTTCAAGTTGCCCCATTCTGCGCAACGAAGATAACAAACCGGCAAAGGTATTGAAATGCGATTGCCTTCCCTTAGGTAAATTTTGCGCAAAAAATATTCAAATCGACGACAGAGCGGACAAATCAACGTCTAATTTGGTGATTTTTACGAAAAAGGGTTGCATCAAAAAGTCAGCAGAGTATAGTGCGCATCCACGGACGCGGGGTGGAGCAGCCTGGTAGCTCGTCGGGCTCATAACCCGAAGGTCGTCGGTTCAAATCCGGCCCCCGCAACCAATTAAAATTTGATGAAGTATCTTCTGCAAAGCAGAAAGACGGACGCGGGGTGGAGCAGCCTGGTAGCTCGTCGGGCTCATAACCCGAAGGTCGTCGGTTCAAATCCGGCCCCCGCAACCAACACTTCTAAAAACAATAAACACCCTTCCGGGTGTTTTTTTGTTTTTGTCGTCAGCCCACCCGTAGGCCCGCTCAAGCGCAGCGCCGCCGGGCAGTGTTGATTTTATCCGCGTCTCGCCAGCGTCGCCCCGTCAGAGAAATAGGCCTTAATCCCCGCCAGTATCGACTCCGCCACTTCCTGCTGGAACTTGGCCGTTTTGAGTTTGCGCTCCTCTTCCACGTTACTGATAAACGCGGTTTCCACCAGAATCGACGGGATGTCCGGCGCTTTTAACACCGCAAATCCGGCCTGCTCGACGCTGTTCTTATGCAGTTTGTTCACATGCCCGAGCCTGCCCAGCACCGCTTTACCAAACTTCAGGCTGTCGGTGATGGTCAGCGACTGGACCATATCGAACATGGTGTGGTCGACGTAGCGATCGCCGCTCCGCCCTACCCCACCGATAAGGTCGGAGGCGTTCTGGGTATCGGCAAGATAGCGTGCTGCGGTACTGGTCGCCCCTTTGGTGGAGAGGGCAAACACTGATGACCCGCTGGGCTGACGACTGGTAAAGGCGTCCGCATGGATAGAGATGAAGAGATCCGCACGCTGCTTTTGCGCTTTCGCCACACGCACCTTCAGCGGAATAAAGACATCTTCGTTGCGCGTCATGTAGGCGCGCATGTTGCCTTCTCTGTCGATCATCGCCTTCAGGCGACGGGCGATTTGCAGCACCACATCTTTTTCCCGGGTCCGGTATTTGCCTACCGCGCCGGAGTCCTCGCCGCCGTGCCCCGGATCAAGCATGATCACAATCGGGCGATCGCGTCCCGCTTTGCCGGGCTGCGGGCCGCTTTGCGCAGGCGGTACCTGTTTTTCCAGATCGCCTTTGTTGTAATCCTCCAGCAGGGCCAGCAGCGGATCCTGAATATCGGTCGCGTTGGCAGGATAGAGGTCCATAACCAGACGTTCTTTGAAACCGGCCACCGGCGCGAGAGCAAACAGCTGCGGTTTGACGTTCTGCTTGAGTTCAAACACCATGCGCACGGTTTTCGGATCAAACTGCCCTACCCGCGCGGACTTGATAAAGGGATCGTCGCCGCGGATCTGGGCGCTCATTCCTTTCAGCACCGAGTTAAGATTTACGCCTTCGATATCCACCACCACCCGCTCCGGGTTGCTCAACGCGAATTGCTTATAGTTCAGCACCCGGTTTGACTCGACCGTCACGCGCGTATAGGTCGAAGACGGCCAGACGCGCACCGCAACAACCTGACTGACGGCGGCAAACCCGACCTGACTAACGCTAAGCAACCACATTGCCCCAGCCCCTTGTAACAGGCGACGGCGACTTAATGCTTTACTGGATCCCGACATGCTTCTCCCGAGCAAAGATATCGAATAACTTTTCATAACGTCCAAATTGACCGAAAACTTTAACGAATGATGCATAACCTGTCATCCCTAAAAGGGTAAACAATCATGCGTTAACGATAACTTAACTGAATCTTTTCTTTGCTTCGCAGAAAAGTTTGGCTTGCGCACAGCGCGATATTCGAATAAAAATACAAAAATTACGAATAAACATTCATTGAGGGGTTGTGCCGTGGTGAAGGAACGTAGAATCGAACTGGTCCAGGGATTCCGCCATTCTGTTCCCTATATCAACGCCCACCGGGGAAAGACGTTTGTCGTCATGCTGGGTGGCGAAGCCATTGAGCATGAGAATTTCTCCAGTATTGTCAATGACATCGGCCTGCTGCATAGCCTGGGTATTCGCCTGGTCGTCGTGTATGGCGCTCGCCCGCAGATCGAGGCGAATCTGGCCGCGCATCATCACGAGCCGATCTACCACAAACATACCCGCGTCACCGACGCTAAAACGCTGGAGCTGGTTAAGCAGGCCGCCGGTCTGCTGCAGCTGGACATTACCGCGCGTCTGTCGATGAGCCTTAACAACACCCCGCTGCAGGGGGCGCATATTAACGTGGTCAGCGGTAATTTTATTATCGCCCAGCCGCTCGGCGTGGATGATGGCGTGGATTACTGCCACAGCGGACGTATTCGTCGTATTGATGAAGAGGCGATCCACCGTCAGCTCGACGGCGGCGCGATTGTGCTGACCGGCCCGGTTGCCGTCTCTGTTACGGGCGAAAGCTTCAATCTCACCTCTGAAGAGATTGCCACCCAGTTGGCGATCAAGCTGAAAGCAGAAAAAATGATTGGCTTCTGCTCCTCACAGGGGGTGATGAACGAGCTCGGGAACATTGTCTCTGAGCTGTTCCCTAACGAGGCTCAGGCGCGCGTCGATGCCCTTGAGGCGCAGGGGGATTACTACTCCGGTACCGTACGTTTCCTGCGGGGTGCAATCAAAGCCTGCCGCAGCGGCGTGCGTCGCAGCCACCTGATCAGCTATCAGGAAGATGGCGCCCTGCTGCAGGAGCTCTTCTCCCGCGACGGTATCGGGACGCAGATTGTGATGGAGAGCGCCGAGCAGATCCGTCGCGCCACTATCAACGACATCGGCGGCATTCTGGAACTCATCCGCCCGCTGGAGCAGCAGGGGATCCTGGTGCGCCGCTCCCGCGAACAGCTGGAGATGGAGATCGACAAGTTCACCATTATTCAGCGCGATAACCTCACCATCGCCTGTGCAGCGCTCTACCCCTTCCCGGAAGAGAAGATCGGTGAAATGGCCTGCGTGGCGGTGCATCCGGATTATCGCAGCTCATCGCGCGGCGAAGTGTTGCTGGAGCGCATCGCCCTCCAGGCGCGGCAGATGGGGCTGAGCAAGCTGTTTGTGCTGACGACCCGCAGCATTCACTGGTTCCAGGAGCGGGGTTTCACGCCGGTGGACATTGATTCCCTGCCGGAAACCAAGAAAGAGATGTACAACTATCAGCGCCGTTCAAAAGTGCTGATGGCAGACCTGGGATAACGGTCATCACCTACAGGCCGGGCAAGCGCTGCCCGGCTTTTCACACGCTTATAAGGCCTCAAAAATCGCACTCAGCCCGCTGCGTCGCTCTGTACGGGTAGTGACAGCCTGGGTCAGCACCCCTTCATCCGCATACAACGACAACCGCCGACGGGCGCGGGTAATGGCGGTATAGACCAGCTCGCGGGTCACGACGGGCGACATCTGGATAGGTAAAATCAGCGCCGCGTGATCGAACTCAGAGCCCTGGGATTTATGCACCGTCATGGCCCAGGCGGTTTCATGCTCCGGCAGGCGGCTGGGCTGCACGGACTTCACGCTGCCATCCGGCATCTGGAACCAGACGCGTAGCCCCTGACCACGATCCAGCGCAATCCCGATATCGCCGTTAAACAGGCCCAGCGCGCTGTCGTTGCGTGAAATCATCACCGGCCTGCCTTCATACCAGCGTGAATGGGGCTGACGGCCGATACGGCGTTTCTGCGCCAGCACCTGCTCAAGCCTTTCGTTAAGCCCGGCGACGCCAAAGGGGCCATCCCGTAAGGCGCAAAGCAGCTGGTAGCGGCCAAATGCCGCCAGGATCTCCGCTTCGGAGGCCTGCTGCTGCACGCTGTCGAGAAAATGTTGATACCCCTTGAGGGCATCTTCCAGCATCGCCAGATACTCTTCCCCGCTCTGGAGCTGCTTTTTCTCAATATCACTGAATTTGCCATCAAACACCGAGCGGATAGCGTGGCGATCGCCCCGGTTGACCGCGGCCGCCAGTTGCCCGATGCCAGAATCGCTGCCAAAACGGTAGCTTTTTTGCAGCAGACACAGGCTGTCGCGTAGCGCACCCGCGACCGGGCTGACGTTGCCCTGCATCTCGCATCCCGTCATGCTGGCAAGCTCCTGTGCGCGCCGGACCGTAAAGCCAGCGCTGGCCCAGGTACAGATATCACCCAGCACCGCGCCCGCTTCGACGGAGGCCAGCTGGTCGCGATCGCCGAGGAAGATCACCCGGGCATGAGGCGGCAGGGCGTCAATCAGACGCGACATCATCGTCAGGTCAATCATCGACGCCTCATCCACCACCAGCACATCCAGGTGCAGCGGATTACCTGCATGGTAACGCAGGCGCTGGCTGCCCGGCTGCGCGCCAAGCAAACGGTGCAGCGTGCTCGCTTCCGTCGGGAATCGCGCGCGCTGGGCCTCGGTCAGGGGCAGTTTTTGCAGCGCGCCGCCCAGCGATTCGGTCAGACGAGCGGCCGCTTTGCCGGTGGGTGCCGCCAGCCGGATCCGGCATTTCTCTTCTCCCGCCATCTGGATCAGCGCCGCCAGCAGGCGGGCAACGGTGGTGGTTTTGCCGGTCCCCGGCCCGCCGGAGATCACGGAAATACGCCGCGTTAACGCGACTGCCGCAGCCACCTTTTGCCAGTTGACGGCTTCATCAGAGGTGAACAGCGCGTTCAGCGTGCGCTGAACGTCGGCGCTGTCATGGGGCAAAGGCTGGTTGGCTTCGCTAAAGAAGCGGGCCACTGCCCGCTCATAGCGCCACATCCGGTTGAGGTAGAGCCGCTCGCCGGTGAGCACCAGCGGCGTCGGTTCATCCCCTGCACTCACCGCGCGGGAGCGCAGCAGCGTAGCGGTCCAGTCCGGCTCCTGGTCAAACAGCGCAAAACAGGCCTGCAGCGCGGCGCTTTTCGCCTCGGCACGCAGCCGGGACAACGGCAGGCAAACGTGCCCTTCTCCCGCATCACGGCTTAAGATTGCCGCCGCCAGCATCACCGCCGGTTCATCGTTCCCTGCTACCATCATCGCAAACTGTACATCCAGACGACGAAGCACGCGCTGCTCTACGGCTTCCAGCAAGTGTTCCTGCATCGTCATTGTATTAGCTCCTCGTTGCTGGCGGAAAACAGGCTATCCATTTGTTCGATTAATGCTTCATCCGGACGGGTGGCAAAGCAACCGGCGCCCGGCGAGCTGCCATCCACGCCACGTAAAAACAGGTAGATCACCCCACCGAAATGGTGTTGATAGTCATAGTCGGCAATACGGTGACGTAAATATCGGTGCAGCGCCAGGGTATAGAGCTGGTACTGCAGATCGTAGCGGTGCGACTGCATTGCCCGGGCCATAGCCTGCGGGGTATAGGCCTCGCTGTTTTCACCCAGCCAGTTGGATTTATAGTCCAGCAGGTAATAGCGGCCATTATGGCGGAAGACCAGGTCGATAAAGCCTTTCAGCATGCCGCGCACCTGACGAAAATCGAGCGGCGGGCAGCCCCGGGAGAGCGGATCGTACTCGCGGATCAACGCATCCAGCGCCCCGGCGGTGAGCGGCCCGGCGATGGGCAGATAAAATTCCATCTCAACCTGCTTATCAGCGGCTGTCAGCTGGCTCAGTGAGATCCCCTCCTCATTGAGCGGAGTCTCCAGCACCTGCGCGATCCAGCGGGTTAACACCGGCTCCCAGCGGGCATCGTATCCCCCTTTTTGCAGCATCTCCAGCACCCACTCCGGGGAGACGGGCTGCGTAAAATCGAGTGCTTCAAACAGGCTGTGTAAAAAGGTGCCCGGCGAGGCGCCGCGCGGAAACTGGTGCGGCGTCAGCTCTGGCTCCTGCGGCACTTCGCCGGTGCCTGCGGCATCAACATCGAGGCGTGGCATCAGATCCTGGGCGATACTGTGCCCGTGCTGCTGAAGCCCGGAATAGCTGGTGACCCGCCAGTCGTCATACAGCATGCGGGCCACCTGCCGCGCCTGCAGATCCGGCAACACCGGATCTGGCATATGCCAGCGGGCGGCGTCTGCCACACCGGCAACCTGCAATGCAATATGGTCGTTGCACAACGCCTCCAGACACTGGCGCAGACCGGCAGCATCTTTCGGCTCGCCGCGCTGGATCAGGCGTCCAAGCGCGCTCAGGTGGAAATCGCTGTCACCCGATTTTTCGCCACGCCGACGGAACAGCGGCGCCACGCCTAAGCTGCAGTGCCACACCGAACGGGTCAATGCCACATAGAGCAGGCGTAAATCTTCCGCCAGCCGTTCAGCCTCGGCCAGCTCCACGCTGTCGTCGGCCTTGCTGAGGTCGAGCACCGCTTCAAAGGTCTTACGATCGTGATAAAAGGCCTGATCCTGAACCCGGTAGTTGGCAATAAAGGGCAGCCAGACCAGCGGATACTCCAGCCCTTTCGATTTGTGAATGGTGACGATTTTAACCAGATGCTTGTCACTTTCGAGACGCATTTGCTGGCTTGAGGCGTTGCTGTTCGGCTCGGCAATGTGCTGCGCCAGCCAGCGCACGAGGGCATATTCACTCTCAAGCTGGGCCCCCGCCTCCTGCAACAGTTCGCTGATGTGCAGAATATCGGTCAGGCGGCGTTCCCCTCCGGCAGTTGCCAGCATATTTTCGGCGATGTTGCGCTGGGTCATGAGGTCGCGCAGCATCGCCATTACGCCCCGCTTCTGCCAGCGCTCACGGTAGCGGGTAAACTCTTCTACCGCCTCATCCCAGAGTGTCTCACTGTTATTCAGCGTATCGATATCCTGGGCGTTAAGGCCGAGCATGGCGCTTGCCAGGGCGCTGCGCAGGGTACTTTCACGCTCCGGCGCCAGCACCGCCTGCAACAGCCAGAGCATCTCCTGGGCTTCCAGCGTTTCAAATACGCTGTCGCGGTTGGAGAGATAGACCGAAGGAATGCCAAGCAGGGTCAGCGCATCACGGATCAACGCCGCCTCCTGACGGCTGCGCACCAGCACCGTAATGTCTGACGCCTTCACCGGTTGGGCATCCTCGCCCCGGTGCAAAATGGCTTCGCCGCGTACGCCAGCGCTCAGCCAGTCGCGGATTTGCGCCGCGCAGTGCTGGGCCATAAAGGTCTGGTAATCTCCGACGCCACACCCTTCGCCCTCCATCAGCCAGATGCGCATCGCGGGCTGGAAATCGCCTTTATACTCGAAACGCAGCGTGGCGTTTCTCGGGGCAGATTTGACCGGTAAGAAGGGGATCTCACGGAACATGAAGGCATCGTTCATCTGTGAAAAGAGCGTGTTCACGCTCTCCACCATGCCGGGGGCCGAGCGCCAGTTGGTATCCAGCGTATAGTGCGCGGCCACTTCGCCACGCGCTTTCATGTAGGTGAAAATATCCGCCCCACGGAAGGCGTAGATCGCCTGTTTCGGGTCGCCAATCAGCAGCAGAGCGGTATCCGGCTGCTGGCGCCAGATGCGGCGGAAAATCCGGTACTGCTGGGGATCGGTATCCTGAAATTCATCGATCATCGCCACCGGAAAACGGGTCCGGATGGCGGCAGCCAGCGCCTCGCCATTGTCGCTGTTGAGGGCATCATCGAGACGACTGAGCATATCGTCGAAGCCCAGCTCACCGCGACGGCGCTTTTCCCGCGCCACCGCTTCGCGGATCTCTGACAGCGCACGGGTGATCATCAGATCGTTAAGGGTTAACGGCTCTGCCAGCAGGTTATCGATGGCGGAAAAGAGCGGGTGTTCCGGCACTTCGCCGCCCGCTTTCGTGCGCTCGGCAAGGAATGACTGGGAGAACTTTTCCAGCGCGTCAGGCAGCTGATAGCTGTGCTTCTCTTCCTGAGCCCAGGCCGTAACGCGCTCGATATATTTTGCCTGGTTGCCGCGGTTGAATTTACGCCGGTCGATGCCGGAGCGCTCAATCACCGCCTCGATTTCCGCCACGCTGTCAGACCACTGCTGTTTCATGGCGGCGATCAGGCCGACAATCTTCTCATGGCGTGAAGCCAGCGTTTCGTCCGCAGGCGGGGCAGATTTAATGACCGGGGCTTCCCCCTGCAGATAACGATCGATGGTCCGCAGTAGCTCGTCCGGGCCTTTCCAGAGATTATGTACCGCTTCGGCGATATCACGTGGCAGAGGGTAGCAATGGCGACGCCAGAAGTCGGCGCACGCCTGGTAGCGCAGCTGGGATTCATCTTCGATGAGTTGCTGCTCAAAAAGCATGCCTGATTCAAAGGCATTCAGGCTGAGCATGCGCTGGCAGAAGCCGTGGATAGTAAACACGGCAGCCTCATCCATCTGCCGTTCCGCCAGCAGCAGCCACTGTGCCGCCTGCTGTTTATCGTCAATCTCATCCAGCAGGCTGGCATACAGCGGGTTATCTGTACTCTGTCGCAGGCAGGCGATGCGCAGCTCATGAATGTTGGCGCGGATACGTCCGCGCAGCTCTTCCGTCGCGGCTTCGGTGAAGGTCACCACCAGTAGCTCTTCCACATTGAGCGGGCGGCTAAACGCCGCGCTGCCGCCCAGACCGAGCAGCAGTCGCAGATAGAGTGCAGCGATGGTGAAGGTTTTTCCGGTTCCCGCTGAGGCCTCTATCAGTCGCTCCCCCTGTAACGGTAAACGTAAGGGGTTAAGGGACTCAGCGGTATCGGTCATTCGTTCTTACTCCTGGGCAAAGATTGCTGCAATGCGCTCACGCTCTTCCATACCGTCCAGCCTACTGGCGGGGTGACATCGGCTTTCTTACTCTGGCTACCGGAAACCTGTGACAGGATAGCCATCCCCTGCGGGGCGACCACGGCCTGGTGGAAGAAGTCGGCCACTTTCTGTGGCGTGAGCTGTTTTATCTCGGCCACTACTTTATCATGCGAATCGAAGCGCATATTACCCCGATCAAAATCTTTGCTGATTTTTGACGCTTCTTCAGCCAGCGTCTGCGGCGGCTGCATAATCTGGGCAATCACCGCCTGCTGAATCTGGGCAAACTCTTCCGGCTTCATCGCACGCAGCTTCGCTTCTGCCTGCGGGAAGAAGGCCTGGAAACGCTGCCAGAGATAATCTGGCTGTTTATCACTGCTTTGCAGCAGGAAGCCCATCCCCCACTGGCGACCAACGTTCATCGAAAAGGCAAAGACGGCATAGCCCAGCTGCTCTTCGGTACGTAACTGGGTGTAGAACCAGGGCTGCACGATCTGTCCGAGTACGGCGCTGTATGCTGAACTGGCGTATTCGTCATAGCCGGTCGGGACAAAGACCGCTGCCAGAGCGGAATCCGTACTGCTGCCCGCTTTTTCGAAAATCACGTTCTGCTGTTTTTCGACCAGCACGTCCTGGTTACGACACCATTCGGTCCCCTTTGCACCCAGCTGAGTACGCACATCCTGCGCCAGGGTTTTCGCCTGATCTTCACTCATGTTGCCCACCACCAGAAACTCCGGTCGGGCATTGGTTTTCAGCGCGGCACGGTAGGCCATCACCTCGTCCAGCGTGATGGATGGCAACAATTCCCGGCGCTCCTCGCGCTGGAAGTAGGGAACCTGCGAGAGCATCTGCACCGGCATAATAGCCTGATCGAAGGCTTTGCCCTTTTCTGCGGAATCCATCATCTGCGCGTACCAGGACTTAGCCTGCTCCAGCTGCTCCTCGGTGGCGGTGTAGCTGAAATAGCCTTCCAGCAGCGCTTTAAAGAGCTGTGGCAGACGCTGGGTGTAACCGTTGGCGTTGAGCATCAGGCCATTATTGGCGTTGGTCGAGAAACCGATCCCGCCTACTGCGGCCTGGTTGCTGAGCTGATCCAGCGCGATACCGGCCAGATAGTCATTCAGCGCAAACATCACCTGATTTTTAGCGGTATTCATCGCCGCAGGGTTACGCAGCACCATGCTGACGTTGGCTTTAGGCTCGCTGGCGAAGTAGCGGCTCGGGGTATAGACCACGCGCAGGTCAGGCTCATCCACAATCAGCTGCGGCTGTGGATAATCTTTAGTCGGTTTGATGAGGGTAAAGTCGTCCGGGATGTAAGGGTTCACCTCCGGCAGCTTAAGGGCGATCCCGGCGGCTCGCTTCTGCCAGTCGGCAAAAGTTTGCTCGCTGATTTTGTCCACCTGATATTCGGCGTTCACAAAGTAAGCGGTCTTGTTATGCGGCTCGTTCGGGCTGATATACCAGATACGGGCGTTCTGCGGCGTCATCATCGCCAGTCGGGCTTTGACGGCGTCGGCATCGTATTGATCGGCGATATTGACCGCATCCAGCGTGTGCTCAACCGGCACGCGGATCATGGTATCGGCCAGCCACTCGACATAGTCCATATCGCGGGTAATGGAAGGATAACGGAAGTCGAGATCCAGCACGTGCGCCAGCTCGTCAAAGTAGCGTTTATCCACCCCTTTTTCACGCAGCAGCGAAAGGTAGCTGAAAATCGCGGCGACAACGTCATCACGATGGGCCAGACCTTTATCGGTTAAGGTGGCGGAGATCGCCAGCACACCGCTGTTGCCATTGACGACGGGATCGGAGTCGGCGCGAATACCTTCCACCAGCCCCTGCTTTTGCAGCCAGTCGGAGAGGGTGTCCGGGCTACGGTTGCCAATCAGGTAGTTAACCAGCTCGTCGGTTTTACTGCGAAACTGCGGCGTATTGTTATCAATACGGAACTCCACGCGCAGCACCTTGCGGGGCATCGCGGGAACATAGTGAATGATCAGGCCTTTCTGCGCGTCGGTGACCACCGGCACGGTGATTTCCGGGCGGGTGATATTTTTATTCGGCACCCGGCCATAGGTCTGGGCAGCCAGCTGCGCCAGTTCCGGCAGCGGCTTATTGCTGTAGACCACGGCCTTCATCAGGTTAGCGGAGTAGTATTTGTCGCGAAACGCGTGCAGCGCATCAAGCACCGGGCTACCCGGCTTGTCGCTCAGCGTCTCAAGATTTCCGCCGGAGAAGCGCGATCCAGGGTGCGCGGGGTTGATGGTTTCGGCGCTGACCTGCGCCATCCGCATCCCGTCCCGGGTACGCGCCAGCGTCAGCTCCGCATTCACGGCGTTGCGCTCACGATCGGCATATTTTTTATCCAGCAGCGGGGCAGCAATGGCATCCGCCAGACGATCGACGGCACCTTCCAGCGCATCGTTTTCCACTTCAAGATAAAAAGCCGTACGGTACGGCGCGGTGCTGGCGTTATGGCTGCCACCGTGCATTTTCAAGAATTCGGCCAGGCTGTCAGGCTGCGGATAGTTCTTTGAGCCCATCAGGGTCATATGTTCAAGATAGTGTGCGAGCCCTGGATGGGATTCAGGATCTTCCAGCGAGCCCACCGGCACCACCAGCGCCGACAGTGACTTTACGGCCTGAGGATCGGAAACCAGCAGCACGACCATCCCGTTATCAAGGCGGATCGCCTGATATTCACGGGTATCTTTATCACTTTTGCGGATCGTTTCCTGAACGGGTTGCCAACCGGTATTTGCCTGACTGAGGGGGGCCCAAAGAGCGACGAACAAAACTAACGTTTTCAACAAGGTGCTGCCTGGCATTCACTACCTCTTCATCACGGACATCATCATTAACAAGCTTCGTGCCGGACACGCCAGCATCTCTTTGTTTTGGTACATCAGTCCATGACAAGTTGCGCATCATAAATGAATGCCCAAATCCGTGCAATTTTTATACAGGCGTCAGGACTGATTAAATTTATACAGCGGTAACAGGTAGCGTCGGGCCTCGTCGGTGATGGCCTCGAAGTACTCAGGTTCAAGGGTTCGCCACAGGCGTTGATACCAGACGTCGTCACCTTCCCCGCGGACGATCATGTTGCCTTCGTAGGCCTGCAAAAATTTGCTGCGCGCTTTTTGCAGGGTCGCCTCATCCGTTAACATGGCATCATTTGTGGCGTCATAACAGGTTTTAATCCATGCCCCCCCACTTTCTGGCAGCAGCAGCAACGGCGTGTTCATCCCCTGCTGGTAACCCTCAACCAGCTGCGACAGATAGTTCATGGCCTGTTCAGCAGACAACGCTGGGAAGCGCCATTCACCCTCTTTGCGGACAAATAACCGGCTCTCACCTTCGCCACCGCTCGCACAGTAGACAAGGTGTTCCAGCCAAAGTTGCAAACCTTGCGAAACGCTGAGCATTGACGGTCGCCAGCGCAGCAGCCCGTCGGGCTGCACGTGCTGTAGCCACCCCGTCAAATTCACACCGTTGCAGTTGAGATCGATCTCCATGCTCGTACCCGGCTGACGGCACTCAATCACCCGACCAGCCAGGGCCTGCATTTCCTGACACTGAGCCTCCCAGACGATCTCGCCGAAGGCGCCATAGGGCAGTTGACCTGCCGCGCGATATTGACGGAACAGCTTCTGCGCATCTTCCTGCTCTACCAGCGCATTCAGCAGTTGCTGATTGAGCTGGTAGCGGCTTAAGCCATCCAGCGTAAACGGCTCGGCATCCGGGATCTCGCTCTCTTCGGAGCGGAAGTTAACCTGCAACCGCATCTGGAAAAACGCCCGCACCGGGTGCGCCCAGAAACGCTGAAGCTGTTCAAAGGGAACGGTATCAAGCGCTAACGGCTTCAGCGTCTGGATAAAGTCGCCATGGGCTACGCCCTCCCGTTTCGCGGCGGGCAGCCATTCCCGGGCATAGCTCTGCTGCTCGTTAGCCTTGTAGTTCTCCGCATCAAACGGCATACGGCTGTGACAACAGGTGATATGCGCTTTTACGCGCTTTTCGCTCTCATCACAGTTGAGCGCCTCATCACCCGGCAGGTAGTGGCTTTGCCCGATGTAGTCCACCAGTTCCTGCACCAGCACGGAGGGGAACCGTTCGCTGTTGTCCTGGATAGAGCGGCCGATATAGCTGATATAGAGCTGCTGTTGCGCGGAGATCAACGCCTCAAGGAACAGATAGCGGTCATCATCGCGACGACTGCGGTCGCCGCGCTGCGCATTCTGACTCATTAAATCAAAGCCCAGCGGCGCCAGCGCGCGTGGGTAAATGCCGTCGTTCATGCCCAGCAGGCAGACGACCTTAAACGGAATGGATCGCATCGGCATCAGGGTGCAGATGTTTACCGGCCCGGCGAGAAAACGCTGGCTGATACGCTCCTGGTCGAGACGCAGGGTTAATTCATCCCGCAACAACGACAGGGGGATCGCTTCACCATAGTGCGAGGAGATCCCCTCATCGATGATCGCCTGCCACTGCTGCTCGATTAACGCCATCGCCGCTTCGGTTTCCTGATCCGGCAGGAAGAAATCATTGAGCATCTCACGACATACCGGCATCCACTCGTCGAGCGGGCGGGCTTTCATCAGCTCCCGACGCCAGCGGTTAAGCTGCATCAGCAGTGACGCCAGATGCCCCACCAACTCGGCAATTAAGCCGCTGGACTCATCATAAGGCAGCACGGCATTCCATTCCCCCTGACTACTCTCCATGGCGTACCCGAGCAGCATACGCGTCAGGCCAAACTGCCAGGTGTGCTGGCCGGTGACGGGCAGCTCAAACTCCTGCACGTTGTCATCGTCCATGCCCCAGCGCACGCCCGACTCGTTAACCCACTGACGCAGGTAGCGCAGCGCCTCCTCGTCAATATCAAAACGAGCCGCCAGGACCGGGACATCCAGCAGGGCCAGCACATCTTCCGGGACGAAGCGGCTGTCCGGTAGAGAGAGCAGGCTGACAAACGCCTGCAGGGCCGGGTGCGATTGACGCGCACGACGGTCTGATATCGCAAACGGCAGGTAGCGGTCGCCCGTCGCACTCCCAAAAACGGCCTGGATATAGGGGCTGTAGCTGTCGATATCCGCCACCATTACCACGATATCGCGCGGCGTCAGCTGCGGATCCTCCTCCAGCATCGCCAGCAGTTTGTCGTGTAGCACCTCCACTTCGCGCTGCGGGCTATGGCACAGGTGAACGGTCACGCTGCGATCGTCAGGATCGAGCCGGCATTTGCTGTCACTGCGGGCAAACTCCGTAGCGGTGATGCCTGTCACCGCGCGGTTATCCAGCTCCAGAATGTCCCGCTGTATGTTATGCAGCAGGCTGTCCGGGGTGATATCCGCAAAGGCGTCGACATCCCCTTCCCCGGAGGCGGTCAGCTCCGAGAGCATATAGATATAGTCGCGCCCCAGCTTGCCCCAGGAAGCGAGCAGCGGGTTCGGCAAGTGCTGGATCCCCTGTTCGTCAAAGAGTTCAGAGGCCGTCTCGCTGTCTTTAAACAGCGGCACCGTGCCGTCGTCAAACAGGCGACGACGCTGGCGCGTCACCATGCGGGCCAGCCAGCGGGCATCCTGAATATCTCCCCAGTAATGGCGGCAGGGGTTGGTGAAGAGAATATGAATGTCGATATGCCTGCCCAGGGCATTCAACGCTTTCAGGTAGACCGGCGGCAGTGCGGATATTCCGCAGATAAAGATCCGGGACGGCAAACCGGCAGGCGTCTCAGAGGCGGACTCCAGGGTCGCGATAAAACGCTCATATAAATTTGCGCGGTGCCACTGCGGCTGGCCCAGCGCCTCAGTATGGGCGACCAACGCTTTCCACAGCGGCGCCTGCCAGATTTGCGCCTGGTCAAGACCGTCGACAAGCTCGCCCGCCTCCCAGCGCGTTAACCACTCCGGCCGATAGACCAGATACTGGTCATAGAGATCCGCCGTACGTGACGCCAGCTGGAACAGCTTCCGTTTATCGGTATCGTCATTCAGGTAGTGCCGCAGCATGACAAACTCATCATGGGTCAGCATCTCAGGCAGCAGCGACATCAGCTTCCAGCTCATGCTCTGTTTGCTGAATGCGCTCTGTTTTGGGATCTCCGGCAGTACGCGGACGAACATATCCCAGATAAAGCTGGCCGGCAGCGGGAAATCAATATTGGCGGCGATACCAAACTTCTGTGAAAGGGACATCTGTAACCACTGCGCCATACCGGTGCTCTGAACCATGATCATCTCCGGTTCAAAGGGATCGTCGAGCCGCTGCTGCTCGACAATAAATTCCATCAGTGCTTCCAGCACATCAAGACGGTTTGAGTGGTAGACCCTTAACATTGCTGCTCCAACTACTGGCTAACCGGGCAGTGCAGGCGTGTCATTTGACCCTGCCGACCCAGACGAGAAATAAGTTTGACCGAGATGCTGACACATCCAGCCTGTGTTGTCTGCATCCTGTTTACCTGCCAGCCGCCAGGCGCATCCCCGGCGCTCAACTGGGACAGCGTCTGAGCATGACGCCAGAGCTGGCGATACTGCTCAAGCGCGACAAACCGACTGGCTAAAACACGATGGTAACCCGCCAGCGCGGTAACGACCATGACCATCAGCACCATTGCCAGCAGGACCTCCACGATGCTGAACCCTTTCTGTCTGGCTACTGTGGCTGACATAACGCCCTCTCCTTCAGGGGACAAAAATCGCTCCAGCCGTGGGGCAAAAAATGTACGCCGTCTGCCTTTACCTCGCCCAGACGCCACAACGTGATGTTGTCGCTGCTGGCGATAAGCAGTGCGCGCTCGCCGGTCAGACGTAAACAGACTCGCCAGGGCTGCAGAGGGTGCTGCTGGCACGCGTAGTCCACCTGCGTTTGCCAGTCGAGCGTTCTTCCCCACTCCAGCGCCGACTGGGCGGCAGCCTGATGCTGTATCGCCTGCCGTTCTGTACTGACGATACGCAACAGCGCGTCAAGCTGCTGGTTAAGTCCGGCCAGCATCAGGCTACCCAGAATTAACAGCAGGAGCACCAGCGCCAGCGATGACATTCCCCGTTCGCGGCTCATAAATTAAACCCGGTAACGATGTGGCGCACCTCAACGCCGCCGTCACGCTGCCCGTTGACGGCGGCCGCCAGCATCAGACTCAGCTCCGGCGCAAAGCCTGCGCGGGCAATGCGCTGCACCTGAAAACGCAGGACCGTGATCCGGTCGGGATCGGTTATTCTCTCCCACCCCTTACCTTCACACTGTGTCGCGCCACGCACTGTTTCCAGCGCACCATTGTTCAGGCGAAACCCAGTCTGTTCCGCCGCGGCAGGCGGAGAGGTTTCCCAGCGGCCATTGCTGTTTTCGTCCCACTGCACAATGACACATTCACCACCCTGCCCCACTTTTAACGCCTCGCCAGCGCACTCGCCCGCGCAATACCCCGCCCGTTGCAGATGTTTACCGATAGTGGTTATGCGTAGCCAAAGCTCTTCTTCAAGCTCCTGCTGTTTCGTGAGCCGCGTGACTGACTGCTGGAGCGCGGGCAAAAACCGCGCTGCGCTTAACAGCAGCACGCTGCTTATCGCCATCGCGATCAGCACTTCCGTGAGGGAAAATCCCCGCTGCTTTACCGGCATGCGAACGCTCCCTTGCCGTTGCACATCCGAATACGTCCCCATGAGGAGATAAGAATAAGCCACTCACCGGCCTGGCTTTGCAGACGCACCCTTCCGGCCCAGGCGGTATCCCGCAAACCGTAAAATCCCAACCCCGGCGTTAACTCGGTAAGGCTGATATCCGACCACTGCGGGATTAGCACAAAGGCATTGTCCGCCTCACACGCAGGAATCCCCGCCTTTAACAGGCACCACCGCGTGCCGTCCTGTTTGAGTGTGACGATATGGTCGCGGTTATTTCGCCAGGCATCATTACGTAGCACCACCAGAAAATCGCGCACCTGGCGCGCCGTCTGCCATAGCTGTTGTTGCTGCTGCCAGGATCGCCAGCCGTACAGCCCCGCAGCGCTCAGCGTCATGATGAGCGAGAGGGCGATCAGCATTTCCATGAGGGTAAACCCTTTTTCCTTTTTCATGGCGGCAGTGTGCCGGGGGGAAAGAAACAGGTCGAGGCGACATTAGGCGAATTACGAGGCGCTTTCCGCGCTTTATGAGGGATTGCAGCCCGTTACAATCCTTGCGGAAGCAGGCTCGCAAAAGACAACGACAGGCATAAAAAAACCGGCGCAGAGTGCGCCGGTTGTGTCAGGATTGCAGCATCAGACCGCTACAGGCGCTTTGATCCCCGGGTGCGGGTCGTAGCCTTCGATTTCGAAATCTTCAAAGCGATAGTCGAAAATGGAGTCCGGCTTACGTTTGATAATCAGCTTCGGCAGCGCGCGCGGCTCGCGAGTCAGCTGCAAGTGGGTCTGCTCCATATGGTTGCTGTAGAGGTGGGTATCCCCCCCGGTCCAGACAAAATCACCCACTTCCAGGTCGCACTGCTGGGCCATCATATGCACCAGCAGCGCATAGCTGGCGATGTTGAACGGCAGGCCGAGGAAGACATCGCAGGAGCGCTGATAGAGCTGACAGGAGAGTTTGCCATCCGCCACGTAGAACTGGAAAAACGCATGGCACGGAGCCAGGGCCATCTTGTCCAGTTCGCCCACGTTCCAGGCCGACACAATGATACGGCGTGAATCGGGATCGTTTTTCAGCTGGTTCATCACGGTGGTGATCTGGTCAATGTGGCGGCCATCCGGCGTCGGCCAGGCGCGCCACTGCTTGCCGTATACCGGACCCAGGTCGCCGTTCTCGTCTGCCCATTCGTCCCAGATAGAGACATTGTTCTCGCGCAGATAAGCGATGTTGGTGTCGCCCTGCAGGAACCAGAGCAGCTCGTGAATAATTGAGCGTAAGTGGCAGCGCTTGGTTGTGACCAGCGGAAAGCCTTCCTGCAGGTTGAAGCGCATCTGGTGCCCAAAAATGGAGAGGGTGCCGGTACCGGTACGATCGTTTTTTGGCGTGCCCTCATCGAGCACTTTTTGCATCAGTTCAAGATACTGTTTCATGATTCCTCAGGAGACCTGTTGCTGTGGACGACGGTACGCCCAGACCATCATTGCGATACCCGCGACGATCATCGGAATGGAGAGGATCTGCCCCATGCTGATGTACTGGACCCATGTCCCGGTAAATTGCGCATCCGGCTGGCGGAAGAATTCCACGATAATGCGGAACGCGCCATAACCAATCAGGAACAGGCCAGAGACGGAGCCCGTCGGGCGCGGTTTACGGATGAACAGGTTCAGAATGATAAACAGCACCACCCCTTCCAGCGCCATTTCATACAGCTGCGACATATGGCGCGGCAGGACGCCGTAGGTGTCGAAAATCGACTGCCATTCCGGGTGCGACGGCAGCAGAGCCATATCTTCGGCACGGGACTGCGGGAACAGCATAGTAAACGGTACGCTCGGGTCGACACGGCCCCACAGCTCGCCGTTGATAAAGTTACCGAGACGGCCTGCGCCCAGACCGAACGGGATCAGCGGCGCAATAAAGTCAGAGACCTGGAAGAAGCTGCGTTTGGTGCGCTTCGCGAAAATGACCATCACCAGAATGACGCCAATCAGGCCACCGTGGAAGGACATGCCGCCGTCCCAGACGCGGAACAGGTAGAGCGGATCGTTCAGGAAGACCGGGAAGTTGTAAAACAGCACATAGCCGATACGTCCACCGAGGAAAACGCCGAGGAAACCGGCATACAGCAGGTTTTCCACTTCGTCTTTGGTCCAGCCGCTGCCCGGGCGTTTGGCGCGACGGCCAGCCAGCCACATGGCAAAGACGAAACCGACCAGATACATTAATCCGTACCAGTGCAGCGCGACGGGTCCTACTGAGAAAATGACCGGATCAAACTCCGGAAAATGCAGATAGCCACTGTTCATCTGTCACCACAAGATGTTGTTATTCCGCTGAAAGTGGACAGCGGTAGAGAAGCGCGCAGAGGAGTACCCTGCGCTCCAAAGTTGCGAATCATAGCACAAGCGAGCGTGGAGGTTGCGCCAGAGATGTAAAAGATGTGTATAGGGGTTTGTATCCCCCGGCGCAGACGCTGAGGGATACCTGGTGCCTAACGTCCGCCGCGGATCAGCCCGCCCATGCCGCGACGCTCCATAAAGGCCGCCACCTGATGCCGCACCTCCGTTGCCAGCTGGGCTTCAAGGCTGCGTTTCGCCAGCTGCTGAGCCTCTTCAAAGTCGATATGGCGCAGCAGATACTTCACGCGGGCAACGGAACGTCCGTTCATGGACAAGTGGCGGAAGCCGAGACCAATCAGGATCGCTACACACATTGAGTCGCCCGCCATCTCACCGCATAAACGCAGATCAATACCGTTGGCGTCCGCCTCGCGGGCAATCATCGCCAGCGCGCGCAGCATCGCCGGATGCAGGCTGTCGTAAATACTCGCCACCCGGGTGTTATTGCGATCCACCGCCAGCATGTACTGGGTCAGGTCGTTGGTGCCCACCGAAACAAAGTCGACGCGCGTGGCCAGCTGCGGGAGCATAAAGACCATCGACGGGACTTCCAGCATCACGCCAATCCGCGGCTTCGGTATTTCGTAGCCGATCATCTCTTCGACTTCGCGTCCGGCACGCTCGATCAGGCGGCGGGCTTCGTCGATTTCGTCAATGCTGGTGACCATTGGCAGCAAAATGCTGAGGTTGCCGGTCGCCGCATTGGCGCGCAGCATGGCGCGCACCTGGATCAGGAAGATCTCCGGCTGATCGAGAGTAATGCGGATCCCGCGCCAGCCCAGGCAAGGGTTCTCTTCGCTGATAGGCATGTACGGCAGTTGCTTATCTGCGCCAACGTCCAGCGTACGTAGCGTCACCGGCTTGTCGTTGAACATCTGCAGCATGCCCTGATACTGCGCCACCTGCTCTTCTTCGGAGGGGAAGCCGCTTTGCAGCATGAACGGGATCTCGGTGCGGTAGAGACCGATACCATCAATACGGCTGCCGAGCTTCTCTTCATGTTCCGGGCTTAACCCGGCATTGAGCATTACCTTAATGCGCTCACCGCTTTTCAGCGCCGCAGGCTGGTTGACGTCGTCTTCCGCCAGACGGCTCAGCTCGTTCTCTTCGCTGATAAGGCGCTGATATTCCTGCAACAGTACCGGTTCAGGATCGACCAGCAGCTCGCCGCGATAACCGTCCACCACCAGCGTGCGCCGGTGCAGCGCAGAGGGCTGAATATCGGCCCCCATTACCGTCGGGATCCCGAGCGCCCGCACCATAATGGCGGCATGGGAGTTGGCGGCGCCGTCACGAACCACGATCCCGGCCAGTCTGTCCTGCGGCAACTCCGCGAGCGTGGTGGCGGAAAGCTCATCCGCCACCAGCACAAAGCGCGGCGGCCAGGTATTGGCAGCCTGAATGGTGTCATCGAGATGGAACAGCAGACGCTGACCTAAGGTACGCAGATCCCCGGCACGCTCTTTCAGATAGCCATCGGTCAGGGCGGCAAACTGTTCGGCGAATTTTTCGACGACCTTTTTGACGGCCCACTCCGCCACCGAGCCCCTGTCGACCTCATCAAACAGCTCACGACGCAGCCGGGCATCAGACAACAGGTGTGAATAAAGATCGAAGATCGCCGCCGTCTCTTTTTGTGCACCTGCGGCATAGCGCTTGCTGTAGCGGCGAAACTCGTTGGCAGCCTCCTCCAGCGCGCCGGTCAGACGTTCGCGCTCAAGGGCGGTGTCCAGCGTGGAGGCTTCGTAAACCTGCTCCATGAGCGGCAGCGTGGCGTCCATCCAGCCTTCGGCGATCGCGACGCCGGGCGAGGCCGGCAAGGCGCGAATGCGCGTCTGCCGGTACTGACCAAACAGTGCCGCGAGCTGGGACTGGGAAAGAATAGCCGCCATTTGCGTGGCCAGCGTAACGAGGAATGACTCCTCGCTTTCGTCGTACTGACGCAGTTCGCGCTGCTGCACAACCAGCACGCCCAGCAGCTGGCGACGCTGGATGATCGGTACGCCCAGGAAGGCGCGAAAACGCTCCTCTTTTACGGAGGGGATATATTTGAAGCTGGGGTGTTTTTGCGCATCGGCAAGGTTGATGGGTTCGGCCAGACGCCCGACCAGACCCACTACGCCTTCATCAAACGCCAGCGCAACGGTACGACCACGCGGTTTTTTCAATCCGCGCGTGGCCATAAGGTAGTAACACCTGCGGTCGTGGTCGGCCAGGTAGACCGAACAGACCTCGGTTTCCATCGCAAGGCAGATATCAGTGACCAGAATATCCAGCGCCTCGTTGAGCCGTGGGGCACTGGCCACCTTCTCGACTATTTCGCGCAGGCGGGTGAGCATAATGTGCGTAGCTTAACCTCTTTTACGTCGCCAGGCAGGTGCGCTCTGGGGCTTAGGAGGAACCTCCTGAAGCATCATCACGGCACTTGCGAACTCTTTCATCACCCTGCGGTAAACATCGCGCTTAAACGACACGACCTGCCGAACGGGATACCAGTAGCTGACCCAGCGCCAGCCATCAAACTCAGGCGTGCTGCTGGTTTGCATATTGATATCCGCATCGCTGCTCACCAATTGCAGAAGAAACCATTTCTGTTTCTGGCCGATACATACCGGCTTTGTGTCCCAACGCACCAAACGCTTCGGTAACTTGTAACGCAACCAGTTGCGGGTCGAAGCCAGAATGCGAACATCCTTGCGGCTTAAGCCAACTTCTTCGAACAGCTCCCGATACATCGCTTGCTCTGCGGACTCTCCAGGGTTAATCCCGCCTTGGGGAAATTGCCAGGAGTGCTGACCATATCGCCGGGCCCACATGACCTGCCCCTGGCGATTACAAATTACGATACCTACATTCGGGCGGTAGCCATCGTCATCAATCACCGGACTACCCCAAACTAAACCTTATATATAAATGATTGTTTCACACTCCAGTGAGGCGGTAAACCACTCTCTTTCGGGCCTGGAGCCGAATAACATTTGAATAACTCACAATTATCATCGGAGTTATAAACAGATGACCGCCAGGAAGGGCAATTTTATACACTTTTTCTGTGGATAGAGTTGTGAAGAAGTATGGAATTACCGATGGACAACCCAGATCACTCTGAATATTGCAGAGATTAGCGTTTTTTACAACTCTCTATTTTTCATTAGTTTAAATGAGATTATCTGTGAAATGCACAGCATTGTGTGATGCAGGTCACCTGAAAGATCGTTGTGCTGATGAAAGATCGAGCAACGTCGGTTTTATCCACAGATTGTGCCAATAAGTTAGGCACATTTTGTCTGAATTTTCGATTTTCGTCGCGCGTCAAGGCTGTAAATGGAAACAGTAGTGGGGGTTATTCCCAGTTATCCCATTTTTCTGTGGATAACTGGGTGTAAGATCCTGTTTATTGTCAGTGACCAGATTTGGACAACCTGGATAACCGACCGGCAGCGCAGGGGAAAATGGCCATAAAAACACATATAAATCATTAACCTGGCACATGCAAAAAGAAAAAGATAAACTCTCTCTGTGCGGTGGAAAACTACTGTTCATTTTTTAACCAAAAGGCAATTATCATGCTTCCCCTCGCTCCCCTCTCTTCGCCTCCTGCTACGGAAGCGGTGTTACTGCAACAAGCGCAGCGTCTGGCGGGCTATTCGCTGGGTGAACTCGCTGCCCTGGCAGGCCTGCCCATTCCGCCCGATCTTAAGCGCGATAAAGGCTGGACAGGCGTTCTGCTGGAACTTTGGCTGGGAGCCAGCGCGGGCAGTAAGCCTGAACAGGATTTTGCCGCCCTGGGGGTAGAGCTCAAGACCATCCCCATCGACAGCGCAGGCCGCCCCCTGGAGACGACGTTTGTCTGCGTGGCGCCGCTAACCGGCAATACGGGGATCACATGGGAGAGCAGTCACGTACGCCATAAGCTGAAACGCGTGCTGTGGATCCCGGTTGAGGGGGATCGCGCGATCCCACTGGCCGCCCGTCGCGTCGGGGCGCCGTTGATCTGGAGCCCGAACGAAGAAGAGGATCGTCAGCTGCGTCTGGACTGGGAGGAGTTGATGGACATGATCGTCCTGGGTCAGGTTGAGCGCATCACTGCCCGCCACGGCGAGGTGCTCCAGCTTCGGCCAAAAGCCGCAAACAGTAAAGCGCTTACCGAGGCCATTGGCGCACGCGGCGAACCGATCCTCACCCTGCCCCGGGGCTTTTATTTGAAAAAAAACTTCACGGGCGCGTTGCTGGCACGTCACTTTCTTCTGAATACCTGACTTTTTAGCCAGAATGTTGCTTTTTATCACACATTTCCCTGTTTTTTCAGAATTGACCACTTTCAGAAAAACAACGGCAGAGTTATTACTACACTGATAACTAACACGAGCCAGGCGGAGGTAACAAGAATGAAGAAATGGGCAGTGATAATCTCGGCAGTTGGTTTAGCGTTTGCCGTTTCTGGTTGTAGCAGCGACTACGTCATGGCGACCAAAGATGGTCGTATGATTCTGACCGACGGCAAACCCGAAGTCGACGATGATACCGGGCTGGTCAGCTACCGCGATCAGCAGGGTAACAATATGCAGATTAACCGCGACGAAGTTTCACAGATTATAGAAAGATAATAATAAAGGTCAGCGGCTTGCTGGCCTTTTGATTTTTCCCTTCCCCTCTGTCATGTTTATAGTCCTTTGTCGGGAATTTCCTGACGCAGATAACATGTCAAATAAGGAAGCCGGCTATGCATTATCACCGTATCCCCCATAGCGCTCTTGAGATAAGCCAACTGGGGTTGGGCACGATGACATTTGGTGAACAAAATAGCGAAGCCGATGCCCATGCACAACTCGATTACGCCGTCAGCCAGGGCATTAACCTGATTGATGTCGCGGAAATGTACCCGGTGCCGCCGCGTCCGGAAACGCAGGGATTAACTGAAACCTACGTCGGTAACTGGCTGGCAAAGCGCGGTAATCGCGAAAAGCTGATTGTCGCCTCCAAGGTCAGCGGCCCCTCCCGCAATAACGACAGCGGCATCCGCCCGAATCAGGTCCTCGATCGTAAAAACATCCGCGCCGCGCTGGACGCCAGCCTGACGCGTCTGCAGACCGATTATCTCGATCTCTATCAGGTTCACTGGCCACAGCGCGCAACAAACTGCTTTGGCAAATTGGGCTACAGCTGGAGCGACAGTGCCCCTGTTGTCACGCTGCTGGAGACCCTGGAAGCGTTAACCGAGTGCCAGCGCGCGGGCAAAATCCGCTACATCGGCGTCTCTAACGAAACGGCGTTCGGCGTGATGCGTTATCTGCACCTGGCAGACAAGCACGACCTGCCGCGTATCGTGACCATTCAGAACCCGTACAGCCTGCTGAACCGCAGCTACGAAGTGGGTCTGGCGGAAGTGAGCCAGTATGAAGGCGTCGAGCTGCTGGCGTACTCCTGCCTGGGCTTTGGTACGCTGACCGGTAAATATCTTAACGGTGCAAAACCGGCGGGGGCACGTAATACCCTGTTCAGCCGCTTTACCCGGTACAGCGGCGAGCAGACGCAAAAAGCGGTGGCGGCCTATGTCGATATCGCCAGACGTCACGGGCTCGATCCGGCGCAGATGGCGCTGGCCTTTGTGCGCCGTCAGCCGTTTGTCGCCAGCACCCTGCTGGGCGCGACCACCATGGAGCAGCTGAAAACGAATATCGAAAGCTTCCATCTGGAGTTGAGCGAAGAGGTGTTAGCGGAGATTGAGGCGGTGCATCAGGTGTATACCTATCCGGCGCCGTAATAAACGCAAAAAGGCAACGACAGTTGCCTTTTTAGTTTCACAGGTCGGGTAAGGCGAAGCCGCCACCCGACAAGTCGCTCTGGCGGCGCTTCGCTTGCCGGGCCTACAAGGTCAAAGACGGATTTCGTAGCCGCCGCCACATCATCGCCGACGCTGCCATACCCACAGCGCCGCTATCGCCACCGCAAACAGTCCGCCAAACCCGACGCCAATGCCCACCACAGGTACGCCCACCTTCACCGCCAGCGAGTAAAGACCGAGCATCAGCAGCATGGCGGCGTTTTCGCCGAGATTTTGCACCGCGATGGCATTTCCCGCGCCGACGGTATGCTTCCCGCGTTCCTGGAGCAGCGCGTTCAGCGGCACCACGAAGAAGCCCCCGCAGATCCCCATCAGGAAGAGCAGCGCATAGGAAGGCAACAGCGCATGTTGCAGGGCGAAGATCAGCACCACCAGGCCGATCAGGACCCCGGCAGGCATGCAACGGGCGACGGTTTGCAGCGTCACCAGCTTCGCCGCGGCTCCCGCGCCCAGCACGATCCCCACCGCCACCATGGCGTTGAGATAGGTCGGCGTGGCGTTATCGGTAATGCCCAGCGCCGTCGGCACCCAGAGCACCAGCATGAAGCGCAGCGTTACCCCTGCGCCCCAGAACATGCTGGTGCCCATCAGTGAGAAACGGGTTTCGCCGTTACGCCACAGCACGCGACAGGCGTTAAAGAAGCTGGCGGTCATCGGCGTAAAGCGCCAGGACTGCCCCGGACGCGCCGCCGGCAGTTTCGGGATAAACAGGTTGGCGATCACCGCCCCGCCATACACCACGGCACAAACCCCCAGCGCCGCCAGTACGTGCCAGTCGGCCAGCACGCCGCCGGCTACCGAGCCCAGCAGGATCGCCGCAATGGTGGAGGCCTCCATCAGCCCGTTGGCTTTCACCAGCTTATCGCCGGTGGTGAGTTCACCGAGAATGCCATATTTGGCCGGGGAGTAGGCTGCCGCCCCGACGCCCACCAGCGTATAGCCCACAAATGGATTGACGCCAAAGCAGATACTCGCCGCTCCCAGCAGTTTCAGGCTGTTGGCAAACATCATCACCCGCCCTTTGGCGAAGCTGTCCGCCACCTGGCCGACAAAAGGGGCAAAAATGATGTAAGCGCCCACAAACACCATCTGCAGGATCGGCTGGCTCCAGTCCGGATAAAACTGGGATTTGAGCAGCGCCAGAGTGGCAAACAGCAGCGCGTTATCACCAAAGGCAGAGAGAAACTGGGCGGCGATAACCGCCATCATCCCTTTCGACCAGATGGATGTGTTAGTAGGTACTGACTCACTCATCATGCGGCTCCGCCTGTTCAACTATGCCTTTCAGGGTGACAAAATCCGGTTTACCGCTGCCCAGCACCGGAAGTTGCTTGAGATAACGAATATCACGCGGCACGGCCAGCTCAGGGATGCCATGTGCGCGAGCATGTTGCAGAAGGAGATCGCGTTTTAGCTCGCTGTCGGTAGTAAAGAGCACCAGGGCTTCACCTTTACTGGCGTCGGCTTTCACCGCAGTGGCGTGCATTTTGTCAGGGGATACCCCCAGCGCCAGCTGCTCCACCATCTCCAGCGAAACCATTTCACCGGCGATTTTGGCGAAGCGCTTCGCCCGCCCCTGGATCTGCACGTAGCCCTGATCATCGAAGCGCACGATATCGCCGGTGTCGTACCAGCCGGTCTCCACCTCGCCGTTGGCGTTTTCCGCCGTTGGCGCTTCCAGCACACCCGGATTTTCGACCCGCAGATAGCCGTTCATGATGTTCGGCCCTTTCAGCTGCAGACGTCCGCCCTCTTCAATGCCCGGCACAGCGAGCAGACGGGCGTCCATTCCCGGCAGAATGCGTCCTACCGTTCCCGGTTTGGCCGCCATCGGCACGTTAATAGAGACCACCGGCGCGCACTCGGTCACGCCGTAGCCCTCCAGAATGCGCAGACCAAATTTGTCCTGCCACAGCTGGCGGGTGCTCTCCTGCAATTTTTCCGCCCCGGCCACCACGTAGCGCACGCGATGGAAATCATACGGATTGGCAAAACGGGCGTAGTTGCCAAGGAAGGTCGAGGTGCCGAAGATCACCGTGCAGTTGCGGTCATAGGTCAGCTCCGGCACGATGCGATAGTGCAGCGGGCTCGGGTAGAGGAACACTTCGGCACCGGTCAGCAGCGGCGTAAACAGTCCCACCGTCAGGCCAAAGGAGTGGAACAGCGGCAGCGCCGACATAAAGCGATCCCGGGCGGTGAAGTCGGCGATGGTTTTGATCTGCTCGACGTTGGCCAGCAGGCTTTTATGACTGTGAACGACCCCTTTCGGGTTCCCCTCCGAGCCGGAGGTAAAGAGGATCACGGCGGCATCTTCCGGCTGCTGTTTTACCTGCGCCAGGTGCGGCATCAGCAGGTGAGCAAAGATCCACAGCTTATCGCCGAGGGTGACTTCCGCCTTAAGATCTTCCAGAAAGACCCAGCGTACCTGAGTAAGCTGCTCCGGCAGATGCCAGAGTTTGCCTTTATCGAGAAACGTGCGTGAGGTGAAGACAGTCTTGATCTGCGCGGCGGTGAAAGCGCTGCTGAGCCCTTTCACCCCTGCGGTATAGTTGAGCATGGCCGGGACACGACCGCGGGAGACGGCGCCAAAGATCACCGCCGCGCTGATCCCGGCGTTCGGCAGCATCAGGCCAATCTTCTCCCCTTGCTGGCTGTATTTCTCAAGGATACGGCCGACAAACAGCGTCTTGGTCAGCAGCTTGCGATAAGTATCAGGCGCAAAATTGATGTCATCGATACAGTTTTTCTTAGCGCCATAACGGTACATTGCCGTCAGCAGCGACTCATACAGGGTTTCACGCGGACGCACCGCCATGCGGGCTTCCATCATGATCTGATGCAGCATCTCCCCGGCGATCTTACGTCGGTCGCGGGCGCGGGGCGCGTCGGGCATCGGCAAGGTGGTTGGCGGCAGCAGATGCAGGGTAATACGCGGGAACAGGCGCTGCTTCACCAGCCCTTTCAGGCGGCTGAAAAAGGTGAGTTCTGCGCCTTCAATGCGTACCGGCACCACAGTGGCGCCTGATTTCGCCGCCACAAAGCCCGCGCCGTCATAAATTTTCATCAGCGAGCCGGTGATGGAGATGCGCCCTTCCGGGAAGATCACCACCGGACGTCCCTGCCCGATCAGTCGCACCAGATGTTTGATCATCATCGGTTTGGTGGGATCGAGCGGAACGAACTCAATCACGCTCGACAGCCAGCGCATGTACCACTGCTGGCTGATAGAGGTGTAGACCGCAAAGACCGGGCGCACGGGTAAAAACAGCGCCAGCAGAATGCCGTCAATAAAAGAGACATGGTTGGGGGTAATAATAACGCGTTCAGCGTGCAGAGCCTGGGTGTCGCCAGTCAGACGGACGCGAAAGAGGATACGAAACAGTGTGCGGAAAAACCCAAATAGCATTTCAACTCCCTTTGCTTTTCAATTAGCCGGGTTACGGTAAATTGTGGCAGATTACACGAGAAGTGCGGTGGGAGCGACAACCGGATAGGGACAAAAAAAAACCTGCGCATCTGCGCAGGTTGGTGCAAGAGATGAGTACGCAGTACGTACTAAGAATTCTCACCAATCAATACCTCTGGGATCTTGATTGTGGCTCCGGGCCCTCGACTTCTCCAGCGCAAAAAAGCAAGGGAATGAGCCGAAGTGCAACCAGGTGTGAATTTTCTCCCTGGCTGTTACATGTTGAACAACAAGCAAAAAAAAACCTGCGTAAGAACGCAGGCTGGTGTAAAGCGTGTCAGTTAACCCGGGGTCAACTTCACCTATCAATACCTCTGGGATCTCAAATGTAGCAACGCGGCCCAAACCCCTGCCAGCAGACAATCGCAACAGCCTGAGGCAAAGTGTAACCAAAGATTCAAATTCACCCTCTTCTGTCACGCTTCGCTGTGTAACGATTACACCGTTTCCGCCAGCGTTTCTCACCTTTGTGAATTGCCTCACCGCCCTGCGCTTGAATACACCTCACTTTTCCGCAACACTATTGAGTGTGTAAACGCTTACCCAAACAAGAAGGTAGAGAATGGCGACAATAAAGGATGTGGCCCGACTGGCGGGTGTTTCCGTCGCCACGGTTTCACGTGTGATCAACAACTCTCCGAAAGCCAGTGAAACCTCCCGCCAGGCGGTGCTGACCGCCATGGAATCCCTGAACTATCACCCCAACGCCAACGCCCGGGCGCTGGCTCAGCAGTCTACCGATACCGTCGGGCTGGTGGTAGGCGATGTCTCCGATCCCTTTTTCGGCGCGATGGTCAAAGCCGTCGAGCAGGTCGCCTACCAGACCGGTAATTTTCTGCTGATCGGCAATGGCTACCACAACGAGCAGAAAGAGCGTCAGGCGATTGAACAGCTGATCCGCCATCGCTGCGCGGCGCTGGTGGTACATGCCAAAAAGCTGCCGGATGAGGAGCTGGTGCATCTGATGAAGCAGATCCCCGGCATGGTGATTGTGAACCGCATAATTCCCGGCTATGAGCAGCGCTGCGTGGCGCTGGACGATCGCTACGGCGCCTGGCTTGCTACCCGCCATCTGATCCAGCAGGGGCATACCCGTATCGGCTATCTCTGCTCCAACCACCCCATTTCGGATGCCGAAGATCGGCTGCAGGGTTATTACGATGCGCTGCGTGAGAATGACCTGCCCTGCAACGATCGCCTGGTCACTTATGGTGAACCTGACGAGCGCGGCGGCGAGCAGGCGATGACCGAGCTGCTGGGACGGGGTCGTAACTTTACGGCGATCGCCTGTTACAACGACTCGATGGCCGCCGGGGCGATGGGGGTGCTGAACGATAACGGCATTGACGTGCCGGGGGATATTTCGCTGATTGGCTTCGATGACATTCTTATTTCGCGCTATGTGCGGCCGCGCCTGACCACGGTGCGCTATCCTATCGTCACCATGGCGACCCAGGCGGCGGAGCTGGCGCTGTCACTGGCGGATAAACGCCAGCCGCCGGAGATCACCCACCTATTCAGCCCAACGCTGGTGCGCCGTCACTCCGTTGTGCCGCCGGCAGAGTCCGCCAGCGAATAGCGGTAGAGATGAACGGTTTTGTCCGGGTACTCCAGACCGTCACCGATGTAATGCCAGCCGTAGCGCTCATAAAAATCGCGGCAGGCAGACCAGAGATGCAGTTCACTAAAGCCGCTCTCTGCTGCGTAGCGCTGAACGTGCCGCTGTAATTTCCCCGCCAGCCCCTGTCCGCGCGCCGCGTCGTCCACATACAGCGCCGCCAGCCAGGGATGGAGATCCTGGCGGGTAATCAGATCGCAGCGCCAAAGTCCCACCGTGCCGAGCAGGCGTTTCCCTTCGGTAGCAATAAAGGTGAGCGGCAGCGCGCCGGGGGTCTGGCTATAGGTCACGACGCTGGCAAAAAAGTCACGCGACAGGCCGTCACCAAAGGCCTGCCACAGCCAGTCAATCACCTGCTCCGCGTGATGCGGAGCCGCGTACAGCGGTTGAATAATCACATCAGTTTCCCCTGGAAAAGGGGGACCGACTCAAACAGGTAGCCGTCAAAGTCCGGGGCGTCCTCGTCGGAGAGCTCCAGCAGACTCTTTTTGACATTTTCCAGATGTTGCCACATCGCCTGCCAGGCACCCATCACGTCACGACGGCGCAGGGCGGCGAGGATGGTTTGTCTGTCGCCCAGCCACTTCAGGCGATACGCCCGGCTGGCGATATGGGCGTTGAACTGCTGCCAGAGCGGGCTGCTGTCCATGTGATGCCAGATACTTTCGACGGTACCCAGCAGCATCTGATTCTGCGTCGCCCCCGCCAGCACCAGGTGGAACATTTTATTGTTGTCCTGGCTGTTATCGTTGGCGGCGATCGCCCGCTGCTCTTGCTCGATGATGCGGCGCAGATTATCGATGTCCGCCCGGGTCGCCATCTTCGCAGCAAAGGCGGCAATGTTACTTTCAAGCAGCTGGCGCGCCTGCAAAATCTCGAACGGGCCAACGTCGCTGTGAAAGAAGCGCTCTTCCTCGTTCTCATGCTCTTCAGGAATGCGCATCACGTAGACGCCGGAACCCTGGCGAATATCCACGGTGCCCTGTAGCTCCAGCATCAGCAGCGCCTCACGCACGATGGTACGGCTGACGCCGTAGGTTTCCGCAATGTTGCGCTCCGGCGGCAGACGTGAGCCCACGGGATAGTGCCCCTGGACGATCTGGGCGCGTAAATCCTCGCCAATCTCCTGGTACTGCTTCTTTTCCGCCGGGACGACAGCCTTATCCACGTTATCACCTGTACTGAGAGTTAATGCGCGGGCCGGGCAGCTTCCCGGCCAGTTTGTGCCCTATGTTACCAGAAGCGTCGCACTCTTCGCCTACTTCCATTCATCATCAATGGTCAGGGTCAGCACGCGCTTATCGCGCAGTTGCCGGAACCAGCTGGCCGATTTTTTGGGACGTCGGGCACGGTTGTCCGCCAGATCGATCTCAATCAGGCCGTAGCGGTTCTTAAAGGCGTTCATCGGCGAGACGTTATCGGTGAAGGCCCACAGCATGTAACCGTGGCAGTTTGCCCCCTCCTCCCGCGCCAGCAGCGTGTAATAGAGGTGTTCGCTGATAAAGTTGATGCGGTAGTTGTCCTCGATGATGCCATCGCGGTTACGGTACTGGCCTTCGTTTTCCACCCCCATGCCGCTTTCGGCCACGAACCAGTCGATATTGCGGTAGTCGTTTTTGATGCGCATCGCCATGTCGTAGATGATGCGCGGGGCGATCTCCCAGCCGCGGGAGGGGTTCATCCTTCGCCCCGGCAGGTCAAACGGCTCGTAGTAGTATGCCGGATGGAACGGCGTCTCGGGATGCCAGGCCCGGGACGGCGCCTTCACCCGGTGCGGGTAATAGAGGTTGATCCCCAGCTCATCGACGGTGTTCTCCGCAATCAGGGCCAGTTCGTCATCGTTGTACTCCCACCGCACCTGATGTTTTTCCAGCAGGGTGAAGAGTTCCTGGGGATAACGCCCATGCACCAGCGGATCGAGGAAAACCCGGTTGTAGAACAGATCGTAGATCTCCGCGGCCTTGATGTCGTGGGCGGCCCGAGAGCGGGGATAAGTGACTTCCGGATTGAGGATACAGCCTACGCTGCCGCTGTAGCTCTTCTCGCGGAACAGCTTCACCACCTTCGCCGTCGCCAGCACTTTGTGGTGGTTCCACTGCATCCAGGTATGGGTGTTCTGCTCATAAGGCCAGCGCAGGGCGTCGAGGTATACCCGGGTCTGCACCACTATCGGCTCGTTGAAGGTAAACCAGCGCTTCACCACATGGTGATAGCGGGCAAAGACCTGTTCAGCATAGCGGGTGAACAGCTCGACCACATGCTTCGACGCCCAGCCGCCGTAGGTTTCCAGCAGCGTACCCGGCAGCTCGTAGTGTTCGAGGCAGATCATCGGCTCAATGCCCTGACGACGCATCTCGGCAAACAGGGCGTCGTAATACGCAGCGTACTCCTCATCAACGGTGGCGTTTTCGTAGTCGGTAAGAAAACGCGACCAGTTGATGGAGGTGCGGTAGTGGGTCAGCCCCGCCAGCTTCATCAGCGCCACATCTTCCCGGAAACGGTTGATAAAGTCGGTCGCCACCGCCGGGCCGTAGCCGTTGTGCCACACCTGACGATCGTTTTTGTACCAGAGATCGATCCAGGAATCCTGCCCCGCTTTCTTACCGCTCCAGCCCTCGGTTTGCCAGGCGGAGGCCGCGGCCCCAAGAATAAACCCCTCAGGGATAGTCATCTGTTTAATGCTCATGCGTTATTCGTCGCCTCCTGGTTCGCGGCCTGCATCGCGGCCTGCTCTGCCCGGCGGGAGGCGATCTTCACAAACGGCAGATAGATCAGTACGGCGGTGATAATACAGACCAGCTGGGTTACCACCGCGCCCATCGACCCGGCGGTAGAGAGCCAGGCGTTGATCAGCGGCGGCGTGGTCCAGGGCACCATCACCACCGCTTTGCCGGCAAAACCAGTGACGGTGGCGAAGTAGCCGATGGTGCCGGTCACCAGCGGGGTGATGATGAACGGGATCGCCAGAATCGGGTTGAGCATGATTGGCATACCGAAGATCACCGGCTCGTTAATGTTAAAGATCCCCGGGCCGATGGAGAGCTTGGCGATCTCTTTCATCTCTTTGCGTTTGGTGCCGATCATCACCGCGATGAGCAGGCCGATGGTCAGACCCGAGCCGCCGATGCTCATATAGACATCCCAGAACGGCATGGTGATGATGTTCGGGATCTCTTTGCCCTGCTCAAAAGCGCTCATGTTGACGGTGATCGCCCCCAGTAGCAGCGGCTCGCGGATCGGCTTGATCATCTGATTGCCGTGGATCCCTATCACCCAGAAGAGCTGGGCCACGAACATCAACAGCAGGATCCCCGGCAGGCTTTGCACCACGCGCTCAAGCGGCTGCTGCACCACCTGGTATACCGCATCGTAGAGGTACATGCCGGTGAGCTGATGAAAGACAAAGCCGAAGGTGGCTATGGTGGTAGTGGTGATAATCGCCGGGATCAGGGCCGAGAACGAGGCCGAGACGTTTGGCGGCACGGTGTCCGGCATTCTGATTTTCAGCCCTGGACGCCCCTCCAGCCAGCAGTAGATCTCCACCGACAGGATGGCGATAAACATGCCGAGGAAGAGGCTGCGGGTATCCGAGAACTGGCGCAGGAGCACATCTTTAACCATGTGCATTTCGCCATCGACCATCATCTCAACGGTGGTCGGGGTGACGCAGATAAAGCAGATCACCGCCAGCAGCCCCGGGAACAACGACTTAATGCCATTGATGCGCCCCAGCTCAATGCCGATCAGGAACACGGCCCCGATATTGAGGAAGTTGAGCGTGGCGTAGTTCAGGGCGCTGGTGATCGGTTTCAGCGTGGCGAGAAACGAAAGCGACTCAAAGCTGGCTAAGCCGTTTTTCGGATCCAGCACCATGTTGGAGATCAGCACCGAGAATGCGCCAACAATGATGACCGGCATTAAGGTGATGAAGGCGGACTTAATCGCCATGATATAGCGATAACTGTTGAACTTTGTGGCGAAACTGCCCAGAGAGTTGATCAGTTTTTCCTGTAATGCCATAGGGTAGTACCTCAGTAAAAGGGCCTTTATTGGGATTTAGGTGTTCAGCCGGCTTCTATTGGCATACCAAAAATAGCTTCTGGTGAAGATTTGTTCTGTGATTAAGCTCCCAACGCGACAATAGGTATCCCGGAGTATGATTTATCATCACTTTGGTATGCCACTTGTCGTTACTCCCTCATCTGTTGCCGGAAAGCGTGATCGTGATGGGGGTTTTCACCCTCCCGCCCGGCTTATGCCTCTGAACGTCTGTGATAAACTTCCGTGCATAACGTGGAAGCAGGAATATCGAATGGCAACAATGCTGGATGTCTCACTGCGTGCGGGCGTGTCGAAAGCCACCGTATCGCGCGTACTGAACGGCACAGGTCAGGTAAAAGAGAGCACCCGTCAGCAGGTTTTTAACGCGATGGAAGAGCTGGGCTATCGCCCCAATTTCCTGGCGCGATCGCTGGCGAACCGGACCAGCAACAGCATTGGTCTGGTGGTCTCGACCTTTGACGGTTTTTACTTTGGTCGCCTGCTGCAACAGGCCTCCAGGCAGACCGAAACGCACGGCAAGCAGCTGATTGTCACCGACGGTCACGACACCCCGGAGCGGGAAGAGGAAGCGGTGCAGATGCTGGCCGATCGCCAGTGCGATGCCATCGTGCTCTACACCCGCTACATGAGCGAAAAAGCGATCATGAAGCTCATCAACAGCGTGAAGATGCCGCTTATTGTGATCAACCGTGACGTCAGCCAGGCGCGGGAGCGCTGCGTCTTCTTCGAGCAGCAGGAGGCGGCCTTCAACGCGGTGGAGTACCTCATAAGCCAGGGGCACCGGGAGATCGCCTGCATAACCGTGCCGATCCACACCCCTACCGGCAAGGCGCGGCTGACGGGTTATCGCAAGGCGCTGGAGAAGCACGGCATTCCCTGGGATGAGAACCGGGTGAAGTATGGCGATTCGGGGATGACGCGCGGATACGAGCTGTGTCAGGAGCTGCTGAACGAAAAGGTGACGTTCAGCGCCCTGTTTGCCTGTAACGACGATATGGCGCTGGGCTCGTCGAAGGCGCTGCACCAGGCCGGGCTGCGCATTCCACAGGATGTGTCGTTGTTCGGCTTCGATGACGCACCCTGTGCGAAGTGGCTGGAGCCGGGGCTCTCTACCGTCTATCTGCCCATCGACAACATGATCACCACCGCTATCGATCAGGCCATCCGGCTGGTCAAAAACGAGCCTATCGAAGCGATCCCGCCCTTCACCGGCACGCTGGTGTTACGCGATTCGGTGGCGACGGGACCCTGGTGGGATCAGAACAGTTCGAGGGCGAGCAGTTCCTGAATGGTCTGGCGGCGGCGGATCAGGCGCGCCGCGCCCTTATCGAACAGCACTTCCGGCAGCAGCGGGCGGCTGTTGTAGTTGGATGACATGGACGCGCCGTATGCGCCGGTATCGTGCAGCACCAGATAATCCCCCGGTACGACCGGCGGCAGCGCGCGGGTTTCCACTTTCCCGCCCTCCAGTTGGGTAAACACATCCCCGGATTCGCACAGCGGCCCGGCCACCACCGTCTCCACGAGATCGGCCTGAGATAAGTCGCGGCCATCGGCAGCCAGCGCCGAAATATGGTGGTAGCTGCCGTACATGGCCGGGCGCATCAGATCGTTGAAGCCTGCGTCAATCAGCACGAAATGGCGGCTGCCCATCGCCTTCACGCTGCGCACCTGAGACACCAGCACGCCCGATTCGGCGACGAGGAAACGCCCCGGCTCGATCTCCAGCTTCACCGGGTGGCCCAGATGGGCGGCGATTTTGTCACGGGCGCCATTCCAGAGGCCGTAGTAGTGATCGGTATCGATCGCCTCTTCCCCTTCGCGATAAGGGATCGACAGCCCGCCGCCTGCGGAGATCGCCTCCAGATCCTGACCAAACTCAATCACCTGGCGCACCATGGCGCCGCACACCTGTTCGAGATGGCCGTAATCCACGCCGGAGCCGATATGCATATGAATGCCCACCAGCTTCAGGTTATAGCGTTGCAGTACGGTGAGTGCCGCAGGGAGATCGCTGTACCAGATGCCATGTTTGCTGTTTTCGCCGCCGGTGTTGGTCTTCTGGCTGTGGCCGTGACCAAAGCCCGGGTTAACCCGCAGCCAGACGCGATGGCCCGGCGACACCTGACCGAGCTGCTCCAGCATATCCACCGAACCGGCATTGACCGGGATCTGGAGTTCATGCACCCGGGCAAGCGTCGCGCTGTCGATCAGGTCAGCAGTAAAGACAATCGCATCGCTGTCGATCTGCGGATCGTAGCCCGCCGCCAGCGCACGCTCGATTTCACCCAGCGATACGGAGTCGACCTTGACGCCCTGCTCGCGCATCAGGCGCAGAATATGGATGTTGGAGCAGGCTTTCTGGGCAAAGCGCACCACGTCGAACTGATGCAGGGCGGCAATTTTGTCGCGGATGATCTGCGCGTCGTAAACCCAGACAGGGCAGCCAAACTCGGCGGGCAGGCGCAGCAGGTTGTCGGCATTGAGATCGGTATCGGTGTTGTTCAGCGGGCGTGGCATGGTGCTCTCCGGGAATACGTTTTTTATGATTACGCCACAGCGCGAAGAGAATAAAAAATATCGTTTTATCGCAACTCTATGCAAAAATGATATGGATTATGTTTAACCAGGTTGCTGCCATGCCCGCTGTGAATTTACGCCATATTGAGATTTTCCACGCGGTGATGACCGCCGGGAACCTGACCGAAGCCGCGCGCCTGCTGCACACCTCGCAGCCGACGGTGAGCCGCGAGCTGGCGCGCTTCGAGAAGGTGATCGGCCTGACGCTGTTCGAGCGCACCCGCGGGCGGCTGCACCCTACGGTGCAGGGGCTGCGGCTCTTCGAAGAGGTGCAGCGATCCTGGTACGGGCTGGACCGTATCGTCAGCGCCGCCGACAGCCTGCGCGAGTTTCGCCAGGGCGAGCTCTCCGTCGTCTGCCTGCCGGTCTTCTCCCAGTCATTTTTACCCGCCCTGCTACAGCCGTTTCTTGCCCGCTACCCGGACGTGAACCTGACCATCGTGCCCCAGGAGTCGCCCCTGCTGGAGGAGTGGCTCTCAGCCCAGCGTCACGATCTCGGCCTGACCGAAACCCTGGCGACCCCAGCGGGCACCGCGCGTCACGAGCTGCTGTCATTAGATGAGGTGTGCGTCCTGCCCGCCGGCCATCCCCTTGCCGCAAAAGCGGTGCTGACGCCGGGTGATTTTCAGGGCGAGAACTACATCAGCCTGTCGCGCACTGACAGTTATCGCCAGCTGCTGGACCAGCTTTTTGCCGAACATCAGGTGAAGCGACGCATGGTGGTGGAGACGCACAGCGCGGCCTCCATCTGTGCGATGGTGCGCGCGGGGGTGGGGATTTCGGTGGTCAATCCGCTGACGGCGCTGGATTATGCCGACAGCGGGATTGTTATTCGCCGCTTCAGTATCTCGGTGCCGTTTACGGTGAGCCTGATCCGCCCGCTGCACCGCCCGGCCTCGGCGCTGGTGGACGCTTTCAGCGCGCATCTGCAACAGGGGCTGGCGGCGATCACCGACCCGCTGGAACAGCTTTTAGCCTCGCCCGTTACGAAAGGATAAATTCCACCGCATCGGCGGCGTGGATCGCGGCGGTATCAAACACCGGGATCGGGCTTTCATCCGCCGGGATCAGCAGGCCAATCTCGGTGCAGCCAAAGATCACCCCCTGCGCCCCTCGATCGGCGAGCTTGCGGATCACGCTGAGGTAGTACTGTCGTGACGTCTCGCTAAAGGTGCCGAGACACAGCTCTTCAAAGATGATCTGATTGATCCGGGCCCGGTCCGCCTCGTCCGGGATCAGGCTCTCGATGCCGTACTGCGCCGTCAGTCGCCCGCGGTAAAAATCCTGCTCCATGGTATAGCGCGTACCCAGCAGCGCCACGCGGTTCATGTCCGCCGCGGTAATCGCCCGCCCGGTGGCATCGGCGATATGCAGGAACGGCAGGGAACAGCGGGTTTCAATCTGCTCAGCGACTTTGTGCATGGTGTTGGTGCAGAGCAAAATGGCCTGCGCCCCGGCACCCTGCAAGCCCAGTGCTGCCTCCGCCAGGATCTCTCCCGCCTTTTCCCAGTCGCCGCTGGACTGGCAGGCTTCGATTTCATGAAAATCGACGCTGTGCAGCAGCAGGCTGGCCGAGTGTAATCCCCCGAGGCGCTGTTTTACCCCTTCGTTGATCAGACGATAATAGGGAATGGTGGACTCCCAGCTCATTCCTCCCAACAGGCCAATCGTTTTCATTTTGCTCTCCTTTCCGGTTTCATCCAGTGAAGCAAACTTGTGATCGAGTTTCCAGTTCTCTGGTTCAACATTTCCTTTTAGCTGGCTCTGGGATAAATTAAATGAAACGATGTTTCACTATATAACAGGACATGAGCATGTTTATTTTCCATAAAGAGACGCAGCTTGAAGATCTGGGTAATGGCGTGACGCGCCGTATTCTGGCGCACGATGGCAAAATGATGGCGGTAGAGGTCAATTTTGAGCAAGGCGCCGTTGGCCCAATGCATAACCATCCCCATGAGCAGCTGACCTATGTTTTGTCCGGTGAGTTTGAATTTACCATCGGCGAAGAAAAGCATGTGGTGACCGCCGGGGATACGCTTTATAAGCAGCCGCATATTATGCACGGCTGCGTTTGCCTGAAACCGGGTACGCTGCTGGATACCTTCACCCCGGTTCGTGAAGATTTCCTCAAATAAAAAATAAGGCGATGCGCGGGCATCGCCTTTTTCTTCTTAAGTGCAATTCACTTTATTTCCGCGAAGAATCATTCAACAAGTTAATTATATCCTCGCTACCTTACTTCTCATGTTACAGTTTTGCTACAAATATTAGTAGTTTGTATCTGCTATCAATAATTCCCAGAATATGTGAGCAAAGTCCCCGTTTAGCTGGCCTTCTTCCCTCATTTTTTCGCGCATACCGATAAAAATGCCACCCATCTCACCTTATTGAAACGCTGTTTCGACCTTGATCACATTTCCACTATTTATCGAATGACGTGGATTTAAATCACAATAAAATAAATTAAAACGTCGTTTTACAAATTGAAAACGGTGGTTCATAAGATTTAAAAAATTGCTTAGCCGGGCAGGATGCGCCCGGCATTACCGGCACTCATAAACAGGTAGAAGGAGATACCGCAGTGAAATTTCGCACCAGACGCATTCCGCTGTTCGCTTGCTGTTAAGCGGGCAGAGCCGGGCAGATTCCGTTTTAAACCATTAATTACCAGGTAGGTATGTATGAATGAAAACAAGATGCTGGGGCTGGCCTGGATATCACCCTACATAATTGGGTTGATACTCTTCACCGCTTTCCCCTTTGTTTCATCTTTCTTCCTCAGTTTTACTGAGTACGATTTGATGAGCCCGCCCGTATTTAACGGCGTAGAAAACTATCGCTACATGTTTACGGAAGATACTCTCTTCTGGAAATCTATGGGCGTGACCTTTGCCTACGTATTTTTAACTATCCCGTTGAAGCTGGCCTTTGCGCTGGGTATTGCGTTTGTTCTGAACTTTAAACTGCGCGGCATCGGCTTCTTCCGTACCGCTTATTATATTCCGTCTATTCTCGGCAGCTCCGTTGCGATTGCCGTTCTGTGGCGTGCGCTGTTCGCGATTGATGGCCTGCTTAACAGCTTCATTGGCGTCTTTGGTTTCGACGCGGTGAACTGGCTCGGCGAACCCTCACTGGCGCTGATGTCCGTGACCCTGCTGCGCGTCTGGCAGTTCGGCTCTGCAATGGTGATCTTCCTGGCTGCCCTGCAGAACGTGCCGCAGTCGCAGTACGAAGCGGCGATGATTGACGGTGCCTCCAAATGGCAGATGTTCATGAAAGTGACCGTGCCGCTGATCACGCCGGTTATCTTCTTCAACTTCATCATGCAGACCACCCAGGCGTTCCAGGAATTTACCGGTCCGTATGTTATTACCGGCGGTGGACCAACTTACTCCACCTACCTGTTCTCACTCTACATCTACGATACCGCATTTAAGTACTTTGACATGGGTTACGGCGCTGCGCTGGCCTGGATCCTGTTCCTGGTGGTCGCTGTCTTTGCCGCTATCGCCTTTAAGTCTTCGAAATACTGGGTCTTCTACTCCGCCGATAAAGGAGGCAAAAATGGCTGATATTCAACAACTCTCCACGGCGAGAAGTATCGCAGAGCGTGAAGTGGCGCGTACTCAGCGTCGTGAAAAAATTAGCGCCACCATTCGCTATGTGATCCTGCTGTTTGTTGGCCTGCTGATGCTCTATCCGCTGGTGTGGATGTTCTCGGCGTCGTTCAAACCGAACCACGAGATCTTCACCACCCTCAGCCTGTGGCCCGCACACGCCACCTGGGACGGTTTTGTAAACGGCTGGAAAACCGGTACCGAGTACAACTTCGGCCATTACATGCTGAACACCTTTAAGTATGTGATCCCGAAAGTGATCCTGACCATTATCTCCTCCACCATCGTGGCGTACGGCTTTGCCCGCTTCGAGATCCCGTGGAAGAAGTTCTGGTTCGCGACGCTGATTACCACCATGTTGCTGCCAAGCACCGTACTGTTGATCCCGCAGTACCTGATGTTCCGTGAAATGGGCATGCTGAACAGCTATATGCCGCTCTACCTGCCGCTGGCCTTCGCCACGCAAGGGTTCTTCGTCTTCATGCTGATCCAGTTCCTGCGCGGCGTACCGCGTGACATGGAAGAGGCGGCACAGATTGACGGCTGTAACTCCATTCAGGTGCTGTGGTACGTGGTGGTACCGATCCTGAAGCCAGCCATCATCTCCGTGGCGCTGTTCCAGTTCATGTGGTCAATGAACGACTTTATCGGGCCGCTGATTTATGTCTACAGCGTGGATAAATACCCGATTGCACTGGCTCTGAAAATGTCCATCGACGTCACCGAAGGGGCGCCGTGGAACGAAATTCTGGCAATGGCGAGCATCTCCATCCTGCCATCCATCATTGTCTTCTTCCTGGCACAGCGCTACTTCGTACAGGGCGTAACCAGCAGCGGAATTAAAGGTTAAGAGGGAAATATCATGGCTGAAGTTATTTTCAACAAACTGGAAAAGGTCTACTCCAACGGCTTCAAAGCGGTACATGCTATCGACCTGAAAATCGCTGAAGGTGAGTTCATGGTCATCGTCGGCCCTTCCGGCTGCGCGAAGTCCACTACCCTGCGTATGCTGGCCGGTCTGGAGACCATCAGCGGCGGTGAAGTGCGTATCGGGGATAAGATCGTTAACAACCTCGCGCCAAAAGAGCGCGGGATTGCGATGGTGTTCCAGAACTATGCGCTCTACCCACACATGACCGTGCGGGAAAACCTGGCCTTCGGCCTGAAGCTGAGCAAGCTGCCTAAAGCGCAGATTGAGACCCAGGTTAACGAAGCGGCAAAAATCCTTGAGCTGGAAGAGCTGCTCGACCGCCTGCCGCGCCAGCTTTCAGGTGGTCAGGCGCAGCGTGTGGCCGTCGGCCGCGCGATTGTGAAAAAGCCAGACGTGTTCCTGTTCGACGAACCGCTCTCCAACCTCGACGCCAAACTGCGTGCCTCGATGCGTATCCGTATTTCGGATCTGCACAAGCAGCTGAAGGCCTCCGGCAAACCGGCGACCACCGTCTACGTGACGCACGACCAGACCGAAGCGATGACCATGGGCGACCGCATCTGCGTGATGAAGCTCGGCCACATCATGCAGGTAGATACCCCGGACAACCTGTATCACAAACCGAAAAACATGTTCGTCGCGGGCTTTATCGGCTCACCGGAGATGAACATCCGTGCCAGCAAGCTGGTGCAACAGGATGGTCAACTCTCCCTGACCATCGGCAACCAGACCATGCCGTTAAGCCCGGAGCTGAAAGAAAAAGTGGCCGGCCACGCGGATAAGGAGATTTTCTACGGCATTCGCCCTGATTTTGTCTCTATTTCCGATGAGCCATTCGCTGAAGGTTGCTGCACCGGTGAGATGGTCCGCGCCGAAAATATGGGCCATGAATTCTTTGTATACCTGAAAGTTGGCGAGTACGAACTGACAGCCCGAATTCCTTCCGATGAAGCTAAGCCCATGATCAACAAGGGCCTTCACCGTAAGGTTTACTTTAAGTTTGATATGAATAAGTGTCATATTTTTGACGCAAAAACTGAACAGAACATCTCTCTTTAATGGAGTTATAAAAATGAAAAAAGTGCTTTTAAGCGCCGTTATCTCCGCTACCTTTGGAATGAGTGCCCTACCCACTTTTGCTGCGGACAGCACCGATCTGCGTATGTCCTGGTGGGGCGGCAATGGCCGTCACCAGGTCACACTGAAAGCCCTGGAAGAGTTCCACAAACAGAACCCGGACATTAACGTGAAGTCGGAATACACCGGCTGGGATGGTCACCTGTCGCGTCTGACCACGCAGATTGCGGGCGGCACCGAGCCGGACGTGATGCAGACCAACTGGAACTGGCTGCCGATCTTCTCTAAAACCGGCGACGGCTTCTACGATCTGAACAAAATGAAGGATGTGATCGATCTGTCCCAGTTCGATCCAAAAGAGCTGCAGTCGACCACGGTCAACGGCAAGCTGAACGGTATTCCGATCTCCGTGACCGCGCGCGTCTTCTACTTCAACGATGAAACCTGGAAAAAAGCGGGCGTCGAATACCCGAAAACCTGGGATGAGCTGATGGCGGCGGGTAAAGCCTTCGAGAGCAAGCTGGGTAAACAGTACTACCCGGTTATTCTCGAACACCAGGATACCCTGGCGCTGCTGAACTCCTACATGATCCAGAAGTACAACATCCCGGCGGTGGACGAGAAGGCGAAAAAATTCTCCTACACCAAAGAGCAGTGGGTTGAGTTCTTCCAGACCTATAAAAAGCTGATCGACAGCCACGTGATGCCGGACACCAAGTACTATGCGTCGTTCGGTAAGAGCAACATGTATGAGATGAAGCCGTGGATCGAAGGTGAATGGGGCGGCACCTACATGTGGAACTCCACCATCAAAAAATATTCCGACAACCTGAAGCCACCAGCGAAGCTGGAGCTGGGCAGCTACCCAATGCTGCCGGGTGCAACCGATGCCGGTCTGTTCTTCAAACCAGCACAGATGCTCTCTATCGGTAAATCGACCAAGAACCCGGAAGCGGCCGCGAAAGTGATCAACTTCCTGCTGAACAGCAAAGAAGGCGTTGAGACCCTGGGCCTGGAGCGTGGCGTACCGCTGAGCAAAGTGGCGGTGAAATACCTGACCGAAAACGGCGCTATCAAAGAGGACGATCCGGCGGTTGCGGGTCTGCGTCTGGCGCAATCTCTGCCAGCGAAACTCTCTGTGTCGCCATACTTTGATGATCCGCAGATCGTAGCGCAGTTCGGTACTTCGCTGCAGTACATCGACTATGGCCAGAAAACCGTTGAAGAGACGGCTGCTGACTTCCAGCGTCAGGCTGAACGTATCCTGAAACGCGCAATGCGCTAATTACCATACGTTATCAATACCCTGCCGCGACTGCGGTGGGGTATTTTTTTATCTGAAGGAACATATTATGAAAGGAAAAATCATTCCCCTGAGTTTTCGGCCTCGTCAGGACAGTGAAACCGGACGCGAGGTGATCCGCCTGACGCCCCCGCACATCATCTGTCACCGTAACTACTTCTATCAGAAATGCTTTACCCGCGATGGCAGCAAGCTCATCTTTGGTGGTGCCTTCGAAGGTCACTGGAACTACTACCTGCTGGACATTGCCCAGCAACAGGCAACCCAGCTTACCGACGGCGCCGGAGATAATACCTTTGGCGGCTTCCTCTCCACGGACGATCGCTCGCTGTGGTATGTGAAAAACAGCCGCGAACTGCGGCGCGTCGACCTCGGGAGTCTGGAAGAGTATGTGGTCTATGAGGTCAATGACGACTGGGTGGCCTACGGTACCTGGGTGGCGAACTCGGACTGCACGAAGCTGGTAGGTATCGAGATTAAAAAAAGCGACTGGCAGCCGCTCACCGACTGGAGCAAGTTCCGCGCGTTTTACTTTACTAACCCGGAATGTCGCCTGATCAATATCGACCTGCAAACCGGCGAGCGCCGCGTGATTTTGCAGGAAAAGCGCTGGCTCGGACACCCGATCTACCGTCCTTTTGACGACAATACCGTGGCGTTCTGCCACGAAGGCCCGCGCGATGCGATCGACGCCCGCATGTGGCTGATTAACGAGGATGGCAGCAATTTGCGCAAGGTGCGCCAGCATGCTGAGGGGGAGAGCTTTACCCACGAATTCTGGGTGCCGGACGGCTCCGCGCTCTATTACGTGGCGCACAAGGAGAACGATCCTCAGCGCTATCTGTTCAGCGCCGATCCCGCCACCCTGGAAAACCGCCAGCTGATGGCGATCCCGCCCTGCTCCCATCTGATGAGTAACCACGACGGGTCGCTGATCGTCGGCGACGGTGCGCCACACAACACCGGCGATATCAGCCTGAACGATCCCTTTATTTGGGTATTCGATATTGCCAAAGGCACGCAAACCGCCATCTGCCAGCACAACACCAGCTGGAAAGTGCTGGACGGCGATCGCCAGGTGACCCATCCGCATCCGTCGTTTTCACCGGATAATCAGTGGGTGCTGTACACCTCCGACGAAGAAGGGATGCCAGCGCTGTACCTCGCCCGGGTATAAAAAAGCCGGGTGGCGGCTACGCCTTACCCGGCCTACGAATCACAGCATTTGACCCCGTAGGCCCGGCAAGCGAAGCGCCGCCGGGCATTGCCGCATCAGGCTCACTGCAACAAAAAAGCCGGGTGGCGGCTGCGCCTTACCCGGCCTACGAATCACAGCATTTGACCCCGTAGGCCCGGCAAGCGAAGCGCCGCCGGGCGTTGCCGTATCAGGCTTGCTGCAACAAAAAGCCGGGTGGCGGCTGCGCCTTACCCGGCCTACAAAACCCCATGCCCGGCAAGTGCTGCCGGGCAATCTTCTATACCCCAATATTCCGTAACTTCTCCCCTGTCATCAGCTTGCGCTCAATGTGCTCCAGGGTGACGCCTTTCGTTTCCGGGATCAGCCAGAAGGTGATGCCAATAAAGGCCACGTTCAGCACCGTATAAAGCCAGAAGGTTCCCGCCGCGCCGATCGCATCCAGCAGGGTCAGGAAGGTAGCGCCAATGATCATGTTCGACACCCAGTTCGTGGTGGTGGAACAGGTGATCCCAAAGTCGCGACATTTTAGTGGCTGAATTTCAGAGCAGAGGATCCACACCACCGGCGCGGCACTCATCGCGTAACCGGCGATGCACATCATCGTCATACCCACGGACAACCAGGATAAGCCGCTGGACGCCGTACCGTTATCAAACTGCATCAGGCAGTAGCCCAGGATCAGCGTCCCCAGCGCCATCACACTGAAACCAATTTTAAGGGCAGGCTTACGGCCCGCTTTATCGACGGTAAATACCGCAATAAAGGTGGCAAACATAAAGGTCAGCCCCACCACCAGCGTGGCGATCATCTGCTGCTCGGTGGTGGTGAATCCGGCCATTTTAAAAATACGTGGCGCGTAATACATGATGATGTTCATGCCGGTAAACTGCTGCATCGCCTGCAACAGCATGCCGAGAAATACCGCACGGCGCACGTTGCGGTTGACTTTGAACAACGACCAGCCGCCCTGCTTAAGCTTGAGGCTTTCGCGGATCTCGTTCAGCTCTTCACGCGCTTTCTCGGAGGTATCGCGCAGCATCCGCAGCACTTCTTCCGCTTCGACGTGGCGCCCTTTTTGCGCCAGCCAACGTGGACTGTTGGGCAAAAAAATCACCAGCACAATCAGCACTATTGCCGGTAATGCCAGTACGCCCAGCATGGCGCGCCAGTTGCCGCTGTAGCTGAAATACGTATCAGAAAGAAAGGCCAGCACAATTCCGAGGGTCACCATCAGCTGGTACATGCTGATCATTTTGCCGCGCACATCCTCGCTCGCCATCTCTGACAGATAAAGGGGAGCGGTATAGGAGGCAATCCCCACCGCCACGCCCAGCAGGACGCGCGAGAGCAACAGCACCTCCACGTTGGTGGCGAAAGCGGATCCTATCGAGCCGGCGACAAAGAGAATGGCGCCGACCATCAGGCTATATTTTCGGCCCAGGCGGAATGAGAGCCAGCCATTGAACAAGGCTCCCACCGCTGCGCCCAGCATCATACTGCTCACCACCCACTCCTGCAGGCGATTGCTGAGCGTAAAGTGATCGGTGATAAAGGGTAACGCACCGGCAATAACGCCGATATCCAGCCCAAACAGTAAACCGGCCACCGCCGCGGAAACAGAAACAAACATATTCATCCTTCGGGTATCGCGAAGGGCGCGGGGCATAAAGGTAGAGTCATTTATAGATGTCATATTTTCCTGCCTGAACAGCGTAAGACGTTAATCGAAATTACGAGAAACCCTGAAAAAGTGTCAGGTCGTAAAACGTGAAAATATGGATATATCAGCTGGCAGGGTTCGATCTGTGATGGACATTACACTTTAAAAGAAGGGTAAAAATTACTCAATTATTGTTAATCATATGATTTCTGGAGGGTAAATGTGTGATCCATGCAATTTTCGTAAAATGCTTATGGATTTTTCTCTTTTTTGAATATGGACAATGGCTTATCCAGGTCAAAAAAAACCTCTGCCCTGGGGCAGAGGTTTTTTGACCTGAGCAGGAATTAACGCGCCAGCCAGCCGCCGTCAACCGCTACGGTGTAGCCGTTGATATAGTCAGATGCGCTGGAGGCCAGGAACACCACCGGCCCCATCAGATCGCTTGGCAGACCCCAACGACCCGCAGGGATACGCTCGAGGATAGCTGCGCTACGCTCTTCGTCAGCACGCAGCTGCTGGGTGTTGTTGGTAGCCATGTAACCCGGCGCAATGGCGTTCACGTTGATGTTGTGCTGCGCCCATTCGTTCGCCAGCAGACGGGTTACGCCCATGACGCCGCTCTTGGAAGCGGTATAAGAAGGCACACGGATGCCACCCTGGAAGGAGAGCATGGAGGCGATGTTGATGATTTTGCCGCCGTTGCCCTGGGCGATGAAGTGCTTCGCCGCCGCCTGAGACATGAAGAACACGCTCTTGATGTTCAGGTTCATGACGTCGTCCCAGTCCTGCTCGCTGAAGTTGATCGCATCTTCACGACGGATCAGACCGGCGTTGTTCACCAGAATGTCGATTTTACCGAATTCCGCAACCGCACGATCCAGCAGCTCAGGGATAGCGTCGATCTTACGCAGGTCAGCGGTCAGGCTCAGGAAACGACGGCCCAGCGCGGTTACACGCTCGATGGTCTCCTGCGGTTCAACGATGTTGATACCCACGATGTCGCAGCCCGCTTCCGCCAGACCCAACGCCATGCCCTGACCGAGGCCAGTGTCACAACCGGTCACGACTGCAACTTTACCTTGCAAAGAAAATGCATCCAGAATCATTTTTTTATCCTTAGTCTTTCAGCGCCTGAACGAACAGGCAAGTTTGTGCTTAACTGTCCGCGACTAGCGCAGATCCTTAACGGCTACGTGGTCCATATCATCGAAGACCTGGTTCTCACCCACCATGCCCCAGATGAAGGTATAGGCACGTGTGCCTACGCCGGAGTGAATAGACCAGCTTGGAGAGATAACCGCCTGCTCGTTATGCATCACGATATGGCGCGTCTCCTGCGGCTGACCCATCATGTGGAATACGCAGGCGTCCTCTTCCATATTGAAGTAGAAGTAGACTTCCATGCGGCGCTCGTGGGTATGGCACGGCATGGTGTTCCACAGGTTGCCCGGCTCAAGCTCGGTCAGACCCATGCTGAGCTGGCAGGTTTCCAGCACATCAGGAACGAAGTATTTGTTGATGGTGCGGCGGTTGCTGGTGAGGTTGTCGCCCAGGGTGACCGGAGCAACGTCTGCCGGGGTCACTTTTTTGGTTGGGTAGGTGGTGTGTGCCGGGGCGCAGTTATAGTAGAACTTCGCCGGTTTGCTGCTATCGACGCTGGCAAATACCACTTCCTGCGCGCCTTTCCCGACGTACAGCGCATCGCGATGGCCGATCTCATAGCACTGGCCGTCAACGGTGATGGTGCCCGGGCCGCCAATGTTGATCACGCCCAGCTCGCGACGCTCGAGGAAGAAGCTGACGCCGAGCTGCTTGCCCACTTCCCCACCCACAGAAACCGTTTTGGCAACCGGCATAATGCCGCCAACGATGATGCGGTCAATGTGGCTGTACACCATGGTGTATTCATCTGCGACAAACACTTTCTCGACTAAAAACTCATCACGCAGACCCTGGGTATCCAGCGTTTTTGCATGCGCGCTGTGGATGCTTTGTCTGACTTCCACATTAACCTCCAGAATTTATCGGCCCCGACGGCGTGGATAATTAACAAAACGGTGTTCCGTTTTCATGATGAGCACATATTATCTGCTGTGAAATAGGTTTTCAATTACATTCAAAACGATGTTTCACTTTTTCTGCAAGTTAATCTCATAACTGTAGTTTCGATCACGATTGTCAGGGAGTTGACAAGGCTTTCCTTCACCATTTTTTTAAATAACATTTCTTATTTTTTATAATAAACAAAAGGTTATGAAAAAATAAAAAATGGGTGCAGCCATCAGAAAAAACTGAACGAATTTAAAGATATTGATGAATCCGCAGGGTTTTCCTTCAGAAGTGCGCCACCAGTCACATATAGTGAAACATTGTTTTGATATTTTAACACCCAGTTTTTAAACTCATATTTTACCGATCGGACCGCAGGCGCGATCCTGCCGTCGAATTCAAGGAGCGCATCATGGCAAAAGGTATGCGGGTCAAACTGAACTATGAGGTCAGCCGCGATCCGGATACAGGCGTGGAAGTGACCCGCCTGACCCCCCCTGAAGTTACCTGTCACCGTAACTACTTCTATCAAAAGTGCTTTTTCAACGATGGCAGCCACCTGCTGTTTGCGGGTGAATTCGATGGCCACTGGAACTACTATCTGCTGGATCTGAAAAAAGCCGAAGCGGTGCAGTTAACCGAAGGCGCTGGCGATAATACCTTTGGCGGCTTCCTCTCACCGGATGATAAATCCCTCTATTACGTTAAGAATGATCGCACTCTGCGGGAAGTCAATCTGACCACTCTCGAAGAACGTGAAGTCTATCGCGTCAGTGACGACTGGGTCGGCTATGGCACCTGGGTAGCCAACAGCGACTGCACCAAACTGGTGGGCATTGAAATCGCGAAGAGCGACTGGACGCCACTGAATGATTGGAAAATCTTCCACGACTTCTTCCATAAAGGCCCACACTGCCGCCTGCTGCGGGTCGATCTGCAGACCGGTGAAAGCAGCGTCATCCACGAAGAGAAGAACTGGCTGGGCCACCCGATTTACCGTCCGTTTGACGACAACACCGTCGCGTTCTGTCATGAAGGCCCGCACGATCTGGTGGATGCCCGTATGTGGATGGTCAACGAAGATGGCAGCAATGTACGCAAGGTGAAAGAGCACGCCGAAGGCGAAAGCTGCACCCATGAGTTCTGGGTACCGAACGGCTCAGCGCTGGTCTATGTTTCTTACCTGAAAGGTGAGCAAGGGCGTACCGTATATAGCTTCAACCCGGATACCGGTGAGAACCGCGCGGTAATGAAGATGCCTGCCTGTTCACACCTGATGAGTAACTTTGACGGCACGCTGCTGGTAGGCGATGGTTCCGGTACGCCGGTCGATGTGAAAGATACCAGCGGTTACACCATCGACAACGACCCGTATCTCTACGCATTCGACGTGGCGAAAGAGGCTTATTTCCGCATCGCGCGTCACGATACCTCCTGGGCAACCGTGGCAAACAGCCGCCAGGTGACCCATCCGCATCCATCCTTTACCCCGGATGATAAAGCGGTGCTGTTTAGTTCCGATAAAGATGGCAAACCTGCTCTCTATATTGCGAAGCTTCCTGAGCAACCAGAACTGTTGCGAGAATAATGTTTGTGTTTGTGTTCCTGTAACTGGCCTTGCCCTCCTTTATGGAGGGCTTTTTTTATTGGCTGATTCGGTAGAGACAGCAAAAAATAATAAAATACAGGCGTAAAAAAACCGGCTCCTGAGAGCCGGTTTATCCCGGAGGTACTGCTTGTTATTAGAATGAATAAGCTACGCCGACACGAAGACGGGTCTGACGTTCATCGGTATCTTTCACACCGACGTTACCCACTTCGCCATACGGAGCCCAGTTCTTATCAATTTTGTACGCCAGCTTGACGTTATATTCCTGGGAGTAATCTTTATTGTTGTTACGAATATTCCCTTCTGTACTTTTCGCGTATACGTAGTTCAGCTCGGTACGCCAGTCGCCCATAACCCAACCAACCCAGGCATCGCCACGGTTAACTTTATCGTCGTCTTTATTCGCGTTTGACGGATAACGGGTGTAGTCATAGCGATAACGGGCTGCCACATAGAAGCCATTATCGAAGCTATATTGCGCGTGCAGATAAGGTTTATAAATAGTGAAGCTGTCTTTACTTTCGAGCGTAAAGCCTGGTGTTAACGCAATGTTCTGGTTCGCTTTCCAGCGCCAGCTAATCTGATCTTCGTGGCCGTTACCCACCACGTCCGCAAATGGCTGGTCAGCTTTATCGCCGCCAGATTTCCATTTTGCTTCTACAGAGAAACCAAAGCCATTTTCGAAACGGTGCGAAACCGAAACACGGTCTGCGTTCGAGCCGCTATCGATATATTCGTGACGCAGATCCACGGTGACAGCCTGAGCTGCGAAAGAAGCGCCAATAAGTGAAGCAAGGACCAGAGATTTCTTAAACATGGAAAAACCCTCGTTTAAAATAATGTTTCGTTTTTATGGAATTGCATTTTATTTTTTAATAAACGTAATTTTAGTGATCGCGATCGTAATTATTTGTTTCATTTTTTTTGGCAAACCCAGCCGTGAGCAATATCAACAAAACAGGCCTTTTAAGCGGAGTTTAACGGATCACGATCACACTAAATCGTTATTACAGATTCAGCGAATACGTTAAATATTTTGCTGGTGCTTAAGATTTTACTTACATGAGGGGAAAATATGACGGTGCTCACAAACAAATAAGCCTCCGGGGACGGAGGCTTATTTGGGTTGATATATATCAACGCGAATTATCTTTCTATAGCCAATGCCACGCCCTGCCCGCCGCCGATGCAGAGCGTAGCCAGCCCTTTACGCGCATCGCGTTTCACCATCTCATGCACCAGTGAGACCAGGATACGGCAACCCGATGCGCCAATGGGGTGGCCCAGGGCGATCGCTCCGCCGTTGACATTCACCCGGCGTTCGTCCCACTCCAGCATTTTGCCCACCGACAGCGCCTGGGCAGCAAAGGCTTCATTCACTTCGATCAGATCAACATCCGCCAGTTGCCAGCCTGCCCGCTCAAGGCAGCGGCGCGTGGCATGGACCGGGGCGATGCCCATTAAGGCGGGATCGACACCCACGCTGGCAAAGGCTTTGATGCGCGCCAACACCGGCAGATTCAGCGCTTCGGCTTTGCTCTCGCTCATCATCATCACCGCGGCGGCCCCGTCGTTAATCGAAGAGGCATTCCCGGCGGTGACCGACCCGGTAAGTTCAAAGGCTGGGTTCAGCTGCGCCAGCCCCTCTGCGCTGGCATCGGTGCGCGGCTGTTCATCAGTATCCACCAGCAGGCTCTCCCCACCCTGCTTCCGGGCGACAACCGGTACGATCTCGTCGCGAAAACGGCCCGCGTCGATGGCCGCCCGGGCCTTATGCTGGGAGCTGAGGGCATAGGCATCCTGCAGCTCACGGGAGATGCCATATTCACGCGCCAGGTTCTCCGCCGTGACGCCCATATGGTAATCGTTGAAGGCATCCCACAGCCCGTCATGCACCAGGCTGTCGATAAGCTGACTGTTACCCAGCTGGGCGCCGGTACGGCTGTCGGTGAGCACATGCGGGGCACGACTCATGTTCTCCTGGCCGCCAGCGATCACCACATCGGCTTCGCCGCACTGTATCGCCTGGGTCGCCAGATGCAGCGCCTTCAAACCGGAGCCACACACGTCGTTAATGGTAATGGCAGAGACGGTATTGGGTAATCCGCCCTTCAGCGCGGCCTGACGGGCAGGGTTTTGCCCGGCGCCTGCGGTCAGCACCTGACCGAGGATCACTTCGTCGATCTCGTGTGCCTCAATGCCGCTTCGCTCCACCAGCGCGCGAACCACCACGCTGCCTAACTCAACCGCCGAGTGGCGTGAGAGCGCTCCCTGGAAACAGCCGATTGCGGTACGCAATGCACCGACTATCACGACGTCTTTCATCTCTACCTCTGCGCAAAATGACACCGCTCATAGTAGAGGATTGTTATCAACTAATGATGTAATTGTTTAAAAAAAGTGAGTTTTATCACAAAGGATTCTGGAGGGCCGAGAGAAATGAATGTTCTGCCGATACCGGGAAACTTACCCTGCGCGGGCGCAGGGCAAAGCGGGTCAAGATCTCCAGTACTGGGTTAAGGCGGGCGAGTTTCCATTTACCGGATCCTGCTCAGGAAACGGCAACGCAACGATCCGCGCCAGCATTGCCGGCGTTGCCGCCTGCTTGCAGAGATCGACATCCGTACCCGGCGGATAGGCTCCCACCACCAGAAAATCGTCGGTTGCAGATAACCGGCAGTGCCCGGTTCCGGCAGGCAATAACAGTGCGTCTCCCGCTTCTACTTCGATCTCTTCGCCCCCTGGTCCGCCAACGATGAGGCGCGCCGCGCCCCGGGCAATACCTAAGACTTCATGCCCATTAGAGTGGTAATGGTGATAATCAAAAACCCCATCGCGCCACTGAGGCGGCCAACCGTTGTCGGCAAACTGTTGTTCAAACTGGCTTGCGCGATCGCCATCCGTTATCACCCCTTTATAAAGCAGCACCGGCAAATGGGGATTATTCGGCACCCAGTCTCTGGCGGAGAGCATCAGCGTCCGGGGCGTGATTGTCTCTTTAGCAGTCATGGTCTCTTCTCAGTCAGTCATTGCACTCCGCTAAGTGTAGTTCGTTTTAATGTCGCCACTGACGGGGGCAGAGATCACCGCGGATCCGCTTTTTGCTGTAAATAATGGCGCAGCCAGTTGCCTGCCGTCCCCGGCGGGGAGCGTTTATTCCAGACCAGATCGATCGCCACCGAGCGCGGCCAGCCCGGCACATTGAGCTGCACCAGCGCTTTCGCCGGGGCAAACTCCTCCACCAGCGCACAGGGCAGCGCGCACCAGCCGAAGCCCTGAACCGCCATGCTGAGCAACATCAGGTAGTTGGGCGCCGACCAGACTGGCCCCTGCGCCAGCACCGGTTCGCGCTCCAGATAGGTATTCAGGCGCAGCTCCCGCCAGCTGTGCAGTTCATCGTGCTCCGTTCGCGCCTGCGCGGCCAGCGGATGGCTGGCTGACGTATAAATTGCCATATGGCTCTGCATCGGCAGGCGAACGGCGGCAATGTCGGTGGGATAGCTCTCCCGCGCCTCGGTAAGGCCAATCTGCGCCCGCTCCTTTTGCAGCAGATCGATGACATCTTCCTCTTCACCAATCAGACACTCAAATTCGGTGTGGGGAAAACGCTCATCAAAACGAAACAGCATCTCCTCCAGCACGTCCGGATGCAGGGTATCGGAGAGGACAAAGGTGAGCCGCGCTTCGGTCTCTTCGCTGAGGGATACCGCCAGTTCATCCAGCCGCCCGCTGGCCGCCAGAATCGACTGCACATAGCCCAGCACCTGCTTGCCCTGGGCGGTGAGTACCGGCTGGCGGGCGCTGCGGTCGAACAGAGCAAAACCCAGGTCATCTTCCAGATGGGCAATGGCGGTGCTGATAGTGGACTGGCTTTTACGCAGGCGGCGGGCGGCAGCGGAGAACGAGCCCGCGGCAACCGTCTCGACAAACGCGGTTAACGCTTCGGGTGAGTAGCGCATGAAGTATCTACTTAATCGATGGAATCTCACTTTTATATATCAGTTTTAACGATAAAAATAGCCGCATGATTTACCCATCCAGGCTTGTTTTTGAGGTAATAAGTTATGCAGCGCAACGATGTTCAGCGCAGAAAACTGCCGGAACGCATTTTCCACGCCGTCTGTTTTGAGGGTATTGCCACGGCGATCCTGGCCCCGACCACCGCGTGGCTGATGCAGCGCCCGATACTGGAGATGGGCGGGTTAACTGTTCTTCTCGCCACCACGGCGATGATCTGGAACATCATCTTCAATTACCTGTTCGACAGGCTGTGGCCGCGGCATAAGGTGCCCCGCACCGCGAAAGTCCGCGCACTGCACGCGCTGGGCTTTGAAGTGGGGTTCATCTTTATCGGCGTCGGGATTGTATCGCTGGTGCTGGGCGTTAGCCTGCTTCAGGCCTTCACCTTAGAGATTGGCTTCTTTATTTTCTTCCTGCCGTACACCATGGTTTATAACTGGGCGTACGATACCCTGCGCGATCGCATGATTAAGCGACGCCAGCAGCGGCAGGCTGCCACCTCTTAACTCCCCCGGCCGGAAATGCTTTCCGGCCCGCTTAAAACCGTTCCAACCGCCAGGCCAACTGTTGATTATGGTAAAATAGTCTCCTTTTTGTTGGTTTTATAGTTGATACGTTTCTCTCATGTCGAAAATCTGGTCTAAAGAAGAGACCCTCTGGAGCTTTGCCCTGTACGGCACGGCCGTGGGCGCAGGAACCCTGTTTCTGCCCATCCAACTGGGATCTGCGGGCGCTGTCGTCCTGTTCATCACCGCCCTTGTGGCGTATCCATTCACCTACTGGCCCCACAAAGCGTTATGCCAGTTCATCCTCTCTGCAAAAACCAAAGGTAGCGAAGGGATCACCGGCGCGGTGACCTACTACTACGGGAAAAAGATCGGCAATCAGATCACCACGCTCTACTTTGTCGCCTTTTTTGTGGTGGTGCAGATCTATGCCGTGGCAATCACTAACTCGCTCACCGAACAGCTGGCGAAGCATATGACGGTGGACACCACCGTGCGGGTGCTGGTCAGCCTGGGCGTAGTGCTGGCGTTAAATCTGATCTTCCTGATGGGGCGGCATGCCACTATTCGGGTGATGGGTTTTCTGGTCTTCCCGCTGATCGCTTACTTCCTGCTGGTGTCGCTCTATCTCACCCACAGCTGGCAGCCCGCGTTGCTCACCAGCCAGATGAGCGTTGATAAGCACACTCTGCACCAGGTTTGGATCTCCATTCCGGTGATGGTGTTCGCCTTCAGCCATACGCCGATTATTTCAACCTTTGCCGTCGATCGGCAGGAAAAATATGGCGAGGCCGCGATGGGCAAATGTACCCGCATCATGAAGGTGGCCTACCTGGTTATCTGTCTGAGCGTGCTCTTCTTCGTCTTCAGTTGCCTGATGTCGATCCCACCCTCTTACATCGTCGCCGCGAAAGAGGAAGGGGTCACCATCCTCTCGGCGCTCTCGATGATGCCCTCCTCCCCTTCATGGCTTGGGATCTCCGGGATTGTTGTCGCCATCATCGCGATGTCGAAGTCGTTTCTCGGCACCTATTTTGGCGTGATTGAGGGGGCTACAGCGATGGTGAAATCAGGGTTAAACCAAGTTGGCGTAAAGAAAAGCCGGGCTTTTAATCGGGCGGTATCGGTGATGGGTGTCTCCCTGATCACCTTTGCGGTGTGTTGCATTAACCCCAATGCCATCTCGATGATCTACGCCATCAGCGGGCCGCTTATCGCCATGATCCTGTTTATCATGCCGACCTTGTCGACCTTCCTGATCCCTGCCCTGAAGCCTTACCGCTCCATCGGCAACGTGCTGACGTTGATTGTCGGGGTGCTATGCGTGTCGGTGATGTTTATCGCCTGACTAAAATAGAGCACGCTGGTTTGCGACAGCGTGCTGTGCCGCGTCAAGCGCGGATATCGTCATACTCGCGGGTGTTATCAAACTCATGTTTGGCGAACGGGCAGAGGGGAATAATTTTACGGTTTTCGGCACGCATCTTTTCCACCACCTTCGCCACCAGCTGTTTGCCCACGCCCTGCCCTTTCAGGCTGGGATCGACATCGGTATGCTCAATGATACTGAGGTGTTCGCCGGTGGGAACAAAGACGATCTCCGCAACCTGATTACCCTCGGCATCGTTCACGTAAAACTTGTTATGGCCTTCCTGAATGTCCATGGTTTCTCGCTTATTTGTGGCGGTATTTGAGTGCGCCGCTGGGGCAGTTATCGATCACACGCACGACCGTATCGACATCCACTTCGTCAGGGATGATCCACGGTTTACGTTTCAGGTTGAAGAGCTTAGCGCTTCCGCGCACGCAGTTTCCCGCGTGTTGGCAGATGCCGGTATTGAAGTAGACGTCAATTTTCTCACCGGTATAGGCCCGGTACCCCGCTTGCAGGAGATCATTATCCATGACATTGCCTCTGTAATTATTATGCGTTCGGGAATCAGGATGATGCAGGTGTTGAGATCCAAAAAGTTAACATTTATTTAATAGAAGGATCCAGCATATTCAGCAGAGGTGCCGTATATGTTCTTTGAGCGTAAGGGTATATAAGAAGAAAATCTGGAGCGGGCGAAGGGAATCGAACAGAAACGCCCAAGAGCCGCGAAAGATCTCAACATTGGTAGTTGATGGCGGAGATTTTAGAGGATCATTCTCATGTCTATCAAGGGCCAATCTTATCTTTATCCAACTTCGGAAGGCATCTGGATGTTTCAGATCTTCATTCCGGTGTACATGCGGCACATTTTCGGCGGGAAACGCCTGTACCGGAAATCGACGGGAACCAAAGACCTTAACGCCGCTAAACACTTTCGTAATCACATGCTCATCGAGTGGAAGACACTTAAGGAACAGTATTCCCCAAACACGGAGGAACGGCGCATACAAAACGCCATAGCCGGATTGCATAAGCAAACCACGCTACGCGCCCCACACCAGACAGTGCCAACGTTAACCGCTATCCGCGATCAATACGCTGACAGATACAGAGATAAGCGCTCATTCTCGACGCTGGCTAAATCTGCTCGTGCCGTAGAGGTATTTCTTACTTCGCTTGACCGTGCAGACATTCAGATCACGGAGATCAGACGCTCACAAGTTGCAATGTTCATCAACCAGCAGGACAAGAAAGCCCCTCAAACCGTGCAGAACTGGCTAACATGCCTGGGAAGTCTGTACGAGTATGCGCGGAGGAGTTACGACGACATAGCACCAGATAACCCTTTTCACGGCCATAACCTCGAAGCGAGGGCGACTATTGAAAGTTACCAGCCATTCGAGCCTGACCAGATGCAAAAGTTATTGGATGCAGCAGAGCCGGAGATCAGGAACATTATAATCATGGGGCTGTTTTCAGGATGCCGCCTTGATGAACTGGCAAGCCTTAAGAAATCAGAGATCCAGACGGTGGAAGGGGGACAATGTTTCTACATCTCGAAGTCAAAGACGAAAGCGGGAATCAGGCATGTGCCGATTCACTCCCGACTATCTGCGATTGTCGATGAATACCTAAGCCACGGCTATGGAGAATACCTGTTCCCACAGGCCAACAAGATTAACCGTGCTGACGGTAAGAAAGGCCCATTCTACTCTCAAGCGTTCACCAGGCTACGCCGTCGTGTATTGCCTACCGCTACAGATCGTCAATGTTTCCACAGTCTCAGGGGGCATTTTGTCACTTGCCTGGATCGGGCTGGCATCCCTGAACAAAGAATTGGTTACATTACAGGGCACTCTTCCCAGGCCGCAGCCACAGAAGCATTTAAGACATACAGCGCGGGATGTTCCATGAAAGAGCTATCCGACTATGTGGAAATGGTAGATTATCCCGAGTTGATCTTTCCAAAAGCGGGAAAAGGGGCGTAAGCCCCTTATTTTTAAACAGTTTGGTTAGGCTAATAAGCTATTATTTATGAATAATACACACCAATGATTGCTTTACGAGTAAAACATGATTAAAATAGCAGCAAAAAACAACCAATAGATCAAACCACCCACCCACACTAAAACTTCCTTAAAAAACAATAAGTTACCAATATTCAGCGAGCTATGTATTTACATAACAGCAGCTCTAATTGATTTTTTGTAACAAAGATCACATTATGGATCTATGTAAAAATTAAGAAATTTATTATGTACACAAAATTCATTGCAGAACCAATAATGAGTATTGACGAGAAATTGATGGGGATTGAGCTTCTCACTCGTTTTACTTCTATTACCAAGAAAGCTCAACATCCTGAATTTGTTATTTCATCCTGGGATTTAGATAGGAAGCGGATTTTCCTATACGAACAATGCGGTAACATTGCTAATAAAAAAAAGTGGTTCGAACGTAATAATCTGTTTTGTACATTAAACATTGATCAGCAAATGGCTTTTCTGATCCGTCATGACTACATACTGAGACAAACTTTCGAATCGATGCCATTCATCAAACTTGAGCTTTCTGAGCATTTCCCTGGTTTAGATAATGGATTAAAAAGTCCCTTATTAGAGTCGCTGAGCCAGGGTGTAAATGGGCTGTGGCTCGATGACCTTGGGGCAGGTAATGCGAATGTAGTTAGTTTGATAGAAGGTTACTTTGAAGTAGTAAAAATAGATCGAATTTTCTTTAATGAACAAGTGAAAAAAACAACCTTCCACCAGTTAATTGCATCCATTAAAAAACACTGCGATAAAATTGTTATTGAAGGGATTGAGGATAGAAAAAGCATGGAAATCTTGCGTGAAGCAGGCATTTGGGGGGTACAGGGTTATCTTTTTAAATCCATCCCATTTGAAAACGTAGATTCGTTGGTATAGCTCGAATAATCTTCTTTGAAAAAGGGCAAAATGCCCTTATTTATTTCTTAAACTCCGTAGTAACCGTATCACCCTCGGTTTTCTTAGGTGCATTGTTTACTACCTTCTGTTTAACAGTCCCGCCTACAGATCTATTTCCCTGCGTTTTAGTCGCAATTACATTAACTGTAGCAGTGCTAACAAGTCTTATCTGTTCAAATTCAAGATCGAATTGCATAGCAAATTCAGATTTATAATCGTAACTGATTCCAGAGAGAATGACATTCTCATACACTTTGTGCTCTGTCACTAATGTAATAGGCTGACGACTATCAAAGATTTTATCAAGATACTGGATAGCCTGAGAAATACGAGTACCATTAACACCAGCACTGTATAATAAATCTTCCTCAAGCCTTACCGGAGTTTCGGTAATAATCCCCGATAGCTTGAATGTATTATTCTTAATCTGAACATGATCGCTCACTTCTGCGCCACTCTCGACGGGATAGCTTGTAATGTCTGCCTGCCTGCGTATTCCCGTATCTGTCACGGCATCAAACACAATAGCCTGATAGTTTTGAATGTAGCTATCAGAAGCTGGATTATAAACAGATGCAAGGATAGTGAATCCGTTTTCACCCTTATTACGGGTAGCGCTGCTGTTATTACTGTTCTGAGTTGAATTGATTCGGGAAGAATCTCCGCCACCGATTGTTAAACTTCCTGGTGTTGCCATTTTATTTCATTCCTTACGAAGAGGGGCAATTAGCCCCCCGTCCCTTGTCCAGATGAAACAGCCAGCACCATACGCTGATTGTTATCATTGATACGCTGATCAACGGTAGCATTTAGCATGTTTCCGAATGTCGGATCAGGGGCAATAGTGAGAGAGATCATTCCTTCCGGCAGGTTATTTTGTAATACCACTGGCTGAACCACTGTATTTTTAGCTGGCGGTGTCGCAGTAGCCGCTGCCGATTGTTTCAACATAGAAACAGGAGAATAATCACCGTTGGTGCTCTGCGCGTAGCTGCTCACATCTTTAGCGTTGCTTGTACCGTTCCACCACTCGCGTACCGTATCAAACACATTAGGCTCATGTGTGGCTTTAGGCTGGCTGGCTCCGTAGGCGTTAGCCACTGGATTACTTCCAGGCTGTGCAGGTGCTGACGTTGTGCCGTAATGCTGGCTAACAGCCTCTTTAGTGGTGTTGTCGCCGTTCAGAAGATTCAGCTTTCCAGTGATCCAGTTGGTCATCTTCATTAAGCCATCTACAACATCACCCGCCGCCTTGCCTAAGCCTTTGAAGAAGGGTAACGCTTCCTGCATCGCTTCCTTAAACTCTTTAACCGTCGCAGGGTCGAGAGACTCCATGAAACCTTCGAAGAATGCCAACTTCTGGCTATCGTTGAGAATGTCCATTTCCTGATTGAATTTGCGGTAGGCCACAAGCTGATCTTGCTGTTCCTGGTTCAACCATTGCCCGTTACGTTTGAGCACGTCCACCTGATCAGTGAGAGCCTTACCACCATTCACAAACGCTTTATGGTATAGGCCCAGGTCATCACCTAACTGTTCCAACGATGCAAGGATTTGCTCTGGTGACTTGCCCTGTTTCTCTAACGTATTGGTATAAGCAGAGACGAAGCCCATCGCGTTAGTTTGATACTGTCGTAAATCGTCCATCTTAAATCCGGCAGTGTTCACCGCTGACAGAATCCCCTGATCTCCACCTTTCCACTGTCCCGACTTCTTATCGAATTTAGCCTCATTGAGAGTTTGACCGATGCGGTCCTGGATATCTTTATAATTATCAAGGAGTTTGCGCTGACCTTGAATACCCATTCCCGAATCAATCCCGTTAGCCGTCGCATACTGGCTTTGTGCTTGTAGCGCGTTGTAATCAACGTTCCCTAATCTGGCACGCTGTACAATTTCGCTACGCTCTTCCTGGGCTGTTACAGCATCTTTCCCCCATGAATAAGCTCCGTAAGCCGCCGCACCAATGCCAGCGCCAGCAAGCGCACCAGTGCCTAAGCCCATAAGCCCGCCTGTAATCGCTCCAGAGCCACCTACAGGAGCCGTAGCGCCTCGTTTAGCTGCTTGCCTACGTTCAGCGTTGAGCCTGCGATAACCCTGCTGTAAGCGCTTAATCTCGCTGTTTTGGCGTTGTAGGGAGATCGTGCCGCTGGCATAGGCTTTGGTGATCTTGCTTGCAGCAAGAGACGCCTGTATCAATTCAACATTGGTTAAGTGTTGCATCGGGTAATGCTGCCAACTTACTGATTTAGTGTATGATGGTGATTTTAAGGTGCTTGCGTGGCTTCCATTTCCATCAGATGTCCTTCCTGCTCCGCTACTGAAGGCGTGGTGCGTAATTTGATGAAGTATCTTCTGCAAAGCAGAAAGACGGACGCGGGGTGGAGCAGCCTGGTAGCTCGTCGGGCTCATAACCCGAAGGTCGTCGGTTCAAATCCGGCCCCCGCAACCAATTAAAATTTGATGAAGTATCTTCTGCAAAGCA
>NZ_VDAM01000001.1:239203-331121 GCF_019584355.1 Leclercia sp. EC_58
CTGGCAAGGCTGGGACGGAAGTCACTGTCGTTCTCAAAATCGGTGGAGCTGCATGACAAGGTCATCGGGCATTATCTGAACATAAAACACTATCAGTAAGTTGGAGTCATTACCAGCGATGCTTTTTCCATCCTAAATAAACAGCCTGTAACGCTCTCTGAGCGCCTTTCTCACTTTCAAAGTATCTTTCATCACTTATGATTAAGCCTTACGCCGTGCGGCTTACAGGGCCGTTTGTCATGGCAAACCACTTTCAAGGTGTGTGCAATGTGTTGAACGAGTTTTCTAAATTGAAACGATGCTTCTTTTTTATGCTCACAAACTCCTTCATTTGAGAATAATTCTCAATAAATCAGATCTCATCGCAACAAATGAGAGGCGTTATCATTAACGCCTCATCTACAGTGCAATTACGCCCTACTTCGATACACTTTGGTAAAGTGTATTATGTAACTTATTGATTTATATAATTCTGTACGATTTTACATTACTTCATCGTGAAAACAGGGGTAACTCCCCGTCATCGAAATTAAATCTCTTGACAGAACCACCGTTTCATGAATCATTAATAAAATTAAGTTTATTGTTGTTTTTCAATCAGTTACAGATATTCGATGATGACGCATGGCAGAATTGGGTGGCCTTCGATCAGGTCGTTCAATTGCTCTCGCAATGCCGCACACATTTTGATCATTTTGTGCTGCTCTTAAGTTCATGTATCGTGCAACCTATTGAAAATGATCAATTTATGATCAATGATGATTTCAACGAAACGAACATGAGGAGGGGTAAAGATGAAAGGCATTAGCCAGGCGCTAAAGAGTGCAGACGAAGTTAAAGCAGTGGCGGCAGAGCTACAGCGCACCACCAGAAGCAACCTGTTCTATTGCTTGTGGGTGTTTATGTATGAATCGGGCTTGCGAATCTCTGACGTACTCAAGCTCAAGTATGAAGACGTAGAGGGGCAATCTCACCTCAAGGTGAAGCAGGAGAAAACGGGGAACGTGGTAAGGCCAAAAGTTACAGCGTCCATGTTGTCAGTGGTGGCACAACGCAAGGCAGAACAAGCTAAGATGCCTGTAGCTACAGATTACATTTTCAGTGCTGCCACATTACGCAGTAGAGGAAACCCCGTTACACGTAACACGGTGTTTGCCGAGTTCGGCAAGATGGGCCGTAGAGCGGGATTCTCTAACGTGGGATGCCATACACCCCGAAAAAGTCGGGGCCGAATTTTATTCGAGAATGGGGTGGCTATAGAGACAATCGCCCATTTCCTGGGACAGACAGATCCACGGTCAACGATGTATTACATCGGGTATGGTCAGGATGTCCTGGACGATTTAACAGAAGAGTTTTCTTTAGAATGGTGATCAACATGAAAGGCTTGCTTTATGCGCTGGCACTCCTGCCGCTGGCAGCTCATGCAGGACAAATTACGATGACCAACCCACAGGAGGAAAAGACGGAGAACGGGAAAATGCTATGCACGTATCAGAACAGCAATTATCTGTTCTCTTACGTAACAAAGGGGAAATGTCCGTATGCGAAAGCCTTCAATACTGAGGATTCAGAAGAGTGAAAAAGGAGGAAGAGCCGATCATTAGCTTTCAATGGAACGGTGCCACCGTGCGTGTTTATACGCAGGTAGTGAAACTTGCAGGAACGACGCTACAACGGCATTTACTGCCGTCCAACCTTAGAAAAGCAGTAAATGAAGAAGTGGCGAAGGCTGGCAACTTGCCGGAAGACAGCCCCCGCCGTATTCAACAATCCCAACGGAGAGTTAGAGATGCCGAATCAGCACATTATGGCGTTAGCGCTCGCGCTGTGCAACGTAAGCAACGGTAGAACCGTCCGAATCCCTGCCATGACAGGAAGCCAGCTTCATTTGCTTATGATGTGGCTACGGGCTTTACAGGAATGATACGAGGGGGCGTAATGCCCCCTTTCTTCCAAATCTTGTTCATCAGCGGAGAGCCAGATTTCGTTAAATAGCTCTGAAAGAATTTTTTTACCTGGCAGTACCGGCACACCACATCACCCTAACCCATTGTTATAAATCCAAAATAATTTAACTTGTTTTATGGTTGACACAATAAAAAATACTATGCTATAGTGAGATAGTCAAAAAATCTTAGACAGAATCACCAGAGGTGCTTATGATCAGAGCATACACCTCAGGACATAATCTATGCGAGCTTATTTTTTCACGCCAGAATTTGACCATCATTATCATCATGGCTTTACTCTGCCTCGCTTTCATTACTGAAAACTCTCTTTTCTCTATTGCCTACTTCGGCTGGATGGCAATCGCGCTAATAGATCGTTTGCAATGACAATAGCAGCCAATAAGCCCGTTGGTGGTAAGACAACGTGCGGAGCCGTTAGGCGACTTCATCAAGGGTTATGTCAGACAGTGAAGTTTGTCAGGATGACCATGTACCCGAAGGAGCGAGGCCGAACCGCTGGCAGAGCTTGCATGTGGTGTGCAAGTACCGTGACCACCATAAACCTGTTTATTCCCTGCAACGTCATCACGACGTGTGGCATGGGGGAGCATCGGCAAAAAATGCGCTTCACTGTAAGGTTATGAGAATCAATGCCCGGATCAGGCTTTTCCTTCACGTTGGATTATCGCGGTGTGAGGTTGGAACTGCCGCCGACGAATAGTTATACTCTCATTTCCATAGTAACTATCCGTGACAACTAACAGTGTACCTTGTGTTGGTAAATCATCGTTCAATAGTAGAACGATTACAGACAACTTAGCTAAGATAAGTTGTTGATAGCAAAACGAATTTTCATGAAGTTTTGCCACAAGGGGAGAGATCTGGAGCGGGCGAAGGGAATCGAACCCTCGTATAGAGCTTGGGAAGCTCTCGTTCTACCATTGAACTACGCCCGCATTGAGGTGCGTAAAGCATTATAGACCTTACGCCTCTGCTGACAAGAGACCGGCTCGCTAAGTGGCGATTAAATAATCACTTAGCACTTCGGTTTACCACCTGGTGCCGGTAAATAGCGGATCGGATCGATAGCCGTCGCCCGGTAGCGGATCTGGAAATGCAACGCCACGGTATTGGATCCGGTGCTGCCCATGGTGGCGATCTTCTGCCCGGACTTCACGTTTTGCCCATTATTCACCAGCATCGTGTCGTTATGGGCATAGGCGGTGATGTAGTCCTCGCCGTGCTTAATCATGATCAGGTTGCCATAACCCCGCAGCTGATTGCCGACATAGACCACTTTGCCTGCATCGGAGGCATACACCGGCGCGCCGCGGGTGCCGGCGATATCAATGCCTTTGTTTCCCCCTTCCGCAGTGGAGTACGGAATCACCACTTTGCCGCTGGCCGGCCAGACCCAGCAGCGCTGCCCGACAGGCGGCCAGGAGGATTTAGGTACGGTGTAAGAAGGGGTGACCGCGGCGGTTTTACCGCTGCTCTTTGACGAAGACTTTCTGGCCGTGCTGCTGCTGCCGTTAATCTTCAGCTTTTGCCCCACTTCGATGGTGTAAGGCGGGGAAATATTGTTCAGGCGCGCCAGATCCTTCACGCTGGTGCCGGTTGCACGCGATATACGGTACAGCGTATCACCGCGTTTAACGGTATACACAGGACCAGAATCCGATGATTTACTGCCCGCACATCCCGCCAGCAACAGGGCCAGGGTCAGGCAAAACAGAGCAGAAACAGGGTTTTTCGTCGGGCTTCCTGCAAACAAAACAGTACCTCGGTCAACGTGAATGGCAGCGCTATCATAACAGTCTCAATCAGGATGCCAATAGCACCCTGAGCGACAACCCGTTTAGCAGCGATTACGATATAATCGCCCAGCCAGGCCGTGCTGAACTTACTGGAATGCTAACAGGTCAGTATCGCCCGGTAATTTCAGCACGGGAGTTACAATGGGAACGCACGAACACGTCATTTTAGTTAACGACCACGGAACGGTTATTGGCACACAGGAAAAATACGCCGCACACACCTCGCACACCCCTCTTCATCTGGCCTTTTCATGTTGGTTATTCAATGCCAGGGGGGAGACGCTGGTTACGCGTCGCGCCATGAGCAAGAAAGCCTGGCCCGGCGTCTGGACCAACTCCGTTTGCGGACATCCGCAACAGGGGGAATCTCTGGAGCAGGCCATGATCCGCCGCTGCCGCTATGAAGTGGGCGCAGAGATCGCCGGGATCTGCCCGGTCGCACCGGCATTCCGCTACTGCGAAACCGATCCTTCCGGGATTGTCGAAAATGAGATCTGCCCCGTCTTCGCGGCGCTCGCCGTTAACACCGTGATCATCAACCGCGACGAAGTGATGGATTATCAGTGGGTAACGCTGGAGGCGATGCTCGGCGCGCTGGAGGCCACTCCCTGGGCGTTCAGCCCGTGGATGGTGATGGAAGCCCAGGCAGCGAGAGACGCCCTGCTTCGCTTCGCGGCAAACGCCAGGCAATAAAAAAGCCCCGACGCGTTATACGCCGGGGCTTTTTATCAACAATGACTTATTTTACCGGACGCATCGCCGGGAAGAGGATCACGTCGCGGATGGTGTGGCTGTTGGTGAACAGCATCACCATACGGTCGATACCGATACCCAGACCCGCCGTTGGCGGCAGGCCGTGTTCCAGCGCGGTTACGTAATCTTCGTCGAAGAACATCGCTTCGTCGTCACCCGCCGCTTTCGCATCAACCTGATCCTGGAAACGCTGCGCCTGATCTTCTGCATCGTTCAGCTCGCTAAAGCCGTTGCCGATTTCACGGCCACCGATGAAGAACTCGAAGCGGTCAGTGATTTCCGGATTCACATCGTTACGACGTGCCAGCGGAGAAACTTCAGCCGGGTATTCGGTGATGAAGGTTGGCTGAATCAGGTGCGCTTCGGCCACTTCTTCGAAGATCTCGGTCACGATACGGCCCAGACCCCAGCTCTTCTCAACCTTGATACCGATGCTCTCAGCGATCGCTTTTGCGGAGTCGAAGTTATCCAGATCCGCCATCTCGGTTTCCGGACGGTATTTCTTGATCGCTTCACGCATGGTCAGCTTAGCGAACGGCTTACCGAAGTCGAACACCTCTTCGCCGTACGGCACTTCGGTGGTGCCCAGAACGTCCTGCGCCAGGGTGCGGAACAGGGATTCGGTCAGCTCGATCAGATCTTTGTAATCCGCGTAGGCCATATAGAGTTCCATCATGGTGAACTCTGGGTTATGACGCACGGAGATGCCTTCGTTACGGAAGTTACGGTTGATCTCAAATACGCGATCGAAACCGCCCACCACCAGACGCTTCAGGTACAGTTCCGGCGCGATACGCAGGTACATGTCCAGGTCCAGGGCGTTGTGATGGGTGATGAATGGACGCGCGGAGGCACCGCCCGGGATCACCTGCATCATTGGGGTTTCCACTTCCATAAAGTCGCGGTTAACCATGAACTGGCGGATACCGGCCATGATCTTAGAGCGAATTTTGAAGGTGTTGCGGGATTCATCGTTAGAGATGAGATCCAGGTAGCGCTGGCGATAGCGCGCTTCCTGATCCTGCAGGCCGTGGAACTTGTCCGGCAGCGGGCGCAGGGCTTTGGTCAGCAGACGCAGCTCGGTGCAGTGGATAGAGAGCTCGCCGGTCTTGGTTTTGAACAGCTTGCCTTTGGCGCCCAGGATATCGCCCAGGTCCCACTTTTTGAACTGCTCGTTGTAGATGCCTTCAGGCAGATCGTCGCGAGAAACATACAGCTGAATGCGGCCGCCAACATCCTGCAGCGTAATAAAGGAGGCTTTACCCATGATACGGCGGGTCATCATACGGCCAGCAACGGCCACTTCGATGTTCAGCGCTTCCAGCTCTTCGTTCTCTTTAGCGTCGAAGTCAGCGTGCAGTTGGTCTGAGGTACGATCGCGGCGAAAATCGTTCGGGAACGGCACGCCCTGCTCGCGCAGCGCAGCCAGCTTCTCGCGGCGGGTTTTCAGTTCATTATTAAGATCGGCTACCGCGTCAGCGCCCTGTGCTTGTTGTTCAGACATGTTGGTTCCTCATAACCCTGCTTTCAAACTTGCTTCGATAAATTGGTCCAGGCTGCCATCCAGCACCGCCTGCGTGTTACGGGTTTCGACACCGGTACGCAGGTCTTTGATGCGGGAGTCATCAAGGACGTAAGAACGGATCTGGCTGCCCCAGCCGATATCAGACTTGTTATCTTCCATCGCCTGTTTCTCAGCATTTTTCTTTTGCATCTCCAGCTCATAAAGCTTCGCTTTCATCTGCTTCATGGCCTGGTCTTTGTTTTTATGCTGGGAACGGTCGTTCTGGCACTGTGTTACCAGCCCGGTTGGAATGTGGGTAATACGCACCGCAGATTCCGTACGGTTAACGTGCTGACCACCCGCACCGGATGCGCGGTAAACGTCGATACGCAGATCTGCCGGGTTGATTTCGATGTCGATATCTTCGTCCACTTCCGGATAGACAAACGCGGAGCTGAACGAAGTATGACGGCGACCGCCGGAGTCGAACGGGCTCTTACGCACCAGGCGGTGTACGCCGGTTTCGGTACGTAGCCAGCCGTAAGCGTAATCGCCAATAATCTTGATGGTGACAGATTTCAGGCCTGCCACTTCGCCTTCAGACTCTTCGATAATCTCAGTCTTGAAGCCGCGGGCTTCAGCCCAACGCAGATACATACGGGTCAGCATGCTGGCCCAGTCCTGCGCTTCTGTACCGCCGGAACCGGCCTGGATATCAAGGTAGCAGTCGGCGCTGTCGTACTCGCCGGAGAACATACGACGGAATTCCAGCTGTGCCAGCTTCTCTTCCAGCCCATCGAGCTCTGCGACAGCTTCGTTGAAGGTCTCTTCGTCGTCGGCCTCAACGGCCAGCTCCAGCAGCCCGGAAACATCATCCAGACCCTGCGCCATTTGATCCAGCGTATCTACGATAGCTTCGAGAGAGGAACGCTCTTTACCCAGCGCCTGTGCGCGTTCAGGTTCGTTCCAGACGTCCGGCTGTTCCAGCTCGGCGTTTACTTCTTCAAGACGCTCTTTCTTGGCATCGTAGTCAAAGATACCCCCTAAGAACGTCGGAGCGCTCGGTGAGGTCCTGAATGCGGTTTTTTACCGGATTAATTTCAAACATGGTCTGTTTTCTTTTATGGACGAGTAAAAATGCGGTGTAAGGGCGGAATTGTACCGGATTCACGCCCTTTTTTATAGCGGAATAGTGATGCTAAAGTGGCCAGATATGGTCGATGATGATTTGCAGGCTGCGGTTGCCGCGAAACTCGTTAATATCCAGTTTATAGGCCAGTTCGACTTCGCGTACGCCGTTATCAGGCCAGATTGTGGTATCCACGTTAAAGGCGATACCGTCCAGCAGCGGGCCGCCGCCAACCGGTTCCACCATCACTTTCAGATGCCGTTCACCCACCAGACGCTGCTGCAGCAGGCGGAAACGCCCGTCAAACAGCGGCTCCGGGAACATCTGCCCCCACGGACCGGCATCGCGCAGCATCTGCGCCACCTCCATGGTCATATCCGCCGGCGCCAGCGGGCCATCGGTGACCACTTCGCCCTGGAGCAGAGCCGGATCCAGCCAGTCGGTGACCAGTTCGCTGAACAGGCGCTGGAACTGGTCAAATTTCGCCTCTTCCAGCGACAGTCCCGCCGCCATGGCGTGGCCGCCAAATTTAATCATCAGCCCCGGATGCAGCGTATGCAGGCGCTCCAGCGCGTCGCGCATGTGCAGCCCCTGAATCGAGCGGCCCGATCCTTTCAGGGTGCCGTCGCCGGCAGGGGCAAAGGCAATCACCGGGCGGTGAAAACGCTCTTTAATGCGCGAGGCGAGGATACCCACCACCCCCTGATGCCACTCGGGGTGATACATTGCCAGCCCGCCGGGCAGCGAGTCGCCGCTGCGCTCCAGCTTTTCGCAGAGAATCAGGGCTTCGGCCTGCATCCCCTGCTCGATCTCTTTGCGGGTCTGGTTCAGCGCGTCCAGCTCGTTGGCCAGCACGCGCGCTTCGCCGATGTTGTCGCACAGCAGCAGCGCCACCCCCACCGACATATCGTCCAGACGTCCGGCAGCGTTGAGACGCGGGCCGAGGGCAAAACCGAGATCGCTGGCCGCCAGCCGCAGCGGGTCCCGGTTGGAGATCTCCAGCAGCGCCTTGATACCCGGACGGCATTTTCCCGCCCGAATACGGTTTAAGCCCTGCCAGGTGAGAATACGGTTATTGGCATCCAGCGGCACCACGTCCGCCACGGTGCCCAGCGCCACCAGATCGAGGAATTCCGCCAGATTAGGCGGCGCAATACCTTTAGCGTCAAACCACCCTTCATCACGCAGCCGTGTACGCAGCGCCAGCATCAGATAGAAGGCCACCCCCACTCCCGCCAGCGATTTCGACGGGAAGTCGCAGTCGCGCAGGTTGGGGTTAACGATCGCTTCTGCCGCCGGTAAGGTATCCCCAGGCAGATGGTGATCGGTGACCAGCACCGGGATGCCAAATTCATGGGCGCGCTCAACTCCGGAGTGGGAGGAGATCCCGTTGTCCACCGTCAGGATCATCTGCGCGCCGCGGGCGTGAGCCTGATCCACCACTTCCGGGCTCAGGCCATAGCCATCCTCAAAGCGGTTCGGCACCAGATATGAGACGTTGTCGCACCCCATCGCCCGCAGGCTGAGCACGCTCAGCGCGGTACTGGTGGCGCCATCGGCGTCAAAATCCCCCACCACAATGATGCGCGTCCCCTCCCGCAGGGCGTTGTACAGCAGCTCGGTGGCGCGTTCGACGCCGCTAAGCTGCTGCCAGGAGAGCATGCCCTTGACGCTGCGCTCAAGGTCATCTGCATTTCGCACGCCACGGCTGGCATAGAGCCGACGCAACAGCGGAGGGAGCGTCGCGGGTAACGCGGCGCTCTCGTCCACTTCACGACGACGAAGTTGTGTCGAAGATTTCACGCGAATTATTTACCGCCAAACTGTTTCTGGTGCGCATCAAGGAAGGCTTTCATCTCTTTCGGCCCCTGGTAGCCCGGCACAACATAGCCGTTGCTCAGCACGATCGCAGGCGTACCGGTCACACCAAACTGCACGCCCAGCGCGTAGTGATTGGCAATGTCGATATCACAGGAGGCAGGCTTAACGCCTTTACCGCTCATGGCATCATCAAAGGCTTTGTTGCGATCTTTCGCACACCAGATGGCCTTCATGTCCTGCTCAGGCTGGCTCTGCACACCCGCACGCGGGAAGGCGAGATAACGCACGGTGATCCCCAGCGCGTTGTAGTCTTTCATCTCTTCATGCAGCTTGTGGCAGTAACCGCAGGTGATGTCGGTAAAGACGGTAATGACATGTTTTTCCTGCGCCGCTTTGTAGACGATCATCTCTTTTTCCAGCGCGTTCAGGTTTTTCATCAGCATCTGGTTGGTAACGTTAACCGGCTGCGCGCCGCTCACGTCGTACAGCGGTCCCTGGATAAAGTGCTTACCGTCTTCGGTCACATACAGCACGCCGTTGTTGGTCAGTACCGTTTTCATGCCCGCAACGGGCGCAGGCTGAATTTCGCTACTGGTGACACCGAGCTTCGCCAGAGACTGTTTAATGGCCGCATCGTCAGCATGCGCCAGACCGGATAATGACGCTGCCAGCAGAGAGAACAGCACTAAAGACTTTTTCATATTGGTTCCTGTTACAAGTCATCACGCACGTGGGTGATGCTGTTGGTGTAGCTGCCGCAGGCGTTCCGTCGCGACATGCGTGTAGATTTGCGTCGTTGACAGGTCACTGTGCCCAAGCAGCATCTGGACCACGCGCAGATCGGCGCCGTGGTTCAGAAGATGGGTCGCAAACGCGTGACGCAGAACGTGCGGCGAAAGTTTTTCACTGTCGATACCCGCCAGTGTGGCGTAATGTTTGATGCGATGCCAGAAGGTTTGACGTGTCATTTGCTGCGCGCGCTGGCTGGGAAACAGCACGTCAATGGAGACACCGTTCAGCAACCATGGGCGGCCATGCTGAAGATAGTTCTCCAGCCAGTAAACCGCCTCTTCGCCCAGCGGCACCAGACGCTCTTTATTGCCTTTGCCGATCACCCGTACCACGCCCTGGCGCAGACTGATATCGCTCATCGTCAGCCCGACCAGTTCAGACACGCGCAACCCTGTGGCGTAAAGCACTTCGAGCATCGCTTTATCGCGTAACTCCAGCGGTTGGTCAACCACTGGCGACTGTAATAATCTCTCAACTTGTGCTTCGCTGAGATCTTTTGGCAAACGCTGGGGCAGTTTTGGCGACGCCAGTGCCGCACTGGGATCATCAGGGCGTATCTTCTCGCGGTAAAGGTGCTGAAACAGACGCCGCATGGCGCTCAGCAGCCGCGCGGAACTGGTGGCTTTATATCCCCCTTCCATCCGCTCGGCAAGCAGCGCCTGCAAATTGTCGCTTTGGGCCGTGGTCAGAGAGAGATCATGATGGTGTAACCATGCCACCAGCATCGCCAGATCGCGTCGGTAGGCGCTGAGGGTGTTCTCGGCAAGATTCTTCTCCAGCCAGAGCGCATCGAGAAACTGTTCGATGAGTGAGAGATCCTTTTCCACGTCCGCCTCTTTCGTTCTGCAATGGGGCATTATGCCTGAATGGGTCTTGTTTCTGGTACACTACTCGCAAAGTCATAGCAAGTATTGAGACATTTTAGCGATGAATATTGGTCTGTTTTATGGTTCCAGCACCTGCTACACCGAGATGGCCGCAGAGAAAATTCGCGACATTATCGGCCCGGAACTGGTCACCCTGCACAATCTCAAAGATGATGCCCCATCAATGATGGAGCAGTACGACGTGCTGATCCTCGGCATCCCGACCTGGGATTTCGGTGAACTGCAGGAAGACTGGGAAGCCATCTGGGATCAGCTCGACTCCCTGGCGCTTGAAGGCAAAATTATCGCGCTCTACGGCATGGGCGATCAGCTGGGCTACGGCGAGTGGTTCCTCGACGCGCTGGGGATGCTGCATGACAAGCTGGCACCGAAAGGGGTGACGTTCATTGGTTACTGGCCAACAGAAGGCTATGAGTTTACCAGCAAGAAACCGATTATCGCCGACGGAGAGCTGTTTGTCGGGCTGGCCCTGGATGAAACCAACCAGTACGACCTCAGTGAAGAGCGCCTGCAGAGCTGGTGCGAGCAAATCCTTGGCGAAATGGCGGAGCAGTTCAGCTAAACCCCTACCGCCCCTGCGTTGGCTGGTGCGACATCATCCGACGCAGATCCCGCCACTCCGCTTCATCCATACTGTCTGCCGCCAGCCATAAATGATGGCAGCGCTGACCCGCGCCTTTGCGTAAGCGGAGCATCATGCCGGATTTCAGCATCCACGGCGTGCCGACAATTTCCCACTCGCTGTCTTGCCAGTGCAGACGGGAATCCATAAACAGTTTGATTTCACCCTGACGGGCGTTAATGCGCCGCTGACTGCGTACGCTATCAAACACCACCAGCGACAGCAGCATCAGCCATAATGGGGTGTAGCTCAGCGGCCATGGCATCAGAAGAATAACAGCCGCGACCAGGCCGTGGAGCAGAAGCGACATCCACTGGGCGCGCCATGAGACGCGTAGATCAGATTGCCACAGGACCACGTTCCTGATTCCGTGTCTGAATTAAAAGCACCATCCGTTGCAGCTCGGCGTCGGCAGGTTTGCCGTGATTCATTAACCAGTTAAATAAATCGGGATCGTCGTTCTCCAGCAGGCGGACGAAGAGATGCTTATCCTCATCGCTCAGGCTGTCATATTCATATTCGAAGAACGGCATGATGGAGATATCGAGTTCGCGCATGCCGCGACGGCATGCCCAGTGAATGCGGGCTTTGTTATTAATGTCCATGTCTGATTCCTGCATAACGTTGAGTTCAGGCAGTGTTCCGTTCGTATCGGCAGAGAAACGTGCTCAACCGGGAAGAAACGGCTCTTAGTGTAACGTGTTTTTGCTGTTTCATTACTGGAATATTACGTTCCAGGAGCAGGCTTCCACAAAAAAACACAATAAATAAGCGTGTTCAGCTGTTTTGCGTAGCGTTACGCAGATTAGGCTAAGGGCACGAATAGCCTGTTGAAACCGCTTGCAATGGCTACAGTCTCTTTTACCATTAGGCATTATCAAAGCGTTAAGCAATTCAGGACATCAATATGGCATTTACACCCTTTTCTCCGCGCCAGCCTGTCGCCTCTGCGCGTCTGCCGCTGACGCTTATGACCCTTGATGACTGGGCGCTGGCAACCCTCGTCGGCGTGGACAGCGAAAAGTACCTGCAGGGCCAGGTGACCGCGGATGTCAGTCAGCTGACCGAACACCAGCATCTGCTGGCAGCGCACTGCGATCCGAAAGGCAAGATGTGGAGCAACCTGCGCCTCTTCCGTCGTCAGGATGGTTTTGCCCTGATCGAACGTCGTAGCCTGCGCGACGCCCAGCTCACCGAGCTGAAAAAGTATGCGGTATTCTCGAAAGTGACCATCGCGGCCGATGACGAGCAGGTGCTGCTGGGTGTGGCGGGCTTCCAGGCGCGCGCCGCGCTGAAAAACCTGTTCAGTGAACTGCCTGATGCAGAAAAACAGGTCACTAACGACGGGGCTACTTCGCTGCTGTGGTTTGAACATCCGGCAGAGCGTTTCTTACTGGTAACCGATGTCGCTACCGCCGAGCGCGTGACCCAGGCCCTGCGTGGCGAAGCGCAGTTAAATAACAGCCAGCAGTGGCTGTCGCTGGACATTGAAGCGGGTATTCCGGTTATCGAGGCGGCCAACAGCGGGCAGTTTATCCCGCAGGCAACCAACCTGCAGGCGCTGGGTGGTATCAGCTTTAAAAAAGGCTGTTATACCGGTCAGGAGATGGTTGCCCGTGCGAAGTTCCGCGGCGCCAACAAACGCGCGCTGTGGTATCTGGCGGGTAAAGCCAGCCGCGTACCTGAAGCCGGTGAAGATCTGGAGCTGAAAATGGGTGACAACTGGCGCCGTACCGGCACCGTGTTGGCTGCCGTTCAGCTTGACGATGGCCGCCTGCTGGTTCAGGCCGTGATGAATAATGATATGGAGCCAGACAGCGTCTTCCGCGTGCGTGAGGATGTGAATACGTTAAGCATCGAGCCGCTGCCGTATTCGCTGGAAGAGTGATAGCTGTTGCCCGGTGGCGCTACGCTTACCGGGCCTACAAAACCCGTAGGCCGGGTAAGGCGAAGCCGCCACCCGGCAATTTTTATTAGACCTGCCCGACGTACAGATAAATCGCCAGGAAATGGCACACGCTGCCGCCCAGTACAAACCCATGCCAGATAGCGTGGTTATAGGGGATGCGCTTGCAGACGTAAAAAATGACCCCCAGCGAATAGACAATTCCGCCCACCGCCAGCAATGTCACACCGCCCGCCGCCAGTTTTACCGCCAGCTGATAGATCACAATCAGCGACAGCCAGCCCATGGTCAGATAGGTCACCAGTGACAGCACCTTAAAGCGGTGCGCGATGGTGAGCTTAAACAGGATCCCCAGTAGCGCCAGGCTCCAGATAACAATCATCAACCCGCGCGCCAGGGGTGAATCCAGCCCCACGAGCAAAAACGGCGTATAGGTTCCGGCAATCAGCAGATAGATCGCGCAGTGGTCAAATTTCTTCAGCCAGATCTTGGCCCGCTGATGGGGAATGGCGTGGTAAAGGGTGGAGGCCAAAAACAGCAGGATCATACTCCCGCCGTAGAGGCTGTAACTGGTGATCGCCAGCGTGCTGGCGTTAGTGTCGACGGCCTGCACCAGCAGCAACACCAGCCCAACGATGCCAAACACCAGGCCAATACCGTGGCTAATGCTGTTGGCTATCTCCTCAGCCAGCGAATATCCCTGTGTGGTTAATGGTTTGCTAACCATAGATAACTCCGGGAAAACAAAAGTGAATAATGTCTCGCTGTCTATGCTAACTGAGAATGATTCCAGTGAACATCTGTTCGCCAAAATAAATATCAGTTTGAAATTTATTTATTACAATCAAAATGTTGAGGTATTATTTCAGCTAACGGTCGTTCACATAAAAACTCAAAGACATTTAAATTCAATGACATAAAACTGGTGCTGGTCCGGGTAAATGTCTGTAATTACTCGCTTCAGTTCGTCCATGGACATGTTCTCCTGTTGAGCATGTTTTTCACTCAGCGTATCGAGCGTGACCGTCGACGTGCCTGTAACCTCAATGGTGCAGAAGTAGCCGTCATCTTCATAACGCCCCACCCGCAGCACATCGCCCGCTTTGAAATGTGATTCGCTCTCATCGCGAATAGTAATGGTCTTACGTCCGGCCAGAATGTCATCCTGAAAGCGCTGAAAAAAAGTGATGTCGTTTGGCTGCATGGTATTATTCCCTGAAGATGAAGTCTGATGAGTGAGTTTAGCCCCAGTGAGCATGTTCTCCCATTCCGCCATTGCCAGTCTCAACAACCTGGAGATGATGGTCTACAACACCGTCATTAAAAACCGCGATCGGGTGATGTACATGACCATTCGCGAACTGGCGGATGCGGCGGGGGTCTCCACCACCACCGTGCTGCGCTTTTGCCGCAAGTTAAACTGCGATGGCTATTCGGAATTCCGCGTGCGGTTTAAATTATATCTTGAGCAAAACGAACCGCAGCAGACTAATTTTGGCGTCAGTGAGATTATCAGTTTTTTCAAAAGCGTAAACAACGACGAATTTGACGCGCTATTAAATAACGCCGTGGATATTATATTATCCTCGGAACGTATTATATTTGTCGGCACGGGAACTTCAGGCTCGCTGGCAAAATACGGCGCACGCTTCTTTTCCAATATTGGAAAATTCAGCAACCATATCGACGACCCTTATTTCCCGGTCACCAACGATATGGCGAAAAACGCGCTGGCGATTGTGCTCTCGGTCTCTGGCGAAACCGAAGAGATCCTGCGCTTTGCCAGCCAGTTCAGCCTGCATCACTGCAAGGTACTTTCTATTACCAGCCACGAACATTCTCGACTGGCGAAACTGGCGGACTTCAATCTCTCCTGGCACGTGCCGCAAACCCGCGTCGGCGGCGTCTACGATATTACCACGCAGATTCCGGTGATTTATATTCTTGAATCGCTGGGGCGCAAACTGGCGAAGAAATTTACGGAATAAAACACCCTGTTTTTTCGGTGTGACATATTACAACTCTCACGAATTGTTATATCGTGACATTTTAGTCCCCTTTGTTAGACTCAAAAACAATAGCAATAAATGAGATTAGCAAAGATGAAAAAACTCACCTTACCAAAAGACTTTTTATGGGGCGGCGCGGTTGCGGCGCATCAGGTTGAAGGCGGCTGGAACAAAGGCGGCAAAGGCCCGAGCATTTGTGACGTGCTGACCGGCGGCGCGCACGGCGTACCGCGTGAAATCACCCAGGAGGTGGTTGACGGCAAATACTACCCTAACCACGAGGCCATCGACTTCCACGGCCACTATAAAGAAGACATCAAGCTGTTTGCCGAGATGGGCTTCAAATGCTTCCGTACCTCCATCGCCTGGACCCGTATCTTTCCGAAAGGTGACGAAACCCAGCCCAACGAAGAGGGGCTGAAGTTTTACGATGACATGTTCGATGAGCTGCTGAAGTACAACATCGAGCCGGTCATCACCCTCTCCCACTTCGAAATGCCGCTGCACCTGGTGCAGGAGTACGGCGGCTGGACCAACCGTAAGGTGGTCGATTTCTTCGTCAACTTCGCTGAAGTGGTCTTTGAGCGCTACAAGAGCAAGGTCAAGTACTGGATGACCTTCAACGAAATCAACAACCAGCGTAACTGGCGCGCGCCGCTGTTCGGCTACTGCTGTTCCGGCGTGGTCTATACCGAGCATCAAAACCCGGAAGAGACCATGTACCAGGTGCTGCATCACCAGTTCGTGGCCAGCGCCCTGGCGGTGAAAGCTGCCCGACGCATCAACCCGGAAATGAAAGTCGGCTGTATGCTGGCGATGGTGGCGCTCTATCCGTTCTCCTGCAAACCAGAAGATGTGATGTTTGCCCAGGAATCGATGCGTGAACGCTATGTCTTTACCGACGTGCAGCTGCGGGGTTACTACCCGTCCTACGTGCTGAATGAGTGGGAGCGCCGCGGTTTCACCATCAAGATGGAAGCGGGCGACGAGCAGATCCTGCGCGAAGGCACCTGTGATTATCTGGGCTTCAGCTATTACATGACCAACGCGGTGAAAGCGGAAGGCGGCACCGGCGATGCGATCTCCGGCTTTGAAGGCAGCGTGCCGAACCCGCACGTGAAAGCATCCGACTGGGGCTGGCAGATTGACCCGGTGGGCCTGCGTTACTCCCTATGCGAACTCTATGAGCGCTATCAGAAGCCGCTGTTTATCGTGGAAAACGGCTTTGGCGCGTATGACAAAGTGGAAGAGGACGGCAGCATCAATGATGACTACCGCATCGACTATCTGCGCGCGCATGTGGAAGAGATGATGAAAGCGGTCACTTACGATGGTGTGGATCTGATGGGCTACACCCCATGGGGCTGCATCGACTGCGTGTCGTTCACCACCGGCCAGTACAGCAAACGTTACGGCTTTATCTATGTGAACAAGCACGACGATGGCACCGGCGACATGTCCCGTTCGCGTAAGAAGAGCTTTGAGTGGTACAAAAAAGTGATCGCCAGCAACGGCGAGACGCTTTAATCCGGCATTGCCGGGCGGCGCTGCGCTTGCACCGGCCTACAGCGATCGTAGGCCCGGTAAGCGTAGCGCCACCGGGCGTTACTTCCCGCCCGCTAACTCAATAAAACTGCCCGTCACGTACGAGGCTTTCTCGCTCAGCAGCCAGACAATCGCCTGCGCCACCTCTTCCGGCTGGCCGCCGCGCTGCATCGGCAGCATCGACTTCACCCGATCCACCCGCCCCGGTTCACCGCCGGAGGCATGAATGTCGGTGTAGATCAGCCCCGGACGCACGCAGTTCACCCGGATGCCCTGGGCCGCCACTTCCAGCGACAGCCCGGTGGTGAGAGAGTCCACCGCCCCTTTCGATGCCGCGTAATCCACATACTCCCCCGGTGCGCCGAGTCGTGAGGCTGCTGAAGAGACGTTTACAATCGCCCCGCCTTTACCGCCATGTTTCAGCGACATGCGTTTCACCGCTTCGCGGCAGCAGAGGAAATACCCGGTCACGTTGGTGGCCAGCACACGGTTAATCCGCTCGGCGGAGAGGTTCTCAATGGTGCTCTGCTCGAAGAGAATCCCGGCGTTGTTGACCAGCGCGGCAAGGGGCTCCCCTTCGCGATCGAGGCTGTCGAACATCGCCATGACCTGCGCTTCGTCGCTGATATCCGCGCGCAGGGCAAAGGCTCTGCCGCCCTCTTCTATAATCTGATTGATCACGTCGGTGGCGGCGCTGATGTTGTGGTGATAATTCACCGCCACGTTATAACCCACACGCGCCAGTTCAAGCGCCGTCGCTTTGCCAATCCCACGGCTGGCGCCGGTGACTAATGCGATTGCCATCTACAACCTCCGGATAAAAAAAAGCCGGGTGGCGCTGACGCTTACCCGGCCTACAGTATGACAGAAAGATTACTGGTATTCGCTCATCGGCACACAGGAGCAGAACAGGTTACGGTCGCCGTAAACGTCATCAAGACGCTTCACGGTCGGCCAGTACTTGTTGGCTACGCCTGCCGGGAAGACCGCCAGTTCGCGGGTGTAACCGTGGTTCCACTCCGCCACCAGTTCGTTCTGGGTATGCGGCGCGTTAACCAGCGGGTTATCTTCCAGCGTCCACTCACCGGCCTTCACGCGGTCGATTTCGCTGCGGATCGCCAGCATCGCATCAATAAAGCGGTCCAGCTCAACTTTGCTTTCGGACTCGGTTGATTCAACCATCAGCGTACCCGCAACCGGGAACGACATGGTCGGGGCGTGGAAGCCGTAGTCGATCAGACGCTTGGCGATATCCAGTTCGCTAATACCGGTCTCTTCTTTCAGAGGACGAATATCGAGGATGCACTCGTGCGCCACGCGACCATCACGGCCGGTGTAGAGCACCGGATAGGCATCTTTCAGACGCGTCGCGATGTAGTTGGCATTCAGGATCGCCACCTGGCTGGCCTGCTTCAGCCCTTCCGCGCCCATCATGCGGATATACATCCAGCTGATTGGCAGAATAGAGGCGCTGCCGAACGGTGCCGCAGAGACCGCGCCCTGACGGGTCAGCATACCTTCGATCTGCACCACGCTGTGGCCCGGAACAAACGGCGCCAGGTGCGCTTTCACACCGATCGGGCCCATGCCCGGGCCGCCACCGCCGTGCGGAATGCAGAAGGTTTTGTGCAGGTTCAGGTGCGACACGTCCGCGCCGATAAAGCCTGGCGTGGTGATGCCTACCTGGGCGTTCATGTTGGCGCCATCGAGGTAAACCTGGCCGCCATACTGGTGCACGATTTCGCACACTTCGCGGATGGTCTCTTCATACACGCCGTGAGTGGACGGATAGGTGACCATGATGCAGGAGAGCTTATCGCCGGTCTGTTCCGCTTTCGCACGCAGATCGGCCAGGTCGATGTTGCCGTTTTTATCGCAGGCCACCACCACCACTTCCATCCCTGCCATCTGGGCCGATGCCGGGTTGGTGCCGTGGGCGGAGCTTGGGATCAGGCAGATATCACGATGCCCTTCGTTACGGCTCTCGTGGTAATGGCGAATCGCCAGCAGACCTGCGTATTCACCCTGGGCGCCGGAGTTTGGCTGCATGCAGAGGGCGTCGTAGCCGGTCAGTTTCACCAGCCAGTCGGAGAGCTGGTTGATCATCTGATGATACCCTTCCGCCTGATCGGCCGGGCAGAATGGGTGCAGTTCAGCGAATTCCGGCCAGGTGATTGGGATCATCTCGGCGGCGGCGTTCAGCTTCATGGTGCAGGAGCCCAGCGGGATCATCGCCTGATTCAGGGCCAGATCCTTACGCTCCAGAGAGTGCATATAGCGCATCATCTCGGTTTCGCTGTGATAGCGGTTAAAGACCGGATGCGTCAGGATCGCGTCATCGCGCAGCATGCTCGCCTGAATGGAGCGGCTGTCGTGCGCCACCTCTTTATCGAGCGAGTCCACATCAAGACCGTGGTCTTCACCCAGCAGGACGTTGAAGAGCACCTGCAGATCGTCACGGGTGGTGGTCTCATCCAGGGTGATGCTGACCGCATTCAGGATATCGCTGCGCAGGTTAATCTCTGCCGCTTCTGCGCGTGCCAGTACGGTCGCTTTGTCGGCCACGTCAACGCACAGGGTATCGAAGAAGTGGGCGTGACGCAGTTTTTGACCTTTCTGCTGCAGGCCACAGGCCAGAATATCGGCCAGGCGATGAATGCGGCTGGCGATACGCTTCAGGCCAACCGGGCCATGGAAGACCGCATAAAGGCTGGCGATATTGGCCAGCAGTACCTGAGAGGTACAGATGTTGGAGTTCGCTTTCTCACGGCGGATGTGCTGCTCGCGAGTCTGCATCGCCATGCGCAGGGCGGTGTTGCCGGCGGCATCTTTCGATACGCCAATAATACGGCCTGGCATGGAGCGTTTGAATTCATCTTTAGCGGCGAAGAAGGCCGCGTGCGGACCGCCGTAGCCCATCGGTACGCCGAAGCGCTGCGCGGAGCCGAAGACGATATCCGCACCCTGTTTGCCCGGAGCGGTTAACAGCACCAGCGCCATAAAATCGGCCGCCACGCTGACGACAATTTTGCGCCCTTTCAGCTCGGCAATCAGTTTGGCGTAATCGTGCACTTCACCGGTGGTGCCAATCTGCTGCAACAGCACGCCGAACACATCCTGGTGATCCAGCACCTTATCGGCATCATCAACGATCACTTCAAAGCCAAAGGTCTCAGCACGGGTACGTACCACGTCGAGGGTTTGCGGATGCACGTCGGCTGCGACGAAGAAGCGGTTTGCGCCCTTCAGTTTGCTGACGCGTTTTGCCATCGCCATCGCTTCTGCGGCGGCAGTGGCTTCATCCAGCAGGGAAGCAGAGGCGATGTCCAGACCGGTCAGATCCAGCGTCACCTGCTGGAAGTTAAGCAGCGCTTCCAGACGGCCCTGGGAGACTTCCGGCTGATAAGGGGTGTACGCGGTGTACCAGCCCGGGTTTTCCAGCATGTTACGCAGGATCACCGGCGGCAACTGCACGTTGGTATAGCCCATGCCAATATAAGACTTAAAGCGCTTGTTCAGGCTGGCAATGCCCTTCAGTTCCGCCAGCGCAGCGTATTCAGTGGTCGATTCCCCCACCTGCGGCGGCGTGTCGAGCTGAATATCCTTTGGCACAATCTGGCCGATCAAGGCGTTGAGCGAATCCGCGCCAACCGTCTTCAGCATCTCCTGCTGTTGCTGAGCATCCGGCCCAATGTGACGTTCGATGAAGGCGCCACGGTTTTCAAGCTGGCTTAAAGTCTGTGTCATGAGCGATGGTTCCTGAAACGTGCAGTGAATCGTAGTTGTCTGTAACTCTGTTGCCCGGTGGCGCTAATGCTTACCGGGCCTACGTTGTTCTGGAGGCCGGATAAGCGCAGCGCCATCCGGCACAACATTATTCGTCTTCCAGTAAGGCTTCGTACGCGGTGGCATCCAGCAGGGCGGCCACTTCCGCTTCGTCGCTGGCTTTAATTTTGAAGATCCAGCCTTCACCGTAAGGCTCGCTGTTGACCAGCTCCGGGGAGTCGCTCAGGGCGTCGTTAACCGCCACGATTTCACCGCCCACTGGCGCATAGATATCAGAAGCGGCTTTTACAGATTCCGCTACGGCACAGTCGTCGCCCGCGGTCACGGTCGCGCCCACTTCCGGCAGATCCACAAAGACCATGTCACCTAACAGCTCCTGAGCATGTTCGGTGATCCCAACGGTATAGGTGCCGTCGGCTTCTTTGCGCAGCCACTCGTGTTCTTTGCTGTATTTCAGTTCTGCTGGCACATTGCTCATTGAATTTCTCCTGATAAAAATAATTAGGCGACCGGTTTACCGGCGCGAACAAAAATCGGTTTGGTCACGCGGACCGGCATTTCGCGGTTGCGGATCTGCACCACGGCCGTCTCGCCAATGCCCGCTGGCACACGCGCCAGCGCAATACTGTAACCCAGCGTCGGGGAGAAGGTGCCGCTGGTGATAATGCCTTCGCAGTGGTTGCCATTGGCATCGGTGAAACGTACCGGCAGTTCACCGCGCAGGACGCCTTTCTCGGTCATCACCAGGCCAACCAGCTGTTCGGTGCCCTTCTCACGCTGCTGTTCCAGCACTTCACGACCGATAAAGTCGCGATCGGCCGGTTCCCAGGCAATGGTCCAGCCCATGTTGGCCGCCAGCGGAGAGACCCCTTCGTCCATCTCCTGGCCATATAAATTCATACCAGCTTCCAGACGCAGCGTATCGCGCGCGCCCAGACCTGCCGGCTTAACGCCCGCTTCCACCAGCGCACGCCAGAAGTCAGCCGCTTTTTCGTTCGGCATCGCAATTTCATAGCCCGCTTCACCGGTGTAGCCGGTGGTAGCCACAAAGAGATCGCCCGCCTGCACGCCAAAGAACGGCTTCATGCCTTCGGTGGCTTTACGCTGTTCGTCGTTAAACAGGGAGGCAGCTTTCGCCTGGGCATTTGGCCCCTGCACCGCAATCAGCGACAGGTCGTCACGCACGGTAATGTCGATGCCGTAAGGTTCAGCGTGTTGGGTGATCCAGGAGAGGTCTTTTTCGCGGGTGGCGGAGTTTACAACGAGGCGGAAGAAATCTTCAGAGAGGTAATAGACAATCAGGTCGTCAATAACGCCGCCGGAGGCATTCAGCATGCCGCTATAGAGCGCTTTACCCGGCGTCTTCAGTTTGGCAACGTCGTTTGCCAGCAGATAACGCAGAAACTCCCGGGTGCGGCTGCCGTGCAGATCGACAATGGTCATGTGAGAGACGTCGAACATACCGGCATCGGTGCGCACCGCATGATGCTCATCAATCTGCGAACCATAATGCAGCGGCATCATCCAGCCATGGAAATCGACCATGCGTGCACCGCATAAGGTGTGTTGTTCATACAAAGGCGTCTGTTGAGCCATCTTATCCTCGTTGAATGAGCTGGGCTGTCTTGCGTTTCATGGCGAAAAATTCACCACGAAACCCGGCATCGGCATCGCTCCCGGACACCGACGCAAACGTTCTCTTTCCTCAGAACTTACCACCGAAAACGGTGGTTAACCATAAGGAAAAATGGGTCATCACATTAGCTTATGGTCAAAAAAGCCAGCAAAGCGTACAGAATTATTCACTGCAAAAATGCGAATCATTCCGCACAAACACAAAGACAATAAGAGAGGATTTAGCACGGAGTGATATTTACTGCGGAAAAATGCGCGAAATTTCCGTAACATAAAAATAGTCAGATTAGTTAATCTAATGTGAAAAAGGTGGTGAAATTAGATTATTTCAAACGAGGGAGATCCCCCGGCCTGCAGGCCGGGAGAATAAAGTGTGATGGAGTTCTAAATTAGCGTAGCCAGTCCGGCAGGTCGTTAAGACCCATCGCCTGACGCAGAAGTTGTGGTTTAACGCCCGGGAGGGTGTCAGCCAGTTTCAGGCCGAGATCGCGCAGCAGTTTTTTTGCCGGGTTGGCACCGGCAAAGAGTTCGCGGAAGCCCTGCATTCCCGCCAGCATCATTGCCGCGCTGTGCTTACGGCTACGCTCGTACCGGCGCAGGTAAAGATGCTGACCGATATCTTTGCCTTCACGATGGAGGCGGCGCAGTTCATTCACCAGCTCGGCGGCATCCATAAAGCCCAGGTTTACCCCCTGCCCGGCCAGCGGATGAATGGTGTGCGCCGCGTCGCCCACCAGCGCCAGGCGATGCGCCGCGAACTGGCGTGCATAGCGACCGGTTAACGGGAATACCTGACGCTCGCTTTCGACGGTGCAGAGCCCCAGCCGGTTATCAAAGGCCACGCACAGGGCCTGATTAAATTCTTCGGCTGACGCCTCCTGCATCTGCTGCGCCTTCTCAGGGGAAAGCGACCAGACGATGGAACAGAGATGCGGATCGCTGAGGGGCAGGAAGGCCAGAATGCCGTCGTTATGGAAGATCTGCCGGGCCACCGCCTGGTGCGGTTCCGCCGTCCTGATGGTGGCGACCAGGGCATGATGGCGGTAGTCCCAGTACGTCAGGGGTATGTCGGCTTTGTTGCGCAACCAGGAGTTGGCACCATCGGCCCCGACCACCAGACGCGCGGTCAACATGTCGCCGCTTTGCAGGGTAATAAAGGCATCGTTTTCACCCCAGGCCACCTGCTGCAGTTGTGCCGGGGCAATCAGCGTGACGTCGCTGCACTGCTGCGCTTTTTGCCACAAGGCATGATGGATCACCGCGTTTTCGATGATATGGCCGAGATGGCTGTAGCCCATGCTCTCATCATCAAAGGCGATATGCCCGAAGCTGTCTTTATCCCACACTTCCATGCCGTGATAGCAGCTGGCGCGCTGGGCGATAATCTCTGACCAGACGCCAACGCGGGTCAGCAGCTTTTCACTGGCGGCGTTGATCGCCGAAACGCGTAGCTCAGGCGGCGCATCGGGAGCGACAGGCTGCGGCTGTTTCTGCTCCAGCACCGCCACGCGCAGACCGCTCCCCTGCAGACCGCAGGCCAGCGCCAGTCCTACCATTCCGCCACCGACAATGGCGACATCAACATTCTGCACTTTGTTTACTCCTTAGCGAGCGACCCAACCAAGCGTCCTCTGTGCCAGCACATCACGTGCCGGAATAAATAGTTCCATCGCCATTAACCCGGCGTTACGTCCCGCTACCAGCGGCGCCCAGCGATTGGCAAACAGATGCACCAGCCCGTCGGTTACGCCGATCGTCGCCGCTTTATCTGCCTGGCGACGCTTCTGGTAGTGGCATAACACCGGATATGCCCCGCAATCCTGCTGTTGCGCAAATGCCTGGGCCAGGGTTTCGGCAAGGCTCATGACATCGCGCAGCCCGAGGTTAAAGCCCTGTCCGGCGATGGGGTGTAACGTCTGTGCCGCATTGCCCACCAGCGCGACGCGATGGGAGACAGACTGCGACGCCGTGGTTAAAGCCAGGGGATAGACCGAACGCTTGCCCGCATGGGTGATCCGCCCCAGCCGCCAGCCAAAGGCTTTTTGCAGTTCGGTGCAGAAGCGTTCATCAGACCAGCTCTGCACGTCGTCCGCACTCTCCAGCGGATGGCACCAGACCAGCGAGCTGCGCCCCTGCGACATCGGCAGCATGGCCAGCGGGCCATGCTGGGTAAAACGTTCAAAAGCGCGACCACGGTGCGGCTCGGCGGTGGCGACGTTGGCAATCACCGCCAGCTGATGATAGGGCTGCTGTTGCCACTGGATCCCGCACTGCTGGCCGAGCGCCGAACGGGAGCCGTCGGCTGCCACCAGCAGTTGTCCCTCAAGGGTCGTACCATCATCCAGCGTAACGCTGACTGAGGTTTCGCTGCGGGTAAAATGCTCCACGCGCGCCGGGCAATGCAGCGTCACGCCTGGGGCATCCTTTAGCAGACGGAACAGGCGCAGGCCCACATCGTGCAGTTCAACCACCTGCCCCAGCGCATCAATGCGGTAATCCTGTGCCTCAAGGGTGACAAACCCGGCATGACCCCGGTCGCTGACATGAACGGTTTCGATGGCCGTGGCGCAATCGGCAATCGCCTGCCAGATGCCGCTACGCGCGAGCTGCTGGCAGGTGCCCTGCGCCAGGGCGATAGCGCGTCCGTCAAAACCCGGATGGCCCGTTGACTGCGGAGCAACCGCTTCGACAAGATGGATCGGCAGCTTACCCTGGGTCAGGGAAGAGAGGGTCAGCGCCAACGTCGCTCCCGTCATGCCTCCGCCAACGATGATGATACTCATGCGCGCGCCGCCGCCATCAGCGCCTCGATCTCGTCGGCATTTTTCACCACCGATGCGGTGAGGTTTTCGTTGCCGGTTTCGGTGATAACGATGTCATCTTCGATACGAATACCGATACCGCGATACTCCACAGGCACATCGGCATCCGGTGCGATATAGAGTCCCGGCTCAACGGTCAGCACCATGCCAGGCTCCAGCACGCGCGAACGCTCCGGGCCATAGGCACCCACATCATGCACGTCCAGCCCCAGCCAGTGGCTCAGGCCATGCATAAAGAAGGAACGGTGCGCGTTCTCAGCAATCAGCTGATCGACATCGCCCTGCAGGATACCCAGATCCACCAGTCCGCTGACCATAATGCGCACCACTTCGCCGGTGACTTCCTGAATAGAGGTGCCGGGGCGGAACAGCATCAGCGCAGTGTCCAGCGAGTGCAGAACGATGTCGTAAATCGCGCGTTGGGCTGGGGTAAATTTACCGTTCACCGGGAAGGTGCGGGTGATATCCCCGGCATAGCCTTTAAATTCACATCCGGCATCGATCAGCACCAGATCGCCATCCCGCAGTTCGGACTCGTTTTCGGTGTAGTGAAGAATGCAGCCATTTTCACCACCGCCCACAATGGTGTTATAGGCCGGATAGCGCGCGCCGTGGCGGGAAAACTCATGATGAATTTCCCCTTCCAGCTGATATTCGAACATCCCCGGGCGGCACTTTTCCATCGCCCTTGTATGGGCCAGGGCGCTGATCTCACCCGCACGACGCATCACCTCCAGCTCTTCAGCCGATTTAAACAGGCGCAGCTCATGCACAACGGGACGCCAGTCGGTGATCGTTGCGGGCGCTTTCAGATTTTGCCGGGAGCCTTTACGCAGCTTATCCAGCGCGGCAAAGAGAATCTCGTCGGCATACGCATATTCGCCCTGGGCGTGGTAAACCACATCCAGGCCATTGAGCAACTGGTAAAGCTGATCGTTGATTTCGCTGAACGCCAGAGCGCGATCCACGCCCAGCTTTTCCGGCGCGGCCTGCTGTCCTAGCCGACGGCCAAACCAGATCTCGGCGGTGAGATCCCGGACGCGGTTAAACAGTACGCTGTGGTTGTGGGTGTCATCACTTTTAATTAGCACCAGTACTGACTCCGGCTCGTTGAAGCCGGTGAAGTACCAGAAATCACTGCTCTGGCGATACGGATATTCGCTATCGTTACTGCGCGTGGCCTCCGGTGCGGCAAATATCAGCGCGGCGCTTCCCGGTTGCATCGTAGCCAGCAGCGCCTGACGGCGACGAAGGTACTCTTGCTGAGTCATGACACCCTCCAGTAGTTGTTATTAGTGTAAGGTTGGTTTGCGCACTTCCGGCGCAGTGGGCTGAGTCCGCGTAAAGGTATCGTGGCAGAGCAACGACGCGACGCGCACATACTCAATGATCTCTTCGAGGGACATTTCCAGCTCTTCCTGGTCCTCTTCCTCGTCGTAGCCCAGCTGTGCAATGTTGCGCAGATCGTCGATCGCTTCTCCGGCTTCGCCCGTCACCTTTTCAAGTTTAGGCTGCGTTACGCCCAACCCCAACAGGTAATGGTTAACCCACCCGGCCAGCGCATCGGCGCGATCGAACACGCTGACGTCGTCGCCATCAGGCAGATAAAGCTGAAAAAGGAAGCCGTCATCTTCCAGCGCATCGCTGATTGCGCCATGCATACTGCGCAACGCCTGGGCCAGATCGTGACCAAACGCCAGACCTTCGTTCGTCAGGTCGTGAACCAGCGGCAGCCATGAGCTGTCGTTGTTTCCACCACACAGCATCCCGCTGATCAGACCGTGCATTTCAGCAGGTGTTAAACCCACGCCCTGCTGGTTCAGTAACTGGCTAACGTCGTTGTAGCCAGGCATTTCGTTCTGTATAGACATGCGCATTCGTCATCATTGGGAGGAATATTCATGGTATGCTACCACTTTGGACCCTGGTGAACCAGAATAGGGCTTGTATCTGCGCACCAGGGTAGCTATAGTGTCGCCCCTTCGCAGCCCCCGGAATCGGGTGTGAAGGCAGCGCAGTCAAACAGCAGGAAGGTGGCATGTCTGCACAACCCGTCGATATCCAAATTTTTGGCCGTTCGCTGCGAGTGAATTGTCCGCCTGAACAAAGGGATGCTTTGAATCAGGCTGCGGATGATTTGAATCAGCGGTTGCAAGATTTAAAAGAACGCACTAGAGTCACAAATACTGAGCAGCTGGTTTTCATCGCCGCGTTGAACATCAGTTATGAATTGACTCAGGAAAAAGCGAAGACCCGCGAATACGCGGCGAGCATGGAACAACGCATTAAAATGCTCCAGCAGACCATTGAACAGGCATTGCTTGATCAGGGTCGCATTACTGACAGACCGGGGCAAAACTTTGAATAACACTTCATGGTCTACTATGGTAGAGTGACCCTGAAGGAAAAATTTCTCTGAGATGTTCGCATGCGGGCCAGTCCCCTGAGCCGATATTTCATACCACAAGAATGTGGCGCTCCATGGTTGGTGAGCATGCTCGGTTCGTCCGAGAAGCCTTAAAATCATGACGACACATTCACCTTGAACCAAGGGTTCAAGGGTTACAGCCTGCGGCGGCATCTCGGAGATTCCCTCACCTTTCTACCCAGCGACTACCATGACGCAACTTCCTGAAGTTCCTGCCACACGTCAACAAATTCGTCAGTTTATTCGTCAGCAACGCAGAGCCCTAACGCCTGAACAGCAAGCCCATTTCGCGCAGCAAGCCGCGGCCCGCATGATGGCGTATCCGCCTATGGTCATGGCGCACACGGTGGCCCTGTTTCTCTCCTTTGACGGCGAACTGGATACCCAGCCGCTGATCGATGAACTCTGGCGTAGCGGGAAAAAAGTCTATCTGCCGGTACTCCACCCTTTTAGCCCGGGTCATCTTCTGTTTCTGCACTATCATCCTCACAGCGAACTGGTGGTGAATCGTCTGAAAATCACCGAGCCGAAACTGGACGTGCGCGACGTATTGCCGCTGGATCAGCTGGACGTGCTGGTGACGCCGCTGGTGGCGTTTGATGAGAGCGGCCAGCGTCTGGGTATGGGTGGTGGCTTTTACGATCGCACGTTGCAGAACTGGCAGCAGTACGGTTTACATCCCGTGGGCTATGCGCATGATTGCCAAGGGGTTGAAAAGTTACCGGTGGAGAAGTGGGATATCCCGCTGCCTGCGGTGGTGACGCCTTCCAGGATTTGGCAGTGGTGAAAAAAGCCGGGTGGCGGCGTCGCCTTACCCGGCCTACACAATCCGTAGGCCCGGCAAGCAAAGCGCCGCCGGGCAGCAGACCGCACTAAATCAGTAAAGCAGACGCGCGCGAATCGTGCCCGGAATGGCTTTCATCCCCTGCAGCGCTTTCTCTGCAACATCTTCATCCGCTTCAATATCGATAACCACATAACCCATCTGCGCGTTAGTTTGCAGGTACTGTGCGGCGATGTTAACCCCCTGCTCGGCGAAGATCTGGTTAATGGCCGTCAGCACGCCCGGACGGTTTTCATGGATGTGCAGCAGACGACGTCCGCCATGCAGCGGCAGCGAGACTTCCGGGAAGTTGACCGCAGAGAGGGTTGAACCGTTGTCGGAGTATTTGCTCAGCTTACCGGCCACTTCAAGACCGATATTTTCCTGCGCTTCCTGCGTGGAGCCGCCAATGTGCGGAGTCAGGATCACATTGTCGAACTCACACAGCGGCGAGCTGAATGGATCGCTGTTGGTCGCCGGCTCGGTCGGGAAGACGTCAATGGCCGCCCCCGCCAGATGTTTGCTTTTCAGGGCGTCACACAGGGCAGGAATATCCACCACCGTACCACGCGCGGCGTTGATCAACAGCGAGCCCGGCTTCATCAGCGCCAGCTCTTCCGCACCCATCATGTTTTTGGTGGAGGCGTTTTCCGGCACGTGCAGGCTCACCACGTCGCTCATGTTGAGCAGATCGGAGAGATGCTGAACCTGAGTGGCGTTACCCAGCGGCAGTTTGCTTTCAATGTCGTAGAAGAAGACGTGCATCCCGAGCGATTCAGCGAGAATGCCCAGCTGTGTACCGATGTGGCCGTAACCGATAATCCCCAGCTTTTTACCACGCGCTTCGTAGGAACCGGAGGCCAGCTTATTCCAGATCCCGCGGTGCGCTTTGGCGTTGGCTTCAGGAATGCCGCGCAGCAGCAGCAGAAGTTCGCCGATGACCAGCTCCGCCACGGAACGGGTGTTGGAGAATGGCGCGTTGAATACCGGGATACCGCGCTTCGCGGCAGCATCGAGATCGACCTGGTTGGTGCCGATGCAGAAGCAGCCAATCGCCACCAGTTTTTCTGCGGCGGCAATAACCTCTTCTGTCAGGTGGGTACGGGATCGCAGGCCGATGAAGTGGGCATCACGGATCGACTCTTTCAGCTGTTCGGTATCCAGTGCACCTTTGTGAAATTCGATGTTGGTGTAACCCGCCGCACGAAGGCTATCCAGTGCTTTCTGATGCACCCCTTCGACCAGCAGAAATTTAATCTTGTCTTTCTCCAGTGATACCTTTGCCATTTCCCCGACCCTGTCTGATTGTCTGAACTGTTGTTGTGCTGGATTGAAATCCACTCCCGCCAACATATCAAAAAAAACTATTGCAGCAATATGAACGTTTGCGTCGGCACTCTGAAGAAATGTCATACAGCCGCAATTGGCAGTGAATTGTTCTGTGGAGCAGGAGGAAAGCGGCAGGATCGTCAGGAGAGGGTTATAAATGTGACACAAGTCACCAAATATCGCTTTTGCAAAAATAATTAGCGGGGGGAGGCTCCCCCCGTCAGATCATTTCACGATGGTTTTGACGCCTTCGGCGGTGCCAATCAGCGCGACATCCGCACCTCGGTTGGCGAATAACCCTACAGTTACTACGCCTGGCAGGCCATTGATGGCGTTTTCCAGCGCCACGGCGTCGAGGATCTCCAGACCGTGAACATCCAGAATCACGTTACCGTTGTCCGTCACCACGCCCTGACGGTATTCCGGACGGCCACCGAGTTTGACCAGCTCACGGGCAACCGCGCTGCGCGCCATCGGGATTACTTCAACCGGCAGCGGGAATTTGCCAAGGATATCCACCTGCTTCGAGGCATCGGCGATACAGATGAACTTGTCCGCAACAGAGGCGATGATTTTTTCACGCGTTAGCGCCGCGCCGCCGCCCTTGATCATCTGCATATGACCGTTGATTTCATCCGCGCCATCAACGTAGATACCCAGGCGGTCGACTTCATTCAGATCGAAAACGGTAATACCCAGGCTTTTCAGCTTCTCCGTGGATGCATCGGAGCTAGAAACCGCGCCCTCGATCTGCCCTTTCATCGTGCCCAGTGCATCAATAAAGTGTGCTGCCGTTGATCCTGTGCCCACGCCGACAATGGTACCCGGCTGTACATACTGGAGAGCGGCCCATCCTACTGCTTTTTTCAGTTCATCCTGCGTCATGATCTCTTGCCCGTGGTGATTTTGCGTGACGCGCATTATAGAGCATTCACCTGCGCCATGTGATCTGCAAGGTCACCAATTTCGTCTGTATCAAACATAAATTTATGTCATAGTGCGAAGTATTGAATCATTTGGGAGTCAGCCAGAGCAATGAAACGTCCGGACTACAGAACATTACAGGCCCTTGATGCCGTTATTCGTGAACGCGGATTCGAACGCGCAGCACAGAAGCTGTGCATTACCCAGTCCGCCGTTTCGCAACGGATCAAACAGCTTGAGAATATGTTCGGGCAGCCGCTGCTGGTTCGTACCGTTCCGCCGCGTCCCACCGAACAGGGGCAAAAACTGCTGGCGCTGCTGCGTCAGGTTGAGCTGCTGGAAGATGAGTGGCTGGGTGACGAACAGACCGGCTCCACGCCGCTGCTGCTCTCTCTCGCGGTCAACGCCGACAGCCTGGCAACCTGGCTGCTGCCCGCGCTGGCGCCGGTGCTGGCCGATTCGCCTATCCGGCTGAATTTGCAGGTGGAAGACGAAACCCGTACCCAGGAGCGTCTGCGTCGCGGTGAAGTGGTGGGCGCGGTCAGTATCCAGCCTCAGGCGCTGCCGAGTTGCCTGGTGGATCAGCTGGGGGCGCTGGATTATCTGTTCGTCGCCTCCAAAGCCTTTGCTGAACGTTACTTCCCGAATGGCGTCACCCGCGCGGCGCTGCTGAAAGCGCCCGCCGTGGCGTTTGACCATCTCGATGATATGCATCAGGCGTTTTTACAGCAGAACTTCGACCTGCCGCCCGGCAGCGTACCCTGCCATATCGTTAACTCATCAGAGGCCTTCGTGCAGCTGGCGCGTCAGGGCACAACCTGTTGCATGATCCCGCATCTGCAGATCGAGAAAGAGCTACAGAGCGGTGAGCTGATCGACCTGACGCCAGGCCTGCACCAGCGCCGCATGCTCTACTGGCACCGCTTCGCGCCGGAAAGCCGGATGATGCGCAACGTCACCGATGCGCTGCTGGCTCACGGCCATAAGGTTCTGCGCCAGGACTAATAAAAAAGCCGGGTCGCGTTAACGCTCACCCGGCTTTTTATTGCTGCTAAACAACCATTACGGTGCTTTTGTCGCCGTATCCGGCTGCTGCGCTTGCTGCTGCACCTGTGGAGTCTGCTGGCTCTGCTGCTGACCCTGTGCAGGCTCCAGCTGGAACACCACGTCAACCTGATCGTCGAACTGAATCGTTGGCTGCTCGTAGGTATCCTGCGCGGAGACCGGCGCCGCTTCCGCTTTCATCATGCGCACCATCGGGCTCGGCTGGTAGTTAGAGACGTGGTAACGCACGCTGTATACCGGGCCCAGCTTGCTGTTAAAGCCAGAAGCCAGCTGCTGCGCCTGATGCAGGGCGTCATCAATCGCCGCTTTACGCGCTTCGTCTTTATATTTCTCAGGTTGCGCAACGCCCAGGGACACGGAACGGATCTCATTCAGACCCGCTTTCAGCGCGCCATCGAGCAGAGAGTTGAGTTTATCCAGCTGACGCAAGGTCACTTCGACGGTACGTACCGCGCGATAACCTTTCAGGATGCTTTTGCCATTCTGATAGTCGTAATCTGGCTGGGTGCGCAGGTTAGCGGAATTGATATCTTTCTTCGCTATGCCATTCTGCTCAAGGAAAGAGAGATATTGCGCAACGCGATCGTCTGCCTGTTTCTTGGCGGTGGCCGCATCTTTGGCCGCCACGTTAACTTCAATGGCAAGGGTAGCGATATCCGGTACTGCATCCACGCTTGCGGTTCCGGAAGTGACAATATGCGGGCTGTCAGGCAGCTCACTGGCCTGCACGGATGCTGCGCCAAAACCCATTAATGCCGCCAGGGCGATTACATTCAACTTCACTTTAATTCCTCCATGTTGCGAAGAGTGCCCAGGTAACAGGGCGCATGCCAGCAAGCTTAGCGACTGCTGGCCGAATGTCCATAAGACAACGCTTAGTTGAATAGTTCACGAATGTGATGAATCCCCTCTTTCGCCAGCTGGAAAGCAATAAACCACATCACCACGCCGACCAGGCCGTTAATAATGCGCTGGGCTTTGGCGGTGCGCAGGCGGGGTGCCAGCCATGCAGCGAGCAGCGCCAGACCAAAGAACCAGAGGAAGGAGGCGCTCACGGTACCCAGCGCGAACCAGCGCCTCGGCTCAGCATCCAGTTGCCCTCCCAGGCTGCCCAGCACCACAAACGTATCGAGATAAACGTGCGGATTAAGCCAGGTCACCGCCAGCATGGTGACGATAATTTTCCAGCGCCCCTGCTTCATGACTTCAGCGCTGGCCAGCTCAATATTGCTGCCCAGCGCCGTTTTCAGGGCGCCAAAGCCATACCAGAGCAGAAAGGCGACGCCGCCCCAGGTGACCAGTGCCAGCAGCCAGGGAGACTGCATCAACAGCGCGCTACCGCCAAAAATCCCGGCACAAATCAGTAGCATATCGCTTAGTGCGCAGAGCAGCGCGATCATGATGTGATATTGACGTCGAATGCCCTGATTCATGACGAAGGCATTTTGCGGACCGAGAGGCAGGATCATCGCCGCGCCAATCATAAGCCCCTGAATGTAAAAAGATAACATGGAAACCAATCTCAAAAATGTGTCTTAGGGGCTGACTATACTGCGGGAGAATAATAAGAGGAAATGGATAATATTAATTGGCAATAAGGGAAGCTAATAAAACCCGGTACGCATTGCGCGCACCGGGTTAAGGTAAAACCTTATTCCGCTGGTTCTTTCACCCGTTTGAAGTTCACGTCCATCTGCGGATATGGGAAGCTGATGCCGTTGGCATCAAAGTCGCGTTTGATGCGCTCTAGTACATCCCAGTAAACGCTTTGCAGATCGCTACTTTTGCTCCAGATACGGACAACGAAGTTGATAGAGGAGGCGCCCAGCTCGTTAAGGCGAACCGTCATTTCGCGGTCTTTCAGGATACGCTCGTCAGATTCAATGATGTCGGTGATGAGTTTTTTCACCTGCTCGATATCGGAATCATAGCCCACGCCGATCATAAGCTCATTGCGGCGAACCGGCTCCCGGGAGAAGTTAGTGATATTGCCGTCGATGACCTTTTTGTTAGGCACGATAACAATTTTGCCGTCCGCGGAACGCAGCGTAGTGGAAAAAATCTGCACGTTCAGCACCGTACCCGCGGTGCCGCCGAGATCGACATACTCCCCGGAACGGAATGGACGGAAGGTAACCAGCAGCACGCCGGCCGCCAGGTTTGCCAGCGAGCCCTGTAGCGCCAGACCCACGGCCAGGCCAGCGGCACCCAGTACAGCAATCACCGAGGCGGTCTGAACCCCCACGCGCCCCATTGCCGCTATCAGGGTAAAAGCAATAATCGCGTAGCGCACCATTGCCGAGAGGAAATCGGCGACGGTAGCGTCAATATGCCGGGCGAGCATCACGCGATTAATGCCTCTGGCAACCGTCCGGGCAACGATCATCCCCACCACCACGATGGCAATCGCCGCAGCAATATTTACGACATAGCTGATAAGCAACGCCTGATTACGCACCAGCCAGGAGCCCGCGTTATTGATGCTATCTACAACACCGAGATCTTCCATTTATCTTTCCTTATGCACATAAAACACAAATCCGCCCCATGCGGAGAGGAGCAAGTGTGTAAAGGGTAAACAAAAAGCCCACAATATGCCAAGCAGATCACATAAAACAGCCGCTATAGCCAGTTGAAAAGACATAAAAAAAGCCCGCGATTAACGCGGGCTTTTGATGGTGTCAGCAGCTTAAATTACAGAACGTCAACCGCGTTCAGCTCTTTGAAAGCCTGCTCCAGACGCGTCACCATAGAGGTCTGGGCTGCACGCAGCCATACGCGTGGATCGTAGTATTTCTTGTTCGGCTGGTCTTCGCCTTTCGGGTTGCCCAGCTGGCCCTGCAGGTAAGCTTCGTTAGTTTTGTAGTACTGCAGAATACCGTCCCAGGTTGCCCATTGGGTGTCGGTATCGATGTTCATTTTGATAACACCGTAGCTAACAGAATCTTTGATTTCCTGAGCAGAAGAACCGGAACCGCCGTGGAAGACGAAGTTCAGGCTGTTGTGCGGCAGGTTGTGTTTCTTGGAAACGTATTCCTGAGAATCACGCAGGATGGTTGGCGTCAGAACCACGTTACCTGGCTTGTACACACCGTGTACGTTACCGAAGGAAGCCGCGATAGTGAAACGTGGGCTGATTTTGCTCAGCTCGGTGTAAGCGTAATCAACATCTTCTGGCTGAGTGTACAGAGCAGAAGCGTCCATGTGGCTGTTGTCCACGCCGTCTTCTTCGCCACCGGTGCAACCCAGTTCGATTTCCAGGGTCATGTCCATTTTGGCCATGCGCGCCAGGTATTTAGAGCAGATCTCGATGTTCTCTTCCAGAGACTCTTCAGACAGGTCGATCATGTGAGAAGAGAACAGTGGCTTACCGGTTGCAGCGAAGTGTTTTTCGCCCGCGTCCAGCAGACCGTCGATCCACGGCAGCAGTTTCTTCGCGCAGTGGTCAGTGTGCAGGATTACTGGAACGCCGTAGTGCTCAGCCATCTGGTGAACGTGATGTGCGCCAGAGATTGCGCCCAGGATTGCAGCACCCTGAGGAACGTCAGTTTTCACGCCTTTACCTGCGATAAACGCAGCACCGCCGTTAGAGAACTGAACGATTACCGGCGCTTTAACTTTGGCTGCAGCTTCCAGTACGGCGTTGATAGAGTCGGTACCGACGCAGTTAACCGCTGGCAGAGCAAAGTTGTTTTCTTTAGCTACCTGGAACACTTTCTGAACGTCATCACCAGTGATCACGCCAGGTTTTACGAAATCAAAAATTTTAGACATGTTGCGAGTCCTGTATCTTCGGCCTTGGAAAGGGGCGAGCTCTTAAAAGCGCGCTGAAAATTGGGCAGGTTTCCCTGCCCTAAAATGGCTTACTTCTTAGCGCGCTCTTCGAGCATGGCTACTGCTGGCAGAACTTTGCCTTCCACGAATTCGAGGAATGCGCCGCCGCCAGTGGAGATGTAGGAGATCTTGTCGGAAATACCGAACAGATCGATGGCTGCCAGGGTGTCACCGCCGCCAGCAATGGAGAATGCTTCGCTGTCTGCAATCGCGTTAGCCACGATTTCAGTACCTTTACGGAAGTTCGGGAATTCGAACACGCCAACCGGACCGTTCCACAGAATGGTTTTTGCATTCTTCAGGATTTCAGCCAGTTTCTCTGCAGAGGCGTCGCCCAGGTCCAGAATCTGCTCTTCATTTTTGATGTCAGAAACAGATTTCAGCTCTGCGGTTGCGGTTTCAGAGAACTCGGTCGCCACACGAACGTCAGTTGGAACCGGGATATCGCAGGTGCTCAGCAGACGTTTCGCTTCGTCAACCAGGTCTGCTTCGTACAGGGATTTACCCACGTTGTGGCCCTGGGCAGCAACAAAGGTGTTAGCGATACCACCGCCAACGATCAGCTGGTCAGCGATTTTGGACAGGGAGTCCAGAACGGTCAGTTTGGTGGAAACTTTAGAACCACCAACGATAGCAACCATCGGACGAGCAGGTTCTTTCAGTGCTTTACCCAGCGCATCCAGCTCAGCGGCCAGCAGAGGACCTGCACAAGCGACGTCGGCGAATTTACCGATACCGTGGGTAGAAGCCTGGGCACGGTGAGCGGTACCGAAGGCGTCCATTACGAATACGTCGCACAGTGCAGCGTATTTTTTGGACAGGGTTTCGTCGTCTTTCTTCTCGCCTTTGTTGAAGCGAACGTTTTCCAGAACAACCAGCTCACCTTCAGCAACTTCCACGCCGTCCAGGTAGTCTTTAACCAGACGTACCGGGCTGGACAGTTTGTCTTTCAGGTAATTAACAACCGGCAGCAGAGAGAATTCTTCGTTGTACTCGCCTTCGGTCGGACGACCCAGGTGGGAGGTTACCATCACTTTTGCACCCTGCTTCAGTGCCAGTTCGATGGTTGGCAGAGAGGCACGGATACGCGCGTCGCTGGTTACTTTCCCATCTTTAACCGGTACGTTCAGATCCGCACGGATGAAAACGCGTTTACCTGCCAGATCCAGATCGGTCATCTTAATTACAGACATGGTGAATCCTCTCGTTGATTCTTAAAGTTTTGCAGACGCAATACGCGTCTTACCTGAAACCTTGTGCGGCCATGGCTAACGTGGTGTCGAGCATCCTGTTAGCAAAGCCCCATTCATTATCACACCAGACCAGCGTTTTGATCAGGTGCGCCCCACTCACTCGCGTTTGGGTGCCATCAACAATAGCGCTATGCGGATCGTGGTTAAAATCTACTGAGACCAACGGTAATTCCGTATAGTCAACTATACCATGAAATGCTTGCTGTGCCGCCTTTTGCAGCAACAGGTTGACCTCACAGGCTTTTACCGGTTTTTTTACGGTAACACTGAGGTCGATCGCCGTCACGTTGATGGTAGGTACGCGGACGGCGATAGCTTCAAAACGATCTTCAAACTGCGGGAAAATTCGGGTAATACCGGCCGCCAGTTTGGTGTCCACCGGGATAATCGACTGACTCGCCGCGCGAGTGCGTCGCAGGTCCGGGTGGTAAGCGTCAATGACCTGCTGATCGTGCATGGCTGAGTGGATAGTGGTAACCGTACCCGACTCAATGCCGTAGGCATCGTCCAGCAGTTTGATGACCGGAATAATACAGTTGGTGGTACAGGAGGCATTGGAGACTATTCGGTGTTCTGCGTGCAACTCGTGATGGTTGACGCCGTAAACCACCGTGGCATCGAGATCGTTACTGCCAGGATGTGAAAAGAGCACTTTCTTTGCGCCAGCCGCCAGATGGGCTTCGCCGTGCTCGCGGTTGCCGTAGACGCCGGTACAATCGAGAACCACATCGACACCCAGTTCACGCCAGGGTAATGCTTCGATCGTCCGCTCATGAAGCACACGGATCACGTCATCACCGACAAGCAGCTGCTCTCTCTCCTGACGAACGTCCCAGGCAAAGCGTCCATGGCTGGTGTCATATTTCAATAAATGCGCCATGCCTGCGGCATCCGCCAGTTCATTGATGGCCACCACGGTAATTTCCGCCCGGCGTCCGGATTCATATAAAGCACGAACCACGTTACGTCCGATGCGACCGAAACCATTAATCGCTACGCGTACGGTCATAAGTCTCCTGCAAAGCTTTCCCTGACACGAGGTGGCTGACAGAGTAATGCAGCAACGCGCTGAGGGGAATCCTTGCCTGTCACAAACTCCAACTGATTGGTCATTTGTCGAACATTTAATCGACTGAAACGCTTCAGCCAGAATAAGCGAAACACGGAATAAAGGGAATGACTGTCCAGACCAATAAGCCAGCTATATGACACACATCACATTTTAAGTGGAATAATTTACAGAGGTATTACATCTTTGAGGAATAACATGCACAAAAAAGCCGGGTGACGCTTACGCCTGCCCGGCCTGAATATTTTGTAGGCCCGGCAAGCTACGCGCCGCCGGGCACAACCGTGATTACAGCAGTTCTTTCGCTTTCGCGACCACGTTCTCAACGGTGAAGCCGAACTCTTCGAACAGCTGCTCAGCTGGCGCAGACTCACCGAAGGTGGTCATGCCAACGATAGCGCCGTTCAGGCCCACGTATTTGAACCAGTAGTCAGCGATACCCGCTTCGATTGCCACACGGGCAGAAACGGCTTTCGGCAGTACGGATTCACGGTACGCCGCGTCCTGCTTGTCGAAGGCGTCGGTAGACGGCATGGAGACCACGCGCGCTTTCACGCCTTCGCCTGCCAGCTGATCCCAGGCGGCAACAGCCAGTTCAACTTCAGAACCGGTTGCGATGAAGATCACCTGCGGCTGACCGTCGCAGTCTTTCAGCACGTAACCACCGCGAGCGATGTTCGCCAGCTGCTCTTCGGTACGATCCTGCTGAGCCAGGTTCTGACGGGAGAGGATCAGCGCGGTCGGGCCGTCCTGACGCTCAACGCCATATTTCCACGCTACCGCAGATTCAACCTGGTCACATGGACGCCATGTGGACATGTTCGGGGTCACACGCAGAGAAGCAACCTGCTCAACCGGCTGGTGAGTCGGGCCATCTTCGCCCAGACCGATAGAGTCGTGGGTGTAGACCATCACCTGACGCTGTTTCATCAGCGCAGCCATACGCACCGCGTTACGGGCATATTCCACGAACATCAGGAAGGTGGAGGTGTACGGCAGGAAACCACCGTGCAGGGAGATACCGTTGGCAATCGCGGTCATACCGAACTCACGAACACCGTAATGGATGTAGTTACCGGCAGTATCTTCGTTGATAGCTTTAGAACCAGACCAGATAGTCAGGTTTGATGGAGCCAGGTCAGCGGAGCCGCCGAGGAACTCTGGCAGCAGCGGGCCGAAGGCTTCGATCGCATTCTGGGAGGCTTTACGGCTGGCGATTTTAGCCGGGTTAGCCTGCAGCTTAGCGATGAACTCGTTCGCTTTGGCGTCGAAGTCTGCTGGCATCTCACCTTTCATACGACGGGTGAACTCTGCCGCTTCCTGTGGGAAGGCTTTAGCGTAGGCGGCGAACTTCTCGTTCCATGCCGCTTCTTTCGCCTGACCGGCTTCTTTGGCATCCCACTGCGCATAAATTTCAGACGGGATTTCAAACGCAGCGTGTTTCCAGCCCAGTGCTTCACGGGTCAGGGCGATCTCTGCATCACCCAGCGGTGCGCCGTGGGAGTCGTGCGTACCGGCTTTGTTCGGAGAACCGAAACCGATGATGGTTTTGCACATCAGCAGGGACGGTTTGTCGGTCACTGCGCGCGCTTCTTCTACCGCACGTTTAATCGCTTCAGCATCGTGACCGTCAACGCCACGCACTACGTGCCAGCCGTAGGCTTCGAAACGTGCTGCGGTATCGTCAGTGAACCAGCCTTCAATGTGGCCGTCGATGGAGATGCCGTTGTCGTCATAGAACGCAACCAGTTTGCCCAGTTTCAGGGTGCCAGCCAGGGAGCACACTTCGTGAGAAATGCCTTCCATCATGCAGCCGTCACCCAGGAATGCATAGGTGAAGTGGTCGACGATGTCATGACCCGGACGGTTGAACTGCGCCGCCAGCGTCTTCTCGGCAATCGCCATACCTACGGCGTTAGCAATACCCTGACCCAGCGGACCGGTCGTGGTTTCAACACCTGCGGTGTAACCCACTTCCGGGTGACCCGGGGTTTTAGAGTGCAGCTGACGGAAGTTTTTCAGCTCTTCGATTGGCAGGTCATAGCCGGTGAGGTGCAGCAGGCTGTAGATCAGCATTGAGCCGTGGCCGTTAGAGAGAACGAAACGGTCGCGGTCAGCCCATGCAGGATTCTGCGGGTTGTGGTTCAGGAAATCACGCCACAGGACTTCGGCAATGTCAGCCATACCCATAGGGGCACCCGGGTGACCGGACTTAGCTTTTTGTACAGCATCCATGCTCAGCGCACGAATAGCATTGGCAAGCTCTTTACGTGAGGACATTTTGACTCCAGATCGGATGTTGAAGGCCATGCCCGTTTCGGCTTGACGACAGCGCGTTTTGGGCTACGCCAGAAAAAAGTGCCAACAATGTAACCCAAGCGACAAAGCATGTACATGGACCATTCTTTTGCCGCTTAAGAAATCTCTGGAACAGGCTCGCACGTTGCGCAATCTTCTCGCCCGCCTTCGTTTATATTCTTTATAATTGGAGCTGCACCCTCCTCCGGGGCGGCAAAACTTTCAGAATTTATCAAGTTTAACGAGTACGGAAGCAACATAATGAAAATGCGTGCAGTAGTGCTGGCTCTGGGAACGACCCTTCTTCTTAGCGGGTGTCAGAATATGAATTCTGGTGGCCTGCTGAGCTCCGGAGCAGAGGCGTTTCAGGCCTACTCCCTCACCGATGCCCAGGTGAAAACATTAAGCGATGAGGCCTGTAAAGAGATGGACGGTAAAGCCACCATCGCACCGGCAGACAGCACTTACGCTCAGCGTCTGAATAAGATTGCTTCAGCACTTGGCGACAACATTAACGGCCAGCCGGTGAACTACAAGGTTTACATGGCGAAAGACGTTAACGCCTTTGCGATGGCTAACGGCTGCATCCGCGTCTACAGCGGATTAATGGACATGATGAACGACAATGAAGTCGAAGCGGTTATCGGCCATGAAATGGGCCACGTTGCCCTCGGCCATGTGAAGAAAGGGATGCAGGTTGCCCTCGGCACGAACGCTGTTCGCGTGGCGGCGGCCTCTGCGGGTGGCATTGTAGGTAGCCTTTCCCAGTCGCAGCTCGGCGATCTCGGTGAAAAACTGGTTAACTCCCAGTTCTCTCAGCGTCAGGAATCTGAGGCCGATGACTACTCTTACGACCTGTTGCGCAAGCGTGGGATTAACCCGTCGGGTTTAGCCACCAGCTTCGAAAAACTGGCTCAACAGGAAGCGGGCCGTCAAAGCTCCATGTTTGACGACCACCCTGCCTCCGCAGCGCGTGCGCAGCACATCCGCGATCGCATGGCGGCAGACGGGATTAAATAATGTACCAGGGAGGCGCCTGCGCCTCCGTTGAAAAGCCGGGTGGCGGCTTCGCCTTACCCGGCCTGCTTTGTGCATAAACGTAGGCCCGGTAAGCGCAGCGCCACCGGGCACACAGCTAGTACAGCGTTTTCTGCGGCGGTCCGGCAAACTTCAGGGCGCCAATCTGCCCCATCCGCACCTCCACCACCGACGGCCCCGGCATCGCCAGCGCCTCCGTCATCACCGCATCAAAATCCTCTGCCCGCTCAACGCTCCACGCCTGCAGGCCAATCGCCTGGGCCAGCAGGGTAAAGTCCGGCGTATGCAGTTCGTTATAATACTGCCGCCCGCCAAAATATTTATCCTGAATGCCGCGCATCACGCCGTAACCGCCGTCGTTCATGATCAGCAGCGTCACGTTGGCTTTCTCCTGCGCCAGCGTCGCCAGCTCGCCTAAATTCAGGCTCAGGCCGCCGTCGCCCACCAGCCCCACGACCTTGCGCTGCGAATTGGCAATCGCAGTACCAATCGCCATCGGCAGCCCCATGCCAATCGCCCCGGCCAGAGAGTGAATGTTCATCAGCGGACCGTGAGCGCGGAACAGGCGGCTACCCCACAGGCTGCCGGAAACGGTGATATCACGCACCAGCAGGCCATCCTGCGGCAGTGCTTTCTCGATGGCATCGTTGAGTTTCGCATAGGCACCACACTGCTCGCGCAGCCCCTGCTCAGCTTGCTCCACCGCCTGCTGGACCTGCGTGTCCCACTGCGCGTTACCCCATTCACGCCCCTGCGCTTTTGCAGCCAGCGCGTTAAGCAGCGCTGAACAATCGGCTACCAGCGTTTTATCCATCAAATAGTTACGGCTTGCCGCCGCCGGGTCGATATCGATCTGTACGCGCGGGTAAGGCAGCTCCAGCGTCCAGGAGCGGGTTTCGTTGCTGCGCAGGCGTGAGCCCGCCACCAGCGTAAAATCACACCGGGCGATCAGCGCCTCCACTGACGGCGAGTTATGGAAAGCCCGCAGGCTGGCGCGATGGCTGTCCGGCAGCACGCCGCGCGCGTGGGTGCTGGAGATCACGGTGATACCCGCATCCGCCAGTTTTTTCACCGCGTCCGCACTGCCCAGCGCCCCGCCACCCAGCCACAGCAGCGGCTGTTTCGCCTGCTTCAGCTGCGCCCAAAGCGCATCAATCACCCCGGCGTCTGGCGCTGAAGCTGACACCGGTTTTACCGGCGCCGTCACCAGCGACAGCGGAATTTTCGCCCCCTGAATATCAATCGGAATTTCCACAGAGACCGGCCCGCACGGCGGCGTCTGCGCCTCCTGAATGGCTTTATGGAGAATCGCTATCGCCTGGTTGGCATTGCTGATGCGATACGCCCGTTTTGAGCTGGCCTTCAGGAAGGTCAACTGGTCGCGGGTTTCGTGGATAAACCCGGTGTCGGCATCCAGCCAGGCTTTTTCCACCTGTCCGGTTAAATGCAGCAGCGGCGTGCAGGCATTCATTGCCTCCACCAGCGCGCCTACCGCGTTACCTGCCCCTGCCCCGGTACTGGTCAGCGCCACGCCGAGGCCAGAGAAACGCCCGTGGGCGTCGGCCATGGTGACGGATCCCGCTTCGCCGCGCGCGGGCACAAAGCGGATATTGCCGCGCTGCCCTACCGCATCGGCGATGGGCAGGTTGTGGATGGAGATGACGCCGTAGATGGCCTCAACCTGATACTGCTCCAGCGTTCTGGCGATGGCGTCGCCGACGGTTATCATTTCGCTCATTGCTCACCCTTTCTCAGTCGCACCAGTGGTTGACGCTGTTACCCGTCGCCAGATAAATGCTCTTTTGTTGCATCCAGGCTTTCAGCCCCTGAATGCCCTTTTCGCGGCCCAGACCGCTCTCTTTAAAGCCCCCGAACGGGGTCGAAATCGCAAAGACCTTGTAGGTGTTGATCCACACCGTGCCCGTCTCAAGCTGCTCGCTTAAGCGCAGCGCGCGTCCGGTATCCCGCGTCCAGATCCCGGCAGCCAGACCATATACCGAGTCGTTCGCCTGCTGGATCAACGCCGCTTCATCGTTAAATGGCATCGCCACCAGCACCGGGCCGAAGATCTCCTCCTGACAGGCGCGGGCGCTGTTGCTCAGCCCTTCGATAATCGTTGGCTGGAAGAAGCTGCCGTTTGCAAGACTGGGATCGGCTGGGATCTCCCCGCCGCACAGCACGCGGCCCCCTTCGCGCTTCGCCAGCTCGACGTACTCGATCACGCTCTGGCGATGCTTATCGTTGATCAGCGGCCCGACGTGGGTGCCGTCGGTAAACGGATGCCCGACGCGCAGGCCGCGGGTTAACTCCAGCAGCCGCGCCATCAGCGGGGCGTAAAGGCTTTCGTGGATAAACAGCCGCGACCCGGCGATACAGGCCTGTCCCGCCGAGCTAAAGATGCCGTAGCAGATCCCGCGCGCGGCCTGCTCAATATCCGCATCGTCCAGCACGATGGTCGGGGATTTACCGCCCAGCTCCAGGGAGGCCGGGATCAGCTTTTCCGCCGCCACGTGCGCCAGATGACGGCCGGTGGTGGTGCCGCCGGTAAAGGAAATCTTCCGCACTTTAGGATGACGCGCCAGCGCATCGCCAATGACCGAGCCTTTGCCCGGCAGTACGCTCAGCAGCCCGGCGGGCAGCCCGGCCTGTTCAAAGATGCGCGCCAGCTCCAGCGCCATCAGCGGCGTGGCTTCGGCGGGCTTGAGGATCACCGCGTTTCCGGCGGCAATGGCCGGAGCGACTTTTTGCATTTCACTGGCAATCGGCGAGTTCCACGGCGTGATGGCTGCCACCACGCCAAGCGGCTCGTAGCGGCTCAGCGTCAGTAAATCAGGCTGGCGCGGCGTCGGAAGCTCCCCTTCCAGCAGTTCGCAGGCGGCGGCGAAGTAGCGCGCCGTTCCCGCCGCACTCATCACCAGCCCACGTGCTTCCGCCAGCGGCTTGCCGTTATCGCGGCTCTGCATCTGCGCCAGCTCGTCGACGCGGAATTCAATCTGATCCGCCACTCTGTGCAGGATCTTCGCGCGCATATGCGGCAGGCTGTTGCGCCACGCGGGATCGCGCCACGCCCGCTCTCCGGCCTCTATCGCCTCCTGCAGATCGTCGAGGCTTGCCGCGTTCAGCGTAGCGTTGATCGACCCGTCAGCCGGGAAGTGGCTCTGCATCGGGTTACCGCTGCCGTGTCGCCACTGGCCGCCGATAAAAATCTTCAGTTCGTCCATCGTCACTCCTCAGCTCAGTGCCAGCTCGCGGCAGGCGCGGACCGCGCTCAGTGCCGCCAGGGTGGAGGTTTTCGGGTTAGAGGCAAGCGGCAGCCCGCTCAGCTCCAGATGGAACTCACCAAACACGCCTTCGACATGCAGCGTGTGGGTATTGCGTTTCGTGGCCGGGTCGACCATCAGCTGTACGCGGGTTTCATCCATCCCCACGCCGCCGAGCGCCACGGTCGCCGCCACGTTGGCATTGGCCGGAAACAGTCGTGCCGCCTCCCGGGCGCTGCCTTCGAAAAAGACCTGCGCCACTGATACCGAATTAAGATCGATAAGCTGTTCGGCGTAGCTGCCCCGCCAGCTGGCCGGGCTTTTGCGCGACTGATAGGTGACGCGCTCAAGGCCACCCTCTTTCGCCGCCGCCAGCCCGTCGATACCGGCTACCGCCCCGGAGAGCAGCGTCAGTTTGCCGCCTGCGTTGAGCAGGCGCTGTTCCAGCGCGCTGTCCGCCAGCGCACCGGTCGAAATGACCGCCAGATGCCAGCCGCGACGCAGAATATCCTCGCCGTACTGCGCCACCGCCTGCTGGCTGGCGCACTCCAGTACCAGATCGGGCGCGTCAGCGCACTCCAGCGGCGAGGTCAGCGCCACCACCGCATCGCCAAACTGCTGGCGAATCGCCGCGTGGTGAGACGCGCGCGCCACGATCCAGCCGATAGCGACACCGGCAGGCAGGCGCTCAATCACCGCCTGCGCCATCGCGCCAAAACCAATTAACATGATCTTTTTCATGATGCGTCCTTACAGATGGCGGCAGAAGCCGCCGGAAACGTCCAGCGCGGCGCCGGTGGTAAACGAGGCCAGCGGCGAGGCGAGGAACAGCAGCGCCTGCGCAGGCTCCTGCGGCTTGCCGAGGCGCGCCATCGGGATGCCGCGTTTGCGCGCGATCTCCGCCGTCCACTCCGGCCAGCTCTGGCTTTTGTCTGTACGGTTTTCAAAGCGGCGCTGCCACTGGCCGGACTCCACCATGCCGAGCAAGATGGAATTCACCCGAATGCCTTTCCCCACCAACTCTTTCGAGAGCGTCAGCGTCATATTCAGCAGCGCGGCGCGGGCGGCAGAGGTGGCGATCATGTGCTCTTCCGGCTGCAGCGCCAGCAGGGAGTTGACGCAGGTGATGGAGGCGATGTCGGACTGCTCCAGCAGCGGCTGAAAGGCCTGCACCGGGTTGATCACCCCGAACAGTTTCAGCTCGGCTTCGTGCAGCCACGCCTCACGCGGCGTGTCATGGAAGTGCGCCACGTAGCCCTGCCCGGCGTTGTTGATCAGCATATCCGCCGCACCAAAGCGCGCCTGAACGGCATCCGCAAAGGCTTGCACCTCATCGGCTTTCAGCACGTCGCAGCGGTAAGAGAAAATCTCCCCGTCCGGGTATTCGTTGTGCAGCGCCGCATGGGCGCTGGCGAGCCGGTCCGGGTCGCGGCCACAGAAGGCCACTTTAGCCCCCTCGCCCAGCAGCAGGCGCAGCGTTTCAAAGCCAATGCCAGAAGAACCGCCGGTGACGACCGCTATGCGCCCATCAATTTGTGCATTCATCGCGCACCTCTTCGTTAATGCGTAAAAGCTGTTGGTTAAAAAACGCGTCGTTATCGAGATAGCTGGCGTGACCGGCCTGCGGAATGGCGATAAACGGCATGGCGTAGCGCAGCGCCAGTCCCGCTACCCGTTCAGGTTCCGTGATCGCATCCTGCTCACCACACCAGACTTCAAATTGGCCTGTGTAGCGTTTCAGCCAGCCGTGAATATCGTCGTGCGCCAGCATCCATGCGGCAGCGAGGTAGCCCTCCGGGCGCAGCTTGCGCATTCCCGCCGCGACGCAACTGACATCCTCCGCCCGCGCACCGGGACGCAGCAGCTTCGCGGCGCGGGTCTGGGCGAGGATTTCGCCGCCCAGCGCCATCTGCTGCTCGCGGTTGCGCCAGACCTGCTCCCGCTGCTCCGGCGCGGCCTGGCCGTAGCCCTGTGCGGCATCCGCCAGCACCAGATGGATAACGCGTTCCGGGAACTTCGCCGCAAAAGCACTGGCGACCAGCGCCCCCAGAGAGTGCCCTACCAGCACCGCCTGCCAGACGCCCGCCCGATCGAGCATCGCCGCCAGCGCGTCGGCGTAATCTCCGGCGTTTGCCCGTTCAGCTGCCAGCATCGGGCTTTCGCCATAGCCGGGCATGTCCCACGCCAGCACCCGAAAACCGTTCAGCGCCATCTGCTTATGCCAGGAGGCGGCGCCGGAGCTGATGCCGTGCAGCAACATCAGCGGAATGCCGCATCCCTGTTCACGAAATTCCGTCATCGCGCACCCCTTAGTTCCGCTTCACTTTTGAGAGCGGATGATCGGCCGGGTAGGTCGGGATTTCCGGCTTGTTAGTGCCCAGCATGACGCACATCAGCGCCTCTTCTTCCCCGTGGTTAAACAGGCCGCGATAGATACCCGGCGGGACGGAGATGAGGTCACGCTCGCGCAGCACGGTTTCGGTGTAGTTGTCGCCATCCTGGATCATCAGCGTGATCTGCCCTTTCAGCATGAAGAAGACCTCTTCCACATCGTCATGCAGGTGCAGCGGCCCTTCGCACTTCGACGGCAGCACCATGGTGGAGAAGGTAAAGTGATCCGCCTGCACGGTGTTGGTGTCGTTCGCCACGCCGGTGGCACCGGTGCCGATGTAGCGCATCTGCGCCCGGCGGTATTTCGGATCAAAATCGGCCTGAAACTTCAGCGCGTTCCAGTCATATTTGCGCCCTTCGAAGCGCGCGATGCGCGACTCGACCCACTCCTCCATCGTCAGGTGGTCAGGTTTGATGCCAGATTTGTTGGTTACGGTTGAATCAGTCATGACACTCTCCTCAGTAACGTCTCAGCAGCGGCAGTAACAGGACGCAGCCCACCGCCGCCATCACCGCCAGAAAAATCAGCCCGGAATCCATGCTGTGGGTGAAGGCGATTAACGCGCCCATCACCGCCGGCGACAGCGCGCCCGCAAAGTTTCCCAGCCCGTTGAAGATGCCGCCCGCCGTGGCGCTCACCCGGGGATGGGTGGCCTTTGCCAGCAGGGCGAAAATGTTGGGTGCGCCGGTGCCCCACATAAAGGTGCTGAAGCTCATCGCCGCGATGATGGCCAGCGGGGTGTCGAGCTGCATGACCGCTGCCAGCCCCACCGCCGCCCCCGCCATAGAGATAAAGCAGGCCGCGGCGCGCTTATCGACCCGATCAGAGAGCCATGCGCCAATCACTTCCCCCGCCAGCATGGCGATAAACGGCATCGACGACAGCCAGCCCGCGTGCTCCAGGTGGATGCCTTTGCCCTTGATGAGGTAGCCCGGCAGCCAGCCGTTGATACCCCACAGGTAGGTCAGGAAGGCGATGTTAAAGATGCAGATGATCCAGAAGTGCGGACTGACGAACAGCTCGCGCCGGGCCGCGCGGCGCTCATCCTGCGACGCCTGAGTGGTGGCCGGTTTCGCATCCAGACGGATCCCCCGCAGACCGATGCGCACAAAAATAAGCACCGGCACGGTCAGCATCGCCATCACGAAGAAGGTGCTCTGCCAGCCGAAGGTATTCAGCAGCCAGAGGGAGAGCGGGAAGCCAATCGCCGCCCCTACCGGAGTGCCCAGCAGCCACAGCATGGTGGCGCGCGCCTGCAGATGCTGCGGGAAGTTGTGGCGCACAATGGCGAAGGCCAGCGGGAAGAGCGGCCCTTCTGCCACCCCCAGCAGGATGCGCAGGACAATCATCAGCGTGTAGTTATGGGTAAAGCCCATCGCCACCATCAGCACGCACCAGATCACCATCATCCCGGTGAGCAGGCGCAGCGGGGCGATTTTGTCCCCCAGCCCGCTTAAAAAGACCGATGAAAAGCCGTAGCTCAGCAGGAAGGCGCTCATCAGAATGCCGAGGCGCGTGGTGTCGAAATCGATGCCCATCGCCTGCTGGAAATGGCCGTCAGAAAACAGCGCCGCAATACTGATTTTGTCGAAAAACGCCAGCAGCACGCAGGCCAGCAGCGCCAGCGGGATGGCCCAGCGCACCGCTTTTTCAGGCGTGCGGGTTCCCTCACCGCTCGCCTCAACAGGCGCGGTGTTGGTCTCTAATGTGGTCATGTCTCCCCCTACGGGTGCGGGTTAGCTATCGCAATGACATCAGTGAAAAGGTCGGGTCGCTGAGCGGTACGTCTGACAGATCCCTTCCCGCCGCCATCCAGCGCTTCGCCAGCTTGACGGTGCGCGCATCGTTGAACGCCACCAGCTGCGTCAGCCGCCCGTTCGCGTCGAGCGAGAAGAACAGCGAATCGTCCCGCACTATCGTGCTGCTGTCCGGCTGCGGAATGCCGAGGATCTGGATATTGTGCTGATATTGATCCGACCACAGCCACGGCGCGTCGTCGTAACCTGGCGCATCGGGGTTGAGCATCGCTTTCGCCGTCGCCACCGCCTGATTCTGGGCAAAGGCCCAGGACTGGATGCACAGGCCGTAGTGATGATGCTGGGCCACATCCCCGGCGGCAAAGATGAACGGATCCGCGGTGCGTCCCTGGGCATCCACCACGATCCCGCGTTCGGTTTTAAGCCCGGCGTTGCGCGCCAGCTCCAGGTTGAGATCGACACCGATCCCCACCACCACTGCATCAAAGGTTTCACGCTGGCCGTCGCAGTGGATGACCGGCAGACCGTTATCCTCTTCCAGCTCCAGCGCGCCGCAGCCGGTACGGATCGCCACACCCTGCTCGCGATGAATTGTTGCTAAGCGCTGCGAAACCTCGCCACTCACCGAGCGCATGCACAGGGCGGGCTGCTGCTCGAACAGGGTGACCGCTACACCGCTTTTGCGGGCGGAAGCGGCAATCTCCAGGCCGATCCAGCCCCCGCCGATAATCGCCAGGGTTTTACTTTCCGCCAGACGGCTCTTCAGGCGCTGCGCGTCCTGCCAGTGGCGCAGGGTGTAGACCTGCGGGTGCGCCCCCCACGCCTCACCCGGCAGGCGCGCCCGCCCTCCGGTGGCCAGTAAAAGCATGTTGTAACTAAGATGCTCGCCGTTGCTTAAAACAACCGCTTTCGCTTCACGGTCAATGGAGTCAGCCCGCAACGGACGATACCAGGTCAGGTTCAGCGCCTGCTGCGCCTCTTCGGAAAAGAGTCGCGGAAGCGCCGCGTCTGGTTGCAAAAGAGAGGCTTTCGACAGCGGTGGCCGTTCATAGAAATCCCACTCCTCTTCCGCCACCACGCAAATCTCGCCGTCGAAGCCCTCGTCGCGCAGGGTTTTAGCCGCCCAGCCGCCCGCCTGACCGCCGCCGATAATGACAATGCGCGACGTCATACCGCCTCCGGTTTTTTCTGCTGGCGGCGCGTATCGTGGTCGATCCCGCCTTCCACCGCCCATTCGGTAAAGGAGACCAGCGAGTGCTCCAGCTCGCGCGGCTGCCAGTTTTCGGTCAGGTAGTCGTCATTGGTGTAGTACTCAAACGCGCCGCCGGTCGGGCTGTTGACGTACCAGAAGTAGGCCGACGAGACCGGATGGCGGCCTGGCCCAATAAAGGTGCTCCATTCATTTTTATTCATCGCGATACCGCCGCCGATCACCTCGTGGATATCGCGCACGGTAAAGGCCACGTGGTTCAGGCCACGCTTACGGTTCGGCAATTGCAGCAGGAACAGGTTGTGATGCCCCCCACGCACGCCGCAGCGCAGGAACACGGCGCGATTGATGTAGCGGTCAGAGACCTGGAAACCGAGCACTTCGCGGTAGAATTTTTCCACCGCCGCCAGCTCCTCCACAAAGAAGACCACGTGGCCAACGTTGATGGGCTGGGCGCGGTCGTAAACCGGGCTGGGGGTGTCAATCCGGCGGGCATCGCCCCACTGGTTGATCGGCTCGACGTTCAGCTCCACGTCGGTCTGCTGGCTGACCTGCACGCGCAGGGTCATGCCGTTCGGGTCAAGACACTCCAGGGCATCACCCACCTCGCGGAAGCCGGGCTGCCCGGCAAGCTTCGGGCGCAGCGCGTCCAGATCGTTCTGGGTCGCCACCCCCCAGGTCATGCGGCGCAGGGTGTTACCCGCTTCAAACGCCGGGGGCAGATCGGGGCTGTCGATCGGGTTAAGCTCCACGCGCGCGCCGCTCAGGGTGGTAAAACGCTGGCCGCTGGCATCGCCCGTCAGGCCAAAATCACGCATAAATTTGGCGCAGTGCGTCAGGTTCTCAACGCCAAATTCCAGCTTTTCAATTCCGGTTACACTCATCGTTCGTTGCCTCATCTGGCCCAAATTGGGCGTAAAACATGCCCGACGCAGTGAAGCGCCTGACGTTAACTCACTGATTTAACTGGCCTGTGATAAATACCCTAAGAAGCCAGAAATTTTATCCGCCGCCAGACGAACGTCGTTTTGCAGACGTTCGCGGTCGGTTTGCGGGATCTCTTCCGCCGGCACCAGGATGCTGACCACCGCCGCCACGCGTCCGCTTCGGTCATACACCGGGTAGACGATGGAGGAGATGCCGTGGCGGAAGAAGGATTCGCCGATCACATACCCACGGGCTTTGTCCTGCTGCACCATCTGCCACAGGGCTTCGCGGTCATGAAGCTGCCCCGGCGTGTTGCCCGGCAGGCGCTCATGCGGGAACAGCTGTTCAAAATCGGCGCGGGAAATATCGGTCAACAGCATGCGGCCGAGCGAGGTGCAGTGCACCGGCAGACGGGTGCCGATACTGACCTGATTGATGCGCGACCCGGCGGCGCTGACGCGGGCGATGTAGATGATGTCGCGCCCGTCGCGGATCGCCAGATGGCTACTGCACTGGCTGACGTCGCGCAGCTGTTCGATAACCGGCTGGCCCACCTGGGCCACATCCAGCGAGGCGATGTACTCAAAGCCCAGACGCAGCACGTTCATGCCCAGCGAGAAGGTATTGGTGCGTGTGTTGCGCTCCAGAAACCCCATATACTCAAGCGTCTGTACCACGCGGTAGGCGGTAGCCTTCGGCATATCCACCAGCCGGTGCAGCTCGGCAAAGGTCAGATCGCGATGCTGCTCGCCGAAGGCCAACAGCAGCTGTAAACCGCGCTCCAGCCCCGGCACCAGATACTTCACTTCCTGATCGTTTGCCATAATCGCCAACCCTTAGTTAAAGACAAAACCGCCGTTGACCGGGATAAGCTGCCCGGTGATGAACCGCGACAGATCGCTTAACAGCCAGACCACGCTGCCGGTGACATCTTCCGGCTGCTGCGCCCCCGTTAACGCCCGGCCATTTTCATAGAGCTGATGCCGTTCGGCGGGCACATATTCCGTCGCCTCAACGCGGGTTAATCCCGGCGCGATGGCGTTAATACGAATACGCTTTTCACCCAGCTCCCGCGCCATTGAGCGGGTCATGGCAATCACGGCCCCCTTACTGGCGACATAGGCCATCAGGCGCGGCGCGCCCCACAGGGCGGTATCGGAGGCTACGTTGACAATTCCCGCCCCTTCGCGCAGCAGCGGCACGGCGGCGCGGGTGACCAGCCAGGTGCCTTTGACGTTGACGCGCATTACCCGATCCCAGAGATCCGGATCGTAATCGAGCATGTTTTTGCCGCCGACGCCGGTCGCCATCGCCGCGTTGTTCACCAGACCGTCAATCTGCCCCTGCTCGCCAATGGCGCTGAACACCTGTTCGATGGAATGCAGATCGGCCAGATCGATAACGTGCGATTCGATCGCATAACCCTGTTCGCTCAGTCCGTGGGCGCTTTCAGCCAGCTCGCCTTTCAGAATGTCGCACATCACCACCGCCGCCCCCTGCTCCGCGCAGGCTCTGGCGAAGTGGTAGCCCAGCCCGCGCGCGGCACCGGTCACCACGATGCGTTTTCCGCTCAGCAGCCCGTTCATCAGGCGGCTCCCTGCTGCGCGTCGCGCATCGCCAGCTGCTCTTTCGCAGCTTTTTGCATCATGCGGCGCAAGCGGGAGAGGCCGACGTCATGCTGGTAGAGGTATTCATGGTCGCGGGCGTTTGGCGCCATGCTTTCCAGCACCACGCGATCCTGCTCCAGCACTTCCCAGTGCAGTTTTTCCAGACGGTTGCGGTACATAAAGCGCCACATATCGCGTTGCCAGCCCTGCACGCGGCGGATGCGCCAGAAGAAGACGCGGCAGTTGTCGTTATCTTCCGGCACTACCATACCGACGATAAAGAAGTGGCCGCCCGGTCCGAAACGCTTCCTATAAGGAATGGAGAGGCGCATCCAGCAGGTGCCGCTGTTGCCCAGCTCCACCCAGTCGAAGTTGACGCCGCTCTGCCCTTTTTTCTCAAAGATGAAGCCGGTTTTGGTCGGCTGGAGCACCATGTCGGCCTTGCGGTCCCCTTCCGCCATCGAGTGCGAGGAGGAGTGCAGATAGGTGCCGTGCATCGGGTCCATCACGTTTTCCAGCGCGTACTGGTAATTGCATTTCCACCCGGCGGTGCAGAGGAAGTTGCTGAAATTTTCCGTGTCGGCGAGTTCATCCGGGAAGGTCAGCTCGTCCGGCTGCTGATCGGCGGTGACGCCAAACCACAGGAAGATGGCGCCGTGCGCCTCCTGCACGTTATAGCTGCGTACGCATTGCTGGCCGACCAGCGGACATTTGTCCACCGCAGGCACATCTTTCACTTCGCCATTGCCTGCCACTTCCACGCCGTGATACCAGCAGGCGATGCGGTCCCCGAGATTCCAGCCCATCGACAGGCGCGCGCCACGGTGCGGACAGCGGTCCTCCAGCGCCTGGACCTGACCATCTTTGTTGCGCCAGACCACAATCTGCTCCCCCAGACGGGTAATGCCCACGGGCGCAGACTGCACTTCCCAGCTCGCCAAAACCGGATACCAGAGGCCGCGCAGACCCTTATCGAGATAATTTTGTACGGTAGTCGTCATCGCGTTGTCCTCAGTAGCCGTTAACCTGTAAGAATGCCTGGAAGCTGGCGTCGCTCCACGGCTCGCCCTGCTGATCGTGCATCCGCACCGCGTTCAGCCCCTTCACCAGCTCCGGTAAGGTTTCAATGCCCTGTTCGAAGAGATCTTCCAGCGTCGCAATCAGCTTCACTTCCCAGCTTTCCGGCTCGCGGCTGCGGGTCTGCCAGATCAGATTCTGATATTCGCCCGGCTTATGAATGGCGCCGTTACCGCCCTCGGCTGGCGGGGTAAACTGGCGGCTTTCGGGCAGTGCCGGGTTGAAATTCAGGGTGTCGCTCATGCCACGGTCTCCTCGACGAAGGTAATCTGGATTTGATTTTCAAAGACCCGAACCGGGTAGCGGTTGAGGTTGCGACCACCGGGGCCATGCAGACACTGGCCGGTTTTGACGTCAAACACCGCCTCATGCAGCGGGCATTCCACTTTGCCATCTTCCACGAAGCCCTGGCTCAGCAAGGCATACGCGTGCGGGCATACGTCTTCCAGCGCGTAATATTCGCCGTCAATCAAATAAACGCCGATCTCTTTGCCTTCGACGTTGCCGCTAAAAGGGAAATCTTCCTGTACTTGTTCTGCGTCACATACGCCTATCCAGCTCATCGCGATCCTCCAGGCTTTTGTTTCATATATGAAACTCTGTTTCTTATTTAATACGGTCAATATAAAAGCGATGAATGTTTCGTCAAGCGTTAATGTGACGAATTTGTTAACCGACAGGTAATTAATTAACTAAGTGTGCAAAGGATCACGAAAAAATGCAGCGATATGAAATTTTCATTATTACGGCGTGAATGAATACGATTTACCGATGAGGTTAAATTTAAATAAAGAAATATTGACTTCTTTTACTTTTGTTACCTAAAAATAAAACAACTGAAAATCTCAGTGTTTCACCTGTGAAACAGATCTAAATTTTATTGTTTATAAACAATGAGTTTCACAGGTGAACCATTTTAGCTCCGTGACAATCACGCAAATAAAAATAAAATTACACGCATGTATAAGGCAGGCATTATGACGGCAAGATGGCAAGGCATAATTGCATTGTTATTACTCATTATTATTTCCTACGTCGACCGGGTGAATATCTCGGTGATGATTTTAAACCCAGAATTTGCCGAGCATTTTCGGTTAAATGAAAACAGAATGTTACAGGGAATGTTAATGACCTGCTTTCTGCTGGGTTATGGATTTTCCGCTTTATTATTAACTCCTGTTATTGAAAGCAAACTTCATTATCGGCAGGGGTTGTTAAGCAGCATTGCGATCTGGGCCCTGGTCTGCGCTGTTTCGCCATTGCTGGGCTCGCTAATGGGGATGCTTATCGCCCGCCTGGTGCTGGGCATTGCCGAAGGTCCGCTCTTTTCCCTGAAAACGCGCTTTATCAGCGATAACTTCAGCGCGGAAGAGATAGGCAAACCCAACGCCGTCACCGCGCTGGGCGTCTCGCTCGGGCTGGCGGTGGGCTTTCCGCTCGTCACCTGGCTGATGGCACATCTGGGCTGGGCGGGTTCGTTCTATGCGCTGGCGGCAATCAATTTGCTGCTGGGTGGCGGGTTAATCTGGCGCTTCCTGCCCGCACCGCGCGGTGCGGTGAAGATGAAAAAACCGGGATTTGTCGAAACCTTTACCCTCGCCTGGCAAACGCCGCTGCTGGGCTGGATTTTACTGGTTGAAATCGCCACCCTGAGCTATCTCTGGGGAAGCAGTGCCTGGCTGCCCGCGTGGCTGCGGGATGAACACCACTTCTCCCTTCACGCGACGGGCTGGCTTGCGGCGATCCCCTTCCTGCTGAGCCTGGGTTCAAAGTTCCTGGGTGGTGTGCTGCTCGATAAAATGCGCCCGGACCAGGCTCCGGTACTCTTTGTTGTGGGCGGCGCGTTGACCGCGTTGTCAGTGGTCGCGCTGATGCTCAGCCATCAGCCGGTATGGCTGGCGCTGTTTATGCTTTCCGCCAATATCTTCTGGGGGCTTCAGGGGGCCGCCATTCCTGCCGTGATCCAGCATCACGCCGCACGAGAAGCGGTGGGCAGCGCCTACGGGATCATTAATGGGATTGGCAATATCTGCGCGGCGTTTATTCCGCTACTGATGGGGATGGTGATGAAATCGGCCGGGTCGGTCAGCTCCGGTTTTTCGGTGCTGGTGGTGTCGCAGGTTATCACCCTGCTGGCCGGGGGAATGTTGCTGCTGCGCATGCGTCGCGCAGCAGCAATCAGCGCCTAAGGCTTACTCGCCTTTTTTCGCCGCCTGGATGTAGAGCATCTCCAGCGCCAGGGTCGCTGCGGCCAGCGCAGTGATCTCGGACTGATCATAGGCAGGGGCCACTTCAACGACGTCCATACCGACGATGTTCAGATCCTTCAGGCCGCGCACCAGTTTGATGGCGCGGTCTGAGGTCAGGCCGCCGATCACCGGGGTACCGGTACCTGGGGCAAAGGCGGGATCCAGGCAGTCGATGTCGAAGGTCAGGTAGACCGGCATATCACCGACGATCTGCTTAACCTGGGCGATGATGTCATCCACGCCGCGATCGTTCACCTGGCAGGCATCCAGCACGGTGAAACCATTGTCTTTGTCGAATTCGGTACGGATGCCGATCTGCACGGAGTGGTTCGGATCGATCAGACCTTCCTTCGGCGCGGTGAAGAACATGGTGCCGTGGTCAAATTCACAGCCGTTCGCGTAGGTGTCGGTATGCGCATCGAAATGCACCAGCGCCATCTTACCGAAGTGCTTCGCGTGGGCGCGCAGCAATGGCAGCGTCACGAAGTGGTCACCACCGAAGGAGAGCATGCGCTTGCCGGCAGCCAGCAGTTTTTCTGCGTGCGCCTGCAGTTTTTCACTCATTTCACGCGCGTCGCCGAAGGCATATACCAGGTCACCGCAGTCCACGACGTTCAGGCGCTCGCGCATGTCGAAGTTCCACGGGAAGCGGTTATGCTCCCAGGCGAGGTTGGTGGAAACCTGACGAATGGCCGCCGGGCCATGACGGCCACCGGCACGACCGGATGTCGCCATATCAAATGGTACGCCGGTGATCACCCAGTCCGCATCGCTGTCGTAAGGCTGGAAGTTCATCGGAAGGCGTAGAAAACCAAAGGCATTGGAAACTAACGAGTTGTCGTACTGGTGACCTAAGGTGCTCATGGCAAAAACCTCATATTCGTCGCTATAAAAAAACCCTCCCGCGTCGTTAGCCCGACGAGGAAGGGTTAGATTGGAAAAAGGCAATAAAAAGAATTATCGCCGTTAATCTGCGCAGGTTCAAGTCAGGAAAAATGATCCCCCCACTTCACCCCTTATAAGCGACGCAACCGCTCGATCAGCGGACCGGCCTCTTTAATCAGCGTTGCCGTTGACGGCTGGCACAGACACTCCAGCGAAACCGCACCCTGATAGTTGGCCGCTTTTAGCGCCAGATAGATGTCGTCAATCGGCAAATGGCCATAGCCCGGAAACGCCCGGTTAGAGTCGGCAAAATGCACATGCCGCAGCCGGGAGCCCAGCAAGGCTATCGCGTCGGTGAAATCGCGATCCTCAATATTGGCATGGAAAATATCCCATAACACGCCGACATTTTCCGGTGCGTCGCAGAAGCTCATAAACGCCATCATATCCGCCGCGCTGTGCAGATGCGCGATTTCATAGCGATTGAGGGCTTCAAGGACCAGCGTCACGCCGCACCGCTTCGCCTGCTCCACGCACGGCGCCATCGCCTCCGCCAGCGCATGCATATACTCGGTTTTACTCAGCATCCTGTCCGTTGCGCGCAATGAGCCTATGGTGACATGGCTCGACAGCTGCGCGGCGGCGTCAATATGTTCCGCCAGGCGCCGTTGAGTACGCAAAACCACCGCCCTGTCGCTGGAAAGTAAAGAGAGGCCATCGCGCTTGCGGGCCTGGCCCGTGGCAATAGTCGTACACCCCAGCCGGTAGTCATCCAGCCGCTTTTTCAGCCATGAGACCTCCATGCCTTCATAATCATTGATGCACAGTTCGGCGGCGTCGAAGCCGCTTTGCGCCAGCCACGCCAGTCCCTGTTCAAAGTCCTGCGGGGTAAAAGGCGAAAAAAGCGTTTCATAACGGCAGGTTAGCGTTGCGCTAAAGGTAATCATATCCTTCCCCATCATCTGTGAACCGGTATCGTCGGGTTAGCGCATTGCTCTGCCCAGGATGCGTTCGGCATTACGGGAGAAGCTTTTCGCCGCCTGCTCTACCGTAAGGGTGCCCTGGTCGATATTTTCAATGGTGTTGTGCCAAAGCTCGACAAACTGCGGGTTATCGAAATAGGGCGAGGTGGGGATGTTATGGGGCAGTGCCAGAGAGGCGTTGATCCCGGCCACGGTAATGTTGTCCTTTTGGATCACTCCCTCTGCCTCCAGCTGCTGCGCGGCCTTTTTACTCAGCGGCGTGCCGCGCTCCAGCCCCATCGCTTTGACGCCCTGCGGATCGTTCATTAAAAAATCGATCAGCTTCGCCGCCTCCTGTGGGTGCTTCGTCGATTTCCCCACGCTGAACATCATTGTCGGCTTGAAGAATAATCCGGCATCTTTCGCCCCCGGCAGCATAAAGAATGGCCCCAGCTCCAGCTTGTTATAGGGCGCGGTCAGGTTGTTTTCATACATCACGGCATTCGTATTCCACATATAGATGCCACCCCATTTCCCCTGGATCCAGGGCTTCATCTCCCAGGTATTACTTTTGCCGTAAGAGGAGAGTACCCGCATGGAAGGGAAGACGTGGCTGTCGACAAGATCTTTATACAGCTGGAAGAACTCCACCCACTGCTGCGGGGTATAGTTGAACTTGCCCGTTTTCTCATTAATCGCCGGAATCGCGTATTTCTGCACCATCCAGGACTGTACCAGCGTCAACGACTCCATATAGTCGAGTACTAGCGGATATTTCTCTTTGTCTTTTGCCTGAAACGCTTTCCCGGCCGCCATCAGCTCCGGCCAGCTCTGCGGATAGCTGACGCCCATCTCCTGCCATAATTTCTTGTTGTAGTAGAAGCTGCGTGCCGTCACCGCCACCGGAATGCCGTTCAGCTTGCCGTTGACCGTGGTGGTGCTCAGGGACTGAGGGTCATATTGCCCGAGGTCGAGCACCGCTTTCTGGCTGTAGAGATCATAAAAGCCGTTGCCGTCCCGGGAAAAAATAGGCAGCCAGTTCCAGTTGGTCTGAATGACATCCGGCTCGTTGCCGCCCGCAATCTGTACGGTCAGGCGCGAGAGGTATCCTTCCCACCCGGCGTATTCGGCCTTCACCTTGATATCAGGATATTTTTGCTCAAACAGCTTAATGGCGTTCAAGGTCGCCTGGTGGCGGCTGTTTCCTCCCCACCAGGAGATACGGATTTCCGCCGCCTGCGCCGCCGCAAGGCAGGAGCAGGCAAGCAATAATGAGGCGCTCAGGCAAGCGTTACGTTTCTTCATCGTTTGCTCCTTATTAAGCCTTAATGTTTTGCAAAACCTCAGGCGGGATCTCGGCCAGATAGAGCGCCGGTTTACCGTCTTTATCCGTGCTGAACAGCACCGCTTTTTCGTCGGGCGTAAACGAGGGGTGCGGATGCGTTACCTGGCGATCGCCGTCCAGCACCTGCCAGGAGGAGCTGTGACGGGCGATTTTGTAGGCTTGCTTTTTCCGCAAATCAAATAACCACAGGTAGGGATCGCTGGTATCGCCATAGCCGGAGTTATCGGCGATATCAATGGGCACGCCGGAACCGTCGCCTACGGCGAGGGAGCCATCTTCGTTACTCATGACGTGGGAACAGGGGGGCATCGCCATCAGGCGTTCGTCCTGGCCGCTCTGGCCGTCAATACGGCATAAATAGCGCACAGGGCTGTTTTTCACATAGGTGACGTACATCATCGCCGAGCCATCCGGCACCCAGAATTCATGGGTATAGCTTTCGCCGGGAGCGGGCTGTCTGGCTTTACGAATATTGCTGCCATCTTCGTCCATCAGCCACATACGGGCATCGACCCGGTCCAAAGGCCCCTCGTGGCAGAAGGCCACGGTGTTGTCATCAAAGGGTCGATAAATCGGATGCCCCAGCCACTGATTCTCCTCCAGCAGCGTGGTTCTCTCCCCTGTATGCAGATCGATGCGGATAACCCGACAGCGCGGCTGCTCGGCCCAGAAGGTCTGGAAGACGGTCCAGTCGCTAATTGGTCGCCAGCTGTCGCGATGGATCTCCACGCCGACAAGCTTATTGCAGGCGCTGTTCGCCACCCAGGTGCCATATCCCACCCACTCTTCCGGCACTTGATAAACGATCTCTTCCTGCAGCGTCGACAGATTTACCCGCATTAAATTGCGTTCGCTTTTGACATAATAGAGCGAGGTTTCATCCGGTGATAAAAAGCCGCCAAAGGTATTATCGCCCGCGCCTTCCGTTAATTGCGTTGCTATACCCGTCGCCAGATCCAGCAAATAATAGTTGCGGTTAACATCGAACTCACCGGCAAAAATTAATTTCCTGCCACCATCAATAAAACATTTCTGGTAAAAGTAATTACGATGACAAATAACATCAACAGGCGTGAAGCGGGTAACTTTAGCGCCGGTATCCTCATCGATATAATGTTCAAAATGTAATTGTACCTTCATACCTTTCGCCATGGGAACTCCTCCTGTCAGGGCATAACAATCTGGCCTGCAGATGACACACGTTTTTAGCGCATTCGAGCAGGCTCACACTTTTTTTCTTACGCCAGCAGCGGCGTTTGATCTTTGCGGGGATCGCATCTAGCATGCGTTTTTTATCGCTGCGGAATGCGTTTAATGAATACAACGACGCCTTACCTGTTAATGGAATTTAATTCACCTGAAATATGGCGCTGGGCTTTTATTGAAAAAGCGGTACGACTGGCCACAGGCTATGGTTTTCAGGGCATTATTATTCACCAGCAGTCATTATTAGCGCGTCTGGCTCCGCCTTCACCACATTGTAAAGGCGCCGATTTAATTAATCTCACTATCGCCCAGGAAAATGCCATTATTTATTTACGCAAAGTGGGCGACTATGTTCAACGTCATAATTTGCAGCTTTGGTTACAGGGAGAAGCCACCCCTAATAGCCAGGAATTAAAAGCGAAATTCCCGGAGTTTTTTCTTTCTGAAAATAACGAATCCCACTTTATTCACGCTTTTTTTCAGAACGTCATTCCGCACATTCTCGCCGCGTTGCCCACCGTTCGCGGTCTGCGCCTGTCGTTATCCACGCCCGACGTCAGCACCGAAAACTGGATTAGCGCATTAAAGGCGTTATATAAGGGCATCCGGCAACTGGGACGCCAGCTTATTTTACGCGATTACCAGGACAAAACCTGGCCCCGGCATATGCTGCGGGAAGCGCTGGAGGCCCTGCCCGGCGACGTTCGCGCCTCGGTTAAAGCAACCGAACTCGATTACCGTCCCGGCTTTGCCGGTAATCCCAATCTGCTCAACATTCGCCATAACCAGAAATGGCTGGAGCTGGATCTCTGGGGGCTGGAATATGGCTGGACGCTGCTGCCCTGTTATCTGCTTGACGAAATCCAGCAGCGCCTTAGCTGGCTTAATCAGTTCGACAGTACGCCAGAGGCCATCACCGTCCGCGTCGACTGGGAGTGGCTGCCAGACCTGACGCTGGAGGATTCCGTTAACGAGCTTAATTTATCCGGCCTCTCCCGGCTGATCCGCGAGCCAGAGGTCACCCCCCGTCAACTGATCGCTCCCTGGCTACAGCAACGCGCCCGCGCCCCTCTCACCCTGCCAACCCTTAACGCCATCAGCGATATTCTCGTCGCCAGCCACGAATGGAGCTGTAAAACGCCTACCCTACTGGGGCGGGTGCTGCAATCCCACAGCCGCCCCCCGGAAGATTTAGACCAGACCCTGCATCTGCTTCATCTTGATACCCGCGGCGCCAGCTGGACCCAGTCTTTTCAACCGCTGATGCCGAGCGACGATCCGGAGCTGGGCCACCAGCAGCGTCAGCTTATCGAGCTTGAGGACCAGCGTAGCCGCTTCCTAGCCGACTATATGTACAGCCGGGCATCTAATCTCCTGCCTGATAGCATGCTCACCGACGACGCCCGGCATATCCTCCTTTCCGGGGTAACCCGGGCGGTGAAATATAGCCATATCTACAGCGCGTTCACCCGGGCGCTGACGCTAAAACTGTGGCTGCGCAAATATGGCGAGCAAGCGGATGTCAGGGCGGAATTCACCGCGGCGCTGGCGCACTTTACGCATCAGAATCGCGAGCTTGAAACGTGGCTGCTTCAGCACGGCTCACAACACCCCTCCTCCTTCGCCACACTGCTCAATCCGCCACGCATCGCGGCGTTGATAGCAAGCCTGGCTCACGACTAAGCGATAGTGAAAGCATGGTGGCACAGGGGCGGGAAGTAAATCCGTCAGGCAAAAGGAAAAGAGCGGTTAGCGCAATCAGCGGTAGAAAAAGTGAGGCCGATCACGACCTGGGGAAATTTCAGGTGATCTAACTCACATTTGAGCGGCAGGATTTTGTGATCGCCATCGACTGGCTGGGGCAGGAAAAGCCCGGCGACGCAAACGTCGCCGGGCACTGTCATTACTCGTCTTCCAGATAGGTGTAACCGTACAGACCGGCTTCAAACTCTTCCAGGAACTGTCTCTGCAACGTATCGTCCAGGTCGGTCTTTTTCACCTGATCGCGGAACTGGGTCAGCAGTTTGTTCGGATCGAGCTGCACGTACTGCAGCATGTCCGCCACGGTGTCGCCCTCGTCAGAGAGCTCCACTTCCACATTGCCGTCAGGGAAGACAAACACGTCAACCGCTTCGGTGTCCCCGAACAGGTTGTGCATGTTGCCCAGGATCTCCTGATAGGCCCCGACCATAAAGAAGCCCAGCATAGGTGGGTTCTCCGGATCGTACTCCGGCATTGGCATGGTGGTGGCGATACCGTCACCGTCAATGTAGTGATCGATCGCGCCGTCGGAGTCACAGGTGATATCCAGCAGCACCGCGCGGCGCTCAGGCACCTGGTTCAGCCCTTCCAGCGGCAGGACCGGGAACAGCTGATCGATACCCCACGCATCCGGCATCGACTGGAACAGCGAGAAGTTGACGTACATTTTGTCCGCCATACGCTCCTGCAGCTCGTCGATGATAGGACGGTGCGCACGGTTGCTTGGATCGAGCTGTTTCTGCACTTCATGGCACATGTTCAGATAGAGCTGCTCTGCCCAGGCGCGCTCCTGCAGGCTGTATGTACCGGATGAATAGCCGATATGAATATCGTGCAGGTCCATCTGGCTGTCGTGCAGCCACTCGCGCAGGGAACGGCGGGTGCCCGGCTCGTGCATCTCCTGCCAGGTTTCCCACATGCTCTGCAGCGCGCGTGGCGCGTCGTCAGCAGGTGGTGTGGCTTCGGTGTATTCGTTGCGCTCAACGCCGATAATGTTGGAGACCAGCACCGTATGGTGCGCGGTCACCGCACGCCCGGACTCGGTGATCACCGTCGGGTGCGGCAGGCCGTGCTCTTCGCAGGCATCGCCGATAGCCCAGATAATGTTGTTCGCGTATTCGTTCAGGCCGTAGTTCACGGAGCAGTCAGACTTGGAACGAGTACCCTCGTAGTCCACGCCCAGGCCGCCGCCCACGTCGAAGCACTGGATATTTACGCCCAGCTTATGCAGCTCGACGTAGAAACGGGCCGACTCGCGTACGCCGGTGGCGATATCGCGGATGTTGGCCATCTGGGAACCGAGGTGGAAGTGCAGCAGTTGGATGCTGTCCAGACGACCACGCTCGCGCATGATCTCCACCAGCTGCAGAACCTGGTTCGCCGCGAGGCCAAACTTGGATTTTTCACCGCCGGAGGACTGCCACTTGCCGGAGCCCTGGGAGGCCAGACGCGCACGTACGCCCAGGCGCGGCACCACGTTCAGGCGCTCGGCCTCTTCCAGCACAATGTTAATCTCAGACATCTTCTCGATGACCAGATAGACCTTGTGGCCCATCTTCTCACCGATCAGCGCCAGACGAATGTATTCACGGTCTTTATAACCGTTACAGACGATCACCGAACGGGTCATGCCGGCATGGGCCAGCACCGCCATCAGCTCCGCTTTGGAACCGGCTTCCAGACCCAGCGGTTCGCCGGAGTGGATCAGGGATTCAATAACGCGACGATGCTGGTTTACCTTGATCGGATAGACCAGGAAGTAGTCGCCGTTATAGCCGTAGGATTCACGCGCGCGCTTAAAGGCGGCGTTAATGGAGCGCAGACGGTGTTGCAGGATCTGCGGGAAGCAGAACAGAGCGGGCAGACGCTGGCCCTGCGCTTCGCGTGCTTTTACCAGTTTGGCGAGATCGACGCGCGCTTCCGGTACGTCAGGATCCGGGCAAACGCTGATGTGGCCCAGCTCGTTGACGTCGTAGTAGTTGTTACCCCACCACGCAATATTGTATGTGCGCAGCATCTTGCTGGCTTCCTGGGAGCTCATCGCAACCTCCTGCATAGAACGTAGTACACCCTGTTCGCCCGCTGACGAAGGCGAAAACGAAGACATGTCGTCAGACATAGCGAACCTCAACTCTTACTATTAAGTGTAAAACAGTTGACTACTATCGCAGCGTCAATCTGCGATAACAACCCATTATCCGACCGGTTTTCCAGCACAGAATGCTGAAAGCCGGGCCGTGCGACCGGTTTCTTATTCATATCATTGTAAAACACGTATCCGAACTCTGTATGACAAGGTCCGGCGAAACCACGAGAAAACTCTTGTATTAACAAGAGCGCCCTTGTTCAGTCTTCACAAAGCGTAGTGCCTGCCCGGGAATCCTGAGAAGCGCCGAGATGGGTATAACATCGGCAGGTTTGCAGATTAGAAATGCGAATGGCGGGGAACATGTTCCGGCCTGAAAGGCAGAACTGAATTAGCGGAAAACGACGGTTCATTATCTCGTATCACCTCCACGCAAGCCTGATAAAACTCGCGACAAGTTAAAGCTAAAAGTTCACTGCTTTACCCGGCTGGAAGTGGCGACACGAAGAAACGTCGTGTGCTTTTTTGTATGAGCCGCGCGCCGCGTTTTATACCGACAAGACGCGGAAAATGCAAAATATAAATGCGGGCATTGACGCACCGTCAGCAAAAATTTCCAGCAGGGTTTTCAGGGGCGTGTGGATACATTCAAAAAAAGCTGGAAATCGGGCGAAGAAGTGACCTAAAATAGCCGTCCAGATGTTAATCCATCCATACCGATTAACACTCAGACTGCCAGTGTCACCATCTGCAAGTCCTGGTGGAAAAACCTGCCACGGCTATCCCACACGACAGTTTGAGCTAAACAAATTCTCCTTAGGTAAAATAAAACATGGCAAAACACCTGTTTACGTCCGAGTCTGTATCAGAAGGACATCCTGATAAAATTGCTGACCAAATCTCCGATGCCGTGCTGGATGCGATCCTCGAGCAGGATCCAAAGGCACGCGTAGCGTGTGAAACCTATGTCAAAACCGGCATGGTGATGGTGGGCGGTGAAATCACGACCAGTGCATGGGTTGATATCGAAGAGATCACCCGTAACACCGTACGTGAAATCGGCTATGTACATTCTGATATGGGCTTTGATGCCAACTCTTGCGCCGTCCTGAGCGCCATTGGCAAACAGTCCCCTGACATCAACCAGGGCGTTGACCGTGCCGATCCGCTGGAACAGGGTGCGGGCGACCAGGGCCTGATGTTTGGCTACGCTACCAACGAAACCGACGTGCTGATGCCAGCGCCAATCACCTATGCGCACCGTCTGGTGCAGCGTCAGGCTGAAGTGCGTAAAAACGGTACCCTGCCGTGGCTGCGTCCGGATGCGAAAAGCCAGGTCACCTTCCAGTACGACGACGGCAAAATTGTCGGTATCGACGCGGTGGTTCTCTCTACTCAGCACGCTGAAGATATCGAGCAGAAATCCCTGCAGGAAGCGGTGATGGAAGAGATCATCAAGCCGGTTCTGCCGACCGAGTGGCTGAATGCCTCTACAAAATACTTCATCAACCCAACGGGCCGCTTTGTTATCGGTGGACCAATGGGCGACTGCGGTCTGACCGGTCGTAAGATCATCGTTGATACCTACGGCGGCATGGCGCGTCACGGTGGCGGCGCCTTCTCCGGTAAGGATCCGTCTAAAGTTGACCGCTCCGCAGCCTACGCAGCACGTTATGTTGCCAAGAACATCGTTGCCGCAGGTCTGGCTGACCGCTGTGAGATCCAGGTCTCCTACGCCATCGGCGTGGCGGAACCGACCTCCATCATGGTTGAAACTTTTGGCACCGAAAAAGTGCCATCTGAGCAGCTGACCTTACTGGTGCGCGAGTTCTTCGACCTGCGTCCATACGGCCTGATCCAGATGCTGGATCTGCTGCACCCAATCTACAAAGAAACCGCTGCTTACGGTCACTTTGGTCGCGAACATTTCCCATGGGAAAAAACCGACAAAGCCGCCCTGCTGCGTGAAGCTGCCGGTCTGAAATAATCGACTGACCGCTTACTGAAAAAGCCAGCCTCGTGCTGGCTTTTTGTTTTTTAGGCCCCTGAATGCCCCGCCTGAAATCGCTTACATCGCGATAAAAACGCAGCCCTTTCGGAATACTCTCTTTGTCTGTCCCGCCCCTCTCACATACTTTTACAGCATCCCATTCAAAACTTTACATTCATAAAACAAAAAACCAACTGGAGGCTTCATGCCTGATAATAAAAAACAGGGACGGACGTCCAACAAGACGATGACATTCTTCGTCTGCTTCCTCGCAGCACTGGCAGGTTTACTTTTCGGCCTCGATATCGGCGTGATTGCCGGCGCCCTGCCGTTCATTACTGACGAATTCCAGATCGATTCCCATACCCAGGAGTGGGTGGTCAGCTCGATGATGTTTGGTGCGGCAGTCGGTGCAGTCGGCAGCGGCTGGCTCTCCTTCAAACTCGGGCGTAAAAAGAGCCTGATGATTGGCGCGATTCTGTTTGTCGCCGGTTCGCTCTTCTCTGCCGCGGCGCCTAACGTGGAAGTGCTGATTGCTTCACGTGTGCTGCTGGGCCTGGCGGTGGGTGTGGCCTCTTATACCGCGCCGTTGTACCTGTCTGAGATTGCACCGGAGAAAATCCGCGGCAGCATGATCTCCATGTATCAGCTGATGATCACTATCGGTATTCTTGGCGCCTATCTTTCTGATACCGCTTTCAGCTACAGCGGCGCATGGCGCTGGATGCTGGGCGTGATCATTATCCCGGCGGTGCTGCTGCTGATTGGCGTCTTCTTCCTGCCTGACAGCCCACGCTGGTTTGCGGCCAAGCGACGCTTTAACGATGCGGAGCGCGTGCTGCTGCGCCTGCGCGATACCAGCGCGGAAGCGAAGCGTGAGCTGGAAGAGATCCGCGAAAGCCTGCAGGTCAAACAGAGCGGTTGGGCGCTGTTTAAAGAGAACAGCAACTTCCGTCGGGCGGTGTTCCTTGGCGTGCTGCTGCAGATCATGCAGCAGTTCACCGGGATGAACGTCATTATGTATTACGCACCGAAAATCTTTGAGCTGGCAGGTTACAGCAACACCACTCAGCAGATGTGGGGCACCGTTATTGTCGGCCTGACCAACGTGCTGGCAACCTTTATCGCCATCGGTCTGGTGGATCGCTGGGGTCGTAAACCGACGCTGACGCTGGGCTTCCTGGTGATGGCGGCGGGTATGGGCGTACTGGGTACCATGCTGCATGTGGGTATTGACTCCACCGCGATGCAGTACGTAGCCGTCGGGATGCTGCTGATGTTTATCGTCGGTTTTGCGATGAGCGCTGGCCCGCTGATCTGGGTACTCTGTTCTGAGATCCAGCCGCTGAAAGGCCGCGACTTCGGTATTACCTGCTCCACCGCCACCAACTGGATCGCCAACATGATTGTCGGCGCAACCTTCCTGACCATGCTCGATACGCTGGGTAATGCCAACACCTTCTGGGTGTACGGCGGTCTGAACCTGCTGTTTATCGTGCTGACGCTGTGGCTGGTTCCTGAAACGAAACATGTTTCGCTGGAACATATCGAACGCAACCTGATGAAAGGTCGCCCACTGCGCGAAATTGGCTCCCACGACTGATCCGTCCGGCTTCCTCCCCTGCGGAGGAAGCCGCTTGCACCGCCTCGCCGCAGGCTCTATGCTCTGCTCCTATGAAAACACCCCGTCTCCCTATTGCGCTTCAGCAAGCCGCTATGCGCAGCCTGCGCGATAAACTGGCTCAAGCCAACCTGAAACTCGACCGGAACTACCCTGAACCTAAGCTGGTGTGGCAGCAGCGCGGCACCGCAGCAGGCACCGCCTGGCTGGACGCGTACGAGATCCGCCTTAACCCCGTTTTAATGCTGGAAAACCAGCAGGCGTTTATTGACGAGGTGGTGCCGCATGAACTGGCGCATCTGCTGGTATGGAAGCACTTTGGCCGCGTGGCGCCGCATGGCAAAGAGTGGAAATGGATGATGGAAGCCGTGCTGGGCGTACCGGCTCGCCGAACTCACCAGTTCGAGCTTGATTCCGTTCGGCGCAATACGTTCCCCTATCGCTGCCCCTGTCAGCAGCACCAGCTTACGGTGCGTCGCCATAACCGGGTGGTGCGCGGAGAAGCGACCTACCGCTGCGTCAAGTGCGGTGAACCCCTTATCGCCGAGTAAGCGGCAGAACAATCAGGAACATTCCTGATCTACCTGATTGCATACAGGAACAACTTTCGTTACGTTGCGGGCTCGTTTTGACACGGAGTTCACGATGTCCCGTAATTTCTCTCTCGCGGTCGCATTTCTGACGACGGCGTTCTCAGGCCATGCGCTGGCCGAAGGTATCCACAGTTTCTCTCAGGCAAAAGCCGCAGGCGTAAAGGTCAATGCAGACGTGCCGGGCGATTTTTACTGTGGCTGCAAAATTAACTGGCAGGGCAAAAAAGGGGTCGTGGATCTGGCCTCCTGCGGCTACAAAGTGCGTAAAAATGAGAACCGCGCCAGCCGTATCGAATGGGAACATGTGGTCCCGGCCTGGCAGTTCGGCCACCAGCGTCAGTGCTGGCAGGATGGCGGGCGTAAAAACTGCGCCAAAGACCCGATCTATCGCCAGATAGAGAGCGACATGCATAACCTGCAACCTGCCGTGGGCGAGGTAAATGGCGATCGCGGCAACTTTATGTACAGCCAGTGGAACGGCGGCGAAGGCCAGTATGGCCAGTGCGCCATGAAGGTCGATTTCAAGGAGAAACTTGCCGAGCCGCCTGCCCGCGCCCGCGGCAGCATCGCCCGCATCTACTTCTACATGCGCGACAGGTATCACCTCAACCTCTCCCGCCAGCAGACCCAGCTCTTCAACGCCTGGGATAAACTCTATCCGGTCACGGCCTGGGAGTGCATACGTGACGAGCGCATCGCCAAAGTACAGGGGAATCACAACCCTTACGTCCAGCGCGCTTGCCAGGCGCAAAAGAGCTAACCTACACTAGCGGCAACTGTTTCTTAGCGTCCCCCTCTCCCCTGTGGGATGAGGGGGACTCAGCTCTTGATGGATTTCTTAACTATGCGTGTTCCTCGTATTTATCACCCAGAACCGATTGCCGCTGGCAGCGAAATTGCCCTCTCGGAAGAGGCCGCCAACCATGTTGGCCGCGTGCTGCGCATGGGTGCAGGCCAGGCGATTCAACTGTTTGATGGTTCAAATCAGGTTTTTGACGCCGAAATTATCCGTGCCGATAAAAAAAGCGTGCAGGTCAGCGTCCTGCGTGGCGACATCGACGATCGTGAATCACCGCTGCATATCCATTTAGGCCAGGTGATGTCGCGCGGCGAAAAAATGGAATTCACCATCCAGAAATCGATCGAACTGGGTGTAAGCCTCATTACGCCACTTTTTTCTGAGCGCTGCGGGGTTAAACTGGATGCTGAACGTCTGAATAAGAAGCTCCAGCAGTGGCAAAAAATCGCCATTGCCGCCTGTGAGCAGTGTGGCCGCAACCGCGTCCCGGAGATCCGTCCGGCCATGGACCTTGAAGCCTGGTGCGCGGAAGAGGAGCAGGGTCTGAAGCTCAACCTTCATCCCCGCGCCAGCGCCAGCATCAACACCCTGCCGCTGCCGGTTGAGCGCGTGCGTTTGTTGATCGGTCCGGAAGGCGGCCTGTCGGCGGATGAGATCGCCATGACCGCACGCTACCAGTTTACTGATATTCTGTTGGGACCCCGCGTTCTGCGTACTGAGACCACCGCGCTAACCGCCATCACTGCCCTGCAGGTGCGTTTTGGCGATTTAGGTTGAAGCATTAACGGAGAAGACAATGATCAAGCTCGGCATCGTGATGGACCCCATCGCAAACATCAATATCAAGAAAGATTCCAGCTTCGCTATGCTGCAGGAAGCGCAACGTCGCGGCTATCAGCTCCACTATATGGAGATGAGCGATCTGTATCTGATTAACGGCGAAGCGCGTGCGCGCACCCGCATCGTCAACGTCGAGCAGAATTACGATAAATGGTACGAGTTTGGTTCCGAGCAGGATCTGCCGCTTGCCGAACTCGACGTGATCCTGATGCGTAAAGACCCGCCGTTCGACACGGAGTACATCTACTGCACCTATATCCTCGAGCGCGCAGAAGAGAAAGGCACCCTGATCGTTAACAAGCCGCAGAGCCTGCGCGACTGTAACGAGAAGCTCTACACCGCCTGGTTCTCCGACCTGACGCCAGAGACGCTGGTGACGCGCAACAAAGCGCAGCTGAAAGCCTTCTGGCAGAAACATGGCGATATCATCCTGAAACCGCTGGACGGCATGGGAGGCGCCTCAATCTTCCGCGTTAAAGAGGGTGACCCAAACCTGGGGGTGATCGCCGAAACGCTGACCGAGCACGGCACCCGCTACTGCATGGCGCAGAACTATATTCCGGCGATTGTCGACGGCGACAAGCGCGTGCTGGTGGTGGACGGCGAGCCGGTGCCTTACTGCCTGGCGCGTATTCCGCAGGGTGGCGAAACCCGTGGTAACCTGGCGGCCGGTGGCCGTGGCGAGCCGCGTCCGCTGACCGAAAGCGACTGGGAAATTGCCCGCCGCGTGGGTCCGCTGTTAAAAGCCAAAGGGCTGATCTTCGTGGGTCTGGACATCATTGGCGATCGCCTGACAGAAGTGAACGTGACCAGCCCGACCTGTATTCGTGAAATCGAAGCTGAGTTCCCGGTGTCTATTACCGGCATGCTGATGGATGCGATCGAAAAACGGCTGAAGCAGTAACAGTCCCAATATTTATACACACAACCCTTCATGCTGCATCAAGGCGCAGCCATTGCCCCGGCAGCGTGAAGGGTGAAGTGTATAGTGACAGTGTCGGGTTTTGTCCGCATACTGGGTGCTGTCGCTTTTTAAACCAGGAAACTGAACCTCTGACAATGAATTTACAGCATCACTTTCTGATTGCCATGCCTGCTCTCCAGGATCCGATTTTCCGCCGTTCCGTCGTGTATATCTGCGAGTACAGCGAAGAGGGTGCGATGGGGATTATCATCAATAAACCGCTGGAAAATCTGACTGTTGAAGGCATTCTGGAAAAATTGAAAATTTCCCAGGACGAACGTGTTCCTGAAATTCGTCTCGACAAACCGGTGATGCTGGGTGGCCCGCTGGCAGAAGATCGCGGCTTTATTTTGCATACGCCGCCCGGTTTCTCCTCCAGCATCCGCATCTCTGACAATACCGTTGTGACCACCTCCCGTGACGTGCTGGAGACGCTGGGCACCACCAGCCAGCCGGCAGATGTGCTTGTGGCGCTCGGTTACGCCTCATGGGAAAAGGGCCAGCTTGAGCAGGAGATCCTGGATAATGCCTGGCTCACGGCCCCGGCAGATCTGAACATTCTGTTTAAAACCCCCATCGCCGATCGCTGGCGGGATGCGGCAAAACTGATTGGCATTGATATCCAGACTATGCCTGGCGTCGCGGGGCATGCCTGATGAGCGGCACGCTTCTCGCCTTTGATTTCGGCACCAAAAGTATCGGCGTGGCGATCGGCCAGCGCATCACCGGCACCGCCCGCCCGCTGACGGCGCTGAAAGCGCAAAACGGCACCCCGGACTGGAACCTGATCGAACGACTGCTGAAAGAGTGGCAGCCGGACGAGGTCATCGTCGGTTTACCGCTGAATATGGATGGCACAGAACAGCCATTAACTGCCCGGGCGCGCAATTTTGCCAATAAAATTCATGGCCGTTTTGGCGTGGCGATTAAGCTGCATGACGAGCGGTTAAGCACGGTTGAAGCCCGCGCCGGTCTGTTCGAGCATGGCGGTTTTCGCGCGCTAAACAAAGGCAGCGTCGATTCCGCTTCTGCGGTGATTATTCTCGAAAGTTACTTCGAGCAGGGTTACTGATCCCCTTCCCTTTGCCCGGCAATCCGGGCAATTCATTCCTGGTCCGCCAACAGCGTGGCGTTGAGCGCAGTCAGCTCATCAAGACGTGAGCGGACGCTCTCATCGTCAATATTCCACATACCGGCAAACGCCAGCGCGGCATGATGCGCTCCTACGGGTACCGCCATCGACACTTCACCGTCGTCGTGATGCCAGATCACACGTCCCTGCTCACGCTGCTGGGCCACATGCGGGGCGAGGTTTTGCCACTGCTCGGGCGTAAAGCGGGGGATCAGCGCGTCATCCGGTTCGCTCGCCAGCAGCGACATGCCAATCACCGATTGCCAGGCGGGGAGCATATGGAATCCAGCCAGCGCCTGGCTGGCCTGGCTGCCGGGAACGGCGTGCCAGATATAGATGACCTGATCCTCCCACAGCACCCCCAAAGCCACCACGATATCGCGTGGCGCATGGCGCTCCAGCCGGGGCAAGGCGCGGGAGAACAGCTCCGAGCCACGGATAGACTGCGCCGCCAGGGCATGAATACCGGGGCCTGGCAGGTAGCGGCGGTGCTCGTCCTGCATGGTCAGGCCAATAGAGGCCATGGTCATCAGCAAACGGTTCACCCGGGTGGTGTTGATCCCCATCAGTCGTGCGAGTTCACGGCAACCGATAGCACGGCCGCTGGAAACCAGATATTGCAGACAGCGAATGCCGTCGATAAGACTTTGGTTCGGTTGTGATGACATAGCCGCTTTCAATCAGTGCAATCAGAAACTCGATTTTAGCGCTCATACCGCAGGAAACAAGGCCATGAGAGGCATTCTCTGCTGGCGCAGGCTCATGACAATCGCCCCTGCGCCCTGCGCTCAGCCAGGCTCTGCTCGAAGTTTTGCATGCCAGCCTGCTGCCCGGTCTGGATCACGCCGGGCAGTTGATAGGTTTTGCCTTCACGGATCAAATTGGCCGCCGCTGGGGTATTAACCAGGAGCTCGAACAGCGCGACGCGCCCCTGCTGGTTATCCCTTTCGAGTTTTTGCGCCAGCACGGCCCGCAGGCTGCCTGCCAGCTGTTTACGTACCGGCTCTTTTTCCTGCGCGGGAAAGGCATCCACCAGCCTCTCCACCGCCTGGGCGGCGCCCCGGGTGTGAAGCGTCGCCAGCACCAGATGCCCGGTCTCGGCGGCGGTAAGCGCAAGGCGGATTGTCTCGCTGTCACGCAGTTCGCCCAGCAGGATCACATCGGGATCTTCACGTAATGCTGCCCGCAGCGCGTCGGAAAAGGAGAGGCAATGCAGGCCAATCTCCCGCTGCTGAATCAGGCAACGCTTGCTCTGATGGATAAATTCCACCGGATCTTCAAGCGTCAGGATATGCCCGTCGCTATGGTGATTGAGAAAATCGACCATCGCTGCAAGCGTGGTGGATTTACCGCTGCCTGTCGCCCCGGTCACCAGTATCAGGCCGTTATCATTTGCCAGCAGTTCAGGTATCGCCCGCGGCGCTCCCAGTGTATGCAACTGCGGGCATTCGTCTGGAAGCAGGCGGAGCGCCAGGGAACACCCCTGCATATGTGCAAAGGCACTGGCCCGCAGTCGCTGCTTGCTCGCAAGCGTAACGGCAAAATCCACCTGTCCCTGGGCGCACCATGCCCCCTGCTGCTCGTCGCTAAGCCAGCTTTTCAGCAGCATCGCGACCTCCGGCCCCGGAAAGGGGGCCAATTCCATTTTCCCTCGCCGCCGCCAGCGGGGTGGCGCGTTACTGCACAGGTGTAGATCCGAGACGTTATGCTTTACACTAAGGGCCACAATTTCTTCCATATCCATTTAATGATCCCCGGAAAATGAACGACATTGCGCATAACCTGGCACAGGTCAGGGACAAAATCTCAGCCGCGGCAACAGGTTGCGGCCGTGCTTCAGAAGAAGTTACGTTGCTTGCAGTCAGTAAAACCAAGCCTGCGAGCGCCATCGCAGAAGCGATTGATGCAGGCCAGCGCATGTTCGGTGAAAACTACGTGCAGGAAGGGGTGGAAAAAATCCGCCATTTCCGGGAAAAGGGCACCGCGGATCTGCAGTGGCACTTTATCGGACCACTGCAGTCGAACAAAAGCCGGCTGGTGGCGGAGCATTTCGACTGGTGTCATACCGTCGATCGTCTGCGCATCGCCACCCGTCTGAGCGAGCAGCGCCCGGCCGAGATGCCGCCGCTTAACGTGCTGATTCAAATCAACATTAGCGATGAAAACAGTAAATCCGGTATTGCGCTGGATGCCCTGGATCTGCTGGCGGAACAGGTTGCCGCTCTGCCCGGCCTTCGCCTGCGCGGGTTAATGGCGATCCCGGCCCCTGAAACAGATTACGTCAGGCAGTTTGCCGTAGCCCGGCAAATGGCTGTAGCATTTGAGGCGCTTAAAACGCGCTACCCAACGGTCGACACGCTTTCACTGGGCATGACGGACGATATGGCCGCCGCGATTGCGGCTGGCAGCACCATGGTGCGCATCGGGACAGCAATTTTCGGCGCGCGCGATTACACCCAATAATAAGGAAACCTGAGGAACGCCATGAAGACGTTGACCTTCCTGCTCTCAACGGTCATTGAACTGTATACGATGGTGCTTTTGTTACGCGTCTGGATGCAGTGGGCCCGTTGTGATTTTTACAACCCCTTCTCACAGTTTGTCGTGAAAGTGACCCAACCGATTGTCGGACCGCTGCGCCGGGTGATCCCGCCGATGGGCCCGATTGACAGCGCCTCCCTGCTGGTTGCGCTGATCCTGTGCGTGGTGAAAGCGATCGTGTTGTTTATGGTCATCACCTTCCAGCCGATCATCTGGATCGCGGCGGTGTTGATCCTGATAAAAACGATCGGCCTGTTGATTTTCTGGGTTCTGCTGCTGATGGCGATCATGAGCTGGGTAAGCCAGGGCCGTAGCCCGGTAGAGTATGCCCTGATTCAGCTTGCCGACCCGCTGCTGCGCCCGATTCGTAATCTGCTGCCAGCCATGGGTGGAATTGACTTCTCCCCGATGATCCTCGTACTGCTGCTGTACGTGATCAACATGGGTATCGCTGAACTGCTGCAGTCCACAGGCAATATGTTGCTGCCGGGGCTGTGGATGGCGTTATGAGTGCTGTCAGCACCTGCGCCGATGGGCTGGTTTTACGGCTGTATATTCAGCCGAAAGCCAGCCGCGATACGATTATCGGACTGCATGGCGACGAAGTGAAAGTCGCCATCACCGCCCCTCCTGTGGATGGCCAGGCCAATACCCATCTGGTGAAGTATCTGGCGAAGCAGTTTCGCGTTGCGAAAAGCCAAGTGCTGATCGAGAAAGGTGAACTGGGCCGTCACAAGCAGGTCAAAATTCTAAATCCGCAACAAATCCCGACGGAAGTCGCGGCTCTGATATAACAGGATTAACAGATGCAAAAAGTTGTTCTCGCTACCGGTAACGCCGGTAAAGTGCGCGAGCTGGCCTCGCTGTTAAATGATTTTGGTCTGGATGTGGTAGCCCAGACCGAACTGGGCGTGGACTCTGCGGAAGAGACCGGCCTGACCTTTATTGAAAACGCCATTCTGAAGGCGCGCCATGCTGCACAGATCACCGGCTTACCGGCCATTGCCGATGACTCTGGCCTGGCGGTAGATGCCCTTGGCGGCGCGCCAGGAATTTACTCCGCCCGCTACTCCGGCGTCGATGCCAGCGACCAGCAGAACCTCGAAAAGCTGCTGGAAACCCTCAAGGATGTACCGGATGAGCAGCGCAACGCGCAGTTCCACTGCGTGCTGGTCTATATGCGTCACGCTGAAGACCCAACGCCGCTGGTCTGCCACGGCAGCTGGTCGGGCGTGATCGCCCGCGAAGCGGCAGGCAATGGCGGCTTTGGCTACGATCCGATCTTCTTTGTCCCGAGCGAGGGCAAAACCGCTGCGGAACTGACCCGCGAAGAAAAAAGCGCGATTTCTCATCGTGGACGCGCCCTGAAACTGTTACTGGAAGCATTACGTAATGGCTAATTTGCCACCATTGAGTCTTTATATTCACATCCCGTGGTGCGTGCAGAAATGCCCGTACTGCGATTTCAACTCGCATGCGCTAAAAGGCGAAGTGCCCCATGACGATTACGTTCAGCATCTGCTTGCCGATCTGGACGCCGACGTACCTTACGCGCAGGGACGTGAAGTAAAGACCATTTTTATCGGTGGCGGTACGCCGAGCCTGCTCTCAGGCCCGGCGATGCAGACGCTGCTGGATGGCGTGTGTGCGCGTCTTAATCTGGCAGCGGATGCAGAGATTACCATGGAGGCCAACCCGGGAACCGTTGAGGCCGACCGTTTTGTGGAGTATCAGCGCGCCGGGGTGAACCGTATCTCCATTGGCGTGCAGAGCTTTAGCGCGTCAAAGTTAACGCGTCTGGGACGTATTCATGGCCCGGATGAAGCAAAGCGCGCCGCTCACCTGGCGACCGGGCTGGGGTTGCGCAGCTTTAACCTCGACCTGATGCACGGCCTGCCGGATCAGTCCCTGGAGGAAGCGCTGGACGATCTGCGCCAGGCCATTGAGCTGAACCCGCCGCACCTCTCTTGGTATCAGCTGACCATTGAGCCGAACACGCTGTTTGGTTCACGCCCACCGGTGCTGCCTGATGATGACGCGCTGTGGGATATTTTCGAACAGGGCCACAGGCTTTTGACCGCCGCCGGGTATCAGCAGTACGAAACCTCGGCCTACGCAAAACCTGGCTACCAGTGTCAGCACAACCTGAACTACTGGCGTTTTGGCGACTACCTGGGCATTGGCTGTGGCGCCCACGGCAAAGTGACCTTCCCGGACGGACGGATTCTGCGCACGGCTAAAACGCGCCATCCGCGTGGCTATATGGAAGGACGCTATCTTGAACGCAGCCATGATGTTGAAGCCGACGATAAGCCGTTTGAGTTCTTTATGAACCGCTTCCGCCTGCTGGAAGCCGCACCGCGCGCGGAGTTTACGTTGTATACCGGCTTGCCTGAAGCGGTAATTCGCCCTCAACTGAATGAGGCCATCGCTAAAGGTTACCTGACCGAATGCGATCAGTACTGGCAAATCACCCAGCAGGGGAAATTGTTCCTGAACTCCCTTCTTGAGCTGTTCCTCGCAGAATAATGCCTGATGCGCCTCCGGGCGCATTTTTATATCGTTAAAACCGAATAAACATTACGGGTTTTTAATAACAAATAAAGTAGACCATATAATTTTGGCTGAATCATAAATTCCCCTCCGTCTATTTATCTAATCCAGCGCACATTTTAATAATAAACCCCTACTCCATGCGGAAATTACGATTACTATTGCGACACATGTACGACAACTTTGTTAATCTGTCATACAAATAAAAGTAACGCGTAATGGAATTAGTGATAACGACCTTTTAGCATGGAGCTTAATAATGAAAACTCGTTCGTATTTACGTTTATTATTATCGGCACTTTCAATTACGTTATTCGCTACTGCTGCCAGCGCAGCGGACAAAGTCACCCTAAAACTGGCGCATAACCTTGAACGTAGCCACGTTGTCCACCGGGCGTTCGAAGCCATGGCGAAAGATGTTAAAACGCTCTCTGATGGCACCATGACCATACGGATCTATCCCAGCAGCCAAATGGGCAATGCCCGCGAAACCATGGAGCTTTTACAAAATGGCGCGCTGGATATGACAAAAGGCTCAGCCAGTGATTTAGAATCCTTTGATAATATTTATGCCATTTATAATTTACCTTTCTTATTTCGCGATCAGGCCCATTTTAATACCGTCGTATTTGGCGACATCGGCAAAGAAATTATGGCGTCGACCAAAGAGAGAGGCTTTTTTGCGTTATCCGCTTACGTTGCTGGTACCCGTAGCTTTTATGCTAAAAAGCCCATTACCAAACCAGACGATCTGAAAGGGCTTAAAATTCGCGTTCAGCCAAGCCCCACCACGATAAAAATGATTGAACTTATGGGTGGCTCGCCAACGCCGGTCTCCTTCGGCGAAGTCTATACCGCCATGCAACAAGGGGTGGTTGATGGGGCGGAAAATAATGTGCCGTCATGGGTGCAAACTCGCCACATTGAAATCGCGAAGGTCTTTTCTGAGGATGAACACGCCTCAATACCGGACTTTCTGGTTATCGCCACCAAAACCTGGGACGCTCTGACCCCGGCGCAGCAGCAGATCCTGGCAACCGCCGCCAGCAACTCGCAGGTTTATCAGCAAAAACTGTGGGATGAGATTGATGCGCAAACCCGTGCCCAGGCAAAAGCGATGGGTGGTGAGATTATCAAAGTTGATAAAGCCCCCTTCCGCGCCGCGGTTCAGCCGCTGTTTGATGATTTCAAAAAAGATCCCAAACAAGCTGCCCTGTTAGCGAAGTTTGAAAACGCGGTACCGCAATAATTTTTCTAAGGGCCGGATCAGGCCCTTTTTCAACGGGATATTCACCATGATATTTAACCGCCTTAAGGCTGCGGTAGACCGCGTCATTGCCGCTTTTTGCGTGCTGGTGATGATCGCGCTGGTTATCTGTGTGGTGTGGCAGGTTGTGAGTCGCTACGTCCTTAACCAACCCAGCACCCTGACCGATGAGCTGGCACGCTTCTTAATGATTTGGGTGGGGTTGCTCGGTGCGGCTTACAGCGTGGGCGCCCAGCGACACCTCTCTATCGACCTTCTCGCCCTCTCCCTGAGTCGGCCTAAGCAGGTGCTGTTGAGCCTGCTGGTCAACCTGATGATCTTTATTTTTGCCGGGCTGGTCATCGTGACGGGAGGCATCCGGCTTATCGGTAAAACCCTTGAGACGGCCCAGGTCTCTGCGGTCATGCAGATCCCCATGGGTTACGTCTATCTTATCCTTCCGCTGAGCGGCCTGGTGATCATGTTTTATGCCCTGAATTTTATGTGCCAGAGCCTGCTGGCGCTGAAAACCGCAAACGTGGAGGCGTTATAATGGAAAACGCAGTAGCGCTCACGCTGTTTGGCAGCTTTTTTGTGTTGGTTTTCATTGGCGTCCCGATCTCTTTTTCGATTGGTATCGCTACGGTGGCCTCCATGCTGCTGATGTTCCCGTGGGAGATCGCCATCGTCACGGTGTCCCAACGTCTGGCGAACGGCCTGGATAATTTTTCGCTGCTGGCGATCCCGTTTTTTATCTTTGCGGGCACGCTAATGAACAGCGGCGGGATCGCCATACGGTTGATTAATCTGGCCCAGGTGATGGTTGGCCGGGTTCCCGGCTCGCTAGGTCACGTGAACGTGATGGCGAATATGATGTTTGGCTCCATATCTGGTTCCGCGGTAGCCGCCGCGGCCGCCGTTGGCGGAACGCTTCACCCCATCCAGACAAAGCAGGGTTACGACCCCACCTTCACCACGGCGGTAAACGTCACATCCTGCATCACGGGCCTGCTCATTCCCCCTTCCAACGTGCTGATCGTCTTCTCCCTTACCGCGGGCGGCGTCTCGATAGCCTCACTGTTTATGGCGGGCTACCTGCCGGGTCTTCTGATGGGGCTGGCGATTATGATCGTCTGCGCCGTCATTGCTAAACGCCGCGCTTATCCACTCGCTGAGCGCCCCACCCGCGCCCAGGCGATAAAGGCCTTTTTTGACGCGATGCCAAGCCTGCTGCTGGTCATCATCGTTATGGGCGGCATTCTGGGCGGTATTTTTACTGCCACGGAGGCATCGGCCATCGCCGTGGTTTACACCTTTATTCTGTCGGTGCTGATTTACCGGGAGGTGAAGGGGCGGGAGTTACCCAGGCTGATTCTGGAGTCGGTGGTCATGACCTCCATCGTCTTGCTGCTGATCGGCTTTTCCGTGGGGATGTCCTGGGCAATGACCAACGCAGACATTCCCTATTTGATCAGCGATACGCTGATGGGGATCTCTGATAATCCGTTGGTTATTCTGCTGCTGATTAATATCGTGCTGCTGATCGTCGGGATCTTTATGGATATGACCCCCGCGGTGTTGATCTTTACCCCTATTTTCCTGCCTATTGCTCAGGAGCTGGGGATGGATCCGGTGCATTTCGGCATTATGATGGTGGCCAATCTCTGTATCGGCCTGCTGACGCCGCCGGTGGGCAGCGCATTATTTGTCGGCTGCTCTATTTCCGGAGTTAAGATCCAGCAGTTGATTAAACCTCTACTGCCGTTCTACTTAGCCCTGATAACCGCGCTGATGCTGATTACCTACATCCCTGCAATTTCGTTGTTTCTTCCTGAACTGCTGGGCTTAATGTGATGCAGACCAGCAAAGGGCGTCCCCCTTTGCTGGTTCAATAGCGTTACTTCAGCCCGCCCACCAGCGCCTTGCGGCTCTCTTCCAGCGAGACAACGCGCTGACACACGTCTTTGCCGAATGCCTTGAAATCCGCTTCCTGGTTTTTCCACTCGTTCTGGATGGCCGTTTGCAGGCCGCCCAGGCTACCCAGCACACCCTGCAGCGGGTTGCCGCCGCCTTTCAGTACCGCTTTGGCGCCCATCTCGTTAATGCTGTCCTGCAGGATGCCGCCCATCGCCTGGTTCACCAGCTGCTGACCGTCGGCGCGCACCTGATCGATCGCTTTATAGTGGAACGTCAAGCCATCGGTGCGATGCTCAATAATGCGGTTCATTTGCTCTTTTAACTGCGCATCCAGTTTGGTGAGGCGCGAGCGCATATTGCTGCTCTCCCCTGCCTCTTTAGCGATGATCCTATCCAGCGCGACACGGCCTTTTTCGACGCGGGTCAGAGCGCCTTCATCAATCCACGGCAGCGCGCTGCGCAGATCGGCCTGATAGTCTTTTGCCTGTTCACGTTGGGCTGCGCTCAGCGTGTACTGCTTGCCGTTAAACATGACGTTGCCATCCGGGGTGATCACCAGATTGCCGTTCTCACCTTTTACCTGCACGGTTTGCGGGCTCAGGATCACGTCGTCACGCGGCGTGACTTCACATTTGTACTCTGCGTGAGCGGTGAGTGCCGTGGTCATTAAGGCCGCGGCGAGCAGCGTTTTGCGCATCATATATTCTCCCTCATACAAAATGGGCCAGCAATTGCTGGCCCCTGATGCTCTATTAGTCCCACCAAATGTCGAAAAGTTCGCTGATGCGCACCTCTTCGAATTTGTGGTCTTCCAGCCACTTACGCACAATGGCCTGATCTTCTTCGGTACACTTGCCGATCTCTTGTTTGCAGATCAAACCTTCCCACGCCAGGTAGCCGCTGCCGTCAAACGCCAGCTTGTTCGGCTCGATAACTTCATTGATGAAAGCATCGACATCTTCATCAATTTTTTCTACGCTGGTGCCTTCCGGGAAACGCCATGCAACCGAAAAACCCACCTCCTGGAACTCTTCGATGTGCATTTTCTTACGCAGACGACGGCTACGGTTCTTTGCCATTATTTCACCCTCTCGAACATTAAGTCCCATACGCCGTGACCAAGACGATGGCCACGCTGTTCAAATTTGGTTACCGGACGCGATTCAGGACGCGGTACATAGTCATTGCTCGCAGACTGGTTTTTATACCCGTCAAGCGCCGACATCACTTCCAGCATATGTTCCGCATACTGTTCCCAGTCGGTTGCCATATGGAAAACACCACCCAGCTTCAGTTTGCTTCTGAGAAGTTCAGCAAACGGCGCCTGAACGATACGGCGTTTATTATGACGTGCTTTGTGCCACGGGTCAGGGAAAAAGAGCTGAACCATGCTCAGAGAATTGTCAGGAATCATCTTGTGCAGCACTTCTACCGCGTCGTGACACATCACGCGCAGGTTCTCAACGCCCTCTTCATGGGCTGTCGCCAGACACGCACCGACGCCCGGGGAATGGACTTCAATGCCGAGGAAGTTCTGCTCCGGGCGCGCTTTTGCCATGGTCACCAGCGAAGCGCCCATGCCGAAACCAATCTCCAGTGTGACCGGTGCGTCGCGGCCAAACAGCGCCACAAAGTCGAGCGGCTGTTCGGTGAACTCAACGCCCATCACCGGCCAGTAGTTATCCAGCGCGTGCTGCTGCCCTTTGGTCAGGCGCCCCTGACGGCGGACAAAGCTGCGAATACGGCGCAGCGGGCGGCCGTTTTCATCAAATTCCGGTGATATGACGTCGTTTTTCATAAAAGAGTAGTCTGCTTGTGAGAATGTTCGGGAAACGGGCATTATCCAAAGTTAATGACCGGATGCAAGCATGGGAAAGATCCGGTTTACAGCCGCATGCCTCTGTGCTGCAATCTGCCTCCCTGATACCGCAAAGCGAAGACCATGCAAGCCTCTCAATTTTCAGCCCAGGTGCTGGACTGGTACGACAAATACGGGCGTAAAACCCTCCCCTGGCAAATTGAAAAAACACCGTACAAAGTATGGCTCTCAGAGGTGATGTTGCAACAAACGCAGGTCGCGACGGTTATCCCTTACTTTGAACGCTTTATGGCGCGTTTTCCAACGGTAACCGATCTGGCTAACGCCCCGCTGGATGAAGTGCTGCATCTGTGGACCGGGCTCGGCTATTACGCCCGCGCCCGCAATCTGCATAAAGCCGCCCAGCAGGTGGTGTCGCTGCACGGTGGTACCTTCCCGGAAACCTTCGATGAAGTGGCCGCCCTGCCGGGCGTGGGGCGCTCCACTGCCGGAGCCATCCTTTCTCTCTCGCTGGGTAAACACTTCCCGATTCTCGACGGCAACGTGAAGCGCGTGCTGGCGCGCTGCTACGCCGTCGGTGGCTGGCCGGGCAAGAAAGAGGTGGAGAAGCGCCTGTGGGAGATCAGTGAAGCGGTCACTCCCGCTCACGGCGTTGAACGCTTTAACCAGGCGATGATGGATATGGGCGCGATGGTCTGTACCCGCTCGAAACCGAAATGCGAACTCTGCCCGCTGAATAATCTGTGCGTCGCCTATGCTAACCAGTCGTGGGCGCACTATCCCGGTAAAAAGCCGAAGCAGACCTTACCAGAGCGTACCGGCTATTTTCTGCTGATGCAGCACGAGGAGACCGTCTGGCTCACCCAGCGTCCGCCAAGCGGTTTATGGGGCGGTCTCTTCTGCTTCCCGCAGTTTGAGGATGAGGAGCGTCTTCGCGACTGGCTGGCGCAACGCGGCATCCCTGCCGATACTCTTGTGCAGCTCAACGCGTTTCGCCATACCTTCAGCCACTTCCATCTGGATATTGTTCCAATGTGGCTTCCTGTGTCCTCATTCACGGCGTGCATGGATGAAGGCACCGCTCTCTGGTATAACTTAGCGCAACCGCCGTCAGTGGGGCTCGCGGCTCCCGTAGAGCGCCTGTTACAGCAATTACGTGTCGGGGCACCGGTTTAGCTCCGGGCGACAAAGAGGAATCAGTATGGCCAGAACAATTTTTTGCACCTTCCTGCAGCGTGAAGCAGAAGGCCAGGACTTCCAGCTCTATCCGGGCGATCTGGGTAAGCGCATCTATAACGAAATTTCAAAAGAGGCGTGGGCGCAGTGGCAACACAAGCAAACCATGCTGATTAACGAGCGCAAGCTCAACATGATGAACGTTGAACACCGCAAGCAGCTTGAAGAGGAGATGGTCAATTTCCTGTTTGAAGGCAAAGACGTTCACATCGAAGGCTATACGCCACCAGAAAAATAATATCGTGCCGCCTTGCCTGGTCTACGGTTTGTAGGCCGGGTAAGCGTAGCGCCCCCCGGCGAAAACAGCCCCAGAACAAACACAACACGCACTCCTGGAATGATGAAAAAATTTTTAGCGCTTGCTCTTGTTGCACCGTTACTTGTTTCGTGTTCCTCCAGTAAGAAAGGCGATAGCTATAACGAAGCCTGGGTAAAGGACACCAACGGTTTTGACATTCTGATGGGGCAATTCGCCCATAACATCGAAAATATCTGGGGATTTAACGAGGTTCTGATCGCAGGACCAAAGGACTACGTTAAGTATACCGACGCTTACCAGACCCGCAGCCACATCAACTTTGACGAAGGTACTATTACCGTCGAGACCATTGCCGGAACCGATCCTGCGGCGCGTTTGCGCGAGGCGATCGTGAAAACCCTGCTGATGGGTGACGATCCGGGCTCTATCGACCTCTACTCCGATGCCGACGACATCACTATCTCCAAAGAGCCGTTCCTCTATGGCCAGGTGGTGGATCAAACCGGCCAGTCCATTCGCTGGGAAGGCCGTGCTAATAATTTTGCTAACTACCTGTTGCAGACGCGCCTGAAAAGCCGCAGCAACGGCCTGCGCGTTATCTACAGCGTGACCATTAACCTGGTGCCAAACCACCTCGATAAACGTGCGCACAAATATGTCGGGATGGTCCGTCAGGCATCGCGTAAATATGGTGTGGATGAGTCGCTGATCCTGGCGATTATGCAGACCGAATCCTCCTTTAACCCGTACGCGGTGAGCCGTTCCGACGCCCTGGGCCTGATGCAGGTTGTGCAGCACAGCGCCGGGAAAGATGTGTTCCGCTCGCAGGGAAGATCGGGTATGCCAAGCCGCAGTTACCTGTTTGATCCTGCCAGCAATATCGACACCGGCACCGCCTATCTGGCGATGTTGAATAACGTCTACCTGAGCGGCATTGATAACCCGACCTCACGTCGCTATGCGGTGATCACCGCCTACAACGGCGGCGCAGGCAGCGTGCTGCGCGTCTTCTCCAACGATAAAATCCAGGCGGCAAACATCATCAACAGTATGTCACCGGGGGATGTTTACCAGACCCTCACCAGCCGTCACCCTTCCGCAGAGTCCCGCCGCTACCTCTACAAGGTCAATACGGCTCAGAAGAGCTATCGTAGAAAGTAGTGTGACTTTTTTACCCTCTCCTGCGTGGAGAGGGTAAAGATTCCGTCGATCCCCGCCCGTCTTCCCCATAAGAAATTGTTATTTGCATCACAATCCAAACTGCAAATTAATGTTGATTGCATTTTTTTGCGGGAGGTAACAAAACATCACGCCACTCGCTGATAGAATTGCATCAAATACAAAACCCAAATGTTTCTACACCAACATACAGCCCGCTCTCTTGTGAGGAAAGTAACATGAACCTTAAGCTGCAGCTTAAAATCTTGTCGTTTCTGCAGTTCTGTCTGTGGGGGAGCTGGCTAACCACGCTCGGCTCCTACATGTTTGTCACCCTGAAATTCGATGGTGCTTCCATCGGCGCGGTCTATAGCTCGCTGGGCATTGCCGCGGTATTTATGCCGACCCTGCTCGGGATCGTGGCGGACAAATGGATCAGTGCGAAATGGCTTTACGCTCTCTGCCATCTGGTGGGCGCGGCCACGCTGTTTATGGCCGCGGGCGTAACCACGCCGGGGGCGATGTTTGTGGTGATCCTGCTTAACTCGCTGGCCTATATGCCAACGCTTGGGCTTGTGAACACCATCTCCTACTATCGCCTGAAAACGGCGGGCCTGGACATCGTGACCGACTTCCCGCCGATCCGTATCTGGGGCACCATCGGCTTTATTATGGCGATGTGGGCGGTGAGCTTCTCCGGCTTTGAGCTGAGCCATATGCAGCTCTATATCGGCGCGGCGCTCTCCATCGTGCTGGTGCTGTTCACCCTGACCCTGCCGCACATTCCGGTCTCTAACCAGCAGAAAAACCAGAGCTGGAGCTCCATGCTTGGCCTGGACGCATTCGCGCTGTTTAAAAACAAACGCATGGCGATCTTCTTCATCTTCTCCATGCTGCTGGGTGCGGAGCTGCAGATCACCAACATGTTCGGCAACACCTTCCTGCACAGCTTCGATAACGACCCGATGTTCTCCGGGAGCTTTATCGTTGAACACGCGTCGGTGATGATGTCCATTTCGCAGATCTCCGAAACGCTGTTCATTCTGACCATCCCGTTCTTCCTGAGCCGCTACGGTATTAAGAACGTCATGATGATCAGTATCTTCGCGTGGATGCTGCGCTTTGGTCTGTTCGCCTACGGCGACCCGTCAGCCTTCGGTACCGTGCTGCTGGTGCTGTCGATGATTGTCTACGGCTGTGCGTTCGACTTCTTCAACATCTCCGGTTCCGTGTTTGTAGAAAAAGAGGTACGTCCGGAAATCCGCGCCAGCGCCCAGGGTATGTTCCTGATGATGACCAACGGCTTCGGCTGTATTCTCGGCGGCGTGGTGAGCGGTAAGGTTGTGGAGATGTATACCACCAACGGTATTACCGACTGGCAGCCGGTGTGGCTGATCTTTGCAGGCTACTCGCTGGTACTGGCCTTCGCGTTCATGGTGCTGTTTAAGTACAAACATGTTCGTACCCCAACAGGCGTACAGACCGTCGCACATTAATCTGTGAACTCCCCCTCCCTGCGGAGGGGGAGTTTTTTACTTCAGAACATACCCGTACAAACGTTTAATCCCGTCCGCATCCTTTTCGCTGTAAACGCCCTGCAGTTCCGGAGAAAAACCGGGTAACAGATTGACGCCCTCTTCCAGCGCCAGGAAGTAACGCTGCACCGCCCCGCCCCACAGTTCGCCCGGCACCACGCACAGCACTCCTGGCGGGTATGGCAACGCTCCTTCCGCCGCGATACGCCCTTCGGCTTCGCTGATGCGCACCAGCTCGACGTCACCGCGAATAAAGGCCTGGTTAGCATCCTGCGGGTTCATCGCCACGGTAGGCAGGCTCTCTTTGCGGAACATCGCCTTTTGCAGATCCTTCACGTCAAAGCTGACATACAGATCGTGCATCTCCTGGCAAAGCTGACGCAGCGTGTAGTCGCGGTAGCGCACCGGATATTTGTTCCAGATGGTTGGCAGGACATCTGCCAGTGGGGTGTCATCTTCAATGTGCTGTTCAAACTGGCCCAACATCGCCACCAGTTGCGCCATCTTCTCGGCGCTCTCCGCCGGGGTGAGCAGGAAGAGAATGGAGTTGAGATCGCACTTCTCCGGAACAATGCCTTTCTCGCGCAGGTAGTGCGCCAGAATGGTCGCCGGAATGCCAAAGTCGGTGTACTCCCCGCTTTCCGCATCGATACCCGGCGTGGTCAGCAGCAGCTTGCACGGGTCGACAAAGTACTGCTCTTCGGCATACCCCTCAAAGCCGTGCCATTTCGCCCCCGGTTCAAAGCTGAAGAAACGCAGCTCGCTGGCAATCGCATGGGTAGGATGATCCTGCCACGGACGCCCGGCCACCACCGGCGGGATAAACGGCTTAATCATCTTGCAGTTGGCGATAATCGCCTTGCGCGCCTCGATGCCCATCTCAACGCATTCGGCCCACAGCCGCCGTCCGCTCTCCCCTTCGTGGATTTTGGCGTTAACGTCAAGGGCCGCAAACAGCGGATAGAACGGGCTAGTCGACGCATGCAGCATAAAGGCATTATTCAGGCGCTTATGCGGGCAGAAACGCGCCTGACCGCGGATATGGTTGTCCTTTTTGTGGATCTGCGAGGTCTGGGAGAATCCGGCCTGCTGTTTATGTACCGACTGGGTGACAAAGATCCCCGGATCGTTCTCGTTGAGGTCCAGCAGCAGCGGGGAGCTGTCGGCCATCATCGGGATAAACTGCTCATAGCCTACCCACGCCGAGTCGAAGAGGATGTAGTCGCACAGCTGGCCAATCTTGTCGATCACCTGACGGGCGTTATAGATGGTGCCGTCATAGGTGCCGAGCTGGATCACCGCCAGGCGGAACGGGCGCGCTTCACGGGCTTTTTCCGGCGCCACTTCGCGGATCAGCTCCCGCAGGTACGTCTCGTCAAAGCAACGGTCATCAATGCCGCCAATAAAACCAAACGGGTTACGCGCCGCTTCAAGGTAGACCGGTGTAGCGCCAGCCTGGATCAGCGCGCCATGATGGTTGGACTTATGGTTGTTGCGGTCAAACAGCACCAGATCGCCACGGGTCAGCAGCGCGTTGGTCACAACCTTATTGGCGGCAGAAGTACCATTAAGAACGAAATAGGTCTTGTCGGCGTTGAACACTTTCGCCGCGAACTTTTGCGCATGTTTGGCGGAACCTTCGTGGATCAGCAGATCGCCGAGCTTGACGTCGGCATTGCACATATCGGCACGAAAGATATTCTCACCGAAGAAATCGAAAAACTGACGGCCAGCGGGATGCTTCTTAAAGAATGCGCCGTGCTGGTGTCCAGGACAGGCAAAGGTGCTGTTGTCCATCGCCACATACTGTCTGAGGGTGTCGAAAAACGGCGGCAGCAGGTTCTCTTCGTAACGACAGGCCGCCGCTTCCAGCTCTAACCACTCCTGTGCCTTGCCGTCGATTACCGCATCGACACCCGCAGGCGCTTCTACCGGCTCTGGTGAGAACAGATAAACAGGTAAATGAAAACCGGTGCGTTTCAGCAATGCGAGAATGCCGCTGCGGCTTTCAGCGACGGTAATGACGACTGCCGCCACATCCGTAAAATCGGTGTTATCCAGCGTCACCACTTCCCGGTGCGTGGATAAGGCGGAGGCCAGCTCACGGCTGACGGCAATTTTCATTGATTTCATAAGCGCAAATACCCGTGCAAGGCGAGAAAAAGCCCTGGACAGGGAGTCCCCCTGCCCAACGAATGTGTCTGACCGGAGTTCAGCTCCGACCGCCAGACATCAGTAAAAACAGAACGCGTCTGGTTTTACTGTTGTCCTGCAGTGAGCCTGCGTTACCCTCACCGCATGGTGAGCGTAGAATAGAATGTGTCGATACGGCCAGCCATTCGCGCAGCGAGAGAGAGTCTGTTCATGGGCGGCCCCGTATCTGAGAGGAGAAAATTCGCGCAATAATGTCACCTTTCGCCAGGGGGCGCAAGGAGGAATCATTATGCAGAAAACGGGATTAAATTTGGCGATTACTCACTGAAAAGAGTAATAATAATGCAATATCAATGATTAAATAACAGGAGTTCATAGTGGTTATAGGACCGTTCATTAATGCCGGAGCCGTGCTGCTGGGCGGCGTACTTGGCGCCGTGCTTAGCCAGCGATTACCGGAGCGTATTCGCTCCTCCATGCCCTCAATCTTCGGCCTTGCCTCTATGGGGATTGGCATTCTGCTGGTCATCAAGTGCGCCAACCTGCCGGTAATGGTGCTGGCAACGCTGCTTGGGGCGCTGATCGGCGAGTTTTGTTATCTGGAAAAAGGAATTAACGACGCCGTCGGCAAAGCAAAAAATCTGCTCGCCCGGGGTAAACAGAAAGGCGGTGGTCACGATGCCTATATCCAGAACTATGTCGCCATCATTATTCTGTTTTGCGCCAGCGGCACGGGGATTTTTGGCGCAATGCACGAAGGGATGACCGGCGACCCCAGCATTCTTATCGCTAAATCCTTCCTGGATTTCTTTACTGCAACGATTTTTGCAACCACTTTGGGTATCGCGGTTTCCGCGATTTGCTTGCCGATGCTGCTTATCCAGCTTGCACTTGCAACCTGCGCCACGCTGATACTCCCGCTGACCACTCCGGCGATGATGGCTGACTTTACCGCCGTCGGCGGCCTGCTGCTGCTGGCGACAGGGCTGCGGATCTGCGGTATCAAGATGTTTGCAGTAGTGAATATGCTGCCTGCGCTGGTGCTCGCTATGCCGCTCTCTGCCCTATGGACAGCGTTTTTTGCCTGATATTGCAGCAAAGTGGCGACAGAGTGTGCGGTCAGTAGCGAAATCAACAAATTTCGTTGACGGCAGAAGGCAGATCGGGTTTAATGCGCCCCGTTGCCCGGATAGCTCAGTCGGTAGAGCAGGGGATTGAAAATCCCCGTGTCCTTGGTTCGATTCCGAGTCCGGGCACCACTATTTAAAGAACCCGCCCAAAAGGCGGGTTTTTGCTTTCTAAGAGCCGGACTCTTCATCGAACGTTGCTATTATACCGCCAGCAAGATGCTGACGGCATAATGTTGATCACCACAGCCGGGTTTGTTTACTGATCTCGCCCCAACGGATATACATATCGCAGGACATAATAAAGTCATTATGCCATTTCCAGTAACAACGCATTATGTAATAGCTGAAAAACGGCAAATAACAGAGCAGGTAATAAATCTCAAACCAAACCTGCCACTCTGCAAAGGCGAACAGAAGCGCAACCACCGTCACCCAAATAGCTTCAACAATCAGTAGCATCACCAACTGTAGCCAGTGTGGTTTGTCATAAAGCGAACGCCAGGGGAGCGTCTTTGAGAAGGTAAAATCAATTTCATTCAAAAAAAGATGCCCCAGAAATACATATCTTTTTGAAATGAGCAGTGACAATAGACTGAGCGCAAATACGATGGTACACAGAACGCACATTGTAATAATGGCTTCAAGAGTAAAATAAGCGCCGTTGAAATCAAATTGTTCACTATGCCGCAGCGGACCAATTACCAGCAGGTTCATGATAATGCCGATAAACATGGTCGGTAGCATATAGCGGGTGAGACTCTTCCACCTCACTTTATCCACAAAAGAAATCGCGACCTGTTTGACATAGCCATTTCGAATGATAGCAAACATTCCCCAGATCATCAGCGGGACAAACATGGCAAGAAGAATTAACACGATGCCTGGAGTGGTTAACAAAAAAAGCGTGCTGGATAATGCACCAAAGATGAATAATGAGATCGTTACAGCCACCAGAGGCTTAAACATAACTATCTCAATTTTCTTATTAGTCTTATCTTTAAAGAACGACAAATCAATGTTTTTGACGACGCATTTATATGCCCAATAAGCCTTAAGATCGAAAATAAAGTTATGGAGTACCAGCGCAAAGATAGCACTGACCACCCATGCATCATCGCGGGTAAATGTAAAGTCCGTGTTTTTCCAGTAAAAACCCAGCAGTATCAACGTAATCAGATAGATAAACAGCAGAATCATTCTATCCTGAAAACGAATAAACCGTAAATAATCGGGAATCATATCAATACTCTTAAATTGCCAGAACTTTTCTACAATTCAAAACGCGCTCAGGATCAAACCCGGCAAAATCATTAAGCATTTGTCCAAGATAGGCTTTGTTGCTGATCTCAAGAAAAACGGTTTCAACCGGGCCGCTTAAAAAATGCTTCATGCTGTCGGTCCACTTGACACTATGGGTTAAATGCAGGGAGAGGTTCTCTTTTATCTGCGCCGGGTCGGAGGTCGCCTGCGCCGTTACGTTCATCAGCACGTCATGCTGCGCAGGATGGAATTCCTGAGTCGCTAAAAAGTCGCGCATTAACTGCACGCCGTCGGCCATCAACCGGGTGTGCCAGGCACCACTTACGCCGAGCTTCACCGGGTCGAGACCGTTGTCCGCCAGCGTCCTGGCAAATTCACTTAACGCAGAAGGCGCTCCGCCGATCACCTGTTGATTAGGCGTGTTATCACAGCTGATATCCAGTTCGATACCTGAGGAGGCAATCATCTCGCTCAGGGTTGCATAGTTCACCCCTTTCAGCGCCAGCATGGAGCCTTTCTGCTTCGTGCTCACCTCATGCATGGTACTGGCGCGGAAGTGAATGGTGCGAAACAGCGTTTCCAGCGAGATCGCCCCAGCAGCATACAGGGCGCTGTATTCACCCACGCTATGGCCGCAGGAGCCGACAATGTGCATATTTTCATATCGCTCACGGCACAGGGTATAGAGCGTCACGTTGATGGCTGTCACGGCCAACTGTTGCACTGTCGTTTGCACCAGTCGATTCATGGGGCCTTTCTGGCAGAGGCGCCGCAAATCCATGCCGGAAATATCGCTGGCGCAATCCCAGATATTCTTCGTGGCGACACTCTTGTCCCACACATCACTCCCCATACCAATAACCGGATTACCCTGCCCTGAAAAAAGGGCCACCACAGGTTGTGAAAGAGTATTCATCGCCATAACCACTCCCTTATAAATAATATTTAAAACCTAAATAAACGCCCAGCGTGTCACCGGTAATGACTCCAACTTACTGATAGTGTTTTATGTTCAGATAATGCCCGATGACCTTGTCATGCAGCTCCACCGATTTTGAGAACGACAGTGACTTCCGTCCCAGCCTTGCCAAGGGGATTGAAAATCCCCGTGTCCTTGGTTCGATTCCGAGTCCGGGCACCACTATTTAAAGAACCCGCCCAAAAGGCGGGTTTTTGCTTTCTAAGAGCCGGACTCTTCATCGAACTACGTTCGATTATTCGCCGCAAGCGGCTCACCCCTTCGGGGCCAGCGCGGCAAGCGCGCTGTTCAACGCCTGCGGCGTTAGTCCGGGTCCGGGCACCACTATTTAAAGAACCCGCCCAAAAGGCGGGTTTTTGCTTTCTAAGAGCCGGACTCTTCATCGAACGTTGCTATTATACCGCCAGCAAGATGCTGACGGCATAAT
>NZ_VDAM01000001.1:331221-419774 GCF_019584355.1 Leclercia sp. EC_58
ACGCACCACGCCTTCAGTAGCGGAGCAGGAAGGACATCTGATGGAAATGGAAGCCACGCAAGCACCTTAAAATCACCATCATACACTAAATCAGTAAGTTGGCAGCATTACCCCGGAACAATTGAAGGCGGCACGACCGATTATTACGGTAGCTCCGGGATCATCAACCAGGGCGTTATTAATACTATCGTTAATGATGAGAAGATTAACGGCAGCTCCTTCGGCATTATTAACTCCGGCACCCTTAACTCCCTTGTTAATAACGGTAAAATCAGCGCTAACGACACGGCTGTCTATAACAACAGCAACAGTAATAGCGTTATTGGCTCCATTGTGAACAACGGTGAAATTGCGGGTAACTGGAGTGGGATTTACATCTGGAACAACAACAATCAGGGCAATACCGACATCGTCAATAACGGTCAGTTAAGCGGTGGAGGCTATGCCCTGTTTGTTAACGGTAATAACAGCGACACGGTAACCCTCACCAATACCGGCACCATTATCGGTGATATTTACTCCACCAGCACGACGCCATTAACCATTAACGGTGGCACCACCCAAGGTACGCTGACCGGCATCGATGGCGCGACGGGCACCATTACTGGCTCTAATGTTACATTTGGTAACGGCTCGCTGCTGCTCAACGATAATGTCAGTACGTTTAGCGTTATCCCTGAGTATGGCCTGATGGCAATGCAGATGAGCGACGACATCGAGGTGACGGCCGGCACCGTGCTGAACGAAGCTGCATCCCTGCAGGTGAATAACAGCATCAATATTCTGGGTGATTATCATCAGAAAGCGGCCGCAACGCTCATCTCCGGCGTCTCGGATTTAGCCGTAGCTAGCGGCGATTTGCTTGCCGATGCCGGGTATGGTCGTCTGAACGTTAGCGGCAACGCCACTATCGACGCGGGATCGAGTATCAACCTGCTGCGCACCGGCAACACCTATAAGTTCGCCGAAGGGCAGCGCTATGTGGTGATCAACGCCAATGGTGCCCAGACCGACTACCATGCCGATCAGCTGAACTACAAAGCGCTCGGCTACCGTGGTGCGGTCAACGGCACCGTGTATGAAGATGCGACGAGCAAGGCGCTGGTCTTAACCCTGGGTGCAGAGCCGATCGCTCCCGCTCCGGTAGAGCCGCAACCCCAGCCGGAGCCGACGCCAGAAGTGACGCCGCCAGTGGTAACCGAACCTGAGATTGTCCCGCCGGTCGTCACACCGCCAGTACAACCAACGCAGCCTGCGCCAGCAGAGCCAGCGCCTGCCCAGCCGGGCAAACAGGGTTATGCCACCATCCCAAGCGCTACCGCATCACTTGGCGGGCTGGCGAACTATTCCGGTATCGCTTCTCCGCAGCTGCTGAATCTGTACAACGCCTCGCTGGCCATTGAAGGTGAACAGGAGACGAACCGCGTTGGCGAGCGTCTCTCTACCAGCCAGAACCTCAACACCAGTTCAGCAACATCCGTTGCCATCTCTACTGCTCAGGCCGTAGTGGGCGCTCACATCGATGCCGTGCGTAATCCACAGGCCTCTGGCATAAGCGGAGTGGCAACTGGCGATGACTACGCAGAAAACTGGATTGTCTGGGGTCAGCCGTTCGGCGGTTATGCCCGTCAGGACAGCCGTGACGAAGTGAGCGGTTACTCAGCGAAATTTGGCGGCCTGATCATCGGTGCTGACCGCGCGTTGGGCGAGGCCTGGCGTCTGGGCGCGGCGCTGAACTACAGCAACACCTCCGTACACGGTAAAGACAACCTGAGCGGCAACAACTCTACCGCCGATAACTACGGGATGATTGGTTACGCAGCCTACACCGGCAATCCATGGTACCTGAACCTCTCCGCGGGCCTGAACCGTCAGAACTACAGCTCCGTCCGCCGCGCCGATTTCACCGGCTTCTCTGGCGCAGCCCACGGCAAGTTCAACGGCCAGTCGGTCACTCTGCAAAGCGAGCTGGGTTACCCGATCACGCTGCCAGCCGACGTAGTACTGACCCCGCTCGCGGGCCTGACTTACGGTTATCAGCATGTGGATGGCTACAGCGAAACCGGCGGCAACGGGATGGCGCTGGATGTCAGCAGCACCCATACGCAGTCGGTAGTCAGCGATATCGGCGCCCGCCTGGAGAAGACCTTCTCCACCGGTCTGGGTAATCTGACGCCGTTTGCCCAGGTCTCCTGGATCCACCAGTACGATAACCGCCAGGTCAGCAGCCATGCGACTTACGCCGCAGACGCCATCGGTGAAACCAGCTTTATCACCAAAGGTGCTTCTCCGGTGAAAGATATGGCTGGCGTAGCCATCGGCACCACGCTGTACGAGGCCAACGATCTGAGCTTCGACGCGCGTTACGACCTGCAGGCCGGCGAGCGTTACCAGGCCCACACTTTCAGCCTGCGTTTACGCAAGTCGTTCTGATTGATATGTACCTTCAACGGGCCCCTCAGGGGTCCCGTTTTCTATGCCCGGGTAAAACATTATGTTTTTGCAGCTCAGATTGTGCCGCTGCGATAGCACGCCAGCAGGCAGGCCGCTGAGCGCATAACCTTATGCGCTCAGTTCGTTAAACCGTTCATGGAACACCTGCTACACTGCCTCAACACCTCCACAAAAAGGCAGATCAACATGTCCGAGAATAACTACCAGCCAGCGAAAGTCTGGGAATGGAAGCAGAACAACAGCAGCGGCGCGTTCGCCAGCATCAACCGCCCAATCTCTGGTGCCACCCACGAGAAAACCCTGCCGGTCGGTTCACATCCGTTGCAGCTTTACTCCCTGGGTACGCCGAACGGCCAGAAGGTCACTATTCTGCTGGAAGAGCTGCTGGCGCTCGGCGTCACCGGTGCGGAATATGACGCATGGCTGATCCGCATCGGCGAGGGCGATCAGTTCTCCAGCGGGTTTGTGGATGTCAACCCGAACTCTAAAATTCCGGCCCTGCGCGACCACTCCACCACGCCGCCAACGCGAGTGTTTGAGTCCGGCAATATCCTGCTCTACTTGGCGGAAAAATTCGGTCACTTCCTGCCAAAAGATCCGGCTGGACGTGTGGAAACCCTGAACTGGCTGTTCTGGCTGCAGGGCGCCGCCCCGTTCCTTGGCGGCGGTTTCGGCCACTTCTATCACTATGCCCCGGTAAAAATTGAGTACGCCATTGACCGCTTCACCATGGAAGCCAAACGTCTGTTCGACGTGCTGGATAAACAGCTGGCACGCGGGCGCTACGTGGCGGGCGAAGAGTACACCATCGCCGATATTGCCATCTGGCCATGGTTTGGCAGCGTGGCGCTGGGCCAGGTTTATGGCGCGGCAGAGTTCCTCGATGCCGAAAGCTACAAGAACGTTCAGCGCTGGGCGAAGGATGTCGCCAGCCGTCCGGCGGTAAAGCGCGGGCGTATCGTCAACCGCACCAATGGCGAGCTGAGCGAACAGCTGCATGAGCGACATGCGGCGAGCGATTTTGATACCAACACCGAAGATAAACGTCAGGGCTAACCCCCGTGCCGGGCGGGCCACCGCCCGGCGACGATCAGATTAAGACGAGTTTCTCCACCACGGCATTATTGGCCTACCCGTCAATCCGTACAGCTGGCAGTATCCCCCGCAATGTCTCACTGCACATTTATAAGGGAATTGTCATGAAAACCATGAAAATCACGCTAATGATCGGTGCGTTGCTCTGCTCTGCTTCCAGCCTGGCGGCAGATAAAACCGCTACCGGGGCGCTGGTGGGCGCGACCATCGGCGCAGTAGCCGGGAAAAGCGTAAAATCCACCGTCGGCGGCGCGGTGGTTGGGGCGGGTACCGGGGCGATGTTTAAAAACGGTGAGAAAGGCAAAGCTGCCCGTAAAGGTGGCGTCATTGGTGCCGCAGTAGGCGCTGGTGCAGCCGCTGTAACCGGTAATAGCGTTCTCAAAGGCGCCGCCCTCGGCGCGGGAGCGGGCGGCCTGGTCGGCGAAGCTACCCATTAATAAAAATGCCAGGTGATTATTCCACCTGGCTTTATCAGGCCCCTCATTTCTTATTTCATGGCTGCTTATAAGACCGTGAATATAAGCCTTAACACAAATCCCTTTCTTTTTTTAACCGTATATTTACTTCCATCCCGTAAACTGGCATCAATAATTTCTTTCTTCAGATTATTCGCATGTCAGAAAAGGCGCTTAAACAACAGATTCAGAATCTCAAAAAGCACAATGCCCGGCTTGCCAGGCTGGCGCGTGACGCCCGAAACAAGCTCAGTGCTGCGCTCGACGGGACAGGTCTCTGTTTATGGCAGCTCGACGTTCCCACCGGGAAGCTGATTATCTATAACCGCCGCTGGGGCGCTATGCTGGGCTATCAGCCCAAGGAGCTGAGCGCGCAGTTTGAGATCTGGCGTGAGCATCTGCATCCGGATGACAAACAGAACGTACTGGATGCCTTCTACGATCACTTGCACGGCAAAACTCCCTTCTATGAAGCGCTGCACCGCATGCAGCACAAAAACGGCACCGTCACCTGGGTGCTGGACCGCGGGCGGGTGACGGACTGGGATGAAAACGGCAATCCCCTGAAGGTGACCGGTACCCATATCGACATGACCAAAGAGAAGCAGTACGAAGAGCAGCTGGCCCAGCTGGCTAATCACGATCCGCTCACTGGCCTTGCCAACCGCCACGCATTGCTTAAGCACTTCGCCCAGCTTAAGGCCCAGGGGCCGCTCTGCATCGCCTTTATCGATCTCGATGATTTTAAAACGGTGAACGACACCTTCGGTCATCGCAGCGGCGATGAACTGCTGATCCAGCTCAGCCAGCGCCTGCGCGATGCCTGCCCGCCGGAGGCCGTTGTTGGCCGTCTGGGTGGTGATGAGTTCGTGTTGCTGCTGCCTTTCCCGCTTTCCAGTGTGCTGGTGAGCAGCACCGCCCACCGTTGTCTGCAGGCAGCGCTGACGCCGTTCGAGCTGGATAACGGTCAGGCGCAGGTCGGCGCCTCGGTGGGGATTGACGACGTACTGGAGCAGGATGATTTCGTCAACGCCCTGCGCCGTGCCGACCGGTCGATGTACCAGATTAAGCACACCGGCAAAAACGGCGTGGCGATTGGCCAGACACCGCTCGCCTTCACCCGTAACGGAACAGAACCATGAAAAGCACTCGTCATCAGGATCTTATCCGCCTGCTGGCGGCCTCCGACTGGCTGACGACAGAGGCGCTGGCCGCAGAACTTAACGTCAGCAAAGAGACGATTCGTCGCGATCTGAAGCAGCTGCAGCAGCAGGGAAAGATCGTGCGCCATCACGGGCGGGCTCGGGCGATCCATCCGGATCACCGCGATGGCGGCGAGCCCTTTGGCGCGCGGCTGAAAAGCCACTACGCGGATAAAGCCGATATCGCCCGTCACGCGCTGGACTGGGTCAGCGAAGGCATGACGCTGGCCCTGGATGCCAGCTCAACCTGCTTTCACCTGGCGCGGCAGCTGCCGGATATCGCCCTGACGGTCTTTACCAACAGCCTGCCCATCTGCCATGAGATGGCGAAGCGCGAGCGCATCACCCTGATCTGCTCGGGCGGGACGCTGGAGCGCAAATACCGCTGCTATGTGAATCCGGCCCTGGTGACGCTGCTGAAATCGCTGGAGATTGACCTGTTTATCTTCTCGTGTGAAGGAGTGGACGAGCAGGGTGTGATGTGGGATCCCACCCCGCATAGCGCCGGATTTAAGTCGCAGCTGCTGGGCCGCGCCAGCCAGTCGCTGCTGCTGATCGACAAAAGCAAGTTTCAGCGCTCCAGCGAAGTGAAAATTGGTCACCTGTCGCAGGTGACGCAATTGATCAGCGACGCACAGCTCGCCCGACGTTAGTCTGCCAGACGGAACTTTTGCACCGAGCGTTGCAGCTCTTCGGTCTGGCGCTCCAGCGCGGAAGCAGCCGCCGATACCTGCTCCACCAGCGAGGCGTTCTGCTGGGTCACGCCGTCCATCTGGGTGATCGCCACCCCAACCTGCGAAATGCCTTTGCTCTGCTCTTCCGAGGCGCTGGCAATCTGCTTCATGATGGTGGTGACGCCAGTAATGTCGCGCAGCACAGCCTCCATGGTGGTGCCGGTCTCGGTCACCAGTTTGGCCCCCTCCTCCACGCGGGAGACGGAGTCAGCGATTAACCCTTCGATCTCTTTTGCCGCGTTCGCGCTGCGGCTGGCGAGATTCCGTACCTCACCGGCCACCACGGCAAAGCCACGCCCCTGCTCGCCCGCCCGCGCCGCTTCCACCGCCGCGTTGAGGGCCAGAATATTGGTCTGGAAGGCGATGCTGTTGATGACGCTGGTGATCTCCGCAATTTTCTTTGAACTGATGGAGATCCCGGTCATGGTACTGACCACATTTTCCACCAGTGCGCCGCCGCGGCTGGCGCTGACCGAGGCGACATCCGCCAGCTCGCTGGCCTGACGGGCATTATCCGCGTTGAGCTTCACCGTGGCGGTAAGCTGCTCCATGCTGGCGGCGGTCTCTTCCAGCGCCGCTGCCTGCTCTTCGGTACGCGACGAAAGATCGTTATTGCCGCTGGAGATCTCCGTCGCCCCACGCCAGATGTTCTCGCTGCCGTTGCGGATGGTGCTCACCGCCTCGCGCAGGCTGTCCTGCATCGCCGTCAGCAGCGGCACCAGCTGGCCCACGCAGTTACGGCCAAAAGGCGCGATCGGCTGGCTAAGATCCCCCTGCGCAATCAGGCGGAAATGGTGGCGGAGCTGCTCAAGGGGTTTCACCAGCATGGCAACCAGATAACGGTCGGCGAACAGCAGGATCAACAGGCCGATTATCGTCGCGGTAATCATTACCGTGCGGGTGATGCTGGTGAAGCTATCCACCGTCACCCGGGTGCGGTCAAGAATGGTGTCGGCGGCTTTATTGAATTGTCCGGCGCTCTCGCCAAAGGCGCGGCTTAGCGGTGGAGTAACATTATTCGCCTGCTGGCGATAGCCCTCAAGGTTGCCCTGCTGGGCCAGCTGCATCTGGGGCTTAACGCCATTATCCAGCAACGCCTGCCAGTTGGCGATCACCCGGGCGGAGACGTCGGCATCCATTGGCCCCGGCGACATGGCTTTCAACTCGTCGAGCCTGTTGCTCATGGTATCCAGCGCCTGCTGCACAGCGGCAAAATCGGCCTTGCCGCCTGCCGCCTGCGTCTCCATCGCCCGGCTCAGCCGGGTGACAAAACGGAAATATTGATCGTTGCCCTAGCTGAGCACCGTCATCTGCCTGACCAGCTGACGATCGACCTCATTGCCATCCGCCACGCGGGAGAGCGCCCATGAGCCATACAGCCCCACGCCCGCCCACATTAAACAGAAGATACCCAGAATCGTCAGCATGACGAACCGGATTGTAAGATTACGAAATATACGCATAACTCTTTCCTTGCCTGAGGGAGGTTTCGCCCGGAGGCGAGTATTACCCTCGTTATCGGCAAGAAAAGGCGAAGCAATACCTTTTCCTGGTTATTTTTATAAAACTTTTCATTTCGGTTTAATTAGCGTTGAAATAATAATAAAGCACAGGACCAAATAGCCCCTTAAATAATATGCCTTTAGATTTCAAAAAGTTGCAAATGCAAAGCATCTAAAGGAATTATTTCCTGCATAATGATGAAGGCCGGGACACTCCATACAGTGTAATAAAAATATCATAAACATAAGGATACATCCCGAAGAAATAATAAGGGTATTATTTGTTTTTTATAATATATGCCCGACCGCCGGACGGTGCGGGCATTTTCAGTTGGTTTAACTCAAATATTTATCAAACCATCCCAGGGTTCTTTTCCACGCTAATTCGGCTGCGGGTTCGTCGTAACGCGGGGTAGAATCGTTGTGGAATCCGTGATTTACGCCAGGATAGATCCAGGCTTCATACACCTTACCGTTAGCTTTAAGCGCGGCCTCATAAGCAGGCCACCCCTCGTTAACATTCTTGTCGTGCTCGGCGTAATGCAGCAGCAGCGGCGCCTTAATTTTGGCGACGTCCGCCGCCGGTGGCTGACGGCCATAAAAAGGGACCGCGCAGGCCAGCTCTGGCCAGGCGACTGCAGCGGCATTAGACACTCCGCCGCCGTAGCAAAAGCCGGTGATCCCCACTTTACCGGTAGCGTCCGGGTGTTTTTGCATAAACCCGATGGCGGCAAAGAAGTCGTTCATCAGCTTCGTCGGATCGACCTTCTGCTGCAGGATTTTCCCCTCCTCATCATTGCCGGGATAACCGCCCACCGAACTTAAGCCATCCGGTGCCAGGGCGATGTAGCCCGCTTTCGCTACCCGACGGGCCACGTCCTCAATGTAGGGATTGAGCCCGCGGTTTTCATGCACCACCACCACCACCGGCACTTTGCCGGTTGCTTTGGCCGGTTTCACCAGATAGCCGCGCACCTGGCCATGGCCGTCCGGGGAGGGATAGGTGATGTACTCGGGCATAATGTCGGGGTCGGTGAACTTCACCTGCTCCGCGAGGGCGTAATTAGGCTTAAGCATATTGAACAGCGCCAGCGCCGTAACGCCGCCAACCGCATAGCGGGCAGCCAGATTGAGGAACTCACGTTTGTTGATTTTGCCGTGAGCGTAATAGTCGTAGTAGTCGAGCAATTCCTGAGGAAAGTCTTTGGCGGTCATACGCGTCATCGCATATCTCCATGAATTGTGAACGAACTAAGGTTAGAATAGAAACGCTGTTTCGAAAATCAATCACTAAGAAAGGAGACATCATGCCCTGGAACGCCTCCCCTGACCGCTACGAGACGATGCAGTACCGTTACTGCGGTAAAAGCGGCCTGCGCTTACCCGCCCTGTCACTCGGCCTGTGGCACAGCTTCGGCCACGTTCACGCCCTCGACTCACAGCGCGCCCTGCTGCGAAAAGCCTTCGATTGCGGCATCACCCATTTCGATCTCGCCAATAACTATGGCCCACCGCCGGGCAGTGCGGAGGAAAATTTTGGCCGCCTGCTGCGCGACGATTTCGCGGCTTATCGCGACGAACTGATTATCTCCACCAAAGCGGGCTATGACATGTGGCCGGGGCCTTACGGTGCGGGCGGTTCGCGCAAGTATCTGCTCGCCAGCCTCGATCAAAGCCTGAAGCGGATGGGGCTGGAGTACGTGGATATCTTCTATTCGCACCGGGTCGATGAGAACACGCCGATGGAGGAGACCGCCTCTGCGCTGGCGCAGGCGGTGCAGAGCGGGAAAGCGCTGTACGTCGGCATTTCCTCCTATTCGCCGGAGCGGACCCAGAAAATGGCGGAGCTGCTGCGCGAGTGGAAAATCCCGCTGCTTATTCATCAGCCCTCTTACAACCTGCTTAACCGCTGGGTGGACAAGAGCGGCCTGCTGGATACCCTGGCCGCTAACGGCACCGGCTGCATCGCCTTTACGCCGCTGGCCCAGGGGCTGTTGACCGGAAAATACCTGAACGGCATCCCTGACGGCTCCCGCATGCAGCGTGAGGGCAAAAAGGCACGCGGCCTGACGGAGAACATGCTGACCGAAGCCAACCTGAACAGCCTGCGTTTGCTCAATGAGATGGCCCAGGCGCGCGGACAGACGATGGCGCAGATGGCGCTGAGCTGGCTGCTGAAAGATGAGCGTGTCACCTCGGTACTGATTGGCGCCAGCCGGACAGAGCAGCTGGAGGAGAACGTGCAGGCGCTGAATAACCTGCACTTCAGCGAAGAAGAGCTGCAGCGGATTGACCAGCATGTGGCCGACGGGCAGCTGAATCTGTGGCAGGCCTCTTCGGATAAGTAGTTTCAGGAAAAAGGGTCGGGTGGCGCTGCGCTTACCCGACCTACAGGATCCCCGTAGGCCTGATAAGTGCAGCGTCATCAGGCGTTTTGTCTTATTTGCGGCTCAGCTTGTCCAGATACCCCATCACAAATGCCGACAGCACAAACGTGAGGTGGATTATCACGTACCACATCATCTTGTTGTCCGGGATATTTTTGGCATCCATAAACACCCGCAGCAGGTGAATGGAAGAGATCGCCACAATCGAGGCTGCCACTTTGTTTTTCAGCGACGACGCATCCATTTTGCCAAGCCAGCTCAGCTTCTCTTTATCCGCGGAGATATCCAGCTGCGAGACGAAATTTTCGTAGCCAGAAAACATCACCATTACCAGCAGGCCGCCCACCAGCGTCATATCCACCAGCGACAGCAACAGCAGGATCAGGTCGGATTCAGCGATGCTGAAAATATGCGGCAGAACGTGAAAAATTTCCTGAAAGAATTTAATACAGAGCGCCACCAGCGCCAGCGAGAGGCCAAAATAGACCGGGGCTAACAACCAGCGGGAGGCATACATTGCGTTTTCAAAAAAGCGTTCCATAGAGTCCTGTCTGCAAACGAAACCAGGGTGCAGTATATCGCAATGGCCCAAATTGTTTGCAACAACTAAACAACAGATCCCCTACACTTGCTCAGGCTTTACCACCGGGCGCTGATACTCAGGCCACACCAGCTCCACCAGCGATGGATACGCCTCCAGGCTGAACTCGCGAAAACACTGGCGCAGGTTCATCACCTCCAGATCGGTGTGCGACACTTTTTCGCCGTTCAGGCAGCGCTTCTTGATATTGTCGTAATATTTGTAGACAGCCGAGTTAAGATCGCTGCAACGGCGCTGCGCCTCAAACAGGTCAGGAATGCTATTTATTTCCACCATATTCATTCGTTTAATTGTGGCATGGAGGAAATCTATATATTCATGATTAACACGCCAGTACCAAACCGGCGTAATCGCATTCATTAACACTGAAAAATGGTCTTCGCCCTCTTCTTTTGACATCCGTTCCGGCTGAGGCGGGACGTGCGTGCTTCCCACATCGCTACTTTTATTGAACTCGCGCATCAATAAAAGAACCACGGCGGTAAGCAATAACAAAGTAATGACAGTATAAAAAATGCTGTTCATATAGGCAGGCTCCATTTTTTTTGATTTTAAATTTGCCTCATGTTATTGTCAACGAATCTCACACTCCAGACAACCCTACCCCGTTGAAATTAAAGGAAATATAAAATGTTGCCCGACAATCTGGTTCCGGCCAAGTTTCACATGTCTTCCGTGGAACCAAAACCGCCAGAAGCAGAAAGCAATGCCAATTTCACTAAGGGGAAAAGAACACTCGCTGATTATGCGCCAGATATATTAATTGGCGTTACCCGTACCGGTAACTCCCGCAATATGTTGCTTGAAGAGCACGATCGGCATATTAAAGACCGATTATTTCGGGTAGTTAAAATCGAGGTGTTCGCCCGGCTGTTGAATGATTTGCAGGCGGAGGGGGAAATAGATGCCCAGGCACTAAGTCAAATATTGGCGGAAAAAACCGATGAGATTAACGAAGCCGGTAATGAAATCTGGTTGAATCTTATTACCTGCGAAAAAAACACGCCTGTGTTTTATACGCTAGAGGATGAATAACGTGAAGGATGTTGATAACAACAACGTTTATTTGGCTTTAGATGACAAAAAAAGCGATGAATTTATCTTAGAGCAAAACCTTGCCGCGCTTAAAGAGATTAAAAACGCTGAAATACAAAGAATTGCTAAAGATCTGCTCTCCATTCCGGCCGGGCTGGTGCGTCTGAAATGGCAGAATCGCCGTGAAATTTACCCGTTGCAGGTAAAAGAAGAGATCTACGGCGCGACAATAAACGCCATTATGCAACAGCGCCCGGATTTAAAAGAAAAAATACTGGCGCGCCTGGAAACCAATTATCAATATATCCTGGCACGTGAAACCGCGACCCTGCGCGTCACCCGTAAGCTGGCTGATGAAGGCTATCGCACCACCAGCGTGACCACCGTTGCGCTGAATGAAGAGGTGCTGGCCGCAAAAGCGGACATCCCACCGCAAAAGCCGTAACCTCTCGCCGACCCCTGCCGTCTCGCCTGTTTCTCCTCAGCCCATTTTTTTTAAGGATTATCCTGAATAATCCTCACAGCCCAGTTGATTCTCCTAAGCTTAAAGTCTGATTAACCCCTCAAGGAGAACACCTATGGCAAACTCTCAGAGCAAAATTCAGGATCCGACAACCCAGTACTACACCGGCGAATATCCCAAGCAGAAACAGCCTGTACCGGGGCTGCAGAGCAAGATGGACCCGGTGCCGGACTGCGGCGAAAAGAGCTATAAAGGCAGCGGCAGACTACAGGATCGTAAGGCACTGGTGACAGGGGGCGATTCCGGGATTGGACGCGCTGCCGCCATCGCTTACGCGCGTGAAGGAGCAGACGTCGCCATTAACTATCTGCCCGACGAAGAAGAGGATGCCCAGCAGGTTAAGCAGCTTATTGAAGAGGCCGGGCGCAAAGCGGTGCTGATCCCTGGCGATCTGAGCGATGAACAGTTTGCCCGCTCGCTGGTACATAAAGCCCATCAGGAGCTGGGTGGGCTGGATGTGCTGGCGCTGGTAGCCGGTAAGCAGGTGGCGGTGGAAAAGATTGCCGATATCACCACCGAGCAGTTTAAGCAGACCTATGCCGTGAACGTGCTGGCCCTGTTCTGGATTACCCAGGAGGCGCTGCCACTGCTGCCCGCTGGGTCGAGCATTATCACCACCTCCTCAATTCAGGCCTATCAGCCGAGCCCGCACCTGCTGGACTATGCCTCCACTAAAGCGGCTATCCTCAACTTCAGCCGCGGGCTGGCGAAACAGGTGGCAGAGACCGGCGTGCGCGTTAACGTGGTAGCCCCGGGTCCTATCTGGACGGCGCTGCAAGTCTCCGGCGGTCAGCCTCAGGAGAAGCTCCCGCAGTTTGGTCAGCAGACGCCGATGAAGCGCGCAGGGCAGCCTGCGGAGCTGGCGCCGGTGTATGTCTATCTGGCAAGTCAGGAGTCCAGCTACGTGACGGCAGAAGTGCACGGCGTATGCGGTGGGGAACATCTGGGGTAATTGTTGCCGGGTAAGCGTAACGCCACCGGGCAAAAACAAAAACGGCAACCTAAGGTTGCCGTTTCTCTTTATTTCGCCGCCGCTTTCTCTTCGCCGACTAAACCAATTTTCAGGTAACCCGCCTGGTGCAGCGTGTCCATTACCTTCATCATGGTTTCGTAATCGACCGTCTTATCGGCCCGGAAGAAGACGGTAGTCTCTTTCTTGCCTTCGGTCAGGGCGTTCAGCGCCGGGATCACCGACTCATCGGTCACCGGATCGTTGCCGAGGAACATAGATTTATCGGCTTTGACAGAGAGATAAATCGGTTTTTCCGGGCGCGGCTGCGGCTGACTGGATGACGCAGGCAGATTCACCTTCACGTCTACGGTCGCCAGCGGCGCCGCCACCATGAAGATAATCAGCAGAACCAACATAACGTCGATAAACGGCGTCACGTTGATTTCGTGCATTTCGCCGTTATCGTCCAGATTTTCATTAAGACGCATTGCCATGACGAATCAACCTACGTGAAATTTCTGAGCAGAACGAATCGGCTTAGCCGAGCTGGCGCTGAGATCCAGATCGCGGCTTTGCAGCAGCAGAACCTGGGCAGCAACGTCGCCGAGGGTCGCTTTGTAGCTGCCAATCATACGGGCGAAGACGTTATAAATAACGACTGCCGGGATTGCTGCCACCAAACCAATGGCCGTTGCCAGCAGTGCTTCGGCGATGCCGGGCGCCACAACTGCAAGGTTAGTAGTTTGCGTCTGGGCGATGCCGATAAAGCTGTTCATGATGCCCCAGACAGTACCGAACAGACCGACGAACGGCGAAATCGCGCCGATGGTCGCCAGGTAACCGTTACCCCGTCCCATATGACGGCCAACGGCCGCAACGCGACGCTCAAGGCGGAAGCCGGTACGCTCTTTAATCCCTTCGTTGTCTTCACTGCCTGCAGAAAGTTCGAGCTCGTTCTGCGCTTCGTTAATTAACAGGGTGGTCAGGCTCTTCGCCTGGAAAGAGGCGGCCATGTCGCTCGCCTGATTCAGGGTGCGGGCTTCGGCCAGCTGCTGCTGCTCGCGCTTAAGGCGACGTTTATGGGAAAGAAGCTCTACGCTCTTGCTAAAGAAAATAGCCCAGGTGACGACAGACGCCAGAATCAGGCCGATCATGACAATCTTCACCACGATGTCGGCATGATGATACATACCCCAGACGGAGAGGTCCGTCTGCATCAAATTATTACCCACTCGGTATCTCCAGGACGCAAATCACAAAATCTGAGCATAATAATATCAAAACAACGTCGAATTGATAGTAGTTCTCATTAGTATTTACATAGTGCCGTAAATTCGTTTCATTTTCCTTGCGCTTACGCAGGAAAAATTTCCCGGAAACAAATTTTAAAAAATTTTCCGCTGAACCCACTACCGCTAACGTGACCATTTTTACTTTCGTGGTAGTGTGGACGTCCAGACGTATAAAAACAGGTTGCGCAGACATGAAAGAGAAGCATCTTGATACCACCCTTGTCCAGGCGGGACGCAGTAAAAAATATACCCTTGGTTCCGTGAACAGCGTCATCCAGCGCGCCTCGTCGCTGGTGTTTGATACCGTTGAGGCGAAAAAGCACGCTACCCGTAACCGGGCCAACGGTGAGCTGTTTTACGGGCGTCGCGGCACGCTGACCCACTTCTCGCTACAGGAAGCGATGTGCGAGCTGGAGGGCGGCGCGGGGTGTGCACTCTTCCCCTGCGGCGCAGCGGCGGTGGCCAACACCATTCTGGCCTTCGTTGAGCAGGGCGACCATATCCTGATGACCAACACCGCCTACGAGCCAAGCCAGGACTTCTGCACCAAAATTCTCAGCAAGCTGGGGGTCACTACCGACTGGTTCGATCCGCAGATTGGCGCGAACATCGCCGATCTGATCCAGCCCAACACCCGGATTGTGTTCCTGGAATCACCCGGCTCTATCACTATGGAAGTGCATGATGTGCCAGCCATTGTGCAGGCGGTACGCAGCAAAGCGCCGGAGGCTATCATCATGATTGATAACACCTGGGCGGCGGGTGTGCTGTTTAAGGCGCTCGATTTTGGTATCGACATCTCGATTCAGGCGGCGACGAAGTACCTGATTGGCCACTCTGACGGGATGATTGGTACCGCGGTTTCCAACGCCCGCTGCTGGGAGCAGCTGCGTGAGAACGCCTATCTGATGGGCCAGATGGTGGATGCCGACACTGCCTATATGACCAGCCGCGGCTTGCGTACCCTTGGTGTGCGTTTGCGTCAACATCATGAAAGCAGCGTGCAGGTTGCGCAGTGGCTGGCGCAGCATCCCCAGGTGGCGCGGGTTAACCATCCGGCACTGCCGGGCAGCGTCGGGCATGAATTCTGGCAACGTGACTTCACGGGCAGCAGCGGCCTGTTCTCATTCGTGCTTAATAAACGCCTGAGCAATGACGAGCTCGCCGCTTACCTGGATAACTTCTCACTGTTCAGCATGGCCTACTCCTGGGGCGGCTTTGAGTCACTGATCCTGCCGAACCAGCCAGAGCAGATTGCGGCCCTGCGTCCGGGCGGCAACGTGGACTTTACCGGCACCCTGATCCGCCTGCATATCGGCCTGGAAAATGTCGACGATTTGATTGCCGATTTAGAGGCCGGGTTTGCGCGTATCGAATAGCGCAGGGCTACAAAAACAGTCCGCGGACACTTTTCTCCACGTTAAGTGCAGAAAAGTCTGATTTGTTGCGTCTGCGATCAAAGCCCGCCGACGAAATAGGGAGTACAATAGCTTTATATATGCTGTTCCACAGGAAAGCCCATGGCTGTTATTCAAGATATTATCGCTGCACTCTGGCAACACGACTTTGCAGCACTGGCGGATCCGCACGTGGTTGGGATTGTCTATTTCGTTATGTTCGCCACGCTGTTTCTGGAAAATGGGTTACTGCCCGCCTCCTTTTTACCGGGAGATAGCCTGCTGCTGTTGGCAGGGGCGCTAATCGGTAAAGGGGTCATGGACTTTACCCCCACGATGGTGATCCTTACTTCAGCCGCCAGCCTGGGCTGCTGGCTCAGCTATTTGCAGGGCCGCTGGCTCGGCAATACACGGGTGGTCAAAAACTGGCTGGCACAGCTGCCGCATAAATACCATCAGCGCGCGAACTGCATGTTTGACAGGCATGGCCTGCTGGCGCTGCTGGTCGGGCGTTTTCTGGCCTTTGTGCGTACGCTGCTGCCAACCATGGCCGGCATCTCCGGGCTCTCTAACCGCCGCTTCCAGTTCTTTAACTGGCTGAGCGCGTTGCTGTGGGTCGGGGTCGTGACCACTTTTGGCTATGCCCTGAGTATGATCCCGTTCGTTAAACGCCATGAAGATCAGGTCATGACCTTCCTGATGATCCTGCCTATTTTCCTGCTGGTCGCAGGCCTGGTGGGAACGATTGTGGTGGTGATCCGTAAGAAGTACTGCAACGCCTGAGGCGCTGCTGTCGTTGTAGCCCCGGTAAGCGTAGCGCCTCCGGGGAAAAGCGCCGGGCGGCACTGCGTTTGCCCGGCCTACATGCCAATCACATCCCCTGCATCGTCCGCATCCGCGCCGCATCTTCCCCCGGCGTCACACCAAAGTAGCGCTTGAACTCCCGGCTGAACTGCGAGGCGCTTTCATAGCCTACCCGCAGCGCGGCGGCGCTCGCTTTCATGCCGTCGTGGATCATCATCATCCGCGCCTTATGCAGGCGGTAGCTCTTGAGATACTGCAGCGGCGAGGTGCTGGTTACCGACTTAAAGTTATGGTGGAACGCCGAGACGCTCATGTTAGCCTCCGCCGCCAGCTGATCCACGCTCAGGTTTTCGGTGTACTGGCTCTCGATGCGTTTCAGTACCCGTCCAATCAGGCTGAAGTGAGTCTGACGGCTGACCAACGCCAGCAGCGCCCCGCCGCCCGGCCCCAGCAGGATGTGGTAGAGGATCTCGCGCACGATCTGCTTGCCCAAAATCCGCGCGTCCAGCGGCCGCTCCATCACGTCCAGCAGACGTTCAATGGCGCAGAGGATCTCATCCGTCAGCGTGGCGGAGTTGATGCCGCTCGCTGCCATCGACGGGCGAAACAGTTCGTCCTCGCCAATGTCCATCAGCAGCTCCTGCAGTTGCAGGATATCGATATTTAAGCGAATACCTGCCAGCGGCACCGCCTCTGTCGCGAAAGTTTCACATTCAAAGGGTAAAGGTACTGTCAGGAGCAGATATTCGTTGGGGTCATAACGAAATACCCGCTCGTTGATGTAGCCAATTTTGTGGCCAGAAAAGAGAAAAATGATACCCGGCTGATACATCACCGGGGTGCGGGCGTAGGGCTGAGTCCCGTACAGCAGGCAAACATCCGGCAGCAGCGTATCAAGATAATTTTCATTATCTTTCAGCTTCTTAATTTGTTCCGTTAGCTGCAGGCAGACGGCTTCACGTTTCATCTTCTCTCACTCCGGGTACGTTTTCCGACGCCTGCAGTGTGCGCATTTTTTCCCGTTTTCTCCAGCACTGTGTAGAAATGGGCAAGACAACGGCAGGAATGTGCATTGAGAGGAGCGCGTACGCTCGCCACAATGAGCACCATCAGGCAGCCCTCTGTGCCGCCCTGTTTTTTCACCCACCAAAGGGAACGAACAATGAACAATTTTAATCTGCATACCCCAACCCGCATCCTGTTTGGTAAAGGCGCCATCGCCGATCTGCGCGAGCAGATCCCGGCCAACGCCCGCGTCCTGATTACCTATGGCGGCGGTAGCGTGAAGAAGAATGGCGTCCTGGATCAGGTTTACTCCGCGCTGGAAGGCATGGACGTGCGCGAGTTCAGCGGCATTGAGCCAAACCCCTCTTACGAAACGCTGATGAAGGCGGTGAAAATCGCCCGCGACGAGCAGATCACCTTCCTGCTGGCGGTGGGCGGCGGCTCGGTGCTGGACGGCACCAAGTTCATTGCCGCGGCAGCCCATTATGATGAAACCATCGACCCGTGGCACATCCTGCAAACCGGCGGCAGCGACATCAAGAGCGCCATTCCGATGGGCTCCGTACTGACCCTGCCAGCGACCGGCTCCGAGTCCAATAAAGGCGCGGTGATCTCCCGTAAAACCACCGGCGACAAGCAGGCCTTTATGAACGAGCACGTGCAGCCGGTGTTTGCGGTGCTGGATCCGGTCTACACCTACACCCTGCCGCCGCGTCAGGTGGCGAACGGCGTGGTGGATGCCTTTGTCCACACTGTTGAGCAGTACGTTACTTACCCGGTAAACGCGAAGATTCAGGATCGTTTCGCCGAGGGCATTCTGCTGACCCTGATCGAAGATGGCCCGCTGGCGCTGAAAGAGCCAGAAAACTACGAAGTGCGCGCCAACGTGATGTGGGCCGCCACCCAAGCGCTGAACGGCCTGATTGGTGCCGGCGTGCCGCAAGACTGGGCAACCCACATGCTGGGCCACGAGCTGACGGCGATGCACGGCCTCGATCATGCCCAGACCCTGGCCGTGGTTCTGCCTGCGCTGTGGAATGAAAAACGCGACACCAAGCGTGGCAAGCTGCTGCAGTACGCTGAGCGCGTCTGGGGTATTACTGCCGGTTCTGAAGATGAGCGTATCGATGCGGCTATCGCTGCCACCCGCAACTTCTTCGAGCAGCTGGGTGTTCCGACGCGTCTCTCCGGCTACGGTCTGGACGGCAGTTCCATCCCTGCCCTGCTGGCAAAACTTGAGGAGCACGGCATGACGCAAATCGGGGAACATCATGACATTACTCTCGATGTAAGCCGCCGTATTTACGAGGCCGCTCGCTAACTGATTTTACGCGATTGCCTTCCGTTTTTCGGCATTTAGGCCAGGCTTAATGCACATACGCCACCAGGGGATCACTCCTGGTGGATGTCCAATGAAGGAGGAAAAATGGCAAACCAAACCGTAATCAAGCTTCAGGATGGCAACGTAATGCCCCAGTTGGGGCTCGGCGTATGGAAAGCCGGTAACGACGAGGTCGTCTCCGCCATTCATAAAGCACTGGAAGTCGGCTATCGCTCCATTGATACCGCTGCCGCCTACAAAAATGAGGAGGGCGTCGGCAAGGCCCTTGCCAGCGCTGGCGTACCCCGCGAAGAGCTGTTCATTACTACCAAGCTGTGGAATGACGACCAGAAGCGTCCGGCAGAAGCCCTGCAGGAGAGCCTGGACAAGCTGCAGCTCGATTTTGTCGATCTCTATCTGATGCACTGGCCGGTTCCGGCTATCGACCATTACGTCGATGCCTGGAAAGGGATGATTGAGCTGCAAAAAGCCGGGCTGATAAAAAGCATCGGGGTCTGTAACTTCCAGGTTCACCATCTGCAGCGCCTGATTGATGAGACAGGCGTCGCCCCAGTGATCAACCAGATTGAACTGCACCCGCTGATGCAGCAGCGCCAGCTGCATGCCTGGAATGCGACCCACAAGATCCAGACCGAATCCTGGAGCCCGCTGGCCCAGGGCGGCGAAGGGGTATTCGATCAGAGAATTATCCGCGATCTGGCCGATAAGTATGGCAAAACCCCGGCACAGATTGTCATTCGCTGGCATCTGGACTGCGGTCTGGTGGTGATCCCGAAATCGGTCACCCCGTCGCGCATCGCTGAGAACTTCAACGTGTGGGATTTCCGCCTGGATAAAGATGAACTGGGTGAAATTGCGAAGCTGGATAAAGGCAAGCGTTTAGGCCCGGATCCGGACCAGTTTGGCGGTTAGTAAAAAGCCGGGTGGCGGCTTCGCCTTACCCGGCCTACATGTCAGATCGTAGGCCCGGTAAGCTAAGCGCCACCGGGCAATGCGGTTTAACCGCTCTTACGTTTTACACTCTTCTTCGTGCTCGCCCCACCGTTCGAACGCTGATGCACAATTGGCGTGTGCTTGGTCAGGGCCGGACGTGTATTGCGGTTCTGGCGGCGCGCTTCGCGCATCTCTTCAACCGTTGGCGCAGGCACCAGACAGTCGCGGCGTGAGCCAATCAGGTGCTTTTTGCCCATCTCTTCCAGCGCCTGGCGGATCAGCGGCCAGTTTTTCGGATCGTGATAACGCAGCAGGGCTTTATGCAGGCGACGCTGTTTGTCCCCCTTCGGCACCACCACATCTTCACTCTTATAGCCAATCTTACTCAGCGGGTTCTTGCCGGTGTAATACATGGTGGTTGAGTTCGCCAGCGGCGACGGATAGAAGTTCTGCACCTGATCCAGACGGAAGCGACGCTGCTTCAGCCACAGAGCCAGGTTCACCATGTCTTCATCACGCGTGCCCGGGTGCGCGGAGATAAAGTACGGGATCAGATACTGCTCTTTCCCGGCCTGCTTCGAATAGGTATCGAAAAGCTCTTTAAAGCGGTCGTAGCTCCCCATCCCCGGCTTCATCATCTTCGACAGCGGCCCCTCTTCGGTATGCTCCGGAGCGATCTTCAGGTAGCCGCCCACGTGGTGGGTCGCCAGCTCTTTGATGTAGCGCGGATCTTCCACGGCGATGTCATAACGCACCCCGGAAGCGATGAGTATCTTCTTGATGCCCTTCAGATCGCGGGCGCGACGGTAGAGGTTGATCGTCGGTTCGTGGTTGGTGTCCATGTGCTCGCAAATGCTCGGATAGACACAGGAGAGACGACGGCAGGTCTGCTCTGCGCGTGGCGATTTACAGCGCAGCATATACATGTTGGCCGTCGGGCCACCCAGATCGGAGATGACCCCGGTAAAGCCCGGTACCGTATCGCGAATGGCTTCGATCTCGTTGACGATGGAGTCTTCAGAGCGGCTCTGAATAATGCGCCCTTCATGCTCGGTGATCGAACAGAAAGAGCAGCCCCCAAAGCAGCCACGCATAATGTTGATCGAGAAGCGGATCATCTCATACGCCGGGATACGGGCGTTGCCGTATGCCGGGTGCGGCACGCGTTTGTACGGCAGCGCAAACACGCTGTCCATCTCTTCGGTAGAGAGTGGGATTGCCGGCGGGTTAATCCAGATGTAGCGCTCACCGTGCTTTTGCATCAGCGCACGGGCACAGCCCGGGTTGGTTTCATGGTGCAGAATACGGGACGCATGCGCGTAGAGCACCTTGTCACTTTTTACCTTCTCAAAGGATGGCAGCAGCACGTAGGTCTTTTCCCACGGCTTCGGACGCGGCGGCTGCACCACGATAGCTTTTGCTTCGGCTTTCTTCGGCGCAACCGGCTTGTTATCCGCACAGGGCAGATCTTCGCCGTACGGATGCGGGATCGGGTCGATTTTGCCCGGCATATCGATGATACGGGAATCCACCCCTTTCCAGCCCGGCAGCGCCTCTTTCACCATGATCGCGGTATTACGCACGTCGCGGATATCGCCCACCGGTTCGCCCTGCGCCAGACGGTGCGCCACTTCCACCAGCGGACGCTCGCCGTTGCCGAAGATCAGCATGTCGGCTTTGGAGTCCACCAGCACCGAACGGCGCACGGTATCAGACCAGTAGTCGTAGTGCGCGGTACGGCGCAGGCTCGCCTCGATGCCACCGAGAATGACCGGCACATCTTTCCAGGCCTCTTTGCAGCGCTGGGTGTAGACGAGGGTTGCGCGATCCGGACGCTTGCCCGCCACATTATCCGCGGTGTAGGCGTCGTCGTGACGCAGCTTGCGGTCGGCGGTGTAGCGGTTGATCATCGAGTCCATGTTGCCCGCGGTAACGCCAAAGAAGAGGTTCGGCTTACCGAGGCGCATAAAATCATCTTTGCTGTTCCAGTCAGGCTGGGCAATGATCCCGACGCGGAAGCCCTGGGCTTCGAGCATGCGACCGCAGATCGCCATACCAAAGCTCGGGTGATCGACGTAAGCGTCACCCGTCACCAGGATAATGTCGCAGCTGTCCCAGCCAAGTTGGTCCATCTCTTCACGAGACATCGGCAGGAAAGGCGCCGGTCCAAAGCAGGCCGCCCAGTACTGCGGCCAGGAGAAGAGGTCACGATCCGGCTGGATCAGGGAAATTGCGCTCATAATGCTTCCGAAGAAAAAATAATCAAAGGGCGGCGATTATACGCTGTTCTTCTGCAATAAATGAAGTGGGGAACGCGCCAAAATGGCGCCAGGTTAACGAAACTTCCACAAGGGCTGTAAACAACCTGCTAGAATGCCGCGCGCTGACGAATAACCGCTTTAATACGCAGGATTTTTAGCCCGTTTTTGCTCAGCAAAAGCGGCCATGACGGGGAATGACACTTTGCGAGGCAGCCACTCTTCTCAGGTTTCCCAGCTACAGGTTGTGATGCATCTGTGCGGGTTTTTGGTGTTGCTTTACAGCTTCTCGATGCTGCCGGCGATGGCAATCGCGCTGGCAAATAAAGAGCGCAGCTATATCGCCTTTTTGAGCACCTTCGTGACCTTTTTTACCCTCGGCGGCGGCACATGGCTGATGACCAGGCATGCCGGGATCCAGCTGCGCACCCGCGACGGGTTTGTGATTATCGTACTGTTCTGGTTCCTCTTTTCGCTGATTAGCGCCATGCCGCTGTGGATGGATGACGCGCAGAAACTCTCGCTGGCGGATGCGCTTTTTGAAGGGGTATCGGGGATTACCACCACCGGGGCTACGGTGATTGGCGACGTCAGCGCCCTGCCAAAATCGTATCTCTACTATCGCGCGCAGCTCAATTTTATCGGCGGCCTTGGGGTCATCGTGCTGGCGGTGGCGGTGCTGCCGTTTCTCGGCATTGGTGGCATGAAGCTTTACCAGTCTGAAATGCCAGGACCGTTTAAAGAGGAGCGCCTCACTCCCCGGCTGGCGGATACCTCACGCACTCTCTGGCTCACCTATCTGCTGCTGGGGCTGACCTGCACGCTGGCCTACTGGCTTGCGGGGATGTCGTTCTTCGACGCGCTGTGCCACGGGCTCTCAACCGTCTCCCTCGGCGGCTTCTCCACCCGTTCGGAGAGTATCGGTTTTTACGACAGCCACGCCGTGGAGCTGGTCGCCGGGCTGTTCTCCCTGCTCTCCGCTTTCAACTTTACCCTCTGGTATGTGGCCATCACCCGCCGCACGCTGAAGCCGTTTCGCCGTAACCAGGAGCTCAAGTTCTTTCTGATTGCCGCGGCCATCATCATTTTGATCACCGCCTGGCAGGTCTGGCATGCAGGGATGTACAACATCCCTGACAGTCTGGTGCATGCCTTTTTTCTTGCCAGCTCGATGATGACCGATAATGGCCTGTCGACCGGGGACTATGCCCAATGGCCCGCGCACACCATCTTTTTACTGTTACTGGCCAGCTTCTTCGGCGGCTGCATCGGCTCCACCTGCGGCGGGATCAAGGCGCTGCGTTTTCTGATCATGTTCAAACAGTGCCGCCAGGAACTGCACCAGCTTGGCCATCCACGCGCCCTTTTGCCGGTGCGCATCGGTAAAAGCGTGGTCAACGAGCGCGTACTGCGTTCGGTCTGGAGCTTCTTCTTTCTCTACGTCCTGTTTACCGCTTTTTTTATCTGGGCGCTGAATCTGATGGGGTACGATCTGTTTACCTCCTTCGCCACGGTCGCCGCCTGCATCAACAATATGGGGCTGGGGTTCGGTGAAACTGCCTCAACGTTTGGTACGCTGACGGAAGGGGCAAAATACCTGATGTGTGTGGCGATGATTCTGGGGCGTCTGGAGATCTATCCGATACTGATCCTCTGCTCGCGCTTCTTCTGGCGGGCCTAGAAACAACACGCCCGGCAGAGGATGCCGGGCGGGAGAGAATTACGGGGCCGGATTCACCAGCAGCTGCCCCACCGAGCCGCGATCCGCCATCTCCAGCGTCTGGCTGTGGAACAGGAACGGGAAGTGCGGCCAGGAAGGCTGCCCATAATAGACCAGCAGTTCCACCTGCCCGTCGACCCAGACGGTATCCTTCCAGCCTCTGTCTTCCGGGAACGGCATGGCGCCGTTGACGTTGCGGATCAGGAAACTCACCCCTTCGATATGGAAAGACTGCGGCCTGTCGGCGCGCACCGTCCAGCGCTCCCAGGAGCCCTGCTGGGCGGTAATATCGATGCGGTTCACATCCCATAGCTGGCCGTTAATGCCCGGGTCGTCGCCAAGGCTGATATCTCGGCTGCGCACCGGCGTACCGCTCAGGATCTCCTCCGGCAGCAGGCGCATCGGCAGGGTATCGGTCACCAGCGGCAGCAGACCGGTTGGACGCAGGGTTAACACCAGCGTCGAGACCAGAATGCTCGACGGCTCAAAGAAACCGCGCAGACGATCAACGATGCCCGCCGCCTCGCCACAGGTGATCGACACCTCTTCGCCGTTGGTCATATCCACCAGAATTTCGCGTCGCTCGCCCGGCGCCAGCGCCAGCTGTTTAACCGACACCGGAGCCGGTAAAAAGCCCTGATCCCCGGCAATGACGTGCAGCGCGCGGCCATCGCTCATCTGCAGTTGATAGCGACGCGAGTTGGAGGCATTCAGCAGACGCAGGCGTACCCAGCCGCGTGACACCTCGACATAGGGGCTTTGCGCACCGTTGACCAGCAGCGTGTCACCCACAAAACCGCCGCTGCCCGGCTCGCTGTACTCCGGCGTACCGAAATTATCCAGCCGCTTGTCCTGAATGATGAGCGGGAAGTCATCCACCCCGTAGTGGTTCGGGATCGGCAGGGATTTACTGACCTCATCCTCTATCAGCCACATCCCGGCCAGACCGTTGTAGACCTGCTGCGCGGTGCGGTTCGGGGTGTTGGCGTGATACCAGAGGGTGGCGGCGCGTTGGCGGACCGGCAGAACCGGTGCCCAGTCGGCGCTTGCGGACATCATGCGCGGGGCACCGCCCAGCAGCGGACCCGGCACCTGCATCCCGCTGATGGTCATGGCCACGTTCTCCGCCAGACGGTTGCTGTAGATCAGTTTGACGTCATCGCCGCTCCAGACGCGCACCGTCGGGCCGAGGTAACGTCCGTTGATGCCCCAGACCGAAGCCCGGGTACCCTGAGTAAACGACCAGTGGGCACGCTGTAGCGTCAGAAACAGCGGCTGCCCGCGGCGGGATTCCAGTAACGGCGGAATGGGCAGCGGCTGCTGCTGCCCGGCGGCGTTTGCCCTCAGCGGAACCGCGCCTGCACAAAGGGCGATCCCCGATGCCTGAATAAACTGACGGCGACTGAGTGACATAATGGCTCCATCTATAAACGCACTAACACACGGGAATTCGTTTTCCCTTTAAGCCGGCTTAAACCTTGCCAGCAGCTTCTCGCTCTGCGACTTCTTTATCGAGCTCAGCGATTTTATTCAGCATTAATTCGCGGCAATGTGCCGCCAGCTCGCGTACCTGGTCTTTGCCATATTTACTGACATCGACCGGCGGCAGCATCTCTACGATGACCAGACCGTTACGCAGACGATTCAGGTTTATCTTATTCGATGTGTTGGAAACACACACTGGAATAATCGGTACGCCTGCCGCAATTGCGGCATGAAATGCGCCAGTTTTGAACGGCAGCAGGCCACGACCCCGGCTGCGGGTCCCTTCCGGGAACATCCAGATAGAGATCTTGCGTTTTTTGAAGTGGTTCACCACCTCGGCAATCGTGCCGTGCGCCTTGGCCCGGTTGTTACGGTCAATCAGCAGGTTACCGGTGAGCCAGTAGAGCTGGCCGAAGAACGGGATCCACAGCAGGCTTTTCTTGCCCACGGTGACGGTTGGCGGCTGCACGATTTTCGCTGCGGTCACCATATCGTAGTTATTCTGGTGGTTACCGATATAGATAGCGTTACCAAATTTCTCTGCCCCTTCCGGCAGACGCGTCTCTACCTTCAGGCCAAACAGCGGCGCCAGACGGGCAAACATGTGGCCAAAGGTAGCGACATGTTTTGGATTACGCGGGCTGAACAGGCAATAAACAGAGCCGAAGATACAGACCAGAATGCAGTAGATAACGGCAAGAATGGTACGAACAATTAATAGCATAGCGACCTCAAAAACCCCTGACAGTTGACGATTATACTGCAACTGTTAGCGGGTAACTCTTTTGTTTCTATAACGGATGTTTTTCACGAGTCCCCCTCCTGAGCGGAGGGGGAGGTGCTCTGTTACGCTTCGTTGTCGCCCGATGTCGCGCGGTGTGGAGAGTCGATCTCTACACGGTCAATGCGCTGCAAGCCACGCATCAGCGATCCTTTGCGTCCACGTTCGCCCACCACTTTCTGTAGCTCTTCCGGGCGCAGCTTGATTTTGCGTTTACCCACATGGATGGTCAACGTGCTCTGCGGCGGCAGAATAAAGAGGTGCGCCAGGCTGTCTTCCCCTTTTGCCGCATCCGCCGCGGCGATGTTGATGATCTTATTGCCTTTGCCTTTCGACAGCTGCGGCAGATCGCTGAGCGGGAACATCAGCATGCGGCCCGCGGCGGAGATCGCCAGCAGCATGTCGTTCTCGTCTTCAATCACCAGCGGAGCCATGACCCGGGCGTTATCCGGCAGGCTAATCAACGCCTTGCCCGCACGGTTGCGCGAGATCAGATCGTTAAAGGTACAGATGAAGCCGTAGCCCGCATCGGAGGCCAGCAGCAGCTTCTGCTCATCGCCTTCCATCAGCATATGCTCAATGGTCGCCCCTGGCGGCAGCGTCAGCTTGCCGGTGAGCGGCTCGCCCTGCCCGCGCGCTGACGGCAGCGTAATCGGGTCGATGGCGTAGCTGCGCCCGGTGGTGTCGATAAAGGCCACCGGCTGGTTGCTCTTGCCCTTCACGGCGGCTTTGAAGCTGTCGCCCGCTTTGTAACTCAGACCCGGCGCGTCGATATCATGACCTTTGGCGCTACGCACCCAGCCGCTTTGTGACAGCACAATGGTCACCGGCTCGGACGGCTGCAGGTCATGCTCGCTCATCGCTTTCGCTTCTTCACGCTCGTGCAGCGGAGAACGACGCTCATCGCCGAAGGCATCGGCGTCAGCCTGCAGCTCTTTCTTCAGCAGGTTGTTCATCTTGCGTTCGGAGGCGAGGATCGCCTGCAGCTGATCGCGCTCTTTTTCCAGCTCGTTCTGCTCACCGCGAATTTTCATCTCTTCCAGCTTCGCGAGATGGCGCAGTTTCAGCTCAAGGATCGCTTCCGCCTGGGTTTCGCTGATGCCAAAGCGCGACATCAGGGCCGGCTTCGGCTCATCCTCGGTACGGATAATCTCAATCACTTCGTCGATGTTGAGGAACGCCACCAGCAAACCTTCGAGGATGTGCAGGCGCTTAAGCACTTTATCCAGACGGTGATTCAGACGACGGCGCACCGTATCGCGGCGGAAGGTCAGCCATTCGGTGAGGATCTCCAGCAGGTTTTTCACCGCCGGGCGGCCATCCAGCCCGATCATGTTCAGGTTGATACGGTAGCTTTTTTCCAGATCGGTGGTGGCGAACAGGTGATTCATCACCGGCTCCATATCCACACGGTTGGAACGCGGCACGATCACCAGACGGGTCGGGTTTTCGTGGTCAGATTCATCGCGCAGATCGTCCACCATCGGCAGCTTTTTATTACGCATCTGGGCGGCGATCTGCTCCAGCACCTTCGCGCCGGAAACCTGGTGCGGCAGCGCGGTGATCACCACCGCGCCATCCTCTTTGGTCCACACCGCGCGCATGCGCACCGAGCCGCGACCGTTCTGGTAGATTTTGCGGATTTCCGCGCGGGAGGTGATGATCTCCGCTTCGGTCGGGAAGTCCGGCCCCTGCACGATATCCAGCAGATCGTCCAGCGTGGTCTTCGGCTGTTCAATCAGGGTGATGGCCGCTTTCGCCACTTCACGCAGGTTGTGCGGCGGGATATCCGTCGCCATCCCGACGGCAATGCCGGTGGTGCCGTTCAGCAAAATGTTCGGCAGACGCGCAGGCAGCATTTTCGGCTCCTGCAGCGTACCGTCGAAGTTCGGTACCCACTCCACGGTGCCTTGCCCCAGCTCGCTGAGCAGCAGTTCGGCATATTTTGAGAGACGGGATTCGGTATAACGCATCGCCGCGAACGACTTCGGATCGTCCGGCGCACCCCAGTTCCCCTGGCCGTCGACCAGCGGATAGCGGTAGGAGAACGGCTGAGCCATCAACACCATCGCTTCATAGCAGGCGCTGTCGCCGTGCGGATGGTATTTACCCAGCACGTCACCCACGGTACGGGCGGATTTTTTAAACTTGGCGCTGGCGTTCAGACCCAGCTCAGACATCGCATAAACGATGCGGCGCTGAACGGGTTTCAGGCCATCTCCAATAAACGGCAACGCCCTGTCCATGATGACGTACATGGAGTAGTTCAGGTAGGCGTTTTCCGTGAATTCATGTAGCGCGAGGCGCTCTGCCATATCGCTCATAAAATGGGATTCCTCAACTCAGAAACCAGTTGGTTTCAGGCAATATTGCCGCAGATACTACCTTATCTGGCGAGTCGAGTCACAAAGAAAAAGGGGCCGGAATAGCGGCCCCTTGATGGGTTATTTATTCAGCTTGATAACCTGTTTCACGTCGATTTCGAAATCGTTCCACTCTTTATCGACCTTGCCCTGCAGCTCAACCTTATCCTGCGGGGTAATGGTCTGGCCGTTCCAGTGTTTATTGTCGATCTCCACCGTTACCGTGCCGCTCTCATCACGGAAGGTATAACGGTCGTCAGAGAGGCGCTCGGTAATCGTCCCGCGCAGTTTCACCCAGCTGTCATCCTTCATATCCTTGACCTTCTGCGCCGTGGTGAGGTTAGCGTCATTATCGACAAACCCGCCCTGCTGGGTTTGCGTCTGGGTTGCCGTCGCGGATGGGCCATTAAATCCACCCTGTGCCGCAAACACCGGCGCGGAGGTGATCATCATGATGGCAGCAATAGCAGCGATTTTTTTCATCTTAACTCTCCCTTTAATGTCGTTTCGCAATCCATTAAACAGGGTAAACCTTAACAACTTCTTAAGCGGAAAATTTAAATTTTTTTACTGTACAGCTGTGCGTAACAGAGGGTTTACTGACGGCATCAGGGAGGGAAACATGCGCATTTTACTGGTAGAAGATGACAGGCTGATTGGCGACGGCATTAAAGCCGGGCTGACGAAAATGGGCTTTTGCGTGGACTGGTTCACCGACGGCGAAACGGGCCGCGCGGCGCTCTACAGCGCCCCCTACGACGCCGTGGTACTCGACCTGACGCTGCCCGGCCTCGACGGGCTACAAATCCTGCGCGAATGGCGGGCACAGGGGCGCGACGAACCGGTGCTGATATTAACCGCGCGGGATGCGCTCGATCAGCGCGTCGAGGGGCTGCGCCTGGGGGCTGACGATTATCTCTGTAAACCCTTCGCCCTGATTGAGGTGGCCGCCCGCCTGGAGGCGCTGGTGCGCCGCAGCCACGGGCAGGCGCACAGCGAACTGCGCCACGGTAAGATCACGCTCAATCCTACCAGCCTCGTCGCCACGCTAAACGGCGAAACTCTGGTGCTGAAGCCGAAAGAGTTTGCCCTGCTGGAACTCCTGATGCGCAACGCAGGCCGCGTCCTGCCGCGGAAGCTGATTGAAGAGAAGCTCTATACCTGGGATGACGACGTCTCCAGTAACGCCATAGAAGTCCACATACACCATCTGCGCCGCAAGCTCGGCAGCGATGTTATCCGCACCGTGCACGGCATCGGTTATACCTTGGGTGACGCATGAAACTGACCCAACGCCTCAGCCTCAAGCTGCGCCTGACGCTGCTGTTCTTAGCCCTGTCGCTGACGGCGTGGTTTGCCGCGAGCATCGTCGCCTGGCACCAGACCACCGATAAGCTCGATAAGCTGTTTGACACCCAGCAGATGCTGTTTGCCAGAAGGCTGCTGACGATGGATCTCGACGAGCTCAAAGCCCCGGAACGCATGCGCGAGGTGCCGAAAAAAGCCCGTCACGGCCATCTGGATGACGATGTGCTGGCCTTCGCCATCTACACCCCCGAGGGCAAAATGGTGCTTAACGACGGCGAAAACGGGCGCGACATTCCGTATCACTATCGCCGGGAAGGGTTTGATAACGGCCAGCTCAACGACGATAACGACGAATGGCGCTTCCTCTGGCTCACCGCCCCGGACGGCAAGTACCGGGTGGTGGTCGGCCAGGAGCGGGAGTACCGTCAGGAGATGGCGCTGGACGTGGTGCGATCGCAGCTCACGCCTTGGCTGGTGGCGCTGCCGGTGATGCTGCTGTTGCTTATCGTCTTGCTGAGCCGGGAACTGCACCCGCTGAAAAAGCTGGCGCAAACCCTGCGCCTCCGCTCACCGGATGCCACTGACCGCCTGCCGACCCACGGCGTGCCCGTTGAGGTTCGCCCGCTGCTCGATGCGCTGAATCATCTGTTCGCCCGCACCCAGGAGATGATGGCCCGCGAGCGCCGCTTTACCTCCGATGCCGCCCATGAACTGCGCAGCCCCCTCACCGCCCTGAAAGTGCAGACCGACGTGGCGCAGCTGTCGCTGGACGATCCTGAGGCGCAGGGCAAAGCGCTGAACCAGCTACACGCCGGTATCGACCGGGCATCGCGGCTGGTTGAGCAGCTCCTGACCCTGTCGCGCCTGGATTCGCTGGAGAGCCTCGATGACGTGGAATCCCTGGTGCTGGCCGATGTTCTCCAGTCGGCGGTGATGGAGATCTACCCTCCGGCGCAGCAGGCCGGGATCGAGATGCGCCTGAATATCAACGCCCCGCAGGTCACCCGCCCTGGCCAGCAGCTGCTGCTGAGCCTGCTGGTGCGTAATCTGCTGGATAACGCCGTCCGCTACAGCCCGCGCGGCAGTGTGGTGGAGGTTACGCTCGATAGCCGCAGTTTTACCGTCCGAGACAACGGACCAGGCATCGCCCCCGAGGCGCTGGCGCGGATCGGCGAGCGCTTCTATCGCCCGCCAGGACAGGAGCAAACCGGCAGCGGGCTGGGGTTATCTATCGTCAAACGGATTGCCGCCCTGCATCGAATGACGGTAACACTCGGGAATGCGTCAGAGGGCGGCTTTGCCGTCACCGTCGGCTGGTAGGGAATTATTGCTGTTATAGCAAAAGACTTTGCACATTTTGCTAATTTCACCGCACCGCTGTCGCGCGTAGAATAGCCCTCAGACTCGCTACTCTGAGGACAACTTAATGAGCAATATCCTAATTATCAACGGCGCAAAAAAATTCGCCCACTCCAATGGCCAACTGAATGACACCCTGACCGAGGTCGCGGACGGCTTCCTGCGCGACGCCGGGCATGATGTTAAAGTCGTGCGCACCGACGGTGAATACGATATCCAGGCCGAAGTGCAGAACTTCCTCTGGGCTGACGTGGTGATCTGGCAGATGCCTGGCTGGTGGATGGGCGCGCCGTGGACCGTGAAAAAGTACATGGACGATGTCTTTACCGAAGGCCACGGCGCGCTGTATGCCAGCGATGGCCGCACCCGTTCAGATGCCTCGAAAAAATATGGCTCCGGCGGTCTGATTCAGGGGAAAAAGTACATGCTTTCCCTCACCTGGAACGCCCCGATAGAGGCCTTCACCGAAGAAGATCAGTTCTTCCACGGCGTGGGCGTGGACGGTGTTTATCTGCCGTTCCACAAGGCCAACCAGTTCCTGGGAATGGAGGCGCTGCCGACCTTTATCACCAACGACGTGATCAAAATGCCGGACGTGCCACGCTATATCGCAGAATATCGCAAGCATCTGGCTGAAATTTTTGCTTAACTGGTTGCATGTTATCAGGAGAAATGACCATGCTTACCGTTATTGCTGAAATTCGTACCCGTCCTGGCCAACATCACCGTCAGGCGGTGCTGGATCAGTTCGCTAAAATTATCCCGACCGTTTTAGAAGAAGCCGGCTGCCACGGCTACGCGCCGATGGTGGACACCGCAGCAGGCGTCAGCTTCCAGACCACCGCCCCCGACTCCATCGTGATGGTTGAGCAGTGGGAAACCGTGGCGCACCTTGAAGCGCATCTGCAGACCCCGCACATGAAAGCGTGGAGCGAGGCGGTGAAAGGGGATGTTCTGGAAACGCATATCCGTATTCTGGAAAACGGGGTTTAACCCCTGTTTTGCCCGGTGGCGCTACGCTTACCGGGCCTACAAAACCGTAGGCCGGGCAAACGAAGTGCCGCCCGGCAATACCAACAGCACCGAATCTCAGGCCCGGTACGCATAGCGTTTCCGGGCTTTTTTTATCACCTCGAAACGCACCTGCTATGCTTATTTCTGATTTCATTGTTATCTGGAGGAAGGAATGGGAATTTTTAACTTCGTTAAAGAAGCAGGTGAAAAGCTGTGGGACAACCTGACCGATCACAAAGGTCAGAGCGATAAGGTGACTGAACACCTTAAAAAACTCAACATACCGGGCGCCGACAAAGTACAGGTCAACGTCAACGACGGTAAGGCCGTGGTGACGGGTGACGGACTCACCCAGGAGCAGAAGGAAAAAATCCAGGTCGCGGTAGGGAACATCGCGGGCGTCAGCGAGGTGGAAAACACCATCACCGCCACCGATACCCAACATGAAGCCACCTACTACACGGTCAAATCGGGTGATACGCTGAGCGCTATCTCCAAAACGGTGTATGGAGATGCGTCGCAGTACAACAAAATCTTCGAAGCCAACCGCCCTATGCTCTCCAGCCCCGATAAAATTTATCCTGGCCAGACGCTGCGTATTCCGGAAGCCTGATAGCGCCGTACAGTGAGAAGATGATGAAGATAGCCTGTCTGGGCTGGGGCTCGTTGGTCTGGAAAAGCGGCTCACTCCCCGTCGCCGGGGAGTGGAAAACCGACGGACCGTCGCTGCCCGTCGAGTTTTGCCGGGTCAGTGACGGCGGTGAACTGGCAACCGCCATCTGTATGAATGCGCCTGCCGTACCGGTGCTCTGGGCATGGCTTAATGTGGAAACGCTGAGCGTGGCCTGTCAGGCGTTGCGTGAACGCGAGGGGATCCCGGAAGATCGTTGTGACGGTATAGGTTCATTGCTGATCGAAGGCCGCCACACCGGCCTGCTTTCGAGATGGGCGGTTGAGAGAGGCATTGAGGCGGTGATCTGGACCGGGCTGCCGCCGAGAAGCGCCTCCCTCGAGGGCCGCGTGCCCACCGTGGATGAAGCCATTGTTTATCTGGATAGCCTGAGCGGCGAGACCCGCCAGCATGCGCGGGATTACATCAATCGGGTGCCGGAGCAGATCGATACCCCTTACCGGCGGGTCATCAAAGAGATGCTGGGGTGGTGACATCATCACCCCAGCCATTTTTTACCAGTACAGTTTCCAGCTCTGGGTAAAACGCACCAGCGCTTCGACGTAGAAGTAATCCCCCCAGCTGGCGCACTCGTCCACGCCCTTGTTGCTAGCGAGGTGATACACGGAGTGTTTCAGCACGCCGTTGCCCTTCTCCTCTTTCCCCATCAGGTAGTGCCTGGTCAGCGAGGACATGATCCCTTTCGCCCACGCCAGATAGCGCTCGCGATCCGGGTCAGTCACCGGCAGGTGCTTCACCAGCTCCAGCAGGCCGCATACCGCAATCGCCGCCGACGATGAATCACGCAGCGCGTCGGTGCCCACCAGCGCCAGATCCCAGTGACAGACGTAATCCTCCGGCAGACGGTTGAGGAAGTAGTTTGCCAGCCGTTTTGACAGGGCAATCATCGTCTCGTCGCCGGTATAGATATAGCTCAGCAGGAAGCCGTAAATCCCCCACGCCTGACCCCGCGACCAGCAGGAGTCGTCCGCATAGCCCTGCTGGGTATTGCCGTAGCGCGGCGCGCCGGTGACCACGTCCATATAGTAGGTGTGGAAGGTGGAGGCATCGTCACGGATCAGGTACGTTGCGGCCTGCATCACATGCGCTTTAGCGGCCTCGGCAAAGCGCGGATCGCCGGTCTGCTCCGTCGCCCAGTAGAGCAGCGGCAGGTTCATGTTGCAGTCGATGATCATCCGCCCGGCCTGTTCCGGATCGGCCAGATCGCCCCACGCCTGGATGATCTTCGCCTTCTCGTGGAAGCGCTCCAGCAGGGCTTCCGCCGCCAGCAGCGAGAAGCCGCGCGCCTCGCGACTGCCGGTCAGTCGCCAGTCCGCCACGCAGGAGAGCGTATAGAGGAAGCCGAGATCGTGGGTGTTGGTGTCGCTGCGCCCGGCAATGCGCAGGCCAAACGAGCGCGTGTGTTTTTGGGCCATCTCACGGAATTTCTCGTCCCCGCTCATCTCCCACGCCAGCCACAGCTGCCCGGTCCAGAAGCTGGTGGTCCATTCGACGTTATCGGTCAGGGGATAAAACCCCTCTTTGCAGGTTTCTGCCGGGAATTTGTCACCGAATTCCGTTAAATGACGGCTAATCAGGTCGAGGATATGGCTGCGCGCCGAGATTAATTCATCGCTAAAGGCGCGTTCATCCACGGGCACGGGAATATCGGCCAGACGTTCCTCGGTGATACGACTTAACATAATTCGATTCCTTCTTTGACGACGTAAATTAATGATGTTCAACAACGTTCAGCGTTTTTGCGCCGCGCCATTTGCTCTGGCAGGCGGATAACGTGAAGGCGGAAATAAGGGTAAAGGTCAGCGCCGTGGCACCCATGATGATATAGGTCTGCTCAAAGCCGATGCGGTCATACATATAACCCGCAGGGGAAGAGACCACGACATTACCGACGTAGAGCATTGCCTGATAGCCCAGCAGATACATGGTGGCGTTCACGCGTTTATCGAAATGCTCGGCGATATACTTAAAGACCGACACCAGCAGGAGACAGATCTCCAGACCGTACAGCGGTTTGAGAACCGAAATGAGTAGGTGTGAATCGCAGATCCCGGAAATAATCAGGCGCGCCCCGACAATCAGGCCGACAATTAATAACCCGCGTTTGGCGCCAATAAAATTCACGAACAGCGGGATCACCATATACATGATAAATTCCATGCCCGACTGCACGGTGCCCAGATAGCCAAATACCGCGTTGCCCTGGTGCACGTCATTAAAGAAGGTGACGAAATAGCGCGAGAACTGCTGCTCGGCGATAAACATCATCCACGCCACGCCCGCTACGTACAGGCAGAAGGCCCAGAATTTGCGGCTGCGCAGCAGGGCGTAGACGTCCGCCGGAACGATTTTCTCTTTGGTCAGCACCTCACCCGCATGGGCCGAGTTGGTGTTCACCTTCAGGCTCAGGAGGACAATCAGCATAATGACCGACGCCACGCTGCCCATAATAAAGTTGTACGCAGGAGAGAGGTTAAACAGCAGGCCGGAGAACGACGATGCCACCGCCCAGCCCAGCGATCCCCACATACGGATCTGACCAAATTCCATACCGTTCAGACGGCTGAAACGGTCGGAATAGGATTCGCACGCCGCGACGCCCGCATACCAGGCGAAACTTAAATAGAGCGCGCCAATAATAATCCCCAGCATGGTGTTGGACATTAACAGCGGCTGATAGACATAAATAAAGAACGGCGCCATCAGGGCGGACATCGCCACCACAAAATAGAGCAGGTATTTGCTCATGCCGATCTTATCCAGAATGTAGCCATAGATCGGTTTCAGAATAACGGAGAAGACACCGTTTACCGCAAATACGGTGCCGATCACCGAGCCGCTCAGGTTGGCTTTTTGCCCGAGCCAGATCGCCAGCAAACCAATACTGGCCGACCAGGTAAAGAAATAGAGAAAAATAAAACTGCTGATTTTGTAATATTCAGTTTTGTTGCTCATACCATCCTCGCCGATATCCAGGGTAAGGCTCTTATAAAATGAACGACAGCTTACGTTCGCTTCCGGGCGCGCAAATAACGACCCGGTTATCTTCTATTTTCAGTTGTGGTGTGTTTGCCTCTGCACGCGCTTTCCCGGAGGCGTATACCGCGCTGCACAGCCAGCTCTCCCCCTGCGGGAGAGGGGTGGTCAGCACCGGAATGGCGGCGCATTCGGCAAACATGATGCTGCTGTTGGGTGGCGTCACCACGCTGTCAGGCTGACGGCTAATGACAGGCGACAGATCAACAATGACGCTGCTGCCGTTCGCGGCATTCAGATAACTGCCGCGCCCGATAAGCTGGTGGTCGGTTTTCATTACCGCAAACCCGCCCTCCACCGTCTGCAACGTGCGGGCGCTGTTAATGCGGTGCAGGCGCAGATGCCACTCGCCGAAGGGCACCAGCCAGCTGTCGATATGGACGTCATGCCACGGCGACCAGCGCGAAAAGATGAAGTTCTCTTCGACGCGGACCGCCTCGCATTCACGGCGTCCGCGGAAGTAGTTATCACCATCGGCCAGCAGCAGCATGGAGTCGCAGGCGGCATGCTTGATGCCGAAGCGTCCGCGCTCGATGGTGAACCCAAAGCGGCTGGAGTAGGCAAATTTGGTGTATTTCGCCTCAGTGTTAACGTAGTTGTTCAGCTCCAGCTGTCCGGCGGTAAGCATGGTGACGTGATCCGCGTGCATCAGGATCTGCTGGGCATGGGGAATGACACGCTTTTCGGCAAGCGCAGGTAATGGCTGCTCTTCTGCCTGCCAGAACGGATGGCTCTCCGGCAGGGACAAAATCAGGTAGGTTTTCAGCGCCCAGTAAGGCGAGCCGGGGGAGTTATAGTCCTCGCACATCGCCAGGTTCGGGTAGGCGAAGCCAAGCGTCAGGATCCCGTCGCGATCGGTCATCGGCTGCTGCTGCCACCAGCGCAGATGACGGAGGATGATCCCTTTCACGATCCCCGGCGTAAACACCTTCAGTCCGGAAAAAGCCACTGCGCTCCAGAAGGCGACCATCGCGAAGCGGTAGGTCAGGCTGCGGCCAAAGGGCACCGAGGCGCCGTCGGCAGCGGACATATAGATAAAATCTTCCGCGAACAGGCGCGAACGCTGGCGCAGCACCTCTGCCCTCGCCTCATCACCACTCAGGGTGGCGTAGATCAAACCGTAAAAGTGAAACGCCATTGAGATGTAATAGTCCTTTGGCCGACCCGGACCGTCGGAATACCAGCCGTCCCCCAGATAGTAGGCCTCCATCATGGCGAAGCGGCGATCGATGGCCTGCTGATCGTATGGCAGCCCGGCGCGCTTAAAGCCAAGCTGGACCATAATGGCGAAGTAGTTCCAGTTGCTGTCCGGCATCGTCGCGTCGGTGATCTGGTTCAGCCAGGCGTGCAGGTTCATCAGCTCACGTTCGTTAAACAGTTCAGTGAGTTTGTCCCGCAGCAGCGCCAGCCCGAGGCCATAGGCCGCCATCTCCACCAGACGTTGGTCATAAGGCCCGGCTTCGCCCCAGTAGCCTGCGCTTTGCGGATCGGTCCCCTGCTTAATGGCGGTGAGGTATTTATCGCTGAACGGCGTACTGTCGCCTGCGGCCATCAGCGGAAACAGCCCCCACAAGACCCGGGAGAGCCCCTCCATCTGCGCGACATCGGTGGCGTAGTGGGCGCTGGTATCGCCCAGTGAAAAACGGGAGCTACCCGCCGGGAACTGCTTATCCACCGCGGCCAGCAGGGTATTAAGGGCCGCCACCAGATCCTGGCGGGATGACAACGGATTTGATTTTTCTTTATTTGCCGCGCACATACGCTCGTCCTCGCAATCAACTGCGGCAAAGCATAGTTAATCAGCAAGGTGCAGAAATGTTAGCCGGGTCACAGGAGTGAGAGATGAATAAACCCGCAGTTGAGGAAATTTAAAAAGGTGGTTTATAAAGGGGAAAGAAAAGGGAAAAGTTGAGTTTTATTGCACTATGCGCGAGACCCCCACGGCGGAACACCTTGAGCTCATCACCCTGAACGATACCCTCGTGTCGTTCAGTCGCCTGTTCGCCAACACCGTGCGCTATCACCACTGGCACCAGTGTCTGGAGATCCTCTATGTCGAAGAGGGCTTTGGCGTGGCGATTGTCGATAATCGTCACTACACCATGCGCCCGGGGAGGCTGTTTTTCTTTCCCCCCTTTACCCTGCACAAGGTGATGGTCGATCCCCAGGCCGAAGCGAATTACCGCCGGACCATTATTCATCTCGATCAGCATGCGGTAATGAAAGCCCTGCGCGACTTCCCGCAGACCCAACAACGACTCCAGAAGCTGTCCCAACGGGGAGGAGAAGCCTGGGTAGCGGACATGGCCCACTGCCACAGCCATCTCGATCATCTCTTCAGCTGCTACCCGCCGCCGTTGAACAGCGAGCGCATCGCCAGCCTGCTGATTAGCCTGTTCGCCATGCTGCCGCACGATGACGAAGGCCAGCCCGGCAACAGCCACGGTATCGCCAGCCAGGTAATGTTCTGGCTGGACGAGCACTATCAGCATAAGTTCAGTCTTGATGCGCTGGCAGACGAGCTGGGGAAATCCCGCAGCTACGTATCCCGGAAATTCCATGCGGAAACGGGGGAGAAAATTCACGATTACCTGAATACGTTACGATTACGCAAAGCCTGTGAGTGCCTGCTGCATTCGGAGGCGAGCGTGCGGGAGATTGCCGCGCGGGTGGGGTTTTCGGACGTGACCTACTTTATCAGCGCATTTAAAAAGGGCATCGGAGAGACGCCCTTGCAGTACCGGAAGAATCATGCGGCCTGACGCAATGCCCGGCGGCGCTTCGCTTGCACGGGCCTACAGGTGCGGGTAGGCCGGGCAAGGCGCAGCCGCCGCCCGGCAAGGCATCAACCCTCGATATCCGCCAGGTCGCCCTTCTCCTGCAGCCAGTTGCGGCGGTCTTCCGAGCGCTTCTTGGCCAGCAGCATATCCATCACCGCGGTGGTCTGCTGCTCATCTTCATCGCTGATGGTGAGCTGTACCAGACGGCGGGTGTTCGGATCGAGCGTGGTTTCACGCAGCTGTAAAGGGTTCATCTCGCCCAGCCCTTTAAAGCGCTGCACGTTAGGTTTGCCCTTCTTGCGTTTAAGCTGTTCCAGCACGCCCGCTTTCTCTTCTTCCGTCAGGGCGTAATAGACCTCTTTACCGAGATCGATACGGTACAACGGCGGCAGCGCCACATAGACATGGCCGTTTTTCACCAGCGTGCGAAAGTGCTTCACAAAGAGCGCACACAGCAGGGTGGCGATGTGCAGCCCATCGGAGTCCGCATCCGCGAGGATACAGATCTTGCCGTAACGCAGCTGGCTCAGATCCTCGCTGTCCGGATCGATACCGATCGCCACCGAGATGTCATGCACCTCCTGCGACGCCAGCACCTCATCGGAAGAGACTTCCCAGGTGTTAAGGATCTTACCCTTCAGCGGCATGATCGCCTGATATTCACGGTCGCGCGCCTGCTTGGCCGACCCGCCCGCAGAGTCCCCTTCCACGAGGAACAGCTCGGTACGGTTCAGATCCTGCGCAGTACAGTCCGCCAGCTTGCCCGGCAGCGCAGGGCCGCTGGTGAGCTTTTTACGCACCACTTTCTTCGCCGCGCGCAGACGGCGCTGGGCGCTGGAGATCGCCATTTCGGCCAGCATTTCTGCGGCCTGTACGTTCTGGTTCAGCCACAGACTGAAGGCATCTTTCACCACGCCGGAGACGAACGCCGCGCATTGGCGCGAGGAGAGACGCTCTTTGGTCTGACCGGCAAACTGCGGATCCTGCATCTTCACGGAGAGGACGTAGGCGCAGCGCTCCCAGATATCTTCCGCCGACAGCTTCACGCCGCGCGGCAGAATGTTGCGGTATTCACAGAACTCACGCATCGCATCCAGCAGCCCCTGGCGCAGGCCGTTCACGTGCGTCCCGCCCTGCATGGTCGGGATGAGGTTAACGTAGCTTTCGGTCAGCAGCTCGCCGCCTTCCGGCAGCCACAGCAACGCCCAATCCACCGCTTCCGTATCACCGGCAAAATTACCGATAAACGGTTTTTCCGGCAGGGTTGGCAGGCCGTTAACCGCTTCGTCCAGGTAATCATTCAGACCATCCTGGTAGCACCAGCGCTGCTCGCTGTTGTTGACCTCATCCTTGAAGGTAATTTCTACCCCAGGGCAGAGCACCGCTTTCGCTTTCAGGATGTGCGTTAAGCGAGAAACAGAGAAACGCGGGCTGTCGAAGAAGCTCTCGTCCGGCCAGAAGTGGACGCTGGTGCCGGTATTGCGTTTCGCGCAGGTACCGATCACCTGCAAATCCTGCACTTTATCGCCGTTCTCAAAGGCGATGTTGTAGACCTGGCCGTCGCGCTTAACGGTCACTTCCACCCGTTTGGACAGGGCGTTCACCACGGAGATACCTACCCCGTGCAGACCGCCTGAGAACTGGTAATTTTTATTGGAGAACTTCCCGCCCGCATGCAGGCGGCAGAGGATCAGTTCAACCGCCGGCACACCCTCTTCCGGGTGGATATCGACAGGCATGCCGCGCCCGTCGTCGATCACTTCCAGCGACTGGTCAGCATGCAGAATAACGTCAACGCGTCTGGCATGACCCGCCAGCGCTTCGTCGACGCTGTTATCAATTACTTCCTGGCCCAGATGGTTTGGGCGCGTAGTATCGGTGTACATCCCCGGACGGCGGCGAACCGGCTCAAGCCCGGTGAGTACCTCAATGGCATCAGCGTTATAGGTTTGCGTCATGATTTAAACTAGCAATTCGCAGCGATTGTCAGAGGCTGTGCAGACCGAGAAAATCGACAATCTGGGTGAAATGATCCTCAAAGCCCGTGAAAGCGTGGTTACCACCCTCTTCTACAGTCTGGCGGCAAGAGGCGTAATACGCCACTGCCTGGCGGTAATCCAGCACTTCATCACCCGTCTGTTGCAGCAGCCAGATAAGATCTGGCGCTTCCAGCGGATCAATCTGCATCACTTTGAGGTCGTAAATATGGCGAGACTCTAGCACATATTGCTGTCCGGTGTAGGGGTTCTCGTTGTGCCCAAGATAGCCCACCAGCAGCTCAAAAGGCCGCACCGCTGGATTCACCACCACGGCGGGTACCATAAAGCACTGGGAGAGCCAGGTGGCGTAGTAGCCGCCAAGGGAAGAGCCCACCACGCCGAACGGCTCGCCGCCGTGAGCCATGACGATGGTCTCCAGCATCTCGGCGGCGTCTGCAGGGTACGGCGGCAGCTGCGGGACGATCATCTCGACGTCGGGATGATGAACCTCCAGCCATTGGCGAAACAGCGTCGCTTTTGCCGAGCGCGGGGAGCTGTTGAACCCGTGCAGATAAAGGAGCGCAGACATCAGTAGCCTTCTGACGCGGTATCCGGGCGGAACCGGGTGCCTTCCAGACGGCAGACTTCGGTGGTCAACGAGCCGTCGGCATGCAGTTCCAGCCAGCGCCAGCCTGGCGCAATGGTATCTAACGTGAAGTTCGCGCAATGCGGTTTGAACTGCACGCAGGTAGAAGGCGTAGCCAGCAGGCGACGACCGTTCCAGTCGAGATCCTGCTCCTGATGGATATGTCCGCAGAGCAAGTGCTTCACCCGCGGGAATTTCTCCAGCACCTGATCCAGGGCGGCGGAGTTGCGCAGGCTGTGCTGATCGAGCCAGCTACATCCTGCCGGCAGCGGATGATGATGCAGTAAAAGCAGCGTGTTGCGCTCCGGCTCAGCCGCCAGTTTCGCTTCCAGCCACTCCAGCTGAAAATCGCTCAGCTCACCGTGCGGCACGCCGAAGACCTGGCTGTCGAGCAGCAGAATCTGCCAGTGGTCGCCGGCGTAGACCCGTTTAGCGGGCGAAATGCCTGAATCCTGAAGTGCGCTGTACATCGCCGGTTGAAAATCGTGGTTTCCCGGTAACCAGACGCAGGGCGCGTGAAAGCTCGCGGTACCTTCAGCGAAATGCTGATAAGCCGCGGCGGTTTGGTCCTGCGCCAAATCGCCCGTTGCGACAATCAAATCGCATTCGCGCTTCTGGCCATGAATGGCTTCCAGAACAGCCTGATAACTCTCCCAGGTATTCACACCTAACAGGGTTTCATGCTTATTGGCAAACAGGTGAGTATCGGTAATTTGTAATACCCTGACTGGCGCCCCACCAGCAACAGTCAGGTTCAACAGGCTTTCCAAATGGTGTCCTTAGGTAGGTTTCACGACGCTAACAAACCGGAATCGCCATCGCTCCATGTGCTAAACAGTATCTTAGCCAATCAGCCAGAAACTGATTAATTTGATGCTTTTCGTCACGTTGATGCAACTTTTTATTTGGGTAATCATAACGCGCTTTGAAGCGGAAGATCTGCTGACTTGAACACACTTCAGCGACCATCGCGTCATGGTAGAGCCGCACCGTCATCGACGGCAGGCTCCAGTAGCTGATGGAAGGTGCCGTTTGTTCGATCTCCACCAGCGTAGTGTAACGGGTTGATTCCGTAATCGTTAACCGATACTGCGCGTTGCTCACCTGATAGCTCACTGTTTCGCCGGGCGCGTCATTACGCGGCAGCAAACGGCGCAACTGGGCGAAATTGGTTTCGCACAGGCGCATCATTTCAGGGAAGTCAGGTGTATAACGCTTCATTTTTTCCACTCGTTTCTTAATTCCTGATAGTGCAGCTGTAGCCATTGCAAAGCGATGACAGAAGCCGCGTTGTCGATTTTCCCCTCTTCTACCCATTGATAAGCCTGCTCCCGACTTACCACATGAACACGAATATCTTCGTTTTCATCAACCAGACCGTGAATCCCTTGCGCGGTCGTGGCGTCCACTTCGCCTACCAGAACCGATAAACGCTCGCTGGTGCCGCCAGGGCTTGCCAGATAATTCGAAATCGGTTTTGTACGCCCAACAATCAGCCCGGCCTCTTCCATCGCCTCGCGACGGGCGACCTCATCCGGGGTCTCGCCTGCTTCAACCATCCCGGCCACCATCTCCAGCAGCCACGGGCTTTCGCTGGTATCCAGCGCGGCAATGCGAATCTGCTCTACCAGTACCACTTCATCACGCACTGGGTCAAAGGGTAGCAAGACTGCAGCATGCCCGCGCTCAAAAATTTCGCGCCGCACTTCGCCACTCATTTCGCCGTTAAACAGACGATGGCGAAAACGGTATAATTCCAGTGAAAAAAATCCGCTGTAGAGCGTTTCTCGTGCAATAATTTCTACATCGTTTTTTGTGAATGTCACTGGCATCTTCTCTGGTTTTTCCATGTTTGCGTCCTGTTATTTATGGTGGCGTTAAGGTGAAATTCCAATCTGCTAAACTGCGGTTTCTACAACAGTATGGTAAATTGGTGCAAGTTACTGCCGCATGGCACGGAACGCCAACCTTTTGCAGTGGCGAAGTCTGCTAGAATCGGTAGATATTTTTTTAATTAGATCAGCGCTAACAAAGCTTCACAACAAGGAAAGCAAATGAAGAAATTGCTCCCCATCCTCATCGGCCTGAGCCTGACGGGCTTCAGCGCGTTGAGTCAGGCAGAAGACCTGATACAGGTTTATAAGCAGGCACGTCTGAGCAACCCGGAACTGCGCAAGTCCGCTGCCGATCGTGACGCTGCATTTGAAAAAATTAATGAAGCACGCAGTCCATTATTACCACAGCTGGGTTTAGGTGCTGATTATACCTATAACAACGGCTATCGTGATGCGAATGGCATCGACTCCAACGTGACCAGCGGTTCACTCCAGTTAACCCAGACGCTGTTTGATATGTCTAAATGGCGTACCCTGAGCCTGCAGGAAAAAGCAGCCGGTATTCAGGATGTCACCTATCAGACCGACCAGCAGACGCTGATCCTTAACACGGCTACCGCTTACTTCAGAGTGCTGAGCGCCATCGATACGCTCTCCTATATTGAAGCGCAGAAACAAGCCATCTACCGTCAGCTCGATCAGACGACCCAGCGTTTTAACGTGGGTCTGGTGGCCATTACCGACGTGCAGAACGCCCGTTCACAATACGACAGCGTACTGGCGAACGAAGTGACCGCGCGTAACGATCTGGATAACGCCGTTGAAGAGCTGCGTCAGGTCACCGGTAACTACTACCCGCAACTGGCTTCCCTGAACGTTGAACGCTTCAAAACTGACAAGCCGCAGGCGGTGAATGCCCTGCTGAAAGAAGCGGAAAACCGTAACCTTAGCCTGCTGCAGGCCCGTCTGAACCAGGATCTGGCGCGTGAGCAAATTCGCCAGGCACAGGATGGCCACCTGCCAACCCTGAGCCTGAACGCCTCTACCAGCGTGTCGAATACCAGCTATAGCGGCTCCAGAACCAGCGGTGCCCAAGGTGGTCAGTACAGCGACAGCGATGTCGGCCAGAACAAAATTGGTCTGAGCTTCTCCCTGCCGATCTATCAGGGTGGTCAGGTCAATTCGCAGGTGAAACAGGCGCAGTACAACTTTGTCGGTGCCAGCGAACAGCTTGAAAGCGCGCACCGCAGCGTGGTTCAGACCGTGCGTTCCTCCTTCAACAACGTGAACGCCTCTATCAGCAGCATCAACGCTTACAAACAGGCCGTTGTCTCTGCCCAGAGCTCTCTGGATGCATCAGAAGCCGGTTACTCGGTGGGTACCCGTACCATTGTTGACGTTCTGGATGCGACCACCACGCTCTACAACGCCAAACAACAGCTCTCCAACGCCCGTTACAACTACCTGATTAACCAGCTGAACATCAAGTCAGCGCTGGGTACGTTGAACGAGCAGGATCTGCTGGCGCTGAACGGCGCCCTGGGTAAACCTATCTCCACGACCCCAGAGGTTGTGGCCCCGGAAAATCCACAGCAGGCTGCCTCTGCTGATGGCTTAACCGCCGCCGCTGCGCGTACCACCAGCAACTAATGCTGTTATCCGGCCAGGGCTATCCTGGCCGGGTATTATCGCGCTGTCCGACAAAAAAACGTAAGCCAACGTAAAGATCCCCCAGTTTCGCCCCCATCGCTTCAATTTCCACCACTCATCCTCTATTCTGAGCGTTATTTTCTGTGTTTTACCACTGGGTCCTGGAAGACGATCATGAAACGGACAAAATCCATTAATCACGCCACGTTCCGCAAAAGCTGGAACGCGCGTCACCTCACTCCTGTCGCCCTAGCGCTGGGCGCCGTGTTTATGCTGGCAGGCTGTGAGCAAAGCGACGAAACGGTTTCGCTCTATCAGAATGCCGATGACTGTACCTCCGCCACCGGCAACAAGGCAGAGTGTACCACCGCCTACAACAATGCCCTGAAAGAGGCCGAACGTACCGCGCCGAAATATGCCAGCCGTGAAGACTGCGTAGCGGAATTTGGCGAAGGCCAGTGCCAGCAGGCTCCTGCTCCGGCCCAGGCGGGCACGGCGCCAGAAAACCAGGCGCAGGCACAATCCAGCGGCAGTTTCTGGATGCCATTGATGGCCGGTTACATGATGGGCCGTCTGATGGGCGGCGGTGCGGGTTATCAACAGCAACCGCTGTTCAGCTCGAAGAACCCGGCCAGCCCGGCTTACGGTCAGTACACCGATGCCAACGGCAAAGGTTATGGTGCCGCACAGCCTGGCCGCACCATGAACGTACCTAAGACCGCCATGGCGCCAAAACCGGCGACCACCAGCACCGTTACCCGCGGCGGCTTTGGTGAGTCTGTTGCCAAACAGAACACCATGCAGCGCAGCGCGACCGGCACCTCAACGCGCTCAATGGGCGGCTGATAATGGAACGAGTCAGTATTGTTGAGCGCCCGGACTGGCGCGAAAAAGCCACCGAATATGGTTTCAACTTCCACACCATGTACGGCGAGCCGTACTGGTGTGAAGATGCCTACTACAAGCTGACCCTCGCCCAGGTTGAAAAACTGGAAGAGGTGACGGCGGAGCTGCATCAGATGTGCCTGAAGGTGGTGGAAAAGGTGATCGCCAGCGATGAGCTGCTGACCAAATTCCGCATTCCGAAGCACACCTGGGGCTTTGTGCGTCAGTCATGGCAGACCCATCAGCCGTCGCTCTACTCCCGCCTCGATCTGGCGTGGGATGGCACCGGCGAGCCGAAGCTGCTTGAGAACAACGCCGATACACCAACCTCCCTGTATGAAGCGGCCTTCTTCCAGTGGATCTGGCTGGAAGATCAGCAGAACGCAGGCCGTCTGCCGGAAGGCAGCGATCAGTTCAACAGCCTGCAGGAAAAGCTGATCGCGCGTTTCACTGAGCTGCGCGAACAGCACGGCTTTAACCTGCTGCACTTTGCCTGCTGTCGCGACACGGTCGAAGATCGCGGCACGGTACAGTATCTGCAGGACTGCGCTGCCGAAGCCGAAGTCGCCACTGAATTCCTCTACATAGAAGATATCGGGCTGGGTGAAAAAGGCCAGTTCACCGATCTGCAGGACCAGGTAATCAGTAACCTGTTCAAGCTCTATCCGTGGGAATACATGCTGCGCGAAGTCTTCTCTACCAAGCTGGAAGATGCTGGCGTACGCTGGCTGGAGCCGGCCTGGAAGAGCATTATCTCCAACAAAGCCCTGCTGCCGCTGCTGTGGGAGATGTTCCCTGACCATCCAAATCTGCTGCCCGCTTACTTCGCGGAAGATAACCATCCGCAGATGGATAAGTATGTCAAAAAGCCGATTTTCTCCCGTGAAGGCGCTAACGTATCGATTATCGAAAACGGTAACACCGTGGAAGCGGTAGAAGGTCCGTATGGCGAAGAAGGGATGATCGTCCAGCAGTTCTGCCAGTTACCGAAGTATGGCGACAGCTACATGCTGATCGGCAGCTGGCTGATCAACGATCAGCCAGCCGGGATTGGTATTCGTGAGGATCGGGCGTTGATCACCCAGGATCTGTCACGGTTCTATCCGCATATCTTCGTGGAGTAGCCTGTGGTGCCGGGTGGCGGCTTCGCCTTACCCGGCCTACATAACTCCGTAGGCCGGGTAAGCGCAGCGCCACCGGGCACTTTACCCCACCTGCACCGACAACATACTCAAACTGCCCATCTCAATGCCATCCACCGGTGTGGAAACGGACTCCTGACCATCCCACGCGCCCAGAACATAGAGCAGCGGCAGGAAATGTTCCGCCGTCGGGTTCGAGAGCGAGCCGCCTTTGTGCGCCAGATAGTTCACCAGGGGATGTTCTTCAGCCGGCCCCTGCCAGGTCAGGTTTGCTTTCACGTAATCGCTAAACGACGTTGCCCACGGATAGGGCGTGTTTTCTCCATGCCAGCGGGCCGTGCGCAGGTTATGCACCACGTTACCGCTGGCTATCAGCATGATGCCCTCGTCACGGAGCGCGGCGAGCTTACGGCCCATTTCAAGGTGCCATGCCGCCGGTTTGGTGCTGTCGATACTCAGCTGCACCATCGGGATATCGGCATCCGGGTACATCTTGATCAGCACGCCCCAGGAGCCGTGGTCAAAGCCCCACGCCTCTTTATCAAGGGTGACCGGGAGAGGCGCCAGCAGCTCTACCAGCCGCTGCGCCAGGGCTGGTGATCCCGGTGCCGGATAGTGCGTGTCGTACAGCGCCTGCGGGAAGCCACCAAAATCATGGATCGTTTTCGGCGTTTCCATCGCGGTAACGCCGGTGCCACGGGTAAACCAGTGTGCAGAAATCACCACGATCGCTTTCGGACGCGGCAACGTCTCTCCCAGATGACGCCAGGCGCGGGTATAGACGTTATCCTCCAGCGCGTTCATGGGGCTACCGTGGCCCAAAAACAGTGCTGGCATACGAGAAGATGTCATGATGATATCCTTACACAAGCTGTCGATTTGATAGCTTTACCTTACCCGTTAACAGGATAAGATGAACTCTGATAACCATGATGAAGATCATCAGGAAATTTGAATGTAAGGGATCTGTAAAGGCGATTATACCCGCTCGCTTTACGCGCGTTTAGCCTTTAATATGAATGATAATCATTATCATAAGGAGAGATGAATGTCAGTTCCTCTGATTCTGACGATTCTCGCAGGCGCCGCCACCTTTATCGGCGCCCTGCTCGGCGTGCTGGGCCAGAAGCCCTCTAACCGCGTACTGGCATTTTCGCTCGGCTTTGCCGCCGGGATCATGTTGCTCATCTCCCTGATGGAGATGCTGCCCGCGGCACTCGGCACCGAAGGGATGTCGCCGGTGCTCGGCTACGGAATGTTTGTTTTTGGCCTGCTGGGCTACTTTGCGCTGGACAGAATGCTGCCCCACGCGCACCCGCAGGATCTGATGCAGAAAGGGAGTCAGCCCCTGCCCCGCAACTTGCGACGTACTGCGCTGCTGCTGACCCTGGGCATCAGCCTGCATAACTTCCCGGAAGGCGTTGCGACCTATGTGACCGCCAGTAACAACCTGGAGTTAGGATTCGGTATTGCGCTGGCGGTGGCGTTGCACAATATCCCGGAGGGGCTGGCGGTCGCAGGCCCGGTCTATGCCGCAACGGGTTCTAAGCGTAAGGCGGTATTCTGGGCAGGCATTTCCGGCATGGCAGAGATCCTCGGCGGAGTGCTGGCGTGGTTGATCCTCGGCAGCCTGATTTCACCCGTGGTGATGGCGGCAATTATGGCGGCAGTGGCGGGCATTATGGTGGCGCTGTCGGTGGACGAGCTGATGCCGCTCGCCAAAGAGATCGACCCTAATAACAATCCCAGCTACGGCGTGTTGTGCGGGATGTCGGTGATGGGGCTCAGTCTGGTGCTGCTCCAGACGGCAGGAATAGGTTAAAAAAAACGCCGGGTTAACCCGGCGTTTTTTATGATGCGTTATCAGCTGGCTTTGCGCTCTTGCGCCTGGCGATACGCCACCAGATCTTCAATGGTGACCACAGCCATGTTGTGTTTCACCGCGAAGTCGATGCACTCCGGCGCGCGGGCCATAGAGCCATCATCATTGGTCAGTTCACAGAGCACTCCGGCGGGTTTGAAACCGGCCAGCGTGACCAGATCGATAGTGGCTTCGGTGTGGCCGCCGCGAGTCAACACGCCGCCCGGCTGCGCGCGCAGCGGGAAGACATGGCCCGGACGGTTCAGGTCAGAAGGTTTTGCACCGTCAGCAATGGCGGCTCGCACGGTGGTGACGCGGTCAGCAGCAGAAACACCAGTGGTCACGCCGCTGGCGGCTTCGATGGTGACGGTAAAACCGGTGCCGAAGGCGCTGGTGTTGTTCTCTACCATCATAGGCAGTTCCAGCTGTTTACGGCGATCTTCGGTGATACACAGGCAAACAATACCGCTGCCGTGACGGATGGTCAGCGCCATCTGCTCAACGGTCATGGTTTCGGCGGCGAAAATCATATCGCCTTCGTTTTCACGGTCTTCATCGTCAAGCACCATCACGCCGCGGCCTTCGCGAAGCGCAGCAAGCGCCTGCTCAACACGGTCAGTAGAGGTACCGAAAGAGGAAAGGAGCGTCTGATTCATGGTAAAAAAACCTCATTAAAATTATGGTTACCAGAATCAGGGCAGTCTTAGGAGCGCCGGAGTACGGCAAAAAAATAACGTGAGCGGGCCTCGCCCGACTGGTTCGTTACTCTCTCCCATCCGGACTTTAACCGTCGGCCCCGGAATTACACCGGATCTGCTGACCTTTGAGTGTGCACCCAAAGCGCTCGCGGGCTTTCAACATGGTGTTGATTTACCGCCGGTGGGGAATTTCGCCCCGCCCTGAGAATAAGCGGGATAACTATAACGCTAATGATTATGTTCGGCAACGCATAAGCTTCACACAATTCTGGTTTAAGGATCTCCGTAACGCGCTACAATGATTCTAAACATCTTTACTTCAAGGGAACTATGATGATCGACCCAAAAAAAATTGAACAACTTGCCCGCCAGGTCCATGAATCCATGCCAAAAGGCGTACGTGAGTTTGGTGATGATGTTGAGAAGAAGATCCGCCAGGTGCTGCAGGCGCAGCTGATGCGTCTGGATCTGGTCAGCCGTGAAGAATTTGACGTGCAGACGCAGGTTCTGCTGCGCACCCGTGAGAAGATTGCCCTGCTGGAGCAGCGCCTCACCGAGCTGGAAAACCGCAACGTTGTCGACGAAGTGAAACCGGCGCCAGCGATCCCACCGGTGGATAACGTGGAATAATTCATCGCAAAAAAACGGGCCTTTCGGCCCGTTTTTTATTGCTCGCTGTCTTTCTGGATCTTTTTGATGATGTTGGTGGTTGAACACCCGTCCTCAAAATTGAGCACCATCACTTCCCCGCCGTTGGCCCAGACCTCTTCGCTGCCCGCGATTTGCTCAGGCTTGTAGTCACCGCCTTTCACCAGCAGGTCCGGCAGGATCCCGGCAATCAGACGCTGCGGAGTGTCCTCTTCGAAGGAGACGACCCAGTCCACCGCTTCCAGCGCGCCAAGCACAATCATGCGCTGCTCAAGCGGATTCACCGGACGGGTTTCGCCTTTCAGCCGTTTGGTAGAAGCATCGCTGTTCACCGCCACAATCAGGCGGTCGCCCAGCTTGCGCGCGTTGGCAAGATAGGAGACGTGGCCCGCGTGCAGAATGTCGAACACGCCGTTGGTCATCACCACTTTCTCACCACGCTTACGCGCGGCGGCCACGGCCACTTTCAGCTCCTCTTCACTCATCACGCCAAAACCGGTTTCGGCGCGCCCACGCACCGCGTTTTCCAGCTCGATGGGAGAGACGGTTGAGGTCCCCAGCTTGCCGACCACCACGCCTGCGGCAGCGTTGGCAAAGTAGCAGGCCTCTTCGAGGGTATTCCCGGCAGCCAGCGTCGCCGCCAGCACGCCAATCACCGTATCGCCCGCACCGGTGACGTCATACACTTCCTGCGCCTGGGTTGGCATATGCAGCGGCGCTTTGCCCGGCTGCAGCAGGGTCATCCCCTGCTCGGAACGGGTCACCAGCAGCGCGGAGAGGTCGAAGTCGGCGATGATCTTCATGCCGCGCTCAACGATCTCATCTTCGGTTTTGCATTTGCCCGCCACCGCTTCGAATTCGGAGAGGTTAGGCGTCAGCAGCGTCGCACCGCGGTAGCGTTCGAAGTCGGTGCCTTTCGGGTCGATCAGCACCGGCACACCGGAAGCGCGCGCCAGCTTAATCATCTGCTGGACGCTCGCCAGCGCCCCTTTGGCGTAGTCGGAGAGCACCAGCGCCCCGATGTTACCCAGCGCCTGGTTGATACGCTCGTGCAGCGGCTCCGGATCTACCCCTTCAAAGCCCTCTTCAAAGTCGAGGCGGATAAGTTGCTGGTTGCGCGACAGCACGCGCAGCTTGGTAATGGTCGGGTGCGTTGGAACAGAAACGAAATCACATTTAACGTTCACATCCGCCAGCGTCTTGCTCAGCGCCCGCGCCGCATCATCGATGCCGGTCAAACCGACCAGACGCGAATGCGCGCCGAGAGAAGCAATGTTCATCGCCACGTTTGCCGCGCCGCCAGGACGCTCTTCAATGGTATCCACCTTCACCACCGGGACCGGGGCTTCCGGGGAAATGCGGCTGGTTGGCCCATACCAGTAGCGATCCAGCATCACATCGCCAACTACCATAACTCCAGCACGTTCAAACTCTGGCAGTGTTACTTTCATTCCTGACTCCAGAAAGATTCACAATTTGCGCGCGATAATATCACACTTGTTTTGTTACGCACGGTTCCACCAGCCACTTCTGCCAGCAGGCGCGTACCAGCTCCCGCTCGGCGTTAAAGCAGTCGAGCGGCAGATGGCCGGGCTGCTCCTGCAACGCCAGATGGTGCAGTTCATCGCGCAGCGTGGTGTAAGCGCGGGTGAGCGCCAGCGCCTCCTGCTCATCCATAATGTCGTTCTGCGCCAGCAGTTCCAGAATGCGCACATTATCCGACCAGCGGGTCAGCTTCGGTTTGGCGTGGGCGTCACGCAGCACCAGATACTGGGTGATAAATTCGATGTCGGTAATACCGCCTTCGTCGGCTTTAATATCAAAGCGATCCCGGTGTTTATTTCCCAGATGGGCGCGCATTTTTTCACGCATCTCGCGCACCTCGGTCTGCAGCGTCTGGCCTTCACGCGTGGCGGTCAGCACGTCGCGGCGAATGGTATCAAACTGCGCCTTCAGCTGCGGATCGCCATAGACCACCCGGGCGCGCACCAGAGCCTGATGCTCCCAGGTCCAGGCTTCGTTCTTCTGGTAGTCGGCGAACGACTCGGTGGAAGAGACCAGCATGCCCGCCGCCCCGGACGGACGCAGGCGGGCATCCACTTCATACAGAATGCCCGACGACGTGCGGGTGCTGAACAGGTGCATGATGCGCTGGGCCAGGCGCAGGTAGAACTGACGCCCATCGATCTCACGCTCACCGTCGGTCATCACATCTACCGGGCAGTCGTGAAGGAAAATGAGATCCAGATCGGAGCTGTAGCCCAGCTCCCAGCCGCCCAGCTTGCCGTAACCCACCACCGCAAAGCCGCGTCCTTCGCGATCGGCCAGGTGCTTCGGCTGGCCGTAACGCGCCACTATCTGCACCCATGCCTGATGGACAACGGCATCAATAATCGCCTCCGCCAGCCAGGTTAAGTGATCGCTCACTTTCATTACCGGCAGCGTTCCGGCGATGTCGGCGGCAGCCACACGCAGCAGTTGCGCCTGCTTAAACTGCCGCAGCGCCTCCAGCTGCTGCTCCTCATCCTCTTCCGGCACGCGCAGCAGATACTGGCGCAGCTCATCGCGATAGGCGTCGGTCGCCGTCGGCTGGTAAAGGGTGTTGGGATCGAGCAGCTCGTCCAGCAGCAGCGGATAGCGCGCCAGCTTGCTGGCGATCATTGGCGAGGCGGCGCAGAGGGAAATCAGGTGCTTGAGCGCGCCCGGGAACTCGCTGAGCAGCTCCAGATAGGTGGTGCGGGTGATGATTCCGCTGAGTAACGGGGTCAGACGCGACAGCGGCACCGGCGCATCGGCGCGGGAACAGACATCGCTCAGCAGGTGCGGCATCAGGTGATCGAGCACCTGACGTCCGCGCGGGCCAATGGCGCGCTTGTTCAGCTCCAGGCGGAAATCGGCAATCAGCGCCACCACCCGGTGGCGGTCATCATTGCTGAGGTGGGCCAGCACCGGGGTAGTGTCGTCCTCCTGAAGCGCATCCTGCCACAGCTCGCGCCAGTGTTCGGACAGCTCATCATCCTGCGACTCGCTCTCATCGTCGCCAATCAGGTCGTTAAAAATCCGCCGCACCGCGGCCATGTGCGCATCCAGCGCCTCGGTCAGCGCCTGCCAGTGGTCCAGGCGCATTCCCCAGGCGAGACGGGCGCGATTAAGCTCATCTCCCGGCAGGGTCTGGGTTTGTTCGTCGTTAATGCTTTGCAGCAGGTTCTCCAGCCGACGCAAAAAGAGGTAGGCCTCACGCAGGATGTGCGCATCCCCTTCCGGCAGCAGATTCAGCTGTGCAATTGCCGCAAGCGTTGGCAGCAGGGAGCGGGATTGCAGCGACGGCTCCCGCCCGCCGCGGATCAGCTGGAACACCTGGACGATAAACTCGATCTCGCGGATGCCGCCCGCCCCCAGCTTGATGTTGTCTTTCAAGCCGCGACGCCGCACTTCCCGGGCAATCATCCCTTTCATGTTGCGCAGCGACTGGATGACGCTGAAATCGATATAGCGACGGAACACGAACGGGCGCAGCATGGCGCGCAGCTCGCTGGCGTAGGCGCCGTCGTTATCGCCCATGATCCGCGCCTTTACCATCGCGTAACGCTCCCAGTCGCGCCCCTGCTCCTGGTAGTAGTCCTCCAGCGCGGCAAAGCTCAGCACCAGCGGGCCGCTGTCGCCGAAGGGACGCAGGCGCATATCCACGCGATAGACAAAGCCATCCTGGGTGGGTTGATCCAGGGCCTTAATCAGCCGCTGCCCCAGGCGGGTAAAGAACTGGGCGTTATCCAGCTCACGGCGTCCACCGCGGGTGGCCCCCTTCTCCGGCCAGGCGAAGATCAGATCGATATCCGAGGAAAAGTTGAGCTCGCCGCCGCCGAGCTTGCCCATCCCTAAAATCAGCAGCGGCTGCGGGGTGCCATCCTCACTGCATGGCGTCCCCCATTCACGACAGCAGGCGTCGTACAGCCAGTCGCGCGCGGCGACGATCAGCGTCTCCGCAAGGTGACTCAACTGCTGCAACGTGCTCTCTTCACTCACCAGCATCAGCGCCTGCGCCCATGCGATGCGCACCATCACCCGGCGGCGGAAATGGCGCAGCTCGCGCATCAGCGCGGCTTCATCGCTGACATCTGCCAGCGCGTCGCGTAACCACTGCGCGTAGTGCTGCCACTCGTCCGCCTGCGGCGGCGCGGCCTCAAGCCCGGTCAGCCAGTCAGGATGTGCCGTAACGCCCTCCTGCACAAAGTCGCTGAATGCCAGCACCTGCCGGGCCTGCTCGCTTAATGACGAGGCGGGTAATGCTTCCGGCAGACGCTCACATACCGTCTGCCACTGCTGCTGTAAGGGTGAAGAAAGCGGCATCATTGGGGTTCCTTGCCTGCGTTAACGTTTTCCGCTGTGCAGCCAGAATGGCTCCTGCGAAATGGCTTCGTTGCGGAAATGCTCAATTTCAATGTGCTGGCGCGTCTTAATGGCATGCAGCAGCCCTTGCCAGTTCTCCAGCCATGCGCGGGCCACCGGGCCGTCATAGGCCCCTGCCAGCAGCAGCATGCTGTCGATGTTACGCGCCAGACGAATCAGCTGATCGCCATACTGATCCCCCAGCGGATGGGCGAACGTGGTTTTCAGTTCAGCGGCGTGACGGGAGAGGTGAATATCGGCGAAGCGCTTAAAGTTATCCGCTATTTTGCTCTGCGCCTTCGCGTCGAGGAAGGTACGCCAGCCGCGTGTCACCAGAAACTCGGTCAGCGCCAGTTTCGCGGTGGCGGTTTGCGGGCTGTAGACCGCCGTCTCGGCAGAGACATCCGACGCCATCAGGGTTTCGGTCTGGGTCAGCAGATCGCGTAAGTGAGCACTCGCTTTACGTGGCACAATGCCACCGAACAGCGTCAGGCTGTGACGTACCAGCGCCATCGCCGCCAGTACCTCGGCTTTCGCCCCTTTCACGCCGCGGACCCACAGCTCCTCGTGATACTGCCACTGGCTCAGGGCCAGCTCCAGCGAGGCTTCAAACCCCTGCTCGATGGAGGATTTCGGCGCCACACGCATAATCTCCAGCGGTTTCAGGGTGCGTGGCGCATTGCCCTGGGCCAGATGATAGCCGCGGGCCGCCTTGCTCAGGCTCCCCTGACGCAGACCGCTCTGGGTCACCAGCTTACGCGCCAGCTTCAGCACGTCATCGGCGTGGCCTTCCAGCAGCTCAAGTTCCAGCTCGCAGATCGGCTCCTGGAACTCGCCCGCTTTTACCTCACCCCGGTCGAGGGCGATTTCAATGCGGCTTTTACCTTCATTCACCAGCCACTTTTCGCGCCAGAAATCGGTGCTGAACAGCGGGCTGGCGCTCTCTTCCAGGCCCTCGGGCAGTTGACCTTCCGGCCACACTTCCGCCGGGAAGCGCGCCAGATCCAGCGCAGGCTGGTCAATTTCAATATTGTATTCCGGGCGCTGATGCAGACCGCCCACCACGCGGCCACCAATTTTCATGGTCATCTCGTAGCGACCATCGACGCCGCGAATGCGCAGCCCCCTGTCATGGCGACGCAGCCACAGGTCCCGGGTTTCGTAATAGATGTTGAGCAGTTGCACCGGCTCGTGATGTTCAGCTGTCAGCTGGTGCAGATGGTTTTTCAGCGCGTCGACGCTCTCATTTTCAACGATAAACTTTAATTCGATTTCCTGAGCCATGGCCTTGTTCTTTTGATTGCAGCACTGCGGGGTAAATTTAGGCGAACTTACTCGCCACTTTTTTGTCAGTAGATAGTATTTTGCGCCAGATTGCCACGCAATGAGCAATTTGACGGGCGTAAAGTTTGTTAAAGTGGCAAACAGTACACGGAGGATTCCGAATGCTGACGAATCCTTTGCGTGGAGAAGCCGTTACTACTACTATCGTTCCACTTTTTATGAAAATAACGACTGCCTGATGCTTAAATTACGCCTAATCGGACTGACATTACTTGCTTTTAGCGCCGCAACAGCGGTTCACGCTGAAGAGAAACGCTACGTTTCTGACGAACTGAATACCTGGGTACGTAGTGGACCGGGTGACAATTATCGCCTCGTGGGTACGATTAATGCCGGCGAGGAAGTGGCGCTGTTACAGAGCAACGCAGACGCCAGCTATGGCCAGGTGCGCGACAGCAGCGGCCGTATCGCCTGGATCCCGTTAAAAGAGCTTAGCACCAGCCCAAGCCTGCGCACCCGCGTGCCGGATCTGGAAAACCAGGTCAAAACCCTGACCGACAAACTGACCAATATCGATGCCACCTGGAACCAGCGCACGGCTGAAATGCAGCAGAAAGTGGCCCAGAGCGACGGGGTGATCAACGGTCTTAAAGACGAAAACCAGAAGCTGAAAAACGAGCTGATCGTCGCCCAGAAAAAGGTGAGCGCAGCCAACCTGCAGCTGGATGACAAACAGCGCACCATCATTATGCAGTGGTTTATGTATGGCGGCGGCGTGCTGGGTATGGGTCTGCTGCTGGGTCTGGTACTGCCGCATCTGGTGCCGAGCCGTAAGCGTAAAGACCGTTGGATGAACTAAATCGCTATCTCTGCCACACTTACGTATTATTGCCATTTTTGATACGGGAGAGTGAGGCGTGAAGATTTATCTGGTCGGTGGTGCGGTTCGTGATGCGTTGTTAGGTCTGCCGGTCAAAGATAAAGACTGGGTGGTGGTAGGCGCCACACCTCAGGAGATGCTCGATGCGGGCTACCAGCAGGTAGGCCGCGATTTTCCTGTCTTTCTGCATCCGCAAAGCCGCCAGGAGTACGCCCTGGCGCGTACCGAGCGCAAATCCGGTGTCGGTTACACCGGCTTCACCTGCCATGCCGCACCGGACGTCACCCTTGAAGAGGATTTGCAGCGCCGCGATCTGACCATCAACGCCCTCGCCCAGGATGAACATGGCCACATCGTTGATGCGTATGGCGGTCAGTCGGATCTGCAAAACCGCATCCTGCGCCATGTTTCCCCCGCCTTCTCTGAAGATCCGCTCCGCGTGTTGCGCGTAGCGCGTTTTGCTGCCCGCTATGCCCACCTGAGCTTTCGCATCGCCGATGAAACGATGGCGCTGATGAGCGCCATGACCAGGGCGGGCGAGCTGGAACACCTTACCCCCGAGCGCGTATGGAAAGAGACCGAGAATGCGCTCACCACGCGTAATCCACAGGTTTACTTCCAGGTGCTGCGCGACTGCGGGGCGCTGAAGGTGCTGTTCCCGGAAGTGGACGCCCTGTTTGGCGTGCCGGCTCCGGCGAAGTGGCACCCGGAAATTGATACCGGTATCCATACCCTGATGACCCTGAGCATGGCGGCGATGCTAAGCCCTGATGTGGACGTGCGCTTTGCCACGCTCTGTCATGACCTCGGCAAGGGCTTAACACCGCCCGAACTCTGGCCGCGCCACCACGGCCACGGCCCGGCGGGTGTGCGGCTGGTTGAACGGGTCTGCCAGCGGATGCGGGTCCCTAACGAGATCCGCGATCTGGCGAAGCTGGTCGCCGAATTCCACGACCTGATCCACACCTTCCCAATCCTTAAACCAGCCACCATTGTGAAGCTGTTCGACAGCATTGACGCCTGGCGCAAGCCGCAGCGCGTGGAGCAGATCGCCTTAACCAGCGAAGCCGACGTGCGCGGGCGCGCCGGGTTTGAAGCCAACGATTATCCGCAGGGGCGGTTGCTGCGTGAAGCCTGGAACGTTGCGAAAGCGGTGCCGACAAAAGCGGTGGTTGAGGCTGGATTTAAAGGACCCGAGATCCGGGAAGAGTTAACAAAACGGCGGATCCGGGCCGTCGCAGCCTGGAAGGAACAGCATTGCCCTCAGCCGAAAGACTGAGGGCGGACAATCAGAAGAAGACCACGTAGACCGCGGCCGCCACGATAAAGCGATAGATGGCGAACGGGATAAACGAGATGCGCTTGATCAGCTGCAGGAAGGTTTTGATGGCGATCAGCGCCACGATAAAGGCGGTGATAAAGCCCACGGCAAACATCGGGATGTCGCCCGCGGTCAGGAAGTGGTAGCTCTTGTAGAGATCGAGCGCGGTGGCGCCCATCATCATCGGCACTGCCAGCAGGAATGAGAACTCAGAGGCCGCATAGCGGCTCACGCCCATCAGCATCCCGCCTGAAATCGTCGCCCCAGAGCGAGAGAAGCCCGGCCACAGCGCCAGGCACTGGAAGCAGCCAATCATAAACGCCTGACGGTAAGTCATGTCGTCCAGACCCGGCGCGCGAGGCTCTTTCGGCTTCAGCAGCTCGGCGGCAATTAACAGGATACCGCCAACCACCAGGGCATACATCACGTTAATCGGGTTAAACAGCGACTTGATAGTATCGTGGAGCACCAGACCCAGCACCACCGCCGGAATCATGCCGAGCAGAATGTGCAGCAGCGTTAAACGCCCTTTACCGGCACCTTCATGCGGCGGATGACCAAAGTGGATGCCAATCAGGCCGAACAGGCGACGCCAGAACATCACCACCACCGCCAGAATGGATCCTAACTGGATCACTACTTCAAAGGTTTTCGCCGTTTCGCCCTCGAACCCCAGCAGATGGCCGACAATGATCATATGGCCTGTACTGGAAACCGGCAAAAACTCTGTCAATCCTTCGACCACACCCAGTATTGCTGCCACCAGCAGGGAGTGCATATCGCTCATCAATTAACCCCTAAAAGACAGAAAAAAGGGCTACCCAGGGGGTAACCGTAAAAGGAACAGCTGTAAGACTGATTTAACAGGAATTGGTTTAACTATTATACCTTTAAATGTTTCCTTTCAGATTTTGGCTACGTTCGATAATGACCCCGACATTGGCCGCCCGCGCAACCGCTCCCGGCTTGCTGACTTTGATGCGCACCCATGGGGAGTTGAAGCGGCTGAGCAGCAGCTCCGCCACCTCTTCCGCCACGCGCTCCACCAGCGCAAAACGCTGGCCTTCCACGTGACTAATGACCGCTTCACTCACGTCGGCATAGCTCAGACAGTCGTTCACATCGTCGCTTTTTGCCGCGGCGAGGTTATCCCAGCCCATTTCGATATCGAACACGAGTTTCTGCTCGATGGTCTGCTCCCAGTCATACACCCCGATAGTGGTGATTACCGAAAGTTGCTCTATAAATACTATATCCATCACGACCTGCCTGGTTTTTGGCTAAACCGGATACCACTCCCGGCGAATTATGCGTATTATCCACAGATGCTAAGTACAAAACGACATTTTCAAAACGGAACAGCGTTATGAGTGCAATCGCGCCTGGAATGATCCTCCTTGCCTACCTTTGCGGCTCAATTTCCAGCGCCATTCTGGTCTGCCGTATCGCTGGCTTACCCGATCCACGCGAGAACGGATCCGGGAATCCGGGGGCGACCAATGTACTACGAATTGGCGGCAAAGGAGCAGCCGTAGCGGTTCTGATTTTTGACGTTCTGAAAGGAATGCTTCCCGTCTGGGGCGCGTATGCACTGGGCGTCACGCCGTTCTGGCTGGGGCTGATTGCCATTGCCGCCTGTCTGGGCCATATCTGGCCGCTTTTCTTCGGTTTTAAAGGCGGTAAAGGCGTGGCCACCGCGTTTGGCGCCATCGCCCCCATTGGCTGGGATCTCACCGGCGTGATGGCCGGCACCTGGCTGCTCAGCGTGTTGCTGAGCGGGTACTCTTCGCTTGGCGCCATTGTGAGCGCGCTGATTGCACCGTTTTATGTCTGGTGGTTTAAGCCGCAGTTTACCTTTCCGGTGTCGATGCTCTCTTGTCTGATCCTGTTGCGTCACCATGACAATATTCAGCGGTTATGGCGGCATCAGGAGACGAAGATCTGGGCGCGGTTGAAGCGGAAGAAGAAAGAGACGCGGTAGGGTTTTATTTACTTTTAGTGGAATCGTTCCGTTCACTCCTGGTCCTCTGCTTTCTGACTGCTTCTCTGCGGTGAACGTGTTAAGGGGGCTATCGCCGCCCCCTTAACAATCCCGGCTCCCGGCAAAGAAAATCGCCGCTTCGCGGTCCCCTCAGCTTATTCCCTTCGGCTTTCGGGTCGGGCGTGATCCTACATCCATGTAGGTCACGCCCTCTCGGCGCATCCCTGCGCCTCGCCCCGGCCTGCGGTCAACGCTTCGGCGATTTTCAGCCGGACCAGGCTACTCCTTAACCTCCTCAGCCGCCTGAATGTGGCACGGGTTTTGAGTCCCCGCTGAAATCGGCGAACCGGAGACCGGATGACAAGGGCTGGACGCCAGGGATGGCGGCCAGAGGCGAATCGAGACAGGATGTCGAGTTGAGCCGACCGCAGGCAGCAGGTCGTAAGGTGAGCGTAGTGCGAAGCACCGATTTCATTGCGGGGGAGCCGGGATTGCAAAGGGGGCGGCGGCAGCCCCCTTTGCACGTTCACCGTAGCGGGATACCCATAAAGCAGAAAAGCCATAGTGAACGGAACCCTTCCACCGCAGCCCCAAAATACTTCATCCCCGCTGGTAACAGCCCCCTATCCATAAGCGACTCATATGACAGCCTTCATTTCCGCCAGGGCATACTAAAAAAACCCGACGGCGAGCAGATGGATAAAGCATGTCAGCAACTCAGGCGCATGAAAAAACAGTAAAAGGCTGGCAGGCATCCCTTGCCCTGCACTTTTCCCACTCGCCTGAAAAAACCCTCCTCCACTCTGCCCGCCACGTCGGGCCACTCACCGTGCAGCGCCCCTTTTATCCCGAAGGTGAAACCTGCCACCTCTATCTGCTGCATCCCCCTGGCGGGATTGTCGGCGGGGATGAGCTGGCAATTACCGTTCATCTTGCGGCCCATAGCCACGCGCTGATCACCATGCCCGGCGCCAGCAAGTTCTATCGTAGCAACGGCGCGCTGGCGCGGCTGGATCAGCACTTCACGCTGGACGAGAACGCCATTCTGGAGTGGTTGCCGCAGGACACCCTTTTCTTCCCCGGCGCACAGGCTGCCCTGCGCTCGGTGTTCCATCTGCAGCGCAGCAGCACCCTGCTGGCCTGGGAGCTGTTTTGCCTGGGCCGCCCGGTGATTAATGAGCCCTTCAGCCACGGTAGTATTGAGAGCCGTCTCGAAGTCTGGCTTGAGGGTGAGCCGCTGTTAATCGAGCGCCAGCACCTGGCCGACGGCGATCTGACCCCCGTGGCGGAACATCCGTGGATCGGCACCCTGCTGTTTTACCCGGCGAGCGAAACGCAGCTGGAGGAGGCCCGCGATGCCCTGGCACCGCTGGAGCATTTCGCTGGCGCGACCCTTACCGACGGCCTGCTGTCGGTGCGCTTTCTGGCCCATGACAACCTGATTTGCCAGCAGGCGATGCGTGAGATCTGGCAGCGCCTGCGGCCGCAGCTTACCGCCAAAACCCCCTGTTCGCCCCGAATCTGGCACACCTGAGAGAAGCACGATGGAACTGACCCCCAGAGAAAAAGACAAGCTGTTGCTGTTTACCGCCGCGCTGGTCGCCGAGCGTCGTCTCGCCCGTGGCGTGAAGCTCAATTACCCGGAATCGGTGGCCCTGATCAGCGCCTTCATTATGGAAGGGGCGCGCGACGGGCAGACGGTGGCGGAATTAATGGAAGCCGGACGCCATGTCCTGACCCGCGCCCAGGTGATGGAGGGCGTGCCGGAGATGATTCCGGATATTCAGGTGGAGGCCACCTTCCCGGACGGCTCCAAGCTTGTCACCGTTCACAATCCGATCCTGTAAGGGGGCAACATGATCCCAGGCGAATACCAGATACAACCCGGCCAGATCGTCATTAACGCGGATCGCGATACCCGGACGGTGATCGTCGAGAACCACGGCGACCGCCCGATCCAGGTCGGATCGCACTACCACTTTTTTGAGGTGAACCCGGCGCTCAAGTTCGATCGTGAGGCGACCCGAGGCTACCGGCTGAACATTGCCGCCGGCACCGCCGTACGCTTTGAACCCGGACAAAAGCGCGCCGTCACGCTGGTGGCTGTGGCAGGCGCACAGCGCATCGTCGGCTTTCGTGGCGAGGTGATGGGCGAGGTGGATCATGGCTGAGATTTCACGTCAGGCGTATGCCGACATGTTCGGCCCCACCACCGGGGATAAAGTCCGTCTCGCCGATACCGAGCTGTGGATCGAGGTGGAAAACGATCTGACCATCTACGGTGAAGAGGTCAAATTCGGCGGCGGAAAAGTGATCCGCGACGGCATGGGCCAGGGGCAGATGATGGCGCAGGACTGCGTGGATCTGGTGCTGACCAATGCGCTGATCGTCGATCACTGGGGGATCGTCAAAGCCGATATCGGCGTGAAGGAGGGCAGGATCTTCGCCATCGGCAAAGCGGGCAACCCGGACATTCAGCCCGGCGTAACGATCCCGATTGGCGCCGCCACCGAAGTGATCGCCGCCGAAGGGAAGATTGTCACCGCAGGCGGGGTCGATACCCATATCCACTGGATCTGCCCCCAGCAGGCGGAAGAGGCGCTGGTCTCCGGCGTCACCACCATGATTGGCGGCGGTACCGGCCCTGCCGCAGGCACCAACGCCACCACCTGCACGCCGGGACCGTGGTATATCGCCCGCATGTTGCAGGCAGTCGACACGCTGCCGGTGAATGTCGGCCTGCTGGGTAAAGGCAACGGCTCAAACCCGGACGCCCTGCGCGAGCAGGTTGCCGCGGGTGCGATTGGCCTGAAAATTCATGAGGACTGGGGTTCCACCCCTACGGCGATCGACTGCGCCCTGACGGTGGCGGACGAGATGGATATCCAGGTGGCGCTGCACAGCGACACCCTTAACGAGGGCGGGTTTGTCGAGGACACCCTGGCGGCCATCGCCGGGCGTACCATCCACACCTTCCACACCGAAGGGGCGGGCGGCGGCCATGCGCCGGATATCATCACCGCCTGCGCACACCCTAACATTTTGCCCTCCTCTACCAACCCGACCCTGCCCTATACGGTGAATACCATCGACGAGCATCTGGACATGCTGATGGTCTGCCACCATCTCGATCCTGATATCGCCGAGGATGTGGCCTTTGCCGAATCACGCATTCGCCGGGAGACCATCGCCGCCGAAGATGTGCTGCACGACATTGGCGCCTTCTCGCTCACCTCGTCCGATTCGCAGGCGATGGGCCGGGTGGGAGAAGTGATTATCCGCACCTGGCAGGTGGCGCACCGCATGAAGGTGCAGCGCGGCCCGCTGGCGGAGGAGTCGGGCGATAACGATAACCTGCGGGTGAAGCGCTATATCGCCAAGTACACCATCAACCCGGCGCTGACCCACGGCATCGCCCATGAGGTCGGGTCGATTGAGGCCGGAAAACTGGCGGATCTGGTGGTCTGGTCCCCGGCCTTCTTTGGCGTCAAGCCAGCCACCATCGTCAAAGGCGGGATGATCGCCTGCGCGCCGATGGGGGACATTAACGCCTCGATCCCCACCCCGCAGCCGGTGCACTACAGGCCCATGTTTGGCGCGCTGGGCGCCGCCCGCCACGCCACCCGCCTGACGTTTCTCTCGCAGGCCGCTGCCGATAACGGCATCGCGCAGCAGCTGAACCTGCAGAGCGCCACCGCGGTGGTCACAGGCTGCCGGACGGTGAAAAAAGCCGACATGATCCACAACGGCCTGCAGCCCAACATTACCGTCGATGCGCAAACCTATGAGGTGCGCATTGACGGGGAACTGATTACCAGCGCGCCGGCAGAGGTTCTGCCGATGGCGCAACGCTATTTCCTGTTCTGAGGAGGACTCATGATCACCTTAACCCAACGCCTTGATCATCCCCATCCCGTTACCGCACACGTCACGCTGCCCATTGATGTGCGGGTAAAGAGCCGCGCCCGCGTGGTGCTGGACGACGGGCGCGATGCCGGGTTGATCCTGCCGCGCGGCCTGCTGCTGCGCGGCGGCGACCTGCTCACCAGCGACGATGGGCGTGAAGTGGTGGAGGTCATTGCCGCCCCCGAGCCGCTGTCGGTGGTGCGCTGCGCCGATCCCTTCCTGCTGGCCCGCGCCTGCTATCACCTGGGCAACCGTCACGTGCCGCTGCAAATTCTGCCCGGCGAGCTGCGCTATCACCACGATCACGTGCTGGACGAGATGCTGCACCTGTTCGATCTCGAGGTGACTTTCGCCAGCCTGCCCTTTGAACCGGAAGCGGGTGCCTACGCCAGCGAAGGTCACTCCCATTCACACTCTCACGCTCATTCACATTAAGGATTAATCATGCGTAAGTTCTTACCCCTGCTACTGCTGGCATTCTCCCTGCCCGCGCTTGCCCATCCGGGACACGGCAGCGACAGTTTTCAGGCGGGCTTTTTCCATCCCCTGACCGGGCTTGATCATCTCCTGATGTTGACCGGCGCAGGCGTGCTCGCCGCTCTGAGCGGTCGCAGGCTGCTGATGCCCTTTGCCACTCTCGGCATGATGCTCACCGGGGCGATTGCGGGCAGCCTGCTGGGGGGCTTTAGCGGCATGGAAATGCTGATCATCGCCTCGCTGGCGGTGTGTGGCGTGATGATGTTCAAAACCGAAAACCGCCTGCTGCTGGCGGTGCCCGCGCTGGCGATGTTCCACGGCTGGGCGCACGGGGTGGAGATGGCAGGTCACAGCTTCTGGCTGTTCACCAGCGGCTTTATGCTCGCCAGCGCCGCGGTGCTGTGCATCAGCTTTGCCGCCGGTATGCTGCTGCGCCGTCACGACGGGCTGCGTAAAACCTTCGGCGGCGGGCTTATCGTCTCTGCCCTGCTGGCGCTGATGAGCTGATGGAGCCCTCCCGCCAGTGGTTGCGCCTGATGCAGCTCGCCAGCAGCAGCCTGCCAGTGGGGTCGTTTACCTGGTCGCAGGGGCTGGAGTGGGCGGTGGAAGCGGGCTGGGTCACTACCCCGGCAGCATTCAAAGCCTGGCAGTGTCAGCAGATGGAGCAAGGCTTTTTCTGCGTCGATCTGCCGCTCTTTTCCCGCCTCTACCGCGCCTGCGAACAGCAGGATCTGGCGAGCGCCGCGCACTGGACAGCGTACCTGCTGGCCTGCCGGGAGACCCGCGAGCTGCGGGAAGAGGAGCGCAACCGCGGGGCGGCGTTTACCCGGCTGATCAAAAGCTGGGAGGCGGATTGCCCAGCTGACTGGCTGGCGCTGTTCCCGCAAAGCCAGCTGTGCGGTATGGCGTGGCTCGGTGTGCGCTGGGGGATCGATCTCCGCGAGATGGCGCTGAGCCTTGGCTACAGCTGGATCGAAAGCGCGGTAATGGCGGGCGTCAAGCTGGTGCCCTTTGGGCAGCAGGCGGCCCAGCTGTTGATCATTGAACTCTGCGATCGCTTTACCGACGGGCTGGAGCAGGCGCTTCTGCGCCGCGATGACCAGCTGGGGGCTGCTACGCCGCTCTCCGCCATCGCCTCGGCGCGTCACGAAACCCAATATTCACGATTATTCCGTTCCTGAGGAGTCTCTATGTCTGAGTACAAACACCCCCTGCGCGTGGGCGTGGGCGGCCCGGTGGGGTCGGGTAAAACCGCCCTGCTGGAAGCGCTGTGTAAAGCGATGCGCGACACCTATCACCTCGCGGTGGTGACGAACGATATCTACACCAAAGAGGATCAGCGCATTCTCACCGAGGCGGGCGCCCTGGAGCCGGAGCGCATTGTGGGGGTGGAGACCGGCGGCTGCCCGCACACCGCCATTCGTGAAGATGCCTCGATGAACCTGGCGGCGGTAGAAGCCCTGAGCGAGAAGTTCGGCAACCTGGATCTGATCTTTGTCGAGAGCGGCGGCGACAACCTGAGCGCCACCTTCAGCCCGGAGCTGGCGGATCTGACGATCTACGTGATCGACGTGGCGGAAGGGGAGAAGATCCCGCGCAAAGGCGGGCCGGGGATCACTAAATCCGATTTTCTGGTGATCAACAAAACCGATCTCGCCCCTTACGTGGGAGCCTCGCTGGAGGTGATGGAGCGCGACACCAACCGCATGCGCGGCGAGCGTCCGTGGACCTTTACCAACCTGAAAGCGGGTGACGGGCTGGCGACAATTATTCGCTTCCTGGAAGAGAAAGGCATGCTGAAGGTATAAAAAAAGCCTGGCTTTCGCCAGGCTTGCCGATCATTTACAGGTGTTGTACTTGGATCCCTGCTCGCGCCAGGCGCCCCAGGTACTGAAGCCTTTGCCCGGCTCTTCCTGGCCCGGGTTGACATACCACTGGTTAAACCAAATCTTACCGTTGTGAGACACCTTCGTGCACTTCACTGGATAGGCAATTTTTGGGTTGTAGGCCGGCACGGTCTCTTTAGCCGGGGTTTCATCTTTCGCAGGCGTGGTGTCCTGAGCCGGAGTTTCGTCCTTCGCTGGTGTGGTGTCCTGAGCCGGAGTTTCATCCTTCGAAGGTGTCGTGTCCTGAGCCGGAGTTTCGTCCTTCGCAGGTGTCGTATCCTGAGCCGGAACCGCCGGTTTGCTGACCTTGATGGTCATGCTGTCCTGCGCCGTGCGGCCATCCGCGCCGGTAGTGGTCAGCGTAAAGACCGCATCACCCTCGGTATTCGCCGGGATCACCGCATAGGCATGGGCGCTGTTAACGCTGCTGCTCAGGGTGCCATTCAGGTTCTGCTGCACAAAGAAGGTCCCGGCCCCTTTGGTCACGCTCCAGTTATACGATTTTGCATTCAGGCTCTTGCTGCCGTCCAGCGGATAGGTTTTCACGCCTGTGGTAGGAGATTCCATGCTGTAGTCCGCGCCTGCTGCTGCTGTCGGAGCGGGCAGGGTTTCGCCACCGTTCTTCAGCGCCAGAATTTTCGCCACGGCACGCGCCATATCCGGCTGAGTACCGATGATAGGCACGGTATCGCTCTTGGCTGGCGTTCCTGTCTCCTGCAGGATCTGACGCATCTGCAGCGGCGTCACGGTAATACCATGGGCTTTGGCGATCCCCGACAGGCTGGCCACCACCCCGGCGACAATCGGCGTAGAGGATGAGGTTCCGCCGAAGGTATTGGTGTAGTTGGCATTTGGCGTACTGTTGTACGAGCCATATCCGGTGGTGAAGACATCGTTACAACCCCAGGAGGCGCTGGTTACGCGCTTACCGTAGGTACTGAAGCCAGCTTTCATCCCGGTTTTCGCACAGAAGGCACCGACGATAATCGCCCCGGAATCCCGCACGTGAGTGTCCCACTTGCCGTTGAAGCCCGGCAGGTCCAGGTTGATGTTGCCGTTACCGGCGGAGCTCACCACAAAGACGCCTTTATCGGTAAGCGCTTTGATAACGTCAAAATAGCCCTGCATGTTTTCCACTGGCACAAAGCAATCTTTTTTGCACACCCCGCCCCCGGCTTCACCGCCGTAAGACTGCATGTTCAGCGACACCACGTCCCCGGCTTTCAGTTTCGGGATCATGTTAAAGAGGTTGGACGACGGCCAGCCGGCATAGGCGAGTTTACTTTTCCAGCTCAGGCCGCGGATACCGGTGCCAATATCCTGCCCGGCCAGAATACCAACAGAAGCCGTGTTGTGTTCCCGCTCTTTGCAGGTATCGCTGGTGAGCCCCTCGCTAAAAGCGATAGGCGGTAAGTTCAGGTGATTGGGGTTCCAGGCACAGTTTTCGGAAGAGACAATCGTGATCCCTTCCCCATCGCTGCCTTTATACAGGTTAACACTGTCGCGGTTAACCCCACCCATATAATAGCCCGTACGTCTTTCATTGGGCGCTTTTAAATAATCCTGGAAATGACGGTAATCCGGAATAGCTGCCGCACCGAGAGTATTGTTCACCGAAGATTTTAATTTCGGTCTGGCAGCTGCCTCCGCCTGCGCATCATCTAACAAAACAGGAAGCGACTCAGGATAAACGGATTCAATATTCTGATTGTGTTCCAGCTCATTAATAATACTGTTGATGTAGTTCTTGTCCTGGGTCTTGTTGCCCGGTAAGGTAATACGCAAATAACGGTCGAAGCCATAGCGTTTATTCAGCGCCTCCATTTCGGCAGCCGCTTTTTCATCGCTTTTATCGACAGGGTACATGGCTGTGGCAACCAGAGAAGGGTCGCTCAGGTTGATGACCGGGTGAGCTGCCGTCTCTGAAGAAGGCTTCAGCTTAATCACAATGGAGTCGTATACCATTCCCTCTTCTGCCAGCATCGCTTGCGGTACGGTTTCGGCCAGAGCGGAACCGGAAACTATCGCACATATTAATAACGATAAAACTGTTTTTTTCATTTTGCCAACGTTCCTTAATGACATTTATTAATGTGAAATTCCTTTATTCACAATGAAAGAAAATCATCAGCCTGCCAATAAGAGCGCTCTTCGGATAAATAAGAAAATTCCCTCACGTATACATCCGCGGGAAAAATAAATTATAGGGGATATGTCAATCATTACCGCGGATAAAAATATCCAAATTAATCTACGGCGGCGTTAAAAAGCGCAAAAATAAAGGCGAAGAGAATAGCAGAAACGCCAGCGCAAGGCATTTTTAATATTAAAAATATCTTTCAAAGCATAATTACTAATATTTACGCCGCGGTAAAATTGACCACCTTATACGCTGGCGTCATCGCTTCAGCGTGCAATGCTGGAGGAGTATGATGCAAGTAAAAATAACGCTCGCCGATGAACATCCCCTGATTCGACGAGGGGTTCGCGCGATGCTCAACGACATGAACAGCGCCAGCGACGGTATGGCGTTTACGCTGGCCGATGAAACGCAGACCACATCCGAACTGCTGAAACAGCTGGCGCAGCAGCTCCCTGATATTCTGTTGCTGGGCTATACGCTGAGCGGCACGCAAAGCGCCGATCCCTTGAGTCGCATGGAAGGGCTGGCGCTGGTAAAAGGTCTGAGCCAGCGCTATCCCACGATAAAAGTGATCCTGCTTACCCGCTACAAAAATCCCCAACTGATCCGGCTGGCGATCGAGACGGGGGTAAAGGGGTACGTGAGTCACAATATGAGCGAGAAGACCTTCCGCGATGCACTTACCGGCGTGCTGAACGACGAAGTTTATGTCGAACCGGCATTAATGAAAACGCTGTTTCCGGCGGAAAAACTGCCCTCAGAGGCGCTCTCTCCCAGAGAGATGGATGTACTGCGTTTACTCTGTAAAAGTGGAAACCTGACGGATGTGTCGCGGCGAATGCACCTGAGCATTAAGACCGTGAGCGCACATAAGATCCGGGCGATGGAGAAGCTGGGAGTCAAAAATGACTGTCAGCTCTATTGTCTGCTGGCCCGTACCCGGATGTTCGATATTACCCTGTGACATCCGGGCCGGGGAGCGATCAGGCGGCGGGCAGTTCGGCCAGTGGCCAGCGCGGGCGCACGGAGACGCTCAGGTCCGCCGTGGCGTTCGATTTCAGACGCACCATACCGGCATAGGCGATCATCGCCCCGTTATCGGTACAAAATTCCGGGCGGGCATAGAAGACTTCACCGCGGCGTTTTTGCATCATCTCCGCGAGCTTTGCGCGCAGCGTACGGTTGGCGCTGACGCCGCCCGCCATCACCAGGCGCTTAAAGCCGGTCTGATCCAGCGCGCGTTTGCACTTGATCATTAAGGTATCTACTACCGCATCTTCAAAGGCACGGGCGATGTCGGCGCGGGTCTGATCGTCGTCATCATTATTCCGGATGGTATTGGCGGCAAAGGTCTTCAGGCCGGAGAAGCTGAAGTCCAGACCCGGACGGTCGGTCATCGGGCGCGGGAAGACAAAGCGCCCTTCGGTACCCTGCGAGGCCATTTTCGACAGCATCGGGCCGCCAGGGTAATCGAGCCCCAGCAGCTTGGCGGTTTTGTCGAACGCTTCACCCGCCGCATCGTCAATGGACTCGCCCAGCAGTTCGTACTGACCAATACCGGTGACGCTGATCAATTGCGTATGACCGCCGGAAACCAGCAGCGCCACAAACGGAAATTCAGGGGGATTCTCTTCCAGCATCGGCGCCAGCAGGTGCCCTTCCATATGATGAACCGGGATTGCCGGTACATCCCACGCGAACGCCAGCGAACGCCCGACAGTGGCGCCGACCAGCAGCGCTCCGACCAAGCCTGGACCCGCCGTGTAGGCCACAGCGTCAATATCTTTTGCCGTAAAGCCAGCCTCTTTCAGCGCCGCCTGGATCAGGGGCACCGTTTTACGCACATGGTCGCGGGAGGCCAGTTCCGGCACAACGCCACCGTAGTCGGCATGCAATTTTACCTGACTATACAATTGGTTGGCGACGAGCCCTTTTTCATCGTCGTAGATCGCGATGCCGGTTTCATCGCAGGATGTTTCAATACCCAGTACACGCATGACTTGTTTTACCTCACTCAGATACCGCGCAGTGTAGAGCCTGGGCGGGTTGATGTAAAACTTTCCTCACCCCTGGAGTTCACTTCGTGTATACTCCTCACCCTTATAAAAGTCCCCTTTCAAAAACGGCCGCGGTGCTTTACAAAGCAGCAGCAATTGCAGTAAAATTCCGCACCATTTTGAAATAAGCTGGTGTTGATGCCAGCGGCAAACCGAATTTATAAAGGTGAGAGTTACATGCCGGTAATTAAAGTACGTGAAAACGAGCCGTTCGACGTAGCACTGCGTCGCTTCAAGCGTTCATGCGAGAAAGCAGGTGTTCTGGCTGAAGTTCGTCGTCGTGAGTTCTATGAAAAACCAACGACCGAACGTAAGCGCGCTAAAGCTTCTGCTGTGAAACGTCACGCGAAGAAACTGGCTCGCGAAAACGCACGCCGTACTCGTCTGTACTAATCTATTGAGGACGCACGTCCTCAGTTGTCAGACAGAGTAGTAGTCGTAAGGCCGTGCTTCCGGAAGGAATGCGCGGCTTGTTTTCGTTTATGAGTTCCTAAAAATTTCTGGGGCCTATGGCTGGACGAATTCCACGCGTATTTATCAACGATCTGCTGGCAAGAACCGACATTGTCGATCTCATCGACGCGCGGGTAAAGCTGAAGAAGCAGGGCAAGAACTATCACGCGTGCTGTCCATTCCATAACGAAAAAACCCCCTCTTTCACCGTAAACGGTGAAAAGCAGTTCTACCACTGCTTCGGCTGTGGTGCGCACGGCAACGCCGTCGACTTTTTGATGAACTACGACAAGCTCGAGTTCGTTGAAACCGTCGAAGAGCTGGCTGCCATGCACAATCTTGAAGTGCCTTATGAAGCAGGCAGTGGCCCCAGCCAGATAGAGCGTCATCAACGACAAACGCTGTATCAGCTGATGGATGGCCTGAATTCGTTTTACCAACAGTCTCTCAAGCAACCTGCTGCTGAGCCTGCGCGTCAGTATCTGAACAAGCGCGGACTGAGCGACGATGTCATTGCGCGTTTCGCTATTGGTTACGCCCCTCCCGGCTGGGATAACGTGTTAAAGCGTTTTGGCGGCAATAGCGAAGATCGTAAATCACTCATCGACGCGGGCATGCTGGTCACCAACGACCAGGGACGTAGCTATGACCGCTTCCGCGAGCGGGTGATGTTCCCCATTCGCGACAAGCGTGGCCGGGTAATTGGTTTTGGTGGCCGCGTGCTGGGCGATGCCCTGCCGAAATACCTCAACTCCCCGGAAACCGATATTTTCCATAAAGGCCGCCAGCTGTATGGCCTGTATGAAGCCCAGCAGAATAACGCTGAACCGCAGCGGCTGCTGGTGGTCGAAGGCTATATGGATGTGGTGGCGCTGGCGCAGTTCGACATTAACTATGCCGTGGCGTCGTTGGGTACCTCTACCACTGCCGACCATATCCAGCTGCTGTTTCGGGTGACCAACACGGTCGTCTGCTGTTACGACGGTGACCGGGCCGGACGCGAAGCCGCCTGGCGCGCGCTGGAAACGGCGCTGCCTTATATGACCGACGGGCGCCAGTTGCGCTTTATGTTCCTGCCCGACGGCGAAGACCCGGATACGCTGGTGCGTAAAGAGGGTAAAGCGGCATTCGAGGCGCGGATGGAGCAGGCTCAGCCGCTCTCCACGTTTCTGTTTAACAGCCTGATGCCGCAGGTGGATTTGAGCACCCCGGATGGCCGTGCCCAGCTGAGCACGCTGGCGTTACCGCTGATTACTCAGGTGCCGGGCGAAACGTTGCGCATCTATCTGCGCCAGGAGCTGGGCAAGAAACTAGGCATTCTGGATGACAGCCAGCTTGAACGTTTAATGCCAAAACTGGCTGAAAGCGGAGCGGTTCGCCCCGCGCCTCAGCTAAAACGCACAACCATGCGTATACTGATAGGACTGTTGGTGCAAAACCCGGAGCTGGCCCCACGCGTGCCTTCTCTGGCGGGTTTAGACCACGAAAAGCTGCCCGGACTTGGCTTATTTGCAGAACTGGTCAACACTTGTTTGTCACAGCCAGGTCTGACCACCGGACAACTTTTAGAGCACTATCGCGGAACAAAAGCGTCCGCAACCCTTGAAAAACTGTCGATGTGGGACGATATAGCAGATAAAGAGATTGCTGAAGAGACCTTCACCGACTCGCTCAACCATATGTTTGATTCGATGCTTGAACTGCGCCAGGAAGAGTTGATAGCTCGCGAGCGCACACACGGTTTAAGCAGCGAAGAACGCCGGGAGCTCTGGATGATTAGCCAGGAGCTGGCAAAGAAATAACAGAAAGACAAAAGTATTTAACGGCTTAAGTGCCGAATATCGATCGGGTAGATCCCGACAGCCGCACTGAGAGGCAGCGGCAAAAATACAAGTACGCCCTCGCTTTAAAGGTTGGCAGCCGTATCGCCGACACCAATCAAACGAATAAGTGTGGATACCGTCTTATGGAGCAAAACCCGCAGTCACAGCTGAAACTTCTTGTCCAACGTGGTAAGGAGCAAGGCTATCTGACCTATGCCGAGGTCAATGACCATCTGCCGGAAGATATCGTCGACTCCGATCAGATCGAAGACATCATCCAAATGATCAACGACATGGGTATTCAGGTGATGGAAGAAGCCCCTGATGCCGATGATCTGTTACTTGCTGAAAACTCAAACAACACCGACGAAGATGCAGAGGAAGCTGCTGCACAGGTTCTGTCGAGCGTTGAATCTGAAATCGGCCGCACCACCGACCCGGTTCGCATGTATATGCGCGAAATGGGTACCGTTGAACTGTTGACCCGCGAAGGCGAAATTGACATCGCTAAACGTATCGAAGACGGGATCAACCAGGTTCAGTGTTCCGTTGCCGAATACCCGGAAGCGATCACCTATCTGCTTGAGCAGTACGATCGCGTTGAGGCAGAAGAAGCCCGCCTGTCCGATCTGATCACCGGTTTTGTCGATCCGAACGCAGAAGAAGACATGGCCCCAACGGCGACGCACGTCGGTTCTGAACTCTCTCAGGAAGAGATGGATGATGACGAAGACGAAGACGACGAAGATGGCGATGACGACAGCAGCGATGACGACAACAGCATCGACCCTGAACTGGCTCGCGAGAAGTTCGCTGAACTGCGCGCGCAGTATGTCGTTACCCGCGACACGATCAAAGCGAAAGGCCGCAGCCACGCTTCCGCTCAGGAAGAGATCCTGAAGCTGTCTGAAGTGTTCAAACAGTTCCGTCTGGTGCCAAAACAGTTCGATTACCTGGTAAACAGCATGCGCGTGATGATGGATCGCGTACGTACCCAGGAACGCATCATCATGAAGGTATGCGTTGAACAGTGCAAAATGCCGAAGAAGAACTTCATCACCCTCTTCACCGGTAACGAAACCAGCGAGACCTGGTTCAACGCCGCTATCGCGATGAACAAGCCGTGGTCTGAAAAACTGCGTGACGTGGCTGAAGAGGTACATCGTGGCCTGCAGAAGCTGCAGCAGATTGAAGAAGAGACCGGCCTGACCATTGAGCAGGTAAAAGACATCAACCGTCGTATGTCCATCGGTGAAGCGAAAGCCCGCCGTGCGAAGAAAGAGATGGTTGAAGCGAACTTGCGTCTGGTTATCTCTATCGCCAAGAAGTACACCAACCGCGGGCTGCAGTTCCTGGATCTGATTCAGGAAGGCAACATCGGTCTGATGAAAGCGGTTGATAAGTTCGAATACCGTCGTGGTTATAAGTTCTCCACCTACGCAACCTGGTGGATCCGTCAGGCGATCACCCGCTCTATCGCGGATCAGGCGCGCACCATCCGTATTCCGGTGCATATGATTGAGACCATCAACAAGCTCAACCGTATCTCTCGCCAGATGCTGCAGGAAATGGGCCGCGAGCCGACGCCAGAAGAGCTGGCCGAGCGCATGCTGATGCCGGAAGACAAGATCCGTAAGGTGCTGAAAATCGCTAAAGAGCCAATCTCCATGGAAACACCAATCGGTGATGATGAAGATTCGCATCTGGGTGATTTCATCGAGGATACCACCCTCGAGCTGCCGCTGGACTCTGCCACCACCGAGAGCCTGCGTGCCGCCACCCACGACGTACTGGCTGGCCTGACCGCCCGTGAAGCGAAAGTCCTGCGTATGCGTTTCGGTATCGATATGAACACCGACCACACGCTGGAAGAGGTGGGTAAACAGTTTGACGTTACCCGCGAACGTATCCGTCAGATCGAAGCGAAGGCGCTGCGTAAACTGCGCCACCCGAGCCGCTCTGAAGTGCTGCGTAGCTTCCTGGACGACTAATTCGTCCTGATGTAAAAAAGCTCCCTACGGGGAGCTTTTTTTATGGCTGACGCTTCAGAGCCTAAAGCCCCCGCACCACCAGCGCCTCGTCCAGCTCCCGGTACGCCTCCACTAGCTTCTCCAGCGTTGCCCGGTTTAAACCACTCGGATTGGGCAGGACCCACACCTGCGTTACGCCGATGGTAATTTTCTGCTTTCCCCACTGCACCCCACGCTGGCTAAAAGCCTGCTCATACGCCTGCTTGCCGAGGACCGCCAGCGCCGCGGGCTGATAGTCCTCAATCTTCTTAATTAACTCGCGCCCGCCGCTGCGCAGCTCATGCAGGTTCACCTCACTCGCCTGCACAGTGGGCCGCTCCACCAGCATGGTGATGCCGCAGCGGGTATCCAGCAGCTGCTGCTCCTCTTCCGGCTTGAGTAACTTATCGGTAAACCCGGCCTGGTAGATCACTTTCCAGAAGCGATTACCGGGATGGGCAAAGTGAAAACCAGTATGGGCGGAAGACTTGCCCGGATTGATGCCGCAGAACACCACCCGCAGGCCTGGCGCCAGGATATCGCTGATCATTTTTACTCCCGATGAATAGAACACCCTAAAAGTATAAGAGATTGAAAAGGCATTGTTTATAAAAACAGCAGGCGGGTGGGTATAGCTGGATTACGGCGAGGAGTTACTTTATAATCTTCCGCCATGGCCCCTTAGCTCAGTGGTTAGAGCAGGCGACTCATAATCGCTTGGTCGCTGGTTCAAGTCCAGCAGGGGCCACCAAACAAAACAAGGGCTTAGACAGGAAACTGACTAAGCCCTTTTTGTTTTTTAGCAATCTGGGTGATGTAATGGGTGACGTTACTTCACCGCCACTACCAATCGAGAATTGAAATCGGTATGAATTTTTCAGACATGCTGGCGGTTGCAGCAAAGAAACGAAAAAAGTATCCGGAACCAGATGACTGCGTCAGCCTGTATCATATTTTGCGTTCGGCCAAACATTGCTACCCACATTCCCCATATGCGGATATCGCCTCATCGCTCGTAAAGCTTCTTACAGATCAACATGATTTAAGATTCTTTGTACTTGGCAAGGAGTCAATCACTGATGTTGAGTTATTAAACCATGCTAAAGCTTGCACATTATCTTACCAAAGAGACAAACAAGAAAAACTGACATTTGAGGAGGTGGTGAATTCCAGGACTGCCATACATTTTTCCCAGTTTCTGTCTGGGATCACTGAATCATCTCTGTCAAAGGAATCACTTCATACGCATGGCTTCTTACGTAAAGAGCTCGCGCCACTCCTTGAGTTCGAACTTCTCGACACGTATGAAGATGAACCAGATTATAAAGAAAAATATTTCGCCCTCCTGACTGAACGAGAGAACAAACCCTCTCCTCCACTAAAGGGGGAAAACTATGCAATTAAGCGAGAGGAGTTACTAATTGCAGTTCTTGCGCTTATTCAGCAAAACCAAAAAAGCAGCCAAAAAACTGTTGTCCCAACGGTTACAGACCTTATTGATACCCTCGAGAAACACGCTATAAATTTTTGGCCCTCCACAGGGAGCTTACCTATGTCTCGCCAGGCGGTAAGTGAGCTGCTTGGTTTTGCATTGAATCTTTTTGAACGTCCGACTCAGGACATTGAAAGTCTTAGAGCAGCGAAAAAACAAAAAAGAAAAAACGTTGATAAATAATAAGTTACGCAAGGTACTATAGGACCTTTCACAAGGTACGGAGGTAAACTCACTCTGAGTCTGATTAAATCTCAATGGTTTCAATACACTTCATTGGGAGTCAGCAGTTTGAAAAATAAACCAACCATGTCTGATAAGGTTATCGCCCTTCATCAGCCCCAACGTCTGATTCGCATCAGTGCAATGCTTGAGCTTCTCGGTTGCAGCCGTACAACCCTGTATCGTTGGGTAAAGTCCGGAAACTTTCCTCAACCCCTAATGCGTGGCGGTAAAACCCTCGGCTGGCCTGCCAGTTTGTATGAAGGCTGGCTTGCGCAAAATGCGAAATAACCATCGAATCAAAGGGCTGGAATTTCCAGCCTTTCTTTTCTCTGTTGGTGTAACCAGCTGAAACAATAAGCTCATCAAATCATAACAGCGCAACGAATCGAACTTTAATATAACTCCATGATAAATAGTAAAACTGCCAGCAAAGATTCTATTCTTCAATGCGCGGTAATTAATAATATTACCCGGAGCTCTGCTTACCCTGACATCAAAGCTGGTGGGGAGTTTCTCTTTGACAATGTACTCTGGCCAGTTATGCCTGAGGAGAGTCAGCAGAATATAAAAATCATGAATTCTCTGTTCCGGGCCATTGATAAAACTTACCGCTGTTGTTCTCGCTTTCTGGCAATACGCTATGACTTTCACTTGCCTCAATACAGTCCTGACAATAGAGTTATTACTGCCTTCCATAAACTGTTAATTCCTGCCCTCAGGAAGCTCTATCCCAAAAGCTTCATGCGGGTGTTTTGGGTCAGAGAGCAGAATAAGGCTCCCGCTCAGCATTACCATTATCTTCTGATGATGGATGGCAACGTTGTCCGCCATCCCCACAAAATTAATCAGCTGGTGAAGTGCTATTGGAAGCACGCTACCGACGGTAGGGTCTGGTTACCTAAGCACGGGTACTATCTGGTTACCCGGGACGATACCGAAGCCCTAACGGCATTGCTCCTACGGGTTAGCTACTTTGCCAAGCGATACTCAAAAACACATATCGCTGATGGTATTGACCTTTCCGGGACTCAGCATTACTCATGCCTGAAAAAAGCCAGACGTATCAAGCCAGCTCAATTGCAGATTAATCCTGCTGCTTCTGTACCTGCGCAGAAACATTGCCCTTTACCCGGCAAACTGGATCCACTTTTTGCAGAGAAGGAAAGCCAGTTTTCAGGCGAGCAGATTGAATATGAAACGCCAGAGGACTTGTTCAAGTATGTAACGACGCCAGTGGATATAAAAGCACTTCGCAGTAAAGCTCTTTTAAGAGCACTACGGAGACTGCATACGCACAAGAAAAAAGATTCAATAACCACACTGCCCGGTAGCATTCATTCAAGCCTGACTCCCCATTGGCTGCGTCACTTTGAGCGCTACTATCGAGAGTACTGGCCTTGCAATATCAGCGTCAGGCAGTACTGCCACTGGTATTACCTTAATCCAGGCACCGCAGGCCGCTACCTGTGCAATTACCCAGCGAGTCTAATCAATCCGTGGTTATTGAAAGCTTGGTTGTAGCAAATTACTAAAAAGCAGGAGAGGTAAATGGATACTGAGGGTAATAATGAATATGACTGGGGTATTATCGAAAAAAACATACGCCGTATATATGGGAACAAAGCATACCGACGTATAACAGAGGATGAATGGTGGAGATATAAATATTGTGAGCGTCGAAAAATGCTTAAAAAACAATTAGCACGAAAAAAGAATTTTGTCGCTAAGTCATTGGCATTTTCTTCTTTTCACGATGATCCAAACACTGTGGTGAAGAAAAATAGACGAAATGGTCAACGCAGTCGGTGGAATATCGATAGGTTTTCCAGAAGAATTTATATTGAAGATTTGGGATCGCTTGATACCGTGGCGCATTTATTGACAAAAATGTCATGGCATCCCCACCACTCATATATTTTTGCTGTAGCACTCTATCCCGGCGTAACCAGCAAACAATTAGCAGAACACCTCGGAATGTCCAGCTCAAACCACAGAATGGTATTCCGACGTTTGAACAATGACCTTTATCTCGTTGGCTGGCAATTTGTTTCATGTCAGCTGAATGCTCAAAACAAACCATGGGGCTGGTATCTGGAGAAAATTTGAGACGTGATCACAAAATGTGATCACGTATATCTGATCACATTCGCTTTGCCTGAACCGGTATATCTGATCACCCATTCGTGGAATACTAGCGACGAGTAAGGCCTTACCCTGTCTGGGTTAGTAAGCATTTTGATGTTTTGATCAGGTGACGTAAACGCCACAAAAAAACCGGTGTTCAAAAACACGAAATAAATTTCGTTTGTCTCGTTACGGGCGATCAATAAAGTGATCAAATGATCACTATGATGATACTTGCAGCCCTGAGATGGCTGCTTTGGCTGCTGACTGTTGAAGAATAACACTGACTGAGTTAATCAGGAGTCCAAACATAACATTCTGTTGGTAGTTTGCCGGGTCGTTGTCATCCTTCACCCCATAGTTGAATACTGTAGTGGTCAACTAAAACTGGCCACCGCGTTAGAGTTTTTCCAGTATCGGTTTTCCGATTCGTTTGGTGGTAACCCACAGTTATATTCATGCGGCCTGAGCGCGCTGTAATACCCAACGATATAGTCCGTTATAGCGTGAGCTGCTTCGCTGAAGCTTACGTAGCCCGTCACCGGAACCCATTCGTTCTTCAGGCTCCTGAAGAAGCGATCCATTAGGCTATTACCGTCTGGTTTTTCAGGACGGTTTTGCCAGTATTTGTAGCTGCTGCGATGAACCCCGAACACGTGGCAGAGAGAGGCCACTGGATAACGCGCCCTGAGCTTCCCGATTAACGAGAACTGTTCAGGGAGGCTGACATCAAGAGCGCGGTAGCTTTTTTAATATTTATTTTTTAATTTCAATACGTTGTAACTTTTTCTTCAGCTCACGTATTTCGATTTGTTCTGGTGTTATCGGAGAGGCTTTTGGTGTTTTGCCCTGACGCTCTTCGCGCAGCTGCTTGACCCATTTCGTCATCGTGGAAAGACCGACATCAATAGCTTTTGCAGCATCAGAGACGGTGTAGTTTTGCTCGACAACCAGCTGAGCGGATTCGCGTTTGAATTCAGGACTAAAATTTCTTCGTTTCATTGGTACGCCTGTATTGTTCTGAGATGAGCATATCACCTCTATTCAGGTGGCCAAATTCAGTAAACCACTTCAGTCATCTACTTCTTCGGTCATCAGCACTTCTTTCAGCTGACGCGCCGTAGAACCGCTCTGCGAGGAGTGCGCTTCATCGGCAATGACCGCGTATTTACGCTGCTTGAGGCTGACGCTGTTTTCAATCGCCTTCAGGACAAACGGGAAGGTCTGAATGGTAACGATAATGATTGGCTGCGAGTTTTCCAGCGCGCTCGCCAGCTTCTCCGATTTAGAACCATCCCCCTCTTTATTATTGATACGCCCGACCACGCCATCTTGATGCTCAAACTGATAGATGGTGTCCTGCAGTTGGTCGTCAAGCACGGTGCGGTCCGTCACCACTATCACCGAGTGGAACTGCTTCTCGCCATGCTCATCGTACAGGCGGGAAAGCTGGTGAGCTGTCCAGGCGATAGAGTTCGATTTGCCCGACCCGGCACTGTGCTGAATCAGGTATTTGTTGCCAGTCCCTTCCACCGTAGCGGCCGTAATCAGTTTGTTCACCACATCCCACTGGTGATAGCGCGGGAAAATCAGGCTCTCGCTTTTGTACTTCAGGCCAATGGCGTTTTCTTTTTCGACGATTTGCAGATGCACGAAGCTCGCGAGAATTTTCAGCAGATTGTCCGGCAGCAGCACCTCATTCCACAGGTAGCTGGTGGCGTAGTCGTTGGCATCTTCCGGGATATCATTCCCCGCGCCGCCGTCATGGGTGCCTTTGTTAAACGGCAGGAAGAAGGTTTTATCGCCCTCAAGTTTGGTCGCCATAAACACTTCGTACTGGCTGACGGCAAAGTGCACCAGCGCCCCACGTTTAAAGGTCAGCAGCGGCTCGGGTTTATTGGTGCCTGAGTCTTTTGGCAAACGCGTTTTCTTATATTGCGTAATGGCGTTTTGCACCGTCTGCTTAAATTCAGACTTCAGTTCGAGGGTTGCTATCGGCAGGCCATTGACGAACAACACCAGGTCGATACGCCATTTCTTCGCCTTAACGCCCGTTTCTTCAAATGCGGCGTTCGACGCATGCTGGCTGTAAACCAGCTCCGGCACGATGCGGCAGATATTCTGTTTGTAGCGCGCAAGGGTTTCTGGGTTGAGGTTATGTTCCGGCTTGAACTGACACAGGGAGAAACGCGCATTATGACTTTTGATACCATGACGCAGCACGCCGAGCGTACCGTAAGTGCGAGACAAAACATCGGTGGCGTTGATATCCGCTTTTTTCAGCTGCGCCACCAGCGCATCGAGGAAATGACGTTCGGTATCGGTAGGGTAAATTTTGGCAAACTTCTCCCACTCCTGCGGCTGTGTGGTCTGCACAAAGGTCAGCGCATCCTGCGAGTACAGCGCACGTTCGCGATCGTAGCCTTCAGCTTTGCCACAAACCCAGCCTTTTGTTTCCATCTGAGCAATCATCTCATTCTGGAAAATCAGCTCTTTGGTGCTGTCCATGCTCATGCGGTGGCCTCCTGTGATGCCTCGATATCCTGCGTGTCAGGAGCAACCCAATCGCGGACGTCGATTTTTCCAGTCACGGCGGCGGAAATCAGGGCGGTGCGGCGCTCCTTTATTTTATCAACAGCTTCAGAACTTTTTAGAATTAAGAGGTCGATTTTTCCAACCTTTGATTGGATGAATTTCGTAATGTTTTTTTGCTCATCAATTGGAGGTATAATAGCCACTTGTTCTTTTATCATAGTGCCAGTAATCAAAGGTTGAGCATTATGATTTGCCAACTTATTTAAGTCTAAAACTTTCAGATACATTTCAAGATAATCAACGTCAAAATCACAACCATATATAATCTTTAACGCATTATCTGTTACCCAACAAGACCTTCGTATTTGATGGACATTTCCGCACAAAGCACCAACGCGCCCAACAACAAGACAATTCCCATCATTAGTTTTTGATGTAAAACCCATTACACCATTCCCCCCGATTACTGGGTTCATACAATCATTACTTTCATCGGTTTCAAACTCTTTATTATTTAAGTATGTACCGCTTGAAACAGAAATATACCAACGAAGATACCCGCACTTCCAATGTTTGGGAACTTCCCCCAACCATTCCACACCAGAATCTTTCATCGGCACATCGGGGTTTAGCCCTTTGGTGACGGCATGACTAATCACTGCCTGACGTTTTTCTTTCAGCAGTTCAATCAGTTGCTGTTGCTTCTCGATCAGGTTATCGATTTTTGCGGTTTCGTGATCGAGGAAATCTGCGATAAATACATCGAGATTATTGGGTGGTATAAGAACAGGGAAATTATTAATATTTTCCTGAGTCATTGTTGGCATTCCACTGCCAGTATTTACAATTCCTATTTTAGATTTTATTAAAGATGTATTAAACCAGTATGCTAAAAACCTAGGCTCGACAGCGATTTCCTTTATTAATGCCATTTGAGGATTAATAGTCATAGGCTCGCTAAAATCTTTTATGATTGTAGATTTTCCATACGTCGAACCAGTTTTTACGAGTAAAATATCATTTTTCGTAACAATAATTTCAGGTGATTCGTAATATTTTTCCCAACGTAGAAAGGTTTTCTTTTCTAAAGAAAATTTTTCATCAACAATGTTAGAAGGACTTAAGACGATAGCACCTTCCCCTTCCCCAACAATATCATCAACCGTATAACCTCTAAAGCCAATACGACCATATATTGACGCAACATGCTTTAGACGAGAAACACTCCAACTTTCAGGAATCTCCCCCAACCACTCAACCCCAGAATCCTTATACTCCGGATACTCCTTATACTTAGCCATCAGGAATGTACCTCCTGCAGCAGCTTCATAATCTCGGCGCTGACCGCATCCAGATCGGCATCAATCTCTTCGAGCAGGCGCGGTGGTTGATAGACGTAGAAATGGCGGTTAAACGGGATCTCGTAACCGACAATCCCCACCTCGCCATCTTTCGCATCACGTTTATCGGCGTTGATCCACGCGTCATTCACGTGCGGCAGCACTTCTGCTTTGAAGTAATTTTCAATCAGGTCGCTGGTAGGCACCGCCGGGTTCAGCGGCACGTTTTCGTTATCACGCAGGTCTCCGTCTTGTTCAAACTCGACCACTTTGCCCTTGTATTCAAACGCACCGTACAGCGGCTGGGCGGCTTCTTTCAATACCTTCTTCACTACCGGCTCGGCATCCGGGTTTTTGGTGGTGATGGCATCGATAAACTGCTTGTTCTCTTTCGCGTCCAGCTTCACGCCAGCCGTTTTGATGGCTCCTTTCAGGGTCAGCTGGAACTGATTGAAGTCATTGCTTACCAGCGTTTTGCCACCCGCCTGCGTACCCAGTGCGGTCTGAATCTGCTGTGCTTTTTCCATCAACCCGCGCTGAGCCAGCCACAGTTTGCTGTCGAGCAGGTCTTTAATCTGTTTCTCTTTCAGCTCGGCAAATTCGGCTTTGATGATGGCGCGCGCTTCGACTTCCCGTTCGGAGAAATCACCGTAGGTTTCCTCCTGCCACTGAGATGCGAACTCTTCATACAGACGTTCCATTGGCGCGTTAAACGGCTTCGACGCAAAGCGCAGCGTCGCAATCGTCCCATCCGTCACCTGAGCAGATAACCGCAGCGGGCGCTCAATGGTCAGACGGCGATAGCCAAAGTCGGTGCTGTTAAAGATTTTACTGGCGAAGGTTTTCGGCGCTTCGGTTTTAGCGGTGGCAGGCTGGCGACCACGGCTGGATTTTTGCTCGGCGGCTTTTTGCAGACCCAGTTCTTCCAGAGAAGTGGCATCCACCGCTTCAAACTCGCCGAAGGTCTGGGTGACCAGCTTGATATCGTCTTCGCCCATCAGGTTACGCTTGGAACCCAGTGATTTACGCATTTTTCCACACAGATTAGTGCCATCAATCAGCTGTACTTTGCCCTTACGCTCAGGCGCTTTTGAATCGCCACAGATAATCTAGACACTTCCGAGCCGCTGATAATATTGTTTTTCGTATTCAGTTGGTGGCATATGATCACTCGAACCATGCCGACGCTTACTGTTATAAAACATTTCGATGTAATCAAAAATATCACCGCGAGCTTCTTCTCGCGTTCCGTAGATCTTTTTCTTTATCCGTTCACGTTTCAGTAACTGGAAAAAACTTTCTGCGACTGCGTTGTCATGACAGTTACCGCGACGGCTCATACTGCCCTCCAGCCCGTGTGATTTCAGGAACGACTGCCACTCATAGCTTGTGTACTGACTGCCTTGATCAGAATGAACCAGCACCTGCTTTTGAGGATTACGTCGCCACACGGCCATCAGAAGTGCATTCAGGACAATATCCTTTGTCATCCGGGGCTGCATTGACCAGCCAATAACTTTGCGCGAGAACAGGTCAACAACCACAGCCAGATACAGCCAGCCTTCGTGAGTCCGGATGTAGGTGATGTCCGTTACCCAACGCTCATCCGGTGCTTCCGGGTTGAACTGCCGCTGGAGCCTGTTGGGCGTCACGATGCTGGTTTCACCCTTACGTGCCCGTGGGCTACGGTACCCGACCTGAGCCCTTATCCCGGCACGCTTCATCAGTCGCCAGACACGGTTAACTCCGCACTGTTGTCCGGTATCCCGCAGGTCGAGGTGGATCTTGCGATAACCATAAACGCAACCCGACTCCAGCCAGAACTGCTTTATCAGCCCCGTCAGTCTCAGGTCAGCATGATGCCGCCGTGAATCCGGCTGCTGAAGCCAGGCGTAAAAACCACTCGGATGCACATCCAGCACCCGACAAAGCAGTCGGACAGGCCAGCAATGGGTGTTGTCACGGATAAAGGCGTACCTCAGTCGGACAGCTTTGCGAAGTACGCCGCGGCTTTTTTTAATATGTCCCGTTCGTCGGTAACCCGCTTCAGCTCTTTCTGGAGGCGTCGGATCTCAGCCTGAGCGTCTGACTGGACTTTATTGGTTGAGGAATCCGGGCCATATGCCTTTATCCAGGCATAAAGACTGTGGGTGGTGATACCGAGACGTGTTGCCACGCTGGAAACAGAATGGCCGCGATCAACAACCTGTTTTACCGCTTCAATTTTAAACTCTTCGGGATAACGCTTACCGCTCATGGGCACCTCTCTTTAAGTCATCTTAAATGACTCTGAGGTGTCTGTTAAACCCGTGGCGATTCAGTTTAGCGGCATGCAGGCGCAGGGCGCGAGACTGCCTGGCGAGCGGCGCTATCTGGCGCGCGAGCGAAGTGAGCTGCATGGGCTGGATGTTTCTCGTGGCCTGTACGACGAGATTTGTGCGCTGCGCGGGTAACGAGCATCCCCGGCGGCGCTGCGCTTGGCCGGGCCACGCGATCCGTCAATCTGCACTCATCGGTTCCCTCTCCCCTATGGGGAGAGGGCTAGGGTGAGGGGGAATAGGCACGCTCGGTGATGCAAAATCGCGCAGCTACCCGTATTAATAGTCACAATTTCTATAAAGTTTTGTCTTTTCCCGCCGAAAACTCGTTATTCGTCCGGAGGAAAGAGAAACATGTTAAAACGTATAAAGATCGTCACCAGCCTCGTGCTGGTTTTGGTGTTGTTTGGCCTGTTACAGCTGGCGTCAGGGGGACTGTTCTTTAACTCTTTGAAGCATGGCAAAGAGGACTTCACCATTCTGCAAACTGTGCGTCAGCAGCAGTCCTGGCTGAACGGGAGCTGGGTTGCTCTGCTGCAAACCCACAATACCCTGAACCGTGCCGGGATCCGTTACATGATGGATCAGAACAATATCGGCAGCGGCGCTACCGTTGCCGAGTTGATGCAGATTGCCACCAAATCACTGTCTGATGCGGAAAAACGCTGGACCGAGTACGAAGCGATGCCGCGTGACCCGCGTCAGAGCGAAGCGGCGGCGCTGGAAATCAAACGTAACTACGACATCTACCACGGCGCGCTGTCCGAGCTTATCCAACTGCTGGGTGCAGGCAAAATCAACGACTTCTTCGACCAACCGACTCAGGGTTATCAGGACGGCTTTGAGAAGGCGTACGTCAACTATCTGCAACAGAACGACAGCCTGTACGACCTGGCGGTCAACGACAGCAATGCCTCCTACACGCAGGCCATGTGGATCCTGTTTAGCATGATGATCGCCGTACTGGCCGTGATCATCTCCGTCTGGCTGGGCGTGCGCAAGACGCTTATCGAACCACTGAATCGTTTAATCGACAGCATTCGCCACATTGCGGGCGGTGACCTGGTCAAACGCATCGACGTGGAAAGCGACAACGAAATGGGCGAGCTGGCACACTCTCTGCGCCATATGCAGGGTGAACTGGCGCGCACCGTGGGCGAAGTTCGTCAGGGGGCTCACGCGATTTACAGCGGCGCGAGTGAAATTGCGATGGGTAACAACGATCTCTCTTCACGTACCGAGCAGCAGGCGGCTTCTCTGGAAGAGACGGCGGCGAGTATGGAAGAGCTGACGGTGACCGTGAAGCAGAACGCCGAAAACGCCCGTCAGGCGAGCCATCTGGCGCTGAGCGCATCGGAAACCGCGCAGAAGGGCGGTAAAGTCGTGGATAACGTGGTGCAGACCATGCGTGATATCACCGCCAGTTCGCAGAAAATTTCCGACATTATCAGCGTGATTGACGGTATTGCCTTCCAGACCAACATTCTGGCGCTGAACGCCGCGGTGGAAGCCGCACGTGCCGGTGAACAGGGGCGTGGTTTTGCGGTGGTCGCCGGTGAAGTTCGTAACCTGGCGCAGCGCAGCGCCCAGGCGGCACGGGAAATTAAGAGCCTGATTGAAGACTCGGTAAACCGCGTTGACCTCGGTTCCACGCTGGTAGAAAGCGCGGGCGAAACCATGGATGAAATCGTGAATGCGGTGACCCGCGTAACCGATATCATGGGCGAAATTGCTTCCGCATCTGACGAGCAGAGCCGGGGTATCGACCAGGTTGGCCTGGCGGTATCGGAGATGGACCGTGTCACCCAACAGAACGCCTCGCTGGTGGAAGAGTCCGCGGCAGCCGCCGCGGCGCTGGAAGAGCAGGCTAGCCGACTGACGCAGGCGGTGGCCGTGTTCCGCATCCAGCAGGGCCAGGCAAGTACTGCGCGCGAACCGGTCAGCGTGGCCGCTGCGCCAGCGCCGGATACGCTGCGTAAAGCGGCGGCAACCGACACTGGGGAAAACTGGGAAACCTTCTGATATGACATGCGCCCCTGTCAGGGCGCATTAGCTCAGCATCAGGCGCATGGCGCAGCGTGATTCATACGCCATGCCGTGCGCCACTTCTTGTGCCAGCTTTTGCCGTAGCGCAGCGTTCAATGACGTTTCCGGTAGCATTTCGAATCCCATTCGGGCATACCACGGCGCGTTCCAGGGTACATCCCGAAAGGTGGTGAGCGTGAGCGACGTGAAGCTCCTTGCTTTGGCCTCTACCGCGACATCGCTAAGAAGGCGTCGACCTAACCCTATTCCCTGACTCGCCTGATGCACGTAGAGCTCGACAATAAACAGCGTCGAATCCTGTGCTTCTGCTAACAGAAAACCACGCGGTTGACCGCTGTGTTCTACCACCCAACTCATTTCCTGCTGCAGATAATGCTGATGGCAACGGGCAGAGATGACGGGGCCTTGAGCGAGCCAGCTCAATTCGGGGATCTGCCGAAAGCATTGCCCGGCGGCGCGTTCAATGTCTGGAAGTGCGGCGATATCCGCAGCAGTGGTCGGACGAACGAGAGTTATCATGGGGCAAGTATAGCCTGTCGTTAACCGGCGCAAACCAAAATTGGCGAATAAAAGTTACTGATAATCATCGCATTATCCGGCGTTTTGCGAATGCTCAACAGCCGTTTCTGACCAGGGGTAATACCCAGCGCATATTTTTCAAATACCCCTGCGGGCACGGGTAATGCTGCCAACTTACTGATTTAGTGTATGATGGTGATTTTAAGGTGCTTGCGTGGCTTCCATTTCCATCAGATGTCCTTCCTTCTCCGCTACTGAAGGCGTGGTGCGTAACGGCAAAAGCACTGCCGGACATCAGCGCTATCTCTGCTCTCATTGCCGTAAAACATGGCAACTACAGTTCACTTACACCGCCTCTCAGGTAATATCCAACGATATAGTCCGTTATTGCGTGAGCTGCATCGCTGAAGCTTACATAGCCCGTCGCTGGCACCCATTCGTTCTTCAGACTCCTGAAGAAGCGCTCCATTGGGCTGTTATCCCAGCAGTTTCCACGCCGACTCATACTCTGCCTGATCCGGTATCGCCACAGTAACTGCCGGAACTGCCTGCTCGTATAATGACTGCCTTGATCGCTGTGGAACATCACCCCGACGGGCTTACCACGGGTTTCCCATGCCATTTCCAGTGCTTTCATGGTAAGCCTGCTGTCCGGCGAGAACGACATGGCCCAGCCCACTGGTTTTCTTGCGAACAGGTCGAGAACAACGGCGAGGTACGCCCAGCGCTTACCCGTCCAGATATAGGTCACATCACCGCACCACACCTGATTTGGTTCCGTTACGGCGAACTGTCGCTCAAGATGATTCGGGATAGCAACGTGCTCATGACCGCCACGCTTATACCGGTGAGTCGGCTGCTGGCAACTGACCAGCCCCAGCTCTTTCATGAGTCTGCCAGCAAGCCAGCGCCCCATCTGGTAGCCTCTCTGGGTTGCCATTGTGGCGATGCTTCTTGCTCCGGCAGAGCCGTGGCTGATGCCATGCAGTTCAAGTACCTGGCTGCGTAATACAGCCCGTCTGCCGTCTGGCTTTTCAGGACGGTTTTTCCAGTATTTGTAGCTGCTGCGATGGACCCCGAACACATGGCAGAGAGTGGCCACAGGATAACGCGCCCTGAGTTTCCCGATTATCGAGAACTGTTCAGGGAGTCTGACATCAAGAGCGCGGTAGCCTTTTTTAATATTTCATTTTCCATTTCAGTACGTTGTAGCTTTTTCCTGAGCTCACGGATTTCAATTTGTTCCGGGGGGAGGCTTTTGGTGTTTTTCCCTGCCGCTCATCACGTAATTGTTTCACCCATCGCGTCATTGTGGAAAGGCCGACATCCATAGCGCTGGCTGCATCTGCCACGGTGTAATTCTGGTCAACGACCAGTTGAGCGGATTCGCGTTTAAACTCTGCGCTGAAATTTCTTTTTTTCATTATGGCACCTGTGTTGTTCTGAGGTGAGCATATCACCTCTGTTCAGGTGGCCAAATTCAGTAAACCACTTCA
>NZ_VDAM01000001.1:419874-462424 GCF_019584355.1 Leclercia sp. EC_58
AATAGCCTAAATAGGCTGATTCGATGTGTTTGCGGGAAAAAAATCGGCCCAGATCCGCGAAATTTTAATCAGCGAGTCAGCTTGGGAAGAAATGACCTGCTTATTCGCACCTTCCCTAGCAAAATGAATCCCGGACGTATTATTAGCGACTCGATAATAATACGGATTCATAAAAATGTGCATGGTCATCGAGAATAAATAGAAAGGACGTGCCAACAACTGTAAGAGTATCTGCATGCACATACTGCGATCCATGCGGCGCAGATTTACGATTGTGTTCAGTAGTTAGCTGCAATTGCACGGCGTAATACCGGGAAAAAAAGAATGTCGCCATTCCACACTTGCGATGAAGAGCACGCTTGTTGTGTAAGTATCCCTGCGAAACGAACCATCAATTTTTAGAGAGTCTCTGGCATCCCCAACTTCCGCTTATGGCACAAAACGGACTGTCATTGTCAGGCATTTTGTCAGCGGTCAGTTAATCCAGTCTCCCTGCGTGAGGCCAGGCAACTGCTCAAACGCCCTAATATGGTCGTTACCAGCACGATGCCGGCGCCAATGGTATGCCCGGCGATCGCCGGGCCGTTCAGACCAATCGGCATCCAGCGTCGCTATTCAAAAATACTCAGTTATTACTGATGCCGAAACTGCAGCGTTGCGGGCAGGTAGCGTTGTAGCGTTTCGGGCGTATCGCCCTCGATCAGCTGGCTTATCAGATCGTAGCAGTGCCAGGCCAGCTGGCGATTATCCTGCTGGACAGTGTCGATACGCAGCGACAGCGAATCATAAAGATAGTGATCGTCAAAGCTCGTCAGATGAATATCGGAGTCGAGTAAATGGTGCTGGCTCATATAGCGCAGAACCCCTTCGAGCAGCCCGCAGGCGGCGGTGAATAGCGCCTTAGGCGGCCGCCCAAGGCGCGCGCAGAGTGCGGCAAACATCTCATAGCCGGAGCTGGGGTGGTAATTGCCGTTGATCACCCATTCCGGGCGCAGGGCAATACCCGCCTGAGCCAAACCCTGCGTGAACCCGGTCAGACGATCGCGGGAGGGCGACAGACGCGCCTGACCGCCTAAAAACCAGAACTCATCGCTATGCTGAGGCGCGATGCGGGAAATCAGTTCCGCCGTTGGGGTAATCGAATCGGTCATTACCAGCGGCAGCGCGCTTTCATTGGGGCACCGGTCAAACAGCACCACTGGCAGCTGTTGGCTGAGTTTGAGATAGTCGGCATCGTTGTGCATACAGGAAGCGACGATCATCCCGTCGACCTGGCGGGCAATCATATTATTGACCACCACGCTCTCCTGACCGGGGTTTTCATCAGTACAAGAGATCAACAGCTGGACGCCCGCCTCGCGGCACAGCATCTCCAGCTCATGGGCAAAGACCGCAAAGCCGTGGTTGGTGATCTCCGGCACCACCAGCCCGATGGTGTGGCTGCGGTTGTTGCGCAGCGAGCGGGCATGAATGCTTGGCTGATAGTGATGCTTACGGGCAATCGACAGTACGCGCTCACGCGTTTCCTGCGCCACGCGCAGCTCCTTGCCACGACCATTCAGTACCAGGCTGGCGGTCGCTTTGGAGACGCCAGCCTGTTCGGCTATATCTTTAATGGTTACGCGTTTGGTTTTCATTACGACGCCATGAGCCTGAAGCAAAACGCTTATTCTACCATGCAAGTTCGCAGCGGCCAGTAGCAGAATGCGTCCGGCGTGATGCCGGAGAATGTTAGCTGACCGGCGCAGGCCGGGAAGTAGCGGCTGCTCATCACCCCTTCACCGCCGTTTATGAAAATCTCCACGCTCGACTGGTCGATGAAAACACGCAGCGAGCGGACGTTTCCGCGCCAGTAACGATAATGCATCTCGTCGCTGGCGAGACTGCGTCGGGCCAGGCGGAGTCCGCTGGCATCGCACTCAAGGGTTAATACGCCGCCAAAATCGAGGCTCAACATATCGTCCCCGCGGGTTTGCAAATCGATTTCCATCGGTGCCAGCGGCAGGGCGTTCCCCGACCAGCCGTTCGCTTCACCGCGCAAGGCGCTCAGTTCCCGTAGCGGACGCTGGTAGAGCTGACCGTTGATAAACTCCAGCTCACGCAGGCAGGTCATCTGATGGATCCAGCCGTTGATGAGGGTCGGCTGAAGCATCTCTTCGCCCTCCGGCACGCCCATCCAGCCGACCAGCAGACGACGGCCATCACTGGTAAGCATGGTTTGCGGGGCGTAGAACTCAAAGCCGGCGTCCAGTTCGTGCAGTTCGCCATGGCTGAAAGCGCCACTAGCGTAATCAAACTCGCCCGCCATCCATACTGCCGGGTAGGTGTTCAGGTAACACTTTTCCTCGCGGGCAATCCCCTGCGGACAGCAGATTAGAATATGCTGGTCGCCGAGAGGAAAAAGATCCGGACACTCCCACATATAGCCGACGTCGTCGAGGCCATTGATGCCGTGGCCGGCGATTTCACTCATACTCGTCCACTGATGGAGATCCGCAGAGCTGAACAGCAGCACCTTGCCGCGCTTTTGCCGATCCTGCGCACCCAGCACCATGTACCACAGGTCTTCGTGTCGCCAGACTTTTGGGTCGCGCACGTGGCCGGTGTAGCCCTCCGGCAGCGGCAGGACCGGGCCGATTTTGCGGAAGGTGCCGTCGGCGCTTTCCCTTGCCAGGCATTGCCAGGCGGTTCGCCCTCCGTCGGCAAACTTCACGTTGCCGGTATAGCACAGGGTAAGCGTACCGTTGTTATCCACCGCGCTGCCGGAGTAGCAGCCGTTACGGTCATACTCTTCGTCCGGCATCAGCGCAATGGGCTCATGCTGCCAGTGCAGCAGATCGGGGGAGCTCCAGTGCGCCCAGCACTTAAACGTATGATCGCAGGCGAGCGGGTTCCACTGATAAAACAAGTGATAGCGTCCGGCAAATTCGACAAAGCCGTTGGGGTCGTTCATCAGCCCGGTGACCGGCGCAAGGTGCCAGCGCGGATAGTGGCTATCGGCCAGCGCACGTGGCTGGCCCTGTATTACGGCCTGCAAAATCGCAGGCAGTCGTGATGGAAGAGACATTATTCAGCGTCCGTTTTGTATTTCAAAACCAGGGAGACCGTAAAGGCGACGCCAAAGGCGATAACCATCCCGATAATGTAGTTCAACAGCGAACTGGCCTGCACGATGGCCATGCCGGGGATCGCTGTCAGGCCGACCGCGGTCATGTAGACGTGTACAGATACCACCCATGCGCCGCCCGCCGCACCACCAATCAGCGCCGCAATAAATGGCTTCACAAAGCGCAGGTTAATACCAAAAATCGCCGCCTCGGTGATGCCCAGCATGGCGGAAAACGCCGAGGGCAGAGTAATGGCTTTAATTTTTGCATCTTTGGTTTTGAACCACACCGCCAGACAGGCTCCGCCCTGAGCGACGTTGGCCATCGCCCAAATCGGCAGCAGGAAGTTGACGCCGATGGAGGGATTGCCCAGCAACCCGGCTTCAACCGCATGGAAGCTGTGATGAATACCGGTAATGACGATAACTGAATAGAGACCGCCAAACAGTAACCCGGCGAGCCAGCCGGCGTGGCTAATCAGGGTGCTGAGGACAAACGAGATACCGTCGCCCAGTGCGCGACCGGCCGGGCCGATAATCAACAGGGCGATAAAACCGGATATAATCACCGTCAGGAACGGCGTCAGGATCAAATCCAGGGCATCGGGGATTGCGCGACGCAACTGCTTCTCAACGATGCTCATAAACCATACTGCCAGCAGTACCGGGAACACCGTACCCTGATAGCCGATCATGGCAATTTCGAAGCCGAAAAAGTTCATGGTGTGGAAACCCGCGGCCACGCCCCAGGCGTTAGTCAGCGCTGGATGAGTCAGAATGCCGCCAAGCGTCGCGCCGAGATAAGGATTACCGCCGAATTCGCGGGCGGCGGTAAAGCCAATCAGAATCGGCAGAATGATAAATGCCGCCGAGCTGCACATATCCAGCATGATGTAGATGGCGTTGCCCGGGTCAACCCAGCCGTATGTTTTGACCATTCCCAGCAGGCCCATCAGCAGACCAGAGGCGACGATGGCAGGGATTATCGGCACGAAGATGTTTGATAGCAGGCGGGCGATGCGCTGGAACGGATTGAGCTTTTTTGCCGCGATGTCGGCGGCTTCCGATTTGCTGGATTCGCTAATACCCGCCGCCTGAGTAAAGGCAGCGTAGACCTTATTTACCACCCCGGTGCCGAAAATAATCTGCATCTGTCCGGCATTACGAAAACAGCCCTTCACCCCTTCAACTTTGCCGATGGCCTGCTGGTCGGCCAGCGAATCATCGACCAGCACCAGGCGCAGGCGCGTGGCGCAGTGCGCGGCGCTGGCGATATTTTCTTTGCCTCCAAGAAGCGGAAGCAGCGAGCAGGAAATCTGTTCAAAATCCATAGTACCCTCTTAAGGCTTAAACATTTTTATGTTGTCGTCCCGCGTTCACGGGAGCGCTTTTTCTGCGTCTTAGTTGAGTCCGGGGTGACAAAGATGCTCTGACCCCCGGCTATTCCTGTCATCAGGCGTAAGCCGTCAGAACCAGGTTTCCATCTGCACACCGAAAGACCATTCGCCGCCCGAGTTAAAACCGTCACTGCCCAGGGCGTCGTCGCTGGCGTAATTATTCAGTTTTTTGCTCCAGTCCATCCAGGAGGTATAGAAACGAATCTCCGGGCGACTGAAGAAATCACCGATACTGCCGACCTTAAATGTCGGGGCGAAGGTGAGCTTGTAGAAGCTACCGTTCACCGCCTGACGATCGTTATAACCTTCGGGTTTAAGATCCATGTACTGGTAGCTGCCTTCGTAGGCGAGAGCGAAATTCTGATTGATTGCCTGAATCAGACGCAGGTTGAATGTTGCCCACTGATAGCTGTCGCCATCGGCATAGCGGTCTTTACTGCGTTGCGCCAGCATTGCCGGGGCAACAGACCAGTTTTCGCTGAGCGGCGTGGTGCCGTAACTGGCAATGCGCCATGTGTCGGCTCCCGGACGAAGTGCGCCATCAGATCCGATACCTTTAACCTCTGCGCCCAGACCATGACCATAAAGCAGAGCGGTTTTACTGCTACCGTCGCGCAGGCCGTAGAAACTGTCGTTATGCAGGCCGAGCAGCGCATGCACGCCGGTGTTTGCCGCATCGCCTTTTACCAGATTGCCGTTGCTATCTTTACGCTCGTCGTTATCCTTCGCCCGCAGACCGCTGACCATCATCTGCAGCGGACCTGCGAAGTGATTCATGGTGAGGATATAGTTCTGCACGCTGTTGCTGGAATCATCAATGTCGCCGAAGTTACGCCCGTACAGGGAGAAATTACTCCGCAGGCCGTTGTTCCACTTCACGTCATAGATACCACCACCGGTACCGGCGAGGAACACGACATCAGAGTCAATCCAGTGAATATCGAAATTGTCGCGGTCGAAACGTTTCCCGGCCCACAGGGTGGAGCCCTTAAATGGCCCAGCGAACGTCGGCAGGTTACCCAATTCGACAAAGGCCTGACGAACGTTCAGATCGCTGGTGCTTGCAGTCCAGTCGTTATAAGAGGTTTGCCCGTCGGCGACCATCACCTTAAAGCGGGTCGTGGCCCCATTATCCAGGGTCTGCTTATGTTCAAGATTCATTTCAACATAGGTATCGGCCTGGTTTCCCAGACGGCCGATAGCTCCGCCGGTTTCACCTGCCGGCGTTATGTAGGCTCCGGATTTGGTGCTGGCGCCGGAATCATTCATTATCACGCCGGAGCGGGCGTAACCGTGAAACTCAAATCCGCTTTTGTCATCGGCTTTTTTCTCAAGTCTGGCGGTACGCTGAGCCACTTCCTGAGTCGAGTTCTGGTTTTTTTGCTGCTGCGCGGTGAGTTGCTGAACTTTTTTCTCCGCCGCCCCGGCGCGTTTTTCCGCCGTTTGCGCCCTGTTTTCTGCCTCCTGCAGGCGTTTTTCCAGCGCGTTGAGTCGGGCTTCAATGGTGCTTATATCCGTTTGCGCATGGGCTGAGGCAGCGCTGGTTAGCAAAGCGATAAGCATCGCAAGTGTGCTTTTTCTGTACATGCTGTTGGCATCCCAAAAGTAAAAATGGAAAATTATAATTTTTGCTAAACCGGTTTAGGCGCTATGTTAAGCCCGACCTTTGTTTTTCTTAAAACAAATATGCTAAACCGGTTTAATAAATGTGATGCATGCAACAAAGTGAGCCGCGCAAAGCGGCTTTAAGGATTAAAACTGACGGTTGAGATCGCGCTGATAGGGCAAGGCGGTCATCGCACCTTTGGCTGTGGTGGCCAGGGCGCCGCAGGTCTGTGCAAGCGTGAGTGTCGGTTCCAGTGCGGTCATGTCCGTTGGCATCCCGTTAGCCGCAAGGCTGGCGAGCAGTCCGGCGACAAATGCGTCTCCCGCGCCGGTGGTGTCCACGCTGGCCACAGGCCGGGCGTTGAAATGGGTAAACTTCTGCTGAAACGCGGCAAGCACCCCCGCTTTGCCCCGGGTCACCAGTAGCAATTCTGGCTGATAGCGCTCCGTTACGCTGGCGATTCCGTATGCTAAATCATTACTGCTGCTGATGAAGACCAGCTCCTCTTCCGATAGCTTTACCACGTTGGCCATGTGCAAAGCGCGATCGAGGCATGCTAGCAGCAAAGCCTGATCCTGCCAGAGATCGGGACGAATATTAGGGTCAAAGCTGACCCGACCGCCGGCAGACCTGATGCTCTCCATCGCCGCGAAGGTAGTGCTACGGCTGGGCTCGGCGCTGAGCGCGATGGAGCAGACGTGCAACCACTGTCCGGCGGCAAACTGTGGCAGGTCTTCTTCAACCAGGAACAGGTCCGCGCTGGGGCGTACCATAAAGGTAAAGGTGCGTTCCCCCTGGTCGTCAAGGTCGACGACCACAGTGGACGTGCGGTGCTGATCGTCGAGATACATATGGCTGACGTCGACCTGCTCCTGTTGCAGGGTATGACGCATGTAGCGGCCAAACGGGTCACCGCCGACGCGGCCGATAAATCCGCTGTTGCCGCCAAGGCGGGCAACCCCTACCGCCACGTTAGCCGGCGCGCCTCCAGGGCACTGCAGCAGGCGCCCTTCGCTCTCCGGCAGCAGGTCCACCACCGCGTCGCCCAGAACCCAAACTTTTGCATTCATGCTAAAACCCTCCAAAGCTAAACTTAATTAAACCGGTTTAGCATATTAAATCACAGTGACCGAGTGGGTGGAACGTTCCAGCCGGAAAAGCGCGGCTCATGACATAAAAATGAATCGCCACAGGTTTAACAGACACCTCAAAGTCATTTAAAATGGTTTAAAGAGAGGTGCACATGAGCAGTAAGCGTTATCCTGAAGAGTTTAAAATTGAAGCAGTCAAACAGGTTGTTGATCGTGGCCATTCTGTTTCCAGTGTCGCAACACGTCTCGATATCACTACCCACAGTCTTTATGCCTGGATAAAAAAATACGGGCCGGACTCTTCCACCAACAAAGAGCAGTCAGAAGCTCAGGCCGAGATCCGCCGACTCCAGAAGGAGCTGAAGCGGGTTACTGACGAACGGGACATATTAAAAAAAGCCGCGGCGTACTTCGCAAAGCTGTCCGACTGAGGTACGCCTTTATACGTGACAACTCCTGTTGTTGGCCTGTTCGTCTACTCTGTCGGGTGCTGAATGTTCATCCGAGTGGGTTTTACACCTGGCTTCAGCAACCGCATTCACCACGCCATCAGGCAGATCTCAGACTGACAGGACAAATCAAACAGTTCTGGCTGGAGTCCGGTTGCGTTTATGGCTATCGCAAGATCCATCTCGACCTGCGGGATAGCGGGCAACAATGTGGAATTAACCGGGTCTGGCGGCTGATGAAGCGTGCCGGGATAAAGGCTCAGATCGGGTATCGAAGCCCACGAACTCGTAAAGGTGAAGCTAGTATCGTGACACCCAACAGGCTCCAGCGAAAGTTCAACCCGGAAGCACCGGATGAACGTTGGGTAACGGACATAACTTACATCCGAACCCACGAAGGCTGGCTGTATCTGGCCGTAGTTGTTGACATGTTCTCGCGCAAAGTTATCGGTTGGTCAATGCAACCCCGGATGACAAAAGCTATTGTTCTGAATGCGCTTTTGATGGCCGTGTGGCGACGTAATCCCCAAAAACAGGTGCTGGTTCATTCTGACCAAGGTAGTCAGTACACAAGCCATGAGTGGCAGTCGTTCCTGAAATCACACGGTCTGGAGGGCAGTATGAGCCGTCGTGGTAACTGTCACGACAACGCAGTTGCAGAAAGCTTTTTCCAGCTACTAAAGCGTGAACGGATAAAGAAAAAGATCTACGGAACACGGGAAGAAGCCCGCAGCGATATTTTTGATTACATCGAAATGTTTTATAACAGTAAGCGTCGGCATGGTTCGAGTGATCAGATGCCACCGACGGAATATGAAAATCAATATTATCAACGGCTCGGAAGTGTCTAAATTATCCGTGGCGATTCAAGTAGCTAAATTAAGTTAACTAGTTTAGACCTGATGGGATGTTATACTTTGGTAGGTAATTGATTTACAACAGTGATGTTATGTTTAAAATGATGAAAATATTAAGTAGTCTGCAGTAAATGTCCGCTCATAGATTATATCGGGGAAATGAGCGGTGTGTGACAGGCAAAAGGGAGTGTATTCAGCGCCACCGACATCGTGGCGCTGGCAATAATGTTAGCTAAATCTTTCCGGGCGGAAGGTCGCCAGCATCGGGTGTTTGACGCCGGTGAGTATCTCCTGCGTCAGTATCTCGCCGAGGATTAACGCCAGCGTGGCGCCGGAATGGGTGAAAACGACAAAACAGCCGGGAACGTTCTGCAACTCGCCGACCACTGGTTCGCCATCTCCTGGAATGGGCTTCAGACCAATTTTCCAACTGTTGGCTGTTAACGGCTCGCCGTCACCTATCAGGCTACCCGCTTCCGCCATCAACTGGTTAATGACAGATGTATCAATGCTGTACTGCCCGTCAGCCTGAGCGACGATATGCTCTTCATACCAGTCATGATCGACGGCGATAGTGTTGCCAGGGTTAGGGCGGACCGCAGCGCGTGGTGTATTCAAGACCACCTGGAGTGCGTGATCGCAGGGTTGGCTGGTCACCAGCATTGAGACCGGAGAGCTATTGGGTATCTTCACGCCGAGTGGGGCAACCACTTCCGGCGTCCACGGGCCACACGCCACCAGTACCTGATCGGCCTGCAGCTCACCGAATTTTTCACTGCGAATGCCGCTGGCCCGGCCGTCTTTGGTTATCACGCTGGCTTTACCAGCGTGCTCAACGACTTCTCCGCCCAGCGCACGAAATGCCTGCATCAGATGCTCAACCAGATGCGGCAGACTGACCCAGCCTTCACCCAGATTTGCAATCGCGACCTGACTCAGGCTGGCCAGATTCACCTGCGCATCGACATCACCGACCGTGGCGTGATTGATCAGCTTTGAGTCGTAGCCCTGCGCTTTTTCATAGTCATGACGCGCTTTGGTGCCCGCGACATCGTCTGCGGCCCAGTAAATAGCACCATCGAAACGCAGCCAGTCAAGCTGTGGATGGCGGGCAAATAGCGTGCGATAGCGGTCAATACCCGCCATCCGCAGCGCATGATAAGGCTGCGAACGCTCACCAGCTGAGTTGAGCCAGGAGAGGGAACGGCCGGTGGCGCCTGAGCAGAGCGCCGCTTCCGTCACCAGTGTGACTTGCGCGCCCGCCTGCGCCAGCTGCCAGGCGGTTGAGACTCCGAGAATGCCGCCACCCAGCACGATGACGGTTTTTGCCACGGTTTTGTCAGACATCATTTATTCCTTCTGTTAAAAAATGTTCGCCCTCAGGCAATACGTACGCGATGCTGCCGATGGAGTTGCTCAATAAGCTGTAAAACACTGAGCGCTTCACGTGCATCAACCGGCGGCGGCCCGCCGTGTAACAGCGCGTGGGCTAACAGCTGATAGAAAGCGGGGTAGTGGCCACGTTCAATGGGCACCGTTGTGGTTGCCCCGACCGTGCCGGCCCGGGCAAAATTACCTGCCGGCGTGACGCCGTACTGGCTATCGGTGGGCGACATGCCAGCCGCCAGCTGCGGCTCCTGATTATCCAGCCCCCAGTGGGTGAAAGCGCCTTTGCTGCCCAGCAGGTGGAAGCGCGGCGCATTCAATGCCGCCTGACCATTCATCCACAGCCGGGAACGCACCCCGTTGTGATGCAGCAATGAGACGAAACTGTCTTCGTCACTGTCCGGCTGAGGCCCGGAATGGCGTGCCAGCTCCGCCGTGGCGTGGACTACCGGGCCAAATAGCTGCATGGCCTGGTCAATCAAATGGCTTCCGAGATCCAGCAACAAACCGCCGCCCTGCGCAAGAGTGACGCTGTCACGCCAGTTGCCAAATCCCTGCGGTCGCCACCACTCGAAACGCGACTCAAAACTTCTTACGGTGCCAAAGGCTTCCTGTTGTACCAGGCGCTGTAATGTCAGAAAGTCACCGTCCCAGCGTCGGTTATGAAAAACGGTGAGCAAGGTATTAGCCTGCTGCGCTGCGGCGATCATCATTTCGGCCGCTTGTACATCTGCTGCAAACGGCTTATCCACCACCAGATGGATAGCACGCTGGCTGGCCTGCACAGCCTGCTCCGCATGTTGCGCCGGCGGCGTGGCCAGCACGATGAGATCGATGCTAATCTCGCCGCCATCAATTGCCTTAAGCAACGCCGGCCAGTCCGGCAGCACCCGCGCCTGTGGGTAACGTTGCTGCGCCGTCGCTACGCGTTGGGCATCGCCAGTGACGATGACGTCGAGACGATAGTCGGTGTTAGGGGTAATCAGCGGCGCATGAAACACGCTTCCGGCGACGCCAAAACCCACCAGAGCCGTGCGGATTGGGCCTCTAACCTGTTGATGTGGCATCACAGTACCTCCGACAGAAAACTCTGCAGGCGTGCAGATTGCGGGCGGTCAAAGATTTGTTCTGGTGTGCCGGCTTCTACAATCTCGCCTTCATCCATAAACACTACCTGGTCTGCCACGCGCCGGGCGAAGCCCATCTCATGCGTCACTACCACCATGGTCATGCCTCGCTGGCACAAATCAGCCATTAGCGTCAGAACACCTTTCACCAGCTCAGGATCGAGTGCCGAGGTTGCTTCATCGAACAGCATCACTTCCGGCTCCATCGCCAGCGCACGTGCTATCGCCACCCGCTGTTGCTGGCCACCCGAGAGGTCGCGCGGACGGTGATCGGCTCGCTGAGCAAGGCCAACTTCGGCCAGCCGCTGGCGGGCAATCTCCAGAGCCTCGGCTTTCGGGAGGCCTTTCACTTTCCACGGTGCCAGCGCCACGTTTTCCAGCGCGCTATGATCGGGAAAAAGGTTGAAATGCTGAAATACCATGCCAATCCTCAACCGTAGCGAATCGGGCTTATCCTTCAGGACAGATCGCCCGGCCAGTAATACATCCCCTTTCTTCGGCTCATGCAGGCGATTGATGCCACGCAGTAAGGTGGATTTTCCCGATCCCGAGGGACCGATGATGCAGGTGGTGGTGCCAGGTTCGATGCTCAGCGACACATTACGCAGCACCTCAATCGGGCCGTACGCCAGGGTCAGATTGCACAGCTCCAGGCTCGCGCCGTGAAACGCAGAAGGTATAGCCATATTAATGTCCTTGCTCGCTGGTAAGGGAGACCGAGACCGCCGGAACCACATTGCGCTTTTGCTGCACTTCATCGAGCTCCTTCAGGCCGCTTTGTGGCGCAGTGGCGCGACGCCGTCCGGTACGGTAGCGGATGTCGATATAGTTCACGGCGTGGGTGAGCGGCACGGTGATCACCAGATAGAACAGCCCGGCCAGCATCAGTGGAGACAGGTTGCCGCTCAGCACGGCAGCATCCTGACCGACCCGGAACAGCTCACGCTGACCGGTCATCAGGCCCAGCAGATAAACCAGCGACGAGTCTTTGATGATGGCGATGAACTGATTGACAATCGCAGGTAATACGCGGCGGATGCCTTGCGGAATGATCACCAGGCGCATCGCCCGGCCATAGCTCATTCCCAGTGCCCGGCACGCTTCCATCTGCCCCTGTTCCACGCTCTGAATACCGGAGCGGAAAATTTCGCCCATGTAAGCGCTGGCAATCAGGCTCAGGGCAAAAATGCCCAGCGGATAAGGAGTAGGGCCAAACAGCTGATAGCTAAACCGCGCCAGGCCCTGACCAATCAACAAAATGGTGAGGATGGATGGCAAGCCCCGAAACAGATCGGTATACAGCCGCGCGGGCACGCGCAGCCAGCGGGAGGGCGAGATGCCCATCAGCGCCAGTATAAGGCCGAATAGCGTGCCCAGCACGGTGGCTGCTACAGAGATAATGATGGTGTTAACCAGTCCGGTTGCCAGCAGCTGAGGCAGGACGTCCATCATCGATGGAATATCAAAAAACGTACGGGAAAGAATAGTGATCAGATCCATAGCCGATTCTCGGTTGCGGGTGACGGACATGTGCCGTCAACGGATGCAGTCTCACGCATAATGATGCGCAGGGTTATTGGCCACCGGGCAGATACTGTTGCGGCATTGGCGAACCAGGGAACCATTTCTGGTACAGCTGTTTCCAGGTTCCATCCTGCATCGCTGCTTTGATGGCTTTATCCAGCGCAGCTTTGAACTCAGGCTTACCTTTGGCGATGGCGACGCCCGCAGGCGTGTCAAAAGAAGGGATGTTCGCCGCCGTGACCAGCCTGAAGCGGGTGGCATAATCTTTGGCCGCTTCGTAGTCGAGGAACATGGCATCGAGCGTGCCGTTGTTTAGCGCGGACACCGCTGCGTTGTTATCGGGGAAACGCACCAGATCGGACTGTTTGAAATGCTGCAGCGCATAGTTCTCCTGCAGTGTGCCCTGAATCACCCCAACTCGTTTATGCGCCAGGGTTTCAACGTTCTTCACGCCTGAATCACTGCGGGTCAGCACAGTTAGATAGCCCGCGAGATAGCCAGTAGAGAAGTCGACTGTTTTTTCACGTAGCGGCGTGATTCCAATGGCGGCGACACCGGCATCATACTGACCATTTGCCACAGCCGGCAGGATGGCGGAAAAATCCTGACCGATAAAGTCCACCTGTTCAATACCCATGCGATGTGCCACGTTTTTGAAGAATTCGACATCAAAACCAGTAAAATTGCCGTTTTTATCGGTGAAAGTGTAGGGCTTCGAGTCTCCCAGGCTGGCTACACGTAGATGACCGGGTTCGATCAAACCCCAGGGATTGCTGTCATTAGCGGCGTATGCACTCCAGCAGGCTGAAGCCAGCATAGCTGAGCCGAACAGAGCAGCGGTCAGATGATTGAAGCGTTTGTGCGATGTCATAAGGCTCTTCCGTTTTTGCAGGTGAAACTTCAGAGTTCGCCAAGCCGGTTTATAATTATTGAGACCGGTCTCAACGAGGTGTAAAATAAGACAGATCTTGGCGTTGAGACCGGTCTCATTTGGGTGTATTGATATTAAGCACACGCTGTCAGCAGCGTCAATAATGTTGTTATCAACTTGTGATTCTAAATAATTATGACCAATGAAAATGCTCGTTTACGAAGCCCAACCGTCGCCGACGTCGCCCGCGAAGCCAATGTTTCCAAGGCTCAGGCGGCACGTGCCTTGGGCGGATATGGTTCAGTGAGTGATGACGTGCAGACCCGGGTGAATCAGGCAGCTGAAGTGCTGGGATACAGGCCGAACGAGTTGGCCCGCAGTATGAACACCGGCCGATCTAATACCATTGGGGTAATTGTCGGCGACATTGAAAACCCGCATTTTGGCCTCGCGCTGCGCGGAATGGCGGACGTTGCGCGACAGGCGGGATTTCACTTGCTGCTGAGCAACAGCGATGAAACTCTGGACGAGGAGCGGGAGGCCGTGCGCGTGATGCTGGATAAGCGCGTCGATGGCATCATCGTCGCGCCGTGCAGCTCACTGTTTGAGGATAACGAACATCTTCGCCAGGTGCTGGCAGAAGGGCGTTCATTAATGATGTTTGACCGGGCAGTTCAAGGGATGGAGGTGGAGACCGTCCAGGCGAACTTTGTTACAGTGGCTAAACAGGCCACGGAGCTGTTACTGGCGGCCGGGCATCAACGTATTGCTTATATCTCCAGCATGCGCTGCGCTACACCTTATTCGCCGACCATCACGTTGGGCCCAACGCCGGTTGCGCAACGTGTTAGCGGAATGATTGACGCCTACCGGGCCGCGGGTAGGGAGCTGGATCCGGCGCTCATTCGGCTTAATGCACTCAGCGAAGCCACCATTGAGCAGATACTGACTGAACTACTTGCGCTCGCCGAGCCACCGAGCGCGCTGATTGCCTCGGACAACCTGATTGCGATAGGCATCCTGCGTGGTCTGACCAAACGTGGCCTGCGCGTACCCGAAGATATCTCTTTTCTGATGTACGATGATTTTCCCTGGACCGAGCTGATGTCACCGCCGCTGACTGTGGTCGCCCAGCCGGTATATGAAATGGGACGCGAAGCCGCGCGCCGATTGATTTGCCAAATCCGCAAGCAATCCGCCGGCACCTTACCTACGTTTGATAGCTGGATGGTAGTGCGCGGCTCGGTAGGGGGAAATTCATCCGCTGGGTGATATTGTGCCGATACGGGTTTGTGATAATTCCAGTCAGCTATTTTTTGGGGCGCCATAAATGGTGGCCCTATAGTGAATTGCAGAGTTTTGTTCCTTGATGCGCACCATAGAGATACGAAGAAAGCAAGGTGAGCATCACATAGATATAGTAGAGTCGGTAAATGCGTTTGTGATTATCCCGCCTGAGCATGACGTGAACCCTGCGGTAGCCATAGTTAACCCGGGTTTCGGTGTTCTCCCTGATACGGAGGCGCAACGCACTGTCGTCTACTGCTACAGAACGGTAGCGGAAAGATCTGCGGCTGACTCGTAGCGAAAAACAGACCTGCCTCTCACTGGTTCCGTAGCGTGCCTGCAGGTCTCGGCCCCATTCGTGCAGACGCGCCAGCGTCAGTTCTTTTTTGCCAGCACATCCTGCAGCATGGCCTTGTCGAGGCTCAGATCGGCAACCAGTTTCTTCAACCTGAGATTCTCTTCCTCAGGCTGCCGCATGTATTTCAGCTCCGAAGGATAAATCCCGCCGTATTTCTTGCGCCAAGGTTTCGTCAACTGAGGCCCGCTAAAGTGGGAAGGTCAAAAAAATAACCTTGACGGACAATAATTTTCGATATTCAAACTGCCCCCTTTATGATGGAGCTGGAAGGGAAACGGTTCAACAGCGACGTGATAGTGACAATACCGGGCAGTTATTTACGATTTCATCCAGGGCATATAACAGTCTGGGAGAGATGTATTCCGACCCCCGTGCCGACTGGGAGAGGTCTGCCGCGGCGCAGTTCCATATTGGTATGAACGTGTCCCGGGACGGGGTGACGCCAGTGAAACTGCGTTCACGGACGGTACCCGGAGCTGTCAGGATACCTGTCCGGTAACGCTGAGTCGTACCGTCTATATGAACGGAAATGCCGCCAACACCCTCGCCCGCAGGCGAGGGTCAGGCGCTGACGTGCCCCTCTCTGGCGACCGTCAGCGCCAGCAGGATAAGCAGCGCGCCGCCCACCTGCGACAGAGTCATCACTTCGCCATACCATAGCGCCGAGAAAATGGCCGCCCACACTGGCTCCATCAGCATGATGAGCCCTCCGTTGGGCGTATAGGCTAGCCGCTGCGCATAGTTTTGCAAAAAGAAGCGCAAGCAGGTGGGAATGAGAATGCTGAGCGCAAGCCATGTCCAACCAGCCGCGTTGAGCTCGCCAGGCCACGGCTCAAGCCACAGGCTCACCGGCAACGCCAGCAGGCCCACCGCGATCATCTGCATGGCGGCGAATAGCACCACCGGATGGTCGGTGGCGAAGCGATTATTCAGGCTGAAGTAAAAGGCGAAAATCGCCGCCGCACCAAAAAACCAGAACTGGCCCGCCTCGAACCGCCACTGGAGAAAGCTGTTACCCACCAGCAGCGCAATGCCGGGTAGGGCGAGCAGCATGGCGAGCCCGATGCGCTGACCTGCTCCCCGTTGATTAGTACACCCCGATGTTAGGCTTTGTACGAAAAGTATTGCCGCATGCAACGTAGGCTGCAGGCCAAGGTGACCATGGCTGCAAAGCTCTTGGCCAGCTTGTCATAGCGAGTGCCGATCCTGCGATTTTCTTGCAAGGCTGGGACGGAAGTCACTGTCGTTCTCAAAATCGGTGGAGCTGCATGACAAGGTCATCGGGCATTATCTGAACATAAAACACTATCAGTAAGTTGGAGTCATTACCTAAGTATCCTACTTAATCTAACCAGTTACTTTTATATATTCCCATATATATCATTTCTCCGTATTTTAGTATGGTATGCCTAGACTTTAAACTGCAATCGATACATGCTCTAAAACCATCGATAATGCATAAGCCCATTAACCGCCTGTTATGTACTTCGCTATGAGCATATAGCAGACATGCGAGGAGGATTGCCAAGAGTCGCCTTTTATATGCGCCCTATTTCTCTCCAATTTCTTGAATAAATGACATAACGTTTTTTGAATCGAAGTTCGATAAACTCGATTAACTATTTACTATTTACTATGTGCCAACATAAAAATCAGAATGGTAAAAGCCAATCAATCCCACAATAAGTTTAATGATGCTTATTGTAGAATCATCCTCTTCCATTTTTGCATTGCTTTTAGATAAAGCTATTGGCTTATCAATAGTATGTTGTAATCGTACAGCTAAGAACAAGTGCTTCTAGTCTACTTATTAAAATGTATCTTTGAAAAAGTAGAGTTCCTGCGGTACGCTTTACGGAACCATTTATCCGATTTTTCACGCAGCGTGCCGGACAGTTACCGGCCGGACCGGAGCCTGACATGGCCCTTATGACGGATGACGATCCTGACCTGAACCCATTGACGGAGTTACATTCTCCTGATAATGAGTATTTCCCGGCCCTGTCAGCCAATGACATGCCGCTGAACCCGGCCCGGGCCTATCTTCTCTCCCTGAATTCTCTCCGCAGCCGGCAGACCATGGCCTCGTTCCTTGGGATTGTTGCCGGGATGCTCGGCGCCGGCAGCGCTGACACCTGCAGCTGGGGCAGCTTGCGCCGGCATCACGTCATGGGCATTACTGAGCTGTTGCGAGACACCGGCCGGGCTACGGCCACCGTCAACACCTACCTTTCGGCCCTCAAGGGGGTGGCGAAAGAAGCCTGGATGCTCCGGCTCATGGATGTGGAGAGCTTCCAGCATATCCGGGCGGTGCGTAACCTGCGCGGCAGCCGGCTGCCCAGCGGTCGGGCGCTGCCCCAGGGGGAGATCCGCGCCCTGTTTGCCGTCTGTGAAGCCGATCGCAGCTGCCTCGGGGCGCGGGATGCAGCGATGCTGGCGGTCATTCTCGGCTGCGGCCTGCGACGATCCGAAGTAGTGAGCCTGGATTTGCGTGACGTTGTCACTCAGGGTCGTGCGCTTAGAGTGCGAGGTAAGGGAAACAAGGAGCGACTGGCATATGTCCCGGCCGGTGCCTGGCAGCGGCTGCAGATCTGGATCGATGAGATCCGGGGCGAGACCCCGGGCCCGCTGTTCACACGCATCCGTCGTTTCGGGGATGTGACTCTAAACCGGCTAACCGACCAGGCGGTGTACCATATCCTGCAGGTGCGCCAGGGTCAGGCCGGCATCACGAAATGTTCTCCACACGATCTGAGGCGAACCTTCGCCACCGCGATGCTGGATAACGGGGAGGATTTAATTACCGTGAAGGATGCGATGGGCCACGCGAGCGTCACCACCACCCAGCAGTATGACCGTCGCGGAGAGCAACGCCTGCAGGACGCGCGGGATAGACTCAACCTTATTTAGGGCTAAGTAAACACAAACAAGGGGGCTGTACCTGAATCGCCACGGATAATCTAGACACTTCCTAGCCGTTGATAATACTGGTTTTCATATTCTGTCGGTGACATCTGATCGCTGGAACCATGCCGACGCTTACTGTTATAAAACATTTCGATGTAATCAAAAATATCGCTGCGGGCTTCTTCCCGCGTTCCGTATCTCTTTTTCTTTATCCGTTCGCGTTTCAACAACTGGAAAAAGCTTTCTGCAACCGCATTATCATGGCAGTTACCGCGACGGCTCATGCTGCCCTCCAGGCCGTGTGATTTCAGGAACGACTGCCACTCATGGCTTGTGTACTGACTGCCCTGATCCGAATGAACCAGCACCTGTTTTTGGGGATTACGGCGCCATACAGCCATCAGCAGTGCGTTCAGGACAATGTCCTTTGTCATCCGGGATTGCATGGACCAGCCGATAATTTTGCGTGAGAACAGATCAACAACCACGGCAAGATACAGCCAGCCTTCGCGGGTCCTGATGTAGGTTATGTCCGTTACCCAACGCTTATCCGGAGCATCCGGATTGAACTGTCGCTGGAGCCTGTTGGGCGACACGATACTGGCCTCGCCTTTACGAGTTCGTGGGCTCCGGTATCCGACCTGAGCCTTTATCCCGACACGTTTCATCAGTCGCCAGACTCTGTTCACTCCGCACTGTTGCCCGCTGTCCCGCAGATCCAGATGGATTTTGCGATAACCATAGACGCATCCCGATTCCAGCCAGAACTGTTTAATCTGTCCTGTCAGTCTCAGGTCTGCCTGATGGCGTTGTGAATGCGGCTGCTGAAGCCAGGCGTAAAAACCACTGGGATGAACATCCAGCACCCGACAGAGCAGGCGAACAGGCCAGCAACAGGAGTTGTCACGGATAAAGGCGTACCTCAGTCGGACAGCTTTGCGAAGTACGCCGCGGCTTTTTTTAATATGTCCCGTTCGTCGGTAACCCGCTTCAGCTCTTTCTGGAGACGGCGGATCTCGGCCTGAGCATCTGACTGTTCTTTATTAGCGGAAGAATCCGGACCGTACTTCTTTATCCAGGCGTAAAGGCTGTGGGTGGTGATATCGAGACGTGTTGCAACGCTGGCAACAGAATAACCGCGATCAACAACCTGTTTGACTGCTTCAGTTTTAAACTCTTCGGGATAACGCTTACCGCTCATGGGCACCTCTCTTTAAGCCATCTTAAATGACTCTGAGGTGTCTGTTAAACCCGTGGCGATTCAGTAATATCCAACGATATAGTCCGTTATTGCGTGAGCTGCATCGCTGAAGCTTACATAGCCCGTCGCTGGCACCCATTCGTTCTTCAGACTCCTGAAGAAGCGCTCCATTGGGCTGCCTGGCACGGCTGGGACGGAAGTCGCTGTCGTTCTCAAAATCGGTGGAGCTGCATGACAAAGTCATCGGGCATTATCTGAACATAAAACACTATCAATAAGTTGGAGTCATTACCTCGAAAATGAAGTAGGTGGTGATGAAGGCTATGCGCTTGCGTGGGAGTTCAACCAACACCTGTCAAAAGATGTCCAAAGGCGTTTCCGCAACATGATCCTGCGTGCGTAGTAGCAGCTCCGAATGGTCATAATGAAAAAGGCTCCCAGTGGGAGCCTTACTGTCTGATCGGGATAATGAATATTATCCGTGGCTTACTGGCTTTACGCCTTTCTTCGGCCCGACCATATCCATGTCTTTTTCCTTCAGGCCTACTCTGGCAAGTTTGTTGCCGTCGATGGAAGCCCAGAAGGCGAGAGAGCGTTTCGCACCAGCAATAGCTTTATCAGAAGTGATTCTTTTTTGTTGTTTAATCATTTTTAACCTCTTTGGCCAGAGCCTGTACTACTAATTTTATAACAAACGCGTACATTAAACAAACAGCCTGTCGACTGCTGGTTTCGGTTGTCATTCTTCATCAGGGTTAACGCCATTCACCTTCATGCGTATGGTATCGAGCACGTCGAGCGCACTTGCTGACATCTTATTGTGGTCATCCCATACCTGAGCAAATCCATAACTGCGATAACGTGGTTTTGCATCGTCTGTCGGATCTTTAATATAAATGTCGTCAAGATCAGCGATTTCGCAGAAAGTTGTCGCGTAGATGAGAGCAATAATTAATACATTGCCTGTCAATTCAGTTTCTTCATCCGAAATGAAATTTTCTAACATGCAAATTAAAAATTGCTCACGGCGCTGATCGTATTTACAAATGATAACTGCCTGCAGCTCTTCTGGCGCGTCGCGGTCGCTCAGCTTTAAGGTTATATCCAGTATTCCGTCATCAGCGTTTCCGCTATAAGCCTCCATTGCCCATCGCCAGTTCAAGTTACTTTGTAAGCTAGCGTCTTCAAGCTGGCGTTTTTCTTCTTCACTTAATATGCCAACTTCGATATTAGTCCACCCAATCACTTCAATAGCTTGTTGTGTAGTGGCAAGGCAATGCTCGTGGAGTTGCTGTGTGGATAGGATGCTCAATTAATGTCGTCCTTTATCTTAAGCTTGGAGCAATTATATCGTCCGGGCGTATCAAAGTTAACCATTTACGGCTTCCCGGTACGCTGCTAATACTTTCTGGCACGGCGACGCGCCATTGCCGACTCTCCGGCCAGAATGTCACGGCAGTAACGGATCACCATCCTTTCGCTTGTCCAGCGCCCGGCCTGCATGATCTCCAGCGTGTTGTACCCCTCGGCCGCCAGGTCCTGCGAGGCCCCGACCCGGGCGGAGTGTCCCGACCAGCGCGGGATCCCGAGCGTCTCCAGCCCGAGCGCCTTCCAGGCCCGGGCGAAGATATTCTCCACCGTATCGACCGAAAGCGGGCCGCTGACATAGGCGGCATTATTGTGTTTCGTCACCTTGCCGAACAGGTACTGATCGCCCTCGAGCTTGCGACCGGCGGCCGTCAGGTAGTCCAGCAGCACGCGAACTCCCTGGCGGGAAAGCGGGGCCTTGTCCGGTTCGCCGGAGTGGTTAGTTTTCGTGATAGGTATGGTCAGGATGGCGGTGCCATCACTGGATATGCGCAGGTGACTGCAGCGGATCCGCGCCACCTCCGATGCACGCAGCAGGGTTTCATACGCCACCACCAGCAGGGCCAGATCGCGCCTGCACACCAGCAGCGGCGATTCACGCCACATTTCTACCAGCTGATCGAGGTGGAGCTCGCGCAGCGCCGAGGCCTGCTCGGTGGTTTCTTCCGCCTGCACCTTGGCCCGCACCAGGGCGGCGAAGGTGTCCTTCAGGCGCTCATCCGACGTGGGGTCCGGGCAACCGGCGGCGCGGCTTACCCGACCTATGGCCCAGCGGTCGATCGCCAGGGTGTTGCGATGCACCGAACCGGCACGCTCGGTCAGGTAGGCCTCCACGTCGGCCACGTCAGCGGGTAATGGCGACCGGTCATCATATTGGCCGCACCAGCTGACGTAGCGTTGCCAGGCACCGGTGAGCGATTCAAGCGTGCGCTCGGAGTAGCGACCGGCGCGGAACTGAAACGCCTCGAGGTTCTGCCTGATGGCGTCCTGGATGCGCGGGTGCTTTTCGATACGATGGCCATGCAGCCGCGCGCGGCGAATGAGGTCCCCGAGGTCACCCGGAGAAAAAGCATCGAGATCCAAACTATCAATGCTGCTTATGATTTCAGCCGGAAACAGTTGTCCGGCGTCGGGATTAATGAGCTGCGTCATAAAGGAAATTCCACTTTTTTGTAATTATTAGGCGCGTCGGTTGCGCTGTTGTATTATGGGCTCAATTCGGAATAACTGCCATTAGTCCGAATTGAAAATTACGTCTTTTTATGAGGGTGGAGCTTCGCTCAGATCAAGAGCAATGTTACTATATGTCAAAATGTGTAAACCGTTTATTATGAGCCGGTTCCTGTTTTACAGGGACGCCCTGTAGTTACCCCTGCAAAGATTCATAATGTCTGTCAGTATTGGCGGCCGTGGCCATCGCACCGGGAAAATCCCGCACGCCCCACTTATGTGACAGAATACAGATGGTCCACCCGCCAGCACGGGTGAAACATATTGAGGTCGAAGGAATGGAAGTAAGAGAAGTGGTAAACAATATTGACTTTGTTTACAGCCGCGCCACCGGACGCAATCGGGCCTCTCTTCAGCTCCCGGCGAACATCGCCGACGTGGAAGCCGTATGTGGAGGTTCAGATATCTTGTCCGCGTGGATCATTTATCAGTTTGCGATCCCAGACAGCCTCCAGGGCGAAATAGCCAGAATCCGTCGCCTGTTCGTGGCCGCCATGAAGGAGATTAAATACACCCCAGCGACTCAACTGACAGAACTGGCCCGCACGACCGCCAGCGACTCCTTACCGGTGGAGTGCTAAGCCGGGTTCCTGTAGATATAGCCATCCAGGCCGCAGTGTGATTAATCTTAATTTCCCTCCCTCTCGACTTCCTAACGGATACTCCTTATCGACTTGCTGTACGCATATGTAGCATAACTCTTTGCATCCTTGCACTGCACGCATTCAATACTCAACTACACTTCACCATAGCTGGCGCCATTCTCTGGCTATTCCTGGTGCTCTTTGCGGCTAACAGAGACGTTAAACGCCGCTAAACCGTATCGACGCCAGTTCCTCCCAGGTTCTGGCGTAAAGCCTTGATTCACTTCCTAAGCTCTTTTAAACGGTCCTTTTGTGAGCTAATATGACCCGGCGTATTGATCCGGTACCCCCCCGTATTAAGGTCGCATTTATCTGAAGTTACATTAGGCAAAGGTAAAACCAACCATGGCCATCGACATCGCTCGGTACGAAAAGTTTTTGAACGTTCGAAATACCGCTATCCAGATCATCGAGAGCTTTTCGGTCCATTACGAAACTAAAGAAGAGAATATCCCGCTGGAAGAGCGGACCGACCCGGCGTCACTGAATGCACCCGCCGCAGTCGTCAAACACCGCCACGTTGCGGTGCTGTCGGACAGTGACACCATTCTGGAGCTGGAGCGCCTCACCCAGGAGTGGGAAAACCGCGCACGCGATCTGACCCTCGCGGACCCTGTACGCTTCCCGAGCAACGCCTTTGTGCTGGCGCCGGTACCGCAGGTGATCCACGGTGTGCGCTCGATGTCGATCGGCGTCGGGAGCGCAACCACCAGCAAGAAGTACACCAAAGCGAGCATTCTGGGCCGCTATGACCGCGCTATCCGTCACGCGCGTCAGGGCGTGGATGTGAGCCACGACAGCACGCTGCTGCGCCAGCTCGAGCGTGAGCGTGAACTACTGGCCGGTGACAACGAGACGCACTACCGGATCCGTAACACCTGCAGCACGGAAACAATCTGTACCCTGACGTTCAAGGATGGCACCAGCAACAAGGTACGGGTACCACGCGTAGGGATCGCGTTCGCCGCCCCAAACAGCAGTATCGAGATCCGCACGCCGCGCGTTATGGCGCCGCGTTCTGACCGTCTCGAGCATCTGGGTGTGGTACCGCTGGATTGTTCCCTGTCCGGGCTCGCCGGGCTGGTCTACAAGGAAAGTGAGATTCTGAAGGCCCGCGCCCGCTATCAGGCGCGTCAGAAGTAAAAAAATCAGTGTAGTCTCTGCACCCCGCCGCAACCCTTCCCCAGGCGGGGCATCAGACATCCTCCGCAACCAGATCACGCGCCCATCCAGCCACTGACTCGCGCTCTTTGACCATATCGCCGGTAATGACCATTTCTGCCGGGACATAATCAGCCATGAAGCTGAAGCAGTACGTATCCCAGCGGTCGGGAGACGGCAGGCCCAGATCCTTGCGCATTGTCTCTTTCGGCATCATGCACCAGAGCCCCTGCTCATTGAGCTTACACGGGAGACGGGAGGCCTGATCGAGGGTCTTCTCGTGCCGGTCGAGGCGCAGGCGGCCGGTTCGCACGGCATCGCGCGCCATGATGTTCGCGTAGGCGCGTTTGTTGAGGAACCGTTTCTTGTCTTCCTGGGAGAAGCACGGCTGACCCCAGCGGATGCGCTGCACCTGCCGACCGGCCTCCTCCAGAATCGTCGCTGTATCGGCCCCTACGCCGTCGCCGTCAACGGCATAGGAAATATTCGGGTACTGGTCTGGCGTGTACTCAGCGGCCAGCAGGCGCCCGAAATTGACCGGATCGATGGTACCCGGCCATTCCTTCACGGACACCGGCACCACACGGCGTTCGTAACGGTCGCCACTGACGCGTACCAGCGTGGCCACGGAGCTGTCGCGGCCGTTGCCCACGTCGGCCAGCAGCAGCCAGCCCCAGCCCTTGGCCAGCTTCGGTGTGGATTTGGTGGCGCGTTCGCACTCGTCGCGCGACAGCAGGTTAGCGGCGCTGGTGCGCGGGAACTCACCCCGGACCTTAATCATGTATTCCGGCGCGTCACGGGAGCCGCCGTATTCGCGGATCTTGGTACGGATAAACGCCGTGGTAACCAGCGGTGACTGCTCGGAGTTGAGCTTGATCGCCGTGTAGCCTTCCTTGTCGCCCGGGTGGCGCTTGGCCAGCTTGTGGTGACAATCGTAGAAGTAGCCGCTCGGGCGCGTTGGCTGGCTCAGCAGCAGGATGCGGTTGTCTTCCTCGGTCAGTGCGCCGGTCATAACCCCGAAGGCTTTATCCGAGACGCCGGAGGCCTCATCGACGATGTAGAAGAGGTGTTTGGCGTGCTCACCGGCGAGGGATTCTTCGTTACCGATACGGCAACCCTTCGGGCTGACGAACCAGACGCCCTTACTGGAGCGCTCGAAGAAGGTCGTTTCCGTCAGTACGAAATACTGCTCCACCCACGGGTGACGGCGGCAGAGCTCGTGGTAGTTGATTTTGAGGTACTTCCAGACCACCTGCTGCACCTGGCCGATTTTGTTGGCCACCACCACCACACGGGCGCCGGGGAAGCACAGCATGTAGATAAGGATCATGATACTGGTCATGTCGGACTTGCCGGTACCGTGGCCAGACGAGACGGCGGTTTTGGAGCCGGTTTCCTGCACCGATTCGAGAATAGACTCCTGCTGCCAGGTGGGGTGTTTGCCGAACAGCTCCACGGCCGCCATGATCCAGTCATAACGGTACCGGCGCACCAGGTCACGGTAGCGCGGGTCGCGGGTAATCGAGCGGACCCTGCCCATTACCAGGTTTCCTCTGGCTCAGCGTTCGGGTCGGCGTCGTCTTCATCCGGAAGGGCGTCGTCCGGGTTCCACGCGTCCACGTCGTCACCCACCAGCACGCCCTCGCCGCCTGCGTCGTCGGTACCGGTGAAGTCGTCCTCCTGCAGGAGCTCACCGGCCTGGTGTGCGGCCTCGTTGGCGATGATGGCGGTAATCTCTTCATTACGGGCCGGAAGCCACTCTTCGCGCACCCGCTGCTGCTGCTCGCGGTAGGCGCGGGACTCTGCCTCGAGCTCCTCGTCAGTGACGCCGCCTTCTTTATCGGCGGTAGGCTCTATCCAGCTCACCTCTTTGAGCATTTCCGCGTGCAGCGATGGCGGGTACTCGAGGTGCTCCAGGTCGAACAGGCGCGCCGTCTCCAGGGCTGACAGTTCATTGTCCACCCGGTGTTGCATGATGGCCCGGGTACGCTCGATACGTTCGGCCAGCGGCATCGGGTGCCGGTTCCATTCGGCCAGCGCCTGCTTGCGGGCATCGAGCGCCTGTTTCTGCCGGTCGAGCTCGAGCTTCATCAGCCCCAGCTTGTGGCGGGCGATCGCCGACTCCAGCTCGGTCATGCGCTGGCTGGTACCGAAGATAGCCTGCGCCTCAACCTGGTCGCGCGGCATCGGCTGGCCTTCCTCATCCACCCACGGCTCGCTCGAGTAGTCTTCGGCTATCTTCTTAAGGATCTGGTTCTGCTTGCGGTACATGGTCATGTACCGGCCCTGGGCTAAAATGAGGTCCCGGTTATCCATCCCGGTGGCCACGGCCAGCGACACAATGTCGTCGTCCATTTCCAGTAGCGAACAGTAGCCCCCGAAGTCGAGGGTATGCGCCCCGCCGAACTCACCGTACAGGCTAACGTCTGTCGCAACATTTGGGCGCGTCGGGCAATGGTCCCGGAAATTCTGATCATGCGCGCCAGGCGGTTGATCAGCGTGCGTGTCACCCCCCGCTTTTTTACCCTTACCTCCCCCGGAGGCCTTTCCTGATGCGGGTTCCCGCTTCCCTCGCCCCTTCTTTTGATCACCCTGATTGTGATCAGAATTTTGATCACCACCGTTTTGATCACTGATTTGATCACTTTTTTGATCACGTTTTCGGGCTGCGCGCTGGTCGGCGGACATCTGGCGGACTTCACCGCGCAGCACCTTGCCGACCTTCAGCGCGGGTGTCGGTTCGTCGGGGGTTTTGGGAGGCTTTTTGCTCTTGCTGGCGGGTTTCTTATCGGCGGGCAGGCTGGCCAGAGCCACGTTGATGGCAGGCTTCATTTCACGACGGACGGTATTCGGATTTAAGCCGTTAGCTTGGGCGTATTGCGCCAGCGTCTGCGTGCTGGCGTAATGCTCTAGGTAGTTAGCTATGTGATACTGCCAGTCCGTCTTTGCCACGCCCGCGCCTCTGTTACGCCCGCCCACATACATCCTAACGATTTTGCCTATCTATTGTTATGTAAACCAGTAACAAAAACAGGCACCGGTTCGGTCGCATATGAAGCGTACAATCGACCCATATTAATACCACAAAATCCCTGTTTGCTTTTTTTTGCCCCTTTTTAGCCATTTGAGGAAATTTCAGTACCTTAAAATCCAGGCGTGACGTGAAGACATCTGCAGCGCGAATTATTATTCAGGTTTTTTAGGGGAAAATAGGTTCTTTTGAGAGCCACTTACGGCTATCATGTCGTCTGGCTTATCAGCCTCATCTGACATCAAGGAGCAAAGAAGATGAACGTTAAAAAAAATTAAAGCAGCGGCAGAACATCCTAACCCGGAATCGCCATTTATTGCGCTGGTAGCATTAGACGACGGCAGCGGCAACATCGCCTGTTCGTTCCATGACGCTGAAGGTGCCCTGTATGAAACCCACCAGCCCTCACTGATCGAGCAAGGTGCCTCCGCCGGGTTCGGTTCCTCCCATATGAGCAACAGCGTCTGGGAAACCGCTGAAGGCAACCGCTTTACCGTGCGTCGTAACCCGACCAACCACTGACTACTCTGGATCCGGCCTACCAGCTCGGCCAGCTGAACCGCGTTCTGGCCGTTGATACGATGTCTAAAGCGAATCTGGGCGGCGTGGCGTGCGTGGTTGGCTGCACCCTGCCGGTGGAACAGTTCTATAACCGCGGCGACGCCTCGCAGCCGGTTAACCTGGCCCGTATTCAGGCCAAAAAAGACAACCTCATGGGCGGCTGCACCAACGTGTACGGCGCGTATGAGCCCCCGGTCATCCTGTCCGTAACCGTCTACCCGGAAGCCCTGCCAGCCTATTACTACTGCGCCACCCGTGAGGAAGGTAACCAGTCCTACCCGGAAGAGCATAAGACGCTGGTCGTTGACCTGGGCGAGTTTACCGCCGATTACGCCATCATCAGCACCGGCGACGAGATCGTGGACTTCAGCACCCATGAACACGGCGTTCACCTGATGGTTAGCCACTTCCGCACCCTGCTGGCGCGCGAACGTCACATTGAAGACGTGCAGTCGATGCTAGACTCGGACGTGAAGGCCGTGATCAGCCGTGGTTACATCGGTTCCTCACTGGAAACCCCGCAGGCCATTGCCGCCCGTATCGACGTTTCTGATCTGGTTACAGAGGCTGCTGAATACCTCAACAACATGCTGCAGGCCGATATCCGCGAATTGACACGCGGCCAGATGAACACGCTGGACCGGATCGTATTCGTGGGAGGCGGCGCGAACTGGCTGCGCGAGCAGGCGAGCCGCTGGCATCACTCTGTAGACATCCCGGAACAGCCTCACCTGGCTATCGTGCGCGGCGTGCAATTGCTGCTGCAGGCCGATGCCGATCGCTTAATGGATGACGCGGCGACCGCTCTGGCCGTAAGGGGTATTGCATGACCACTAAACTGGGTTCCGCGAAATACGTGCTGATGCCGAAGGCCGACAACGTACATGGCCGATTCTCTCGTCTGTATGAAGCAGGTACCGCAGGTAAGGGCCTGCTGGTTACGCAGTGCGTTGCGGGCGGGATGTTGCTTAAAGAGTGTGGCGTACTGGATACGCTCATCATGCTGGATCAGCACCCTGCGTATCTGGCCGGTACGCCATCGGTGCGTCGGAACATCCTGATCAATGAGCTGCTGGCCCTGCTGGGTCAGGCGCCCACCAGCCTGACAGAAAGTGACGTGGTAACCGCGAAACCTGTTACTCCGGTTGCGGAGGAAGCACCGGTGCAACACGCGCCTCAAACGGTGCAGACGCCACCAGCAGAAACGAAGCAAGCTCCTGCGCACAGACCAGCTCTGCCGAAGATCGGCCAGTAACCAATCTACCAGCATAAATAAGGCTCCTTTTGGGGCCTTTTTTTTTAAAATTTAGACGGGAAAACTTCGCTTTTGACACCGATAGAGCTTAGGTTTGACGCGCTTTTTGACACAAAAGCTGAAGAAATCAGCAGTCGATCAAAAATTCATTTTTTTTTCTGAAATATTGACATGACATCCAGGCCTTACGGTACGGGCACTTGCGATTTTTTATTGCTTGACAACCTCAATTTAACCTCAAAATCAACTCTTGTTCAGGAAATAAACTCCTTTAGAATAATCACTGTCAGTCATAGAGTTAGAAAGACCAGACGCAAAAAACCCGACTGGTAAGGTCGGGTCTTTGCGGTTCCGGATGAGCTGGTAACTCAACCGGGGGGTACTCTCTTTAGCTGACAGGAAAAATGATACGCGAATATTTTGGTCGCGGCAAACGACGTTTAGATACAAAACACATCTAAAAGTCCTGGCTTTGTAGAACGGGTGGTACCGCGATACAAAGTGCTCTCATAGGTTGGAGTGCTCTCTTTAGCTGACACGTAAGAGAAAAAAACCGATGTAACAGGCCATTTGGAGTAGACGTCGGTGCTCTCCCTCCGCATCGTTGGCGGTACGTATGATTAGTAAATTAATCATCGTTCTGAAAGGCCTGATCGTCGTTGCAAAACTGGCGCTCGAGCTTTTAGAACAAATCAGTAAGTTTTTTGACTGATACGAAAACAAAAGGCGCCTTCGGGCGCCTTTCTTATTGGGTTAATGTGCCGGTTCCGGCGGGTTCTCCGCCTTTTTCAGCACGTCCTCCACCCGTCCACGATATTGCAGCAACAAGCCCAGCGTCGCGTCATCCAGCGCGATAGAGTCACCCGCATCGGTGCGTATCCAGACCTGGTAGCCGTCGAACCGGGCATACACTCCATCATGAATGTAGGTTTCCTGCGACGGATCAAACGGCATACTCCACGGGAAGAGCGGTATTTCCTGTTCCATCTGTTCTCCTCAGTGACTTTTCGACAGGTGCGAGATACGCATTTGCATGACCATCACGCCCTGCTGGCTGATCTCCGGGTGTAAGCGTGCCCAGGCGTAGAACTCCTTTACCAGCGCCGCAGAGACGGCAGGATCGGCCTTCCCACCCCGTGCATGAAACTCACTGGCGATATGCTGGCACATAGCTTCCCCTTCCTCGTGCGGAAACGGTGTGGCGGCGAGCAGCTGATCGCGTTCCTCATCAAGCACGTCGTAAATATGACACTTCTCAAAGGTGACGCTATCCCCGTCGCGCAGGCCATGTTTGGCCGTATGCACCAGATCGTTGTTGATACGCCCCGTTACGGTGTCACCCTCGACCGCCGTCACCGCCACCCAGAAACGCTCCCGTTCTACGCAGACCTTCACGCTTGACCCGACCACAACCGAATCCAGTTCGGTCTGGCCAGGTGCGGCGAAGGTATCCGGGTAAAGGCGCTCCATACGTTGTGCATCATCAAACGTAGCCATTGGCGCTTACTCCAGTACCAGTTGGGTAACGCGACAGTTATACAGCGCCGCCAGCTTCTCCAGCGTGGTCTTCTGGGGTTTCTTGCGCTTCTCCATATTCGAGACACCAGCTTGTGTGATGCCCAGCTCTTTGGCCACGTCTTCCTGCGACAGCCCCCGGAACAGGCGCCAGGCAACGTGCATGGGTACGCCCTCCTTTCGGTGCAGCTTGACAACCTCGTGAGGGTACATCTCATCGTCGCTTTCGCCCGCTTCAGCGGGTACGGATTCATACAGCTCGTCCAGATCGCTTTGTGCCACCAGCCGGTTAAACAGGCTGATAGGAATAATGGCGCTGATCCGGTTGCCGTTTTCGTCGGTCACATATTGTACTTTGCTCATGATTACTCTCGTTTTAGGGAGATTCAGTTTCCGGCAATTCATGGAGAGGCAGGTTCCGGCGGGTTTCCCCGCCGCTCCTGTTAGCGTTTTTTGTAGGTTGTTGTAGTTCGTTTCAGCACTTCCAGCACCTCGATAATCACGGGTTCCCCTTTGATTACCGTCCAGAGTACCCGGTAGTTGCCTACTGCTAACCGCCACCGCCCTTTCTTGTCATCCGTCAGCTTCTTCACGTTCAGGTGTGGAATGTTCGGCCACTTTTGCAGTTCTTCCACCCCCTCCTCTATCGCGTCACCGTCAGCGGTAAGGAGCTTTAGAAGTTGTTTAGTGGCTTTACCTGTCCAGACAATTTCAGGCATTTGCCTCTCCATGTTTTTAAAGAACATATCCCTCGTGGGATGAGTCCAATATAACAGAATTTAGTTATGTGCAAACATATTTAGTTATATTTATAGTTATATGGTGATATTCATCACCCGCAACTGGCACAAAAAAAGCCTCCGCAGAGGCTCTGAGTCAGGTCGCCGTGGCGTCAGCCGGGGGAGCAGCCTCCAGCTCGAGCGGCATGAAAATCTCATGCACGCGGGGCTGGGACATGAAGGCGTCTTTCACCAGCACACGCAAGCCTTTACCGAGCGTGCCGAACAGGCCGTAGCTCGTCCAGTTACAGACCGCCCCATCCTTCCTCTTCTCGCCGCTGTTGCAGGTGTAGGGGTCGCTGGTTACGCCACTGCAGCACGGGCAACGGAATTGCTTGCTGGGGATCGCCGCCTGCAATGCGCCAAGGCTGGCAAACACCGTCACACCCTTGAGGCTAGGGAAATTGGACTGCTGGTAGTAGTTCGGGGCTGTGTAGTCCCGCGCCTTCTCGACCGCCGCCAGCACTTCGAGCGGCGTCACCTCCAGCAGGGCGGCATACTCAGCGGTGAACTGACGGATGAACTGCACCGTGCGCACGACGCTATCCGCTGAAAAGCCTGAGCATTTCGCCTGAATGCCTGCCAGCAGTCCCTCGTATTCATCCACCAGCGGCTTAATGTGCTCGCATGTCATGCCTTCTCTCCTTGCGCCTGTTGTGCGGCGATGATCTTCTTCTGGCGGGCCTGGAAATAGTCGAAACAGACATCCATTTCCGCGTCTATGGACACCAGTTCGCGTTCAAAGTACACCCGCGCGTCTGTCTCGTTGGCTGGTGGCAGTTCGCCGGGGCCTTCGAGGGCATCGATCAGCCACTCGATCCCGGCCTCTGCACCCTTGCCGTGCTCGCTTTCAATGATGGCCGCACGCATGGCCAGTATCATCTTGCCAAACAGCAGATCCGACTCCTTAAAGCGCATACGGATGTACTGGTTTTCCTCACGCAGCAGCGCCACCTCGGCGCACGTCGCCGGTTCGTCTATCCGGTGGGCCATCAGCTCACTGGCCATAAGACGAACATAAGGATCGGCGCTGGCCATCAGCTCCGTTACCTGATCATTACTCAGTTTCATCGCTTCCACCTTCTCCCCGCCCATCAATGAAGCACTACGCCCGGCGCTGCGCCGCGCAGATCGCTATCTGACTCGTCTTCGCGTTCACTCTCAGCACGCGCACGGCAGGACTCGCAGTCACACGGGGTTGCGCTGTTGTTGCGCACTTCCAGCATCTTAACCAGCTCCGGGGAAATATGTTCCGACTTGAGCATTTCAACGGCGCCCAGCATGTTCATAGGGGCTGGCGTTTTGCGGCTGTCGATGTAGGAGCTCAGCACAATACCGTGAAGCCCGTCCTGCACCTCGATACAGAAGCCCGCCACCATCGGGATGTTGTGCGCCGTGCAGAGATCCTGCATTTCCATGGTCAGCTTATGCAGCCGGGACACGGCGTCCTCGTCGGCGTTAAAGTCGAGGATGGGTTTGTGTTTTTCGTTGTTGTTAGGCTTATCCATTTAATCTTCCCGGTAGATTTGCATTGCGAATAGTTGGTTGGCCAGCTTCACACTGACAGCGTGGGGATCAGCTCATGTCCCCTCAGTACAATTTCAGGGCTCAGCATTCCGCGCTTTATCGCCCACACTGCTCTCTCGGGCCCCAGCGCCTTCATGAGCGCCCGGCAGTCAAACTCCCGGCACAGCACTGGCGCGCGGCCGTGGATGGAACAGCCCGCGTCGGTGAGGTATACGCACGTCAGATCCTCTTTGTGCGCCAGCATCCGGATGCCCTGGGCGGCCAGTTCGGGCTTGTCTGATACTGGCTCACGTCTTCTCCGAGCTCGGGGCGCAAGCTGATCGCGTCCCCCTGCAGCACAGTGTGCAATCGTCACAGGGCACGGCGCTGGTGCGCACAGACACGGCCCTGCTACGCACCTTGTCAGCGGCCATGCTTGTTAGCCTCACGAAGGGTCACCGGCGCGGGAGCGTAGCCCTGTTCGATAGCTGACAGCGCCGCTGGGGTCATTTTCAGCGCCTCGGCGCCGGCCATCAGCGTAAAGCCCGCCCGGGTGCGGCGACTTTTCAGAATCTGGCCGTACTCAGCCCAGCGCAGGGCCTGCGCCGGTACCTTTCCCTTGCCTTCACAGCGGAAACAGGTCACCGCACCATAGCGGTGCTTAGATAAGTCCCGGCCGCCGTTGATGAACGCACTTTTGCAGCCCGCGTCCGCGCAATCTGTGCAGGTGATCAACTCACTCATAACTGGCCCCGATCTTGTCGTTGAACATCACATCGGTAACCAGCTCAACGATGTTTTGCGGCAGGCCATCCACCAGCGCCTCCACGTTCGCCGTGAACTCACCCGGCCGGTTCGTAATAGGTTCGATAAGCACGGCCTTTTTCAGAGCCGTCATCAGGCGTAAAACGCGGCTGTTACCCCAGCCGAACAGGCGCGCCACGCCAGTTGGTCCTGGTGGCTATTCAGCAGCTCCAGCAGGGCCTGACATTTTGTGTTTTCCATTTGCATCACAGCACTTCCCCGCTAACCCGATAATCCATCCCAAGCCGGTCAGCCTCACGGCGCGCCAGGGTCATCAACAATTCACCACGGCTGCTGAACCTCGTTACATCCACCAAATCGTCCAGCATCTTTCTTTCGGTCAGTGAGATACGCAGTCCGCGCAGCTCGAGGATCCCCAACTGACGTTCACGCTCACGACGATCCCGCTGATAGTCCGCTTCCTTTTTATGGTTCCGGCGGCGAACCGGACCCGGTTTGCGGCGTTTTACGATCTGAATCGCTATTATTTCCCTCGCGTTAAACCCATTGATTTGCGCAACAGAAAATCGTTAGGATGTTTGAGGGGGGTAGGGCGCCGCAATGGCCCCCCCTTAACGTCAGTCGGTTTTCTTTTCCAGCCCGTTCTGCACGGCCACACGGTCAATCACTTCACGCCAGGCGCTCAGCGGCAGGTCACCAAGTTTGGCGATCGGCTGGTTCTTCGTGTTAGTCAGCATCACCCGGCGCTTGCGCACGCCCTCACCCGGGATCGCCAGCTCCCACCAGTGGCGGGTATTGTTAAACAGCACGTTGGCGCCGTACCCGGCCGCGATCGCTTCCAGGTCCCGGCGGAAAATGCGCGGCCCCTGGTTACAGTCCCAGCCCAGACGGTCAGTCGGGGCATTCTGCAGATCGAGAGCCTTACCGCTATCGCTCAGCATATACAGGTGACCCCAGCGCAGTACGCCCGGTTTCACTTCCACAAGGTAGCCCGCGTCAATCAGTCCGTGCGCGGCCATGGCGCTGGCTGCAGGTACGCCCTTGGGCTCCTGGGCTTCGCCGTCCATCAGCACCACCAGCTTCGCTCCGGACAGCAGGGTCTGGCGGCGGTGTGCGGGCACGCTGGCCATCGGGCGGATCATCAGGTACTCCGCTGGTCCGCTCTTCAGGGCGCGGACGATATCGGCGCGCTTGCTTGTCATCTTCACTGTTCGTTGTTCTCCTTTTCTGCCCAGGCAACATTACGCGGCCACGTCGGTATGGATTCACCCGGGGCAAGGTGACGATACTGCATAAGCAACTGATATGCCTCCTCCACCCCTTCAGCCAGCGTGCAATAGTAGCCCTGTTCGGCCAGCAGGCGCAGCTTGAATATCTGCGCTTCGCTGATACGCCCGCCCTTCGCTTTCAGTTCCAGACGGCAACCGTGATATACACCACGCGGCATATCGACCATAACATCAGGGTAGCCATTTTTCAGGCCGCTGGCCGTCATCATGCCTGCCGTCTTTACTGGGCGGTAACCCCCGTTCGGGATCGCACTGGTCAGAGCATACAGCTCCGGGTCTGCGACCTCGATACGGGCGAACAATTCGACCTGCTCGTAATACTCCTGGTTCCCTTTCCGTAGGTCCGGCTTCTTCGCCAGCATGGCCATTGCCACGGCATGAGGCGAAACGTAGCCCGGGTCACCGAGGCGCGCGCCTACAGGGCGCTGTACCTTCTTTTTGCTGGAGGGCTTGCTGGTCGGGTTCGACAGATTGAAGCTCTTTCCGGAGCCGCTGCGCAGGCCCTTTTCGGCCCACTTCTGACGGCGTTCTAGTTGTGTCTGCAGAAAGTCTTCCCCGAACCGTGCCATTCACTCTCCATCGTTCATGATTATGTAATTTAATTACTGTCTTAGGATATTAAAACAACCGACGCGCCCAAAAGAATGACTTAGATTCAGGTTAATTAAAAAGAGTTCAGGCGTCTTGATGTGAGGGAGGGAAAAAGTGGTGAAAAAGTGACAATAGGAGCGAAAAATTTGATCCGGGATCCCTAAAATGATCTTCCAGGCGAAGCGATACCAGGATACTGTATGTCCCTGAAACGAAGAAACCCCACGTTCTCAGGCGCGGGGTTTAATCGGGTAAATGAGTTTTCTCAGGACTCATTTGCCGGGTAACTGAACCGTGGGAGCGGACCAGTCACCATAATGTAAAGTCAGTGTATCTGCCTTAAGGCATATGTTCAAGCCGATTAAAGCAGCAATATGGGAAAATTTCCCATCACCTCGCACTATTTTTCCGCTCCCTGGTTCCAGTTACCGCATTGGCTAACGCCTTTGGCGGCGATTTACCGTGCCTGCGCGACGTGGAGTGGAGAGATAAGTCCGCGCGTGGACGCGTTAGCCTGGGCCAGACGGGGAGTCTGATTACAAGGCCCAGCGTTGGAGCGAGCACCCAGTAGGTCAAGCAGTGCCGGAACAGGTGAGGAGTGCGATACCGCCACCGAGGAGAAAGAGCGGATATCCGGCTGCAAAATGAGACGGGGTGTGATGTCAGGACGCAATCAGGGGAGCGCAGGCGGGTAACTACCTGTATCTCAAAGCTGGCACGGTTTCGCCTACTTCTGGCTTGTAGCGTCGCTTTTTTGTGATGCTCGTCAGGAGTAGCGGAGCTATGGAAAAACAGCCACCAACATTACCGTTTAACGCCCGCCCTGCTTATGCTGAAGTAACGAACCGGAGATGAGCCATGAACATTGATCGAGTGATCGCGCTGTTTGAAGGCAACGAGATTGAAGCACAAAATTGGATGAGTCAGCCTAACAGGGCCCTGAAATGGAAGACGCCATCAGAGTTGATGGCGTCCGAAGCGGGGACCGATGAGGTTATGAAACTGATCACTCGTCTGGAGCACGGTGTGTACTCCTGAGCCTCTGCGGGCCTACACGGGGCACTCATCACTGGCCGCACGGTTGATGAAGTAAGTCCATTCACTTCCTCTGCAGCGCTCCCTTCCATCGTCTCGCCGTCATTGAATATAAGCGACTTCCCCATTACCCAGGCGAACTGGGTACGGCCTCCAGACAGCACCAACAACACCTGCCCATTAACGAGCTGGCTGATGGGCTCAATCACCGCAAAGCCCGTTGAGATATCCAGTATTTGGGTGTCGATGCCAACGCCGCAGATCTTCTCTGGAGTGAGCCTGCTCTCTACGTAGTCGTTAGCGGGTGATGCGAAGGCCATCAGAGCACCCTCCCCATAGTACGCAGCATCCAGAGTTTATTCTGGCTGTCATCGGGTGTCTTATCGACGAAAAACGTCTGGTTTTGCTCTATCCAGTTGTTGGCGTCTTGCCAGTTGAAGTGCCAGTGAACTTTCGCCAGCTGGCTGATGAAATCGTCAGTGCGCACACACTGAAAACCCTTCGGATTGTTATGTATTGCTGCGACAAATGCGCTATGAATTTCGTATCGGCGGACCATGATCTACGCTCCTTTTTACTGTTTTTATATACAGTATTTTTTATGAAGGTGTAGATCAAGGTGGTTTACAAGATAGGCTGCTCTGTTCTTAATCGATGAAAAGCGCAGGTGAAATTCCAAAGCGCGCTGCCAGCGCTTTGATATGGTCTAATGATAATTTACGCTCGCCTTTAAGCACGCGAGATACCATCGATTTTCCGCCAATCTCCGGTAAGTCGGAGAATGTTAAATCATGTTGGCTTATAAGAGTGCGTAATACCGCAACGCCTGTAGGGATCGCGGCTAATCGCGCGTTAAATTCTGCATATTCCGGCGCGGTACTTTCGTATTCTTTAATTTTCGCAGCGACGATCTCAAAGAGTGGGTTGTCTGTATCGTTCGCGTCGAAAAGATTTTCTACAAATTCCAGCGCGGCGGCGTGCTGTTCTTCGGTATGAATCCCAGCGATGAAAGGCGCAACGGCAAAAAGCGCCGCGCCTGCTTTAGTGATTTCTGGCATGTTCATTTTATCTTTCCTTTCTTCGCTTTGGCGTTGAATACGTCATACTCTTTATGAGTAAAAATACCTTTTACGAAAACGATTTGATTAACAAAGTCGATTTTCAAAACAGCTCGCCATTCGTTATGACCGATATCGATAATGTAGTGTCTATTCAGATCCTTATGGTTGTCCAACGAGCGGAAAAATTTTCTTAGGTCTTCCGGCGTTGCGAAAGAGCCCTTTTCTATCGTCTTAGCCATTTCGATAAGCTCAGCAGCCGCGCGCGGAAATTTTTCTGCTGCCTCCCTGATCGTCTTCCTTGAAATTAAGTGCATTTCGAGCGCTCTGTGTTGTCTGTATGTCAACAGAATATCTTTTTGTTGCCTAATGGTCAACTTTATGCGCACAAAAAACCGCCCTTTGTGGGGGCGGTAGAGCTCCGGGGAAAGTTCGGCTGCGACCCTCTCGCACCAGGACGCAGGTACCAGCGGATTTTCTGTCGCCTTGCTGCGAACGGTATAGTAATACTCATCCATAGGGGCGTGCTGCGTGTCGTAGAAATAGCCCTCGTTCAGGTACGCTTCGGACACCATCAGCAGGCGGTTGTCCTCTTCAGTGAGGCCCCCCAGCAGCGCCTTCAACGCCGAATCGGGTATCCGACCTGAGCCTTTATCCCGACACGTTTCATCAGTCGCCAGACTCTGTTGACTCCGCACTGTTGCCCGCTGTCCCGCAGATCCAGATGGATCTTGCGATAACCATAGACGCATCCCGATTCCAGCCAGAACTGTTTAATCTGTCCTGTCAGTCTCAGGTCTGCCCGATGGCGTTGTGAATGCGGCTGCTGAAGCCATGCGTAAAAGCCACTGGGATGAACATCCAGCACCCGACAGAGCAGGCGAACAGGCCAGCAACGGGCGTTATCACGGATAAAGGCGTACCTCAGTCGGACAGTTTTGCGAAGTACGCCGCGGCTTTTTTTAATATGTCCCGTTCGTCAGTAACCCGCTTCAGCTCTTTCTGGAGACGGCGGATCTCGGCCTGAGCATCTGACTGTTCTTTATGAGTGGAGGAATCCGGACCGTACTTCTTTATCCAGGCGTAAAGGCTGTGGGTGGTGATATCGAGACGTGTTGCAACGCTGGAAACAGAATAACCACGATCAACAACCTGTTTGACTGCTTCAATTTTAAACTCTTCGGGATAACGCTTACCGCTCATGGGCACCTCTCTTTAAGCCATCTTAAATGACTCTGAGGTGTCTGTTAAACCCGTGGCGATTCATTTTTCCCAGTGATGCCAAACACTGGTCCCCTGAGAACTATGTATGTCTATCAGCTGGAGGTCATATGTCTTTACGTGGTACTGGAGAGTTTGTCCGTGACAGCATAATGGCTAATCGTCTGGCATTTAATGCACATAAAGAGCTTTATCATTTTCTTATGGCCGCTAATCAGTACGGCTTAAAAGCTATTGTAGATGAAACGACAACTTTGCTAATGGAAAGGGGTTATGACTATTTGTCTGCGATCAACATGTCGGTCTCGCGGGCAAATTATTTATTTGAACTAGCAAAAGGCGAACAGAGGATTTATCAGGAGGTTAGAGGCCGCCTGGATAATTCTGGTGGTTTTCCCAGCGACGCCCCTTCACCAGATTGGCCAATATAGCATCCAGATGTAGCCCCGCTTGGACGGGGCTTTCGTTATTACTTCCGAGTATTCCAATCATTAACTACTGATTGCATTGCCTTTTCATACTCTGAAAGCGCTTCCGCCTCTGTTCGCATCAAAGATGCCGTTTCGTGATATTCTCCTTTCATTGATGCCCCACAGCAACACTCGATCCAAAACACTGCAGTGCTGGTGATATTGCTGAGTTCCAAGTTATCTTTTTCCCCGCAAAAAGGGCATGGCTTGAGGGTGTGACCATAATGTGAACCGTCATCCGAATAGCTCCCGCTATAGTCACCGGGAAGGCCATAAATTTGAATTTTTTCAGCACTGCCACACATTATTATGTTCTCCTATCGCTGTGTTACTTCAACCAACCTGTCTGCCAAAATTTTACAGAGCGCGGACTCAATTTTTTCTCTAGCCCGTCCTGCCAACAATACAATCTTAATGTATTCAGTGCAGTATTAATTGCGATCCATGCCAGTCGCTGGGAAGAATCTTAGTCACAACACTAAAAAACGAGCAGGAACGTTTAAATAGGGTTTACTCAAAAACTCAAATGAGTAAAAACACATTTATTCATTTACACATTCATTGTGATGCGATAAGGTTGGCACTCAAAAACTCATAACAGTAAATACTCATTTACTCATGAGAGTAAATGTAATGAAAAATGAGGCGCTAAATGAAAGTTATCTCTTTTCTGAATCCTAAGGGCGGAAGCGGTAAAACTACCGTGACAATCAACGTTAGTACCAGCATTGCAAAAAAACATCGCGTAGCAGTTGTCGACACAGATCCACAGCAAAGCCTGGCTAACTGGAACAAAGCAGAAAAAGCAAACTTCGATGTTTTTACTGCAGCATCTGAGAAAGATGTCTATACCATCAGAAAAGAACTGGCGGACTATGACTATGTCATCATCGATGGTGCTGGCGCTCTTTCTGTTATAACTGCAGCTGCTGTGATGGTTAGTGACTTGGTCATCATTCCGGTTACGCCGTCACCTCTTGATTTTTCTGCCTCGGGTGCAGTTATCAGTGTTCTTGAAGCACAGTCGTATAACAGACCGGTAGAATGCCGTTTCCTTATTACTCGCAAAATCGAGCAAGCAACAATGCTCACTGTGTTACGGGAAAGTATCGCTGCAACAGGTATCGCTTCCTTAAAGACTGCAATCACGCAGCGGCAGAGCTACGTTAAATCTGTGCTTGATGGCGAAACTGTATTTGATACCAACGATGGTGCAGCGAAAGGCGAGATAGAAGTTCTGGCAGGTGAAATCCTCAAGTTAGTTGATTAAATACACATTTACACATAAACTCAAATGAGTAAATGTGTATTGGAGTAATTCGATGAGTTTAATAAAGCAGAATCGCAATCAGCCACCACCTGCAAAGGTGATGACTTTCGGTGAAAACAGAGACTTAAATAAAGTCATTTCGACAGCTCCCGCGGCTGTACAAAAGCGTGTGAACTTCAACATGCCAGAAGATAAACATCAAAGACTGAAAGCCGCATGTGCTCGAAAAGGAGCATCGATTTCTGACGTGATGAATGACCTTGTCGATGCATGGCTAAAAGATAATGAGTAAATGAGATTTTACTCCTAAACTCATTTACTCAAATGTTCATCGGGCTATTTGTCTACGCTTATCTAAATTGGGTTATGGTCAATGTTAGTTAACAAACCAAGAACTACGAGTCCGGTTCGAAGGATACAATCGTAGTGCTCGCCACAGCCTGTGACCGGGTTTGCCCGCGAACAGGCGAGGAAGCGCAATTGCTTAAGGATCTAAGGTAGCACTTACGCTCGAAACACGACCTTGCATATGCTTCTGTAGCATCATGATTACTATCAATTTTATCCACATATCCAACGGATAGATCAATTATTCAGATCAATATATAGATCATGTAAGTACAAAAGAGATCACCCTTTCTATAAGCATATGATCCATAATTAAAAAAATAGGATCCTGACGGTTACTTTCATAAGAAAAGCGGTTACTTTCATGACCGTAGCGTTTACTTTCATAACTGAGGCGGTTATTTTCATAACCTAGATGCGGTTACTATCATAATCATGGCTGCTTTTACTCACTGGATGTGGATAAATGGAAAATTCTGAAGCGCAGCAAAGTCCTTTTGCTATCAACAAGAAAGATTCTGGAGAAAGTTATGAACTGACTCCGAACAGTAATAAGACAGTTCAGCCTGTAGCTCTGTTACGTCTTAGCGTGTTTACTCCTGTGTCGCCAAAGGAAAAGGGAAAACGCGATTTTCTGATTGATGCTTCTGAAGAACTATCCAGCCTGGAGGTGGCTCGACAGGAAGGCTATACCAACATCAAAATTCAGGGCGCAAAGCTCGGCATGTCAACTGACTTTAAAACCTGGATTGGCATCATTTCTGCTTTCTCCAAGTACGGATATACTGCGGATAAAATTTGTCTGCCGTTCTCTGAGTTTGCGAGGATGTGCGGCCTCCGGCCAACAGACATCAATGGGCGTGCCCGTAACCGGTTAAGTGAGGCGCTGTTTAATCTGTCCAGCGTTACTCTCTCGTTTCGTAGCCAGGATGGAAAGCGCAGCCTCGTTACCCACCTTGTGCAGCGTGCCCAGCTGGACATGGATACTAATATGGTCGAATTAGTCGGTGACCCAAGCCTCTGGGAATTATATCGCTACGATCATAAGGTTCTGCTTGGTCTGAAAGCACTCTCGGCACTCTCACGTAAGGAGTCTGCTCAATCTCTCTATGTCTATTTCGAAAGCATGCCAGCAGGTACGCTGTACGTCTCTATGAAGCGTCTACGTGAAAGGCTTGCTATGGAATCTCAGGTTAAAGACCAGAATTCAACCATACGACGTGCGATGAAGGATCTGAAGGGCATTGGTTATCTTGATTACAACGAAACCAAAAAAGGTCGGGAAATCATGTTCATTGTTCATAACCGCTCGCCGCGACTCGCGTTGACCGTCGCGTGAAGGCGGTCACATTCATAACAATGACGCTACAAGGCGGTCATATTCATAATATTCCAATTAAAAGCGGTCGTTTTCATAAGTGCAGTCTATTCTGAGGGCTTTACGCCGGTCAGATGAGCCGAGTTTTATGAACGCAGCGATACCTTATCTATGATCATGTTATGAAAGTAACCGCCAGTTATGAATGCTCCCGCCCATTTATGATAGTGACCGCTTTCCGTTGGATGTTAGTTAAGCCATTTTTAACGTGAACAAGGCTAACGATTGCCGCGCAGGAGCTGCAGCGCATCCTGAGTATCGAGTGAGAACCGGACCTGCTGACTGGCGGCCACATCGAGCGCAAAAATTTTCGTATACACCTCAGTCGACTCAAACTTCTCGTGCCCCATCAGGCCCTGGAGAACCTTCGGATGAACATGGCCATATAACAGGTGCATCGCGAAGCTGTGTCTGAACGTGTGCGGGCTGACCGGAATACTGAATCTCACCCCGTCCCGTTCTGCTGCCTCGACGGCACGCTCAAGCCAGTTGCGCACCGTGCGGTCGGTAACGCCCCAGACCGGCATGGCCCGGCGTTCACCTGTTAGCTTGTCGTCCTCGAATCTTTCCCGCGTGCTCGCAAACAGCCGACGCATTTCATCCACGTATCCGGGATCTGACAGCGGGATCACCCGGTTCGCACTTTTTCCCTTTTTCGGGCGACCGCCAGCTGTGCGGCGTTGTTTAGCCGTACGGACCACCACGTGCGGGATCTCATCATTGAGGTGAAAGTCCCTTCTTCTGAGTGCCAGTGCTTCGTTGAGGCGTGCGCCGGTGTTCCACAGCGTGTTAATTGTCAACAACGGGTAAAAAGTGATCCACTTACCGCCACCACCAACGGTTTAATATTGATCCACCTTGTTTACTCAGGATTAGCTTCAGCGATAACCCCGGCCTTTCGTTTCTGC
>NZ_VDAM01000001.1:462524-662700 GCF_019584355.1 Leclercia sp. EC_58
TCTGGCAAGGCTGGGACGGAAGTCACTGTCGTTCTCAAAATCGGTGGAGCTGCATGACAAGGTCATCGGGCATTATCTGAACATAAAACACTATCAGTAAGTTGGAGTCATTACCGGGATGTTAATACATTCGATTCCATGGTTGAAGCACTGCATTATCATATGTACCAGCATGTTGTGCTCGTTAACTCAGGGGAATTCGGAGGATCTTACGCTAAAGCACCTTACAAGGAACCGTTTAATCGTTTGATTGCTCATGTTCATGGCAATGATCAGGTAGCTATAAGTACGTTTGAAATGAACATGTTTGATTTCCGTCGTGATAATGTAGGACAAAGTATGCAATCCGGGTTAGATAAAAAAACTGCTCCTGCAGGAATCACAATGTAATAAATATTAGATATTTTTATATTAGAGGTGAGGAGATGGCGTCACCTCTAATATTTTCGCTTATTGTATTTAGCATCAAATAATAAAGGCACAATTAATTTAATTGACTATCATGAAAAAATTAGTTCCGCCATATCAAGTAACCCCGGCACAAATCTATCGTTCCGTTGCCAGTTCTACAGCCATTGAAACCGGAAAACCCGTGCAAGAAATTGAGCGACAGCTCAAACGTAACCGAACACTGGCGAAGAACGTCGGCCTCGCCAGCAAATCCAGAGATCCGATTTAAGCCTCTATCTCTGCCCAAACAGGTTAACGACATTGTTTTCCTGCTGTTGCTGGTGGTTATTCACCCGAGACTCCCAGATCTCGAGAGCCTTACGCTTTTCAACCAGGTAATCGTAACGATCGTAGTGTTTAGAACTCACATCCTGTAGAGCATGGTTCTGAATGCGGTCACGCAGGTCTTTAGCAATACCCGCTTCGCCCATCAGGGTCTTACAGGTACGACGAATATCACGCGCAATAAAAGATGGGCTCAACGCAAAGTGTTGCCGGTAATAAATGATGGCTTGTGCAAAGCTGTCTGTGCGTAGATGCTGTTCCGATTTAATACGCTGCGGGAAGATGTAAGGACTCTGACTATGATTCTCAGCCTTCAACTTTTCGAGTATCTCAATGGCTGACTCAGTCAAAGGCACCAGATGATCCCTTTTATTTTTCGACACATCCGCCACTATCAATAACGTTTTTTCTTCCCAGTTAACGGCATCCCAACGGCTGGAAACCAGCTCATGAGGCCGCTGGCCCCCCGTATAGACACATAAGTTAAGCAATTGGCTGATTAACGAGCCGACCTTTGGTGCTTTAGGGAAATCCCCCATAAGTTGCTGTAATTCATCCAGTTTCAGCCAGTTTGTCCCTGCCTTCTCCGCTGCAGATTGTTTAGGTATCACACTCACTGGATTCATTTGAAGCCCAAACATCACGTTCTGCTGGTGGTTTGCCGGATCGTTGTCAGCCTTCAGCCCATAATTGAATGCTGCCATCAGATAAGAGCGAACACGATTTGCTTCAACTGATGCACCACGTTTAATAATGGTGGCCAGAATTTGTTTAATATGAGCAGGTGTAACGTCACGAGCTTTCATCACTTTAGGTATAAAAGGATAGGTTTCTTTTTCCAGCCGGTACAAAACCTGTTGCCAGGTGCGTTTACCATCTTCACGCATTTTGGTGGTGTAACCCAAAATGAGTTGCTCAATGCTGCCTCTGAGCTGGTCTTCACGTTGTTGTTGTTCGGCAGAGAAAAGCTGCTCTGCGATTTCGGCCTTGGGTGCTTTTCCTTGTTTAAGAAGACCCGCATGCTCTTTGCATTGCTGTCTGGCTTGTGCCAGTGACAGCTCAGGGAACCGCCCTAGCAGAATGAACTGCCGTTTCCCTTGCCAGAAGTAGCGATAATAAAAAACTCTCTGGCCTGATGGCTCAACTTTCACCCCTAATCGCCCTGCCCCACGTTCACCACTTTTGTCCCACTCATAATAGGCAGTTTTCTTCGGCTTTAAGCCGCTGATCAGCGAGACGGTTAAATTATCAGACATAGCCTTTTTCAGTCCTTAGGTGTTACGTCACCTGAACATTTACAGGTGACGTAGTGGGTGACGTAATGATGATACTGAAGGCCAAAACACAGCACAACATGAAACAACAATAATGAATTAACACTATGTTATTAATCAAAATAAAATCATAGCGATGAAAAATGCACAAAGATGAAACGCGTTGTTAACATGACTCATAATCGCTTGGTCGCTGGTTCAAGTCCAGCAGGGGCCACCAAATTCTAGTTTTGAAATCATACGAACTAAGCCACTTAATTAAGTGGCTTTTTTGTTATAAAAATATGCCCTGAAAAAGAAGTGTGACAACCTTATATGTATTATTGCGACGTTTAGTAAATTTGCTCGGGCAAAAATGTTAAGCTGGCTAGATATGGTTTTTACTGCATTTAAAACGCATAAGGCGGAATTATTTACATTCATAGCTAATGCTCCCATTTGTTGAGGGACAGCCTGTCGTGAAGCCGACATCAGATACTGTATAAACAATGCCGATGATCGCGCGATTAAGATTATGGAAATGACGCGAGCAACGTCTTCGATTTATTTAACCTGCATACCGTGATGATAGGCACTTATCCGTCTAACTATTGATTTAAAGGGTAATTTTCATTTCCCTGAACCATAAAAAACTTAGCGTTTAGCTAGCACAAAGCCGTGACGAGTAGTGCTATCGGGAATTGGGCAAATATAATAGCGTCACGTCGAAGAGTATGAGCAAAAGAGATAACCTTGGCTGAATTGCATTCCTGAAAGTCCCGCTCGAAAAAGTTATGCATCTAGCTTAACCGAGACAGCAAACAAATAATTGTCATCTGCATCCACCCCCTCCTTTTGCTTGTTATCATATATGATCCCAACTTTTGATTGCAAGTGGAAGATTTATTCCGCTCATTTAATCTTTAGCGCGTAAATAAATGCAACTAATGATTAACAAAATATAAATTCATACCATTTTAATAAATAGACTTAATTAATCCGCTCTTGTATAATTGGGACTCTAATGTTAGTACAAAATGGAATCATTGGGAATAGACAAAGAAATATATCCTTGGATTTATTGAGAGTCATTTGTTGTTTCATGGTAATTGGTATTCATGTAACACCAATGTTTGCTTGGTTTGAGAACATGGGAGTAAGTCGTCTTGAAAACATCTTGTCTATACTCATTCAATCTTTTGTTAGAGTTGGACTTCCTGTATTTTTCATTATGAGTGGAATGTTTCTGCTTAATGAAAAGATGGATAATATTTTCATTTTCTATAAAAAAAGATTTCCCACAATTATTATTCCATTTTTAGTCTATTCTTTCTTGCACTTCCTTATCAATAAACTACAAGATGGCACGTTTAATATATCAGAAATTCTGCTTACATATTTAAAAACTCTGACTAACAGCACGGGAATTTCAGTGCATTTTTGGTTTGTATATTGCATATTAGGTTTATACTTAGTAGCTCCTTTGCTATCTCTTTTTATATCAAAAATAGATTCAAGCAAAGCCATACTCACCATTATTCTTTTGATTGCATTGAAAGTATATGCAACAAATATAAAACCTCTTATCCCTTTTATTGACGTACCTGACTTACCTATTTGGGTAGTTTATTTCATGATTGGCGGATTGCTTCATAAGGTTCCTGAAGTTAAAATAAAATGGAGTCTTTTAGGGATCTTAGCCGGTTATCTCTTAACATGTGCATTTAGTTACATGTAACTTTATGGTGTAGATGGAGTAAAAATAAACTACCCAGTTTATGATGCAGGTATAAATATGTTTATCTACACAATTTCTTTATATCTCTTATTTAAAAATATGAACTTAAATGTCGGAGATAGAGCTGAAAAAGCAATAGTATGGCTTTCTGCAAATACTTATGGCGTATATTTAATTCATATGATTGTATTCGAACAGTTAATTAAACATTTAGATGGTTCTTGGGGTTCCAAGCATATTATTGCTTATTCATTGTCGTTTACTTCCCTTGTTTTCATTATAGCAAATGGAGCGACTTTTATTATCAACTCAACTATTTGCAACAAAGCCTTACGAATCATTAAAAAGGTTTTAAGAACTTAAAGATAATAGAAGAATTATATCTTATAAATGATTGCATCCATGGTTTTGTATAAAAAAGAACCATGGATAGCAAGCAACAATCGATAATAAAAGCTTGACTGCTATCAAGCCTTTTATAGAGACTGTTTCCATTTTAATAGGAACGGTAATTGTTCATACGTATGGGAGATAAATCAAACCGTTCTATTTTGCCATTCACCACACCAGAATTTTTACAACAATGCAGACGATCATCGTTGAACAACTTTGAATCGACCTTTGTAACTATAAATCTTTGAAATTTTGCAAGTCATGCCATTAATCCTGCTACCGGCCCGTAATCGGGCCGGTTTTTTACTGCTTTTATTTCGCCAGCGACACCAGCATCTTCAGGCTCGCAGAATAGTAATCCTCCTGCGCCGTGATCTGCGGCTCGCCCGCCGGGAGTTGCCCCATCGCCAGGTCACGCACCGCCAGCAGGCCGCCATCCATCATATAAGGCGCCGGATCGTTGGTAGTGATGTTCACCCACGCTGGCGTCTGGGTACGGGCAAAACGTCCCCAGTAGGCGGTATATGGCGCCATCAGCGGGCTGGTTGGCTGATACCACTTCACGTACAGCGGCACGCGGATCGCATCGTAGCTAAAGCGCGCCGGCCACTCTTTGGCCGGGGTCACATGGCCGTCGGCATAAAGGGAAACCCAGTCCGCCGGCAGCTGCGTGTTGCCAAAGCGCATTTTCACCAGCAGCTTCTGCCCGTCGTTGATCAGATCACGCCACACCGTCAGATGGCTGCGCTTCGCGAAATCCTCCCAGGCCGGGAAGATAAAATAGGACGGGTTGAGATTCACATGGCTGTTGAGGTTAAAGCCTTTCGCGCCAGGCAGCATCACGCGGTAACCGGCAAAGCTGATCACATTGCGGGCCACCAGCTCTTTGGTGATGGCGTCCGACGCGTTCAGGTAATTGCTGTCATTCCACTGGGTGCCCGCCTTCAACAGCGCCCAGGCGATAAAGGTATCGCCGTCGGTGGCATTGTTTTTATCCATAACCGGATCGGCGGCCACCGGGTTAAAGCGCCAGTAGAACAGGCCCGTCTGTGGGTTTTGCAGATTCTTTTTGGTCCAGCTCCAGATTTTGTCAAAACCCGCGCGATCGTTGTTGCGCACCGCCATCATCATGGCGAAGCCCTGCCCCTCGGTATGGCTCACGCTGTTGTTGCCGGTATCAATGATGCGACCATCCGGCATCAAAAACCGCGCCTTGTAACTCTCCCATGCGCTTCCAGCGAAAACCTGATGGCTTAACAACAGCCCCAGCGCCAGAACCACGATTTTAGTTCGCTGCCACATGGCCGATCCTTATTGATTGTTTTGATATCTGAAATGGATAACCGTAGCCGAGGGGGATGCCTCCCGCCACAGTGAAACGTGCGATTTTCCGCCCTGCTCGCGCAGCCAGCGGGCGTAAAGCCCCTCCAGCACCGCGCTGAAGGCGTGGTTCCAGGCCATCTGCCTGGCCTCTTCAGGCGGCACCGGCAATGCCGTATGCACGATGCGGATCGCCGTGTCGCTGGCATCAATATCAATATAGCCCCAGTTAAAGGCCGCCAGCCGGGCGTTGATCTGCTCTTCGAGTTCGCCCACCGTGTGCGCCAGCGTCAGCGGGAAGCGCTCGCCCAGGGCGTCGCCCATCTGCACAAGAAAGGCGCGGCTCTGCGCCTCGCCGACGTTCGCCACCATCGTCTCAACCATCACGTGGATCAGGCCAAACCAGCCCGACTGGGACTGTTGATGCTGGTAATAGTGCAAAAGCTGTTGATCGTTCATTACTTGTTCCCCAGAAGGTAGCGGAAGTAGAGGCTTGCGGTGCTTTCGTTGTAATCACCGAAAGTGTCATACCCAATCTGCCCGCCGATGGTCATATCTTTGTTGAGTTTGTAGTCCGTGGACGCGCGCAGGTTGTAGCCCAGGCCGTTTTCGCTGTTGCCTTTGTAGAACGCCTCTTTGGCGAAACCACGGGAGACGTAATCTTCCAACTGGCGCTGCATGGCCGCGTCCGTCGGGAAGTACGGGCTCTCATCCTGGGAGTAGGACTGATAACCAATCGACGCGCCTAACCCCAGGTTCCAGTTGTCATATTTCTGGGTGTAATCCACCGGGAAGGAGACGCTGATATAGTCCTGCGGACTGAAATAGCCCCCCTGCCCGTAGCTGAAGTAGCTCAGGTTTTTGTCAAAGTTCATGTAGTTCATGTTGATGCCGGCTTTCAGCTCGCGGTCGGCGGCGTAGTAAGGGCGGAAATAGACCCCCGCAGAGCCGGTGACGCTGGTGTTGCTCGGCACGTTCTCCCCGACGTAGTCATACACGCCAAACCCGGCGTAGAAACCTGCATCGGTATTGTCATAGCTCAGCTGCGCGCTGCCGCCGTTTTTGGTGACCTGGCCCCACTTCTTGCCGCTGTATTTGTCCTCAACGCCGACATAGGAGAGGAGGCTGTCCACCACCGCACGACGCTCGCCGGTGAGCACCAGCTTGAGGTAATCGGTCAGCTGTGGTGACCACTGGATCCCACCGACAACGGTATTCAGATCCTGACCCAGCGGCGTGGAGCCGACGTCAATTTTGTATTGATCCCCGGTGAGCGCCATCGCCACTTCCACACCCTGGGCGCTTTGCGAGCCCTGGGACGGCACCTTGATTTTGTCGATATTCGGCAGCTCAGGCGGCGTGCTGGTGGAGGCGTTATAGAGCTCTTCGGCCACGCCGCCCTGAATCAGCGCCCCGGTACCAAACCGGCGACTGGATTCATCGGACGAGGTACCCGCATCGAGGCTAATCGGCGTGACATTAACGTCCAGGCGGGAATCACCGAACGGCACGGTGGACCACTGCAATGGCGCCTTGATCTCGGTGAGCTTGCTCAGCCCATCTTCGCCGTCACGCGCGCGCAGGGAGGTTGAACCCCGCGCCCAGGTGGCGGTTTTATCCACTAGCATCTCCATCATGTTATCCACCTGGCGCAGCGTACCTGCCTGGGCGGTTTCCACCGGCAGATCGGTGCGCACGGTGCCCGGCGGCGCGGTCTCTGGATTACGCGCCAGCTGGGCCACCTGCCACGGCATCGCCTGGCCGTAGAGCGACGGCGACGCCGCCACCTCGCCGGTGCTGGAGGTACCCACAAACGGGTTGTCGGCCAGTGCCAGGCCGCCCAGCATAGGGGCGGTTTCACCGGTGTTATTCTGCAGGCCGAGCAGCTTGCCGCGCGCGGTGCGCAGATAGCTCATCGCCTGCTGATGATTGCCTTCCGCCTCGGAGACCCGCGCCAGCAGCAGCAGGCGCTCCGGCGTACCGTCGTTGGTCAGCCCGGCGCTCAGCTGCTTCGCTTTATCGACGTTTTTGCTGGCCAGGGCCACATCGATCGCCCCGGCCCGCGCATCCTGCTGCGGCGTATCGCGGGTCATCAGGTAGTCGTAGACCACCCCTGCCTCTTTATTCATCTTGCCGGACTGATAGACGCGGGCCATCGCAAACATCAGATCGGTGTTCTGCGGATCGTTTTGCATGGCGCGGATCAGCTTGTCGTAGGCCGCGGCATAGTTGCCCTGGGTACGCAGGCGATCGGCCTCGTTGATCACGTAGCCGTTACGAATGCTCGCCAGCTGGGTTGGCGTACTGCGGGACTGCAACTCCGGGCTGGCAAGCCAGGCCTGGGCTTCGCTGCCCAGCCCCGCCTGATTGAGCACCGCCACCTGATCGGCATAATCCCCGGCGTTACCCTGCACGCCGCGGCGCATGTTGTCGTGAACCACGCTCACCGCAGTGGTGACATCCCCGCTCTGGGCCAGCATCCGCGCCAGCTTGCCCGCATCCGCCGGGCTTTGTGGCGGACGCGCCGCCAGGGCTTTCAGGGTGTTGGCCGCCGCGGTGCGATCGCCCTGCGCCAGATAGCGCTCGGCGACGTTCATCTGGAGGTTGTAGTTGACCCGCTGCGACAGCTCGCGCATATCGCGGTTCTGGCTGGAGGCCGGAATACGCGACAGCAGGGTTTGCGACTGCTGCCAGGCGTTGTTTTCACTGGCGAACAGCGCGGCAGCGTAGAGTTCGCTGTTGCTGGCGTTCGGGCGGAAAGCTGGTGCCATGGTGTTGGCCGCCTCTGCGTCGCGTCCCTGTTTCTGCAGCAGACGCGCAAGATCGAGACGCAGCCAGGGATCGGACGGATAGCGGGCCGTCCCCTGCTGCAACAGCGCAATGGCGCGCTGCGGATCGCCGTTGGCCGCCGCCTGCTGCGCCTGACGACGCAGCGGATCGGTCGGGTTGCCGCCGGAGACGCGCGGCTGGAGCCTCGCCTGTAGGCTGGCCGGCAGGGTCTGCAACATCGCCTGGGCTTCGGCGGTTTTGTTCTGCTCGCGCAGGACGTAGTAGAGGTTTTCCCGGGCCGCGCCGTTGTTCGGCTGCTCGGTCAGCAGGCCGCGCAGGGTCTGCTCCGCCGAGGTGTAATCTTTGTTATGCCGCTGGACGTCGGCGCGGAACAGCTTCGCCGCCGCCCCCTGTTCGCCACTGCGCTGGGCGAGCGGTGCGCTCAGGGCCAGCGCCTGGCTGACGTTACCCTGTTTGTAGGCCGCCTGCGCCTGGGCCAGCTGGCCGTAGAACTCGGCATCCTGCGCCTGCTGCTTGCGCTCCTCAGAGGCGCTTCCGCCCAGGCTTGCCGCACGGTTCAGGTACTGCGCGCCCGCGGCGTAGTCGCCCTTGCGCAGGGCCACGTAGCCCATCCCGGCCAGCGCGTCGGCATCTTCCGGGTTGGTCTTCAGCGCCTGCTCAAACTGGCTGCGGGCGGTGTCGGTATTGCCGCTGTTCAGCGCCACATAGCCTTCGCCTTTTGCCGCCCCGCCGATGCTTTTACGGAAGTAGTCCTGCACCGCGGTATCGGTGGGATGGCGCTGGAGGTAGGTCTGGTAATAAGCTTCGTCACCCGCCTGCGGCCCCAGCCAGAGCAGAGCCTGACGCAGAGATTTATCCGCATCCTGATTACCGCTCGCCAGATCCTGCAGGATATCCATCCCCTCGCGGCGAGTGCTCTCCTGATAGGTGAGCACTTTGCCCAGCGCAATTTTGACGTTGTTATCCTGTGGGTACTGCACGCGCAGCTGACGCAGCTCGCTCACCGCCTGCGGATAGAGGGATTTATCCCCCGCCATGGTCAGGTAGTATTCCGGGGCCAGGCTCGGCGGCGGCTGGTTGCCGGTAAACAGGCTCTGCCAGGTGCTCAGCGCGGCGGGAATATTGCCGCTACGCGCCTGCTGGCGGGCCAGCTCCAGCTGCCCACGCGGCACCTGCTGCATCTGTTTGGCGTTATCCAGCGCCTGCAGATTCGCATCCTGCGGCGAGACCGCCGTTAAGCGCTCACGCCACTGGGCGGCCCCTTTCATGTCCCCAGCCTGCTGTGACCACAGCGCCATCAGGTAGAGCGCCTGGGTGTTGTTGGGGTCCACCATCAGCACTTTTTTCAGCGATTCCATCGCCAGGTTATCGTGAGACTTTTCGTGCCAGTAGTTGGCCTGATCGAAGAGCGCTTTCAGCGCCGGGTTATTGCCCGACTGCGCGGCATCCGCCGCCTGGGCGCCCTGAAGGCCCCCGAGCGCCAGCCCGCTGAACAGGCAAAGCACAGGCAGATGTCTGGCGGTTTTGTTTTTATTTTCCATAGTGTTACCACCCTTACTCACGATCTGAATCCTGTGGGTTAAGACGTTTATGCGCGCGTTTTTTCAGTAACGAGTAGAGGCTCAGGCCAATAATCGTCGCGAACAGCAGGCCAAAGATTGCCAGCATGGCGGAGTGCTGCGTGGCATACCACACCACCATCATGTACCAGGGCATCTGGCCGCTCGGGAACTGCGGGCCAACGCGGAAGCTGCGCACACCGTTTTCATCAGTGATGATCGCCGTATCGCCGCGGATCCCGGCGTTGATGCGGGCCGAGTTAAGATCGTTATGCAGACGCGAAAGCTGTTGGTCATTGCTGCCAATCGCCATCACCACCAGACGTTCCGGGTTCCACTGGGAGCGGAAGCTGACAAAGCCGCGCCAGGATTCGTTCGACGAGAAGTAGCGGTCGGCATCAACGCCCGACGCGTTCCAGTCGCCCTCCAGCAAGCGCTGCGCTTTTTCCAGCATTTTCGGCTCGCGCACCCCAAAGGTGTGCTCGTTGCTGATAAACGGCGACTGGGCCAGCAGCGCGCGGTTGAAGGCGGTTTGGTCCAGCGTGGAGACCGCCAGCACATCGCTTTCACTGAGGCGCAGCAGGTTCGCCCCGCCAGATGGCAGACCGAACATCACGCGGTTGTTGTTCAGCGCGGTCCCGGTGGCGTTCCCGGAGCGGGCAGAGAGATCCAGCAGGGTGCTGATCTCGCTTTCGCTCGGGTTCTCCGGCAGCAGCAGCACCGTCTGGGAGAAGTCCGCCAGACGGGTGAACGGGAACGAGGCGCCGACGAAGTACGACAGGTTCGGCAGCAGCGTAAAGTGGCGCGTGTTGCTCAGATCGATGCTGGAATCTTCGTCGATACGGCTCTTGATGTTGTTATTGAGCAACACGCTGCACGGCGCGGTCTCTTTGGTCTGGATGTTGAAATAGAGCTGCAGCTGGTTGTCGCCGTAAATCAGGTAGGGCTCCAGCGGCACCTCAACATTCTCCTGACGCGCATCGCCGCCAAGCTTGTGCCACAGGCTTTCGAGCAGACCCTGTTTGTTGACCGGCAGGTTGCGCAGGAACGCGCCGTTGAAGGTCATCGACAGATACGAACGCTGCTCGTCAATCCAGCTTTCGGACGGGAAGCGATAGGCCACTTTCAGCGGAATGGTGTCGCCATCCCACATAAAGAGATCCGGTGCGGCGCGGAACCCAAGGGTCAGCGGCTCGTGCCAGATGCCGGTCACCGTCAGGCTCTGGTCTTTACGCATCAGCTCGCTCAGCAACACCGGGCGGTCGGTGGCGATCCAGCGCGGGGCGTCATAAGGCTTGCTGACCGGGATGTTCTGGGCCTCCACCGGCAGGCTGGTGGTCTGGCCGCTGAACTGTCCGCGGGTCAGACGCCATGCGGCGCTTTTCAGCTGCTGCTCGTTATTGCCCACCACCAGCAGCAGTTTGTAGATCGGGTTGGCCGGGTTATCCACCACCTGGAGCATCGCCCCGTTAGAGGCAGGCAGCGTCAGGCCGCCAATCGACTCGCCCGGTTTGCCGAACAGGATGCCGTTTTTCTCCGGCAGCTGGTCATGCAGGGCGTCAAACGAAATACCGCGGTAGTCCGCTTCGATCCCCAGCCACGAGGCGATCAGCGCCGCCGCGCCCACCTGCTCCGGCAGGGTTTTGGCCGGGAAGGCGAAGGTCAGCGTGGTCGGCGTCATCTGCATCTCATCAAGGAACGGACGCGGGAAATGGCTTAGATCCGCGCCGATGTTCAGCTGCTGCGCCTCCAGGTCGAGACGCGTGTTCGGCATGATGGTGACCTGATAATTGTCCGACAGATCCCGCTGGCACAGCAGAGCGTCGCCGTCGTTGATTTTGAAGCTGATGTTATTGCGCGACACCACCATCGCCGCCGGGATCTCCAGCTGATAGCTCGACACGTTACTGTCGGCAGAGCCCAACGGTACTGTCCCCAGCGGCTGGCCGTTGAGCATCAGTTGCAGGGTGGTATTACGGGCCGCCATCGCCGGAGAGACCTTCAGGTTCAGCTCCAGCTGGGCGTTGGTGATCACTTGGTCCGCCGGGAGGGTGAAATCGATTCCCCCCTGTAGCTGCCCACCGCTTAACACCACGCCATTGGGCTGCCCCATCTGGGCAACGGTGATACTGCTACTGGTGCCAGGGGTGATCCCCATCGGCACCGGAGAAGCAGGAACAGCATCCGGTGCGGGCGTCACCGGCATGGCATCCGGCGCCGGGCTGGCAGCCGGTTCCGCAGCCGCCTCTGCCGCCGGTGGGGTCTGGAAAGCGGGCAGCGTATCGGGTGCAGGCAGGGAAGCTGGCGCCGCATCCTCAGTGGACTGCGCTGTGTCCGTCGCGGGCGGGAAATCCACCGGCAGCAGCGATTCCACGGTGGTCGGCTCTTCCGCCGTCACCGGCTGCGCCAGGACGCCAAATACAAACAGCATCTGCAGGGCTTTGCGGGTCATCCCTTTCATACAGCGTTATCCTCGGTGGCGTTATTCCTGCGCCCTGCATCCTCATGGCGTTGACGACGCTTATTACGACGGTCTTTCCAGGTCAGCCAGAACAGATCAAATACGCTGCGAATAATGATAAATAACGAGCGGAACGGATTGTCCTGCGGCTTAGGCGGGTTGATCCACGCATCGGCGCGGGCCAGCACCACGCGCACCAGCTCGCGACGGCGCTCCAGCGGGATCTCGGCAAACATCAGGCGAATGTACTGCTCATCGTGCGCAATCACGCTCACCGGGATGCTGATCGCCCCCGACTGCAGCTGAAGCTCAATCTCTTCGATCTCATCGGTCAAGTGGCGATCATCCACCACCGCAATACGGCAGCCGCCCATGGAGAGATCCAAGGTATGGCTGCGCGAGGAGATACCGCTGGCGTAGTGGATCACCACCGGCACGTTGGCATCGATACGGATCGTCTTACGCGTCTGGCGGGTTTCCCGCGCCACGGCAATGGCCGCCAGCAGGAAGATCAGGCTGTAGATACCCCAGCCGACGTTCAGGGCGATAACCATCGGATCGACGTTGAAATAGTCATGCGCGACGGCGCGCGTGATCCCGGCGACAACGCCTGCCGCCAGCAGCACCGCAATAATCAGGTGTGGGCGGACAATGCTGAAGTCGAAATAGCCCACGTCCAGCAGCGCGCCTTTATCGGTTACGTTGAACTTACCGCGTTTCGGGAAGATCAGGGTAATCACCGTCGGCAACACCAGATGGAAGGCCAGCACCAGGTCATAGATCTCCCCCCAGAAGCTATAGCGGAAGCGCCCGTTGACCCGCGAGTTCACATAGATGCAGAGGAACAGGTGCGGCAGCATATAGGCGAAAATCAGGCTCGCCGAAGAGTGGATGATGTTCAGGTTAAACAGCAGGTAGGCCAGCGGCGCGGTGAGGAACGCCACGCGCGGCAACGCAAACTGGAACGAGAGCATGGCGTTGAGATAACACAGACGCTGCTGCCACTTCAGGCCACGGCCCAGCAGCGGGTTATCGACCCGCAAAATCTGCGTCATACCGCGCGCCCAGCGGGTACGCTGGATCACGTGCACCACCAGGCGCTCCGTCGCCAGCCCTGCGGCCAGCGGAATATTCAGATAGGCCGATTTCCAGCCCAGGCGCTGCATCTTCAGCGCGGTATGGGCGTCTTCGGTAACGGTTTCCACCGCAAAGCCGCCAATCTCTTCCAGCGCGCTGCGACGGATCACCGCACAGGAGCCGCAGAAGAAGGTGGCGTTCCAGTTATCGTTACCGCGCTGGATCTGCCCGTAGAACAGCTGACCCTCGTTAGGAATATCGCGGCCTGCGGAGAGGTTACGCTCGAACGGATCCGGCGAGTAGAAGTAGTGCGGCGTCTGCATCAGCGCCAGCTTCGGATCCTGCAGGAAGGCCCCAACCGTCGCCTGCAGGAAGATACGCGTCGCCACGTGGTCACAGTCAAAGACGCAGATCAGCTCGCCTTTGGTGAGCTTCATCGCGTGGTTGAGGTTGCCCGCTTTGGCGTGGGAGTTGTCGTTACGCGTGATGTACCCTACCCCTACGTTGGCGGCAAACACCGCGAACTCGCTGCGCTTGCCGTCATCCAGCAGGTAGATCTTCAGCTTATCCGCCGGATAATCCAGGCACTGCGCCGCCAGCACGGTATCGCGCACCACGTCCAGGCTTTCGTTATAGGACGGGATATAGATATCCACCGTAGGCCACTGCGACATATCATCCGGCAGCGGCACGATCTTGCGCTGTAACGGAAAGAGGTTTTGCAGATAACTCAAAATAATGGTTACCCAGATATAGAGTTCGGCGAGAAATAACCCGATCCCCAGTATGGCCTCAATTTCGGAATTAAAGTGCAGCGTCTGCGTGGCCCGGAACCAGATATATCGTGTGGACATTAACACCGCCACGATCATCATGATTACCGATACGCGGTGATGTTTGCTAAAGCCGAGCAGCAGCAGCGCCCCAATGCTGATTAAGCCGAAGATATACTGCTTCTGGCTATCCATTGGGGTGATAATAATTAATACGGCGATGGGTGCTAAGACCAATAGCAGTAGATAAAACAGCGCCTTTTTCATAGGACGTCCTGGAAATTGTCGTCAGAAACCGGAGGTTCTCAGGTTGGCGTGTACGGTGCCGTCCCCCACCTGGATACCCAAAATGCCCGCGATACGCTTACTCACCAGCTCGATATCGAACGCCGCCGCCGAGGTGGCGCTGAAATCCAGTATCGATTGCTGTGAGGCATTGGCCTCAGGCACGCTTTCATCCCGGTTGATCACACCAAGCAGGCGATCGCCGAGGCGTTGCTGTAAGAAGGCGGTGACGTCACGGCTAATATGGCGCCGGTTGTCACTCTGGTTCACCAGGAAATAGTATCCGGCCTTGTTGTTCGGCGGTTCGCCGCCGGTCAGCCGGTGGTTTTCAATGTGGGGCAGCAGTGACAGCGAGGCGGTGTCGGCCAGCAGGGTCACCAGGTGCATATCGGCCAGCGGGGAGATCGCCTTCAGCGCCGGGTTCGGCCCTGGCGGGAAGTCGGCCAGAATGACCAGCCCCGGATAGTTCAGCAGAGAACTTAACCCACGCGCCAGGAAATTGCTGTCGCTGGTGAGGTTATGTTCAAAGATCAGGCGCTGCTCTTCCGTCACTTCACCGTAGGGCAGGACAAACATATTGTTGCCCGCCGTCAGCACCGACTGGCTCCAGTCGGCGGATTCATTGGCGCGGGCAACGTAGCCGCGTCCGTCAGACAACGGCACGCCAAAATGCAGACGCAGCGCGTTCTGTACGTCGAAGTCAATGGCCAGAACTTTACTGCCGGAACGTGCCAGAGCATAAGCGAGGTTGGCCGTGACCGTGGTTTTCCCGACTCCGCCTTTTGGCGAGCAAATACACACTAACGGCATGAAGCGATTCTCTCCAGGAGCGGTTGTAACGGAAGATCTTTTACCGGATGACTGGCAGTACCGGACGTTTTGGTCGCGAACAGCTGGTCAAAGCGCACCGGCTCCGCCGCTTTTGGCGGGATCACTGTCTCAGCAGGCGCGGGTAGAGGTGCAGCGACCGGCGCGAGCGCAGGTGCTGGATGGAATGCGGAAGGCGCCGCCGCGACAGGTGTCTCTTTCACAGTCGCGTGGGGGGTCGCCTCAGGACGCAGCTGTTCAAACAGAGAAGACGCCGCCGGGTTCTGATGCGTCTGCACCGCTTTCTCTGCGCTCTCATTATTCAGGCTCTGGAGAATAGACGGGGCGGAACCAGCAGGCTCTGCCACAGGCGTCTTCGTCAGGCTGGCAAAAGCAGCATCCAGTTCGCCGGGTTTAACGGCCTGGGGTACGGGCACCGCAACGCTGCCCGCTTTAGCCAGCGCCGCGTCACTGTCTCCACCCGCCAGCTGGTTGATAATCGCCCAGCCGCTGTTCGACGCCTGCTTGTTTTGCGCCGACAGATCCTTGAACTGGATGTCACCGGTGCGCGTTTTATCCTTGAAACGCTGCAAATCATCATAATTTTTCATGGTATTACTCGTGATTCACAAGTCAGTATTTTTGTTTCCTGCATGACTTTGCCAGGGACAACGGTGTTGTGGGGTCAGGAACATGTAAGGGAGTGAAGGCTTAACAACCCTCATCATCCCCGCCATTGCTGGCAGTTATATTTGTTTACCGAATATTCTAATGCATATTACGTAGAGCTAATACTATCTACAAGCTTATCGACAGATAACGCAATTTCTCCACTTTTCGCCATCAGCAACCTACAACTTAAACATAAAATACTGGTTTGTGTTACTTGAGTGAAACATTTAACCAAAAAAATTAGGGCCTTCATGGTTAAATACCGGAAGGTAACTATAAGCAGGGTTTATGAAAAACGGCAATCCGGCTGCGAGGGAGCGGACGTTTTAAGGGACACTAAGAAGATCGGGTGATGGGGAGGAAAGCGGGAGGGGTGAAAGCGATCCCGGCACGCTGGCCGGGATCGGAGATGATTACAGGGCAGTCTGTCCATATTTTGGCGAACGAGGCCCGTACAACAAGCCGCCAGGCCCTGCGCTGAACAGACGGGCGCTGGTCACCTGAGCGACATCATACGCTTTATCGGTTGCCGAATGCGCAATCTGGGTCACCGCCGCGCTGATCAACATACCCAACAAGCCACCGCCAGAATTACTCTGACCCTCATTGCTTGAAGCCGTGGCAATGCCTTTCCACAGCTCCTTCCCGGTGCGTAAATCCACTAACCGCGCCGCTGCGCTCACGCGCGTCTCGCTGCTGATCACCTGGTATGAGGTGCCATAATCGGTGAGGGTGATGTACATCACCGCATCAGCACCAAAGATCTCGTGCAGTTTTTTCAGCGGGACCGCACTGATATCGTCCGGGTTGGTTACGCCGTTTTGTTTAAACGTCTCTTCCACCACCGCAACCGGAAACACGTAGTAACCGGATTCAGCAAGAGGCAGAGTGACGCTGCTCAGAAAGCCGTGACTGGCGTTCACGTCCGGAGAGGTATTTTTCGGCGGCAGCACCAGGATGCTGCGTGGTTTGCTTTCCCGGAAGGCAGAATAATCCGCAGGCGGTGTTTTATTGGTGGAGCAACCCGTAACGATCAGCGTCAGTGCCAGGGTAAGGAGGGCTGAAATTCCTTTCATTTTACGTCCCTTTATTTTTTCGTGGTCAGGAAATGAATATACGAAGCCGATTCCGGATACTGGGTTTTTTCGGCATTAAATTCGGCCATCGCCAGCTCCCGGTTACCCGTATTGCTGTAAAGAATTCCCAGCTGGGCATGTACGCCGGGTGGAACAGGCTTGCTGCTTGCCCGTGACGCGTCGATTAGCTTTTGCAGGGAAGCGATTTGTTCCTGTGGGCTGGTTTTACCGGTGAAGTAGTCATAGACCGACGTCTGATAATCTCCCCACGTATAGATCTTTTGCGGCGTGTTGGTTGCACAACCTGCCAGCAGCAATAGTGCTGCGCCAGTAACGAGCTTATTTATAGTTGCCATCATCAATTCCTTTTAATGTGTATTTGACGGGTTCCAGCCACCGTTCTCCGTCCCGGCAACCAGATTATTAACCGCTTCGCGAATGGCGAGATCCAGCACTTTGCCGTTGAGCGTAGCGTCGTAACTGGCGGTGCCGCCAAAGCCGAGCACTTCACGATTAGAGAGCGCGTATTCACCTGCGCCCTGCGAGGAGTAGACCACTTCAGAGGTGCGGACATTGATCACATTCAGGGCCACTTTTGCATAAGCCACCTGTGATTTCCCACGTCCCAGAATGCCAAACAGCGCCCTGTCGCCGGTCTCCTTACGGCCAAACTCCGTCACGTCTCCGGTAATGACGTAAGTTGCCCCTTTCAACTGCTGGCGCTGACCACTGATGCTGGATTCGGTTTTAATCTCTTCCATGTTCGCGCGATCCAGCACGTTGAAGCGGCCGGTTTGCTGCAGGTGGGTGATCAAAATGGTCTTAGACTGGTTCCCCAGATGGTCGACGCCGTCGGAGAATATTCCATTCATATAGCTGGAGCGGTTATCAAATTTCCCAACGGAGATTGGGCTGCGCTGCCCCTGCCAGGCGGTGTTATAGGTGGCGACTTTCGCGACTTCGACGGAACGGGAGGATTCCGTTGCACATCCTGAAAGTAATAACGCGCTCAGGCAGAGCGAACTGATTAGTCCTTTTGTTATCATGCTATTCAAATTTCCTTATAATAAAACAGGCCAATTAAAAAAATTATTAGCGCCTCTCACTGACAATTATTTTCTATAAATCAAAGAATGAGTCATTGGTTTTTTCATGAATACCAAGTTGATTACTTCCTGTTATTCTCCTGACGCATATTTTTATTGGGACATCTATTATGACAGGTGGGAATTTAATTACCCTACATTGGCAACATTTTCAGATTATTTTGGGGTTTGCTTTTTTTGGTTTAAAAATAACGATGCTGTGCCGATTTTTTTATAGGTGCTGACTATCATCAGGTTGTGCTGTCCGCATTGCGCTGTTCTGCCTGGATTTATAATCGTTGCTGTCCTGCTGGCTGCGCATCAGGAGGTCGCGTCCGATATCGGCCACGATGGCGTTACCGCTCACCTGCGCGCCGTCGAGGATGGCATCGCGCCCGCTGGCGAGACCGTGCCGCCGCTGTCGAGGGTAGTTTCCGTCCAGGCAGTACCGTTACCCTTCTCATGGCCCTTCGCCGCATTGACGCTGGCAAAGACGCCGATACCGTAGCCGCTGGTGCCGCCGCCGATGCTGACCCCCACGCCCGATATGCGGTTTTATGCCCCGCGTTCCATTTTTCCCAAAGCTGTTAAAGAACCTGTATCTGCATGTCCATCTGGTATTCATTCAGCCCCTGCCTGCGACTGAACGGTAACTGGCTGGCAGAAGCGGGATTCAGCACCGACACCCCGGTCACGGTCAGCGTGGAACCGGGACGACTGGTGATCGAGCCGGTAAGGGCTGACAGTTAAGGAGAAGATCCCGGCAACTACGCCGGGATCCTTTTTACTTATTAATATAAATATCCATGAGTTTATTTATTTCCTTTCGTAGCTGCTCATCGTCAAATTCATATTGGTCACGATCATCATCGGGGTTATACATATCTGCCACACAAAAAACGCTGGATAATAATTCACTTAGGTTATCATCATCCTTTCCCAGTAGGTTATTATCACGTTCAGATTTCCATTTCATCATATAGCTGTCAGCAAAGATGTCAGCAGATATCTCCTTAGCGAGGAAAGCATCAATATACTTCTTAAGTGACTGATTCATCTTAACACACCGTTATTTATGAAGTTTTCATATTGTTTGTTTGCGGATCAAGTTTCCACCCACTAACAAAATTACCAGATTTATCGACCACAACCACATTATTAGTTTGTGGGTTAAAGAACACTTTTGATTCTGGAGATAATAAATACGTCCCATGTTCATAAGTCATTTTATCATCTAGGTGTGACTTGATAGCAGTCTGATATTGGGTAATCGTATCGCCATTTTTCTTAGTAGTTATCACACCAAAATCAGAAGCATGCTTAAATTTCTTATCTAACTGTTTAGTGCTGAACGCAAGTGCAGCAACCGCGCAACCTCTGGCTACCAGCGCCAGCGAGTTATTCTCAGCCGCATTCTTCCCGGCCTGTCCCCCGCCAGCCCTCCGGCCATCCCCGCCGAAATCGTTGCCAGGGCGCGCTGTTCAGCGTGCTTCCCGTCGTGCCCGACAGCGCCACCGTCAGGCCGCTGCTCTTCTGCTCATACTTCTCATCGCGGGTACGTTTATCGTGGCCCGGCGCGATCACCACGCTGTCACCGGTGAGGGTGATATCTTTCTGGGCGATAATGTCTGCCCCGCCGATGTGGGCCTGATTACCCGCCGTGATGCTGACGTCTCCGCCCGTCGAGCCGACGGTGCTGAAGCTCCCGCTCTGGGTGGTACCCTGCTCGCGCAAGTCGTGGGTGGACTTGCTGCTGCCGATGGTGAAACCAATCCCGCCGGTGCCCATCAGGCCGGACTTTTTGGTCTCCTTAAAGCGCCAGGAGGTGTCGGTATTGGTGGCCGCCACAATGTCGACGTTGTTGCCTGCCGCCAGCACCACGTCGCCGTCGCCCGCCACTGCTGAGCCTTTCACCAGCAGGTTGTTGCCCGCCGTCACCGTCACGTTATCGCCGCTCAGCAGGGAACCTTTCTCCCGCGTGGCGCTGTCTTCCTGAATGGTGTGGGTGGTCTTTTTACTCAGGAACCCGCCGCTGGAAACGATGTTCCTACCTGCTTTCAATTTTATCCAGTGCTGTTAAAGAACCTGTATTACATGACCACTTATGATTTCCGCAATCCCAGTCAGTGCCTTAACAACAACCAACTGGAAGATGCGAGATTCAGCCCCGAGACACCATTATTGTCAGCACTGAGCAGTGGAGACTGACGTTCGAATCGGTTAAAGGTAGATTTTTAACAAGAAGATCCCGGAGCTGAGGCCGGGATCTTTAATTGGATCCAGATTTTAGCCACTAATTTACGTTAGCTGACTATCAATGTTTTTAGATGCTTAATACTTATATCATTAATATCCATCTGCAAAGTTTTACATAATTTAATAGCTATTTCATACTCTTCCAGAGTAATGGGTACGTTATATTCACTGAGATGATCACAAATTGTCTCAAATGCCAACCCTCTTTCATCATAGTCAACATAATTAATAGCATATTGTAATAGCTCTTTGTCTAAGCGATTCATAAATAAGCTACCAAAAATTCGTATTTCTTCATCTAGTTCTTTCATTCTCATCGCCTTATTTAATCGACTTATAACTATTAGGAATTGGAGCATTATCAGGGAACGCTGTTACTACTTTCCCTGTTGCTGGTTGATATACAACTCTAATACGGACACCATCACGAGTTTCATAAGAAACCCAATTTGCTGGCTTTCCTTTGCTGGTATAAATACCACCGGTACCAGTTTGTGCGTACCATTGGGTATTTGGTGATGTAGTAATATCTCCAATTTCATGTACAACCTTATCTGCAGACCACTGTTGTGGGAAAACAGTTTTTCCCGGATTTCCTGGGTATAAATGTCCTCCACTAGTTAAATTATCTTCATATAAAATATGCTGTTTCGCTTCCGGTGAAAGGATATCCACATATTTCTGGTTTGCAGGAGATAATCCAAGATCGGAGCTTTTCGCAACAGATAAAATCGCCTTAGCAGCTACGTACTGGATTAACTTCGCTTCACTGGTCGGCACACCACTCGCCAGGATTTCCGCAGCCTGTTGTGGGGTCATTTCGCCATCGGTCGTCAACGCACTGACCGGAACGCCAAAGAACTCGCCCCAGGCGGTCAACAGACCTTTAATGGCATCCAGGCCTTCCGGCATATCTCCTTGGGCATTTTTGACCAGGGCTGCTGCGATTTCATCCGGTGTAGCACCATCCTTAATCATGGAGGCACCGAGCGAGGCTTGCGACATACTTATGTCTGCCATGCCTTTTCCGAAGCTGTTCGGACTCAGCGCATTATTCTCAGCCGCATTCTTCCCGGCTCCCGCACCCGCTGCTGCACCTGCCGTGCTGTCACCTGCAAGACCACCCGCCATTCCCGCCGAAATCGTTGCCAGGGCGCTGACCGTCTGCTTCTGCTCCTCGCTCAGCTTCGACAGGTCTTTCACGTCCGGATACAGCATACCCGCTATCGCCTTCGCAGCCAGCTCGCCCGTGGCCGCGCCCGCAGCTCCTGCCGCCGCGCTGTTACCCTGGAGTGCCGCCACGGCACCGCCCAGAATGGCATGGGCGATGGCCCTGCCCGCGGTATCATCCTCGCTGAGACCCGACCTGTGGCCGATGGCGTACGCCAGCTCCGGGGCCGACGCCCCCGCCAGCGCACCGGCCATGTTCCCGCCCGCCAGCCCCGACAGCGCCGCCGTGGCCGCCTGGATACCCCGCTGCAGGTCGCTGCCCGTGCCGTACTGCGCCATCGCGTTGCTATAGGCCCGTTTCGCCACGGCTTCATCCGTGGCTGGCGTCCCTTCCCGGGTCAGCTGCTGACGGGCTTCCTCCAGTGCCTGCGGATCTTTCGCTGCTGCCCGTCCTGCCAGCTCTCCCTGCGCCCTGGCAATATCGATCGCCTGGCTGCCAATCTCGCTGATTAACCCCACGGCCTGGATCGCTTCTGCTCCTTGTCAAATAATGAAGGAGAAGCAGGAAAAATCCCGGCAAATCTAGATTTTTTTATTTAGAAAGCCATTTTTTAAATTGTTTTAGAACAAAATCGTAAGCTTCCTCTTCCTGTAAAAATGAAGAAAGAAGTGATGGTCTATCTCTTTCAACATAATAAATATTCCATTGTGTATTTTCATAAACAACACACACACAGTCGCTATTCTTCAATACTCCCAGTGAGTAACTGTTAGGATGAACACCTAGTATACTTAATTGGCTTTCAAGCTCTGATTTGGTCATTTATTCACTTCCTTTATATAGTCTTTATCTAAATACCACTGGACTGGTTTTGGCAATTCATATTGAGTACCCTGCCCTTTCTGACCGAACCAAGGTAAGATTTTACCTTGGGATACATCATCAATGGGTTTCAATATTTCATATTGAAAATAAGGCTTTGTAGTTTCATAAGAGGATGGTAGTGCTCGTTGTTCAAAGGGCACACCTGCTGGTGATACAAAACTACCTCCAGGATAACCGTATCTATCAACTATTGTACCTGTTGGCAAAGTCACTTTTTCAACTGGCCCATAAGCTCCACGACTCGGCGGCCATAGGCCAAGATTTTCCTGAATAGCTCCTTCTGCTTTACTAAATTGCCCAAAGCTCGAAGAGGCTCTGGCTGCCTGGCTGGCTGCAATATTGTCCTTAATAGTGCTAACTACTGTCTTCGCTGCCATAGCTTCAGCTGCAGTTTTACCAATTCCTACTGCACCACCAGCCCCCACACCACCAGGCACTATCGCTTCCGAGGCCATGATCCCTGCATTGTTCAAGCACAGTACCGCATTATTGGTACAAGCTGCGATTGCAGCTTTCGCTGCAGCGGCTATTTCCGGAGTTGCTGCAGCCAGAACACCACCGCCAAGTCCTGCCGGGAGTGTAACCATCAGAGCGTCCTGCATTGCCAGTCCTTTCTGACAAGCCGCTCCGCCAGGATCGGTATTGCAGGACATGACATTTTTCGTATGTTCCTGCATGGCTTTTATCTGGCCTTCTTCAGTTCCGCCGCCAAGTAAATTATTCTCAGCCGCATTCTTCCCGGCTCCCGCACCCGCGGCCGCAGACCCCGTGCTGTCCCCCGCCAGCCCTCCGGCCATCCCCGCCGAAATCGTTGCCAGGGCGCTGACCGTCTGCTTCTGCTCCTCGCTCAGCTTCGACAGGTCGGTCACGCCAGGATAGAGCACACCCGCTATCGCCTTCGCAGCCAGCTCGCCCGTGGCCGCGCCCGCAGCACCTGCCGCGGCGCTGTTGCCCTGGATTGCCGCCACCGCGCCGCCCAGGATGGCATGGGCAATGGTGTTAACCGCCGAATTATCCTCGGTTGATTTCAGCATATGCGCCAGCTCCGGCGCAGCCGCACCCGCCAGCGCCCCGGCCATATCCCCGCCCGCCAGCCCCGACAGCGCTGCCGTGGCCGCCTGGATACCCCGCTGCAGGTCGCTGCCCGTGCCGTACTGCGCCATCGCGTTGTTATGGCCCGTTTCGCCACGGCTTCATCCGTGGCTGGCGTCCCTTCCCGGGTCAGCTGCTGACGGGCTTCCTCCAGCGCCTGCGGATCTTTTGCCGCGGCCCGTCCTGCCAGCTCTCCCTGCGTCCGGGCGATATCCATGGCCTGGCTACCAATCTCGCTGATTAACCCCACGGCCTGCAGCCGCTTCTGCTCCTTCTCCTTGTCAAATATCGGGCTGATGCTGCCGTTCGCATTCGCCGTATCCCGGCTCAGGTCCGCCACGTCCTGCTGCTGGTTCGCTGTGTCACGCACGATGAGAGTGCCGTTCGCGACAGCCGCCCGGGTGGTGCCCTCTGCATGGCCGCTGCTGCCACCCGCGGAGACCATTCCGCCCGGCATATTGCCGGTGAACGTATCCTGGCCGAAGCTGCCGCCCCCGCTCAGGCTGATGCCGCTGTGGCTGACCCTATAATCCGCTTCGTTATGGATATCGCTGAAGCCCAGGGTGCCCGTATCCAGCCGGTTTTTATCCGCCTGTGTCGTGGAGGCTATCACCGCTCCGTCCAGCTGCGTGTGGCGGCCCACCGTGAGATCGAACCCACCGTCACCGGCGTACAGCCCGGTCTGCTCCTGCACCGAATCAAAGGTGCTGTTCATTTTGTCCTGGCTGGCGCTGACGTAGCCCGAGCCGGTCATGCTGCCGAAGGTAACCCCACGCCCGATACGCGGTTTTATGCCCCGCGTTCCATTTTTTCCAAAGCTGTTAAAGAGCCTGTATCTGCATGACCATCTGGTATTTATTCAGCCCCTGTCTGCGACTGAACGGTAACTGGCTGGCAGAAGCGATATTCAGCACCGACACGCCGGTCATAATCAGCGTTGAGCAGGGAAGACTGGTGATCGAACCGGTTAAGGGTTGACGGATAAAAAGAACATCCCGGCTCGATGACCGGGATCTATTTCAGTTTTTAAGGCTATGATAAAAATCTAATACACTGTTTAGATCTGTATGCCATTCGGATATTTTCATACCATCTTGATTATGTGTTGTGCGCGGCTCAATAAATTTATTTATATTCTCAGCAACAAATCCAGGGCACTCATCTAAAAACAAAACACTGTTTTGAACAAATACATCATTGTCAGAGAAATAAAGTATCCAGATGAAAATAAAATTCGTGTAATCAGGCTCATACATTGATACAGCCAAAGCTGCATGCTTTCTACTATTGATGCCTTCTTCAAGAGACGCAAGCCAACTTTGCTTATAATTCTCTAAACTCCAATATGCTAGAGGAATATTCATTGACTCTGTAAAGGAATCAATGGTAATTGAAGCAGGAAGAACCTCCTCATCATTCTCTTTGATGGGAAAACCATTGGGGAATATACCAAACATTGCTTAATCCTTAATCCTGTTAAGATCGCTATCATATGTACCTATGCGGTTTCCTTTACGGTCAAACATTTTCCAGCCATTAGTAACATTATGGCTATCTATATCAGGAGTAATGTAATTTTTGCCATCATAAAAGACTGGCTGACCGTGAGAATTAAATGGTGCCTTCTGTGCCGGTATTCTTCTGTCAAAACCAAGTTTTCCAGCCGCTTCCTGAGCCTCCTTTCCTTTTAAAGCAAGATAAGCCAGATCATCCTTACCCGGCCCATCAGGGATCGGCGTTATCGTCGTGTTCCCACCAGTATTCGGTGCACCTTCTGTATTACCGGTATTTGTTGCTTCCTGGCCTGAGGCATGGTTGTTACCAGTGTGATTCGGCCCAACATCAACCTGAACATCGTTATTACCTGTATGGCTCGGACCAACATCAGCCTGACCATTATTGTTCCCCGCATGCGAAGGTGAATATTTATTATGCAACGAAATTAGGTACTTACTTGTGATCTCATCATTACCCATCATTTCAAGGGTAACAAGATGATCCAGTTCATCGGATGTCATTTTATCCGCCATATCCTTGATAGCAGAACCAGCAAGGCCAGCTATGCCGGCTTTCACACCGATTTCCAATAACTACTCCGCAACCTTCGTCCGGCAGGGTGCAGCAACCGCGCAACCTCTGGCTACCAGCGCCAGCGAATTATTCTCAGCCGCATTCTTCCCGGCCTGTCCCCCGGCAACCGCAGACCCCGTGCTGTCCCCCGCCAGCCCGCCGGCCATTCCCGCCGAAATCGTTGCCAGGGCGCTGACCGTCTGCTTCTGCTCTTCCGTCAGCTTCGACGGGTCTTTTACGTCAGGATAGAGCACACCCGCTATCGCTTTCGCCGCCAGCTCGCCCGTGACCGCGCCCGCAGCACCTGCCGCGGCGCTGTTACCCTGGATTGCCGCCACGGCACCGCCCAGAATGGCGTGGGCCACCACCTTCGCTTCATCGCTCAGGTCGGAACCGTGACCGATACGGTAAGATTAACGCATTCCCCCGTCGCGCCATTCATCAGACATGTGTATTATTCCCTGTTGTTTTCCTGACAACTATCCTTAACTCAAATACTTAAGCGCAAAAGCGAAAAGCATCATGAGCACACCGATCAAACGGCTGGAAATCATTAAAAATGCTATCGAACTGGAAGATGACGACATCATCGAGAGTCAGCTGGCACGGTTAAAAAGCGAAGCCTTTGACGATGAGCTGCAGGCGATCGTCGTGGCGCTTGAGCAGAAAAACTACACCGGGGCGATGGCGGCCATTACCGAATGGCTACAAAGCCAGCGTGCCGTTACCCCGTGGCGGGATCCGCAGCTGGCCGCCAGCAAGCTGGAGCTGAAAGCGCTGGAAGAGCGCCTGCGCGATCTTATCGATCGCCGTAACGCCCGCGTCCAGCAGCTGGACGAATTTAACGACCTCTACCTCACCCGTCTCGGCCCACTGATGAGCCAGATCCTCGCCCTGCGCAAAACCCTGGCGGAGCTGAATCTGCGTCGCCAGCAGGCGGAGGCGCGCCGCCGGGAAGCGGATTACCACCGCTGCCAGCAGTATGTCGCCCAGGCGGTGGAGGTGCTGACTACCCTGACCCGGCACTGGCGGGATCAGCCTGCCGACTCGGTGCAGGCCGCCACGGCGCGCAAGCAACTGCAGCAGCAAAGCAACCTGATCGCCAACCTGCTGGCCGAAGCCCAGGAGCTGGAAACGGGCTTAACCCGGGAAGAGGAGCCCGCCCGCCAGGCACGGGATGAAGCCAACGACGAGTATGAAAAATACCGCGAGCAGCAGCATGAAGCGGAGATCCGGCTGCGCAAGGGCAAAGACCTGTCCGAAGAGGATCAGAACGAGTTAAAACGGCTCTGGCGCCAGGCGAGCAAGCTCTGTCACCCGGATCTGGTGGCGGACGAGCTGAAAGAAGAGGCGAACGCCATGATGGTGCAGCTGAACCAGGCGAAGCAGCGTGGCGACGTGAAGGCGATCCGCTCGCTGGTGGCCCGCCTGCATCAGGGGCTGGAGCCGCTGATGGCCAGCGACCGGCTGAACGATCTGACGCGTATCCGCAAAAAAATGGCCCAGGTTCGCGAACAGATCGACACCCTGGTGAGCGAGCTGGCGGAGCTGGAAAAAGAGGAGTCCTGGCTGCTGGTCTCCTCGCTGAGCAATATGGAAGCCTACTTCGCCCAGCAGGAGAAAGCCCTGCACGAGGTACGCGCCTCGCTGGAACATCAGGTCAGCGAAGCGCAGCTCGACGACGTGGCCTGACTATTTGGCGTGCCAGTACGCGCTGGCACGCACCAGCTTCTGATCGATGGCGTCGGTTTCAAACAGGCGGCTCAGGTTTTTCACCACCTTCCCTTCCCCCGTCAGCCAGATGAAGTAATCTTCTGCCGGCACGCTGAGCGCCGCCAGACGATCGGCCACCGCCTGCTCGTTATGCCCCACCACCCAGCTAATGTTGAACTCGCTTAAGTGCGCCAGATAGTCCTGACAGGCGGCATCGCTCACGGTCACCACAGCATGCACTTCCGGGCGCACCGGCAGCGTGCGTAGCGCCTCCAGACGGCGGCGCAGGGCGGGCATGCCCGACTCATCGCAGACGTACAGCTGCCATGCGTAATCTTCCGGCACCACCAGTGAACCGCGCGGACCACCGATGGAGAGGGTATCTCCCGGTTTTGCCTCCACAGCCCAGTTGCTTGCCACCCCACCGTCGTGAATAAAGAAATCGAGCACCAGCTCGTGACGGGCCGCGTCATAGAGCGGGGTGTAATCCCGCGCCTGCGGACGCACGCCCTCGCCCCACTCCACGCCCTCATCCGTCACGACCGGGGGAACAAAGGTCGAGCCCTGTTCCGGGAAAAAGACTTTGCAGTGGTCGTCGAAGCCGCGGGAGCTGAAGCCCTCCAGCGCTTCGCCGCCCAGTACGATGCGCTGAAAACCGGTACTGACGCGCTCCACGCGGAGCACAGTCAGCTCGCGAAAGCGCAGGTCGTTGCGGACACGTTGAGGGTAGCGGGTAGTGGTCATAATGTGCCTTCGTGAAAGTGAAATCGATATATCGGAAATGAAACTTAAATGATAATGATTGCTAATAAGCAGAATTGCAAGATTTTTTTGATATAGACAGATTTCGCAATCCCAAAGCCAAAAACACACATTAAAAAGCTTGAATATTAGTAATTTAAATAAATTACGTGCAATGACGTTGCTTGTTTTTAAGATTTAGATATAAATTAGATATATCAAAAATACGGAGAAAGACGATGCGACACTCTCACGACCATGACCACCGCGGACGCGGCGGCGATCACCATCACGGCGGCGGCCGCCGCCAGCGCTTCTTTGGACACGGCGAATTACGGCTGGTGATCCTCGATATCCTGACCCGCAACGCCAGCCACGGTTACGAGCTGATTAAGGCGATCGAGACCCTGACCCAGGGCAACTACACCCCCAGCCCGGGCGTGATCTATCCAACGCTCGATTTTCTGGAGGATCAGCAGTTCATCACCCTCACCGAGGAGGAGAACGGGCGTAAAAAGATTGAGATCACCGTTGCCGGACAGCAGTGGCTGGATGAAAACATAGACCATCTGGAGCACATTCAGGCGCGCGTCAAAGCGCGTTGCGTGGGCTTTGAGCTGCGCAAAAACCCGCAGATGAAGCGGGCGCTGGATAACTTTAAAGCGGTGCTGGATCTGAAGGTGAATCAGGGAGAGACCAGCGACGCGCAGATCAAACAGATTATCGGCGTGATCGACCGCGCGGCGCTGGAGATCTCCCAGCTCGATTAAGCGGCGACGCGGAACACTTTCACCAGCGCTTTCAGGTTCATCGCCTGCTCGTTAAGGGATGATGCCGCCGCAACGGACTCCTCCACCAGGGCGGAGTTCTGTTGGGTGGTGGAGTCAATCAGGCCAATGGCGCTGTTGATCTGCGAGATGCCTTCCGTCTGCTCATGGCTTGCCTGGCGGATCTCGCGCAGGATGACATCCATCTCCTCCACGTTACCCACCATGCCATTAATCAGCCCGCTGGCTTTTTCCACCAGCGCCATCCCGTCCTGGGTCTGGCTGGTTGAGCTTTCAATCAGCTGCCGAATTTCGCTGGCCGAGGTGGCGCTTTTCTGGGCAAGCTGGCGAACTTCACCGGCCACCACCGCAAAGCCGCGGCCATGCTCGCCCGCGCGCGCCGCTTCTACCGCCGCGTTCAGCGCCAGAATGTTGGTCTGGAAGGCGATGGAGTCGATCAGGTTGATGATGTCGGACATCCGGTTGGAGGTCTCGTTAATCAGGCGCATTTTGCTGGTGACCTGCTGCATCATCTCGCCGTTGTGTTTCACCACCCGGGCCGCGTCCGCAGAGAGGTTCGTCGCCTCGCCGGTATGCGAGGCGGTATTTTTCACCGTCGCGGTGATCTGCTCCATCGACGCCGCCGTCTGTTCACGGAGCTGGCCTGCTCTTCGGTACGCGCCGCCAGATCCTGGTTGCCCGCCACAATCTGCGCCGCGGCGCTGGAGATGCTCTCCGAACCGGTCTGTACCTGCTGCACAATCTCCAGCAGACGGACTTTCATCTCCATCAGCGCCGTGAGCAGCTGGCCGGTTTCATCTTTCCCGTGCGAGGCAATATCGCGGGTGAGATCGCCCTCGGCAATGGACTGGGCAAAGCCCACCGCCTCGCCCAGCGGACGGGTAATGGAGCGCACGATAAACCAGCCCATCAGGCTGCCCACCACCACGCTGAAGAGCGTGATGAGGATCAGCACCAGACGGTTGCTTTTAAAATCGCCTTCCACCTCTTCACCTGCGCGCTGCATCTGGGTGTTCTGGATCGCAATCAGCGCCTGCACCTTGGCCTTATAGGCCTGCTGCAGGCTGAGGGTATTGGTCATCATCTCCTGAATCGCCCCCGCCCGATCGTTGTTCTGCACCGCCTGCAAAATGCGATAGCGGGAGTCAAGATACTGCTGGCGAACGCCGCGGATATCGGCCAGCACCTGCTGGGATTGTTTATCCTGTAGGGCCTTGTCCAGCTCCCCGAGGATCAGGGTGATACGCTCGCTGATCGCCTTCAGATGCTGCTCTGATTGCGCTGTGTAAGTGCCCTGATCGTCCAGCAGCATCAGCTGTTGAGTGCTAATAAATTCCTGAAAATTTTCGATTAACTGGTTGGCTTTTACGGTCGTGGGATAATCGCTGGTGATGATGGATTGCATCCCGTTATTTGCCCGGTTCAGGCTCAACAGAGATAAACTCGCACTTATCCCCATCAGGACAATAAAGAATCCAAACGCCAGAAATAATTTCGTGCCGATTTTAACGTCGTGTAAGAACATATTTACTCCATCGATGTGATTATTTCTCAGACGATCAGCGTTATCGGTAACTCTACCGCTAACTTTATGACTTTGATCGCTTTTTTATTTCATAATCACCACAATGGATAGGCGCAGACTATTAATTTTAACTCATCGATCGTTATACAACCACCGGCACACTTTTTTTGACAACGCAACAGGGAAAACAGACGCAGGCAGAGAGAATTAATGGCGGCGCTTTTTTTAATTATTTAATATTTAAATAACAATAAATGATAAAAATAATGACAATTCGCCCATAAAAAAACCGCTTACGCTGTGAAGCGTAAACGGCTTTTTTAGAACATTACTGACTCAGTGAAGGACGGTGACCGCATCCTCAAGACGTTTAGCCCGGTGTTTCACCATCGCCGACACCTGGGCGCTGGTTTCCACCAGCGCGGCGTTTTTTTGGGTAATCGCATCCAGCTCCGCTACTGCGCGGGTCAGCTCCGACAGCCCGGACGCCTGCTCGGAGGTCGAGTGGCTGATCTCCGCGATAAGCCGGGTGACGTTCTGCACTTTCTCCACAATATCATCCATTGTGCGCCCGGCAGCATTGACCTGCTCCGAGCCCGACAGCACTTTGCTGGCGCTGGCGTCAATCAGCTTGCGGATATCGTTGGCGGCGGTGGCGCTGCGGCTGGCAAGATGACGCACCTCTCCGGCTACCACCGCAAAGCCTTTGCCCTGCTCCCCTGCCCTGGCCGCTTCTACCGCCGCATTCAGCGCCAGAATATTGGTCTGGAAGGCGATGTCATTAATCAGCTTGGTGATAGAGCCGATACGCTGGGTGCTGTCGGCAATCTCGTCCATGGTTTTGACCACGGTTTGCATCGCGTGTCCGCCTTCGGTGGCGGCATCGCTGGCGGCGATGGAGAGCTTATCAGCGTCAACGGCGGTTCTGGTGTTGTTCTGTACGGTCATTGCCAGCTGGTTCATGGTCTCCACGGTCTGCTTCACGTTCGAGACGGTCTGGTGGGTGCGATCGTTGAGGTCGTCGTTGCCCCTCGCCAGCTGCTCGCTGCCGTCACGCACGTTGACGACCTGGCTGGAGACATCATTGATCAGCCAGCGGCACATCAGGCCGAGCTGACCGACCGACCGCAGGGTCAGCCCCAGCTCGTCGCTGCGGTTGAGGTGCTCAACGCTGTTGCGCTCGCCCGTCGCCACCTTCAGCGCCTGACGCGCCACGTTCTCGACCGGACGCACGATCTGCTGCTCAAACAGGAGCGTACCCAGCAGCATGACCAGCGCGCTGGCGCCCAGTGCTGCCCATCCCGCACCGGTGGCAAACAGGGTGGCCGCCAGCACGGCAAATAACGCGGTCATCACGCCGCGGACCCGCCAGCGCAGCGGCATCGACGGGAGTTTGCCGGTCCAGCCTCTGGCAACCACCAGCCCTTTATGCACACGCTTTTTGCAGCGCCCTTCGTTCAGCGCCTTATAGAGCGGCTCGACAGCGGCGATCTCTTCCGGCGTGGCCTTCACGCGGATAGACATGTACCCGGTGGTCTGGCCGTTGCGCACCATCGGCACCGCATTCGCGCGCACCCAGTAGTGATCGCCATTTTTGCGGCGGTTTTTCACAATTCCGCTCCAGGGTTCGCCCTGTTGCAGGGTGTACCACATGTCGGCAAAGGCCGCTTTTGGCATATCCGGGTGACGGACCTGGTTGTGCGGCTGTCCTGACAGTTCGGCAAGCGTATACCCGCTTACCTGCACAAACGTGTCGTTGGCCTGAGTAATGTAACTGTGCAGATCGGTGGTGGACATCAGGGTGGTGTCATCTTGCAGCGGGTATTCACACTGCGTGACAAACGGTTGAGGCGACATAGGCATCCCTTGCAGGTTACTTGAATGTTATTTTTGTGGCGTAAATATTTTACGGCGGTAACGAACATATCTTTAGTTGTTAAACATGCCTGAGATCGCAAAACGCCACTAAACCGCATTTTTTGTGTGTTTTTATAATTTATTGATATCTAATGATTTCGCAGAGAAACTACTCCTGAAGGAGGATCCGTATCTGTTCCCTTTCCGCCCTAAAACAGAGCAAATGCACTGCTATCGGGCATCTCTGTTTCTGAAAATTCCCTGCCGCAGCGGCCAGGCTGCGCTTTTGCATGATTAAATATTGTGTAACATTATTTTAACCTGGCGTTTATCCCGATTTTTGTTAAGGCCCTGGATGTGGCGTAAAGCCTGCAATACTTAATCCAGTATCATGTGATACGCCATCCCCGGGAGCACATCTTGAACAGGTTACCTTCCAGCGCGTCGGCCCTTGCCTGTACCGCGCACGCCTTGAATCTCATTGAGAAGCGAACGCTTGATCATGAGGAGATGAAACAACTTAACCGCGAGATGATTGATTACTTCAAAGAGCATGTCAATCCAGGTTTTCTCGAATACAGGAAATCGGTAACGGCAGGCGGGGATTACGGAGCCGTAGAGTGGCAGGCGGGAAGTTTGAATACGCTTGTCGACACTCAGGGACAGGAGTTTATAGATTGCCTGGGTGGATTTGGTATTTTCAACGTGGGGCACCGTAATCCAGTAGTGGTTTCCGCCGTACAAAATCAGCTTGCAAAACAACCCCTTCATAGCCAAGAACTGCTTGACCCTTTGCGGGCGATGCTGGCAAAAACGCTGGCGGCACTGACGCCGGGGAAACTGAAATACAGCTTCTTCTGTAACAGCGGCACGGAATCGGTCGAAGCGGCGATCAAACTCGCCAAAGCGTACCAGTCGCCGCGCGGGAAATTCACGTTTATCGCCACCAGTGGCGCCTTCCACGGCAAGTCGCTCGGGGCCCTCTCTGCCACAGCGAAATCCACCTTCCGTAAGCCGTTTATGCCGCTGCTGCCGGGCTTCCGCCATGTGCCGTTCGGCGATATCAACGCCATGCGCACCATGTTGTCGGAATGCCATAAAACCGGCGATGAGGTGGCGGCGGTGATCCTCGAGCCTATCCAGGGCGAAGGCGGCGTGATCCTGCCTCCGCAGGGCTACCTGCCCGCGGTGCGTAAGCTCTGCGATGAGTTTGGCGCGCTGCTGATCCTGGATGAAGTGCAGACCGGCATGGGGCGTACCGGCAAAATGTTCGCCTGCGAGCATGAAAACGTGCAGCCGGACATTCTGTGCCTGGCCAAAGCGCTGGGCGGCGGGGTGATGCCGATTGGCGCGACCGTCGCCACCGAAGAGGTCTTCTCGGTGCTGTTCGACAATCCTTTCCTGCACACCACCACCTTTGGCGGTAACCCGCTGGCCTGTGCCGCGGCGCTGGCGACCATCAACGTGCTGCTGGAGCAGAACCTGCCCGCCCAGGCGGAGCAGAAAGGCGACATGCTGCTGGATGGCTTCCGTCAGCTGGGGCGTGAATACCCGGACCTGGTCCAGGAGGCGCGCGGCAAAGGGATGCTGATGGCGATTGAGTTTGTCGATAACGAAACCGGCTACAGCTTCGCCAGCGAGATGTTCCGCCAGCGGGTGCTGGTGGCAGGCACGCTCAACAACTCGAAGACGATTCGCATCGAACCGCCGCTGACGCTGACCATTGAGCAGTGTGAGCTGGTGCTGAAAGCGGCCCGCAAGGCGCTGGCCGCGCTGCGGGTGAGTGTGGCTGAAGCGTAAAAACCGCCGGGCGGCGCTGCGCTTGCCCGGCCTACAAAACCCGCACCGTTTGAACCCTTGTAGGCCCGGTAAGCAACGCGCCACCGGGCGATTTTTACTCCGGCATCAACCCGACAAAACAACGTTTTTTACGCGGCTCCGACATCAGATCCTCAAGCTTCTCCACGCAGGCCAGATAATGCGGGGTCTGCTTATGCGCCTGCACCGCCTCCTCATCCTTGTAAGCCTCGTAGATAAAGAACCGGGTTTTCACCCGCGGATCCTGCAAAACGTCAAACCGCAGGTTGCCCGGCTCCTGGATCGCCCCTTCATGGTTGGCGCGAAACACCTCCAGAAACTCGTCCACCTTGTCCGGCTTAATGTTGATCTCCACTAAGGTCACGTTCATTGTGTTTCTCCTTGTTTTTCCTCCTGCCAGAACTGGTACGCCTCGCGGGCGCTCATCTTCTCGTGCACCACCTTCTTCACTGCCTTCAGCATCGCCAGCGGCGCGCTGGACTGGAAGATATTGCGTCCCATATCGACACCCGACGCGCCCTGATCGATGGCGCGGAAGCACATCTCCAGCGCCTCGTGCTCCGGCAGCTTTTTACCCCCGGCAATGACAATCGGCACCGGGCAACTGGCGGTCACTTTCTCGAATCCCTCTTCCACAAAATAGGTTTTGACGAACTGCGCCCCCATCTCGGCGGCAATACGGCTGGCCAGCGAGAAATAGCGCGCGTCACGGGCCATCTCCTTGCCCACCCCGGTCACCGCCAGGGTCGGCATACCGTAGCGGTTGCCCGCATCCACCAGCTTGATGATGTTGTTGATCGACTGGTGCTCATACTCACTGCCGATATAGACCTGCGCCGCCACCGCACAGACGTTGAGGCGCAGGGCGTCCTCCATCGCCACCGCCACGCACTCGTTAGAGAGTTCGCCCAGCATGGAGTTGCCCCCGGAGGCTCGCAGCACCACCGGCTTGTTGGTGGCGGGCGGCACGGTGCTTCTGAGAATGCCGCGGGTACACATCAGCACATCGGTTTCGCCAAACAGCGGCGCAATAGAGAGATCGATGCGCTCCAGCCCGGTGGTCGGCCCCTGGAAATAGCCATGATCGAAGGCCAGCATCACCGTGCGGTTGCTGGCGGGGTTAAAAATGCGCGCCATGCGGGACTGCATCCCCCAGTCCAGCGCCCCACACCCCTTCAGGGTAAAAGGCACATTCTGCTGCGGCCGGTCGATGCCAAAGTTCTTGCCCTCTTTGATGTCGTCTAAATCAGCCATGTTCTCTCCCGTCAGAAGTCGTAGTTGTTGATGTTCTCTTTGGTGAACACCACCCGCTCCGGCAGCAGCACAATGCCGTTGCCTTTCGCTTCATACTGATAGCCCTGCACGCTGTTCGGCTCGACCTTGAGATTGCCGATATCCTTGATCTCCACGCTGTCGCCGACGTTAAGATCGCCTTTTTTCAGCAAACGATCGGCGACATTGACCGCAATTTTGCCCTGCTGCACCACATCCCACAGGCCGAAGGCTTTCACCGTGCCGCGCTCCACATACGGACGCATGACGTTTGGCGTGCTGAAACCGACGATCGCCACCCCTTCCCGCTTCAGGTTTTCCGCTGCTTGTGCCGCCGCCGGCAGGGCGTTGGCATCCGGGGCGATGATCGCATCCAGGTCCGGGTAGGCTTTTAAGATCCCCTCGGCGGTCTGCAGGGATTTAGTGGCGTCGTTATAGCCAAACTGGGTAGTGACGATCTGCCACTGCGGGTGGTCTTTGGCGATTTTGGCTTTCGCCGCGTTCACCCACTGGTTCTGGTCGGTGACGGTGGGGCTGGAGTAGAAGAAGGCCACTTTGGCATCCGGTTTAGTGACCTGCTTCGAGGCCATCTCCACCAGCAGGCCGCCGAGCTGTTCCGGGGTTCCCTGGTTGATGTAGATGCTGCGGCACTCCGGTTTGGTGTCGGAATCCCAGGTCAGCACTTTCACTCCGCGCTGCATAGCGCGCTTCAGCGCCGGGCAGAGGCCGTCCGGCGACACGGCGGAGACGATAATCGCGTCATAGCCCTGGTTGACGAAGTTATTGATCAGCTGCACCTGCCCCGAGACGCTCGGCTCGGTGGGGCCATCGTAGGTGACGTCGGTGCCCAGCGCTTTACCCGCCTCTTTCGCCCCGTTGCCGCCGCTGGTAAAGAAGCCGACCCCTACCAGTTTCGGGATAAACGCAATGCGGTCGGCGGCCTGCGCCGAGGCAACGCTTAACGCTACGGCCAGCACCATCAGTTTTATTTTCATCTTACGCTCCGGGTAGTTTTGTGAAGAGAGATCGCACCCACTCACGGTGCAGACTCAGTGAACGTCCCATCACCACCACAACCAACAGCGCCCCTGACAGCGCGCTCGACACCTGGTTGGGGATGCCGACCATCTGTAACCCCTGTTGCAGATACCCCACCAGCAATGCCGCCAGCGCAGTACCCAATACCGAACCTGAACCACCATAGATATTCGCCCCGCCGAGCACCGCCGCGGTGAGCGCGGGCATCAGCAGGTCGCGCCCTAAATCAGAGCGCGCCGAGCCAAAATAGGAGACCATCACCAGCGCGGCAATGGCCGACGCCACCCCCACCAGGCCATAGAGCGCGTAGGGCATGCCATTAACCGACAGCGCCGCATAGCGCGCCGCGCGCGGGTTTTGCCCAATCAGAAACAGATGGCGGCCAAAGCGCCCGCGATGGGTAATCAGCCAGAAGAGAAAGGTGATGATCGCGAACAGCACCAGCGGGATCGGCAGCCCGATAACCGTGAGATTGGCAAAGGCCGTGAAGCTCTCCGGGAAGCCGCCAATGCCTTCGTAGCCGGTCGCCCCGGCCATACCCGAGAGCAGCAGCGCCCCGCCGCCGTAGAGGTAGAGCGTGCCGAGGGTGATCACCAGCGGGCTGATGCCGGTGTAGTGGATAAGCGCCGCGTTGAACAGACCACACAGCAGCCCGAGCAGCAGAGTGAGCGGGATCGCCGCCGCCATCGGCACGCCAGACTGCATCATCACCCCCAGGGCGATGGCGCACAGGCCGATGGTGGAGCCGAGGGAGATGTCGATCCCGCCGCTGATGATCACCAGCGTCAGCGGCAGCGCCACAATGCCGATGCAGATAAAATCGCTGGTGCTGAACAGCAGCATATTGATGTCGAGCATCCGCGGATTGAGGGTGCCAAACAGCAGGATCTCCAGCACCAGTAACAGCAGCAGCGCCCACTCCCAGTTAAGCTTCATCTACGCCACCTCTTTGTTGCGTTTGCGAAACGGGGTGACGTGCTTCCCCCCTTTGTTGCCCGGCTGAAAACGGCTGTACTTCAGCGCCCGCTGATGACGCGCCAGCGCCTGGCGCAGCCGTCCGTCGAGTACCAGCACCCCCAACAGCACCAGGCCAGCGATAAAGTCATTCCACCAGGCCGGGAGGCGGAACAGCACCAGCACGGTGTCGATCTGGGTCAGGAAGAAGGCGCCCAGCAGCGCGCCAATTAAGGTTCCGGTACCGCCGAGCAGGGAGATGCCGCCGAGCACGCAGGCGGCGATGGCTTTCATCTCCAGCCCGCTGCCGGTCTGGTTAGGGACAAAACCGATCTGCGCGGCAAAGACGATCCCGGCGCAGGCGGCCAGTACGCCGTTAATCGTGAAGGCCGCCATCCGGGTGCGGTTGACCGCCACCCCGAGCTGGCGGGCGGCGGCGAGGTTATCCCCCACGGCGTAAAAATCCCGGCCGAAGGCGGTGCGCGACAGCGTCCAGGTCCCGAGAGCGGCGATAATCAGCACTACGATCCCCAGGGGCGATACCCCAAGCGCCACCGGCTCTGACAGGGATTTCAGGCTCACCGGCAGCCCTTCAATCCACTTCCCGCCGGTCCAGAGCAGCATCACCCCGCGCCACAGCCCCAGCGTGCCGAGGGTGGCGACAATCGCCGGAATGCGCAGCCCCACCACCAGCAGGCCGTTGAAGGCCCCCGCCAGCGCCCCGATCGCCAGCGCAAAGAGGATCGCCACCGGCAGGCCGTAGCCGTTGTTCAGCGCCACCCCCACAGCGATGGCACACAGCCCGACAATCGATCCAACCGACACGTCGATATTGCGGGTCAGCATCACCAGCCCGGCGCCGAGGGCCAGCAGGATCAGGATTTGCGAACTGGCGAAGATCATCCCCAGGGTCTGCAAACTGAGATAGGCCGGATTCAGGGCCACCAGCACCACAAACAGGGCGAGGATCGCCAGCAGAGCGCTGAGCTCGCGGTTTTTCAGGAGTGTTTTCATGCCTGCCCTCCGAAGGCCAGGGACATCATGCGATCGAGGCTGACGGCGTGGCGTGGCAGTTCCCCGCTGAGCACCCCCTGGTGCATCACCAGCACCCGATCCGCCAGGCCGGGGAACTCATCCATGTCGCTGGAGATCATCAGCACCGCCACGTTTTGCGCCGCCACGCTTTTGATTAGCTGATAGATATCGGCGCGGGCGGAGACGTCCACGCCGCGGGTCGGCTCATCAACAATCAGCAGCAGCGGATTGGCCTCCAGACAACGGGCCAGCAGCACCTTCTGCTGATTGCCGCCCGACAGGGTGCGCACGGTCTGATCCGGGCTGTTGAGTTTGATCCCCAGCGCCCGGTGATAGCGCTCCACCACCGCCGCCTCGCGTTTGCGCTGCTGCCATAGGGAAGGTTCGTTCAGCGCTACCGTGTTCCAGCGTACCGGCGCATCAAGGAACAGGCCGGAGACCTGCCGGTCTTCCGGGAGATAGACCAGCCCTTTCTCCAGCCGGGCGCTGACCGGATCGCGGTCGATCTGCTGATTTTCGAGCCAGATCCTCCCGCCCCGCGACGGGCGCAGGCCGTAGAGCGTTTCAGCAAATTCGGTGCGCCCGGAGCCTACTAATCCCGCCAGGCCGACGATCTCCCCGGCGTAGATCTCCAGACTGAGATCGATAAAGCCCTCCCCGGTAAGCGTCTCCACCCGCAGCACCGGAAAATCCTGCGCCTGGGTGCGGCGATTGCCCGGCAGCGCCAGCCACAGCTTTTGCGTGTCGCTCAACTGCTGGTCGCGACTGACCGGGGTCATGGCGGCGATGAGCGCGTTGTCGTCAAACTGCGCGGTTTCACCGCTCAGCACGATCGCCCCGTCGCGCATCACCGAGACATGGCTGGCGAGCTGACGAATTTCGGGCAGCTTGTGAGAGATAAAGACGATACCGACCCCCGTCCCCTGGAGCGCGCGGATCTGGCGGAACAGGCGCTCCGTTTCGCCCGGCGTCAACGAGGCGGTGGGTTCATCGAGGATCAGGATCTTCGCTTCGCGCATCAGCCCGCGCAGGATCTCCACCATCTGCTGATCCGCCACCTCCAGGGTGCTGGCGGCAGCGTCTAAATTGAGCTGGCACTGAAGCTGCTCCAGCTTATCCCCAAGGCGCTGGGCGGTGGCCTGCCCGCGCGGCAGGCGAAAGAGAATGTTTTCCCGCACGCTGAGGTTCGGAAACAGCATCGGCTCCTGGGGCACAAGATAGATGCCAAGCTGGTGGGCCTGGCCCGGTTTAAGGCGAGCAAAAGGCTGGCCCTCAATAGAAAGTTCACCGCGGTCGGGCGTTTCGACCCCGGCGACAATCTTCATCAGGGTCGATTTCCCGGCGCCGTTGCCCCCCATCAGGGCGTGTACCTGGCCGGCAAGCAGAGTGAAATCAATGTTTTTCAATACTGGAACGCCGGAGAACTGCTTCTGGATCCCGCGCGCCTCAATCAGTGCTCTCATTATCGCTCCGCTATTGAACAAATGATTTTTGAAATTAATAATGTTCAAAAGCGTAGACGGTGAACTATATTTACAACCGTGCAGGGATCACAGTTTTAGGGATATGATCCCGATAATGCTGAAACATTCCGGAATATGCGTTTTGCCGTGTGGCTCACAGATTCAGGCTGCGGCAAAGCGAACATATGATCTAAATTTTGATAAGAGTTCAAATATGGCTGAGAAACGCGTTGCCGAAGAGGGACGATTTGCCGGACTGGCACTGACGGAAGAGGAACTGGTGGCGCGCGTGGCGTGGTGCTACTACCACGACGGCCTGACGCAGAACGATATCGGCGAACGGCTGGGTTTACCGCGGCTCAAGATTTCACGGCTGCTGGAAAAGGGCCGTCAGTCGGGGGTGATCCGCGTGCAGATCAACTCCCGCTACGAAGGCTGTCTGGCGCTGGAGACCGCGCTCCAGCAGCGTTTCGGCCTGAAGCTGGTGCGCGTCCTGCCCGCCCTGAATACCCCGGCGATGAGCGTGCGCTTAGGAATTGGCGCCGCGCAGTCGTTAATGGGCGTGCTGGAGCCGGGGCAACTGCTGGCGGTGGGCTTTGGTGAAACCACCATGAGCTGCATTCAGCACTTAAGCGGCTTTATCAGCTCCCAGCAGGTGCGGCTGGTGACCCTCTCCGGCGGCGTTGGGCCCTATATGACCGGCATTGGCCAGCTGGATGCCGCCTGCAGCGTCAGCATGATCCCCGCCCCGCTGCGGGTCTCCTCCGCAGAGGTGGCCGGGATCCTGAAGCGGGAAACCAGCGTGCGGGATGTGATCCTCGCCGCCACCGCCGCCGACGCCGCCGTGGTCGGCATTGGCGCCGTAAACCAGCGCCGGGATGCCACCATCTTGCGCTCCGGCTACATCAGCGAAGGGGAACAGCTGATGTTTGCCCGCAAAGGGGCGGTGGGCGACATCCTGGGCTATTTCCTCAATGCCGAGGGAGAGCGGGTATCGGATCTGGAGATCCACCGTGAATTACTGGGCGTCACCCTCGATGAACTGGCGCAGTTGCCCACCATCGTTGGCGTCGCCGGAGGAGAAGAGAAAGCCGATGCGATTTATGCCGCACTGAAGGGTCGCCGTATCAATGGCCTGGTGACGGAAGAGACGACAGCCCGCGCGGTGCTGGCTCTGGCCGGATAAGAGTCGCCCTGCGCCTGACACGAGGCAAGCTCATGAGTTACCTTTTAGCGTTAGATGCAGGGACAGGCAGCGTTCGCGCCGTGGTGTTTGATCTCCGGGGCAACCAGATAGCCGTCGGCCAGGCCGAATGGAAACACCTGAGCGTGGAGAACGTCCCCGGCTCGATGGAGTTCGACCTCGACACCAACTGGCGGCTGGCCTGCCAGTGTATTCACCAGGCGCTTGAGCGGGCGCACCTGAGCGCGGCGGATATCCAGTCCGTCGCCTGCTGCTCGATGCGCGAGGGGATTGTCCTCTACGACCGCAACGGCGACGCCATCTGGGCCTGCGCCAACGTCGATGCCCGCGCCAGCCGCGAAGTGGCCGAACTCAAAGAGATCCACGATTACCGCTTTGAATCCGAAGTGTATGACGTCTCCGGCCAGACCCTGGCCCTGAGCGCCATGCCGCGCCTGCTGTGGCTGGCGCACCATCGCCCGGATATCTACCGCAAAGCGGCCACTATCACCATGATCAGCGACTGGCTGGCGGCGAAGCTCTCCGGCGAACTGGCCGTTGACCCGTCTAACGCTGGCACCACCGGCATGTTAGATCTCTTTTCCCGCGACTGGCGGCCCGCGCTGCTGGACATGGCCGGGCTACGGGCCGATATCCTCTCGCCGGTCAAAGAGACGGGGAGCGTGCTGGGCGCCGTCACCCACCAGGCGGCGGCGCAGTCGGGCCTGCGGGAAGGCACGCCGGTGGTGATGGGCGGCGGCGATGTGCAGCTGGGCTGTCTGGGGCTGGGGGTGGTCCGCGCCGGGCAAACCGCGGTGCTGGGCGGCACCTTCTGGCAGCAGGTGGTCAACCTGCCGCAGGTGCGCACCGATCCGCAGATGAACATCCGCGTGAACCCGCACGTCATTCCGGGTATGGCCCAGGCGGAGTCGATCAGCTTCTTCACCGGGCTGACCATGCGCTGGTTCCGCGACGCCTTCTGCGCCGAAGAGAAGCTGATTGCCGAACGCATGGGAATGGACACCTACGCCCTGATGGAAGAGATGGCCAGCCGGGTACCGGCGGGCTCCCACGGGGTGATGCCGATCTTCTCCGACGCCATGCATTTTAAGCAGTGGTATCACGCTGCGCCGTCGTTTATTAACCTCTCCATCGACCCGGAAAAATGCAATAAGGCTACCCTGTTCCGCGCCCTGGAGGAGAATGCAGCAATTGTCTCCGCCTGCAACCTGGCGCAGATTTCGCAGTTCTCCGGCGTCACCTTTGATAGCCTGGTGTTTGCCGGCGGCGGCGCGAAAGGGGCGCTGTGGAGCCAGATCTTAAGCGACGTTACCGGCCTGCCGGTGCGGGTGCCGGAGGTAAAAGAAGCCACCGCGCTGGGCTGCGCCATCGCCGCCGGGAGCGGCGCCGGGCTGTATGATGATATGGCTGCCACGGGCGAGTCGCTGGTGAAATGGAGCCGGGAATTTACCCCCAATCCGGCACACCGGGCGTTGTACGACGGCATGATGCAGAAGTGGCAGGCGGTCTATGCTGACCAGCTCGGGCTGGTGGACAGCGGGCTGACCACCTCCATGTGGCAGGCACCGGGGCTGGTGCGCGCAACGGCGCCGTAAAAACGCCGGATGGCGCTGCGCTTATCCGGCCTACGGTTTTGTAGCCCCGGTAAGCGCAGCGCCACCGGGGAAGTTCTTTGAGATCTATCACAATCATTCGATCCCGCTTTTACCTTTCTTCTGCCGCTGGCTAAATTAGTAACTCATCCGACCACATAACAATAATTTTACACTGGAAGAGACTATGAGCTGCTACCCGTCGCTATTCGCCCCCCTCGATCTGGGATTCACCACCCTGAAAAACCGCGTGTTAATGGGCTCGATGCATACCGGGCTGGAGGAGCGGCCGGACGGTGCTGAGCGGCTGGCCGCGTTCTATGCCGAGCGCGCCCGTCACGGGGTGGCGCTCATCGTTACTGGCGGTGTGGCCCCTGCGCCATCCGGAGTGGCGATGGAGGGCGGCGCGGTGCTGAACGATGCGGCACAGCTGCCCCATCACCGGATCGTGACCGATGCCGTCCACCAGGAAGGCGGTAAAATCGCTCTGCAAATTCTGCATACCGGGCGCTACAGCTATCAGCCAAACCCGGTGGCCCCGTCGGCGATCCAGGCCCCGATCAACCGCTTTAAGCCGCAAGCGCTGACCCACGACGAGATCCTGACCCTGATCGATGACTTCGCCCGCTGTGCGGCGCTGGCCCGCGAGGCGGGCTACGACGGCGTGGAGGTGATGGGCTCCGAAGGCTATCTGATTAACGAATTCCTCGCTGCACGCACCAACCAGCGCGAGGACGAATGGGGCGGCGACTATGCCCGCCGGATGCGCTTTGCCGTGGAGGTGGTGCGCGCCGTGCGCGAGCGCGCCGGAAGCGACTTTATTATTATCTTCCGCCTGTCGATGCTCGACCTGGTGGAGGGCGGCGGCACCTTCGAGGAAACCGTCCAGCTGGCCCAGGCCATAGAGGCGGCGGGCGCGACCATCATCAACACCGGGATCGGCTGGCACGAAGCACGCATTCCGACCATCGCCACCCCGGTGCCGCGCGCGGCGTTTAGCTGGGTGACCCGCACGCTGAAAGGCAAGGTGTCGATCCCGCTGGTGACCACCAACCGCATTAACGATCCGCAAGTCGCAGACGATCTGCTGGCGAATGGCGATGCCGATATGGTGTCGATGGCGCGGCCCTTCCTCGCCGATGCGGAGATCCTCTCCAAAGCGCAAAGCGGCCGTGCGGATGAGATCAACACCTGTATCGGCTGCAACCAGGCCTGTCTGGATCAGATCTTCGTCGGCAAAGTCACCTCCTGCCTGGTGAATCCGCGCGCCTGTCACGAAACCCGTATGCCTATCGTTCCGGCCATCAACAAAAAGCGGCTGGCGGTGGTGGGCGCAGGTCCCGCGGGGCTGGCGTTTGCGGTGAATGCCGCCGCACGCGGGCACAGCGTGACGCTGTTCGACGCGGCCCAGGAAATTGGCGGGCAGTTTAATATCGCCAAACAGATCCCCGGCAAAGAGGAGTTCTACGAGACGCTGCGCTACTACCGCCGGATGATCGAGGTTACCGGCGTGGATCTGCGGCTCAACCAGTGGGTGACCGCGGACGATCTCGCCGACTTTGACGAGACGATCCTCGCCAGCGGGATCGCCCCGCGTCTGCCTACGATCGAGGGCATCGATCATCCGAAAGTGCTGAGCTACCTCGAGGTGCTACGCGACAAAGCGCCGGTGGGGGATCAGGTGGCAATTATCGGCTGCGGCGGGATCGGCTTTGATACCGCCATGTATCTGAGCCAGACGGGCGAGGCCACCAGCCAGAATATCACGGAATTCTGCGCAGAATGGGGCATCGACACCAGCCTGAATCAGGTGGGGGGCTTGCGTCCGGAAGGGCCACAGCTGCCAAAAAGCCCGCGCCAGATTGTGATGCTGCAACGCAAGGCCAGCAAACCTGGCGAAGGGCTGGGGAAAACCACCGGCTGGATCCATCGCGCCACCCTCCTCGCCCGCGGCGTGAAGATGATCCCGGCGGTGAGTTATCAGAAGATCGACGACGACGGGCTGCATGTGCTGATCGGCGGTGAACCGCAGTTGCTGCCCGTCGATCATGTCATTTTGTGTGCCGGACAGGAGCCGAAGCGCGATCTGGCCGAGCCGCTGCGTGAGGCGGGCAGAACGGTGCATCTGATTGGCGGGTGTGATGTGGCGATGGAGCTGGATGCCCGGCGGGCGATTGCCCAGGGGACGAAGCTGGCTCTGGAGATTTAGGCATTGCCGGGCGGCGCTACGCTTGCACTGGCCTACGGGTTCGGTGCCATTGTAGGCCCGGTAAGCGTAGCGCCACCGGGCATCAGACCGCACACGACGTAGGCCGGGCTAGCGAAGCGCCGCCCGGCACAACCATCTTAACGACGACGACCTAACTTGACCGCTTTCAGCACCACGAACTTGTTGTTTGTCGCAATGGTGGTGCAGTTACCGAAGATTTTCTTCAGCTTGTGGAAGTAATCCAGGTGGCGGTTGGCGACGATGTAGAGCTCCCCGTTGATTTTCAGGCAGCGGCGCGCGTGGTGGAACATCTCCCAGGCGACGTTATCGGTCAGGGCATGTTTCTGATGGAACGGCGGGTTGCAGAACACGGCGTTGAAGCGGAACGGCTCCACGCCCGACAGCGCGTTGTTGATCATAAACTCGCAGCGCTCCAGCGCCTCCGGCATGTTGGTCTCCACGTTGAGACGGCTGGAGGCTACGGCCATCGGCGATTCGTCGCTGAAGACCACGCTCGCTTCCGGGTTCTTCGCCAGCAGGGTCAGGCCGATCACCCCGTTACCGCAGCCAAGATCGACGATCTCCCCTTCCAGGTTTTCCGGCAGATGCTCGATAAAGAAACGCGCCCCGATATCCAGCCCGGTACGGGAGAAGACGTTGGCGTGGTTGTGGATGGTCCAGTCGGTGCCTTCCAGCTTCCAGCTCAGGGTCTCTGGCGCGTCGGCCAGTTCCGGTGCGCTGAAGGTACAGTTGATGAGGCGCGCTTTTTTCCAGGCAAGCGTAGTGGTGGTTGGCCCCAGCACTTTCTCGAACAGTTCCAGCGTAGAGGTATGGATATCACGCGCTTTGGCACCGGCAATAATGCGCGTCTCTGGCGTCACCACCTTGCGCAGCGCACGGAGCTGCTGCTCCAGCAGTGCCATTGTTTTAGGCACTTTGATCAATACCACGCCCGGCGCCTGCGGGTAATCCGCGGTGCTGTCGAGGAATTTCACGCTGCCTTCGTCGAGTTCGTTATGGCGCAGGTTTTCCCGCGTCGCCAGCTCGCTTATGTACGAATCACCGATGCTGTAAGGGGTGTGTTCGGCCAGGGCGCAAGCCAGGGCGCCGAAAGCATCATTCAGGATCAGAACCGGGCCGCTGATTTCGGTATCATCCAACTGTTGCAGCAGATAGTCATCCGCCGCTTCCCACGCCTGCAGCGGGTTAACGTCGTCCGTTTCCGGAAAACGTTTTAAGTCGAGTGAACGGAAACCGTTGTCTAAGTGGCTCATCGGCCCTCCTGAGTGGTAAAATTTCGGCGTTATCCCTGAAAAGGGTGCGTGAGTATACCCGTTTTCACACTGATGTGGGCTTTTGATGAACCAACTTCCTTATCTCCAGGGCTACCCGGAGCATTTACTTTCTCAGGTTCGTAGCCTGATTACCGAGCAGAAGCTGGGCGCGGTGCTGGAAAAACGCTATCCGGACACCCACGATGTCGCCACCGATAAAGCGCTCTGGCAGTATACGCAGGATCTCAAAAGCCGTTACCTGAAGAGCGCCCCGCCGATCAATAAGGTGATGTACGACAACAAGATCCACGTCCTGAAGAACGCGCTGGGTCTGCATACCGCCATCTCCCGCGTGCAGGGCGGCAAGCTGAAGGCCAAAGCCGAAATCCGCGTGGCGACCGTGTTTCGCAACGCGCCGGAGGCGTTCCTGCGCATGATCGTGGTGCATGAGTTGGCGCACCTGAAAGAGAAGGAGCACGATAAAGCCTTCTATTCCCTCTGCTGCCACATGGAGCCGCAGTACCATCAGCTGGAGTTTGATACCCGGCTGTGGCTGACGCATCTATCGTTAAAGAGTAATGCGGATTAGCGCACGCGATTTGTCATGATGACGTGCTACAGTGGCTAAAGGTTCCCTGCTACGGAGTACGTAAACGTTTATGATACGTTTCGCAGTCATTGGGACGAACTGGATCACCCGTCAGTTCGTCGATGCCGCCCATGAGACCGGCAAATATAAACTTACCGCAGTCTATTCCCGCAGCCTTGAACAGGCCCAGACCTTTGCGAACGACTACCTCGTCGAACATCTCTTTACCTCGCTGGAGGAGATGGCGCAAAGCGATGCGATTGACGCGGTTTATATTGCCAGCCCCAACTCTCTGCACTTCCCGCAGACGAAGCTGTTCCTCAGCCATAAAAAACATGTGATTTGCGAGAAGCCGCTGGCCTCTAATATCGGTGAGGTTGAAGCCGCTATTGCCCTTGCGCGGGAAAACCAGGTGGTGCTGTTCGAAGCCTTCAAAACCGCCAGCCTGCCGAATTTCCTGCTGCTGCAGCAGTCGCTGTCGAAAGTGGGCCGCATCCGCAAAGCCTTTATCAACTACTGCCAGTACTCGTCGCGCTACCAGCGCTACCTGGACGGCGAGAATCCGAACACCTTTAATCCGCAGTTCTCCAACGGCTCGATTATGGATATCGGTTTCTACTGCCTGGCCTCGGCGGTGGCGCTGTGGGGCGAGCCGCACCGGGTGCAGGCGACCGCCAGCCTGCTGGAAAGCGGCGTGGATGCCCACGGCCTGGTGGTGCTGGATTATGGCGATTTCAGCGTGACGCTGCAGCACTCCAAAGTGAGTGACTCGGTGCTGCCAAGCGAGATCCAGGGCGAAAACGGCGCGCTGGTGATCGAGAAGATCTCTGAGTGCCAGAAGCTGAGCTACGTCCCGCGCGGCGGCAAGCCTCAGGAACTGACGCAGCCTCAGCATATCAACACTATGCTGTATGAGGCAGAGGTGTTTGCGCGTCTGGTCGAAACCCAGGAAGTTAACCATCCGGGCCTTGCGGTGAGCCGTACCACGGCGAAGCTGCAAACTGAGATCCGTCGCCAGACGGGGGTGGTTTTCCCGGCTGACGGCCTTAACGCAGAAGTTACCGCGTAAAGCTGTGTAATGAATTCGTGCAGGCCATTGACGAAACCAATGGCCTGACATATTTTGTTACCTGCAAAGGGGAGTAACTTCCTGGTCGGTGGATCGTCATTACGATGCGTGTAATACCGCATCCGGTCGCCGGGCAACGAAAAAGGAATACGTGAGCGTATTCCTTTCTTGTTGTAAGTGAGACCTTGCCGGAAGGCGAGGTCTATGCACAAAAAACGCAACGGCTATCGTCTTCTGACGTTAGCCGTTTTTTTTTGTGGAAGGAAAATTGTATGAATACTGTCGGTACTCCGCTGATGTGGGGAGGATTCGCCATAGTTGTGGTCATCATGCTGGCGATCGATCTCTTTTTGCAGGGTCGGCGCGGCGCGCATGGCATGACCATGAAGCAGGCGGCCGCCTGGTCGCTGGTGTGGGTCACGCTCTCGCTGCTCTTCTGTGCCGCCTTCTGGTGGTATCTCTCCATTACGCAAGGCCGCGCGGTGGCCGATCCCCAGGCGCTGGCGTTCCTCACTGGCTATCTGATTGAAAAAGCCCTGGCGGTGGACAACGTCTTTGTCTGGCTGATGCTGTTCAGCTATTTCGCGGTGCCTGCAGCCTTGCAGCGTCGGGTGCTGGTGTATGGCGTGCTGGGCGCGATCGTGTTGCGTACCATCATGATCTTCGCCGGTAGCTGGCTCATTACCCAGTTCGAATGGCTGCTGTACGTTTTCGGCGCCTTCCTGCTCTTTACCGGCGTGAAGATGGCGCTGGCGAAGGAAGATGAAACCGGTATTGGCGAGAAGCCGCTGGTGCGCTGGCTGCGTGGTCATATGCGTATGACCGACACCATCGAAAGCGAGCACTTCTTCGTGCGTAAAAACGGCCTGCTGTTTGCCACGCCGCTGCTGCTGGTGCTGATCATGGTGGAACTGAGCGATGTGATTTTCGCGGTCGACAGTATTCCGGCCATCTTCGCGGTGACCACTGACCCGTTCATCGTGCTGACCTCAAACCTCTTTGCGATCCTCGGCCTGCGTGCGATGTACTTCCTGCTGGCGGGCGTGGCGGAGCGCTTCTCAATGCTGAAGTATGGTCTGTCGGTGATCCTGGTCTTTATCGGCATTAAGATGTTGATTGTCGATTTCTATCACATCCCGATCGCCATCTCGCTGGGCGTGGTGTTTGGCATCCTGGTTGTGACCCTGCTTATCAACGCCTGGGTGAACCACCAGAACGATAAGAAGCGGCAGATCCAGTAAGGGGATTGTGCGGTCTGGTGCCCGGCGGCGCGACGCTTGCCGGGCCTACGGTTTTGTAGGCCGGGTAAGCGCAGCGCCACCCGGCATGACAACACACAGAGGAGTAAAACGCGCCACCCGGCAAAAATGTAACCAGACAGTTAAAAAACATGACGCAGTACGTAAATTCCAGCATTTTGCTCTTCCCAGACTTCGCGCATTCAATATACTCATCCTGACAAACACACACCTCTAACCGGAATATAAGTGCCTGAGAGCATCTCCGGGACGGAACGCAATCTCACTGAAGGAATTTTTATGACCATGCAATCCCCGGGTTTGCTCGCGCGTCTGGCGCAGGGCAGCCTTGTTAAACAAATACTGGTAGGCCTGGTGCTGGGTATTTTACTGGCACTGGTTTCCAAACCGGCGGCAATTGCCACCGGCCTGCTCGGCACCCTGTTCGTTGGCGCGTTAAAAGCCGTCGCCCCAGTCCTGGTACTGATGCTGGTTATGGCCTCCATTGCCAACCACCAGAAAGGACAGAAAACCAACATTCGCCCGATTTTGTTCCTTTATCTGCTGGGCACCTTCTCTGCCGCGCTGACGGCGGTCATTTTTAGCTTCGTGTTCCCGTCCACGCTGCACCTCACCTCTGCAGCGGGCGATATCACTCCGCCATCGGGCATCGTGGAAGTGCTTCGCGGCCTGCTGATGAGCATGGTCTCTAACCCGATTGACGCGCTGCTGAATGCTAACTACATCGGCATTCTGGTATGGGCCGTCGGGCTGGGCTTCGCCCTGCGCCACAGTAACGAGACCACCAAAAACCTGGTTAACGATATGTCCAACGCGGTGACCTTTATGGTGAAGATCGTTATCCGCTTTGCGCCGATCGGTATCTTCGGCCTGGTCTCCTCCACGCTGGCGACAACCGGCTTTGAAACCCTGTGGGGCTATGCGCAACTGCTGGTCGTGCTGGTTGGCTGCATGCTGCTGGTGGCGCTGGTCATCAACCCGCTGCTGGTGTTCTGGCAGATCCGCCGTAACCCGTATCCGCTGGTGCTGACCTGCCTGCGTGAGAGCGGCGTCTACGCTTTCTTTACCCGCAGCTCCGCGGCAAACATTCCGGTTAACATGGCCCTGGCCGAGAAGCTGAACCTGGATCGGGATACCTATTCCGTCTCTATCCCGCTGGGTGCGACGGTGAACATGGCAGGTGCGGCGATCACCATCACCGTGCTGACCCTGGCTGCCGTGCATACCCTGGGCGTGCCGGTCGACCTGTTAACCGCGCTGCTGCTGAGCGTTGTGGCGTCGCTGTGCGCCTGTGGTGCATCGGGTGTGGCGGGCGGTTCTCTGCTGCTGATCCCGCTGGCCTGCAACATGTTCGGTATTCCGAATGAAGTGGCGATGCAGGTTGTGGCTGTGGGCTTTATCATTGGCGTGCTGCAGGACTCCTGCGAAACCGCGCTGAACTCCTCCACCGACGTGCTGTTTACCGCTGCGGCGTGTCAGGCTGAAGATGCGCGTCTGGCTAAGAACGCTTTACGTAGTTAATAAAAAAGCCCGGTGGCGGCTACGCCTTACCGGGCCTGATTTTGGTTCGTAGGTCGGGTAAGCGTTAGCGCCACCCGACACCACACCTACAGCGTCACACCACTCTTGAAGATCGCCAGCTCGCGGAAGTCGTTTTTCTCGTTGCAGGCCTGTTTGCCATTGGCGATATCCACAATCACATCCACGAATTCCGTTAACAGCTGCGGCATCGCTTTGCCGTGGATCAGCTGACCGGCATCGAAATCGATCCAGTGCTTTTTCTTCGCTGCCAGCTCGCTGTTGGTGGCAATTTTCACCGTTGGCACAAAACCGCCGTACGGGGTGCCGCGACCGGTGCTGAACAGCACCATATGGCAGCCTGCCCCCGCCAGGGCGCTGGTTGCAACGGCATCGTTACCCGGCGCGCTTAGCAGGTTCAGACCTGGCGTGCTCAACCGCTCGCCGTAGCGCAGGACGTCCACCACCTGGCTGGCACCCGCTTTCTGGGTACAGCCGAGGGATTTCTCTTCCAGCGTGGTGATCCCGCCCGCCTTGTTACCCGGGGATGGGTTCTCGTAAATCGGCTGGTTGTGGGCGATAAAGTACTGCTTGAAGTCGTTGACCATGGTGACGGTCTTTTCAAACGTCGCTTCGTCGCGGCAATGGCTCATCAGGATCCGCTCGGCGCCGAACATCTCAGGCACTTCGGTCAGCACGGTAGTGCCGCCGTTGCTGATGACATAATCAGAGAACTGACCCAGCATCGGGTTAGCGGTAATGCCGGACAGCCCATCCGAGCCGCCGCACTCCAGACCAAACTTCAGCTCGCTCAGCTTGCCTGGCTCACGCTTATCATGGCGCATCGCCTCATAGAGCTCATGCAGATGCTCCAGACCGGCTTCCACTTCATCTTCCTGATGCTGGCACACCATAAAGTGAACGCGGGCAGGGTCGAAATCCCCCAGCGTTTCACGGAAGGCATCCACCTGGTTGTTTTCACAACCGAGGCCAATCACCAGCACCGCCCCGGCGTTCGGGTGGCGGACCATGTTTTGCAGCATGGTGCGGGTGTTGATGTGGTCGTCACCCAGCTGGGAACAGCCGTAGGTGTGGCTGAACAGGAAGACGCCGTCGGTGCCTTCCGCCTGGTTAGTCTCTTTCAGGAAGCGGCTCTGGATCTGACGGGCGATGCCGTTGACGCAGCCGACGGTGGGCAGGATCCACAGTTCATTGCGGATCCCCACCTCACCGCTGGCGCGGCGGTAGATCTGAACGTCACGATCTGCCGCCTGGCGGCTCTCAGCCAGCAACTCAGGTTGATAGCTGTACTCATCCAGATCGCTCAGATTGGTGCGCATATTGTGGGAGTGAATAAATTCACCCGCCGCGATATCCGCCAGGGCATGGCCGATAGGCAGACCGTATTTGATAACGTTCTCCCCTTTGGCAATCGGCTGCAGGGCAAACTTGTGCCCGCGCGCCAGATCCTGGCGCAGGGTGACGGTCTGGTTGTCAAACGTCACTTCCAGGCCTTCGCTCAGGTCGGCCAGCGCGACCGCAACGTTATCCAGCGAATGGATTTTGATGTATTGCATATCAACCTCAGACGGCCTTAGTTCAGTTCAATAGCGAAGTAGTCGCGCGCATTGTTAAAGCAGATGTTTCTCACCATTTCGCCCAGCAGCTGGATATCGGCCGGCGCTTCGCCTGCGGTGACCCAACGGCCAATCATCTGGCACAGAATGCGGCGGAAATATTCATGGCGAGTATAAGAAAGGAAGCTGCGGCTGTCGGTCAGCATGCCAACAAAGCGGCTCAGCAGACCGAGCTGCGCCAGTTGGGTCATCTGACGCTCCATGCCATCTTTCTGGTCGTTGAACCACCAGCCGGAACCGAACTGCATTTTGCCCGGCATCCCTTCGCCCTGGAAGTTACCGATCATGGTGCCCAGCACTTCGTTATCGCGTGGGTTCAGGCAGTAGAGAATGGTTTTTGGCAGCAGGTTCTCTTCGTTCTGTTTGCTCAGCAGTTTCGACAGCTCTTCCGCCAGCGGGCGGTCGTTGATGGAGTCGAAACCGACATCGGCGCCCAGCAGTTTGAACTGACGCAGGTTGTTGTTGCGCAGCGCGCCAATGTGGTACTGCTGCACCCAGCCGCGACGGGCATATTCTGCCGCCAGCCAGACCAGCACTGCGGTTTTGAACTGCGCCACTTCATGCTCGCTCAGGGTTTCACCCGCCAGGCGGCGCGCCAGGATGCTGTCCAGCTCGGCTTCGTTCGCCTCAGCAAACAGCACCACGTCCAGCGCATGGTCAGACACTTTACAGCCGTGAGCCGCGAAGTGATCCAGACGCTTCGTCAGCGCGGTCTGCAGATCGCCGAAACGGCGGATCTCGGTATCAGAGACTTCACTCAGCTTCGCCATGTAGTCGGCAAAGGTCGCCTGCTCAATGTTGAACGCTTTATCCGGGCGCCAGCTTGGCAGCACTTTCACGTCAAACGAGCTGTCTTTCGCGACAACGGCGTGATGCTCCAGAGAGTCAATCGGATCGTCGGTGGTACCGACCATCTTCACGTTCATCTGCTTCATGATGCCGCGGGCAGAGAATTTATCCTGGGCCAGCAGCTCATTACATTCGTTCCAGATCTCATCCGCGGTAGACGGAGAGAGCAGCTTGCCGGTGATCCCGAACGGACGGCGCAGCTCCAGATGGGTCCAGTGGTAGAGCGGGTTACCAATGGTGTGCGGCACGGTCGCGGCCCAGGCATCGAATTTTTCACGGTCAGACGCATCGCCGGTACAGAGGCGTTCAGCCACCCCGTTGGTACGCATGGCGCGCCACTTGTAGTGGTCGCCTTTCAGCCAGATGTCATACAGGTTTTTAAAACGGTAATCTTCGGCAACCTGCTGCGGCGGAAGGTGGCAGTGGTAGTCGAAAATCGGCTGGTCTTTCGCGTAATCATGGTACAGGCGGCGGGCAAATTCGGTATCTAACAGAAAATCTTCAGTCATAAACGGAGTCATGTCGTCATCCTCTTAACGGGCACGTCAGAAAACAGCAATGTTCAGATGCTGCAAAGTTATCACACCAATTTCCAGAGGCCGATGATTTTTTCGTGAGTTAGATCAATAAACGTCGACAAATAATCTACGCCCAAAGGAGTAAACACCGCTCAACACTGCGCCAGCTCTGGCCTGACGCAACCTCGACATTACCCTTACAATTATTGACACATTTGTGATGTCACTCACCTTTTAAAGTTGTATGACAAGTTATCGTTCTGCCGTCGCAAATTATAAGCCGACGGAATGCATTACCGGTGCCACAGGCGTCGGACTCAGCGGTAAGGATACCGAATTATGCACGTTACTTATGGCAAGGTTCGGGCCGTACCGGGAGCATTCCCGGTTACGCCCTCCCGTTGAAAACATCTCACGCAATGCATAGAGATGCCCGTACTCCGGTGCGGCAATAACATAACGATGAGGTTTTACATGCGTAAAATTAAAGGGTTACGTTGGTACATGATCGCACTGGTGACGCTCGGCACCGTGCTGGGCTACCTGACGCGTAATACCATAGCGGCGGCTGCGCCAACGCTAATGGAAGAGTTGCATATCTCCACGCAACAATACTCCTATATTATCGCGGCCTATTCCGCGGCTTATACCATCATGCAGCCGGTAGCAGGCTACGTGCTGGATATTCTGGGTACGAAAGTTGGCTATGCCGTATTCGCCGTCACCTGGGCCATCTTCTGCGGCGCAACCGCGCTGGCAGGCAGCTGGGGTGGTCTGGCGCTGGCCCGTGGCGCGGTAGGTGCTGCGGAAGCGGCGATGATCCCTGCAGGTCTGAAAGCGGCGTCCGAGTGGTTCCCGGCGAAAGAGCGTTCCATCGCGGTGGGCTACTTCAACGTGGGTTCCTCTATCGGCGCGATGATTGCTCCGCCGCTGGTGGTGTGGGCTATCGTGATGCACAGCTGGCAGCTGGCGTTTATTCTCTCCGGCGTGCTGAGCTTCGCCTGGGCGATGTCCTGGCTGATCTTCTACAAACACCCGCGCGATCAGAAGAAGCTCTCTGATGAAGAACGCGACTACATCATCGGCGGCCAGGAGTCCCAGCACCAGACCAATAACGGCAAGAAGATGTCTGTCCTGCAGATCCTGGCTACCCGTCAGTTCTGGGGTATCGCTCTGCCGCGCTTCCTGGCTGAGCCTGCATGGGGGACGTTCAACGCCTGGATCCCGCTGTTCATGTTTAAAGTTTACGGCTTTAACCTGAAAGAGATCGCCATGTTCGCCTGGATGCCAATGCTGTTCGCAGACCTGGGCTGTATCGTCGGGGGTTACCTGCCACCGCTGTTCCAGCGCTGGTTTGGTGTAAACCTGATTGTCTCCCGTAAGATGGTTGTGACCATGGGTGCCTTGCTGATGATTGGCCCAGGGATGATTGGTCTGTTCACCAGCCCGTATGTCGCGATTGCGCTGCTGTGCGTCGGGGGCTTTGCTCACCAGTCTCTCTCCGGAGCGCTGATCACCCTCTCTTCTGACGTCTTCGGTCGTAATGAAGTGGCGACCGCTAACGGCCTGACCGGGATGGCAGCCTGGACCGCCAGCACCCTGTTCGCCCTGGTGGTCGGTGCGCTGGCTGACACCATCGGCTTTAGCCCGCTGTTCGCAGTACTGGCTGTCTTCGACCTGCTGGGTGCGGTGCTTATCTGGACGGTGCTGAAAAGCAAGTCCGCAGAGGAGCTGTTGCAAGAGTCCGTTGGAAGGCCCGCGACTCAGAGCTAGATTTATTGCCGGGTGACGCCTCGCTTACCCGGCCTACTAAACCGCCAGGGCGCGCAAGCGAAGTGCGACCTGGTATATAAAAGCCGCTCCCGAGCGGCTTTTTTGCGGGTCAAATCTGGAGAGAAAGGGGTAAAAGTGGTATAACAAATCATTAGCCATACCCTGCCTGGAGCGCATATGGAAATCAACGAACCCCGTCGTCTTTATCAGCAACTTGCTGCCGAACTGAAATCGCGCATCGAGCAAGGCGTTTATCTGGTAGGCGACAAATTACCTGCCGAGCGTTTTATCGCTGATGAGAAGAGCGTAAGCCGCACCGTGGTTCGTGAAGCCATCATCATGCTGGAAGTGGAAGGCTATGTTGAAGTGCGTAAAGGTTCCGGCATTCATGTCATCTCCAGCCAGCCAAAACACTCCCCGGCCCCGGAAGAAAATCTGGAATTTGCCAATTACGGTCCCTTTGAGCTGCTCCAGGCTCGTCAGCTTATTGAGAGTAATATCGCCGAGTTTGCGGCGACGCAGGTGACCAAGCAGGACATCATGAAGCTGATGGAGATCCAGGATAACGCGCGCAAAGAAAAATGCTTCCGCGACTCTGAGTGGGACCTGCAGTTTCATGTCCAGGTGGCGCTGGCGACGCAAAACACCGCACTTGCGGCAATCGTCGAAAAAATGTGGACTCAGCGCGTTCATAACCCCTACTGGAAAAAACTGCACGATCACATCGATTCCCGCACCGTGGATAACTGGTGTGACGATCATGACCAAATCCTTAAGGCGCTGATTCGTAAAGACCCGCATGCGGCAAAAGTGGCGATGTGGCAGCATCTCGAAAACACCAAACAGATGTTGTTCAATGAAACCAGTGACGACTTCGAATTTAACGCTGACCGCTATCTTTTTGCTGAGAATCCGGTGGTTCACCTCGATAGCGCTGTAAGTCACGCAAAATAGTTTTCTTCACGCATCGGCAGGCGCTTCGCTGCGCCTTCCGGCCACGGTGGGTAAGTAAACATATATAGTGTCAGCCTTTGTAAATAGCCTCGCGTCTCCTCCCTGGGTTAAGACAAAATCTATCTGCGGTACATGCAAATACTGTGACGGATCCCATTGGCGTTTGTTACAATTAGATGCAATTTGCCGTTTAGCTTGTTAGTTAGTGCTTGCTTACTTAGCCATTTAACAGGGAACAGTTTGGCCACACACTGTGTCCGCGAGCGACCATAATGAAATTATAAAAAATGTCGCCGTGCTGTTTGACCCGGTTGACAGGTGCGTCGTTAACCGCTTTCCAGGAACACTGAATGGAACTTTTGACCCAACTACTTAATGCCTTATGGGCTCAGGATTTCGAAACGCTGGCCAATCCGTCCATGATTGGCATGCTCTATTTTGTCCTGTTTATGATTCTGTTTCTTGAAAACGGTCTCCTCCCTGCCGCTTTCCTGCCTGGCGATAGTCTGCTGGTGCTGGTGGGTGTGCTGTGCGCAAAAGGGGCAATGCAATTTCCGCAAACCGTCCTGCTGCTGACCATTGCCGCCAGCCTCGGCTGCTGGTTGAGCTATATCCAGGGGCGATGGCTTGGCAATACGCGTATCGTGCAAAACTGGCTATCGCACCTGCCGGCGCACTATCATCAGCGGGCGCATCACCTGTTCCACAAGCACGGGCTTTCCGCGCTGCTGGTGGGCCGCTTTATCGCCTTTGTCCGCACCCTGCTGCCAACCATTGCCGGTCTGTCTGGTCTTAGCAGCACGCGCTTTCAGTTCTTTAACTGGATGAGTGGCTTGCTGTGGGTGCTGATCCTTACTACGCTGGGTTATCTGCTCGGCAAAACGCCGGTGTTCCTGAAATATGAAGATCAGCTGATGTCCTGCCTGATGCTGCTGCCGGTCGTGCTGCTGGTGTTCGGGCTGATTGGTTCGCTGGTGGTTCTCTGGAAGAAAAAACATGGAAGTCAGGGCTAACGACATGGCCAATCCTAACGCGTCAATGCGCCGTCTCTCTTACGCCATGGTCGCGCTGGTGATGTTCAGCGCCCTGCTGCTGGCCTGGGCGGCGCTGCAAAAACAGGAATCGACGCTGGCGATCCGCGCGGTCAATCAGGGCGTCAGCATGCCGGATGGTTTCTCCATCTGGCATCACCTGGATGCCAATGGCATTCAGTTCAAAAGTATTACCCCGCAGAAAGATGTGCTGCTGATCACCTTCGACTCCAGCGTACAGAGCGCTGCCGCGAAGAAGGTGCTCGATCGCAGCCTGCCGCATGGCTATATCATTGCTCAACAGGATAATGACAATCAGGCGGTGGTCTGGCTGACCCGTCTGCGTGATACATCACGTCTGTTAGGCTAAATTTCCACTATTCTGAATCTTTTCACTTACTTTGGTGATATCCCCGTTTACTTACTATGCTTAAGTACGCGGAGCACCTCTCACACGTACTCCGCACGACTCTGGAATTCGACATTTCCGCAGGTTACGTCGAAAACAATGGAAGGTTTCAACAATGAATTACCGCATCGCCCTGGGCCTCGCCCTTTTTTCTTTGAGCACAGCTTCGTTCGCTTCGTCTCTTTGTCAGGAGAAGGAACAGGATATTCAACGCGAGATCAGTTACGCTGAAAAGCATAACAATCAGAGCAGAATCAACGGATTGAATAAAGCGCTGAGCGAAGTGAAAGCGAACTGTTCCGATGACAAGTTGCGCGCCGATCACCAGCGCAAGATTGCCGAACAGAAAGAAGAAATTGCTGAACGCCGCCGGGATCTGGCGGAGGCAAAGGAGAAAGGCGATGCAGACAAAGTTGCCAAACGTGAGCAGAAACTGCAAGAAGCGCAGAACGAACTGAAAGCGCTGGAGTCTCGCGATTACTGATTTAACGGACATCGTAACAGGAGAGAATCATGTCAAAAGATACCACGTCAGACCATTTACGCGCTGAACTGAAGTCCCTGGCGGATACCCTGGAAGAGGTACTGAGCTCCTCTGGCAATAAGTCGAAAGAAGAGCTGAGCAAACTGCGTAATAAAGCGGAGCAGGCCCTGCACGAAAGCCGCTATCGTCTGGGCGAAACCAGCGATGCACTGGCGAAACAGACCCGTGAGGCCGCCGCGCGCGCTGATGAGTATGTGCGTGAGAATCCGTGGGCCGGCGTAGGTATCGGTGCTGCGGTTGGCGTTGTCATCGGCATGCTGCTTACGCGACGTTAATTATGGAAGATTCACGTCAACCACAAGGGCCCGCAAAAAACGTTCTCGGTATCGGACAGCGGATTTTGACTACTCTCGTCGGCATCGCAGAGACGCGTATCCGGCTGGCAGTGGTCGAACTGGAAGAAGAGAAAGCGAATCTCTTCCAACTGCTACTGATGCTGGGGTTGACCATGCTCTTCGCCGCCTTTGGCCTGATGAGCCTGATGGTATTGATTATCTGGGCAGTCGATCCGCAGTATCGTCTTAATGTGATGATTGGCACCACCGTGGTGCTACTGCTTGCTGCTCTGATAGGGGGAATATGGACGATGCGCAAAGTGCGCCAGTCTACCCTGCTACATCATACCCGTAAGGAACTCGCCAACGACCGGTCACTGCTGGAGGATGACAAAAAGTGAGCAGAAGCCGAGCGGAACGTGAGCGAGAAAAGGCATTTTTGCTGAGCCAGATCCAGCAGCAACGGCTGGATCTGTCGGCTGGCAGCCGCGACTGGCTGGAAGCCACGCACAGCTATGACCGCGGGTGGAATATGTTTCTGAACCTGCGGGCGTGGGCGCTGATAGGGAGCAGCATTCTGGCGGTGAGGGCCGTGCGTCATCCGAATATGCTGATCCGCTGGGCGCGCCGCGGTCTGGGCATCTGGAGCGCGTGGAAGATGATTAAAACCACCCTTACCCAGCAGCAGCTCCGCAAACAAGAAACCCGCTGACGTCTACCCTGCCTCACCCTGTAAAGCGCCTCCTGGCGCTTTACTTTTATCCTTTCCCTCCCTTCACATTACTCAATATCTTTGAAGAAGATTGACAGTTTTCCTTGCTAACAATCCCCATTCGCCCCGTTTATGATTCTCTCCATCGACAGCGAGACCGCGGCATCCGCCCGATTTTGCACAACAAATAGTATTTACAGCCCAAGTGGTTCCCTGGAGAGTAAGATGAAAAAATTAGAAGATGTTGGTGTACTGGTAGCGCGCGTTCTGATGCCAATCCTGTTTATTACCGCAGGCTGGAGCAAAATCGGGGGTTATGCCGGCACGCAACAGTATATGGAAGCGATGGGCGTTCCGGGGTTCCTGCTGCCGCTGACCATTCTGCTTGAACTGGGGGGTGGCCTGGCCATTCTGTTCGGTTTCCTGACCCGGACTACCGCACTGTTCACCGCAGGCTTCACCCTGCTGACCGCGTTCCTGTTCCACAGCAACTTTGCGGAAGGGGTGAACTCGCTGATGTTCATGAAAAACCTGACTATCGCAGGCGGTTACCTGCTGCTGGCTATCACCGGCCCGGGCGCATACAGCATCGACCGCGTCCTGAATAAGAAGTGGTAAGCACGCTATACTGAATCAAAAAGCGAGGAGATTTCTCCTCGCTTTTGCTATCTAAGGAGGAAAAGATGGGACAACTTGTAGACGGCGTCTGGCAGGATACCTGGTATGACACCAAATCAACCGGGGGACGTTTCAAACGTTCTGTTTCGGCCTTCCGTAACTGGCTCACCGCCGACGGCGCGCCTGGCCCAAGCGGCGAAGGCGGCTTTGCGGCGGAGAAAGATCGTTACCACCTCTATGTTTCTCTGGCCTGTCCGTGGGCGCATCGCACCCTGATCGTCCGCGCCCTGAAGGGGCTGGAATCGCTGATCCCCGTCTCGGTGGTGCATCCGCTGATGCTGGAGAACGGCTGGACTTTCGGCGATGATTTCCCGGCGGCGACTGGCGACTCGCTCTATCACCATGATTTTCTCTACCAGCTCTACCTGCGCGCCGACCCGCACTATACTGGCCGCGTTACCGTTCCGGTACTGTGGGACAAGAAAAATCAGACCATCGTCAGCAATGAGTCAGCCGAGATCATCCGCATGTTTAACACCGCGTTTGATGCTCACGGCGCCCGGGCAGGCGATTTTTACCCGCCCGCGCTGCGCGATAAAATTGATGACCTGAATAGCTGGATTTACGACAACGTGAACAACGGCGTCTATAAGGCCGGATTTGCCACCAGCCAGGAAGCCTACGACGAAGCCGTGACCAATGTTTTTGCCTCGCTGGAGCGGCTGGAGCAGATCCTCGGCCAGCACCGCTATCTCACCGGCGACCAATTGACCGAAGCCGATATCCGTCTGTGGACCACGCTGGTGCGCTTTGACCCGGTTTACGTGACCCACTTCAAGTGCGACAAACACCGGATCAGCGATTACCTCAACCTGTACGGTTTCCTGCGCGACATCTATCAGATGCCGGGGATTGCGGAGACGGTCGATTTTGACCATATCCGTAACCATTACTATCGCAGCCATAAAACCATTAATCCGACGGGCATTATCTCCATTGGCCCGTGGCAGGATCTGACTGAACCCCACGGGCGCGACGTCCGCTTCGGCTAAACCTCAGGGGCGCTTTTCTGGCGCCCTTTACCCCCCTTTTATTCCCGTCTATGCTTTAGTGGATCGCTTAAAAAACAAGTGATTAATTGCTGCGGAGGCCACAAGAAATGGACTGGTATCTGAAAGTACTGCGAAATTATATCGGGTTTAAAGGGCGCGCCCGCCGCAAAGAGTTCTGGATGTTTACTCTGGTGAACTTCATTCTGGTTTGTGTGCTGGGGCTGATCGACAAGATGCTGGGCTGGGAGCGAGCTGGCGGCGAAGGCATTATCACCACCGTGTATGGCTTGCTGGTACTTCTGCCATCGTGGGCCGTGCTCTTTCGTCGGCTGCATGATACCGATCGTTCGGCGTGGTGGCTGCTGCTGGTGCTGATCCCGGTACTCGGCTGGATCATTATTCTGATCTTCAACTGCCAGCGCGGAACGGAAGGTGAAAACCGGTTTGGGCCGGATCCGTTGCTAAACCGCTGAGGCATTGCCCGGCGGCGCTGTGCTTGCCGGGCCTACAATAGACATTACTTCTGGGTAAAGAGCTTCTGGATCTCACGCAGACACCAGGATTTGGCCTCGCCCATGCTGTCACGACGCCACGCCATAATGATATCCACTTCACTGGTGTACTCCGGGCTCACTACCCGCAGCCGCCCTTCGGCAATATCTTTCTCAACGAACGGATACGGCATGGTTGCCACACCCAGCCCGGCCAGCAGCGCCTGACGTTTATCTTCCAGGGTACTGACGGTGAGGCGCGGCTGTTTATCAAGCAGCTGAACGGTTAATACCGGGCGCTCGCGGGCAGTATCGGCCACCGCCACGCCGCGGTATTTTACGCGAGTCACTTCCGACAGCGGCTCGGGTTCCTGATGAATCGGGTGATCCGGTGCGGCGACATAGACATTCATCACGGTATAGAGCTTGCGAGAGTTGATTTCGGACGAGGAGCGGAAGTGCATATCCGGCGCGATCACGATATCCGCCCGGCCCTGCTCCAGGCGCTCCCACGCCCCGGCAAGCACCTCGGTGATAATAGAAAGCTGGGTATTGGCTTTTTCTGCCAGGCGATCCACCAGCGGGTAGAGCGCAGTGGTGGGTACCAGCGCTTCGGTGACCAGCGTCAGATGCGTTTCCCAGCCGCGGGCCAGCGCTTCGGCGTCGGTGGTCAGTTTATCCGCCGCTTCCAGCAACACGCGCCCGCGCTCCAGCAGCATGCGGCCGACATTGGTGAATTTTGTTCGATGACCAGAGCGGTCAAACAGCACCACATCCAGCTCTTCTTCCAGTTTCTGCATGGTGTAACTCAGGGCAGATGGCACGCGCCCCAGTTCATCCGCTGCTGCGGCGAAGCTACCGCGTCGATCGATCGCGTCCATCACACGCAGTGCTTCAAGGGTCAATGCTCTCTCTTTAGCCATGGTGTTCTCATTCAGGAAATTTGAACATACCGGGCAGAATATCTGGCTAACAATGCAGCGTCCATACCTTTACCATTGTTTTAGTGTAAAGAGAGGTCAAGTTTTATGATTACGACAAGAACAGCTAAACAGTGCGGACAAGCCGATTTCGGTTGGCTGCAGGCCCGCTACACCTTTTCCTTTGGACACTACTTTGACCCGAAACTGCTGGGCTATGCCTCTTTACGTGTACTGAACCAGGAGGTACTTGCACCCGGAGCTTCGTTCCAGCCGCGTACCTATCCAAAAGTGGATATCCTGAACCTCATTCTTGAAGGCGAAGCAGAGTATCGCGACAGCGAGGGCAACCACGTCCAGGCGAAAGCCGGTGAAGCATTGCTGATAGCCACCCAGCCAGGTATCAGCTATAGCGAACATAACCTCAGCAAAGATAAGTCGCTGACGCGGATGCAACTGTGGCTGGATGCCTGCCCGGAGCGGGAAAACCCGCTGCTCCAGAAGATCGATCTGCTGGATGCCAAACAGCAGCTGCTGGCCTCGCCGGATGGTAGCGCAGGCAGCCTGCAGCTCCGCCAGCAGGTGTGGCTGCATCATATCGAGCTGGATAAAGGGGAGCGCCTGAGTTTTCAGCTGCACGGCCCGCGCGCCTACCTGCAATCTATTCACGGTACGGTACATGCGCAAACGCCCGCTGAGGAGCGCGAAGCGCTGACCTGCGGAGATGGTGCGTTTATTCGCGACGAGGCGAATATCACTCTGGTGGCTGACACGCCGCTGCGGGCACTGCTGATTGATTTGCCGGTCTGAACAGGCGGCCTCTCCCTGCACAAGGAGAGGCCGTTATTTCAGGCGACTTTCTCCGCCATGATCTCAATGATCTGTTTATCCGTTGCCTGCATCGAACGGCATGCGAGCGAGCACAGATTGGCGATGGACTGTTCAACATCGTGCGCCACAATCCCTTCATTGCCGGTCACGGCGCAATCATCAAGCGCCATCATTACCGATTTCCAGGCACTGCTGACGCTGGTTGAGACTTTCATCGCGCAGCTGTTCGATGCTCCATCGCAGATCATTCCGCTGACGTCGCCAATCATACTGCTGATTGCCATCTCAATCGCCTTATAGCCCCCGTCCAGCAGCCATGCCATACCGGCTGCCGCACCCATGGCCGCGGTCGTCGCAGCGCACAATGCCGACAGGCGAGGCAGCTGGTAATGGATATAAATCGCCGACAGGTGCGAAAGCATCAGCGCCCGCGCCAGTTTTTCCTCGTCAGCCTGGAGATATTCCGCCACGACCAGAACTGGCATCGTTGCCGTGATCCCCTGATTACCCGAGCCGGAATTGCTCATGGCGGGCAGTGTCGCGCCGCCCATTCGGGCATCTGACGCGGCGCTGGTGCGGATGATAATCTCCGATCCTAACCCTTGGTCGATAAAGCCACGCGCCTGCTGTCTATGCAACGTCGCGCCAATATGGAGTCCCCATTTGCCGGTTAATCCCTCCCGGGAGAGCGCATCGTTTAGATGCCCGGCTTCCAGGATAAAACGAATGGCGGAAAACGGAACATGCTCGATAAACTCCAGGATCTGCGACAGCGACGTGCTCGACAGCACCCTCAGGGGATCGCCGCCAGAGCTCTGCGGCTGCTCATCCAGCATAAAGCGTGTTTCGCCCTGATAGCTGATCTGCACGACCCGCGTATGCCCTCCCGCAATGGTGACGCTTGCCGATTCCGCCCCGGCATAGACAGTGGCGCGGGAAGAGAGGATTTCGTCGCAGGGTTGCTGCAGTTTTACCTGCACGTTTCCTGCCGCCAGTAACGCTTTAGCGTGGGCAATCGCCTCGGGCGAAGCATCTTTTAACACCTCCAGCCCGCCCCGGGGATTACCCCCAATCGCCCCCAGCGCAGCCGCAACAGGCAGGCCAACCATGCCGGTACCCGGTACCGTTACACCCAGCCCATTTTTCATTAAATTCGGTGAAACCCACGCCTCAATTTGCGTAATGTCTCCGCTTAATTGTTCAGCCGCGATGGCACAGGCCAGTGCCAGCGAGACAGGCTCTGTACATCCCAGGGCAGGTTTAACCTCTTCCTGCACCGCGTGAATAAACAGGTTCCATAGAGGGTTTATTTGCTCAGACATCGTTACGACCTTTATTGCACATCAGGAAAAAGCGAGGAAAGGAGAAACACAAAGCAGTAGCCCGGTGATAATAATAATCACCAGCGACACGCCTTTGTATTTATGCAGCGCAGGGACCTTGTAGACCAGCCACGCCGGAATTAAACAGCCCACCATGCCGAAAATAGGGCTGCAGATAGAGGTGAAACTCAGCACAGGAGCGTTTAATACAATGGCGCTCCAGGCAAGCAGTATGGCAAACACCATAATGCCGCGCTGTACGGTAGTTTCATTGATTTTATCCGCCGGAAATTTGCGGCGCAGGATATTCATCACGATGCCTTGCGTCGCTTCACGAAAGCCGAGATAGACGCCAAAGAAAGCTGTCATCACAGCGAAGATATTCAGAATAACGCTGACGATTTTTACCCAACCCGCGCCATCACCGCTAATAAACTGCGCAGCAATTGCCAGGGCGGAAATATTCTGTTCATAGGCTTTGACCGCTTCCTCATGCCCCATCGCCAGGGTAAAAGAGACCGCGTAGAAAAAGACCGTCACAAACAGAATGCCAAACGCGATATTCATTGCCCGCAGGGCTTTGTACCGTGCCACTTCGATCGATTTTGCGCGGGAGCGGTAGGAGATCACCATTGGGCTTAGGGTCTGAATAAACAGAATGGAGGTGAGAGTAAACGGCAGGGTAATAATGGCATTCTTGATCAGCAGCCCCATCGGCGGCAGCGCGCCAACATTATAGAGGTGCCACATGCCAATCATCGAGACCCCCAGTGCCGCCACCACCAGCAGTTTGGTGAGCACCATCAGGCTGGAGACTTTAAACAGCAGTTTTTCACCCCGGGATGAGATCGCCACCAGGATACAGATCAGTAATAAGCCATAGAACGGGTTTTCTGACAGTAAACCGTCCGTCACGCCGAAGGTATGCAGATAAGAGGCGCTGTCATTGGTGATCGCCGTGGAATAAACAAACATCCTGATAACCAGCATGACAAAATAGAGCGCTCCTAACAGAATGCCCCAGTTTTTACCCAGATAACCGCTGATCACGCTCGGATAATCTTTGCACTCCGGCGATTCCGCCAGCGTATTAATAAACAGGCGCTGAAAGAGATACATCGCCGGATAACCAATGATGGAAGAGAGCAGAAAAACCCACAGGCCCATTAATCCCACCTGGACCGGGAGAAAAACAATACCGGCACCGATTGCCATGCCGATACTCATGATTATCCAACCGGTGTCATTGCTGTCGAATTTAATTGCTTCTTGCCATTCACTCTCGCTCATTCCAGCCCGTCTTGCTGCCGGTGAGTCGTTCACAATTACGCTATTATTTGTCGCCGTATCCATTAGGCTCTCGCTTATTTTGTAGGGTAAACAGTTATTTTTTATGGATATCTGCTCATCAGCGATAATGAGCCAGAGAGGTGCAGGCGCTTGTTATTGGTGTGGAAATATCATATCCGGAGAGGAAGAGAAAAAAATCACAACGTTAGTGTGGCTTTTGACTGAAAAAAGAAAAAATTACTCTTTTGGCAAAATAAGCGGGACCATTTTTCTCATTGTGACGCACTTCAAGGAATAAAAAACCCGCGACATGCGCGGGTTGTTGATCGCTGGTACGTGACTGACACCAGAAAGCAAAAACCCCGCCGAAGCGGGGTTTTAGTAATAAGTTGAAGCTGACCGATAAGCCGGGTTCTGTCGTTGGACAGTCATTCATCTAGGCCAGCAATCGCTCACTGGCTCAAGCAGCCTACCCGGGTTCAGTACGGGCCGTACCATGTGAACCCCTATTTGGCCTTGCTCCGGGTGGAGTTTACCGTGCCACGGACTGTTACCAGCCGCGCGGTGCGCTCTTACCGCACCCTTTCACCCTTACCTGATCCCACTTGCGTGGGCCATCGGCGGTTTGCTCTCTGTTGCACTGGTCGTGGGTTTCCCCCCCAGGCGTTACCTGGCACCCTGCCCTATGGAGCCCGGACTTTCCTCCCCTCCGCCCGTCTCCCCCGAAAGGGACGACGACGAAGCGGCGACTGTCTGGTCAGCTTCGGCGCGCAGTATAGAGGGTTTGCGCCCCGCTGTCACCCTTCGGTGAGCATCCCTACCCGCAGGGTGGCGGCAATATTGCGCGAGGCGCGATAAATATTGTCAAACGCGCCGCGGAACGCCTCTTCCAGGGTGCTGATACTGGTCAGGACGCTGAACACCGCGTCGATGCCGTACTGGTGCACAATTCCGACGTCGCTGGTCAGGCTGCCGGCGATGCCGATGACCGGCTTGCGATATTTACTGGCGACGCGCGCCACGCCCACCGGCACTTTACCGTGAATACTTTGACTGTCCAGGCGTCCTTCGCCGGTCACCACCCAGGTGCAGTCATGAATATGCTCTTCGAGATTCAGCGCCTGGGTGACAATTTCAATGCCGCTTTTCAGCTCCGCACCGAGGAATGCCATCAGCGCGGCGCCCATGCCGCCTGCCGCACCCGCGCCAGGGACATTTTTGACATCAATACGCAGCGCGGTATTAATCACATCGGCGTAGTGAGAAAGATTGTTGTCGAGCTCGACGATGTTGGCTTCTGTCGCCCCTTTCTGCGGGCCGAAGATGCGGGAAGCACCCTGATCGCCGATCAGCGGATTGCTCACATCGCAGGCCACCCGGATCGCGCAGGTTTTGAGACGCGGGTCGAGCGACGAAATATCAATATTGTTTAACGCCATCAGGCTGCCACCGCCGTGGCCAATCTCGGTGCCGTTGGCATCGGTCAGTTTTGCCCCCAGCGCCTGAGCCATCCCTGCGCCGCCGTCGTTGGTGGCGCTGCCGCCAATCCCGATAATGATATTGCGCGCACCTTTATCGAGTGCCGCGAGGATCAGCTCGCCCGTCCCGCGGGAGGTGGTAATCAGCGGGTTGCGCTGGGCTGGAGGAACCAGTGCCAGTCCGCTCGCCGCCGCCATCTCAATAAACGCCGTCACGCCATCGCCGGAGATCCCCCAGCAGGCATTGACACTTTCGCCCAGTGGCCCCGTCACTACTGCATGCTGCATCGTGCCATTGGTGGCGGCAACCATCGCTTCAACCGTGCCTTCCCCGCCATCCGCCACGGGAACCGAAACATACTCTGCATCGGGAAAGATCTCCCGAAAGCCTTTTTCTATCGCCTGCGCTACCTCGGTGGCAGACAGGCTTTCTTTGTAAGAGTCAGGGGCGATTACGATTTTCATAGTTATAGCCTGTTACCGCTTAAGGCAAAAATAGCGGGCGCGTTCCCGCGCCCGTCTTTGTTAGCGAGAGACTTCCACTTTCGCCAGTTTTTCGTAATAGCACGCGAGGGCGCTGTGGTCTGCCGTTCCCAGCCCATCTGCGCGCAGGGCCTGCATCATCTCCATCACCGCCGCGGTCAGGGGTAGCTGTGCCCCCACGCCGTGAGAGGTATCCAGCGCGTTCGCCAGATCCTTGATGTGCAGATCGATACGGAAACCCGGCTTGAAGTTACGATCCATGACCATTGGCGCTTTGGCATCCAGCACGGTGCTGCCCGCCAGGCCGCCGCGGATCGCCTGATACACCAGATCCGGGTTAACGCCCGCTTTGGTCGCCAGGGTCAGGGCTTCAGACATCGCGGCGATGTTCAGGGCCACGATGACCTGGTTTGCCAGCTTGGTGACGTTACCGGCGCCAATCTCACCGGTGTGCACCACGGAGCCGGCCATCGCTTTCATCAGGTCGTAATATTTGTCGAAGATGGCTTTGTCGCCGCCCACCATCACAGAGAGGGTGCCGTCGATAGCTTTCGGCTCGCCGCCGCTCACCGGCGCATCCAGCATGTCGATGCCTTTTGCTTTTAACGCCTCGCTGATTTCACGGCTGGCCAGCGGTGCAATAGAGCTCATGTCGATCAGCACGGTGCCCGGTTTTGCCCCTTCGATGATGCCGCCTTCGCCCAGCGCCACCTCTTTCACGTGCGGGGAGTTTGGCAGCATGGTGATGATCACATCGCACTGCTCAGCAATGGCCTTTGCCGTGGCGGCCGTTTCTGCGCCTGCGGCGATCACTTCGGCAATGGCTTCCGGGTTACGGTCTGCAACCACCAGTGAGTAACCTGCTTTGATGAGGTTTTTACTCATTGGTTTACCCATGATACCCAGGCCAATAAAACCAACTTTCAGTGTCATAATTGCGTCTCTCTTTATTCAGTGGTGGTGATTATTTCTTGAAGGAATCCGCTAACTTCTGGGTGGCGGAGCGGAACACGCCAAGATCGCTGCCGACGGCAACAAAGGTTGCGCCCCACTCCAGATAACGGCGGGCATCGGCCTCGACCGGCGCCAGAATGCCGGACGGTTTACCGTGCGCTTTGGCGCGGGCAAAGATATGCTGGATGGCGCGCTGCACTTCCGGGTGATTCGCATTACCCAGGTGACCAAAGGCGGCCGCCAGGTCGCTTGGACCGACAAAGATGCCGTCTACGCCGTCAGTGGCGGCGATGGCATCGACGTTGTCCACGCCCTGCTGGCTCTCAATCTGCACCAGGATAGTGATGTTCTTGTTCGACTGGGCGAGGTAGTCCGGCACGGTGCCAAACATATTGGCGCGATGGGAGACCGACACGCCGCGAATGCCTTCAGGCGGATAGCGGGTGGAAGCTACCGCCTGCACCGCCTCTTCGACGTTTTCCACAAACGGGATCAGGAAGTTATAGAAACCAATATCCAGCAGGCGCTTGATGATCACCGGCTCATTGGTCGGCACGCGAACCACCGGCGCGCTGTGGCTGTCCTTCAGGGCCATCAGCTGCGGAATAAAAGTGGTGACGTCGTTCGGCGCATGTTCACCGTCCAGCACCAGCCAGTCAAAACCTGCCAGTCCCAGCACTTCGGTGCTGATTGGGCTTGCCAGCGCGGACCAGCAGCCGATCTGAATCTGATGTGCCGCGAGGGCCGCTTTAAACTGTTCGGGAAAATATCGTTACTCATCGCTTATACCTTTGCTTATTTCTGCAATTCCATACGTTTGATGTCACCCACTACGAACAGGTAGCAGAACATCGCCATCAGCGCAGAACACCCTACGAACAGCAGTGCCGCGTTGAACGAATGCAGTTCACTGACCAGATAGCCAATCACCAGCGGAGTGACGATTGACGCTACGTTGCCAAAGACGTTAAACACACCACCGCACAGGCCAACAATCTCTTTCGGTGCGGTATCGGATATAACCGGCCAGCCCAGGGCACCAAACCCTTTACCGAAGAAGGCCAGCGCCATCAGCGCGACCACCAGCGTGGTGTTGTTGGTGTAGTTGCACAGAATGATTGAGGAGGCCAGCAGCATACCCAGAACGATCGGCAGCTTACGCGCCAGGGTAATCGACTTGCCTTGCTTAATCAGGTGATCCGAGAATACGCCGCCCAGTACGCCGCCGGCAAAACCGCACAGCGCCGGAATCGATGCCACCAGGCCCACCTTCAGAATCGACATCCCCTTCTCCTGCACCAGATAAATCGGGAACCAGGTGAGGAAGAACCAGGTGATGGTGTTGATAAAGTATTGCCCGAAAAAGACGCCCAGCATCATGCGGTTAGACAATAACTGTTTGATGTAATGCAGCTTCGGACCGCTGGCCGCTTTGTCGCCTGGCTTTTTGTGGTCCATATCGACCACCGCACCACCCTCCTTAATGAACTTCAGCTCATCGGCGCTTATGCCTGGATGGTCGGTCGGGTTATGAATAAACTTCGCCCACATGCCGGTCAGCACAAAGCCAATCACACCCATCACGGTAAAGACATGTTCCCAGCCCCAGGCGAAGGTCAGCCAGCCGAGCAACGGGGAGAAGAGCGCCAGCGAGAAATATTGCGCGGCGTTAAAAATAGCCGATGCCGTACCGCGCTCTTTGGTCGGGAACCAGGCCGCTACGATACGGGCGTTAGCCGGGAAGGATGGCGCCTCGGAGAAGCCGAGCATAAAGCGCATAAAGAACATTGAAACGCCCGCCCACGCCAGCGGGAAGAGATCGACAAACCCCTGCAGGAAGGTGAACAGCGACCAGAAGAAGAGACTGTAGGTATAGACCTTTTTCGAGCCGAATTTGTCCAGCAGCCAGCCGCCGGGGATCTGCATCAGCAGATAAGCCCAGCCGAAGGCGGAGAAGATGTAGCCCATCGACACGGCGCTTAATTGCAGCTCTTTGGCGACTTCCGTACCGGCAATAGAGAGCGTGGCGCGGTCAGCGTAATTGACCGCAGTAACAATAAAAATGATGAGTAATATTAAATAACGGGTGGGGACACCCTTTTTAGTTTCAACGGTAGTATCCAGCAACATATTTATTTCCTCTGGTACATCAATGAAATTATTTTTATTGTTTTAAGAAAGAGGCAATCCTGATTATTTTGCTAATTAGAGATAATTGCAGTTAATTAACCGAATCCATGAAAGCGTTAATGAGTATAATCAAGCGCCCACCACCACGCATTGTCTCATTGCTCAATTATCAGTTTTATTGTGAATATTATTTTGAGCATATGCACAAACCCTTGGGCGCTGATGCACAGATTTCGCCATTGCTCCCCTTATGGGCAGGCCACCGTCATAAATGAGTGATCGCGATCACATTATTAATTCCCCATGCCTGACATTCTTTATTCCACTGAGCAGAGTCTTTATTTTTTATAACAAGAAAATATAGGTACTCTTTGATCAATTAATTATCCCCCACGCGCTGGAGAATACTGGACAATGGCCGACATCGAAATTCGTCAAACGTCGCCGACCGCGTTTTATATTAAGGTACATGAGACCGATAACGTGGCGATTATTGTTAACGATCAGGGGTTAAAAGCCGGAACGCGTTTCCCGGACGGACTTGAACTCATCGAACATATTCCACAGGGCCATAAAGTGGCGCTGGTGGATATCCCGGCGCAGGGCGAAATCGTGCGTTACGGCGAAGTCATCGGCTACGCCGTGCGCGCCATCCCCCAGGGTAGCTGGATTGATGAGTCGCTGGTTGCCCTGCCGGAAGCCCCGCCGCTGCACACCCTGCCGCTGGCCACCCGCGTACCGGAGCCGCTGCCTGCGCTTGAAGGCTACACCTTTGAAGGTTATCGCAATGCGGACGGCAGCGTCGGCACTAAAAACCTGCTCGGCATCAGTACCAGCGTGCACTGCGTGGCGGGTGTGGTCGATTATGTGGTGAAGATCATCGAACGCGATCTGCTGCCAAAATACCCCAACGTCGACGGCGTGGTGGGTCTGAATCATCTTTACGGCTGCGGCGTGGCGATCAATGCCCCGGCGGCAATTGTCCCTATCCGCACCATTCACAATATCGCCCTGAACCCGAACTTCGGCGGCGAAGTGATGGTTATCGGCCTCGGCTGCGAGAAGCTGCAACCCGAAAAGCTGCTCCAGGGCACCGAAGATGTGCAGGCGATCCCGGTGGATGACGCCAGCATCGTGCGTCTGCAGGACGAGCAGCATGTCGGCTTCCGGTCGATGGTGGATGACATTCTGCAGGTCGCTGAGCGCCATCTGGCAAAACTGAATCAGCGCCAGCGTGAAACCTGCCCGGCCTCTGAGCTGGTGGTGGGGATGCAGTGCGGCGGCAGCGACGCCTTCTCGGGCGTGACCGCCAACCCGGCGGTGGGCTATGCCTCAGACCTGCTGGTGCGCTGTGGCGCCACGGTAATGTTCTCCGAAGTGACCGAAGTGCGTGACGCGATCCATCTCCTGACGCCGCGCGCCATCAACGAAGAGGTGGGCAAACGCCTGCTGGAGGAAATGGCCTGGTATGATAACTATCTCGATATGGGCAAGACCGACCGCAGTGCCAACCCGTCGCCGGGCAACAAGAAAGGCGGCCTGGCGAACGTGGTGGAAAAAGCCTTGGGCTCCATCGCCAAATCGGGCAAGAGCGCCATCGTTGAAGTGCTTTCCCCGGGTCAGCGCCCGACAAAACGTGGCCTGATCTACGCCGCTACGCCCGCCAGCGATTTCGTCTGTGGTACCCAGCAGGTGGCCTCCGGGATCACCGTTCAGGTCTTCACCACCGGTCGCGGCACCCCGTACGGCCTGATGGCGGTGCCAGTCATTAAAATGGCGACCCGTACCGAGCTGGCGAACCGTTGGTTTGACCTGATGGATATCAATGCGGGCACTATCGCTACCGGCGAAGAGAGCATTGAGGATGTAGGCTGGAAGCTGTTCCACTTCATCCTCGACGTGGCGAGTGGACGTAAGAAGACTTTCTCCGATCAATGGGGATTACATAACCAGCTGGCGGTATTTAACCCGGCACCGGTGACCTGAGTTTGCAGTAAACCTCTTTTAGCATGGCTCCGGCCATGCTTTTTTTTGCCTTTCGTTCTGGCAGATGCTCAACATTTCGAAGGTTTGCATATCAGAAGTAATATCGTCTGACGGGACAAGCGCAGCCTATCTTAAGACCTGCCAGTACCCACCTTTTCTGGCACCGACCCGTTGTACCTTACCCTTGCTTTGTAATGCGCTAAGGTAGCGTTCTACCGTACGGGAGGTTACACCGAGCATTGAGGCCAGGGTGGAAGCTGTCATCTTTGGCTGGGCAATCAAAAGTTGCAGGATGGCTTCCTCTTTTTCCGACATTTGTTCCGACATTTGTTCCGACAATGCATGCGGGGTTGAGATACTTTCACGCAGCGCATCGGCAAGATTTTGTAGCATAAATTCGACAAAAGCCGTGCAGTCGCTGGCTTTATCACACTGCCCAAGGATGGCGTAGTACCGCTCTTGCTGAAAGTGGATCAGCGTTTCCACCGGCAACCAGGCCAGCTCGGCACGCCAGTGGCTGAGGATAAGAGTCTGCCAGAGACGCCCCATACGACCATTACCGTCGGCAAAGGGATGGCTAAATTCAAATTCATAGTGGAATACAGAGTTGGCGATTAGCGGGTGCAAGTCTGTGGCATTAAGCCAGCCAAGCAGCTCATCCACCAGACGAGGTACCTGAGACGCAGGAGGTGCCATATGCACCAGTTGGTTACCACGATAGATCCCGACATCCCCCTGGCGCAGTTGCCCGGGATTATCTACGAGCCCCTTCATCAGGAGCCGATGGGCACTCAGCAAATCTTTCAGACGACTGGCTTGCCAGATATTCAGGTGCTCGTAGGCCTGGATGGCGTTTCTGACTTCCTGAATATCTTTTGCCGGGGCCAGCACCCGCTTTCCATCCATAATTGCGGTCACCTGCCCGGTGGTCAGCGAATTATGCTCGATGGCTAACGACGCCTGGATAGTACGAATACGATTCTCTTTACGCAGCAGAGGTGAAGCTCGCCCCGTATAAGCAGCCCAGTGTCCCAGCAATTCTCCCGTTTCAACCACCAGATTAAGGATTGCAGACGTAATCGTAAAAGGCGGTTGATAACGGCTCACGAGCTTACTCTCCCTGCTGCTCCAGCGCATATTTATACAGCGCGTTCTTTTTCACGCCGTGGATCTCTGCTGCCAGCGCGGCCGCTTTCTTCAGCGGTAGCTCGGCCTGTAACAGCGCGAGGGTGCGCAGGGCATCCGCAGGCAGGGCGTCCTCTTCGGCCTTGTGCCCTTCGACAATCAGCACCATCTCGCCCTTGCGGCGGTTTTCATCCTCTTTCACCCATGCCAGCAATTCGCCAACCGGCAGGCCGTGGATGGTCTCCCAGGTTTTGGTCAGCTCACGGGCCAGCACCACGTAACGCGCCTCTCCCCAGACGGCGACCATGTCTTCCAGGCTCTCCAGCAGACGGTGGGTTGATTCGTAAAAGATCAGCGTGCGCGGTTCGGCTTCCAGCGCTTTAAGCACGTCGCGACGACCTTTGGATTTGGCGGGCAGGAAGCCTTCGTAGCAGAAGCGGTCAGACGGCAGGCCCGCCGCGCTCAGGGCGGCAATGGCGGCGCACGGACCTGGCAGCGGAACAACCCGAATGCCCGCCTCGCGGCAGGTGCGAACCAGGTGATAGCCCGGATCGTTAATCAGCGGCGTACCGGCATCGGACACCAGAGCGATGTTCTGCCCCTCTTTCAGCTTTGCCACCAGCGTCTCGGCCTTTTGCTGCTCGTTATGGTCGTGCAGGGCAAACAGGCGGGCATTAATGGCGAAGTGTTGCAGCAGCAGGCCAGTGTGGCGAGTATCTTCAGCCGCAATAAGATCAACGCTTTGCAATACGGTGAGTGCACGTTGGGTAATATCAGATAAATTCCCGATAGGAGTAGGTACAATATATAGCTGACCCTGAGAATTATCTGCCGTTTCGTGTTGTTTCATTGTTTCATCCGTATTGCCGATTTAATATTAAGCATTGCGTAAAAAATATCACTGGATACAGTATGGTACCCTTAACGTTTTTTCATAATAAAGCCACGCGCAGCCTTCCGCTGGTGCTGGCAGCCCTGTTCTTTGCAGGCTGTGGCACACAGGCGCCCGATCAAAGTGCTGCCCACATGGAGGGTACAGCCCAGGCTGACTCTGGCTTCTATCTGCACCAGATGGAGCAGAGCTCGAATGATACCAGGATCAACTGGCAATTACTCGCCATTCGTGCACTGCTGAAAGAGGGTAAAACCCAGCATGCCACCGATCTGTTTAACCAGTTGCCGCAGGATCTGACCGATACCCAACGTCGCGAGCAGTCGCTGCTGGCCGCAGAGCTGAAAATTGCGCAGAACGATGTTGCCGGCGCGAAGACTATCCTCGGCAATATCGACATCAGTGCGCTGGATAAAAATCAGCAGGCGCGTTTCTGGCAGGCCGGTATCGCTGCCGAACAGGGTCGTCCTTCCCTGACGCTGCTGCGGGCGTTGATCGCCCAGGAGCCGCTGCTCTCCGCTGCGGAAAAACAGAAAAATATCGATGCCACCTGGCAGACGCTCTCCGCCATGAATCCCGATCAGGCCAATGCGCTGGTGATTAACGCCGACGAGAATATCCTGCAGGGGTGGCTGGATTTGCAGCGCGTCTGGTTCGATAACCGCAACGATCCGGATATGCTGAAGGCCGGAATTAAAGACTGGCAAACCCGCTATCCAAATAACCCGGGCGCAACCATGCTGCCAACGCAGCTGGTTAATGTACAGAACTTCAAGCCAGCCTCCACCAGCAAAATCGCCCTGCTGCTGCCATTAGGTGGCCAGGCCGCCGTCTTTGGCCGCACGATCCAGCAGGGTTTTGAAGCGGCGAGAAACGGTACTGCCGCCGTTGCGGGCAGCGCAGTTCCCGCCCAGGTCGCCCAGGCAGCTAATGCCGGTGATGTGGTGAGCCCGTCCAGTGCCGAAACCAACGATCTGACCGCGACCCAACCTGTCGCTGCTCAGCCAGGCACGCTCCAGAATCCGGTGCAGGCCCCTGCCACTCAGCAACCTGTCGCCGCGCCGGAAGGTGATGTGCAGGAAGGCGTTGTGCAGGAAAGCAACGCGCAGGAGCCGGTGCAGACTCCGGTCACGTCACAAGAGACGCAGACTGTTGCCCAACCACAGGTCACGGGCAACCCATCTGCGGAGATAAAAGTGTATGACACCAGCAACCAGCCGCTCGATCAGGTGCTGAATCAGGTGCAGCAGGATGGCGCCAGCATCGTGGTCGGCCCGCTGCTGAAAAATAACGTGGACGAGCTGGTGAGAAGCAACACCCCGCTGAACGTGCTGGCGCTGAACCAGCCGGAGCAGGTGCAGAATCGCCCTAACGTCTGCTACTTTGCCCTGTCGCCAGAAGACGAAGCCCGCGATGCGGCCCGCCATATCCATGAGCAAGGTAAGCAGGCTCCCCTGCTGCTCATCCCGCGCAGCCAACTGGGCGATCGCGTCGCGACTGCCTTTGCCCAGGAGTGGCAACAGCTGGGCGGTGGTATCGTCCTGCAGCAGAAATTTGGCTCAGCCTCAGAACTGCGCGCGGGCGTGAACGGCGGAGCGGGTATTGCCCTCAGCGGTAGCCCGGTAACTGCCAGCCTGCCACAGCAGCAGAGCGTGACGATTGGTGGCCTGACTATCCCGGCGCCGCCAACGGATGCGCAGATCAGCGGCGGCGGTAACGTCGATGCGGCCTACATTGTCGCCACCCCGGAAGAGATCGCCTTTATCAAACCGATGATCGCCATGCGTAACGGCAGCCAGGCGGGCGTGTCGCTGTATGCCAGCTCACGCAGCGCACAGGGCACCGCAGGCCCGGATTTCCGTCTTGAGATGGAAGGGCTGCAGTACAGCGAAATCCCGATGCTCGCAGGGGCAAACCCAGAGCTGATGCAGCAGGCACTCAGCAGCGTGCGTAACGACTACTCGCTGGCGCGCCTGTATGCCATGGGCGTGGATGCCTGGGCGCTGGCGAACCACTTCACCCAGATGCGCCAGGTGCCGGGCTTTACCCTTAACGGCAACACCGGCGATCTCACCGCTACTCAGGACTGCGTGATTAACAGGAAGTTATCATGGCTCAAATACCAGCAGGGACAGATCGTTCCGGCCAGTTAACCCGCAAACAGACCGGCGACGCGCGCGAATTACAGGCGCGTCGCTGGCTTGAGCGCAAAGGACTGCGCTTTATCGCCGCTAACGTTCGCGGACGCGGCGGGGAAATTGACCTTATCATGCAGGACGGCCCGTCCATCGTGTTCATTGAGGTGCGTTACCGCCAGTCATCCCGTTACGGCGGGGCCGCCGCCAGCGTGACCCGGGCCAAGCAACAAAAATTGTTACACACCGCCCAGTTGTGGCTTGCCCGGCATAATGGCAGCTTTGACACTGTGGATTGCCGGTTCGATGTGGTAGCCTTCACCGGAAACGCCATCGAATGGTTCAAAAACGCCTTCGGCGAAGACGCGTAAATCAGATCGTTAAGGGATACCGTGCTCGAAAGAATTAAGGTTTGCTTCACGGAAAGCATTCAGACTCAGATTGCAGCAGCAGAAGCGCTGCCGGACGCCATCTCCCGCGCGGCAATGACGCTGGTTCAGTCCCTGCTTAACGGCAACAAAATTCTCTGTTGTGGTAATGGCACCTCGGCCGCCAACGCACAGCATTTTGCTGCCAGTATGATCAATCGTTTTGAGACAGAGCGCCCCAGTTTACCTGCCATTGCACTTAATACCGATAACGTGGTCTTAACGGCGATTGCCAACGATCGTCTTCATGATGAGATCTACGCCAAGCAGGTGCGCGCGTTAGGGCATGCCGGTGATGTCCTGCTGGCCATCTCCACGCGCGGCAACAGCCGCGACATCGTCAAGGCCGTGGAAGCGGCCGTCACGCGCGATATGACCATCGTTGCGCTGACCGGTTACGACGGCGGCGAGCTGGCGGGGCTGTTAGGTCCGCATGACGTTGAGATCCGTATTCCTTCCCACCGCAGCGCGCGCATTCAGGAGATGCATATGCTGACGGTGAACTGTTTATGCGATCTGATCGATAACACGCTTTTCCCTCACCAGGATGATTAAGGAGTAAACATGAAGGCACTTTCGCCCCTCGCAGTCCTTATTTCTGCGCTGCTGCTTCAGGGATGTGTGGCTGCAGCGGTAGTGGGTACCGCCGCAGTGAGTACCAAAGCCGCGACCGACCCGCGTACCGTGGGCACGCAGGTGGATGACGGCACCCTGGAGCTGCGCGTAAACAGCGCACTCTCCAAAGACCAACAGATTAAGAAAGAAGCGCGCATTAACGTTACGGCTTATCAGGGCAAGGTGTTACTGGCCGGACAGGCGCCGAATACCGAGCTTGCCTCCCGCGCGAAACAAATTGCGATGGGTGTAGAAGGGACGACCGAGGTATTTAACGAAATACGTCAGGGCCAGCCGATTGGCCTGGGTGCCGCCTCAAACGACACCTGGATCACCACTAAAGTGCGCTCCCAGTTGCTGGGCAGCGATCAGGTGAAATCCTCGAACGTGAAAGTGACCACCGAGAACAGCGAAGTGTTCCTGCTCGGCCTGGTGACCGAGCGTGAAGGTAAAGCGGCGGCGGATATCGCCAGCCGGGTAAGCGGCGTGAAACACGTGACCACGGCCTTCACCTACATCAAATAATCTCCCCTGCCCTCTGCCGTTGGCAGAGGGCGCTCATCCTTCTCCCTGCGCCTGTTCCCTGATTTTCGCCGACGGAATAATATTGACCCCTGCCGGTGCTGCACCCAGCGCCTCCTGCAGCATGACCTGCGCCACATCCCGCGCCTCGACAGACTTCCAGTTGCCGGGCAGCAGGCTGAACAGCGGGGAAAACAGCGACTCGCTGAAGCGATGCTTCTCCCGCTCCCCCAGCAGCATGGACGGTCGCACAATGGTCAACCGCTCCCACTTCTGGGCGATCAGGGCCTCTTCCATTTTGCCTTTCACCTTGTTGTAGAAGAACGGCGAATGCGCGTTAGCCCCCATGGCGCTCACGACCAGGAAATGCTTCGCCCCGAGTCGTTTGCCGGTCAGCGCAGTATCCACCACCAGCGTGTAATCGGCATGAATAAAGGCCTCTTTGCTGCCCGCCTCACGCCGGGTGGTGCCCAGACAGCAAAAGACGGTATCAACCGGATCCTGAACCTGTGCCAGCGCATCGGTCAGTTGCGGATCGTGGGGATTAAACACCCCTTCTATATCGCCCAGCGGGCGACGCGTCGGGGCGGCAATATAGTTGATCTTCTGCTCCTGAATTAGCATACGCAGCAGGTGCCCACCCACAAGGCCGGTCGCGCCGGTAATTAAAACCTGACTCATTACTCCTCCTTTGCAGATTAGTCCGTATGCGATTTCATGCCACTCAACCACACTTAGTGGTCTGAACGTTAAGTATTTACCACAAGCTGGAAAAAAGCTGTCTGAAGCCAAAACAACGGAGGAAGCATGAGCAAGAAAATTGCGGTCTTGATTACCGACGAGTTTGAAGATTCAGAATTTACTTCACCTGCCGAGGCGTTTCGTAAGGCGGGCCATGAGGTGATCACCATTGAAAAAGAGGCAGGCAAAACGGTAAAAGGCCATAAGGGCGAGGCCAGCGTGACCATCGATAAAACCATCGATGAGGTGAGCCCGTCTGACTTTGACGCCCTGTTACTGCCGGGTGGGCACTCCCCGGACTCGCTACGCAGCGATACACGTTTCGTGGCCTTTACCCGGGACTTTGTCTCCAGCGGGAAACCGGTCTTTGCCATCTGCCACGGTCCGCAGCTGCTGATCAGCGCTGAGGTTGTGCGCGGACGTAAACTGACGGGGGTGAAGTCGATCGCCATCGATCTGAAAAACGCCGGGGCCGATTTTCACGATCAGGAGGTCGTCATCGATAACGATCAGCTGGTTACCAGCCGGACGCCAGAAGATCTTATCGCCTTTAACCGTGAGGCGTTGCGCTTACTCGGCGCGTAGCCAGTGATGTTTTTTGCCAAAGCCTAACGTGTTGTCAGTGAACTTCAGTTCATCCAGACGGATCTCCCATACCGGAGCTGGCATGGCAGCGGCAACCGGAAAGCGACGAAGATAGTGCTTGCGCATCACGTCGCTTTCCTCCCCTTCCAGACGACGAATCTCCCCTTTGAACTGTACCCCGCGGATTAACGCCACGGTTTTGGGCTGCCCGTTGACGGTGCCTGCAACTTTCGCCTGTTTGCCGCTCATCTGCGCATGACGGGTTTTGTCTTCGCTTAAGACGTAGAACGCGACGCGCTGCGGATCGTAATAGTAAAAGGCATTGGCACACCACAACTCATCGTCATGGTGCACGCACCAGGTAACCACGTGCTGCTTCGCCAGCCAGCGGTTGATGGCGGCCAGAGTTTCCATTTCGCTTCTCTCTCATGCTAAGGTGCACTCACCTTAACATACTGAATCTGTCGCCGTGTGCTGGTTTCTCTATCTTGTTCGAACTGCTGATAATGCGCTCTATACGGGCATCACAACCGATGTGCCGCGCCGCTTCCTGCAACATCAAACGGGAAAAGGGGCGAAGGCGTTGAGGGGTAAAGGAGAGCTGACGCTGGCGTTTTCCGCCGTCGCAGGGGATCGCTCCCTGGCCCTCCGGCTGGAATATCGCATTAAACAGCTCACGAAGCGCCAGAAAGAGCGCCTCGTCAGCGGAGACGGGACATTTGAGGCGCTACGCGAGAGCCTGCAAAGGCCGCCGGTTAAAAGCTATTGAAGCGATCGTGGTATTCCACCAGGCCGCTCACGCCGTTAAGCGCATCGTCGGCCAGACGGTGGACCTGGAAAGCCGACTCGGTGCCCGGCCAGCGGCAACGCAGATCGTAATGTGCCGCTTTCTCGAAGCCTAAACGGCTGTAGAAATCCGGATCGCCCAGCGTCACGACCGCGGCGTAGCCAAACTCATTGAGTGAATCCAGCCCTTCGTAGACCAGCTGGCGCGCCAGTCCCTGTCCGCGATAGTTTTCATCCACCGCCAGCGGCGCCATGCCGACCCACTGCAGCTCTTCGCCCTGCACGATGACCGGGCTAAAGGCCACGTAGCCAACGACCTGACCTTCATCATCGGTGGCGACCAGACCCAGCGTAATCAGGCCGTCTTCACGAAGATCGTGAACCAGTTGCGCTTCACCTTCCCCTTCAAACGACCGGCGTAATAAGGCGTCAATACCCGGGGCATCGATGCCAATTTCTACTCGAATCAACATGGCTCACCTACAGAAGTGTGTTTACTTTCCGGCGGAGTTTTCAGACCCGCCTCGACAAAATCGGCCAGTTGCAACAGGGCCACGCGCAGCGGCTTCGGCATCTGTTCCAGTTCAATCGCATCCATCAGGTTTTTGACATACAGACCTAACTCGGTATCGCCTTCAATCACCAGACGGCGCTGGAAGAAGAGCGTGTCGGGATCCTGCTTGCGTGCCGCAATCATCAGCAGATCGCTGGCGTCAGCGCTGAAGCTGACGTCCGCCTCGGCGGATTCGCGCACCACCAGCTGTTCATTTTCAACGGAGGTGTACCAGCGCAGACCAATATCGCGCACCTCGATACGTAACCAGCGCCCTTCAAGAAATTCCAGCTCGCCATCCGCCAGCGCCTGGCGGAATTGCCAGCTGAGCACCTGCTCCAGTACCTGACGCTTCAGGGCAAAGGGCGCGAGCTTAACCGGCACGCTCAGCAGCGACGGGCCAAATTGTACGAGACGTGAACGCAGTTTATCCAGCACGAGCAATACTCCTGATATCTATAGTCCTGATATTTTGCCATATCCAGTCGCCGGTATAGCGGGGTAAATCAACAAACTGACAACCGGCGTAACCCATTATTGGTGTCATCAATACGCCATTAGCTGCCTTAAATCAAAAATTGTCGCCGGATGGTTAATTAAAATCCCTGTTCGATAACAATTTTGCATCCCTCTGGGGCTGCGAACGTCAGGATAAATTATGGAGCTGCTCTGCCCTGCCGGGAACTTACCGGCGTTAAAGGCGGCCATCGAAAACGGCGCCGATGCGGTTTATATCGGGCTGAAGGACGATACCAATGCCCGTCACTTCGCTGGTCTCAATTTTACCGAGAAAAAACTGCAGGAAGCGGTGAGCTTCGTACATCTTCATCGCCGTAAACTGCATATCGCTATCAATACCTTTGCCCACCCCGACGGCTATCAACGCTGGCAGCGCGCGGTGGATATGGCGGCACAGCTGGGTGCCGACGCCCTGATTCTGGCGGATCTCGCCATGCTGGAGTATGCCGCCGAACGCTATCCCCATATTGAGCGCCATGTCTCGGTACAGGCGTCTGCCACTAACGAAGAGGCCGTACGCTTTTATTATCGTAATTTTGAAGTGTCGCGCGTGGTGCTGCCGCGCGTACTCTCTATTCATCAGGTTAAGCAACTGGCGCGGGTCACGCCAGTTCCGCTGGAAGTTTTTGCCTTTGGCAGCCTGTGCATCATGGCTGAAGGGCGCTGCTACCTCTCTTCTTATCTCACCGGGGAATCGCCCAACACTGTGGGCGCCTGCTCCCCTGCCCGCTACGTGCGCTGGCAGCAAACCCCGCAGGGGCTGGAGTCGCGTCTGAACGAGGTGCTGATTGACCGCTATCAGGATGATGAAAACGCCGGCTATCCGACGCTGTGCAAAGGCCGCTATCTGGTGGATGGCGAGCGCTACCATGCGCTGGAGGAGCCCACCAGCCTGAACACCCTCGAACTGCTGCCGGAACTGCTGGCCGCCAACATCGCCTCGGTGAAAATCGAAGGACGCCAGCGCAGCCCGGCCTATGTCAGCCAGGTGGCAAAAGTGTGGCGCCAGGCGATCGATCGCTGCATGGCAAATCCGCAGAGCTATACGCCAGAACCGGCGTGGATGGAGACGCTCGGCTCGATGTCCGAAGGCACGCAGACCACGCTGGGTGCGTATCACCGTAAATGGCAGTGAGATAAACCATGAAATATTCATTAGGACCGGTGCTCTATTACTGGTCGAAAGAGACGCTGGAAGACTTTTATCAGCAGGCGGCAACCAGCCAGGCGGATGTGATTTACCTCGGCGAGGCGGTGTGCAGTAAGCGTCGCGCCACAAAGGTGGGTGACTGGCTGGAGATGGCGAAAACCCTGGCCGACAGCGGAAAGCAGGTCGTGCTCTCTACGCTGGCGCTGGTTCAGGCCTCGTCAGAACTGAATGAGCTGAAGCGCTATGTGGAGAACGGTGAATTTCTGCTGGAGGCCAGCGACCTCGGCGTGGTGAACCTGTGCGCCGAGCGCAAGCTGCCGTTTGTCGCCGGGCATGCGCTGAACTGCTACAACGCCGTGACGCTGCGTCTGCTGCTCAAACAGGGCATGACGCGCTGGTGTATGCCGGTGGAACTCTCCCGTGACTGGCTGGTGAACATCCTGGCGCAGTGCGACGAGCTGGGGATCCGCAATCAGTTTGAAGTGGAAGTGCTCAGCTACGGGCATCTGCCGCTGGCGTACTCCGCCCGCTGCTTTACTGCGCGTTCAGAGAATCTGCCGAAAGATGAGTGCGAAACCTGCTGCATCAAATACCCCAACGGACGCAGCATGCTGTCGCAGGAGAATCAGCAGGTGTTTGTCCTCAACGGCATTCAGACCATGAGCGGCTACGTTTACAACCTCGGCAACGAACTGGCCTCAATGAAAGGGCTGGTGGATATGGTGCGTCTGTCGCCGCTGGGCACCGAAACCTTCGCCATGATCGACGCCTTCCGCGCCAATGAAAATGGTGCTGCCCCGCTGCCGCTGACGGCGAACAGCGAGTGCAACGGCTACTGGCGACGTCTCGCCGGGCTGGAGCTGCAGGACTAAAAAAGGCTCACTTTGTTAACAACGACTGTAAAATTTTAATGCACTATTAAAGATTCACCGTCGACAAAGTGAGCTGCTATGACTGATAAATCCATTCCGTTTTCGGTGCTGGACCTGGCGCCGATCCCTGAAGGCTCCTCGGCAAGGGAAGCCTTTACCCACTCACTGGATCTCGCCCGCCTGGCTGAACAGCGCGGCTATCATCGCTACTGGCTGGCGGAACACCACAACATGGTCGGGATTGCCAGCGCCGCCACCTCAGTGCTGCTCGGCTATCTGGCGGCGAATACCACGACGCTGCATTTAGGCTCGGGCGGCGTGATGCTACCTAACCATTCGCCGCTGGTTATTGCCGAGCAGTTTGGTACTCTCAACACTCTCTATCCGGGCCGTATCGACCTGGGACTGGGCCGTGCACCGGGCAGCGATCAGCCGACCATGCGCGCCCTGCGTCGCCATATGAGCGGTGACATCGATAACTTCCCCCGCGACGTGCTTGAACTGGTGGAGTGGTTTGATGCCCGTGACCCGAATCCGCAGGTGCGCCCGGTGCCGGGCTATGGCGAGCAGATCCCGGTGTGGCTGTTAGGCTCCAGCCTCTATAGCGCCCAGCTGGCCGCGCAGCTGGGGCTGCCGTTTGCCTTCGCGTCGCACTTTGCGCCGGATATGCTGCACCAGGCGCTGCATCTCTATCGCACCCACTTTAAGCCTTCGGCGCGGCTGGAAAAACCGTATGCGATGGTGTGCATCAACATCATTGCCGCTGACAGCAACCGCGATGCGGAATTCCTGTTTACCTCCATGCAGCAGGCCTTTATGAAGCTGCGCCGCGGCGAGACGGGGCAACTGCCACCGCCGGTGGAGAATATGCACCAGCTGTGGTCGGCGTCAGAACAATATGGCGTGCAACAGGCGTTAAGCATGTCGCTGGTAGGGGATAAAGCGAAGGTGCGTCATGGCCTGGAAGCGGTGCTGCGTGAGACGCAGGCTGATGAGATCATGGTCAACGGCCAGATCTTCGATCACCAGGCGCGTCTACATTCGTTCGATCTGGCGATGCAGGTGAAAGAGGAGCTGGTGGGGTAGTTTTTTGCCGGGCGGCGCTGCGCTTGCCCGGCCTACTCCATCCCTGTAGGCCCGGTAAGCGAAGCGCCACCGGGCAATATGTTCACTGATATACAGGCAGCAGATTAAAGCTCGACAGCACGTGGACCACTGCGTTGCCGATACCGAACACCAGAATCAGTGCAATCATCGGCTTGCCGCCCCAGACGCGGAATTTTGGGCTACCGAAGCGCTTACGTGATTTACGCGCCAGCAGCGCCGGGACAATCGCCGCCCAGATCGTTGCCGCCAGCCCCGCATAGCCAATGGCATACAGGAAACCGTTCGGCCACAGCAGGCCACCGATTACCGGCGGCAGGAAGGTCAGCAGCGCGGTTTTCAGACGCCCCAGCGCAGAGTCATCAAAGCCACAGAGATCGGCCAGATAGTCAAACAGCCCCAGGGTCACGCCGAGGAACGAGCTCGCCACGGCGAAGTTGGAGAAGATCACCAGCAGCAGGTCCAGACTACGGCTGTTGAGCACGCCACTCAGGGCCTGTACCAGCACATCAATATTCCCGCCCTTCTGCGCAATGCCGATGAATTCCGGACGCGGAATGTTACCCATCGTTCCCAGCAGCCAGATCACATACAGCCCCAATGCCAGCAGTGTGCCGTAGACCAGGCAGCGGGTGATGGTGCGTGGATCTTTGCCGTAATACTTCATCAGGCTCGGAACGTTGCCATGATAGCCAAACGATGCCAGACAAAACGGCAGGTTCATCAGCAGATAGGGTGAATACGACGTGTTGCTCTGCGCCACGTTAAACAGCGTGGCGGGCGTAACATGCCCCAACAAGCTGCCGAAGGTCAGGAAAAAGGTGATGACCTTAGCGCCCAGCACAATGGCCGTCATCCGGCTCACCGCTTTGGTACTCATCCAGACGATAAATGCCACGCCAAGAGCGAAGGCAAAACCCGCCAGGCGCGCCGGGACGTTCAGCGACATCTCTGCGAAAGTGTGATGCAGAATCGAGCCGCTGGCCGAGATATAGGCGTAGGTCAGGATATAGAGCACAAAGGCAATGGAAATACCGTTGACGATATTCCAGCGCTTGCCCAGCAGGTCGCGGGTGATGGTGTCAAAGCTCGACCCAATGCGGTAGTTGAGATTAGCTTCGAGGATCATCAGCCCGGAGTGCAGCATACAGAACCAGGTGAAGACCAGCGCCGCTAGCGACCAGAAGAACCACGCCCCGGACATGACCACCGGCAGGGAGAACATCCCCGCACCTATGATGGTGCCGCCGATGATCACCACACCGCCGAGCAGTGAAGGTGACGTTTGGGTGGTGGTTAGTGTCGCCATACAGCCTTTTCTCCAGTCAATAATTTGGGACCTGCATCTTAATGTGCCGCACTGTACCAGTACAATAGTACAAAAGGAATAAAAAAAGCCCCGATAAAAATATCGGGGCTGTATATTTTACTTTACGCTACAGAGCGTGAAGATTACGCGTCACGACGACGAACCGGGCCATCTTCGCGACGTGGGCCACGGCTTTCACGACGCTCACCGCTGAAACGACCTGCACCTGGTGCAGCCCCTTCACGACGAGGACCACGACCGCCTTCACGACGCTCGCCACCGAAGCTGCGGCCACCGCCACGACGTTCGCCGCCACGGTCCGGACGCGGCTGAGCATCGCCCAGCAGCTGCATGTTCATCGGCTTGTTCAGGATGCGGGTACGGGTAAAGTGCTGCAGAACCTCGCCCGGCATACCTTTTGGCAGTTCGATGGTGGAGTGGGTGCCGAACAGCTTGATGTTACCGATGTAACGGCTGCTGATGTCGCCTTCGTTAGCGATCGCGCCAACGATATGACGAACTTCAACACCATCATCACGGCCCACTTCAATGCGGTACAGTTCCATTTCGCCAGCATCACGACGTTCGCGACGTGGACGATCTTCACCACCACGCTCTGGACGGTCGCCACGTGGGCCACGATCGTTGCGGTCGCCACGACGTTCGAAACGATCGTCACGGTCACGGAACTCACGCTTAGGACGCATCGGTGCATCTGGCGGCACGATCAGAGAACGTTCGCCCTGCGCCATCTTCAGCAGTGCAGCGGCCAACGTTTCGATATCCAGCTCTTCGCCTTCGGCGGTCGGCTGGATCTGCGTCAGCAGCGCACGGTACTGATCCAGATCGCTGCTCTCCAGCTGCTGCTGGACTTTCGCGGCGAATTTTTCCAGACGGCGTTTGCCCAGCAGTTCTGCGTTTGGCAGGTCTGCTTCTGGAATGGTCAGCTTCATGGTGCGTTCGATGTTACGCAGCAGACGACGCTCGCGGTTCTCAACGAACAGCAGCGCACGGCCCGCACGACCTGCACGACCGGTACGGCCAATACGGTGAACGTAAGACTCGGAGTCCATCGGGATGTCGTAGTTAACAACCAGGCTGATACGTTCAACGTCCAGACCACGTGCTGCCACGTCGGTTGCAATCAGGATATCCAGACGACCGTCTTTCAGACGCTCCAGCGTCTGCTCACGCAGCGCCTGGTTCATGTCGCCGTTCAGCGCTGCGCTGTTGTAGCCGCTACGCTCCAGGGCTTCTGCCACTTCCAGGGTCGCATTTTTGGTACGAACGAAGATGATCGCCGCATCAAAATCTTCTGCTTCCAGGAAACGCACCAGCGCTTCGTTTTTACGCATACCGTACACAGCCCAGTAGCTCTGGCTGATGTCCGGGCGAGTGGTCACGCTGGACTGGATGCGCACTTCCTGCGGCTCTTTCATGAAGCGGCGGGTAATGCGACGGATCGCTTCTGGCATGGTTGCAGAGAACAGAGCGGTCTGATGACCTTCCGGGATCTGCGCCATGATGGTTTCTACGTCTTCGATGAAGCCCATGCGGAGCATTTCGTCAGCTTCATCCAGTACCAGACCGCTCAGTTTAGAGAGATCCAGCGTACCGCGTTTCAGGTGATCCAGCAGACGACCCGGCGTACCGACGACGATCTGTGGACCCTGACGCAGGGCGCGTAACTGCACGTCATAACGCTGGCCGCCGTAAAGGGCAACCACGTTTACGCCGCGCATGTGTTTAGAGAATTCAGTCATAGCTTCCGCCACCTGAACAGCCAGTTCACGGGTCGGAGCCAGTACGAGGATCTGCGGTGCACGCAGGTCCGGGTCAATGTTATTCAGCAGCGGCAGCGAGAACGCTGCGGTTTTACCGCTACCAGTCTGGGCCATGCCCAGCACGTCACGACCAGAGAGCAGATGTGGGATACATTCTGCCTGGATCGGAGATGGTTTTTCGTAACCCAGATCGTTAAGGGCTTCAAGGATAGGAGCCTTCAGGCCCAGATCTGCAAAAGTGGTTTCGAATTCAGCCATGTAGTACGAGTGCCTCAATGTCAATGGCGGCCAGTCTACATAACTTATCGTGAAAATTTTCGGTAATTTTCATTGAAAGTGTGAACCGGCTCAAAGTAGGTGTATTGACGAACAACAACGCCCTCACCAGTAAAGGTGATGGCAATCAAAAGATTACGGGCTGATGTTTATGTCGTCAGCTATTGCTGGTCCGATTCTGCCAGGTCGTCATGCTCCTGGCCCAAGAGCGATAATTCCAACAATGCATAACGGTGCTCAACGTAGTTGTGTACGTTGTTAGCAACCGCTAATTTGAACAGTGCCGTAGCGCTGTCCGTATCCCCCAGACTTAGGTAGTACTTACCTAAATAGAAGTTGGTTTCACTGAGATGCTCAGCGAGCGAGGTGTTATCCGTTGCGTCCGCCTTCAGGCGTTCCATCAGCGTTGCTTCGCTAATGTCGCCCAGGTAGAACTCGACAATATTCCATCCCCACTGCTCCTTGTCCGATTTGTCGAAGCGTTGTTTTAACGCATCTTTAGCCTGCTTTTCGTCGAGCTTCTGCTCAACAATGAAAAGCCACAGGCTACGGAAAGGATCGTTAGGATCGTCTTGATAAAACGCCAGCAGATCATCTTGCGCTAACTTGTCACGACCGCCGTAATACAATGCGATACCGCGATTCAAGTGCGCGTAGTTGTAAGTTGGATCAAGCTCAAGTACAGAATCAAACGCTTCATAGGCAGCATCAAAATTGCCTGCCTGCGTTAAATAAATGCCTAAGTAATTGAATACTTCAGGCATATCCGGTCGGATCGCCAACGCTTGTGAAAAATCATTTCGCGCCAGTGCCCTCAGACCGAGACTATCATACAACACTCCGCGCTCATATAAAAGCTGTGCGCGTTCGTCATCGGTTAAAGCCCGACTGGCAAGAATTTGTTCCATGCGTGCCAGAATCACTTCCTGCTGCAAAGTCGGTTGCAGTGGCACTGCGAGGACTTCACTTTTACGCCAGGCAGAGTTGCTGCATCCTGCCAGCGTCAAAGCTGTCGCAACGAAACACCAGCGCAGAAAAGGCTTCATTTCCCACTCCCGAAGACAACAATTGGATGAACGTCCTGTCCCCCGGCTGCTAACAAGGCGTCCTGCCTGATAACAAGCCCCCCGCTTGCACGGGGGGCAAACGGCAACCTTACTCGCCCTGTTCGCCAGCCGGAGCTTCCGGCGCAGCGGCAGATTGAGACTGCTCGGTCGCTTCTTTAATGCTCAGACGGATACGGCCCTGACGGTCAACTTCGAGAACTTTAACCGGCACTTCCTGACCCATCTGCAGGTAATCGGTCACTTTCTCAACGCGCTTGTCAGCGATCTGAGAGATGTGTACCAGACCTTCTTTACCGCCACCGATGGCAACGAATGCGCCAAAGTCAACGATACGGGTCACTTTACCATTGTAGACACGGCCCACTTCGATCTCGGCAGTGATCTCTTCGATACGACGGATAGCGTATTTCGCTTTCTCGCCGTCGGTCGCTGCGATCTTCACAGTACCGTCATCTTCGATTTCGATGGTGGTGCCAGTCTCTTCGGTCAGGGCACGGATAACAGAACCGCCTTTACCGATAACGTCTTTGATCTTGTCCGGGCTGATCTTAATGGTGTGGATACGTGGAGCGAACTGAGAAATGTCGCCACGCGGCGCGTTGATCGCCTGTTCCATCACGCTCAGGATGTGCAGACGTGCACCTTTAGCCTGGTTCAGCGCAACCTGCATGATCTCTTTGGTGATGCCTTCAATTTTGATATCCATCTGCAGGGCAGAGATACCTTCGCGGGAACCCGCGACTTTGAAGTCCATATCACCCAGGTGATCTTCGTCGCCCAGGATGTCAGACAGAACAACGAAGTTGTCGCCTTCTTTCACCAGACCCATTGCGATACCCGCAACGGCCGCTTTCACCGGTACGCCCGCATCCATCAGTGCCAGAGAAGCACCGCACACGGAAGCCATAGAAGAGGAACCGTTAGATTCGGTGATTTCAGAAACCACACGAACGGTGTACGGGAATTTATCAGCATCTGGCATCACAGCCAGCACGCCGCGCTTCGCCAGACGACCGTGACCAATTTCACGACGCTTCGGCGAGCCAACCATACCGGTTTCACCTACGGAGTACGGAGGGAAGTTGTAGTGGAACAGGAAGCTGTCAGTGCGCTCGCCCATCAGTTCGTCGATGTTCTGTGCGTCACGGGCAGTACCCAGGGTTGCGGTAACCAGCGCCTGCGTTTCACCACGGGTGAACAGTGCAGAACCGTGAGTACGTGGCAGCACGCCAGTACGCACATCCAGACCACGGATCATATCTTTTTCACGGCCATCGATACGCGGCTCGCCTGCCAGAACGCGGCTACGAACAACGTTTTTCTCGATAGCGTGCAGGATTTCGCCGAGCTCGTTAGCGTCCAGGGACTCATCTTCTGCCACCAGCGTAGCGATGGTTTCAGATTTGATCGCGTCAACCTGGGTATAACGCTCTTGCTTGTCGGTGATGCGGTAAGCATCGCTCAGACGCGCTTCGGCCAGGGCTGCAACGCGTGCATTCAGCGCGTCGTTTGCCGCTTCTGGCTGCCAGTCCCAACGTGGTTTACCGGCTTCTTTCACCAGGTCGTTGATGTTCTGGATAACAATCTGCTGCTGGTCGTGGCCAAAGACCACCGCGCCCAGCATCTGGTCTTCGCTCAGCAGTTCTGCTTCGGATTCAACCATCAGTACCGCAGCTTCGGTACCGGCAACAACCAGGTCCAGCTTGCTTGACTTCAGCTCGTCCTGAGTTGGGTTCAGAACGTACTGGTCATTGATGTAACCCACGCGCGCAGCACCGATAGGACCGTTGAATGGAATACCAGACAGGGAGAGGGCTGCGGATGCGCCAATCATCGCAACGATGTCCGGGTTAACCTGTGGGTTAACGGAAACAACGGTCGCGATAACCTGAACTTCGTTAACGAAGCCTTCCGGGAAGAGCGGACGAACCGGGCGGTCAATCAGACGCGCGATCAGGGTTTCGCCTTCGCTTGGACGGCCTTCACGACGGAAGAAACCACCCGGGATTTTACCGGCAGCGTAAGTACGCTCCTGGTAGTTTACGGTCAGTGGGAAGAAGTCCTGACCTGGTTTAGCTTTTTTCTGGCCAACCACGGTCACGAATACCGCGGTGTCATCCATGCTTACCATAACAGCAGCAGTAGCCTGACGTGCCATCATGCCGGTTTCCAGCGTAACGGTATGTTGACCGTACTGGAATTTACGAACGATCGGATTCAGCAAGATTCTGTCCTTTCTTAAATGAATGACAGCACACCAAAGGCGTGCTGACTTTTACCGGACCTTCTTCGCATCCTCGCGACTAATGACAACCGACACCCCCATGGGTGAAGCCTCTCATTAGCCGCGCGAACCTCTGCAATGAAGATCATTTATAGCAACAATACATTAGTTTCCAGTGAATTGCTGCGGTCTGGTTGAAAAAAGGGGCCATAAGGCCCCCTTTTCTGAAACTCGCAAGACTTAGCGACGCAGGCCCAGACGCTCGATCAGCGCGGTGTAGCGTGCAACATCTTTACGTTTCAGGTAGTCGAGCAGTTTACGACGCTGAGAAACCATGCGCAGCAGACCACGACGGCTGTGGTGATCTTTTTTGTGCTCTGCAAAGTGACCCTGCAGGTGGTTAATCTGTGCAGTCAGCAGTGCAACCTGAACTTCGGTAGAACCGCTGTCGTTAGCATCACGACCAAACTCAGAAACGATTTTAGCTTTAGCTTCAACGCTTAGAGACATTTTAAAACTCCAAAATTTAAAGAATGAAAGGAAGCCGATCTCTAATTCAGCTTTCCCATGTATAACGTATGCCAATTGTTAAACAATTTACCAGACGTTAAGCCGCAATATTCTACCCGCCTCCCCTGCTTATCGCAAGGCAAGGCGTCAGCTTATGCCGGATATTCAACCACCAGTCGGCGTGGGGCAACACGACCTTCGTCGTCGATTTCACCCATCCCGATAAAGGTATGGTTATCGCCTTCCGTCACGCGTACCAGCCCTTGCGCCGGGACATTCGTCGTGCGCACCGGGTTGCCGTTTTTAAAGTAAACGGAGGAGGTCAACGGCAGATTGACAACCGGATAGTCCGAAGCAGGACTGTCCATTGGCATCAGTAATGGGTCAAGCAGATCCGCCGCCTCTGTGCCCTGCTCCTGCGCCTGGTCCACCAGCGCCTGCAGCTGCTCCAGCGTCACCATACGTTCAGCCGGGTACTTGCTGACTGCCAGACGGCGCAGATAAATAACGTGCGCGCCACAGCCCAGCTTCTCACCCAGATCGTCGATGATGGTGCGGATATAGGTGCCTTTTGAGCAATGCACTTCCAGCTCCAGCTCATCGCCTTCATGACGAATGAACAGCAGCTCATAGACCGTAATCGGACGGGCCTCGCGTGGCACCTCAATTCCCTGACGCGCATACTCATAGAGCTTTTTGCCCTGGTACTTCAGCGCCGAGTACATGGACGGCACCTGTTGAGTGTCGCCACGGAAGCTCTCGAGCGCGGCATCAAGCTGTTCGCTGCTGAACGTCACCGGACGCTCTTCGACGACCTGACCATCAGCATCGGAGGTGTCCGTGCGCTGGCCAAGCTTGGCAATCACGCGGTAGCGTTTGTCCGAATCCAGCAGATATTGGGAAAACTTGGTCGCTTCACCCAGACAAATCGGCAGCATACCGGTCGCCAGCGGATCCAGCGCCCCGGTGTGCCCCGCGCGGTTGGCGTTATATATACGCTTTACTTTTTGCAGCACGTCGTTGCTGGATGCACCCTGCGGTTTATCCAGCAGCAGCACGCCGTGCACGTCGCGTCCGCGACGACGAGGACGACTCATCAGTCCTCCTTTTTATCGTCCGGGTTCACACGACGCTCATCATCCTGCTTCACCACGCTGGTGACCAGGTTGGACATGCGCATCCCTTCGACCAGCGAGTTGTCGTAGAAGAAGGTCAGCTCTGGCACGATACGCAGGCGCATCGCTTTGCCAAGCAGAGAGCGGATGAAACCGGAGGCTTCCTGCAGCGCTTTAATACCGTTCTTAACCGCGTCTTCGTCCTGGTCATTCAGGAAGGTTACGAACACTTTGGCATACGCCAGGTCGCGGGACATCTCCACGCCAGACACGGTGGTCATCATCCCCAGGCGCGGGTCTTTGATTTCGCGCTGAAGGATGATTGCGATCTCTTTTTGCATCTCCTGAGCCACGCGCTGCGGGCGACCAAATTCTTTCGCCATAATAAATTCTCCAGACAAAAAAGGGGCCAAAGCCCCTTTTGAAATTTAATGCCGGGTGGCGCGAGGCGATCCCGGCCTACAATCGGCAATCTTAGCGAAGATTACGCGATAGTGCGTTGGATCTCGATGATCTCGAACACTTCGATCATATCGCCAACGCGAACGTCGTTGTAGTTCTTAACGCCGATACCACATTCCATGCCGTTACGGACTTCGTTAACGTCATCTTTGAAGCGGCGCAGGGATTCCAGCTCGCCTTCGTAGATAACCACGTTGTCACGCAGTACGCGGATTGGGTTGTGACGCTTGATGTTACCCTCGGTAACCATACAGCCCGCGATCGCACCGAATTTCGGTGATTTGAACACGTCACGCACTTCAGCCAGACCGATGATCTGCTGTTTCAGTTCCGGAGACAGCATACCGCTCATCGCCGCTTTCACTTCGTCGATCAGGTTATAGATGACGGAGTAGTAACGCAGATCCAGGCTTTCCGCTTCGATCACGCGACGCGCAGAGGCATCGGCACGCACGTTGAAGCCAACCAGAATCGCGTTGGACGCTGCAGCCAGGGTTGCGTCGGTTTCGGTGATACCACCTACGCCGGAACCGATGATCTTCACCTTCACTTCGTCGGTAGAGAGTTTCAGTAAAGAGTCGGAGATCGCTTCCACAGAACCCTGAACGTCGGCCTTCAGAACCACGTTCACTTCGTGAACTTCGCCTTCGGTCATGTTGGCGAACATGTTCTCGAGTTTAGATTTCTGCTGACGAGCCAGTTTAACTTCACGGAATTTGCCCTGACGGTACAGCGCAACTTCACGCGCTTTCTTCTCGTCACGAACAACGGTCACTTCATCACCGGCAGCCGGAACACCGGACAGACCCAGGATTTCCACAGGAATGGATGGACCTGCTTCCAGCACTTCGCGACCCAGTTCGTCACGCATTGCACGAACACGGCCATATTCGAAGCCACACAGCACGATGTCGCCTTTGTTCAGGGTACCTTCACGTACCAGAACGGTCGCAACCGGGCCACGGCCTTTATCCAGGAAGGATTCGATTACCGCGCCGCTCGCCATACCATTGCGAACCGCTTTCAGCTCCAGAACTTCAGCCTGCAGCAGGATAGCGTTCAGCAGGTCGTCGATACCGGTACCCACTTTTGCAGAAACCGGGATGAACTGAGACTCACCGCCCCACTCTTCCGGCATAACACCGTACTGGGACAGTTCGTTTTTAACGCGATCCATGTCCGCTTCTGGCTTATCGATTTTGTTCACTGCAACAACCAGAGGCACCTGCGCCGCTTTCGCGTGCTGGATAGCTTCGATGGTCTGTGGCATTACGCCATCGTCTGCTGCGACAACCAGAACAACGATATCCGTTGCCTGAGCACCACGTGCACGCATGGAGGTAAACGCGGCGTGGCCCGGGGTATCCAGGAAGGTGATCATCCCGTTATCGGTTTCTACATGGTATGCACCGATGTGCTGGGTAATGCCGCCTGCTTCGCCAGAGGCAACTTTCGTAGAACGAATGTAGTCCAGCAGAGAGGTTTTACCGTGGTCAACGTGACCCATGATGGTCACAACCGGTGCACGCGGCTCAGCTGCTGCGCCAGTGTCACGGTCGCTCATTACCGCTTCTTCCAGCTCGTTTTCACGACGCAGGATAACTTTGTGGCCCATCTCTTCGGCAACCAGCTGTGCAGTTTCCTGGTCGATAACCTGGTTGATGGTCGCCATTGCGCCCAGCTTCATCATCGCTTTGATGACCTGAGAGCCTTTAACCGCCATCTTGTTAGCCAGATCGCCAACGGTGATGGTTTCGCCGATCACAACGTCACGGTTAACAGCCTGCGCTGGCTTCTGGAAGCCCTGCTGCAGAGCGGAACCTTTACGCTTGCCGCCTTTACCACCGCGAACGGCAGCACGTGCTTCTTCACGGTCAGCTTTAGATTCGGCGTGCTTGTTGCCTTTTTTGGCTGGACGCGCGGCTTTTGCACTGCGCGTGCGGCCACGACCACCTTCAACTTCACGGTCGTTGTCATCTTCTGCCTGACGCGCGTGCTGGGAGGTGGTGACGTGATAGTCGCTGGTGTCTTCGGACGGTTCAGCGGCATTCACACCGTTTTTCTCGTTCTCTTCTGCCATACGGCGCGCTTCTTCAGCAACGCGACGGGCTTCTTCTTCAAGCTTGCGACGGGCTTCTTCTTCCGCTTTACGCTTCAGCTCGGCTGCTTCATTTTCACGACGGGCTTTTTCTGCCTGGGCGTTTTTGGTCATATCGTCAGTCTGTTGATTGCTCACTTTGTCTTTTTCCGCAGCGTCGCGCTTCGCTTTTTCAGCGGCGTCACGTTTCGCTTTTTCTGCGGCCTCACGTTCAGCTTTTAATACTGCCTCACGTTTGGCGTTTTCTTCTGCCTCACGCTGGGCTTGCTCTTCCGCTTCACGCTGTGCCTGCTCTTCCGCAGCGAGGCGTTCTGCCTCTTGCGGATCACGTTTTACAAAGGTGCGCGTCTTGCGGACTTCGATTTGTACCGATTTACTTTTTCCACCAGTACCTGGAATGTTTAACGTGCTACGCGTTTTGCGCTGCAGCGTTAACTTGTCAGGCGTTGAACCATGTTCACGGTTCAGATGCGTTAACAAGGTTTGTTTTTCTTGCGCGGTCACCGAGTCATCAGCGGACTTCGGGATCCCTGCATCAGCAAATTGCTGTACCAGGCGATCCACGGAGGTCTGAATCTCAGCAGCCAGCGTTTTTACAGTTACATCAGTCATGCTGTTCCTTCCTGCTACAGTTTATTACGCTTCGTCGCCGAACCAGCAGATATTACGTGCGGCCATGATGAGTTCGCCGGCTTTCTCGTCGGTTAAACCTTCGATATCGGCCAGGTCATCAACGCCTTGCTCAGCGAGATCTTCCAGCGTACAAACACCACGGGCAGCCAGCTTGAACGCGATCGCACGATCAAGACCTTCCAGATTCAGCAGGTCATCAGCCGGCTTGTTATCACCAAGGCTTTCTTCCTGAGCCAGTGCCAGGGTGGTCAGTGCGTTTTTAGCGCGTTCACGCAGGGCTTCAACGGTGGCTTCATCCAGACCGTCAATTTCCAGCAGTTCTTTCATTGGCACATAGGCCAGTTCTTCCAGCGTAGAGAAGCCTTCTTCAACCAGAACGGTGGCGAACTCTTCGTCAATGTCCAGGTGCTTAGTGAAGGTATCAATCGCTGCATGGGCTTCAGCCTGGTGCTTCGCCTGCAGGTCGTCAACGGTCATTACGTTGAGTTCCCAGCCGCTCAGCTGCGACGCCAGACGGACGTTCTGACCGTTACGGCCGATAGCCTGTGCCAGGTTACCGGCTTCAACGGCGATATCCATGGTGTGCTTGTCTTCGTCGACGACGATAGAGGCAACATCAGCCGGGGCCATCGCGTTAATCACGAACTGCGCCGGGTTGTCGTCCCACAGAACGATATCAATACGCTCACCGCCGAGTTCAGTCGAAACGGCCTGAACGCGCGCGCCACGCATACCGACGCAAGCACCGACCGGATCGATACGTTTGTCGTTGGTTTTCACCGCGATTTTCGCACGGGAACCTGGATCGCGGGCAGCCGCTTTGATCTCGATAACTTCTTCGCCGATTTCTGGCACTTCGATGCGGAACAGTTCGACCAGCATCTCAGGCTTAGAACGGGTCACGAACAGCTGAGCACCGCGGGCTTCTGGACGCACGGAATAGAGTACGCCGCGAATACGGTCGCCCGGACGGAAGTTTTCGCGTGGCAGCATATCTTCACGCAGGATAACCGCTTCCGCGTTGTTACCCAGATCCAGGGAGATGTTGTCGCGGTTAACTTTCTTCACCACGCCGGTGATGATCTCACCTTCGTGCTCGCGGAACTGGTCAACAACCATCGCACGTTCAGCTTCACGTACTTTCTGTACGATAACCTGTTTCGCGGTCTGTGTGGTGATACGGTCGAAGGTCACGGATTCAATCTGATCTTCAACGTAATCATCAATGTTCAGGCTTTCATCTTCGAAACGCGCCGCTTCGAGGGTGATTTCCTTCGTTGGTTGGGTCACTTCTTCAACGATAAGCCAACGACGGAAAGTATCGAAGTCACCGCTTTTACGATCGATTTCAACGCGGACATCGATCTCTTGTTCATATTTTTTCTTGGTTGCCGTAGCCAGTGCACTTTCCAGCGCTTCGAAAATTTTCTCACGCGGCAGGGCTTTCTCGTTGGAAACGGCTTCAACAACAGCCAAAATTTCTTTGTTCATCGCGGGCTTTTCACCTCAATCCAGACTGTTAAAAGTGGGGAACCAGGTTCGCCTTCTGGATATTACTCAGCGCGAACACTTCATCTTTGCCTTCGACTGTAACCGTGATCATCTCACCATCAACGGCTTTAATAACGCCTTGCCATTTACGGCGGTTCTGTACGGCCATGCGCAGAACGAGAGCCACTTCTTCACCAGTAAAGCGCGTGTAGTGTTCAGCCGTGAACATTGGTCTGTCGAGACCAGGCGAGGAAACTTCCAGGTTGTAGGCAACAGTAATGGGATCTTCAACATCGAGAACCGCACTCACCTGGTGGCTGACATCAGCACAATCATCAACATTGATGCCATCTTCACTATCAATATAGATGCGCAGCGTGGATGTACGACCCCGAACGAATTCGATGCCGACCAGTTCGTAGCCCAGTGCTTCGACCGGTGCTGTAATCATCTCTGTTAATTTTTGCTCTAATGTGGACAAGCCCACCCCCAAGACGTAAAAAAAGGGCATAAAGCCCAGTTATTCTGTAGTCAGATAACAAAAAACCCCGATAAATCGGGGCTTTAGATAACTGAACCCTATAGCCACAACTGTGGCCTGGAGCACTTTCAAAAAGAATTTTTTCAAATCCAGCTACGAAGGCGCTAAGTCTTCACAGTATATTTGAAAAAGGACTTTATAGGAAAGTGGTTGCGGGGGCCGGATTTGAACCGACGACCTTCGGGTTATGAGCCCGACGAGCTACCAGGCTGCTCCACCCCGCGCCTGAAACGTGGCAAATTCTACTCGCTGTGGGTAAAAAATGCAAATAATGCTGGGATTTGGTACCGAGGACGGGACGTAAAATCGGCATACAGTATATTGATAGCGTACCCCCACTGTCAACCCCGTGAACAATAGCGATTAAGGCGGGAAATTTTTACAAAAAATCCACGAATCTCTTTCGGTACTTGCCAAAAGATGATTAAATGAAAACTCACTTATTCTGCATAAAAATGCATTTTAGGGTGAAGCGATCACTCATCAGTCAATCAAGCAGGGTTTTATTTTATGACGACGATTCTCAAGCATCTTCCGCAAGGACAACGTATTGGCATCGCTTTTTCCGGCGGTCTGGACACCAGCGCTGCACTGCTTTGGATGCGCCAGAAGGGAGCGGTTCCGTATGCATATACTGCGAACCTGGGTCAGCCGGATGAGGACGATTACGAAGCCATCCCGCGTCGCGCCATGGAGTATGGTGCCGAGAACGCACGCCTGATTGACTGCCGTAAGCAGCTGGTTGCCGAAGGTATCGCTGCTATTCAGTGTGGCGCTTTCCATAACACTACCGGCGGTCTGACCTATTTCAACACCACGCCGCTGGGCCGTGCTGTTACCGGTACGATGCTGGTTGCCGCTATGAAAGAAGATGGCGTCAACATCTGGGGCGACGGCAGTACCTATAAAGGCAACGATATCGAGCGCTTCTACCGTTACGGCCTGCTGACCAACGCCGAGCTGCAAATTTATAAGCCGTGGCTCGATACCGATTTCATTGATGAGCTGGGCGGCCGTCATGAAATGTCTGAATTTATGATCGCCTGCGGTTTCGATTACAAGATGTCGGTCGAGAAAGCCTATTCAACCGACTCCAACATGCTGGGTGCTACCCACGAAGCAAAAGACCTGGAATACCTGAACTCCAGCGTGAAGATCGTTAACCCGATCATGGGCGTGAAGTTCTGGGACGAAAACGTCAAAATCCAGGCAGAAGAAGTAACCGTACGTTTTGAACGCGGCCACCCGGTTGCCCTCAACGGTCAGACCTTCTCTGACGACGTAGAACTGATGCTGGAAGCTAACCGCATTGGTGGCCGTCACGGTCTGGGTATGAGCGATCAGATTGAAAACCGTATCATCGAAGCAAAAAGCCGTGGCATCTATGAAGCCCCGGGGATGGCCTTGCTGCATATCGCTTACGAGCGTCTGCTGACCGGCATTCATAACGAAGACACCATCGAGCAGTATCACTCCCACGGTCGCCAGTTAGGTAAACTGCTGTACCAGGGCCGCTGGTTCGATCCGCAGGCACTGATGCTGCGTGATGCCCTGCAGCGTTGGGTGGCGAGCGCCATCACCGGTGAAGTGACCCTCGAGCTGCGCCGTGGCAATGACTACTCGATTCTGAACACCGTGTCTGACAATCTCACCTACCAGCCAGAGCGTCTGACCATGGAAAAAGGCGAGTCCGTCTTCTCGCCGGACGACCGTATTGGTCAGCTGACCATGCGTAATCTGGATATCACCGATACCCGCGCCAAGCTGTTCACCTATACCGAAAATGGCCTGCTCTCCGTCTCCACCGGCAATGGCCTGCCGCAGGTTGAGAATCTGGAAAACAGCGATAAGCAGTAATCGCGAATTAAGATGCAAAAGGCGCCTGAGGGCGCCTTTTTTATTGCCGAATTTCGTGACGTGTAGGGCGGGCAAGCGCAGCGCCCCCGCCGTCTTTCCCCCGCGGTGCAACGCTTGCCGGGCCTACGAAAAGACAATGTACAGACGAAAAAAAAGACGTCTTTCGACGTCTTTCTTTCGGAATATTGGTACTGAGGATGGGACTCGAACCCACAAGCCCGTTAGGGCACTACCACCTCAAGGTAGCGTGTCTACCAATTCCACCACCTCAGCACAGATACTACTCTTACTGCGGGATATCGCTGGTCGGCTTAGCCGGTGCAGCTGGCTGAGTCTGCTCAGATTTCGCTGGCGCGCTCAGGTTATCCCACTCGCTTCCTTTGTTGATCTTGTTGCTATTGATATTGCCAAGCGCCAGACTGATGATGAAAAACAGCGTTGCCAGAATCGCCGTTGCGCGGGTCATGAAGTTACCAGAACCACTTGAACCGAACAGCGTACCAGAAGCGCCTGCTCCAAAAGAGGCCCCCATATCAGCGCCTTTACCTTGCTGCAGCATGATCAGCGCTACCAGAGCGATGGCTACAATAAGGAAAACAACTAAAAGAGCTTCGTACATAATCAACCTGTTCCTTGCGGATTTGCCGCATACCAATGCTTCAACCAATAAGCAGGAATTTTGCTTTCCCACTGAAGCGGGTGTGAATACTAACCAAAGCGAATGACCTTCGCAAGGGCAATTTCAGCTCATTGTATCAAGTGCGGAAAAAAACAGCAAAACCGCCACAACTGTACAAAACAAAGGCGGCATAAGCCGCCTTTTTAAACACTTACCAGAGGTTACGCAGCTTTTACCGCATCAGCGATGCGATGGGCAAACTCGGTGACCTGCGCTTCGTCTTCCCCTTCCACCATCACACGGATCAGCGGTTCGGTACCCGACTTACGCAGCAGAACACGGCCACGGGAGCCCAACGCCGCTTCCACTTCAGCCATCACCGCTTTCACGTTCTCGTTTTCCAGTGGATCGCCCTTACCTGCCGTAAAGCGAACGTTGACCAGGATCTGCGGGAACATTTTCATCCCACTGCACAGATCGTGCAGGGACATATGGTTACGCACCATCGCTGCCACGACCTGCAGGCTCGCCACGATCCCGTCACCGGTAGTGGTTTTGTCGAGCAGGATCACGTGACCGGAGTTCTCCGCACCGATGCGCCAGCCTTTCTCCTGCAGTTTTTCCAGTACGTAACGGTCGCCAACCTTCGCGCGCGCAAACGGGATACCCAACTGCTTGAGCGCCAGTTCCAGGCCCATGTTGCTCATCAGCGTTCCAACGGCGCCACCGCGCAGCTGTCCCTGACGCAGCCCTTCGCGGGCGATGATATAGAGGATCTGGTCGCCATCGACTTTATTGCCTTCATGGTCAACCATGATGACGCGGTCACCATCACCGTCGTAAGCAATCCCGAGATCGGCCTTCTCCGCCAGCACGCGCGCCTGCAGAGCGCGAACATCCGTTGCACCTACCTCGGCATTGATATTCAGACCGTTTGGCTCGCAACCGATGGCAACAACCTGCGCGCCCAGTTCGCGGAATACGTTAGGGGCGATGTGGTAGGTTGCACCGTTAGCGCAGTCCACCACGATTTTCAGATGACCCAAGCTAAGTTCGTTCGGGAAGGTGCCTTTGCAAAATTCAATATAACGACCCGCAGCATCGACGATACGGCTGGCTTTACCCAGCTCAGCGGAGTCAACGCAGGTCAGCTCTTTTTCCATTTCTGCTTCGATAGCCTCTTCAACGTCATCCGGCAGTTTGGTGCCGTCAATGGAGAAGAATTTGATGCCGTTATCGTAGAACGGGTTATGCGAGGCAGAGATCACGATACCCGCTTCGGCACGGAACGCGCGGGTCAGATAGGCCACTGCGGGGGTCGGCATAGGGCCCGTGAAAGAGGCGGAGAGCCCAGCGGCAGACAGACCCGCTTCCAGTGCGGATTCGAGCATGTAACCGGAAATACGCGTATCTTTACCGATAATGATTTTGCGCGACCCGTGGCTTGCCAGCACCTTGCCAGCCGCCCAGCCTAGCTTCAGTACAAACTCAGGAGTGATTGGCGCATCGCCCACGCGTCCACGAATGCCGTCGGTACCAAAAAATTTACGATTACTCATAGCGGGAGTTTTCCTTAGCTGCCAGTGTGGCTTCCACCACTCGCATGGCTTCTGCTGTTTCTTTTACGTCATGGACGCGAATTATATGTGCTCCCTGCATCGCTGCAATCACCGCACAGGCCAGGCTGCCACTCAGACGTTCTGATGGCCCAACGTTAAGCAGTTGGCCTATCATTGATTTTCTCGACATTCCGACCAGCAGCGGCAGGCCAAAATGGTGAAACTCCGATAAGCGCGCAAGAAGTTCGTAGTTGTGAGAGAGATTTTTACCGAAACCGAAGCCCGGGTCGAGCAGCAATTTCGCTTTTGCGATACCGGCACGTTCACAGCGCGCAATATGCTCTTCAAAGTAGCGGTTCACGTCCGCAAACACGTCGCTGTATTTCGGCGCATCCTGCATGGTTTTCGGCTGGCCCTGCATATGCATCAGGCATACCGGTAACCCGGTCTCGGCAGCCGCTTCAAGCGCACCGGGCTCAGTAAGGGAGCGAATGTCATTGATAATGTGAGCGCCCACTCTTGCCGATTCGCGAATCACCTCGGGTTTGGAGGTATCGACAGAGATCCAGACTTCGAAACGCTGAGCGATCGCCTCAACGACCGGGATAACGCGCGATAACTCTTCATCAACGCTGACATCCGCGGCCCCAGGTCGCGTTGACTCTCCGCCTACGTCGATGATCGTCGCGCCAGCGTTGATCATCAGATTCGCATGCCTGACCGCATCGATAAGCGAGTTATGCGTGCCGCCATCGGAAAAAGAGTCTGGCGTGACGTTCAGGATCCCCATCACATGGGGATGAGAAAGATCGAGATAAGAATCCTGGGCGAAGAGTTTCATAGCAAGTCCCTGATTTTTGGTTAAGCAGACAAGAAAAACCCCGGGGCAAGCCCCAGGGTTTCAGGTTAAGAGAAGATCATTGACAGCGGTGGCTTATTTATCGCCCAACTGTTCTGACATGGTGTTGCCCGGGTTTGGCGTACGCGGTTCATCGACCGGACGCGGCGCACGTGGCGTACCGTTGTTGTCAGAGTTGTTAGAGGCACCTGGATCTTCCCAGCCCGCAGGCGGACGAACATCACGGCGAGCCATCAGGTCGTCAATCTGCGGCGCATCGATGGTCTCATATTTCATGAGCGCATCTTTCATGGCGTGCAGGATATCCATATTGTCATTCAGGATCTGACGGGCGCGACCGTAGTTACGTTCAATCAGCGCTTTCACTTCCTGGTCGATGATACGAGCTGTCTCATCGGACATATGTTTCGCTTTCGCCACGCTGCGGCCGAGGAACACTTCGCCTTCTTCTTCCGCATAGAGCAGCGGACCAAGTTTGTCGGAGAAGCCCCACTGGGTCACCATGTTACGGGCCAGGTTGGTCGCGACTTTAATGTCGTTAGACGCACCGGTCGAAACATGTTCCACACCGTAGATAATCTCTTCTGCCAGACGACCACCGTAGAGGGTTGAAATCTGGCTTTCCAGTTTCTGGCGGCTGGCGCTGATTGCATCGCCTTCCGGCAGGAAGAACGTAACGCCCAGCGCACGGCCACGTGGAATAATGGTTACTTTATGCACCGGATCATGTTCCGGCACCAGGCGACCGATAATCGCGTGACCCGCTTCGTGGTAAGCCGTGGACTCTTTCTGCGCTTCCGTCATCACCATGGAGCGACGTTCCGCACCCATCATGATTTTGTCTTTCGCTTTCTCGAACTCCACCATGGAGACCACACGCTTGTTGCCACGGGCAGCAAACAGTGCAGCTTCGTTCACCAGGTTAGCCAGATCCGCACCGGAGAAGCCCGGGGTACCGCGCGCAATAATTGCCGCATCGATGTCCGGAGAGAGCGGTACGCGACGCATATGCACTTTCAGGATCTGTTCACGACCACGAACGTCTGGCAGACCAACCACAACCTGACGGTCAAAACGACCTGGACGCAGCAGCGCAGGGTCAAGAACGTCCGGACGGTTAGTTGCAGCGATAACGATAATGCCTTCGTTACCTTCAAAGCCGTCCATTTCAACCAGCATCTGGTTCAGCGTCTGCTCACGTTCATCGTGACCCCCGCCCAGGCCCGCGCCACGCTGGCGGCCTACGGCGTCGATTTCATCGATGAAGATGATGCACGGTGCGGCTTTCTTGGCCTGTTCGAACATGTCACGCACACGAGATGCACCCACACCCACGAACATTTCAACGAAGTCAGAACCGGAAATGGTAAAGAACGGCACCTTCGCTTCACCTGCGATGGCTTTCGCCAGCAGGGTTTTACCGGTACCAGGAGGACCTACCATCAGAACGCCTTTCGGGATCTTACCGCCCAGTTTCTGGAAACGGCTCGGCTCACGCAGGTATTCGACCAGTTCACCCACCTCTTCTTTCGCTTCGTCGCAACCTGCAACGTCAGCAAAAGTGGTTTTGATCTGGTCTTCCGTCAGCATACGCGCCTTGCTCTTGCCGAACGACATGGCGCCTTTGCCACCGCCGCCCTGCATCTGACGCATAAAGAAGATCCAGACGCCGATAAGCAGCAGCATCGGGAACCAGGAAATGAAGATAGAAGCCAGCAGGCTTGGCTCTTCCGGCGGCTCGCCGACAACCTTGACGTTTTTAGTCAGCAGGTTATCAAGCAGCTTAGGATCGTTCACCGGAATGTAAGTCGTGTAACGGTTACTATCTTTCTTGGTAACGTTGATCTCACGTCCGTTGATACGCGCTTCGCGAACCTGATCCTGGTTGACCTCTTGCAGGAAGGTAGAGTAGTCCACCTTACGGCCATTAGACTCGCTGGGCCCAAAGCTCTGGAATACTGACATCAGCACAACGGCAATGACCAGCCAGAGTATTAGGTTTTTCGCCATGTCACTCAAGGGATTAACCTCTTATTACAACTGTGTTAAAAACAGCGTCAGGATACTCTGTATCCGATTTATTTCAAACTTTCGCCTGAAATTCACCGGTTATCATTTTCGCCCGGTCGCTACAATATACACTTCACGTGAACGCGCACGCGAAGAGTCCGGTTTACGAACTTTGACCTTCGTAAACAGGGAGCGAATTTCCTTCAGATACTCCTCGAAACCTTCGCCCTGGAACACCTTTACTAAAAAACTACCACCCGGCGCTAATACATCACGACACATTTCTAACGCCAGTTCTACCAGATACATGGAGCGGGGGATATCCACCGCCGGTGTTCCGCACATATTTGGCGCCATATCGGACATGACAACCTGAACTTTACTGTCACCTACTCGTTCAAGTAACGCTTTCAGTACTAATTCATCACGAAAATCGCCCTGAAGGAAGTCCACACCAACGATAGGATCCATAGGTAAAAGATCGCAGGCGATAATTCGGCCCGTTCCGCCGATTTGCGTTACCGCATATTGCGACCATCCACCGGGCGCTGCACCGAGGTCAACAACTGTCATCCCCGGTTTAAAGAGTTTGTCACTTTGCTGTATTTCATCAAGTTTAAACCAGGCACGGGAACGTAACCCCTTTTTCTGTGCCTGTTGAACATATTTATCGCTAAAGTGTTCCTGGAGCCAGCGGCTCGAGCTAGCAGAACGCTTTTTACCTGTCATTTAACTTTCCGTCCTGGTTCATCGTAGCCTGTGGTGTAAATTTCCACTCAGCAATTTGGCGATATTAGGGAGATGGCGGTAGAATGAACCGTTTTCAATCCCAACGTAAGCAAAAATATACGATGAATCTGAGTACTAAACAAAAACAGCACCTTAAAGGTCTGGCACATCCGCTCAAGCCTGTAGTGATGCTTGGCAACAATGGTTTGACCGAAGGGGTACTGGCCGAGATTGAACAAGCGCTGGAGCACCACGAATTAATCAAGGTGAAAATCGCCTCTGAAGACAGAGACACCAAGACCTTGATCGTGGAAGCAATCGTGCGCGAGACCGGCGCCTGTAATGTACAGGTCATCGGTAAAACGCTGGTGCTCTACCGCCCATCTAAAGAGCGTAAAATCTCGCTGCCACGCTAAGATTATCCTGAATTGAACACATTTACTGTGTAAAACGAGGGGTTTTTCTTTAGCAGGTGAGCAAAATGCCATGCTCCTTGAGTTGATAAAAGGCCGCTATGCGGCCTTTTTCCTATCTTTACAATCTATCAACATCTGTCCGGGGATGCGAATTACAGGTAATCAACCTTGGTAATTTCGAATTCCACTTCGCCGCCTGGCGTACGGATAGTGACAACATCGTCCTGCTCTTTACCCACCAGACCGCGTGCGATTGGCGAGTTTACTGAGATCAGATTCTGCTTAAAATCAGCCTCGTCATCACCCACGATGCGGTAGGAGACCTCTTCGTCCGTATCCAGGTTGATCACAGTGACGGTAGAGCCAAAAATCACGCGTCCGTTATTTGGCATTTTTGTGATATCAATCACCTGCGCATTTGACAGCTTGGCTTCGATATCTTTGATACGGCCTTCGCAGAACCCCTGCTGCTCACGCGCGGCGTGATACTCAGCATTCTCTTTCAGATCGCCATGCTCACGTGCTTCCGCAATGGCGGCGATGATTTCAGGGCGGCGAACAGATTTCAAAAAATCCAGTTCTTCACGCAGTTTTTCAGCACCACGTAAGGTCATCGGAATAGCTTGCATTTGTTATACCTCTTTGACATTCCTGTTAGGTACGGTTAACCGACCCGACTACTGGCCCCGCAGGCATCACAGCCTGGCACAGGTCAGAAGCAAAAGAAAACTGACCCGGAAACAATGTCCCAGGTCAGCAGCAATTTTTCAGTTTGATACGTATTTTAACGCGAAGTTCAGTATGGGTCATCGTTTACTTTACAGGGCGTTGGGCCGTAGTATGACGGTTTGTTTCCGGGTTGTTAGCGCGAGATTATGCGATTTTCCAGATTTATCATCGGATTGACCACCACTATTGCGTTCACTGTCCAGGCAGCGAACGTTGACGAGTACATTAATCAGCTGCCCGATGGCGCCAATCTTGCCCTGGTCGTGCAAAAGGTGGGGGCTCAGGCGCCTGAGATTGATTATCACAGCCAGCAGATGGCTCTGCCTGCCAGTACCCAAAAGGTGATCACGGCGCTGGCCGCCCTGCTGCAGCTTGGGCCTGACTTTCGTTTTACGACCACGCTTGAAAGCAAAGGCAACATTGAGAACGGCGTGCTGAAAGGCGATCTTATCGCCCGTTTTGGCGGCGATCCGACATTTAAGCGTCAGGATATCCGCAACATGGTCGCCGTGCTAAAGAAGTCTGGTGTACAGCGCATTGAAGGCAATGTGCTTATCGATACATCCATTTTTGCCAGCCACGATAAAGCCCCCGGCTGGCCGTGGAATGACATGACCCAGTGCTTTAGCGCCCCGCCTGCGGCCGCGATCGTCGATCGTAACTGCTTTTCCATTTCGTTATACAGCGCCCCCAAACCGAACGATTTAGCCTTCATTCGGGTGGCCTCTTACTATCCGGTCAACATGTTCAGCCAGGTGCGTACCCTGGCGAAAGGTTCCCCGGAAGCGCAGTACTGCGAACTGGATGTCGTCCCGGGCGATTTGAACCGCTTTACCCTGACTGGCTGCCTGACGCAGCGGGCCGATCCGCTGCCGCTGGCCTTCGCCATTCAGGATGGCGCAAGCTATGCCGGGGCGATCCTCAAGAATGAACTGAAGCAGGCCAACATCACTTACAGCGGTACCCTGCTGCGTCAGACGCAGAGCAACGAGCCCGGCACCGTGATTGCCAGTAAGCAGTCGGCGCCGCTGCACGATCTGCTGAAGATCATGCTGAAAAAATCGGACAACATGATCGCCGATACCGTATTTCGCATGATTGGGCATGCCCGCTTTGGCGTACCTGGTACCTGGCGTGCCGGTTCAGATGCGGTTCGTCAGATCCTCCGCCAGCAGGCTGGCATCGATCTTGGCAATACCATCGCGGTCGATGGTTCGGGTCTGTCGCGCCATAACCTGATCTCTCCTGCCACCATGATGCAGGTCCTTCAGTACATTGCTCAGCACGACACTGAACTAAACTTCATCTCAATGCTGCCGCTCGCCGGTTATGACGGCTCCCTGCAGTACCGTGCGGGCCTGCATGCGGCGGGCGTCGATGGCAAAGTCTCCGCCAAAACGGGCTCCCTGCAGGGGGTGTATAACCTTGCCGGCTTTATCACCACCGCCAGCGGACAGCGGATGGCATTTGTGCAGTATCTTTCTGGCTACGCGGTGGAACCTGCCGACCAACGTAACCGCCGTATCCCGCTGGTGCGCTTTGAAAGCCGGCTTTACAAGGACATTTATCAGAACAACTAGCGATGAAATTACTCATTGTTGAAGACGATCTGTTGTTGCAGGAAGGACTGGCGCTGGCGCTCTCGGCTGAAGGTTACACGCTTGATTGCGCGGGAACCGCCGCCGAAGCTGATGGCCTTATCCAGAGCGGCGAATACAGTCTGGTGATCCTCGATCTTGGCCTGCCGGATAAAGACGGTGCCACCCTGCTAAGCCAGTGGCGCCGACGGGGTATCGATAACCCTGTGCTAATCCTGACCGCCCGCGACGCGCTGGAAGACCGGATAAACGGCCTGGACTCCGGCGCCGATGACTATCTGGTCAAGCCTTTTGCGCTGGCGGAGCTCCAGGCGCGCGCCAGAGCGTTGATCCGGCGCTATCAAGGGCACAGCGATAACCTGCTCAGCGATGGCGATCTGACGTTAAATCTGCAAACCCAGCAGGTTTTACAGCAATCCCAGCCGGTCGAAGTGACCCCTAAAGAGTTTGCTCTGTTAACCCGGCTGATTATGCGCACCGGTCAGACCGTCCACCGGGAAACCTTACAGCAGGATATTTACTCCTGGCAGGACGATCCCGGCTCTAATACGCTGGAGGTGCATATTCATAATCTGCGACGCAAGCTGGGCAAAGACCGGATCAAAACGGTACGCGGCGTGGGATATCGCCTTGAGAGTCAAAAATGAACAGCATGCGCCGTCGTCTGATGGTGCTGTTGGCAGTCATTCTGCTTTTCTTTCAACTGATCAGCGTCATCTGGCTCTGGCATGAGAGCCGGGAGCAAATCAGCTTTCTGGTGAGCGAGACGCTGTCGGCAAAATCCCGCAACCAGCATGTCGAGAAAGAGATCCGGGAGGCGATCGCCTCGTTGCTGGTTCCTTCGCTGGTGATGGTCGGGTTTACCCTACTCTTCTCTTTCTGGGCCGTCAGCTGGATCACCCGTCCGCTGAATCAGTTACGTACCAGCCTGGCGAACCGTTCTGCCGATAATCTTACGCCGCTGCCGATGTACTCTGATATGGAGGAAATTGGCGCCGTCACCACCTCGCTGAATCAATTGCTCGCCCGGCTGGATCAAACCATTCAGCAGGAGCGCCTGTTCACAGCTGATGCCGCGCATGAGCTGCGTACGCCGCTGGCGGGTATTCGCCTGCATCTGGAGCTGATGGCGCAGACAGGCTCGCCCCAGGCGACGACGCTGATTGCCCGAATCGATCAACTGATGCATACCGTAGAGCAGCTGCTAATGCTGGCCCGGGCGGGGCAAGCTATGGCCAGCGGCCACTATGATACGGTTAACTGGAGCGAAGCCATTATTGCGCCGCTGGCGCTGGAGAATGAGGCGAAAAATCACACCCTGGTCTGGCCGCAGGCGAGCCCACAGAACGTACAGGGCGATGCAATCCTGTTACGGCTGATGTTACGTAATTTGCTGGAAAACGCGGTGCGTTACAGCCCGGCGGGAACCACTATTGAAGTCGCCATGCAGGAGGTCGACGGCGGTACGCAGGTGAGCGTCAGCGATCAGGGGCCTGGCATAGATGAAGCCCATCGCCAGTCGATTACCGAGCCGTTTCGCCGCATCGATCAACGCTATGGCGGTAGCGGGCTGGGGCTGAGCATCGTTCAGCGTATTATACAGCTGCATCGCGGCAAGCTGACGCTGGAAAATCGCCCCGAAGGCGGCTTAATAGTCACCTGCTGGCTGCCTGAAACACTGAATTAAAAAGCCCCCTTGATAGGGGGCTCTTGATGGTTTTAACGCTTATAGATGAATTCGACGCCTTCTTCGTCATCTTCATCCCAGTCGTCATCCCACTCTTCGTCGTCTTCTTCCGCCTGCTCTTCAAGCTGCTGACGGTGGTAGTCATCCCACATGAATTCGACTTTTTCAGGCTGTTTCGCTTCTTCTGCCTGCGTTACCGGGTTCTCGATGATGAAGGTCATCACATCCCAGCACAGCTCTTTCACGCCCATCTGGCTTGCGGCGGAGATGAGATAGTACTTGTCTTCCCAGCCCATCGCTTCGGCAATGGCTTTCGCCTTCGCTTCGGCTTCCGCTTTATCCATCAGGTCGATCTTGTTAAAGACCAGCCAGCGCGGCTTGGCAGCCAGTTTGTCGCTGTATTTTTCCAGCTCGCCGATAATGATACGGGCGTTTTCCACCGGATCGGAACCGTCGATTGGATCGATATCGATGAGGTGCAGCAGAACGCGGCAACGCTCAAGGTGCTTCAGGAAGCGAATACCTAAGCCCGCCCCTTCGGCAGCGCCTTCGATCAGGCCCGGGATATCGGCCACGACGAAGCTCTTCTCGTTGTCCATACGCACTACGCCGAGGCTTGGTACCAGGGTCGTAAACGGATAGTCGGCCACTTTTGGTTTGGCCGCAGAGACAGCACGGATAAAGGTGGATTTACCTGCGTTTGGCATCCCCAGCATACCCACGTCCGCCAGCAGCATCAGTTCCAGCTGCAGATCGCGCTTATCACCCGGGGTACCCATCGTCTTCTGACGCGGCGTACGGTTAACGGAGGATTTGAAACGGGTATTACCCAGACCGTGCCAGCCGCCTTTTGCGACCATCAGGCGCTGACCATGTTTGGTCATATCACCCATGGTTTCGCCCGTGCCCTGATCGATAACACGCGTTCCGACAGGGACTTTAACCGTGACATCTTTCCCGCGTTTACCGGTACAGTCACGGCTCTGGCCATTCTGACCGCGCTCAGCACGGAATGATTTTTCGAAACGGTAGTCGATCAGGGTGTTGAGGTTTTCATCCGCCTCTAACCACACGTCACCGCCGTCGCCGCCGTCGCCGCCATCAGGACCGCCACGGGGAATGTATTTTTCGCGGCGGAAGCTTACGCAACCATTACCGCCATCACCTGCCACGACCAGGATCGTTGCTTCATCAACAAACTTCATTTTACTCTCCGTAAATCATTCGCCTGAGCGGGGGCCGCTTCATTTTTGCGCCAACGTCCCCAAAGACGATGACCAATGGCGGAATACATCGCGCCCGCAACCACGACAAACGCACCGAGATAAGCCAACAGGTTTAACATCGGTTTGACGAAGAAATCGGGCCAGGCCATTGATAATAAATCTGAAAATAACAGTGTAAACAGTGGCGTCAGCGTAATCAGCGCACTTACCTGCGCTGCCTGCCAGCGTGCCATCGCTTCTGCCAGTGCGCCATAACCCACTAATGTGTTCAGACCACAAAAGATCAGACACGCCAGTTGCCAGTCGCTTAACTGGGAGATGACTCCCGGCTTCGCCAGCGGCAACAGGGCAATAGTACATAAAGTGTACAGCAAAAACAGAATCTGCTGTGACGCCAGACGGCGTAATAACACCTTTTGCGCGACGCCATAACTCACCCATACCGCCGCCGCGCCCACCCCGAAAATTACACCCCAGGTGTAATCCGTCAGGCGGGTAAAAATCTCTATCAGACTGGTATTGAAGAACAACACCAGACCGCAAAGCAGCATCAGTGCCCCGATAATCTGCGTGCCGCGCATCTTCTCTTTCAGAATAAAGACGCTGGCAACCATCATGCCTACCGGCGAGAGCTGGCCAATAACCTGCGAGGCCGTAGGACTGAGGTATTGCAGGGAAGAACTGAACAGAATGAAGTTACCGAACAGACCACCTGTCGCAATCGCCAGCAGTACCAGCCAGCGCGGTTTGCGAAAGATACGCAGCGGAGGAAGCTTACCCTTTATCGCAAGGATAATACCTAATCCAATACCGGCCATCAGGAAGCGGTAGAAGACCACCGTTGGCGGCTCCATCACTTCCAGTACCTGCTTCATTGCAATTGGCAGCGCACCCCAGCACATTGCGGTAGTGAGCGCCAAAAGAATACCAATGCCGGCCTGCTGCTTCATGCCCGTTTTCCCTACCGAAAAAATTACCGGGTTTCCAATGTAAAAAGCCCCGCAACACGTTGCGGGGCTTTAATCCGTTACCGGACCGAGAAAACCTTACTCAGCAACAATGCTGATGTATTTACGGTTGTTCGGGCCTTTAACTTCAAATTTCACTTTACCGTCTGCTTTAGCAAACAGAGTGTGGTCACGACCGCAACCTACGTTGTTACCAGCGTGGAATTTAGTACCACGCTGACGAACGATGATGCTACCCGCCAGAACGGTTTCGCCACCGAAACGCTTAACGCCGAGGCGTTTAGCTTCTGAATCGCGACCGTTACGTGTGGAGCCGCCAGCCTTTTTATGTGCCATTTAAATCTCTCCTCAGGTCTTAGGCGCTGATGCCAGTAATTTTCACATCAGTGAACCACTGACGGTGGCCCTGCTGCTTACGGTAGTGTTTACGACGACGAAACTTAACGATTTTAACTTTCTCGCCACGACCATGAGCAACAACTTCAGCTTTGATAACGCCGCCATCAACGAAAGGAACGCCGATTTTGACTTCTTCACCGTTTGCGATCATCAGAACTTCAGCGAATTCAATAGATTCGCCAGTTGCGATGTCCAGCTTTTCCAGGCGAACGGTCTGACCTTCGCTTACTCGGTGTTGTTTACCACCACTTTGGAAAACCGCGTACATATAAACTCCGCTTCCGCGCACATCCTCGTGTGATTCAGAGTGCGCTATAAATATTCACAATAGGGCGCGAATATTACGCAAAACGCGAGCCTTTGACAAGTGCTACAGTCAATACATGAAGAAAAAAAACACAACACGTACGGTAACGTTTATCTGCCGCGTTTTTTCAGTACAATCAGCGCTACTATTGATAAACCGAACCCTTCGTTAGCCCATTTGATATGTGGTAAACAGGACTTAAAGCCCGGCTTTTGCGATGAATTTAGAAAAAATCAATGAGTTAACCGCGCAAGATATGGCGGGTGTGAATGCAGCGATCCTGGAGCAGCTCGATTCTGACGTTCAACTAATCAATCAGTTGGGTTATTACATCGTCAGCGGCGGGGGTAAACGCATCCGTCCAATGATCGCTGTGCTGGCCGCCCGAGCGGTCGGCTATCAGGAGAACGCGCACGTAACGATCGCAGCGCTGATCGAATTTATCCATACCGCCACGCTGCTGCATGATGACGTTGTCGATGAGTCCGACATGCGTCGTGGCAAAGCCACGGCCAACGCCGCGTTTGGCAATGCTGCCAGCGTGCTGGTAGGCGATTTTATCTATACGCGCGCCTTCCAGATGATGACCAGCCTGGGATCGCTGAAGATCCTGGAAGTGATGTCCAAAGCGGTGAACGTCATTGCGGAAGGCGAAGTTCTGCAGCTGATGAACGTCAACGACCCGGACATCACTGAAGAGAACTACATGCGGGTGATCTACAGCAAAACCGCTCGTCTGTTCGAAGCCGCTGCGCAGTGCTCCGGTATTCTGGCCGGCTGTACTGACGAGCAGGAGCGTGGGCTGCAGGATTACGGGCGCTACCTTGGCACCGCCTTCCAGCTGATCGACGATCTGCTCGACTACAGCGCCGATGGCGAAACGCTCGGCAAGAACGTCGGTGATGACCTTAATGAAGGCAAACCGACGCTGCCGCTGCTGCATGCTATGCGTCACGGCACCCCTGAACAGGCTAAGCTTATTCGCGAAGCGATTGAGCAAGGAAACGGTCGACATCTTCTGGAACCTGTACTGGAAGCAATGGCAACCTGTGGTTCCCTGGAATGGACGCGCCAGCGTGCTGAGGAAGAAGCGGATAAAGCCATTGCCGCACTTCAGGTCATCCCTGACAGCCCATGGCGAGACGCCCTGATCGGCCTCGCGCATATTGCTGTTCAGCGCGATCGATAACCCCCGATGAACTCTCTTTTATGTGAAAAGAGAGTTCTAGTAAGTTCCAATTTTTATCCATGAAACTGTTAAATAATCCCCTTACAGGCCGCATGATTAAAGCCCTGGTAAAATCCGAATATTGCCTCCTGTAATGCGAACTTTTTAGAACCGATGTTTGAAGAAGGTATAGTAACACTGTCATTTAAGAGGAAATGACGTACACGTACCCGAACAGAGGGATAGCTGAATGGATAAGAAATTTACCGACTGGCACTCGGCCGATATCATCGCCGCGCTGCGCAAAAAGGGAACATCACTTGCTGCAGAATCCCGCCGTAATGGCCTGAGTTCATCCACCCTTGCAAATGCGCTAACGCGCCCCTGGCCAAAGGGAGAATTGATCATTGCTACAGCGCTCGGCACCGACCCTTGGGTTATCTGGCCATCACGCTACCACGACCCCATCACTCACGAGTTTGTCGACAGAACGCGCATGATGCGCCATAAGAAACAAGAAAAAGAGCGCCAGGAATGACGCTCTTGTAAACGGGAATAGCAACCCCCCGGTCATTTTGGCAGGGGGCTGCCGGAACGATTACTCGCCTTTTACACGCTCAATATTTGCACCCAGAGCGCGCAGTTTATCTTCAATGCGTTCATAGCCGCGATCGATGTGATAAATACGATCCACCAGCGTCGTCCCTTCCGCAATACAACCTGCCAGCACCAGGCTCGCAGAAGCACGCAGATCGGTTGCCATCACCTGAGCACCAGACAGTTTTTCCACGCCATGACAGATCACGGTGTTACTTTCGATCTCAGCGTGTGCGCCCATACGGATCAGTTCCGGTACATGCATAAAACGGTTTTCAAAAATCGTTTCAGTGATCACACCCGTCCCTTCCGCCACCAGGTTCAGCAGAGTAAACTGGGCCTGCATATCGGTCGGGAATGCCGGATGCGGAGAGGTACGTACGTTAACGGCTTTCGGACGTTTACCGTGCATATCCAGGCTGATCCAGTCTTCGCCGGTTTCAACATCGGCACCGGCTTCGCGCAGTTTTGCCAGTACCGCGTCCAGCGTATCAGGCTGGGCGTTGCGGCAGACGATCTTACCGCCGGAGATGGCTGCGGCGACCAGGAAGGTCCCGGTTTCGATACGGTCAGGCAGGACGCGATATACGCCGCCACCCAGACGCTCAACGCCTTCAATGGTAATACGGTCGGTGCCCTGACCGGTGATCTTCGCGCCCAGCGTATTCAGGAAGTTCGCGGTATCCACGATCTCCGGCTCGCGGGCGGCGTTCTCGATGATGGTGGTGCCTTCGGCCAGCGTCGCTGCGGACATGATGGTGACGGTAGCGCCAACGCTTACTTTGTCCATCACGATGTGGGCGCCTTTCAGACGGCCATTCACGGACGCCTTCACATAGCCCTCTTCCAGCTTAATTTCTGCGCCCAGCTTCTCAAGGCCAAAAATGTGCAGGTCCACCGGACGCGCGCCAATGGCGCAACCGCCCGGCAGAGAAACCTGGCCCTGTCCAAAACGGGCCACCAGCGGACCCAGCGCCCAGATGGATGCACGCATGGTCTTCACCAGATCGTAAGGGGCGGAGAAGTTATTCACGTTGCTGGCGTCGATCCAGACGGATCCGTTACGCTCAACCTTGGTACCCAACTGGCCGAGCAGTTTCATGGTGGTATCAATGTCTTTCAGCTTTGGTACGTTCTGGATCTCTACCGGCTCTTCCGCAAGCAGTGCGGCGAAGAGGATCGGCAGCGCGGCATTTTTAGCGCCGGAAATTGTGACTTCGCCCTGGAGACGCGTCGGCCCCTGAACACGAAATTTGTCCATGTAATTACTCTCTGTATGAATTCAACCGTGCTGCGGGCAAATCACCCTCAGCTCAAAAACCGTTTAGTTTGCGATCGCGTGCCCACTCTGTAGGGGTAAACGCCTTGATCGACAGGGCATGGATACGATTATCCGCGATATATTCCATCAGCGGCGCATAGACAGCCTGCTGCTTCTTCACGCGGCTCATGCCGTCAAAAATCTCACCCACAGCAATAACCTGAAAGTGGCTGCCGTCGCCGGAGACGTGGACTTCCTGAAGGGCGAGTGCGTTCATCAGCACTGTCTGGATTTCATGATTTTCCATGGGTTCTATATCATCTGGTAGTGAAAACAAGCCCAACATCTTAGAGCAAAGTGGCGCGGTCTTAAATAAGCAAAAAGCCCCGACGATGAAACTGTCAGGGCTTTTGATAGTAACGTACTGAAAAAATTAGCGGGGCAATACGTCTTCCGGCAGATTATAGAGCTGGGCCAGGGTGACGACATTGTCGCTGACGCCCGAAAGCGTCACCGGGATGCCCTGCTGCTTGCCCGTTGAGACCAGATGAACCAGCAACGCCACACCCGCCGTATCCACGCGAGAGATACCACTCAGGTCGATTCGGGAAACTCCCTTCATGGCATCGTTCCGCGCATCCCAGAGAGGATTCAGATAATCCTGATCCAACTCGCCTGAGAGTAATAACGTCTCACCCTCACGGGTCCAGCTCAGCTGCGACATAATTACTTGTTTCCTTCCAGGGTAATTTTCTGACGTGCGATGCTGTTCAGCTGCGCGGTCAGACCATCAATGCCCTTGGTACGCAGCAGATCGCTCCATTCGTTCTGCTTGGTGGTGATCATGCTGACGCCTTCGGCAATCATGTCGTAAGCCTGCCAGTTACCGCTCTGGGTGTTCTTACGCCACTGGAAATCCAGACGCACTGGCGGACGACCGTTCGGATCGACGATGGTCACGCGGATAGGCACGATGGTCGCAGAACCCAGCGGCTGCTCCGGTGCGATCTGATACGTCTGACCGTGGTACATGGCGAGAGCCTGACCGTAGGCCTGCTTCAGATATTCACGGAACGCAGCGAAATAGGCTTCGCGCTGCGCAGGCGTTGCGTCTTTGTAGTAACGGCCCAGCACCAGCGCACCAGCATATTTCACCTGGACATAGGGCAGCAGTTCCTGGTCAACCACATCACGCAGATAGTCAGGATTGGAGCGGATCTTTGGCTGCTCATTTTTAAGGCGATCGAAGGTTTTCTTTGCTGCCTCATTCATCTGTTGATAAGGATTGCTCTGATCGGCTGCGTTAGCTGCAGTCAGAGGGGCAATCATCAGCATGGCAACCATTAACAGTCGTTTAATCATGAATTACTTCTCCTGAGATGAATTCGTCGTGCCAACAGGCGGCGTAATGTCACTCTGCGCAGGGGTCTGCGCAGCTTGATTCTCGTCACCCCCTTTACTGTTGCTGTTGTAAAGGAACTGACCAATCATATCTTCCAGCACCATGGCTGACTTCGTATCCTGAATCACGCCACCGTCCTTAAGGATAGACGTTCCCAGTTCGGGATCGTCAAAACCGATGTTCAGCGCCAGGTATTGTTCCCCTAACAGACCGGACGTACGAATAGAGAGGGAGCTGGTATCCGGAATATGGTTGTAGCGCTCTTCGATATCCAGCGCGACGCGTGGCAGATAGGTTTTCTCATCGAGGGTGATATCGGCGACGCGCCCTACCACTACCCCGCCAATACGCACCGGAGAACGGCTCTTCAGGCCGCCGATGTTATCGAAGGTGGCATAAATACGGTATGTCGGCTCGGTGCGGATGGTCGTTACGTCCGCCACTTTAAAGCTTAAAAAGAGTGCTGCCAGCAGCGCCAGCAGGACAAATACGCCAACCCAAATTTCTACTTTTTTCGTTTGCATGAACTCATTTCCCAAACATCAGTGCGGTGAGCACAAAATCCAGAGCCAGTATGGCCAGCGACGAATGAACAACGGTACGGGTGGTTGCCCGGCTGATACCGGCAGACGTCGGGATCGCATCGTAGCCATTGAACAGCGCAATCCAGGTGATCGTCACGGCAAATACCGCGCTTTTAATCAGGCAGTTAACCAGATCCAGACGCCAGTCAACGGCGCCCTGCATCGCTGACCAGAAGAAACCGGCATCGATCCCTTTCCACTGCACGCCAACCATCGAACCGCCCCAGATGCCGACCGCGACAAAGAGGATAGTTAACAGCGGCAGCGAAATCATACCGGCCCAGAAGCGCGGCGAGATGACCCGACGCAGCGGATCCACGGCCATCATTTCCATACTGGAGAGCTGCTCCGTGGCGCGCATCAGGCCGATTTCAGCGGTCAGCGCCGAACCGGCACGTCCCGCGAATAACAGCGCGGCGACCACCGGTCCCAGCTCACGCAGCAGGGAGAGCGCCACCAGCATTCCGAGGCTGGTTTCTGCGCTGTAGGTAGTGAGAACCAGATACCCCTGCAGCCCCAGCACCATCCCGATAAAGACCCCGGAAACGATGATAATGAGCATCGACAGCACGCCGACATTATACAGCTGGCGCACCAGCAGAGGGGCATGTTTGCGGAATTCCGGTTTCCCGACCAGCGCATTGAATAACATCAACCCGGCACGCCCGAACGTCCTGATGGTTTTTATGCCACGGTGTCCGAGAGCGGCCAACGCATTTAACAGCATGAGTGGCTTAACTCCCTATTCCCAATAGATCTTTATGATAATCACCCGCAGGATAACGGAACGGCACGGGGCCATCTGCAATGCCGTCGAGGAACTGACGGACTCGCGCATCGCTGTTGGTCTGCAATGATTGGGCGCTACCATGCGCCACAATTTTTTTATCCGCCACGATATAGGCGTAGTCGGCAATGCTCAGCACTTCCGGTACGTCATGAGATACCACAATACAGGTTACGCCCAGCGCGCTGTTCAGCTCAGAGATCAGTTTGACCAGCACGCCCATGGTGATTGGGTCCTGCCCGACAAACGGCTCATCGAACATGATCAAATCGGGTTCCAGCGCGATCGCGCGCGCCAGCGCCGCACGGCGGGCCATACCGCCAGAGAGTTCGGAAGGCATCAGCTTCGCCGCGCCACGCAGCCCCACAGCCTCAAGCTTCATCATTACGGTGCTTTTCAGCAGCGCCGGGGGCAACTGCGTATGCTCACGCAGCGGGTAGGCGACATTATCGAAGACATTCATGTCAGTAAATAGCGCCCCGGACTGGAACAGCATGCTCATGCGTTTACGCACGGTATAGAGGCGCGAGCGTGACATTGCCGGAATATTTTCGCCATCAAAAAGGATCTCGCCCTGGCTTGGCGGAATTTGCCCTCCAATCAGGCGTAACAGCGTTGTTTTACCAATGCCGGAGGGGCCCATGATGGCGGTAATTTTACCGCGGGGCACGGTGAGAGAGATGTTGTCAAAAATGACCCGGCTGCTGCGCGTGAAGCTGACGCCACGGACATCGACTATATTCGCCTCATTCAGGCTCATGTACATTTCCTTTCTGTTGCCGGTTCAGGATCAGCTTGATGCCTGATTTCGCCGCAAACCCAACATTTTTACAGAATATTACCTCTGCCGGTAAGCGAAAGCTGGCATTTGTTTTACTTTTACAGCGCATAAAGTCAAAATTAGGATTCGTTACATCTACAGACAGTATGCAGCGGCAGAGATTTTTTCTCAGTGGACCGGCGAGTATACCTGAAGAAAGGACTTTTGATGCTTCTTGCAACGGCACTGTTAATAATTGGTTTACTTTTGGTGGTCTACAGTGCCGACCGTCTGGTGTTCTCCGCTTCAATCCTCTGCCGTTTGTTAGGTGTTCCCCCCCTGATTATTGGGATGACAGTGGTCAGCGTGGGCACTTCCCTGCCGGAGATCATCGTCTCTGCGGCCGCCTCGATGCACGATCAGGTTGATCTTGCGGTAGGAACGGCTATTGGCTCCAATATCGTCAATATCTTGCTCATCCTGGGCCTTGCTGCGCTACTGCATCCATTTCGCGTGCATTCTGATGTTCTGCGGCGTGAATTACCGCTAATGTTAATTGTCAGCCTGCTGGCGGGTTATGTGTTATATGACGGGCAGTTAACCCTCAGCGATGGCATTTTTCTGCTGGCGCTGGCGGTCATCTGGCTGTTTTATATTGTGAAGCTTGCCCGGGCGGCAGAAAAGCAAGGCAGTGACACGTTAACCCGCGAACAGGTGGCAGAGCTGCCGCGTGAGGGGAACTTACCCGTCGCGCTGCTCTGGCTGGGCGTGGCGTTGATCATCATGCCCATGGCGACGCAGATGATTGTAGATAACGCTACGGTTCTGGCCAACTATTTCGCCATGAGCGAGTTAACCATCGGCCTGACGGTGATTGCCATTGGTACCAGTTTGCCTGAGCTCGCAACGGCTATCGCCGGGGCGCGTAAGGGTGAAGATGACATGGCGATTGGCAATATCATCGGCTCGAATATTTTTAATGTTGCTATCGTGCTTGGCCTGCCTGCCCTGATTGCCCCTGGCGCGTTTAATCCGCTCGCGTTCAGCCGCGATTACGGGGTGATGGTCTTAGTCAGCGTAATTTTCGCCCTGCTCTGCTGGCGGCGAAAAAGGCAGATTGGTCAGGGCGCTGGTGCGCTGCTGACGGTGGGATTTGTCGTATGGATGGCGATGCTGTACTGGCTCTCGCCGCTTCTCTCTGGGTAAACGGAAACGCATTATGTCGCAAATAGAATTGCAGCCGGGTTTTGACTTTCAGAAAGCAGGAAAAGAGGTTCTGGAGATTGAACGTGAAGGTCTGGCGCAGTTAGATCAATACATTAATCAGGACTTTAGCCTGGCGTGCGAAAAACTTTTCCACTGTCCTGGCAAAGTCGTGGTGATGGGGATGGGTAAATCTGGCCATATTGGCCGTAAAATGGCAGCGACCTTCGCCAGTACCGGCACGAAAGCGTTTTTCGTCCATCCCGGCGAAGCGGCGCATGGCGATCTGGGTATGGTTTCGTCACAGGATATCGTCATTGCGTTATCCAACTCGGGCGAATCGAATGAGATCCTGGCGCTGATCCCGGTCCTGAAACGCCTGCACGTTCCCCTGATCTGTATTACCAGCCGTCCGGAGAGCAGCATGGCGCGCGCCGCAGATATCCACCTGTGCGTTAAAGTGCCAAAAGAAGCCTGTCCCCTGGGGCTGGCACCGACCTCCAGCACCACTGCCGCGCTGGTTATGGGTGATGCGCTGGCCGTCGCCCTGCTTGAAGCGCGCGGCTTTACCGCCGAAGATTTTGCCCTCTCCCATCCGGGCGGTGCGCTGGGACGTAAACTGCTGCTGCGCGTAAATGATATTATGCATACGGGGGATGAAATTCCGCACGTCAGCAAAGAGGCCTCCCTGCGCGATGCGCTGCTGGAAATTACCCGCAAAAACCTCGGGATGACCGTCATCTGCAACGATCAGATGAAGATTGAGGGTATCTTTACCGACGGGGATCTCCGTCGCGTATTCGATATGGGTGTGGATGTCCGTAAGCTGGGTATCGCCGATGTGATGACCTCAGGCGGCATTCGGGTGCGTCCCGGCACGCTGGCCGTTGAGGTACTGAACCTGATGCAGTCCCGCCATATCACCTCCGTTATGGTTGCCGATGGCGACCAGTTACTGGGTGTGGTACATATGCATGATCTTTTGCGCGCAGGCGTAGTGTAATGAAGGATAAGACAATGATTAATACGGGTGCATCCCTTGCAACCTGTTATGGCCCGGTAAGCGCGCAGATGATGTCGCAGGCCGAGAAAATTCGCCTGCTGATCCTGGATGTGGATGGCGTGCTGTCAGACGGCCTGATTTACATGGGCAATAATGGTGAAGAGCTGAAAGCGTTCAACGTGCGTGATGGCTACGGGATTCGCTGTGCCCTGACGTCTGGCATAGAAGTTGCCATCATCACCGGACGTAAGGCTAAACTGGTAGAAGATCGGTGCGAAACGCTGGGCATTACCCATCTCTATCAGGGGCAATCCGATAAGATGGTCGCTTTCAGGGACTTACTTGGTAAACTTGCCATCGCCCCGGAAAACGTTGCCTATGTCGGAGACGATCTTATTGACTGGCCAGTGATGGCAGAAGTGGGACTTAGCATCGCCGTGGCCGATGCCCATCCGCTTTTGATCCCACGCGCTGACTATGTCACCCGGATTAACGGTGGCCGTGGCGCAGTACGAGAAGTCTGCGACCTGTTACTGCTGGCGCAAGGTAAGCTTGATGAGGCCAAAGGGCAATCGATATGAGTAAAACCAGACGTTGGGTTATTATTCTGCTAACGCTTGTCGTACTGGTACTGATTGGCGTGAATCTCGCTGACCGGGACGACGAACAAGCGCCGACGGTCAACACGAACGATCCAACGTATAAAAGCGATCACAGCGATACCGTCGTTTACAGCCCGGAAGGGGCGCTGAATTACCGCCTTATCGCTCAGCACGTTGAGTATTTTTCCGAACAGGGCGTCTCATGGTTTACTCAACCGGTGATGACCACGTTTGATACCGATAAAATTCCGACATGGTCGATTAAAGCAGATCGGGCAAAACTGACGAATGACCGTATGCTTTATCTGTATGGCCATGTTGAAGTGAATGCGCTGACCGCAGATGCGCAGTTGCGCAAAATCACGACCGATAACGCACAGATAAACCTTGTGACTCAGGATGTAACATCGCAGGATCTGGTCACGTTATACGGCACAACATTTAATTCCAGCGGTCTGAGAATGCGCGGGAACTTACGCAGCAAGAACGCAGAGCTGATTGAAAAGGTTAGAACCTCTTATGAAATTCAAAACAAACAAACTCAGCCTTAATTGTGTTATAGCCAGCGCCCTGCTGGCCCTTAGCCTGCCTGCGCTTGCTGTGACGGGTGATACCGAGCAGCCGATTCATATCGAATCTGATACGCAATCACTCGATATGCAAGGCAACGTGGTGACCTTTACCGGCAACGTGGTCGTGACTCAGGGCACCATCAAAATTAATGCCGACAAAGTGGTGGTGACGCGTCCTGGCGGTGAGGACGGGAAAGAGATTATCGATGGCTACGGCAACCCGGCCACCTTCTATCAGATGCAGGATAACGGCAAGCCGGTGAAAGGCCACGCCTCCCAGATGCACTACGAACTGGCGAAAGATTTCGTTGTCCTTACCGGTAATGCGTACCTGGAGCAGCTCGACAGCAACATCAAGGGCGACAAGATCACCTACCTGGTCAAAGAGCAGAAAATGCAGGCCTTCAGCGAGAAAGGCAAACGCGTGACCACCGTACTGGTTCCATCGCAGCTGCAGGACAAAAATAGCAATCAGGCCCCGGCACAGAAAAAGAGTAACTAATTCGTTATGGCAACATTAACTGCAAAGAATCTCGCCAAAGCCTATAAGGGCCGCCGCGTCGTGGAAGATGTCAGTTTGACCGTCAACTCCGGCGAGATTGTCGGCCTGTTGGGTCCTAACGGTGCTGGTAAAACCACCACCTTTTATATGGTGGTGGGCATTGTTCCGCGCGACGCGGGTAACATCATTATTGATGAAGAAGATATCAGCCTGCTGCCCCTGCACGCCCGTGCGCGCCGCGGGATCGGTTATCTGCCGCAGGAAGCATCCATTTTCCGTCGCCTGAGCGTTTTCGATAACCTGATGGCGGTGCTGCAGATCCGCGATGATCTGACCGCCGAACAGCGTCAGGATCGCGCCAACGAGCTGATGGAAGAATTCCATATCGAACACCTGCGCGACAGCATGGGCCAGGCGCTCTCCGGTGGTGAACGTCGCCGTGTGGAAATTGCCCGCGCGCTGGCGGCTAATCCGAAATTTATTCTGCTCGATGAACCGTTTGCGGGCGTTGACCCCATTTCGGTTATCGATATCAAACGTATTATTGAGCATCTGCGCGACAGTGGCCTCGGGGTTCTCATCACCGACCACAACGTACGTGAGACGCTGGCGGTGTGTGAGCGTGCCTATATCGTCAGCCAGGGCCACCTCATCGCCCACGGTACCCCGCAGCAGATCCTCGAAGACGATCATGTTAAGCGCGTGTATCTTGGGGAAGACTTCAGACTCTGATAGGGTAGAAGTTAAGACTCGCGTAAACGGAGAAAAATGCTCTGAACATGAAGCAAGGTTTGCAATTAAGGCTCAGCCAACAGCTGGCAATGACGCCGCAGTTACAACAGGCTATTCGTCTGTTGCAACTGTCGACGCTGGAACTGCAGCAGGAGCTCCAGCAAGCGCTGGAAAGTAACCCCCTGCTCGAGCAAACCGATCTTCACGATGAGGTAGAAACGCAACAAAGCCAGGATAACGAGACCCTCGACACGGTTGATGCCCTTGAGCAAAAAGAGATGCCTGACGAGCTCCCTCTCGATGCCAGCTGGGATGAGATCTACACCGCCGGCACGCCATCCGGTACGCGCGCAGACTACCAGGATGACGAGCTGCCGGTCTATCAGGGCGAAACCACCCAGTCACTGCAGGATTACCTGATGTGGCAGGTGGAGCTGACGCCGTTCTCCGATACCGATCGCGCCATCGCCACCTCCATTGTGGATGCCGTGGATGAGACCGGCTACCTGACCGTGTCGCTGGACGATATTCTGGAGAGCATAGGCGATGACGAGATTGAGCTCGAAGAGGTCGAAGCGGTCCTGAAACGCGTTCAGCGCTTTGACCCCATTGGCGTCGCCGCGAGAGATCTCCGTGACTGCCTGCTCATTCAGCTTTCGCAGTTTGTTAAAGAGACCCCGTGGCTGGAAGAGGCCCGACTTATCATCAGCGAACATCTGGATCTGCTTGCCAACCACGATTTCCGCTCATTGATGCGCGTCACGCGGCTGAAAGAGGAGATCCTGAAAGAGGCGGTCAACCTGATTCAGTCGCTGGATCCGCGCCCGGGGCAGTCTATCCAGACCAGCGAGCCGGAGTATGTCATTCCCGATGTGCTGGTGCGCAAGCATAACGGTCTGTGGACCGTCGAGCTGAATTCCGACAGCATTCCCCGCCTGCAAATCAATCAGCAATACGCCTCAATGTGCACCAGCTCGCGCAACGACTCGGATAACCAGTTTATCCGCAGTAATCTGCAGGAAGCCCGCTGGCTGATCAAAAGCCTTGAGAGCCGCAATGATACACTGCTGCGCGTCAGCCGCTGCATCGTCGAGCAGCAGCAGGCGTTTTTTGAGCAGGGTGAAGAGTTTATGAAACCGATGGTGCTGGCGGATATCGCCCAGGCCGTCGAGATGCATGAGTCGACCATTTCTCGCGTGACGACGCAGAAGTATCTGCACAGCCCGCGTGGTATTTTTGAGCTTAAGTATTTTTTCTCCAGCCATGTCAACACCGAAGGCGGCGGCGAAGCCTCGTCGACGGCCATTCGGGCGCTGGTGAAAAAATTGATCGCCGCGGAAAACCCCGCGAAACCGCTGAGTGACAGTAAGTTGACCACCATGCTGTCCGAACAAGGTATCATGGTGGCACGCCGCACTGTTGCGAAGTATCGAGAGTCTTTATCCATTCCGCCGTCAAACCAGCGTAAACAACTGGTCTGACACAACCGATAAGGAAGACACTATGCAGCTCAACATCACAGGACACAATGTCGAAATCACTGAATCCCTGCGTGAATTTGTGAATACCAAGTTCGCTAAGCTCGAGCAGTATTTCGAGAGGATCAACCAGGTCTATGTTGTGTTAAAAGTGGAAAAAGTGACTCATATCTCGGATGCTACCTTGCACGTCAACGGGGGCGAAATCCATGCCAGTGCGGAAGGGCAGGACATGTACGCGGCTATCGACGGCTTGATTGACAAGCTGGCACGACAGCTAAACAAACATAAAGACAAACTGAAACAACACTAATTGTCCGGGCAGTTAACGGGTGCAGGACGGCCTGTTGTGAAACACAACGGGCCCTTTGTACAGTTAGCGCTTAGGTGAAATTATGATGAATAACGATTCCACTCTACAACTGAGCAGTGTCCTTAATCAGGAATGTACCCGCAGTGCCGTTCACTGCCAGAGCAAAAAACGTGCGCTGGAGATCATCAGTGAACTGGCCGCAAAACAGCTGAGCCTGGCGCCACAAGTGGTCTTTGAAGCGATCCTCACCCGCGAAAAAATGGGCAGTACCGGCATCGGTAACGGCATCGCCATTCCACATGGCAAACTGGAAGAGGATACTCTGCGCGCTGTAGGGGTGTTTGTTCAACTGGAAACACCTATCGCCTTCGATGCCATTGATAACCAGCCGGTCGATCTGCTGTTTGCCCTGCTGGTGCCAGCCGATCAGACCAAAACGCATCTGCATACGCTCTCGCTGGTGGCTAAACGTCTGGCGGATAAAACCATCTGTCGTCGTTTACGCGCGGCGCAGAGCGACGAAGAGCTTTATCAAATTATTACAGAAACGGAAGGCAATCAGGATGAGGCGTAATCGGGTGATGGCTTTAACATCTGTGGTCCTGAGGAGAAACGGTACATGGTGCTGATGATCGTCAGCGGGCGTTCGGGCTCCGGGAAATCGGTCGCCCTGCGCGCGCTGGAAGATATGGGCTTTTACTGCGTGGATAACCTGCCGGTGGTGCTTCTGCCCGAGCTGGCCCGTTCGCTGGCGGATCGGCAGATCTCTGCGGCAGTCAGCATCGACGTGCGTAACATGCCTGAATCGCCAGAGATCTTTGAGCAGGCGATGAGCAATCTGCCAGAGGCCTTTTCACCTCAGCTGCTGTTCCTTGATGCCGACCGCAATACGTTGATTCGTCGCTACAGTGACACCCGCCGTTTGCATCCGCTCTCCAGTAAAAATCTGTCGCTGGAAAGTGCCATTGACCAGGAGAGCGATCTGCTGGAGCCGCTGCGCTCGCGCGCCGATCTGATCGTCGATACCTCAGAGATGTCGGTCCATGAGCTGGCGGAGATGCTGCGCACCCGTCTGCTGGGTAAACGCGAACGCGAGCTCACGATGGTCTTTGAATCGTTCGGCTTTAAGCACGGTATCCCTATCGATGCAGACTATGTGTTTGACGTGCGCTTCTTACCGAACCCGCACTGGGATCCGAAGCTGCGCCCGATGACCGGCCTGGATAAGCCGGTCGCAGCCTTCCTTGACAGACATACGGAAGTGCATAACTTTATCTATCAGACGCGCAGCTATCTTGAACTCTGGTTGCCGATGCTGGAGACAAACAATCGCAGCTACCTGACGGTGGCGATTGGCTGTACCGGGGGTAAACACCGTTCGGTCTATATTGCTGAGCAACTGGCTGACTATTTCCGCTCGCGCGGTAAAAACGTGCAGTCCCGTCATCGTACGCTGGAAAAACGTAAAACATGACCGTAAAGCAGACCGTTGAAATCACCAACAAGCTGGGCATGCATGCCCGCCCGGCGATGAAGTTATTTGAACTGATGCAGGGATTTGACGCGGAAGTTCTGCTGCGTAACGACGAAGGCACCGAAGCCGAAGCCAACAGCGTCATCGCTCTGCTGATGCTGGATTCGGCAAAGGGCCGTCAGATTGAAATTGAAGCCACTGGCCCGCAGGAAGTGGAGGCGCTGGCAGCAGTCATTGCGCTGTTCAACGCCGGGTTTGATGAAGATTAATGCAGCTTATTGGCCTGCATAAATCCTTCCCCACCGAGCTGGCGCATCTGGCGCAGGATCCACGCCTGACGGCTACGTACATAGCCTGATGGCGCACTGGCCTTAAAGCGAATCGGGTTCGGTAACACAGCCGCCAGCAGCGCGGCCTCCGACGCTGTCAGACGGCTTGCTGGTTTGTTGAAATAGCGCTGCGCCGCGGCTTCTACCCCAAATATCCCTTCGCCAAATTCCGCGATATTGAGATATACCGTCAGGATCCGTTTCTTACTCCACACCGTTTCGATACCCAGCGTCAGCCCGGCTTCAAAGCCCTTTCTCACCCAGCTGCGACCGTCCCATAAAAACAGGTTTTTCGCCGTCTGCTGAGAAAGCGTGGATGCCCCGCGGATACGGCTCTCGTTGCGCTCGTTATGCGCTAGCGCCTTCTCGATCGCCCCGACGTCAAACCCCCAGTGCTGAGGGAATTTTTGATCTTCGGCGGCAATCACGGCCAGCCCCATCCAGGGGGAGATCTCATCCATACTCACCCAGTCAGAATGCGCAAAGTAGCTGAAATTACCGCTCAGCCAGTTGCTCACCTGACGTTCAACCATTACCGCTGAAAATGGCACCGGCAGAAAGCTGAACAGGGCGATACCCCCACCCCAGAAAACCGCCATAATCAACAGAATGCGAATGACGATCCGTCTTAACCAACCCGCTTTCGGACGTCTTAACTTCATGCAGCGAGTACCAGTACGCGGGTGACCAGCTTCTCAATGCCCGTCGCCGCTTCCGCAATAGTTTGTGCCAGCATGTAAGCAGGTGTGGTGACGATCCTGTTCTCTTCATCAACCACAATATCATCCACCGGACAGGGGATATGCTCACCGCCCATATCCTCGATAGCCTCAGCGGTATCAATATCCGTGCCGATGGTCAGGCGCAGCGGCATATCAAAAATGGCTGGCAGCATCGCAGGGGCGATACAGATAAAGCCCAACGGTTTACCAGCTTCATGCATCTGCAGCGCCAGCGCTTTTAAATCACTGTCTACCCGGCAACCACTTCCCTGGGCGGCAAAATCGCTCAGGTTTTTTGCCGCGCCAAAACCGCCCGGCACAATCAGCGCGTCCAGCTCGGTAGCCCGGGCCTCGCTGAGCGGACGAACCTGTCCACGCGCGATCCGCGCGGCCTCAATCAGGACGTTACGGCTTTCGGCCATCGTTTCGCCGGTCAGGTGGTTGATCACGTCGACCTGGGTTTTATCCGGGGCGAAGCAGACCGCTTCGGCGCCGTTACGCGCCAGAGCCAGTAGCGTCAAAACAGCTTCATGAATTTCAGAACCATCGTAAACACCACATCCGCTCAGTACCACGCCAACCTTTTTCATCCTGGGATCCCTCTCGAAAAATGCTAAATGCACATTAAAGATTCTGATTAAAACGGTATGCTTCACACATTTAACTGATTCATGTAACAACGTATTTAAGATTTGCTATCTTAACTGCGTGCAGCCTAAAGTTTCCGGCTACGCCATTTACGAAAAAAACTATTTCTATTCAGGCGCAGCCAAGATTTCCCTGGTGTTGGCGCAGTATTCGCGCACCCCGGTCTACCGGGGTCATTTTTTTCTGCTCTCCACCCAGGCTTTCAGCACAGCCACATCGTTCTGCCACTCCTGCTTCATCTCCTCAACCCATTCACCCACGTTATCTTCCCACGCGGGTAAATCCGGAGACTGAATCTGCTGACCAAGCTGCTGCAGATGACGCAAACCCACCGATCCAGCCGCTCCTTTGATTTTGTGGCCTTCTTCAACGATGCCTTTCTTATCCCGCGCCGTCAGGTTTGACTCAAGCACGTTTAAATAGCCCGGCATCATCTTCTCGAAAATCGCCAGGCCATCGGTAATCAACTTCGGACCAACCAGATCGATGTACTGCTCGAGCATGTCGATATCCAGCAAAGACTGCGCTTTCTCTGTATCTACCTTCGTCATGGTGCTCTCCTCTTCGTCACAGGTGTCCCAGAACTTCTTGATCATGGCGGTTAAGGCGGGTACCGCCAGCGGCTTGCTCAGTACATCGTCCATACCAGCATCCAGGTACTCTTTTTTGTCTTTCAGCACGTTGGCGGTCAGCGCCACCAGCGGCGGCAGTTCGTCGCTGGCGTAACGGCTCGTCAGCTCGCGCGAGATATCCAGCCCGGTCATATCCGGTAACTGAATGTCCAGCAGCACCAGGTCATATTCGCCCGGCGTGAACATCTCCAGCGCGGCTTTACCGGTCATGGCAACGTCCACGCTGCTGCCCAGTTTCTCCAGCACCGATCGCGCGACAATCACGTTCAGCTCGATATCTTCCACCAGCAGCACATGCAGGGCAGGCAGAGGCATATCGTCATGGGCAAAGGTGTCCTCGACCTCTTCCGCCACTGCCGGGGCCCGAATGCTGAGTTTAAAGACAGAGCCGTGCCCAGGGTTGCTGGTCACCGTGATATCACCGCCCATGCTCTTCGCCAGACGGCGCGATACCGCCAGACCGATGCCGGTCCCGGTAGCGGGTTTGCCCCCGTGGCTGTCTTTAACCTGGTAATACATGGCGAAGATTTTGTCCTGCTCCTCCTGCGGGATCCCGATCCCGGAATCTTCCACCTCGAAGTGCAGCATCTCCCCCTCGCCGTAGCGCACGCGAACCGCCACCTGGCCACTCTGGGTGAATTTGACCGCGTTGCTGATTAAGTTCCACAGGATCTGGCGCAGGCGCGTGCCGTCGGTCACCACCTTATGCGGCAGCGGCAGGGTTGGCTCCATCACAAAGCGTAGCCCTTTCTGCTGCGCCTGCAGACCGGAGAGGTTTTCCAGATCGGCCAGGAAGCTGGTGAAGTCCACCGGCTGGTTATCCAGTTGGACTTTGCGCCGCTCCATCTTATCCATATCAATAATATCGTTGAAGATATTGCCGAGCGTGACCGCCGAGACATGGATGGTTTTAAGATATTTCTCCTGCTCGGCCGTCAGTTCGGTGTCGAGCAGAATGCGGCTTAACCCGACGATACCGTTAAGCGGAGTACGCAGTTCATGGCTGATGGTGGAGATAAAGGTCGTTTTATCCCGGCTGGCGCGCTCCAGCGCATCCTGGTAGCGCTTACGCTCGGTAATATCACGCCCGAAGCCCATCAGCCCGTGGCGTTTCCCGACGCGGTCGTAATACGGCACTTTACGGATTTCGAAGCAGGCTTTGCGCCCGTCCGGGTAGTCGAGCCACTGCTCGTAGGTCAGGGAGACGTTGTGACGGAACACCTTCTCATCGGTTTCGATAACTTTGGCTGCCGCTTCCGGAGAATAGACATCCTGCGGGCGCAAGTTGATAAGCTGTTTTTCGCTCTTACCGGTCAGTAACTCCATCGCCCGGTTACAGCCGGAGAACTCTTTATCTTCATTGCGGTAGAAGACCAGATCCGGGGAGGCATCAAGGAAAGAGCGCAAGAACGAAGACTGCTGCTCAAGCTGGATCTGCGTCTGTTCACGCTCTTTCATCTCGATTTTCAGCTGTTCCAGCGTAGTCTGGCGCTCAGCCTCCGCTTTTTCACGATCTGAGATCTCCTGGTTCAGCTGAGCGATGTTGTCTTTTAGCTGCACGTTGAGCTTCAGATCGCGCTCGCGCATCTCTTCCAGCTTTTCCACCAGCCGGGTCAACCGCTGGCGGGACTCCTCCAGCTGCTCAACCACCACCGAGAGGAAATAGACCGCCCAGGGCGTAATCAGCAGGCCAAAGAAAATGGAACGTATAAGGTCGATACTCTCAACCTGGCCGTGGAGCACCATGGTAATGGCCATCTGTACCACAATCGCCAGCACCACCAGCGCCAGCGCCAGCAACAGGGAGAAGCGCACCAAGCCAAGCTTCATCATCAGATCGACATAGTATTGCGCCAGTAACCGAATTTGCTTCATAAGGGATCTCTTCACGACGTCATCGCACAATAATACTCAAATTCCAGGCAAGACGTTGAAGGTTGTGCAAAAAAGTGAGGGGTAAAACAGGCGATGCGCCTCACTTCCCGGGCAGGGAAGTGAGGCGGGAGGGATTACGAGCGCTTCAGCAGCAGCCAGAGGCTGATCACGAAGAAGGAGGCGCTCGGTAGCAGCGCGCCAATCACCGGCGGTATACCGTACACCAGCGTCAGCGGGCCGAAGATTTGGTCCAGTACGTAGAAGACAAAGCCGAAGCTGATACCTGTCACGACACGCACGCCCATCGGGACGCTACGCAGCGGACCAAAGATAAACGACAGCGCCATCAGCATCATCACCGCCACCGAGAGCGGCTGGAAGACCTTGCTCCACATGTTGAGCTGATAACGTCCGGAATCTTGGCCGCTCGATTTCAGGTACTTCACGTAGTTGTACAGGCCGCTGATGGAGAGAGCATCCGGATCCAGCGCAACCACACCGAGCTTATCCGGCGTCAGGTTGGTTTTCCAGGTGCCAGAGACCGTTTGCGACCCGGTGATCTGTTTTGGATCCTGCAGGTTTGATTCATCTACCTGCGACAGACGCCAGACCTTGTTATCAGTATCAAACGTGGCCGACGCGGCGTAACGCACCGCCTGCAGACGACGCTGATCGTTAAAGCTGTAAATGCTCACACCGCCGAGGGAGTTATCGCCCGTGACGCGTTCGATGTAGACAAAGTTATTGCCATCTTTCGCCCACAGCCCCTGTTGGGTAGAGAGCAACGAGCCGCCATACATCATTTGCGCGCGGTAGTTACGCGCCATCTGTTCGCCCTGTGGCGCAACCCACTCCCCCATCGCCATGGTCAGCAATACCAGCGGGATCGCCGTTTTCATGACCGAGAGTGCCACCTGCATACGGGTAAAGCCGGAGGCCTGCATGACCACCAGCTCACTGCGCTGCGCCAGCATCCCCAGCCCCAGCAACGCCCCTAATAGCGCCGCCATCGGGAAGAAGATTTGCACATCTTTTGGAATGCTGAGCAGGGTATACATACCCGCGCCCATGGCATCGTAGCTCCCCTGCCCGGCCTTTTTCAGCTGGTCCACAAACTTGATGATGCCGGAGAGCGACACCAGCATGAATAAGGTCATCATGATGGTGGTGAAAATGGTTTTACCGATATAGCGGTCAAGAACGCCAAACGCCTGCATTACACCGCTCCTTTACGCATAAACCGGGCCCGCACGCGGCGCATCGGCACGGTGTCCCACAAGTTGAGGGCAACGGCCAACAGCAGATAGAGTCCGTTAATTACCCAGGTCCAGATAACCGGGTCAATTTTTCCTTTGCCGCCGTTCGATTTGATCGACGTTTGCAGCAGGAAGAACACCAGATAAAGCAGCATGGCCGGCAGCATGGAGAGCACCCGTCCCTGACGTGGGTTTACCACGCTAAGCGGCACCACCATCAACGCCATCATAAATACAGTGAATACCAGGGTGATTCGCCAGTGCAGCTCCGCGCGGGCGCGATTGGTATCGGTATTGATCAGTGTGCGCATGTCCATCTGCTCGGTATCGCTGGGATCCAGCGCAACCGCCTGATGACCAATAATTGCCTGATAGTTCTGGAAGTCAGTGATGCGGAAATCACGCAGCAGCGCCGTGCCTTCAAAGCGGGTGCCTTTGTTCAGCGTCACAATCTGCGAACCGTCTTTCCCCTGCGCCAGCTGGCCGGAATCGGCCACTACAACAGAGGGACGGGCATTGCCCTTGGGACGGATTTGCGCAAGGAACACATCGTTAAAGCGGTTGCCATCCACGCTTTCGATAAACAGCACGGAGTTACCATCCGTTGCCTGCTGGAACTGCCCCTGGGCCAGCGCGGCCATACCGGGGTTGGCTTTCGCCTCTGCCAGCACTTCATCCTGATGACGAGAAGAGACCGGACCGGCCCACATGACGTTTACGGCGGCCACGATGCCGGTGAATAACGCCAGGAGCATAGCGGCTTTAACCAGAACCGCTTTGCTCAGACCGCACGCATGCATGACGGTGATTTCACTTTCGGTATAGAGTTTACCGAGCGTCATCAGCAGTCCGAGGAAAAGGCTAAGTGGCAGGATAAGCTGCGCCATTTCAGGCACGCCCAGCCCAAGCAGAGAAAGCACCAGATTTGTGGGAATTTCGCCATCAACAGCCGCGCCGAGGATCCTTACCAGTTTCTGACAGAAAAAGATCAGAAGCAGTATGAAGAGTATCGCCAGCTGGCTTTTGAGCGTCTCCCGCACCAGATATCTTATGATTATCACATTAAATACGCCCGTAAAAACCCGTCTCTTTGCAGGAAAATCGCTTGTTTCATGGCTTAAACGTCATTTATTCTCTTGAGTCGTCGAAATCATCGCTAAGATTAGAACACCCGACGGATTCGCGCTTCAGGAGTTATTATGACGTGCCGAAACCGTAATAACGTAAGATTAACACGAAGTCACCGCAACAGCGGGTACGAGTTACGAAAGGTTTCAATTCTATCCGTAGCTGCCGCTGTTGTCTTTAAGATTCAGGAGCGTAGTTCATGGAGTTCAGTGTAAAAAGCGGTAGCCCGGAGAAACAGCGGAGTGCCTGCATCGTTGTCGGCGTGTTTGAACCCCGCAGACTCTCTCCAATCGCCGAACAACTCGATAAGATCAGTGACGGCTACATTAGCGCCCTGCTGCGCCGCGGCGAGCTGGAAGGCAAGCCGGGCCAGACATTGCTGCTGCATCATGTGCCTAACGTCCTCTCCGAGCGCATCCTGCTGATTGGCTGTGGCAAGGAGCGTGAGCTGGACGAACGCCAGTACAAACAGGTCATTCAGAAAACCATCAATACGCTGAATGATACTGGCTCAATGGAGGCCGTCTGCTTCCTGACCGAACTGCACGTCAAAGGCCGCAATACCTACTGGAAAGTACGCCAGGCGGTTGAGACAGCCAAAGAGACCCTTTACAGCTTCGATCAGCTGAAAACCACTAAAAGCGAACCGCGTCGTCCGCTGCGTAAGATGGTCTTTAACGTCCCGACCCGTCGCGAGCTGACCAGCGGTGAACGCGCCATTCAGCATGGCCTGGCTATTGCAGCCGGTATCAAGGCCGCGAAAGATCTGGGCAATATGCCGCCTAACATCTGTAACGCGGGCTATCTTGCGTCACAGGCGCGTCAGCTGGCTGACTCCTACAGCAAAAATGTTGTCACCCGCGTGATTGGCGAACAACAGATGAAAGAGCTGGGGATGCACTCCTATCTCGCCGTCGGTAACGGTTCACAAAATGAATCCCTGATGTCGGTCATTGAGTACAAAGGCAACCCGGCAGAAGACGTACGTCCGATTGTGCTGGTGGGTAAAGGCCTGACCTTCGACTCCGGCGGTATCTCCATCAAGCCTGCCGAAGGCATGGACGAGATGAAGTACGACATGTGCGGCGCGGCGGCGGTTTACGGCGTAATGCGCATGGTGGCCGAGCTGCAACTGCCAATCAACGTGATTGGCGTGCTGGCGGGCTGTGAAAACATGCCAGGTGGTCGCGCCTATCGTCCAGGTGACGTCCTTACCACCATGTCCGGGCAGACCGTTGAAGTCCTGAACACCGACGCCGAAGGCCGTCTGGTGCTATGCGACGTGCTGACCTACGTTGAGCGCTTCGATCCAGAAGCGGTTATCGACGTCGCAACCCTGACCGGCGCCTGCGTGATTGCCCTGGGTCACCACATCACCGGCCTGATGTCGAACCACAACCCGCTGGCGCATGAGCTGATTGGTGCCTCCGAGCAGGCGGGCGATCGTGCATGGCGCCTGCCGCTGGGCGATGAGTATCAGGAGCAGCTGGAGTCGAACTTTGCGGATATGGCGAATATCGGCGGTCGTCCTGGCGGTGCTATCACCGCGGGCTGCTTCCTGTCGCGCTTTACCCGCAAGTACAATTGGGCACACCTGGATATCGCGGGCACCGCATGGCGCTCCGGTAAAGCCAAAGGCGCAACTGGCCGTCCAGTGGCTCTGCTGTCGCAGTTCCTGCTCAATCGCGCCGGTTTTAACGGCGACGAGTAAGGGTAAATGCCGGGTGGCGGCGTCGCCTTACCCGGCCTACAAACGGCAGTAAACCGTAGGCCCGGTAAGCGTAGCGCCACCGGGCTTAAGCATTTAAAGTCACCACAAGAAACCCCATATATGAAAAACGCAACGTTCTATCTTCTGGACAATGACACCCAACAGGATGGCTTAAGCGCCGTTGAACAACTGGTGTGTGACATTGCCGCAGAACGTTGGCGCGCGGGTCTTCGCGTGCTGATTGCCTGCGAAGATGAGCAGCAGGCCATCCGTCTGGATGAAGCGCTGTGGGCACGACCGCCGGAAAGTTTTGTTCCGCATAATCTGGCGGGAGAAGGACCGCGCGGCGGTGCGCCGGTGGAGATCGCCTGGCCGCAAAAGCGTAACAGCAGTCCACGCGATATTCTGATTAGCCTGCGCAGCGGCTTTGCAGATTTTGCCACCGCTTTCACAGAAGTGATAGACTTTGTCCCTCACGAAGATTCCCTGAAACAACTGGCGCGCGAACGCTATAAAGCGTACCGCCTGGCTGGTTTTAACCTGAATACGGCAACCTGGAAATAATGGAAAAGACATATAACCCACGCGATATCGAACAGCCGCTTTACGAGCACTGGGAACAGCAGGGCTATTTCAAGCCTAACGGCGATGAAAGCAAAGAGTCCTTCTGCATCATGATCCCGCCGCCGAACGTCACCGGCAGTTTGCATATGGGGCATGCCTTCCAGCAGACCATCATGGATACCATGATCCGTTACCAGCGCATGCAGGGCAAAAACACCCTGTGGCAGGCCGGTACTGACCACGCGGGTATCGCTACCCAGATGGTGGTTGAGCGTAAGATTGCCGCTGAAGAAGGTAAAACCCGTCACGACTATGGCCGCGACGCCTTTATCGACAAAATCTGGCAGTGGAAAGCGGAATCTGGCGGCACCATTACCCGTCAGATGCGCCGTCTCGGCAACTCCGTGGACTGGGAGCGCGAGCGCTTCACCATGGACGAAGGTCTTTCCAATGCCGTTAAAGAAGTGTTCGTCCGTCTGTATAAAGAAGACCTGATTTACCGTGGCAAGCGCCTGGTAAACTGGGACCCGAAACTGCGCACCGCCATCTCTGACCTGGAAGTGGAAAACCGCGAGTCGAAAGGCTCCATGTGGCACATCCGCTATCCGCTGGCCGATGGCGCAAAAACCGCAGACGGTAAAGATTACCTGATTGTCGCCACCACCCGACCGGAAACCCTGCTGGGCGATACCGGCGTGGCCGTTAACCCGGAAGATCCGCGTTACAAAGATCTGATTGGTAAATTTGTGGTGCTGCCGCTGGTGAACCGCCGTATTCCGATTGTGGGCGACGAACACGCCGACATGGAAAAAGGTACCGGCTGCGTGAAGATCACCCCGGCACACGACTTTAACGACTACGAAGTGGGTCGTCGTCACGCCCTGCCAATGATCAACATCCTGACCTTTGACGGCGATATCCGTGAAAGCGCAGAAGTGTATGACACCAAAGGCAACGAATCTGACGTTTACTCAAGCGACATTCCGGCTGAGTTCCAGAAGCTGGAGCGCTTCGCTGCGCGTAAAGCGATCGTTGCCGCTGTCGACGCTCTGGGCCTGCTGGACGAAATCAAGCCGCATGACCTGACTGTCCCTTATGGCGACCGTGGCGGCGTGGTGATCGAGCCGATGCTGACCGACCAATGGTACGTCCGTGCTGACGTACTGGCGAAACCCGCGGTTGAAGCGGTCGAAAACGGCGACATCCAGTTCGTACCGAAGCAGTACGAAAACATGTACTTCTCCTGGATGCGCGATATTCAGGACTGGTGTATCTCCCGTCAGCTGTGGTGGGGTCACCGTATCCCGGCATGGTATGACAACGAAGGCAATGTCTACGTTGGCCGTACTGAAGACGAAGTGCGTCAGGAAAACAACCTGAGCGCGGACGTTGCCCTGCGTCAGGACGAAGACGTACTGGATACCTGGTTCTCCTCCGCGCTGTGGACCTTCTCCACCCTCGGCTGGCCAGAAAACACCGACGCGCTGCGTCAGTTCCACCCAACCAGCGTGATGGTCTCCGGCTTCGACATTATCTTCTTCTGGATCGCCCGCATGATCATGATGACCATGCACTTCATCAAAGATGAAAACGGCAAGCCGCAGGTTCCGTTCCATACCGTCTATATGACCGGTCTGATCCGTGACGACGAAGGCCAGAAGATGTCCAAGTCCAAGGGTAACGTTATTGACCCACTGGATATGGTTGACGGTATCTCTCTGGAAGAGCTGCTGGAAAAACGTACCGGCAACATGATGCAGCCGCAGCTGGCTGAGAAGATCCGCAAGCGCACCGAGAAGCAGTTCCCGAACGGCATTGAGCCGCACGGTACCGACGCCCTGCGTTTCACCCTGGCGGCGCTGGCCTCTACTGGCCGTGACATTAACTGGGACATGAAGCGTCTGGAAGGTTACCGTAACTTCTGTAACAAGCTGTGGAACGCCAGCCGCTTTGTGCTGATGAACACCGAGGATCAGGATTGCGGCTTTAACGGCGGCGAAATGACCCTTTCCCTGGCAGACCGCTGGATCCTGGCTGAATTCAACCAGACCATTAAAGCGTTCCGCGAGGCGCTGGATAACTATCGCTTCGATATCGCGGCAGGCATTCTGTACGAATTCACCTGGAACCAGTTCTGCGACTGGTACCTGGAGCTGACCAAGCCGGTCATGAACGGCGGCACTGAAGCGGAACTGCGCGGCACGCGCCATACGCTGATTACCGTTCTGGAAGGTCTGCTGCGCCTGGCGCACCCGATCATCCCGTTCATCACCGAAACCATCTGGCAGCGTGTGAAGGTCATTGCCGGTATCAATGCCGATACCATCATGTTGCAGCCGTTCCCGTCCTTCGATGCCACGCAGATTGATGAAGCCGCCGCATCCGATACCGAATGGCTGAAGCAGGCAATCATTGCGGTGCGTAATATCCGTGCCGAAATGAACATCGCCCCGGGCAAACCACTGGCGCTGTTACTGCGCGGTTGCAGCGAAGCGGCACAGCGTCGCGTGACCGAGAACAGCACCTTCCTGCAGACCATGGCGCGTCTGGAGAGCATCACCGTGCTGCCAGCCGATGATAAAGGTCCGGTCTCCGTGACCAAAATCATCGACGGCGCCGAGCTGCTGATCCCGATGGCAGGCCTGATTGACAAAGATGCTGAGCTGGCACGTCTGGCGAAAGAAGTGGCTAAAGTTGACGATGAAATTGGCCGTATCGAAAGCAAACTGTCCAATGAAGGCTTCGTTGCCCGTGCCCCGGAAGCGGTGATCGCCAAAGAGCGTGAAAAGCTGAACGGTTATGCACAAGCGAAAGCGAAGCTGATTGAGCAGCAGGCGGTGATCGCCGCGCTCTAATCGCACATGCAGGCAGAACAAAAAAGCCGGAGTACGCTCCGGCTTTTTTTATTCAGTTTCTATTTTAAATAACGAAACCACTGCACAAACGAGTCGTTACATTGGGTTCCGGCTGGCTCTCTTCAATGTCAGTAGACACACTATCCAGATCGCCAACAACAGCAGTATTCTCAGCCAGATAACGTAATAAACCAATTTTTGCCCATGGATAAGCCAGCCCCAGCGTGATAGCCGACAGGAAAACTAAACCTAAAAGGCGCGGAGCCATTCCAGAGAATGTCAGCGTAGAGCGGAATCGAATGCTTTCCCCCAGCACCAGGTTATTCATGGCAAGATTACGTAAAGCACCCCAAAGATACGCCTTCGATAAAACGGCGCCGATCCCCAGAACGAGATAGCAAAAAACAACCCAGCCTGAATTTGTCAATATATATCTCTCCGCTGTACTGCCATTGCATATACCCAGCATACAGCTCGTCATTATCCCGTAAAAAAGGGAAACCAGTACCCAGATAATGAATAAAATAAAGGGGATCATTATTGCCGCGGCACATAAAAAAATAATGATGCAACGTTTGCTACTAATCAAAATGCTGAATGTATTTGCGCCAAATGAGAGACCATTCCCTATTAACTCCATTAAATGGCTATAAACGAGACCGTAAATGACACCGCTTGCCACAAAAATGAGCAGCAATACCACAGCGGCGCGAAATAGCATATCGCTGAGACTCATTGGATCCCTGACAATCAGACTCAACATCACCGTCACCAGCGCGGCCATCACCACGGGCATCCCAATCATCACCCACCATGCACGAAGTGCAGACGTTTGAAAATTAAAATGGATGGAATTGAGTGACGTCATCATGAGGTGATAGCTGATCCCCTTTACGATCATAAACGGCAGAGCCAGCAAGATAAAAAGCAGTGTACCGACACCTTCGGCATCCGGGATAATGAAGAGTTGCGCCAGCGATACCAGCGTTAACACGACCAGGATGAAAAGCCAACTGAGCAGGATCGTGCCGCCACGCGCCCTGTAGGCAAAACGCGCCCCTTTTAGCTCCATGTTCTCACAGATATAGCGCCGCGTACGCACCAACGCCCAGGGAATAAATATGCCGAATGTAATAATCGATAAAATGACATTAACTAAACAGATAATAAAATAGGGTTTAACCTGCCCATGAAATATAAAATGTTGCGTGTTATTATGTTGCCCTGATAGTGCACTCATAAATATATCGTCCTTGTATTTTTAATAACAAATAAAAATCCAGCCTTGCTCGAACAAACAAAAGGATATATTGATTTCCGTTGCGTCAGCAATACATTAAACACGTACCTTGCGCCATTAAAAAAATAGTGGTATTAAAGAAACGTATAGTTTTCTGAATTGAAATTGAGTTATTTATGAATCTTGTTGCGCCAAAGACCGCCTCGCTACGCCGCCTCTCTGCGCAGGATAATGCCGCGATAGCCGCTGTTATCCGTCAGGTTTCCGCAGAATATGGCCTGACCGCCGATAAAGGCTACACCGTGGCCGACCCTAATCTGGATGAACTTTTTCAGCTGTACAGCCAGCCGGGTGCAGCCTATTGGGTGGTTGAGCAAGAGGGTCAGGTCGTAGGTGGAGGTGGGGTTGCGCCATTAGTTTGCAGCGAACCCGATATCTGCGAGCTGCAAAAAATGTATTTCCTGCCCGTTGTCCGTGGACAAGGCCTGGCGAAAAAACTGGCATTACTGGCGATGGATCACGCCCGCGCTCAAGGGTTTAAACGCTGCTATCTTGAAACCACCGCCTTCCTGACCGAAGCCATCAGGCTGTACGAGCATCTCGGCTTTGAGCATATCGACCAACCACTGGGCTGTACCGGCCATGTTGATTGCGAAGTGCGAATGCTGAAAACGCTGTAACCTCTCTCCTGCCCCCTTCTGTTAAGCGGTTGTAAACTGAATGCTCTACACTCTCAGTTCAACACCACGAAGGGGAAAACTGATGTCAAAGATAAAAAGCTACGCCGCACCGCAGGCGGGTGCAGAGCTTGAGCTGTACGAATACGATGCGGGCGAGCTGAAAGCAGAAGACGTCGAAGTGCAGGTGGATTACTGCGGCATTTGCCATTCCGACCTGTCGATGATCGATAACGAATGGGGCTTTTCACAATACCCGCTAATTGCCGGTCACGAAGTGATCGGGCGCGTTGTTGCCCTGGGCGATGCCGCACAGGATAAAGGGCTGAAAATTGGTCAGCGCGTGGGCATTGGCTGGACTGCCCGTAGCTGTGGTCACTGTGACGCCTGTATCAGCGGCAACCAGATCAACTGTCTGGAAGGGGCCACACCCACCATCCTGAACAACGGCGGTTTCGCCGACAAACTGCGCGCCGACTGGCAGTGGGTCATTCCTCTCCCTGAGCAGATGGATATTGAATCTGCGGGTCCGCTGCTGTGCGGCGGTATCACGGTTTTCAAACCGCTGCTGATGCACCACGTCACGGCCACCAGCCGCGTAGGGGTGATTGGCATCGGTGGGCTGGGCCATATTGCCATTAAGCTGCTGCATGCGATGGGCTGTGAAGTGACCGCCTTTAGCTCAAACCCGGCCAAAGAGCAGGAAGTGCTGGCGATGGGCGCAGACAAAGTGGTCAACAGCCGTGATCCCGAGGCGCTGACCGCCCTGGCGGGGCAGTTCGATCTGATCATCAACACCGTAAATGTCGATCTCGACTGGCAGCCCTACTTTGAAGCGCTGGCCTATGGCGGAAACTTCCATACCGTCGGTGCCGTGCTGAAGCCGCTCCCGGTTCCCGCCTTTACGCTGATCGGTGGCGACCGTAGCATCTCCGGTTCCGCAACCGGCACACCGTACGAGCTGCGCAAACTGATGAAGTTTGCCGGCCGCACCGGTGTTGCGCCGACCATCGAGATGTACCCGATGTCGAAAATCAACGAAGCGATCCAGCATGTCCGTGACGGCAAAGCCCGTTACCGTGTGGTGCTAAAAGCGGATTTCTAAGTCCAGATGCCCGGTGGCGCTACGCTTACCGGGCCTGGGGTGTGTAGGCCGGGTAAGGCGAAGCCGCCACCCGGCATTTTTTACCTAGCGCACCAGAGCCGCAAACACCTCGGCCACCGCAACCGCACCAGGATCGGCAACCCCCTGCAGATTCTCCTTGTTCACATACGATGAACGCCCCGCCCCGGCTTTGCCCATGCTTGTCGTGGCATCTGCCCCCTCTTTTGCCGCCCTGACGGCAGCCTGAAGCCCCTCTTTCTGCCACGCTTCCAGCGCGGGCTGCAGCGCATCAACCAGCGTGCGATCCCCCAGTTCGGCACCGCCATAGTGCTTCATTTGCGCAAGCCCGGTCAGCAAGGCATCCGGCAGGGGCTTACCGCTACGCAGCCCCTCCCCGGCGGCGGTAAAGAAGATCGACATCAACACCCCGCTTGAACCGCCCATCACCGTCGCCAGCCGCTCACCCACCAGCAGCAACAGCTGCGGCAGATCGTTCAGCGGCAGGCGATCTTCTTCCAGCCATTGCGCAATGTCCCGCGCGCCTTGCGCAAAGGTCGAACCGGTATCGCCATCACCCACTTTCGCATCCAGGGCGTTAAGGCGGTTTTCCAGGGCGATTAACCGCTCCGCCACCGCAGCGACGTGCTGCGCCACCTGTGCATTTGCCGACGGGGTAAATTCCACGCTGTCGTGCAGCGGAGTGTGCGTTAACGTACGCAGCGGCGTAAAGGCGACGGGCTTTTGCCAGCCCAGCGTCTCCACCGGGGCGTTCAGCGCCTGCTCAAATGTCGCGTTCAGCTTCAGCAGCGATAACGAAAAGCCTTTCATGTCCAGCGAGCTCACCAGCGGTGCCGGGCCAATCAAATACGCAATCTGATCCTTCAGGGCGGAATGCGCCAGCTCTTTGGTCAGCAGCGCCATCTCCAGGGCCGACACGCCGCCAAGGTTATTGATAAGCACCGCCAGTCGTCCCTCCCCCGCCTGCGCCAGCAGCGGTTGCACCAGCGTATCGATAATCTCCCTGCTGTTTTGCGTCTCCACCACCGATGCCCCGGGCTCGCCGTGGATCCCCAGCCCCAGCTCGACATGGCCTTTTTTGATGCGCCCCTCTTCATCGTCGCTGCCCGGCAGGTTGCAGGTTTGCATGGCCACACCCAGGCTCCAGAGATTTTCGCAGGCCAGGCGGGCCATATCGCGTACCTCGTTTAGCGACTTGCCCTGTTCGGCGGCATACCCGGCGATCTTATGCACCAGCGCAGTTCCGGCGATGCCACGCGGCTGCTTGTTATCCGGCAGGGCAATATCATCGGCCACGATCACCATCTCCACTTTGAGCCCGTAGCGTTTAGCCTTTTCTGCCGCGAGGCCAAAGTTGAGACGATCCCCGGTGTAGTTTTTGACGATCAGCAGACAGCCACGATCGCCCGTGACGGCCACAATGGCGTTCAGCACCGCCTCGACGCTGGGGGACGCAAACAGATCGCCGCAGACGGCCGCGGTCAGCATCCCTTTACCCACAAAGCCCGCGTGCGCCGGTTCATGGCCGGAGCCCCCGCCGGATATCACCGCCACGCGACTTTTATCCCAGTCGGCGCGTACCACCACGCGGATAGCCGGATCGATATCCAGTCTGGCGAGATTGCCGTGCGGGGCAGAGATCAGCATCCCTTCAATGGCATCATTCACCAGCTGTTTGCGGTCGTTAAAGAAGAATCTGGACATAGCTTTCCAATATGTTGTTAACCGTATGCAAAAGCATAGTCCGCGCTGCGTAATGCGCTGCAAACTAAGAAATTGACACATTCATTTTGCCGTCAGGTTGCCTATACTCCACGCAGGATTCCACGAGGATGCGCATCATGAGTACACCCCTGCTGATTGCCCGGACGCCAGACACTGAGCTGTTTTTGCTGCCCGCGATGGCAAACCGTCATGGTCTGATCACCGGTGCAACGGGCACGGGGAAAACGGTGACGTTGCAAAAGCTGGCCGAGTCATTTTCCACTATTGGCGTGCCGGTGTTTATGGCTGACGTGAAAGGCGATCTCAGCGGCGTTGCCCGGGAGGGAGCCGCATCGGATAAGTTACTCGAACGGCTAAAGAATATTGGCGTGACCGACTGGCAACCGCAGAGCAACCCGGTGGTGGCGTGGGATATTTTTGGCGAGCGCGGCCACCCGGTACGGGCGACCGTTTCCGATCTCGGCCCGCTGCTGCTGGCACGTCTGCTCGATCTGAACGAGGTGCAGACCGGCGTGCTGAACATTATCTTCCGCATTGCCGACGATCAGGGGCTGTTGCTGCTCGATTTCAAAGATCTGCGGGCCATTACGCAGTATATCGGCGATAACGCCAAAGCCTTCCAGACGCAGTACGGCAATATCAGCTCCGCCTCTATCGGCGCTATCCAGCGTGGCTTGCTCTCCCTGGAGCAGCAGGGAGCCGAGCACTTCTTTGGCGAGCCGATGCTCGATATCAAAGACTGGATGCGAACCGACAGCAACGGCAAAGGCATTATCAACATCCTGAGCGCGGAAAAGCTCTACCAGATGCCGAAGCTCTACGCGGCCAGCCTGCTCTGGATGCTCTCAGAGCTCTTTGAACAGCTGCCGGAAGCGGGCGATCTGGACAAACCGAAGCTGGTCTTTTTCTTCGACGAAGCCCATCTGCTGTTCAACGATGCGCCACAGGTGCTACTGGATAAGATCGAGCAGGTGATCCGCCTGATCCGCTCTAAAGGGGTGGGCGTCTGGTTTGTTTCGCAAAACCCGGCCGATATTCCTGATAACGTCCTGGGCCAGCTGGGTAACCGCGTCCAGCACGCCCTGCGCGCCTTTACGCCGAAAGATCAGAAAGCGGTCAAAGCCGCAGCGCAGACCATGCGCGCTAATCCGGCCTTTGAGACCGAAGCGGCCATTCAGGCGCTGGGCACCGGCGAAGCGCTGATCTCTTTCCTGGATGCCAAAGGCAGCCCATCCATGGTGGAGCGCGCGATGGTCATTGCACCCCACTCCAGAATGGGGCCGATTAGCGACGACGAGCGTAACGGGCTGATCAACCATTCCCCGCTCTACGGTAAATATGAAGATCAGGTGGACCGGGAGTCCGCGTTTGAGATGCTGCAAAAAGGGGTGCAGGCCACCACAGAGCAGCAGGCGCCCGCCGCTAAAGGCCAGTCCGTGGCGGTCGATGAGGGCATTCTCGGCGGGTTAAAAGAGATTCTGTTTGGCAGCACCGGGCCGCGCGGCGGTAAACGCGACGGGGTGGTGCAAACCATGGCGAAAAGCGCAGCGCGTCAGGTGACGAATCAGATTGTCCGCGGTGTGTTGGGCAGTTTACTGGGCGGACGCCGGAGATAGCGTGGGCACCCAGGGTGTACCCAGGGCCGAGCCCTGCACGCCCTGCTCGTTCAGATAGCGGTCCAGCTCCACCATCCCCGTCCAGCGATTCTCACACCACAGCGGTGCCAGTAGCGTTGGACGACGGGCGCTGGCGGAGATGCGGTGATAGACCACTTCCGGTGGTGTATGGCGAATCATCTCCCCGGCGGTGAGAACATACTCGTCCAGCTCAATCCCGTTCAGCCGCCCGGCTTCCCACGCTTTCGCCATAATGCTGCCTCTGACGATATGCAGCGGGTGCAGCTTGATGCCATCCACGCCGGTCTCTACGACGCTGTGCAGGGTTTCCAGCGCGTGATCCCGCCCTTCTCCCGGCAGGCCGACAATAAGATGGGTACAGACCTTCAGCCCGCGCTCGCGCGCCAGCCGGGTGGTGCGCTGATAGCAGGCAAAATCATGACCACGGTTGATGCGATGCAGGGTTTTATCGTGGGCGGTCTGCAATCCCAGCTCCAGCCAGATCTCGTACCCCTGCTCTTTATATTCGCTGAGCAGATCCAGTACCGCTTCCGGTACGCAGTCGGGGCGTGTGCCGACGCAGAGCCCGATGATATTCGCCTGGCTCACCGCCTGTTGATACATCGATCGCAGCACCTGCACTTCAGCCCAGGTGCTGGTATAAGCCTGAAAATAGGCCAGATACTGCTTCGCCCGGTTAACCCGCGTCGACTGATAGGCAAGCTGCGCAGCGATAGACTGATGCTGTTGCGCTTCGTCAGCAAAAGAGGCCACATTACAGAAGGTACAGCCGCCGCGTCCGATAGTGCCGTCGCGGTTCGGGCAGCTAAATCCCCCGTGGAGCGACAGCTTATGAACCTTTTGCCCGTACCGGCGCGAAAGATCCCCACCAAACATATTGACTAATTTCTGTAACTGCATAATCTGTTAGACCGCCCCGTTGAAAGGGGACAAGCCTGCCATTTTTAACCGCCTTCGGCGATGACCTGGATCAATCGCCCCGGTGCGCTTTTATCTTTTGAATAATTAACCAGGATAATTGCAATTTCATGCACCGCCCGCTTAATTACTTTTCCTTATGTTCTGATGGTTTTTTTCATTTATATCGTCTTCGCTGAAAAACAGTGACATCATGCGGGATTTTCTGGCATAGCAGCATTTAATCCTGCTTAAATCGCACTATTTAGCATGCTACAGCGATAATACCGCTTTCATATAGTGAGTCAGATCACACTCCCCAAAAGCCCACAGCAAGGTTACAGTGATGTGAAAGCGGTTAAATATTCAAATAAATCAAACAATTAACCTCCTCTTAGCACATATTTGGATAAATAAGATTGCCATTTGACCTGTGTACAGATTCCCGATAAGTTGGAAATCCGCTGGAAGCTTTCTGGATGAGCAGCCTGCTCATCATATTTATGCAGTAATTGAGATTCCCTCTGAAGCAAGTCCTCAAACTTGTTTACCTGCGCGAAAAGGATATTAAGAGGGCGAATGCGAGGTACGCGTATGAAGCGCAAACCCCGTCGCCATGCTCTTTCTGTGCCTGTGCGCCACGGTTCAGTGGGAAGCCCGACGAGCCTGGGGAGGTTCACTGATATGTTGTACGATAAATCCCTTGAGAAGGATAACTGTGGTTTCGGCCTGATCGCCCACATAGAAGGCGAACCTAGCCACAAGGTAGTGCGTACTGCTATACACGCACTGGCCCGTATGCAGCACCGTGGCGCTATCCTTGCGGATGGTAAAACCGGCGACGGTTGCGGTCTGCTGCTGCAAAAACCGGATCGTTTCTTCCGTATCGTGGCGGAAGAGCGCGGCTGGCGTTTAGCCAAAAACTACGCTGTCGGCATGCTGTTCCTGAATCAGGACGCTGAAAAAGCCGCCGTATCACGCCGCATCGTCGAAGAAGAACTTCAACGTGAAACCCTCTCTATTGTCGGCTGGCGCGATGTGCCAACCAACGAAGGGGTGCTCGGTGAAATCGCCCTCTCCTCGCTGCCTCGTATCGAGCAAATCTTTGTCAACGCGCCTGCGGGCTGGCGTCCGCGTGATATGGAACGCCGCCTGTTTATCGCCCGCCGCCGCATTGAAAAACGTCTCCAGGACGATAAAGAGTTCTACGTTTGTAGCCTCTCGAACCTGGTGAACATCTATAAAGGTCTCTGTATGCCGGCTGACCTGCCGCGCTTCTACCTGGACCTGGCGGACCTGCGTCTGGAATCGGCCATTTGCCTGTTCCACCAGCGCTTCTCCACCAACACCGTACCTCGCTGGCCGCTGGCTCAGCCGTTCCGCTATCTGGCGCACAACGGCGAGATCAACACCATCACCGGTAACCGCCAGTGGGCACGCGCCCGTACCTATAAATTCCAGACCCCGCTGATCCCGGATCTGCACGATGCCGCGCCGTTCGTTAACGAAACCGGCTCGGACTCCAGCTCCATGGATAACATGCTGGAGCTGCTGCTCGCCGGCGGGATGGATATCGTCCGCGCCATGCGCCTGCTCGTGCCACCAGCCTGGCAGAACAACCCGGATATGGATCCGGAGCTGCGCGCCTTCTTCGACTTTAACTCCATGCACATGGAGCCGTGGGATGGCCCGGCCGGTATCGTCATGTCCGACGGTCGCTTTGCCGCCTGTAACCTCGACCGTAACGGTCTGCGTCCGGCGCGCTACGTCATCACTAAAGACAAGCTGATCACCTGTGCCTCCGAAGTGGGCATCTGGGATTACCAGCCTGACGAAGTGGTAGAAAAAGGCCGCGTTGGCCCTGGCGAGCTGATGGTCATCGACACCCGTGGCGGTCGCATCCTGCACTCCGCGGAAACCGACAACGATCTGAAGAGCCGTCACCCGTATAAAGAGTGGATGGAGAAAAACGTCCGCCGTCTGGTGCCGTTCGAAGATCTGCCGGATAACGACGTGGGCAGCCGCGAGCTGGATGACGATACCCTCGCCAGCTACCAGAAACAGTTTAACTACAGCGCGGAAGAGCTGGACTCTGTTATCCGCGTACTGGGTGAAAACGGCCAGGAAGCGGTCGGCTCTATGGGTGACGATACCCCGTTTGCCGTGCTCTCCAGCCAGCCGCGCATTATTTACGACTACTTCCGTCAGCAGTTCGCGCAGGTCACCAACCCGCCGATCGACCCGCTGCGTGAAGCCCACGTAATGTCGCTGGCGACCAGCATCGGTCGTGAGATGAACGTCTTCTGCGAAGCCGAAGGCCAGGCGCACCGTCTGACCTTTAAATCGCCGATCCTGCTCTACTCCGATTTCACCCAGCTGACCACCATGCAAGAGGAGCACTATCGCGCCGACACGCTCGATATCACCTTCGACGTGACCGAAGCGAACCTCGAAGAGACGGTGAAAGCGCTGTGCGATAAGGCCGAACAGATGGTGCGTAACGGTACCGTTCTGCTGGTGCTGTCCGACCGTAATATCGCGAAGAACCGTCTGCCGGTTCCGGCGCCTATGGCGGTGGGTGCAATCCAGACGCGTCTGGTGGAGAAGAGCTTGCGCTGCGACGCCAACATCATTGTTGAGACCGCAAGTGCGCGCGACCCGCACCACTTTGCCGTGCTGCTGGGCTTTGGTGCGACGGCGATCTACCCGTACCTGGCCTACGAAACGCTGGCAAAACTGGTCGACACCAACGCCATCGAAAAAGATTACCGTACCGTGATGCTGAACTACCGTAACGGCATCAACAAAGGTCTGTACAAGATCATGTCCAAAATGGGCATCTCGACTATCGCCTCTTACCGCTGCTCGAAGCTGTTCGAAGCCGTTGGTCTGCATGACGATGTCGCCGATCTCTGCTTCCAGGGCGTGATCAGCCGTATCGGCGGGGCGGGCTTCAGCGACTTCCAGCAGGATCTGCTGAACCTCTCCAAACGCGCCTGGCTGGCACGTAAGCCGCTGGATCAGGGCGGACAGCTGAAGTATGTGCACGGCGGCGAATACCACGCCTATAACCCGGACGTGGTGCGCACCCTGCAACAGGCTGTCCAGAGCGGCGAGTACAGCGATTATCAGCAGTATGCTGAGCTGGTAAACAACCGCCCGGCGGCCACGCTGCGTGACCTGCTGGCGCTGAACCCGGGTGACGAGGCTGTGAGCATCGACGACGTAGAGCCTGCGTCTGAACTGTTCAAACGCTTCGATACCGCTGCGATGTCCATCGGTGCGCTGAGCCCGGAAGCCCACGAGGCGCTGGCTGAGGCGATGAACAGCATCGGCGGTAACTCCAACTCCGGCGAAGGCGGTGAAGATCCGGCGCGCTATGGCACCAATAAAGTGTCGCGTATCAAGCAGGTTGCGTCCGGTCGCTTCGGTGTGACCCCAGCGTACCTGGTCAACGCCGACGTGATTCAGATTAAAGTCGCTCAGGGTGCAAAACCGGGCGAAGGTGGCCAGTTACCGGGTGACAAAGTGACCCCGTACATCGCCAAACTGCGCTACTCGGTACCGGGCGTGACGCTGATCTCCCCGCCGCCGCATCACGATATCTACTCTATCGAGGACTTAGCGCAGCTGATTTTCGACCTGAAACAGGTCAACCCGAAAGCGATGATCTCCGTGAAGCTGGTTTCCGAACCGGGTGTCGGCACCATCGCCACCGGCGTGGCAAAAGCCTATGCGGATCTCATCACCATCGCCGGTTACGACGGTGGCACCGGCGCAAGCCCGCTCTCTTCCGTGAAGTATGCGGGCTGTCCGTGGGAGCTGGGCCTGGTGGAAACCCAGCAGGCGCTGGTGGCTAACGGCCTGCGTCATAAGATCCGTCTGCAGGTGGATGGCGGCCTGAAAACCGGCCTCGACATCATTAAAGCGGCGATTCTGGGTGCGGAAAGCTTTGGTTTCGGTACCGGCCCGATGGTGGCGCTGGGCTGTAAATACCTGCGTATTTGTCACCTGAACAACTGCGCAACCGGTGTTGCTACCCAGGACGAGAAGCTGCGTAAGAACCACTATCACGGTCTGCCGTTCAAAGTAACCAACTACTTTGACTTCATCGCCCGCGAAACCCGCGAGCTGATGGCGCAGCTGGGCGTGACGCGTCTGGTGGATCTGATTGGCCGTACCGACCTGCTGAAAGAGCTGGACGGGTTTACGGCTAAACAGCAGAACCTGAAGCTCTCCCGCCTGCTGGAAACGGCTGAGCCGCATCCGGGCAAAGCGGTCTACTGCACCGAGAACAACCCGCCGTTCGACAATGGCGTGCTGAACGCGCAGCTGTTGCAGCAGGCGAAGCCGTTTGTGGATGAGAAGCAGAGCAAAACCTTCTGGTTTGATATTCGCAACACCGACCGTTCCGTAGGCGCGTCGCTCTCTGGCTATATCGCGCAGACGCACGGCGATCAAGGCCTGGCTGCCGATCCGATTATCGCGCACTTCAGCGGTACCGCGGGCCAGAGCTTCGGCGTCTGGAACGCAGGCGGCGTTGAGCTGTACCTGACAGGCGATGCCAATGACTATGTCGGTAAAGGCATGGCGGGCGGTCTGCTGGCGGTACGTCCTCCGGTGGGTTCTGCCTTCCGCAGCTGTGATGCGAGCATCATCGGCAACACCTGTCTGTACGGTGCCACCGGCGGTCGTCTGTTTGCCGCAGGCCGTGCGGGTGAGCGTTTTGCGGTACGTAACTCCGGTGCCATCACCGTGGTGGAAGGTATCGGCGATAACGGCTGTGAATACATGACCGGCGGGATTGTCTGTGTACTGGGCAAAACGGGCGTTAACTTCGGTGCAGGCATGACCGGTGGTTTCGCCTATGTACTGGATGAAGACGGTGAGTTCCGCAAACGCGTGAACCCGGAACTGGTGGAAGTGCTGGAGGTTGATAGCCTGGCGATCCACGAGGAGCACCTGCGTGGTCTGATTACCGAGCACGTGCATCATACCGGTTCCGTACGCGGCGAAGAGATCCTGGCGAACTGGCCGGCGTTCTCTGCAAAATTCGCGCTGGTTAAACCGAAGTCCAGCGATGTCAAAGCCCTGTTGGGTCACCGTAGTCGTAGCGCAGCAGAGCTGCGTGTGCAGGCGCAGTAAGGAATTCAGATGAGCCAGAATGTTTACCAGTTTATCGACCTGCAGCGTGTGGATCCGCCGAAGAAGCCGCTGAAGATCCGTAAAATTGAATTTGTTGAAATTTACGAGCCGTTTTCCGAAGGCCAGGCCAAAGCACAGGCAGACCGCTGCCTCTCCTGCGGCAACCCGTACTGCGAGTGGAAATGTCCGGTGCATAACTACATCCCGAACTGGCTGAAGCTGGCTAACGAAGGACGTATTTTTGAGGCCGCCGAGCTCTCTCACCAGACCAACACCCTGCCGGAAGTGTGCGGCCGCGTCTGCCCTCAGGACCGTCTGTGTGAAGGTTCCTGCACCCTGAACGACGAGTTCGGTGCGGTGACCATCGGTAATATCGAACGCTATATCAACGATAAAGCGTTTGAGATGGGCTGGCGCCCGGACATGACCGGCGTGCGTCAGACTGACAAACGCGTGGCGATCATCGGTGCCGGTCCGGCAGGACTGGCCTGTGCCGACGTGCTGACCCGCAACGGCGTGAAAGCGGTGGTGTTTGACCGTCATCCGGAGATCGGCGGTCTGCTGACCTTCGGCATCCCGGCCTTCAAGCTGGAAAAAGAAGTGATGACCCGCCGCCGTGAAATCTTCACCGGTATGGGCATTGAGTTCAAACTCAACACCGAAGTGGGCCGTGACGTTCAGCTCGACGATCTGCTGAAAGATTACGACGCCGTGTTCCTGGGCGTGGGGACCTATCAGTCGATGCGTGGCGGGCTGGAGAACGAAGAGGCGCCAGGCGTATACGACGCGCTGCCGTTCCTGATTGCCAACACCAAGCAGCTGATGGGCTATGGCGAAACCGCCGACGAGCCGTTTGTGAGCATGGAAGGCAAACGCGTGGTGGTGCTGGGCGGGGGTGATACCGCGATGGACTGCGTGCGTACCTCCATTCGTCAGAATGCGGCACACGTTATCTGTGCCTACCGTCGTGACGAAGAGAACATGCCGGGCTCTAAACGTGAAGTGAAAAACGCGCGTGAAGAGGGCGTGGAATTCCAGTTCAATATCCAGCCACTGGGTATTGAAGTGAATGCCAACGGTAAGGTGAGTGGCGTGAAGATGGCGCGTACCGAGATGGGTGCGCCAGATGCCAAAGGCCGTCGCCGCGCCGAGATTATGGCTGGTTCCGAGTTTGTGATCCCGGCTGACGCGGTCGTCATGGCGTTCGGTTTCCGACCTCACAGCATGGAGTGGCTGGCGAAACACAGCGTCGAGCTGGATTCTCAGGGCCGCGTCATCGCCCCGGAAGGCAGCGACAACGCCTTCCAGACCAGCAACCCGAAAATCTTCGCCGGTGGCGATATCGTTCGCGGTTCAGACCTGGTGGTGACCGCCATTGCCGAAGGCCGTAAAGCGGCTGACGGCATCATGAACTACCTCGAAGTGTAAACAGGCCCGGCGGGATTGACTCCCGCCGAACCGTTAAAGAGGTGTTTACGGGACAAAAAAAAGGGCCAACAGGCCCTTTTTTATTTCACAACGCGAAGCGATGGACGCCCACCGCGTGGTGGCGGCGTGTCGTCTGGATCATCATCGTGATCGGGCTTATCGCCATCGATAATCGACATGACCGGTTCGCTTTCACTCTCGGTCGCGCCATGTTCATCATTGAGGCTGGCAACGTCTACATCATAAGCCGCTTCCGGCTCAAACATGGTGCCCGCGCCGTTTTCCCGTGCGTAAATAGCCAGTACAGCGGCCAGCGGCACAGAAACCTGACGCGGAACGCCGCCAAAGCGGGCGTTGAAGCGAACTTCGTCGTTCGCCAGCTCAAGACCACCCACCGCGCGCGGCGCAATGTTCAACACAATTTGCCCGTCACGTGCATATTCCATAGGAACCTGCACGCCCGGTAACGTCACATCCACTACCAGGTGCGGCGTGAGCTGGTTATCCAGCAGCCATTCATAGAAGGCACGCAGCAGATACGGACGGCGCGGAGAAAGCTGTGACATTTCCACAATGATTAACCCCGGCCGAGACGCATTTCACGTTCAGCTTCAGTCAGAGAAGCAAGGAAGGAGTCGCGTTCAAATACGCGCGTCATGTAGCCTTTAAGCTCTTTCGCGCCAGGACCGCTGAATTCAACACCCAGAGTTGGCAAACGCCACAGCAGCGGAGCCAGGTAGCAATCCACCAGGCTGAACTCATCGCTCAGGAAGAACGGACGCTGACCGAACACTGGTGCGATCGCCAGCAGCTCTTCACGCAGCTGTTTACGCGCAGCATCGGCTTCCGAAGAGGAACCGTTCGCAATGACGTTCATCAGCGTATACCAGTCTTTCTCGATACGCTGCATGTACAGACGGCTTTCCCCACGTGCAACCGGATAGACCGGCATCAGCGGCGGATGCGGGAAACGCTCATCCAGATATTCCATAATGATACGGGATTCCCACAGGGTCAGCTCACGATCCACCAGCGTTGGTACGCTCTGGCTTGGGTTGAGATCAATAAGATCCTGAGGCGGGTTATCCTTTTCCACATGCTCGATCTCAAAACTGACACCCTTCTCGGCCAGCACGATACGAACCTGATGGCTATAAATGTCAGTAGGACCAGAAAACAGCGTCATTACCGAACGTTTGTTGGCAGCGACAGCCATGAAAACCTCCAGGTATATTCAGAATTTTTACTGCTACCGGCCATACAGGCCAGCCAGATGTTTTGTTGCCCATCCCAGGGAATTTCTACTCTTGTTCAAAAAGAGAACAAAAATCGAGCATTCACCATTATTTGGGCAGAAAAGTGGATGATAGTTTACCAGATTTTGCGACCTTTGTGGTGAGGGTATTCTGGAAATGCGGAAAAAGAGGTCAGAAAGGGCCTCTGGACGTGGATGCGTTGAGCATGAACCATAAAAAAACCCGCCGAAGCGGGTTTTTCGCAAATTGTTGTCTGCCGAAGCAGAAAGCAATTAACGCTTGGAGAACTGTGGACGACGACGTGCTTTACGCAGACCCACTTTCTTACGTTCAACCTGACGAGCGTCACGAGTAACGAAGCCAGCTTTACGCAGTTCAGAACGCAGGGATTCGTCGTACTCCATCAGAGCGCGGGTGATACCGTGACGGATCGCACCTGCCTGACCGGAGATACCACCACCTTTAACGGTGATGTACAGATCCAGTTTTTCTACCATATCAACCAGTTCCAGCGGCTGGCGAACTACCATGCGGGCAGTTTCACGACCGAAGTATTGTTCCAGAGAACGCTGGTTGATTACGATTTTACCACTGCCCGGTTTGATGAACACGCGAGCGGCGGAGCTTTTGCGGCGACCAGTGCCGTAGTATTGATTTTCAGCCATTGCCTATAATCCCGATTAGATGTCAAGAACTTGCGGTTGCTGTGCCGCGTGGTTGTGCTCGTTACCTGCGTAAACTTTCAGTTTACGGTACATAGCACGACCCAGCGGGCCTTTTGGCAGCATGCCTTTAACCGCGATTTCAATCACACGCTCAGGACGGCGGGCAATCATCTCTTCAAAGGTCGCTTGTTTGATACCGCCGATGTGGCCGGTGTGGTGATAGTACACTTTGTCAGTACGCTTGTTGCCGGTTACAGCAACTTTGTCAGCGTTCAGAACGATGATGTAATCACCGGTATCGACGTGCGGAGTGTATTCCGCTTTGTGCTTACCGCGCAGGCGACGAGCCAGTTCGGTAGCCAGACGGCCCAGAGTTTTACCGGTCGCGTCAACAACATACCAGTCGCGTTTTACGGTTTCTGGTTTAGCTGTAAAAGTTTTCATTAAAAGCTTACCCAAATAAATAAGTTACACGTTGGTGAACACCCAAACGTTTAGTAGTTGAGGTTCACACGACATTGTCCAGCAAACCTACCCCTTCGAATAGCCTATGCCGGCGCAGAGAAAGTTTTGGGAAAAAAACCTTCTTGTAACGTGGGGTCGCAAGATTATAGAGAAGTCAGGGGTAAAGATCGACCCTTAATTGTGATTTGAAGCGGGTTTTTCCAGGGGCAGGAAAAGCGCGGTCTGTTGCCCTCTCCCACGGGGAGAGGGCGGCATTTATTACGGCATATGCTCGCGCTTCAGATACTCTTCGCTTTGCATCTCCTGCAGGCGTGACAAGCAGCGCTGGAACTCAAACTTCAGCCGCTCCCCCTGATAGATCTCATATAAAGGCACGGCTGCGCTCACCACCAGCTTGACGTGGCGTTCGTAGAACTCATCGACCAGCGCGATAAAACGTCGGGCTTCGCTCTCCATCAACGTAGTCATCACCGGCACCTCGAACAGCATCACCGTATGGAACAGGCGCGAGAGCGCAATATAGTCATGCTGACTGCGGGCATCGACACAGAGGGTGGCAAACGACACGGCGAGGGTCTGGTTGACGACGCCCAGCGTTTGCAGCGGACGATGGTTTACCTCCAGCACCGGGGCGTTACCCCGCTCTGCGCCGGCAAGCGCCAGCCACAGCTTGTCCATCTGCTGTTGCGTGTCGTCATTTAACGGCGAAATCCACAGATGGGCCTGGGTCAGCGTACGCAGACGGTAGTCGATGCCAGCATCCACATTCATGATGTGACAATGCTCTTTGATGGCCGCGATAGCCGGCAGGAAGCGGGCACGTTGCAGGCCGTTACGGTAGAGCTCATCTGGCGGAATGTTTGACGTCGCCACCAGGGTGATACCCCGGTCAAAGAGCGCTTTCATTAATCCGCCCAGCAGCATGGCGTCGGTAATATCCGAGACAAAAAACTCATCGAAGCAGAGCACATCGGTTTCGGCTTTAAAACGCTCAGCGACGATATCCAGCGGATCGCTCTGCCCCTGCAGGGCCGTCAGCTCTTCATGCACCCGCAGCATAAAGCGGTGAAAGTGCAGACGCTGCTTACGCGTCCCCGGCAGGCTCTGGTAAAAAAGATCCATCAGCCAGGTTTTGCCGCGCCCGACGCCCCCCCACATATATAAGCCGCGCACTGGCGTGACGCTCTGCGGCGCTTTCTTGCCCAGCAACCGTCCAAATGCGGCTTTTAACCCACCGGAAGGCGCAGCTTCGGCTGGCCGGGCCGTCAGCTCATGCCAGATGCCGTCCAGACGGCTTACCGCTTCACGCTGTACCTCATCTGGCTGGTGGGAGCCCTCGCTCAGGGCCTGTTGATAACGCGATGTAGGGGAGAGACTTTGCATAATGTTATTGTTATTCCTTCAATTAATACCCGTCAGATTGCTCAGTTGACGAAAAAAAGGCCGTTCTACAGTACGCGATGATGCGGCGGGATTCCACTTCTAAGGAAATAGCGGTTATAGTGGCATAATCAGGCCCTGGCATGGAGCCGAGCCAACACCCTACGGAACCACAAGACAACGGGAGAAGTTCATGACCTGGGAATATGCGCTAATTGGTTTAGTCGTCGGCATCGCTATCGGCGCCGTGGCCATGCGTTTTGGTAATCGCAAATTGCGTCAGCAACAGGCGTTGCAGTACGAACTGGAAAAGAACAAAGCGGAACTGGACGAGTATCGTGAAGAGCTGGTCAGCCACTTTGCTCAGAGCGCCGAGCTGCTGGACAACATGGCGCATGACTACCGTCAGCTTTATCAGCACATGGCGAAAAGCTCCAGCAGCCTGCTGCCGGAGATGAGCGCGGAAAACAATCCGTTCCGTAACCGTCTGGCCGAGTCCGAAGCCAGTAACGATCAAGCGCCTGTACAGATGCCACGTGACTACTCCGAAGGGGCTTCCGGCCTGCTGCGCGGTGGCGCAAAGCGCGACTAATCGTAGATCGAAAATAAATTTTACGGGCGCAGCCTTTGCGCCCGTCCTTTCTTCCTGACCCCAGCTATTATTTAGTCAAACACCTCATTGTTCAGCGTTTTAAAATTCAATAACATCAGTCTGTTTCAGGGCCGTTATCCCTTCATTCCAGGTTGCGAGAGCCAGCATAAATGAACAAAAAAAATCAGCTGTTGAGCGCGTTAGCATTGAGTATCGGTTTATCCCTGTCGGCCTCGTATCCGCTGGCCGCCGCACTTCCTTCGCAGGTTCCCGGCGAGGCCGCTCTGCCGAGCCTGGCGCCAATGCTGGAGAAAGTCCTGCCCGCCGTCGTGAGCGTACAGGTCGAAGGCACTGCGGTGCAGAGCCAGCGTATTCCGGAGGAGTTGAAAAAGTATTTTGGCGATGAGGCCCCTGACCAGCAGGGACAGCCCTTTGAAGGTCTGGGCTCCGGGGTCATCATCGACGCCGCGAAGGGCTATGTCCTGACCAATAACCACGTCATCAGCCATGCCGATAAAATCAGCGTGCAGATGAATGATGGCCGGGAGTTCGATGCCAAACTGATTGGCGGTGACGATCAGAGCGACATCGCCCTGCTGCAGTTGCAAAACCCAACCGGCCTGACGCAAATCGCCATTGCTGACTCGGATAAACTACGCGTCGGGGATTTCGCGGTGGCGGTGGGTAACCCCTTCGGCCTCGGCCAGACCGCCACCTCGGGCATTATCTCCGCGCTGGGCCGCAGTGGGCTGAATCTTGAAGGGCTGGAAAACTTTATCCAGACCGACGCCTCCATTAACCGCGGTAACTCCGGCGGCGCGCTGCTGAACCTGAACGGCGAGCTGATTGGCATTAACACCGCTATCCTGGCCCCTGGCGGCGGCAGCGTCGGGATTGGCTTTGCCATTCCCAGCAACATGGCCCGCACGCTGGCCCAGCAGCTGATTGAATTTGGCGAAGTGAAACGTGGCCTGCTGGGTATTAAAGGCACCGAGATGAGCGCGGATATCGCCAAAGCGTTCAACCTGAACGTGCAGCGCGGCGCCTTCGTCAGCGAAGTGTTGCCGAATTCCGGTTCCGCAAAAGCGGGCGTGAAATCCGGGGACGTGATTGTCAGCCTGAATGATAAACCGTTAAGCAGCTTTGCCGAACTGCGCTCGCGCATCGCCACTACAGAGCCGGGTGCGACGGTTAAGCTCGGCATTTTGCGGGACGGCAAACCGATGGATCTGCAGGTCACGCTCGATAAAAGCACCTCTTCATCGGCCAGCGCAGAGATGATTGCCCCGGCCCTGCAAGGCGCGACCTTGAGCGACGGGCAGTTAAAAGATGGCACCAAAGGCATCACTCTCGACAGCGTTGAGAAGAGCAGCCCTGCCGCGCAGGCGGGGCTTCATCAGGACGATGTGATTATCGGGGTGAACCGCGTTCGCGTGCAGTCTATCGCCGAAATGCGCAAGGTGCTGGAGAGCAAACCTACCGTTATCGCCCTGCAGATCGTGCGTGGTAACGATACGCTCTATATTCTGCTGCGTTAAGCCTGTGCCTGTCCGGACATCGCCCCGTGTGATGTCCGGATAAGTCATGTTATGCTGCTTGCGTTCTCCCTTTAACGACGCCCGTATCATGGTTTTTAAGCTCATTCGTTCGGTCGCCATCGGCCTGGTAGTAGGTGGCCTGTTACTGGCCGCGATGCCCTCTTTACGTCAGTTCAATCAACTGGCTGCGCCGCAGTTCGACAGCGCAGATGAAACGCCTGCCAGTTATAACCAGGCAGTACGCCGCGCCGCCCCTGCGGTGGTTAACGTCTATAACCGTGGGCTGAACAGCACCAGCCATAATCAGCTGGAGATCCGCACCCTTGGCTCCGGGGTGATCATGGATGAACGCGGCTACATTATTACCAACAAACATGTGATCAACGATGCCGATCAGATCATCGTGGCGCTGCAGGATGGCCGCGTCTTTGAAGCACTGCTCGTGGGCTCCGACAGTCTGACGGATCTGGCAGTCCTCAAAATCAACGCCACGGGCGGCCTGCCCGTTATCCCCATCAACCGTAAGCGGACGCCGCATATCGGCGACGTGGTGCTGGCGATTGGCAACCCCTATAACCTCGGACAGACCATTACCCAGGGGATCATCAGCGCAACCGGGCGTATCGGTCTGAACCCATCCGGACGGCAGAACTTCCTGCAGACGGACGCGTCCATCAACCATGGCAACTCCGGCGGCGCGCTGGTGAACTCACTGGGCGAACTGATGGGCATCAACACCCTCTCGTTTGATAAGAGCAACGACGGGGAAACGCCCGAAGGGATCGGCTTCGCCATCCCGTTCCAGCTCGCCAACAAGATTATGGATAAGCTGATTCGCGACGGACGCGTGATCCGCGGCTACATTGGCATTGGCGGGCGTGAGATTGCTCCGCTGCATTCTCAGGGTGGCGGAATCGATCAGATCCAGGGGATTGTGGTGAACGAAGTGACCCCTGGCGGCCCGGCGGCAGAAGCGGGTATCAGGGTTAACGACGTGATTGTCTCGGTGAACGGTAAACCGGCCGTATCGGCGCTGGAAACCATGGATCAGGTGGCGGAGATCAGGCCTGGCTCTATCATCCCGGTGGAAGTGATGCGTGATGATAAGAAACTGACCCTGCAGGTGACCATTCAGGAATACCCGGCCACCAACTGAGTTGGCTGGCATAAAAAAACCGGAGTCCATGCTCCGGTTTTTTATTGCCCTGACGGGAAGCGCGTCGCTTACTTGTTAACGAACTCTTCGCCCAGAACGATATCGTTCTTCAGGGTTTCCAGCATGCCAGCCATCGCCTGCTGTTCAAACGCGCTCAGGGTGCCGATAGACTTACGCTCTTCGATACCGTTTTTACCCAGCAGCAGCGGCTGAGAGAAGAAGCGTGCGTGCTCGCCATCACCTTCAACGTACGCGCACTCCACCACGCCTTGCTCACCCTGCAGGGCGCGGACCAGAGAGAGGCCGAAACGTGCTGCAGCCTGGCCCATAGAGAGGGTTGCAGAGCCGCCACCCGCCTTCGCTTCCACCACTTCGGTGCCGGCGTTCTGGATACGTTTGGTCAGGTCAGCCACTTCCTGCTCGGTGAAGCTCACGCCTGGGATCTGGGACAGCAGTGGCAGAATGGTCACGCCAGAGTGGCCGCCGATAACCGGGACTTCCAGCTCGGTTGGCTGTTTGCCTTTCAGTTCCGCAACAAAGGTGTTGGAGCGGATGATGTCCAGCGTGGTCACGCCAAACAGTTTGTTCTTGTCATACACGCCCGCTTTTTTCAGCACTTCTGCCGCGATAGCCACAGTGGTGTTAACCGGGTTAGTGATGATACCGATGCAGGCTTTCGGGCAGGTAGTAGCAACCTGCTGAATCAGGTTCTTAACGATACCCGCGTTCACGTTGAACAGGTCGGAACGATCCATACCAGGCTTACGCGCCACGCCTGCGGAGATCAGCACCACGTCTGCGCCTTCGAGCGCCGGGCGAGCATCTTCACCGGAGAAGCCTTTGATTTTAACAGCCGTCGGGATGTGGCTGAGGTCTACCGCCACACCAGGTGTTACCGGGGCGATATCGTAGAGAGAGAGTTCTGAGCCTGCAGGCAGCTGAGTTTTCAGTAGTAGGGCAAGCGCCTGGCCGATACCGCCAGCAGCGCCGAGGACTGCGACTTTCATCCTAAACTCCTTATTATGGTGAGCTAACTTTCTGTTACTCCGTCGCGGCGACCTTAATTCAGCAGATCAATAATTACAATCGTGATGTATCAGGAATTAGCGGTCACGCGCTTTTCGCTTCTGCCGGAAAGCTATCGGGCGTTATGCGATAACTAAGCAACGAATCAAGAGGTGGTTACAATACACCCTCGCCAGCCACCAAAACAACATCAATTTGATAACATTTAATTTACTTTTAAGGTTATTTGCGAGGCGTGACGCAGGCATGTTCCTTGATAACGAATTTTGATAAAATCACTCCCTTTCATAACATTATTTCAGCCTAAGATTGGGCAGATAATTTGCATAAAAATTCATCCATGTGCATAATAATGTTGTTTCTACCGCTATATTTCGGGTGATTTATGCGAATCTCTTCTAAACAAGAAGAATTGGTTAAAGCGTTTAAAGCGCTGCTTAAAGAAGAAAAATTTAGTTCCCAGGGGGAGATTGTCCAGGCTCTCCAGGATGAGGGTTTCGAAAACATCAACCAGTCGAAAGTCTCCCGCATGTTAACCAAGTTCGGCGCGGTGCGTACCCGCAACGCCAAAATGGAGATGGTCTACTGTCTGCCAGCCGAACTGGGCGTCCCGACCACCTCGAGCCCGCTGAAGAATCTGGTACTGGATATCGACTATAACGATGCTGTGGTGGTGATCCACACCAGCCCGGGTGCAGCACAACTGATTGCGCGCCTGCTCGACTCGCTGGGTAAAGCGGAAGGTATCCTCGGCACTATTGCTGGTGACGATACCATCTTCACGACTCCGGCCAATGGTTTCTCCGTGAAAGATCTCTACGAAGCCATTCTGGTGCTGTTCGAACAGGAACTCTGATCCCCTTCCCCGCTGCCATTCGCGGCGGGGAACCTTCTGCTCCCGCCTCGTTTTTCCGTACAATCTGTTATCTGTAATTTAACAAATAGTGCGTTTTTCTGTACCAATGCATTCACCCAGTGAATGATAAACCGCGAGATCGCACGAATAATCAAATTCGTGTATCCCCTTAATTTCAATAGAAATAAACGTCTGAACTCCGCTTAATCTTCTGGTTTTTATTCCATGTGGTTATAAAAAGCATTTTGCTTAATACGTGATTACACAAGAAACAATTAGCATGGTATTAATTTTTGCCGTTATTAGTGTATACTTGATTTTGTGATGAGGGTCACGAAACGAAGACCCCAGTAAAGAATATGACGAGGAAGAGAATCATGAAAATCAAAACTACCGTAGCCACACTAAGCATTCTGTCTGTCCTGTCTTTCGGTGCTTTTGCCGCCGATGCGATTAACGCCGAGCAGGCCCAGTCCCGTGAATCTATCGGTACGGTTTCCGTCGGTGCTATCGGTACCTCTCCGATGGACATGAATCAGATGCTGAACAAAAAAGCGCAGGAACAGGGTGCCTCTTCTTATCGCGTTATCGAAGCGCGTTCAGGTGACCACTGGCACGCCACTGCTGAGCTGTACAAATAAGTCGTACCGAGCATTACCCGTACTACCCGATATCTCTGTTCAACGGCATCAGGCATAAAAATAGCAGCACAACCCTTCCTGCCGTTGAGCCTGCACTCCAGGAGTAAAGACTATGAACACTAAATTAATCATCGCCGCTGGTTTCGCTTCCGTTCTCTCATTTGGTGCCAGCGCAGCCGTACACCAGGTAAACGCTGACCAGGCGCAAGGCCTGCAATCGATGGGAAGTATCTCTGTTAATGAGGTTGCCGGTTCTCCGATGGATATCCGTCAGGCTCTGGCGGAAAAAGCTGAAAAGGCGGGCGCCAGCAGCTACCGCGTCACCGAGCTGAATACCGGTGACCACTGGCACGCGACCGCTGAGCTGTACAAATAAACCCTCGTCGTATTGATATACGACTTGCCCCTGCTTTGCAGGGGCTTTTTTATGTCCCGCACTAACGTACGTTAAAGCGAATCTGCCCTTCCAGCTCCTCTTCCGCCTCATCAAACAGCAGGATCAGCGCCCCAAAACGTCTGCGCAGCTTTTCCGGTAAATGGATGAATTCGATTTCAAGCGGTAGCGGCAACTGGCTGCTGGTCACTATTTCCCACAGGGAGTCCAGATCCGTCACCCTCTCCTGACCTATGCCGAAGGTCCGTGAAAACTCACGGTAGAAATCCTCCTGACTGTCGATTTCATCAAAATCAAACGTATAGATATTCATGCCAGCCACCCCGTCCAGGTGAGCGGCTTCTGCCGCCCCGTCGATTATAATCCCCCGATATGCAGGGTTTTCACTTCCAGGAACTCCTCCAGTCCCAGTACTGACCCTTCGCGGCCCAGCCCCGACTCTTTCACCCCGCCAAAAGGCCCAAGCTCCGTGGATACCGCGCACTCGTTTATGCCGATCATCCCGCTCTCAATGGCTTGCGAAACGCGGAACACCCGCTGCAAATTCTGAGTATAGAAATAGGCAGCCAGGCCAAACGGCGTATTGTTGGCACGCTGAATTACCTCCTCTTCGGAGGTGAAACGGAAGCAGGCCGCCACGGGTCCGAAGGTCTCTTCGCTGGCAAGCGCCATCCCTTCATGACAGTTTCCCAATACCGTCGGTTGCCAGAAGTTGCCGCCGAGGGCATGGGCTTTGCCGCCCGCCAGCACCGTGGCTCCTTTGGCGACCGCATCCTCCACATGTTCACGCACTTTTTTCACTGCGGCGGGTTCAATCAACGGCCCGACAACGGTCCCCTCTTCCAGACCGTCACCCACTTTTAAGTCGTTCACGGCAGCCACGAGTTTGCTGACAAACGCCTCATACACCGACTCCTGAATATAGAAGCGGTTAACGCTGACGCAGACCTGACCCGCGTTACGGAATTTATTGGCAATCGCCCCTTTCACCGCCGCATCGATATCGGCATCGTCAAAGACGATATAAGGCGCATTCCCGCCCAGCTCCATTGAGACTTTTTTCATGGTCTCGGCGGCATTGCGCATCAGGGTTTTGCCCACCGCCGTCGAGCCGGTAAAGGAGATTTTGCGCACCTCAGGGCTGGACATGATCGCGTCGCTTATCTCAGCGGTATTTCCGGCCACTGCGTTGAGTACGCCGTCCGGGACACCCGCTTTTTTAGCCAGAGTGAGCAGCGCAAAGGCGCTCAACGGCGTGTTATTGGCCGGTTTTATCACACCGGTACAGCCTGCCGCCAGTGCCGGGCCCAGCTTGCGGGTCAGCATCGCCATCGGGAAGTTCCACGGCGTGATAGCCGCCACCACGCCAACCGGTTCACGGGTGGCCAGAATGCGGGAGCCGGGTTTAACAGGAGGGATGATTTCGCCGTTGGCGCGTTTGGCCTGCTCGGCAAACCACTGGATGAAACTGGCCGCGTACTCCACTTCCCCTTCCGCCTCTTTCAGCGGTTTGCCCTGCTCGGTGGTCATCAGCTGGCCAAGCCACTGCTTGTTTTCAATGATTAATTCATACCAGCGATAGAGGATGGCCGAACGCTCTTTAGCGGTTCTGGCACGCCAGGCCGGGAAAGCCCGGCTTGCGGCAGCGATGGCCTCTTCGGTCTCTTTCTTGCCTGCTTTTGCCACCTGGGCTACTACCGCCCCGGTCGCCGGGTTAAGTACATCGAATGTGGTATCGAGCGTTTTCCATACGCCATCGACTAAATATCCGGTCTGAAATAGCGCACTATCCTGAAGAGACTGGGTAGTCATGTATCCTCCCATTCTGGGTTTAAGTACTTGCCCGAATAAGTATAGTCACAAAAAACCGACGCTTATGGCGTCGGTTTTCGGAAGGATCAGCTGTCGGTCAGGGCATTCTGGTAACGATGCAGCATGCCCACCAGCCGCTGCACCGGTTCGGTCACCTGTCGCGGCGCCTCCCAGATACGCAGTTTTTCCTGATAGATATCCAGCTCCGCCAGCAGCTGCGTGAAGTAGCGTCGGCGCTTGTCGTCGCTGGACGCCGAAATCACATGATCGGCAGTACGGCGCAGCTGGCGGTGGAAGGCGGAGAGATCGTCATTAACCGGAATCGGCGCGTTGCGCAGACGCTGGTGGGCGATGATCAGCGTCAGGGCCAGGCGGAATTTCGCGATATCGCCCGGGAACTTGTTCAGTAGTAAAAAGAGTTGCTGATAGAGCGCAGGCAGATGGTTCTCTTTACGCCGGGCGGTATTAGTGGTCATCGCGGAAACGGCAGCAGAAACGAACTGGTTCAGCAGTACGCGTCCGGTTCTGACCTGGGAATTATCGCGCACCAGCAGGATCACCATCATCGCCAGGAAGCAGCCGACAATCTGCCCCAGCGCGCTGTCGAGAAACTGGCTGAAGTGGAAGGTCATCGGGTTATCCAGCACCAGAATATTGATGGTACTGGCCAGGGCCCCCAGCGATCCGAGGCGTCGCTTCTGCACCTCGATACCAATAAAGAAGGCCATAACCGCGAGACTCAGACAGAGCAACAGCATGCTTTGCTGGGTCGACGGGAGAACCACCAGGAAATAGAAGGCGCCAAGCGGCAGCGCCGCCAGCGTGCCATACAGAAAATCGAGTGCCACCATCCGGGGATTAGGCAGACGCATCGCCAGCGAGGTGACCACCGCGATCATCACCATCGCACCGCTGCCAGAGGTCCAGCCGGTCCAGAGCCAGAAAAGCGTACCCAGCATACAGGCCAGCGTGGTGCGCCAGAAGTTAACCATCGCATGGTGACGTTCCGCCGACTCGGCTTTCACCACCACTTCCCCCTGCAACACCTCCTCTTCGGTGGCGCTGATTTTGGTATTACCGATCACGCCACGTTTGAGCAGCAGGTAGCGCGTCGCCGCGCCAACCCAGGTATAGATGGTGACTGGCGTATCGCGTTCGCCGGTCCAGGCGATGACCCGGCGCATGCGTTTGAGCTGTTTATGCACGTCCTGAACGGTGGCAACGGGGGTGGCAAACAGCTCCCGGAAGGTCCCGGTGATCGCCTCGGGGCGCGTGTTCTGGATCAGATAGGTTTCACAGGCCTGGGTGATCAGGGTTAAGGAGACGGTATTAAGCGCCTTAAGGCGGCGGTTTGCCCGCGACCAGCGCGACGACTCCATATTGAGGTTGCTGCGCATCCCTTCCAGTGCGGTGGTACGGCGTACCAGCGCACTCCAGGCATTATCCACTTCTTCACTATCGCCATGCTCGATGCAGAGCTGCATGAGTTGATACTGGGCAACGATCAGCGCATCCAGTTCGCGATCCACCTCCTGTTTGATCGAGCGGGGAGAAAACAGCAGATCCGCTACGATCGCGCAGACGATCCCCATCACGATCTCACTGCAGCGCTCAACGGCAAACTGCGGCGTCAACAGCGGGTTGGCCTCAATAGTGATGATAATGATCAGTGCCGTATAGCCGGAAAGGCCCCAGGCGTAGGAGTTCTCCACCCGCACCAGAGAGGAGATCCAGGTGCAGAAACCGGCCCAGATACAGCACACCATCAGCATCAGCAGCGGGGTGCGGATCATCAGGATCACGATGGTCAGGGCGGCAATACAGCCGATAAAGGTGCCGACAATACGCAGCATCCCGCGATAGCGGATGGCGCCGGAGTAAGGTTCGCCACCCGCCGCAAAGGCCGGGCCGGCGGCAACAATCGCGGCCGTCAGCACCGCCCAGCGGGGCGTTTCCAGCTGAAAGTGGAACCCGACAAACAGCGCCAGCACAATGGCGAAGGCCAGCTTAATCGCGAAGCGCAGGTGCTGATTGGCGATGGAAAGGATACCCATGGCGATTAACCAAACTCGCGCAGACGGTGGGCAATTTTGCGGAACAGCGAGTCGTGGCTGGCATCCCGGTCTTTCTCACCGGTGATCACCACCGTCGCCGTCGTACCCGCTGGCCACAGGTCGCCCTGCTGCTCATCCAGACGAATACGCACCGGCACGCGCTGCGCCAGACGCACCCACTCCAGATTGGAATCGACGGTCGCCATCCCTTTGCTGTCGCGGGTGGCGCTGGAGTTGGTCACCCCTGCCGCTATGCTGTCGACGGTACCTTTCAGCACCTGGTTGCTGCCAAGCGGGGTGATCTCCGCCCGGTAACCCGGACGGACGTTTTCCAGTTTGGTCTCTTCCATATAGGCGAGTACATAGAAGGAGTGCTGTTTCACCAGCGCCACGGCGGTGGAGCCGCGGGTAATAAATTCACCGGTATAGACGTTGAGGTTGGTCACCCAGCCATCGGACGGGGCGCGGATGACGGTACGCTCGAGATCAAGCTTCGCCAGATCGCGCGTGGCCTCGGACTTCGCCAGCTGATGCAGTACGGTTTGCAGCACGTTGTTGGACTGGTCAATCTCCTCACGGGACATCGCCTGCACCCCCAGCTTATTACGCCGCCCTGCCTCGCGGCGTTTTTCCGCGGCCAGCGCCTGGTAATAGGAGACATCCGCTTCCGCTTGTTCCAGGGCTTTCTGGTAACGAGGCTGGTCAACGGTGAACAGCACCTGGTCCTTTTTGACCAGCTGGTTATCATGCACATTGACGGCGGTAATAAGCCCCGCCACATCCGGGGCGATGGCGACGATGTCGGCGCTAAAGCGCGCATCACGCGTCCACGGTGATTCGGTGTAGTAAACCCACGCGCGGAAAATAGCGATGAACGCGAGGATGACCAGTGCCAGCGTAATGGCGGTACGGGAGACTTTTCTTGTTAGTGTTTTCACATCTACCTCAAACAAACAGGCGCGATACCAGATAGAACAGGCAGCAATAGAGCGCGGAATTGAACAATGCAGGGTGCCAGACGAAATCATAGATCCCGGTTGGAGCCAGCACCTTTCGCACCAGCCAAAAAATCGCCAGTGATAAAAGCAGTTCGAAGAATATCGGTGGGAACGACAAACCGAACACCACGATAACGGGAAACAGACTCATGTTGACCTTGATTAGAGCGAGCAGGCGAAAGAATTATTCAGCGTACACCACCGCAGAAGTGGCCAGAAAAGCCGGGCGAGAGTGGCGTAGCTATAATGTATTAATAATATATTAGCGTAACTGTTATGCTGTTATCTATCATATGTGATCTAAATCACTTTTAAGCCAGAGTGAATAATGGAACGTCTAAAACGGATGTCAGTTTTTGCCAAAGTCGTTGAGCTGGGCTCTTTTACCGCCGCGGCCAGGCAACTACAGATGAGCGTCTCTTCTATCAGCCAGACCGTTGCCAAACTGGAAGATGACCTCCAGGTAAAGCTTCTCAACCGCAGCACCCGCAGTCTCGGCCTGACGGAGGCCGGGAAAATCTATTACCAGGGCTGTCGGCGAATGTTGTATGAAGCCCAGTCGGTGCATGAGCAACTCTACGCTTTCAATAACACCCCCATCGGCACGCTGCGCATCGGCTGCTCTTCAACTATGGCACAAAATGTCCTGGCTGAAATGACCGCCGAGATGTTGCAGGAGTATCCGGGGCTGACGGTTAATCTGGTCACTGGTATTCCCGCCCCGGATCTGATTGCCGATGGCCTGGATGTGGTGATCCGCGTCGGGGCTTTGCAGGATTCGAGCCTCTTTTCGCGTCGTCTGGGGAGCATGCCGATGGTGGTGTGCGCGGCGAAAAAGTACCTCGCCAGAGCGGGGATCCCGGAAAAACCGGCGGACCTCAGCAATCACGCCTGGCTGGAGTACAGCGTGCGCCCGGATAATGAATTTGAGCTGACTGCACCAGAGGGTTTGTCAACAAAGCTGCTGCCGCAGGGGCGTTTTGTGACTAACGATCCGATGACCATCTCCCGCTGGCTGGTGGCCGGAGCCGGGATCGCCTATGTGCCGCTGATGTGGGTGATCAACGAGATCAACAGCGGCGAGCTGGAGATCCTCTTCCCGCGCTATCAGTCGGATCCGCGCCCGGTGTACGCGGTCTATACCCAAAAGGACAAGCTGCCGCTGAAGGTGCAGGTGTGCATTAACTATCTGACGGACTATTTTGTGCAGGTGGCGACGCTGTTTCAGGAGATGCGGGGAAGGAAGGAGTAACCCTCTCCCGCGGGGAGAGGGTCAGGATGACAAGATTACGCAGTACCGCCGACGGTCAGGTTATCCACTTTCAGGGTTGGCTGGCCGACGCCCACCGGCAGGCTCTGCCCCTCTTTACCGCAGACACCGACGCCGTTATCCAGCTTCAGATCGTTACCCACCATTGAGATCTGCTGCATCGCTTCGATGCCGGAGCCAATCAGGGTGGCGCCTTTCACCGCTTTGGTCACTTTGCCCTTCTCAATCAGATAGGCTTCTGAGGTTGAGAAGACAAATTTACCGGAGGTGATATCCACCTGGCCACCGCCGAAGTTCGGGGCGTAGATCCCATAATCAACGGATTCGATAATTTCCTGCGGCGTGGATTTACCCGCCAGCATATAGGTGTTGGTCATACGCGGCATCGGCAGGTGCGCATAGGATTCGCGACGGCCATTGCCGGTTGGCGCAACGCCCATCAGGCGCGCATTCAGCTTGTCCTGCATATAGCCTTTCAGGATGCCGTTTTCGATCAGCACGTTGTACTGGCCCGGCGTGCCTTCATCGTCGATGGAGATCGAGCCACGACGGTCGGTCATGGTGCCATCATCCACTACGGTACAGAGTTCAGAGGCCACCAGCTCCCCTACCTGACCGCTGAATACAGAAGTGCCGCGGCGGTTGAAGTCACCTTCCAGACCGTGGCCTACCGCTTCGTGCAGCAGTACGCCAGGCCAGCCCGCACCCAGCACCACCGGCAGCGTACCCGCAGGCGCCGCCACGGCAGAGAGGTTAACCAGCGCCATGCGCACCGCCTCTTTCGCCCAGGCGTCGGCACGCACTTCGCCATCCACCGGATTGAGGAACCATTCATAACCGAAACGACCGCCGCCGCCGCTGGAGCCGCGCTCGCGTTTGCCATCCTCTTCCACCAGCACGCTGACGGAGAGACGCACCAGCGGACGCACGTCGGCGGCCAGGGTGCCGTCGGTTGCCGCCACCAGAATCAGCTCATACACGCCGCTCAGGCTGGCCGAGACTTCCTGCACGCGCTTGTCTTCCGCCCGTGCGACTTTGTCCACCCGGCGCAGGATATCCAGCTTCTCTTCACGACTCATGCTTTGCAGCGGATCGACGCTGGTATAGAGCGCAGAGTGCTGCACTTCGCCCAGAGTTTTCACGTGGCCATCGCCGCTTTCGCGCACGATGGTGCGGGCTGCCTGCGCGCTCTGTTCCAGCGCGGTCAGGCTAACCTGGTCCGCATAGGCAAAACCGGTTTTCTCACCGCTAATGGCACGTACGCCGACGCCCTGGTCGATGTTATACGAGCCATCTTTGATGATGCTGTCTTCTAAAACCCAGGATTCGTGATAGCTCGACTGAAAGTAGAGATCGCCGTAGTCGAGACGGCGTTCGGTCAGTTGACCAAGAATGGAAAACAGGTCCTGATGGCTCAGGCCGTTCGCTGCCAGCAGATGTTCACTTACCAGGTTCAGACTCATCGTTTTGCTACTCGTTCGTTGCCGTCCACAGGACGTATCTAAGATCTTATCTATTGAGAGTGAGGCAATTAATTGCCCGCGTCAAATCATTGCTGTGCATCTTTGCGTGGCTGACGCAGCACTTCATTAATCTGCGGTTTATCCACCGGGCCGGTGATGTGATAGCGCAGAATAGAGACTTTGCTCCACAGCGGCCCCAGCACTTTGCTGGCGGCAAACACGGCCGCGCCGACAATCGGGTTAACGGCAAAGGCCGCCGCCACGCCGACGGTGGCGGAAATTTCCGGCGCCACCACTGCTTCCATATCCAGCTCACGACGCACCAGATTAACAGAGCCTTTCATAGCGATATCGGCTTCCAGCCCGTCCACCAGCGTGTCGTCGGTGTGCAATACGCCATCTTTGATCCACGCGGTGCTGCGGATCGAGTCGAAGTAGAAGCCTTCATTAAAGGTATCGTTGAAGTCAAAGCGCAGCTTGCGCAGCAGGGCATCGAAACTGAGTAAGCGCAACAGTTGCCCTGCATGGCCGGTGCTGAGATCGGCGATTTCACCTCTCCCCAGCCGCGTTTTCAGAATGCCGTTCAGCGAGGCTTCGTCAGGCTTCCAGGGCATGTCGCGCCAGTGCAGATCGTAATCGACATCAAACGATGAACCGCGAATCGGGGTCGTGACGCCAAAATAGTTAGCGGCGGCATCCAGCTTGTTGCCCTTAATTTGCCCCTTCAGGGAGGTGCGCTTCTCGCGGACGCCGTTCACCCATTCGCCGTTGGCGGTCAGGCGCCCGAAGCCGGTATCAATCAACCCGCCCGCCAGAGTCAGGGTATCGCCCTTGATGGTGAAATCGCCATTAATCCGGCCATACTTCTGCCCCCAGAGCCAGCACTCGGCGCAGCGCAGCTGTAGGTCAGGCCAGCCGCTAAAATCGATTCGTGAGGTACTGGATAACGGCGAGACGTTATTGCTTGTCCCGGTGGTGACGGAGGCCGGATTGTAATAGAGATAGCGGATCTGCGCCTGCCACGGCGCGGTATCACGCATCAGCAGGCTGGCGTTGATCTCCCGTCCCTGGGCATCGATTTTCGAACCGTTGAGGGTGGGCTGCGAGACAATACTCAGGTTATTCCACTGCTGCCCGCCCAACGTCAGCGCTGGCGTGCGTACCGTGATGTGTTGCGGGAACTGCGCCGCTTCATCCACATTTTGTCCCACCCCGCGCTGGAAAAGCGCCAGCCATTCTGCCCCGTCCATCGGCGGGAGATTGAGCTCTATACCCGCCTGCTCCGGCAGCGGCGGCAGGGTGCGGCTGTCGGTGGTCCAGATGGCGCGATCCAGCGTCAGCTTGCGGTTCAGCAGCCAGCGGCTGTTAAAGTGATTTGTCCCGCTGGCGTTGCCGGTCAGGGTAAAGCTGTTGAGATCCCCGTCGACATTCAGCTTCACCGGCAGCGGCTCGCCTGCGCGCTTGTTCAGGGGCGAAGGCAGATCGCTGCTGATACTTTTCAGGTCGCCGCTGATGTCCACTTTGTAATGCGGGGTGCCACGATAAGGCAGATCGATCGCGACTTTGCCGTTCCACGGTAAACGGCCTTCAAGGGACTGGCTGACCACTTTGGGCAGCACATCCATTCGCGAAGGCTGCCAGCTGGCATCCATATTGACCGCCACCTGGTAGGCTTTCTCGCCCTCGTTGGTGGAGAAATCCATCTTCACCGGCTGGCTGAACCAGTTTGCGGTCAGCGGCCCGCTTTTCAGATCGCCATTCACGAAGCTGAACTGACCGGTCAGGTTTTTCAATGTGCTGTTCAGCGGCTTGATGAACAGGCTGTTATTTTTCAGCCTGACGTCGCCTTCTGCGGTGGTCATGGTGCCGTCCAGCGGGATATCCAGATGTAAGCGAGCATTCACATCGCCATCCAGCTGTAGCTGCTGGAGCGTGGCGCCCAGCGAATCATCTAACGGCGTCTCGTCAAAATAGGGCCCAACGGCTTTTCCAGGCCCGTTGATATCGGCGTCGATCAGCAGTTTTTCTTTTGAATAATCGGGGATCACCGCCGTCAGGTTGCTGGCCTTCACACCGCCCAGCGCCACGCCGTCGGTTTTCATCCACAAGCCGTCATTGATGAAATTGAGTTCAATATCGAGGTTTTTCAGCGCTGGCCAGCCAGGCTGGAAGGCATAGGTGGCGTTGCGTAACGGCACCAGCACCTGGAACTGCCCTTCGTTGTGCTTGTAGGGGAACAGATGCGGGTTGCCGCCATACGCCAGGGTGGCGCTGTCCGCCTGCCCGCCCTGAATGGCCCCGCTCAAATAGTCCACCAGCGCTTTACCCATCAGGTTTTCAGGAAAATAGCGCCAGGCCTGTGAGCCGTCGTCGGTGCTGATGCCCGCCAGGATCCCCAGCCAGGGCTCATCGCCCGCCGGTTGCAAATAGCGGAAATCTCCCCGGGCATGCACCGCTTTGGCTTTCACGTCGATGTCGCGCCCGTCGAGCTGGAAACCCTTCTCGTTCTTCAGCCAGTGGAGGGTGGCGGTCCCTTTTTCAATTTCCAGCGGCGCGCGGAAAACCGTTTCATACGGCATTTTCGCATCACGCATATGGGCTACCAGACGGCCATCTTCCATGCTGCCTTCCAGCGTGCCGCTAAAATGCTCGGCGCCCGGCAACATCTCCCACTGCTTCCAGGCGAGATCGGTCCAGGCAATGTTGAAGCGGGTTTTTTCTGTTGCCTGCAGCGGAATATCCAGTGCCAGGGCGTTGATCGCCCCCACCGGCTGGGTGGCCTGCCAGACTTCGCCCAGCGCCGGAGAGAGCTTCGCCGCAATGGTCCGCAGCCCCTCAAGGCCAGACAGCTCCAGATTGCTGGCGCGAATGCGCAGTTCATCGCTGCGTTTACTGTTAACGCCGCCCACATCCTGCGCCGGGATCCAGGCCAGCGACAGCGCCCCACGTGGCCAGGCTTTGTCATCCAGGGTGATGCGGGTATCCGGAATGGCGAACTGCCACCCCTCATTGGCACGGGTCACATGGGCGGTGAGATTATCCACAGAGAGCTGATGCTGACGCGTTTCCCCCGGCCAGGTGGCGCCGCCCTGCTTAAGCCAGAGATCGCCGCTGGCGAACTGGCCGTTGGTGAGAGTCATCCAGCCTTCAATGCTAAAGCGCGCGGTTTCGAGCTGCATGTCCTGCTGCAGCAACTCTCCCAGCCAGGGTTTGACATCCACGTCGTCGGCCTGCATCCACACTTTACCGTTATTCAGCAGGCCATTGTCGTCACGCAGATCCATACGCACCTGCATCACGCCGTGCTGTCCGTTCAGGCTGGAGAGGCTGACCTGGCCTTCAGCGCGATGGCGCTCTTTGCCGTTGAGCCAAGTTAACTGGGGGATCGCCAGCTCGGCACGCTGCCCGGAAAGGGTGATAAAGCTAATCTCGCTGTCGCGCAGATCGAAATGATCGAACTGGCGCAGGAAGAGATCGCTGATGCGGTTGGCTTCGAAGCCTTCGCCCTGATCGTCGCTGCGCAGCGGGGTGTTGGTCAGAAATTGCAGCTGATAGAAGGTGAGATCGCGAAACTGCCAGCGCAGATGCAGCAGGCTTTGCCAGACATCCAGCGCCAGGGTCACACGCTTAATCTTAACGTGGCCGCCATCTTTTAGCTGCGCGTTGATGTCGCGCACTTCCAGGGTCGGGCCAAAATTTTGCCAGCTCGCGTTGAGCTGGCTGGCCGCGACGGGCATGCCCGTCGCGGATTCGATCTTCGCCAGCAGCTGCGGGCGCCAGTTGTCCAGATGCGGCAATACGAGACGCAGCCCGCTTACCAGCAGCGCGACAATCACTATCAGCGTTGCCCCTGTAAGCAGTAAAATCCCCGGCAATCGCCTCACGCGTCTCTCCTTGTCAGCCGTTTTCTCGCAGCACGCTGCGTTTTACATCATCACCACGTCAAACTGCTCCGGATTATAGAGCGGCTCGATTTGTACTTTTACCTGTTTGCCGACAAAGATTTCCACTTCCGCCAGAGCGTGTGACTCTTCCCCTTTCAGGGCTTCCGCCACCGAAGGAGAAGCATAGACCAGGAAACGGTCGGAGTCGTAGGCGTGATGCACGCGCACGATCTCACGCATGATCTCGTAGCAAACCGTCTCTACCGTCTTCACCGTGCCGCGACCATGGCAGGTTGGGCACTCGTTACACAGCACATGCTCCACGCTTTCACGGGTGCGCTTGCGGGTCATTTCTACCAGCCCAAGCTGGGAGAAGCCGTTAATGCTGGTTTTCACGCGATCTTTACTCAGCGCCTGCTCCAGCGAATGCAGCACGCGACGGCGGTGGTCTTCGTTACTCATATCGATAAAGTCGATGATGATGATGCCACCCAGATTGCGCAGACGAAGCTGACGCGCAATGGCCTGCGTCGCTTCAATATTGGTGTTGAAAATGGTGTCGTCCAGATTGCGATGCCCGACAAACGCCCCGGTGTTGATATCCACGGTGGTCATCGCTTCGGTCTGATCGATAATCAGATAGCCGCCGGACTTCAGCTCGACTTTACGCTCCAGCGCGCGCTGAATTTCGTTCTCAACGTCGTAGAGATCGAAGATGGGCTGTTTGCCGGTGTAGTGCTCCAGCAGGCCCGGCATTTCAGGAATGTATTCAGCGGTGAATTCGAGCAGCGCATCATAGGTCAGACGGGAGTCGACGCGGATGCGATCGAGCTGAGCATCGGCGAAGTCGCGCAGGACACGCTGGGCCAGTGCCAGTTCGCCGTACAGCTGACAGCGGGTCTGGTTGCGTTTTTTACGCTCCATCACTTTGGTCCAGACGCGTTTCAGGTAGGCCGCATCCGAGGCCAGATCCTCTTCGCTAATCCCCTCTGCGGCGGTGCGAATAATAAAGCCGCCCTGCTCATCGCAGTAAGCACTGACGACTTTTTTCAGCCGTTCGCGCTCGCTTTCGCTTTCGATACGCTGGGAGACGCCAACGTGTGACGCGCCAGGCATAAAGACCAGATAACGGGAGGGTAAGGTGATGTCGGTGGTCAGGCGCGCCCCTTTGGTGCCCAGCGGATCTTTCACCACCTGCACCATCAGATCCTGGCCCTGACGCACCAGCTCGGAGATATCACGGACGGTAAACTGCTTCTGCTCTTCTCCCGCCACGCATTCGGTGTGCGGCATGATATCTGAGGCGTGTAAAAATGCCGCTTTATCGAGTCCAATATCTACAAATGCCGCCTGCATACCCGGTAGTACACGACTGACACGACCTTTGTAGATATTGCCTACTATTCCGCGTCGCGCTTCGCGCTCAATATGGATTTCCTGAAGAATGCCGCCATCAATATAGGCCACACGGGTTTCCGATGGCGTTACGTTTACCAACAATTCAGCCGTCATAATTATCCCTTCCCTCACGCAGTGAGTTAAAATTGCTCAGCAACTCATACGTTTCCACCAGCGGTAAGCCGACTACGGCGTGATAGCTGCCATTGATCTTCCTGACAAAACAGCCACCCAACCCTTGAATACCGTATGCACCTGCTTTATCCATAGGTTCACCGCTGGTGATATAACCGGCGATATCCTCATCTGTGAGTACTCTGAACGTGACATCGGTGACAACCAGACAGTCGAGCACGTGCTGGCGATCAGCCAGCGCGACGGCGGTCATCACCTGATGCGTTTGTCCGGACAATTTGCGCAGCATCCTGAAGGCATGCTCGCCGTCGTGAGGTTTCTCGAGGACTTCACCGTTAAGGATCACGATGGTATCTGCGCCCAGCACCGGTAAATCGCGCGGCACCTGCGCCACGCCAGCCTGCGCTTTCTCCCGCGCCAGGCGAGAGACATACTGCTGAGCGCTTTCGCCCTCAGCCCGTGTTTCCTCAATGCCGGTAACGATACATTCAAAAGAGAGACCCAACTGCGTGAGCAACTCCTGACGGCGCGGGGAGCCGGAAGCGAGATATAAAGACGTCATAGAAACCTTTTATTGCACGGCAAATTGCTGGCGGACCTTACGCATCAACAGGAATAACCATGGCCAGAGCACACCGTTTACTACACTACTCCAGAACACTTCCGGACGGAAAGAGACGTTGATCACTAAAAACTCTGCCCAGAAAACAATGATATCCGCGGCCATGGATAACAACATCACCACCAGCGCCTGTTGCCAGAGCGCCAGATTACGAAAGAGCTGATATTTCAGTGCGACCAGGTATGCGATGATACTCATGGAAAGTGCGCGTACGCCAAGCGTCGAGCCACTGATCAGATCCAGTATGGCACCCATCACAAAACCTGTGCCCACATTTACGCGGTGCGGCAGAGCGAGGATCCAGTAGAGCAAAATCAGCAGCACCCAGTTTGGCCGGAAAACGAGAATGTCGTCCGGCCAGGGCATGACTTGCAGCAACAGCGCGATCAAAAACGAGAGCCAGATAACCCAGCGTCCCTGGCTACGGTAGCTTGCCACTATTGCCCTCCCGGAGAGAGTTGCGGTGGCGGCGGCGCATCAGGCGGTGGCTGGGTCAGCCCTGTCGCTGGCGCAGGGACTGGTGCCGGCGGCCCCATGGAGTTTGGCGCAGGCAGAACCTGCGGCATCATCTGCATCAGACGCTCGTTTGCCACGCGGTGCACCTCTTCCGGCGTCATGGGGTTGCTACCGTTACGATCGGCGCCCCACAACAGCAGCAGATAGCGCAGACGCTGCAAGCCCGCGGTAGGACGTGCCTGAATCACCGTATACGCGCGCTGAGTATCCAGCTTCACGGAGGAGACCACCCCAACCGGGTACCCTTCCGGGAAACGCCCGCCGAGACCGGAGGTCACCAGTACGTCACCCACACGAATATCGGTATTCGCCGGCAGATGTTCCAGTTGCAGATCGTCCGTACAGCCGTTACCGGCGGCAATCACGCGGATGTCGTTACGCAGAACCTGGATCGGCAACGCATGGGTCGCATCGCAAATCAGCAATACGCGGCTGGTAAGCTTGGCAACAGCCACCACCTGGCCGACGACGCCTTTATCGCTGATAACAGGTTGGCCTTCGTAGACGCCATTAACGCTGCCTTTATCGATGACCACCTGATCGCTGTACGGATCGTTAACGGTGGAGATCACCTGGGTCACCATCTTCTGCTCATCCTGACGCAGCGGAGAGCCCAGCAGCTCGCGCAGACGGGCATTCTCCTGCTTGTACTGGCCCAGCATCAGCAGTTCGCTGTTTTTCAGCAGCAGTTCCTGTCGTAACGCGCGGTTTTCAAGTTCGAGTTGATCGCGTGAGGACAGGGTTTGCGAGACGCTGTCGAGTAATTCACGGGGACCATTTGATACAAAATAGAAAGGACTGACGGCGGTATCCATGTACGTTCTGATCTGGCTGAACGTACCGAGGCGGCTATCGGCAATAATGACACCAAGCGCTACCAACACCCCAAGGATGAGGCGAAACTGTAGCGACGGGCCACGGCTAAAAATTGGCTTCATAGGCTATGCGTACTCTCGCGTCAGAGAGAAAGGGTAGCCATCCGCTACCCTTTCACACCTGACTACTCTTCGCTGAACAAGTCGCCGCCGTGCATGTCGATCATTTCCAGCGCCTTGCCGCCGCCACGGGCTACGCAAGTCAGTGGATCTTCTGCAACTACGACAGGAATTCCTGTCTCTTCCATCAACAGGCGGTCGAGGTTACGCAGCAGCGCACCACCACCGGTCAGAACCATACCGCGCTCGGAGATATCGGAAGCCAGTTCCGGCGGGCACTGCTCGAGGGCAACCATGACGGCGCTGACGATACCGGTTAACGGCTCCTGCAGCGCTTCGAGGATTTCATTGGAATTCAGGGTAAAGCCACGCGGAACCCCTTCTGCCAGGTTACGGCCGCGAACTTCGATCTCGCGAACTTCATCACCCGGATAAGCAGAACCGATTTCGTGCTTGATACGCTCTGCGGTGGCTTCACCGATCAGAGAGCCGTAGTTACGGCGAACGTAGTTGATGATGGCTTCGTCAAAGCGGTCGCCACCGATACGTACGGAGGAGGAATAAACCACACCATTCAGGGAGATAACGGCCACTTCAGTGGTACCGCCACCGATATCCACCACCATGGAACCGGTTGCTTCGGAAACCGGCAGACCCGCGCCGATTGCCGCAGCCATTGGTTCTTCAATCAGGAAGACTTCACGCGCACCAGCGCCCTGAGCGGATTCACGAATAGCACGACGTTCAACCTGGGTCGCGCCAACCGGCACACACACCAGAACACGTGGACTCGGACGCATAAAGCTGTTGCTATGCACTTGCTTGATAAAGTGCTGAAGCATTTTCTCGGTCACGAAGAAGTCAGCGATAACGCCGTCTTTCATCGGACGAATGGCAGCGATATTACCCGGCGTACGGCCAAGCATCTGCTTAGCGTCATGGCCTACAGCCGCTACGCTTTTCGGTGAACCAGCACGATCCTGACGAATGGCCACAACTGAAGGCTCATTCAGTACGATGCCTTGTCCTTTTACATAAATGAGGGTATTCGCGGTACCCAGGTCAATGGACAGGTCATTGGAAAACATGCCACGAAATTTTTTCAACATACTAAGGGATAATCCTGAAAGCTGGGGCGGAAAACAAAATCCGCTTACTTTACCAACCACACGCAGCAGCGACAAGGCGCAAAAATCGCCTGCTACGGTGAAAATTAGTGCAGCACGTTTCCTTTGTTACAAATCGTCGCCTGACTCCCTCAGGGTTGAGAAAACAGCAGTATTCCTCACGTACATTTGTAACCCGTTAAAGGTCGTTCACTGTCTTTTTGCTCGTCATACATCACGCTACAGGCGCGATATTCTACGTGAAAACTCACCAAACGGCAGGTTAAACAGAGTATCTTTGCGAATATTTTTTCACATTGCTGTCAAGAGGCTGAGAGGCCGCGAAAAAATCCCCCTGGCCCCCTGTCACGCCGCGCTCTGTCAATGTCTGCCATTCCGTTCGCGAGCGTACACCTGTAGCAAATACACGCGTTTGCGTTCCTTTGCACGCTTCCACCAGGCTCTGTACCAGCAGCTGGTTTTCTGTGCGCTTTTCGATATTCCTTACCAGCCCCGGATGCAGCTTCAGTAGCTCTACCTCCAGCGCCTTGATCCAGCTGGTGCTGACCAGCGTTAAACCCGCCTGCGTCACCGCGACGCGCGGACCCAATGCGTTGATGAGCCGAACGACCGGCTGTAACCGACTGATGTGTTGACAAACATCCGCCTCTGCAAGTTCAAAAATAATCCGTTTACGCTGCGATTTTTCACATTGCATCAGCAGATCGCGCAGCCAGCGCTGGAAACGCGGGCGGATCAGGGACTCCACCGTCACCTGCAGCGCCAGGTTCTCTTCAGGCCAGTAGGATAAGAATGGCATCAATCGCGATATCTGCTGACGGTCGTACTCTTCAGAGAGGCCAAACTGCAGGACCATCGGCAGGAACTCCGCCGATACCACCTCTTCATTGCCATCGAAGAGCCGGCAGAGCAGTTCCCGATGATGGACCTTGCCACTGGTCAACACTGCCGGTTTTTGATAAATCCGCGGCCCGCCGCGGGTAAGCATCTGCTCGATTAAGGTTCGCCAGCGCACGTTGCCGCGTCCTTTTTCTGGCAGGGAGTCATCATAAACCGCCCAGCCGTTCGCCCCCTGAAGGACCGCGTTGCGGGTAGCGACTTCCGCATGCTCCATCACCTGTTCGGTGGTCTGCCCGCCGCGCCAGGCACAAATGCCGATATGCACCATATCATCACGATCGAGCATTTTGCTGGGGGGGAGCGCATCCACCGATTTCAACAGCAGCCCGGCAATGCTTTCAGACTCTTTCAGGGTGCGGTGCGGCAGCAATACGGCGTAATCACTGCGGTGATAGCGTGCCAGCAGCGCGCCGGGGTAACGCATGATAAAGGTGGAGAGCATATTAATGAGCGTAAACTGCTGCTCCTCTGCCACTGCCCGGCCCCAGTTATCTTTCAGCAGATCGAAGTCCGGCAGACGGATAATCATCACCACCCCATGTGTGCCCACGTTCTCCTGATCTTCCAGCAAAGTGCCCAGCTGATTATCAAAGAACAGACGATTATTGAGGCCGGTTTTATTGTCCTGGGCGGCATAGGATCGGATCAGGGTGTCTATCCGGCTGCGCTGGTCACTGGCGAACTGAATTTCGGACAGCAAAACGTCCAGCGCGCTGCTGGTACGTGAGGGCCACTCATAGACCGAGCCACGCACCTGCGCGCCGCGTTCACCGTTGAGGATCCGCGTGGAACGCGACTCCAGTAACTCTTGTCCCGCGAGCTGACGCCGCAGCCAGCGCACGGCCAGGAAGATCAGCACCACGATGAAAATCACCGCTACCGTCAGCGGGGCGGTGGTCATCAATGAACGAAAATAACTGGTCATGGGGTCCAGATAGACCAGGCTTATCGTTATACCGGGGTTTTTCAGGGAGTGGACGGTGAGTTCGAGCTGCTGTGGAGGTGAACCCGCCTGCCGGTAATGCGTATGCCCGGTGTGGCTTAAAAGGAGGTTGCCGCCCTGCTTAATCTCCACCCGCATGATATCCACCGGAGCCATCAGCTCATCCAGCTGACGGGAAAGTTCTGGAAAGGGTGTGCTGACAAGGCGGGAATCAATCACTGCCGCCACAGAGTGAACGCGGTTCGCCAGCTTCCCCTGAATCGCATTATAAAAACTGAGCGAGCAGCCGATAAAGGTGACAAAAATGGTCAATCCGGTAAGCAAGGAGATAAAAGCGGAGAACTTCGTCGATAATCGCATCCTTGAGATTACTCCGTGAGTTGGTGAGGATAGCAAGTAAGTACTAACTTGCAATACGGCATCGGCATACTACCAAATCCGGTGTATCTGGCAATTTATTGCGTTAAATCGGCATTGCATGTCAATGAGCGAGTATAGTCTTCAAAAAATTTTTTCCAATCATCATGCTGAGTAAGGAATCGTATGCAGGCTTTGATCTTAGAACAGCAGGAAGGCAAAACTCTTGCGTCAGTGCAATCTATCGAGGAGAGCCGCCTGCCTGAAGGGGCCGTGACCGTAGACATCGACTGGTCCAGCCTTAACTATAAAGACGCCCTTGCCATTACGGGCACCGGAAAAATTATCCGTAATTTCCCAATGGTTCCAGGTATTGACTTTGCGGGACGTGTGCACTCAAGCGAAGACCCACGTTTTCATGCCGGCCAGCAGGTGCTGCTGACCGGCTGGGGCGTGGGCGAGAACCACTGGGGTGGGCTGGCGGCGCAGGCGCGCGTCAACGGCGACTGGCTGGTGCCCATGCCACAAGGGCTGGATGGCCGGAAAGCGATGATTATCGGTACCGCCGGTTTTACCGCGATGCTCTGCGTGATGGCGCTGGAAGAGGCCGGAGTGCGTCCTGAATCGGGTGAAGTGGTAGTAACGGGTGCCAGCGGCGGCGTGGGCAGTACAGCGGTTGCCCTGCTGCATAAGCTGGGCTATCAGGTGGCGGCGGTGTCCGGCCGTGAAAGCACCCATGACTATCTGCGTTCCCTGGGCGCGAACCGCATTCTGGGCCGCGACGAGTTCGCTGAGACCCGCCCGCTGGAGAAACAGATCTGGGCCGGAGCCATTGATACCGTGGGCGACAAAGTGCTGGCGAAAGTGCTGGCGCAGATGAACTACGGCGGCTGCGTGGCGGCGTGCGGCCTGGCGGGCGGTTTTGCCCTGCCGACCACGGTGATGCCGTTTATTCTGCGCAACATCCGTCTGCAGGGTGTCGATTCCGTGATGACCCCGCCAGAGCGCCGTGCCCAGGCCTGGGAGCGACTGGTTCGCGATCTGCCGGCCGCCTTCTATGATCAAAGCGCCACCCAGATTAGCCTTGAACAGGCGCCAGAGTATGCCGCGAAGATCATCAATAACCAGATCCAGGGCCGTACCCTGGTGAAGCTGGCGTAATCTTCAAATTTTCGTGACATATTCGCTTTAACCCCGCTCCTCCGTCATGCTTAGAAAAATGCATGACGGAGGATGCCATGAAAGTGAAACCCCTGACGGAAGCCGATATCACCGCGGAATCCGTTTTTATGCTCAAGCGCCGCCAGATCCTGAAGATGCTGGGGATCGGCGCTGGTGCGCTGACCCTTTCGCCCCTCGCCCAGGCCGACCTGCTGGACTGGTTCAAAGGCAACGATCGCCCAAAAGCGCCACCCGGAAAACCGCTCACCTTTACCCAGCCTGCCCAGTGGCAAAGCCAGCTTGCGAAGACGCCTGAAGAGAAAGTGACGGGCTATAACAACTTCTATGAGTTTGGCCTCGATAAAGCCGATCCTGCCGCCAACGCCGGCAGCCTGAAGACCAATCCCTGGACGCTGAAAATCGACGGCGAAGTGGCAAAACCGCTGACCCTTGATTACGACGACCTGACTAATCGTTTTCCGCTGGAAGAGCGAATTTACCGTATGCGCTGCGTTGAGGCCTGGTCGATGGTGGTGCCGTGGATAGGTTTTCCGCTGCATAAACTGCTGGCGCTGGTAGAGCCCACCAGCAACGCGAAGTATGTCGCTTTCCAGACCCTTTACGCCCCGGAGATCATGCCCGGGCAGAAAGACCGGTTTATTGGCGGCGGGCTCGATTACCCTTACGTGGAAGGGCTGCGGATTGACGAGGCCATGCACCCGCTGACGCTGCTTACCGTCGGCGTGTACGGTAAAGCCCTGCCACCGCAAAATGGCGCGCCCATCCGCCTGACCGTGCCGTGGAAATATGGCTTCAAGGGGATCAAATCGATTGTCAGCATCAAGCTGACCCGCGAGCGTCCGCCTACCACCTGGAACCTTGCCGCACCAAACGAGTACGGTTTTTACGCCAACGTGAACCCGCATGTGGATCACCCGCGCTGGTCGCAGGCTACCGAGCGCTTTATAGGCTCAGGTGGCGCGCTGGACGTCAAACGCCAGCCGACGCTGCTGTTTAACGGCTATGCTGACCAGGTGGCCTCGCTCTACCGCGGCCTCGATTTAAAGGAGTTTTTCTAAGTGCGTCTGACGGCAAAACAGATTACCTGGCTGAAAGTCGCCCTGCATCTTGCGGGGTTACTTCCTTTTATATGGCTTTTCTGGGCCGCCAGTCATGGCGGGTTTAGCGCCGATCCGGCCAAAGATATCCAGCACTTTACCGGCCGGACCGCGCTAAAGTTTTTACTGGCGACGCTGCTGGTTTCACCGCTGGCGCGCTATGCAAAACAGCCGCTGCTGATCCGCACCCGTCGCCTTCTGGGGCTCTGGTGCTTCGCCTGGGCGACGTTACACCTCACCAGCTATGCGTTACTGGAACTGGGCATCAACAATCTGGCCCTGCTGGGGAGCGAACTGGTGACTCGTCCATACCTGACGCTCGGGATCGTCAGCTGGGTGATTTTACTGGCGTTAACCCTCACCTCTACCCAGTTCGCCCAGCGAAAACTGGGAAGGCGCTGGCAACTTCTGCATAATTTCGTTTATCTTGTCGCGATCCTGGCACCCATCCACTACCTTTGGTCAGTGAAAATTCTCTCGCCACAGCCCATCATCTACGCGCTGCTGGCAGTGGGGCTTCTGGCATGGCGTTATAAGAAGTTTCGCCAATGGTGGCGATAGTGCACGAAAACGTGCCTGTTGCCGCAGATCGTTTAACCTTCCCGGGTATTTATCCGAATCCTGTTGATAATCTTCCCTGATAAGACCAGTATTTAGCTGCCAAATGCTACGAAATCGTTATAATGTGCCACTTTGGTTTTCCCGACGGGTTTTTCATGGCCTGAAAGGGTGACAATCGCGCATCGAAGGTATATTTTGTTTTTTACCGGAGAATCGCAGGAGATAGCGGCACAATGGCTGACAAGTTTCACATCTTAGTTTTGAACGGACCGAACCTGAATATGCTCGGCACCCGTGAACCCGAGAAGTACGGCACGCTGACGCTCACCGATATTGTTAATCGTCTGTGTAGCGAAGCCGCGGCGCTCAATGTGGAACTTGACCATTTTCAGTCGAACGCGGAGTACGCACTCATCGACCGCATTCATCAGGCTAAAGACAAGACTGACTATATCCTGATCAATCCGGCCGCGTTTACGCACACCAGTGTTGCTATTCGCGACGCGCTGCTGGCAGTGAGCATCCCATTTATTGAGATCCACCTCAGCAACGTGCATGCGCGGGAGCCGTTCCGCCACCACTCCTACCTGTCGGATATCGCCACTGGCGTCATCTGTGGACTGGGGGCTGACGGTTATTCATTCGCTTTACAGACAGCGGTAAAACGCCTGTCACAATCACACTAAACAAAGAGTACGGAACCCACTCATGGATATTCGTAAGATTAAAAAACTGATCGAGCTGGTTGAAGAATCAGGCATCTCCGAACTGGAAATTTCTGAAGGCGAAGAGTCTGTACGCATCAGCCGTGCAGCGCCAAACGCAGGCTTCCCGGTTATGCAACAGGCTTATGCTGCGCCAATGATGCAGCAGCCAGCGCTGTCTAACGCTGTCGCGCCAGCAGCGGCTCCAGCAATGGAAGCGCCAGCAGCAGCTGAAATCAGTGGCCACATCGTACGTTCCCCAATGGTTGGTACTTTCTACCGCACCCCGAGCCCGGACGCGAAAGCGTTCATCGAAGTGGGCCAGAAAGTTAACGTGGGCGATACCCTGTGCATCGTTGAAGCCATGAAAATGATGAACCAGATCGAAGCAGACAAGTCAGGTACTGTGAAAGCGATTCTGGTCGAAAGTGGTCAGCCGGTTGAATTTGACGAGCCGCTGGTCGTCATCGAGTAACGAGGCGAACATGCTGGATAAAATTGTTATCGCTAACCGTGGCGAGATTGCCCTGCGCATCCTTCGTGCCTGTAAAGAGCTGGGCATCAAGACCGTCGCTGTGCACTCAAGCGCGGACCGCGATCTGAAACACGTATTACTGGCGGATGAGACGGTCTGTATTGGCCCGGCTCCGTCCGTCAAAAGCTATCTGAACATCCCGGCAATCATCAGCGCCGCTGAGATCACCGGCGCGGTGGCTATTCACCCGGGTTATGGCTTCCTCTCTGAGAACGCCAACTTTGCTGAGCAGGTTGAACGCTCCGGCTTTATCTTCATCGGCCCGAAAGCTGACACCATTCGTCTGATGGGCGATAAAGTGTCTGCGATCACCGCAATGAAGAAAGCGGGCGTACCGACCGTACCAGGTTCCGACGGCCCACTGGGCGACGATATGGATGCTAACCGCGCCCATGCGAAACGCATTGGCTACCCGGTTATCATCAAAGCGTCCGGCGGCGGCGGCGGTCGCGGTATGCGCGTTGTGCGCAGCGATGCCGAACTGGCTCAGTCTATCTCCATGACCAAAGCGGAAGCGAAAGCCGCGTTCAACAACGACATGGTCTACATGGAGAAGTACCTGGAAAACCCACGCCACATCGAAATTCAGGTGCTGGCAGACGGTCAGGGTAACGCAATCTATCTGGCAGAACGTGACTGCTCCATGCAGCGTCGTCACCAGAAAGTGGTTGAAGAGGCACCAGCACCAGGCATCACGCCGGAGCTGCGTCGCTACATCGGCGAGCGTTGCGCCAAAGCCTGTGTGGATATCGGCTATCGCGGAGCGGGTACTTTCGAGTTCCTGTTCGAAAACGGCGAGTTCTACTTCATCGAGATGAACACCCGTATTCAGGTTGAACACCCGGTTACCGAAATGATCACCGGCGTTGACCTGATCAAAGAGCAGCTGCGTATCGCTGCGGGCCAGCCGCTCTCCATCAAGCAGGAAGAAGTTGTGGTTAAAGGCCATGCGGTAGAATGCCGTATCAACGCCGAAGACCCGAACACCTTTCTGCCAAGCCCGGGTAAAATCACGCGTTTCCACGCGCCGGGTGGTTTTGGTGTGCGTTGGGAGTCTCATATCTACGCCGGTTACACCGTACCGCCGTACTATGACTCAATGATCGGCAAGCTGATCTGCTACGGCGAATCCCGTGACGTGGCGATTGCCCGCATGAAGAATGCCCTGCAGGAGCTGATCATCGACGGTATTAAAACTAACGTTGATCTGCAGATGCGTATCATGAGCGACGAGAACTTCCAGCATGGTGGGACCAACATCCACTATCTGGAGAAAAAACTTGGTCTCAACGAGAAATAAGCCTGCATAAGCGTAAAAAGGTCGGTTAATCCGGCCTTTTTTTATTTCTGGGGATCGCCAGGCCCCATAAGGTACAATCCCCGCTTTCTTTTTCCACAAGGGACAAAAAATGGACAAACGTTTTGTTCAGGCCCATAAAGAAGCGCGCTGGGCGCTGTGGTTAACCCTTCTCTATCTCGCGGCATGGTTAGTGGCCGCTTACTTACCTGGCTCTGCAATCGGGATCACCGGACTGCCCCACTGGTTTGAGATGGCCTGCCTGCTAATCCCGTTGGTGTTTATTCTGCTCTGCTGGGCGATGGTGAAATTCATCTATCGCGATATTCCGCTGGAGGATGACGATAATGCAGCTTGAAGTGATCCTGCCCCTCGTCGCGTATCTTTTTATCGTTTTTGGCCTCTCTGTTTACGCCATGCGCAAACGGACAACGGGCACATTCCTGAACGAGTATTTTCTTGGCAGCCGCTCGATGGGCGGTATTGTGCTGGCGATGACCCTGACCGCCACCTATATCAGCGCCAGCTCCTTTATTGGCGGTCCGGGTGCGGCCTATAAATATGGGCTGGGCTGGGTATTGCTGGCGATGATCCAGCTCCCCGCCATCTGGCTCTCGCTGGGCATTCTGGGGAAGAAATTCGCTATCCTGGCGCGTCGCTATAATGCCGTCACCCTCAATGACATGCTCTTTGCCCGCTACCAGAGCCGCCTGCTGGTCTGGCTGGCCAGCCTGAGCCTGCTGGTGGCCTTCGTGGGGGCTATGACCGTGCAGTTTATCGGCGGTGCGCGCCTGCTTGAAACCGCAGCCGGTATTCCCTATGAAACGGGTCTGCTGATTTTTGGGGTCAGTATTGCGCTCTATACCGCCTTTGGCGGCTTCCGCGCCAGCGTGCTCAATGACACGCTGCAGGGCATGGTGATGCTGGTCGGCACCCTTGTGCTGCTGGTGGGCGTGGTGCATGCCGCGGGCGGGTTAAGCCACGCGGTGGAGACATTGCAGGCCATCGATCCGAAACTGGTTTCGCCGCAGGGTGCGGACGACATTCTGTCGCCAACCTTTATGACCTCCTTCTGGGTGCTGGTCTGCTTCGGGGTGATTGGTTTACCCCATACCGCCGTGCGATGCATCTCCTATAAAGACAGCAAGGCGGTACACCGCGGGATTGTCATCGGTACTGTCGTGGTGGCGATCCTGATGTTCGGTATGCATCTTGCGGGCGCGCTGGGCCGGGCGGTGATACCTGACTTAACCGTGCCGGATCTGGTGATCCCTACCCTGATGGTGAAAGTACTGCCGCCGTTTGCTGCCGGGATCTTCCTCGCCGCGCCAATGGCGGCGATCATGTCGACAATTAACGCCCAGCTGCTGCAAAGTTCCGCTACGATCATTAAAGATCTCTACCTGAACATGCGCCCGGATCAGATGACCAACGAGCGACACCTGAAGCGGATGTCTGCCGTCATCACCCTGGCGCTGGGCGCGTTACTGCTGCTGGCCGCATGGAAGCCGCCTGAGATGATCATCTGGCTCAACCTGCTGGCGTTTGGTGGCCTGGAAGCAGTGTTCCTCTGGCCGCTGGTGCTGGGGCTCTACTGGGAGCGTGCCAACGCGGCCGGTGCCCTGAGCGCGATGATTGTCGGCGGCGTACTCTATGCCGTGCTCGCCACCTTTAAGATTCAGTACCTGGGCTTCCATCCGATTGTGCCTTCGTTACTGCTAAGTTTGCTGGCGTTTGTGGTAGGGAACCGTTTCGGTCATCCCGCTCCACAGAGCGTCGTCATTTCTACTGATAAATAAAGAGTTTTGCCATGCCGTGGATCCAATTAAAACTGAATACGACCGGCGCTAACGCCGAAGAGATGAGCGATGCGCTGATGGAGGCCGGAGCGGTCTCCATCACTTTCCAGGACACGCATGACACGCCAGTGTTTGAACCGCTGCCGGGTGAAACGCGTCTTTGGGGCGATACCGACGTCATCGGCCTGTTTGACGCCGAAACTGATATGGCTGAAGTGGTCGCGATTCTGGAAAATCATCCGCTGCTGGGCGCCGGTTTTGCGCACAAGATTGAACAGCTGGAGGACAAAGACTGGGAGCGCGAGTGGATGGATAACTTCCACCCGATGCAGTTCGGTAAGCGTCTGTGGATCTGCCCGAGCTGGCGCGACGTGCCGGATGAAAATGCGGTAAACGTGATGCTCGATCCGGGCCTGGCGTTTGGTACCGGTACTCACCCGACCACCTCTCTGTGCCTGCAGTGGCTGGATAGCCTGGATCTGGATGGCAAGGCGGTGATCGACTTTGGCTGCGGTTCCGGGATCCTCGCCATCGCGGCCCTGAAGCTGGGTGCGGCAAAAGCGATTGGGATCGATATCGATCCGCAGGCGATTCAGGCCAGTCGCGATAACGCCGAACGCAACGGTGTCTCCGATCGTCTTGAACTCTATCTGCCGAATGACCAGCCGCAAGCCATGAAAGCGGACGTGGTGGTCGCGAACATTCTGGCAGGCCCGTTACGTGAGCTGGCACCGTTAATCAGCGTGCTGCCCGTTGAGGGCGGTCTGCTGGGCCTTTCCGGTATCCTTGCCAGCCAGGCAGAAAGCGTATGCGAAGCCTACGCCGATCTTTTCGCTCTCGACCCGGTGGTTGAGAAAGAGGAGTGGTGCCGTATTACCGGTTGTAAGAAGTAATCCTGCCGCGTGGCCGTTCTGGCCACGCAGTTTTTACCGCGTTTACAAGCGCTTAGCCTCGTAATAATATCCCTTCGAAGTATATGTCTTATTTTACATACAATTCATCGGAAGAATATTATGACCAGACGTATTGGCAAGGCCGCGCTACTGACACTGAGTATCATGTCCGCTTCAGGATACGCTTCACACTGGAGTTACGAAGGGGAAGGCGCCCCCGAGCACTGGGGCGAGCTGGATGAAGCCTGGAAGACCTGCCGGACCGGGATGAACCAATCCCCTATCAATATTGACTCAACGCTGAAAGCCCACCTCAACCCGCTGGTCACTCACTATACGGACGGCCCGGCCACGTTGATTAACAACGGCCATACCATTCAGGCAGGCGAAAAAATCAATACCCAGGACAGCATTACCCTCGACGGTAAAAAGTGGATGCTTCAGCAGTTCCACTTCCATGCCCCCAGTGAAAACACTGTGCAGGGCAAAACATACGCGATGGAAATGCATCTGGTACACAAGAATGACGAAGGTGAGATCGCCGTCGTCGCCGTGATGTTTGAGCAGGGGGCCGCCAATCCGCATCTGGAAAAACTTTGGCGCGCCATGCCTGCGCAGCCGGAAGAGTCGACCGCCATAACAGAACATCTGGATCTGGACCATCTGCTGCCAGCGGATAAAACCTACTGGCGCTTTAGCGGTTCATTGACCACCCCGCCCTGCTCTGAAGGCGTGACCTGGATAGTCATGAAGCATCCCCTGACGCTCTCGGCCATACAGCTTGAAAAATTCCGTCATACGCTGCACCACAATAATAACCGCCCGGTACAGTCGCTCCACGGTCGTATTGTGGTTGAATAATGCACAATCCCGGCCCTGACATGATGTTCTAAAATGCGACGCAGATCGCAAAGAACAGGGGAAATCTGCTGTTAAAAACAGCAGATTATCTCGCCGGGAGGTTTCATTCATTAAGAATAAACGAGAAGTTTTGGGAAATTGTAAGCGGTCATAAAAACAGCATAATTCATTAAATGCATGATTTAAATAAATTATATTTACACAGCAATAGCTTTGCCTGTGATTCCATGATCTGCAACAGGGGATTGTTCAAAGTTTGGCCTTTCATCTCGTGCAAAAAATGCGTAAGATACGCCGCCTTGCAGTCACAGTATGGTCATTTCTTAACTCATGCGCATCGGAAACCACCAGCTCAGAAATCGCCTGATCGCAGCACCTATGGCAGGTATTACCGACCGACCATTCAGGACGCTGTGCTATGAGATGGGAGCAGGATTAACCGTTTCAGAGATGATGTCGTCTAACCCGCAGGTTTGGGAAAGCGATAAATCCCGTCTTCGGATGGTGCACATTGACGAACCAGGTATCCGCACCGTGCAAATCGCCGGGAGCGTGCCTGAAGAGATGGCAGATGCCGCGCGTATCAACGTGGAAAGTGGCGCCCAGATTATTGATATCAATATGGGATGCCCGGCCAAAAAGGTGAATCGCAAGCTTGCGGGTTCAGCCCTTCTGCAATACCCCGATCAGGTGAAGTCAATCCTGACCGCGGTTGTCAGCGCAGTGGACGTTCCTGTTACGTTAAAGATTCGCACGGGTTGGTCGCCGGATCACCGTAACTGTGTAGAGATTGCCCAACTGGCCGAAGACTGTGGCATTCAGGCCCTGACCATACATGGACGCACCCGCGCCTGTTTGTTCAACGGTGAAGCTGAATACGACAGCATTCGGGCAGTTAAGCAGAAAGTTTCCATTCCGATTATCGCGAATGGCGACATTACTGACCCGCTTAAAGCCAGAGCTGTGCTCGACTATACAGGGGCTGATGCTCTGATGATAGGACGTGCAGCTCAGGGAAGACCCTGGATCTTTCGGGAAATCCAGCATTATCTGGACACTGGGGAGTTGCTTGCCCCGCTGCCGCTGGCAGAGGTTAAGCACTTGCTATGCGCACATATTCGGGAACTGCACGACTTTTATGGTCAGGCTAAAGGGTACCGAATTGCGCGTAAACACGTATCCTGGTATCTCCAGGAACACGCTCCGGATGACCAGTTTCGGCGCACATTCAACGCCATAGAGGATGCCAGCGAACAGCTGGAGGCGTTGGAGGCATACTTCGAAAATCTTGCGTAATGAAATAAAGAGCTGACAGAACTATGTTCGAACAACGCGTAAATTCTGACGTACTGACCGTTTCCACCGTTAACTCTCAGGACCAGGTAACTCAAAAGCCCCTGCGTGACTCGGTTAAACAGGCACTGAAGAACTATTTTGCTCAACTGAATGGTCAGGACGTTAACGACCTGTATGAGCTGGTACTGGCTGAAGTTGAACAGCCCCTGTTGGACATGGTGATGCAATACACCCGCGGTAACCAGACCCGTGCTGCTCTGATGATGGGCATCAACCGTGGTACGCTGCGTAAGAAACTGAAAAAATACGGCATGAACTAATTTCGATTAGCTAAATGCTTGTTTAAAAAGGCGCGAACCGGCATGGGGAAGCGCCTTTTTTTATGCCTGGCCTTCCGTCGTTTTTTAACGCTTCTCACACCATTATCCCCCGAAACGTAAACATCTCTCAGCCCACTTCTCAGCCGCTATTTTTCGTGTATATTTCCTGCACTCTTGTCAATTGTCCCCGGAAATTCCGAATGATCCGTAAGTATTGGTGGTTAGTCGTCTTCGCGATTAGCATTTTCCTTTTCGATGCGCTGCTAATGCAGTGGATTGAGTTGATGTCTACGGAAACGGACCAATGCCGCAACATGAATTCGGTTAATCCGCTTAAGCTGGTTAATTGCTCGGATCTGGATTAAACGCCTGCTTTTCCTCGAAAAATGTGCGGTTTTAAAAACCTTTGAGGCATCTCTGTTGGATGATAATGTCTCAGCCCGTCTCACCCGGTATCACGTAATACCCCACTGCGTATGAGTTGATGAGATCATGCTGGTTAGCCAATACGACCAACTTCTTGTGGTTATCTCCTTTGTTGTCGCCATTCTTGCATCCTATACCGCGCTGAATATGGCAGGGCGGGTTGCCGGCAGTACCGGCGTCGCGGCACATATCTGGCTGACGGGCGGGGGGATCGCCATGGGTATCGGGATATGGGCCATGCATTTTATCGGCATGCTGGCGATGGATATCTCCATGCGGATGAACTACGACCTGCCAAAAACCGGCCTTTCCATGCTGATCGCCATTGGCGCCTCGCTGTTTGCCCTCTGGCTGGTGAGCCGCGATCACTTACGCAAACGTCGCTTGTTTACCGGCGCGGTGATCCTGGGGACAGGTATCGTGGCGATGCACTACACCGGCATGAAAGCTTTGCAGGTAGCGCCCGCTATCGTCTGGGATATGCGCTGGGTCGCGCTGTCGGTGGTTATCGCCCTCCTCGCCTCGCTGGCCGCCCTGTGGCTGACGTTCCGTTTACGGCGGGATGCCGCCCAGGTCGCGCTGATGCGTGCGGGCGCTGCCGTGCTGATGGGCATCGCGATTGCCGGCATGCACTACACCGGCATGAAAGCGGCCCAGTTTCCGCTTCAGGTGCATATGCATCATCAGGGGTGAACGGCAGCTGGCTGGCGGTGCTGGTGAGCGTTGTAGCCCTCTCTATTCTGGGTATTACGCTGCTGGTTTCTATGTTTGATGCCCGGCTGCAGGCCCGCACCTCCCTTCTCGCCTCATCGCTGGCGGAAGCCAACCGCGAGCTGGCCCAGCTGGCGCTGCACGATACGCTGACCCGCTTGCCGAACCGCGTACTGCTGGAAGATCGTCTCGAGCAGGCGATCAACAAAGCCGATCGCGAAGGCAAGCTGTTTGCCCTGCTGTTTATGGATCTGGATGGCTTCAAAGCAGTTAACGATGCCTACGGCCATGATACGGGCGATAAGTTATTGGTTGCCGTGACTGAGCGTCTGGAACAGCCCCTGAAGGGCCAGTACACCCTCGCCCGTATTGGTGGCGACGAGTTTGTGCTGCTGGCCGAGATCGACTCCCCAAACGATGCCGCATCGCTCGCCAGCTCGCTGGTGCACGTTATCGATCAGCCTTTCAGCCTTGAGCTGTACGATGTGGTCGTGACCCTTAGCGTAGGCATCGCTATTTATCCCCATGACGGCAAAAACCAGCGCGAACTGATGTTCAATGCCGATGCGGCGATGTATCACACCAAGCACATGGGGCGTAACGGCTATCACTTCTTCCAGCCGTCGATGAATACCCTGGCGCAAAATCAGCTACAGCTAATGAACGATCTGTGGCTGGCGCTGGAGCGCAAGGAGCTGCATCTGGTCTATCAGCCTAAGTTCCAGGCGCCGATGGGCCCCATTGTCGGCTTTGAAGCCCTGCTGCGCTGGCAACATCCTGTCCAGGGCTTGTTATCTCCCGACCAGTTCCTGCCGCTGGCAGAAAAAAGCGGGCTAATTATTCCTATCGGCAACTGGGTAATTGATGAAGCGTGCCGCCAGCTGCGCGTATGGCATCTTGACGGCCATACTGAATGGTCGATGGCGGTGAACCTCTCTACGCTGCAGTTTGAACAGCCCCAGCTGGTTGAGACGGTGATGGGCAGCCTGGCGCGACACCGTATTCCGCCGCATACCCTGATTCTGGAAGTGACCGAAACCACGGCCATGAATAACCCCGATGAGAGCGTCCGGGTGCTGACTGAATTGACTCAGGCCGGGGTAAAAGCCTCGATCGATGATTTTGGCACCGGCTATTCCAGCCTGCTGTACCTGAAAAAGTTGCCCGCCTGCGAACTGAAAATTGATCGGGCGTTTGTGAAAGATCTCAACAGCACGGGTGATGATGCAACCATCGTTTCCGCCATTGTTGCACTGGCAAAAACGCTTAACCTGAAAGTGGTTGCCGAAGGGGTGGAAACCGAGGAGCAGCAGACCTTTTTGACCAATCTGGGATGTAATACGCTACAGGGCTATCTGCTGGGTAAACCCGTCACGGCACAAGCTATCAACGCTCTGAGCCGCGATCCGCAGGCCATGCTGACGCAGCAAATCTGACGCGATGCCGCTATGAGGCGGTGTCGTATTCTCTATGGGCTATCGGCAACGTTGAGAGAATATTGTCGACCAGTTCCGGGGCCTGCCGGTAGAGATCCAGGTGTTCCGGGCTCATTAACCAGTTTTTAATCAGCCCGCAAAAAAAGCCATGCAAAACAATTAACGTCGTGTCGATATTGATCTGCGCGGAGATGCTGCCAAGCATAATGCCTCTCTGCAATATTTCACGGACGTTTTCATAATTGAATCCAATCCTTTCGCGAATTTGGTTTTCTGAAATCATATCCTCATCAAATTCACATTTGTGATACAGGATCTGCAATAAGGTCCGCTGGCGACGATCCTGGGCAATATATTGCAAAGCGGTAACAAACTGCTCACGCAAAGTTAATAAGGGATCGCTCTCTTCTGCCTGCGACAGCTGACCGCGAATAATCTCGCGCAGCGGGCGTTGCTCCTGCCAGATAGCGTTAAATATCTCGGCTTTACTGGTGAAATGCCAGTAAACGGCTCCCCGTGTCAGGCAGGCAGCATCGGCGATATCCGTCAGCGTCGTGTTGGCGACACCCCGTGTGGCGAACTGCTCTATTGCCGCCTCAATCAATAACTGGCGTGTCTTCTGCGCCTCGGCCTTGGTTTTGCGCGCCATAGAAAATCACTCATTTAACGGATTGGTTACTTTTATTAAACAACGACACTAATCGTCGGAGCAGGAATTATCCATCAGTCAGGAAAATAAATATGAACAAAAAAAGTTAACTCACCTAACTTATAAACCACGATGATATTTACCATGCATTCAATTCATGAAATACATGAATGCATCTAAAGCAAAACGGCCAGCAATACATAGCCGGACGTGCTATATCATTGTTTACGCTCGCTCGCTGCTCTTTTTTTTATCCTCAGTTCATTCTCCGCACTTATAAATCAAAAACCCGCACGACCATTCTTTATTATGGCGCCCGCCCTTTTCCGTTTACCTCTATTTAACGCTTAACCGTGTCGGTTAATGCGGATTGATGATTTTGAAGGAATAGTCATGACGCCTAATTTCAGGTTTTTACCCTTATCCGGTTTTATCATCGGTGCCGCATTGCTTGTGGGTTGTGATGATCATGCAGGCCAGGCGCAGCAGCCGCCGACACCCCAGGTCGTGGTGCATGTCGTGAAGAGTGCGCCGCTGGAGGTAACCACCGAGCTGCCTGGCCGGACCGATGCTTACCGCGTCGCCGAGGTTCGCCCGCAGGTCAGCGGCATTGTACTGAAGCGCAACTTTACTGAAGGCAGCGATGTGAAAGCTGGCGAGTCACTGTATCAGATCGATCCCGCCTCTTATCAGGCCGCATTTGATAGTGCTTCAGGGGAACTGGCAAAAGCCCAGGCTGCCGCCAGCATTGCTCACCTGACGGTAAAACGCTATTTACCCCTGGTCGGCACGCAGTACGTCAGCAAACAGGAGTACGATCAGTCAGTGGCGAATGCCCGTCAGGCTGATGCCTCGGTGATTGCAGCCAAAGCCGCCGTCGAAACCGCGCGCATCAACCTTGCGTACACCAAAGTGACGTCGCCTATCAGCGGGCGGATCGGTAAATCCAGCGTCACCGAAGGTGCCCTGGTCGCGAACGGACAGGCCACAGCGCTGGCAACGGTTCAGCAGCTTGATCCGATTTATGTCGATGTTACACAGTCCAGCAACGATTTTATGCGTCTCAAGCAGTCCAGCCTGCAGACCGGCGAAGGCACCAGCAGCGTACAGCTGTTGATGGAAAACGGTCAGCCCTATCCGTTAAAAGGATCGCTGCAATTCTCAGATGTCACCGTGGATGAGAGCACCGGCTCCATCACCCTGCGGGCTATTTTCCCCAACCCGCAACATATCCTGCTGCCCGGCATGTTTGTCCGCGCGCGCATTAATGAAGGCACCCAGCCGCACGCCATTCTGGTTCCACAACAGGGCGTTACGCGCACCCCGCGCGGTGAGGCCAGCGTGATGGTGGTCAACAGTAAAAACCAGGTTGAAGCCCGTAACGTTGTCGCCCCTCAGGCGATTGGCGATCAATGGCTGGTTACAGACGGCCTACAGGAAGGCGACCGGGTGATTATCAGCGGGCTGCAAAAAGTACGTCCTGGCGTCGCGGTGGTGGCAACGCCGGACACCGCTGCGCAGAAAGTGGGATAAGGAACAGAGCATGGCTAACTTCTTTATTCAGCGCCCAATCTTTGCGTGGGTGCTGTCCATTATCCTGATGCTGGCGGGCGGGCTTGCGATCCTGAAGCTGCCGGTGGCGCAGTATCCCACCATTGCGCCGCCTGCCGTGGCTATCTCGGCGACCTATCCCGGCGCGGATGCCCAGACGGTGCAGGATACGGTGACCCAGGTTATCGAGCAGAACATGAACGGTATCGATAACCTCATGTACATGTCCTCCACCAGCGATTCAGCGGGCAGTGTTACCCTCACCCTGACCTTCCAGTCGGGAACCGATCCGGATATCGCTCAGGTACAGGTACAGAACAAGCTGCAGCTGGCCATGCCGTTACTGCCGCAGGAAGTGCAGCAGCAAGGGATTAGCGTGGAGAAGTCGAGCAGCAGCTTCCTGCTGGTGGCCGGTTTTGTCTCGGACAATAAGAACCTGAGCCAGGAAGATATCTCCGACTATGTCGCCTCTAACGTCAAGGATGCTATCAGCCGCACCTCCGGGGTGGGCGATGTGCAGCTGTTTGGCGCCCAGTATGCGATGCGTATCTGGCTGGATGCGAATAAGCTGAACGCCTATCAGTTGACGCCGCTGGACGTGATTAACCAGTTAAAAACCCAGAACAACCAGATTGCCGCCGGTCAGCTCGGCGGAACGCCGTCGGTGCCGGGCCAGCAGCTCAACGCCTCCATCATCGCCCAGACGCGCCTGAAAACCGCAGAGGAGTTTGGCAACATCACCCTGAAGGTCAATCAGGACGGGTCGATGGTGCATCTGAAAGATGTCGCCCGCATTGCGCCAGGTGGTGAAAACTACAACATGGTGACCAAAATCAATGGTCAGGCGGCGACCGGGCTCGGTATTAAGCTCGCTACCGGTGCCAACGCGCTGGATACCGCCGCGGCGATTAAAAGCAAACTGGCGCAGCTGCAAGCCTTCTTCCCGCAGGGGCTGAAGGTGGTCTACCCCTATGACACCACGCCGTTCGTGAAGATCTCCATTCATGAAGTGGTCAAGACGTTGTTTGAAGCCATCATTCTCGTCTTCCTCGTGATGTACCTGTTCCTGCAAAACCTGCGGGCCACGCTCATCCCGACCATTGCCGTGCCGGTGGTTCTGCTGGGCACCTTTGCGGTACTGGCGGCGTTTGGCTTCTCGATAAACACCCTGACCATGTTTGGTATGGTGCTGGCAATAGGCTTGCTGGTGGATGATGCCATCGTGGTGGTGGAAAACGTCGAGCGCGTGATGGTGGAGGAGAAACTCCCGCCAAAAGAGGCGACGCAAAAATCGATGTCGCAAATTCAGGGAGCGCTGGTCGGCATCGCCATGGTGCTCTCAGCGGTATTTATCCCGATGGCCTTTTTCGGCGGCTCCACCGGGGCGATTTATCGCCAGTTCTCCCTGACCATTGTTTCGGCGATGGCCCTCTCGGTACTGGTGGCGCTGATCCTGACCCCTGCCCTGTGTGCCACCCTGCTGAAAGCCCCCAGCGAGCATCATGAGAACAAAGGCGGCTTTTTCGGCTGGTTTAATGCCCTGTTCGACAGAAGCGTGGCCCATTACAGCAACAGCGTGAGCCATATTCTGCGTAAGACGGGCCGCTACCTGGTGGTCTATGTCCTGATTGTCGGCGGCATGGCGGTGCTGTTCCTGCGCCTGCCCACCTCCTTCCTGCCGGAAGAGGATCAGGGCGTGTTTATGACGATGGTGCAGCTCCCGGCGGGCGCGACGCAAAGCCGCACCCAGAAGGTGCTGGATCAGGTTGAGCACTACTACCTCAACAATGAGAAGGCCAACGTAGAATCGGTATTTACCGTTAACGGCTTCAGCTTCAGCGGCCAGGGGCAAAACGCCGGGGTGGCGTTTATCAGCCTGAAGCCCTGGGAGGAGCGCCCGGGTGCGGAAAACAGCGTTGGGGCCATCGTCAGCCGGGCAACACGGGCCTTTAGTCAGATCAAAGACGGGCTGGTCTTCCCGTTCAACCTGCCCGCCATTATCGAACTGGGCACCGCAACGGGCTTCGATTTTGAACTGATTGACCAGGCCAACCTGGGACATAACCAGCTGACGCAGGCGCGAAACCAGCTGCTGGGCATGATCAAAGAGCACAGCGATATGCTGGTGCGTGTGCGACCCAATGGGCTGGAAGATACCCCGCAGTTCAAGCTGGATATCGATCAGGAAAAAGCGCAGGCGCTGGGCGTGAGCGTGTCGGACATCAACCAGACCATCTCCACCGAGCTGGGGGGAACCTATGTCAATGACTACATCGACCGTGGCCGGGTGAAGAAAGTCTATGTCCAGGCGGATGCCCACTTCAGGATGCTGCCGGAGGATATTAATCGCCTCTATGTCCGCAGCGCCAACGGTGAAATGGTGCCGCTCTCCGCATTCAGCCAGTCGCACTGGATCTACGGCTCACCGCGCCTGGAGCGCTATAACGGCAGCCCTTCCATGGAGATCCTCGGGGAAGCCGCGCCCGGCAAGAGTACCGGTGAAGCCATGGTGCTAATGGAAAAACTGGCGGCGAAACTGCCAACTGGCATCGGTTACGACTGGACAGGCATGTCGTATCAGGAACGGCTCTCCGGCAACCAGGCGCCTGCCCTGTATGCCATCTCGCTGGTGGTGGTGTTCCTCTGCCTGGCGGCGCTGTATGAGAGCTGGTCGATTCCTTTCTCGGTGATGCTGGTGGTGCCATTAGGGGTGGTTGGCGCCCTGCTGGCCGCTTCCCTGCGTGGGCTGAATAATGACGTCTACTTCCAGGTGGGGCTGCTTACCACCATTGGTCTGTCGGCAAAGAACGCCATCCTGATTGTCGAGTTTGCTAAGGATCTAATGGAGAAAGAGGGGAAAGGGATTATTGAAGCCACGCTGGAGGCATCACGCATGCGCCTTCGTCCCATCCTCATGACCTCGCTGGCATTTATCCTTGGCGTGTTGCCGCTGGTCATCAGTCACGGAGCGGGCAGCGGCGCGCAAAACGCCGTGGGTACCGGCGTGATGGGCGGTATGCTTTCAGCTACCCTGCTGGCAATCTTCTTTGTGCCGGTCTTCTTTGTGGTAGTGCGGCGACGCTTTACGCGTCATTCAGAGCAGTAATGAGTAAAGGCGCTTCGGCGCCTTTTCTTATGATAATAAACAGGGAGTTAGCCGGTAATGCTGCCAACTTACTGATTTAGTGTATGATGGTGATTTTAAGGTGCTTGCGTGGCTTCCATTTCCATCAGATGTCCTTCCTGCTCCGCTACTGAAGGCGTGGTGCGTA
>NZ_VDAM01000001.1:662800-868644 GCF_019584355.1 Leclercia sp. EC_58
GCAAGGCTGGGACGGAAGTCACTGTCGTTCTCAAAATCGGTGGAGCTGCATGACAAGGTCATCGGGCATTATCTGAACATAAAACACTATCAGTAAGTTGGAGTCATTACCCGCCTCACTATAACGATAATTTTTCGCTACACAGGATGCATTATGAAAAAGATGATGATGGCCAGCCTCGCCGCTGCAGGTGTGCTCATTGCAATGACCGGCCAGGCTCAGGCGGGTGCCACTCTGGATGCAGTTAAACAAAAAGGGTTTGTGCAATGCGGGATCAGTGACGGTCTGCCTGGTTTCTCTTACGCCGACGCCAACGGTAAGTTCTCCGGTATTGATGTTGACGTGTGCCGTGGCGTTGCCGCTGCGGTATTCGGCGACGACACCAAAGTGAAATATACCCCGCTGACGGCGAAAGAGCGCTTTACTGCCCTGCAATCCGGCGAAGTGGATATGCTTTCGCGTAATACCACCTGGACCTCATCCCGTGATACCGGGATGGGAATGACCTTCACCGGTGTGACCTATTACGACGGCATTGGTTTCCTGACGCACAATAAAGCGGGTCTCAAAAGTGCGAAAGAGCTGGATGGTGCCACCGTCTGTATCCAGGCGGGTACGGATACTGAACTGAACGTCGCCGACTATTTCAAAGCCAACAACATGAAATATACGCCAGTGACCTTTGACCGCTCTGACGAATCCGCCAAAGCGCTGGAGTCCGGCCGCTGCGATACCCTGGCCTCGGATCAGTCTCAGCTTTATGCGCTGCGGATCAAGCTGAGTAATCCGGCGGAATGGATCGTCCTGCCAGAAGTGATCTCCAAAGAGCCGCTGGGGCCGGTCGTCCGTCGCGGGGATGATGAATGGAACGCTGTCGTTCGCTGGACGCTGTTCGCCATGCTCAACGCGGAAGAGATGGGTGTCAACTCGAAGAACGTCGATGAGAAGGCAGCTAATCCGGCCACGCCTGATATGGCCCATCTGCTGGGCAAAGAAGGAGATTACGGCAAGGATCTGAAGCTGGATAACAAATGGGCGTACAACATCATTAAAAAGGTGGGTAACTACGCGGAGATCTTCGAGCGTAACGTTGGATCTGAGAGCGCGCTGAAGATCAGCCGTGGGCAGAACAACCTCTGGAACAATGGCGGCATTCAATACGCGCCGCCAGTACGCTAAGCATCTTGCTGTAACGGGCACTGCCAGCGCAGTGCCCAGTCCAGAGTCATGGTTACCCGAGGTTTTATATGTTCCATCGCCGCTTAGCCCTGAAAGGAGCTCTCTCCTTTTCTAATCCTGCGGTTCGCGCCTGGCTGTTTCAGATCCTCGCTGTTCTCGCTGTCCTGGCCGTCGCGATCTACCTGTTCCACAACACTGTTACCAACCTCAGCACACGCGGCATTACGTCGGGCTTTGCCTTCCTTGACCGTAGTGCAGGGTTTGGCATTGTTCAGCACTTAATTGATTACGGTGAAGGCGATACCTATGGCCGCGTATTCCTTGTCGGCCTGATGAATACCCTGCTGGTTTCAGCGTTATGCATTGTGTTTGCTTCTCTGCTGGGCTTTTTCCTCGGGCTCGCGCGTCTCTCGGATAACTGGCTGCTGCGTAAGCTCTCCACGTTTTATATCGAGACCTTCCGTAACATTCCCCCGCTGCTGCAGATCTTCTTCTGGTATTTCGCCGTCCTGCGCAACCTGCCTGGCCCCCGTCAGGCGGTGGATGCGTTCGATCTGGCCTTTTTAAGCAACCGCGGCCTCTATATCCCCGCGCCGCAGATTGCCGAAGGGATGCTGGCATTGCTGGCCGCGTTGGCGTGCGTAATTGGCGTTTCGGTTGCGCTGTTTCGCTACAACCGCATGCATCAGATTAAAACCGGGCAGCTACGGCGCACCTGGCCCGTCACCCTGGCTTTAGTGGTGATCCTGCCGTGGCTGACGCATACAATAGCCGGCCCGGCAATGCACTGGGATGTTCCGCAGCTGAAGGGGTTTAACTTCCGCGGCGGCATGGTATTGATCCCGGAACTGGCCGCCCTGACGCTGGCGCTTTCCATCTATACCTCGGCCTTTATCGCAGAGATTATTCGCGCCGGTATTCAGGCCGTTCCCCATGGTCAGCATGAGGCTGCTCGCTCCCTTGGGCTTCCCAATCCGGTCACTCTGCGCCAGGTCATCATCCCCCAGGCCTTGCGGGTGATCATCCCTCCGCTGACCAGCCAGTATCTCAACATCGTGAAAAACTCCTCTCTCGCGGCGGCGATCGGCTATCCCGATATGGTCTCGTTGTTTGCCGGAACCGTTCTTAACCAGACCGGCCAGGCAATAGAAACCATTGCCATTACGATGTCGGTCTACCTGATTATTAGCCTGACCATTTCACTGTTGATGAATATCTACAACCGTCGTATCGCGCTGGTTGAACGCTAAGGAACCATGATGACAAAAGCGGTCTTGTCTCACCCTGCGCGTCCGGCCACAACCGGCAACGGACGCATCATTAACTGGGCTCGTAAAAACCTGTTCTCCAGCTGGAGCAACAGTTTGCTCACCCTGTTCTGCTTCTGGCTGATGTGGGAGCTTATCCCGCCGCTCATTAACTGGGCATTTTTGCAGGCTAACTGGATCGGTACCACCCGCGCCGATTGCACAAAAGAGGGAGCCTGCTGGGTCTTTATTCATCAGCGCTTCGGCCAGTTTATGTATGGGCTCTATCCCCACGATCAGCGTTGGCGCATTAACCTTGCGCTGGTTATCGGGCTGCTTTCTGTCGTTCCCATGTTCTGGAAGAGGTTACCCCATCGGGGACGATACATCGTCTGTTGGGCGGTGATCTATCCCCTGCTCGTCTGGGGGCTGTTGTATGGCGGCGTGCTGGGGCTGGATCGCGTTGAAACCCGCCAGTGGGGCGGTCTGACGCTGACGCTGATTATCGCCTCGGTAGGGATTGCCGGCGCATTGCCATTAGGGATTTTACTGGCACTAGGCCGCCGCTCAACCATGCCGGTCGTGCGCGTCCTCTCGGTAATTTTTATTGAGTTCTGGCGCGGCGTTCCGCTTATCACCGTGCTCTTTATGTCTTCCGTGATGCTACCGCTGTTTATGGCGGAAGGCACTACCATCGACAAGCTGATCCGCGCCCTGGTTGGCGTCATTCTGTTCCAGTCTGCTTATGTTGCCGAGGTCGTGCGCGGCGGATTGCAGGCGCTCCCCAAGGGCCAGTATGAAGCAGCCGAATCGCTGGCGCTGGGTTACTGGAAAACGCAGGGACTGGTAATCCTTCCCCAGGCGCTGAAGCTGGTGATCCCGGGCCTGGTGAACACCATCATTGCGCTGTTTAAGGACACCAGTCTGGTGATCATTATTGGATTATTCGATCTATTCAGTAGCGTGCAGCAGGCTACCGTCGACCCGGCGTGGCTGGGCATGTCGACAGAAGGCTACGTTTTTGCAGCACTTATCTACTGGATTTTCTGTTTTAGCATGTCGCGCTACAGCCAGCATCTGGAAAAGCGCTTTAACACCGGGCGTACACCGCACTGAGGAACCTATGAGCCAGATAACTATGACCCCCGCTGACGCGATGATTACGCTGGATAACGTGAATAAGTGGTACGGGCAATTTCATGTGCTGAAAAATATTAACCTGAAGGTGAAACAAGGCGAGCGTATTGTCCTTTGTGGGCCTTCAGGCTCGGGTAAATCAACAACGATCCGCTGCATCAATCATCTGGAAGAGCATCAGCAAGGCCGGATTGTGGTGGATGGGATCGAGCTGAATGACGACATCCGCAACGTTGAGCGTGTTCGCCAGGAGGTGGGCATGGTCTTCCAGCATTTTAATTTATTCCCTCATCTGACCGTTCTGCAAAACTGTACTCTCGCACCCATCTGGGTACGTAAAATGCCGAAAAAAGAAGCTGAGGCACTTGCTATGCACTATCTGGAGCGGGTACGCATTGCTGAACACGCTCATAAGTTTCCGGGGCAGATCTCAGGCGGGCAGCAGCAACGCGTGGCCATCGCCCGCTCTCTGTGCATGAAACCTAAAATTATGCTGTTTGATGAGCCGACTTCAGCGCTCGATCCCGAGATGGTGAAAGAGGTTCTGGATACGATGATAGGCCTGGCGGAATCGGGAATGACCATGCTCTGCGTCACGCACGAGATGGGCTTCGCCAGAACCGTGGCGGACCGGGTGATCTTTATGGATCGCGGAGAAATTGTCGAGCAGGCACCGCCGGAAGAATTTTTCTCTAACCCAAAATCAGAACGTACGCGCGCGTTTTTGTCACAGGTTATTCACTAACGTTGATCGGCCCGGCGGCGCTGTACGCGTCGGGCCCTGGTTTTTGTGACGCAGAAATGCAAAAAGGCCATCCTTTCGGATGGCCTTTTCACTTAATTGATGTCTGGCAGTTCCCTACTCTCGCATGGGGAGACCCCACACTACCATCGGCGCTACGGCGTTTCACTTCTGAGTTCGGCATGGGGTCAGGTGGGACCACCGCGCTACAGCCGCCAGACAAATTCTTTTACTTCTTGCCGAACTTTAACCTAAGTATAAAGTGGTGCTGATACCCAGAGTCGAACTGGGGACCTCACCCTTACCAAGGGTGCGCTCTACCAACTGAGCCATATCAGCACGCTAAATTTGATGCCTGGCAGTTCCCTACTCTCGCATGGGGAGGCCCCACACTACCATCGGCGCTACGGCGTTTCACTTCTGAGTTCGGCATGGGGTCAGGTGGGACCACCGCGCTACATTAACCTCACAACCCGAAGCTGTTTCACTTCGCGTTGTGAAAATTTGAGAGACTCGAACACACTTAACGTGTGTCGTTTCAATTTTCAGCTTGATCCAGATTTTTAAAGAGCAAAACTTCGCAGCGCACCCTTGCAGGTACACTCTGAAGTTTTCAGGTTTTCGCAGTAAATATGGTGGAGCTATGCGGGATCGAACCGCAGACCTCCTGCGTGCAAGGCAGGCGCTCTCCCAGCTGAGCTATAGCCCCATCGTGGTCAATCTCTTCAACCGTAATTCCTGTTGAGGCAAGGCGTGGTGACACGAAGCATACTGAAGTATGTGAGTGTCGCCGCAACGCAGCATCAGCAGGAATTTGGTAGGCCTGAGTGGACTTGAACCACCGACCTCACCCTTATCAGGGGTGCGCTCTAACCACCTGAGCTACAAGCCTGCAGAGATTTTTTACTGCTAATTTTCATCAGACATGCCTTCCTCCTCGCTGAAAGTACTTTACAACCCGAAGGCCTTCTTCATACACGCGGCATGGCTGCATCAGGCTTGCGCCCATTGTGCAATATTCCCCACTGCTGCCTCCCGTAGGAGTCTGGACCGTGTCTCAGTTCCAGTGTGGCTGGTCATCCTCTCAGACCAGCTAGGGATCGTCGCCTAGGTGAGCCATTACCCCACCTACTAGCTAATCCCATCTGGGCACATCCGATGGCAAGAGGCCCGAAGGTCCCCCTCTTTGGTCTTGCGACGTTATGCGGTATTAGCTACCGTTTCCAGTAGTTATCCCCCTCCATCAGGCAGTTTCCCAGACATTACTCACCCGTCCGCCACTCGTCACCCGAGAGCAAGCTCTCTGTGCTACCGTTCGACTTGCATGTGTTAGGCCTGCCGCCAGCGTTCAATCTGAGCCATGATCAAACTCTTCAATTTAAGTTTGATGCTCGTGAATTAAACTTCGTAATGAATTACGTGTTCACTCAGAGACTTGGTATTCATTTATTGTCCGAGGACATTAAGAATCCATGTCACTTTGAGTGCCCACACAGATTGTCTGATAAATTGTTAAAGAGCAGTGCAACGCGGCTTTCGCTCACCGTTGCGAGGTGGCGTATATTACGCTTTCCTCTTTCAGAGTCAAGCGATTATTTTCGCTTTTCTCTTCAACCGGCCCGGCTGTCTGTGTGAAGTGATTCACATCCGCCGTGTCGATGGAGGCGCATTATAGGGATCCCAGTTTTTAGCACAAGCATTTTTTCGATCTTTTCTTCTGACTGTTCTTTTTTCGTTCTTTCCGCTGAAATCCCATCCGATATGCTCAAATAATGACGTAATTGGCCCTTGATCAAGCTACGTATTAGGATCAAAGTCATCAAAAGAATGCACATCAGTCGAGGTTGATATGTCTGCAGTACTCCGTCCCTATAAAGATCTTTTCCCAAAACAAGGCGATCGCGTCATGATCGACAGCAGTAGCGTGGTCATTGGCGATGTCCGGCTGGGTGATGATGTCAGTATCTGGCCGCTGGTTGCCATTCGTGGAGATGTGAATTACGTCGCTATCGGCGCCCGTACCAATATTCAGGATGGCAGCGTGTTGCATGTCACCCATAAATCTTCTTATAACCCTGCAGGTAATCCCCTGATCGTTGGTGAGGAGGTTACTGTCGGTCATAAAGTGATGTTGCACGGCTGCACGATCGGCAATCGCGTTCTGGTCGGCATGGGATCGATTTTGCTGGATGGTGTGGTAGTAGAAGATGACGTAATGATTGGTGCTGGCAGCCTGGTTCCGCAAAACAAGCGGCTCGAGAGCGGCTTTCTCTATTTAGGAAGTCCGGTAAAACAGATCCGCCCCCTGACGGAAGCGGAAATAGAAGGGTTAAAGTACTCAGCCAATAACTACGTTAAATGGAAGAATGACTATCTGGATCAGGAAAGCCAGAACCACCCTTGATCGTCCTCGTCCCCCTTGCGGATCGCATCGCTGGCTTCTTCTTCCAGATCCCAGCGATGTTCACGAAACATCTCAATTGGCAGGCCATCGCCAAAACGACGCGCCAGCGTTCTTCCTTCAATGGCACACATCATTTGCATGCCATTTACCAGCGCGGGAAAACAGACTGCCTGTTTATCTTCATCCCAGCTTTCTCGATCCGGGAACTGGATCGCCTGGTTCATGCCGATAGCTCCAGTTTGAGTTTTTCAATGACCGGCTCCACTTCCGGCAGCACGCCGTGCCAGAGCATCACCGCATGCGCGGCCTGCCCCACCAGCATCCCCAATCCATCAGCCACTCGTTTTGCGCCTTGCCGTTCACACCAACTCAGAAAAGGCGTTTTGCCTTTCTGATAGAACATGTCATAGCAATTAACCTGTCCATTGATCAATGACGCCGGAATGGCGGGAATATCGCCGCCAATGCCGCTTGAGGTCGCATTAACGATCAGATCAAACTCATGACCGCTTAGCGCGTCCATGGCAACCGCATGAATGCTGCCAGTGTGGGCAAACAGAGCGGCCAACTCTTCTGCCCGGGAGTAGGTACGATTCGTAATGGTTACTGCGCAATCCAGGGAGAGCAGAGGTAAAATCACACCTCGCGCCGCGCCGCCCGCGCCAATCAAAAGAATACGCGCGCCAGGTTTGATAAATGACAGACGTTCCAGATCGCTCAGCAGGCCAATGCCATCAGTGTTGTCTCCTAGAATTCGGCCATCTTCAAGCCGCTTGAGCGTATTCACAGCTCCCGCAAGAGAGGCGCGCTCGGTTAACTCATCGGCGCGCCCGAATGCCTCTTCTTTAAAAGGTACGGTGACATTCGCCCCTTTTCCGCCACCAGCGAAAAAAGCATCCAGCGTCGTCACAAAGGCATCAACGGGTGCAAGCACACGGCCATAAGGGTGATCGATATGCAACTGCTGTGCGAACTGTTGGTGAATAAACGGCGATTTGCTATGCGCAACTGGATTACCAAAAACGGCGTACGCTTCCATCTGATTACCCCTGGCGAAAAAGTTCGCCGGTCAAAGCATCACGAATTTCTGACGGGTTCAGGCGACCACTGGTTTCACCGATGACCACCGGGAACTCACTGCCAAACTGCGCTGACACCTCTTCTGCAGTGCGGCAAGGAGGCAATCCCGTCAGATTGGCGCTGGTAGAGACCAGCGGTTTACCAAAGCGATTACATAGCTCGATAACTAATGGATGGTCCGTCACGCGAACAGCAAGGGAGTCAAAACGCCCCGTCAGCCATCGAGGCGTTGTCGGCAGCGCCGGAAACACAAACGTTACCGGCCCGGGCCAGGAGGAGAAAATGGTTTCACGCTGCGCTGACGTCAACATGGAATCATCTATATAAGGTTTAAGCTGTTCAAAACTGGCGGCGATGAGAATCAGCCCTTTTTCTACCGGGCGCTGTTTAAGCGTTAAGAGACGTGTTACGGCTACTTCGCTGTCGGGATCGCATCCCACCCCAAAAACCGCTTCTGTTGGATAGGCGATGACTTCTTCATTTTTCAGCACATCCACTGCATGCGCAACGGAGCCTGACTGCAGGTTATTCTTCACTTTTTTATTCCGCCGAAACCGGCTTTCCACATTGTTTACTGGCGCAGAAGCGCTTCATACCTTGCGCCGTTTTTTTCTCGATAAGTAGCGGGTAATGACACTCAGGACAGCTGCCCGCCACTGGTTTGAAATTGGTAACAAACTGACATTCAGGATAACGATCGCAGGAGTGGAATGTCTTACCATAGCGTGAACGGCGTTGCACGAGATGACCGCTGCCGCATTGCGGGCAGGCTACGGCTGTTTCATCAGGTTTATCGATTTGTTCGGTGTGATGACATTCGGGATAGCGACTGCAGCCAATAAACATGCCAAAACGCCCCTGACGCAGCGCCAGATCCCCGCCGCATTGCGGGCAGGCTTGTCCCTCCAGAATCTTAACAATATGCCCGTCCGCCTGATTTTTCAGGGGACGGACATAATCACATTCTGGATAGTGTGAACAACCGAGAAACGGCCCGTGTTTACCGGACCGGATAACAAGTTCTGCCCCACACTGCGGGCAGGACTCATGTTTACGCACCGTAAATAGTGCTGATTTGGCCATAACAACTCTTGGTGCTGCACAATGAATTAGTGCAGCATACCTTCATTCACTTCAAAGAGTAATTCTTCCATTTGCTGATAGGCATTTTCACACCCTGGAATATTGAACAGAACCATCAGAATGACCCACTTCAGGTCCTCCAGCTCAAATTCTGCGGTATCCAGCGCCATGACGCGCTCTATCACCATTTCTCGTGTTTCGAGGTTCAGCACCTGAATCTGCTCAAGGAATAAGATAAATCCCCGGCAACTGGCATCCAGCCTTTCACACTCTTCAGCCGTATAGATGCGTACAGACAGTGGATCGGAAACTAACTGCATCGGTTCGGCAAGGCCTTCCTGATAATCAGCCAGTTTTTCCAGCCATATTAACGCGTTGTAGATATCTTCCCGTTCGAAACCTGCATCGGTGAGATCGCGTGTGAGTTTGTCCTGATCCACGCGTGCTTCAGCTTCGTTATGGATGTAAGTCTCAAACAAATACATGAGTACGTCGAACATGGCTTGCCCTCCTTAATCGGACATAGCCGCCGGGTACAGCTGCGATCCATCCTGCTAACTCCAGTTCGAGTAGCTGTGCTACCGTTACTGGCACAGGTTGGCCGGCACGTTCAGCGACAACGTCAACAGGTGTTACCTCATCTCCTACGTTAGCCAGGAGCTCAGGAAATGGCAATGCTACCTGGTCCTGATCTGAAGAATAAAGCCAATTTTTGGGATCCTCTGGCAGCCAGCTCAGTCCGTTTTGCAACGTTTCCAGAATATCTTCTGCCGTTGTCACGGGAGTCGCCCCTTGCTTTATTAACCAGTGAGGACCTTCACTCCCCGGGTTGCCAATGGCTCCCGGTAATGCAAAGACCTCACGCCCCTGCTCAAGGGCGCATTTGGCGGTAACGAGAGAACCGCTTCTTATCATCGCTTCGATAACGAACACCCCCTGACTGAGGCCGCTAATGATGCGGTTACGTCGCGGGAAATTACCCGGCCAGGGAGGTGTCGCGAGTGAAAACTCAGAGATCACTGCACCGCCGCTTTCAACAAGACGCATGGCCAGCGACGAATGGCGACGGGGATAGACATCAGCCAGACCGTTGCCCAGCACCGCGACGCTTTTGCCTTTAACGTTGAGCGCAGCGCGATGCGCTATACCATCGATGCCGCAGGCCAGCCCGCTGGTAATCGTCAGGCCCGCCTGGGCTAGCTGCTCACAAAGCGCTTTGCCCCAACGCTCTCCATACCAGGAGTGGGATCGGCTGCCGACCACGGCAAGTTGCAGACTCGACAGCACGGAGGGCTCCCCCTTAACAAACAAAGCCCCAGGGTAATCGGCAATAGCGCGAAGCTGCTCAGGATAGAGGGCATTATCCGCACATATCAGATGATGCCCCTGCCCGGCCAGCCAGGCCATACTGCGGTCGAGTTCCCGCGGTGAAAACAATAAAAACTTCTCCTTTTGCCTGTGGGTGAGCCCCCTTTCCACCAGCAGAGCACCATCAATATAGGGTTCGCGCTGCAGCTGCTGCGCTATCGCCACCATCTTGTCGCCGTACAACTCTCCTGTGCTTATCAGGCGTAGCCAAATCTCTGTGGATGTCATCCTTTCCCCTGCCAGAAGCCGCTATAGCAATCTTTGCGATTGGTCACTGATGCTGTCAATCAGAGGGGGTTTTGTCTAGAATAGAGGTTATATTCTTATCAACTCCTGAATACGACTCTGGAAATATATGGCAGTTTTGCAAGTGTTACATATTCCGGACGAGCGCCTTCGCAAAGTCGCCGAGCCGGTTAAAGAAGTGAATGCAGACACTCAACGTATCATTGATGATATGTTCGATACGATGTACGCCGAAGAAGGCATCGGTCTCGCGGCGACTCAGGTGGATATTCACCAGCGCATCATTGTGATCGACGTTTCTGAGAACCGCGACGGGCGCCTGGTATTAATCAACCCGGAGCTTCTGGAAAAAAGCGGTGAAACCGGTATCGAAGAAGGCTGCCTCTCTATCCCTGAGCAGCGAGCACTGGTACCGCGTGCAGAAAAGGTCAAAATCCGCGCGCTTGATCGCGACGGTAAGCCGTTCGAACTGGAAGCGGATGATCTGCTGGCCATCTGCATTCAGCATGAGATGGATCATCTGGTCGGTAAACTGTTTATCGATTATCTCTCTCCACTGAAGCAGCAGCGTATTCGTCAGAAAGTAGAGAAACTGGATCGCATGCGCGCTCGCGCTTAATGTGACCCCGGATACAAGGAATAACGTGTCTACATCACTACGTATCATCTTTGCAGGAACACCTGACTTCGCAGCGCGTCATCTCGACGCGCTGTTGTCGTCTGGTCATAAGGTTGTTGGCGTGTTTACTCAGCCCGATCGTCCGGCAGGCCGTGGTAAAAAATTGATGCCGAGCCCGGTTAAAGTCCTGGCTGAAGAGCACGGTTTACCGGTCTTTCAACCTGCTTCGTTACGGCCGCAGGAAAATCAGCAGTTGGTTGCTCAGTTAAATGCAGATGTCATGGTGGTTGTGGCGTATGGCCTCATCCTGCCGAAAGCGGTGCTTGATATGCCGCGTCTGGGCTGCATTAATGTCCACGGTTCACTTCTCCCACGCTGGCGTGGCGCAGCGCCGATCCAGCGTTCGTTGTGGGCTGGCGATGCCGATACTGGCGTGACGATTATGCAAATGGACGTAGGGCTGGATACTGGCGATATGCTGCATAAGCTCTCTTGTCCTATTACCGCCGAAGATACCAGTGCCACCCTGTATGACAAACTGGCAGAGCTTGGGCCAAAAGGGCTGATTGATACACTGCAACAGCTTGCAGAGAATCGGGCTCAACCAGAAGTTCAGGACGAAGCATTAGTGACCCATGCTGAAAAGCTCAGCAAAGAAGAGGCCCGCCTCGACTGGACTCTCCCTGCTGCTCAGCTTGAACGCTGCATTCGGGCTTTCAATCCATGGCCAATGAGCTGGCTTGAGATAGACGGACAGCCGGTGAAGGTATGGAAGGCCTCCGTGATTGATGGCCAAACTCACGCTGCACCTGGAACAATCATTGAAGCCAGTAAACAGGGTATTCAGGTCGCGACAGTTGAAGGGATCCTTAATCTGGAATCCTTACAACCAGCAGGTAAAAAAGCCATGAGCGCGCAGGACCTTCTTAACTCCCGCCGTGAATGGTTTACCCCTGGCAACAGTCTCGCCTGAGATCATCTCAAATTAAGGCCCGGTGTTTCCGGGCATTTTTATTTTTGCGGTTATGAAAAAACAAAATTTACGCAGCCTGGCAGCACAGGCGATTGAGCAAGTGGTCGAGCAGGGTCAGTCCCTGAGCAATGTCCTGCCACCGTTACAGCAAAAGGTTTCCGATAAAGATAAGTCGCTGCTTCAGGAGTTGTGCTTTGGTGTTCTGCGCACGTTACCCCAGATGGAGTGGCTGATCGGAAAACTTATGGCGCGCCCGATGGCGGGCAAGCAACGCGTCATTCACTACCTGATCATGGTCGGCTTCTATCAGCTGCTGCATACCCGCATTCCACCTCATGCCGCACTGGCAGAGACCGTAGAAGGCGCGGTTGCGGTAAAACGCCCGCAGCTGAAAGGGTTGATCAACGGCGTGTTGCGACAGTTCCAACGTCAGCAAGATGAATTACTGGCTGAGTTTGCCCGCACGGAAAAACGTTTCCTGCATCCTGACTGGTTATTAAAGCGTCTGCAAAAAGACTATCCTGAGCAGTGGGAAGCGCTAATTAATGCCAATAACCAGCGTCCACCTATGTGGCTACGCGTTAACCGCAATCACCACACCCGGGATGCCTGGCTGGCATTACTGGAAGAGGCCGGGATGACCGGGTTCCCTCATCCTGAATACAGCGATGCAGTGCGCCTGGCGGCCCCTGCACCGGTACATGCTCTGCCTGGCTTTGAACAGGGCTGGGTTACCGTTCAGGACGCTTCAGCCCAGGGTTGCATGACCTGGCTTGAGCCGCAGAATGGCGAGCGGATCCTCGATCTTTGCGCCGCGCCAGGCGGTAAGACAACGCATATCCTGGAAGTCGCACCACAGGCGAACGTGATGGCTGTCGACGTTGACGAACAGCGTCTTTCGCGTGTCTACGATAATCTCAAACGTCTGGGTATGAAGGCGGAGGTTAAGCAGGGTGACGGACGTACGCCTGGGCAGTGGTGCGGGGATGAGCAGTTCGATCGCATTTTACTGGATGCCCCTTGCTCAGCGACCGGCGTTATCCGCCGCCATCCGGATATCAAATGGTTGCGCCGCGACCGGGATATCAACGAACTGGCACAGTTGCAGTCAGAGATCCTCGACGCTATCTGGCCGCATCTGAAAACAGGCGGGACGCTGGTTTATGCCACCTGTTCTGTTCTGCCGGAAGAGAATAGCCAGCAGATCGCTGCGTTCCTGAAGCGCACACCTGATGCCCGCCTGCATCTGACCGGCACACCAGAACTGCCCGGCAAGCAAAACCTGCCAGGGGCAGAAGAAGGCGACGGTTTCTTTTACGCTAAGCTAATCAAAGAGTGATGTTGATAACGGGTCACAAGATATGAAGATAATCATTCTGGGCGCGGGGCAGGTAGGCGGTACGCTGGCAGAAAACCTGGTCGGTGAGAATAACGACATCACTATCGTTGATACTAATGGCGATCGTCTGCGCGGCCTGCAGGATAAATTCGATCTGCGGGTGGTACAGGGGCATGGCTCTCATCCACGCGTGTTGCGTGAAGCCGGAGCGGACGACGCAGACATGCTGGTTGCTGTCACCAGTTCTGATGAAACGAATATGGTGGCCTGTCAGGTGGCCTATTCGTTATTTAATACCCCAAACCGAATCGCGCGTATACGTTCGCCGGATTACGTTCGTGACGCCGATAAGTTGTTTCAGTCCGATGCGGTGCCAATCGACCACTTAATCGCGCCGGAACAGCTGGTTATCGACAGTATTTATCGCCTGATTGAATACCCGGGCGCACTGCAGGTAGTGAATTTCGCAGAGGGCAAGGTCAGTCTTGCGGTGGTGAAAGCCTACTATGGCGGCCCGCTGATCGGTAACGCACTCTCTACGATGCGCGAACATATGCCGCACATCGATACGCGCGTCGCCGCGATTTTCCGTCATGACCGCCCTATTCGTCCACAAGGCTCTACCATTGTCGAAGCCGGTGACGAGGTTTTCTTTATCGCCGCGTCACAGCACATCCGTGCGGTAATGAGCGAGCTTCAGCGACTGGAAAAACCCTATAAGCGCATCATGCTGGTCGGGGGCGGTAATATCGGCGCTGGCCTGGCCCGGCAGCTGGAAAAAGATTATAGCGTGAAATTGATCGAACGGGATCAACAGCGCGCCGCTGAACTGGCAGAAAAACTGCAAAATACGATCGTTTTTTATGGCGATGCGTCGGATCAGGAGCTGCTTGCCGAAGAGCATATCGATCAGGTTGATCTTTTCATTGCGGTTACCAACGACGACGAAGCCAACATCATGTCAGCGATGCTGGCAAAACGGATGGGTGCGAAAAAGGTTATGGTGCTTATCCAGCGCAAAGCCTATGTCGATCTGGTGCAGGGAAGCGTTATCGATATTGCGATTTCGCCGCAACAGGCCACTATCTCTGCCCTTCTGAGTCACGTGCGAAAAGCGGATATCGTTGGCGTGTCTTCCCTCCGTCGTGGAGTGGCAGAAGCTATCGAAGCCGTGGCGCATGGCGACGAGAGCACCTCCCGTGTGGTTGGGCGTACCATCGATGAGATTAAGCTCCCGCCGGGCACTATCATTGGTGCAGTAGTGCGGGGTAACGATGTCATGATCGCTAATGACAATCTACGCATTGAGCAGGGCGATCACGTTATTATGTTCCTGACAGACAAAAAGTTTATTACCGACGTCGAGCGCTTATTCCAGCCAAGTCCTTTCTTCCTCTGACGCTTGCAAAGGTGCTGTTTTCAGCACCTTTTCTTTTTAACCCAATAATATGTAAGGGTTATATTTCTGTGACGTACGTCTCTCTTCAATGGCAATCCGCTAATGATTTGTTAGACTTGTATTTGTCAGCTGGCACAAGGAGAACAAAATGAGTTTTATTAAAGAATTTCGCGAATTTGCGATGCGCGGAAACGTAGTGGATTTGGCTGTGGGTGTGATTATTGGTGCGGCGTTTGGCAAGATCGTTTCATCACTGGTTGCAGATATCATCATGCCACCACTGGGCCTTTTAATTGGCGGAATAGATTTCAAGCAATTCGCCATAACGCTGCGGGAAGCGCAAGGTGATGTCCCTGCGGTGGTAATGCACTATGGCGTGTTTATTCAAAACGTATTTGATTTCATGATTGTTGCTTTCGCCATCTTTATGGCCATTAAGCTCATCAACAAATTAAACCGTAAGAAAAAAGAAGAACCGGCTGCGCCGCCAGCCCCATCGAAAGAAGAAGTGCTGCTTACTGAAATTCGTGACTTACTGAAAGCGCAGAACAACCGCACTTTGTAAGCCACTCAAAGCAAGAAGGCCAGTGGTAAGTAAGCGATTCGCTTGCTTGCCACTGGCCTCCCAGTTACCCCGTTTTGCATGTTTAGTTTTGCGCAGATAACTTCCTTTCCCTTTCTTGTTCTTCTCGATCCGCTGTCTGAATAAAGGATCATGCAGTAACGCCTCAATGGCATTGTTGTTGATCTGACCTTTCTTGTGTTGATAATGGCTCATACTTTCTCCAGTGTTCAAAATATCGACGCAAGTGTAGAAGGTGCTGACAATAAAATCAACACCCGCGAGACTCACCATTCGCCCCTTGTTCAAGGGTTTCCAGAATAGAACAGTAAACGCTGCTATGTGCAGTACCGCAACAGGCATCGTTCAACCGCTGTAAAGAGAGCCGCATGGTTTGAAGCTCTTCGATACGCGCTTCGACTTCACTCAATCTCGCCTGCACAATACTTTTTGATTCCTGGCAGGTGTGATGCTCGGGATCGATACGGATCGACAGTAGCTCGCGGATCGATTCCAGGGTAAACCCCAGCTGTCGCGCATGACGAATAAACTTAAGGCGCTGAAGATCCCGGTCGGTATAAAGCCGGAAGCCCCCTTCAGTGCGAATCTCATGCTCCATCATCTGCTGCTTTTCGTAATAACGAATAGTATCAGGGGTAACCTCAGCCAGCTTCGCAAGCTCACCAATACGATACATCGCTACTCCTCCTTCATTTTTTGCATTAGACGTTCAGCATAATCCCCGCGCAGAAACTCCGTACTCGCTCCCGCCTGGCGCAGCTTTAGTTCCAGAAGGGCGAGACGGCGAGCGTAATCCGCATGCGCTGCAGTGCCCTCTTTGACTGTGGTGAGCAAATGAGACAGCTCGATCGCCTCTTTACGCTGTTCAAGTTCAGGAGGGAGGCAACCCGCATTTTTTAACATGCGGTAGGCTGCTCTAAGCTCTGGGGGGACATGTGAATCATCATCCAGTTTCAGCGGCTGGCCACTGCCGGGCAGGTCATCGAATTCACCCTGGCGCTGGGCATCCAGAATGTGTCGTTCTGCCCATTGGTCCAATAACCACATAGCAAAACTCCAGAAAGAAGGAAAAGAATAAGAGTAGTGTAGAAAATGGGGATTCAGCAGATATAAAAAAACCCGCCGGGGCGGGTTTTTTTACGTTACTGCAGATTACTCTGCAGCAGCTTCTGCTTTCTCTGAACGATCAACCAGCTCGATGTAAGCCATCGGCGCGTTGTCGCCTGCACGGAAGCCACACTTCAGAATGCGAGTGTAACCACCGGCACGGCTCGCGAAACGCGGGCCCAGTTCGTTAAACAGTTTTGCCACGATCTCGTTATCACGAGTACGGGCGAATGCCAGACGACGATTAGCAACGCTGTCAGTCTTGGCAAGAGTAATCAGCGGCTCAACTACGCGACGCAGCTCTTTCGCTTTAGGCAGGGTCGTCTTGATGATTTCATGACGAACCAGTGAACCTGCCATGTTGCGGAACATAGCCTGGCGATGGCTGCTGTTGCGGTTCAGTTGACGACCACTCTTACGATGGCGCATGACCTTATCCTTCTCAGTAAAACCTTAACCTGTGATCCGGTTACTCGTCAGCAATGCTTGCTGGTGGCCAGTTTTCCAGGCGCATGCCCAGAGACAGACCACGTGAAGCCAGCACGTCTTTAATCTCAGTAAGAGATTTTTTACCCAGGTTCGGCGTTTTCAGCAACTCAACCTCGGTACGCTGTACCAGATCACCGATATAGTGGATAGCTTCTGCCTTGAGGCAGTTAGCAGAGCGGACAGTCAATTCCAGATCGTCAACAGGGCGCAGCAGGATCGGATCGAATTCTGGTTTCTCTTCTTTCACTTCCGGCTGACGTACATCACGTAAGTCAACGAAAGCTTCCAGTTGTTCTGCCAGGATGGTTGCCGCACGACGAATCGCCTCTTCAGGATCGATTGTGCCGTTGGTTTCCATTTCGATGACCAGCTTGTCCAGGTCGGTACGCTGTTCTACACGCGCTGCTTCAACATTGTAGGCAATACGCTCTACAGGGCTGTAGCATGCGTCGACCAGCAGACGGCCGATTGGGCGCTCATCTTCTTCCGAATGAATTCGGGCAGAAGCCGGCACATAACCACGACCGCGCTGAACTTTGATACGCATGCTAATAGCTGCGTTCTCATCGGTCAGGTGGCAGATCACGTGCTGCGGCTTGACGATTTCAACATCACCGTCGTGGGTGATGTCGGCTGCAGTCACAGGGCCAATGCCAGATTTATTCAGAGTAAGAATAACTTCATCTTTACCCTGAACTCTCACCGCCAGCCCTTTCAGGTTGAGCAGGATTTCAAGGATATCTTCCTGAACGCCTTCTTTGGTGCTGTACTCATGAAGTACACCATCAATCTCAACCTCGGTCACCGCGCAACCCGGCATCGATGAGAGCAGAATACGGCGCAGTGCGTTACCCAGAGTATGGCCAAAGCCACGCTCTAAAGGCTCAAGGGTCACCTTGGCGTGCGTCGAACTCACTTGCTCGATATCTACCAGGCGCGGTTTTAGAAACTCTGTCACAGAACCCTGCATTGTGTCCTCTCTTTGGTACTAAGCTTTACTTGGAGTAAAGCTCGACGATCAGGTGTTCGTTAATGTCCGCAGACAGATCAGAACGTTCTGGCTGACGCTTGAACGTACCTTCCATCTTGCCAGCATCAACTTCCAGCCAGGTTGGCTTTTCACGCTGCTCAGCCAGCTCCAGAGCGGCTTTCACGCGAGATTGCTTTTTCGCTTTCTCACGAATGCTAACAACGTCATTCGCTTTAACCTGATAAGAAGCGATGTTAACAACACGACCGTTTACCATGATTGCTTTATGGCTAACCATCTGACGTGCTTCAGCACGAGTGGCGCCAAAGCCCATACGGTATACAACGTTGTCCAGACGACCTTCCAGCAGAGCCAACAGGTTTTCACCGGTGTTGCCTTTCAGACGTGCTGCTTCTTTATAGTAGTTACGGAACTGACGCTCCAGCACACCGTACATACGGCGAACTTTTTGCTTTTCACGCAACTGCACACCATAGTCAGACAGACGCGGTTTACGCGCACCGTGCTGGCCAGGAGCTTGTTCAATTTTACACTTGGTATCGATCGCGCGAACGCCAGACTTAAGGAATAAGTCGGTGCCCTCACGACGGCTCAGCTTGAGCTTAGGACCCAAATATCTTGCCATTTTCTATCTCCAACAAACCTGGAAAACGAACGCGTTATACGCGACGTTTTTTCGGCGGACGACAACCGTTATGAGGGATCGGAGTCACATCAGTAATATTAGTGATGCGGAAACCAGCGGCGTTCAGAGCACGAACGGTAGATTCGCGACCCGGACCCGGACCTTTTACCATAACTTCCAGATTCTTGATGCCGTATTCTTTTACGGCTTCAGCGCAACGCTCTGCTGCAACCTGAGCTGCGAACGGAGTGGATTTGCGAGAACCACGGAAACCGGAACCACCGGCTGTTGCCCAACCCAGCGCGTTACCCTGACGATCAGTAATAGTAACGATGGTGTTGTTGAAAGAAGCATGGATATGAGCCACGCCGTCAGAGACTTGTTTTCTTACACGCTTACGTGCACGAACTGGTGCCTTTGCCATTATTCAATCACCCCGATTATTTCTTGATCGGTTTGCGCGGACCCTTACGGGTACGTGCGTTGGTCTTAGTACGCTGACCGCGCACTGGCAGACCACGACGATGACGCAAACCGCGATAGCAACCAAGATCCATCAGGCGCTTGATGCTCATGCTAACTTCACGGCGCAGATCACCTTCAACGACAAATTTGGCAACTTCGTCACGCAGCGTGTCGATTTGTTCTTCAGACAGCTCACTGATCTTAACATCTTCAGCGATACCCGCTGCAGCCAGAATGGCTTTAGAACGGGTCTTGCCGACGCCATAGATCGAAGTTAATGCGATCACAGCATGTTTCTGATCAGGAATGTTAATGCCTGCTATACGGGCCACTATGCACTCCTACTATTTAATATGTACGCACCATGCTGAAAAGCCCGTTTTCAGGATACTCAAATGGAAACGTACAGACATACAAAAGATTGGCTGGCTAATCTAGCCAGCTCAACCCAACTTTGCAAGAAAAATATGCGAAATAATCAGCCTTGGCGCTGTTTATGCTTCGGCTCGGCACTGCAAATCACACGGATGACACCATCACGCTTAACGATTTTGCAGTTACGGCATAATTTCTTGACGGAAGCACGAACTTTCATTTTTACTCTCCGTAACTTCTCGGGCGACCTATTAGCGGCCGTAGCCTTTCAGGTTCGCCTTCTTCAATGCAGACTCGTACTGACTTGACATCATTAGAGTTTGCACTTGAGCCATAAAGTCCATAATCACGACAACAACGATAAGCAGTGAGGTCCCACCGAAGTAGAACGGTACTTTCATTGCATCACGCATGAACTCCGGGATCAGGCAGATAAAGGTAATATAAAGCGCACCAACCAGAGTCAGGCGGGTCATTACTTTATCGATATACTTCGCCGTTTGCTCTCCCGGACGAATTCCTGGTACAAATGCACCGGACTTCTTCAGGTTATCTGCTGTTTCACGCGGGTTGAAGACCAACGCCGTGTAGAAGAAACAGAAGAAGATGATCGCAGACGCATAGAGTAACACATAAAGCGGTTGCCCAGGCTGCAAATACAGCGAAATTGTTGTCAGCCAGTTCCAACCAGTCCCGCCCCCGAACCATGACGCGATGGTCGCCGGGAACAGAATAATACTGGAAGCAAAGATTGCCGGGATTACCCCTGCCATATTCACTTTCAGCGGTAAATGTGTGCTCTGTGCAGCATAGACACGACGGCCTTGCTGACGTTTCGCGTAGTTTACCACAATGCGGCGTTGACCACGTTCAACGAAAATAACAAAGAACGTCACTGCAAATACTAATACTGCAACCAACAGCAACAGGAGGAAGTGCAGGTCGCCTTGACGCGCTTGCTCGATAGTATGGGCAATGGCTGGCGGGAGTCCCGCAACAATACCGGCGAAAATAATGATCGAAATACCGTTACCGATACCACGTTCAGTAATTTGTTCGCCGAGCCACATCAGGAACATTGTTCCTGAAACCAGACTTACAACAGCGGTGAAATAGAATGCAAAGCCTGGGTTAATAACCAGGCCCTGCATACCAGGCATATTCGGTAGACCGGTAGCAATACCGATCGACTGGAATATTGCCAGCACCAGAGTACCGTAGCGGGTGTACTGGCTGATCTTACGACGACCAGACTCCCCTTCTTTCTTCAGTTCTGCCAGGGCCGGATGAACGACCGTCAGCAGCTGGATAATAATCGATGCCGAAATATAAGGCATGATACCCAGAGCAAAGATAGAAGCACGGCTGAGAGCACCACCAGAGAACATGTTAAACATTTCAATGATGGTGCCACGCTGTTGCTCAAGCAGTTTGGCAAGTACAGCGGCATCAATACCAGGGATCGGAATAAAAGAGCCAATACGGAAAACAATCAGCGCACCGATCACAAACAAAAGTCTGCGTTTCAGTTCGCCAAGCCCACCTTTGGCACTTTGAAAATCTAATCCCGGTTGTTTAGCCATCTGCTACTTATTCCTCAATTTTACCGCCAGCAGCTTCGATAGCAGCACGAGCACCTTTAGTAACACGCAGGCCACGAACAGTTACCGGGGTAGAAACTTCACCAGACAGGATCACTTTCGCGAACTCGATCTGAATACCGATAATGTTTGCTGCTTTCAGCGTGTTCAGGTCTACAACGCCGCCTTCAACTTTCGCCAGGTCAGACAGACGAACTTCGGCTGTGATCGCTGATTTGCGAGAGGTGAAGCCGAACTTCGGCAGACGACGGTACAGTGGCATCTGGCCACCCTCGAAACCGCGACGTACGCCACCGCCAGAACGAGAGTTCTGACCTTTGTGACCACGACCACCGGTTTTGCCGAGGCCAGAACCGATACCACGACCCAGGCGTTTACCCGCCTTTTTAGAGCCTTCGGCCGGAGACAGAGTATTTAAACGCATCTCTTACTCCTCAACTTTAACCATGAAGTAAACCGCGTTGACCATACCACGTACAGCAGGAGTATCCTCGCGCTCAACGGTATGACCAATACGACGCAGACCCAGGCCAAGCAGCGTTGCCTTGTGTTTCGGCAGACGTCCGATTGCACTGCGGGTTTGTGTAATTTTAATAGTCTTTGCCATGGTCAATTACCCCAGAATTTCTTCAACGGATTTACCACGCTTGGCAGCGACCATTTCTGGAGATTTCATATTTTCCAGGCCATCAATAGTTGCACGAACCACGTTGATCGGGTTGGTGGAACCGTATGCTTTAGCCAGAACGTTATGAACCCCAGCGACTTCCAGAACGGCGCGCATTGCACCACCGGCGATGATACCGGTACCTTCGGAAGCCGGCTGCATGAAGACACGAGAACCCGTGTGAGTACCCTTAACTGGGTGCTGCAGGGTGCCGTGGTTCAGCGCGACGTTAATCATATTGCGACGGGCTTTTTCCATCGCTTTCTGGATCGCTGCTGGAACTTCACGCGCTTTACCGTAACCAAAACCAACGCGACCGTTACCATCGCCAACTACAGTCAGAGCTGTGAAGGAGAAAATACGACCACCTTTAACGGTTTTAGATACGCGGTTAACCGCGATCAGCTTTTCCTGCAGTTCGCCAGCTTGTTTTTCGATGTGAGCCATCTTACACCTCTACCTTAGAACTGAAGGCCAGCTTCACGGGCAGCATCTGCCAGTGCCTGGACACGACCATGATATTGGAACCCGGAACGGTCAAAGGAAACATCTTTGATGCCTTTTTCCAGAGCGCGTTCAGCAACAGCTTTACCTACAGCTGCAGCGGCGTCTTTGTTACCGGTGTACTTCAATTGTTCAGAGATAGCTTTTTCTACAGTAGAAGCAGCTACCAGAACTTCAGAACCGTTCGGTGCAATTACCTGTGCGTAAATGTGACGCGGGGTACGATGTACCACCAGGCGAGTTGCACCCAGCTCTTTGAGCTTGCGGCGTGCGCGGGTCGCACGACGGATACGAGCAGATTTCTTATCCATAGTGTTACCTTACTTCTTCTTAGCCTCTTTGGTACGCACGACTTCGTCGGCGTAACGAACACCCTTGCCTTTGTAAGGCTCAGGACGACGGTAGGCGCGCAGATCTGCTGCAACCTGACCGATCAGCTGTTTATCAGCGCCTTTCAGCACGATTTCAGTCTGAGACGGGCATTCTGCAGTAATACCTGCTGGCAGCGCGTGTTCAACAGGGTGAGAGAAGCCCAGAGCCAGGCTTACTGCGTTCCCTTTGATCGCTGCACGATAACCTACACCAACCAGCTGCAGCTTCTTAGTGAAGCCTTCGGTAACACCGATAACCATTGAGTTCAGCAGGGCACGCGCGGTACCAGCCTGAGCCCAGCCATCAACGTAACCAGTACGTGGGCCGAAAGTCAGAGCGTTATCTGCATGAGTAACTTCAACAGCATCGTTGAGAGTACGAGTCAGCTCGCCGTTTTTACCTTTGATCGTAATAACCTGACCGTTGATTTTTACATCAACGCCGGCAGGAACAACGACCGGTGCTTTAGCAACACGAGACATTTTTTCCTCCGATTAGGCTACGTAGCAGATAATTTCGCCACCAAGACCAGCCTGGCGCGCTGCACGATCAGTCATAACACCTTTAGAGGTAGAAACAACTGCGATACCCATGCCGGCCATAACTTTTGGCAGCTCATCTTTACGTTTGTAGATGCGCAGACCTGGGCGGCTGACACGCTGAATGCTTTCTACAACAGCCTTGCCCTGGAAATACTTAAGAGTAAGTTCCAGTTCAGGCTTGGTGTCGCCTTCAACTTTAAAATCTTCGATAAAACCTTCTTCCTTCAGCACGTTGGCGATTGCCACTTTCAGCTTGGAGGAAGGCATGGTGACCGCAGCTTTGTTCGCGGCCTGACCGTTACGGATACGGGTCAGCATATCCGCGATCGGATCTTGCATGCTCATCTGTCTTTACTCCCGTGATTCAATTGGTGACAATTACCAGCTAGCCTTTTTCAGACCCGGGATTTCACCGCGCATTGCGGCTTCACGGACCTTGATACGGCTCAACCCGAACTTCCGCAGGAAAGCGTGCGGACGACCAGTTTGACGGCAGCGGTTACGCTGACGAGACGGGCTGGAATCACGCGGCAGAGTCTGCAGCTTGAGAACTGCATTCCAACGATCTTCGTCGGAAGCGTTCACATCAGAAATGATCGCTTTCAGTTCAGCGCGTTTAGCGAAGAATTTATCAGCTAAAGCTACGCGCTTTACTTCGCGTGCTTTCATTGATTGCTTAGCCATTCAGTAACCCTACCTTACTTGCGGAACGGGAAGTCAAAGGCAGCCAGCAGAGCACGGCCTTCTTCGTCAGATTTCGCAGTAGTGGTAATGGTAATATCCAAACCACGCACGCGGTCGACTTTATCGTAGTCGATTTCTGGGAAGATGATCTGCTCACGGACACCCATGCTGTAGTTACCACGACCGTCGAAAGACTTAGCGGACAAGCCACGGAAGTCACGGATACGAGGTACAGCAATAGTGATCAGGCGCTCAAAGAACTCCCACATGCGTTCGCCACGCAGAGTTACTTTACAGCCGATCGGATAGCCCTGACGGATTTTGAAGCCTGCAACAGATTTGCGTGCTTTGGTGATCAACGGTTTTTGACCGGAGATAGCTGCCAGGTCAGCTGCTGCGTTATCCAGCAGTTTCTTGTCAGCGATCGCTTCACCAACACCCATGTTCAGGGTGATCTTCTCGACCCGAGGGACTTGCATGACAGAATTGTAGTTAAACTCAGTCATGAGCTTATTAACTACTTCGTCTTTGTAGTAATCATGCAGTTTCGCCATCGTACTACTCCAAATTACTTGATAGTTTCGCTGTTAGACTTGAAGAAACGGACTTTTTTGCCGTCTTCGAATCTAAAGCCTACACGGTCAGCCTTGCCGGTTGCCGCATTGAAGATTGCAACGTTAGAAACCTGAATAGCAGCTTCTTTTTCAACGATGCCACCTGGCTGGTTCAGGGCCGGAACCGGCTTCTGATGTTTCTTAACCAGGTTGATACCTTCAACAATGACCTTGCCGGAAGACAGGACATTTTTTACTTTACCGCGTTTACCTTTATCTTTACCGGTTAACACGATAACTTCGTCATCACGACGGATTTTCGCTGCCATGATTCGCTCCTTAGAGTACTTCTGGTGCCAGAGAGATAATTTTCATGAACTTCTCAGTACGAAGTTCACGAGTTACCGGCCCAAAGATACGCGTGCCGATAGGCTGCTCGCTGTTATTGTTTAAAATAACGCATGCATTACCATCGAAGCGAATGACAGAACCGTCAGGGCGACGAACACCCTTCTTGGTGCGCACCACTACCGCTTTCAGCACATCACCTTTCTTGACCTTACCACGTGGAATTGCTTCTTTGATGGTGATCTTGATGATGTCGCCTACGCCTGCGTAGCGACGGTGCGAGCCACCCAGAACCTTGATACACATTACGCGACGTGCACCGGAGTTGTCGGCGACGTTCAGCATAGTCTGTTCTTGGATCATTTTAGTGCTCCGCTAATGTCAACTACTACCTGAGACTCTAAAATCAGAGCCGTTAAAAAGCCCCATATCGAGGGCGCGGCATTATAACACCGCTTCTGCAATATGGGTAGAAAAAATAAACGGCTCATCGCTGAGCCGTTTATTCGTATCGAGAAGGCTACTCTATTACAGAACCGCTTTCTCTACAACGCGAACCAGCGTCCAGGACTTAGTCTTGGACAGTGGACGGCATTCGCGGATTTCTACCACGTCACCGATACCACATTCGTTGTTCTCGTCATGTACGTGCAGTTTGGTCGTACGCTTGATGAATTTACCGTAGATCGGGTGTTTCACAACGCGCTCGATAGCAACAACGATGGATTTCTCCATTTTGTCGCTAACAACACGACCTTGCAGAGTACGGATTTTATCGGTCATTACGCACCCGCCTTCTGAGTCAGTAAAGTCTTAACGCGTGCAACATCACGACGCACTTGCTTCAGCAGGTGAGTCTGTTGCAGCTGGCCACTTGCAGCCTGCATACGCAGGTTGAACTGCTCACGCAGCAGGTTCAGCAGCTCAGCGTTCAGCTCTTCTACGCTTTTTTCACGCAGCTCATTTGCTTTCATTACATCACCGTCTTAGTTACAAAGGTGGTTTTGATAGGCAGTTTCGCTGCTGCCAGGCCGAAGGCTTCACGGGCCAGCTCTTCCGGAACACCGTCCATTTCATAAAGGACTTTGCCCGGCTGAATCAAGGCAACCCAGTACTCCACGTTACCTTTACCTTTACCCATACGAACTTCCAGCGGCTTCTCGGTAATTGGTTTGTCCGGGAATACACGGATCCAAATTTTACCTTGACGCTTAACTGCACGGGTCATAGCACGACGTGCTGCTTCGATCTGACGTGCAGTCAGACGACCACGGCCAACAGCTTTCAGACCGAAAGTGCCGAAGCTAACATCCGTACCCTGCGCCAGACCACGGTTGCGGCCTTTGTGCACTTTACGGAATTTTGTACGCTTTGGTTGTAACATCAGCGACGCTCCTTATTTACGGCCTTTACGCTGCTGCTTTTTAGGTTGCGCAGCCGGTTTTTCCGGTTGTTCAACAGCAGCCATACCACCCAGGATCTCACCTTTGAAGATCCATACCTTAACGCCGATTACACCGTAAGTGGTGTGCGCTTCAGAGGTGTTGTAGTCGATGTCAGCACGCAGAGTGTGCAGCGGTACGCGACCTTCGCGGTACCATTCGGTACGTGCGATTTCCGCGCCGCCCAGACGGCCGCTAACTTCAACTTTGATACCTTTAGCGCCCAGACGCATTGCATTCTGTACAGCACGCTTCATAGCACGACGGAACATAACACGACGTTCCAGCTGAGAAGTGATGCTGTCAGCAACCAGTTTTGCGTCCAGTTCAGGCTTACGAACTTCAGCGATATTGATCTGTGCAGGAACGCCAGCGATATCCGCTACGACCTTGCGCAGTTTTTCTACGTCTTCGCCTTTCTTACCGATAACGATGCCAGGACGAGCAGTGTGAATGGTTACACGGATGCTCTTAGCCGGACGCTCGATTACGATACGAGATACGGACGCTTTAGCCAGTTCCTTAGTCAGGTACTGACGTACTTTAAAATCGCTGTCCAGGTTGTCAGCGAATTCTTTGGTGTTCGCAAACCAGGTTGAGTTCCATGGTTTTACAATACCCAGGCGAATACCATTAGGATGTACTTTCTGACCCATTGCTAGTCTCCAGAGTCTCAGCGATCGGACACAACCACAGTAATGTGGCTGGTGCGCTTCAGGATGCGATCTGCACGACCTTTCGCACGCGGCATAATGCGCTTCATGCTCGGGCCTTCGTCTACGAAAATTTTCGCAACTTTCAGATCGTCAATGTCAGCGCCATCGTTGTGTTCAGCGTTAGCAATGGCAGATTCCAGAACTTTCTTGACCAGTACAGCCGCTTTCTTATTGGTGTAGGTCAGAATATCCAGGGCCTGCGACACTTTCTTACCGCGAATCAGGTCAGCAACAAGGCGAACCTTCTGAGCAGAAGAACGAGCATGGCGATGTTGAGCTAAAGTTTCCATCTCTTCCTCCTACCTTATTTCTTCTTCGCTTTTTTATCAGCAGCGTGGCCGCGATAAGTACGAGTCGGTGCGAATTCACCCAGTTTGTGACCGACCATTTCATCGGAAACGAATACTGGAACGTGCTGACGACCATTATGGACAGCGATGGTCAAACCGATCATGTTAGGAAAGATCGTTGAACGACGGGACCAAGTGCGCAGGGGCTTCTTGTCTCCGCTTTCCACCGCTTTCTCTACCTTCTTCAGCAAGTGCAGGTCAATAAAAGGACCTTTCTTGAGAGAACGTGGCATGGCTTATCCTCTAATATTATTTGCTACGGCGACGTACGATAAATTTATCAGTACGCTTGTTGCTGCGGGTCTTCTTACCTTTGGTCTGAACGCCCCACGGAGTTACCGGGTGCTTACCAAAGTTACGACCTTCACCACCACCATGTGGGTGGTCGACTGGGTTCATCGCAGTACCGCGAACGGTAGGACGAACACCACGCCAGCGTGCAGCACCTGCTTTACCCAGAACGCGCAGCATATGCTCAGCATTGCCAACTTCGCCCAGGGTAGCGCGGCAGTCTGCTTCGACTTTACGCATTTCACCAGAACGCAGACGCAGGGTGACATAAGCACCATCACGCGCAACGATCTGAACGTAAGTACCAGCGGAACGTGCCAGCTGACCGCCTTTACCTGGTTTCATTTCTACGTTATGAACGGTAGAACCAACCGGGATATTGCGCATCGGCAGGGTGTTACCTGCTTTGATTGCAGCATCAACGCCAGACTGAATCTGGTCGCCAGCTTTCAGGCCTTTAGGGGCCAGGATGTAACGGCGTTCGCCATCTTTGTACAGAACCAGCGCGATGTTCGCGGAACGGTTCGGATCGTACTCAAGACGCTCAACAACTGCTGGGATACCGTCTTTGTTGCGTTTAAAGTCAACAATACGATAAGCCTGCTTGTGGCCACCACCGATGTGACGAGTGGTGATACGGCCATTGTTGTTACGACCACCGGATTTGCTGTTCTTTTCCAGCAACGGAGCAAAAGGCTTGCCCTTGTGCAGCTCAGGGTTAACCACTTTAACAACGTGGCGACGACCCGGAGATGTCGGTTTACATTTAACAACTGCCATTGTATTACTCCTCCGACTTACTCAGCGCCGCCAACGAAGTCCAGATTCTGGCCTTCTTTCAGGGTGACGTAAGCTTTTTTCCAGTCGCTACGACGACCGATACGCTGTCCGTGACGTTTAACTTTCCCTTTAACTACCAGGGTGTTAACGACTTCGACTTCGACTTCAAACAGTTTCTGCACAGCAGCTTTGATTTCTGCTTTGGTCGCGTCTTTAGCAACTTTGAGAACGATGGTGTTAGTTTTTTCCATCGCAGTAGACGCTTTTTCAGAAACGTGCGGTGCGCGCAGCACCTTCAGCAGACGTTCTTCACGAATCATGCCAGCATCTCCTCAACTTGCTTAACAGCATCAGCAGTCATTACGACTTTGTCGAAGGCGATCAGGCTAACCGGGTCGATACCAGTCGCATCGCGTACGTCAACCTTGTGCAGGTTACGTGCGGCCAGGAACAGGTTCTCGTCCAGCTCACCGGTGATGATCAGCACATCTTCCAGAGCCATGTCTTTCAGTTTCTGTGCCAGCAGCTTAGTTTTAGGCGCTTCTACAGAGAAAGATTCGACAACGATCAGACGATCCTGACGTACCAGCTCGGACAGGATGCTTTTCAGCGCGCCGCGGTACATCTTTTTATTAACTTTTTGACTGTGGTCCTGCGGGCGAGCAGCGAAGGTCACGCCACCGGAACGCCAGATCGGGCTCTTGATAGAACCTGAACGCGCACGGCCAGTACCTTTCTGGCGCCACGGCTTTTTGCCGGAACCAGTTACTTCAGCACGAGTCTTCTGAGCACGAGTACCCTGACGAGCACCAGCTGCATAAGCAACAACAACCTGGTGAACCAGCGCTTCGTTGAAATCACGACCGAAGGTAGTTTCGGAAACAGTCAGCGCGCTCTGCGCGTCTTTCAATACTAATTCCATTGCTATCCCCTTACGCCTTCACAGCTGGTTTAACGATCAGGTCGCTACCGGTTGCACCCGGGACCGCACCTTTAACCAGCAGCAGGTTGCGCTCAGCGTCAACACGTACTACGTCCAGGCTCTGAACGGTTACACGTTCGTTACCCAGCTGACCTGCCATTTTCTTGCCTTTGAACACTTTGCCCGGAGTCTGGTTCTGACCGATAGAACCCGGAACGCGGTGAGACAAGGAGTTACCGTGAGTAGCGTCCTGGGTACGGAAGTTCCAGCGCTTAACGGTACCAGCAAAACCTTTACCTTTAGAGGTACCGGTTACGTCAACTTTTTTAACTTCAGCAAACAGTTCAACGCTAATGTCCTGACCTACGGTGAACTCTTCGCCTTCAGCCAGGCGGAATTCCCACAGACCACGGCCAGCTTCTACGCCAGCTTTAGCGAAGTGACCCGCTTCTGGCTTGGTTACACGGTTAGCTTTTTTAGCACCAGTGGTAACCTGAATAGCGCGGTAGCCATCGTTAGCCAGATCTTTAACCTGAGTAACGCGGTTTGCTTCAACTTCGATTACGGTTACTGGGATAGAAACGCCATCTTCAGTGAAGATGCGGGTCATACCCACTTTTTTACCGACTAAACCAATCATTGTATCAACCTCTCAATCGCTCGATGACCTGATTAACCCAGGCTGATCTGCACGTCTACACCGGCAGCCAGATCCAGACGCATCAGAGCATCAACGGTTTTCTCAGTTGGCTCAACGATGTCAACCAGACGCTTGTGAGTGCGGATCTCGTACTGATCACGCGCGTCTTTGTTAACGTGCGGGGAGATCAGAACGGTAAAGCGCTCTTTGCGGGTCGGCAGCGGGATCGGACCACGGACTTGCGCACCAGTGCGCTTAGCAGTCTCGACGATTTCCGCGGTTGATTGATCGATCAGACGATGATCAAACGCTTTAAGGCGGATACGGATTCTTTGGTTCTGCATGAGACCAGAGCTCCAATTATTTTATAAACGAAAATGATCACTACTCAGACCCATTACGATTGATGGGAGAGTGTAACCGTTCTTACGTAGCTCCCCGATTGGGAGCATTGTTAGGCAACTGAAAAAGATTGTTGCCCGGGGTTCAGATTGAACCAGCTGTCAATTACGACAAGCCCGCGCATTATACGTAAATCTGGGCAGGACGCAAGCCCAGTTTAGAAAATAGACGGCAGAGCTCAATTTTGCGTGACCCCTCGTAAATACGATGCAATCGTACATTGTCGTGATAACAGGCAGGAAGGCGTCTCGCAGCGTTTTAGTTTGCCGTTTGTTTCACCTTTGGGGTGCATGGAATATGGAGGCAAACATTCTATTGAGGTTTACGCCAATGCTTACTCTCCTCCCCTTCTTGTTTGCCTACGTGGGATTAACAGCACTGTTAGTTCGCGAGGATATCCGCTCACATCTGCTTCCGGACCGATATCTCTGCCCGCTACTATGGGTTGGTCTGCTTTATCACCTCTGTCTTCAACCCGAGCGGCTGCCTGCCGCCGTCGCAGGGGCCATAGCGGGGTACACAGGATTCGCGATTATTTATTGGGGTTACAGGCTGCTACGTAAGCGTGAAGGGCTGGGTTACGGTGACGTAAAGTATCTGGGTGCGCTGGGCGCATGGCATGGATGGTGCGTACTTCCTGTGCTGGCATTATCAGCAGCTTTGCTGGCTACGCTTTATCTTCTCATACTGGCGATGTGTAAACCCGGGGAACAGATATTAAAAAACCCACTGCCATTTGGACCTTTCATGGCGGCAGCGGGTTTAATGATGAGCGGGCAAAGCCTGATCAGCTTTCCACTTTAATTTGCGACTGGAGGTAATTTTGCAGCCCAATTTTACTGATAAGATCCAGTTCTGTTTCCAGCCAGTCGATGTGCCCTTCTTCATCGGCCAGAATCTCAATCATCATATCGCGGCTGACGTAGTCATGAACGCTGTCTGCATAAGCAATAGCTTCACGCAGATCTTTCGCCCCTTCGAGCTCCAGCGTCAGATCCGAACGCAATATCTCTTCGACATCTTCGCCGATACCCAGCTTGCCGAGATCCTGCAGGTTGGGGATACCCTCGAGGAACAGAATACGCTCGATGTACTTATCAGCGTGCTTCATCTCATCGATGGACTCATGGTATTCAATATCGTTGAGGCGAGTCAGACCCCAGTTTTTGAACATTCTCGCATGGAGAAAGTATTGGTTGATTGCGACAAGCTCATTTCCCAATAATTTATTGAGATAACTTATGATTTTGATATCACCTTTCATTATAGTCCCTCCGCTTCCACTCATTGAAGCGTAGATGGGGCTACAGGGATGTCAAAAGAAAAGTATGAGCCTCAGGCAATCTCTTTGTATTCCGGGATCTGCATCAATTCGTCCTGCATAATCTCGCGGGCAGCGCGAACGCACTTACCGCATTGATTTCCAACCGGAACAAACTTACGCAGCTGCTGAAAAGATTGAGGATGAAACTGGCGAACGGCCTGACGAATTTTTTTATCACTCACACCGTTACATAAACAAACGTACATAACCACTCCCGTTCAAAATATGTGCAAAGTGTAAGTGAGAATAATTATGATTACAATAGCACAAGCATGAAGATGCGGGGCGGGAGCGAACAAAAAATACGAAAATTTGTGACAGCCATAAACGCTGAAAACAAAAAAGGACGCCGAAGCGTCCTTTTTAATTCAGGGATAATTAATTAGCCCAGAACTTTAGCAACAACACCCGCGCCAACGGTACGGCCGCCTTCGCGGATTGCGAAACGCAGACCATCGTCCATTGCGATTGGGTGGATCAGGGTAACAACCATTTTGATGTTGTCGCCTGGCATTACCATCTCAACGCCTTCTGGCAGTTCGATGGTACCGGTCACGTCAGTAGTACGGAAGTAGAACTGTGGACGGTAGCCTTTGAAGAACGGAGTATGACGGCCGCCTTCGTCTTTGGACAGGATGTACACTTCAGATTCGAACTTGGTGTGTGGCTTGATTGAGCCTGGCTTCGCCAGAACCTGACCACGTTCGATTTCTTCACGCTTGATACCACGCAGCAGAACACCAACGTTCTCACCAGCACGGCCTTCGTCCAGCAGTTTGCGGAACATTTCAACGCCAGTACAGGTAGACTTAGCAGTCTCTTTGATACCAACGATTTCAACTTCTTCACCAACTTTGATGATACCGCGCTCTACACGACCGGTAACAACGGTACCACGACCGGAGATGGAGAATACGTCTTCGATTGGCAGCAGGAACGGCTTGTCGATAGCACGCTCTGGTTCCGGGATGTAAGAATCCAGGTAGCCAGCCAGTTCGATGATTTTCTCTTCCCACTCAGCTTCGCCTTCCAGCGCTTTCAGAGCAGAACCACGAACGATTGGGGTATCGTCGCCTGGGAAATCGTACTGGGACAGAAGTTCACGAACTTCCATCTCTACCAGTTCCAGCAGCTCTTCGTCATCAACCATGTCGCATTTGTTCAGGAACACGATGATGAAAGGAACGCCTACCTGACGACCCAGCAGGATGTGCTCACGGGTCTGAGGCATTGGGCCGTCAGTCGCAGCAACAACCAGGATCGCGCCGTCCATCTGCGCAGCACCGGTGATCATGTTTTTAACATAGTCGGCGTGGCCTGGGCAGTCTACGTGTGCGTAGTGGCGAGTCGGGGTGTCGTATTCAACGTGAGAAGTGTTGATGGTGATACCACGAGCTTTTTCTTCTGGTGCGTTATCGATCTGGTCGAATGCACGAGCAGAACCACCGTAGGTTTTAGCCAGAACGGTAGTGATTGCAGCGGTCAGGGTAGTTTTACCGTGGTCAACGTGGCCGATAGTACCAACGTTGACGTGCGGTTTTGTACGTTCAAATTTTTCTTTAGACACGGCTATATTCCTTACTATAGTGCCCCCTCACCGAGGGGGCACGGGACTTAGATTTTAACCCTACGGCTTATTTACCACGGGCTTCAATTACGGCCTGAGCAACGTTGTTCGGCGCATCATCATACTTCAGGAACTCCATGGAGTAAGAAGCACGACCTTTGGTCAGAGAACGCAGCTGAGTTGCATATCCGAACATTTCAGACAGCGGAACTTCAGCGTGGATCACAACGCCAGTAACGTTAGTTTCCTGACCACGCAGCATACCACGACGACGGCTCAAGTCACCGATGACGTCACCGGTGTTCTCTTCAGGCGTTTCTACTTCAACCTTCATGATTGGCTCAAGCAGAACTGGTTTCGCTTTCTTAAAGCCTTCTTTAAAGGCGATAGAAGCAGCCAGTTTAAACGCCAGTTCAGAGGAGTCAACGTCATGGTAAGAACCGAAGTGCAGACGAATACCCATGTCTACTACCGGGTAACCAGCCAGCGGACCAGACTTCAGCTGCTCCTGGATGCCTTTATCAACGGCAGGGATGTATTCGCCAGGAATTACACCACCTTTAATGTCGTTGATGAACTCGTAACCTTTCGGGTTAGAGCCCGGCTCCAGTGGGTACATGTCGATCACAACGTGACCGTACTGACCACGACCACCAGACTGCTTAGCGTGTTTACCTTCAACATCGGTAACTTTCTGGCGAATTGCTTCGCGGTAAGCAACCTGAGGTTTACCCACGTTAGCTTCAACGTTGAATTCACGCTTCATACGGTCAACGATGATGTCCAGGTGCAGTTCACCCATACCAGCGATGATGGTCTGGTTAGATTCTTCATCAGTCCATACGCGGAATGATGGGTCTTCTTTAGCCAGACGGCCCAGAGCCAGACCCATTTTTTCCTGGTCAGCTTTGGTTTTTGGTTCAACGGCGATAGAGATTACTGGCTCTGGGAACTCCATGCGCTCCAGAATGATCGGGTGATCTGGGTTACACAGGGTATCACCAGTAGTCACGTCTTTCAGACCGATAGCAGCAGCGATGTCACCCGCGCGAACTTCTTTGATCTCTTCACGTTTGTTCGCGTGCATCTGTACGATACGACCGAAACGCTCACGTGCAGCTTTCACGGAGTTCAGGATGGTGTCACCGGAGTTAACCACACCAGAGTACACGCGGAAGAACGTCAGGTTACCCACGAACGGGTCGGTAGCGATTTTGAACGCCAGAGCAGCAAACGGCTCGTCATCACTTGCGTGACGCTCAGCCGGCGTGTCTTTACCGTCGTCCAGGATACCGTTGATCGCAGGAACGTCTACCGGGGATGGCAGGTAGTCAACTACCGCATCCAGCATCGCCTGAACACCTTTGTTCTTGAACGCAGAACCACAGGTTACCAGGATGATTTCGTTGTTCAGAACACGCTGACGCAGAGCTTTTTTGATCTCTTCTTCAGACAGTTCTTCACCACCCAGGTATTTCTCCATCAGGTCTTCTGAAGCTTCTGCAGCGGACTCGATCAGGTTCTGGTGCCATTCGTCAGCCAGGTCCTGCATGTCAGCCGGAATATCTTCATAAGTGAAGGTTACGCCTGCGTCTTCTTCATTCCAGTTGATGGCTTTCATTTTCACCAGGTCAACAACACCGGTGAAACCTTCTTCAGCACCAATCGCCAGCTGCAGCGGAACAGGGTTCGCGCCCAGACGGGTTTTGATCTGACCAACAACTTTCAGGAAGTTCGCACCCATACGGTCCATTTTGTTAACGAACGCAATGCGTGGAACTTTATATTTGTTTGCCTGACGCCATACGGTTTCAGACTGTGGCTGAACACCACCAACTGCGCAGTAAACCATTACCGCACCATCAAGAACACGCATGGAACGTTCTACTTCGATGGTGAAGTCAACGTGGCCCGGGGTGTCGATGATGTTTACGCGGTGTGGTTCATACTGCTTAGCCATACCAGACCAGAATGCAGTAGTCGCTGCGGAGGTGATGGTAATACCACGCTCCTGCTCCTGCTCCATCCAGTCCATGGTTGCGGCGCCGTCATGAACTTCACCGATTTTATGGTTTACACCGGTGTAGAACAGAATACGTTCGGTGGTAGTGGTTTTACCGGCGTCGATGTGCGCACTGATACCGATGTTACGGTAGCGTGCGATGGGTGTTGTACGAGCCATTTGATTCCTCGTTTATCTTTTTAGGCGTTCAGTTAAGTAACCCAAAGCGGGCTGCTTCGCTGAAGCGCCCGCCTGGTGACTAATACTCCGAAGGGATTACCAACGGTAGTGTGCGAACGCCTTGTTGGCTTCTGCCATACGGTGAACGTCTTCACGTTTCTTAACTGCAGTACCTTTGTTGTCTGCAGCGTCAGAAAGTTCGTTCGCCAGACGCAGAGCCATGGATTTATCACCGCGTTTACGAGCAGCTTCAACGATCCAACGCATTGCCAGAGCATTACGACGGACCGGACGGACTTCAACTGGTACCTGATAAGTAGAACCACCAACGCGGCGAGACTTAACTTCTACAGTCGGGCGTACGTTGTCGAGAGCTACTTCGAAAGCTTCCAGTTCATTTTTACCAGAACGCTGAGCCAGGGTCTCCAGCGCGCTGTATACGATTGCTTCTGCAGTAGATTTTTTACCATCTACCATCAGGATATTTACAAATTTTGCCAGCAGTTCTGATCCGAATTTCGGATCTGGAAGAATTTTACGCTGACCAATGACGCGACGACGTGGCATGGGAATACTCCGTTGTTAATTCAGGATTGTCCAAAACTCTAAGAGTTTAGTGTGACATTAAGATAAATCAGTTTGGCCTTACTTAACGGAGAACCATTAAGCCTTAGGACGTTTCACGCCGTATTTGGAGCGAGATTGCTTACGGTCTTTAACGCCGGAGCAGTCAAGCGCACCACGAACGGTGTGGTAACGAACACCCGGAAGGTCTTTTACACGACCGCCACGGATCAGGATCACGGAGTGTTCCTGCAGGTTGTGACCTTCACCACCGATGTAGGAAGTCACTTCAAAACCGTTAGTCAAACGCACACGGCATACTTTACGCAGTGCGGAGTTTGGTTTTTTAGGAGTGGTAGTATATACACGAGTACATACGCCACGTTTCTGCGGGCAGGCTTCCAGCGCAGGCACGTTGCTTTTTGCAACTTTGCGTGCACGTGGTTTGCGTACCAGCTGGTTAACTGTTGCCATTAAATAGCTCCTGGTTTTAGCTTTTGCTTCGTAAACACGTAATAAAACGCCCTCATACAATATGAGGACGCGAAATTTTAGGGCTACGTCGAAAAGGTGTCAAGAATTATACAGCGATCTCAGATCACCAGTTCATTTGGCCGGTGTGCTGGATGGCCAGATTGACGAAATCAGTATAGCTAACCACGTCAATTTTGGTTGAAATTTGACCAATAAGGCCGCGAGCCTCGATATCATCTTTTAGCGCTGAGACAGAGATGGGGGCATTACAGAGAATATCAACAAAGCGGCTGCCTTCTACTGCCGCCAGAACGCCATCCTGGATCAGCAGCACAGTATCGCCCTCACGCAGCATGCTTAACAGGCTTTCGATGTCGCAACGCCAGGGGGAACGGCTCAGGGTATGGAGCATGCGCGCCTCAGAATGTCAGGATTGTGTCGTAGTGGGAAAGCTGTTCCCGCAGTGATGCCGGTGCAAGTACGGTCGCGTCCAGAATAAAGGGGGTATCCTCTTTCAGGCCGCGGGCTTGCAGTGAAGCTGCACAGACGTAGAACGTCTCGATGTCATACAACGGCAGGACTTTAAAGGTCGAGATGTAATCCCGCGCCAGCACCGCCTGCGGCTGCTGACCGGCAAGCAGCTGGAATACCCCGTCTCCGATAAAGAACACACCGATCTCTTCCGTCAGCGCAGAAGTTGCCAGTAACGCATCCAGCCCTTCCCTTCCGGCGGCACTGCCATGTGGGGCAGAATGAAATACAAACGCAACGCGGTTCATCAGAATTGCACCATACGATCGCAGGTTAAGGCAGCCTGTGCCAGTGCCCCAAGACCACTAAGGGAGAAGCCCTCGTTAAGATTCGCGGCAGGCAAACCGAGACGTTGCGCTTCATTCGCATCGCTTACCCCCCGACGCAGAGCCGCCGCCACGCAGATATGCAAGGCAACGCCATGCTCCTGGTTCAGCGACTGCCAGGCCCGGACCAGATCGAACTCGTCTGATGCCGGAGAGGTCAGCTGGTTCGCGTTATACACCCCTTCCCGATAAAAAAAGACGCTGACCAGCTCATGGCCGGCCGCCAGCAGTGCACGGGCAAACTTCAACGCGCTGCTGGCCTGCTGTGTACCGTATGCCGGGCCTGTCACCATTAATGCAAAACGCATTACTTCTCTTGCCCCAGGAAATCGCCGCTTTTGAATTGACGAATGTAGAGATAGACCGTGTGCTTGGAGATGTTGAGGCGATCGGCCACCTGGTTAATGGCGTCTTTAATATCAAAAATGCCTTTCTCGTAGAGGTTAAGCACGATCTGACGATTCTTGGCATTGTTGGAGACGTTGCGATCGGCATTAACTTCTTCAATGGTGAATTCCAGCGTCTGGGTCACGAGGTCTTCAACGGAAGAGGCAAAGTTTACGGAGGAGCCGACATCCGGTGTTTCTGGCGGAATGAAGGTGTTCATGATCTGGGAGAACGGCACATCAAGGTTCATGTTGATGCACAGCAAACCAATCACACGATGATCGCGGTTGCGGATCGCGATGGTGACGGACTTCATGAGAACACCGCTCTTCGCGCGGGTGAAATAACATTTGGAGACGCTGCTGTCCGCGCCGGTCATGTCGTGCAGCATACGCAGTGCAAGATCAGTGATTGGCGAGCCGATTTTACGGCCAGTATGCTCACCATTGGCGATACGGATGGCAGAACATTTCAGATCTTGCAGGGAGTGCAAAACGATTTCGCAGTGGGACCCAATGAGCATCGCTAACCCGTCCACTACCGCTTCGTAGGATTTCAGAATATCGAAATCGGTCTGATCGAAAGGACGTTGATCCAGCAAATCAAGTTCGCTGGTTTCGTTGGTTAAAAGCGACCTGGTCATGAAAAAAACACTCCTTTTCAGGAGCCTGTCGGTAGGTTTTCAGGGCAGGCTCATTATTTACACGGGCAATTAAGTTAATACAGCGTAGGTAGCGCTTCCAGTGTTAATTATATCTACACCCCAATAAAAAAACCGCCGCTTCTGAGGCGGCGGTTTTAACCGGTTTACTTCTTGGTGGCTTCTGCCGGCGCTTCCGGCTTCGCGTCTGGCTTAGCATCCGCTTTCGGCGCTGGCTTGATGTCCAGCAGCTCTACGTCGAATACCAGCGTGGAGTTAGCCGGGATACCCGGGACGCCCGTTTTGCCATAAGCCAGCTCCGGTGGGATGACCAGCTTGATTTTACCGCCTTTCTTGATGTTCTTCAGGCCTTCAGTCCAGCCAGGGATAACACCATCCAGACGGAAGGAGAGCGGCTCACCGCGGGTGTAAGAGTTATCGAACTCTTTACCGTCGGTCAGCGTACCTTTGTAGTTCACAACGACGGTATCGCTGTCTTTCGGTGCCTCGCCAGTCCCTTCTTTCTCTACTTTGTAGACCAGGCCAGTAGGAGAGGTTTTCGCGCCTTTCTCTTTAGCGAAAGCCTCACGGTAGGTTTTGCCTTTCGTTTCGTTCTCAGCCGCGTCTTTCTCCATCTTCTCCTGCGCTGCGCCTTTCACGCGTGCTTCGAAAGCCTGCAGAGTTTGCTCGATTTCCTGGTCAGACAGTTTGCTCTTGTCTGCAAACGCATCCTGAACGCCTGCGATCAGCTGAGCCTGGTCCAGTTTGATGCCCAGTTTTTCTTGCTCTTTCAGAGAGTTTTCCATGTAACGGCCCAGAGATGCGCCCAGCGCGTAGGCTGATTTCTGGTCGTCATTTTTGAACGCTGCATTGCTGTCAGCAGTCGCAGCAGGTTTCGCAGCGGTATCAGCAGCGAAAGTCAGCGGCGCATGCAAAGCGACAGCCATCGTGGTCGCCAGCAGCGTTACTTTAAACAGTGATTTCATCCATTTCTCCAGGGCCGGGGACTCTCACCCCGTATTAAGCGTAAATGAGTAGCGTACTATAAAACGTTGAGGAACAAATCTACAGGTAGACACCCCTGATTAGCACCACATTTCAGACTATTTTTGTTTAAATTAGTTTCGCAGCAAGGGGATGTTTACTGCGCGCAAGGATAATCTCAGGTAAAATTCGCCGCCGCCAGCCCCGGACGGGTTTAACGAAACAAACGAGGTGAATCATGCAGAATAGAGAGATGGAAGCACGTCTGGCTGAGCTTGAAAGCCGCCTGGCTTTTCAGGAGATCACCATCGATGAGCTGAATCAGACCGTCACTGCCCACGAGCTGGAGATGGCAAAGCTGCGGGATCTGATGCGTCTGTTAACTGAAAAAGTAAAAGCCTCCCAGGCATCGCACATCGCGTCGCAGTCGGAAGAGACGCCGCCACCCCATTATTAAGACGTAAAAAAAGCGGGAATATCCCGCTTTTTTGTGCCTTAAGGCGTAACGCTTAGTGGCAACCGCAGCCGCCGTTACCGCCGCAACCGCCTTTACCGTGCTCGTGACCATGGTCGTGATCGTGGCCGTGACCACCGCAGCAGCCATCGTGACCGTGATCGTGGTCATGACCGTGCGCACCATGAACGTGGCCGTGAGCCAGCTCTTCTTCAGTGGCTTCGCGGATCGCAACCACTTCAACGTTGAACTTCAGGTTCTGGCCAGCCAGCATATGGTTGCCGTCAACCACAACGTGGTCGTCTTCAACTTCCGTAATTTCTACTGGAACCGGACCCTGGTCAGTTTCAGCCAGGAAACGCATGCCAACCTGCAGCTCATCAACGCCCATGAAGACGTCTTTAGGAACACGCTGAACCAGGTTTTCATCGTACTGACCGTAAGCGTCGTTTGCGCCTACAGCAACGTCAAATTTGTCACCAACTTCATGACCGTCCAGCGCGTTTTCCAGGCCGGAGATCAGGGAACCGTGACCGTGCAGGTAGTCCAGCGGCGCACTCACCGGAGACTCATCAACCAACACACCGTCTTCTGTACGTACCTGATAGGCCAGGCTGACCACCAGGTCTTTTGCTACTTTCATGATATCTCCTGAGCGTGGGAAAATTGCTGGCGCAGATTGTAGCCGAATTCTGCACCCGTGTACCCTTTAGCTTAAAAAAACTCGGGACATATCGCTAGTCCGGATGAAAAATGCCGATCACTTGTTCTTCTTTGCGAACGTGATCGCGCACTTCTTTATCGGCTTCCCGCATCTGGTGACCGCACTTAACACACTCAACAATATCGATATTGTTCTCTCGCCACATGGCCAGTGAATCCTGAGCCTGGCAGGCCGGGCATTTCGCGCCGGCGATAAAACGTTTACGTATCGCCATTCTTTACCTCGTTATTCATATTCATCCCAGCCGTCCGGCTGCCGACGCTCCTGCTGCATCTCACGCTGGAAGATCTCTTCCAGCTCGCGACGCGCCTCCCGTACGCGGGAAATCTGCACCGTATCGGTGTGGACCGGCATCAACTCGCGCAGCATGCGCATATCAAGACGACGGAAATGTAACTGTGCGCGCTGGGCCTGATGAGGATGCATACCCAGCGTCACTAATGCTTTACGCCCCAGCTCCAGCGCACTGGAGAAGGTCTCGCGGGTAAAATACTTTACCCCAGCCTGAAGCAGCTCATGTGCCTCAACACGCCCTCGCGCCCGGGCCAGGATGTGCAGATGGGGAAAATGCTGCTGGCAGATCTCCACCAGCTTCAGGGTGTCTTCCGGATCATTACAGGTGATAACAATCGACTCCGCCGCCTCTGCGCCTGCAGAGCGCAGCAGTTCGACCTGTGTGGCATCGCCGTAATAGACCTTATAACCGTACTTGCGCATCAGGTTTACCGCGCTGATGTCGCGCTCAAGCACCGTCACGCGCATTTTATTTGCCATCAGCAGACGCCCGATCACCTGCCCAAACCGCCCGAAGCCCACCACAATCACCTGCGGTTTATCGTCCTCCACAAAGGGCGCTTCATGCTCATCTTCCGGGGCATTCATCCGGCGAGACAGCTGCTTATCGATAAGCTTCATGAGCAGCGGCGTGGTCATCATCGACAGCGTCACGGTCACTAACAGCAGCGCCATCTGGTCATCCTGAAACAATCTCTGGGACGATGCTGTGGAGAAGAGCACAAAAGCGAATTCGCCCCCCTGGCTCAGCACCCCGGCAAGCTGCGCCTTTTCCGCCTGACGCAGGCCGTAAACCCGCGCTAGTCCATACAGCACCGCCATTTTAACCGTGACCAGCACGGCAACGCTCATCACCACCCACAGGATATGGGTGTAGAGCACGCCGAGATTCAGCGCCATGCCGACAGAGATAAAGAACAGCCCTAACAGCAGCCCCTTAAAGGGATCGATGGCAATTTCCAGTTCATGCCGGTACTCACTCTCCGCCAGCAGCACACCCGCGATAAAGGTACCGAGCGCCATCGACAGGCCCAGCGCATCCATAAACAGGGCCGATCCCAGCACCAGCAGCAGCGTCGCGGCGGTAAACACCTCGCGTACGCCGGAGGCGGCAATAAACCGGAACACCGGGCGGAGCAGATAGCGCCCTCCCACCAGCATGCCGGCAAAAGCCAGCACCTTCATGCCGATCTTCATCCAGTCGAAATGTTCCTCTCCCGATCCTGCCAGCAGTGGAACCAGGGCCAGCGCGGGGATCACCGCCAGATCCTGAAACAACAGGATCGAGAAGCCCAGCTGCCCCGCTTCGTTGCGGTTCATGCCCTTATCGCGCATCAGCTGTAACGCCATTGCCGTAGAGGACATCGCCAGACCAATCCCGCCAACCACCGCAGCCTGCCATGAGAAGTGGGTGAGCATCAGGAGTCCGCCGAGGATCACCGCGCTGCACAACACCTGCGCGGCACCTACGCCAAAGATCGAGCGCCGTAGTTGCCAGAGCTTCGTCGGGTTGAGCTCAAGGCCGATAATAAACATCAGAAAGACGACGCCCAGCTCCGAGAAGTGCAGGATTTCGTCCACATCGCTGATGAATCCCAGCCCCCACGGGCCGATGGCGATGCCCGCCAGCAGATAGCCGAGCACCGCGCCAATCCCCAGACGCGAAGCCAACGGCACCGCCACCACGGCGGCGAACAGGAACAACACGCCTGCGAGTAAAAGATCTGAGCCTTCCATCAGTGACCTCCTGTCAGATTTGGCGCCGCCAGCCACTCACCGTACGCGCGGGCATGGCTGGCCAGCTCATCCTGATGCTGGCGACGAGCCCAGTAGATAATGATCGGACTCAGCCATTGCATGCGGCACATGGCCGCCGTCAGCTCGAACGGGCGTAAGATCTCGTTCATCGAGTAGCGGTTAAGCCCATCGTGGCGATACGCACTCTCCGGCTCGCCGGTGGTAATGACGCTCCGCCAGGACTTTCCCGCCAGCTGGTTTCCTCCCACCCCACTGGCAAATCCACGGCTCAGCACGCGATCCAGCCACTCTTTCAGCAGCGCCGGGCAGCTGTAGGTGTAAAGCGGATGCTGGAACACGATGACGTCGTGCTGGCGCAGCAGCTCCTGCTCATAGGGAATATCAATAAAAAAATCGGGGTAGTGCGCGTAAAGATCGTGCACTGTTACATTACTTAGCTGTAATGCCGGTTGTAGCAAAACCCGGTTAGCGACCGAGTCCTGAGACTCCGGATGGGCATACAGCAGCAGCACTTTGGCTGTCTGGGACATCATTCCTCTCCCGGGTCGTCATCACTGTTGTTTTGGGCTACCATGGCACACCCACGCGGCGCGTGGCGGCACATTTAACCTGATTATAATGACAACTTAACATAGTCGGAACATACGGCGCTCTATGATTGTTTTCTCCTCATTACAAATTCGTCGCGGCGTACGTGTCCTGCTGGACAACGCTACAGCCACCATTAACCCGGGCCAGAAAGTGGGCCTGGTGGGCAAAAACGGCTGCGGTAAATCCACGTTACTGTCATTGCTGAAAAACGAAATCAGTGCCGACGGCGGTAATTTTACCTACCCCGGCAACTGGCAGCTGGCCTGGGTAAACCAGGAGACGCCAGCCCTGAGCGTACCGGCGATGGATTATGTTATCGACGGCGATCGGGAATACCGCAAGCTGGAAGCGGAGCTGTATGCCGCCAACGAACGCAACGACGGCCATGCGATTGCCACCGTGCACGGCAAACTCGACGCCATTGATGCCTGGACTATTCGCTCCCGCGCCGCCAGCCTGTTGCACGGCCTCGGGTTCAGCAACGAGCAACTGGAACGCCCGGTCAGCGACTTCTCCGGCGGCTGGCGCATGCGCCTTAACCTGGCCCAGGCGCTGATCTGCCGTTCTGACCTGCTGCTACTCGATGAACCGACCAACCACCTTGATCTCGATGCGGTGATCTGGCTGGAGAAGTGGCTGAAGAGCTATCAGGGCACGCTGATCCTGATCTCCCACGACCGTGACTTCCTTGACCCGGTGGTGGATAAAATTATTCATATCGAACAGGAAACGATGTTCGAGTACACCGGCAACTATAGCTCGTTTGAGCGCCAGCGCGCGGTACGTCTCTCCCAGCAGCAGGCGATGTACGAAAGCCAGCAGCAGCGCGTGGCGCACCTGCAGAGCTTTGTCGATCGCTTCAAGGCGAAGGCGTCAAAAGCCAAACAGGCCCAGAGCCGCATTAAGATGCTGGAACGCATGGAGATGATCGCCCCGGCGCACGTCGACAACCCTTTCCACTTTAGCTTCCGCGCGCCGGAAAGCCTCCCCAACCCCCTGCTGAAAATGGAAAAAGTCAGCGCGGGCTATGGCGAGCGCATCATCCTGGATTCCATCAAACTTAATCTGGTGCCGGGTTCCCGTATCGGTCTGCTCGGGCGTAATGGCGCCGGTAAATCGACGCTGATTAAGCTGCTGGCGGGCGAGCTTGCGCCTGTGCGTGGCGATATTGGTCTGGCGAAGGGCATCAAGCTGGGCTATTTCGCACAGCATCAGCTGGAATTTTTACGCGCTGACGAATCGCCGCTGCAGCACCTGGCGCGTCTGGCCCCGCAGGAGATGGAGCAGAAGCTGCGGGATTATCTGGGCGGCTTCGGCTTCCAGGGCGATAAAGTGACCGAGAATACTGAGCGCTTCTCCGGCGGCGAAAAAGCGCGCCTGGTGCTGGCCCTCATCGTCTGGCAGCGCCCGAACCTGCTGCTGCTCGATGAACCGACTAACCACCTGGATCTCGACATGCGCCAGGCGCTGACCGAAGCGCTGTTTGAGTTCGAAGGCGCGCTGGTGGTCGTATCCCACGATCGTCACCTGATCCGCTCCACCACCGACGATCTCTACCTGGTGCACGACAGTAAAGTAGAGCCTTTCGACGGCGATCTGGAAGATTACCAGCAGTGGCTGACGGACGTGCAGAAGCAGGAAAACCAGCCGGAAGAGGCAGCGAAAGAGAACGCCAACAGCGCCCAGGCGCGTAAAGATCAGAAGCGCCGTGAAGCAGAGCTGCGCACTCAGACCCAGCCGCTGCGTAAAGAGATTACCCGTCTGGAAAAAGAGATGGAGAAGCTCAACGCCACGCTTGCCACCGTGGAAGAGAAGCTGGGCGACAGCGGCCTGTATGACCAGACGCGTAAAGCCGAGCTAACCGAGTGCCTGCAGGTGCAGGCTAAAACCAAATCCAGCCTTGAGGAGTGCGAAATGGCCTGGCTGGAGGCGCAGGAACAGCTCGAAGAGATGCTCCAGAGCGACTAACCCGGGAGGGGCGATGATACCTGACCAGCGAAATTACATTCCGCAAACTGAGCATCTTCATGACCTTCATGGAGACGGGCAATATCGCCCGTGCCGCTGAGGTGCTGAACCTCAGCGGAGTCAGCGTCCATCGTGCCCTGCACACCCTGGAAGAGAACGTCCGCTGCCCGCTGTTTACACATAAAGGCCGTAATTTGATCGCCCTGCCCGCCGCCTGGACGCTGCTTGAGTATTGTCAGGAGGTGATGCAGGTGATGGAGCGCGGGCTGGAAGAGGCGCGTAAAACGGCCGGCGTCGGCCAGGGCCGTCTGCGGGTGGGGACACTCTACTCTCTGACGCTTGAGACCGTTCCGCAGCTCATTATGGGCATGAAACTGCGCCGTCCGGATCTGGAGATGGATCTCACCATGGGATCCAACGACACCCTGCTGCATCTGCTGGATGAAGGCGCGCTCGATGCCATTCTCATCTCCATCTCGGAGAGTGAGATTGATCGCAACAACCTCGAGGTGCTGCCCCTGTTCCACGATGACATCTTTCTGGCCGCCCCCGCTTCGGCGCAGCTCAATACCAACGCGCTGGCGGACTTACGCGACTACAAAGACCAGAAGTTTGTCGCCCTGGCAGAGGGCTTCGCCACCTATGCCGGTTTCCAGGAAGCGTTTCATATCGCTGGCTTTGAGCCGGAAATCGTCACCCGGGTCAATGATATTTTTTCAATGCTGAGTCTGGTGCAGGCAGGTGTCGGCTTTACACTGATGCCGGGCAGGATGAAAAAAGTGTACGAAAACTCGGTGCAGCTGTTAAAGCTGGCCCAGCCGTATCAAATGCAGCAGTTGATCGCCATCGTCTTTGCCCGCAACCGCGAGCAGGATCCGAGCCTGCGGGCGCTGGCGGCGGAAGGCCGCATGTACGCCCGCCGCCTTGAGCAGAACGCTACGCCTTAAGACGCCGGGCGAGATGCACCGCGACATCCATGCCGCTCCTTTCCAGAGAGACCGACTCCCCTTCCCAGGCTGCCTGACGCGTCAGGCAGGTGAGCACGCCGCCGGGAGGCATCTCTATCGCCAGCCGCGCTTCGCGTTCGTTAGCGGCAATCACCGCCTCCTGCCAGCGCACCGTCCGGGCCATGTTCATCGCCAGATCGTCGGCAATTTTTTCCGGCTGCCAGAGTACGCGCCCGGTGCTGCCACTCAGGTAGGCGCAGCGGGGACGAGAGAGCGTGACCCGGCTAAAGGCCTCGACCAGTTTTTGCGCCGGCTCGACCAGCAGTTCGCAGTGCGACGGGACGCTCACCGCCAGACGTCGGGCTTTGTTGGCTCCTTTCGCCAGCGCGCGCGCCGCCACTTCTGCCATCCCCTCGTCGGTTCCCGCAATCACAATCTGCATCTCCGCGTTCAGGTTGGCAACGTAGGTGCCGGTGCCTTCCATCAGGGTTTCTACCTGCGCAAGGGTTAACCCCATAATGGCCGTCAGGCCGTAGCCGTGTGGATAAGCCTGCTCCATCAGATCGCCCCGCAGGGCCACCAGCGTCAGGGCATCAGCAAAATCGAGCGCCCCGGAGAGCACTGCCGCAGGATACGCGCCGATAGAGAGGCCGCTGACGATATCCGGCGCCGCGCCGCGACGCGCCAGTTCCCGCGCCCAGGCGACACCCGCGATCAGCAGCGAGAGCTGCACCGCGCGGGTATGCTCTAGCGCCGCCGGGGAGTCCAGCGCATCCACTTCACTGGCGCCCAGCACTTCACGCGCCTGCGCCAGCTCGGTTCCCGGCAGGTTTTGCAGCATACCGGGATGCTGCGTCCCCTGCCCCGGAAAGGTAAACAGGATCTTCATTGTTCCTCCCATGCCCAGGGGTTCGCCGTCAGGCGCGGCCCCCGGTCGGTTTTCAGCAACGTTTTTCCATCACGTAGCCATTCGTTGAGCGCAAAGCCGCCCAGCGGCGTCTCGACCTGGGTATCGGCCCGGCAGAGCGCCCCCTCAAGCTGTGACTGCCAGCTGAGTAAATCCGTGCGGGAAAGCGGCTGCGGGGCGCGGATCAGCAGATCGAGATCGCTTGCGGCGTGGATCACCGCAATACCGGTCGCCAGCGCATAGCCGGTGCTACCGGTAATGCCCCACGTCCAGGGCCAGGAGATGCGGGAAAGCTGTACGGCCACCTGAACCGGCGGCTGAGTGATAAACGGCGAGCGCAGCAGACTGTCTTCTGCGCTCAGCTGTTCGGGGGAGACCACGCGGGCAATCTGGTGAGGGTTAACCCAGCCCGCCGCGCGCTGCTCGCGCTTAAGGCCGCGTACCCCGACCGGAATACGCCCGCTACCCTCAACATCACGCCGCACCACCACCGGCAACCCGGTATGCCAGGCTGCATCCACCCAGGGCTCCTGGATATCCTCCAGCGCATCCCTTGTGGTAAGCCAGATTAAGTCGTGCGGGCGTAATGTTGTGGTCATGATTACATTCCTGAAGTCAGCGAGATAAACAGCGGCAGCGACAGGATACACAGGACGGAGCTTAACAGCAGCACTGCTTCCGCATCCGGCGACTGCACGCCAAAGCGGTTACCAAACACCACGCCGAAGAAACCGGCGGACAGAGCAATCATCAGGATAGCGGTGATAGCCACGGAACCGTGCAGACCGAAGAGTAAAACGATACCCCACGCAATGGCTGGTTGAATCAGCAGTTTGGCGATCGTCGCGCTAATGACCATCGTGTTGATCTGCAGCTTACGGGCCGACAGGATCATCCCGGTCAGGAACAGCGCCGCAGCGGTGGCGGAGAGCCCCAGCGGTTTAATCGCCGCCAGAACCAGTTCCGGCATTTTGATACCGATGGCAGAGAGAATGACACCCAGCAGCGGGCCCATCACAATCGGTTTCTTAATGGAGCGCCACATCAGCACCGGCAGCATGGAGAGCGTTGAACCTGAGTTATTGCCCTCGGCGCGCGCTTTCTCACGCTCCAGGATCAGCAGGCAGAACGGCGTCATCAGTACGGAGCCGCAGGCAATGGAGACCGCTACCGAGAGCGAGGTCGCCGGGCTTTCACCCAACACGCTGCCCAGAATCGGCAGGCCCAGCGCCGCATAGTTCGGCAGCGCCACGGTCAGCGTCAGCACGGCGGCATCCTGCGGGGACTTTTTAAAGACTTTCGTGGCGAGGAAGTAGATGGCCGCATAGGTGATCCACATCGCCAGGGTCAGAACCAGGATCAGCGGCGACTGGGCAATGATACCTGTCCAGGACGTTTGCACCGTGGCGCTGAACAGCGCGGCGGGCAGCGCAAAATCCATCACGAAGATATTAAGCAGAGAGACATTTTTGTTGTCCACCATTTTGGCTTTACCGGCCCAGAAGCCGAGCAGCATGATGACAAAAATGGGGGCAAGGGCATGAACAATCACATAAGTCATAAATCACCTGTAAAAAAGAAGTTTAAGCACTGACGCGATGGTTATTATTTTCAGGATGCAGGTTCCCACGCGGGCGCAACGGGTGCGCCCACGGGGCGTGCATCTGGCAGGTCTTTTATTTTTTGGTATTACCAGCTAGCTCGCATACGTTCGCGTACAAGAGCGGAGCTATGGCGATTGTCGGCACCCAGACGGCTTTTCAGCGTCGGATCCCGGCGAGCGTCATCAATGGCCTGTTGCAACGTGGTTTTCACCAGCGCCAGATCGATGGATGAAGGTGCGTCCGGATTGCTGATATCCAGCAGGTTCTCCAGCAGCCCCAGGGTAGCGTAGTTACTGATGTCATAGGCCATAGGCGGAATGGTCGCCGCCAGTTTTTCCAGCGCCTCAACGGTACGCAGCGTGATGCGGGCGGCAGACTCTTTGCCCATCGCGTGGATCAGCACGCCCTTGTCGTTGAAGGCGATCAGCCGGTTGGCCTGATAGCCGTGGGCCAGAAACGCCCCGGACATCGCTTTCCCGACGATCAGACCAATCACCGGATGGCCCGCCAGACGCGCGTTAGCATAGGCCGCAGCAGCACCGGCCAGCGCCTGATGAATACCAAAGCCCTCTTCACGGCGACCATAGGCCTGGCTCGGCACGTCGATCACCGCCACAATCGGGCGTTTCACGGCGTTATCGGCGTCGGCGGCAACGGTTTCGCTCACCACTTTCGCCAGCGTCCAGCCCTCCAGCAGACCGACTTCGCCTCGTGCCGCACGCGGATAGTGGTTGTTTGCATCCGGCACCACCGCCACAAAGCGTACCGCTTCGCCATTCAGCTCGCCGTCCGCCGCCTGAACCGACGGGCAGAGCCCTTCCAGACGACGGGCATTCGGCGCAAGGGTTTCCAGCCAGAGTTCACCACGGCTAATTGAAGTACTCATCATTTCACCTCCCGGGCAAAGAGCGCGTGAATCTGTTCGGTATCCGCCTGTTTGCGCGTGTCGAAGTGACTCAGGCGTTCGAGATACCAGTCATAGTTGTCGGTGCGGTGTTTTGCCGGCACGCCTTTCGCAATCGCGTCGTTCATCGCCGCTTTCACCGCGTTCACGCCGTCGCCCACCAGGGCATCCACCAGCCCGCTTTGATAGCGAATTTCGCCCCCGGTCATGCTCCAGATAAACGGACGGTCGCGGGAGTCGTACTCTTCAATGCCCGCTTCCTGCTCGATAACCTGCGGGCCGTTCAGACCGAGACGCGCTTCGCGGGTCACAATCAGATAGCTGCACAGCGCTGCGGCAATGGACATCCCGCCGAAGCAACCAACGGTACCGGCGACAATGCCGATGACCGGGGTATAGCGACGCAGATCGACGATGGCCGCGTGGATATCGGCAATCGCCGCCAGGCCAAGGTTAGCCTCCTGCAGACGTACGCCGCCGGTTTCGAGGCTCAGTACCGCCTGGGTTGGAATGCCGTTACGGTTATCTTCCGCCGCCAGCTCCAGCGCGGCCGCCATTTTGGCGCCGGAGACTTCGCCCATGCTGCCACCCTGGAACGCGCCTTCGATCGCCACGACCACGGCGGGTTTACCGTTGATGGTGCCTTTTGCCACCACCATGCCGTCATCGGCCTGCGGCACAATGCCCTGCGGCCCCAGCCACGGAGAGATAATCCCTTCAAACGGATCCAGCAGTTCGCGGTAGCTGCCCTCGTCGAGCAGCGCCTGCGCACGCTGGCGCGCTTTCAATTCAATAAAGCTGCTGTCATCACGCATGGCTCACCCCCTCAAAGACCTGTTCGATACGAATGCGCGCCACGCCCGGCGTTGCGCCAAAGTCGTGAATGGTTAGCTTGCCAGCCGGCAGGCTGCTGACGGTTTGCAGTCTGTTAAACAGCGCGTCCCAGCGGCCACGGCTGTTATCGACGGAGGTGGTGATCTCGACTGTTAATGTCTGGCCCTGGTCGGCGGTAAATAACACCTCCATATCCCCGGAGCCCACAACGCCTGCCAGCGCTTTGCCGTTCAGGGCACGGCTGGCGGGCAGTGTTAATGTGATTTTTTCCATAACATCCTCTTAATTCGCTAAATAAGGCGTCTCTATGCGGTCAAGGAACAGCGTGGCGGCCAGCAGGTCGGCCGCGCCGCCCGGTGAGGCATTGAGCAAGAGCATCTGTTTGTCTAATACCGCGAGCGCACGTTGCCCCTCAGGCTGTGCGGTGCCGCCAGCGGCTAATACCGCCCGGGCCCCGTGCTGCATGGCATCTAACCCCTCCATTCCGGCGCGGGAAAGCACGCAGGTATCGGTTAATGAGGTCATGATCGCCATCAGCGCATCGAGCCGGGCATGGGCTTCGCTACTGCCGTTAAGACGGCTCAGGCGAAGCTGCGGCAACGCCCGCTGCATAATGTGCGGAAACGCCTGCCGCGCCTCTTCGCGCGCGCCCGGCACCCGATAACGGTGGGTGGCGCGCAGCCCTTTGCTGAACACTTTCGGCGCGGCGTCATCCGGCAGTTTCGCCAGCTGCGCGGCGGTGTCGGCGACCGACTGCGCTGTTGCGCTGCCGCCATGCATCGCCACGGCGCTGACTAACAATCCCAGCGCCCAGATAGCGCCACGGTGGGTATTCACCCCGCCGGTGGCGGCCATCATCTGCTGCTCGCCTTCGCGCCCCAGCCGACCCACGGTCTGCCGTAGCGCGATATCGGCCGGACGCTGCCAGCTTTGCAGCGCCAGCGCCTGAAACGTAGGGGTCAGGCTGTGCGCCGAGCGCTCCATCAGCGCGAGCGAGAGATCGTGGTGCGCGCCGTTCCCCCGACTGTCCACCAGACCGGGTTTCGGGCTAAGTCGCGCTTCGTCAATGAGACACTGCGTGGCGGTTCGCGCCAGCCATTCGGCACCGCCTTCAACCTGGATCCGGGGCAGAAGTTTCATTACCAGCTCCGGAATTTCGCAGGTGGGTTGTAGAGACCGCCGGACCATTCAACCAGGTCAGAGACGCTGCCCGCCGCCAGCAGCGAGCGGGTGGCGTCGGTGCGGCGAATGCCCATATCTTCCGGGTAGAGCACTTTGCCGCTCTGGCGCAGCTCGGCGACGCGTTTAGCGTCCACACCCAGGCCGATATCGGTGATACCTGCGACCGCGGCGACCATGGCGCGACGCTCTTCCAGATCTTTCGCCCGGTAGAGGTAAGCAATCCCCTCTTCCGTCAGCACGTGGGTGACGTCATCGCCGTAGATCATGACCGGTGCCAGCGGCATACCGGAGGCTTTCGCCACATCAACCGCATCGAGTTTTTCGACGAAGGTCGGCTTCACGCCTGCCTGGAAGGTTTCGACCATCTGCACGACCAGTTTCTTACCGCGCTGCATCGGGTCGGGCTCGGTGATCATGTTCAGCCAGGCCGGGGTGGCATGACGGCGACCGTGCGGGTCATGGCCCATGTTGGGCGCCCCGCCGAAGCCGGAAAGACGGCCGCGGGTCACGGTAGAGGAGTTGGCGTAACCATCCACCTGCAGGGTTGAGCCGATAAACATATCGACCGCGTACTGGCCTGCCAGCTGACAGAAGGCGCGGTTAGAGCGCATGGAGCCATCGGCACCGGTAAAGAAGATATCCAGACGGGCACGAATGTACTCTTCCATCCCCAGCTCACCGCCGAAGCAGTGCACGCTCTCCACCCAGCCGCTCTCAATCGCCGGGATCAGCGTCGGATGCGGGTTCAGGGTCCAGTGTTTACAGATTTTGCCTTTGAGTCCGAGCTGTTCGCCGTAGGTAGGCAGAAGCAGCTCAATCGCCGCGGTGTTGAAGCCAATCCCGTGGTTCAGGGACTGCACCTGGTGTTCCGCATAAATGCCCTTGATGGCCATCATCGCCATCAGGATATGTTCCTGTTTGATCAGGCGTGGGTCACGGGTGAAGAGCGGTTCGATGAAGAACGGCTTGTCGGCGACGACCACGAAATCAATCCAGGAGCCGGGGATATCCACGCGCGGCAGGTCACACTCGTCGTCCACCAGTTCGTTCACCTGGGCGATGACGATGCCGTCGTGGAAGGCGGCGGCTTCTACCAGCGCCGGGGTATCTTCGGTTCTGGCACCGGTGTAGAGATTACCTTTACGATCCGCTTTAAACCCGGCAATCAGCGCCACGTTCGGCGACAGATCGACATAGAGGCGGGAGTAGAGTTCGATGTAGGTATGGATCGCACCGATCTCCAGCTGTCCATCCTCCAGCAGCTGCGAAATACGCAGGCTCTGGGTACCGGAGAAGGAGAAGTCGAGCTTGCGGGCGATGCCTTTTTCAAAGATATCCAGGTGTTCGCTGCGGCCCACGCTCGGCATAATCATATGCAGATCGTGAACGACCTGAGGATTCACCTCGGCCAGCGAGCGGGAAAGGAAATCCGCCTGCTTCTGGTTATTGCCTTCCAGTACGACTTTGTCGCCTGGGGCGATCAGTTTTTCCAGCATAGCGACGAGGTCGCCTGTTGGCAGTACCTTGCCCTGCACCGGGACGGAAGCCAGGCGGCGCGCTTTTTCAGTGCGACGCGTATTCCAGTTCCGGGCTGGCGTTTGCCCTGATAACATTGTTAACCTCCTGATTCAGCACATCTTTAGATTTGCTTAACGTTGAGTTAAGTCTGCACCCTGGTGATAAAGGCATCAATTAAGCTTGGAATAGAATCGTTAGCCTGAGAGTAATAAAGAAGGCAATTAATTGTGATCGGGATCATTTGACGTTGTGAAACAACAGGCTACGGGTCAAAAAAGGGCGCTGTGAGGAGAGGCGATCGCGCAATCGCGTGGCTTTTTATAAACAGGAGCCGATTCGGAAGGTATAGTGAACGATTGAGAAGAATTAACATCACACCGTTATGACGCAGACAATCCCATCTGAATTTAACTTTACGCCCGACGAGAGCGCGACCTTTGTCCCCATGCGGGGCCTGTCGAACCGCCATCTGCAAACCATGCTGCCGCGTCTCATCCGCCGTAAAGTGCTTTTTACCCCCGTCTGGCAGCGACTCGACCTGCCGGATGATGACTTTGTGGATCTGGCATGGAGTGAAGATCCCTCTAAGGCACAGCACAAACCCCGGCTGGTGGTCTTTCATGGTCTGGAGGGCAGCCTGCACAGCCCCTATGCTCACGGCCTGATTCAGGCGGCAAAAGCGCGCGGCTGGCTGGGCGTGGTGATGCATTTCAGAGGCTGTAGCGGCGAACCCAATCGCCAGAAACGCATCTATCACTCCGGCGAAACAGAGGATGGCACATGGTTCCTGCGCTGGCTGGCGGAGACCCACGGCCCGGCCCCCACCGCTGCGGTGGGTTATTCGCTGGGGGGAAACATGCTCGCCTGCCTGCTGGCGAAAGAGGGGGATACGATCCCGCTGGATGCCGCCGTCATCGTCTCTGCCCCGTTTATGCTGGAACAGTGCAGCTATCATATGGATAAGGGCTTTTCGCGCGTGTATCAGCGCTACCTGCTTAACCTGTTGAAAGGCAACGCCTCACGAAAACTGAAGGCCTATCCGGGCTCGCTGCCGATAAACCTTGAGCAGCTCAAGCGCATGCGGCGCATTCGTGAATTTGACGATCTGATCACCGCGAAAATTCACGGTTTTGCCGATGCGATTGACTACTATCGTCAGTGCAGCGCCATGCCATTGCTGAATCAAATCACCCGGCCTACGCATGATCATTCATGCGAAAGACGATCCGTTTATGGATCATCATTCGATTCCGGCGCCGGAACATTTACCGGCAAACGTACAGTATCAGCTGACCGAACATGGCGGACACGTGGGCTTTATCAGCGGAACGCTGCGCCGACCGCAGATGTGGCTGGAGACACGTATCCCGGACTGGCTGACTCCCTATCTGGAAAAATAAACATGATTATTCCCTGGCAAGATCTGGCTCCCGAAACGCTGGATAATCTGATTGAAAGTTTTGTGTTACGCGAAGGCACCGATTATGGTGAAGAGGAACGTTCGCTTGAGCAGAAGGTCGCTGATGTCAGGCGCCAGCTGCAAAGCGGTGAGGTGCTGGTCGTATGGTCCGAGCTGCACGAAACCGTCAACATCATGCCTCGCAATCAATTTCGCGGTTAACCGCGACATCTTTCCACTCAGGGAGTTGCTATGTCCGCCAGACATCCGGTTATCGCCGTCACAGGATCGAGTGGTGCGGGTACCACCACCACCAGCCTCGCCTTTCGTAAGATCTTCTCGCAACTGCATCTGCGTGCCGCGGAAGTGGAAGGCGACAGCTTTCACCGCTACACCCGCCCTGAGATGGATATGGCCATCCGCAAGGCCCGTGATTTAGGCAAACATATCAGCTACTTTGGCCCGGATGCTAACGACTTTGGCCTGCTGGAGCAGACCTTTGCAGAGTACGGTCGAAGCGGCACCGGCCAGTCGCGCAAATACCTGCATACCTATGATGAAGCGGTACCCTGGAACCAGGTGCCGGGCACTTTCACTCCCTGGCAGCCGCTGCCAGAACCCACGGATGTGCTGTTTTATGAAGGTCTGCACGGCGGGGTCGTTACGCCGCACCATGACGTGGCGCGCCATGTCGATCTGCTGGTGGGCGTCGTACCCATTGTAAACCTGGAGTGGATCCAGAAGCTGACGCGGGATACCAGCGAGCGCGGCCATTCCCGCGAGGCGGTGATGGATTCGGTGGTTCGCTCCATGGAGGATTACATCAACTTCCTGACGCCGCAGTTTTCCCGCACCCATATTAATTTCCAGCGCGTCCCGACCGTGGACACCTCTAACCCCTTTGCCGCTAAAGGCATCCCGTCGCTGGATGAGAGCTTTGTGGTGATCCATTTCCGCAATCTGGACAATATCGATTACCCCTGGCTGCTGGCGATGCTGCAGGGTTCGTTTATTTCACACATCAATACGCTGGTGGTGCCGGGTGGGAAGATGGGGCTGGCGATGGAGTTAATCATGACACCGCTGGTGCAGCGGTTAATGGAAGGGAAGAAGATCGATTGAGGCGTGTTGCCCGGTGGCGCTACGCTTACCGGGCCTACAAGGTTCTGTAGGCCGGGCAAACGAAGTGCTGCCCGGCGTTTGATCCAGGCCTTACGCCTCGATCACTTCATACGAATGGGTAATATTGACCGCTTTCTCCAGCATCAGCGCCACGGAGCAGTACTTCTCTGCAGAGAGATCTACCGCGCGGGAGACCGCAGCATCTTTCAGCGCTTTGCCGGTCACCACGAAATGCAGGTTGATATGGGTGAAGAGACGCGGTGCTTCATCCCGACGCTCTGAGGTCAGTTTCACTTCGCAGTCGGTCACATCGTGACGCCCTTTTTGCAGAATCGATACCACGTCGATAGCGCTGCATCCACCCGCCGCCATCAGAACCACTTCCATCGGGCTGGGTGCTTTATCACCGGAGTTGCCATCCATCAGAATCTGGTGCCCCGACGCGGACTCACCGAGAAACGTTAAACCTTCAACCCATTTCACACGTGCTTGCATTTTAACTCACTCCAGGATTGCATTTTTCTTGTCAGATTACGCGCCAGTAACAATTCTGGCAACGGAAGTCGACCTGCATCAAGCTGAAGCGAGACACCAGGAGACACGCGGCAAAAGCTATGCTAAAACAGTCGAGATGCTACAGTAATACATTGACGTTGCACATGTATGCAGAGGACATCACACATTACAGGCTGCTAATCATTGTGACAGCCAGACCCCAGGCAGGGGAAAGAATACGATTGCAACCCCAGAGTACAGGTACAGAGCCAGACTCTGGAGCCAGCTTATAACAGAGGATAACAGCGCATGGTGCTTGGCAAACCGCAAACAGACCCGACTCTCGAATGGTTCTTGTCTCATTGCCACATTCATAAGTACCCATCGAAGAGCACGCTGATTCACCAGGGTGAAAAAGCGGAAACGTTGTATTACATCGTCAAAGGCTCAGTGGCAGTGCTGATCAAAGATGAAGAAGGCAAAGAGATGATCCTCTCTTACCTGAATCAGGGAGACTTTATCGGTGAACTGGGCCTGTTTGAAGAAGGTCAGGAGCGTAGCGCCTGGGTCCGTGCGAAAACCGCGTGTGAAGTGGCTGAGATCTCTTATAAAAAGTTCCGCCAGCTGATCCAGGTTAACCCGGATATCCTGATGCGCCTCTCTTCGCAGATGGCTCGCCGTCTGCAAGTTACTTCCGAGAAAGTGGGCAACCTCGCCTTCCTGGACGTAACGGGCCGTATTGCTCAGACGCTGCTGAACCTGGCGAAACAGCCAGACGCCATGACCCACCCGGACGGTATGCAAATTAAAATTACCCGTCAGGAAATTGGTCAGATCGTCGGTTGTTCCCGTGAGACAGTGGGCCGTATTTTGAAAATGCTGGAAGATCAGAACCTGATTTCCGCCCACGGTAAAACCATCGTGGTTTACGGAACACGTTAATTCCGCTCAGACGGCGTGGCATCGCATGATGACACTCCGTTTTTGTCTCTCTCACCCATGTGGCGCAGGCTCATTTACCACCCGGAAGTTAACTACGCACTGCGGCAAACCCTGGTGCTGTGTCTCCCTGTGGCTGTGGGTTTAGTTCTCGGTTACCTGCAATACGGCCTTCTGTTTTCTCTCGTTCCCGCCTGCTGCAACATTGCGGGTCTCGACACGCCCCATAAACGCTTTTTTAAACGCCTGATGATTGGCGGCTGCCTGTTTGCTGGCTGTAGTCTTGCGGTGCAATTGCTGCTGGCGCGTGATATTCCGCTGCCCCTCATTCTGACCGCCCTGGCGATGACGCTGGGCGTCACGGCGGAGATCAGCGCCCTGCACGCCCGCCTGCTGCCCGCCTCGCTGATTGCGGCCATCTTTACCCTCAGTCTGGCGGGGAATATGCCGATCTGGGCGCCGCTGCTGATCTACGCCCTGGGGACACTCTGGTACGGTCTGTTTAACTGGTTCTGGTTCTGGCTGTGGCGGGAGCAGCCGCTGCGTGAATCCCTGAGCGTGCTCTACCGCCAGCTGGCCGATTACTGCGAAGCGAAATACACCCTGCTGACCCAGCATACCGACCCGGAAAAATCGCTGCCGCCGCTGCTGGCACGCCAGCAGAAGGTGGTGGACCTGATTAGTCAGTGCTACCAGCAGCTGCATATGCTGGCGGCGAACAGGAATCATGAATACAAACGCCTGCTGCGTACCTTCCAGGTGGGGCTGGATCTGCAGGAGCATATCTCCGTCAGCCTGCATCATCCGCAGGAGGTGCAAAAGCTGGTGGAACGCAGCCACGCCGAAGCGGTGATCCGCTGGAACGCACAGACCGTCGCCGCCCGGCTGCGGGTGCTGGCTGACGACATTCTCTATCATCGCTACCCCACCCGTTTCACCATGGACAAGCAGCTCGGCGCGCTGGAGAAGATCGCCCGTCAGCATCCGGATAACCCGGTGGGCCAGTTCTGCGCCTGGCACTTCAGCCGTATTGCCCGGGTGCTGCGCACCCAGCGCCCGCTCTACCCCCGCGACCTGATGGCAGACAAGCAGAAACGCCTGCCGCTGATCCCCGCCCTGAGAAGCTATCTGTCGCTGAAGTCTGCCGCCCTGCGCAATGCGGCCCGCATCAGCGTGATGCTGAGTATCGCCAGCCTGATGGGGATGGCGCTGCATCTGCCTAAGCCTTACTGGATCTTAATGACCGTGCTGCTGGTGACGCAAAACGGCTACAGCGCCACGCGGGTGCGCATCCTCCACCGGGCGGGCGGCACGATGGCGGGGCTGATTATTGCGGGGATCACCCTGCACTTACACGTCCCGGAAGGCTATACCCTGGCCGGTATGCTGTTGGTGACGCTGGTAAGCTACCTGATCATTCGCAAGAGCTACGGCTGGGCGACGGTGGGCTTTACGCTGACCGCCGTGTACAGCCTGCAACTGATTACGCTCAACGGTGAGCAGTTTATTATCGCCCGGCTGGCCGATACGCTGATTGGCTGCCTGATTGCCTTTGGCGGCATGGTCTGGCTGTGGCCGCAGTGGCAGAGCGGATTGTTGCGGCAGAATGCTCACGACGCGCTGGAGGCCGATCAGGAAGCCATCCGCCTGATCCTCAGCGACGATCCGCAACCCACGCCGCTGGCCTGGCAGCGCATGAAGGTCAATCAGGCGCACAATGCGCTGTTCAACTCCCTCAATCAGGCGATGCAGGAGCCGGGCTTCAATTCGGCATATCTGGCGGATATGAAACTCTGGGTGACGCACAGCCAGTTTATCGTCGAGCATATCAACGCAATGACGACCCTGGCGCGGGAGCATACGATGCTGACGCCAGACCTGGCGCAGCGTTATCTGCAGTCGTGTGAAATCGCCCTTCAGCGCTGTCAGCAGCGTCTGGAGTATGACGAGCCGGGTGAGAGTGGGGACAGCAATATTCTGGAAGCGCCAGAGACCCTGACGCAAGGCCCCATGAGTACGCTGGAACAACATCTGCAGCGCACCCTGGGGCATCTGAATACCATGCACACCATTTCGTCGGTGGCGTGGCGCCAGCGTCCGCATCATGGCATCTGGTTGATACGGCGTTTGAAACGCACACCGTATTAAACGCCGGGTGGCGCTGCGCTTACCCGGCCTACGGTCTTGTAGGCCCGTGCAAGCGTAGCGCCGCCGGGCTACACAGCTACTGCTGAACCACCCGCTTCACCGCCTGCGCAAAGCGGGTCATCCCCTCTTCGATATCCGCGCTTTCCACCAGCAGCGATGGCGCAAAGCGCATCACGTCCGGCCCGGCGTTGAGCACCATCGCCCCTTCACTGGCGGCGGCGTAGAGGAAATCGCGCGCCCGGCCTTTGTATTGCGGCTTCAGTTCGGCGCCAATCAACAGCCCCATGCCACGGATATCGCTGAAGACATCGTACTGCGCATCGATCTGCTGAAGATGCTTCACAAACTGCTCGCGCTTTGTATTGACGCCGCTCAGCACTTCCGGGGTATTGATGATATCGAACGCCGCCCCGGCAACCGCGCACGCCAGCGGGTTGCCGCCGTAGGTCGAGCCGTGAGAGCCCACGTGGAATGCCGACGCGATATCCTGCGTGGTGAGCACGGCGCTCACCGGGAAGCCACCCCCGAGCGCTTTGGCGCTGGTCAGGATGTCCGGCGTCACGCCGTAGTGCATATAAGCAAACAGATCCCCGGTGCGCCCCATGCCGCTCTGCACTTCGTCAAAGACCAGCAGGGCCTGGTGCTGATCGCACAGATCGCGCAGCCCCTGCAGGAATTCTGGCGTTGCCGCCATCACGCCGCCTTCACCCTGGATCGGCTCAACCACCACCGCGCAGGTGTGATCGTCCATCACCGCTTTTACCGCATGCAGATCGTTAAACGGCACGTGGATGATGTCGGCCGGTTTCGGGCCAAAACCATCGGAATATTTTGGCTGACCGCCCACGGTCACGGTAAACAGCGAACGGCCATGAAACGCATTGTGGAAGGCGATGATTTTGGTTTTAAACGGGCTGTGGCGGGTGGAGGCGTAATAGCGGGCCAGCTTAAAAGCGGTTTCGTTGGCTTCGGTGCCGGAGTTCATAAACAGCACGCGCTCGGCAAAGGTGGCGTCAATGATTTTGCGGCCCAGGCGCAGCGCCGGTTCGTTGGTAAAGACGTTGCTGGTGTGCCACAGGGTTTCGCCTTGGGTTTTGAGCGCCTCGACCAGCGCCGGGTGGCAGTGACCTAACGCCGTTACCGCAATGCCGCCCGCAAAATCAATGTACTCTTTGCCCTGTTGATCCCAGACGCGGCTGCCTTTCCCCTTCACCGGGATAAACTCAGCCGGTGCATAAATTGGCAGTATCACCTCATCGAATGTTGCGCGCGTAATTGCAGATTGTTCAGTTGCCATGTAACCCCACCCTTTTTTAAGCAAAAAGCAGAAGTGAAAATATAATCACGAAATATGCTTAAAAAATCACTTCATGGCAACTAAAAATCAACGTTTGAGGAAATTAGCCAGCAGCTGGTGGCCCTGTTCGCTGAGAATGCTTTCGGGATGGAACTGCACCCCTTCCAGATCCCATTCACGGTGACGGATACCCATGATCTCCTGCGTTTCGCTCCAGGCGGTCACCTCAAAGCAGTCGGGTAAGGTGGGCGGATCGATGATGAGAGAGTGATAGCGGGTGACGGTAAGGGGATTATTCAGGCCGCAGAACACCCCGGCACCGTTGTGCGTCACCGGGGAGGTTTTGCCGTGCATCACTTTCGCGGCCCGCACAATGGTCGCACCAAAGACCTGGGCGATGGCCTGATGCCCGAGGCAGACGCCGAGGATCGGCACTTTACCGGCATAGCGCTGGATCACCGCCAGCGAGATGCCGGACTCATCCGGGGTGCAGGGGCCGGGGGAGATAACGATTTTTTGCGGATTGAGCGCGGCGACATCCTCCAGAGAGAGTGCGTCGTTGCGCCGGACCACCACCTCCGCCCCCAGCTCGCAAAAATACTGGTAGAGGTTCCAGGTGAAGGAATCGTAGTTATCAATCAGCAGAATCATGGCGGCTCCTGAAAAAATGGCCGCCCTATTCTACTCAGTTTCCCCGGCTTCGCTTACCACTTTACGGAAGATTGCGTTCAACGCGCTCAGATCCCCCATCGCACCGCTCTGGTTGGCCTGCGCCCACTCTTCCGGGTCGATACCGCGCCAGTAAAGCTGATAGCCCGCATGGATCGCCAGCTGCTCAAAGAAGATGCGCTGAACAATACCGTTGCCGATGCGGAACGGATGCAGGACGTTAATCTCGCAATAGTAGTGGCTGAGGCGGTTAATGATATCCTCTCTCTCCAGCCCGACGAGATATCCCTCCTCCTCCAGATCCTGCATCAGGGCATTGCCCTCTTTTTCGATGTAGGCGAAGTGGCAGAAGCGGGTATCGCCCTGATAAATATCCATCTCACGAATATCACCCGCCCAGTCGAAGATATCCTGATAGATATGCTGATGAATGGCGCACAGATGCGGCAGGCCGCGCAGCAGCGGTCCCAGCCCCAGGGTTGCCGCTCGCAGCGCGGTGAATTCATACGCCGCCTGCGCCAGACGCTCCGCCTGGCGGATGCCCAGCCGGTTACGCATGACATTCAGCCCGGGATAGAGATAGGGATCGCGATCGTTGCCGTATTTATCGCTCATACTGCCTCCTGAGCTCCTCAAGACGCAGTTCTGCCTCGTCGGCATTGAGCGTGACTAATGGACTATCGACGCCTTCAAGTCGGCGACTGGCCTGAAAATTCGCGTTTCGCTGCTGTTCCCAAAGACGGGATTTTTGCTTATCAGTGAGTTTTTTCACCTTTTTCCTCCCTGCTTGTGCCCGTGTTGCCACAAGTATAAGCAGCAAACTGCGGTTTCGCAGGGAGGTAAAGGTAACGCGGGCAAAACTTGCCCGCGCCATTACGCATTAAGGCAGGACTTTCGCAGAGAGGATAACTATCGGTTTTGACGGCACATTCTGATAAGGACCGACGTCGTGCGTCTGTACCTGAGAAATTTTATCGGCCACATCCATGCCTTTCACAACTTTACCAAACACCGCATAGCCAAAATCACGCTGGCCATGGTCGAGGAAGGCGTTATCCGCCACGTTGAGGAAGAACTGACTGGTTGCGCTGTCTTTATCGGCGGTACGCGCCATGGAGATGGTGCCGCGGGTGTTACGCAGGCCGTTATCCGCTTCGTTCTTGATTGGCGGGTTTGGCTGCTTCTGCTGCATCTGCTCGTTGAAGCCGCCGCCCTGCACCATAAAGCCCGGGATCACACGGTGGAACGTGGTGCCGTTATAAAAACCGCTGTTGACATAATCGAGGAAGTTTTTCACAGAAACGGGAGCTTTCTGGCTGTTCAGTTCCAGCTCAATGTTGCCGGCAGAGGTGGTCAACAGAACGTGCGGGTCTCCTTTCGCTGCCAGCGCAGCAGGAGAGAGGGCTGAAAGAGCGAGTACAGCCGCGACAGCCACCAGGGTTGATTTGAGCATGAGAATTCCTTAACAAAGCGCAGTAAAGAAAGCGAATGGCTTGATTCTAAAGAGCAGTATGAACGTAGGCCAGCCCTTTACCTAATTTTACCTATTTGAAACAGATGTAACCGCCCGGCAAAGTCATGCCAGCGACCTTAACGTGATTAATATCACTCTTTTTTATGCAATGAATGATTAATTTGTCCTAAAAGATTTGATTAGATCACATTCACGATTAAAATCTGGCCGCTCGCAGCGCCGTCAATGCGCTTTACACTTCTATTCACAGGCCAGTCATGACTAACAGCAATCGTATCAAGCTCACATGGATCAGCTTCTTCTCCTACGCCCTCACCGGTGCGTTGGTAATTGTCACCGGGATGGTGATGGGAAATATCGCAGACTATTTCAACCTGCCCGTTTCCAGCATGAGTAACACCTTCACCTTTCTTAACGCCGGGATCCTGATCTCCATTTTTCTCAATGCCTGGCTGATGGAAATCGTCCCGCTGAAAACGCAGCTGCGTTTTGGCTTTGTGTTGATGGTCCTTGCCGTGGCGGGTCTGATGCTCAGCCACAGCATCGCCTTGTTCTCCGCCGCCATGTTTGTGCTGGGTCTGGTCAGCGGCATCACCATGTCCATCGGGACATTCCTCATCACCCACATGTATGAAGGCCGCCAGCGCGGCGCGCGACTACTCTTCACCGACTCCTTCTTCAGCATGGCAGGGATGATCTTCCCGATTGTGGCCGCCGCGCTGCTGGCCCGCAGCATTGAGTGGTACTGGGTCTACGCCTGCATTGGTCTGGTCTATGTGGCGATCTTTATTCTGACCTTCGGCTGTGACTTCCCGGTTCTGGGCAAAAAAGCGCAGACCACCAGCGAGCCGGTGGTAAAAGAAAAATGGGGGATTGGCGTCCTGTTCCTCTCTGTCGCCGCCCTCTGCTACATCCTGGGCCAGTTGGGCTTTATCTCCTGGGTACCGGAGTATGCCAAAGGTCTGGGGATGAGCCTGAACGATGCCGGTAAGCTGGTGAGTGACTTCTGGATGTCCTACATGTTCGGCATGTGGGCGTTCAGCTTTATCCTGCGCTTCTTCGATCTGCAGCGGATCCTCACCGTGCTGGCGGGCGTCGCCACCGTGCTGATGTACCTCTTTATCAACGGCTCCCCGGAGCAGATGCCGTGGTTTATCCTGACGCTCGGCTTCTTCTCCAGCGCCATTTACACCTCGATCATCACCCTGGGCTCCCTGCAGACCAAAGTGGCCTCGCCGAAGCTGGTTAACTTCGTGCTGACCTGCGGCACCATCGGCACCATGCTGACCTTCGTGGTGACCGGCCCGATTGTGGCGCATAAGGGCCCGCTGGCAGCGTTACACACCGCCAATGGTCTTTATGCCGTGGTATTTGTGATGTGCCTCGTGCTGGGCTTCGTCACCCGCCACCGCCAGCATAACGCGGCGGCAGTGACGCACTAATCCTTACGCCCCTTTGCGCTCAGTGAAGGGGCTGTTTTTGGTAAAGCATACCTCTTCCCCACCGTTGTCCATCTGCACCCAGGTCTGGGCTAACTGCGTGGCGGCAATGACTCTGCCCTGACGAATCGACCAGCGCACCGGCACCTGACAACGCACCGCCTCAAAGCCACTTTCCGCGGGCAGAATCACCAGATTCGCCGGATTCCCCGTCTCAATGCCGTAATCGCTCAGCCCAAACGTTCTGGCGCTGTTATGGGTGATCAGGTTAAGTCCGCTATCGATTTGCTGATACCCCATCATCTGACAGACATGCAGCCCCATATGCAGCACCTGCAACATGTTGCCGGTGCCCAGCGGATACCACGGATCAAACACGTCGTCATGGCCGAAGCAGACGTTGATGCCCGCCTCAAGCAGCTCCTTCACGCGGGTAATGCCGCGCCGCTTCGGATAATCATCAAAGCGCCCCTGCAGATGGATATTCACCAGCGGATTGGCCACAAAGTTAATTCCGGAGAGCTTCAGCAGGCGGAACAGCCGCGAAGTGTAAGCCCCGTTGTAAGAGTGCATGGCGGTGGTGTGGCTGGCAGTGACGCGCGGGCCGATCCCGGCCTCATACGCCAGCGTCGCCACCGTTTCGACAAACCGAGACTGTTCGTCGTCGATTTCATCGCAGTGAATATCCAGCGGCCGGTCGTACTTCTTCGCCAGTTCAAAGGCGATATGCAGGGACTGGACGCCATACTCCCGGGTGAATTCGAAGTGCGGGATGGCGCCCACCACATCCGCCCCCAGCTTTAAGACCTCTTCCAGCAGCGCCGCGCCATTCGGGTAAGAGAGAATCCCTTCCTGCGGGAAGGCCACAATCTGCAGCGTCACCCACGGGGCGACCTCCTGCTTCACCTCCAGCATCGCTTTCAGGGCGGTCAGCGTCGGGTCGGAGACATCCACATGGGTGCGCACAAACTGGATGCCGTTGGCGATCTGCCACTTCAGGGTTTTCCAGGCCCGGGCTTTAACATCCTCATGGCTGAGCAACGCCTTGCGCTCTGCCCAACGCTCTATGCCTTCAAACAGCGTCCCGGACTGATTCCAGTTCGGCTCACCTGCGGTCTGGGTGGTATCCAGGTGGATATGCGGTTCGATAAAAGGCGGGATGGCTAACCCTCCGCGGGCATTCAACACTTCATCGCTCTCAACCTGCTTTTCGCCCGTCGGGGTGATCTCGCCAAAACGACCGTTCTCAATAGCCAGCTGCCAAAAGCCGTCACGGCCCGGTAAACGAACGTTCTGAATAAGCCAAAGCGGTGCTGTAGACATCATATTCTCCCTAAGATGGGGGCTGAAATTCAGGAGTAGCTGAAATTAAAAATTAGCCTCCTGATTTGTACACATAATCATCGATTATGAAAAGCCTGCGATTTCCACGACTTATAAAAAACCTGACAAATCAGTCATCTACCCACTAAGGAGTAGTTGAAGGCGTATTTGATTTGCATCAATAAGCGCCGTTGCTGAATCGTTAAGGTAGGCAGTAATAGAAAAGAAATCGAGGCAAAAATGAGCAAAGTCAGACTCGCTATTATCGGTAACGGCATGGTCGGTCACCGCTTTATTGAGGATCTTCTCGATAAAGCCGATGCCGCCCAGTTCGACATTACCGTGTTCTGTGAAGAACCCCGTAAGGCGTACGACCGCGTGCACCTCTCCTCCTATTTCTCTCACCACACTGCCGAAGAACTCTCTCTGGTGCGCGAAGGTTTTTACGAGAAACATGGCGTGAAGGTGCTGGTGGGCGAGCGCGCTATCACCATCAACCGTCAGGAAAAAGTGATTCATTCCAGTGCGGGACGCACGGTTTTTTACGACAAGCTGATCATGGCGACTGGCTCCTATCCGTGGATCCCGCCGATCAAAGGCTCGGAAACCCAGGACTGCTTCGTCTATCGCACCATTGAAGATCTTAACGCTATCGAATCCTGCGCCCGTCGCAGTAAACGCGGGGCGGTGGTCGGCGGCGGCCTGCTCGGCCTCGAAGCCGCTGGCGCACTGAAGAACTTAGGCGTTGAAACCCACGTCATCGAATTTGCCCCGATGCTGATGGCAGAGCAGCTTGACCACATGGGTGGCGAGCAGCTCAAACGCAAAATTGAGAGCATGGGTGTGAAAGTTCACACCAGCAAAAATACCAAAGAGATCGTGCAGGAAGGTACCGAGGCGCGTAAAACCATGCGCTTCGCCGACGGTAGCGAGCTGGAAGTCGACTTTATTGTCTTCTCTACCGGTATTCGTCCGCGCGACAAGCTGGCTACCCAGTGCGGCCTGGCGGTTGCCCAACGCGGCGGGATCATGATCAACTCTACCTGCCAGACCTCCGATCCGGATATCTACGCCATCGGCGAGTGCGCCAGCTGGGAAAACCACGTCTACGGTCTGGTCGCCCCTGGCTACAAAATGGCGCAGGTCGCCGTTGACCATATCCTCGGCAATGAAAACGCCTTCGAAGGCGCGGACATGAGCGCCAAGCTGAAACTGCTGGGCGTGGACGTAGGCGGTATCGGCGATGCGCATGGCCGTACGCCAAACTCCCGCAGCTACGTCTATCTCGACGAAAGCAAAGAGGTCTATAAACGTCTTATCGTCAGCGAAGATAACAAAACCCTGCTCGGCGCGGTGCTGGTGGGCGACACCAGCGATTTCGGCAACCTGCTGCAGCTGGTGCTGAACGCTATCGAACTGCCGGAGAACCCGGATGCGCTGATCCTGCCTGCTCATGCGGCCAGCGGCAAACCTTCTATCGGTGTCGATAAGCTGCCCGACAGCGCGCAGATTTGCTCCTGCTTCGATGTCACCAAAGGCATGCTGATTTCTGCCATCAACAAAGGCTGCCACACCGTGGCGGCGCTGAAAGCGGAAACCAAAGCCGGTACCGGCTGCGGCGGCTGTATCCCCCTGGTGACCCAGGTGCTCAACGCCGAGCTGGCGAAACAGGGTATCGAAGTGAACAACAACCTGTGCGAGCACTTCGCTTACTCTCGCCAGGAGCTGTACCACCTGATCCGCGTGGAAGGCATTAAATCTTTCGACGAGCTGCTGCAGAAACATGGCCAGGGTTACGGCTGTGAAGTGTGTAAACCGACCGTCGGTTCTCTGCTGGCCTCCTGCTGGAATGAGTATGTGCTCAAACCACAGCACACGCCGCTGCAGGACACTAACGACAACTTCCTGGCGAACATCCAGAAAGACGGTACCTACTCGGTGATCCCACGCTCTGCCGGTGGCGAAATCACCCCGGAAGGGCTGGTGGCGGTGGGCCGCATCGCCCGCGAATTTAACCTCTACACCAAAATCACCGGCTCCCAGCGTATCGGTCTGTTCGGTGCGCAGAAAGATGACCTGCCGGAAATCTGGCGTCAGCTGATTGAAGCGGGCTTCGAAACCGGTCACGCCTATGCCAAAGCGCTGCGTATGGCGAAAACCTGCGTCGGCAGCACCTGGTGCCGTTACGGCGTGGGCGACAGCGTCGGCTTCGGCGTCGAGCTGGAAAACCGCTACAAAGGCATTCGTACCCCGCACAAAATGAAGTTCGGCGTCTCCGGCTGTACCCGTGAATGTGCCGAAGCGCAGGGTAAAGATGTGGGTATCATCGCCACTGAGAAAGGCTGGAACCTGTACGTCTGCGGTAACGGCGGGATGAAACCACGCCATGCAGATCTGCTGGCGGCGGATATCGACCGTGAAACGCTGATCAAATACCTCGACCGCTTCATGATGTTCTACATCCGTACCGCGGACAAACTGACCCGTACCGCGCCGTGGCTGGATAACCTGGAAGGCGGCATCGACTACCTGAAGTCCGTCATCATCGACGACAAACTCGGCCTGAACGCGACGCTGGAAGAAGAGATGGCTCGCCTGCGCGACGCCGTGATTTGCGAATGGACTGAAACTGTCAACACCCCGTCGGCGCAGGTTCGCTTCAAACACTTTATCAACAGCAACCAGCGCGATCCGAGCGTGCAGGTCGTGCCTGAGCGCGAGCAACATCGCCCGGCAACGCCATATGAACGTATTCCGGTCATGCTGGTGGAGGAAAACGTATGAGCCAGTGGGTCAATATCTGCAACATCGACGAGATCCTGCCTGCCACCGGTGTGTGTGCGCTGTTAGGTCATGAACAGGTTGCCATTTTCCGTCCGCGCCACGACGAACAGGTTTTTGCCATCAGCAATATCGACCCGTTCTTTGAGGCCAGCGTGCTTTCCCGTGGGATTATCGCTGAGCATCAGGGCGAGCTGTGGGTTGCCAGCCCGCTGAAAAAGCAGCGTTTCCGCCTGAGCGACGGCCACTGTATGGAAGACGAAACCCGCTCCGTGAAGCACTATGACGTTCGCGTGAAGGACGGCAAGGTGCAGCTGAGAGGCTGATTGAAACGGGGGCGCAATGCCCCCGCTATTTGTTTTGATTTTGATGTTGTAGGCCCGGCAAGCGCTGCGCCGCCGGGCAGTTGCCGGGTGGCGGAGCAGGCTCCTTATCCGGCCTACAACGTATTTATTCTTTCTTTCATTACTATTCTGGATAATCAAATGTTTACAGACACCATCAATAAGTGTGCGGCTAACGCTGCCCGGATTGCACGCCTCAGTAAAAACAGTCCTCTCGGTTTCTGGATCAGCTCCGCCATGGCGGGCGCCTATGTCGGCCTGGGGATCATTTTAATTTTCACTCTTGGTAACCTCGTCGACCCGTCTGTGCGTCCGCTGGTGATGGGCGCCACCTTCGGGATCGCATTAACCCTGGTCATCATCGCTGGCTCTGAACTGTTCACCGGTCACACCATGTTCCTGACGCTCGGCGTAAAAGCGGGCACCATCACTCAGGGCCAGATGTGGGGCATTCTGCCGCAGACCTGGCTCGGTAACCTGGTGGGCTCGGTGTTTGTCGCGCTGCTGTATAGCTGGGGCGGCGGAAGCCTGCTACCGGTCGATACCAGCCTCGTGCACACCGTCGCGCTGGCAAAAACTACCGCCCCGGCAATGGTGCTCTTCTTTAAAGGCGCGCTCTGTAACTGGCTGGTTTGCCTGGCTATCTGGATGGCAATCCGTACTGACGGCGCCGCGAAGTTCATCGCGATCTGGTGGTGTCTGCTGGCCTTTATCGCCTCTGGCTACGAACACTCCATCGCCAACATGACGCTATTTGCCCTCTCCTGGTTCGGTCACCACAGCGAAGCGTACACCCTGTCAGGTATTGGCCATAACCTGTTGTGGGTAACGCTTGGCAATACCCTTTCCGGGGTTGTATTTATGGGTTGGGGTTACTGGTATGCTACCCCTAAAGCGGAGCGTCCGACTCCTGCAACCATCGCAACCGTTCAGGCGAAAGCCAACCAGTAAGAGGTAATGTCGTGGATCACCTGCCAATATTCTGTCAATTACGCAATCGTGACTGCCTGCTTGTAGGTGGTGGCGATGTGGCTGAACGCAAAGCCCGCCTGCTGTTAGACGCAGGTGCCCGACTTACCGTCAATGCCCTCGACTTCGCCCCGCAATTCACCGTGTGGGCGCAGGAAGGGATGCTCACACTCGTGGAGGGTGAGTTCAACGAAACGCTGCTCGATACCTGCTGGCTGACCATCGCCGCCACCGACGACGATGCGGTTAACCAGCGCGTCAGCGACGCCTGTGAAATTCGCCGAATCTTCTGCAACGTGGTGGATGCGCCGAAAGAGGCGAGCTTTATCATGCCGTCGATTATCGACCGCTCGCCGCTGATGGTCGCCGTCTCCTCCGGCGGCACCTCGCCGGTGCTTGCGCGCCTGCTGCGCGAAAAGCTGGAAGCCATTCTGCCGCAGCATTTAGGCCAGGTGGCCCACTATGCGGGGCAGCTGCGAAGCCGTGTGAAAAAGCAGTTTGCCACCGTAGGCGAACGTCGCCGCTTCTGGGAAAAATTCTTTGTGAACGACCGGCTGGCGCAGTCGCTGGCAAATCAGGATCAAAAGGCCGTGGATGAAACCACCGAGCAACTGATCAATGCCCCGCTCGATCACCGGGGCGAAGTGGTACTGGTGGGTGCCGGTCCGGGTGATGCCGGCCTGTTAACCCTGAAAGGGCTACAGCAGATCCAGCAGGCGGATATCGTGGTCTATGACCGCCTGGTCTCTGACGACATTATGAACCTGGTGCGTCGGGATGCCGATCGGGTGTTTGTCGGCAAGCGCGCCGGTTATCACTGCGTTCCGCAGGAAGAGATTAACCAGATCCTGCTGCGTGAAGCCCAGAAGGGTAAACGCGTGGTGCGGCTGAAAGGCGGTGATCCCTTTATCTTCGGGCGCGGCGGCGAGGAGCTGGAGACGCTGTGCGAAGCGGGCATTCCCTTCTCGGTGGTGCCGGGTATTACCGCTGCCTCCGGTTGCTCCGCCTATTCCGGCATTCCGCTGACCCATCGCGATTACGCCCAGAGCGTGCGTCTGGTGACCGGCCACCTGAAAACCGGCAGTGAACTGGACTGGCACAACCTGGCCGCAGAGAAACAGACTCTGGTCTTCTATATGGGGCTGAACCAGGCGGCGACCATTCAGGCGAAACTGCTGGAACATGGCATGGATGCGGAAATGCCGGTTGCGCTGGTGGAAAACGGCACATCGATTAAACAGCGCGTGGTCAGCGGCGTGTTAACCCAGCTGGGCGAGCTGGCGCAGCAGGTTGAAAGCCCGGCGCTGATCGTGTTGGGTCGCGTGGTGGCGCTGCGTGACAAACTCAACTGGTTTTCGAACCACTAAGCCAGGCTGAACATATTCCCCGCTAAATGAGTAGTCCTGTAATGGACTACTCCTCTCCTGACGCTGCCGATAACATACCTTCCGCGAAAGCACATTTTCTATATATTCCCTCAAGTTACAGACAAGGAAGCGTTATGTTCAAACTGGCAAAGATTGCCCTGGTTGCAGGCATCTTAACAACCCTGACGGCGTGCACTGGCCACGTGCAAAACACCAAAAATAACTGCAGCTACGATTATCTGCTGCACCCGGCGATCTCTATTTCCAAGATCATCGGTGGCTGCGGCCCGGCTGCAAACCAGTAACCGTTTCGCAGGCAATAAAAAAACCGGGAAATTCCCGGTTTTTTTATTGCCCGTAGGCCGGGTAAGGCGAAGCCGCCACCCGGCAAACAAGCTTAAGGTTTCGCCACAAATCCAATCGCTTCGTAGACCGCTTTCAGCGTTTCAGAGGCACGTGCGCTGGCTTTCTCGGCGCCCTCTTTCATCACCTTCTGCAGGAAGGCTTCGTCATTGCGGAACTGGTGATAGCGCGTCTGCAGTTCGGTCAGCATGCCGGAGACCGCATCCGCCACTTCGCCTTTCAGATGGCCGTACATTTTGCCTTCGAAGTGCTGCTCCAGCTCCGGAATGGTGCGGCCCGTTACGCCAGAGAGGATATCCAGCAAGTTAGAGACGCCCGCTTTGTTCTGCACGTCATAACGCACCACAGGCGGCTCATCTGAGTCAGTAACCGCACGTTTGAGCTTTTTAACCACCGATTTCGGATCTTCCAGCAGACCGATAACGTTATTGCGGTTATCGTCCGACTTGGACATCTTTTTAGTCGGCTCCAGCAGGGACATCACGCGGGCACCGGACTTCGGAATAAACGGCTCCGGCACTTTGAAGACATCACCATACAGCGCGTTAAAGCGCTGGGCGATATCACGACTCAGCTCCAGATGCTGCTTCTGATCTTCACCCACCGGCACCTGGTTGGTCTGGTACAGCAGAATGTCAGCGGCCATCAGCACCGGGTAATCAAACAGACCGGCGTTGATGTTTTCAGAATAGCGGGCCGATTTGTCCTTGAACTGGGTCATGCGGCTCAGTTCGCCAAAGTAGGTGTAGCAGTTCAGGGCCCAGCCCAGCTGCGCATGCTCCGGCACGTGAGACTGAACGAAAATGGTGCTTTTCTGCGGGTCGATACCGCAGGCCAGATAGAGCGCCAGCGTATCCAGCGTTGCCTTACGCAGTTTCTCAGGATCCTGACGCGCGGTGATAGCATGCAGATCCACGATGCAATAAATGCAGTGGTAATCATCCTGCATGCCAACCCACTGACGCAGCGCACCCATATAGTTGCCAATGGTCAGTTCACCTGAGGGCTGTGCGCCACTAAATACGATGGGCTTAGTCATTTTTCAATTCCTGATTTTCACTGTGCGAAAGCCCGAGAACGGGCAACAAATCTTTGAAGTGGTCGAAGACAAAATCCGGCTCACTCAGCGTAATGGATTCACCATAGTTATAACCATAGGTCAGGCCAACGGAAGGGCAGCCTGCAGCCCTGGCAGCCAGAATATCATTACGCGAATCCCCCACAAAGAGTAGCGCTTCAGGCGTTAAGGATAATTTTCCTGCCACCAGCAGCAGCGGTTCGGGATGCGGCTTCTTGTTCTGCACATCGTCGCCGCCGACAATAACCGAGAAATAGCGAGCGATATCCAGCGCTTCCAGCAGTGGGGCGACGAACGCCGTCGGCTTGTTGGTCACCAGCGCCAGCGGCAGACCCTGAGCATGCAGCGCGCTCAGCGTAGCGGCCACATCCGGGAACAGGAAGCTGCCCTCTTCCACCGTCTCTTCATAAAAACGGTTAAACAGCTTACGCAGGATACGCACCTGCTCTTCCTGGGGGATGTCTGCATCATCGACACTCGGTTTGCCCTGCGCCGCACGTTGAACAGCACGCTCCTGACGCGCCCAGGTCAGCGCGCGCTCCATCAGCACGTCGGCCCCGTTACCGATCCACGTCACCACACGTTCTTCGCCTGCCACCGGCAGTTCCAGCGCGTACAGCGCCTGATCGACCGCCGCGGTTAAACCCGGTGCGCTGTCCACCAGCGTACCGTCGAGGTCAAATGCAACGCCCCGAATTGCCTGCAAATTATCCATGACTTACCTTCGCCAGTTCACTGCGCATTTCATCAATGACTTTTTTGTAGTCCGGCTGATCGAAAATAGCCGAACCCGCGACAAACATATCTGCCCCCGCCGCCGCGATTTCGCCGATATTGCTCACCTTCACGCCGCCATCCACTTCGAGGCGGATATCAAAGCCAGACTCGTCGATACGGCGACGTACTTCCCGCAGTTTATCCAGCGTATGCGGAATGAAAGACTGCCCGCCAAAGCCCGGGTTAACGGACATCAGCAGGATCACGTCCAGCTTGTCCATGACGTAATCCAGGTAGCTCAGCGGCGTGGCCGGATTGAAGACCAGGCCCGCCTTACAGCCGTGCTCTTTGATCAGCTGTAGCGTACGGTCAACGTGTTCGGAGGCTTCAGGATGGAAGGTGATGATGCTGGCACCTGCGGCGGCAAAATCCGGCACGATGCGATCGACCGGTTTCACCATCAGGTGCACGTCAATAGGTGCGGTCACGCCATAATTGCGCAGCGCCTTCAGGACCATCGGGCCGATGGTCAGGTTAGGCACGTAGTGGTTATCCATAACGTCGAAATGAACGACATCCGCACCGGCAGCCAGTGCTTTCGCGGTGTCTTCGCCCAGCCGGGCAAAATCAGCCGAAAGAATTGAGGGTGCAATCAAATACTGTTTCATCCGCATCTCCTTGAACTTTGTTTAACGGCGGGCGAAACGGCTCAGGGCAGATAGAGAGCCAGCAGTTCGTCCACCTTTTTACGTGTGCCGCCGTTGCTGCTGATGCTGCGCCGGACTTTGACCTGAAAATGCTTCGCGGCCTTGTACCATTCGCGCGTATCGGGCGTATCGTGATTCGAAATTAATACCGGGATACTTTTGCTGACCAGCTTTTCCGCCATCCCCGCCAGATGCGCCTGCTCGGCAGGGCTAAAGCTGTTGGTGTGATAAGCGGTAAAGTTCGCCGTAGCAGACAGAGGTGCGTACGGTGGATCACAGTAAACCACCGAATTGGCGTCAGCAAGGTTCATGCACTCTTCATACGAGAGGCAATGGAACTCCGCATTCTGCGCTTTTTCAGCAAAGTGATACAGCTCGGCCTGAGGGAAATAGGGGCGCTTGTAGCGTCCAAACGGCACGTTAAATTCACCACGCAGGTTATACCGGCACAAGCCGTTGTAGCCGTGGCGATTAAGATAGAGGAACAGCAGCGCACGGCGGAACTTATCCTGGCACTGATTAAACTCAGCGCGATGCTGATAGTAAACGTCCGGGGTGTTGTTCTCTGGCGTAAAGAGCTTGCGCGCCTCATCAACGTACTCATCGGTACGCTCTTTTACGATTTCGTAAAGACTGATCAGGTCGCTGTTGATATCCGCAAGGATGTAGCGGGTGTAGTTGGTATTGAGAAATACCGAGCCCGCACCCACAAAGGGTTCGACAAGACACTCGCCGTCTGGCAGGTGTTTTTGAATATCATCGAGCAGGGGGTATTTCCCCCCTGCCCATTTCAAAAAAGCGCGATTTTTTTTCATGCTGACTAACTGATTACACCTTCTCCGGCTGTGGAGAAAGCTCCGACAGCATCCTGCGCTTCACAGATTACTTCAAATCGGACTGAACCTGACGGATCGGCTTCGCCCACGGATTTTTCGCCTGAACGTCGGCTGGCAGTGTGGCAACCGCGCGTTTTGCTTCGTCTTTCGATGAGTACACACCGCTTACCAGCACATACCATGGCTGACCGTTACGGGTGGTCTCGTAGACAACAAAGTTTTTCAGGTTCGATTTTTTCGCCCAGCCGTTGAGGTTGTCATAGTTGGAAGAGCTGCTCAGCTGCAACGTGTAGTTGGTGGACGGCGCAGACTTCAGAGAACTTACATTCCCTGTCGATTTACCGGTGCTGGCAGAAGCCGCCGGGGCGCTCGCCGCTGGCGTCGATGCTGTTGCGGTCGGCGCTGGTGTTGCTTTCGGTGCCGTCGCGGTTGTCGCAGGCGCTTTCGCCGGGGCGCTGGTTGCCGTTTCAGTGTGCTTCGGCTGCGCGGCTGCTTTTGGCGCTTCTGCTTTCGCAACAGGCTGCGGCTTCACTTCACGCTTCGGCTCAATCACCGCCTGCTTACGCTCCTGATGCTGCGCAGGTTTAGTCTGACGCGGCGCAGATTCTGCGGCCGCCGTCTGCTGTTGCCCGTTAGCACCACGGATTGGCGCCACGGTCGCAGGCTCGGTCGGCAGGGTGGAGTTCACCACCACGCTGTTAACCTGCTGCTCGCTCTGCGGCTGCGTCAGGGCGTTATTCAGATCGCCCTGAACCTCAACGCGCTGCTGGCCTTCAGGAGTAGCCGGAGACTGGCCCTGAGTCGGCGTGGAGGCAACAGGCGGCAGAGAGATCTCCTGCTGCGTATTCTCCGCGGAGGTAGCGCCTGGCGCTGGCTGCGAGCCATTTGCCTGGTCGGCAGCGCTGCCGGAAAGATCGATACTCTTCTCGCCGGAAGCAGTTTGTTCAGCAGGCGAGGTGGACGGGGCTTTCAGTGCGGAGCCGACACCGATAATCAGCAGCAGCAGGACCAGCACACCCAGGCCCATCATAATATACTGGCGGGAAGCGGGCTTCGCCGCAGCGGCCTTACGCTTGCGCGGGCGACGCTGTACGGGCGCTTCGTCCATTGAATCATCTTCGGACTCATAATCCTCTTCTTCACGCTCGTCGCGGGCGGCGCGGCCACGCGAAGGACGAGGATCGTCATTGTCCAGATCGACCTCATCAAAGTTGATTTGCGGCTCGTTATCACGTTCTGAAGATTGGCGAGTACGACCAGTACGACGATCGCTGGGATCGGGTTTCAGCTCGTCTTCTGGTTTGAATTCATCCATTTAACACCCCACTAAAAGGCTTATGCCTACGACTTTGCACATCACCTGAAGCAAAATGGCTACGTATTACCGCAGCCGGACCTTTCTAATAGTTACGCTTGCTGGCAATCAGCAATAGCGCCAAGAACGACATCGTGCGGCACACCGCCACGAACTTCACTCTTTCCGATTGCAAGCGGGAGTACCAGACGCATCTCGCCTGCTAATACTTTTTTATCACGCATCATGTGCGGCAAATAGGCCTGCGCTGACATCTCGCGCGGTCCCGTCACCGGTAACCCGGCACGCTCAAGCAACGTGATAATGCGTTGTGTATCCGCCTTGCTGAACTGACCCAGACGCTCCGAGGTGCGAGCGGCCATCACCATCCCTGCCGCCACGGCCTCGCCATGCAGCCAGTTACCGTAGCCCATTTCGGCTTCGATAGCATGGCCATAGGTGTGCCCCAGATTCAGTAAAGCACGTAAGCCTGTTTCGCGCTCGTCTGCGGCAACCACTTCTGCTTTCAGCTCACAACAACGGCGAATACAGTACGCCATCGCCTGACCATCCAGGCGCAATAAGGCGTCCATATTCTCTTCAAGCCAGCTAAAGAACTCGCCATCCAGAATAATGCCGTACTTGATCACTTCCGCCAGACCCGAAGCCAGCTCGCGCTTAGGCAGCGTTTGCAGACAGTCGAGATCCACCACCACCGACGCGGGCTGATAGAACGCGCCAATCATGTTTTTGCCAAGCGGATGGTTTACGGCGGTTTTGCCGCCAACAGAAGAGTCAACCTGCGACAACAGCGTGGTCGGAATCTGAATAAAACGAACGCCACGCTGATAGCTTGCCGCCGCAAACCCCGTCAGATCGCCAACAACACCGCCGCCTAATGCCAGCAGTGTTGTGTCGCGACCGTGTGGTTTTTGCAGTAATGCGGTGAAGACGGTATCAAGTACCGTCAGGCTTTTATACTGCTCGCCATCAGGCAGAATCACACTGTCGACCTTCACGCCAGCCTGTTCAAGCAGCTGACGTACGCGGTCGAGATAAAGCGGAGCCAGCGTCTCATTGGTGACCAGCATTGCCTGATCACCCGCTTTCAGTGGTAAGAAGGAAGCTGGGTCGTTAAACAAACCAGCCGCGATAGTGATAGGGTAACTCCGTTCACCGAGAGTGACTGTAATCCTCTCCATAGCGCGACATCCACCTTAAATACTTTTTACCCGCAGGCGAGTATATATAAAGCCAGAATCAGTTGCTTTCCAGCATATGAATAATCTGGTTTGCGACCACTTTAGCGCTCTGATCGTCTGTGCGAATGGTGACGTCAGCAATCTCTTCATACAGGGGATTGCGTTCATCAGCCAGCGCTTCCAGAACTTCACGTGGAGGCGTCTCAACCTGCAGCAACGGGCGTTTTTTATCACGCTGCGTACGCGCCAGTTGTTTTTCGATGGTCGTTTCGAGATAGACCACGACACCGCGGGCGGAGAGACGGTTGCGAGTTTCGCGAGATTTTACAGAGCCGCCGCCGGTAGCCAGCACAATGCCCTGTTTTTCCGTAAGTTCATTGATAACTTTTTCTTCTCGGTCACGGAAACCCTCTTCGCCTTCTACATCGAAGACCCAGCCCACATCAGCTCCGGTTCGTTTCTCAATCTCTTGATCAGAATCGTAAAATTCCATATTGAGTTGTTGAGCTAACTGGCGCCCAATAGTGCTTTTGCCGGCACCCATAGGCCCAACCAGAAAGATATTGCGTTTCTCTGCCATTTTTTCGGTACTACTAAGACTATTCGTTAATGGTAAACCCGCTTCGCCGACACCTGGCGTAACAGGACATGAACTGAAACCTCATATGCGATAGAGCGAGAGTCAGACTAAAAATTATCTCAATACTCCAGCTTGTTTGGCAACAGAATAAATCACCCTGCTTGCCGCTTAAGTTGTTAAGGTGTGAGATTGAGTAGGCTGATTCTCAAATCGGTACTCCTTGTATGCTAATTAATGCCCCACGTCAAACATCTGCAACAAACAGAATGCAAAATCACGTGGGGCGTTGCCGCATATCAGGAGGTCGTAACCAGACGAGGGGTGATAAAAACCACTAATTCCCGGCGCTCGTTGTCTTTACCCTGATAGCGAAAAAACTGCCCCAGGATGGGGATACGGCTCAAGCCTGGCACATTTTCACTCCCGCTTTTATGTCTCTGAGAAAAAATTCCGCCTAAGGCCAGCGTTTCACCACTTTTGACCTCTACCTGGGTTTCGATCTCCTGTTTGTCTATCGTCATGGTTTCACTGTCGGCCTGCTTTAGCACCTGGCCCGGGCTGTTCTCGCTGATGCGCAGCTTCAGGCGTACACGTCCATTGGCCAGCACCACCGGGGTCACCTCCATGCCCAGCACCGCCTCTTTAAATTCCACCGACGTCGCGCCGCTCTCTCCGCTGGAGACCTGATAGGGAATTTCACTCCCCTGTTTAATGCTGGCAGGCTGCATGTGCGACGCCAGCAGACGCGGGCTGGCGATAATATCCACTTGCTGTTTTTGTTCCAGGGCGGAAAGCTCAATGTCCAGCAACCGGCCATTAATCCGGCCGATAGTGAAACCCACCTGCGTAGTGGCGTTGGTCACCGCAAGATCGCTGTTGAGTATCGTCAGCTCTCCGGGCTTACCAGGCTGCTGCGCCTGCGCCAGGCTCCACTTCACGCCCAGCTCCCGCAGGCTTTTTTCACTCATGCTGACAATGTGTGCCGCCAACTCGACCTGGGCTACCGGCAGATCCATTTGCCCCACCCAGTGCTGTAACGCATCCAGCGCAGCCCGGCTGTCGCGCACCAGCAGACGGTTAGTGCGTTTGTCCACCGCAAGGCTGCCTTTTGGGCTGAGGAGCTTTTCGGCAGCCTGCCTGAGATCGCCCGCATCCGCATAGGAGAGAGAAAAACTGCGCGCCTCCAGCGGCACACTGAGCTGACGCTTAGCGCGCTCCGCCTCTTTTCTGGCCTGCTGTTGCTGTTGCCAGGCGGCGCTGTGGATATAAAAGATGCCCTCCTGCTGGCGCATCACCAGCCCGGCGCTGGTCACCACCGTCTGTATCGCCTGTAACCAGGGCACCTTTTGCAGACGCAAAGAGACATTGCCGCTCACGTCTGGTGCGATAATCATATTGCGGTTCTCCTGCTCCGCCAGGGCCTGCAGAAGCTGGGCGACCGGCACATCATCCACGACCAGATTCACGGCCAACGGTTCCGCTGCCAGCGTCTGGCCGCCGATCAGCAGTAATGCCAACATCCCTTTTTTCATCCTGTTTCGTTCCTTGTCGTTGCCATCGCCATAACGGCGGTTCACACGCCTCAGACGTGTCGATGACCAACTCCTTTTCATTCAGCACCCTTACCTGCCAGCCCTGGGGCAGCGTGTCGCCGCGACGCACCCGCAACCAGCGGGACTTTTCATCCCTGACGATGCCCACCGGCACCGCGCCGGATACCAGCCCGGCATAACGCCACTGGCTCAGGGCTGCGTTGGGGCAGCGTGACACCGGCGCCTGAAACGGATCGCGCATACCGAGAAGAAGCGGCAGTAGAAGCAGTACGCCACCGCTAACCCGCATTCTGGCGCTCCAGTTGCAGGGTGAGGCGCAGCTTTTGCTGTTCTGGCTGGAGCGTAAAACGCGCCACCGCCACATCGCGTTGGGCGAGAGTGGCAAACAGCCCGGGTATCTGCCCCCATACCGCCTCGACCACCAGTTCGCCTCCCGCATTGACGGGCTGCCAGCGCACCATGCGTAGCTCACCGGTATCGAACTCCAGCGGTGAAAAGGGGCGCAGCACCACGGACGATGGCGCCTCCTCAACGGGCGAGAGCTTACGCACCGCGGTCCATAAGCGGCCGTTGATCGCCGCGTCACGCGCGTGCTGAGCCTGGTACGTGGCGAGCTGTTGCTGCTGCATGCGTAGCTGCCCCCCGAGCACACAGAGCAGCATCAGCCCTGAGCTGAGGCCCCAGCACAGCCAGCGCCAGCGCGGGGACAACCCGTACCAGATGTCAGGAGGGATCCGCATCAGCCTCCTCCTTGCGGGTCAGCGCCCAGCTAAATTGCCAGCGCCCCTGTGCGTCCTGGCGCATCTCGCCGGGCGTGGTAGGAGTAAACCCCGGCAGCTGGTGTAGCGCCGTCTCCAGCGCCGCAAGCGCCGGTAACGTGGCGGCGTATCCACTCAGGGAGAGCGTGGAGTGCTGGAAACGAAGCTGCGCCAGCCATGCCTGCTCCGGCAGGGCGCGGGCCAGGGCGATGAGGATCGTCTGCCAGGCCTCCGTCTGCGCTTTTTTTTGCGCCCAAATCTGCTGTTGCTGGCGCTGAACAATACGCGCCGTCCACTGCTTTTGCCGCTGCGCCAGCGCCTGCCTCAGCGCCACATCGCTGGCCTGTCGCTGCGCGAAAACCTGCGCCTGCAGCGGGGCGTCGGCCCGCCGGGCGGTCCAGAGCCCCAGCGTTACCAGCAGCGAGCCGGTGAACAGCAAGCCCCAGAAGCGCAGGCAGTGGCGTTTTTGTTGCTGACGCCACGGCAGCAGGTTGGCCGCGCTCATCGCGCATAGCCTTCCGTCGCCAGCGCTAACGCCAGTGCGACGCTAAAATCCGCGCCATTTTCAGGCAGCGGCGGTTGCCGGTGGGACAACACGTTCCAGGGGTCGAAACTGCGCATATCGCAGCAGGCGATCTCCTCCACCCCTAGCGCCAGCAGGGCTGCAAGGCTTTCAACATCGGGCGCCTCCGCCAGCCCACGCCTGCCCCACTGGTGACGCATCGCCCATAGCCATTGATCCCGATCGCGCCAGGCAACGCACTGGGCAGGCGCGTGTACAAAAGGCAGAAAATGGGCCAGCGCCCCGGCATCGGGTGTGATCGCAGTCAGCCGCAGACGCAACACCCGGGCCAACTCCAGCAGCGTGGCGATCTCTTTATTTTGTGCCGCGGTAACCTGATACCCCTGGCTGAACGTATCTTCCGCATAATCAAAACGCAGGGCATCGGGTGCCATCTCCAGCTCGCGGCTCAAGGCCGCGCCAATCCAGGCCGTCTCTTCGCTGTCGCGCAGGGTTATCGCCGGGCGCGGAAAGGTGCGTTGCAGGGTGCGTGCGGCCGGAAAGGCAAGAAGTACCTGATGCTGGTAAGGCAGCCATTGCCGCCACTCGCGCAGCGCCGCAGCCAGTTGTTCGGGCTGAAGAATTTGCCCGTCGCGGATAATGCCCTCCGCCAGGGGGAGCTGCCACCAGCGGCGCAGCCCCCAGCCCGACTTTCTGCGTACCAGCGCGACGGCCAGCACCTTATCCTGTTGAATATGAACGCCTGTTCGCCATGTTTTAAATACCATGTTTCACGATCTCCTTATCGTCCGGGGGGATAACGGCTATATCAATGCTACAGGCTTGCCTTTATACTACCGCGCGATTGTTTAGAAACTGCCCAGTTCAAACTAAATGGGAAATCTCCAGTGAAGTTCGTAAAGTATTTATTGATCCTTGCAGTCTGTTGCATTCTGCTTGGAGCAGGCTCGATTTTTGGTTTGTACAAATATATTGAGCCGCAACTGCCTGATGTCGCTACGCTTCGTGACGTACGCCTTCAGATCCCGATGCAGGTTTATAGCGCCGATGGCGAGCTGATTGCCCAGTACGGCGAAAAGCGGCGTATCCCGCTGACGCTGAATCAAATTCCGCCAGTAATGGTGAAAGCCTTTATTGCCACAGAAGATAGCCGCTTTTATGAGCACCACGGCGTCGACCCGGTGGGGATTTTCCGTGCCGCAAGCGTGGCGCTCTTCTCCGGCCATGCTTCGCAGGGTGCGAGTACCATTACCCAGCAGCTGGCGCGTAACTTCTTCCTGAGCCCTGAAAAAACGCTGATGCGTAAGATTAAGGAAGTGTTCCTGGCGATCCGCATTGAGCAACTGCTGAATAAAGATGAGATCCTTGAGCTTTACCTCAACAAGATCTATCTCGGCTACCGCGCCTATGGCGTGGGTGCGGCGGCGCAGGTCTATTTCGGTAAATCCATCGAACAGCTGACCCTGAGTGAAATGGCGACCATCGCCGGTCTGCCGAAGGCACCTTCTACCTTCAACCCGCTCTACTCGCTGGATCGCGCTACCGCACGTCGCAATGTGGTGCTGTCGCGTATGCTGAGCGAGGGCTATATCAGCCAGACGCAGTACGATCAGGCGCGCAGTGAGGTGATTGATGCCAACTATCACGCGCCGGAAATTGCCTTCTCCGCCCCTTATCTCAGCGAGATGGTTCGCCAGGAGATGGTCTCCCGCTACGGCGAACAGGCCTACGAGGATGGTTACCGCGTTTACACCACCATCAGCCGCAACATCCAGCAGGGCGCGCAGCAGGCGGTGCGTAACAATGTAATAGATTACGATATGCGCCACGGCTACCGCGGCCCGTCAAACGTGCTGTGGAAGGTAGGTGAATCCGCCTGGAGCAGTAAAAAAATCACCGACACCCTGAAGCCGCTTCCGGGCTATGGGCCCTTCGTGGCGGCGGTGGTGACCCAGGCCAATCCGCAGGAAGCTACGGCGATGCTCGCCGACGGCACCTCCGTGCCGCTGCGGATGGAAGGGGTACGCTGGGCACGTCCGTATCGCTCTGATACACAGCAGGGCGCGACGCCACGCAAAGTGACCGACGTCGTACAGGTGGGCCAGCAAATCTGGGTGCGCCAGGTTAACGACGCCTGGTGGCTGGGGCAGATCCCGGACGTTAACTCGGCGCTGGTCTCCATCGACCCGCATAACGGTGCGGTTCTGGCGCTGGTGGGCGGCTTCGACTTCAATCAGAGCAAGTTTAACCGTGCCACTCAGGCGCTGCGTCAGGTCGGTTCCAATATCAAACCGTTCCTCTACACCGCGGCAATGGACAAGGGTCTGACCCTCGCCAGTATTCTCAATGACGTGCCGATCTCCCGCTGGGATGCCGGGGCCGGTTCCGACTGGCGGCCAAAAAACTCACCGGCAGAGTACGCCGGTCCGATTCGTCTGCGTCAGGGACTGGGGCAGTCGAAGAACGTGGTGATGGTGCGTGCCATGCGTGCCATGGGCGTCGATTATGCGGCGGAGTATCTGCAGCGCTTCGGCTTCCCGGCGCAGAATATCGTGCATACCGAGTCGCTGGCGCTGGGTTCCGCGTCGTTTACCCCGCTACAGGTGGCCCGCGGTTATGCGGTGATGGCCAACGGCGGCTTCCTGGTCGATCCATTCTTCATCAGCAAAATCGAGAACGATCAGGGCGGCGTACTGTTTGAGGCCAAGCCGAAGATAGCCTGCGCCGAGTGTGATATTCCCGTCATCTATGGCGATACGCCTAAGTCAGACGCGCTGAACAACCAGGACATGGAAGATGTCGCGATCTCGCAGGAGCGGCAAAATGCGGCGGTGCCGATGCCGCAGCTCCAGCAGGCGAACCAGGCGCTGGTCGCCCAGACTGGCGCTCAGGAGTACGCCCCGCACGTGATTAACACTCCGCTGGCGTTCCTGATCAAGAGCGCGCTGAACAGCAACATCTTTGGTGAACCGGGCTGGCAGGGTACAGGCTGGCGTGCCGGTCGTGATTTGCAGCGCAAGGATATTGGCGGCAAAACCGGCACCACCAACAGCTCCAAAGATGCCTGGTTCTCGGGTTATGGCCCGGGTGCGGTCACCTCGGTGTGGATCGGCTTTGACGATCACCGTCGTGATTTAGGGCGTACCACAGCCTCCGGGGCGATTAAAGATCAGATCTCCGGTTACGAGGGCGGAGCCAAAAGCGCGCAGCCCGCGTGGGATGCCTTTATGAAGATCGTTCTTGATGGCGTACCGGAAGAACCGCTTACGCCACCGCCGGGCATCGTAACGGTCAATATCGATCGCTACAGCGGTCAGCTCGCTAACGGTGGTAACAGTCGTGAGGAGTATTTCATCGAAGGTACGCAGCCAACGCATCAGGTGGTGCATGAGGTGGGTACAACGTTGATAGATAACGGCGAAACGCAAGAGCTCTTCTGATATGTCTCCCCCCTTCCCGGTGGAGGGGGGAATTTTCCGCTACAGTCTTCCCTGCCCTTTCAGCCACTCCCGCACCAGAAACAGTGCGCTCACGTTCCGGGCTTCGTTAAAATCGGGCTCTTCCAGCAGATCCATCAGATGCGCCAGCGGCCAGCGTACCTGCGGCAGCGGCTCAGGTTCATCACCTTCCAGCGATTCAGGGTAGAGATCTTCCGCCAGCACGATATTCATTTTGCTGGAGAAATAGGAAGGGGCCATGCTGAGCTTTTTCAGGAAGGTAAGCTCCTTCGCACCAAAGCCCACCTCTTCTTTCAGTTCACGGTTGGCGGCTTCATAAACCGACTCGCCGGGATCGATAAGTCCCTTGGAGAAGCCCAGCTCGTAAGATTCCGTTCCCACCGCGTATTCACGGATCAGGATCAGATGCTCGTCGACAATAGGCACAATCATGACGGCTTCGCGTGTGGAGGGACGCATACGCTCGTAGACGCGGCGCACGCCGTTACTGAACTCCAGATCCACGCTCTCAACGTTAAACAGCCGCGATTTGGCGACAGTCTCAACATTCAGGATGGTGGGCTTTTGTAAGGGTTTGCTCATTTTGACGGGTCTTTGCTGGGTGAACAGACCTCATTGTGCGATATGCCGCACGGTTTCGGCAATGTCCTTCGCGGTTTATTTACATTTATGCAACTTAATCAGATTCATTACGCATTTCAACACAAAAGTCAATAGGTTGAAATTATTCCAGGAATTTGCTGATATTCCGCCACGGTTGCCTTTGCTATCATCAGCGAACACTGGGATGCGCTTCAAATTGCTCAAGTTCAACGCCTTACATGCCGATAGCCAACCACAGACACGCATTCACTGTTAAAGGTGCTACTGACTACACCTGTAAGAAAAGTAAGATGGGGAAAGCATGAGCACCATTTTAATAATTATCGCTGCTATGCTGGCCTGCGCATTAATTGCAGGGTGGTGGTTCAGACGTCGATCGCAGCGTCGATATCGCCTGCCTTATCTCAACGCCTTTACCGGGGCGAGCACACGCAAACTCACCGCAGAAGAACGTAGCGCGATTGAGCAATATCTCGAGTCGTTTAACCGCATCCAGCAAATGCCTGCAACAGGCGCCAGCGCGGCTCCGGTCTCGTTAAGCCTGAACGCCGAGAGCAATACCGTGCTCTGCCTGACGCGCTCCATTACCCGCTATGGCATTACCACAGACGATCCCAATAAATGGCGCTACTACCTCGACTCCGTCGAAGTGCATCTGCCGCCGTTCTGGGAGCAATACATCAATGACGAAAACAGCGTTGAGCTGATCCACACCGACGCTATCCCGCTGGTGATTGCCCTTAACGGCCACTCCATCGCCGAGTATGTCCAGGAAGCGCCGCATCTGGCGCTGGAACACGTCAGCTCAACCCAGGCGTCGATTCGTGGCGAAGAGACAGAGCAGATCGAACTGCTGAATATTCGTCAGGAGACCCACGAAGAGTATGCCCTCAGCCGCCCGGATGGCATTCGTGAAGCGCTGCTGATTGTCGCCGCCTTCCTGCTGTTCTTCTTCTGCCTGCTAAGCCCGGATGTGTTTGTCCCCTGGCTTGCCGGTGGCGGCGTGCTGCTGCTGGCGGCGGGTTTATGGGGATTATTTGCCCCGCCAGCGAAAAACGCGCTGCGTGAGATCCACTGCCTGCGCGGGACGCCAAAGCGCTGGGGTCTCTTTGGCGAGAACGATCAGGATCACGTCAACAACATCTCAATGGGCATTATTGACCTGATATACCCGCGCCACTGGCAGCCGTGGCTGGCCCAGGATTTAGGGCAAAAGACCGATGTTGATATCTATCTGGACAGGCATGTGGTGCGCCAGGGACGTTATTTATCCCTGCATGACGAGGTGAAAAACTTCCCGCTGCAGCACTGGTTGCGCAGCACGGTGATTGCCGGTGGCGCTGGGCTGGTGCTGGCAATGCTGATATTCCTCGTACCGCTGGATATGCCGATCAAATTTACCCTGTCGTGGATCAAAGGCGCCCAGACCATCGAGGCTACCAGCGTTGGGGAGCTTGAAAACGCCGGGGTGCGCGTCGGCGATACGCTGAATCTGAAGGGAACGGGGATGTGTAATATCCACGCGCCGGGCAACTGGAACGCCCGTCAGAGCTCGCCTTTTGCCCCCTTTGACTGCTCGCAGCTGATCTGGAATGACGCAGCCCCGCTGCCGCTGCCGGAATCAGACATTGTTAACAAAGCCACGGCGCTGACCCAGGCCCTGAGCCGCCAGCTCCATCCTCAACCGGAAGATGTTACGCGCGTCAGCCCGGCGTTACGCTCCGCCATTCAGAAATCGGGCATGATCCTGCTGGATGATTTTGGCGATATCGTACTGAAGACCCAGGAGCTGTGCGCGGAGGCGGATGAGTGCGTCAGGCTGAAGAACGCGCTGGTGAACCTCGGCAACAGCAAAGACTGGGAAGCGCTGGTGAAACGTGCCACGACTGGTCGTCTTGATGGTGTTAACGTCCTGCTGCGTCCGGTGAGCGCCGAGTCGCTGGAAAACCTGGTCGCCACTTCTACCGCGCCATTCGTTATGCGCGAAACCTCACGTGCCGCGCAGGCGCTTAACAGCCCGGCGCCCGGCGGCTTTGTGATCGTCAGCGATGAAGGCAGCGATCTGGTCGATCAGCCCTACCCGCCAGTGGCGCTGTATGACTACCCGGCGCAGGAGCAGTGGGGCGAGTTTCAGCGACTGGCGCAGATGCTGATGCGCACGCCGTTCAGCGCCGAAGGAATTGTGACGAGCATCTTTACCGATGCCAATGGCACCCGCCATATCGAGCTGCACCGCATACCGGATAGCGCCGTTTTATGGCGTTACATTGCCACCTCACTGCTGATGCTGGCGATGGTGGTGTGCATTATCTGGAACGGCGTGATGGCGTTACGCCGCTACCAGCGCTCGCGCACCCGCCTGGCGGAGATCCAGCAGTACTACGAAAATTGCCTCAATCCTAAGCTGGTTCCTACCCCTGAGAGCCTGATCGGATAACCTCTGTGCGCGACCAGATATGCTACCCTGTCGCGCACGTTTTTTCTGGCTGGAGTATTCCCCATGCATCTTGATATCGCCTGGCAGGAGGTTGATACCGTCCTGCTGGATATGGACGGCACGTTGCTGGACCTCGCGTTTGATAACTACTTCTGGCAAACACTGGTACCGGAAACCTACGGCGAGCAGCAAGGGATCACCCCGCTGGAGGCGCAGGAATTCATACGCCAGCAATATACCGCCGTACAACATACGCTAAACTGGTACTGTCTGGACTACTGGAGCGAACGTCTTGGTCTGGATATTTGTGCCATGACCACCGCTCAGGGCCCGCGCGCCGTTTTGCGTGAAGATACCGTCCCCTTTCTGGACGCGCTCAAAGCCAGCGGCAAGCGGCGCATTTTGCTGACCAACGCACACCCGCATAATCTGGCGGTGAAGCTGGAACATACCGGACTGGGTTCACACCTTGATTTATTACTGTCCACCCACACATTTGGTTATCCGAAAGAGGATCAGCGTTTGTGGCAGGCGGTGGCAGAAGAGACCGGCCTGCAGCCAGAAAGAACGTTGTTCATTGATGACAGCGAACCCATTCTGGATGCGGCGGCAAAATTTGGCATTCGTTATTGCCTTGGCGTGACCAATCCTGATTCTGGCCTGGCTGAAAAAAGCTATCTGCGACATCCGGGGCTGAACGACTACCGCCGGATGATCCCCTCCCTCACCGTGAAGGAGAAGCCATGAAAGAGAAACCCTCCGAAGGAGTAAGACTGGATAAATGGTTATGGGCTGCCCGCTTTTACAAAACGCGCGCCCTCGCCCGCGAAATGATTGAAGGCGGCAAGGTGCATTACAACGGGCAGCGCAGCAAACCGAGCAAGCTCGTGGAGCTGAACGCCACCCTGACCCTGCGTCAGGGCAACGATGAACGAACGGTGATCGTGAAAAACATCACCGAACAACGTCGCCCGGCAGTGGAAGCCAGCACCCTGTACGAAGAGACGGCAGAAAGCGTGGAGAAACGCGAAAAGATGGCGCAGGCGCGAAAGCTGAATGCCCTGACCATGCCGCATCCCGACAGACGCCCTGACAAGAAAGAACGTCGCGATCTGATTAAATTTAAAAATGGCGAGAATGAGTGATTCTTGCTGAACGAGAGATGACTATGGCCCAACACGACCAATTACACCGCTATCTGTTTGAACAATTTGCCGTTCGCGGCGAGCTGGTTACCGTATCCGAAACCTGGAAACAGATCCTGGAAAACCACAACTACCCGCTGCCGGTGAAAACCGTGCTGGGCGAGCTGCTGGTCGCGACCAGCCTGCTGACTGCGACCCTGAAATTTGCCGGTGACATCACCGTGCAGCTGCAGGGTGATGGCCCGATGAGCCTGGCGGTAATCAACGGCAACAACCAGCAGCAGATGCGCGGCGTGGCGCGCGTACAGGGCGATATCCCTGAAAACGCAGACCTGAAAACGCTGGTGGGCAATGGCTACCTGGTCATCACCATCTCCCCGGAAGAGGGCGAGCGCTATCAGGGGGTCGTCGGTCTGGAAGGCGACACGCTGGCAGCCTGCCTGGAAGACTACTTCCTGCGCTCCGAACAGCTGCCGACGCGTCTGTTCATCCGTACCGGTGAAGTCGACGGCCAGCCGTGTGCCGGCGGGATGCTGCTGCAGGTGCTGCCAGCCCAGAACGCGCAGGCAGATGATTTCGATCACCTGGCCACTCTGACCGAAACCATCAAAGCCGAAGAGCTGTTCACCTTACCGGCGAACGAAGTGCTGTGGCGTCTGTATCACGAAGAAGAGGTAACGCTCTACGATCCGCAGGATGTTGAGTTCAAGTGCACCTGTTCCCGTGAACGCTGCGCGGGCGCCCTGAAAACACTGCCGGATGAAGAGATTGACAGCATCCTGGCGGAAGATGGCGAAATCGACATGAACTGCGACTACTGCGGTTCTCACTACGTCTTTAACGCAATGGACATTGCCGAGATCCGCAACAACGCCTCCCCGGCCGATCCGCAGCTGCACTAAGTTCTGCCGTTAACTGCCCTCTTGAGGGGGCAGTTAACCTTTTCCCCTCCCCTACTCATTAATTTCATTCACTATTTACCCCAATCTGCTGAATCGTTATCAGTAATGTAAGACTTTCGTAATTTTCTTTCATGTATGCGCTTACATTCACATTCTCGCAGTTTAATTTATCGCTCATTAACCTTTTCGGAACATTTTCCCCAACCGAAAAGTGATTCCTGCCATAATCTGCACCGCAAAGTGACAGGAGTCACAGCGTTTTCCGTCATAAAGGGTTTTTGTCCAGATACGCAAATCTATGAGCCCGGTCGCGGTTAACATTCGAAGAAAACCCCTACAATTTCAGGCAGTATAAATTGGCTAAGGAGCAGTGATATGCGTGTTAATGGTTTAACCCCGCAAGATCTCAAGGCTTATGGTATCAACGACGCTCGCGATATCGTCTATAACCCTGATTACGATACGCTTTATCAGGAAGAGCTCAATCCAGCACTCGAAGGATACGAGCGCGGTATATTGACGACGACCGGCGCTATCGCTGTCGACACCGGTATCTTTACCGGCCGTTCGCCGAAAGATAAGTATATTGTTCGTGACGACACCACCTGCGACACCCTGTGGTGGGCCGATCACGGCAAAGGGAAGAACGACAACAAAGCGATCTCCCCTGAAATCTGGCAGCATCTGAAATCCCTCGTCACCCAACAACTTTCCGGTAAACGTCTGTTCATCATCGACGCTTACTGCGGTGCCAACGCCGATACCCGCCTTTCCGTTCGTTTTATCACTGAAGTCGCCTGGCAGGCCCATTTCGTGAAGAACATGTTCATTCGCCCGACCGAAGAAGAGTTACAGAGCTTCGAGCCTGACTTTGTGGTGATGAACGGTGCGAAATGCACCAACCCGCAGTGGAAAGAGCAGGGACTGAACTCGGAAAACTTTGTCGCCTTTAACCTGACGGAGCGTATCCAGCTTATCGGCGGTACCTGGTACGGCGGCGAAATGAAGAAAGGGATGTTCTCGGTGATGAACTACCTGCTGCCGCTAAAAGGCATTGCCTCCATGCACTGTTCGGCGAACGTCGGCGAGAAAGGCGACGTGGCGGTCTTCTTTGGCCTCTCCGGCACCGGTAAAACCACCCTCTCCACCGATCCGAAACGCCGCCTGATTGGCGATGACGAGCACGGCTGGGATGACGACGGCGTGTTTAACTTCGAAGGCGGTTGCTACGCCAAGACCATTCGTCTGTCAGCTGAGGCGGAGCCGGATATCTTCCAGGCGATCCGTCGTGATGCGTTGCTGGAGAACGTGACGGTACGTGCTGACGGCACGGTCGATTTTGACGATGCGTCAAAAACGGAAAACACCCGCGTCAGCTACCCGATCTACCACATCGATAATATCGTTAAGCCGGTTTCAAAAGCGGGCCACGCGACCAAGGTGATCTTCCTCACCGCCGACGCGTTTGGTGTGCTGCCGCCGGTTTCACGCCTCACCGCCAGCCAGACGCAGTATCACTTCCTCTCCGGGTTTACCGCCAAGCTGGCCGGTACCGAACGGGGTGTGACTGAGCCGACGCCAACCTTCTCCGCCTGCTTTGGCGCAGCCTTCCTGTCGCTGCACCCGACGCAGTACGCCGAAGTGCTGGTGAAACGCATGCAGGCCTCTGGCGCCCAGGCGTATCTGGTCAACACCGGCTGGAACGGCACTGGCAAACGTATCTCCATCAAAGATACCCGCGCCATTATCGACGCCATTCTGGACGGTTCCCTGGACGATGCGGAAACCTTCACCCTGCCGATGTTCGATCTGGCAATCCCGACCGAACTGCCGGGCGTGGACAGCCATATCCTCGACCCACGCAACACCTACGCGTCGCCGGAGCAGTGGCAGGAAAAAGCCACCACGCTTGCGAAGCTGTTTGTGCAAAACTTTGAGAAGTACACCGATACGCCAGCGGGTGCGGCGTTGGTGAGTGCGGGACCGAAGCTGTAAAAATTGTGCCGGGTGGCGCTTCGCTTACCCGGCCTACCATAATCCATGCCGGGTAAGGCGAAGCCGCCACCCGGCATTTTTTTAACTCTCTTTCACCTGCCCGCGCGGAAACGGAACCGGTAGCCAGGCGCGGATACTCAACCCACCCCGTTCGCTGGTGCCAATCTCCAGCAGACCGTTATGGTTATCCACAATACGCTGCACAATCGCCAGCCCTAAACCGGTGCCGCTGGTGCTGCGCGCGCTGTCGCCGCGCACAAACGGCTGGAACAGATGTTTACGCTGCTCCGGTTTGATCCCCGGGCCGTCATCTTCCACCTGGAACCAGGCGCGACTCAGCTCGGAGCCGCTGCTGACCTTGATCCAGCCGTTGCCGTAACGGGCGGCATTGACCACCATATTCGCCACGGCGCGCTTAATGGAGAGCGGGTGCATCCGTACGGTGATATCGCCCGGCTGCAGATCGGTTTCGATCTCACGCTCGTAGCCGCTTTCGGCCGCCACCACTTCACCCAGCACCGCGTTCAGATCTGCCATCTCCATCGGCATCTCCTGCCCGGTACGCAGGTAGTCGATGAACTGCTCGATAATGGCGTTGCACTCTTCGATGTCCTTGTTGATGGACTCCGCCAGATAGCCATCTTCCTCGCCCATCATTTCGGTCGCCAGACGAATACGCGTTAACGGGGTGCGCAGATCATGACTGACGCCAGCCATCAGCAGGGTACGGTCATCCGCCAGTTGTTTCACCCCCGCCGCCATATGGTTGAATGCGCGGGTAACGGACCGCACTTCCGACGCGCCATATTCGCGCAGCGGAGGCGGAATAATCCCTTTACCGACCTGGAGCGCCGCATGCTCCAGGTCGACCAGCGGTCGGTTCTGGATGCGGATAAACAGCCACGCCCCGCCTATCGCCAGCAGCATGATCGCCAGGGTGTAGCGGAACAGCGGCGAGAAGTCGCCCTGATGGATTTCGGTGAGGGGTACGCGCACCCAGATATTGGGTGAGAGCCAGGTTTTCAGCCAGACCACCGGCGAGCTTTTGTTGACCTCAACGCGCACTTCCGTTGGGCCGCCCAGCTGCTGCGCCATCTGCTGGCTTAAAAATTCATAGTGTTGTGCCCAACGCAGGCCTGCGTCTTCCGCCGCTTCGTTAGAGTAGAGCGATATCCCCAGCTCACGGTAGATTTCACGGCGAAACGCAGGAGGAACCACCAGCTGCGTGCCATCTTCCAGCTGCAGTTTATCGGTCATCAGCATACGCACTTCGTAGGCCAGGACCTTATTAAACTGCTGGAGGCTCGGTAGGATCGCAAAGTTCAGCACCACCAGATAGGTCGTCACCAGGCTGACAAACAGCAGGGTGACGATCAGTAACAGGGTGCGGGCAAACGAGCTTCGCGGCGAAAAACGCATTCGCCTCATGCTTTAGAGCCGTCCGGGACAAACACGTAGCCCAGACCCCAGACGGTCTGGATATAGCGCGGATGCGCCGGATCCTCTTCCACCATGCGGCGCAGGCGGGAGATCTGTACGTCGATGGAACGCTCCATCGCGGAGTATTCACGGCCACGGGCCAGGTTCATCAGCTTATCGCGAGACAGCGGCTCGCGCGGGTGGCTGACCAGCGCTTTCAGGACCGCGAACTCACCGCTGGTGAGCGGCATCGGCTCATCTTCGCGGAACATCTCGCGGGTGCCGAGATTCAGCTTGAACTTACCGAAGGCGATCACCGCCTCTTCCTGCGACGGTGCGCCAGGCAGTTCGTTCGCCTGACGGCGCAGTACGGCACGGATACGCGCCAGCAGCTCACGCGGGTTAAACGGTTTTGGAATGTAGTCGTCGGCCCCAATTTCCAGACCCACGATACGGTCAACTTCTTCCCCTTTCGCCGTCACCATAATGATCGGCATTGGGTTGCTTTGGCTGCGCAGACGACGGCAGATAGAGAGGCCATCTTCGCCCGGCAGCATCAGATCCAGCACCATCAGGTGGAAGGATTCACGGGTCAGCAGGCGATCCATCTGTTCGGCGTTAGCCACGCTACGAACCTGGAAGCCCTGCTCGGTCAGATAACGCTCAAGGAGCGCACGCAGGCGCATGTCGTCATCCACCACCAGAATCTTATAATTCTCTTGCATTGTCAGTACTCCCAAAGGTTCGGATAATCTTGAACAGCGTATTCTAAAAAAGTGCGCGTCCACGACCAGCTAATTCTGGTATAAATTCTAGTCGAAATTGTTACAAAGCATATTTAACAGCAGCTTATATGTACATTCCATCACATAACTCATTATTAATCCTCTCTGTTAAGATAAGTGATACGTAATGTGCGCAAGGTAAGCAACCTCGTCGTAAGGCAAAAGAATGAAAACGCCCCTGATCACCCGCGAAGGGTATGAAAATCTGAAGAAAGAGCTGGACACCCTGTGGCGGGAAGAGCGCCCGGAAGTGACGAAAAAAGTGACCTGGGCGGCAAGTCTCGGCGACCGCAGTGAGAATGCCGACTACCAGTACAACAAAAAGCGGCTGCGTGAAATCGACCGTCGGGTGCGTTATCTGACCAAATGCCTCGAGAACCTGAAAATCGTCGACTATTCCCCGCAGCAGGAGGGCAAGGTCTTTTTCGGCGCATGGGTGGAAATTGAAAACGACGACGGCGATCTCAAGCGCTTTCGTATCGTCGGCTACGATGAAATTTTTGGTCGTAAGGATTACATCTCCATCGATTCCCCTATGGCCCGCGCGCTGCTGAAAAAAGAGGTAGGCGATCTGGCTATCGTCCAGACCCCGGCGGGAGAAGCCAGCTGGTATGTAAATGAAATCGAGTACGTAAAATAGTCCTGGAGCGCCCTCCGCGACTGGCATTTTGCTGTGCCAGTCCGTATAACTATCCCCTGATTTTTGACCCACAAGATGAAATAGCCATGATGAAAGATTCGCTCTGCCGCATTATTGCGGGTGAACTTCAGGCAAGGGCTGAACAGGTAGAAGCTGCCGTTCGCCTGCTTGATGAAGGGAACACCGTGCCGTTTATTGCACGTTATCGTAAGGAAGTCACCGGCGGTCTGGATGATACGCAGCTGCGTAACCTGGAGACCCGCCTTGGCTATCTCCGTGAGCTGGAAGAGAGGCGCCAGGCGATTCTGAAATCCATCGGCGAACAGGGCAAGCTGACCAGCGATCTGGAAAAAGCCATTAATGGCACCCTGAGCAAAACCGAGCTGGAAGACCTCTATCTTCCCTACAAACCCAAGCGCCGTACCCGCGGGCAGATTGCCATCGAAGCAGGCCTGGAGCCGCTGGCCGATCTGCTGTGGAATGAGCCCTCACACGACCCGGAAACCGAAGCCGCGAAATTTATCGATGCCGATAAAGGCGTGGCCGACACCAAAGCCGCCCTTGATGGCGCACGCTACATCCTGATGGAGCGCTTCGCCGAAGATGCTGCCCTGCTGGCAAAAGTGCGTGATTACCTGTGGAAGAACGCCCATATCGTCTCCACCGTGGTCAGCGGCAAAGAGGAAGAAGGGGCGAAATTCCGCGACTACTTCGATCACCATGAACCGATTTCAACCGTGCCTTCTCACCGTGCGCTGGCGATGTTCCGCGGTCGCAACGAAGGCATTTTGCAGCTCTCCCTGAACGCCGACCCGCAGTTCGATGAGCCGCCGAAAGAGAGCCACGGCGAGCAGATCATCACCGATCATCTCGGTCTGCGCCTGAACAACGCCCCGGCAGACAGCTGGCGCAAAGGGGTGGTGAGTTGGACCTGGCGTATCAAGGTGCTGATGCATCTCGAAACCGAACTGATGGGCACCGTGCGCGAACGCGCCGAAGACGAGGCGATTAACGTCTTTGCCCGTAACCTGCACGACCTGCTGATGGCTGCCCCTGCCGGCCTGCGCGCCACCATGGGTCTCGATCCGGGTCTGCGTACCGGCGTGAAGGTTGCCGTGGTGGATGGCACCGGCAAGCTGGTGGCCACCGATACCATTTATCCGCATACCGGTCAGGCGGCAAAAGCGGCGACGGTGGTTGCGGCGCTGTGCGAAAAGCACAATGTGGAGCTGGTGGCGATCGGTAACGGCACCGCCTCCCGCGAAACCGAGCGTTTCTTCCTCGATCTGCAAAAGCAATTCCCGAAAGTGACCGCCCAGAAGGTGATTGTCAGCGAAGCGGGTGCATCCGTGTACTCGGCCTCCGAGCTGGCGGCACAGGAGTTCCCGGATCTCGATGTTTCCCTGCGTGGGGCGGTCTCTATCGCTCGCCGCCTGCAGGATCCGCTGGCGGAGCTGGTGAAGATCGACCCGAAATCCATCGGGGTGGGCCAGTACCAGCATGACGTCAGTCAGACCCAGCTGGCGCGTAAGCTGGACGCGGTGGTGGAAGACTGCGTGAACGCCGTGGGCGTTGACCTGAACACTGCCTCCGTTCCTCTGCTGACCCGCGTGGCGGGCTTAACCCGTATGATGGCGCAGAACATCGTCGCCTGGCGTGATGAGAACGGTCAGTTCCAGAACCGCCAGCAGCTGCTGAAGGTGAGTCGTCTGGGGCCAAAAGCGTTCGAGCAGTGCGCGGGCTTCCTGCGCATCAACCACGGTGACAACCCGCTGGATGCCTCCACCGTTCACCCGGAAGCCTACCCGGTGGTCGAGCGCATTCTGGCAGCTACCCAGCAGGCGCTGAAGACGCTGATGGGCAACAGCAGCGAGCTGCGTAACCTGAAAGCCGTTGACTTCACCGACGAGAAATTCGGTGTGCCGACCGTGACCGACATCATCAAAGAGCTGGAAAAACCTGGCCGCGACCCGCGTCCGGAGTTCAAAACCGCGCAGTTTGCGGAAGGCGTCGAGACGATGAACGACCTGCTACCGGGCATGGTGCTGGAAGGCGCAGTCACCAACGTCACCAACTTTGGCGCGTTTGTGGACATCGGCGTGCATCAGGACGGCCTGGTGCATATCTCCTCCCTGGCCGACAAGTTCGTGGAAGATCCGCATACCGTGGTGAAAGCTGGCGACATCGTGAAGGTGAAAGTGCTGGAGGTGGATCTGCAGCGCAAGCGTATCGCCCTCACCATGCGTCTGGACGAGCAGCCTGGCGAAACCGACGCTCGTCGTGGCGGCGGTAACAGCGAGGCACGTCAGCAGCGTCCGGCGGCGAAACCGCGCGGGCGTGAAGCACAACCCTCCGGCAACAGCGCGATGATGGATGCGCTGGCGGCGGCGATGGGTAAAAAGCGTTAATTGTTGTGCCCTCTCCTCTTTGGGGAGAGGGTTTATTATTTGTTATTTTTATTTTCATTAAGCAGCAAATATAAAACTCCTCATCAGCACTTTATTAACAAATAATCCACCCGCCTCCGCCGTAAATATTGAGCAAGGTCAACCAAGCTGCAAATTAATAGTGCCATGCACATTCCGTCACATATTTAATATTGATGATAGAAACCATTCTCATTACCATTGTGCCTGTTGATTATTTAACCTCTCGTTAAGTAGGCACTATGCAATTCACTCCAGACAGCGCGTGGAAGATCACCGGCTTCACCCGCGAAATCAGCCCGGCCTATCGCCAGAAGCTGCTCTCTTTAGGGCTACTTCCCGGCTCCGCATTCCACGTTGTGCGCGTGGCCCCGCTGGGCGATCCGGTACATATCGAAACCCGACGGGTGAATCTGGTTCTGCGTAAGAAAGATCTCGCATTAATAGAAGTTGAAGCTCTGTCTCAATAAAACGCCAGCTCTCGTAGCGAGTCTGAAAAAATGAAAAAATTAACCATTGGCTTAATTGGCAATCCCAATTCCGGCAAGACAACGTTATTTAACCAGCTTACCGGCGCTCGTCAGCGCGTCGGTAACTGGGCGGGCGTCACGGTCGAGCGTAAAGAGGGTCAGTTTACGACCATCGACAATCAGGTCACCCTCGTCGATCTGCCCGGCACCTACTCGTTAACCACTATCTCCTCCCAAACCTCGCTCGATGAGCAGATCGCCTGCCACTATATTTTGAGCGGCGACGCCGACCTGCTGATCAACGTGGTGGACGCCTCGAACCTCGAGCGAAACCTCTACCTGACGCTGCAACTGCTGGAGCTGGGTATTCCCTGCGTGGTGGCGCTGAACATGCTTGATATTGCGGAAAAACAGCAGATCCGCATCGACGTCGACGCGCTTTCCGCCCGTCTGGGTTGCCCGGTAGTGCCGCTGATCTCAACCCGCGCCCGCGGAATCGACGCCCTGAAGATCGCCATTGACCGCCACAGCCGTAACGCTGAGGTGGAGCTGGTGCACTACGCCCAGCCGCTCCTGCGTGAAGCCGGGATCCTCGCAAAGGCAATGGCGCACAGCATGCCGTTCAGGCTGCGCCACTGGCTCGGCCTGCAAATGCTGGAAGGCGATATCTACAGCCGCGCCTATGCCGGTGATGCCGCCCACCAGCTGGATGCCTCTCTGGCACGGTTGAATGACGAGCTGGACGACCCTGCCCTGCACATTGCCGATGCCCGCTATCAGAGCATTGCCGCCATTTGCGACGTGGTCAGCAATGCCCTCACCGCCGAGCCAAGCCGCTTTACCCGGGCGATGGACACGGTGATCCTCAACCGCTTCCTCGGCCTGCCGGTCTTCCTGCTGGTGATGTATGTGATGTTCTTGCTGGCCATCAACATTGGCGGCGCGCTGCAGCCGCTGTTTGACGTCGGCTCCGTCGCCATCTTTATTCACGGCATTCAGTGGCTGGGCTATACGCTGCATCTGCCGGAATGGCTGACTATCTTCCTCGCCCAGGGGCTGGGCGGCGGGATCAACACCGTCCTGCCGCTGGTGCCGCAGATCGGCATGATGTATCTGTTCCTCTCTTTCCTGGAAGACTCCGGCTACATGGCCCGCGCGGCCTTCGTGATGGATCGTCTGATGCAGGCCCTCGGTCTGCCGGGCAAATCGTTCGTGCCGCTGATTGTCGGCTTCGGCTGCAACGTGCCGTCAGTAATGGGGGCGCGCACGCTGGATGCGCCCCGCGAACGGCTGATGACCATCATGATGGCGCCGTTTATGTCCTGCGGCGCACGGCTGGCGATCTTCGCGGTGTTTGCCGCCGCCTTCTTCGGTCAGGAGGGGGCGCTGGCGGTCTTCTCGCTCTACGTGCTGGGCATTGTAATGGCGATCCTCACCGGCCTGATGCTCAAGCACACCATCATGCGTGGTGAGGCGACCCCGTTCGTGATGGAGCTGCCGGTCTACCACGTTCCGCACCTGAAAAGCCTGCTGATCCAGACCTGGCAGCGGCTGAAGGGCTTTGTGCTGCGGGCGGGTAAAGTGATTGTTGTGGTCAGCATCTTCCTCAGCGCGTTCAACAGCTTCTCCCTGAACGGCAAGGCGGTAGACAACATTGACGACTCCGCCCTGGCCTCCGTCAGCCGCGTTATCACCCCGCTGTTCAAGCCGATTGGCGTACACGAGGACAACTGGCAGGCTACCGTCGGGCTGTTCACTGGCGCAATGGCGAAAGAGGTGGTGGTGGGTACGCTGAACACCCTCTATACCGCCGAAAATATTCAGGAAGCCGCATTTAACCCGGCCGATTTCCACCTCGGCGACGAACTGGTTAGCGCCGTGGATGAAACCTGGCAGAGCCTGAAAGAGACCTTCAGCCTGAGCGTTCTGGCGAACCCGATCGAAGCCAGCAAAGGCGACGGGGAGATGGCGAGCGGCGCCATGGGCGTGATGAGCGAGAAGTTTGGCTGCGCCTCGGCGGCCTACAGCTACCTGATCTTCGTTCTGCTTTACATTCCGTGCATTTCGGTCATGGGGGCCATCGCCCGCGAATCAAGCCGCGGCTGGATGGGCTTTTCGGTGCTGTGGGGGCTGAACATCGCCTACTCGCTGGCGACGGTCTACTACCAGACGGTCAATTTCAATCAGCATCCGCAGTACAGCCTGGTCTGCATCCTGGCAGTGGTGCTGTTTAACGTGGTGGTAATCGGGCTGTTACGCCGGGCCCGCAGCCGTGTGGACGTTAATCTGCTGGCGAAAGGCAAAACCGCGGCGGCCTGCTGTGAAAGTCCGGTAAGCGACTGTCATTAGGAGGCGGCATGGCATCGTTAATTGAAGTACGTGATTTACTGGCGCTACAGGGAAGAATGGAGGCCACCCAGCTTAGCCAGATGCTGCATACCCCGCAGGCGATGATCGAGGCCATGCTGCAACGTCTTGAGGCGATGGGCAAAGCGAAGCGGATTCAGGAAGATGCCGACGGCTGCTTAACCGGCAGCTGTAAAAGCTGCCCCGAAGGAAAAGCCTGCCTCAGGGAGTGGTGGGCGCTGCGTTAAGCGTGAATAAAGCCGGGCAAGTCTGCCCGGCTTTGTGCAATTATTTGTAGACTTCTGCGGTCGCGCGGATGTCTTTCGAATCTTTGTTGGCGCTGGTGACGACAAAGTATTTACCGCCCATCTCATCCGCTTTCTGTGAAAGCTCTTTTCGCGCATCCATTGGCGCGGTGGTGTCAGACGTAGAGATATGGCCAACTTTCGTCAAATTCATCTCTTTGACTTTGTCTTTCTGGATCTCTTCCGCCGCCATAACACCAAAAGAGAGTGATCCAATAACCAGAGAAGCAACAATACCTGTGACAAGTTTCATAGTCATGACTCCCAAAGATGATTGTAATTTTGATTATCGAACGCGGGATAACCGCAACGATATATTGAGTATTGTTGCGGTACGTCACTTTTTCCAGCTGAAATGAAAAAATAATCAGTTTAAACGATGACTTAAGGCGATCAACGCCGCGCAAAACTCGTCGGAGTGTGAGATGAAGGGCGCATGCGCCGCTTTGGCGATGATCAGGGCTTCGCTCTGCGGCCATTGCTCATCCAGCAGCGGCACGATCTTGCGCGGCACCAGCCCGTCCAGATAGCCATACATACGCAGATGCGGCAGCGAAAGCGACGCCAGCGGCGTGCGCAGATCGGCCGTTTTCAGGATCTCCAGCCCACCATTCAGCACCTCCACCTCCGGCATCGGCAATGACAGCACCGTGGTTTTCAGCGTGCGGGCATCCTGGCGTGCCGTTTCTGTGCCCATGGTTTGCAGGGCAAGAAAACGCTCCACCGTGCGCTGGAAATCATTGCTCAGCTGCTGCTGGAAACCGGCCAGCACCTCAGGTTTGATCCCCGGCCACTCCCCCTGGGCGCTAAAACAAGGGGATGACGCCACGGTGACCAGGGCCTGCACCCGCTCCGGGTGAGTCAGGGCAACCTGGCTCGCCACCAGTCCGCCCAGGCTCCAGCCGAGCCAGATCGCCCGATCCGGGGCCTGAGCCAGCACCTGCTCCGCCATCTCCTCAAGCGTCATCGCGCCAAAATCCCGGCTGCGGCCAAAGCCCGGCAGATCCACCAGGTGCAGCGTAAAATGCGAGGCCAGTTCCTCACTGACGCAACGCCATACTTCGGCATTCAGCCCCCATCCGTGCAGCAGCACAAGATGACAATTTCCTGTCCCGACGGTCTGCCACCAAAGGTTGTTCATCGATTACTGTTCTCTTTTTTCACAAGGAGGTTGTCTATGCTAACAGTGCCCGGCTTGTGCTGGCTATGCCGGATGCCGCTGACCCTCGGCCATTGGGGAGTCTGTTCCGTATGTGAAAGGGGAATTGCCCCGCGGGGGAGTTGTTGTCCCCGGTGCGGCTTGCCGGCCATTCACCCTCACCTGCCCTGTGGGCGCTGCCTGCGTAAACCGCCGCCGTGGCAGGCACTGGTGGCGGTGTGCGGTTACAGGCCGCCGGTAAGTCTGCTTGTCCATCAGCTAAAATTTTCCCGCCGCAGCCAGCTGGCCCAGCCGCTGGCGAGGCTGTTACTGTTGGCGCTGTTGCGGGCCAGGCGCAGCCACGGTTTACCGCGTGTCGATATGATGGTCAGCGTGCCGCTCTGGTCCCGGCGGCACTGGCGGCGCGGTTTTAACCAGAGTGACCTGCTCTGTCGCCCGCTGGCCCGCTGGTTAAACTGCCGCTATGTTCCCGACGCCCTTCGCCGCACCCGTGCGACCCCGGCCCAGCATCTGCTCAGCGCGCGACTGCGTAAACGCAACCTGCAGCATGCCTTTGCGCTTGAATTCCCGGTGGCAGGACGCCATATCGCTCTGGTGGATGATGTCGTGACAACAGGCGCTACCGTCGCGGAGCTCTCCCGCCTGCTTTTGCGAAGCGGCGCGGCGTCGGTTCAGGTATGGTGTCTGTGTCGAACCTTGTAGCGCCCTCAGGTTGGGCGTATTATACCCAGGTAATTTAGTCAACTATTAGGCCAATTCTATGATCCGTATTTCCGATGCTGCACAAGCGCACTTTGCCAAACTGCTGGCAAATCAGGAAGAAGGGACCCAGATCCGCGTATTCGTGATCAACCCGGGCACCCCGAATGCAGAATGCGGCGTCTCTTATTGCCCACCGGATGCTGTGGAAGCAACTGACACCGCCCTGAAATTTGAGCAGCTCACTGCCTATGTCGATGAGCTGAGCGCCCCGTATCTGGAAGATGCGGAAATTGATTTTGTCACCGACCAGCTGGGCTCGCAGTTAACCCTGAAAGCACCAAACGCCAAAATGCGTAAAGTGGGCGATGACGCTCCGCTGATGGAGCGCGTTGAGTATCTGCTGCAGTCCCAGATCAACCCGCAGCTGGCGGGTCACGGTGGTCGCGTCTCCCTGATGGAGATCACCGAAGACGGTCTGGCGATTCTGCAGTTTGGCGGCGGCTGTAACGGCTGTTCCATGGTCGACGTCACCCTGAAAGAGGGGATCGAGAAGCAGCTGCTGAACGAGTTCCCGGAGCTGAAAGGCGTGCGCGATCTTACCGAACACCAGCGCGGCGAACACTCCTACTACTGATTGCCCGTTTGCTTGCCCGGTGGCGCTACGCTTACCGGGCCTACAAACACATCCCCTCTTCCCTTGCCTCATAACATGACCTGCGTCTCAGAATTCACATTTTGACCACCGGGGTCATTCTCAAGCTACACATGTTACCCGTATCATTCTCACGGGCACTAAAACAGCTTTACGCCGACCGACTAAACTAAAGATTTAGAAGGCAGCCTCTCTGTGTGCCATCAGTTAGCCGTTCCCAGTTGGGGCAACATTAGTATGTCGTTGAAATAATGACGTTACCCATAACAATTTTTAAGGCCAGATAATCATGCCATTAGTCATTGTCGCTATCGGTGTAATCCTGTTACTGCTCTTGATGATCCGTTTCAAAATGAACGGTTTTATCGCCCTTGTTCTGGTGGCACTTGCTGTCGGCCTGATGCAGGGTATGCCGCTGGTAAAAGTTATCAGCTCCATTAAAGCTGGCGTGGGCGGTACGCTCGGTAGCCTCGCGCTGATCATGGGCTTCGGCGCCATGCTCGGTAAAATGCTGGCTGACTGCGGTGGCGCACAGCGCATCGCAACCACGCTGATTGCTAAATTCGGCAAAAACAACATTCAGTGGGCGGTGGTTTTAACCGGCTTTACCGTTGGTTTCGCGCTGTTCTACGAAGTGGGCTTCGTGCTGATGCTGCCGCTGGTGTTCACCATCGCCGCTTCTGCCAGCATCCCGCTGCTCTATGTCGGTGTGCCGATGGCCGCTGCACTGTCGGTGACCCACGGCTTCCTGCCGCCGCACCCGGGCCCGACCGCTATCGCCACCATTTTCCATGCTGATATGGGTAAAACCCTGCTGTTCGGTACCATCCTTGCGATCCCGACCGTTATCCTGGCAGGCCCGGTATTTGCCCGTTGCCTGAAAGGTATCGACAAGCCGATCCCGGAAGGGCTGTACAACGCCAAAACCTTTACTGAAGCCGAGATGCCAAGCTTTGCCGTCAGCGTCTGGACCTCTCTGGTACCGGTTGTGCTAATGGCCATGCGCGCCGTCTGTGAAATGGTGCTGCCGAAAGGCCATCCGGTTCTGGGCGTGGCTGAGTTCCTGGGCGACCCGGTAATGGCGACGCTGATCGCGGTTCTGATTGCGCTTTTCACCTTTGGTCTGAACCGTGGCCGCTCCATGGATCAGATTAACGACACCCTGGGCTCCTCGATCAAAATCATCGCCATGATGCTGCTGATCATCGGTGGTGGCGGTGCGTTCAAACAGGTTCTGGTGGATAGCGGCGTGGACAAGTACATCGCCTCCATGATGCATGAAACCAACATCTCTCCTATCCTGATGGCCTGGTCTATCGCCGCGGTCCTGCGTATCGCACTGGGATCTGCCACCGTGGCCGCTATCACTGCGGGCGGTATCGTGGCGCCACTGATTGCCACCACCGGCGTCAGCCCTGAGCTGATGGTTATCGCGGTCGGTTCCGGTAGCGTGATCTTCTCTCACGTCAACGATCCGGGCTTCTGGCTGTTCAAGGAGTACTTCAACCTGACCATCGGTGAGACCATCAAGTCCTGGTCAATGCTGGAGACCATCATCTCCGTCTGCGGCCTGATTGGGTGTCTGCTGCTGGGTATGGTGGTGTGATGTGACAGCGCCGGGTGGCGGCTGCGCCTTACCCGGCCTACAAAAGCAGAGCATGCTCATTCCGTAGGCCCGGATCGCTACGCGTCACCGGGCAATAAAAAACCCGCCATCCGGCGGGTTTTTTTATCACTTCTTCGCAGCCGCTTTTCGCCGCTTATCCAAATCTTTAATCAGCTTATTCACCCCATCATCGGCAAACATCGCTTCAAGAGACGTAGAGAGCTTGCGACGCCAGTTCTTGTACTGGTAGCTGGTGCCCGGAATGTTAACCGGCTCCGCCATACCCAGCCAGTCTTCCGGCTGCAACCCCAGCAGCGCACTGTTGCTGTCGGCAATGTAGCGCTGTAACCCGCGGTTGAGCGTCGGGGTCATCGACATCAACGACGCCTTATGCCCGGTGCGTTTTGGCAGGCAGCCGTGCTCATGCAACGCATCCAGCAGCCCCTGCTTCGACAGCTCACGATCCTGATAAAGCCCGCGGAGCATCACTTCGTCAGGGTAGAGACCCAGCGTCTTGCCCAGGGTAAGGTCGCCGCTGTCCCACCAGCCCCGAAGCGTAGGAAGGTCATGCGTCGTCGCGACTGCCATTGATTGTTCTGGATACGCCTCCGGCGCGCGGAAGTTCTTTTCAAGGTCGTTTTCAAAATAGAGCACCTTGTAGGAGTACACGCCGCTGTCACGCAGCTTGCTGACAATTTCTACCGGTACGGTACCGAGATCTTCACCGATTACCATACAGTTATGGCGCTTACTCTCCAGCGCAAGGATAGAGAGCAGATCGTCCACCGGATAATGCACGTAGGCGCCGTGGTCGGCGGTTTCGCCGTAGGGGATCCACCACAGACGCAACACCGACATCACATGGTCGATACGCAGCGCACCGCAGTTCTGCATGTTGGCGCGCAGCAGCTCGATAAAGGGCTCATAAGCGCGAGCCGCAATCACGTGCGGGTCCATCGGCGGCAGACCCCAGTTCTGGCCGAGTGGGCCAAGAATATCCGGTGGCGCACCGACCGAGGCTTTCAGGCAGTAAAGCTCGCGATCGCACCAGGTCTCCGCCCCGCCTTCGGCCACACCCACCGCCAGGTCACGGTAGAGACCAATCGGCATGTCGTAACCCTGGCTCTCCTGCCAGCAGGCTGCGAACTGGCTGTAGGCCAGCCACTGCAGCCAGAGGTAAAAATCGACCTCGTCGGCATGTTCGTCGCAAAACGCTTTCACTGCCGGGGAGTCGACGGACTGATACTGCTCAGGCCAGACCGGCCAGCCCCAGCGCATTTCATCCTCTTTCACCTGATGCGCATGCAGCGCGTCGAACGCCGCCTGCCAGTAGAGGCTCTCCCCTTCACGGGCAACAAACGCCCGGAAGGCCGCCATCTGTTCGTCGTCACGCTGTGTAAAGCCTTTCCACGCCATACGCAGCGCGGCCATCTTCAGCGCGGTGACGGAAGCATAATCGACCCACTCGGCATCGCGGGCGCGTTGCAGCGACTGGCGGGTAGTCTCCATCTTCCACCAGGCCTGCGCCTCGTCGCTGTTGCGAAAATCCTCAACGGCATTCACGTCGATATAAATCACGTTCAGCCAGCGACGGGACGACGGGCTGTACGGGCTGGCGCTCTCCGGGTTAGCCGGATAGAGCGCATGGATCGGGTTAAGGCCGATAAAGGCCCCGCCGCGCTTGCCGACATCCGCCAGCATCTTTTTCAGATCGCCGAAATCGCCGATCCCCCAGTTATTCTCCGAGCGCAGCGTGTAGAGCTGCACACAGGCACCCCACAGCTTTTTGCCCTCTTTCAGCGCCTGCGGCTCGTAGCAGCGTTTTGGCGCCACAATCACCCGGCAGTGCCAGCGCTGGCCGTCCTGGGTGAGCGTCAGCGTGTGGTAGCCCTCCGGCAGTTTTGCCGGAAGGTTAAGGTTTTTGCCGCCCGTGGCGTGGCCCTTATGCTGATGTCCCTCTTCGGTGGTCAGCAGCCAGCTAAAGTCGCCGCTGCCTTCGATCGTCAGCGGCATCTTTTTCCCGGCGGTGTAGACCATCACGTTCGGGACGGGGGTAACCGCCGCTTTCGCGACGGGTTTGGCTTTATGCATGGCATCCAGCAAACGCCTCTTGGTTTCAGCACCAATAGACTGCGGTTTACCATGAGCATTGATGTAGCTGGGGCTGATGCCCGCCGCCAGTGCGGCATTATCGAGACGTTTACTTTCCATCGCGCTTCCTTAGCGTTTTGCCTGCCAGATGCGGGTCTGGTAGTCGCGGATTGAACGGTCAGAGCTGAACATGCCGCAGCGCGCGGTGTTCAGAATGCACGCCCGGGTCCATGCTTCCTGGTCGCGATACAGAACATCGACCTGTTTCTGCGCCTCAACGTAGCCCGCAAAGTCCGCCATCAGCAGGTACGGGTCGCCGCCCTCTTTGCCGATGCTGTGCAGCATCTGGTCGAACGCGTGCTTGTCGCCGTCGCTGTATTTGCCGCTCTCCAGCTCTTTCAGTACCGCATCCAGCAGTTTGTCTTTTTTACGCCATTTCACCGGGTCGTAACCTTTGGCTTTAATGGCTTTCACCTCTTCTACAGTATGGCCGAAGATAAAGATGTTCTCGTCGCCCACCTGCTCGGCAATCTCAACGTTCGCCCCGTCCAGAGTACCCACAGTCAGCGCGCCGTTCAGAGCCAGCTTCATGTTACCGGTGCCGGAGGCCTCTTTACCGGCGGTAGAAATCTGCTCAGAAACGTCCGCCGCCGGGATTAACAGCTCGGCCGCCGAGACGCAGTAATCCGGCAGGAAGACCACCTTCAGCTTGTCGCCCACTTTCGGATCGTTGTTCACCGCGTCGGCCACTTTATTGATAGCGAAGATAATGTTTTTTGCCAGGTAGTAGCCCGGCGCCGCTTTCGCGCCAAACAGGAACACGCGTGGCACGCGGTCGGCCTGCGGGTTCTCACGGATCTCTTTGTACAGCGCCAGAATGTGCAGCAGGTTCAGGTGCTGACGCTTGTACTCGTGCAGACGCTTAATCTGGATATCAAACAGCGCGTTCGGGTTGATCTCAATCCCGGTACGGGCTTTGACGTACGCCGCCAGGCGCACTTTGTTGTCCTGCTTGATGGTGCGGTAAGTCTCGCGGAACGCCGCATCGTCGGCATACTTCTCGAGGTTAATCAGCTGGTCGAGATCGTTGGCCCACTCTTTATCCAGCGATGAATCCAGCAGCGCGGAGAGTGCCGGGTTGCACTGCTTGATCCAGCGACGCGGGGTGATGCCGTTGGTCACGTTGTGGAACTTGTTCGGCCACAGCTGGTGATATTCCGGGAACAGATCTTTCACCACCAGGTCGGAGTGCAGCGCAGCCACGCCGTTTACCGCAAAACCGCTCACCACGCAGAGGTTAGCCATGCGCACCTGTTTATCGAACACTACCGCCAGCTTCGCCCATACTGCTTTATCGCCCGGCCAGGTTTTATCGACCTGCTTTTTGAAGCGGTTGTTGATTTCGGTGATGATCTGCATATGACGAGGCAGCAGGGTTTTAATCAGCTTCTCGTCCCAGCACTCCAGCGCCTCTGGCATCAGGGTGTGGTTGGTGTAGGCGAAGGTCTTGCTGGTAATCGCCCAGGCGTCATCCCAGCTCAGCTGATGCTCGTCGATCAGCACGCGCAGCAGTTCCGGAATGGCAATGGTTGGGTGGGTGTCGTTCAGCTGGATCACTTCGTAATCTGCCAGCTCCGCCAGCTTGCGGCCCGCCAGGTGATGACGACGCAGAATATCGGCCACGGAGCAGGCGCACTGGAAGTACTGCTGCATCAGACGCAGCTTTTTGCCCGCCAGATGGTTGTCGTTCGGGTAGAGAACCTTGGTCAGCTTGTCGGCGTCGATCCCCTGCTGCTCAGCACGCAGGAAATCACCGTCGTTGAATTTGGTCAGGTTGAACGGATGGGCATGGGTCGCCTGCCACAGACGCAGCGGCTGGGCCACGCCGTTACGGTAGCCCAGCACCGGCAGATCCCAGGCCTGGCCGGTGATGGTGAAGCCCGGCTCCCACTGACCCGCTTTCGTCACTTTACCGCCAATGCCCACCTGCACATCCAGCGCTTCGTTGTGGCGGAACCACGGGTAGCTGCCACGATGCCAGTCATCCGGGGCTTCCATCTGCTGGCCGTCGGCAAAGGACTGACGGAACAGGCCATACTGATAGTTCAGACCATAGCCGATCGCCGACTGGCCTACCGTCGCCATGGAGTCGAGGAAACAGGCCGCCAGGCGACCCAGACCGCCGTTGCCGAGCGCCGGGTCGATCTCCTCTTCCAGCAGGTCGGTCAGGTTAACGTTGTGCGCGTTCAGCACATCGCTCACCTCCTGATACCAGCCCAGGTTAAGCAGATTGTTGCCGGTCAGACGGCCAATCAGGAATTCCATTGAGATGTAGTTAACGTGGCGCTGATCTTTCGCCGGTTCTACTGCGGGTTGGGCGCTCAGTAACTCGGCGAGCGCTCCACTGACGGCCTGCCACCACTGGCGGGAGGTCATCTCTTCAGCGGCATGTAAACCAAAACGCTGCCACTGACGCGTCAGGGCAGCCTGGAATTGAGCTTTGTTGAAAGTAGGCTGTGACATAGGGAATCTGCATCCTGTAGAGAGAAAATAAAACGTTGGCGCTAGTGTGCCTGGCTACTTATGGCTCTTCCTCCTCCTGCCAGGGATTAGGCGGGGAGGAGTAGCGGGGATGAGCGATAAAGTGTGATCGCGGCCACTTTCCGCAGCCAGAGTGTGGGGCATTGCAGACGAGATTACCGGGAAGAGTGTCAAAAAATGAAACAGGTTTTCAGAAGAAATATATGAGCGCAGTAATAATTACTTACCTGAAATAATAACTGTAGGATTTTACTGCATCGCAGAGGGTTATTTTACCAGGGTAACCATCCCAGGACTTTATTAACTTTTCACAGCCTTTACGATTCTATATTCCTTTTTATGCTTAACGTTCCGCATACGCGCCAAACCAGTATCCATGCGCTTTCGAGGCCCATCGGAAAAGTTCCCGCACCCCAGCATATATTTTTGTGACCGAGTGCAAATTAAGGGATATAAAACCCGGACATAACTTGCAATAAAGAGGTTTCTGACCGACCTTATATGCATTAATTACGAAGCGCAAAAAAAATCAAAAATCTCGATTTCCACACAGTGAAGTGAAAACTATGTTGATTCCGTCAAAATTAAGTCGCCCGGTTCGTCTTGACCATACTGTGGTCCGCGAACGCTTGCTGGCGAAACTTTCCGGCGCGAACAATTTTCGACTGGCGCTGGTAACGAGCCCTGCCGGGTACGGCAAAACCACGCTCATTTCGCAGTGGGCATCCGGCAAGACCGATCTTGGCTGGTACTCCCTTGATGAGGGCGATAACCAGCAGGAGCGTTTCGCCAGTTATCTTATCGCCGCCATTCAGCAGGCGACCAACGGACACTGCGTAACCAGCGAAAGCATGGTGCAAAAGCGGCAGTACGCCAGCCTCTCTTCACTGTTTTCCCAACTCTTTATCGAGCTGGCCGAATGGCATCGCCCGCTCTATCTGGTCATTGACGATTATCATCTGATCACCAACCCGGTGATCCATGAGTCGATGCGCTTTTTCCTGCGTCATCAGCCGGAAAACCTGACCCTGGTGGTACTGTCACGCAACCTGCCGCAGCTGGGTATTGCCAACCTGCGCGTGCGCGATCAGCTGCTGGAAATCGGCAGCCAGCAGCTCTCCTTTACCCATCAGGAGGCGAAGCAGTTCTTTGACTGCCGCCTGAAATCCCCTATCGAGGTGGCGGAAAGCAGCCGACTGTGCGACGACGTGGCAGGCTGGGCGACCGCCCTGCAGTTGATTGCCCTGTCGGCGCGGCATAACAACAGCCCGACGCAGCAGTCCGCCCGTCGTCTGTCGGGGATCAATGCCAGCCACCTCTCCGATTACCTGGTGGATGAGGTGCTCAACAGTGTCGATCAATCCACCCGTCAGTTCCTGCTGAAAAGCTCCCTGCTGCGCTCGATGAACGATGCGCTGATTGTGCGCGTCACCGGCGAAGACAACGGCCAGATGCGCCTGGAAGAGATTGAGCGTCAGGGGTTGTTCCTGCAGCGCATGGATGACTCCGGGGAGTGGTTCAGCTACCACCCGCTGTTTGGCAGCTTCCTGCGCCAGCGCTGTCAGTGGGAGCTGGCAACCGAATTACCGGAAATCCACCGCGCCGCCGCCGAGAGCTGGATGGCGCAGGGCTTCCCGAGCGAGGCGATTCATCACGCGCTGGCAGCGGGCGATGCCCATATGCTGCGCGATATCCTGCTCAACCACGCCTGGAGCCTGTTTAATCACAGCGAGCTGGCCCTGCTGGAAGAGTCGCTGCGCGCCCTGCCGTGGGAGAGCCTGCTGGAAAATCCACGCCTGGTGCTGCTCCAGGCCTGGCTGATGCAAAGCCAGCATCGCTACAGCGAAGTAAACACCCTGCTGGCCCGCGCCGAGCAGGAGATGAAGGGCGAGATGGATGCTGCCCTGCACGGCGAGTTTAACGCCCTGCGCGCGCAGGTGGCGATCAATGACGGCGACCAGGAAGAGGCCCAGCGCCTGTCGATGGTCGCGCTGGAAGAGCTGCCCCTGGCGAACTTCTACAGCCGTATCGTTGCCACCTCGGTGCATGGGGAAGTATTGCACTGTAAAGGCGATCTCACCCGTTCCCTGTCGCTGATGCAGCAGACCGAACAGATGGCGCGCCGCCACGATGTCTGGCACTACGCGCTGTGGAGCCTGATCCAGCAGAGCGAAATTTTGTTTGCCCAGGGCTTCCTGCAGGCCGCCTGGGAGACGCAGGAAAAAGCGTTCAATCTGATCCGCGATCAGCATCTGGAACAGCTGCCAATGCATGAGTTCCTGCTGCGCATTCGCGCCCAGCTTCTGTGGGCGTGGGCACGTCTGGACGAAGCCGAAAGCACCGCCCGTCTTGGGGTCAATGTGCTCTCCACCTATCAGCCGCAGCAGCAGTTGCAGTGTCTGGGCCTGCTGGTGCAGTGCTCGCTGGCGCGCGGCGATCTCGACAACGCCCGGAACCATCTCAACCGCCTGGAAAACCTGCTCGGCAACGGTCAGTACCACAGCGACTGGGTATCCAACGCCGATAAGGTGCGGGTGATCTACTGGCAGATGACTGGCGACAAGAAATCGGCGGCCAACTGGCTGCGCCAGACGCCGAAGCCGGCGTTCGCCAATAACCACTTCCTGCAGAGCCAGTGGCGCAACATTGCCCGGGCGCAGATCCTGTTAGGCGAATTTGAAACGGCAGAGATGGTACTGGAAGAGCTGAACGAAAATGCCCGCAGCTTGCGTCTGATGAGCGATCTCAACCGCAACCTGCTGCTGCAAAACCAGCTTTACTGGCAGTCAGGCCGTAAGAATGACGCCCAGCGCGTACTGCTGGAAGCGTTACAGCTGGCTAATCGCACCGGCTTTATCAGCCACTTTGTGATTGAAGGCGAGACCATGGCGCAGCAGCTGCGCCAGCTTATTCAGCTGAACACGCTGCCGGAGCTGGATCAGCACCGTGCCCAGCGCATTCTGCGTGAGATTAACCAGCATCATCGCCACAAGTTTGCCCACTTCGACGAGACCTTTGTGGAGCGTCTGCTGAATCACCCGGAAGTGCCGGAGCTGATCCGCACCAGTCCGCTGACCCAGCGCGAATGGCAGGTTCTGGGGCTGATTTACTCAGGCTACAGCAACGAGCAGATTGCCGGTGAGCTGGCGGTGGCGGCCACCACCATTAAAACGCATATCCGGAACCTGTATCAGAAGCTGGGCGTCGCCCACCGTCAGGACGCGGTGCAGCATGCGCAGCAGCTGTTGAAGATGATGGGGTACGGCGTGTAGGGCATTGCCCGGCGGCGCTGCGCTTGCGCGGGCCTACGGTTTTGTTGCCATTTATTGCCCGGCGGCGCTGCGCTTGCGCGGGCCTACGGTTTTGTAGGTCGGGTAAGCGCAGCGCCACCCGACATGAATTCAGCACAGCTCTAACTGCAAGTTATTATCTTTAATGACCTTCAACACACCCGCTGGCGGCATCACGTCGGTGTAAACCGCATTCACCATACTTATGCTGCCCATGTTCACCATCGCGTTACGGCCAAACTTGGAGTGATCCACCACCAGCATGACATGGCGCGAGTTCTCAATGATCGCCCGCTTGGTGCGCACTTCGTGGTAGTCAAACTCCAGCAGCGAGCCGTCGGTATCAATGCCGCTGATGCCGAGAATGCCAAAGTCGAGGCGGAACTGGGAGATGAAGTCGAGGGTCGCCTCGCCAATAATGCCGCCGTCACGGCTGCGCAGCTCGCCGCCCGCCAGAATGATGCGAAAGTCCTCTTTCTGCATCAGGGTGGTGGCGACGTTGAGGTTGTTGGTCACAATACGCAAATTTTCATGGCCGAGCAGGGCATGCGCCACCGCCTCCGGCGTGGTGCCGATGTCGATAAACAGCGTCGCGCCGTTGGGGATCTGACTGGCGACCTTACGGGCGATACGCTCCTTTTCCGAGGTCTGCGTCGCCTTGCGGTCATGCCAGGGGGTGTTGACCGAACTGGAGGGCAGCGCCGCGCCGCCGTGGTGGCGCAGGATACGGTTCTGATCGGCCAGGTCGTTGAGGTCGCGGCGGATGGTCTGCGGGCTGACGGCAAACTGCTCCACCAGCTCTTCGGTACTGACGTATCCCTGCTTTTTCACCAGGTCAATAATGGCATCATGACGTTGTGTTTGTTTCATCGGAGTTCCCTGCCAGATTTATGTTCGTTTTCGCGCATTGAGCGTATCGGCAAACGCCATCGCCAGCCCGACCGCCAGCCCGGCGACGTGAGCACCGTTGGCAATCGCCATACCAAACAGATCAAACCATCCGGCAATAATCCAGATTAATGCAAAGGTCATCAACCCGCGCTGCAGGTAGATACCGCTCTCTGGATCGCGCTCGCCGCGCAGCCAGACATAGCCCATCAGCGCGTAGACCACGCCGGAAAGGCCACCAAACCACGGGCCGCCGAACTTATGCTGGATAAAGCCGCTGAGCAGCGCGCTGATAAGGGTGAGCACGATGAGCTTGCCGCTGCCGAGCCGTTTCTCCACCGCCCCGCCGAGATACCACCACCACAGCAGGTTAAAGAGAATATGCAGGAACGAGAAGTGCATCAGCGCGTGGGTGAAGTAGCGCCAGAATTCGAACTCTAACGAGGCGTCATAGGGCCAGGCCAGCAGCAGCATGATCTGCTGATCACCCACCACGCTCATCATAATGAAGACCAGAATGCAGGCCGCCATTAACCCCAGGGTAAACGGCCCCGCGCGTTCGCGCAGGGTCGCAAGGAAAGGAAAGCGCTGATAACGCAGGCCGCTACCGGTATGGCCGGACTGCCAGCTCGCCGCCAGATAGCGTGCATCGCCGGGATTTTCCAGAAAACGCGCCAGCTCCGCCTCAACCCGGGCAGCCTGGCTCTCATCCGCCAGCCAGACGTCGGTTTGCGTATGTTGTTGAATGGTAAGAATGACACCCTGCGTCGCCATGTAGTCGACAAACGCCTGGGCGACGCGCGGGTTGTTAAAAGAGGTGATCAGTAGCATCGGCGGCAGTCGCTTATTCCACACAAAAGGGGACAGTATATACCCTAAATGCCCGCGTGCTCGACTTCTGCCGGGAAATGACGGTGCCAGGCATCGAAGCCGCCGTCCACGCTGTAAACCGAGTCATAGCCCTGTTGCAGCAGATATTGCGCCGCCCCCTTACTGCTGTTGCCGTGATAGCACATCACCATCACCGGGGTGTCGAAATCGTTGTCACGCATAAACTCGGCGAGCGAGGCATTGGTCAGATGGAATGCGCCCGGGGTGTGGCCCATCGCAAAACTTTGCGGATCGCGAATATCCACCAGCACTGCGGTGCCCTGGTGCATCTTCTGATGGGCTTCTTCTACGTTAATACATTCAAATTGTTCCATGGTGCTCTCTGTTGTCTGTTCACGTGCCGTGCGGCCTGGGACCGCACTATTTTAACGGTTAGTGTACGTCGTGGCGGCGGGTAAACGCCATTATGTTAGCTCTATCACTCAAAAATGTTTTTTTGATGTTACTAAAATCCATTTCCTTTGCTAATATGAGCGATATCGAACATTTTTGAGCTTTAACGAAAGTGCGTGAGGATGCAATGGAAACTAAAGATCTGATTGTAATAGGTGGCGGTATCAACGGTGCAGGTATTGCGGCTGATGCGGCCGGGCGCGGGTTATCTGTCCTGATGCTGGAAGCGCAGGATCTCGCCTGTGCCACCTCCTCCGCCAGCTCCAAACTGATCCACGGTGGCCTGCGTTACCTGGAACACTATGAGTTCCGCCTGGTGAGTGAAGCGCTGGCGGAACGTGAAGTGCTGCTGAAAATGGCGCCCCATATCGCCACGCCGATGCGTTTTCGTCTGCCGCACCGCCCGCATCTGCGCCCGGCATGGATGATCCGCATTGGTCTGTTTATGTACGACCACCTGGGTAAACGCACCAGCCTGCCCGCCTCTGCCGGTGTGCGTTTTGGCACAGACTCGGTGCTGAAGCCTGAAATCGTGCGCGGATTCGAATATTCCGACTGCTGGGTGGACGATGCCCGCCTGGTGCTGGCCAACGCGCAAATGGTTGAACGCAAAGGCGGCGAGGTGAAAACCCGTACCCGCGCGGTCTCGGCGCGCCGGGAAAAGGGGCTGTGGATTGTCGAAGCGGAAGATATCGATACCGGCGAGCGCTTCAGCTGGCAGGCACGCGGGCTGGTGAACGCCACCGGCCCATGGGTGAAGCAGTTCTTTGACCAGGGGATGCAGCTGCCGTCACCGTATGGCATCCGCCTGATCAAAGGTAGCCACATTGTGGTGCCGCGCGTCCATACCCAGAAGCAGGCCTATATTCTGCAAAACGAAGACAAGCGCATCGTGTTTGTGATCCCGTGGATGGATGAGTTCTCCATCATTGGCACCACCGACGTGGAGTACAAAGGCGATCCGAAGAACGTTGAGATCGACGAGAGCGAAGTCAGCTATCTGCTGGAGGTCTATAACGCGCACTTTAAAAAGACGCTGACGCGTGAGGATGTGGTCTGGAGCTACTCTGGCGTGCGTCCGCTGTGCGATGACGAATCCGATTCACCGCAGGCCATCACCCGCGACTACACGCTTGATATTCACGACGATCACGGCAAAGCGCCGCTGCTGTCGGTGTTTGGCGGCAAGCTCACCACCTACCGTAAGCTGGCGGAACATGCGATGGAAAAACTGGCCCCCTACTACCAGGGTATCGGCCCGGCATGGACCAAAGGCGCGGTACTGCCTGGAGGTGATATCGGCGGCAACCGCGATGACTACGCGGCAAAACTGCGCCGTCGCTATCCGTTTATCAGCGAATCCATGGCCCGCCACTTTGCCCGCACCTACGGCAGCAACAGCGAGTTGATCCTGAACGGGGCGAAGGATCTGACCGATCTGGGCGAACATTTTGGCCACGAGTTTTACGAGGCGGAACTGCGCTACTTAGCCGACCACGAGTGGGTACGCCGCGCAGACGATGCGCTCTGGCGTCGCACCAAAGAGGGGATGTGGCTCAATGCGGAGCAACAGTCGCGCGTGGCGCTGTGGCTGGCGCAGCGTATGGGAAAGCGTGAGCTGTCGTTAGCATCATAAAAAATGCCCGGTGGCGCTAACGCTTACCGGGCCTACAGGTTTCGTGCGGGCTTCGTGCCCGGTGGCGCTGGCGCTTACCGGACCTACAAAAGACAAAAGTACGTAGGCCGGGTAAGGCGCAGCCGCCACCCGGCATTTTTTACAACCGCACCGGTTTGATATGCCAGATGTTCTCGGCATACTCCTGGATGGTGCGATCCGACGAGAAGTAGCCCATATTGGCGATGTTGTGCATCGCTTTGGTGGCCCACTCTTCCGGCTTGCGGTACAGCTCGTCGACCTTGTCCTGACAATCCACATAGCTGCGGTAGTCAGCCAGCACTTGGTAGTGGTCACCGAAGTTAATCAGCGAATCCACCAGGTCGCGGTAGCGGCCAGGCTCGTCCGGGTTAAATACCCCGGTGCCGATCTGGGTCAGCACCTGACGCAACTCTTCATCCTGCTCGTAATAATCACGCGGCGAGTAGCCCTTAGCACGCAGCGCCTCCACCTCTTCCGTGGTGTTACCGAAGATAAAGATGTTCTCTTCACCCACGTGCTCCAGCATTTCAACATTGGCGCCATCCAGCGTGCCGATGGTCAGCGCGCCGTTGAGGGCAAACTTCATGTTACTGGTGCCAGAGGCTTCGGTGCCTGCGGTCGAGATCTGCTCCGAGAGATCGGCGGCCGGAATGATCAGCTGGGCCAGACTCACGCTGTAGTTCGGGATAAAGACGACCTTCAGCTTGTCGCCAATCTGCGGATCGTTATTGATCACCTTCGCCACGTCGTTGATCAGATGAATAATGTGCTTCGCCATGTAATATGCCGAGGCGGCTTTACCGGCGAAGATGTTCACGCGTGGCACCCAGTCCGCATCCGGGTCGGCCTTGATGCGGTTGTAGCGGGTTATCACGTGCAGCACGTTCATCAGCTGACGCTTGTACTCGTGGATACGTTTGATCTGCACGTCGAACAGCGCTTTCGGGTTAGCCACCACGTTAAGATGCAGCGCCATCCATACCGCCAGCCGCTTTTTATTGAGCAGCTTGGCATCACGCACCGCTTTATTCACCGTCGGGAAGTCAGCATGCTGCTCGAGCTCGCTCAGCTGGCTTAAATCGGTCCGCCAGGTGCGGCCAATGTTCTCGTCGAGCACATCAGAGAGCGGCTGGTTCGCCAGCGCCAACCAGCGGCGTGGCGTCACCCCGTTGGTGACGTTGCAGAAACGCATCGGGAAGATTTTCGCAAAGTCTGCGAACAGCGACTGCACCATCAGGTTCGAGTGCAGCTCAGACACGCCGTTGACCTTGTGGCTGATCACCACCGCCAGCCACGCCATGCGCACCCGGCGGCCATTGGATTCATCAATGATCGAGGTGCGGCTCAGCAGGCCGGTGTCGTGCGGATACTGCTCCTGCAACGTTCTCAGGAAGAAGTCGTTAATCTCGAAGATAATCTGCAGGTGGCGCGGCAGGATTTTGCCGAGCATATCTACTGGCCAGGTTTCCAGCGCTTCGCTCATCAACGTGTGGTTGGTGTAGGAGAAGACCTGGCAGGTCACCTCAAACGCCTCGTCCCAGCTGAACTTGTGCTCGTCAATCAGCAAGCGCATCAGCTCAGGGATCGACAACACCGGGTGGGTGTCATTCAGGTGAATTGCGATCTTATCCGCCAGATTGGCGTAGGTTTTGTGCAGCTGGTAGTGACGGCTCAGGATATCCTGAATGGTCGCGGAGACCAGGAAGTACTCCTGACGCAGGCGCAGCTCGCGCCCGGAGTAGGTGGAATCATCCGGATAGAGCACCCGGGAGACGTTCTCGGAGTGGTTTTTATCTTCCACCGCCGCGAAGTAGTCGCCCTGGTTGAACTTACCGAGGTTAATCTCGCTACTGGCCTGGGCGTTCCACAGGCGCAGCGTATTGGTGGCGTCAGTGTCGTAGCCGGGAATGATCTGATCGTAAGCCACAGCCAGGATCTCTTCGGTTTCGACCCAGCGGCTCTTCTTGCCTTCCTGCTGAATACGGCCACCGAAGCGGACTTTATAGCGGGTATTGTGGCGCTTGAACTCCCAAGGATTGCCATACTCCAGCCAGTAGTCCGGAGACTCTTTTTGTCGGCCATCGACAATGTTCTGTTTGAACATGCCGTAATCGTAGCGGATACCGTAGCCACGCCCTGGCAGGGCGAGGGTCGCCAGCGAATCGAGGAAGCAGGCCGCCAGACGGCCCAGACCACCGTTGCCGAGGCCAGGGTCGTTCTCTTCATCAATCAGCTCTTCTAAATCTAACCCCATCTCTTCCAGCGCAGTTTTGACGTCGTCATAGATACCCAGCGACAACAGCGCGTTGGAAAGGGTGCGGCCAATCAAAAACTCCATCGACAGATAGTAAACCTGGCGAGTCTCCTGTGAGAGCTGGGCGCGGTTGGAGCGCAGCCAGCGCTCAACCAGCCGGTCACGCACCGCAAACAGGGTGGCGTTGAGCCATTCGTGTTTGTTGGCGATGACCGGGTCTTTGCCAATGGTGAACATCAGCTTGTAAGCAATGGAGTGCTTTAACGCCTCAATGCTTACCGTGGGAGACGCATAGGAAAAGGGTGCATTCATATCTCTGATTCCAGCATTGTTACATCAAGCGTTGATAAAGATCGCGGTAGGACTGCGCCGCAACTTGCCAGCTAAAATCCATGGCCATCGCCTGGCGTTGAACAAAACGCCATAAAGAAGGACGTGACCACAACACGAAAGCACGACGAATCGCGCGTAACAGCGACCAGGCATTACTGTCTTCAAAGACAAATCCGGTGGCGATCCCATCCGCCAGATTCTCCAGCGAGGTGTCGGATACGGTATCCGCCAGCCCGCCAGTACGCCGCACCAGTGGCAGCGTGCCGTACTTCAGACCATACAGCTGGGTTAAGCCGCAGGGCTCAAAACGGCTCGGCACCAGAATAACGTCTGCGCCCGCCATGATGCGGTGCGAAAACGCTTCGTGATAGCCAATCTGCACACCCACCTGTCCCGGATGTTCGGCGGCGGCGGCGAGGAAGCCCTCCTGCAGTACCGGATCGCCCGCACCCAGCAGCGCCAGCTGTCCGCCCTGCTCCAGCAGGCCCGGCAGCGCCTCGAGCACCAGATCGAGTCCTTTCTGGCTGGTCAGACGGCTTACCACCGCAAACAGCGGCACCTTGTCGTTGACCTTCAGTCCCATGGCAACTTGCAGCTGACGTTTGTTCTCGGCCTTATCTTCCACGGAGTCGCGGTTATAGCGCGCCCCCAGCAGCAGATCGGTTTCCGGACTCCAGATTTTTTCATCCACGCCGTTGAGAATGCCCGACAGTCGGCCTTCGCGATGGCGCTGGCTGAGCAGCCCCTCCATCCCGTAGCCAAACTGCGCTTCGGTGATCTCCCGCGCGTAGGTTGGACTGACGGCGGTGATGTGATCGGCGTAGTAAAGCCCGGCCTTGAGGAAGGAGATCTGCCCCTTAAACTCCAGCCCGTGCATATTAAAGAATGACCATGGCAAATCGATGTCATCCATATGTTTGGCGAAATACATGCCCTGGTACGCCAGGTTATGCACGGTAAAGACCGACTTCGCCGGATGGCCACGTGCCGCCAGATAGGCTGGCGCTAACCCGGCGTGCCAGTCGTGGGCATGCACCACGTCCGGACGCCAGAACGGATCCAGCCCACAGGCCATCTCCGCACCTACCCAGCCGAGCAGCGCGAAACGCAGCACGTTATCGGTATAGGCAAACAGGTTAGTGTCGTGGTACGGGCTCCCTGGGCGATCATAAAGATGCGGCGCGTCAATCAGGTAGATACCCACGCCGTTGTAATGGCCAAACAGTAATGTGATGCGCCCGGCAAAGGTCTCGCGGCGGCTGACGATCTGCGCGTCAGGCACGCCGCGACGAATATCTGGAAAAGCGGGTAATAGCACGCGGGTATCAACCCCACCTGCAATTTGCGCCGCCGGTAACGCCCCTATCACATCCGCCAACCCGCCAGTTTTGAGCAACGGGAACATTTCAGAACAAACGTGTAAAACCTGCATCATCGCTCCTGTTTGATCTGCAGTTTACGCAGCATTTCCCGCGTAACCAGCACGATACCTTCTTCTGAGCGGTAGAAACGGCGCGCGTCCTCTTCCGCATTTTCTCCAATTACCATGCCTTCCGGAATGACGCAGGCACGGTCGATAACGCAACGACGCAGGCGGCACGAGCGGCCCACCCAGACGTCGGGTAACAGCACTGACGAATCAATATTGCAGAAGGAGTTCACCCGCACGCGCGGGAACAATACCGACTGCACCACCACCGAGCCGGAGATAATGCACCCGCCGGAAACCAGCGAGTTCAGCGTCATGCCGTGGCTGCCCGAACGGTCCTGGACAAATTTTGCCGGCGGCAGAGACTCCATATGGGTGCGGATCGGCCAGTTATGGTCGTACATATCCAGCTCCGGCGTGACAGAGGCCAGATCGAGGTTAGCCTTCCAGTACGCTTCCAGGGTTCCTACATCGCGCCAGTACGGTTCTGAATTCGGATCGGACTGCACGCAGGAGAGCGGGAAAGGATGTGCATAGGCCATGCCAGATTTGGTGATTTTCGGGATGATGTCTTTGCCGAAGTCATGGCTGGATTTTTCATCCTTGTCATCCTCTTCCAGCAGCTGGTAAAGGTAATCTGCATCAAAGACATAGATACCCATGCTGGCAAGCGCTTTAGTGTCATCGCCCGGCATTGAAGGTGGATTCGCCGGTTTTTCCACGAAATCGATCACCTTGTCGTTTTCGTCCACCGCCATGACGCCAAACGCCGTCGCCTCGGCAACGGGCACCGGCAAACAGGCTACGGTGCAGCGCGCCCCTTTTTCGACATGGTCGATAAGCATGCGCGAGTAGTCCTGCTTGTAGATATGGTCCCCGGCGAGGATCACCACGTATTCGGCGTTATAACGGCGAATGATATCGAGGTTCTGCGTAACCGCATCGGCGGTGCCGCGGTACCAGTTTTCACCATGGACGCGCTGCTGGGCAGGCAACAGGTCGACAAACTCGTTCATCTCCTCACTGAAGAACGACCAGCCGCGCTGAATGTGCTGCACCAGAGTGTGTGACTGATACTGGGTAATGACGCCAATACGGCGAATGCCTGAGTTGAGGCAATTGGACAGAGCAAAATCGATAATACGGAATTTACCGCCGAAGTGGACGGCGGGTTTGGCGCGCTTGATCGTTAAATCTTTTAATCGGGTACCGCGGCCGCCAGCAAGAATCAGGGCAACAGACTTCAATGGCAGCTGACGCGCCAACATTAGAGGGTCGTTCTTATCTAACCTAACCATGATCAACTCCTTTTATTATCATCTCTGGAATACACATACACCGTGCGCAGGCCCATGCCAGACAGTCATAACGACCGGATTATCCTCTCCGGCAAATGGGGGGATAGCCCGCCACTCCCCTTCAGGTAAAATAATTTCTGCGACCTCATCTGTGGCATTGAGGGTGATGAGCCAGCAATCCGAAAGCAGGATTTGCAGGCGCGGCACCCCGTTCTGCCACTCGTGCGCACCTAACGGTTGCGCCATTTTATTTAACCAGCGAACGTTGCCGTCGCCCTCTTCCCACCACCGATCCTCGGTGAGCGCCGGGATCTGCTTACGCAGATGGACCAACGCGGCAGTAAAAGCGACGAGTCCCTCGTTTGCCTGCTGCCAGTCAAGCCAGGTTAACGCGTTATCCTGGCAATAAGCATTGTTGTTGCCGCGCTGACTGTGGCCATGTTCATCGCCTGCCAGCAGCATCGGCGTACCCTGTGACAGTAAAAGCGTCGTCAGCAGCGCATGCACGCTGGCGCGGCGCCGCTCGATCACATCCAGATTGCCACTTAACCCTTCAATACCATGATTAAAACTGTGGTTATTGGAGGTGCCGTCACGGTTTTCTTCGCCGTTTGCTTCATTGTGTTTCTGATTGAAACAAACGCAGTCACGCAGGGTAAAACCGTCGTGCGCCGTCAACAGGTTGATCGACGCGGAAGGCAAACGCCCGTTGCGTTTAAATACATCGCTGGAAGCGGCGAAACGTCCGGCAAATGTTCCTAAAGAGAGATCGCGCGTCAGCCAGAAGCGGCGCGCCGCATCACGATAGTGATCGTTCCATTCCGCGAACAGCGGCGGGAAATTTCCCACCTGGTAGCCGCCCGGGCCGATATCCCAGGGCTCTGCAATCAGCTTCACACCTGAGAGCAGCGGGCAGTTTTTTATCGCCTCAAACAGCGGCGACTGCTGGCTGAATTCCGGCGTGCGTCCAATCACCGACGCAAGATCAAAACGAAAACCGTCGATATGGAAGGTTTCAACCCAGTACTTCAGGCAGGCATACGCATAGTCTGTCACTGCCGGATGGCTGAGATTGAGAGTGTTACCGCAACCGGTCCAGTTGTGATAATCACCATCCTCTCTTAACCAATAATAGCTAGGGTTATCAATTCCGCGCAGGGAGAACGTCGGCCCCTCAAGATCCAGCTCGGCGCTGTGGTTGAGGACGATATCCAGAATGACCTCGATACCCGCTTCGTGCAGCGCCTTCACCGCGTCACGAAACTCATCTCTTGCCCGGTCGGGATGCGAGGCATAGCGCGGCTCAAGGGCAAACATCGCCATCGGGTTATAGCCCCAGTAGTTACTGAGGCCGAGGCGTTGCAGGCGCGGCTCGCTGGCAAAATGGGCCACCGGTAATAATTCCAGGGTGGTGATACCGAGGCGCTTAAAATAAGCAATCATCACCGGGTGGCTGAGTGCTTTGTAGGTGCCCCGGATATCTTCCGGGATGTCAGGATGCAGCCAGGTCAGCCCTTTGACGTGGGCTTCATAGATGACCGTTTTGCCCCACGGTATATTGGGCGGGGCGTCCTCTTCCCAGTCGTAATGATCGCTGACCACGACGCTTTTTGGCGCCACCGCCGCGCTGTCACGGTGATCCGGAGTATCTGTGCCGCTGTGCAGCAGGGGATCATCATTCAGCGTGCCTTCGACCTGATACGCGCACGGGTCAAGCAGCAATTTTGCCGGGTTAAAGCGCAGCCCCTTTGCGGGATCCCACGGGCCATAAACCCGAAAACCATAGCGCATGCCGGGGCGGGCATGTTCCAGATAGCCATGCCAGATATCGCCGCTGCGCGCCACCATATCGTACCGATGTTCAATGCCTTTGCCGTCAAACACGCAGAGTTCAACCCGATCCGCGTGGGCGGAAAAGAGAGTGAAATTCACCCCTTTTCCGTCATAGCATGCGCCGAGCGGAGCGGGTTTACCTGCGGCGAGTTGCGTCATTCCCCCTCCCGGACCAGCCAGATAGTGGCTAACGGCGGCAACGTAATGCTCAGGGATTGTGGGCGGCCATGGCTCTCCTGTTCATCGCTCTGTACCAGCCCCCCGTTACCCGCGTTGCTGCCGTGATAGTGCATGGAGTCGGTATTCAGCACTTCACGCCATTTGCCAGGCTGATTGATGCCGAAACGGTAGTGATGGCGCGTCACCGGGGTGAAGTTACTGGCGACGATAATTTCGTTACCCGCCTTGTCGCGACGGACAAAGATCAGCACCGAGCGCTCGTGGTCATCCACCACCAGCCACTCAAAGCCGTAATCATCAAAGTCGAGCTCGTGCAGGGCTTTGTGGTGACGGTAGGTATGGTTGAGGTCGCGAACCAGGCGCTGAACGCCGTGGTGCCAGTTGTCGCCCCCTTCCAGCAGATGCCAGTCGAGACTGGTGTCGTGGTTCCATTCGCGTCCCTGGGCGAACTCGTTACCCATAAACAGCAGCTTTTTGCCCGGGAAGGCGAACATCCAGCCGTAGTAAGCGCGCAGGTTGGCAAATTTCTGCCACGCGTCTCCTGGCATGCGGTCGAGAATCGATTTTTTGCCGTGTACTACTTCATCGTGGGAGAGCGGCAGGACAAAGTTCTCGGTGCTGTTATAGAGCATGCCGAAGGTCAGTTTGTCGTGATGATACTGACGATGCACCGGATCCAGCTTCATGTAATCCAGGGTGTCGTGCATCCAACCCAGGTTCCACTTGTACCAAAAGCCCAGCCCGCCCATTGACGGCGGACGGGAGACGCCCGGGAAGTCGGTGGACTCTTCAGCCATCGTTACCGCCCCTGGCGCCTGTTCGCCAAGAATGCGGTTGGTGCTGCGCAGAAACTCAATCGCTTCCAGGTTTTCACGTCCGCCGAACTCGTTCGGGATCCACTCACCCTCTTTGCGGCTGTAGTCGCGGTAGATCATTGAGGCGACGGCGTCCACGCGCAGGGCATCAATGCCGAAACGCTCGATCCAGTAGAGGGCGTTGCCCACCAGGTAGTTGGTCACTTCCCGACGGCCATAGTTGTAGATCAGGGTATTCCAGTCCTGGTGATAGCCTTCCCGCGGGTCGCTGTGTTCATACAGGCTAGTGCCGTCAAATTGGGCGAGGCCAAAGTCATCGGACGGGAAGTGGCCCGGCACCCAGTCGAGGATCACGTTCAGTCCGGCGGCGTGCGCGGCGTTGATAAAATAGCGGAAGTCGTCGCGGGTGCCGAAACGGCGGGTCGGGGCATACATCCCGGTAGGCTGGTAGCCCCAGCTGCCGTCAAACGGATGCTCGTTAATGGGCAGCAGCTCCAGATGGGTAAAGCCCATCCACTTCACATAGGGGATCAGCTGGTCGGCCAGCTCCCGGTAGCTGAGCCAGAAGTTGTTGTCGGTATGACGACGCCAGGAGCCAAGATGGACTTCATAAATAGAGATTGGCATATCGAACTGGTTCGCCCGAATACGCTCTTCGCTCTGGGCGACTTTATCCGGCAGGCCGCAAATGAGTGACGCCGTTTCCGGGCGCATCTGCGCTTCGAAGGCATAGGGGTCGGCTTTGATACGCAGATTACCCTGCGCATCGATCATCTCATATTTGTAGAGCTGGCCGTTCAGTGCGCCAGGGATAAAGAGTTCCCAGATGCCGGTTTCACGCCGCAGACGCATCGGATGGCGACGGCCATCCCAGTAGTTGAACTGCCCCACCACGGAGACACGCTGGGCATTTGGCGCCCAGACGGTAAAACGGGTGCCGGTGACGCCATCCATAGTGTCGGCATGGGCGCCAAGCGTCTCATAAGGACGCAGGTGCGTACCTTCAGACAGTAGCCAGGCATCCATCTCCTGCAACAGCGGACCAAAGCGATAGGGATCATCGATCAGATTCTGTTGTCCATGCCAGATCACAGCGAGCTGGTAGCGGAAGAAGTTTTTACGGCGGGCCATCACGCCAGCGAAAAAGCCGCGTGAATCGAGACATTCGAGTTTCCCGACCTTGCGGCCGGTTTTAGGTTCAATCACCCACACTTCCGTTGCGTCAGGTAACAGTGCACGGACTTCCAGGCCGGCATCAGTGCGGTGCATGCCAAGTACAGAAAACGGATCCGCAAAGTGACCCGTAATAAGCGCATTAATCACGTCTCTATCAATACGAACGGACATGGTATTCATCCTGTTTTTTTAGTTGCCGCCCCTTTCGCGCGCCGGGTACGACCTTGATGTGACCTGAACGAAACCGCACATTGTGCATCCTCTCTGTTCCGTTCAACCTCCAGGCGGAATATGTGACATCCCGCATAAAGCATAGCCAACGCTTTATATGACTCCTGAAAAATTATGGACCATTTGGCGTTTACTCCATGTAGTACGCAAAAAAAGGGGTGATAAATCACCCCTTAGTATTAAGTATTTATTACGCCAGCTGGCGCAGCATCCTGCGCAGCGGTTCGGCGGCACCCCATAACAGCTGGTCGCCGACGGTAAAGGCGGAAAGGTACTCCGGCCCCATATTTAGTTTACGCAGACGGCCTACCGGGGTAGATAATGTGCCGGTGACCGCAGCTGGGGTCAGTTCGCGCATGGTGATGTCGCGGTCGTTTGGCACCACTTTCGCCCACGCATTGTGTGATGCGAGCAGTTCTTCCACGGTCGGGATAGACACATCTTTTTTCAGTTTAATGGTGAATGCCTGGCTGTGGCAGCGCAGCGCGCCGATGCGCACGCACAGGCCATCAACCGGGATCACGGAAGCGGTGCGCAGGATTTTGTTGGTCTCTGCCTGGCCTTTCCACTCTTCGCGGGTCTGGCCGTTATCCAGCTGTTTGTCGATCCACGGGATCAGGCCACCGGCCAGCGGTACGCCGAAGTTATCCACCGGCAGCTCGCCGCTGCGGGTCAGCTGAGTTACTTTGCGTTCGATATCGAGAATAGCAGACGCCGGGTTTGCCAGCTCATCAGCAACGCTGTGGTGCAGTTGGCCCATCTGGGTCAGCAGTTCGCGCATATGGCGCGCGCCGCCGCCGGAGGCCGCCTGGTAGGTTGCCACAGAGACCCACTCCACCAGATCCTGAGCAAACAGGCCGCCCAGCGACATCAGCATCAGGCTGACGGTACAGTTGCCGCCCACGAAGGTCTTCACGCCCTTGTTCAGGCCGTCGGTAATGACATCCTGGTTAACCGGGTCAAGAATAATAATGGCGTCGTCTTTCATGCGCAGCGAAGAGGCCGCGTCAATCCAGTAGCCCTGCCAGCCGCTTTCACGAAGCTTTGGATAAATTTCGTTGGTATAATCGCCGCCCTGGCAGGTGACAATAATATCCAGCGCCTTCAACGCTTCCAGATCGTAAGCATCCTGCAACGTGCCTGTGGTACCCCCAAAGGACGGTGCAGCCTGGCCGAGCTGGGAAGTGGAGAAGAAGACCGGACGGATAGCGTCGAAATCGCGCTCTTCAACCATGCGTTGCATGAGTACAGAGCCGACCATACCGCGCCAGCCGATAAAACCAACGTTTTTCATAGCATTTTTTTCCTGCAGAGGGTGTGTGCTGTTTGTGCAAGCCAGTATTGAACTGGGATATGCTTCACATTACAAAATGCTGCCAAAGTCGCAAGCGAAATTAATCGATGATTGCCCGCCGATCAGAAAAAGAGCTAATCATCGGGGAAACCATACAAGTATCAGGGATAATGTACGATGAGTGAAATCATTTCCGCCGCTGTTTTATTGATCCTAATTATGGATCCACTCGGAAACCTGCCTATTTTCATGTCGGTGTTGAAGCACACCGAGCCGAAGCGTCGTCGGGCCATCATGATCCGCGAGCTGCTCATCGCTCTGCTGGTGATGTTTATCTTCCTGTTTGCCGGCGAGAAAATCCTCGCGTTCCTGAACTTACGCGCTGAAACGGTCTCCATTTCCGGCGGGATTATTCTGTTCCTGATTGCCATCAAAATGATTTTCCCGAGCACCGAAGGCAACAGCAGCGGCCTGCCGGCGGGTGAAGAGCCGTTTATTGTGCCGCTGGCGATCCCACTGGTCGCCGGGCCGACCATTCTGGCGACGCTGATGCTGCTGTCACATCAGTATCCGAACCAGATGAGCCACCTGGTGATTGCCCTGCTGATTGCCTGGGGCGGAACGTTCATCATTCTGCTGCAGTCGTCGCTGTTTTTGCGCCTGCTGGGGGAGAAAGGGGTGAATGCGCTGGAGCGGCTGATGGGATTGATTCTGGTGATGATGGCGACACAGATGTTCCTGGATGGGATTCGGGCGTGGATGAAGGGGTGACGTTGGTTTGACGTTATGGAGTGAGAACATGCGGCTGTGGCGGCTACGCCTTACCCGGCCTACATCCCTGCCCACATAACCCGAAATTAAATCTCCAGCGACGAAAAGAGTCAGATAAGCAAAATACCCACAGCGGCTCCCTGGTCCGGCTGAAAATCGCTGAGGCGTTGACTGGAGGCCGGGGCGAGGCGCAGGGACGCGCCGAGAGGGGGCGACCTACAGGGATGTAGGATCGCCCCCGACCCGACAGCCGCAAGTCATAAGCCGAAGGGACCGCAACGCGGCGATTTTCCTGGCCGGGAGCCGGGGTGGTCAGGGGGGCGGCGGCGAGCCCCCCTGACACGTTCACGGGTGACGTGGCATACAGAGCAGCATTGAACGTAAAGTGAACGGAACCACCACCGTTGCCACATGTTCACCGCCGGGTGGCGGCTATGCCTTACCCGGCCTACGTTTCCTGCACGCACAAAAAAGCCGGGTGGCGGCTACGCCTTACCCGGCCTACATCCCTGCCCACATAACCCGAAATTAAATCTCCAGCGGCGAAAAGAGTCAGGTAAGCAAAACACCCACAGCGGCTCCCTGGTCCGGCTGAAAATCGCTGAGGCGTTGACTGGAGGCCGGGGCGAGGCGCAGGGACGCGCCGAGAGGGGGCGACCTACAGGGATGTAGGATCGCCCCCGACCCGACAGCCGCAAGTCATAAGCCGAAGGCACCGCAACGCGGCGATTTTCCTGGCCGGGAGCCGGGGTGGTCAGGGGGGCGGCGGCGAGCCCCCTGACACGTTCACGGGTGACGTGGCATACAGAGCAGCATTGAACGTAAAGTGAACGGAACCACTCCCGTTGCCACATGTTCACCGCCGGGTGGCGGCTATGCCTTACCCGGCCTACGTTTCCTGCACACACAAAAAAGCCGGGTGGCGGCTACGCCTTACCCGACCTACATCCCTGCCCCCATAACCCGAAATTAAATCTCCAGCGACGAAAAGAGTCAGGTAAGCAAAACACCCACAGCGGCTCCCTGGTCCGGCTGAAAATCGCTGAGGCGTTGACTGGAGGCCGGGTCGAGGCGCAGGGACCGCCGAGAGGGGGCGACCTACAGGGATGTAGGATCGCCCCCGACCCGACAGCCGCAAGTCATAAGCCGAAGGGACCGCAACGCGGCGATTTTCCTGGCCGGGAGCCGGGGTGGTCAGGGGGGCGGCGGCGAGCCCCCCTGACACGTTCACGGGTGACATGGCATACAGAGCAGCATTGAACGTAAAGTGAACGGAACCACCACCGTTGCCACATGTTCACCGCCGGGTGGCGGACGCATACGTTTCCTGCACGCACAAAAAAGCCGGGTGGCGGCTACGCCTTACCCGGCCTACGGTTTACGGTAGCTGCTAGCTCAACAACGTAAACGCAATCATCCCGACAATCGCCCCGGTCGTCCCGAGGATAGTTTCCATCATCGTCCAGGTCTTCAGCGTCTGCGCTTCCGTCGCCCCGGTAAATTTACCGAACAGCCAGAACCCCGCGTCGTTCACATGAGAGACCACAATAGATCCCCCCGCGATACAGATAGAGAGCGCCGCCATCTGCGCGCCGGAGTAGTTCAGCTGTTCAATCACCGGCATCACCAGCCCGACGGCGGTCAAACATGCCACAGTAGCGGAGCCCTGAATGATACGCACCGCCGCAGCCAGCACGAAGCAGGTCACCGCAATCGGCAGCCCCATACCGGTAAGCGCCCCACCTAACGCCGGGCCAACGCCAGAATCCACCAGCACCTGCTTGAACACGCCGCCCGCACCGATCACCAACAGAATAATACCCGCCGGCTGCAGCGCTGCACCGCAGATCTCCATCACGCGGTCTTTCGCCATGCCCTGGCGCATCGCCAGACCATAGATCGCCACCAGACAGGCCACTAGGATCGCCGTGAACGGGTGACCGATAAACTCAAACCATTCGTAGGCACTCGATCCCTCCGGCACAAAGCGCGCGGCGATGGTTTTGAGCCCGACCAGCACCAGCGGCAGCAGGATCAGGGCGAGGCTAAAGCCGAAGGAGGGCATTTTGTTTTCGCCCAGATGCGGCTCGGTGATGTCGTCAGGAATGTGCAACTCAACGTAACGGCTGATGAAGTTGCCCCACAGCGGACCGGCAATGAGCATGCCCGGGATTGCCGCGCACAGGCCGATGAGGATCATCCAGCCAAAGTCAGCATGCATCTGCGAGGCCAGCAGCATCGGCGCGGGGCCAGGCAGCAGGAACGCTGCGGCGGCGGCGACACCGGCAAACAGCGGAATAACAAGCTTCACGAGGTTGGTGCCGGTGTGGCGCGCCATCGAAAACGCCACGCTAATCAGCAGCACTACCGCCACTTCAAAAAACAGCGGCAGGGCGCAGATCAGACCGGCCAGACCGATGGCGTAATGCGCCCGGCTGTGACCGAAGGATTTTAGCATCTTGACGGCGATCTGATCGACCGCGCCGGTTTCATGCAGGATTTTGCCAAACATCGCGCCAAGCGCGACCACAATCGCCAGGAAGCCCAGCGTGCCTCCCATCCCTTTTTCCATGGTCGCAGCGATTTTGTCGAGCGGCATGCCGGAAAAGAGACCTGCACCAATAGATACCACCATCAAAGCCACGAAGGCGTGCATACGGGCCTTCATGACCAAAAACAGCAGTAGCAGCACGGAGCCTACTGCTGTTAAAACAAGCGTTAACGTACTCAAAACTTACTGCCTTTTGTTGATGACCTCAATGGTGCTTGCAACAACACCGTCCAGCGGCTGATCGATATCCACGACCAGTACATCGCTTTCATCCGCGCCTGGCTCTTGCAGGGTTTCAAACTGCGTCACCAGCATCTGGGTCTTAAAGAAGTGCCCTTTGCGCGCTTTCAGACGGGTTTCAATCACGTCGAAATCGCCCTTCAGGTAGATAAATGAGAGGTTAGCGTTACCTTCGCGCAGCTGGTCGCGGTAGCTCTTTTTCAGCGCAGAGCAGACGATCAGCGAGACTTTGTTGGTGCGCTGCATGGCAAACGCCGCATCGTTCAGGGCCTGCAGCCACGGTTTACGATCGTCGTCGTTCAGCGGCTCACCTGAGGCCATTTTGTTGATGTTGCTGCGCGGATGGAGAAAATCACCATCAAGAAACGCAGCATGGATTTGATGTGCCACTTCGCTGGCAACGGCGGACTTACCGCTACCGGAAACGCCCATCAGGACATAAACGTGGTGATCTGGATTTGTGGTGCTCAAAGTATGTCCCTCAGTCGATTGTTACGGGTAACAGTTATCGGTAACATTGTCCTGCCGGGGCTGACGAGAAGCAATATCCAAACGTGCGCGAAGTGAATAAGTGTGAGCTAGTTCAAACTTGTCACGCTAAATAGATCCACCCGGTGACAGAGTGAAACCTAAATCTAACATTTTAGGCGACACCGCTTCACCACGAATGCGCGCCAGCAGGCGTTCCGCACCGATACGGCCCATGCGCTCACGCGGCGTCAGGACACTCGCCAGGCGCGGCTCCATGACCTGGCCGATGTCGTGACCGTGGAAACCGGCAATCGCCATATCCTGCGGGATTTTCAGGCCCAGACGCTGGCATTCAAAAGCGGCGCCCACCGCGAGGTCATCGTTAGTACAGAAGATGCCATCAAGCTGCGGATATTCACGACGCGCCTGACGCATCAACTCAATGCCGGAGGTGTAGGAGGAGGACTGCTCTACCATCACACTGTAGGGCGTTAAGTTCGCGTCGAGCATCGCCTGCTCGTACCCCTTCTGTTTGATGATAGTACGTTCATCCAGACGTGCGCCAAGATAGGCGACATGACGATGGCCGCGGGCGATGATCGCCGCCGTCATCTGCCGGGCCGCTTCGAAGTTGTCGAACCCGACCGCGATATCCAGGCACGGCGACTGGCTATCCATCAGCTCCACCACCGGAATACCCGCCACTTCGATCATCTTCAGCGTGCGTGGGGTGTGGGTGCGTTCGGTGAGGATCAGGCCATCAATGTTCCAGGAAAGCATGGATTCCAGACGCTCCTCTTCCAGCTCCGGCTTGTAACCGTAGTGGGCGAGCATAGTCTGATAGCCAAAGGCGTCGGTGACGCTTTCGATGCCGCGAAGCACCTCGGCGAAGACCTGGTTGGTTAAAGAGGGAAGCAGGACGCCCACCGCACGGCTGGTCGCATTGGAGAGAATGTCGGGTGCACGGTTGGGGATATAACCCAGTTCATCGAGAGCAGCCGCAATCTTGCCACGTAATGCCACGGAAACTTGTTCCGGGTTACGTAAAAAACGGCTGACCGTCATTTTGGTCACACCGACGCGATCGGCGACATCCTGAAGTACGGGGCGTTTCTTTTTCATCGTCCTGAGAAATCATGAGTGAGAGATTTTCTCAGTTTATCACGGACAAAGCGCAACCTTCCCCGTTTAAAGGGAAGGTTGCGTAATTATTTAGACCGGCGGCAGGTCGAACAGCAGGATTTCAGCAGCGCTGTCAGCATGGACAGAGATCGCCTGCTCATCCCAGATGGCCAGGCCATCGCTGGTGGTCGCTTTGGTGCCATTGATGGTCACGTCGCCTTTCACCACCTGGATCCACACTTTGCGGTTGGCGGCAATCTGGTGCACAGACTGCTCATCTTTCGCCAGCGCCCAGCGGTAAAGCTCCATATCTTGATGCACTTTCAGCGAGCCGTCACGGGCATCCGGTGACAGTACCAGCTGTTTACCCTGCTGCGCGTCAAAGCGGCGTTGCTCGTAGCGCGGGGTGATGCCTTTCGCTTCCGGAATGATCCAGATCTGGTACAGACGCAGACGGTCAGTTTTGCTTGGGTTGTATTCGGAATGACGTACCCCGGTACCTGCACTCATAATCTGGAACTCACCCGCCGGCACCTGCTCTTTATTACCCATGCTGTCCTGATGCTCCACCGCCCCTTCCAGCACGTAAGTCAGGATTTCCATATCTTTGTGCGGGTGGGTACCGAAGCCCTGGCCTGCGTCAATCACGTCATCGTTAATCACGCGCAGTGCCGAGAAGCCCATAAAATTCGGGTCATAATAATCGGCGAACGAGAAACTGTGCCATGAGTCCAGCCAGCCATGATTTGCGTGTCCACGGTCGTTTGCTTTGCGTAAGAAGATCATTGTTTTTACCCTCAGTTCGTTTCGATGGAGTAAGTGTGGACGCAATCGACCTGGGATCATAGAGGGTGAAAATTGACTCCTCTGTTCAAAATATCTGAACAAGGACAGAGGAGTCATTCAGGCTTATCGGGCAAGGGTTATCGTGGCAGGTGATGCCTGTTCGAAGGCGCGTTCAAGGATTTCCAGGTTGGTCATCACTTCAATTTCCTTGACGTAATTTGGCGCGCCGCAAGTGAGGGTCTGGTACAGCGCATCGTAGACCTGACCATAGTCGCCGGTGCCCGGTTTGATCTCCTCTTTCACCGTCACACCCGCGTCGTTAACGTACTCCAGCACGCCCACGGAATCGTCCGCCGCAAACCCTGGTTCACCCGGCATGATATTAGCCTTCAGGCTGGTCTCCTGCTGGTCGATACCGTATTTGATAAACGAGCCTTTGGTGCCGTGAACGATAAATTTCGGGTAATCGGTCTTTACCAGATGGCTGGTTTTGACGATCGCTTTCAGGTCGCCGTAGAAGAGCTGCGCTTCAAAGGTATCGTCCGGGTTGGCTTTATTACGCAGGCTGCGGATGTCATAGGCCACATGGTCCGGACGGCCAAACAGGCTGATTATCTGGTCCATGGTATGGACGCCAAGGCCGTAGAACGAACCATCCTGCGGCAGGCCGGGTTTGGTCTCCGCCACCGGACGGTAGTAATCGAAGTGGCTTTCGATTTCGACAATCTCGCCCAGCTTGCCGCTCTCGATGGCCTGCTTCGCGGTAAGGAAGCAGGTGTCAAAGCGACGGTTCTGATAGGGCGTGACGGTCAGCCCTTTGCTGCGCGCCAGCTCGAACAGCGTTTTCGCCTCGGCCATCGTCGGAGTAAATGGCTTCTCCACCAGCACGTTTTTACCCGCTTCCAGGGCGCGTTTCGCGTACTCAAAATGGCTGTCGGCATGGGTACAGACGATCACCAGCTTCACTTCGGGATCGTTCAATACCTCGTCGAGATCGCTGGTGAAGTGAATATGGGAGTACTGCGGAGACTGCTCTTCCGGTTTCGGGTGGCGGCGGAAGATATGCGCCACATGCCAGCTGGCTTTACGGGTAAGAACATAGGGAAGGTGATAGCGGGTGGTACTTTTGCCAAATCCAATAAATGCGCAGTGTAGTGTCATGATGTTGTTCCTGGCTAAGGTCTCTGCCTTCAACCATAGCGCAACCTGCTGGCGAATTTAACCCCATCAATCTTTTAGGCTTATTCCGGCGGGAAAACCGTGCCGTGAATATATTGCTATATCGAATCCGAAAATAACGGGCATAACCTTGACCCTGCCTCTGAATCCCAGGATAAGAGGGCAGACAAATTAACATGCTCGCGAAAGGAGTCGCGCTCATTTTCTATGGACAGAAAATACCTCGCGTTAAATAGCGCACTTCTCTTCTGGCTGCTCGCCCTGGTCGCCTGGTGCTTCAATGCCCCCTCCCTGACGTGGCTGTTCGCGGCATTAACCCTAATGGCCTTTGGTCTCCCTCTTCTATCTAATCAGGTTAACCTCATGTTTAAGAAACAAAAAAAAACCGAAACTGACAAGCAAGAAATTCTCCCTCCGGCACCGGTCATTGAAAAAGAACCCACCGCGGTGGAGAAGCATGGCACCACCGTAATCGCCAGCGATGTGCATTTTGAAGGCAATATCGTTTCCGGCGGGCACGTCTATGTTCACGGCAAGCTGAACGGCAATATCGACTCTAAAGAGAGCCTGATAAAAATCATGCGTGGGGGCTATGTAGAGGGAAACATCACCTGCCGGGAGTTGATCGTGGACGGTAAGGTCATCGGTCAGTGCAGCAGCGAGGCCATTGAAATCTGCGAAAATGGCCAGATTACCGGCACCCTGCTCTACCGGACCCTGGCGATCAAAAAAGGCGGCGTCTTTTCCGGCCAGGCGGAGGTCTTACCGGCTGTCGCGGAGAAGAACAACGTGGTGGGCATGATAAAAGAGAACCCGGCTGATATACCGGATCGCCTGCATTCGCAAAAGCTGTAAACAAAAAAAAGCCAGCGAGACGCTGGCTAAAATAATACTGGAAGCAATGTGAGCAATGTCGTGCTTTCAGGTTTCCGTCGCGGACTCCCTGAATGCAAGACAATAATAATCATTCTCATTCGCACTTGTCTACTGATTTTTTGCAAAAAATGCTTGTTGACTCACATTTCAAACTGACGGATGTTGGAAAGGAACCTAACTAACTGAGGAAGAAGGAATGAGTGAGATAGTGATACGCCACGTTGAAGCCGCCGATGCCGAAGCATTACGCCTGCTTAATACCCATCCGGGGGTGTATCACCAGACACTACAACTTCCTCATCCGTCGATGGAGATGTGGCAAGAACGGGTAATGAAAAAGCCGGGCAGACGCCATCTGGTGGCCTGCCTGGACGGTAACGTTGTTGGTCATCTGGCGCTGGACGTGATGGACAATCCCCGACGCAGCCACGTGGCGACCTTTGGTATCAGCGTCTCTGCTGACGTGCAGGGGCGCGGGGCGGGCAGCGCGTTGATGCGGGAGATGATCAACCTGTGCGACAACTGGCTGCGCATCGAACGTATCGAACTGACGGTGTTTGCCGACAACGCGCCTGCCATTGCCCTGTACCGCAAGTACGGCTTTGTGGTGGAAGGCACCGGGAAGCGATTCGCCCTGCGTGACGGCGAATTTGTCGATGCGCTCTATATGGCGCGCATCAAGTAAGCATTGCCGGGTGGCGGCTTCGCCTTACCCGGCCTACAGGATCCGTAGGCCGGGCAAACGCAGTGCCGCCCGGCAACCCACTCAATACCCCGCCGTCAAATCGCCTGGCGAGCGCGGATCCGATGCCCCATACAGTGCGCCGTCCGGCCCGACCATAATGCTCTGGGTGCTGCCCATCGCCTCTTTCACCGCCACTTTTTGCCCGCGCTGCTCCAGCAGTTTCAGCGTATCCGGGCTAAAGCCCTTTTCCACCCGCAGCTCATCCGGCAGCCACTGGTGATGGAAGCGCGGGGCGTTGGTCGCTTCCGCCACGTTCATCCCGAAATCGATGCTGTTGACTACCATCTGCAGTACGGTGGTGATAATCCGGCTGCCGCCCGGGCTGCCGGTCACCAGCCAGGTTTTGCCATCTTTCACCACAATCGTCGGCGACATTGACGACAGCGGACGCTTCTTCGGCCCTACGGCGTTGGCATCCCCGCCCACCAGTCCGTAGACGTTCGGCACGCCCGGTTTGGCGGAGAAGTCGTCCATCTCGTTGTTGAGCAGAATGCCGCTGTTGCCCGCCACGATCCCGGTACCAAAGGTGGTGTTGAGGGTATAGGTCACCGCCACCGCGTTACCATCTTTATCCACCACCGAGAAGTGGGTGGTCTGGTTGCTCTCGTACGGCGCCAGTTTGCCGGGGCGGATCTCGCTCGACGGTCTGGCCTTGTTGATATCGATCTGATCGGCCAGGGATTTGGCGTAGGCTTTATTGGTCAACGCCTGCCATGGCACCTTGACGAAGTCCGGGTCGCCCAGATACTCCGAGCGGTCGGCGTAGGCATATTTTTCCGCCTCGGCCATCACCTGCAATGTGTCTGCACTGCCGAAACCAAACTTATGCAGATCGAAGTTTTCGAGGATATTGAGGATCTGCACGATGTGGATCCCGCCGGATGACGGTGGCGGCATGGAGTAGACCTGATACCCGCGGTAGTCGCCGCTAATCGGCGTGCGCTCCACCGCCTTGTACTCCGCCAGATCCGCTTTGGTGATCAGCCCGCCGTTCTTACTCATCTCTTCGGCAATCTGGTCGGCGATCGCCCCTTTATAGAAGGCGTCCGGGCCGTTCTCCGCAATCATCTCCAGGCTTTTGGCGAGGTTCGTCTGCACCAGCTTATCGCCCTTCTTCAGCGGCTCGCCCTCCTTCCAGAAGATCGCTTTGCTGTTCTCATGGTTGGGGATCACTTCGCTGCCGTAGGTTTTTAGATCGTCCGCCAGCGCGTCGTTGACCTCAAAGCCGTCCCGCGCCAGTTTGATGGCGGGTTGCACCACCTTGTTCAGCGGCAGGGTGCCGTACTTATCCAGCGCCAGCGAGAAGCCCGCTACGGTGCCCGGCGTACCGGTCGCCAGATGGGAGGTAAGCGATTTTTTACTGTCGGCATTGCCCTGGTCATCAAGGAACATGTCCCGCGTGGCCTGGTTCGGCGCCATTTCACGGAAGTCGATTGCCGTGGTGGTGCCATCTTTGGTGCGCAGCATCATAAAGCCGCCACCGCCGAGGTTGCCCGCCTGCGGGTGGGTCACCGCCAGCGCATAGCCCACCGCCACCGCCGCATCCACCGCATTACCGCCCTGTTTGAGAATATCCACCCCCACCTGAGTAGCGAGGGCATCCACTGAGGAGACCATCCCCTTCTGCGCCCGCACGGGATGGAACACATCCTCTTCCACACCATAGGAGACCGGCGGTGCCGCCGGCGGATTCGCTGCCACGCAAAACGTACCGCCTGCCGTCAGGGCAGCAATCGCCACCCAGCGTAAAAACGTTGGTTTCATCATTGTTATTCTCCAGGTACAGGGACTCATGCTCCCGCTTAAGCCTGGTTCATAACTCTTAAAAAATCATCGTAATGGCGGATTCGAGATAAACTTACAGAAGGCTTCAGATGGAGGGAATGACCATGAAACGTCTCATTCTTGTGGCGGCGTTACTGCCGTTTGCCGTATTCGCGCAGCCTATCAACACCCTGAATAACCCCAATCAGCCGGGCTATCAGAACCCCAGCCAGCAGCGAATGCAAAATCAGATGATGATGCAGCAGCAACAGCAAACAGGGATGCTAAACCAGCAGCTGCAAACGCAAACCCGCGTTCAGCAGCAGCACCTGCAAACGCAGATGGATAACAACACCCAGCGGATTCAGCAGAGCCAGCCGGGGGTGCAGGTTCTGCCTAATACCAACGGCGGGATGCTCAGCGGCGGCAGTATCGACTCCGGCGGCGTGCAGCAGCAACATATGCTGCCGCAGCGGCAGAATGGCGACATGCTCAATAACCCTTAGGGCTGAAAGTCCGGGCCGATAAGGGCAATCGCATCGGTACAGATACAATCGACGCCCCAGCGCAGCAGTTCCGCTGCTCGCTGGGGCTGATTGACGGTATAGACCAGGATATGCAGGCCGGCGGCCTTAATCGCCTTCACCCGCGCTTCATCCAGCAGGCGATGGTTCAGGTGAATGGATACGCACTCCAGTCGACTGGTCAGCTCGCGCCAGTCATCACGCCAGGCATCCAGCAATAACCCACGCGGTAATTCAGGCGCAGCAGCCTGCGCGGCTTCCAGCGCGTCAATCTCAAACGACGACAGCAGCGGTGGAGTCATTCCTGCCCACAGCTCACGCGCCGCCAGGGCAATGACTTTGCCGGTGAGTGGCCCAGTACCGGTGGTCGGTTTGATTTCGATATTGGCCATCATCCCGTGTTGACGACAGCGGTCAGCCACCTCAGTCAGCAGCGGCAGCGGCTCGCCTTTAAACTCCCCGCTAAACCAGCTTCCGGCGTCCACCTTCAGCAGATCGCGCCACGGCAGATCACCCGCCACGCCCCAGCCGTTGCTGGTGCGCTCAAGGTTATCGTCATGCAGGAGGAAGATCTCCCCGTCTTTCGACAGCTTGGCATCGAACTCAATCATGGTATGACCGTAACGCGCGCCAACGTCAATGGCCGCCAGGGTATTTTCCGGTGCCAGTTTACCGCCGCCACGGTGGGCGACGATGCGGGGATAAGGCCAGTTACTCATATGCGTTGTCCTGTTTCACCATCAAATAAGTGCAGATGATTTTCCGGCAGATGCAGCCATAGCGTGCTGCCCGCTTTTGGGCGCTCCTCGTGCGACATACGCACCACCAGCTTCTGCTCGCCCCAGCGTCCGTGCGCCAGGTTGTCGGCCCCCAGCATCTCCAGGGTGTCCATCACCAGCGGTACGCCGCCTTCCGCCTGCGAGCTTAGCGCAATATGTTCCGGGCGGATACCCAGGGTCATCTTACGCCCGGCGTAGCCGCGATAGTACCAGTTGATCGGCAGCGCCATGCCGCTCTCCAGTTCAAAATGGGTACCCGCAGTGCTGATGCGTCCTTCCAGCAGGTTCATCGCCGGGCTGCCGATAAAGCTCGCCACAAAGCGGCTGGCGGGCTTTTCATACACCTCCACCGGGGTGCCAATCTGCTCGGCCACCCCTTTGTTCATCACCATCACCCGCTGGGCGAGGGTCATCGCCTCCACCTGATCGTGGGTAACATACAGAGAGGTGGTGTTCAGTCGTCGGTGCAGCTGTTGTAGCTCAAGACGCATCTGCACGCGCAGCTTGGCATCGAGGTTGGAGAGCGGTTCATCGAAGAGGAATACCGCCGGGTCACGCACGATGGCGCGGCCCATCGCCACGCGCTGGCGCTGGCCGCCGGAGAGCTCGCGCGGGCGGCGCTTCAGCAGGCCATCCAGCTCCAGAATGCGCGCCGCCTCTTTGACGCGCTCGGCGATGTGGCTTTTGCCCATGCCACGAATTTTCAGCCCCCAGGCCATGTTCTCTTCCACGCTCATGTGCGGATAGAGGGCGTAGTTCTGAAACACCATCGCGATGCCGCGATCTTTGGGTTCCATCTCGGTCACGCGCTGGCGGTCAATCCAGATATCGCCCGAGGTGACGCGCTCGAGCCCCGCCACCATGCGCAGCAGGGTGGATTTGCCGCAGCCCGACGGGCCAACCATCACGATAAATTCGCCGTCCGCCACGTCGAGGGTCAGCGGCTGAATCACCTGGGTCTTGCCATCCCAGCTTTTGGTCACTGCCTGTAATTTTAAACCTGCCATCTTATTTCTCACTGTCCACTAAACCACGCACGAACGCGCGCTGCATGGCTAAAACAATAACGACCGGGGGGATAAGGGTGAGCAGCATCGCCGCCATCACCTGGTTCCAGAGGGTGGTGCCTTCGCCGGTGGCGATCATGCCTTTGATGCCCGCCACGGCGGTGCCGAGATTGACGTCCTGAACGATCAGCAGCGGCCACAGGTACTGGTTCCAGCCGTAGATAAAGGTGATGACAAAGAGCGCCGCGAGGTTGGTTCTCGACAGCGGCAGCACGATGTCGCGGAAAAAGCGCATCGGCGAGGCGCCGTCGATCCGCGCGGCCTCAATCAGCTCGTCCGGCAGGGTCATAAAGAACTGGCGGAACAGGAAGGTGGCGGTGGCTGAGGCCATCAGCGGCAGGGTTAAGCCCGCATAGCTGTCGAGCATCCCGAGGTTGGCGATCACCTCTACCGTCGGGAAGATACGCACCTCCACCGGCAGCATCAGGGTGATGAAGATCATCCAGAAGAAGAGGTTACGCAGCGGAAAGCGGAACCAGACGATGGCAAATGCCGAGAGCATCGACACCGTGATTTTGCCCACGGTAATGCCGAACGCCATGATGAAGCTGTTGAGCATCATCAGCCAGAACGGGGCGCTGTTGACCCCCACGCCTTGGGTCCAGATGGTCGCCATGTTCTCGAAGAGATGCGAACCCGGCACCAGGGTCATTGGGGTTTCAAAGATGGCGTTTCTGTCCAGCGTGGCGGCGACAAAGGCCACGTACAGCGGGAACAGGATCACCACGATCCCCAGGATCAGCATGGTATGGCTGAAAATCGTCAGCCCGCGACGGTTCTCAATCATTGGTAGCGCACCTTACTTTCAACATAGCGGAACTGCACCACCGTGAGGATGATGACGAGGAACATCAGCACCACCGACTGGGCGGCAGAGGCCGAGAGATCCAGACCGGCAAAGCCTTCGCGGTAGATTTTATAGATCAGCGTGGTAGTGGCCTGTACCGGGCCGCCTGCGGTGGCGGCGTCGATCACCGGGAAGGTGTCGAAGAAGGCGTAGACCAGGTTGACCACCAGCAGGAAGAAACTCACCGGGGCAATCAGCGGCAGCGACAGCCGGAAGAAGCGGCGGATCGGGCCTGCGCCGTCAATCGCGGCGGCTTCCACCAGCGAACGCGGAATGGACTGCAGCGCGGCGAAGAAGAAGAGGAAGTTGTAGCTGATCTGCTTCCACACCGAGGCGAAGACCACCAGGAACATCGCCTGGCCGCTGTGCTGGGCGTGGTTCCAGTCATAGCCGAACTCTGCCAGAAAATGGGTGATGAGCCCGCGCCCGGGGTTAAAAAGGAAGATCCACAGCACCGCGGCGACGGCGGGGGCGACGGCGTAAGGCAGCAGCATCAACGTCTGATACAAGCGGCTGCCGCGCACCACGTAATCCACCAGCGCGGCAAAGAAGAGCGAGGCGAGAAGACCGCTCACCGTCACCAGGGCGCTGAATTTGATCGTCGTCCAGAAGGCGTCGATGTAGTAGCTGTCGTGCCACAGGGCGGCGAAGTTATCCAGGCCAACAAACTGGCTGGAGAGCCCGAACGGATCGACGCTCTGCACCGAGTACCACAGCGCTTCGCCCGCAGGCCAGATAAAGAAGATAACGGTGATGACCAGTTGCGGCGCGACCAGCAGGTACGGCAGCCAACGGGAGCGAAACACCGGACGGGATGAGGACATGAGGGTTGTGTTCCTGAACAGCGCCGGGTGGCGGCTACGCCTTACCCGGCCTACGGTCTTCCAGGCCCGGATCGCTACGCGTCACCGGGCATTTTTTTACGATTTGGTCGACTGCTCGAAGCGGCGCAGTAGCTGGTTTCCGCGCTCGACTGCCGCATCCAGCGCCTGCTGAGGGGTTTTCTTGCCGGTCCAGACGCTTTCCAGCTCTTCATCCACGACGGTACGGATCTGCGGCATGTTGCCCAGACGCAGCCCTTTGGTGTACGGCAACGGTGGCTTGTTCAGCATCTGGCGCGTGGCGATGTCTGCCCCTGGGTTCTTGTCATAGAAGCCCTGCTCGCGGGTCAGGTCATAGGCGGCTTTGGTGATCGGCAGGTAGCCGGTCTTCTGGTGCCATTCGGCGGCGTTTTCCGGCTTCGCCAGGAAGTCGAGGAACTCCGCCACGCCCTTGTAGGTGTCCTTGTCTTTACCCTGCATTACCCACAGGCTGGCCCCGCCGATAATGGCGTTCTGCGGCGCGCCTTTTGAGTCGGCATCGTACGGCATCATCCCCACGCCATAGTTAAATTTGGCGTAGTGACGGATATCCGCCAGCGAGCCGGACGAGGCGGTGGTGATGGCGCAGTCGCCGCTGTAGAACTTCTCGGTTGATTCGTCTTTACGTCCGAAGTAGCTGAAATCGCCCTTCTTGTTCAGATCGGCAAGCAGGGCAATGTGCTTCACCTGCTCCGGCTTGTTGAATTCCAGGACCGCATTGGTGCCGTTGAAACCGTTGTTCTCGGTGGCTACCGGCTGGCCGTGCCAGGCGCTGAAGTTCTCGATCTGGATCCAGCCCTGCCAGCCGCTGGCGTAGCCGCACTTCATGCCGGCCGCTTTCAGTTTGGCGGTGTACTCCGCCAGATCCTGCCAGGTTTTCGGCGGCTGCTCTGGATCTAAACCGGCTTTCTTAAAGGCGTCTTTGTTGTAGTACAGCACCGGGGTAGAGCTGTTAAACGGCTGGGAGAGCAGATGGCCGGATTTAGAATCGGTGTAATAGCCCGCGACGGTTGGCACGAACTGCGATTCATCGAAGTTAATGCCCGCCTCTTTAAACACCTCATAGACCGGCTTGATGGCTTTGGAGGCCATCATGGTGGCCGTGCCCACCTCATAGACCTGCAGCAGCGCCGGGGCGTTACCGGTACGGAACGCGGCAATGCCCGCGCTCAGGCTCTGCTCGTAGTTGCCTTTGTACACCGGCACAATTTTATAATCCGGGTGGCTGTCGTTGAAACGCTGCGCCAGGGAGTCAACCTCTTTACCCAACTCCCCTTCCATGGAATGCCAGAACGGAATAGTGGTGACGGCCATTGCGTTAGCCGCAAAAGCCAGACCCATTGCCAGACCCAAAGCTGTGTGTCGTAACGATGTCATTGTCATCTCTCTTATTGTGCCGGATGCGCGATATCACGCGTTTTGTGCTCGCGAGGTAACATGACATGCTCGAATTACAGAAAAATAACCGTTTGTTTACAGAGATATGACAACAGGGCGTCAGGGGGATGATGGAAATATGAAGGAGACTAGCGGCGTAAACGTTCAACAATCTCTTCAAGCGATAAGCGACCCGCAGCAGCTTCAACCGTCATCGCCACATAATCTGGATTGGCTTTTAGCGAGATGCCGTTGCGTTTGAGAAAAAGCAGGGTGATGAACAGGGCTGTACGTTTATTACCGTCATTGAAGATATGACCGCGGGAAATTGCCAGCAAATGCATCGCCGCCAGAATCCACACATCGGTCACCCCTTCGTATTGATATTTGTTTAATACACGATGGAGCAACGCTTCAGCACGGCCTGGATCTGACATTCCCGCGACGCCAGGCGTGACGCTCAGAAGTTTGTCATGAAACAGGACTATCTCTTCCGCTGAGATAAATTGCAGATTCATTTATCGGCCAGTTCCCTTATTTCGTTCCCATGTATGCCCATAATGGCATCGAACTCAGCGTCCAGTTTTGCCGCCTGATAACGCTCAAACTCTTCCACACTGATAATTACGGCAGGTTTATGGCCACGACGCGTGATCGTCACGGGCGTGCCCGTCGCCGCAGAATCCAGCGCTGAAGCAAGATTCTGCCGTGCTTCGCTATAGTTCATTGTACGCATAGCGCCTCCTTTTAAGTACAAGTGAATTGTACAACTGAAGCGTACAAAAAACAAAAAAGCCAGGGGGCGGCGTCGCCCTACCCGGCTTGATACCGTAGGCCCGGATCGCTACGCGCCACCGGGCAATACAGACGGCTCAACCGCCTAAATACGCGCTCCGCACCGCCTCGTTCGCCAGCAGCGCGTCGCCGGTATCTTCCAGCACCACCCGACCATTCTCCAGCACGTAGCCGCGATCCGCGAGCTTCAGCGCCTGGTTGGCGTTCTGCTCCACGAGGAAGATGGTCATCCCTTCGCTGCGCAACTGCTCGATGGTGTCGAAGATCTGCTGAATGATGATTGGCGCCAGCCCGAGCGAGGGTTCGTCGAGCAGCAGCAGGCGCGGCTGGCTCATCAGCGCGCGGCCAATCGCCAGCATCTGCTGTTCCCCGCCGGACATGGTGCCTGCCCGCTGAATACGGCGCTCAAACAAACGCGGGAAGAGGTCATACACGCGCTTGATGCGGGTCTGGAACTGTTCGCGCTCGGCAAAGAAGCCGCCCATCGCCAGGTTCTCTTCTACCGTCATGCGGGAGAAGACGCGCCGTCCTTCCGGGACAATCGCCACCGCTTCACGCATGATTTTTGCGGTCTGCCAGTCGGTGATGTCTTTACCGTCAAAGACGATACGCCCGCTGGTGGCGCGCGGGTCGCCGCACAGGGTGCCGAGCAGGGTGGTTTTCCCCGCGCCGTTGGCGCCAATCAGGGTGACGATTTCGCCCTGATTGATGTGCAGACTGACGTCGTGCAGAGCCTGGATCTTGCCGTAGTGGGCATTAACCTTGTCAAAAGATAACATCGCTTTTTCCATCTTATGCCTCACCCAGGTAAGCGCGGATCACGTCCGGGTTGTTGCGGATCTCTTCCGGCGTGCCGTTCGCCAGCGGCGTCCCCTGGTTCACCACGTAAATACGATCCGAAATGCCCATCACCAGCTTCATATCGTGCTCAATCAGCAGGATGGTGGTGTCGTGATGGTTACGCAGCTCGACAATCAGTTCGTCCAGCTCTTTGGTCTCTTTCGGGTTCAGCCCTGCCGCCGGCTCATCGAGCATCAGGATCTCCGGCTGGGTCACCATGCAGCGGATAATCTCCAGACGACGCTGATCGCCGTAAGCGAGGTTGCTCGCCTGGCGGTTGGCATGCTGAAGCAGGCCGATACGATCGAGCCAGGTGGCGGCGCGATCTAATGCTTCGTCCTGCGCCCGGCGAAACGCCGGGGTTTTCAGCAGGCCGGAGAAGAGCCCGGTTTTCAGCTGCTGATGCTGGGCTACCAGCAGGTTCTCGATCACCGTCATCTCGCGGAACAGACGCACGTGCTGGAAGGTACGCACCACGCCCATGCGGGCAATCTGCTGACCCGGCAGCCCTTCCAGGTGCTGGTCGCGCAGCATGATGGTGCCGCCCGTCGGCTTGTAGAAACCGGTCAGGCAGTTAAAGACCGTGGTCTTACCGGCACCGTTCGGGCCGATCAGCGACACAATCTCTTTTTGATGCAGATCCAAAGAGACATTGTTGACCGCCAGCAGGCCGCCAAAACGCATCATCAGGCCGTTAACGGATAATAATGGCTGACTCATGCCTGCTCTCCTTTTGTCTGCCCGTTCTTCAGCTTCAGCTGCGGACGGGTCATCGGCAGCAGACCCTGCGGACGCCAGATCATCATCAGCACCATCAAACCACCCAGCATCAGCATGCTGTATTCGTTAAAGTCGCGCATCAATTCACGGGAGACCACCAGCAGGATGGCTGCGAGAATCACCGCGAACTGCGAGCCCATCCCGCCCAGCACCACAATCGCCAGCACGAAGGCGGATTCCGCAAAGGTGAACGACTCCGGGCTGACGAAGCCCTGACGCGCGGCAAATAGCGTTCCGGCAAAACCGGCAAACGCGGCGCTGATGGTAAAGGCAGTCAGCTTGATGCGGGTCGGGTTCAGGCCCAGGGAGCGGCAGGCGATCTCATCTTCACGCAGCGCTTCCCATGCACGCCCCAGCGGCATACGCAGCAGGCGGTTAATCACGAACAGGGTGAGAACCACCAGCAGCAGCGCCACCAGATAGAGCCAGATCACGCGGTCGGACGGGTCGTACTTCACGCCGAAGAAGTTGCTGAAGGTGTCCCAGCCGCCTTCACGGGCGGAACGGCTGAACTCCAGGCCGAAGAAGGTCGGTTTCGGGATCTGGCTGATACCGTTCGGGCCGCCGGTCACTTCGGTATTGTTGAGCAGCAGGATACGGACGATTTCGCCGAAGCCCAAGGTCACAATCGCCAGATAGTCACCGCGCAGGCGCAGCACCGGGAAGCCGAGCAGGAAACCGGCGGCAGCAGAGACCAGCCCCGCCAGCGGCAAACAGGTCCAAAAGCCGAGGCCGTAATAGTGGTTCAGCAGGGCGAAGGTGTAAGCGCCGATGGCGTAGAAACCGCCGTAGCCCAGCACCAGCAGGCCTGACAGACCCACCACCACGTTCAGGCCGAGGCCGAGGATCACGTAAATCATGGTCAGGGTGGCGATATCCACCGTGCCGCGCGAGACCACGAACGGCCACGCTACGGCCGCCACCAGCAGCGCGACCAGGAACAGCTTCTGTTTAACGGTTGAGCCGTCGATAGCTGGCAGGACAAACTTCGGCCCGGAGACGCTTTTCAACGTCTTCTGGAAAACCGGACGCAGCAGCTGGAAGAAGAAGACCACCGCAGTGCCAACAAAGACCCACTGCCAGCGGATATCCGACGCGGAATCCACCACCAGCTTAGTGCCGCTCAGCTCCAGCTGAACGCCCATAAAGACCGCCGCCAGCACGAAGAACATCGCCGCAGAGAGCAGTGCCATAGCAAAATGCATCGGTTTCATACTTTCTCTACCTCCGGACGACCCAGAATACCGGTAGGCATGACCAGCAGAACCAGAATCAGCAGGGCAAACGACACCACATCTTTATATTCGGTACTCAGATAGGCCGAGGAGAGCGCTTCGGCCACGCCCAGGATCAGGCCGCCGATCATCGCGCCCGGAATACTGCCGATACCGCCCAGTACCGCCGCGGTGAAGGCTTTCATCCCGGCCATAAAGCCGATGTACGGGTTGATCACGCCGTAGAACTGGCCGAGCAGCACACCCGCTACTGCCGCCATCGCCGCACCAATCACGAAGGTCAGGGCAATCACCCGGTCGGTATTGATACCGAGCAGGCTCGCCATTTTCAGATCCTCTGCACAGGCGCGGCAGGCGCGGCCCATGCGGGAGTAGCGGATAAATAGCGTCAGGGCCAGCATCGCAATAAAGGTCACAACCCAGATCACCAGCTGCATGGTGGTGATAGAGGCGGAGAAGTTCTCGCTGGCACCGACAATCCACTGACCGTTAAACAGGCTTGGCAGCGCTACGTCGCGCGACCCTTCGGTGAGGCTGACGTAGTTTTGCAGGAAGATGGACATACCAATCGCGGAGATCAGCGCAATCAGACGCTTGGAGCTACGTACCGGGCGATAGGCCACCCGTTCGATACTCCAGCCGTAGGCGCTGGCAATGACAATCGCCCCGACAAATCCGGCGGCCACCAGCAGCCAGCTGCTGTCGATGCCCATCATCATCAGCGCGGCGATAATCATAAAGGAGACATAGCTGCCGATCATATACACCTCGCCGTGAGCGAAGTTGATCATGCCGATAATGCCGTACACCATCGTGTAGCCGATGGCGATCAGTGCATAGGTGCTTCCCAGCGTGACGCCGTTAAACATCTGCTGCAGAAAATAGAGAAACTGCTCGGACATAAGGTAACCTTTCTATTCCCGCCCGGTCCTGCCGGGCGGTGGGATAATTATTTGGCGGCCGAGGATGAACCGTCGGCGTGCCACTTAAAGACACCAAACTCAAATCCCTTCAGATCGCCTTTCTCATCCCAGTTCAGCGGCCCAATCACGGTGTTAGCCCCGTGTGCTTTTAAATCTTTAATCAGATCCTGCGGCGCTTTGCTGCCGGTACGATCCATGGCGGTAGCCAGAGACTGTACGGCGGCATAGGTGATCCAGACGTACGGACCACTCGCGTCTTTCTTCTCGGCTTTCAGCGCGTTAACGATAGCGCTGTTCGCCGGATCCTGGTCATAGCGTTTTGGCATCGTCACCAGCATGCCTTCGCCCGCATCGCCTGCAATGTTCGACAGGGAGGCGTTACCTACCCCTTCCGGCCCCATAAACTGGGTTTTCAGGCCGATTGCGCGCGCCTGGCGCAGCATCTGCCCCATTTCCGGGTAGTACCCGCCGTAGTAGACGAAATCGATGTTCTCTTTTTGCAGACGCGCCAGCAGTGCGGAGAAGTCTTTTTCGCCTGCGGTGATGCCGTCAAAGAAGACCACGTTGGCACCACCTTTTTTCAGGCCATCCTGTACAGAGCGGGCCAGCCTTCGCCGTACTGCTGCTTATCATGGATGATGGCGATACGCTGCGGCTTCACGCTCTCAAGAATGTACTTCGCCGCGGTCGGCCCCTGTGAAGAGTCGAGCCCTGCGGTACGCATGATGTACTGATAGCCGCGCTGGGTCAGTTCAGGGTTAGTGGCGCCAGGCGTGATCATCAGAATGCCTTCATCCTCGTAGATATCGGACGCAGGCTGGGTGGAGGAGGAACAGAGATGGCCAATCACATACTGAATGCCATCGTTCACAATTTTGTTGGCAACGGCCACGGCCTGTTTCGGGTCGCAGGCATCGTCATATTCCACACCGACCAGTTTGTCGCCTTTTATGCCGCCTTTGGCGTTGATGTCTTTAATTGCCTGGCGCGCGCCGTTGAACTCCATATCACCCCACTGGGCAACCGGACCGGACAATGCACCTACCACCGCAACTTTAATATCCTCCGCCATGGCCGCCTGCGAAACTGCCAGTGCAACCATTCCCGCGATCAATGTTTTCGCGTTCCTTTTCATTGGTGAATCCCCATTCGTGACGTGATGTATATATTTTGTTTTATTATGGTTAAAAAGCATTCTGTACTTTTATTAAACAATGCAACTTTTGCTATTGCCTTTAATGGTTTAGCACAGTTTTTTCACAAAAATCAGAGTAAAATCTCTATATTTCAGGTGATTAAGCAAAGATAATATTCTGAAATCAGGCAGAGATAAACAACTAAAAGTAGAGTTTGCAGCATAAAATAACGGCACAAAGAGCGGAATAAAACGCTGCCTTTTAGGTTAATATTCTGCTTATTTTTCGATCCCTACGTTTTATGGCTGTACATTTGGCTGCCAAAAAAGTAATCACCTAAAGAATGGATTGAAAAAGGAGAAGCCGTCAGCAGGATAAATTGAGTACACTGCCTGTACTTTTTTTACGTGGATATGCTGCTAATGAAACTGACTATCGTCCGTCTGGTGACCTTTAGCGACCAGGATCGTATCGATCTTGGCAAAATCTGGCCGGAATACTCCCCCGCCTCCCTCACCGTTGATGATACCCATCGAATTTATGCTGCGCGCTTTAACGAGCGTCTGTTAGGCGCGGTGCGCGTCACGCTGAGCGGGACGGAAGGCGCGCTGGACTCCCTGCGCGTGCGTGAAGTCACGCGTCGTCGCGGCGTAGGGCAATATCTGGTTGAAGAGGTGATGCGCGATAACCCGAGCGTGGCCTCGTGGTGGATGGCGGACGTGGGCGTCGAAGACCGCGGCGTGATGGCGGCCTTTATGCAGGCGCTGGGGTTTGTGGCGCAGCAGGACGGATGGGTCCACCACGGGCAGGAATAAGCCTGCGACTTAATTGTATTTAATAAACTCGGTGGCGAATTTAAACCGGTTATAGCGGTGAGTGGCGACCGAGTATTCAAACAGCTTGCCGTTATCTAAATAGGCGGTCTGCTCAACGTGGATAACCACCTCCGGCTCGGCCAGCTGCAATAGCTGGCTTTGCTGTTCATCTGCTATGGAGGCGGTGATCATCATGTGGCTGCTGTGGATCTGATAGCCCAGCGCGTCGGTAATATAGCTGTATATGGAGTCCGCCACGTTGGCATAGTTGAGGCCTGGAATAACATTCACTGGCATAAAGGTTTTTTCGATAATGGCCGGCACGTCGTTAATAACCCTGACGCGAAGGATCGAATAGACCATCTCATCGCCGCCAAGCTGGAGCTTTTCCTGCACGTCGGCCGGGGCGGGAATGGCGGAAAAAGCAATTACTCGCGTTGTTATTGTCTCGCCTGATTCATCACAGCGCGCTTTGGTGCCCTTCAGATGGCTATTAATTGACGAGGTATTAAACGGTAATTTAACAAAAGAGCCGAGACCTCTTTTTCTGACGACCAGCCCCTCTTTAACCAGAATATCCAGCGCCTTGGTAATAGTCAGTTCGCTACAATCAAAAAGCAGCGCGAATTTCTTTCCTTCCGGCAGCTGGCTATTCTGGGCGTAGTAGCCAGAAAGTATTCTTTTTTTAATCTCTTTATATATAGCAAGATACTTCGGCATTCTGACCACAATACAGACCTATAAACATAGGCCTGTTATACTATAAATACAGGCAGATAGAAATCTCAACGCATTATAGATGAGGCCATCCGAACCCAGGTGTGCCTTTTTCCGCGTACGGCAATCGACAGGCGATAAATCGCTTCCGGGTCGGCTATTCCCGCGCAGCCCGCATCCCCAAAGCTATGGATGTCGCTGCCGCAGCGCTTGCTGGCAAGACCTATCTGGCTCACCGTTGCGCCGTCTGCCCCCTCCTGACTGGTGCTGATGGTAGTAATAGCCAGGGCACCCGCCAGGTGTACGGCATCAACGATCGCGCTCACCTCCCCTTCACGGCTCCCCTGACAGGTTCCCGGTGCGGGGATCACCACCGCGTGGGCGCCCGCCGTCGCGTACTCCGCATATTCCGCCGCCGCCATCAGCCCCCGGGCGCTGAACTTCGCCACCATGATAAAGCCGGGGAAGTGCGCCTTCGCAAGGCTTATCGCCTGAAGCATGCTGAGCCGATCCACCCCCGGCTTGTCGTAGCCGGTCAGGCAGAGGAAATCCGCCCCCTGCACCTGTTCAAGCGCGTGCCGCGACAGGCTGCGCGGGTTATCGGCGTCGTTTTCGGAAGTCACCTCAAGGCTGACGCCCACCAGCCTGCCGGTAAGGGCTTTGACCTGCTCAACTCCCCCCGCCACGGGCGCTCCGGCGACTGCATGGGTGGCGGTATTGTATCCCTTAAGGAGTACCATATCGGCACCGAACGCCGCCACCAGCTCGGCATTGGTGACATCCGGGTAGAGCGGCGGGGTTTCCGCCGCCACTTCAGCGAGCACGACCCGCCCCTCAGAGGCGCGAATGGCCGCCACTAACGCCGCCGCATCAGGCTGGCGCTGAAAATCGGACGCCCGACAATTTAATATCCGTTTCATAGTATTAATCCAAATCGATCACGAAAGGCGTGGCGCGGCTAAAACCGCCCTCAAGTATTTCCAGGTTGGTCAACATATCCTGCTCGCTGACGTAATTGGCGGCGCCGTTCATTATGGTGTCGTAGAGCGCGTCATACACCCGGCCATAATCGCCGCGCACCGCAGGCACCTCGCGCTTAACCGTCTGCTGCTCCTCATTCAGATATTCAATAATGCCCGGCTGGTTATTGGCGCAAAATGTCGGGTGGTCCGGCATGATATTCTCTTTCAGGTAACTCTCCTGACGGTCGATATGCATCTGAATAAAGGAGCCGCGGGTGCCGTGAACAATAAACCGCGGATAGGGCGTCATCACCAGATGGCTGGTTTTAATGATCGCCTTCAGGTCGTCGTAATAGAGCTGGGCTTCAAAGGTATCGTCGGGATTTTGTTTCAGCCGCAGACTGCGGATGTCATAGGCTACCTGGCGCGGCCGGCCAAACAGCGCCAGCATCTGGTCAAGGGTGTGGATCCCAAGGCCATAAAATGCGCCGTTGAAGGGGTGATTAACCTGCGGCTGCGCCTCGGGGCGGAAATAGTCGAAGTGGCTCTCAATTTCCACGATATCCCCGAGCAGGCCGCTCTTAATCACCTGCTGCACGGTCAGGAAACAGGAGTCGAAGCGGCGGTTCTGAAACGGCGTGACGGTGACGCCGTGCTGCTTCGCCAGCGCCAGCAGCGTCTTCGCCTCGTCCAGCGTGGTAGTAAACGGCTTCTCGACCATGACGTTTTTGCCGTGCTCGATGCAGGCCTTTGCCCAGGAATAGTGGCTGTCCGGGTGGGTGCAGATAACCACCAGGCGGATGGTATCATCCGTAAGGATCTCGTTAACGTCACGGGTAAAAGTAATTCCGCGGTATTGCGGCCGGGACTCTATCTCCGGCTTAGCGACAATATCGTAAATCGTCTTCACACGATATTTATCGTTGCGGATCAGGACGTAGGGCAAATGGTAGCGGGTAGCACTTTTACCAAAGCCAATAAATGCGCAATTAATCATATAACTTCCTTATTTTAACAACGTGACGGCATGCTCAATGAGTGCCTGACCATTCATATTTGAAAAATGCTGCGGGTTAACCCGCGCCACGCGGCAGCGATCCCCTGCCGTTTCCCGAACGTTGCTTTCCATATAGGTAAGCTGCGGCGAGAGGAGTATCAGGTCAGCTTTTTGCACGGTTTCTTCGAGGTTGCCGATATGGGTGGCGCTAATCGACGCGGTACAGTGGATACTCTCTGCATATTGCCGCATCTTTTTTGCCACCAGCGAGGTGGACATGCCCTCGTTACACATCAGCACGATGGTTTTATCGTCCAGCGGGTGAGCCTCGCCCTCGCGCAGCGGCTGCGCGATTGCCGGTTCTGGCTCAGGATCTGTTGGCGGCGTCGTGGCGATGGTCTCGATGACCTGCTGCGCTTTTTTCGCGCTGATTGAGCGCTCATAGGCCAGCAGGAAGGGAAGGTAAATCACGACCCCAACGCCAATCAGGATAATTTGCAGCACCACGTTGCGCAGATCGCCCCCCGATCCCAGCCAGCCGGAGAGCAAAGGCGGTACCGACCAGGGTACGTAGGCGACAATATGCGATACCCAGCCCCAGGCGGTAGCGTAATAGGCGATGATAAAGTTTATCTGCGGGTAGAAAATAAACGGGATCATCATCAGCGGGTTGAGGATCACCGGCAGGCCAAAAATCACCGGCTCGTTGATATTAAACACCCCAGGAGCAATCACCGTTCTGGCGAATTTTTTATGGCTGCTCATGCGGCTGCGCAGCAGGATCGCCAGCAGCAGCGCCAGCGTTGAACCCGTTCCGCCCATGTGACCATACAGGTCGCGAAACGGCAGCACGATAATGTGCGGCGGCTGTAGGCCAGCGGCGAAGGCGGCCATGTTCTCCTGCATGGCGACCAGCAGCGGCGGCTCCAGCACCGGGTTGATAATACCCGAGGGGTGGATACCCAGCGAAAAGAGTAAGTTCGTCAGGGTGGTTAAAGTAATAAAGCCCGGCAGGCTGGTGGTCAGATGGACCAGCGGCTTTTGCACCAAGGTCTGGATCAGCGCAAACAGCTCGGTATGCGTCAAACTGGTAATGGCAAAGGTGGCGACGGAGAAAAAAGCCACGGTGATCATGATGGCAGACAGGGCGTTAAACGACTGCTGCACCATAGGAGGCACCTCCTCCCCCAGCGATATCCGCAGCGCCGGGGAGCTGGAGATCTTCAGAAAAATGCTGGTAGAGAGAAAGGCGCACAGAATCGCCAGAAATACCCCACCCGCATTGGTCTGCGCGTAGGGCACCACGCCCGTCACACTCACCGTCTCGCCGGTGGCAGCGGTAACGGAGGCGGTAACCGGCATCAGCACAAAAAAGCAGGCCAGCGAAACCATCGCGGCAATGATCGGGCTTTCGAACTTACGCTTGCTGGCCAGCGAATAGGCCACCAGCACCGCCAGCATAATGGACAAAATGTTCATGGTGCCGTTGAGCGCCCGCTCGCCGATACCCCGCCACTGCACCATGGTGTCGGCAGAGAGCACGTGGCGCATAAAGCCGTTGGTATCGAGAAAGACGTAGTTGACCATAATAAAAAGCCCGGCCAACACTAAAAACGGGATAGCGATAATAAAGCTGTCGCGCAGGCTGCGCAGATGCACCTGGCCAGCCAGTTTTTGCGAAAAACCGGCAATCGTATCTAAAACCGTCATGATGTGCCTTCCGCTCTGTTCTGGTGGACCTTTTTCGCCTCGGCTAACAGACGCTGCACCTGATCATTATCCTGTCGTTTCGCCGCCTGAAGCGCAGCGAAAGCCAGGCTTTTGCAGCTGCCGGCATGGGTAATTAGCCCCGTAATCATTCCTTCGTAATTTTCTGGCATAGGTATTCTCCCTTTATGCAAAACCCCTGTTTTTGTGCAGAGCGGCAATAAGTTATTCGCGGCTAAATGCCATTTGGGCGCAGGCGAGCCAAACGCTATCGGCAAAGCGATATTGCCTATTATCCTCAGCAATTATTTATCGTCGTAATAAGCGGCAAATATAAGGCTTTAGCAGAGATAATATTTAAAGCGCAATTGCACGCCGCAGCGGTCGTTGGAATCATTGCCGTCGCGATGCAGGTTATATACATCGCGTTCTATTAACGAGCTGTATGTATCAAAATAAATATTAAAGGTTATCCATATCTAAAACGTGACCATTTCCCTGCAGTGACGCCATAATAAAACTATATGGTTTTAAAAAATAATGTATATGATCACATTTTTTGAGATTAGCGAAATGGAATAGCGGACGAGCGCGAAACGACGGGGATGATGTCAGAGGAGGGAATTCGAGAAGATAAAAAAAGGGCGAGCGATGAGACGCTCGCCCTGAGGATTATTTGGCGTCGGTCGCCGTACCGTTGGCATGCCAGTCAAACACGCCGAATTCAAAGCCTTTCAGGTCGCCTTTCTCATCCCAGGAGAGCGGCCCCATTACGGTTTCAACGGCGTTCGCTTTCAGCCAGGTAGCAATGTCAGCCGGTTCAGCGGACTGATTCAGGCCCGCCTGCAGGGTTTGCAGCGCAGCGTAGGTGGTCCAGACGAAGGCACCGCTTGGATCCTGTTTCTTCGCCTTGATGGCGTCTACGATCGGTTTGTTGGCAGGAACCTGGTCGTAGTTCTTCGGCTTGGTCACCAGCAGGCCTTCCGCAGATTCACCGGCGATGTTAGAGAGGGAGACGTTCGCCACCCCTTCCGGACCCATGAACTGCGTTTTCAGACCGGCAGCGCGAGACTGACGCAGGATCTGGCCCATCTCCGGGTGATAACCCCCGTAGTAAACGAAATCGATGTTCTCTTTTTTCAGGCGCGCCACCAGAGTAGAGAAATCTTTCTCACCGGCGGTGATACCGTCGAAGAAGACCACGTTAGCGTTCGCTTTTTTCAGGTTGTCCTGCACGGAACGCGCCAGGCCTTCACCGTACTGCTGCTTGTCATGGACAATGGCGATACGCTTCGGCTTCACTTTCTCAACGATATATTTCGCTGCGGTTGGGCCCTGGTCAGAGTCCAGCCCGGTGGTACGCATGACCATCTTATAGCCACGGGAGGTCAGCTCCGGCGCGGTAGCCGCTGGGGTGATCATCAGAATGCCTTCATCTTCGTAGATGTCAGACGCAGGCTGCGTGGAAGAGGAGCAGAGGTGGCCGATAACGTATTTGATGCCGTCATTCACCACTTTGTTGGCAACCGCAACCGCTTGTTTCGGGTCGCAGGCATCATCATATTTTACGATCTGCAGTTTTTCGCCTTTGATGCCGCCCTTGGCATTAATGTCGGCAACCGCCTGCTCTGCACCTGTGAACTCCTGATCGCCGTACTGGGCTACCGGACCGGACATTGCGCCGACAACGGCCACTTTGATATCAGCCTGAGCGGTGCCGAAAGCCAACGCGATACATCCTGCCAGTAAGGCTTTACCCTTCATATTCATCCTGAGAATCCCCATTATGATGGTTATTGTGTTTGTTGTGATGTTGTTTTTTGGCGCTTTATTTCAATTATGCGTCTGCCGTGCGCGCCTTTTCAGCATACTCTGCTAAAACATACCCCATTTTTATCGAATTGGAATAGCTATTTTGTAATGTATATAAGGTAAGCGAGGCTTTAACGAGTCAGCACACGGCGTCAGGTAACTGTTTGCCAGGAGGGGAGTATTTGCGGGCGCTAAAAAAACAAAACCCCCGAATTTGCATTCGAGGGTTATCGGGGAGCTTCGTGAAGATTACGCTTCGATAGCGGCGCGAAGTTTTTTCATGGCGTTCTTTTCCAGCTGACGCACACGTTCAGCGGAGACACCATAGCGGTCGGCCAGCTCCTGCAGGGTGGACTTGTTGTCTTCGTCCAGCCAGCGGGCACGGATGATATCCTGGCTACGCTCGTCAAGGCCTTCCATTGCATAGGTCAGCTTGTTGGCGGCCTGCTCTTCCCAGTTATCATCTTCAATGCCGTCGGCAAAGTTAGATGACTTATCCTGCAGATAGAGGACCGGGGCCATCGGCTGGCTGTCGGAGGCATCGTCGTCAGAGGACATATCAAAGGTCATGTCCTGCGCGGCCATTCGCGATTCCATCTCACGCACATCTTTGCTGGAGACGCCCAGCTCGCGAGCAACCATTTCCACTTCGTCCTGGTTGAACCAGCCCAGACGCTGCTTGGTTTTACGCAGGTTAAAGAACAGTTTACGCTGTGCTTTAGTAGTGGCGACCTTCACGATACGCCAGTTACGCAGCACGTATTCGTGGATTTCCGCTTTGATCCAGTGCACAGCAAAGGAGACCAGACGCACACCCACTTCCGGGTTGAAGCGACGCACCGCCTTCATCAGGCCAATGTTACCTTCCTGGATCAGGTCTGCCTGCGGCAGGCCGTAGCCCGCGTAATTACGAGCAACGTGAACAACAAAGCGCAGGTGAGACAGGATCAGCGTCTTAGCTGCTTCCAGATCGCCCTGGTAATGCAGCTTTTCAGCAAGCTCCTTTTCTTCCTCGGCCGTCAACATCGGCCAGGTGTTAGCGGCCCGGATGTAAGATTCCAGGTTACCAACAGGGGCTAAAGCTAAAGTTTGCATTTCTTTGGTCATTCATTCCTCTCAATCAATTTTTCTGGCGGCGGTTTGTCCCCATCAGGCAACGAACATGCCAGAATTAATGAGCAACGAGAATATCACTCACTCTTTTATCAGACAGTGATTTTATCCACAAGTTCCGAGTGAAACTGTGAATAAATTACGCACAAAATGTGACATGAAGATGATGATGCGGGCCAGAGTCAACGAAAGGCTCTTTCCCTGCACGGTGATTCTCAATGCAGGGAAAGATTATACCAGAGATTTTTTAGTCAGGGGTAAAGTGACGTAAATGTTGCACGGTTGCTAACCAGGCCGCTATCCAGCCGATCATCGAGCAAACCAGCAGCAATAACAGGCACTCGTCGAAGGATAAGCCACTGATATTAAACTTAGTTCCAAAAACCTGCGCCACTTCGGTTACCGCGGCGGAAAGTCGCATCACCAAAATTTCTGACAAAATCAGTGAAAGAAATGCGCCGGCAAAACCGAGCAGTGCGCCGCCATACAGGAACGGACGCAGGATGAAACCGTCGGTGGCGCCGATCAGCTTCTGTACGTTAATGGTGTCGCGACGGGCAAAGATGCTCAGGCGCACGCTGTTGCCGATAACAAGGAACACCGCCGCTACCATCAGCACGCCGATCATCGCCGCAACGCGCCCGACCAGGCCAGTCAGCGCCGTCAGACGGGCGAACCAGCTGTCGTCCATCCGCACCTCATCAATGCCGTGGATACGGGAGACGCGATCGCGCAGGGTGTTTAGCGACTCGGTGCCCTGGAAATCGAGTTTTGGGATCACCACCGCCACCGCTGGCAGAGGGTTCTCTTCCAGCATATCCAGCGCGCCGCCAAACCCGGACCAGTTACGGAACTCGCCCAGCGCGTCTTCCCGCGACAGGTAGTTCACCTTCTCGACCCCCTGCTCGGCCTGCAGCTGACCCACAACCTGGGCAGCGGCGTTATCGTCGAGGGATTTATCGAGATAAACGGTGATCTGCGGAGAAGGATAGTACTGCGACGCCGCCTGATTAACGTTTTTGTAGACCATGTAGCAGACGCTGGGCAGGGTCAGGGAGATGGCGATCACCATGACCGTCAGGAAAGTGGCGAACGGTTTGCTTTTCAGATCCTGCAATGCGCCCTGGAAAGCGTAACGCACCTGCTCGTTAAACACGTTGGTTTTGCGCGAGTTGGGTCTTGGCGCGGATTTGCTGCGCTTCGGCGCATTGCGGTTGCCGTCCCCCGGGCCGCCTGCCGATTTACGAAAACGGTCAAGTTTGCTGCCAAACTGCCGCATCTGGTTCATTGCGTCACGCTTATTCACCGAGGCCTCCGTGCAAATGACCGTCGCTGAGCGTCAGCATGCGGTACGAACGACGAGCAATCAGCCCCATGTCGTGCGTCGCCATCAGTACTGTCACCCCCACGCGGTTAAACTCCTCAAACAGACGCAGGATCCCTTCGGAAAGGGCGTCGTCCAGGTTACCGGTCGGTTCATCCGCCAGCAGCACCGCCGGTTTATTCACCACCGCGCGGGCAATGCCCACGCGCTGCTGTTCACCGCCGGAAAGCTGGATAGGGAAGTTCTTCGCTTTGTCCAGCAGCCCGACCTTATCCAGCGCCGCCGACACGCGACGACGAATATCATCCCCGCTGGCGCCCGCGATAATCAGCGGGATCGCCACGTTGTCGAAGACCGTGCGGTCCATCAGCAGATGGTGATCCTGGAAAATCATGCCGATCTGCCGACGCAGAAACGGCACTTCGCGGTTTTTCAGGCGGCTGATGTCGTGGCCGCTGAACCAGATTTTCCCGGCGCTTGGCCGTTCGATCCCACAGATAAGCTTGAGCAGGGTACTTTTCCCCGCGCCGGAGTGGCCGGTCAGAAATGCCATCTCGCCCGGCTGCAGGTGGAATGTCACTCCCTGCAGCGCTTGTCTCCCACCGAGATAGGCCTTGCTGACGTGTTCAAAGCGAATCATTGTTAATCCTCTCGGGCAAAAAGTGCCTCAATAAAGTCGCCCGATTTAAACGGACGTAAATCTTCGATACGTTCGCCAACACCGATGTAGCGGATAGGAATACCAAATTGATCCGCTACCGAGAAGATCACCCCGCCTTTCGCGGTGCCATCCAGCTTGGTCAGCGTGATCCCGGTCAGCCCTACCGCTTCATGGAACAGCTTCGCCTGACTGATGGCGTTCTGTCCGGTGCTGGCATCAATAGTCAGCATAATTTCATGCGGTGCATCTTCGTCCAGCTTTTTCATCACGCGGACGATCTTCTTCAGCTCTTCCATCAGGTGCGATTTATTCTGCAGACGCCCTGCGGTATCGGCAATCAGGACATCAATATTGCGCGCTTTCGCCGCCTGAATCGCATCGAAAATCACCGATGCGGAGTCTGCGCCGGTGTGCTGGGCAATCACCGGAATATTGTTGCGCTGGCCCCACACCTGCAGCTGCTCAACGGCGGCGGCACGGAAGGTATCCCCCGCGGCCAGCATCACCGATTTACCCTGCTGTTCAAACTGACGCGCCAGCTTGCCGATAGTGGTGGTTTTACCCACGCCGTTTACGCCCACCATCAGAATAACAAAAGGCATTTTGCCTTCAATATTAAGCGGTTCGTCAACTTTTGCGAGGATTTCACCCATCTCTTCTTTCAGCAGGCCGTAGAGCGCTTCGGCGTCGCGCAGCTGTTTACGGCTGGCGCTCTCCGTCAGGCTGCTGATGATTTTGCGGGTAGTTTCCACGCCAACGTCGGCAATCAGGAGCTGTTCTTCCAGCTCTTCAAAGAGATCATCGTCGATTTTTTTACCGCGGAACAGACTGATAAATCCGGAACCGAGGTTCTCTTTGGTTTTAATCAGGCTGCGTTTCAGGCGCGCGAAGAAACCTTCTTTGGTTGGTTTTTCCTGCTCCTGAACAATCTCTTCAACTGGCTCGTTCTCGTCGGCGACCGGGACAACCATCACCGCCTCTTCTGCCGCCTCAGCCGCCAGCGCCTGCGCTTCGAGCTCTTCGTCGCTGATCGTCTCTTCTTCGGTTTCTGGCAGATACTCTTCCGGGATCACCTCTTTACTCTCTTCAGCGATCTCTTCCGGCAGCGGTAATTCTTCATGCTCGACAGCCTGCGGCGGGAGCTCCTCCGCGACCGGCTCGACAATCTCCTCGACCGCGACAGGTTCTGGCTCAATGGCGACAGGCTCCGGTTCAACCGGCTGCGGTTTTTCGCGCTCCTGAACCTGCTCCGTGACCTCAACCACCTCTTCAGCAAAGGCTTCAGTCTCTTGCGGGCTGTGGGTGCGCGTTTCTGCTTCTACGTCAGCGACGGTTTCAACAGGGGTTTCAGGCTGCGGCTGTTCAACCGCTGCGGGCTGTTCTGCGCTCTGTTGTTCTTCGTTCTGCTGCTCGGTTTCCTGCTCTTTTTGACCAAATCCCAGCCAGGAAAAGAAGCCACGTTTTTTCTCTTTTGCCATCTGCGACTACACCCCTCGCGGTTAATTACTGGCGCTATATACATGGAAGCTAAAAAAATGATGAAATAGTTTATCACTTAACTTAACGCACATCACCGCCTGCAAACGCAGGCCGTACGAGTGACCTGAGCAACAATATGAAGAAACCCAACCGTGCTGCCGCGGGCCAAATTCGCATTATCGGTGGCCAGTGGCGTGGCCGTAAACTTCCCGTCCCGGACAGCCCCGGCCTGCGCCCGACCACCGACCGCGTCCGTGAGACGCTGTTTAACTGGCTGGCACCTTCAATGGTAGATGCCCGTTGCCTGGACTGCTTCGCCGGAAGCGGCGCGCTCGGCCTTGAAGCCCTGTCGCGCTACGCCGCCAGCGCCACGCTGCTGGAGATGGATCGCAGCGTCGCCCAGCAGTTACAGCAAAACCTGGTGACGCTGAAAGCGGCGCACGCCCGCGTCGTTAACACCAATACCCTCGCGTTTCTGGCCCAGGCGGGTACCCCGCACGATGTAGTATTTGTCGATCCGCCGTTTCGCAAAGGGCTGCTGGAAGAGACGCTAACGTTGCTGGAAAACAACGGCTGGCTGGCGGATGATGCGCTAATCTACGTCGAGAGCGAGGTAGAAAACGGTTTACCGTCGGTGCCCGCCCACTGGGATCTGCACCGGGAGAAAGTGGCCGGACAGGTCGCCTATCGTCTTTATCACCGTCAATCACAAGGAGAGACTGATGCCGGTACTGATTAATCTGGGTCGTTTGTTGATGCTGGGGGTCTGGGCATTTTTGCTCCTCAACCTCGTACACCCATTCCCACGCCCGATGAACATTTTTGTTAACGTGGCGCTGATTTTCACCTCGTTTATGCATGCCCTGCAGATGGTGATGCTGAAAAATGGCTTACCGAAAGACGGTCCGCAGATGACCGGCTGGCAGCAGGCCCGCGTCTTTATCTTCGGCGTGTTTGAGCTGCTGGTGTGGATGAAGAAGTTTAAGGCGCAGGTGAAGAAGTAACCTGCAGCCTTCTGCCCGGTGGCGCTGCGCTTACCGGGCCTACGGTTCGTGCGGGCTGGCTGACTACGGCGCCGGATCAAACCCCTCAAACCGTGACCCCTTGTAACGCAACGTTCCTTTATCCCCCACCGTCAGCTGATGGTACTGCTTCTCGTCGAGGCGAAAGGTCATCTCCAGACCGCCGCTTTCCGGCTTAAAGCTCGCTTCATAGCGCATGCTGGTGCCGGCAGGCGCAACCTGCTGCTGACGCGAGCGCCTGTCGTTGAGGGCTTTTTCCCGTTTATTGCTCACCACCACCCGCTTTTGCAGCAGCGGCGCGGCGTCGTTATCGGCCTTTTCCCGACGCTGCTGCACAAAGCGAAATGACGCTGCAACGACGATAATTGCCAGAACGATAATAAAAAAGAGCGGCATCTTGCTCATTAGACAATCCTTAAGACCAGGCTGAAATCAGGATAGCGTGCCACGCTGTGCATTGCTATTGGCCCGTCTGCACCACTACACTGAAGTGAAACTGTTTATTCAACAATAACAGATACAGGGACTTAATATGCTTTGGTCATTTATCGCTGTCTGTTTCTCCGCATGGCTGTATGTCGATGCGTCCTACCGCGGCCCTGCCTGGCAGCGCTGGCTGTTTAAACCCGTCACCCTCCTGCTGCTCCTGCTGCTGGCCTGGCAGGCGCCGATGTTTAACGCCGTCAGCTACCTGGTGCTCGCCGGGCTCTGCGCGTCGCTGGTGGGCGATGCCCTGACCCTGCTGCCGCGCCAGCGCCTGCTCTATGCCGTGGGGGCGTTCTTCTTATCGCATCTGCTCTATACCATCTATTTTGCCAGCCAGATGACGCTCTCCTTCTTCTGGCCGCTGCCGCTGGCGCTGCTGGTCGTTGGTGCGGTGCTGATCGCGGTGGTCTGGACGCGTCTGGAGGAGATGCGCTGGCCAATCTGTACGTTTATCGCCATGACGCTGGTGATGGTGTGGCTGGCAGGTGAGCTGTGGTTCTTCCGTCCGACGGCCCCGGCGCTGTCGGCTTTCGTGGGGGCCACGCTCCTGCTGCTTAGCAATATTGTCTGGCTGGGCAGTCATTACCGTCGCCGTTTCCGCGCCGATAATGCCATCGCCGCCGCCTGCTATTTTGCCGGGCACTTCCTGATCGTGCGTTCGCTCTATATTTAACGCTTGACTCTGGAGTCGACTCCAGAGTGTATGCTGCGGTTAATGAGAAAATTATCATTGCCGGAGAGTGCCATGTCGACTCCAGAAACACCGAAAAAAGTGCCGCAGTTCGCGGCGCTTAAACTCGCCCCCCTTCCCGCAAAAGAGGCCTGCTGTAGCGCGAATCACGCTCCACCGCAGGCCGAAACCGTGCTGCCTGTCGAGGGCGAGCGTTACAGCTGGGTGGTCAACGGCATGGACTGCGCCGCCTGCGCGCGCAAAGTGGAAAACGCCGTTCGCCAGGTGGAGGGAGTGAACCATGTCCAGGTGCTGTTTGCCACGCAAAAGCTGCTGGTTGATGCCACAAGCGACGTCAGCGGCCAGGTCGAGGCCGCGGTAGTGAAGGCGGGCTACACGCTGCGCAATGAAAACGCGCCGGTCGAAAAATCCTCCATGCTGCGCGATAACCTCCCGCTCCTCACGCTGACGGTGTTGATGGCCCTGAGCTGGGGTCTGGCGCACTTTAACCCTCCCCTCGGCAATATCGCCTTTATCGCCACCACGCTGGTCGGGCTCTGGCCGGTGGCCCGTCAGGCGCTGCGTCTGATGAAAAGCGGCAACTGGTTCGCCATTGAGACGCTGATGAGCGTGGCCGCCATCGGGGCGCTGTTTATCGGTGCCACGGCGGAAGCGGCGATGGTGCTGCTGCTGTTTTTAATCGGCGAACGGCTGGAGGGTTGGGCGGCGAGCCGGGCGCGTAAAGGGGTAAGCGCGCTGATGGCGCTGAAACCGGAAACCGCCACGCAGATAATCAACGGCGAGCGCAAAACCGTGCCCATTTCCGGGCTGCGTCCGGGGGATGTGATCGAAGTCGCCGCCGGTGGGCGCCTGCCCGCCGACGGGACGCTGCTCACCGCCGCCGCCAGCTTTGACGAAAGCGCCCTCACCGGCGAGTCCATCCCGGTCGATCGCACCGCGGGCGAAAAGGTGCCGGCGGGAGCCACCAGCGTCGATCGTCTGGTCGAGCTGACGGTGCTGTCGGAGCCGGGCGAGAGCGCCATCGACCGCATCCTGAAGCTGATCGAAGAGGCGGAAGCGCGCCGCGCCCCGGTGGAGCGCTTTATCGACCGCTTCAGCCGCCTCTATACCCCGGTGATAATGCTCATCGCCCTGCTGGTTACCGTAGCGCCACCGCTGCTGTTCAGCGCGCCCTGGGAGGGCTGGATCTACAAGGGGCTGACCCTGCTGCTGATTGGCTGTCCGTGCGCGCTGGTGATCTCGACGCCTGCGGCGATCACCTCCGGGCTGGCAGCCGCGGCGCGACGTGGCGCGTTGATTAAGGGCGGCGCGGCGCTGGAGCAACTGGCGCAGGTGCAGCAGGTGGCTTTCGATAAGACCGGTACCCTGACGGTCGGTAAGCCGCAGGTGACGGGCGTTTACCCGCTCGACAGCGGCGAAAACGACCTGCTGGCGCTAGCGGCGGCGGTAGAGCAGGGTTCCACCCACCCGCTGGCGCAGGCAATAGTACGTGAAGCGCAGATTCGCGGGCTGGCTGTTCCGGCGGCTACCGCACAGCGGGCGCTGATGGGCTCCGGCATCAAAGCCGAGGTCGCGGGCAGTAAGGTGCTGATTTGCGCCGCGGATAAATTCCCTGCCCCGCACCTGGCGGCGCAAATCGCTACCCTGGAGCAGGCCGGGCAGACGGTGGTGATGGTGGTTCAGGACGGCGTGGCAAAAGGACTTATTACGCTGCGCGACACCCTGCGGGATGATGCGAAAGAGGCCGTGCAGGCCCTGCATCAGCTGGGGATCAAGGGTGTGATTCTCACCGGGGATAACCCGCGCGCCGCCGCAGCCATTGCCGGCGAACTGGGACTGGATTTCCGGGCGGGGCTGCTGCCCGCCGATAAAGTGCAGGCGGTGACGGCGCTGAATGACACCGCGCCGCTGGCGATGGTAGGAGACGGCATTAACGACGCCCCGGCGATGAAGGCGGCAACCCTTGGCATTGCAATGGGTAGCGGCACCGATGTGGCGCTGGAGACCGCCGACGCGGCGCTCACCCACAACCGCCTGAGCGGGCTGGCGCAGATGATCAGCCTCGCGCGCGCTACCCACGCCAATATCCGGCAGAACATTACTATCGCGCTGGGGTTGAAGGGAATTTTCCTGGTGACCACCCTGCTGGGCATGACGGGATTATGGCTGGCGGTGCTGGCGGATACCGGGGCGACGGTGCTGGTGACGGCCAACGCGCTGCGGTTATTGCGCCACAGGTAAAAAAAAGCCCGGTGGCGGCTGCGCCTTACCGGGCCTACGATTTTCCAGGCCGGGCAAGCGCAGCGCCGCCCGGCCCCATCGTTACTGCATTCCCAACGTGTGCGGCAACCACAGCGAAATCGCCGGAATGTAGGTCACCATTCCGAGCACCAGCAGCAGCATGGCGTAGAACGGCAGCATCTCCTTCACTACGGCTTCGATCTTCTGCTTGCTCACCGCGCTGGCGACAAACAGCACCGATCCTACCGGCGGGGTAATCAGGCCGATCCCGAGGTTAACCATCATGATCATGCCGAAATGCACCGGATCGATGCCCAGGGCGTTAGTCACCGGCAGCAGAACCGGCGTCAGGATCAGGATGATCGGCGCCATGTCCATCAGGGTGCCAATCAGCAGCAGCATGATGTTGAGGTACATCAGAATGACGTACTTGTTATCCGAGAGCGAGGTGAAGAACTCGGTGATGCGCATCGGCAGCTGCATGTAGGTCATCACCGCACCAAAGGCCGCGGCAAAGCCAATCAGGATCATCACGATGGTGACCGTTTTGACCGTGCGGCACATCAGCTTCGGCAGCTCGTTCCACTTGTAGTCGCGATAGATAAACATGGTGACGAAGAAGGCCCACAGGCAGGCGACCGCCGCAGACTCCGTTGCGGTAAAGATACCCGACAGGATCCCGCCGAGAATAATCACCACCGTCATCAGGCCCCACAGCGCGTCCAGCATGGTTTTTAACGCCTGCTTGAACGGAATGCGCTCCCCTTTCGGGTAGCCGCGCTTGCGTGCAAAGCATAAACAGAGCGCCATCAGCCCCATGCCCAGCAGCAAACCCGGCAGTACGCCCGCGATAAACAGCGTGGCGATAGACACCGTACCGCCTGCCGCCAGGGAGTAGATCACCGAGTTATGGCTGGGTGGAATCAGAATCGCCTGCACCGAGCCGCTGGCGGTGACCGCCGCCGCGTATTCACGCGGATAGCCTTTCTTCTCCATCTCCGGGATCATTACGGTCCCGATGGAGGCGGTATCCGCCACCGAGGAGCCGGAAATGGCGCCGAAAAAGGTGGAGGCGACGATATTCACCAGCGACAGCCCACCGCGAATAAAGCCGACAAAGATATAGGCGAAGTTAACCAGCCGCCGGGCAATGCCGCCTTCCGCCATGATCGCCCCCGCGAGGATAAAGAACGGGATCGCCAGCAGGGTAAATTTGTTCACCCCGCTGGTAATTTGGATCATTAATGCTTCAAGCGGCAGGTCAATCCACAGCGCGCCAGCCACGGCGCTTAAGCCGACGGCAAAGGCCACCGGCATCCCCAGCGCCAGCAAAATGGCGAGGGTGAATAACAAAACAAATGCATCCATTGTTCACCCCTTAACTGTGGTTGCCGATCAGCACGACCGGGCGGTTTTCCTGAGAGCCAAACAGCAGGCGCTCAAGCACAAACAGGATCAAAATCGCCGACCCGACCGGCAGCGGCAGATAACTTTCGCCGGAGGTCATAATCGGAAACTCTGCGACCGGCTGGTCCCAGAGCTCAATGCACAGCAGGTAGCTGTACCAGAACATGATGCCGGAGATGACCAGCATCAGCAGATCCACCACCCGTGCGCAGACCGTTTTCAGTGAGTCTGGCAATCTGTCTGTGAGCATGTTCACCGCAATATGTGAGCCGGCGCGGTAGCTCACCGCCGCGCCGATAAAGGTGAACGTCACCATGCAGATAATGGCAATCGGCTCCGGCCACGACTCACCGCGGTTGAGTACGTAGCGCGAAAAGATGCCAATCGGGATAACGATGGTCATCACCAGCAGCGACAGCCCGGCAATGGCCATCGCCAGCAGGTAGAGACGGTCCATCCATTTCAGATAGAGTTCGGACATAAATACTCCGGCTTACTTAACGTCAGCGATGGCTTTCATCAGATCCTGATGTTTTTCACCATACTGGGCGCGCACCGGCTCGGTCGCTTTAACGAACACCGCCTTGTCGATGTCGTGGAACTGCACGCCGCCCGCCTTCATCTTCGCCAGCGCTTCGTCGTTGTAGGCCTGCCACAGCTTACGCTGTTCAAACTGCGCTTCACGGGCCAGGGTCTTAATTTTTTCCTGCTCGTCGGCGCTCAGCTTGTCCCACTTCACTTTGGAGTAGAGCAGCATTTCCGGGGTGATAAAGTGGCCGCTCAGGGTGTAGTTTTTGGCCACCGGCATGTAGTTGTGGGCGATATAGGTCGGTGGGTTATTCTCTGCGCCGTCGATAACGCCGGTCTGCATGCCGCTGTAGACTTCACTTACCCCCATCGCCACCGAGTTGGCGCCCATATCTTTCAACGTCGCCAGCGCCACCGGGCTGCCCTGAACGCGGATTTTCTTACCTTTCAAATCTTCCGGTTTAACAATCGGATCTTTGGTGATCAGGTTACGGGTGCCGGAGTCCATCCAGCCGAGGAAGACGAGCTTCGATTTCGGGTTCGCCGTCAGTTTTTCGCCGATCTGCTTACCGATGTCGCCGTCGATCACTTTGTGCATATGGTCTTCATCGCGGAATACATATGGCAGGGTAAAGACTTCGATATCCGGCAGGATGGCCGCAACCGGCGCCATGGAGACGCGGATCATATCGATGGCGCCCATCTGCGCCTGCTCAATCATCTGCTTTTCATCACCCAGTACGCCGCCAGGGAAGACTTTGATCTCCAGCTTGCCGTCGGTTTGTTGTTTGAGTTTTTCACCCATATGCTCCACCGCCACCACGTTCGGGTAGCCTTCAGGATGCACATCAGCAGCTTTAATGGTTTGAGCAGAGACAGAGGCAGCAAAAGCAGACAGACACAGAGCGGCCAGCAACGGCTTGATGGTCGTTTTCATTGAGTCAACTCCAGGGTATGAGGTAAGCGTTGGAACGGCGTTTTAGTTTTCAGCTTCAAAACTAGCCTAAGGCCTGGAAAACGAGGGTGAAGCGCCTCACAAAAAAGCGCTAAAATTTGAAACAATGGTTCAAATTGGTGATGGAGTTCAAACGAAATGGCCTTTCAGGCCCGAGCAGGGGGGCATGCCGGGTGGTGGCGTCGCCCTACCCGGCCTACAGATTCAAAGGTTTTATCAGCCTTTGCGGATCAGATAACGATACGGCAGCGAGGCGGTATCCTGTGCCAGCAGTTCGTGTTCCATAAAGGTGCAAAAGCCGGGGATATCACGGGTGGTAGCCGGATCGTCGGCAATAATTAGCAGCGTCTCGCCGGTTTGCATCGTGCGCACGGTTTTGCGCACCATCATAACGGGTTCCGGGCAGCGCAGGCCCTGGGCGTCAAGAGTATGGTCTGGGCTGGAAAACAGATCGGTCATCGTCGTCTCGTTCAGATAAAAAACGGCAGTAGTTTACGCCCCAGGCTGGGCAAAGCAAACCAGGTTAACGATTGCGTAAAAATTAGCCGTTGCAAAGCGCAATGAAAGCAGTATGATGCGGCCGGTTTATTGGGTTCCCTCACCCCAACTTCTAAAAAGGTCACAATATGACGCAGTTCTCTCAATCGCAGCGCGTAAAAGCGTTGTTCTGGCTTTCGCTTTTCCATCTGCTGGTGATCACCTCCAGTAACTACCTGGTACAGCTGCCGATCTCCATTTTTGGTTTTCATACCACCTGGGGCGCGTTCAGTTTCCCGTTTATCTTCCTTGCGACCGATCTTACCGTCCGTATCTTTGGCGCACCGCTCGCCCGACGCATTATTTTTGCCGTCATGCTTCCGGCGTTGTTTGTGTCGTACGCGATCTCCTCGCTGTTCTATATGGGAAGCTGGCAGGGCTTTGAGGCGCTGACGCACTTTAACCTGTTTGTCGCCCGTATCGCCGCCGCCAGCTTTATGGCCTATGCGCTGGGGCAGATCCTCGACGTGCATGTCTTTAACCGCCTGCGCCAGAACCATCTCTGGTGGATGGCACCGACCGCCTCCACGCTGTTTGGCAACGTCAGCGATACGCTGGCCTTTTTCTTTATCGCCTTCTGGCGCAGCCCGGATGCGTTTATGGCCGAACACTGGATGGAAATTGCCCTCGTGGATTACGCCTTCAAGGTGCTTATCAGCCTGGTCTTCTTCCTGCCGATGTACGGCGTACTGCTGAATATGTTGCTGAAAAGATTCGAGGATAAATCTGAAATTTCAGCATTACGGGCAGGTTAAAGGTTCCCCTGAACAGTTGTGATAAGATGGATTGATGCGCCGTTATGGCCGTTTATCGAAAGGAAGAATGTAATGCGCAATCTGGTTAAATATGTCGGGATTGGCCTGCTGGTGATGGGGCTGGCCGCTTGTGATAACAGCGACACGAAAACGCCAGCTCAGGCTGCGTCTGCGGAAAGCAACGCCACGGGTCAGCCGGTCAGCCTGATGGATGGCAAACTCAGTTTCTCACTGCCAGCGGATATGACCGATCAGAGCGGCAAGCTGGGCACGCAGGCGAACAATATGCACGTCTATTCCGATGCAACCGGGCAGAAAGCGGTGATTGTGATCGTCGGCGACGACACCAATGAAGACCTGGGCGTGCTGGCGAAACGTCTGGAAGATCAGCAGCGCAGCCGCGACCCGCAGCTGCAGGTGGTCACCAACAAAGCCATCGATCTGAAAGGCCACAACCTGCAACAGCTGGACAGCATTATCTCTGCCAAAGGCCAGACCGCTTACTCCTCCGTGGTGCTGGGCAAAGTGGACAACAAGCTGCTGACCCTGCAGATCACGCTGCCTGCTGACGATCAGCAGAAAGCGCAAACTGCCGCAGAGAACATCATCAATACCCTCGTGATTCAGTAAGCGTCACGATGAGATGGCCTCCTCCGGAGGCCATTTTTTTAGCCGCCACGTCAGCAGTAACGCTATCGCCACCAGCCCCGCCGCCGCCAGATAGATAACCGGCACCCCGGCCCAGGCCATCACCAGCCCGGCCAGCGGCCCGGTCACCCCCAGCGACATATCCATAAACACCGTGTAGGTTGCCAGCGCCGCCCCCTGATTCTGCTGCGGTACCGCTTTGACCGCCACCACCCCCAGCGCCGGGAAGACCAGCGAGAAGCCCGCTCCCGCGAGGAACACCCCGATCCGCGCCATCCACGGCGCCTCAGCGATGCCGGTCAGCAGCAGGCCGAGGATCTCAACGCTAAAGCAGATCATCGCCACGTTCAGTCCACCCAGTCGGTTAATGCCGTTCGGGAACAGCAGGCGGGTGCCGACGAAGGCGCAGCTAAAGAGCGTCAGCGCGAAGGCCGCGCCGTCCCAGCCTTTATCGGCGTAAAAGAGGGTAATAAAGGTGGCGATAACCCCAAAACCCGCCGAACCGAGCGCCAGCGCCATGCCGTAGGGCCAGACGCGCCCCAGCACCGTGCGAAACGGCATCGGCTTGCCTTTGCTGGCCTTCACTTTCGGACGTGGCAGGGCGAAGAGGATCGCCAGCAGCGCCACCCCCATAATGGTCAACGCCAGCCCGCTCAGGCCAGTGTAGCGATAGCAGAGCACGCCAAGCGGCGCGCCCATCGCCATTGCGCCATAGGTGACGATGCCGTTCCAGGAGATCACCCGCCCGATGTGCGATGCCCCTACCACCCCCACGCCCCACAACGTTGAGCCCGTTCCGGCGAGACTTTGTCCGATGCCTAAGATCACCCGGCCAAAACAGAGCAGCGCCAGGCTGACCACCGGCCAGGCGCTGGTCAGCCCGGCCAGGAAATAGCTGACCCCGCTCAGGAAGCAGCCGCACAGCCCCAGCACCACGATGCTCTTTGGCCCGAACAGATCGGCATAGCGTCCGGCATAGGGGCGGCTTAACAGGGTGGCGAAGTATTGCAGGCTGATGACCAGGCCCGCCCAGAAGGCGCTAAAGCCCATGATGTCATGGACATAGCCCGGCAGGACGGCTAGCGGCAGACCGATGGTCAGATAGCTGGCAAAGTTGAAAATCACGACGGAAACAATACGCAGGTTGAGGCGCAATCCACTCAGTGCCGGTTCGGCGGCAGGTTCGGGCATCAGGTTCACCAGAATTTTTACAACAGTGTTTCACTATTACCACGCCAGGGAGAGAAATGCAGCAGCGACTTTAAGATTAACGGCGTCAGCCGAAGCGCTGCGGGCGCACTACACTTAGGAGCATCTTATAAGAGGAATAATCATGATAATCACGCCGCCCGATAAAACGGGTCTTCCACCCGCTGATAAAGCGGGTCTCCATATTTTAATGAAGCTGGCCTGTCTGGTGGTGATCCTGGCTGGTATTCATGCCGCAGCAGATATTCTCGTTCAGCTATTGCTGGCGCTCTTTTTCGCCATCGTCCTTAACCCCCTCGTCACCTGGTTTTTGCGCCGGGGTGTGAGCCGCCCTGTTGCCATCACCATTGTGGTGGTGGTGATGCTGATTGGGCTGACGGCGCTGTTTGGGGTGCTGGCGGCCTCGCTCAATGAATTTGCCGCTATGCTGCCGAAATACAACAAAGAGCTGACGCGCAAAATTGTCGGTCTGCAGCAGATGTTCCCGTTCCTCAACCTGCACTTCTCCCCGGAGCGCATGCTGAGACGGATGGATTCAGAGAAGGTGATGACCTTTGCCACCGCGCTGATGACCCAGCTTTCCGGGGCGATGGCCAGCGTCCTGCTGCTGGTGATGACCGTGGTCTTTATGCTGTTTGAAGTGCGCCACGTGCCGTACAAGATGCGTTTTGCCCTCAATAATCCGCAGATCCACATCGCCGGTTTACACCGCGCGCTAAAAGGTGTGTCGCACTATCTGGCGCTGAAAACGCTGCTGAGTTTGTGGACCGGAGCCATCGTCTGGCTGGGGCTGACGCTGCTGGGCGTGCAGTTTGCCCTGATGTGGGGCGTGCTGGCCTTCCTGCTGAACTATGTGCCTAATATCGGCGCGGTGATCTCCGCCGTACCGCCGATGATCCAGGCCTTCCTGTTCAACGGTTTTTACGAATGCATGATGGTGGGGGCGCTGTTCCTTATCGTCCACATGGTGCTGGGCAATATCGTAGAGCCGCGAATGATGGGCCACCGGCTGGGGATGTCCACCCTGGTGGTATTCCTGTCGTTATTGATCTGGGGCTGGTTGCTCGGCCCGGTGGGGATGTTACTTTCCGTGCCGCTCACCAGCGTCTGTAAGATCTGGATGGAGACCACCCGGGGAGGCAGCAAACTGGCGATCCTGCTTGGCCCAGGCAGACCAAAAAGCAGGCTGCCGGGATAAGAGATGTATGTGCTGGCGGCGTGAGGGCGGGTTCGCGCCGACTACCAATTTAAGACAACCGGATGAGCAATGCGGCGCGTTAGATTATATTATGGGTGAGGCCCGTCACATTGACTGCGAATATCTTCAAAGCAACACCTTCGCGTTCGGCGGCATTAATACTTCCATAATCATTAAACGCTGGGCGTGACTATGTACCAGTTCTTACTGGGAAAAATTTCTACCCTCAGCGCTGACCCTCTGGCGTCAGCGCTTTCTAAGCAGGCGCCGCAGGGCGCGCGCCGACTTCCCTGGCTGGCTGGCCGGGCGCTGCTCGCCCGGGCGTTATCGCCCACCCCGGTACCGGAAATTATCTTCGGTGAACAGGGTAAACCGGCGTTCGTCGATGCCAGACCCTACTGGTTTAACCTGAGCCACAGCGGAGATGATATCGCCCTGCTGTTAAGCGACGAAGGCGAAGTGGGCTGCGACATCGAAGTGATCCGCCCGCGGGATAACTGGCAGGCGCTGGCTAACGCCGTCTTTAGCCTCGCCGAACATGACGAGCTGGAGCGGGAGGCGCCGGAGGCAAAACTGTCGGCCTTCTGGCGCATCTGGACGCGTAAAGAGGCGATCGTCAAACAGCGCGGCGGCAGCGCCTGGCAGATTGTCAGTATCGACAGCACCTTAAGGTCGGCGCTCTGCGTCAGCCACTTTCAGCGCGGCGAACTCAGCCTCGCGGTCTGTACGCCTACGCCCTTCCCCCTCCATAACGGTGCACTTCAGGTTCTGTAACCTGCTTATTTCAAATTATTCGGAAAGTCTGCCGGCAACTCGCTGGCAGCACAGTCAATGACAGCATCGTTATTGGCACCACAGTCGCGCACAAAGGTAATGGTGGCGAACTCATCAATGACCTCGGTTGGGTAGGCCGGGCCCGCCTCGCGATAAGAGACCATCAGCGGAATATGATCGTTCTGGAAGCAGACGGTTTTTTCCGGGTTATTCATCACCCAACGCGGGAAGAAGATGGTGCCGTGGAACAGCTTGTCGCCGAGATTCACAATCAGGCTCACATCGGTACCGGTCGGTTCAGTCCACGAGATTTTATAAATACTTTCGCCCACGCGAACGATATAAGCCTGCTGATCTTTCACCCAACGGTTTGCCACGATCCCGCTATGAATACGGTAGTCGAGCGTCTGCTCGTTTTTGACATAAATCTCGTAGTTCCAGCCGTTATCGTAGGTGTAGACCAAATGTTTGCCGACGAAACCGCTCAAATCATGTTTATCAAACTGGCTCATATACTGTCTCCTCTGTTTCAATGAGCTCATCTTACGCCTGCAAAAATTGGATGAATAACGCTATGATTTAATCAAATTCATTCAAAAATTAGATGAGTTATGCACAAAACTACCCTTGAGCAATGGTCGCTGCTGGAACGCGTCGTCGAGTTGGGCAGCTTTGCCCGCGCCGCAGAGGAGACGCATCGCAGCCAATCTTCCGTCAGTTATAACCTGGCGTTGTTGCAGGAGCGGCTGGGCGTGGCGCTGCTGGTTCAGGCGGGACGTAAGGCGGTGCTGACCCCGGAAGGGGAGCTGCTGTTAAATCAGGTCAAACCGCTGCTAAACGCCTTTACCCTGCTGGAGACGCGCGCCACGACGCTACGCAACGGGATGCGTACCCGACTGGATGTGGTAGTGGACAGCATTTTCCCTCGCCGTCATCTGTTTGCCATTCTGCGCCAGTTTCAACAGCGCTATCCGCAAACCGAGGTGCATCTGACCGAAATACTTGAGAACGCCGGCGAGGCGCTGACCCAGAGCGAAGCCGACGTGATGGTGCTAACCCGCCGCCATGATGTGACCGGGCGCGGCGAGTGGCTGATGAATATCGATTTTGTCGCCGTGGCGCATCGGGAACATCCGCTGTTTGAACTCGATACGCCGCTCACTGATGAAATGCTACGCCCCTGGCCACTCATCCAGATCGCCGGGCAGAACTACGCCGCGCCTCCTGGCGGCGAAGCCTGGACCTTCTCCACCATCGATGCCGCTATCGATGCGGTGATGTATCAGGTGGGGTATGGCTGGCTGCCGGAAGAGCGAATTCAGCAGCAGCTGGAAACCGGTGTGCTGAAAACGGTGCCCCTGAACCACGGTACGCGCCGTGCTACACCGCTGCATCTGATTGTAAAACGCACGCTCGCCCCGCTCGATGAACAGGTGGAAACCTTACTGCACCTCTTCAGCCAACCGTCGCAAAGGTGAACTGCTACGCTTAATGGTCTGAACTTCAAATATGACAAGGAGCATGCCGTGAAAATCGATCTTACGGGAAAAGTGGCGTTAGTGACCGCCTCCACAGGCGGCATTGGTTTCGCCATTGCCAGAGGGCTGGCGGAGAGCGGCGCAGAGGTGATTGTTAACGGACGCAGCGTCGACTCGGTTAACCGGGGCATCCAGCAGTTGCAGCAGCAGATACCGGGCGTTCAGGTGCGGGCCGCCATTGCCGACCTCAGTACGCAGGAAGGGGTGGATGCTCTGCTCCGGGTCGCTTCGGGTGTCGATATCCTCGTCAACAACGCCGGGATCTACGGCCCCCAGGATTTTTACGCCACCGACGACGAGACCTGGAATCACTACTGGCAAACCAACGTGATGTCCGGTGTGCGACTGTCACGTGCCCTGCTGCCCGGCATGGTGCAAAAAGGCTGGGGCCGGGTGGTGTTTATCTCCTCGGAGTCGGCCTGCAATATTCCGGCGGACATGATCCACTATGGAGTCACCAAAACCGCCCAGCTCTCTCTGGCGCGCGGTCTGGCAAAGTTTGTTGCCGGGAGCGGCGTCACCGTGAACAGCGTCCTGCCTGGCCCGACGATGTCAGACGGCTTTGCTGAAATGATGAAAGACGAAATAGAGAAAACCGGCAAATCCCTGGAGACGCTGGCAAAAGAGTTCGTGATGGCAAACCGCCCAAGCTCGGTGATCCAGCGGGCCGCCACGGTAGACGAGGTGGCGAACATGGTGGTTTACGTCTGTTCCCAGCAGGCATCCGCCACCTCCGGCGCGGCGCTGCGCGTGGATGGCGGCGTGGTGGACGATATTATCTAGCGCTGCCGATGGCCGCCTGTCCGCTGGCGGGTGGCATCTGACGCTAAAGCAGGTAAACTGAGGACAGAATGTGAATTTACGCTAAGACACTGTTATGACCAATATGATTGCCGATGAGGCGATGGCAAAATCCAGCGTCCTCTCCGTGTTCGACTTTGATGGCACGCTGACCCATCACGACAGCTTTATCCCCTTCTTACGCTTTGCGTTCGGTAAGCGCTACTTTGCTGGTCGCCTGGTGCGGATGGCCTTGCCCACCCTTCACTGCGTACGCCGCAAGCTGACCCGTGATGAACTGAAAGAGGTGCTGATCAAAACCTTCCTGACCGGCGTGGATGAGCACTGGCTGCGTGAGCAGGCAGAGCGGTTCTGCGAAAAGTACTGGGACAAACTGATGCGCCCGCAGGGGGTGCTGGCGGTGGCGGCGGAAGTCAACTCCGGCGCGGAAGTGACCATCTGCTCTGCCTCCCCGGCGCTGGTGTTGCAGCCGTGGGCGGACAAGCTCGGCATTAAGCTTATCGGCACCCAGCTGGAGGTAAAAGAGGGCAAGCTGACCGGGCGGATCACCGGCCATAACTGCCGCTGTGCGCAGAAGGTGGCCCGGCTGGAGAGCGTGTACGGCAGCCTGACCAACTACCACGTGCGCGCTTGGGGCGATACCCGTGGCGATCATGAGCTGCTGGCGGCGGCGCAGGATCCGCACTGGCGCCATTTCCATCCGCCGCGCGCGCGCCGCAATTCACCGATCAAGCTGTAAACCCTGCCGGGTGGCGGCTTCGCCTTACCCGGCCTACAGGGCTTGTAGGCCCGGCAAGCACAGCGCCGCCGGGCAAAATCCGTCAGGCTTCCCGTTTCCCCGGGAACAGCAGGCTCGCCAGAATCCCCGCCGCCAGCACGCCCAACACCACTAACAGACTCGCCGTGGCGCCGATACCGTAGCCGTGGTGCCAGAAGTGATCCGTGGCGTTCAGACCAAGCTTAAAGGCGACGAAGAAGAGCAGCGCGATCACCGCTTTCTCCAGATGCACCAGATACTGCTTCAGCGCCTCCAGCACGAAGTAGAGGGTACGCAGGCCGAGGATGGCGAACATCATGGCGCTGTAGATAATCAGCGGCTCGCGGCTGACCGCAATGATCGCGGGCACCGAGTCAAAGGCGAACATCACGTCTGACAGCTCCACCACCGCCACACAGAGCAGCAGCGGCGTGGCATAACGCTTCGCCTTCTTCACCCGCCCGACCATCACATCCTGGTTTTCAGGCTTAGCCAGCTCGGCATCCACCTCTTTCTGGCTGAGAAGAAACGCGTTACCAGTAATTTTTGGCCAGATCGGATAGAAGCGTTTTACCGCGCGGTAAGCCAGATGCTGGGAGTAATCCTCAATCTCGTCCTGCTCTTCGCCGCGTTTAAGCATCATTACCGCCGTCCAGGCCACAATCAGGGCGAAGACCACTTCAACGTATGGCCCCAGGCTCAGCAGGCTGGTGCCAATAGCGACGAAGATCCCGCGGAAGACAATCGCGCCAATCACCCCCCAGTAGAGCACCCGGTGACGATACTGATCCGGCACGCCAAACCAGGCGAAGATCGCCATCATCACGAAGAGGTTATCAACGGAGAGCACCTCTTCCAGGGCGTAACCGGTGAGGAACAGGCTCGCCACTTCGGCACCGTGATGCACGTAGAGGAACCCGGCGAACGCCATCGCCATCATCACCCAGAAGAGGGACCAGAGTGAGGCGCTTTTCAGTGAAATTGGTTTGTCATGGCGATGCATGAAGAGGTCGATAAACATCGCCCCGACAGCCATAACCACAAAAACAACAACGGTTTCCGTCGGGAAACCGAGATGAGCAGAGGACATAGACAACCCTTTTTGAAGACAAAATACACACCATGCAGACTGGCGAAGCCAGTAAAGAAAAAGAGGGACCGTTTACCGGCTCTCCTCTTAAAACGCATAACCCTGCGTGAGGGAGTGTACTTTACCTCACAATGCGGAGGTTCTGCCATCGGCGCTTTACTGGCTCATGCCGCGCAGTCGCTGCAGGACGGCCACCAGCACCGCCACTGACCAGCCAACCATCAGCGCGCCAACCAGCCCTTCGACCCCGCCAATCAGTCGCCAGTGCTCCGGCAACGTGACATCGCCGTACCCCACTGTAGCGTAGCTGACCAGCGAGAAATAGAAGCTGGTGTTCCAGTCAGTAAATGCGCCGACGAAGCGATAGAAAACGGCAAACAGGCTGGCTTCAAGCAGATGGGCAAACAGGGCAGTCATGATGATAACGATATTGCGGAACACAACGCGCATCACCGATTCCACATTCAGGTTGATGAATTTCAGGATAATAAACATCCATGTGGAATGAATGATCACCGTCAGGTTGATCAAAATAATAATGCTCACAAGCTGCATATCACACTCTCTGAAAGGTGACGCAATACGCCCTGCTCAACAGAGCAGGACGTAAAATAGCGGAACGTTTGAGATGCAGTGTAGCGGATGGGGGCGAGACCAGGGCGCTATCGTTGCGCCGGAGCACTACCTTCCTGCCAGTGCCTCTGCGCAGGCCCAGGCGCTGGCCCACGCCCACTGGAAGTTATAGCCACCCAGCCAGCCGGTGACGTCCATGACCTCGCCGATAAAATAGAGTCCCGGCACGTTGCGGGCCTCCATGGTGCGTGAAGAGAGTTCGTTGGTGTCCACGCCCCCCAGCGTCACTTCCGCGGTGCGATACCCTTCGGTGCCGTTGGGCTGGACGCGCCAGGCGCTTAAGGTCTCCACCAGCGTCTGCTGGTCACGGCTGTTGAGCTGCTTCAGCGACACATCAGGAATTTGCCCCAGCAGCTGCAGGCACTCCACCAGCCGCTTCGGCAGCTGCATTGCCAGGGTGTTTTTCAGGCTCTGGTTAGGGTGCACCGCCCGCTGCTCATTGAGGAAGCTCTCCAGATCGCAATCCGGCACTAAATTGATGGTGACGAACTCGCCCGGCTGCCAGTAGCTGGAGATTTGCAGTACCGCCGGACCGGAGAGGCCGCGATGGGTGAACAGCAGATTCTCACGAAACACCGTACCGTCTTCGGCGGTAATCACCGACGGCACCGAGACGCCGGAGAGCGTTTGCAGCTGCTCCAGCAACGGCTTATGCAGGGTAAATGGCACCAGGCCGGCACGGGTCGGGAGCACCTTCAGGCCAAACTGCTCGGCAATTTTATAGCCAAACGGTGTGGCACCCAGCCCCGGCATTGAGAGCCCGCCGCTGGCGATCACCAGTTTTTCTGCGCTCACGGTTTCGCCATTAAGCTGCAGCGTGTACCCCGCGTCGTCACGCGCTACATCCAGCACTTCGCTGCGAAGTCGCAGGGTAACCTGGCCTTTTTCACACTCCGCCACCAGCATATCGACGATTTGTTGCGCGGAATCGTCGCAAAATAATTGCCCCAGCGTTTTCTCATGCCAGGCGATCCCATGTTTACCCACGAGGTCGATGAAGTCCCACTGGGTGTAGCGCGCTAACGCAGATTTGCAAAAATGACGGTTCTGGCTCAGATAGGCCGCAGGTTCGATATAAAGATTAGTAAAGTTACAGCGGCCCCCACCAGACATCAGGATTTTACGACCTGGTTTTTTGCCGTTATCGAGCAGCAGAACCCGGCGTCCTGCCTGTCCGGCCATCGCCGCACAGAATAAACCCGCCGCACCTGCGCCAATAATGATGGCATCGTACTTTTCCACGTCTCGATCCTCCTGGTTTTCAGGGCGCGAATTGTAAAGTTTCCTCAAGAAACGCACCAGCGTAAAAATCTGTAATTTCATGCATTTCGTTGAAATTTAAAAAGTAATTCTTTTGCTGCTACGCTTATGTCAGTAAGCAAATCAAAAAAAGGCTATATTTCACTTTGCCCGTTGCGCATTTGTCCTGGATAATGCGCCGCGTTCATGTCCTCAAAATGGCGTAACGTCCTATGTTACATTTGTTTGCTGGCCTGGATTTCCATACCGGGCTTTTACTTTTGCTTGCTCTGGCCTTTGTGTTGTTCTACGAAGCGATTAACGGCTTCCACGATACTGCAAACGCAGTGGCAACGGTTATCTACACCCGGGCATTACGATCGCAAGTTGCGGTGGTGATGGCTGCAGTGTTTAACTTCTTTGGCGTTCTTCTTGGAGGTCTGAGCGTAGCCTACGCCATTGTGCATATGCTGCCAACGGATCTGCTGTTGAACGTCAGCTCTGGTCATGGCCTCGCTATGGTCTTCTCCCTGCTGTTTGCTGCAATTATCTGGAACCTCGGTACCTGGTATTTCGGCCTGCCAGCATCCAGTTCCCACACGCTGATCGGCGCTATCATCGGTATTGGTTTAACCAATGCGCTGATGACCGGTACGTCTGTGGTGGACGCACTGAACATCCCTAAAGTTCTGGGTATTTTCGGTTCACTGATTATCTCCCCGATTGTCGGTCTGGTTGTGGCGGGTGGCTTGATCTTCCTGCTGCGTCGTTACTGGAGCGGTACGAAAAAACGTGCCCGTATCCACCTGACGCCAGCCGAGCGTGAAAAGAAAGACGGCAAGAAGAAGCCGCCGTTCTGGACGCGTATCGCTCTGATCATCTCTGCTATCGGCGTGGCTTTCTCGCACGGCGCTAACGACGGTCAGAAAGGCATTGGTCTGGTGATGCTGGTGCTGATCGGCGTGGCCCCGGCGGGCTTCGTGGTGAATATGAATGCTTCCGGTTACGAAATTACCCGTACCCGTGATGCCATCAACAACGTTGAAACCTATTTCCAGCAGCATCCTGACCTGCTGAAAAAAGCGACCGGCGTTGACCAGCTGATCCCTTCTCCGGAAGCGGGCGCGACCCAACCGGCGGAGTTCCATTGCCACCCGGCTAATGCGATCAGCGCCCTAGAGCGCGCAAAAGGCATGCTGACGGACGTTGAAAGCTACGACAAGCTCTCCGTAGAGCAGCGTGGCCAGATGCGCCGCATCATGCTGTGCATCTCCGACGTCACCGATAAAGTGGCTAAGCTGCCTGAAGTCTCTGCCGACGACAAACGTCTGCTGAAGAAGCTGAAAGTCGACATGCTGAACACCATTGAGTACGCGCCGATCTGGATCATCATGGCGGTCGCGCTGGCTCTGGGTCTCGGTACGATGATTGGCTGGCGTCGCGTAGCAACAACCATCGGCGAGAAGATTGGTAAGAAAGGCATGACCTATGCCCAGGGGATGTCCGCTCAGATGACGGCGGCAGTCTCTATCGGTCTGGCCAGCTACACCGGTATGCCGGTATCCACTACCCACGTTCTCTCTTCGTCCGTGGCGGGTACCATGCTGGTTGATGGCGGTGGTCTGCAACGCAAAACCGTGACCAGCATTCTGATGGCCTGGGTATTTACCCTGCCGGCATCGATTCTGCTGTCTGGCGGTCTGTACTGGATCTCCCTGCAATTCCTGTAATCGCAGGCAGGTTACGCGAAGAGCGGGTCAGGTAACTGGCCCGCTTTTTTTTGCGCTCAATGCCAGATGAGGAGAGCTATCATGCTCACCACCACCAGGCCGCACAGTGCGCTGGTCAGGATGAACTGACGACGCAGGCGCTCACAGCGACGGATAAACTCATCATCATGATGATCGCGATAACGCTGGGCGTAGATATACCACACCAGGCGCATCTGTTTGCTGGGCTGCCCGTGCGAGGTAAAGAATCCCCCGCCGTCCACATATTGATAAAGCAACGGATCGCAGCCACGCAGTACCACTAATAGCGCGCGCAAGGATGAGAAATAACGCGCCATATTCACAATGCAAACCACACATAACGCCCAAAACAATGCGACGGTGCTAATCATACTTCCTCCCCGGCGTCCGCCCTCGAAGCAACGCTTCGGGACTACCGCACCCCAATGCCCTGACAGACGGTTCAGTGATAGAGAGACTCAAAAGCCGATCGGCTTCACATTTTATTATCCGAACGGCTTATTCAATAGTGTAGGAGATCCGTTAATTTTTTTGCCACAAGGTTAATCGTTATCAACACCAATGCTTGAAAATTTTGTTTAACTGGGCCGTAATGAAAGCAGGTAGACGACTGCTACACGCATTGGTCATCGATAACTTAAGGAAGGAGTAACACTATGGCTTATAAACATATTCTGATCGCTGTTGACCTCTCCCCGGAGAGCAAAGTGCTGGTTGATAAAGCGGTATCCATGGCGCGTCCGTACAATGCGAAAGTTTCCTTAATTCATGTGGACGTTAACTACTCCGATCTCTATACCGGCCTGATCGATGTGAATCTGGGGGACATGCAGAAGCGTATCTCTGAAGAGACCCACCATGCGCTGACCGAACTTTCCACCAACGCGGGCTATCCGATCACCGAAACCCTGAGCGGCAGCGGCGACCTGGGCCAGGTTCTGGTCGATGCGATTAAGAAATACGATATGGATCTGGTGGTCTGCGGCCATCACCAGGATTTCTGGAGCAAGCTGATGTCGTCAGCCCGTCAGCTGATTAACACTGTACACGTTGATATGTTAATTGTGCCGCTGCGCGACGAAGACGACGAGTAAAGCGGGACTGCCTGAATGTAGGCCGGGTAAGGCGAAGCCGCCACCCGGCTTTTTTTATTCCGGGGTGCCGGAATAGATATCAAACCGATGCCCTTTGGTGGTCACCGCATTGGTCGTCGCAACGTCCGCCAGCGGCGGCGCATAGTCAGGACGTTTCACCACCACCCGCTTCGTGGCCAGCAGACGCGCAGGCGCCAGCAGGCCATCCGCATCCAGATCCGGCCCCACCAACGACTGAAACACCCGCATCTCTTTCTTCACCAGCGCGCTTTTCTGCTTATGCGGGAACATCGGGTCGAGATAAACCACCTGCGGGCGTGGGGTGATATCGGTCAGCGCCGTCAGGCTTGAGGCGTGGATTAGCTGTAACCGCTCCTGCAACCAGCCGCCGATTTCCGGATCGGCATAGCCGCGGGCCAGGCCGTCATCCAGCAGCGCGGCCACCACCGGATTGCGCTCCAGCATCCGCACCCGACAGCCCACCGAGGCCAGCACAAAAGCGTCGCGCCCGAGTCCCGCCGTGGCATCCACCACGTCCGGCAGGTAGCTGCCCTTAATCCCGACCGCTTTGGCCACCGCTTCGCCGCGTCCGCCGCCGAACTTGCGCCGGTGCGCCATCGCCCCACCGACAAAATCGACGAAAATGCCACCGAGTTTGGGCTCGTCGCGCTTGCGCAGCTCCAGATGGTCCGGGGTCATCACCAGCGCCATCAGGTTTTCTTCATCGTGTTCCAGCCCCCAGCGGGCGGCAAGAACAGATAAGGCGCCGTCTCCGGCGCCTGTTTCATCAACTAAGTGAATCTTCACGAATCAACTAACCCTTGATGCCGTAATGCTCAAGCATCGCGTCCAGCTGAGGCTCGCGGCCACGGAAGCGTTTGAACAGCTCCATTGGTTCTTCAGAGCCGCCACGGGTCAGGATGTTATCCAGGAACGACTGGCCGGTTTCGCGGTTGAAAATTCCCTCTTCCTCGAAGCGGGAGTAAGCGTCTGCCGCCAGCACGTCTGCCCACAGGTAGCTGTAGTAACCCGCCGCATAACCGCCCGCAAAGATATGGCTGAACGCGTGCGGGAAGCGACCCCAGGCCGGACCTGGAATAAGGGCAACCTGCTTCTTGATCTCCGCCAGGGTTTCGAGGACTTTCGCCCCCTGCTCCGGGCTGAACTCCGCATGCAGACGGAAATCGAACAGGCCGAACTCCAGCTGACGCAGGATAAACATCGCCGCCTGGTAGTTTTTCGCTTCCAGCATCTTATCCAGCAGCGCTTTTGGCAGCGGCTCGCCGGTCTCGTAGTGGCCGGAGATAAACGCCAGCGCGTCCGGCTCCCAGCACCAGTTTTCCATAAACTGGCTCGGCAGCTCCACTGCATCCCACGGTACACCGCTGATACCGGCAACGCCTGCCGCTTCAATGCGGGTCAGCATGTGGTGCAGACCATGGCCGAACTCGTGGAACAGAGTGATCACTTCGTCATGGGTGAACAGCGCAGGTTTGCCGTTAACCGGACGGTTGAAGTTACAGGTCAGATAAGCAACCGGCTTTTGCAGCGAGCCGTCGGCTTTACGCATCTGCCCTACGCAGTCATCCATCCAGGCGCCGCCGCGTTTATTTTCGCGGGCGTAGAGGTCAAGATAGAAGCTGCCGCGCAGTTCGTTCTGGTCGTCATACAGCTCGAAGAAACGCACGTCTTCGTGCCACACTTCCACATCGTTGCGCTCTTTAGCAGTGATGCCGTAAATGCGTTTCACCACTTCGAACAGGCCGTTAACGGCTTTGTTTTCCGGGAAATACGGACGCAGCTGCTCATCGCTGATGCTGTAAAGATGCTGCTTCTGTTTTTCGCTGTAATAGGCGATATCCCACGGCTGCAACTCATCGACGCCGAACTCCGCTTTCGCAAAGGCGCGCAGCTGGGCCAGCTCTTTCTCGCCCTGAGGACGGGCGCGTTTGGCCAGATCGGTTAAGAAATCGAGTACCTGCTGCGGGTTCTCAGCCATTTTGGTAGCAAGAGATTTATCCGCGTAGCTGTCAAAGCCCAACAGCTGCGCCAGCTCGTGACGCAGGGCAAGAATTTCCGCCATCACCGGAGTGTTATCCCACTTACCGGCGTTCGGGCCCTGATCGGATGCGCGGGTGCTGTAGGCGCGATACATCTCTTCACGCAGGGCCTGGTTGTCGCAGTAGGTCATGACCGGCAGATAGCTCGGGATATCCAGCGTCAACAGATAACCTTTCTGCTCTTTCGCTTCGGCTTGCGCTTTTGCCGCCGCCAGCGCGCTTTCCGGCATACCAGCCAGCTCCGCTTCGTCGGTAATCAGCTTCGTCCAGCCCATGGTGGCATCCAGCACGTTGTTGCTGTACTGGTTGCCCAGCTCAGACAGGCGCGTCGCGATTTCGCCGTAGCGCTGCTGCTTCTCTTTTGCCAGACCGATGCCCGACAGTTCAAAATCGCGCAGCGCGTTATCAACAGCCTTTTTCTGCGCGATATTCAGCGTCGCATAGTGATCGCCATCGCGCAGGTCGCGGTACGCTTTGTAGAGTCCTTCGTGTTGCCCGACCCAGGTGCTGTATTCCGACAGCAGCGGCAGAGTTTGTTCGTAGGCTTCACGCAGTTCCGGACTGTTTTTCACCGAGTTGAGGTGGCTGACCGGGGAGAAGATGCGGCCAAGCACATCATCCACTTCCGCCAGCGGCTGACACAGGTTTTCCCAGGTGTAGGGAGCGCCGTTCGCCACCACGCTCTCCACTGCACTACGGCAATCGTCCAGCGCTTTAGTGACCGCAGGGACAACATGTTCAGGCCGAATGGAGGAGAACGGTGGCAACGAAAAAGGCGTCAGTAATGGGTTGGTCATAAGCACTGTCCTGTTAAATGAGTGAATGAAGCGCACATCCTGCGCGAGCATAATGTTTCCAGGATGGGGTTAAGTGTAGTGAATTTCAATGGCTGCGGTGACAGAAAAAGCGTGGACCCGACGGCGCTTTCCGGGCCTGCGAGTATTCTGTGTCGTTCTGCGGTAAACTGTGGAAAATCGTTTACTCAGTGGAATTCATCTACCCATGCTCAGTTATCGCCACAGCTTTCACGCGGGCAACCACGCCGACGTCCTTAAACACACCGTTCAGAGCCTGATTATCGAAGCGCTAAAAGAGAAAGATAAGCCTTTTCTCTATCTGGACACCCATGCTGGCGCGGGCCGCTATCAGCTGAGCGGCGAGCATGCCGAGCGCACCGGGGAGTACCTCGAAGGCATCGCCCGCATCTGGCAGCAGGATGACCTGCCGGCGGAGCTTGAGCCGTATATCGGCGTGATCAACCATTTTAACCGCAGCGGCCAGTTACGTTATTACCCGGGCTCGCCGCTGATCGCCCGCCAGCTGCTGCGCGAGCAGGACAGCATTCAGCTGACCGAACTGCACCCGAGCGATTACCCGCTGCTGCGCTCTGAATTCCAGAAAGACAGCCGCGCGCGTGTGGAAAAGTCGGACGGCTACCAGCAGCTGAAAGCGAAGTTACCGCCGGTGTCCCGTCGTGGTCTGGTGCTGATCGACCCGCCATACGAAATCAAAAGCGACTACCAGGCGGTGGTTACCGGCATCAACGAGGGCTACAAACGCTTTGCCACTGGCACCTATGCGCTGTGGTATCCGGTGGTGCTGCGTTCGCAGATCAAGCGCATGATCAAGGATCTGGAGGCAACCGGCATCCGTAAGATCCTGCAAATTGAGCTGGCGGTTCTCCCGGACAGCGATCGACGCGGTATGACTGCCTCCGGCATGATTGTGATTAACCCGCCCTGGAAGCTTGAAGCGCAGATGAATAACGTCCTGCCGTGGCTGCACAAAAAGCTGGTCCCGGCCGGTACTGGCCATACTACCGTTAGCTGGATCGTGCCAGAGTAATTGCAGTCATCGATGGAAACTATTGATTTCAGGTATACAATCGCGGCAATTAACGATTAAGGATAAGACCATGACTAAGCATTATGACTACATCGCTATCGGCGGCGGCAGCGGCGGTATCGCCTCGATTAACCGTGCGGCCATGTATGGCCAGAAGTGCGCGCTGATTGAAGCAAAAGATCTCGGCGGCACCTGCGTTAACGTTGGTTGTGTACCGAAAAAAGTGATGTGGCATGCAGCGCAGATCCGCGAGGCCATCCACCTGTATGGCCCGGATTACGGTTTTGATACCACCATTAACAACTTCGACTGGGATCGCCTGATCGCCAGCCGTACCGCCTACATCGACCGTATTCACACCTCCTACGATAACGTACTGGGTAAGAACAACGTCGATGTGATCCGCGGTTTTGCCCGCTTTGTCGATGCGAAGACGATCGAAGTCAACGGTGAAACGATCACTGCCGATCATATCCTGATCGCCACCGGTGGCCGCCCGAGCCATCCGGCTATTCCGGGTGCGGAATATGGTATCGACTCCGACGGTTTCTTTGAGCTGCCTGCTCTGCCGAAACGCGTTGCCATCGTTGGCGCGGGTTACATCGCCGTGGAGCTGGCGGGCGTGATTAACGGCCTCGGTGCCGAAGCGCACCTGTTTGTGCGTAAACACGCCCCGCTGCGCAACTTCGACCCGCTGATCGTCGATACGCTGGTGGAAGTGATGAATGCCGAAGGCCCGCATCTGCATACGGAAGCCATTCCGAAAGCGGTTGTGAAAAACGCTGACGGTAGCCTGACCCTTGAGCTGGAAGATGACCGCAGCCAGACCGTGGATTGCCTGATCTGGGCCATTGGCCGTGAACCCGCAAACGACAGCTTCAACCTGGCCGTCACGGGTGTCAAAACCAATGAGAAAGGCTATATCGTTGTCGATAAGTTCCAGAACACCAGCGTACCGGGCATCTATGCCGTGGGCGATAATACCGGCGCCGTTGAACTGACCCCGGTGGCTGTCGCCGCGGGTCGTCGTCTTTCCGAGCGTCTGTTTAACAACAAACCGGACGAGCACCTGGACTACAACAACATCCCGACCGTGGTCTTCAGCCACCCACCAATCGGTACTGTTGGTTTAACCGAACCTCAGGCGCGCGCGCACTATGGCGACGACCAGGTGAAAGTGTATAAATCCGCCTTCACCGCCATGTATACCGCGGTAACGTCTCACCGTCAGCCGTGCCGCATGAAGTTAGTCTGCGTCGGCCCGGATGAGAAGATTGTCGGCATTCACGGTATCGGCTTTGGTATGGATGAGATCCTGCAGGGCTTTGCGGTCGCGCTGAAAATGGGTGCGACCAAGAAAGACTTCGATAATACCGTGGCTATTCACCCAACGGCGGCAGAAGAGTTCGTGACCATGCGTTAATGCATGTAAATACTCGCTTTAAACCCCTCTGAAAAACTGGCAATACAGCGCCAGTTTTTCAGCTTTTATATGACATCAGAAAGATGAATCATATGCGTTCTATTTTTGATGGAAAACATCATTTAGCAGTACAAATAATTCTGCGTCAGTTTCTACGCCGAGTTTTCGCATCGCATTACATTTATGCGCGCTAACGGTTTTAATACTTAGCGCCTTCATTTTCGCAATGTGTTGTAAATCCATACCATTGAGTAAATGCTTTAATACATCCATTTCACTTCGCGTCAGACTGGATATCATTCTGTCATTTTTATCATTGATATGAGAGAGAGCAGTGTAGATTTTTGGACTTAACACCCGCCTCTGAGCAAACGCTTTTTTGAAGTAATTCTCAGTGTCTGCCATCGACTCTCCACGTGCGATCAAGCTGATATTTTGCTGATTAAATAATTTCCATAATTCTTTACTGTCATGACAAAAGGTATACACAACCATATTCAGGTTGGGAAATTGCGAACCCAGGTGTAACAAAGTATCCACCCCTTCCTGCAGACTTTCCTCTACGCTTTGCAGGTCGGTAATGAGAATATCGACCGACTGATACATCAATGCTTCTGAAATTTTACTCAGACTCGTCTCTTTAATCAGAATATTACATGTTGGCGCAATGGATTGAATGAGTGTCGACAGACCAAAAAGTGCCAGAGGGTGGCTGTCCATCAATGCGGCTGTTTGAGGCCAGAGGGAGATTAAGTTCATAGCGCTGCTGTTCCATGCTGTTTGGGAATTGCGCCCCGATACTTATCTTTATGCAATCCCATCCTTGGTATCTTACAAACGGGCGGCAGGGCCTGTTTTTGCCATCCACGTACATTGAGCATAAAGTTCACTGTCATTGTGATAGCCCAGTTTTATCATCGCATTACGCTTATGCGTACTCACGGTACGGACATTGCGATAGAGAGTCTTCGCTATACGGGAAACACTCAAGCCTGAAAACAGATATGCAAGCACATCCAGCTCGCGGGCGGTCAGCGGAGTGCTTGACGGGCCACTCTTAGAGAGCAACCGTTTCGCTTTAGGACTTACCCACTGCCGCTCCCCTGACATGACGGCGGAAACACACTGTGTTAATGCCAGCACTGGCTCGTGTTTGAGTAAGATGCCGTTGGCATGCGATGACACTAGCAGCTCAAGAATACGATGATCGCTAAAATCAGTGCATATTATAACCTTCATCGACGGATGAGATTCGTGCAGATGTGCCAACAACCGCAGCCCATCAAGCATCAATTCATTTTCACCGCAAATGTCCATGATAAGTAGCGCTGGCAATGTACTGGCAATAGCAGAGGGAATAGAGGCAAGGTTTTGTACGGCACCGATGGGTTCGACGATCCCGCACGACTCCGTTAATACGCGCTTAATGCCCAGAGCAGTAACCGGGCTGGCGTCCATAATCAACACGCCCTCGCCCACGGAGACGGCGGGAGAAGGGCTTAATGGGACATGAGGTACAGGATTATTGATTTTATTCATCTACCTTCCTTGTATTCTCAGTAACGCCCCCTGCCGGGAACGTTACTGAGTCAGACGTATTTATTTACTCGCAGATTCTTCCTGAAGCCACGGTTATTGCTGGTTACTGATAAGTAAAGGTAAGCTGCACTACGCCAAGGATCGACCCCGGTGTTGCGTTACCCTTAGAGCTGTACGCCCGCGCCTGCATATTGAAGGTCGTGCCTTTGCTGGTAGATTCTACGTCCTGAACCAGAGTTGAGGCATTACCCAGCGCCTGACCTGACGCTGTATTTTGCAGTTGGATTTGCACTTGTTCTGCTGTTCCGTTGTTCTTGTACATATCAGGCTCGTCCGTATCCGCCGTGCCGCTCAGCGCCATGGTAACTTTAGACGTGGTGGAAGGGCATTCGCTCACCGCAATGGCAATAGGTTTCCATTCAGTTGCCGATTTAGCCTCAGACAGGTCCCCCGCCATGATATTCTGCCCCAAATCCACGTTCACCCCGCCTGCAGGCACGTCGATTTTGCACGGCGAGGCCTTGATGGTACCGGTGATATTCAGTACCGTATCAGCATTTGCAGAATAGGACAGCATGCCCGCAGCCAGACACAGCAGCAACGCAGGGGCTTTTCTCTTTTGATGTATTGAAAAAATTGAATCCTTCATTATTTTCCCTTACCGGTAGCGTCCGGAATTATTGTATTTCAGCACGAATGGTGGCTGTTGCGGTAAAGTCACCCGTTTCAGGCATTTTACCGGTGGTATTAAATGGAAATAAGTTAATCGCCGATGTTGCTATCTGGCTGGTATAATCCATATTTAACGGCAATTCCCCCCCATTCGGATCGAGGTTATTTCCCTTTGGATCGTTAATTCTGACACCCACATCTTTATTGGTTGTCGATAAGGCAGTCGGATCATTCATATCCGGCGTTCCAGAGAAAGAGAGGCTGACCTTCACCCCTTCGGAAATATTGGAGCATTTCACATTCAACTTGAGGTTGTATGGCGTGAAATTTTTAGCCATTTCGCCTTTCGTCGTAATATCGCCAGCCATAATATCGCCGAAAGGCACTTTAATAGTGCCCCCGCCATTAATCACGCATGATTGCGGTACTGTAACTTTTCCGCTCATCCAAACCGTTGACACCGGCTCGCTGGACTGAGTCGTGTTATCAGTAGCGATATAAACATCGGTAACCTTAGTTACCGGAATGATTTGCTCACCCACAAAGGGCCGCCGGAAATAGAGGGAAATATTACCTTTCGAGCCGGTACCATAGAGAAAAGTCTTGCACCGGACCTTTGTGTTTTCATTGCTCTTGGGTCCGAAAGGCGTCGGGAAATTTTTCTCCCTATGTCCTGCGATCCATACCTCGCTGGCCACGGCCAGATAGTCATTAATGGCGTAAAATTTCAGCTCACCGTCAGTATGTACCAGCTCTCTATCAGGTACTTTTGCGGTAATCCAGGCAGGCCCGTATTCTCCGGTACAGTCACAGCTCACGTAGTAGATGCTGCCAAGGTTCCATTGATAGGCACCGTTAATCGTCCTTCCGGCCACGTTCTCGGAAGGATCTTTTAACGTGTAATCCATCAGAAAGTCATAGCGTTGCGTCCCGCTGTCTGATCTGCATGCGGCCGCCTGTACGGAGGTGCTCAGCATCCAACCCGCCAATGCCAGGCCGAATAATGCGCTGCTTTTTTTACCGGCGATACGACGCCATGGAATGTGGCGTGAAGTCTTATCTGTGACAAATGTCATCGTGAGTTCGGTCATGTCCATATCCCGCCTTACCGGCAGTCTCCATTAATAATTTGAATCCCCGCCGTGGCCGATTGCGAAGGTAACGTATAACTCACCCGACAGGTCTGCGCCTCTGCGTTACCCCATTTCGCCATAAGCGTTCCGGCATCGGCCATACCCGACAGATAAACCTGACCGCCATCGCCGACAATGCTGCCATCGTCTTTTGTGCCATCCACCTTGCTCACCGTTGCACCGAAAGGCACCGGTTCGCCATTGGCACGGAGCAGCGTCATTAGCACACGTTGTCCGACACTCGGGTTAAAGTCTGCGCGCACGACGGCACCGCGGGTAGGAATGACTGACGCACTGGTCAGCGTCATATCCACATCTTCAGGCAAGGTTAAGGTATCAAGATAAATCTGGTTACGTCGGTATGCCGTGGCGTAAGGCACCACCGCATAGCCGCGCCAGTCGGTTGTCACACCAGTGTTGTTCGAGATGGTTACACCGTCCGCGCCCGGCGCTTTTACCAGCACCACGGTTTCATTGAGCGGCTGTGAAAGCGTTAAGCCGTTTTCATGCAAGACAATGCCGCCTTGCAAGCCATAATCCAGACGGCGCTGGCTTTTATCGTAACCATAACCCGCGTTAATTTCCCCGTATCCACCTCTGTAATCCGCGCTGGCGTAGCCGTTCGCCCCTTCTCCCTGAGAGGTATAACCCTGGGAGAGGCTGTAACTCAGGTTGTTATCAGCAAGCGCCGTACCGTTGAGACCAACGTTATTTGAGGTAGTACCATTTTTGCTGCTGTTAAGGTTGTAGGTTGCGTAGCTGTTCGGTAGCCACTGACTCAATGGAACACTGACGTTCACGGCCACGATCTGATCGGTATAGTACGTCCGCTTTTTGTGCTGATCCTGACCATTGCGGCTATAGGTGTAGTTGATCCCGTAGGAGATCCCTTTCCAGGAGTTGTTATACCCAACACCAACCGATTCGGTAGAACGGTTGTTATTCCAGTAATCTTCTCTTACCAGATTAAGAGAGAACGCACCGGCCTTGTCCCCCAGGTTTTGACTCAAAACCAGCTCGGCACGGCTTTTCTTATGATCGTTAAACTGACCATTATTTCCGGTGTAGCTATCCAGCGCCTCCTGTAGCGTGTAAAAACCCGCGGTGGAATAGCGGTAGCTGGCAAGGCTGAAGTTGGTGCCGGTTTCAGCGAAACTTTTACCGTAGCGCAGACGGTACGACTGGCCGCTGTCTTTCTCTGCGTGTTCCAGTTTGGTCCATGCCTGCATAACGTCAGCAGAAAGCGCCCCGAAGCGGCCCAGGTTTTGCCCGATCCCCACAGCCAGCGACTGATATTTGCTCGCCGCCTGCATGCCGCCATACAGCGTCGCGCCGAACGGTAATCCGTACATGGCAGTGAGCTGCGAGAATAACGTCTTATCAACGTCGTCGTTATATGAGCGGTACTGACCACTGGTGACGCTATACTTCAGACGGCCTTCACGCTGGAGCACAGGTACGGAAGCAAAAGGTACAATCATTGTTCGCTCGGTACCGTCAGCTTCTTTAATGATCACGTTCAGATCGCCACTGCCCGCCGTCGGATAGAGGTCAGTGATGGCGAACGGGCCAGCTGGTACATAGCTCTGGTAAATGACGTAACCATTCTGGTAAATCGTTACCTGCGCATTGCTGCTTGCAATACCGCGTACCACCGGCGAATAGCCTTTCAGGCTGTCCGGCAGCATGTCTTCATCGGAAGCCAACTGTATACCGCGAAACGGCACGGAATCGAAGATTTCACTGGGTGAGGTACTGTCGCCCAGGGTGAGCTGGCTTCTAAGAATATGAATGTCGCGTTGCAGATAAGTGCTGATAGATTCCCAGCGCTCGTTTCCATCACTGTCGCGGTTCCAGGTCGAATAGTTACGTAGACGCCAGGCCCCCAGATTCGCTCCAGAACGCAAGTTCAGGTAATAGTTATCTGAGTTTCTACTGTCGCCATTCCGCGCCTCGGTATTTGCGCCGCTGAAGCTATAATTTACGAGTAATGCTGGAATGCCCTGATCCCACTTATCCGGAGAAACGTAACCACGAGCCTCGGCATTAAGCGCTATCTGCGGTATGCTCAATTCAAGGCGTTGTTGATCGAATCGAAATTTTGCCGAAGATTGCGCTATCGCACCGGTAAAGTTGGCGCATTCATCTGTGACCTTAATACCGGGGAACATACCAATTTTCACGCCTATTTCCTGCAATAGCTCTCCACTCAAACAGGGATAAAGGCTCTGATTACCGGCAGCGTCAACAACAAGGGTAAATTTAATGTCACGGGTAACTACTTCTGATCCGTTAAGATAGATATCAACACGATAGGTGCCTGGTGCCTGTAAGTCGCCATCTTCGAAAATTGATAAATCCGCTTTTCCCTGGCCAGGATTATCGATTTCGAGTAACGCAGGATTAAAATATTCCGCTGCGTGCGTAAGGGCAGCCCCGCCCATTAAAAATGTTAACAAGCAGGCAAGACGAGTACGTGAAAAATGGTTCGAAGTATGGCTCTTCGTAATTTTATTCATATTATTTTCCCATATACAAACGCAGTCATTTGATAATGAAATTGATGACTAACGTTCTTCACTTCCATGCTCAATCAACGCAGCGACACTCTGGTGATTGAGTTCAAATACCAACAGTGAGAATTTTGCTAGTGCCGCCATAATCGTTAATAAACTGCCAGTTCAGCGAATTTCCTGAAACGTTGCCCGGCAAATCGAAGCTGGCCTCTGATTGCGGCGCAACCATAGTGGCGTTTTTTACTTCAATCCCATTGATATTAACTTTGAAAAAATTAATATAATTTGGGGATGGGTTAGTGACCTTCAACTGATTACCCATTCGTTTCCAGGTCAGGCTTTTGGCGGACTCTTCAAGGGAATTATTAACGCCAGCGGGACGAAAAATGAGCTTAATACGCGTTTTTACTGCAATCTGCAGCGTATTTTCTTGCGATTTATTAGCAGAAGGGATCGATTTAATATTGAGCCAGAACATCGACTCTTTATTCTGTGGCAGATTTCCGCCCGCACGCACGATACGCAAAATGTTTTGCTGATTGCTGTCCAGTCGGAATAAAGGAGGAGTAACAATAAACGGTGCTTTATCAGTTTTTCCTGCGCCATCTACCCATGACTGAATGAGATAGACATTGTTGTCAGGGTTACTGACATTAATGGAACTTTCTTTTTTTGCGCCGTCATAAATTACCCGTGTACCTCCTACCACCACGCCCGCCTGCGCCGTCGTGACTAAGGTCATTAATAATGCAGCCCCCCCTGTAGCGCGCCATCTATTCATGCTATCCCTGCCTGTCTCGAATGTTCAAAAAGACCAGAGGCATACCTTGCCTCCAGTCTGATTTAGATCAGTGAAAATTACTGATATACGATAGTGAACTGAGCAACAGCGTTTGCTTCACCCACAGTGACTTTATCAGACAGGGCGATATAACCTGCGCGGAAGTTCAGGGTGTTAGGACCAGTGCTGGTCAGGCTGTAAACAGATGAGTCGGTGTACAGTGGAACGACTTTATTCTGAGCGTCAGTAATCTGAATACCGACTTCTTTAGCGGTCTTTTCACCTGCGGTCAGCGCCAGAATGCCGTTGTCACCCACTGCCTGCTCACCGTCGAAACGAACAACTGCACCTTTTACAGTATCCGGGCAATTTTTCAGTACCAGCTGGAATCCTTTAGTACCAGAGATATCGCCAGCAGCTTTGAATGCATTGCGGCTAATGTTACCCAGAATCACTGACTGATTCAGAGAATCCGCATCAACAGTACAAGCTGCATCGGTAATAGTACCGGTGAAGTTAACTGCACCATCAGCAGCGATTGCTGAAGTAGCGAAAACGGAGGTAGCCATCAGAGCAACTGCCAGAAGATTTTTTTTCATTAATTTGTCCCTATTAAATATGTTACACGACAACGCTATGTCATTTCCTTTATTTAGTTCCTGAAGTCTCCACCGCAGTAAATAAAACGTTGGATGGGTTCCCCCTAAATCCCAACGATTCATGTCGAACTAAATTGGAGCACAATTTAATGAGATGGTAATTTCATGTCAATACTGATTCCCTTACTCGGCTTTTATTTATGTTTAACTTTCTATTTCAGTACTTTACGCTATAAACCGTTGTTTTTATCCTAATTATCGGGATCGGTTTTTTCTTGTATTCACGAAACTTCTTATAATGACGGGAAATAAACAACAGAAAAATGAATCGCGCTAAAATTTATTACTGCTCATTCCACGATATTTTACGCTGCGGCATAGCGATATATTAGTTTTAAGAGCCAAAAAAGTCACCTTAGTTTAACACCATCTCTTTTAAAGATTTTTTCACACCAGATTCACAACATTTATTTAAAACTTCCAGTATTACGCGTAGGACACAACAAATCTGCATCCTGAACAGTGCGGCACCCTGACTGATTTTTGATGAATCACGTATCGCTTCCCCGAGCAACCTTTACTAAAGCAGACCTGCGCCTTAACATTTGAGGCGCTACATTCACTGTCATCCTGACGGCCTCAAATAAGTTTCTCTGAAGTAATTGAGTTCGCTAATCGATACGGGGAAAGATAATTTATTTAAATGGCGAGCTAATAATTTATATTTTTTATGTATAGAAAACGACATTTGATAAGATACAGCCACACTTAAATCATACTTTAAAAGAATAGCTGTTGTTTTCTCCGGCTGGAACTATGCGTTTACACTATGATTTTATCCTGCTGTCAGTTGTCGGCACCATAGGTTATTTCTTAGATTTTTGGCGTGCTTTTTGTGATGAAAAAGACGCTATTTTTTGGAATAGTGAGAAATATCTCAAATTTATACGATTTCAGACTTATTGATCAGTAAAATAAACCTGACAGGAGACTGCCTTTTACGTGAATAAAAAAACAGGACGCCTTGCGTCCTGTTTGAAGTGAATCGAATGTTGTCATTCTGATCAGGCGGAAAGGCCGCCATCCAGAATAAGGGTTTGCCCGGTCATATAAGTGCTATCGTCGCTCACTAGCCATGCCACCGCCCCAGCGACTTCGTTTACTGTACCGAAGCGTTTCATCGGAATGGTTTTGTGCAGCGCAGTCAGTTTTTCTTTGGGGATATTGGCCAGAATATCGGTGTCGATATAGCCGGGTAACAAACAATTGACCCTGACGTTAAAACGCCCTAACTCCACTGATAGCGTCCGTGCAAGGCCAATCATTGCCGCTTTACTCGCTGCATAGGCACTTTGCCCACTATTGCCCTTCACGCCGGTAACTGACGACATCATGACTATAGAACCGCCACCTTCTATCAACATCGGCTTAAGCAGATGCTGGTTAAAATAGAAGACAGCATTTAAGTTCGTATCCATCACCTTACGCCAGTTATCCGGGTTTTGGTGAATGTGCAATTCATCAAGCGTGATACCGGCATTGTGCACTACGCCGTGGGGCGCACCGTAACGCGTCAGTAAATCAGTGGCGACACGCGCCACAGCCTGCTCATCACTTCCGTCACATTGATAGCTTTCAACCTTACCCGGCAGCGCTGCGCAGGCCTGTTCAACCTCCCGAGCCGCGCTTTCACCCTGATTCCAGGTAAATATCACATTATATTCTTTCGCCAGACGCAGCACCGTAGCACGTCCGATCCCACGGCTTCCGCCGGTGACTAATATCCATTTCCTCTGCATAGTTAAAGACTTTTTTCGCTGAGATACTGACACAGCTCGCGAAGCGTAATGTTAACATTATTTGTGAACAGTTCGGCTTCAATGGTGACGCCAAATTCTTTCTTTGCCAGCACCATAAGTTCCACATAATCCAGGCTATCGAGCTTTAGCTGATACAGAGGCATGTCCGGATCCAGATCTTCCATTTCCATGTCTTTTGCATCGCACAACATCTCACAAACTTTGCTATAAACTTCATCAAAAGGTGTCATGATTTATTCCTTTAATTCAGACTGTTGAATGTTATTTAGGGTTAATTGCTCTTTTTTATCAGCAATCACCTGTCAGCCAGCCAGCGATCCGGTTTTCAATGTTACCGTGACAGACATCAACGGCTCATTGACACGCCACGCCTGAATGCCCGCCACTAAAACCAGTCCAGCATGTTTATTGCCCATTACCAGCGTCGGCAGGATCGCATAATCGATAGCGTCAAAACGCTGACCACTCTCATTTTGCCGTAACAACCGGGGTGAAAAATGCGTGTCATGGTGCGTCTGAACAACCTGCACCAGGCTGAAAACATCGCGCAGGCTATTGGCCTTATGCTCAGGGATAATGCTATGCACCGTCTCGAGCGTTGCCGGTGCATTGACTAACTGGCGGAACAATATCGCATCAAGGAAAATCCACAGCGGAGCAACATGCCCGACATGAGTCAGAAACTGGGTATACAGCACCGCCAGCTCTTCCCCTTCAAGCGTATTCACCTGAGCGGCAGGTGATAACGTCAATGAGTTAGCGCCAGTGATTTTACTACTGATACTGGTCTTCTGTGTCTGAAAATTCACCAAATTTCCGCTCACCTGCATCTGCTCACGACGCACCACTTCTTTTACAGGCAGCTCATAGGGTATTTCACACATCACCGGCTCGCGAAGACGACTGCTGAATACCAGGCCTTCCAGTGACGATGCATGTTTTTCCACGGCAGCACTGAGCGCGGATTTTACATCCAGCAGCGCGCGCATGCCGTGTACGCATAATCCGTCCATCCCCAGACGCTTCGCCTCGCCAACGTCAAAATGAATGGGATTATAGTCACCCGAAAAGGCCGCCCAGCGTTCGGCATGTTCCAGGCTGTAGCTTAGCGACATCATTTCCCCCTGCCGATCACCAGCGCCGCGTTCGCGCCGCCAAACCCGAAGCTGAGGTTGAGGGTTGTGTTCAGCGCTGCCGGGCGATGGGTATTAGGTACATAATCCAGATCGCATGCCGGATCGGGCGTAGCGAGATGACAGGTCGCAGGCATCACCTGATGTTCAAGGGCCTGCAAACAAACGATCGATTCAAAGCTGCCAGCGGCAGCAATAAGATGGCCAGTATAGGATTTCGTACTTGAGCAAGGCGTAGTGTAAGCCGCCTCGCCCAGTGCAATCTTCATCGCCTCGGTTTCATTAAGGTCGTTGAGCGGCGTAGACGTGCCATGGGCGTTGATATAATCCAGATCCCGGGCGGTCACGCCAGCCTGCTTAAGGGCATGGCGGATAGTTTGCACCCGGGCAATTTTGTCTTCGGCCGGCGCAGTAAAATCACTGGCATCGGAGAAATTACCGTACCCGAGAATTTCGCCAAGAATAGTCGCACCACGCGCAATAGCAGATTCACGCTCTTCGAGACACAGCACCGCCGCCCCTTCGCTTAGCACAAAGCCATTACGATGCAGGCTGAACGGACAACAGGCGCGCGTGATCTCTTCCTGCTCGCTGGCCAGCGCGCCAAGCACGTCAATATTCCATACCGCTGAATCAGAACGCAGCGATTCTCCGGCCCCCGCCAGCATCATGTTTGCACGACCATGTCGGATAAGTTCAAACGCATCGCCTATCGCGATGGTCCCCGTCGCGCAGGCTGCTATCGGTGTATTTTGATAGCCACGGAGCCCCCACAGCAGGCTGACTGCCGCCGTGGCCGAGCTGGGCATCGAGAAAAAGCAGCCAAAAGGGGAGCCCACCCCGGTACGCATATAATCTTCGTAATAAACCTGGGTTTCGTCCTGACCTGCCCAGCCGGTGCCCATGATGGCGCCGCAATCGCGCAGATCGTAATAGTGCTCAGGCTTTTCCTCGCCAAACGACATCTGCATGGCCTCTCGCGCAGCGGCCAGCGTAAGCCGTGCATAACGTGGCAAGCGGCGTCGGATGGCGGCAGGCACGCCTTTGAGTGAAGGCTCCTCATCGATCAGGCCATAAAAACGGGATTTGATCCCGGCGGCAGATTTGTCGCAATAACGGTAGCCGAGTTTGTAATCCATGATGGCTGCCCAGCTTTCAGCGGCATTCATCCCCAGCGGTGTTACTGCCCCATAACCCGTAACCACTACCCGACGCGGCGCGTCCATCGTCTGTAAAGTGTCCATTGTCATGGCTTATCCTTGTTTATTCATCGTATTGTCTTCCCCGCCCCCTAGCGCCAACCAGAGTTTCATCGTGGAATACAGGTAGTTGTACTGGTTTGTTACCAGCGCGTTTTCGCTGACCAGCAGCGCATTCTGCGCATCAAGTAACGCCTGATAACTCACCGAACCGTGGTGATACTGGCTTTCCACCAGCACCAGCCGCTGTTGGCTCAGCGCCAAGTCGTTCAATAAATGCTGTTTTTCCTGCTGCCAGGTCAGGCGCTGCGACATGGCGTTATCGATATCCTGCAGCGCACTGTAGGAGGCGTGACGAAACTGAATCGCCGCACTCTGGACATCCAGACCGGACTGGTCGACGGTCAGTTGCACTTTGTTCCACTGGATGAAAGGCAGATCGACCGCTGATCCCAGCGTTCGGGCCGGGTTGCTGAACCATTGCTGAAACACAGCAGCACCGGCATTCAACGAGGCACTGAGCGACAGCGAGGGATAAAAACTCAATCGCGCAACGTCTAAACCCGCCAGCGCGGCACGCAGTTTCAGTTCGGCGGACTGCACGTCCGGCCTTTTGGCGATGGTTTCCAGTGGCAGGCGCTGCGCCACCGGTACACGCTGATGGAGATCCAGCGTCTGACGTTCGGCAGGGTACTGTCCTGGCGGGCGGCTGAGTAGAATCGCCAACGCATTACGGCTTTCATCGCGCTGCTGGAGTAAATCACGCAGACTAATTTCTCGGCTCAACACCGTCTGCTGCGCCTGCAAATAATCGAGCTGGCCCAGATCACCCGCCTTCCAGCGGGAGGTCACCATGCGCAGAGTTTCTCTGGCAATCTCCAGACTCTGCCGGACATTGCCGATCTGCTGATTCAGGCTGGCAATCTGCCAGTAAAGCTGAGACGTTGTGCCAATGAGCGACAGCGCAGTAGCCTGTAAATCCTGCTCCGATGCTTTTGCCAGCCAGTCGGACTGCTCCCGGATACGCGCCAGTTTTCCCCAGAGATCCAGCTCGTATGACGCTGAAAGAGCGTTGCTGTAGCTTTCCGTCGGCGTAGTGTCGTGGTGCAGAGACTTTGTATTACTGGCTATTCCGCCTGCGGTGACGTCAGGCGTCAGATTAAGATCCGATATCCCAGCCGCCAGTCGCGCCTGGCGAAGCTTGATCCCTGCCAGCGCCAGATCGTTATTGCTCTGCAACATGGAAACGATCAGGCGTGACAGCTGCGGATCGCCAAAATTATCCCACCAGTGCGGGGAAAATTTCGCTACGCCCTCGCCAGTATCCTTCACACGCCAGGCGTCAGGTACTGACAGCATGGGTCTTTGATAGTCGCTTTTCAGCGCCTGACCACAGCCAAACAGCGTCAGCGTCATGGCGGCAATGATGAATGGGTTCAGTTTCATTCGCGGGCCAGCGCCTCCGTGGGATGCAGGCGGGCCGCATTGCGCGCCGGGAAAAAGCCAAAGCCAAGCCCGATCAGCGCGGAGAAGCCACAGGCCAAAAGGATGGGCGGCCAGGTGAAAATCATGGTGAATTCCTGCGTAACCAAAGAAAAAATCAGCCCCGCCAGACCCGAGCCGATAATGCCAATCAGGCCGCCGAGGGAACAAATCACCATCGCCTCAATCAGGAACTGACGCATGATGTCCGCAGGCCGGGCACCGACCGAGAGGCGAATGCCAATCTCATGGGTCCTTTCCGTTACCGACACCAGCATAATGTTCATCACCCCGACGCCACCTACCAGCAGAGAAATTCCGGCAATCGCGGTGATCAGCAGGGTCATCGACTCCGACGTTTTACGAATCGTCTTCGTCATCTGATCGTTGGTCATAGTGAAGAAATCCCGCCTGCCGTGCACCGAATCCAGCAGTTGCTCGACATCTCGCTGAGCAGCATCGAGTGGATAATCGTCGGCGATACGCAGGGTAATGGACTGCAACGGCGTATCACCCGACATCCGCTCCAGCAGCGAGGTATAGGGGATCCATGCGCCGAGTTGCTCGCCGAAATATTTCGGCCCTTTTTTCTCCGCTACGCCGATCACCCGGTAAGGCACGCCGGAAAGTTGAATAATTTCGCCCAGCGGATCCTGCCCGCCAGGGAATAGCGTGCTGCGCACGTTCGGATCGATGATGACCACCGGCTCACGTTCATCCAGATCGCGTGCCGTGAAACGGTTCCCATTAACAAAGTTCAGACCCTGCACACGAAAGAAACCGTTACTGACGCCCGACAACGAAACAACAACTTGCTTACCGCCCCGGACCGCCATAGCGGTTTTATTCACTATCGGCGACAGGCTGTCGATGTATGGCTGTTTGCCGAGCAAATCCACATCGTCCAGCGTCAATGCCCGTTCAAAATCGGGCCGCAGTTTGTCCCAGCCGAGACCGGGGCGAATTTCGATCGAGCTGCTACCTAACTGGCTTATCTGACTGAGAATGCTTTGCCGCGCGCCCTCACCGACCGCCATAGAAGAGACAACAGAAGAGATGCCGATAATGATGCCCAGCATGGAAAGAAAAGCGCGGATCCGATGCCCAAGCAGGGAGCGCCATGCCATGCGCACCGCTTCCTTGATGCTCTGCCAGACAGGCGTTCGCCCGGTGGCGGCTATGGCCGGAAGGTCATGGGATGTCACCTTCGGCATAACCGGATTGACCCGGTCAGCCACAATCTGTCCGTCGTGGATTTCGACAATGCGCTGGCACTGTTCGGCGATACGCCGGTCATGGGTGACGATAATAAGCGTATGCCCGGCCTGATGAAGCCCATGCAAAATGGCCATCAGCTCCTGGCCACTGGTACTGTCGAGCGCCCCCGTGGGCTCATCCGCCAGAATCACCGGCGCGCCGTTCATCAGGGCTCGGGCGATACTGACGCGTTGCTGCTGTCCGCCGGAGAGCTGTGCAGGCCGGTAATTCATGCGTTCACTAAGTCCCAGGCGAGTCAACAGATACTCAGCCCGTGTCCGACGTTCAGGGGCAGGCATATCAGTATACAGTGCCGGAATGGTGACGTTTTCGATGGCCGTCAGATAGGGCATCAGGTGATAGCGCTGAAAGATAAAGCCCAGATACTGGCTGCGCAGCTCTGCGAGTTGTTCGCTGCTGGCCACCTGCGCAGGGATATCCATAATGCGCATTTCGCCTTCCGACGGTTTATCCAGACAGCCAATGATATTCATCAGCGTGGATTTCCCGGAACCCGATGCACCGATAATGGCGACCATCTCCCCCGCCTCAACGCGCAGGGAGATATCCTTCAGCACAGTTACCGCAGCGCTGCCCGAGCCAAAATGGCGGGAGATATGTGAAAGTTCGATAACCGGCGCGTTAGCCATGCGCAGCTCCGGTCTCATTTTGCACAATTACAACGCGCTCGCCTTCGCTCAGCCCCTCTTTCACCTCAACGAACTGACGGTCGTTGATGCCCACTCGCACCTGCCGCAGTTCGAGCTTATCGCCCTTCATTACCTGCACCTGATAGCGATCTTTCCCCTGCGGCTGACCCAGTGCCATCAGCGGCAGGCGCAGCACATTTTTAACCTGATCGGTGATGATGAACACCTGTGCCGTCATGGAGGTACGTAGCAGATGGTCGGGGTTCGGTACGCTGAATACGCCATCGTAATAGACGGCGGAGGCTTGTTGCCCCTGGGGACGGGCACTGTCATCCTGTAAAGCGTCACTCGGCGCATCCTGAAGCGTGCCCATCACACTTTGGTATCGACGCTTAGGATCGGCCACAACGGAAAACCACAGCGGCTGGCCGGGACGGACTTTCAGAATGTCTGTTTCTGAAATACGCGTGTGTACCGTCATGGTATCAACGTCAGCCAGCACCAGAATGGTCGGCGCGGTCTGCGAGGAGACAACGGTCTGTCCTTCCCGGGTAACGATACCCAACACCTGTCCGTCCACCGGCGCCATAATTTGCGTATAGCCCAGATTGGCTTTTGCCGTTTCCAGCGCCATCCACGCCTGTACGATCTGCGCTTCATTGACTAACAACTGCGCCTTCTGCGTATCGAACCTGGCCTGCGCCTCCTCGAGATTGCTCTTCGTGCCGGATCCGTCGCGATCCATCCGCAACTGGCGCTTAAGCTCAAGATCATACTGTTTGAGCGTGACCTGGGCGGCCTCTTTCTGGGCGATGGCAATATCCAGCGCCGCCTCAGATTTACGCAGCTCGCTTTGTTGCAACGCCGGGTCAATTTCAGCCAGCAGTTGACCTTTAGTGACGCGATCGCCGGCACGAACGTGCAGTTTTTTTAACTGACCATTGACCTGCGCACCGACATTCACCTGTACAGAAGGTTTGAGGATGCCAGTCGCCAGGACGGTCTTCTGAATATCACCGCGTTCAATTACCTGCGTAGCGATCGGCACCTCGGTCCCGGACCACATACGTTGCACAGCCAGCACACCGACAATCACCAGCGCCACGGCCAACACGCCCAGGGCATAAAAGGTCTTGCGGTTTCTGCTCGCCATAGCGAGTAGTCGTTTGATCGCAACTTTCACACCAGCTCTCCTTCAGGGAGAATGGTGGACACAGAGGTGTTTCCCACCGCTTCTATATGGCCTTTTCTCATTGCACAGAGGCGGTCGAACAGGTGTAGCGTCGTTTCACTGTGCGTTACGACGATCAGCGTTTTTTCATATTCACGGCAATGATCGATAAGGGTTTGCATCACCTGGTGAGCGGTCTGTTCGTCAAGATTGGCGGTCGGCTCATCCAGCACCATCACCGGCCGATCGCTGTACATTGCACGGGCCAGCATCAGACGCTGACGTTGCCCAAGCGACAGTGCAGGATGGCTCTCGCGAATAAGGGCGTTCTGTTTTCCCGGGAGACGATCAATCACGTCGGTCAGGTTCAGCCCGTGCAGGGATTTATTGATGCGCGCCTGTTTTTTGGCATCGTACTCGCGATCAAACAGCGTGATGTTCTGCAATACGCTGGTATTGAAAAGGATATCTTCCTGGCTTTGCAGGAAGAACAGTTTCTGCGCCTGACGACTGTTTACCGGCTGCCCGTCGGCGAGGATCTCCCCGGACTGAGGTTCAATAAGCCCGGTAATGACTTTGAGCAACGTACTTTTTCCCGCGCCAGACTCGCCGATAATCGCCAGTGATTCACCCCGACGCAGCACTATCGACACATTATCGAGCACCGGTTTGCCCGGATCGTACGCATACTGCAGCTCACGATAGTGAAGCTGATGATTAAACGCCACCAGCGGCAGTAGTGCGTCGTGACGCTCTTCTTTCACCTTTGGGAACAGATCGGCGGCACGGGTATCGATCACGTGCAGTTGGTTTTTGCGCAGAACAGAGAAGAAAATCTGGGTGATATAGGCGGTAAAAATCTGGCGCACAAAGCTATAGGCAAAAAACTCACCCAGCGAGATGCTGTTATTTTTCAGCAGCGGCAACGCCAGCAGCATAAAAAAGACCATCTCAAGACTGCCAATCAGCTGATACAGGCTGCCCTTTACCTGCTCATATATTTTCTGTTTCTGCCGACAGTCAAACAGGGAGATAACATAATTCGCGAATGCAGCCTGACGCTGGCTGGTCAAGCCAGCCGATTTCAGCGTCGCAAATCCCTGAATGGTCTCCAGCAGAAAATCGCTTTGCTCCGCGCTCTTCACCTGCATCTGTTGCGTAAAATAGCGGTCCCGGAAAATAGCCCAAACGCTGACCAGCCCCATCAGCGTTACGCCAGCGGCAGAAATGGCGGCCAACAGTGGGCTGATGTAGCACATGACCCCCAGCGCAATGACTCCCACCACCCAGTCTATTCGCAGGCCGTTATCCAGCTCGATTTTTTGGGCTGCCGCCATTTGCCAGTTGGAGAAGCGGCTGAAGATTTCCCCTGGGCTGCGTTTTTCGAAGAAGGCGAGTGAGTTCGTCAGAAGATGGGCAAAACCGCTGACGCTCTGCATCACCACAAAGCGTTTGATAAACCGCTCGGTCACGCTGCGCACAAAGAAAGCCAGCAGAGTTGAGACGACAAAGGCCAGCAGGTAATAGAAATATGGAAATTCAGTTCTACCGCCAGAGGAGAAAACGTTGTTAATAGCAGAGCTGACCATTACCGGCATGATAAACAAGGTCAGTGAAATCAAAAACGCCAGCAGCATCAGTCGATAAATGCCGGGGATCGCCGCAGTCTGTTTTAAACTCATGCACTCCAGAGCACGAAAGCGTCGCGTGCGTTTGTGTTTTTCTACCGACGGTGCGGCACTTTCCGCTTCCTGGTCAAGAACCAGGGCATAACCGCTGATTTCAGATTTCAGCGCGGCGATGGGTAAAAGCTGCTCGCCAATCGCCGGATTCATCACGCAAACATAACTTCCCTGGCGGTAGGCCAGCAGCACATAGTGGCTCGCACCGTAATGCAAAATGGCAGGTAACGGGAGTTCTGCGAGTTCATTCAAATCGAAGGCGACCGGATAAACGGGGATCGCCAGTTCGGTCAGGATATCGCACATAGTTGAGAGCGCGGTGCCGTGGGCAGACGCCGGAAAGCGCTCGCGTAACTCATCAAGAGGCGCATCGACGCCCTGTGTTTCCGCCAGCATGGAAACACAGGCCAGCGCGCATTCGTTTGTTTCTGCCTGATAAACCATTTCGGGAATGATATGTTCCATAATTGACACCTTTGAACGTCCTGTTCTCATCTGTAATATCACTAGCGCCGCGCTGTAAACTTATTCACTTTCAACCATTAATGAAGAATAAAGAGTGTGAATGCCATAGCATCCAGTCGGTGGAATACTCGCGAATACTCTGTTCAATAATTCCCGGCATTTCATCTTTCAATTTTTTTGCCGGAACCGGATCATGAATGCGAATTTTCAATCCGTTATCGTAATAAAGATGATAAAAAACCACTTTCGCTGACATCATTCTTGCCAGCCGGATAATGCCGCTGTGTAACGTAGCCGGGCGGTCGAACAACCGGCATTTTAATTTCCCGGCTTTGTCTTTACTGGCAAATTGCGTAAAGTCAGGCGTAATATCGGGGAATAAAATAATATTCCGCTGGTTACTCGCAGCATCCATTACCGAGGTCATCAGCGTTCCCGCAATGTTTTTATTATCCTCGTGTATAGAACAATACGTAAGATCCAGGCCACCCATTTGCCGTTCGGCTGCGGAATAGACATCGGCACTGCGTGACGTAATCACCGTCGCCTTGCCAGGGTACACCGTACCGCCGATCATGGTGCTGAGTATGTCCGAGACCATATGTAATGGGGCGAGGATCACCGACTGGCCTGCGCGCTGCAACGGTTCGACGACAGCATTGAGTTGTGCCGTACAGGCTGCAAGCTCCTGCAAGGCCCAGCGATTTTGCCCGTAAGTGACGGCCTGGACCAGTAGCTCACGCCGCTGCGTCAGCCAGATATAGTCAAATGCCTTGTTATCATGAAGCAGGCACTGACGGTTAGATTGCGCGACAACGGCCCGCAATTTTACATCTCGCCGCGTCAGCCCCAGGAAGCGGCTTACATGCGAGAAAGCGAAGATGACGCGATAGTGCATGCGCCGGAATAATAAGCAATGTGCCCTGTAGCTGATCAGCACGAGCTTATATAATGCCAGCTGATATTTGACGGCGAGGTTTTTCCACACCAGCGCACACCACAGGGCAAAAAATTTCATTATTACTCCGCCGCGCGATTGGTTTCTAATAGCGTGATTAATTTGTTCGCGAAAGATGAGAAATCACCTTCCTGAAGCGCGACCCATTTTTTATTAACAATAAATGACGGCGTTGCATTGATATTATAATGCTGAGTAACGCGAACCATATAATCCATACGCGCTTTTACTTCAGCGGACTGGCTGACAGTATTATATTTATCCACGTTAATATTATTCTTTTCCAGCCATGCAGTGCGTTGCGCTGGATCGCCTAAATCAACCTTATCCTTGATCACCGCCTGATAGGCGCTTTCACGGTGCGCTTCTTCGAGCCCCATCACCTGTAGGGTGGCGAACACCGGCGCAAAGCGCGCTAGCCCACCTTGCTTATCGAGATTGAAATGAAGACGTACCAGTTTCTTACCTGCGGGCAGGCGTTTTTCCAACTCAGACACATTTTTTTCATTTACCGCACAGAAATGGCAACCATATGAAAAAATTTCAATAATATCCTCTCCGTCAGCGATTGGGCTTTTCGCTACTTTATCAGCTGACAGCGAGACCAATGCTTGCTGTCCGCTATTATCGGCGTTATTGAATACGAAATAATGGAACCAGGCAGTCGTAATCAACGATGAAATGACGGCGATAAAAATGGTGTAAGCCAGAATAAGAAGAATTCTTTTTTTCATGGGAGGCTTTTCATCCTGAAAATAAAAGTAGGAGAAGCTCTAAGGGGGCGGGTAATGACTCCAACTTACTGATAGTGTTTTATGTTCAGATAATGCCCGATGACCTTGTCATGCAGCTCCACCGATTTTGAGAACGACAGTGACTTCCGTCCCAGCCTTGCCAGA
>NZ_VDAM01000001.1:868744-910749 GCF_019584355.1 Leclercia sp. EC_58
TTACGCACCACGCCTTCAGTAGCGGAGCAGGAAGGACATCTGATGGAAATGGAAGCCACGCAAGCACCTTAAAATCACCATCATACACTAAATCAGTAAGTTGGCAGCATTACCAAGGGGGCGTTGTAAAAAATTAAACAACGCCCTTCAGAATAATCAGCGATTATTCCATTTAACTAAGAGAAAGAGGTTTCTTAGCCGACAACTGGGCAATTAGCCTTGTCTGCAATTTTATAAGTTCTGGTTACAGCGCCGTTTTTGTCAGTGCAGGTCTTAACATCAGCACATACGCTAGCACTATTAACTGTCATTAATTCATAAGTGTTTACACAAGTTTCGCAAGTACCGCCAATAATTACGCTTGCTTCAGTCATGTTGATCTTTTTCATTTAATATATCCTTATTTATGATTATTTCATTTTGAACAAAGTGCGTCTGATATATTTACAGCAGAATAATACATTACAGAAGACCCATTCCTTTTTACACCGAAATAACAACGCTTAACGTAAAACGTTAAGCGTTGTTATTTCGGATTTACACATTGTAGCGATGCTTTTTTCTTTGAGCAATATGCCCCAAACAGCCTGAAACGTACCTCATTAAAGAGAGCGTCATTTGGCTGACAGGATTTTTCCCATAAAAAGTCGTGTTAATAAACGCAAAAATAAAAAAAAGCTCACCAAATACCTGTTTACCGCTTTCGGTTCGGCAGGACTTTTCTTAGAAAAACTCAAGAGTACAAGATCATTACACAATATTATTTTTTCTAAAAAAGGTTGTACCGCTCTTCCCAAGGGGATTGGCTTTCGATTACCCTCGTTAAACTTACGTTTAGGCCCTTGTACACGTTAAACGCACGTATCCTTGCCGATATGCGGGCCAATAAAATATAAATACATATAGATTGTGTTATTAATCAATAACAACAGGTCATTTTACGCAAGCAGAGAATTTCGCGTACGTCTTGCCTTCGGGGAATTCTTGCACGCGCAAAGCGTATCGCTTTAGCGGCAAGGCGGATGCTGTCGCCTGATGCCCTCTTAACGGCATAGCGAATGATCCGAATTTTATTTGCTCTCTTTACTGTGGATTGTCCTGTTTAGTGTCTGAAAAACATCAACATGGCGCCAACCGCTCACTTTTTTGCTTCGTAGCAAAGCGTGATCTACCGCACATTTCCCTCACCACAGACCGAAGCGAATGTCTAAGATTAGTAAGCAACCGGATAAAACCAGACCCGAGATAACGCTAACCGGAGGTCCTGACCACCATGTTCAACCAGAAAATACGCACTGTAGAGACCGTAGAGTTCGACATAGAACAAGAACTTCTCTACGAAATCGATCCCTGCGAGTTAAAACTGGATGAAATGCTCGAGGCGGAGCCGGAACCTGAAATGATTGAAGGGCTGCCCGCATCCGATGCGCTCACCCCTGCCGATCGCTACCTTGAACTCTTCGAGCATGTTCAGTCGTCGCGACTGTTTGAAGACAGCAAAACCTTTCCCGACTGTGCGCCGAAGATGGATCCGCTGGATATCCTTATCCGCTATCGCAAGGTGAGACGACACCGCGACTTTGACCTGCGCCAGTTTGTGGAAAACCACTTCTGGTTGCCGGAAGTGCTGTCGAGCGAATATGTCTCCGATCCCTCTTTCTCGCTCAAAGACCATATCGATAATCTGTGGCCGGTGCTGACCCGAGAGCCGCAGGATCATATTCCGTGGTCGTCATTGCTGGCGCTGCCGCAGGCCTACATTGTGCCCGGCGGGCGATTCAGCGAGACCTACTACTGGGACTCCTATTTTACCATGCTGGGGCTGGCCGAAAGCGGCCGCCACGACATGCTCAAGTGCATGGCAGATAACTTTGCGTGGATGATTGAAAAATACGGCCATATTCCTAACGGCAACCGCACCTACTATCTGAGCCGCTCGCAGCCGCCGGTGTTTGCCCTGATGGTAGAGCTGTTTGAAGAGGATGGCGTGCGCGGTGCTAAGCGCTATCTGGACCATCTGAAAATGGAGTATGCCTTCTGGATGGACGGCGCAGAGTCCCTGCTGCTCAACCAGGCTTACCGCAGCGCGGTACGTATGCCGGACGGCTCTCTGCTCAACCGTTACTGGGATGACCGTGACACCCCAAGGGACGAATCCTGGATAGAGGACGTCGAGACCGCCCGCCACTCCGGGCGTCCACCTAACGAGGTCTATCGCGATCTGCGTGCCGGGGCCGCTTCCGGCTGGGACTACTCCTCCCGCTGGCTGCGGGATCCGAGTCGGCTGGCGAGTATCCGCACCACCCAGTTTATCCCTATCGATCTCAACGCTTTCCTGTTCAAGCTGGAGAGCGCCATTGCGAATATTTCGGCCTCAAAAGGGGATAAAGAGACCGCGGAGCGCTTCCGCCAGAAGGCGAGCGATCGTCGCGAGGCGGTTAACCGCTATCTCTGGGATGAGGAGAACGGCTGCTATCGCGATTACGACTGGCGTCGGGAGCAGCTGGCGCTCTTTTCCGCGGCCAGCATCGTACCGCTGTATGTCGGTATGTGTACCCATGAGCAGGCCGAACGTTTATCCGACGCGGTAAAAGCGCGCCTCCTGACGCCGGGCGGTATCCTTGCCACCGAGTATGAAACCGGGGAGCAGTGGGATAAACCTAACGGCTGGGCGCCATTACAGTGGATGGCGATTCAGGGATTCAAACAATACGGCAATGATTCTCTGGGGGATGAGATCGCGTGGAGCTGGCTGCACACGGTAAACCATTTCTACAAAATGAATCACAAGCTGATCGAGAAGTACCACATCGCCAGCAGCCAGCCCCGGGAAGGGGGCGGGGGTGAGTATCCCCTGCAGGATGGGTTTGGCTGGACTAACGGCGTGGTGCGCAGACTTATTGGCCTGTACGGGGAGCCATAACTCCCCCGCATTCTCAGCGGATCACCTCATAAATGGCTGTCTGGATCGTCTGCCATTTTTTGGTACTGGCGTCCGGTTGGGCCTGAGCCCGCCGCTTTGCCTGATCCATCTCGCGTCGCTGGCGTTCGACCACCGCCGGAACGGTACAAAATGCCTGGAGATACTCTTTGCGCAGATCCGTCAGCGGTTCGCCCGCTGACATCGCGTGTGCGAGGGTGTTGATAAACTGTCTGCAGGGCTTGGCCTGCCCCATCTGCAGGCGATAGCGCATCAGGATATCCAGTACCTCCCGATGCCCCACCGACAGGGCATGCTCCGTCCAAGAGAGCTTCCACTCCATTCCCGCCTTCAGGAACAGCAGCGCCACGCGGGTATCGTTCCTGTCGATCGCCGCGCGGAAGTTATTCTCATCCCAGGTGACGCCCATGCGCGTCAGCGCTTCACGGGAGGAAGGTAATTCACGCATCTCTTCCGCCGCGGTCTGCACAGGAGGCGAGGCGCTACTGGCCGCCTGGGTCGGCGTGCTGCTTTCCATTAACAGCCAGGTGCCCGCCACCAGCATTCCCATCACCATTACCCCCACCGCACCCCACAGCCCCACCGAGATCAGGTGATCGCGCTGCTCCGGCGTACGCGCGGGCCGACGGTTCGGTTTGTCGATGGTGTCACGCACCTCAAAAATGTCATCGCCAGTGGCCCGGCATTTTTCTCGCGCATTTTCCCAGAAGAGCTCCAGCTCGTGGTTGCCTTCTGCCATCAACCCCGCCGGGTTCACCGCGGTACGGCCCTCGTTAAAGGCACGCTGAACGGGGCCGGCAATCTGGGCGTAATAGTTATCCAGCAGCAGGATTTGCGCAGAGGTCAGCGGCTGCTGGGCAATGATGTTGTTGCGGAGCAGGCGGATATCATCAAGAAAGGAGTGGAGTGTTTTACGTGGTTCCACCATCAGCGTCAGCAGAGCGGGATCGCTGAACAGCGCTGAATAAGAGCGGGAGTACTCTTTCTTGTCCACCAGCATCAGTGCCAGCTCGCTAAACATCATGCCGCCGAGGGCATCGTTGCGTTCGCCCTGCTGCAGCCAGCGGCGGACCCGATCGGCACCAAATAGCGTTTTAAGGTGGTTGTTCAGGCGCGTTGGATCCGGCCAGGCCTGCATAATCAACCCTTTAATCATCAATTCCAGCGCACGCACCTGTTTCCGGGCATGCTGTTGCTGAAGCTCATCGCCGGGGCTCATTTCGGTACTGTAGGTCAGCAGCGGCTGCTGCAAACGCAGGTGTTCCAGCGCCGTTACAAAGCGCGTCGCGGCAATCAGCTGGTTGTCGCTCACATCCTGCCCGCTCTCATACTGCGGCACCCGCTGCTGCAAAAGCCGTAATTGCAGGGTGAATTGTGAGAGCTCCGCATCGTTGAGGTTCAGGCGTTTTGCCACGCTCGCCCAGCCCCCCAGCGCCAGCCTGGCGGAATCCAGTTGCTCAAGGAACCAACGGGGATCTTTGCCTTCGGCAACATGCACCTTTAACAGGAGCAGGATCTCCACAGAGGCCTGACGAATAATTCCCAGACAGCGTTCAAACTGCTCGCGGATCACGTGCGATTTACTGAGGGTCATCATTTTCCTTTAAATGCCGCGCAAGGATTCAGGCGCAGCGAACGGAGAGCGGTTGTTTTTTAAGTGGTTATACCAGATTAAACATACCCGATAACCGCCACTATTTCAGTGATAATGTTAATATCATTTACAAAAGCTCCCGGAGACCTGGCATGCCTGTGCTGCACACCCCGCGTTTAACCTGTTCCCCACTGCAGGAAGAGGACTGGCCCTTTTTTCTCTCCCTGCAACAACACCCCGACGTGATGCGCTACGTGGCCGAAGCCCGCCCGGAAGAGGCCATTCGCGAAACGTTTACCACTCGCCTGCCCGCGTGGTCGCCGGGCAGTGACCACTGGCTGAGCCTGGTGGTGCGCGATCACAATCAGACACCGCTCGGGGTCACGGGCTATATTCATCGCGATGATGATTGCGCCGAAGTGGGGTTCCTGTTCGCCCCGCAGGCGCAGGGTAAAGGCTACGGCTTTGAATCTTTACAGGCGGTGTGTGATTACGCCTTTATGCAGGGAGGCATCCGCCGTTTAACCGCCACGGTGACGGCGGGCAATATCGCCTCTAAACGCCTGCTGGAAAAAGTGGGTTTTGTGCTGGAAGGTGAACTGCGTGAAAGCTACTGGCTGGCAGGTGAGTGGCATAACGACTGGCTGTTTGGGCTGTTAAGAAAAGAGTACTGCTAAGCGTGCCGCGGGGTTCCCTCCCCGGCACCTGATTACAGGAACATCCCTCCGGAGACCTCAATGCGCTGCGCATTCATCCAGCCGAGTTCGTCGCTGAGCAGCGCCGCAATCGCATCGCCGATATCGTCCGGTAACCCAACGCGGCCCAGCGCCGTCTGGGAGGCGATCTGCTGATTGATCGCTTTGTTATCGCGTACACGACCGCCGCCAAAATCAGTTTCGATCGCCCCCGGGGCGATAATGTTGGCGGTGATCCCGCGCGCGCCCAGCTCCTTAGCCTGGTAGCGGGTGAGCACTTCCATAGCACCTTTCATCGCCGCATAGGTGCTGGATCCCGGTAGTGCAAAACGGGCCAGGCCAGATGAGACGTTCAGGATCCGCCCGCCGTTTTCCATCAGCGGCAATAGCCCCTGAGTCAGAAAGAACGGTCCTTTGAAATGGATGTTCATCACTTCATCAAACTGCGCTTCCGTGGTCTCCATATAGGGGGCGTATAAACCCACGCCTGCGTTGTTCAACAAATAGTCGAAGGTGTTGCGCTGCCAGACCGAATGCAGTTTTTCACTCACCTTAGTAACGAACTGTTCAAAGCTGGCAATATCGCCGACGTTCAGCTGCAATGCCGCTGCTTTTAACCCTTTTTGCTCAATTTCGCGCACAACTTCTAGCGCTTCCTGCTCGCTCCGGTTGTAGGTCAGCAGGATGCCGACACCTTTTGCTGCCAGCTTCAGCGCCGCGTTTTTACCGAGCCCGCGGCTGCCGCCGGTCACTATTGCAATACGTTCAGTCATGAGAAACCTCGTTTCGGCTGTTGTGGTGATTGAGAAAGAGCTTATTAGGTGATAGAAAATCAATAAATACGCTCTGCAACGCTTCACTGTTTCAAAATCAACAACAATGAGCGCTTCCTATGGATAAAATTCACGCAATGCAGTTATTTATTCGCGTCGCTGAACTGGAGAGTTTTTCCCGCGCCGCAGACTCAATGGGCCTGCCTAAAGGTAGCGTATCGCGCCAAATTCAGGCGCTGGAGAACGGGCTTGGCACCCAGCTGCTGCACCGCACCACGCGGCGCGTCAGCCTGACGCAGGACGGCATGGTCTACTACGAGCGGGCCAAAGATCTGCTGACCAATATGGAAGAACTGGATGGTCTTTTTTTGCACGACCCTGCCAGCGTCAGTGGAAGAATACGCGTCGATATGCCGGCCAACGTTGCGCGAAATTTAGTCATCCCCAAACTGCCACTCTTCCTGCAACAGTACCCCGGCATTGAACTGGAGCTGAGCAGCAGCGACCGGCTGGTGGATGTGATTCGGGAAGGATTTGATTGCGTGGTGCGCGTCGGCACCCTGAAAGATTCCGGCTTAATTGCCCGCCCGCTCGGCAAGCTGTCGGTGATCAACTGCGCCAGCCCCGATTACCTGTCGCGTTTTGGCTATCCCGACGGGCTGGATGATTTAACCTCCCATGCGATGGTGCATTACGCAACGCATCTCGGCACCCGGCCTCAGGGGTTCGAATATTACGATGGTGAGGCGACCCACTGGGTTAAGACCGGCGGTGTCCTGACGGTCAACAGCACCGAGACTTACCATGCCTCGGCCCTCGCCGGACTGGGGATTATTCAGGTGCCGCGTGTAGGCGTGCGTGACGCGCTGCGGGCCAAAAAGCTGCAGGAGATCCTCCCGCAATATCGCGCCCGGCCGATGCCGGTATCGCTCATCTATCCCCACCGCCGCAACCTCTCCCGCCGGGTACATCTGTTTATGGCCTGGCTCACGGACATCATGAAAACCTACGTTGACTGAGCGCAGGCTATAATTTTAAGGACCTCCCGCTAAACAATAAGGAAAGTGCGCGTGACGCCGGAAAATAGTGAGCAACGCCCCACCCATGATCTGGACTTCGAGCCGATTAAAAAACTGGAAACCCGTCCGCCTCAGGCGCCGGAAGAACCTAAAATCACCTCCATACGTAAAACGGGGAGCCTGCTGGACAAGGCGAAGGACGCCTTCCAGCTGATTCAGCAGCAGCCAATGATTGCCCACCTGCTGCGCGCCACCGAGCGATTTAACGATCGGCTGGGAAACCAGTTTGGCGCGGCGATCACCTACTTCTCATTTTTATCGATGATCCCCATCCTGATGCTCTCCTTTGCGGCAGCGGGTTTCATCCTGATCTCGCACCCGACGCTGCTGCAGGATATCTTCGCTAAAATTCTGCAGAACGTCAGCGATCCGACGCTGGCCGCCACCCTGAAAAGCACCATCAGCACCGCCGTCCAGCAACGCACTACCGTCGGGATTGTCGGGCTGTTAGTGGCGCTCTACTCTGGTATTAACTGGATGGGCAACCTACGGGAGGCGATCCGCGCCCAGTCGCGTGACGTCTGGGAGCGTAAGCCGCAGGACCAGGAGAAGTTCTGGATCAAATATTTGCGCGACTTTATCTCGCTGATTGGCCTGCTGGTGGCGCTGGTTATCACCCTCTCCATCACCTCCGCGGCAGGCTCGGCGCAGCAGATGATCATCTCCGCGCTCTATCTCGACACCATTGAGTGGCTGAAACCGGTCTGGCATCTGGTGGGGTTAGGGATCTCAATGCTGGCGAACTACCTGCTCTTCTTCTGGATCTTCTGGCGTCTGCCGCGCCACCGTCCACGGCGCAAGGCGCTGATCCGCGGCACCTTCATTGCCGCGATTGGTTTTGAGGTGATCAAAATCGTGATGACCTACACCCTGCCGTCGCTGGTCACTTCTCCATCCGGGGCGGCATTCGGCTCTGTGCTGGGGTTGCTGGCCTTCTTCTACTTCTTTGCCAGACTGACCCTCTTCTGCGCGGCATGGATCGCCACTGCCGAGTACCCGGATGACCGGCGAATGCCCGGTAAAAGTCACCATTAACACCGCTATCGGGCTGAATAAGAATGAAATATATCAGCCCGATTCATCATTTCAGCATATAAATCCAGCCTGTAACTTTTATTTAACCGAAAACCAGTTTTATATTCTAACTTTTAATTTCTGTGAAGCATTTCATGGATGTGATTCTTCTGGTCCGAAAATTATCCGCTTTTTGCTCTCTTTTTCACCCCTCGCTGCGTTTGTTACAGATTGAAATATCGCTTTTGCTGTGCGTAATATGGCCTTTCGTTCGCCAAAAATAAGAAAAGTTTATGCAAGCCACAGCCACAACACTCAATTCAGAGCAGGAAAACGTCCCGGTTAACTCGCGTAATAAAGTCGTCGTCGCGTCACTGATTGGCACCGCCATCGAATTCTTCGACTTCTATATTTACGCCACTGCTGCGGTTATCGTTTTCCCGCATATCTTCTTCCCGCAGGGCGACCCGACGGCGGCCACGCTGCAGTCGTTGGCGACCTTCGCCATCGCCTTTGTCGCGCGTCCTATCGGCTCGGCCCTGTTCGGTCACTTCGGCGATCGCGTCGGACGTAAGGTGACCCTGGTCGCCTCACTGCTGACCATGGGGATCTCCACCGTCGCCATCGGCCTGCTGCCAACCTATGAAACCATCGGGATTCTGGCCCCGCTGCTGCTGGCGCTGGCCCGTTTTGGTCAGGGTCTGGGTCTGGGCGGTGAGTGGGGCGGCGCAGCGCTGCTGGCCACCGAAAATGCCCCGCCACGCAAGCGTGCGCTGTATGGCTCCTTCCCACAGTTGGGCGCACCGATTGGCTTCTTCTTTGCCAACGGCACCTTCCTGCTGCTCTCATGGCTGCTGACTGACGAGCAGTTCATGACCTGGGGCTGGCGTATTCCGTTTATCTTCTCGGCGGTGCTGGTGCTGATCGGTCTGTATGTGCGCGTCTCCCTGCATGAGACGCCGGTCTTTGCCAAAGTGGCCGCCGCGAAGAAACAGGTAAAAATCCCGCTGGGCACGCTGCTGACCAAACATGTTCGCGTAACCGTGCTCGGCACCTTCATCATGCTGGCGACCTATACGCTGTTCTATATCATGACCGTCTATTCCATGACCTTCAGCACCACGCCTGCGCCGGTGGGCCTGGGCCTGCCGCGTAACGAAGTGCTGTGGATGCTGATGATGGCGGTTATCGGTTTTGGTGTGATGGTGCCGATTGCCGGCGTGCTGGCCGACCGCTTTGGCCGTCGCCCGAGCATGATTGTGATCACCTCGCTGATTATTCTGTTTGCGCTGTTCGTCTTCCCGCCGCTGCTCGGTTCCGGTAATCCGTCGCTGGTGATGGCGTATCTGCTGATTGGCCTGAGCCTGATGGGGCTGACGTTCGGTCCGATGGGCGCGCTGCTGCCAGAGCTGTTCCCGACCGAAGTGCGTTATACCGGGGCCTCCTTCTCCTATAACGTCTCTTCAATTCTGGGTGCGTCTGTGGCGCCGTATATCGCCACCTGGTTACAGGCGAATTATGGTCTGCAATACGTAGGGATCTACCTGGCGGCGATGGCGGCACTGACGCTGATTGCGCTGCTGCTGACTCACGAGACTCGCCATCAGTCATTGTGATCCTTAATGCCGGGTGGCACTGCGCATGCCCGGCCTACATTCTCCTGTAGGCCGGGCAAAGCCCCCACTATTTCTTCATCTGCGACAGAATGGTCTGGCACTGATTAGCCTGCCCTTCAGACGGCGAGATGAGCGCTAACAGCGCTGCGGCAGGGGTAACCAGAGTCGCCAGCGCAGCGGCCACCGCACCACGAGCAATTAACGGCCCCGCCTTCACCCCCGCATCCGGATTTTTAAAGCTACCGCGCACGTACAGCGGCGAGCGCAGCGTCACGATGCGAATGCCTTTACTTTCCGGGTTGATGGTGAGATCCAGCTGTTCCGAGGCCATACTGGCGGTGCCGGTGACGTTGATCACCGCGTTTTCAGTATCGAAGGCGAAAATCTGCGGCCGGGCGACGCCATTGACCAGGTCGATATTGGCCGCCGCGCAGTTCACCCGCACCTCGTCGTCGCCAAAGATCTGGCCGACGATGAAGTTCCCGACGTTCAGACCCAGAATCTCCATCAGGTTACGGCTCACCAGCCCGTCGTTCATCAGCAGCTTCAGATTGCCGTTGCCGTTCCCCAGCAGGGCCGCTACCGAGTTGCCGGTACCCCGAATTTTGGCATCGCCATTCATCTCACCCAGGGTTTTCTGCATCAGCTCCACATCCGGCATCAGCTCCTTCAGCTTCAGCCGTCGCGCCTGAATATCGGCCTGGCCCCGCATCGGATTTTTATCGCCTTCAAGATGGATATTCGAGGAGATGGTGCCGCCTGCCAGACCGAACTTCAGCGGCTCCAGACGCAGGTCGGCATTTTTCAGGAGGATGTGAGTAGAAAGATTACTGATAGGCAGGCTGCTGCCATGCTCGATTCGCCGCCCCTTGAAGCGCACGTCCGCATCCATTACGTCCCACTTATCGGTTTCGAAACGGTCATTGGGCAGCACTTTACCGGAAGGGGGCGCCTGCTTGCGCACCTCCTCCGCTTTGGTGCCTTTACCGGAGTCGACGCCAATCAACGGCCCGAGATCCGCCAGCCGCAGCTGACGCGACTCCACATCCCCTTCCAGCTTCGGCCGCGGTTTGCCGGTGGTGTAGGTCAGCGAGCCATGGATATCGCTGTCACCGATCCGGCCATTAAAGTTGCGGTAATCGTAGACCGAGGCCTCTTCCGAATTGATTTTCGCCACCAGCCGACCGTCGGTTTCAAACGGTGGCGTATCTGGCAGCAGTACGCCGGTCAGCTCATAGAGTTCACCCAGCGAATCCCCGGCGAATTTCAGCTTCAGATCGACACCGCCCATCTTCATTGGGTCGTTCACCGTACCGACAAAAGCCACCCGGGTATTGCCGGAGCGGAAGTCAGCCTGCACCGGGAAGGGGGTGCCTTCGCTGCGCAGCGCCAGCATACCGCCAATTTTACCGGTGCCGCGCAGCGGCTGGTCGTTGTAGCGCCCTTCAGCCTTCAGGCCAAAGACGTAATCGCCGACCTTATCCTTTTTGCCTTTATCGCCGGTCACTTCGCTGAAGGGTACCGGCTTGCCCAGCGGATCGACGAAGATCTCCATCTGTGCTTTGCTGACCGCGTCGTTTACGTCGATCCGCCCGCGATCGAACAGAATATTATCGAGGCGGAAAGACCAGGACGAAGGCTGGGCATCAGGATCTTTTTCTTTATCATCACCCGCCAGATCGAAGGTCCAGTTGTTGGTCTTCTCCGACAGGCGGATCAGCCGGGCATCTGGCTGTTGCAGTTTGATCCACGGCAGATAGACCGTTTTGGTGAGCAGCGCCAGCGGCGCAAGGGTGGCCTCGACGCGCGGGAGATGCACCATGGTGATTGCAGGAATGTCCGGCGGGTTGCCAAGAATAACGTCGTTAGCGTGAACGTGCGGCCAGGGTATCCAGCTGCGCCAGCCCGTTTCGCCCTTCTGCCGCTCCCATACCACGCCCAGATCGCCGCGAATAGCGAAAGGACGGTTAAGTTCGGTCGAGACTTTCTGGTTGATGGTCGGTTTGAGGCGGTTCCAGTCAAATGTCGCGATCACGACAATCAGCACCACAATCAGCAACAAGAAGACTCCCCCTGTCCAGGTGATAATCTTCGCTGTTTTTGTCATCCCATACTCCCTTTCAGTAATCACTTGCCTTTCATGAATATAGTCCAGGCATGCGGAAAGGGGGCGGCAGCGTCAGGTAATAACGCGTTAACCACGCACTATTACGGGAAGCTGCAGGGTTTTACAGGGTGATGATTACGTTGTCGAGCGTCTCCATCGATACCGGGCGGGAGAGGAAATAGCCTTGGGCGGCGGCGGCAGGTGAGTTCTGTACATCGCGCCACTCTTCCAGCGTCTCGACGCCTTCGACGATAACGCCCTGACAGTAGCGGTTCATCAGCTGCAGCAGAAGCGTGAACAGATTGCGCCCTTCCGGGGTCTGGCGCAGCATAATGAACAGGTCGCGCGCCACTTTGATGTAGTCGTAACGCACTTCGCTCAGGGCGGAGAAGTTCGCCATGCCGGTGCCAAAATCGTCCAGCCACAGGGGGCCAAACTCACACATGGTGGCAAACGAGGAGTCCTGCGGCAGACGAACGTGCTCCACCAGCTCAAAGCGCAGCCACGGCAACTGGTGGATCAGCTTCTGCAGGCTCTCATCCTGCCGCACCGCCAGCAGAGTTGGACCATCGACATTAACCGAAGCCAGAATATTGTTATCAGCAAAAAAGGCCTGTCTGGCCATCAGCATAGCGAGCTGCTCTTCAAGGATATCCAGACGATGGCGCACGGGCACTTCCGCGAAGTAGCGATCGGGTGCAATCCGCTGTGCCGGGTTTGAAGGATGGGTTACGACGGTCAGGATCTCAATCGCCATCAGCTTACCGTCGGTGCGGTAGATCGGCTGATAAGTATAAGCGCGCTCACATTGCAGCCAGTAGCGGTGTTCCTGTAAGTTCTCAATACTCGCCTCAGGGATGCTCAGCAGCTGGATGTCCTGCCTTAACTTCATTTCAGATGTCCTGTTGAATGGGAAAGAGCCTGTCGGGACTGGTCAAAGGATTATCGGCTCCAGGTAAGAGAACTTTATGTTCGGTTGCGGACGAAAATGAAAATCTGAGATATCAAACCCGTCAGGAACTTGTCCAGGTTCAAAAAAATAATGGAACGTCGTTTTAATACAGTTGACCGCTTCCGGCCTCCAGCGCAAACTAACCGCAGTTTAATTATCCAGGTTCACGACTATGTCCAAAAAAATTGCCGTGATCGGCGAATGTATGATCGAACTCTCCCAGAAAGGCGCGGAAGTTAGCCGCGGCTTCGGTGGCGATACCTTAAATACCTCCGTATATATTGCTCGTCAGGTCGATGCTGACGCGCTGGCGGTAAATTATGTTACTGCGCTGGGCACCGACAATTTCAGCCAGCAGATGCTGGACGCATGGCAGAGTGAAAATGTCGACACCTCCCTGACCCAGCGGATGGAAAACCGCCTGCCGGGCCTCTACTACATCGAGACCGACAGCACCGGCGAGCGTACGTTCTATTACTGGCGTAACGAAGCCGCCGCCAAATTCTGGCTGGAGAGCGACAGCGCGGCGCAGATCTGCGAAACGCTGGCCCATTTCGACTACCTCTATCTGAGCGGCATCAGCCTTGCGATCCTCAGCCAGAGCAGCCGTGAAAAACTGCTCTCCCTGCTGCGCGAATGCCGCGCCAACGGCGGGAAGGTGATTTTCGACAACAACTATCGTCCACGCCTGTGGGCCAGCCGCGAAGAGACGCAGCAGGTCTATAGCCAGATGCTGGAATGCACCGATATCGCTTTCTTAACCCTCGACGACGAAGATGCGCTGTGGGGCGAGAAGCCGGTTGATGAGGTGATTGCGCGTACGCAGGCCGCCGGTGTCAGCGAAGTGGTGATTAAGCGCGGGGCAGATTCCTGCCTGGTGGCGATCGCCGGAGAAGCGGTTATCGAAGTACCTGCGGTGAAGCTGGCGAAAGAGAAAGTGATTGATACGACCGCGGCGGGTGACTCCTTCAGCGCTGGCTATCTGGCGGTGCGTCTGACGGGCGGTACGCCGGAAGCGGCAGCGCAGCGCGGCCACCTGACCGCCAGCACGGTGATCCAGTATCGCGGCGCCATCATTCCACGCGAAGCGATGCCTGCTTAAGGGCTGTATCCATTAAAAAAGGCAACTTACGTTGCCTTTTTCCTTTTACTGCGCGGGCGCCATAATGTCGTTCCACGTCGCCTGCAGCTCCTTCATATCATATTCAGGTTCACCTTTCGGCTGCATTAAAATGAGCGACATATCCTGGGAAAGCTGCTGACGCAGATCCTGGCTCAACATATCCGCGGTCAGGCTGTTAAGGAAATCCTGGCGCAGCTTCTGATACTGTTCAGGCGCGATATCCACCACCTGATTTTGCAGGGAGCGAATACGCTGGCTGATCAGAATATCGGTATCGGTACGGGCATAGGTGGCGAACAGTTTTTGCAGCTCAATATTTTTCTGCGCCACCAGCGCGTTGAACTCCTCTTCACTCAGGCCGTTATCACGCACTTTCGCCAGCTCTTTTGCCACTATCGCCATATTGGCGTTCAGCTTGTCGCCCGGCGACTCAACATTAATGGCGCACTGGGCGCGCTGGAACAGCACCCGGCAGTCAAAGCCCAAACCGATATCTTTGGCGTTGTTCTTACTCAGGGTTTGCTGCACATGCCAGAACAGCGCTTCACGGGCTAAATCGGCGCGCCAGTAGCGCAGCAGCGCGGCAGACTCACGAATCGGCTGCCACGGGCTGTCCCACATGATGGAGAGACGATCCTGGCGCACGGAATCAGTCATAATGCTCACCGGCTCTGCGCGCAGCGGTGAAAGCGTTGGTACCGGCGCTGGCGTGTTACGTTTGCCTTTCAGCTCGCCGAAGGTTTTGCCAATCTGCTCGATCACCGCGCGGCTATCAATGTTGCCGACCACAATCAGGGTCATGGCATCCGGGGTGTACCAGGTCTGGTAGAACGACTTCACCTGTTCAATATCAACCGGTTGCTTTAACGGCTCTGCCGGATCGTGGCCCAGCAGCGCCGAACCTTTCAGACGATAGCGCCACCAGCCCTCTTTGGTATCCGCAGGCCAGGTCGCCACCATGTCGCTGTTGCTCAGGGCGTAATTCACCGTTTCAGGGGTAATGGAGACGCTACCGGCGGTATCTGACAGCCAGGTCAGCGCCTCTTTAAGCAGATCGTTGCGGTTGTTTGGCAGGCTGAGGTTAAACATGGTGTAGTCGTAGGAGACGACGGCAGGCGGCAGCGGGCGTTTCGGATCGATACCCTGTTGCCACAGAGAACGGGCCTGTACAGCCTGAAGGCTACCGCTTTGGGTCAGCGCCAGACGAGGAATAAAATGGCTGAAACCGCTCTGTTGCGTACTCTCGGTCAGGGAGCCGGTGTTGACGGAAAGGCGGATTTCAATGCGGTCGCTGGGGCGCTGTGGGGTGGCTAAAACTTGCCACTGAAAACCGTTAGACAGCGTTCCCTGTTGCCAGGCCGGGTCCGGCTGGAGCGCGTCAGCCTGCACGTAACTGGCTGCTGCCATCATGAGCAAACCGCCGGTTAAGAGTCGAATTTTTGTGCCCTGCATGTGAACCCCTGATCAACATTCCTGGTTACAAAGAGTGCCACACGCCCTGTCGCACTCTAAATATGATGTACAAAACACTCCGATTAGACCGCGCATGAAACGAAACGTCACGGCATGAAGTGAAATTTACCCGAAATAAATCTTATCGAATTATGACAAGTATGCCGGGCCATTATGCGCAGGAGCCCACACCCCGACAAGGGAATGCGGGCCTGAGGGAAGATTTTAGGAGGACAAACCGTGTGTTTTGCCGTCTGGCGCACGATTATTCAGCGTATCGTCGAGCTTTTTGTGGTCCAGCTCTTTCACCCACTTCGCCACGACCACTGTTGCCACGCCGTTACCGACCAGGTTGGTCAGCGCACGGGCTTCAGACATAAAGCGGTCGATACCGAGGATCAGCGCCAGTCCCGCCACCGGCAGATGTCCCACCGCAGAGATGGTTGCCGCCAGGACGATAAATCCGCTGCCCGTTACCCCAGCCGCCCCTTTTGAAGAGAGCAGCAACACCACCAGCAGCGTGATTTGATGGAAGATATCCATATGGCTGTTGGTGGCCTGGGCGATAAACACCGCCGCCATCGTCAGGTAGATCGACGTCCCATCCAGGTTAAAGGAGTAGCCAGTGGGGATAACCAGCCCGACGACCGATTTACGGCAGCCCAGCTTCTCCATCTTATCGAGCATGCGCGGCAGCGCCGATTCAGACGAGGAGGTGCCCAGCACAATCAGCAGCTCTTCACGGATGTAGCGAATGAACTTGAAGATGCTGAAGCCAGTCGCGCGGGCAATGCTGCCCAGCACCACCACCACGAACAGAATACAGGTGATATAGAAGCAGATGATCAGCTGGCCCAGCTGCACGAGAGTACCGACACCATATTTACCGATAGTGAAGGCCATTGCCCCGAAGGCGCCAATAGGTGCCAGACGCATAATCATGTTGATGATGCCGAAAATCACCTGCGAGAAGCTTTCAATAACGTTAAAAATCAGCTGACCTTTGCTGCCGAGGCGATGCAGGGCAAAACCAAACATTACGGCGAACAGCAGCACCTGCAGGATATTCCCGCTGGCGAAGGCGCCAATCACGCTGCCGGGGATCACATCCAGCAGGAAGGCGACCACACCCTGATTTTTCGCCTGCTCGGCGTAGACCGCCACCGCTTCTGCATCCAGCGTAGAGGGGTCAACGTTCATGCCCGCGCCAGGTTGTACGACGTTAACAATCACCAGACCGATGATCAGCGCGAGGGTGCTGACGACTTCGAAATAGAGCAGTGCCACCGCCCCTGTACGGCCAACGGCTTTCATGCTTTCCATGCCTGCGATACCGGTCACGACGGTGCAGAAAATAACCGGCGCGATCACCATCTTAATCAGCTTAACGAAGGCATCGCCAAGCGGTTTCATCTGGGCGCCTAATTCAGGATAGTAATGACCAAGCAGGATACCGATAGCAATGGCGGTTAAGACCTGAAAGTAAAGACTTTTGAAGAGAGAGGTTTTCATAAGATGTCCTTGGGAAGAAAAGCCGCAGGCGGAGTAGGGTTACTGCTCACCTGCGGCCTTAAAATATCACCCATAAATCAGGACAGACAGAAGATCAGGCTGAATTTGAAACACAAATGTTAAGAACTTTGAGCTGACTCGCACAATTCAGCAACATTTCAGTCATCAGCATTAGCGCGTTTAAAATAACGGCTCTCAAAAATATCACCCGGAACGGCTTTGTCGAACAGATATCCCTGGCCGCATTCCACCCCGGCATCGGCCAGCCATTGGCGCTGAGCTTCGGTTTCGACACCTTCAGCGATAATTTCCAGCTTCAGGCTACGCGCCAGCTGGATAATTGCCTCGACCATGCTGCTGTCTTCCGGTAGCCCCTCCACAAAGGCCTTATCAATCTTCAGCACATCTACCGGCAGGGTTTTCATATGTTGCAATTGACGCAGGCCAGCGTATCCCATGCCAAAGTCGTCCAGCGCGATACGGACCCCGGCGTTACGCAGCGGGCGAAGTATTGCCACCGCTTCGTTAGGATCGTCAATCCGGCGGCTCTCGGTCACTTCCAGCATCAGGGTGTCCGGCTTGATCTGGTAGCGGTGAATCAACGCCAGCAGGTCCGGCACCATGTTTGGATGCATCAGCTGCAAGGCCGATAAGTTAACCGACAGCGGCATCATCACCCCGCGCGACTGCCAGGCTGACAGCAAACGGCAGGACTCTTCCAGCACCCAGTGACCCACCGTCACAATCAGGCCGCAATTTTCAATACGGTCAATCAGCCCTTCCGGAAGCTCCCAGCCGCCGTCGGGCTGACGCATCCGCAACAGCGCTTCGGCGCTATGGACCTTACCGGTGCGCAGATTGACCTGCGGCTGCAGCCAGATAGCGAAATCGTTGCTGTCCAGCGCGGTCAGGATGTCGTTCTCTTCTGAGAGCCGCTGCTGCGCTTTCTCCATCTGCTCGGGTTCGAAGAACTGAATCTGATTCTTACCCTTCTGACGGGCGGTAAACGCGGCGGAGAATGCCCGGCGATAGAGCTGTTCTGCGGTCAGGTTGCCGTAAAACATGGCGATACCGATACTGGCACTCGGGCGCAGCTGGATCCCCTGAACCGGCAACCGCTCATTGATAACAGTAAGCACTTGCTGACCTAATGTGATGGCATGCCACGGCTCTTTAACGCCATTGGCGATAATCACGAAGTCGTAGCCGCTCACCTGCGTCAGTACCATCCGTGGTGCAAGCACGGATTTCAGCTTTTCGACGAGGGTCAGTAAGACCATCTCTCGCTGACTCTCTTTCAGCACGCCAGCGGTATCCTGCAACGTTTCACAGGCCACTACCATCAGCGCCATGGTCTGCTGCCGCTTCACGGCCTGCTCCAGCATCACCATCAGAAACGCCTTGTTGGGCAGTTCCGACACCGGGAAACGGGTAGCATTGTGGTTGAGCTCATCGTGCTGGCGCATCATGCGCTGCTGGTTGAGGTTATAACTGCGGACCAGCATGCCAATTTCGTCGTCGTGATGCAGACGCGGCAGAGCAAGCTGATGCCCCACCTGTTGTTGCGGCGAGAGGGTATCCAGCTCCCGGGCAATGCGACGCAGCGGATGGACGATGAGACGGTTAATGCACCAGGTCAGCGCCACGGTAAGCATCAGCGTTAACAATAAGTAAGTGGTTACTAACGTTGAGATCCAACTGATGACAAATTTGTACATTCGCCAGGAGTCAGACTGGAGCACCAGATAGGCCAGCGGCTGCGGGTTCGCCGGACGCTGCAGCGAATAGACCGGAAGGGAGATCTGCACCGGCATTTCAAACAGCCGCTTCATCATCACCGGTACCGGATGCTCCGGGATAAAGTTCATGCGTAGCGCCTGAAACTGATTCGGCAGCACGACATCCGCCTGGCTGACGACACCTGCCGGCTTGATGCTTTTAATAATCGACTCCGCCTGAGGAATATCACCCTTCAGAATGGCGGCAGAGAGGGGCTCACGGATTGAGCGGGCAATACTCTCGAGTTGCGTAGCCGTGTTGTAGCGATTCTGCTGAATGGCATGAAACAGCAAAATGACGCAAAAGACGAAAACAAACACCATGGTGACGGCAGTGACCATCGCCATTTGTTTGATAGTTAAAGAGCGGCTGACACGCAAAATGGATCTCCAGAAACGCGAAAGGCAGGTTAATCAACTGTTACCCTGCTGCTTTCAGAGTATACCTTATCGGGAACTGTTTAAGAGAGTGTAACCAAGCGTTTAGGGATTATTCTGGTTGCCGCTTCGCACGGGGGCTGGCGGCGGTATAGCTGAAGAACCGGGGAGCCCGCGGCTCCCCGCAATTTATTCGGCGCTGCGCAGTGAAATCTCACCGCCGACCCACGGTTTAATCACGCCATCCTGCTCCAGCAACAGCGCGCCCTGCTCGTTGATACCGCGCGACGTGCCGTAGATCTCTTTGTCGCCAATGATCAGCTTCACCGCACGGTGAGCAAAGTTATCCAGCTTTTCCCAACGAGGCAGGAACGGGGCTAAGCCTTCCTGTTCGAAGATTTTCAGCGAGTGGCGTAGCTCGTTAATCACCCGCACGGCAAGGACATTACGATCGATAACGATCCCTGCTTCCTGCAGGTTGATCCAGCCCTGGTTAATATCTTCGGCCTGTACATTGCGCATCACCAGGTTTATCCCGGCACCCATTACGATCTGCGCGGCATCACCGGTTTTTCCGGTCAGTTCTACCAGAATACCGGCCAGTTTGCGATCTTTCAGATAGAGATCGTTTGGCCACTTCACGCGCACTTTGTCAGCGCCCAGCGACTGCAACACTTCTGCCAGCACAATACCAATCACCAGACTAAGGCCGATGGCAGCGGCAGGACCTTGTTCCAGACGCCAGTACATGGAGAGATAAAGATTGGCGCCAAAAGGCGAGAACCATTTACGTCCCCGACGGCCACGACCCGCCTGTTGGTATTCTGCCACGCAGCAGTCACCGGAGTGCAGCGTATTAAGCCTGTCGAGCAGATACTGGTTGGTAGAATCAATCACCGGCAGAACGGCAACGCTGTTGTCGGTGATCTGACTGCTAATAAAGGCTTCGTCCAGGAGCTGAACCGGCTCCGGCAGGCTGTAGCCTTTGCCCGGCACGGTAAAGACATCCACTCCCCAGTCACGCAGGGTCTGAATATGTTTATTAATGGCGGCGCGGCTCATTCCCAGCTGTTCCCCCAGCTGTTCACCGGAATGGAAATCGCCATCAGCCAGAACAGAGATCAGCTTCAGGGGAACGGTATGATCTTTCATGCAATGGCCTCCACCGCATTAACTTCACCGTGATGGCCGATAAAGCGCACCTCCGGCTCCAGCCAGACATCAAATTTCTTACCCACGCGCTGGCGCACCTGATGGGCCAGCTGCACGACATCACTGCTGGTCGCATTGTTTTCGTTGATAAGCACCAGGGCCTGCTGACGATGTACCGCTGCGCCGCCACAGGTTGTGCCTTTAAGCTGACACTGATCGATCAGCCAGCCCGCTGCCAGTTTAACGCTGCCATCTGCCTGCGGATAGTGCGGCGCCAGCGGCCACTCGGCGAGTAAGGTTTCGGCTTTTTCACTGGAGATAACCGGGTTTTTGAAGAAACTTCCGGCATTTCCGTTCACTTTCGGATCGGGCAATTTACTCATTCGCATATGGCAAACCGCGTCGAAAATCTCTTTTGCAGTGACCGTAGCAGGATCCAGACGAGTGAGATCGCCGTAGGTGAGGACAGGCTGCCAGTTTTTGGTCAGGCGCAGTCCAACCGCAACGATGACATATTTATCCTGATACTCATGTTTGAAAATGCTGTCGCGATAGCCAAAGCGGCACTGTTCCGCGCTTAAACGCAGCGGGTTGCCCGTTGCCAGCTCGATACAGTCGACATAATCACAAACATGTTTGAGTTCGATGCCATAGGCACCGATGTTCTGAATAGGGGATGAACCCGCGCAGCCTGGGATTAGCGCCAGGTTTTCCAGCCCCGGCATATTATTTTCAAGGGTAAACTGCACCAGGCGATGCCAGTTTTCCCCGGCTCCCACATGCAAACGCCAGCAATCCTGCGCCTCTTCAACTTTAATCCCGCTGATGCGGTTAACGATCACCGTGCCAGAAAAGTCTTCCAGGAAGAGAACGTTACTGCCTTCGCCCAGAATAAGAACAGGGAGGTGGTGTTGCGTGGCATGATTCCATGCGGCCAGCAGTTGCTGCGCATCGTCGGCCCGCACGATCTGACGGGCATTTCGGTCAATACCGAAGGTATTCCAGGGCTTAAGGGAGTGATTCATAGACGCTATCCAGATGCAAAAACCGGGATAGTTTACCGTATATGGAATCGGTTAGGGGGATAACTTTAAAGACGGGATAGAATGCGCAGAAACGCAAAAAGCCCGTCCTTGCGGACGGGCTTTCGGCTTTAATTGATGCCTGGCAGTTCCCTACTCTCGCATGGGGAGGCCCCACACTACCATCGGCGCTACGGCGTTTCACTTCTGAGTTCGGCATGGGGTCAGGTGGGACCACCGCGCTACAGCCTCACTTTGAGTGCCCACACAGATTGTCTGATAAATTGTTAAAGAGCAGTGCCGCTTCGCTTTTTCGCTGCGGCGCGGGGTGTGCATATTACGCTTCCCCGCCTCAGAGTCAAGCGTTTATTTTCGCTTTTCTCCGTGAGGTTCTTACCGAACCCCGCTGACCCGGCGGCGTGTTTGCCGTTGTTCCGTGTCAGTGGTGGCGCATTATAGGGAGTTATCTGACGGTGACAAGCAGAAATATTAAAAAGTTTACCGTTCGCTTATTTTTCGACCTGTGCGACTATTAAAGCCGCGGATTGCGGGTTAATTGCGCAATTTCACGGGCAAAACTGGCGACCTGGGACCAGTCGGTGTAGACCACCTCTTTACGGGTATCCGTTTCGCCGCCTGTCATCTTCATAATAAGGCGGATCATAAAGCGATCGTACCAGCGGTAACGCGGATAACGCAGCGCGCCCGCAAAAACGGCACAGGCAGTTGGCTTCCAGGGTGAGTTCAGTAAAAACTTGCGCGTGTAGCTGTTGGTTTGCGGCGTACGCTTTTCCGCTTTACGCGCCACCAGATTCACAGAAAAGAAAGCGCCCGGCAGGCTATTCAGCGTTGCCGTGTGTTTTTTCACGAAGCGATCCACCGCAGGATGGAAATGGCCGTAACGAATCGAGGCGCCAATCACCACGCGGTCATACTCCTGCCATGCAATATCTTCGGTGCGGTTCAGATTGACGACATCCGCATAGATACCCTGCTCTTTTAACTCAGAAGCCAGAAAAGCGGCAATTTCCCGCGTCTGCCCGTCGCGCGTTGAAAATAGAATTAATGTTTTCACAAACGGCTCCCTTATTCGCGCCAGAATGTTGGTGTCAGGAGAACCAACAGCGTGAAGACCTCAAGACGCCCGAACAGCATGTTGGCAATCAGGATCCACTTCGCGGTTGGGTTCATACTGGCAAAGTTGTCTGCGACCACGCCAAGGCCCGGCCCCAGGTTGTTCAGTGTGGCGACCACGGAGGCAAACGCCGAAAAGTCATCCACGCCCGTCGCGATGATCGCCAGCATACTGACGATAAAGACCAGCGCGTAGGCAGAGAAGAAGCCCCACACCGCCTCCAGAATACGCTCCGGCAGTGCGCGGTTGCCCAGTTTGATGCTGTAAACCGCATTCGGGTGCACCAGGCGCTTAAGTTCGCGGTTCCCCTGTTTAAAGAGCAGCAGGATGCGGATCACCTTCAGGCCACCGCCCGTCGAACCGGCACAGCCGCCGATAAAGGCCGAACAGAGCAGCAGCACAGGCAGGAAGAGCGGCCAGCGCGCGATACTGTCGGTGGTGAAACCCGCAGTGGTCGCCATCGACACCACCTGGAAAAATGCCTGATTAAGGGTGGTGACCGCCGAGTCATAGACATCGTGTAGCCACAGCACCAGGGTACAGATCACCACCAGCGTCAGCTGCACGCCAATGAACATGCGAAATTCCGGGTCGCGCCAGTAGACCTTCAGACTACGGCCACTGAGTAAAGAGAAGTGCAGGCCGTAGTTACAGCCGGAGATAAGCAGGAAGATAGCAATGATGGTGTTGATTGTCGGGCTGTCAAAATAGCCGACGCTGGCATCATGGGTTGAGAACCCACCAATGGCGATGGTGGCAAAGCTATGGCCAATGGCATCAAAGGCTGGCATCCCGGCGAACCACAGCGCCAGCGCACAGGCGACCGTCAGCAGCACATAGATCAGCCATAACGTTTTGGCCGTCTCGGCAATACGTGGGCGCATTTTGTTATCTTTCAGCGGCCCCGGCATTTCGGCACGGTAGAGCTGCATCCCCCCGACGCCCAGTATCGGCAGAATCGCCACGGCTAATACAATGATCCCCATACCGCCGAACCATTGCAGCATCTGCCGGTAAAAGAGGATGGCATGAGGTAGTGAGTCCAGCCCCACCAGCGTGGTAGCCCCGGTGGTGGTCAGCCCGGAGAAGGATTCAAAGAAGGCATCGGTGATAGTCAGGTTGGGCTGTTCCGAGAAGATGAAGGGTAATGCCCCCACGCTGCCCAGCACGGTCCAGAACAGTACCACGATCAGGAAGCCTTCCCGGGATTTCAGCTCCCCTTTCTGACGGCGGTTAGGCCACCACAGCAGGGAGCCAATCATCAGCGCGACGAAAAAGGTCTGCGTAAAGGCGCGGCCCGCACCATCCCGATAAATAAGCGCTACCAGTCCCGGGAGGATCATCGTCCCGGAGAAAAGTATGACCAGCAATCCAACGATTCGGGTTATGGCACGAAAATGCATCTCTGCCGCTTCCTTTGGTATTCAATAAGTAGGGTGGGGATTATTCTTCAATTGGCCGTAATTGCAACGAACCACGACTAAAATCAGCCAGTTTTGCTGAGAATGCCGGAAGCGAAGCCTGGGGTAATGCCACCCGCAAGTGCACCATCGCCTGGTAGTCACTGTGTACGATGAGGCCCTGATACTGCTTCAGCAATGCCTCGATGCCGGATAACTGGGCGTAATCGCACAATAAAGTATATTCGGTAAGTGGCGTTTTGCGGATAGTCGTCAGCTGATTAAGCGCCTGCTGTACGCCGCCGCCGTAGGCCTTGACCAGCCCGCCCGTTCCCAGTAACACGCCGCCGTAGTATCGCACCACGACGGCGGTGATTTCGCCAACGCCGCTGCCCATGAGCTGAGAGAGCATGGGTTTGCCCGCCGTGCCCGCCGGTTCACCATCATCCGAGAACCCGAGCTTTTGCGAGTCGTCAGGCGGCCCGGCCACCCATGCCACGCAGTGGTGGCGGGCGTCGGGATGTTCCGCTCTTACTGACTCTACAAACGCCTTCGCCGCCTCCACGCCGTCGGTATGCGCCAACAGCGTGATGAAACGGCTTTTCTTGATCTCTTCCGTAAAGGTGACCGGCGCTGCCGGTATGAGCCAGCTTTCCATTACGCCAGCTTCAGATCTCGCGTCATGTTTTCAGTACCGTTCTCGTGGATCACCACGTTATCTTCGATACGGATGCCACCAAACGGCTTCAGCGCTTCGATTTTCTGCCAGTTGAAGTGTTTGCTGAACTGTCCTTCACGCCACGGGGCCAGCAGTGACTCAATAAAGTAGATGCCCGGCTCGATGGTCAGCACCATGCGCGGTTGCAGAATACGGGTGCAGCGCAGGTAGGGATATTTAGACGGCGCCGCCAGGTGTGTACCGGTATCATCCTGCATAAAGCCAGCGGTATCATGCACCTGGAGACCCAGAGGATGACCAATCCCGTGCGGCATAAACGGCCCGGTAAGGTCGTTTTCCACCATCGCCTCTTCGCTCATATCGCTGACGATCTGATACTTACGCAGCAGTTTCGCAATGCGCTGATGGAACTGGATGTGGTAATCCACGTAGCTCACGCCCGCTTTCATGGTGGCGATCAGGGCAAGCTGTTCATCATTCACGTCTTTGATAAGCGCAGCGAACTCGGTGTCGCTATTTCCGGCCCAGGTACGAGTCAGGTCAGCGGCATAACCGTTATATTCCGCCCCAGCATCCAGCAGGAAGCTGCGCATTTCGGACGGCGCACGGTGATCGAGTTTGGTGTAATGCAGCACCGCCGCATGTTCGTTCAGCGCCACGATGTTGCTGTAAGGCACATCGGTATCACGATGGCCGGTCGCCGTCAGGTAAGCCTGGTTAATATCGAACTCGCTCATGCCGGACAGGAACGCTTCATGCGCCGCACGATGGCCGTTAACCGCGGTTTTTTGCGCTTCACGCATGCACGCCAGTTCATAGTCGGTCTTATAGGAGCGATAATAGTGCAGATAGTCGATCACCCCTTTCGGGTTCACGTTTTCCGCTGTGATCTCCATGGCGAGAGCCCGTTCAGGCACCGGGCCAATATAGGCAATGTTGCCGCGAGTTGCAGGTAACTGGCTGCTAATACCGTCCGCTTTCGGCAGGGCAATCACCTCTACCTCGTCCGTCCAGAATGAGGTCGGCAGCGGCTCCACGTTGTGCCAGTAATCCACCGGCAGGTAGAACCAGAGTTTCGGCTTGTTCACGCCATCCACCAGCAACCAGCAATTGGGAACCTGCGTTACCGGCACCCAGGCTTTAAATTGCGGATTCACCTTGAAGGGATAAGCATGATCGTCAAGGAAGACATTAAACAGTTCGCCGGAGTGGATGAGCAGCGCATCCAGCTTAAAGCGAGCCAGTACGTCGCGTGTACGTTCCTGTAACGTAACAATATGATTTTTGTAGAGCGCGGCCAGTGAGTCCATCATTATTCCTTTCGTTTTGACCTCAAGTCCCCGCATCTTAGCACACCTCAGAAAAGCTGCGTGATCTTCGCCGAGCGTGATCAGCCCTACAATTATTTAATGACTAATTTGCATTTCATTAACACAAAACCCACACTCCGTTTCATCTGGTATGACCAGATCCAATTGCTGGATTCAGGAGACTGACATGCTCTACAAAGGCGACACCCTGTACGTAGACTGGCTGGAAGGTGGCATTGCCGAACTGGTGTTCGACGCCCCCGGCTCAGTGAACAAGCTTGATACCGCAACCGTGGCCAGCCTTGGCCAGGCGCTGGACGTTCTTGAAAAACAAACCGATTTAAAAGGTCTGCTGCTGCGTTCCGAAAAAGCGGCATTTATCGTCGGCGCAGACATCACCGAATTCCTCTCGCTGTTCCTGGTACCCCAGGAGCAGTTGAGCCAGTGGCTCCATTTCGCCAACAGCGTCTTTAACCGTCTGGAAGATCTGCCGGTCCCGACCCTTTCTGCGGTCAATGGCTATGCGCTGGGTGGCGGCTGCGAATGCGTACTGGCGACCGATTACCGTCTGGCGACACCGGATCTGCGCATTGGTCTGCCTGAAACGAAGCTGGGCATCATGCCGGGCTTTGGCGGCTCGGTACGCCTGCCGCGCATGCTGGGTGCCGATAGCGCCCTGGAAATTATCGCCGCGGGTAAAGATGTCAGTGCCGATCAGGCGTTAAAGCTCGGTCTGGTGGATGGCGTCGTTAAGCCGGAAAAATTGCATGAAGGTGCACTGGCGATACTGCGCCAGGCGATTAACGGCGATCTTGACTGGAAAGCGAAACGCCAGCCGAAACTGGAGCCGCTGCACTTAAGTAAAATTGAAGCCACCATGAGTTTCACCATCGCCAAAGGCATGGTGATGCAGACGGCGGGTAAACACTATCCGGCGCCGATCACCGCGGTGAAAACCATCGAAGCCGCCGCACGTCTGGGCCGTGACGAAGCACTGAAATTAGAAAACCAAAGTTTCGTTCCGCTGGCTCACACCAACGAAGCGCGTGCCCTGGTGGGTATTTTCCTCAACGATCAGTTCGTGAAGGGCAAAGCGAAGCAGCTGACCAAAAATGTCGAGACGCCAAAACAGGCTGCGGTGCTGGGTGCGGGCATTATGGGCGGCGGCATCGCCTACCAGTCGGCCTGGAAAGGCGTGCCGGTGGTGATGAAAGACATCAATGAGAAATCACTAACGCTGGGCATGACCGAAGCAGCCAAGCTGCTGAACAAACAGCTGGAGCGCGGCAAGATCGACGGTCTGAAGCTCTCCGGCGTAATCTCCACTATTCATCCGACGCTGGAATACAGCGGTTTCGATCGCGTGGATGTGGTCGTCGAAGCGGTAGTTGAAAACCCGAAAGTGAAAAAAGCGGTGCTGGCGGAGACAGAAGAGAAGGTTCGCCCGGAGACTGTGCTGGCCTCCAACACCTCTACCATTCCAATCAGCGAACTGGCCAGTGTGCTGAAGCGCCCGGAAAACTTCTGCGGCATGCACTTCTTTAACCCGGTGCACCGTATGCCGCTGGTTGAAGTGATTCGCGGAGAAAAGACCTCCGATGAAACGATCGCCAAAGTGGTGGCGTGGGCCAGCAAGATGGGCAAAACCCCGATTGTGGTTAATGACTGCCCGGGCTTCTTCGTCAACCGCGTGCTGTTCCCCTACTTTGCCGGTTTCAGCCAGCTGCTGCGCGACGGGGCAGATTTCCGCAAGATCGACAAAGTGATGGAAAAACAGTTTGGCTGGCCAATGGGCCCGGCCTATCTGCTCGATGTTGTGGGTATTGATACGGCCCATCACGCCCAGGCGGTGATGGCGGCTGGTTTCCCGGAGCGGATGCAGAAAGATTACCGCGATGCCATCGACGCACTCTTTGAATCGAATCGCTACGGTCAGAAAAACGGTCTCGGCTTCTGGCGTTATAAAGAAGACAGCAAAGGTAAGCCGAAGAAAGAGGAAGATGCCACCGTGGACAGCCTGCTGGCAGATGTCAGCCAGGCGAAGCGCGATTTCAGCGACGAAGAGATCATTGCCCGCATGATGATCCCGATGGTCAACGAAGTGGTGCGCTGTCTCGAAGAGGGCATTATCGCCAGCCCGGCAGAAGCGGATATGGCGCTGGTGTATGGCCTGGGCTTCCCTCCGTTCCACGGTGGCGCGTTCCGCTGGCTGGATACGCTCGGCAGCGCCCGCTATCTGGATATGACGCAACAGTACGAGCATCTCGGCCCGCTGTATCACGCCCCGGAAGGTCTGCGTGCCAAAGCGCGTCACAACGAAGCGTACTATCCCCCGGTTGAGCCTGCCCGTCCGGTTGGCGCACTGAAAACGGCTTAAGGAGTCACAATGGAACAGGTTGTCATTGTCGATGCAATTCGCACCCCGATGGGCCGTTCGAAGGGCGGCGCATTTCGTAACGTGCGCGCGGAAGATCTCTCCGCACATTTAATGCGTAGCCTGCTGGCGCGCAACCCGGCGCTGGACGCCACCGCGCTCGACGATATCTACTGGGGCTGCGTGCAGCAGACTCTGGAGCAGGGCTTTAACATTGCCCGTAACGCCGCGCTGCTGGCGGAAATCCCGCACTCGGTACCGGCTGTCACCGTCAACCGCCTGTGCGGTTCGTCGATGCAGGCCCTGCACGATGCGGCACGCATGATCATGACCGGCGACGCGCAGGTATGCATGATTGGCGGCGTGGAACACATGGGCCATGTGCCGATGAACCACGGCGTCGATTTCCATCCCGGCATGAGCCGCACCGTGGCGAAAGCCGCGGGCATGATGGGGCTGACGGCGGAGATGCTTTCCCGTCTGCACGGCATCAGCCGTGAAATGCAGGACAGCTTTGCCGCCCGCTCGCACGCTCGTGCCTGGGCCGCGACGCAGTCCGGCGCCTTCAAAAATGAGATCCTGCCGACCGGCGGCCACGATGCCGATGGCGTGCTGAAACAGTTCTACTTCGACGAAGTGATCCGCCCGGAAACCACCGTTGAAGCGCTCTCTACGCTGAAACCGGCCTTTGATCCGGTGACCGGCACCGTGACGGCGGGCAGCTCTTCCGCCCTCTCCGATGGTGCTGCCGCCATGCTGGTGATGAGCGAAAGTCGCGCCCGCGAGCTGGGTCTGACGCCGCGCGCCCGTATCCGCTCGATGGCGGTAGTGGGCTGCGATCCGTCGATTATGGGTTATGGCCCGGTACCGGCCTCAAAGCTGGCGCTGAAAAAAGCCGGGCTTTCCACCAGCGATATCGACGTGTTCGAGATGAACGAAGCCTTCGCCGCGCAGATCCTGCCGTGCATTAAGGATCTGGGCCTGATGGATCAGATCGACGAAAAGATTAACCTCAACGGCGGTGCCATTGCGCTGGGTCACCCGCTGGGCTGTTCCGGGGCGCGTATCAGCACCACGCTGATTAACCTGATGGAACGCAAAGATGCCCAGTTTGGTCTGGCGACCATGTGTATCGGCCTGGGTCAGGGGATCGCAACGGTATTTGAGAGGGTGTAATCGAAGAATATTCCCCTAAATCATTCGCGTTGCATCGCGGCGGCAACTGCGCGAATCCCCGGTCACATAGTTAACTATGTGACCGGGGTGAGCAAAGGCAGCCAACAAAGAGGCAGTGTGAATGATGACGGGGAAAGTTTTAGTTGCCGTTTTCCCGCCTGTCAGGGGCGGGTTTTTTTCGTCTCAAATAAAGGCAAACGCGTCGCCAAACAGACGATCTTCACGCGCGCCACGTTCATTGCAGAACAGGTCACGGGCAATTTTCGCCATTTCGAAACGACCGGCAATATAGATATCGTGATTTACCAGCGTACCATGATCCTGCAGTACCGCCGTTAACACGGTGCCGCTGCGGCCGCGCCATCCCTCTTCCGGCTGCTCCACCACCGGCTCAACGCGCAGGTTTGGATGGGTCACGCTCAGCGCTTCCAGCTCGGACAGATCGTAAAGGTGCTTCGACTCGCGGCCACCCCAGTAGATGGTGATATCCCGGTCCGGGTTACGCGCCAGCGCCGTCAGCAGAATGGAGCGCGCGTAGGAGAAACCGGTACCGCCGGCAATCAGGATCAGCGGACGCTCTTCGTCATCACGCAGCCAGGCTTCGCCGTGAGGCATATCAACTTCAATCACGTTCTCTTTCAGAATGCGATCCATCACCGCCATCGCATACAGGTTGAGCTCTGACGCCCCAATGTGCAGCTCGATAAACTCTTGCTCATCCGGCGTGGAGGCCATTGAGAAAGGGCGCTTATCCCGTTCATCCATCACCACCATCAAATACTGGCCAGCGCGGAAGGAGAACGCCGATTCAGGTACTAAACGGACGCGATATACAGTGTCGGTGATAGCGTCTACCGAGGTCACTTTACAGCTTAAGGTTGTCATTCGCTCTCTCTGTCGGGAAGTCTATAGGGCATAACGGGCGCATTCAGGCGTCTTTACCGTTATTCATTATGGCCAGTTCATCCCAGATCGCGTCAATTCGCGCAGTCACCTCAGGATCCTTTTTGATCGGTCGCCCCCATTCACGTTGGGTTTCGCCGGGCCATTTATTGGTGGCATCCAGTCCCATTTTTGAGCCAAGACCGGAAACCGGCGAGGCAAAATCCAGGTAATCAATTGGCGTGTTTTCGACTAAGACCGTATCGCGTGCCGGATCCATACGGGTGGTAATGGCCCAGATCACGTCATTCCAGTCGCGGGCGTTGACGTCATCATCGCAAACGATCACAAACTTGGTATACATAAACTGGCGCAGGAAAGACCATACGCCCATCATCACCCGTTTAGCGTGACCCGCATACTGCTTCTTAATGGTTACTACCGCAAGGCGATAAGAGCACCCTTCCGGCGGCAGATAGAAGTCAATGATCTCCGGGAACTGCTTTTGCAGGATCGGCACTAACACTTCGTTGAGCGCCACGCCCAGTACGGCAGGTTCATCTGGTGGACGGCCGGTATAGGTGGAGTGGTAAATCGCATCTTCCCGCTGGGTAATGTGGGTCACGGTAAATACCGGGAAGTTATCTATTTCATTGTAATAGCCGGTGTGGTCGCCATACGGCCCTTCCGGGGCCAACTCCCCTGGCTCGATGTAGCCTTCGAGGACGATTTCAGCGCTGGCGGGCACTTCCAGATCGTTAGAAACGCACTTCACCACTTCGGTTTTGGTGCCACGCAGTAACCCGGCAAAGGCATATTCCGACAGCGTGTCTGGCACCGGCGTCACTGCGCCGAGTATGGTGGCCGGATCGGCACCCAGCGCCACGGAGACCGGGAAGCGTTCGCCCGGATGGGCTGCGCACCACTCCTGGAAATCCAGCGCGCCGCCGCGGTGCGACAGCCAGCGCATAATGAGTTTGTTTTTACCGATGAGCTGCTGACGATAGATCCCGAGGTTCTGCCGCTCTTTGTACGGACCGCGCGTCACGGTCAGACCCCAGGTGATCAGCGGGGCGGCGTCTTCTGGCCAGCACTGCATGATGGGAATCCGGGTCAGATCGACCGCATCCCCTTCCACAATTTTCTGCTGGCAGGGCGCGCCGCGCAGCCGTTTGGTCGGCATGTTCAACACCTGCTTAAACTGCGGCAGCTTATCAAAGAGATCGCGAAAACCTTTTGGTGGCTCAGGCTCTTTCAGAAAAGCCAGCAGCTTACCCACTTCACGCAGCGCGCTGACATCTTCCTGCCCCATCCCCATCGCCACACGCCTGGGTGTGCCAAACAGGTTACAGAGCACCGGCATGGTGTAGCCTTTCGGGTTTTCAAACAGCAGCGCGGGCCCACCGGCACGCAGGGTGCGGTCGGCAATCTCTGTCATCTCCAGATAAGGATCGACAGGCAGGGTAATGCGTTTGAGTTCGCCCTGCTTTTCCAGCAGTTCCAGGAAGTCGCGTAGATCGTTGTATTTCATGCAGTTAGTCAAGCTCTCTCTGTATGCGGTTCATTATACGGCGTAAGACTGCGTGATGCTGTATTTTTGTTAAATTAGCGTGAAGATTCACGGCTTCTTCTGCGTACGGCCATTATAATCAGCTTAGCGATCCCGCCAGGGTTTTGATATGCTTGCCGGCATAACAAGCGGAAAAGAGTCATTATGCGGGCCTGGTATTTACTGTATTGCAAGCGTGGGCAACTTCAGCGTGCTCAGGAACATCTGGAACGTCAGGCGGTGAACTGTCTGACGCCAGTGATCACGCTGGAAAAAATGGTTCGCGGTAAGCGCACAACCGTCAGTGAACCACTGTTCCCGAACTATCTGTTTGTTGAATTCGACCCTGAAGTGATCCACACCACCACCATCAGTGCGACGCGCGGTGTCAGTCACTTCGTGCGCTTTGGCATTCATCCGGCCACGGTGCCCTCTTCCGTCATCCACCAGCTCTCGGTTTATAAACAGCCAGAAGGCATGACCGATCCTGATACGCCCTTCTCCGGCGATGATGTGGTGATCACCGAAGGGGCGTTCGAAGGGCTGGTAGCGATTTTCGCTGAGCCGGATGGGGAAGCCCGCTCCATGCTGCTGCTGAACTTACTGAATAAAGAAGTGAAGCAGAGCGTGAAAAACACCAGTTTCCGCAAAGTTTAAAATTCAACGCCAAACAGACGACGCACGTTGTCATCCGTCTGCGCAGCCAGCCACTGCGTCTCTTCGCCGCGCCAGTGGGCGACCCGTTCAATGATATGTCCCAGATAAGCCGGTTCATTACGCCGTGAGGCCGGTTTAGGGCTGAGATCGCGCGGCAGCAGGTACGGCGCATCGGTCTCAATCAGCAGGCGCTCGGCAGGAATAAGCGGCAGCAGCTCGCGTAGCGCCAGCCCGCGTCGTTCATCACATACCCAGCCGGTGATCCCCAGATACAATCCACGATCCAGGCAAGCTATCGCCTCTTCACGCGTGCCGGTAAAACAGTGCAGCACCGCGCCGGGCAGTTTATCCAGCCAGGGTTCCAGCAGCGCCAGAAAGCGTTCGTGAGCGTCACGGCAGTGCATAAATACCGGCATACCCAGCTCCGCGGCCAGTGCAAGCTGGGCGCTAAAGGCATGCTCCTGCTCGGCGGGGGTAGAGAAATTGCGATTAAAGTCGAGACCACACTCTCCGATTGCCACCACCCCAGGCGAGGCGGCTAACGCCCGCAGCGTGGCTGCGCTCTCTGTCGTCCATTGGCTGCTGTCGTGAGGATGAACGCCTGCCGTTGACCAGCAGCGATCGTAACGTTGCGCCAGCTGCTGCGCCTGCTGACTTTCATGGAGGTTGGTCCCTGTCAGCAGTAAGCCCTTTACCCCGGCAGCAAAGGCCCTGGTAACGACCTCATCGCGATCCTGGGCAAACTGCGGGCTGGTCAGGTTCAGACCGATATCAAACATACTCGCTCCCATATGACAACCGCCCTGGCGGGCGGTTGGTTTTATTCTTCTGACTCTTCCTCGTGATCTTCACGTCGCTTTCCAATATAGAAGCGCGAGAAGAAGACGCCGACCTCAAACAGGCAATACATCGGGATTGCCAGCAGAGTTTGCGAGAAGACATCCGGCGGCGTTAGCAGCATGCCAATGACAAAGGCACCCACCAGAATGTATGGCCGTTTTTTACGTAAGTCTTCCGGCGTGGTGATCCCCACCCAGCAGAGCAGCACGATGGCAACCGGCACTTCAAACGCCACGCCGAAGGCCATAAACAGCGCCATCACAAAGCTCAGATAACTGGCGATGTCCGTCGAGACCTGAACCCCTACCGGCGCGGTGTTTGCCAGGAAGCCAAAGGCCAGGGGAAAGACCACGAAGTAGGCGAAGGCCATGCCGATATAAAACAGCAGCGAGCTGGAGACCAGCAGCGGGATCACCAGACGGCGTTCATGCTTATACAGCGCAGGGGCAATAAAGGCCCAGACCTGGTAAAGGATCACCGGGGCAGAGGCAATCAGCGAAACCCAGAAGGTCAGCTTAATCGGCGTGAAGAAGGGCGACGCGACATCGGTCGCAATCATGGTTGCCCCCAGCGGCATCTGTTTAATCAGCGGCGCAGAGACCACCTGATAGATGTCGTTGGCGAAATAGAACAGGCCTATAAAAATGAGGAAGACCGCAATAATGCAGTTCAGCAGGCGCTTACGCAGCTCGATCAGGTGCGTAATCAGCGGTTGAGTGTCATCTACTGCCATATTTACGCTTTATCACTCGACGACGGGGACGCATCAGCGACGGGGGCAGGCTTCTTCTCTGCGGACGCTGGCGTCGGTTCTGAATTTTTGATCACCGGCTCTGAAGGCGTCTGTTCGGGCGCACTGGCCTGGTGTTCTGCGGTAGCAGGCGTCACGCCTTCGTGCTGCGCTTCGTTATCTTTGACCAGCGGATTGCGAATGGTGTTGGCTTCATCACTCGCTTTTTCCGGGTCGTTAACGCTGTAGGAGCGCTTCATGGATTCCGCCGCTTCGCGCAGTTCATCCATGGAGGCTTTGAGTTCCGGCGTCAGGTTATCCATGCTCGCCTTCTCCACTTTTTTCAGGCTGTCCTGAAACTCCTGCAGCTTAAGCTCCTGCGCCAGTTCGTTTTGAACCGTTGTCGCAAGCGAACGCAGCGCGCGCACCCAGCCTGCAATTGTTTTTACTGCCACCGGTAAACGCTGTGGCCCCAGTACAATGAGGCCAATCACGAATACCAGCAGCAGTTCGCTAAAACCAATATCAAACACGGATTACACCTGCTCGTTATCGTGGCGTTTAGCATTTTCCTTTTTGACGTCGTCTGGTTTATCGGCGATAGATTTAGCAGTGAAATCCGCGTCCTGGCTGGATTTGTCCTGCTTCTCGTCATCATCTTTGATCGCTTTCTTGAAGCCTTTGATGGAGGCACCAAGATCGGAACCGATAGAACCCAGTTTTTTGGTACCGAAAAGCAGCACGACGATGACGGCAATAATCACCAATTGCCAGATACTGATACCACCCATACTTCTTCCTCAGTTGTAGATGATAAATTAATCAGGCCGCATTATACGTTATGCGGCCCTGCGATAGCGATGCAATTCAGCGTGTTTTACGCCATCCTGCCAGCCAGACCACCACTCCACCGGCCATCAGCCAGGCGGGCATCAACTCCCAGTCAGGACGGTTGATCAGCAATAGCGTGCCGCTTAACAACAGCGTGGCGCCTATGCCAAACAGATACCGGGACTGGCCCTGACGCACATGATTGGTCTGCAACTCGCGAGCGATTTTATCTACGCTATGTTGCAAGTTTTTGCTCTGACGCAAACTGTCGTACACCAGTTCCGGCAGTTCGGGCATTTTTTCGATCCAGAAAGGCGCTTTCTCTTTCAGGGAGCGGACCAGCGCGGGCAGCCCAACCTGGTCTTTGATCCATGACTCAAGGAACGGTTTTGCCGTTTTCCATAAGTCTAACTGAGGATAGAGTTGCCGCCCCACCCCTTCAACGTAAAGTAATGTTTTCTGAAGTAAAACTAGCTGTGGCTGCACTTCCATATTGAAGCGTCGGGCGGTATTAAACAGGTTCAGCAGTACATGGCCAAACGAGATCTCCGCCAGCGGTTTCTCGAAAATGGGCTCACAAACCGTACGAATGGCGAATTCAAACTCTTCGACGTTGGTGTCCGGTGGAACCCAACCGGAGTCGACGTGCAGTTCAGCCACTTTACGGTAATCGCGGTTAAAGAAAGCGATAAAGTTCTCAGCCAGATAGCGCTTATCTTCCTTGTTCAGCGAGCCGACGATACCGCAGTCAATGCCGATGTACTGCGGATCTTCTGGGTGCTCGTAACTAACGAAGATGTTGCCCGGGTGCATATCGGCATGGAAGAAGCTGTCGCGGAACACCTGTGTAAAGAAGACCTGCACGCCACGTTCGGCCAGCAGCTTCATATTGGTGCCCTGCTTTTCGAGGGTCGCGACGTCCGATACCGGGATGCCGTAGATGCGCTCCATCACCATCATGTCCTGGCTGCAATAGTCGGAGTAGACTTCCGGCACATACAGCATCGGGCTGTTTTCAAAGTTGCGGCGCAACTGAATGGCGTTCGCCGATTCACGCAGCAAATTTAGCTCATCAATCAGCGTCTTTTCATATTCACGCACCACTTCCATCGGACGCAGGCGACGGCCATCAGGCAACAGACGCGGCACCCAGCGAGCCAGACGGTAGATGAGTCTCATGTCGGCTCTGATGATCGGCAGAATGTCCGGGCGGATCACCTTAATGACCACCTCTTTGCCGTTCTCTTTCAGCCGCGCGGTGTGAACCTGAGCGATAGAGGCCGAAGCCAGCGGCTGGATGTCAAAATCATCGAACCAGCTTTCCACCGGGATATCACCCATCGCTTTTTCGATCTGCCGCTTTGCCAGCCGGCCATCGAACGGGGCGACTTTATCCTGCAGCAGAGCCAGCTGATCGGCAATCTGAGGGGGGAAGAGATCGCGGCGGGTCGAGAGCATCTGGCCGAACTTGATCCATACCGGACCCAGCTCCTGCAACGCCAGCCGCAGCCGCTCACCGAGCAGCTTGTCTTTATGGCGATTTGGCATCCAGAATAGCGTTAGCCGCCTGAGGCGCAGCGGCAAGGTAATGCGCATTCGAGGGATCAACTCATCGAGCCCGTAGCTCAAAAAGGTGCGGATGATAAAATAGAGGCGCCGAATTTCACCTGGCGTCATTTGCCCTCCAGCTTTTCAAGCCTTTTAGTCAGTGCATCCACCGAACGTTCAACCGCGGCGGTTTCTTCTGCAAACCATGCTGCTTCCAGCGGCCCGGGGGCCATGCGCCACTCTTCAGTAAGCACCTCCGCAGCATAGCGCTGCTGACGCTGAAAACCTTTTTTCAGCAATGAAGCACCGCCGCGCAGTACTTTACTGATCCCCTCTGCGGCAATATCGCCTGTCCAGGGAGCCAGCAGTTCTGCCGGATCAAATTCCGCCAGGTCAGCCAGCGAAACGAAGTTTTGTACCACCTGGATATCGCCTTCGACTTCCAGCTCACCGCTACGGATCAGGGCGGTGAGCTGCTGGCGATCGCGCAGTTTAGGCAGCGTACTTATATGGGTGATAACAGAGCAGTCAGCCTCGCCCTCCCACTCGCCCAGCACGTCGAGCTGACGCTCGCTGAATACCAGCACCAGCGGGGTCGAAAACTCTTTTACCACCACACGCAGCACTTTACCGTTCAGTCGCTGGCGTGCCGTTTTGAGCGCGGGCGAGCGATACAGAAAGGTATTGAGTACGTTTTCAACACCGGCTGTGATCAAGGGTTTAAACGGCATCGGCCACCTCCACTCAGAACTTGTACCCGCGATGCAGGGCAACAACGCCCGCGGTCATGTTGAAGTAATCAACATTGTCAAAGCCCGCATCCTGCATCATGGCCTTTAACGTGTCCTGGTTAGGGTGCATACGGATGGACTCCGCCAGGTAGCGATAGCTGTCGGCGTCGTTAGCAACCACTTCACCAATGCGCGGCAGAATGTGGAAAGAGTAAGCGTCGTACGCTTTGCTCAGCGGTTCAATAATCGGTTTCGAGAACTCCAGCACCAGCAGGCGTCCACCCGGTTTCAGCACGCGGTACATGGAACGCAGTGCTTTCTCTTTATCGGTGACGTTACGCAGACCAAAGGAGATGGTGATGCAGTCAAAAGTGTTATCCGGGAAAGGCAGCGCCTCGGCGTTCGCCTGGACATACTCAACGTTGCCGACCACACCGAGATTGCGCAGTTTCTCACGCCCCATTTTCAGCATGGAGTCGTTGATATCAGCCAGCACAACGCGGCCTGTTTCCCCTACCAGACGCGAGAATTTCGCGGTAAGGTCGCCGGTCCCGCCCGCCAGATCCAGCACCGTTTGCCCACGACGTACGCCGCTACAATCAATAGTGAAGCGCTTCCACAAGCGATGAATGCCGAATGACATCAGGTCATTCATTACATCGTACTTCGCCGCCACGGAATGGAATACGTGGGCCACCATGTCAGCTTTCTGCGCTTTAGCGACAGTCTGAAAGCCAAAGTGCGTTGTGTCTTGTGAATCTTCAACCATCTCAGAGCCTGCTTATCAATCAAATGTACGAGAAGTGTAACAGATTGGGCGAATTTGCCCTACGATTCAACCACCCCAGGAATAACGTCCTACAGGTCTGCCGACGCGTGTGCTTCTGCTAACGTATTGTTTGTCTTTTGAACATCGCCCTCGCCACGCAACCGGTACTCTTCATCCTGCGCGGTGGCCTGCTCGACTAAATCCGGATTAATCTCGCGTTTTACCTCCACGCCAAGGCTACGGAACGATTCGGCCTGAGCCAGCAGGTTGCCGCGCCCGGAGGCCAGCTTTTTCATCGCCTGGCGGTAATTATCCTGGGCGCGATCCAGGCTCTGCCCAACGGACGACATGTCATCGACGAACAGGCGCATTTTGTCGTACAACCGGCTGGCGCGATCGGCAATCTGCTGAGCATTGCGGCTCTGGTGCTCATAGCGCCACAGATTCGCAATGGTACGCAGCGCCACCAGCAGCGTGGTCGGGCTCACCAGCATAATGTTGTTTTTCAGCGCTTCGGAGATCAGCTCCGGCTGACGGTCCAGCGCCAGTAAGAAGGCGGGTTCAACCGGGATAAACATTAGCACGTAGTCAAGCGAACGCAGGCCGGGTAACTGCTGATAATCTTTACGCCCCAGCAGACGAATGTGGTTACGCACCGAGGCGATATGCTCCTGCAACGCCGTCTCGCGGGTGTAGTCGTCCTCGGCATTGAAGTAACGCTCGTAGGCCACCAGCGTCATTTTGGCGTCGATGACCACATCCTTCTCCTGCGGCAGGCGGACAATAACATCCGGCTGCATCCGCGCGCGGGATTCTGTTTCGATACTGACCTGGGTCTGATATTCATGCCCTTCACGCAGGCCGGAGGCTTCCAGTACGCGGGTCAACACCACTTCGCCCCAGTTACCCTGGGTTTTATTGTCGCCTTTCAGCGCGCGGGTCAGGTTGATCGCCTCCTGGGCCATCTGGGCATTTAGCTGCTGGAGATTGCGAATTTCATGGGCCAGCGTGTGTCGCTCCCGCGCCTCCTGGCCAAAGCTGTCCTGCACCTGGCGACGAAAACCGTCCAGCTGTTCGCGCAAGGGAGTCAGCAGACCGTTCAGGCTCTGGCGGTTTTGCTCGTCAACACGGCGGTTGCTCTGTTCAAAGATGCGATTGGCCAGGTTTTCGAACTGCTCGCTCAGGCGCTGTTCGCTGTTCATCATCTGGCGGATTTTGTCTTCCGCATGCAGCTGGGTGGATTCAAGGCGGGTGGTGACTTCGCGCAGGTCGGCTTCCAGCGAGGTGTTGATATCCCGCAGATTACGCAGTTCGTTATTGAGTAGCTCGCACTCGTCGCGCCAGTGTCCGCTTTGCGCCGCCTGTTGTTTCAGCGCGCTTAAGGCAGCCACCATCTCCTCACGTTCGGCCAGCTGATCGGCTTTTTGCTGCGCATGCTGATAGCTGGCGAACAACCAGCCCACGCCGACGCTGACCAGCGCGATAACGACATAAAAAAGGATGGAAATATCCACGACGCCCCCTGCATCAAGGTATGACCCGCACAAAATAGAATTGTGCTGTATAAACGTCCAGTTTGAAAAGGGTTTTCTGCGAGGGGCTACGCAAAGAAAAAGGCCGAACGGGTCGGCCTTTGGCAAAGAAAAGGAGTAATTACAGCAGGCGGCGGGCCGCTTCCACCACGATTTTCACCGCGTGGCTTTCGGTCTGCTTCATGGTCTCGGCGTTCGGGATCTCTTGCTGGGTACGGTTCACAATGACACCCGCGACCATACCGGCACGCAGACCCTGGCTTGCGCACATGGTCAGCAGCGTAGCAGATTCCATTTCATAGTTCATAACGCCCATGGACTGCCACTCTTCCATCGAGCCTTTGAAACGGCTGACCACGCGACCGGAGAAGGTGTCATAACGCTCCTGGCCCGGGTAGAAGGTGTCAGACGAGGCGGTGACGCCAACGTGGGTGGTTGCGCCAACGGATTTTGCTGCTTCCACCAGCGCGGTGGTGCATTCGAAGTCGGCTACTGCCGGGAATTCCATCGGGGCAAAGTGCAGGCTCGCACCGTCCAGACGTACAGACGCCGTGGTGACCAGCACGTCGCCAACGTTGATATGCGGCTGGATCGCACCGGTCGTACCGATACGCAGGAAAGTACGGATGCCCAGCTGCGCCAGCTCTTCGACGGCAATAGAGGTAGACGGGCCACCGATACCGGTTGAGCACACGATCACCGCTTTACCATCCAGCTCTGCCCGCCAGGTCGTGAATTCGCGATGGGCTGCCAGCTTAACCGGCTTATCCATCAGCGCGGCGATCTTTTCCACACGCTCAGGATCGCCAGGGACGATAGCGAGCGTAGCCCCTTGTAAATCGTTTTTAGTGAGGCCGAGATGAAAAACATCAGACTTAGACATAGAAAACTCCTCTGTGGGTCAGTTTGTCAGCAGAAGCAAAGCGGTACTTTACCGAAGGAACTGGCTTCATTTCGTGATAGACATCACCGCGAATGAAATTGATTGCAGTTAATTACCATGAAATAGTGATTAACATCACATTAACGACTTATATCGTTATCTGTTGCACAAAAGATAGCCTGTTTCGGGCACTGTGGATTGTTAACCTGCGGACTATATTTACTTTTGCGCTAATTGGTACGGAGAATGCCATGACTGGAACATCTGGATTTGCCCCTGCTGCTGATCTGCAAGCCTCAACCGTTGTCACTACCCCCGACGAGGCGATTACCGCCGGGGAGACCTCGATTCCGACCCAGGGCGATAATATGCCCGCTTACCATGCCCGGCCCAAAAATGCGCAAGGGGCATTGCCGATCGTCATCGTGGTTCAGGAAATTTTCGGCGTACATGAGCATATTCGCGATATCTGCCGTCGCCTGGCGCTGGAAGGATATCTGGCGGTCGCGCCGGAGCTCTACTTCCGTCAGGGCGATCCGAACGAGTACAGCGACATCCCTACCCTGTTCAGCAACCTGGTCAGTAAAGTGCCGGACGCGCAGGTGCTGGCGGATCTTGACCACGTCGCCAACTGGGCAGCGCGCAACGGTGGCGATCCCCATCGTCTGCTGGCGACCGGTTTCTGCTGGGGCGGACGGATCAGCTGGCTCTATGCCGCCCATAACCCGCAGCTGAAAGCAGCCGTGGCGTGGTATGGCAAACTGGTCGGCGAGAAAACCCTGAATTCACCAAAACACCCTGTCGATATTGCTACCGATTTAAACGCCCCCGTACTGGGGCTCTATGGCGCCGAAGACACCGGCATCCCACTGGATACCGTCGAGACGATGCGTCATGCCCTGCGGGCGGCGAACGCAACGGCGGAGATTGTGGTCTATCCGGGAGCGGGACATGCATTTAATGCCGATTACCGTCCGAGCTATCACGAAGAGTCAGCGAAGGATGGCTGGCAGCGGATGCTGGCCTGGTTTGCGCAGTACGGCATCAAAAAATAATACCCTTACGCCCGGCACGTCTGCCGGGCGTACAATCCATGGTTATTAATCCCAGCAATATAAACATGTATTTATATATACTACAGAGAGGATTACTATTTAAATAACAATCGCCCCCCTGATTTTGTGAGCCATCATAAATTAAAAACGTTTTAGGAAATTAACCATACAGTTATGCTTTTCTCTCCTGTATGCGGGGCGTACGCTGGCATTCATATTACTTGCCAAACAGGAGGTTACAGGATGGCTATACCGATATATCTTTGGTTAACAGACCATACAGGAAATCAGGTTAAAGGTTCAGTTGATATACAAGGAAGAGAAGGAAGCATTGAGATTATAGAGTTTATGCATTCTGTCGATCTTCCCACGGACAACCTTACAGGTAAAATTACTGGCAAACGTATCCATGGTGACTTTGCTTTAATCAAAGAAATTGATAGCTCATCGCCTTACCTTTATAAAGGCGTATCTACTGGTCAAAAATTTAAGCAAGCAGAGCTTAAGTTTTTCCGTATAAATTATAATGGTCAGGAAGAGGAATATTTCCGTATAATGATGGAAAATGTCAGGGTTAATGGAATAGAGCCGTTAATGTTCGACATTAAAAATACCACCTTTGGGTAATGCTGCCAACTTACTGATTTAGTGTATGATGGTGATTTTAAGGTGCTTGCGTGGCTTCCATTTCCATCAGATGTCCTTCCTGCTCCGCTACTGAAGGCGTGGTGCGTAA
>NZ_VDAM01000001.1:910849-1085411 GCF_019584355.1 Leclercia sp. EC_58
GGCAAGGCTGGGACGGAAGTCACTGTCGTTCTCAAAATCGGTGGAGCTGCATGACAAGGTCATCGGGCATTATCTGAACATAAAACACTATCAGTAAGTTGGAGTCATTACCAGCATGGACAATGAGATTAACTCCCTACGCCGGGAACGATATGTGCGGTCGGGATGGCTTCATGATACATGGGGAAAGTTCATTGCACCCGGGAGAGGCATCCGACGGATGTATCATCCTAAATTTATCCAGTCGTAAAATCATTGCTGCAAGCAGTGATAAAATACTCGTTGTGGAGGATTAATGTTTAATAAAAAATCTTTCTACATATTAATTATGTATCCTTTTCTTGCGCACGCGAATAATAATGGATGTGCTATTGTCGGTGCGTCAATGGAGACCGCTTTATTCAATGCCATTTCGCGAGACTTACAAATCGATACGTCGACTATTCAGCGGAACAAAACAACCATTAAAATCATTGACCTTTCTCCTGTATCAAAACTGTACGCGCAATCATTAGCAAAAATCGATTATGAAATGGCTGTGGCACAGGGTAAAGCGACAATACCCGAGGGTGCTTACATGGACAGTTATTATGAAAATAATACTCAATCCCTGACGGTAAAATACACATACATCAACAAGGAGAAAAAGGAAGATATATTCATTACTTCTGGCCTTATAAATGACGATGAGTGCTCAGTCAGGTTTAATGGGTATATGGTAATAGCAAGAGAGTTTTAATTATTCAGGAAGGTCGTACGTAGGCCGGGCAAGCCTCACGCCGCCCGGCAATCGTGTACCAGGGTTAACCCTGACGCAGGTTCTGCGCCGCTTTCACCATGTTCGCCAGCGCGCTTCGGGTCTCAGGCCAGCCGCGGGTTTTCAGGCCGCAGTCCGGGTTCACCCACAGGCGCTCAGCCGGAATACGCTGGGCCGCTTTTTGCAGCAGGCTTTCAATCCACTCCACGCTCGGGACGTTCGGGGAGTGAATGTCATAGACGCCCGGCCCGATCTCGTTCGGGTAGTCGAACTCTTCAAACGACTCCAGCAGCTCCATATCCGAGCGTGAGGTTTCGATGGTGATCACGTCGGCATCCAGCGCGGCGATGGCGTCCATAATGTCGTTGAACTCGCAGTAACACATATGGGTGTGGATCTGGGTCTCATCCTTCGCCACCGCGGCGTTGATGCGGAACGCTTCCACGCCCCACGCCAGGTAGGCATCCCAGTCGCTGCGACGCAATGGCAGGCCCTCGCGCAACGCCGGTTCGTCAATCTGGATGATGCCGATGCCTGCGGCTTCCAGATCCGCCACTTCATCACGCAGCGCCAGCGCGATCTGCTTCGCAATGGTCTCACGGGACACATCTTCACGCGGGAAGGACCAGCAGAGAATGGTCACCGGCCCGGTCAGCATGCCTTTTACCGGTTTGTCGGTCAGGGACTGGGCGTACTTCGCCCACTCGACGGTGATCGCTTCCGGTCGGCTGACGTCACCGATCACCACCGGCGGCTTCACGCAGCGGGAGCCATAGCTCTGCACCCAACCGTTCTGGGTAAAGACGAAACCGTCCAGATGCTCACCAAAATACTCCACCATGTCGTTACGCTCGGCTTCGCCGTGGACCAGCACATCCAGCCCCAGGCGCTCCTGCTCCACAATCGCCTGCTTGATATGTTCGGCGATGCCGGTGCGGTAGTTGCCTGCATCCAGATTGCCCTTTTTGAAGTCCAGACGCAGGCCGCGGATCTCGGTGGTCTGCGGGAAGGAGCCGATAGTGGTGGTCGGCCAGGCCGGGAGCTTAAAGCGGGCACGCTGGGCTTCAGCACGCACCTCATAAGGACTCTGACGCTGGCTCTCCTTCGCGGTGATGGCGGCCAGACGTTTCTCTACCGCCGGGTTATGCACGCGGGTAGAGTGGCGGCGGGCCTGAATTGGCGCGCTCCATGCGGAAATCGCCGCCGTATCGCCGCTGTTCAGCGCATCGCGCAGCAGGGCCAGCTCTTCGCATTTTTGCAGGGCGAAGGCAAACCAGCTCTTCACTTCGGCATCCAGACGGGTTTCGACGCTGAGGTCGATGGGACTGTGCAGCAGGGAGCAGGATGAGGCGATCCACAGATCGCGTTTGCCGACGATGTCTTTAATCTGACCATATTTTTCTGTCAGATCGGCGCGCCAGACGTTGCGACCGTTCACCAGCCCGGCCGAGAGCAGCCAGTCGGACGGCAGACGGGAATGGAGTTCTGCCACGTCATCTTTACCGTGGACCAGATCCACGTGCAACCCCTGCACTGACAGGGCGGTGATGGTATCAAGGTTTGGCGTTACCCCTTCAAAATAGGTGGTCAGCAGCAGCTTAACCTGCCCCGCGAGCGCGTCGTATGCCGGTTTGAAGGTATCCAGCCACGCCTGCGGCAGCTCCAGCACCAGCGCCGGTTCGTCGATCTGTACCCACTCAACGCCGCGTTTCGCCAGTTCGCCCAGCACCTGCTGGTACACCGGCAGGATCTCATTCAGCAGGCTCAGGCGATCAAACTGTTCGCCCTTCACTTTACCCAGCCACAGGTACGTTACCGGCCCCAGCAGAACAGGTTTCACCTGATGGCCGAGGGCCAGGGCTTCGTCCACTTCCTCCAGCAGCTGGGTCCAGGTCAGTTTGAACTGCTGGCCCTTCACGAACTCCGGCACCATATAGTGATAGTTGGTGTTAAACCATTTGGTCATTTCCGCCGCTGCCGCGGGTTCACCGGTCGGCGCACGGCCACGGCCAATGCGGAACAGGGTGTCGATATCTACCGATCCATCTTTGCTCTGATGACGAGCCGGCACGTTGCCAAGCAGCAGGCTGGTGGTCAGAACATGGTCGTACCAGGCGAAATCGCCCACCGGCAGCAGGTCAATGCCCGCCTGCTTCTGCTGATCCCAGTGGCGGGAACGGAGTTCACGTCCCACCGCCAGCAGTTCATCACGGGTGGCATTACCCGCCCAGTAGCTTTCGAGCGCTTTTTTCAGCTCGCGGCGCAGGCCGACGCGCGGGAAACCGAGGGTATGGTTGCGAATTGTCATGATGTGCCCCTTATGGAATTTTCAGTATTTAGCCGTCCAGATGTTTACACTTCCATAATGTGTAGGTACTGTATATTCCTCAAGCGCAAATTGTTCATGGCGAAGTGAAGGACATTCATGATCGAGATAAAACACCTGAAAACGCTCCAGGCGTTGCGGAACTGCGGCTCTCTTGCGGCGGCGGCGGCGGCGCTGCACCAGACGCAATCCGCCCTTTCCCACCAGTTCAGCGATCTGGAACAGCGCCTTGGCTTTCGTCTGTTTGTGCGTAAGAGTCAGCCGCTACGCTTCACGCCACAGGGTGAGATCCTGCTGCAGCTGGCGAATCAGGTGTTGCCGCAGATCGCCAGCGCGTTGCAGGCCTGCCATGAGCCTCAGCAAACCCGGCTGCGCATCGCCATTGAGTGCCACAGCTGTATCCAGTGGCTGACCCCCGCGCTTGAGAACTTCCGCCAGAGATGGCCGCAGGTGGAGATGGACTTTAAATCCGGCGTGACCTTTGACCCGCAGCCGTCACTCCAGCAGGGCGAGCTGGATCTGGTCATGACCTCGGATATTCTGCCGCGCAGTGGCCTGCACTATTCGCCAATGTTTGATTTTGAAGTACGCCTGGTGCTGGCCCCGGATCATCCGCTGGCTGCCAGAACGCGCATAACGCCGGAAGATCTGGCGACCGAAACGCTGCTGATCTACCCGGTCCAGCGCAGTCGTCTGGATATCTGGCGTCACTTCCTGCAACCGGCGGGTATCAGCCCGCAGCTGAAAAGCGTGGACAATACCCTGCTGTTAATTCAGATGGTGGCAGCGCGCATGGGGATTGCCGCATTACCACACTGGGTGGTGGAGAGTTTTGAACGCCAGGGCCTGGTGGTGACCAGAACCCTGGGTGAGGGATTGTGGAGCCGGTTGTACGCCGCCGTGCGCGATGGCGAGCAGCGTCAACCGGTTACCGAGGCCTTTATTCGCTCAGCGCGGAATCACGCTTGCGATCATCTGCCGTTTGTCCGGAGCGCGGAGCGACCCAACGGCGATGCACCCACAGTGAAGCCAGGATCACCGTCCCCCCAATAATGAAGCTCGGCCAGTGCGGTTGTTCCTGCCAGATGGCGAGGTTCACCAGCAGGCCTGCCGGGACGTGAACGTTGTTCATGATCCCAAGCGTCCCGGCGTCCACCTGCGTGGCGCCGTAGTTCCACATGAAGTAACCCAGCCCGGATGCCACCACTCCCAGCCAGACCAGCACGCTCCACTGCAGCGTCGTGGTCGGCAGTTTTTGTGGATTCCCCAACATAAACCATGCCGCCACTGCCACAATCGCTGCCCCCATATAAAACCAGGCAAAGGCGTTGTGCTGCGGCATCGGACGGGTTTCCATCAAACGCTTATACCCCACCATGCCGATGGCAAAGCTGATGTTGGCGAGCTGGACGAACATCAGCCCGGTCCAGAAGTGATCGCTCACTTTGTCGTAGCGAATGATCGCCGCGCCTACCACCGCCAGCGCCGCGCTCAGCAGATAGCCCCAGCGCAAACGGCGTTTGCTCAGCAGGTCATAGATCAGCGTGATATAGAGCGGCGTGAGCACGGTAAACAGCAGGAATTCCGACACCGACAGGTAGACGTAAGCGCGGAAGCTGAACAGGTACATGATGCCAAGCTGCATCGCACCCACCAGCATGTACAGCAGAAGGGTTTTCAGCGTTTGTCCGCGCGTACGCAGGAACGGCAGGAACACCAGCGCCGCCAGCCCTACGCGCATCAGCACCGAGAAATAGCTGTCGACATGTCCGGCGAGATATTCACCGATCAGGCTAAAAGAGAAGGCCCACAGAATAGTGGTGATAATGAGTAGCGCCACAATGCTTGTCTCTTGAAAAGATGGACAGGCATTGTAGCGAACTCCGCGGTTGACAACTGAACGTTAAACAACCAAATGAAGATTATTCAAGGAACAGCTTACGCAGATATTTTGGTACCGCGTTATCACCGTTGGTGCCGATCACTTCCAGCTCCGGGTGCAGATCTTTCAGGCGCTGGTGGGCGTTTTCCATGATGCAGCCCTTGCCCGCCATGGAGAGCATTTCGGCGTCGTTCATGCCGTCGCCAAAGGCGATGCAGTCCTTAAGATCAAAGCCCAGGCGTTTGGCTACCGCTTCCAGGGCGTGCCCCTTGGAGACGCCGCCCGCCATCACTTCCAGGCAGGTCAGCGTGGAGAAGCTGACGTTAACCCGATCGCCCCAACGGGCGTTAATCGCCTGCTCCAGCGGCAGCAGCGCTTCGTGGCTGTCGGTGGTAAAGAACACCTTGCTGATGCCTTCCGGCTCCAGCAGGCCCGGCTCATACAGCGAATAGTTAAATACCGCCTCTTTAAAGAAGCGCATCTCGTCCGGGCGGTGACGGTTCATAAACCACTCGTCATCGCGATAGACGTTGGTGATGATGTCGGGGTTGTTGTGCATGATCCCGAACAGATCGGTGGCGATGTCGCGATCGAGGTTATGGGTGAAGATCAGATTACCGTCCAGATCGTGCACGCGGGCGCCGTTGGAGGTGATCATGTAGGATTTGATCTCCAGATTATCGCGGATCTGCCCCACATCAACGTGGTGGCGGCCGGTGGCGAAGACAAAGTTCACGCCACGGGCAGTCAGGAGTTTTAAGGTCTCTTTCGCGTAGGGCGATAAAGTGTGATCGGGGGAGAGCAGCGTGCCATCTAAATCAGACGCGACAACCTGGTACATAGAAAAATTTAACCTCTGGTGAATATCAGTTATGCCTGTCGAAAAAGTCGACGATGGCGTGGAGTGCGACTGAGCGCATGGCGTCCTTTTCGAAAAGGATCTCATGGTACGCGCCGTTTATGACCAGCGGTTTACCCCCTTCGCAAGGGTGACCGGCTGCGGCTCGCAGTTCACAGAAGCGGTCGTGCATGCGGTTATCCACTACCCGCTCCTCTTCAGCCTGAAGGATGAGCGTGGGCGTATCGTCCTGACCGGCACCCGCCAATACCTCTTCACCCGCCAGAATACCTTCGCGAACCCAGTGCCAGGTGGGGCCGCCAACGCGCAAGCGCGGTTCATCGGCATAGAAGCGCAGGTTGCGGCGATAACGCTGCTGGCTGTGGGTTAAGACGTTGATGGCAAAAGGCAAAGCCCGCCAGCGTCCTGTTCCGATGGCGTAGCCTTCACGAATGCGCTGATGGCCCTCAGCCCAGTCGAGAAGATGGCGCACCATCCAGTCCGGAAAACGTATCACAATGCCATACATCGGCGCGGTAAGCGCAATGGCATCGCACTGGTGATCGTAGCGCTGCAAAAAGAGCGTAGAAATGGCGCCGCCCATGGAGTGCGCAAGAATATAGCGCTTGCGCCACGGGCCGGGCTGCACTTCCTGCTGCCAGAATGCGGCCAGATCGTCGACGTAATCGCTGAAGTTTTCCACGTGACCACGATGGGTATCCGGCAACATCCGACCGGAAAGCCCCTGCCCGCGATGGTCGATAATTAACACATCAAAACCCAGATGGAACAGATCGTACGCCAGCTCGGCATATTTGATGTAGCTTTCGATACGCCCGGGGCAGACGACAATCACCCGGTCATTTTTTTCATCACGGAAACGAACGAAGCGTACCGGGATATCCCCGACGCCCGTAAACTCATCTTCCTCGCGCTGGCGCCAGAAATCGGTCAACGGTCCCATGGAGAAAGCAGCAAATGCCTTTTCTCGCGTTTCCCAGTCCTTATTCAGCTGAAACATCGGGTTTACGCCCCTGTAAGCCAAGGAATATCGTTTTTTTGTGACAGGTCGTAAAATGACGCAACATTAGCGTATTGTGGCATAAAAATAGACGATTCGGGAGTTTCAAATGACCTTTGAGTGGTGGTTCGCCTACCTGCTGACATCCATTATCCTCAGCCTTTCACCGGGCTCAGGGGCGATCAATACCATGACCACCGCCATGAACCACGGCTATCGCGGCGCAGCGGCGTCGATTGCCGGCTTGCAAACCGGGCTGGCTATTCACATTGTGCTGGTCGGCGTGGGGCTCGGCACGCTCTTCTCCCGTTCGGTGCTGGCCTTCGAAGTGCTGAAATGGGCCGGGGCAGCCTATCTGATCTGGCTGGGTATTCAGCAGTGGCGCGCCGCAGGGTCCCTTGACCTCAACACGCTCGCCCAGACGCAAAGCAGGGGAAAACTGTTTAAGCGGGCGGTGTTTGTGAACCTGACCAACCCAAAGAGCATCGTCTTCCTGGCGGCCCTGTTTCCGCAGTTTATCGTGCCGCATCAGCCCCAGATCATGCAGTACGTGGTGCTTGGCGTGACCACCATTGTGGTCGATATCATTGTGATGATTGGCTATGCGACGCTGGCTACGCGGATTGCGGCATGGATTAAAGGGCCTCGTCAGATGAAGGCCCTGAATAAAGTGTTCGGTTCGCTGTTTATGCTGGTGGGTGCGCTGCTGGCATCAGCAAGGCACGCTTAACGCGACAGGATCAGGTGAATGCCGAAGCCGGCGAATAACGCGCCGGCAACGCCGTCAATCCACTTCGCCAGACGTTGGTAGCCGCGTCGCATGGAGGGTAACGCAAACAGGCTTGCTACCACGGTGAACCAGGCAAACGTCTCCAGGACGATCAGCAGGAAGATGCCCCAGCGCGCCCCGGCACCGACATCCTCACCCACGAACAGTGAAAATACCGAACCAAAATAAATAATGGCTTTTGGATTAGCCAGGTTCGTCAGCAGCCCTTTCACAAAGCTGCGTCCGCTGGCCGCCAGCTCCATTTTAGGCTCAGACGCTTCGTTATCCTCTTTTTTGAACGCCCCGCGCAGCATCTGATAGCCCATCCAGCACAGATAGAGACCGCCGCCGACCATGATGATGTTATGCAGCCAGGCCATCTTAGCGAGGATCAGGTTCAGGCCCAGCAGTGCCAGGGCAGCCCAGACCATAACGCCAAGGGTAATGCCCAGCACGCCCATCATCGCCTCTTTGCGCGAACGGCTCACCGCCGTTTGGGAAACAAAGAAAAAGTCGGGGCCAGGGCTCATCAGCGCCACAATATGCACCAGCGCCACGGTCAGAAACAGGGTTAACATAATTAACTCGCGGGGAAATAGTTCAGGGAGCAATCATCCTGGCACTTTTTTGCCGGGCTGACTACTCCTCATCATCACCATCGGTATGAGAACGAATAAGCGCCATAAACTCTTTGCCGAAGCGCTCCAGTTTGCGGGTGCCCACGCCGTTGACGCTGAGCATTTCGCTGGCGCTAAGCGGCATCTGCTCGGCCATCTCAATCAGCGTGGCATCGTTGAACACTACATAAGGCGGGATATTCTCTTCATCCGCGATGGCTTTGCGCAGCTTACGCAGCTTGGCAAATAGCTTACGGTCATAGTTGCCGCCGTAGGATTTCTGCATCACACGCGGTTTCAGCGCCACCACGCGCGGCACGGCGAGCTGCAATTCCACTTCGCCGCGCAGCACCGGACGGGCGGCTTCGGTGAGCTGCAGCGCGGAGTGCTGGGCAATGTTCTGGGTGGCAAAGCCCAGGTGGATCAGCTGACGGATAACACTCACCCAGTGCTCATGGCTCTGATCGCGGCCAATGCCATACACCGGCAGCTTGTCATGGCCCATCTCGCGGATGCGCTGATTGTTGGCGCCGCGCAGCACTTCCACCACGTAGCCCATGCCGAAGCGTTGATTGACGCGGCCAATGGTGGAGAGCGCCTTGCGCGCGTCCATAAGCCCGTCGTACTGCTTCGGCGGGTCGAGACAGATATCGCAGTTGCCGCACGACTCCTGACGTCCCTCGCCAAAATAGTTCAGCAGCACCAGACGGCGGCAGGTTTGCGCTTCGGCAAAGGCGCCCATCGCGTTGAGCTTATGACGCTCGATATCCTGCAACTGCCCCTGGGGTTTCTCTTCCAGGCAGCGACGCAGCCAGGCCATATCCGCCGGATCGTAGAAGAGCATCGCCTCGGCGGGCAGGCCATCACGCCCGGCGCGGCCTGTCTCCTGGTAGTAGGATTCGATATTGCGCGGAATGTCGAAATGCACCACAAAGCGCACGTTCGGCTTGTTGATACCCATACCGAAGGCGACAGTCGCCACCACAATTTGCAGATCGTCGCGCTGGAATTTCTCCTGCACGTCGGCACGGATGTGGTTTTCCAGCCCCGCATGATAGGCGGCGGCGCTGAAGCCGCGGCTTTGCAGACGGGCGGCGGTGTCTTCGACCTTCGCCCGGCTGTTGCAGTAGATAATGCCGGATTTGCCGCGCTGCTCCTGCACATAGCGCAGCAGCTGATCCAGCGGCTTAAATTTCTCCATCAGCATATAGCGGATGTTCGGGCGGTCGAAGCTGCTGACCTGAACCAGCGGGTCGTTGAGCCCCAGCAGACGCACAATATCCTGCCGGGTGGTGTCGTCGGCGGTAGCGGTAAGGGCCATAAACGGCACCGACGGGAAGCGCTGACGCAGCTGACCGAGGGCGGCATACTCCGGACGGAAATCATGCCCCCACTGGGAGATACAGTGCGCTTCGTCTACCGCCAGCAGCACCGGGTTCCAGTGCGCCAGATGCTCAAGGAAGTTATCCAGCATCAGGCGTTCCGGGGCGATATAGAGCAGACGAACCTGCCCGGTGCGGCACCCGGCCATCACCTCCTGCTGCTGCTCGCGGGTCTGGGTAGAGTTGAGGCAGGCCGCCGCCACGCCGTTCGCCAGCAGCTGGTCGACCTGGTCTTTCATCAGCGAGATCAGCGGTGACACCACCACCGTCAGGCCATTCAGTACCAGCGCGGGAACCTGATAGCACAGCGATTTACCGCCGCCTGTCGGCATGACCACCAGACAGTCACGCCCCTCAAGGGCCGTGTTGATGATGGTTTCCTGGCCCGGGCGGAACTGGTGATAGCCAAAGGTTTCATGCAAAACCTGTTTAGCCAGCGACTCCTGATTAACGACTTCCGCCTGCACCACATCAACCCCATTTGCCCGAAATTAAAACAGGCGCTATTTTCAGCGCCTGCGAGAGAAACTTCAACGTTTAAGAGAAAAACATTCGAGGAGGCTAGAAAAGATCGTTCAGCATCACGCCCACACCCACGCGGGTCTGGTTGAAGTTGTAGTCGATGAGAGATTCGCCATAGCCGCTGTAGACCTGGGTATACAGACGAACATGTTTGGTCAGCGGGTAGCTGACGCCCATCTCTGCACCACCATAGCCGGTGTTCCAGTTGTACTGCCCCTTCACGCTGAGCACCGCTTCACCCAGCTGATAGCCCACCCGCAGCTGGTAGTAGCCCATGTATTTGGTGATATCCGGATTATCGTCGGTGTTACCCACCACATACCAGGGTTTCACCTCCACCAGCCAGTTGCCGTTCTGCGCCATCAGGCGGCTATAGATACGGTTCCAGCTGCGCGAGGTGGGGTCGGAGCGCCCGTTGGATTGATGGTTGTAGCCAAACTCCACGTCCCGCAGCGTCCAGCCCGCCAGCGAGTAGTCGGTGGCAAACCCGAGAAAGAGCTGGGGCTCGTAGTTGGTCTCGCGGAACGGTGACGATTCATCGCTGTTAGATAACTGCCACCATGACTTCTGCGTGTAAGAGCCACCCAGAATCGAATTTGGCCCCAGAATACCGCGCCACAGCGGGAAGGCGAGACTCAGCTGGAATTTCACCTCATCTTTCTGCGAATCGTCGGCCCAGTCATAAGTTTTGATCGCCTCTTTATTGAGGTCGCTGGTCACGGTATAGATCAGGTAATTGCTGTCATAAGGATAGAGCGTAAAAGGATTATCGTGCTCCTCCAACAGGTTAGCGATGATGCTGCCCCGCACGGCAGGCACCTCCTGAGTTGTCGCGTCCTGCGCAAATGCCGAAAGAGGCAGCGCAGCCGCCGCCATGAGTACGGCCTGATATGTCCGCATCGGTGATGCTCTCCTGCAAAGCGTTTTAATGAGAAATATTTTGATCCCTTTTAGCATATTTAATGGTGAGTGGCTTCACCTGTGCTCCGAATCTGGCAATTCAATTTGATGGGGCATAAAATCAACATTCTTTTAACAATAAGGATGTGACGTGTTATGTCTGCCACGCTTACTGCCGAAGAAGCGCTGAAGCTTGTCGGCGAGATTTTTGTCTACCACATGCCGTTCAACCGTGCTCTGGGGCTGGAGCTAGAGCGCTACGAAAAAGATTTCGCCCAACTGAGCTTTAACAACCAGCCAATGATGGTCGGTAACTGGGCACAAAGCATACTGCATGGCGGCGTTATTGCCTCCGCCCTCGACGTTGCAGCCGGTCTGGTCTGCGTTGGTAGCACCCTGACCCGCCACGACACCATTAACGAAGATGAGCTGCGTCAGCGCCTGTCGCGAATGGGAACCATCGATCTGCGCGTCGATTATCTGCGCCCGGGTCGCGGCAATCGCTTCACCGCCAGCAGCAGCCTGCTGCGTGCGGGCAATAAAGTCGCCGTCGCCCGCGTGGAGTTACATAACGAAGAGCAGCTCTATATCGCCAGCGCAACTGCCACATATATGGTGGGTTGAGACGGTAAAATCGGGTAAAATTGCGTGACATATTTGTAACGGATTTTCCTGATGGATGCTAAACAGACGCGGCAAGGCGTTTTACTCGCGCTTGCCGCTTATTTTATTTGGGGTATCGCGCCCGCGTACTTCAAGCTGATTCACTACGTTCCTGCCGATGAAATTCTCACTCACCGCGTAATCTGGTCGTTTTTCTTTATGGTGGCGCTGATGAGCGTAAGCCGTCAGTGGTCAGGGGTTAAAACGCTTCTGCAAACGCCTAAGAAAATTTTCCTGCTGGCGCTCTCCGCCGTACTGATTGGCGGCAACTGGCTACTGTTCATCTGGGCGGTAAACAACCAGCATATGCTGGAGGCGAGCCTCGGCTATTTCATTAACCCGCTGGTGAATATCGTGCTGGGGATGTTGTTCCTCGGCGAGCGCTTCCGCCGGATGCAGTGGCTGGCGGTGCTTCTGGCCTTTTGTGGCGTGCTGGTTCAGCTGTGGACCTTTGGCTCGCTGCCGATCATCGCTCTGGGGCTGGCGTTCAGCTTCGCCTTTTATGGTCTGGTGCGTAAAAAAATCGCCGTCGAAGCGCAAACCGGGATGCTGTTTGAAACCCTGTGGCTGCTGCCGGTGGCCGCCATTTATCTGTTTGCTATCGCCGACAGCAGCACCAGCCACATGGGCAGCAACCCGTGGACGCTGAATGTGATGCTGATGGCGGCTGGCGTCGTCACCACTATCCCGCTGCTCTGCTTTACCGGTGCGGCAACGCGCCTGCGCCTGTCAACGCTGGGCTTCTTCCAGTATATCGGCCCGACGCTGATGTTCCTGCTGGCGGTGCTGTTCTACGGCGAAGTGCCGGGGGCTGATAAGATGGTGACCTTTGCGTTTATCTGGGTGGCGCTGGCGGTGTTTGTGGCGGATGCGATTTATACCCAGCGCAGGACGCGCAGAGGACTATAGTATTGCCCTCACCCTAACCCTCTCTCACAGGGAGAGGGAATACGATCGTAGGCCGGGTAAGGCGTAGCCGCCACCCGGCACAACTCTCAAAGCCAGTTACGGCGCTTGAAGTAGAGATACGGCGCCAGCCCGGCAAGCACCATAAAGACAATCGCCCCCGGGTAGCCAAAGCTCCATTTCAGCTCCGGCATAAACTCGAAGTTCATTCCATAGCTGGACGCCACTAATGTAGGCGGCAGGAAGACCACCGACACCACCGAGAAGATCTTGATGATGCGGTTCTGCTCGATGTTGATAAAGCCCATCGCCGCCTGCATCAGGAAGTTCACCTTCTGGAACAGGGATTCGTTGTGCGGCAGCAGGGATTCGATATCGCGCAGGATCTCACGCGCCTGCTCCAGCTGCCCACCCGGCAGACGCGCCTTGCGCACCAGGAAGTTGAGCGCGCGCTGGGTATCCATCAGACACAGCCGGACTTTCCAGCCGATATCTTCCAGCTCTGCCAGCGTTGACAGCGCTTCATCGTACTCATCGCCCTGATGCCCTTCCATGATCACCCGGCTCAGCTCTTCCAGGTCGCTGTAGATGTTCTCAATCTCATCCGCCAGCTGTTCGATTTTGGTTTCAAACAGGTCGAGCAGCAGCTCGTAGGCGTTACCGTCCACCATCGCCTGGTTACGGGCGCGCATACGGTAGAGGCGGAACGCAGGCAGCTCACGCTCACGCAGGGTAAACAAGCGGCCATCGCGGATGGTGAATGCGACGGTGGAGTTACCGGCGTGATCTTCTGCATCTTCAAAGAAGAAGAAGGAGTGAATATGCAGGCCATCTTCGTCTTCAAAGAAACGGGCCGATGCTTCGATATCTTCCAGTTCCGGGCGGGTGGCCAGGCTTTGTCCGAGCTCAGATTGTACGCGCAGGCGTTCGTCGTCATCCGGTTCGACCAGATCCACCCAAACGGCATCAATGAGGGGTTGTGACTCTTCAGCTTCAAGCCGAATCAGTCGGTTTTTTTCCAGTTGAAATGCGCTCAGCATGACCGGGACTCCCAATGCAAAAAATATCGGACAGTTCGGTGGGCACACAGAAACAATTTGGGTTTCAGACCATTAAACAGCCTGACTCAGCGCGACGGGAAGAATTGTCGCTGACAACCACTAAGGCCATCAGCGTGAGGAGATAGCCTTAGGAGTTGTTCCTGGATGACAGGGAATTGAGCCAGTATCTACTGGGTGTGTCCAAGGCGAATGTCCTCTTAGCGTAATCGTGCGCGCATGTTACGCCAGCAGTAACGGCGGCGTCAACTCGCAACGGAACGCTGAAGGGTAATAAATAGCCTTATACATATAAGGCTAGCAGATAGTTACAAAATAGTGATATTTTTCTGAAAGTTACACGGTTTCCAGCTTGGCGTAAGCGGCCACCAGCCATTTGATGCCCTGCCCCTGGAACGCCACCTGCAGACGGCTGTGCTCGCCGCTACCCTCCAGATTGACGATGGTGCCTTCGCCAAATTTGGCATGACGTACACGCTGGCCCAGCTTAAAGCCGCTGTCGCTTTCCGAGACCGGCGTCCCCAAACGCTGATGGCTCACAGGGCGGCTGATGCTGGCGCGCAGGCGTACCTCTTCCACGCACTCCTCCGGCAGCTCGCCGACAAAGCGTGACGGGCGGTGATAGACCTCTTTGCCGTACAGACGGCGGGTTTCGGCATAGGTCAGGGTCAGCTTTTGCATTGCGCGGGTCACGCCCACATAGGCCAGACGACGCTCCTCCTCCAGACGTCCGCCCTCATCCAGCGACATCTGGCTCGGGAACATCCCCTCTTCCATGCCGACGATAAATACCTGCGGGAACTCCAGACCTTTGGCCGAGTGGAGGGTCATCAGCTGCACCGCGTCCTGCCAGGTGTCGGCCTGCCCTTCGCCCGCCTCCAGCGCGGCATGGGACAGGAACGCCTGCAGCGGCATCAGGTCTTCATCTTCTTCGTTGTAGCTGAACTGACGCGTGGCGGTCACCAGCTCCTCTAAGTTCTCAATACGGGTCTGGCCCTTCTCGCCTTTCTCCTGCTCATACATCATGCGCAGGCCGGAGTCTTTGATCACCCGGTCGGTCTGAACGTGCAACGGCATGTCGGCGGTTTCCTGGGCCAGAGCTTCGATAAGCTCCAGGAAGCGCTGCAGCGCGCTGGCTGCGCGTCCGGCAAGCGCCCGCTCCTGCAGCAGCTCGCGACACGCCTGCCACAGCGTCAGCTGGCGATCCCGGGAGGTCTGACGCACCACGTCCAGGGTACGATCGCCGATGCCGCGGGTTGGCGTGTTAACCACGCGCTCGAAGGCTGCGTCGTCGTTGCGATTGGCGATCAGACGCAGATAGGAGAGCGCGTCTTTGATCTCCTGACGTTCGAAGAAGCGCATGCCGCCGTAGATGCGGTAGGGCATGCTGGCCTGTAGCAGCGCCTCTTCCAGCACACGCGACTGGGCGTTGCTGCGATAGAGAATGGCGCACTGCTCCAGCGCCCCGCCGTTGTCCTGCCAGGTTTTGATCCGGTTGACCACAAAGCGGGCTTCATCCAGCTCGTTAAAGGCGCAGTAGAGAGAGATCGGCTCGCCGTCGATGCCCTCGGTCCAGAGCTTTTTGCCCAGGCGGCCATTGTTATTTTCAATCAGGGCGTTGGCGGCGCTCAGAATGTTGTTGGTGGAGCGGTAGTTCTGTTCCAGGCGAATGGTCTCTGCGCCCGGGAAATCCTTCAGGAAGCGCTGGATGTTCTCGACCTGCGCGCCGCGCCAGCCGTAGATTGACTGATCGTCGTCACCGACGATCATCACCTTGCTGGAGTCGCCCGCCAGCAGGCGGATCCACGCGTACTGAATGTTGTTGGTATCCTGGAATTCATCCACCAGGATGTTGGTAAAGCGTTCGCGATAGTGCTGCAGAATATGCGGTTTGTTGAGCCACAGTTCATGGGCGCGCAACAGCAGCTCGGCAAAATCCACCAGTCCTGCGCGATCGCAGGCTTCCTGATAGGCCTGGTAGACTTTCTGCCAGGTCTGCTCAATCGGATTACCAAAGCTCTGGATATGGTGCGGACGCAGCCCTTCGTCTTTCTGGCTGTTGATGTACCACATTGCCTGACGCGGCGGCCACTGCTTCTCGTCGAGGTTCATGGCCTTGATCAGGCGCTTCAGGAGACGCAGCTGATCTTCGCTGTCGAGGATCTGAAAATCCTGCGGCAGGTTAGCGTCCAGATGGTGCGCACGCAGCAGGCGGTGCGCCAGCCCGTGGAAGGTGCCCACCCACATGCCGCCCTGGCTGGTGCCCATCAGCTGAGCGATACGGTGGCGCATCTCTGCCGCCGCTTTGTTGGTGAAGGTCACCGCCATAATGGAGTATGGCGAGCAGTTCTCCACGCTCTGCAGCCAGGCGATACGGTGCACCAGCACGCGTGTCTTACCACTGCCCGCCCCTGCCAGCACCAGCATATTGGTGCGCGTCGCGGCAACCGCGTCACGCTGTTTGTCATTGAGGCTGTCGAGCAGGTAAGAAACGTCCATTGGCACCGTCACGTAGTAATCAGGAACACTGCAAAACGCCCGCTGGCGCTTCGCTTACCGGGCCTTCGACTGCAAAACCCTGGTAATTTATACAATATTACTGGTGATTATATCAGCGTGGTGAGGGATGCCAACCGTGAAATTTCCAGGTGCGGCAGCAGACGGCTGTCCAGGGTGGTCATCAGATCGGCATTTTCAGGCTTGATCCAGCAGGCCTGCATGCCGCAGCGGATCGCCCCTGCAACGTCGGTGGTCAGATCATCGCCCACGTGAAGAATATTCCCCAACGGCAGGTCGAGCTTCTCCGCCGCCAGATGGTACATATCGTTAAAGGGCTTCGAGCGCCCGTGCGGGCCTGCGCGCAGCACAAACTGGAAGTAGTCGCCAAGGCCGAACAGTTCCGGCTGGGCATTGCCGTTGGTGATAGCCACCAGCGGCCACTTTTCGGCAAGCGCAGCCAGCGTGTCGTGCGTCTCCTGCGGGACGTCGATACGGCTGCGCCATGTCGCGAAGTGCGCCATCGACGCTTCTGCGCCAAGCGCGGCCTCGGCAGCGGTCAGACCCGCGTTGAGCATAGCCAGCTCAACGGCCCGACGGCGCCATTCCGTAACATCGTGATAGATTTCCGGTTCGGTCTGCCGTAACGCCTGGCGCAGGCGGTGAAACTCTTTGTTTTCCAGCGTTTTTAACGCCGGATGGTAGTTTTGTACAAAGGCCAGTGCTTCCTGCTCGGTTCGCAGGATCACCTGGCGGTTGTCGTAAAGGGTGTCATCAAGGTCAAACGTCAGGGCAGAGATTTGGCCTAATGGACGATAAAAACGCATTATTTCCCCCGTTTGGCGCGTGGATGCGCCGCGTCGTACACCGAGGCAAGGTGTTGAAAATCGAGATGGGTATAGATTTGGGTGGTGGACAAGTTGGCGTGGCCCAGCAGCTCCTGGACGCCACGCAGGTCACCGCTGGACTCCAGCATGTGGGTGGCGAACGAATGGCGCAATTTATGGGGATGAACATGGCTGTTCAGCCCCTGCTTAATCCCCCACTCGGCAAACCGTTTTTGCACGTTACGCGCCGAGATGCGCTTGCCCAGCTTCGAGAGGAACAGCGCATCGTCTTCGGTACCGAACAGGCCGCGCAGATCGAGCCAGTGCTCAATCCATACCACGGCATTGCGGCCAATGGGCAAGCGCCGCTCTTTGCTGCCTTTGCCCATCACCCACACCTCCCCGGTATCCAGATCGAGATGTTTGATATCCAGGTTAACCAGCTCGGAAAGACGCAGGCCGGCGCCGTACATCACCTCCAGCATGGCGCGGTCACGCACCGCCAGCGGATCGTTGAGATCGATATCCAGCAGGCGGTTAACGTCATCCACGTCGATATTTTTGGGCAGATGGCGCGGCGCTTTCGGGGCGGCGATCCCTTTGGCCGGATTGGCGCTGAGTTCGCCCTGGCTGACCAGCCAGTCAAAGAAGCTGCGCAGTGCTGAGAGCCGAAGCGCAAGGCTGGCCGGGCCAAGCCCTTTACGGCGGCTGCGCACAGCAAACGTGCGCACCGTGGCGGCATCACATTGTTGCCAGCTCGTCAGGCCGATTTCATCGGCTAACTGCATGATGGCATCAAGCTGACGCTGATAGTTCAACAGGGTGATCGGGCTGAGCTGGCGCTCAACGCCCAGATAGCGCAGAAAACGGGTAACGGCAGGTGCCAGCTGAGCGTCCGTCATACGCGTTCAATCCAGCGCTCCAGCAGCTCGGGCAGCATCTGCGCAATCTCCTGCAGCAGTTGTGTGCCTTGTCCCTGCTGGTAATGATGCGGATCGCGGCTGGTAAACAGCATCACACCAAGCTCGCCGTCGCGCCCCATCAGGGACATGGCTACCGACCCGATAGCTTTGGCCTCTGGCAGTACCACCAGGAGCTCAGGACCATTCAGCTGCCCAAGATAGTGGTTCGCTTGTCCCATACGCTGAATGCGCAGCGGCTCAAACGCCTGACGCGACAGGGCCAGATGGGTAAAACGTGAGGGCGCGCCAATGCGCCAGCGGTCCGGGAAGAGGCGTATCGTGGCACCCGCCAGCCCCAGATCCCGCGCCCAGCGATGCAAACGAAGAAGAAATTCGTCCAGGCTGCTGGCCGACGCCAGCCGGGATTGCAGGTGCAGGAGGCGATAGAACAGCCCTTCATTACTGCTTGCCTGCTCCATCAGCAGGGAGATGTTCTCTTCAAGATGGTTTATATGGTTGCGCGCGCGCGCCATATGCCACTCAACCAGCGAGACCGTACCGCGGACCGGGTGCGGGACGCGCATCTCTTCAACGACACGCGCATTGCGAATAAAGAAATCAGGATGGCGCAGCAGGTAATCAACAACCGCCCGGTCGTCCATTGCCGTCAGCGTCTCCTGCAGTTCTTCTCCTGGTTGTTTCATAGATGGATAAACCCGTCATAAACTTGTGTCGCCGGGCCGGTCATATAGAGCGGCTGGCCCGGGCCTTTCCAGGCGATATCAAGACGCCCGCCTGGCAAATCCACGCGAACCTCTGGTGCCAGTAAACCCTGCGTAATCCCCACCGCGACGGCCGCACAGGCACCGCTGCCGCACGCCTGCGTCTCGCCTGCGCCACGTTCAAAAACGCGCAGACGAATGTGTTCGCGGGTGAGAACCTGCATAAATCCAATGTTGGCGCGTTCCGGAAAACGCTCATGGCTCTCCAGCACCGGCCCGAGGGTTTCGACGGGCGCCGTCGCCACGTCATCAACCTGAATCACGCAGTGCGGGTTCCCCATGGAGACCACGCCGCACAAGACTGTCTGTTCCGCCGCGCGCATGATATAGGTCTTTTCCGCTTTGTTGGCGCGGAACGGCACCTGCGAGGGTTCGAAGTTCGGCTCGCCCATATTCACCCGCACCAGCTCATCGTCGGTCACGCTCAGTACCATCCGTCCGTTGGCGGTGCTGACGCGAATATCGCGCTTGTTAGTGAGCCCCTTCAGACGGACAAAACGGGCAAAACAGCGCGCGCCGTTGCCGCACTGGGAGACTTCGCTGCCGTCGGCATTAAAGATACGATAGTGAAAATCGAGATCCGGATCGTAGGGCGGCTCAACCACCAGCAGCTGATCAAACCCCACCCCCAGGTGCCGATCGGCCAGACGGCGGATCAGCTCCGGGGAAAAGAAGACATTCTGCGTTACCGCGTCGACGACCATAAAGTCATTGCCAAGGCCATGCATCTTAGAAAACTGCATTATTTACTCCATTGCGCGGACAGGAGCGCTTGTCAGTAATTGACCTGGCTTGGACCGTTGTTATCGCCGCGATCGTTACGATCCGGCATGGTGGTTTGCACTGGGCTTTCCACTTTTTTGGTCGGTGGCGGCGCGGTTTCATCTGCTGGCGGGAAATAGAGCGGCCCTTTCAGACCACATCCGGTCAGGCTAAACAGCGTAAGGAGAACGGCAAGCGTTCGAAAAACGTTTTTCATTATCATGTTGCCTGTAAGTTCAAATCTGTTTTCTATCATCGCAGGAGAAGGCACAAAAGCAAGAGTTTGCCGCTAACCTGCAACCGGAATTATTTAGCGTTATACTGCCGCCATCACGAAAAACAGGAACAGAACCATGAATGACAGTGAATTCCATCGCCTTGCCGATAACCTGTGGCAAACCATCGAAGAACGCCTGGATGACTGGGACGGTGACAGCGACATCGATTGTGAAATCAATGGCGGCGTGCTGACCATCAGCTTCGAAAACGGCAGCAAAATCATTATTAACCGCCAGGAGCCGCTTCACCAGGTGTGGCTGGCCACTAAACAGGGCGGCTACCACTTCGACCTGAAAGGCGACGAGTGGATTTGCGATCGCAGCGGTGAGACCTTCTGGGATCTGCTTGAGCAGGCTGCGACGCAGCAGTCAGGTGAAGAGGTGAGCTTCCGCTAAGGCTGTTTTGCCGGATGGCGCTTCGCTTATCCGGCCTACGGGTTCGTGCCTTTGTAGGCCCGGTAAGCGTAGCGCCACCGGGCAATGGCCGTCAGGAGAAATACTGCTGCAACAGCGGGGTGCTGGCGTCCTGTCTGTCAGGGACGACCGGGGTAATCGCCTGGGTGCGGAACGGGATCACCTGCGCACGGCCATCCACCTTCACAATCTGATAGAACTGCGGCAGGTTGAAGTTAATAAAACTTGAGCCGTAAGTGAAGCGGTCATGGGAAGAGGAGTAGAAGCGGCTGACGTCGCGCACCAGCTCCTCTTTGCTGCCTTCACAGTGGTGATACACTTCGGCGCGGTTGGTTTCGTCGAGGATGTAGATATTGAACCCGGCATCCTCCCCCGTCTCCTCAAAGAAGAACTGAATAATCCCTTCACTGGCGAAGCCGTCCACCACCTGCGGCAGTTTGACGTGGTTGGTCTCTACCTGTACCGACAGACCGTGCAGTTTGTTGTGCGAAATGGCGCCGTAGAACTCGATAGCGTTTTCCAGCTTCTGCACCGAGACGTTCAGACGTTCAAAGAAGAGGCCCCAGGTCTGGCCGGAGACGCGCAGCGCTTTAAAGCGCCCGGTTTCCTGACGGGTACTGGAGAGGCGCAGATCGATACATTCAGAGACCAGCTGCTGCACGCGGGTACGAATCAGGCCGCGCAGATGCTGGCTATAACAGAACACCTCGACGCTGTCCGGCGGCGCGGCATCCTGGTGCATTTTGCCGAGAATCGTTTTCAGCGCTTCGATCATCGCCTGCTCGCCGTTGAAGTGCAGGGTACGCACTTCGTTCCACGAGTTGCGGTAGAGCAGATCGACGCTGCCCACCAGGCAGTTTTGCTGCTCGCCAAAGCTGAAGACGTCCAGCTTGCGGAAATCGAAATGGACCACCTGATTGCGGAACGCCGCCGTCGGGTCATATTCCAGGTTGACGATAATCGCCAGATGGCGAATTTCGCACGGGCTGTAAAGCGCTTTCGGCGTCGGCGCAGGCAGACGCAGCGGGAAGTGGTGCGACACATCGGCGACCATTTCCTGCAGCTTGGCTAAATCGACAATCTCGTTACCTTTAATAAACAGACGCGTGCGGGAGGTCAGCAGGCCGTTAAACCAGGCCCACGCCACCAGCTTGTTCAGGTAACGGTTATATTCCAGCGGCTGATGGCTGATGATCGAATCCATGCTTGGGGCACGGTTGTAGAGATACCAGCCGGTACGGTTCGCACGACCCGGTGGAACATAGATAAAGGTCAGGTTCGGTTCAGACAGGTCCGGCGAAATCTGTGGGTTCACCAGCGTCACTTTACCCGGCAGCGCTTCAAACGCCGCGTACAGCTTACGGGTCAGCACCCCAATGTCCTGCGGGCTGGCGGAAACGCTGAGGTTGTTACGACGAGCAAAGCGGATCAGGTTACGGTAGCTCTGCATCATCGCATCGAGCAGTTCGTTGTGCGCTTCACGCACCTGATCGATCTTCCAGTTGGCGCGGTTATCGAGCATCGACAGGCGCTCTTCGTCCCATCCCCACTCTTTGACTAACTGACTGACCACTTCACGACGCCAGCCAACGCAGGCGCGCTCACGGCTGAGCTTCTCACAGACTTTGAGGTAGAAACATCGACGGACCAGATCGAGACGGGTCGGATCGTCGATGGCTTTCAGGTATTCGGTGACGCGCTCGAGCATCATGCAGTAGGCATCAAGACCGAAAGAGACGATCTCGCCATCATGCAGACGCTGTTTAATGTCTTTTGCCAGCAGGCGCGGGGTCGGGTATTCCCAGGAATAGGCTTCGAGCAGCAGCGTTTTCAGCACCGCTTTGTATGGGGAATCGATACTTTTATAGAGCTGCCACAGGCTGGCGCCAAAGTACTCTTCCGCAGAGAGCGAGCTTAAGCCCCCCAGGTCCAGCCACTCGTTTGGCGTCAGGACACCCTGGGCATAGAGCTTCATGACGTAGTCGTCGTAATGCTCTTCTTCGTCGCACGGCACCATACTCCACAGGATACGCTTCCCGGCCAGGCGCACGGCGGTACGGTAAAATTCATCCAGCAACAGGATGTGCTGGGTCGAGCCGCAGTCTTCGCCCCCCAGACTGCCGCTTTCATTATGACGGAAACGGTTTTCATCAATCAGGAAGAAGCTGACTTCCACGCCGAGCGATGCCGCCCAGCTCTCCAGCAGGCTGCATTTACGCTGCAGCAGTTGACGTTCTTCATTATCAAGCCAGGATTGATGACAGACCCAGATATCGAGATCCGACGAGCAGCTTTGCCCTACCGAAGAGGTGCTGCCCATGGTGTAGACGCCGGTGATAGGCAGTTCGCCTTTTGGCGACTCCTGCGCTGGCATACCGCGATAGAGTTCCAGCTCTTTCAGATAGTGCTGTTGGGTTTCATCAGGCGTGAAAAGGCAGATGCCTTTGGGAACGTTACCATCAAGGTAACCCGGCATCAGCGGATGGTGATAATGCAACAATGTCGGCAGTAGACTGTAAACCTGCTGGAAAGCAGGTCCCATGGCAGCAAGCGCGCGATCGACGCGCAGTTGATTGATGGCATCCAGTCGCTGTTTCAGAGTCTCAATATAGAGGTACAAGACGTATCGCCTGATGTTCAGAAAGCGCTCACCTTCAGCAAGACCGAGGATTACGCATTCACAGTATTTCGAAAGTAGCCGTCGCCCTTTTTCGCCCTTATCTTTATGGTCTCGGAGACGAAAAAATGGTCTAAAACGTGATCAATTTAACACCTTGCCGTTTGACCGTAAAGAAAGATGCGCTACATACAAGTGTAGCACCGTTCTGTACGTGTAAATTCCTGAATACGGCAGCAGGCAACCTGTATCGCAGCCCTGTCCTGAACCCCTTCTACGTCCGTAAACCTGACAGTCCTGAGACAACAATGTTAGGATGGTCAGCAGACGATTAAGACGGTAACAAGCATGTTAGACAATGTTTTAAGAATTGCCACACGCCAAAGCCCCCTTGCGCTCTGGCAGGCACATTATGTTAAGCAGCGCCTTGAGGCCTGCCATGCAGGTTTGCGTGTAGAGCTGGTACCAATGGTGACACGCGGTGATGTCATCCTTGATACACCGCTGGCGAAAGTGGGCGGGAAAGGCCTGTTCGTAAAAGAGCTTGAGCTGGCACTGCTTGAAGGTCGCGCCGATATCGCGGTTCACTCCATGAAGGACGTCCCGGTTGATTTCCCTGAGGGGCTGGGTCTGGTCACGATTTGCGAGCGGGAAGATCCGCGCGATGCCTTTGTCTCGAATCACTACGACTCCCTGGATGCTCTGCCACAAGGGAGCATCGTTGGCACGTCAAGTTTACGCCGCCAGTGCCAGCTGGCCGAGTATCGCCCGGATCTCATCATCCGCTCCCTGCGCGGTAACGTCGGCACCCGCCTGAGCAAGCTGGACAACGGTGAATATGACGCCATTATTCTGGCGGTGGCTGGCCTGAAACGCCTGGGACTGGAGTCGCGTATCAAGGCGGCGCTCTCCCCGGAACAGTCGCTGCCGGCCGTGGGGCAGGGCGCGGTGGGCATAGAGTGCCGGCTCGACGATACCCGTACCCATGCGCTGCTGGCGCCGCTCAATCACGACGAGACCGCAATCCGCGTGCAGGCGGAGCGCGCCATGAATACCCGCCTGGAAGGGGGATGTCAGGTGCCGATTGGCAGCTATGCTGAATTAACAGATGGCGAACTGTGGCTGCGCGCGCTGGTTGGCGCGCCGGACGGTTCGCAGATGGTACGCGGCGAACGTCGCGGCAAACCGCAGGACGCCGAACAGCTGGGTATTTCGCTGGCGGAAGAGCTACTGGACAATGGCGCCCGTGAAATTCTCGCGGAAGTCTATAATGGAGAACCCCCGGCATGAGTATTCTCGTCACCCGCCCTTCTCCCGCAGGAGATCAGTTAGTGAGCCGTCTGCGCGCACTGGGGCAGGTGGCGTGGAGCTTTCCGCTGATTGAGTTCACCCCGGGCCGGGAACTTCCCCTGCTCGCGGGCCATCTTGGCGCGCTGCAGACCGATGACATGCTGTTTGCCCTGTCACAACATGCCGTGGCATTTGCCCACGCCCGGCTGCAGCAGGAGGGCCAGCGCTGGCCGGATGCGCCGTGCTATTTCGCTATCGGCAGAACCACCGCCCTGGCGCTGCACACCGAAAGTGGCAAGCATGTTCGCTACCCGCTGGATCGGGAAACCAGCGAAGTGTTGCTACAATTACCTGAATTACAAACCGTTGTGGGGAAGCGTGCCCTGATTTTACGCGGCAACGGTGGACGAGAACTGCTGGGCGACACGCTGCGTGAGCGTGGAGCAGAAGTGACATTTTGCGAATGTTATCAACGTTGTAATAAATACTATGACGGTGCAGAAGAGGCGATGCGCTGGCAGTCGCGCGGCGTCACTACCCTTGTGGTGACCAGCGGCGAAATGTTGCAACACCTCTGGTCGCTGATCCCACAATGGTATCGTGAAAACTGGTTACTCCGCTGTCGGCTTCTGGTCGTCAGTGAGCGTCTGGCGAACCTCGCCCGGGAACTGGGCTGGCAAGATATTCGGATCGCTGATAACGCCGACAACGATGCGCTGCTGCGCGCATTACAATAACTCTCATAATGGGAAGCCATAATGACGGAACAAGAAAAATCCTCCGCCGTGGTTGAAGAGACCAGGGAGACTGTGGACACCACGCCACAGCCAGAAACGACAGAGAAAAAGCATGGCAGCAATAAAACCAGTCTGGCGTTAAGCGCAATTGCCATCGCCATTGCGCTGGCCGCTGGCGTCGGTCTGTATGGGCTGGTGAAAAAACAAGCTACCAATCAGGTTGCCACCAACGACGAGCTGGTGACGCAAATCACCGCCTTGCAACAGGCGCAGCAGTCGCAAAAAGCCGAGCTGGATGGGGTGATCAAACAGCAGGCCGATCAGCTGGCCGCCGCCACCCGTAAGCAGGACGAGCTGACCAAACAGCTGGATGAAATGCAGCAAAAAGTGGCGGCCATTTCCGGTACCGATGCCAAAACCTGGCTGCTGGCGCAGGCTGATTTCCTGGTCAAACTGGCCGGGCGCAAGCTGTGGAGCGATCAGGATGTCACCACCGCTGCCGCGCTGCTGAAAAGCGCTGATGCCAGCCTGGGCGATATGAACGACCCAAGCCTGATCACTGCCCGCCGGGCACTCACTGCGGATATCGCCAGCCTGGCGACCGTTTCCCAGGTGGACTACGACGGCATCATTCTGAAAGTGAATCAGCTGTCGAACCAAATCGATAACCTGCGTCTGGCAGATAATAATGACGACGACTCCCCGATGGATTCCGACAGCAGCGAACTCTCCAGCTCCTTGAGCGAGTGGCGCATCAACCTGCAAAAAAGCTGGCAGAACTTTATGGACAGCTTTATCACCGTTCGCCGCCGCGATGAGACCGCCGTACCGCTGCTCGCGCCGAATCAGGACGTCTACTTGCGCGAGAACCTGCGTTCACGTCTGCTGGTGGCCGCGCAGGCTGTGCCTCGTCATCAGGAAGAGACCTACAAACAGGCGCTGGATAACGTCTCCACCTGGGTACGCGCTTACTACGATACCGACGATGCCACCACTACCGCCTTCCTCGAAGAGGTGGACAAGCTGAGTCAACAGAACATCACCATGAACGTACCGGATAAGCTGGAGAGCCAGCCGATTCTGGAGAAGCTGATGCAGACGCGCGTGCGTAACCTGCTGGCACAGCCGGGCGAAGCGGCGGAGCAGTCTCCTGCTCCAGCCCCTGCTCCCGCCCCTGACAGCGCACCGCAAGGAGAGTAATTATGTTAAAAGTTTTATTACTCTTCGCACTGCTGCTCGCCGGGATCGTGCTGGGCCCTATGCTGGCGGGTCATCAGGGCTACGTGTTGATCCAGACCGATAACTACAATATCGAAACCAGCGTCACCGGGCTGGTGATCATTTTGATCCTGGTAATGGTGGCGTTTCTGGCGATCGAGTGGATCCTGCGCCGCATCTTCCGTACCGGGGCCCATACCCGCAGCTGGTTTGTCGGCCGCAAGCGCCGCCGTGCCCGCAAGCAGACCGAACAGGCCCTGCTGAAACTGGCTGAAGGAGACTATCAGCAGGTTGAGAAGCTGATGTCGAAGAATGCCGATCATGCTGAACAGCCGGTGGTCAACTATCTGCTGGCGGCGGAAGCCGCACAGCAGCGCGGCGACGAAGCACGCGCCAATCAGCATCTGGAGCGTGCCGCTGAGCTGGCTGAAAACGACCCGATCCCGGTGGAGATCACCCGGGTACGTCTGCAACTGGCGCGCAACGAAAACCATGCCGCCCGCCACGGCGTCGATCGTCTGCTGGAGATCGCGCCGCGTCATCCGGAGGTGCTGCGTCTGGCTGAGCAGGCCTATATCCGCACCGGCGCCTGGGGCTCGCTGCTGGACATCATCCCGTCGATGGCGAAAGCCGACGTCGGTGACGAAGAGCAGCGCGACAGCCTGCAACGTCAGGCCTGGATCGGGCTGATGGACCAGGCGCGTGCCGATCAGGGCAGCGATGGCCTGAAAGCCTGGTGGAAAAATCAGAGCCGCAAAACGCGCCAGCAGGTGCCCCTGCAGGTGGCGATGGCGGAACACCTGATTGAATGTGACGATCACGATACCGCCCAGAGCATCATCCTTGATGGCCTGAAACGCCAGTACGACGATCGTCTGGTGATGGTGATCCCGCGCCTGAAAACCAATAATCCGGAGCAGATCGAGAAAATGCTGCGCCAGCAGATCAAAACCGTGGGCGACCGCCCTCTGCTGTGGAGCACTCTGGGACAGTCGCTGGCCAGACATGGTGAATGGAAAGAGGCCAGCCTCGCCTTCCGCGCCGCGTTAAAACAGCGCCCGGATGCGTTCGATTATGCCTGGCTGGCGGATACGCTGGATAAACTGCATCTGCCGGAAGAGGCTGCCGAAATGCGCCGCGACGGTCTGCTGCTGACGTTGCAGAATAATCCCCCGCAGCAATAATTGCACAGGAGGCCTGACGGCCTCCTTTTTTATTTGCTACATTCTTAGCATCTTCTTCAGAGACCCACTCCGCCAATGTAACGATCTCCTTTCATTGAACATTTTTTCTGTACACGCCTTTTACGGCGTGGATTAAATCGTTTTTGAAAGGATCGTTTCATGAACACGCTTTTGTATGCGCTTTTTCACGCGCTGCGCTGTCATCGCTGGCTGCGCCTGCTGGCCTGCGCTTTTCTGTTTACCTCTGTGGGGAATGGCTTAACCCAGGTGATGGTCTTTGGTCTGCTGCTGGAGTGGCAGGCTCCCGCCTCTTTACTGACCCTGGCATATCTGTTTGCCCTGCTACCGGGATTTCTGGGCAGCCTCGTCGGAGAGAAGTTCTGTATGCGTTTTTCACCCATCGACCTGCTGCTCCTGACCGAGTGGCTGGGCCTGCTCGCCCTGCTTTTTCCTCTGCTGGGCATTCAGTTTCACAGCATGATGGCGCTGCTGGCGGTGCAGTCCACCGAGGCCTTTCTGACGGGCATGAGCTGGCCCGCGCTGGCCCTGCTGTTCCGGCGGGGATTGTCCGAAGCCGAGCTACCTGCAGCGACCTGCCTGGAGACGATGATTTTTGCTTCGCAGGTGCTACTGGGCACCGGGCTGGGTATGGTGCTGTTTCATCATCTGCCCACGCTGGCACTGCTGGGGATCGACGCGCTCACCTTTGCGGGCTCCTTGCTGATGCTGCGCCTCACCGGCAGCGCGTTGCCTTCTCTGGCGCCTGAGCAGGCAGCAGAAACCGAAAGACCGGTGGCGATGCGCTGGCAGGCACTGGGAGCGCAGCAAAAACGCAGTCTGTTGCTGCTTCCTGCCCTCGCCGCCGTGGGTTCACCCGCTATGGCGCTGCTGCCTGCACTGGCGCAGCAGATTGAGCCGAATGATGCTGCCGGGCTGGCCCTGCCTCTGCTTTTTGCCCGCAGCATGGGACAGCTTTGCGGCCCGCTGCTGTTGAAAAGAGAGAGCCTGCCCCGCTACGCCGGACAAAACCGCCTCCTGCTGACCTGCCTCGGCCTCTTTTTACTCGCCTACGGGACGATCCCGCTGCTATCGGGGATGCAAGCGCTGGGAGCCGTGTTTGTCGCCCATCTCGCTTCGAACGTCGTTTTTGCGGTGGGCACTTTTAGCCTGTTAAGCAGCTTTCAGGCTGACCTGATCTCCTCGGCCAGCGGCAGGGTCTGGCGATGGCAAACCGCCAGCGCATCGCTCTTTACCGGCCTCACGGCACTGGTTGCTGACGTGCTGGGGCCGCTACAGGCACTGTATGGCGTTTCGGGCTGTGCCCTGCTGATGGTGGTGGGGATCCTGACGCGCTACTGCAGATAAGGCATAAAAAAACGCCTGCTAAAAAGCAGGCGTTAAACAGGTCTGTTTGACAACTTGTGGTGCTTCACTCAACGTTGTGTCCATGGTGTTTGATGAGGCCGAAGCGACATCTGTCAGTGGACGATAAGCACCGTAAATGGCTCTGCGTCATTCCGGAGTTTATGAGGCACTAAGGCGAACATAAGAGGTGGAATGAGCATCTACATGTATATTATTGCATGCAATGTGCCAATGTTGCATCACGAAGTTGTATGGATCTCAACTTTTTAAGATAAAAGGAAATTATCCCTTTCAGCCAGGAAACGGGCAGCAGATTGGGCCGATAACCAGGTCAAAGTGTCTCCAGGAAGAGACAGGCTGACGGGTAAAGAAATATATTGATTCATTTCAAGAGGTTATATGTCACTTATTCGCGACAGGCCAGGATATCGCTGTCGGCAATAAACAACAGGGACAGGAAAAGCAGAAAACAAAAAACCCCGCCGAAGCGGGGTTCAAAATTGGTCGGCGAGAGAGGATTCGAACCTCCGACCCACTGGTCCCAAACCAGTTGCGCTACCAAGCTGCGCTACTCGCCGTTGTACTGCTTTTTGAATTTTTAGTTCAATTCATTAAAAGTCGTGGTGCGAGGGGGGGGACTCGAACCCCCACATCCTAAGGACACTAACACCTGAAGCTAGCGCGTCTACCAATTCCGCCACCTTCGCATTTCACAACTCTTTAAATAATGGGGTGGCTAATGGGATTCGAACCCACGACAACTGGAATCACAATCCAGGGCTCTACCAACTGAGCTATAGCCACCACTACTTGATTCTTTACTCTTTCACGCGGTTCTGCCTACTTAACAGACCACCGCAGCTCCAGCACCGGGTGAATGGTGCGCCCGACAGGATTCGAACCTGAGACCTCTGCCTCCGGAGGGCAGCGCTCTATCCAGCTGAGCTACGGGCGCTTAGCGCCGTTGCGGGGCTGGATATTACGGAGGTCTCGGTCTGCTGTCTAGTGCTTTTTTAAAATAAATGCGCGTTTGATTAGACTTTGCGCACTTTGCCGCATATTACTGCGTTTTGGTCCTTTCCACGTGTCGCCCCAGGCCAAAAATCTTGTATCCCGCGCTAACGGCCGCCAGGAATATCGCCCCGACATACAGCGACATGCGGGTGTCTTCGTTGAAGTACATGCCGATCAGCACACAGATCAGGAACGCCATCGTTAAATAGTTAGCCCACGGGAAGAGAATGGAGCGGAACGGATGGCTGGCGATCGCGTTTTTATGCGCCTGCCGAAAACGCAGCTGGCTAATCAGGATCACAAACCACGGCACCATACCTGGCAGAACGCTGGCGCTGTAGACATAAACGAAGACACGCTGTGGGTTCGGGATGATGTAGTTCAGGCATGACCCCACCAGCAGAATAATAATCGAGATGGCAACGCCCACCACCGGCACTCCGGCGCGGGAGACTTTCCCCACCGCCGCCGGCAGCTGGCGGTTGTTCGCCAGCGCGTAGAGCATACGTCCGCAGCTGTACATGCCGCTGTTACAACCGGAGAGCGCCGCCGTCAGCACCACAAAGTTGATAATCGCCGCTGCTGCGGTAATGCCGATTTTGGCAAAGGTGAGCACGAATGGGCTGCCGTTACTGCCAATCTCATTCCACGGGAAGATAGTGACGATGACAAAAATCGCGCCGACATAGAAGATGAGGATACGCCACAGCACCTTGCCCACCGCGCTGCGCAGGGTCACCTGCGGGTTTTTCGCTTCGCCGGCGGTGATCCCGATAAGCTCAACCCCCTGATAGGACGCCACCACAATGCAGAGCGCGGTCAGGAAGCCCTTCCAGCCGCCAGCAAAGAAGCCGCCGTGCTCGGTCAGGTTGCCAAAGCCAATCGCCTGGCCGCCGTTACCCAGGCCGAAGAAGATCACCCCCACGCCGATGACAATCATCACGATAATGGTGGTTACTTTAATCATCGCAAACCAGAATTCGATCTCACCGTACAGACGCACGGCGGCGAGGTTCGCCAGCGCCACCAACCCCACGGCGATAAGCGCAGGTATCCACTGCGCCATTTCCGGGAACCAGAACTGCACATAAACCCCAATGGCGGTGATCTCCGATATGCCCACCGCCATCCACATAAACCAGTACGACCACGCCGTGAGATAGCCAAAAAACGGGCTCATGTAGCGATGCGCATAAACGGCGAACGAACCGGCGACCGGCTCGAGGAACAGCATCTCCCCCATGGAGCGCATGATAAAGAAGACGAACAGCCCGGCGATGATATACGCCAGCAGGACCGACGGCCCGGCCCATTTCAGGGTGCTGGCGGAGCCCATAAACAGGCCCACGCCAATCGTCCCGCCAAGGGCGATAAGTTCGATATGACGAGCTTCCAGCCCACGCTGAAGCTCCGGTTTTTTCTCTGACATAAATCCTCGGTTGTGCTTGCGACTCTCCCGGCCTGCGCCGGTTATTGTTATAGGTACAGATGCGCTATCACAGGCTGTGCGTTATGGGCCGTTTATGTTTACGGTTGATGCTAAAACAGCCTGGTACGGTAGTGACGGGGGAATGGTTTCTTAAATTTTGTAAAATGGCAAACGATGCGTTAAATAAATGAATGTATTGTTGAGAAAAGCAGCAGATTTACGGGGGGATCGCAGCGCGAGCAGTATATCGCGCTGCGTTTCAGATATTACAGGCGACCGGAGTAGTGCCAGCCGAGATAACGCAGCAGACGGAGCTGGCGGGTGATCCGGCTCGGCTGGGATAACAGGCGATACAGCCACTCCAGCCCCAGGTTCTGCCACACTTTGGGCGCGCGCTTTACGTGGCCGGTAAAGACATCGTAAGTGCCGCCCACGCCCATATAGAGCGCATCCGGATAGACCTGACGGCAGTCGCGCATCACGATCTCCTGGCGCGGTGAACCCATCGCGACGGTGATGATCTTCGCCCCGCTGTCACGAATGCGGGCGAACAGCGCCTGCTGATCGTCAGGGCTGAAATAGCCATCCTGGCTGCCGACGATATTCACCTGCCACTGGTCACGCAATTTCTGCTCGGTTTGCGCCAGCACCCCAGGTTTGCCGCCGACGAGGAAGACCGGCGTACCGTCTGCCCCCGCCCGCGCCATCAGCGCTTCCCAGAGATCGGCCCCCGCGACGCGAGAGATGTTCGCCCTCGGGTACTTCTTACGCACGGAGCGCACCACGCTTATCCCGTCCGCATATTTAAACTCGGCCGCCTCGATGAGTTCGCGCACCTGGGCGTTATCCTCAAGGGTAAGCATTTTTTCTGCATTGATGGCCACCAGCGTGCCGGTTTTGATCCCGTCCCCGGCACAGAGATAGTCCAGCGCATGCTGCATATCACGCCAGCCGATCAGCTTCAGGCCCCGCAGGTCATACTGCGGTGCTGAGGTATTATCAATCATTATTATCCTTACTCAGACTCGCGAAAGCGCCCTGCCGTTTGCCGGTTCGCGCTTATGCACTAACCCGGCGCTGTCGAACAGCCAGTACAGCAGCTTCGCCATCAGCAGACAGGCGCCAAAAACCACCATGAAAAAGACCACGCGGGAGACGAACGAATCCAGCCCTTCTCGCGCCAGCACGATCATATTGAAAATGGCACCGAAACAGAAACTATGCAAAATCGCTGCCTTATAGCGGTTGGTCTCTTGATTGCCCAGCGTATAGAGCCAGTCGAACCATTTGATAATCAGCCCGACGGCAATCGCCCCCGGCAGGATAAACCAGCCGCCGCCCATCACCACCAGCGAACCGATCAGCGTCGGTGAGATGGCCAGCCCGGAGTGGTTGTTCAGCACTTCCCAGGTAAAGTAGTTTGCCGTATTCAGCACCACGCCCGGTCTGTCCGGCCACAGCCAGGTGGGGATAAAGACATAAAAATCGCGAACAATGGGCGCCAGCCCCTGAAAATCGATTTTGTCGTAGTTTTGCAGCAGCAGGGCTAAGTTTTCCCACGGCGAGAAGGTGTCGCGGGTGAGGTACAGGAAGGTGTAAAACGCTTCGTCGCCGCTGACATCCATGCCGTAGCGCTTCAGCGCCAGCCAGAACATCCCCACAATTCCCAGCACGCCTGCCGCAGCCAGCATCCACAGCGAGATCCAGCCGCGAATAATGCCGATAAACAGGAAGATCGCGAAGGCGATAATGATGTTTGCGCGCGTGCCGCCGACAATCATGTAGGTCAGCAGGCCAAACGCCACGGTACTGACCAGAAAGAAGAGCCACGCCCGGGCACTCTGATGCAGAAAATAGACCACCAGCATCGCCGGAATGAAGAAATAGAAGAAGCGCTTGAGCGCTACCCCGGAGACTTCGCTGGAGAAGATCTGGCTGTAGGAGTGCAGCTTAAAGAGCAAAAAGCCGTTGTGCATGAAGAAGATACCGACAGTGACAAGGGCAATGCCCATCAGCATCATCCAGGTCAGATGCGTCTCAACCCGGTTCATGGTGAACAAAGGCCGTCGCGATGCGTCACTGCTGGCCGGTTTTAGCCGCGTCTTATAGGCGACGTAATAGACCCCATAGAAACAGGTCGCCGACAGCAGCGCCTGCATGAGTATCTCCGGCGGTACGACGGCCACATCGAAGCGGAACACCAGCACACTGGTCAGCGGAAAGCCGAAGTAAAAGGTCAGCAGAAACAGCAGCGAGAAGAAGACGTTGAAGTTAAAACGCACCCGGCGGAATTCAAACCACGTCAGCGTGGCGATAAACAAGGCGCTCAGAAGCCAGATGACCAGCAGGCCGCTAAATTGCAACTGGCTCATGTATTCTCTCCTGAGGCGATCCGCAGCGCCTGATGCCACGGCGTAAGGTAGTTCGGGCTGAAGAAGTCGATGGCGTTTTTATTCACCTGCGCAAGCTGTCGCTGGGCTTCACGCACCACCTCTTCGTTCAAGTCATCGGTGGTAAACAGCACCGGAATGTGCTGTTCAGCCATGTCCTGCCAGAACGGGTTTTCGCGATTAAGCACGCAGGGAATGCCCGCCTGAATCAACAGACAGAGCGTGCCGATCCCCTGCTGGCGTGCAAAAATGAAATAGCCCAGATCGCACTTACGCAGCAATGCCAGGTAGTCATCAAAGGCCAGCTTATCGCTGAGGATCTGCAAATTGTCCGGGCTGAATAATGCCAGTCCGCTCTGACGGACTTCATCAATGTATGCCGCGTTATTAGCAGGATAGCCCATCGGCACGATCACGTTGACCGTATCGCCAAACTGCTGATGCACCGCCTTTAATGCCGCAATATGTTCGTTACTGCGATCCCCGGAGTTACCCACCAGAATCGTCAGTTTACCCTCGCGTTTCACCTCCCGGGCTAACCCGTTCAGCGACGGGTCCATACGGGTCGGGAAATAGAGCAGTTCACCGCGCACGTTCGGATGCTGTTTTGCGAAATAGTTCAAATCGCCGCGAGTGGCAAAGATGCAGCCCACCCGCCCCTGCGCCATGCGCCGCAGCGGGTAGAAGAGACGGAACTTCCAGCCCCGGGAGACTTCATACAGGTCGGCGCCCCAGATATGCCAGTTAAACTGCGCGGGCCTGATCCCACCACTCAACAAGGCCAGCCACAGGCCGGTATTGAACTGCCCGTGAAAAAAGAAACGCTGCTGGCGGTTGGCCTTGGCTTTGGCGATCACCGCTTTCGCAAGCGTGGCTTTGTCCGGCCAGAAGGTCAGCTGCAGTGCCGGAAAGGCGGCGCTAAGGTCGGTGTCCTTACCCACCACCATAAATTCCCGCGCTAGCTCGCTGCCGGGAGCCAGTTCATCGTTAAAGAACCGCAGTACGGTCTGGTTATGGTGTGGGATATCCGATCCCAGGACGTGAATCAGTGCAGTCATGCGCGTTTATGCCAAAGTAAAAAGACGCCGCAACAGGCAGCAAAATAGACTATATAGGTGGCCATATAGGCCTGAGCCGCTCCCAGCGCGCCGTGCACGGGGATCAGCCAGTGAGAGAATGCCGTCAGCAACGCAAACTGGCTGATTTCCGCCAGAATGTAGAGCCGCAGCGACGCTTTAGCAATCACCAGATAGCCAAAGACGTAAGCGCCTACTTTCAGTACGTCCCCCACCAGTTGCCAGGCGAACAGGTCGCGCATCGCGGTAAACTTGGCGGAAAACAGCAGCCAGATGGCGACATCGCGCAGCAACCAGACGGTAAAGCTGGCAACAGCCACCGCCGGTAAGACGAAGCGCAGCGAACGGAGGATTTCGCGGGTGATCTCCTGCCGGGCGGTGAGCCGTGAGAGCGTAGGCAACAGGTAGACGCTAAAGGAGGCGGTAATAAACTGCAGGTAGGCATCCGAGATACTGCTGACCCCCTGCCAGATCCCCACCTCATCCCAGCTGTAATGCGCCGCCAGCAGGTTTCGCATCATCACATAGGCCACCGGCAGGGTGACGGAAGTAATCAGCGCCATCAGGGTAAACTTTCCCAGCTGTCCCGCCAGAAGCCGATCCCATTTGGGCTTCAGATAGTGCAGCGGGATGGTGCCCCTGCGCATCAGCATAAACGCCGCCGGAACGACCACCAGCGCGGGCACCAGCGCCAGCCCCAGCATTGCGCCTTCATAGCCGCCCAGCCGGTAACAGAAGTAGTAAGCAATTACCCCTATGACGCTACCGACGATCAGCGCTAGCGCATTACCGGCGGCATCGCGAAAGCCTTTCATCAGTGCCAGCAGCAGGTTCGCCCAGGCGATGCCCATCTGCACCAGCGCCACCAGCCGCACCAGACCCTGATAGCCCGTGTGACCGAACAGCCCCTGGCTGATGGGCGCGGCCGCCAGTAAAAAGATGACCGCCAGCAGGGTGGAAAAGCCCAGCACCATTGCCGACGAGGTCCCGACAACCGTGCGCAGCTGCGCCGCATCATCATGATACTGCGCCACGTACTTGGTCACGCCGTTGAAGATCCCCGCCCCGGCCAGTACACCGAGGACGGTGACCAGCTGACGGAAGTTACCCGCCTGCCCGACGCCCGCCGGGCCAAAGGAGACGGCCAGCAGTTTGACGACCAGCAGTCCCGCGCCGATCTTGACGAGTGTGGACGCGGCGGTCCACACCGATGCTTTCGCCAGAGACATATCAGCCGAAATAACTCAGCAGAGTATTGATCACCGTGCGCTGGTTGACCGCAGCGAGGTTGTAGAACAGCGGTAAGCGGAGTAACCGCTCACTTTCTTTGGTGGTAAAGCGATCTTCACCCACGAACTGACCAAAGGCTTCTCCCGCCGGGCTGGAGTGGAGCGGAATATAGTGGAACACCGCCAGGATTTCGGCCTCTTTCAGATACGCGATAAGCGCGCTGCGATCGTCGTTATCCCGCAGCTTGATGTAAAACATATGGGCGTTATGGACGCAATCTGCCGGAATGGTCGGCAGCTCGATACGGCCCTTACGCGCCAGCGGAGCCAGCGCATCGTGATAGGTCTGCCACAGCGCCAGACGCTGCTGGTTGATCCGGTCTGCCGCCTCCAGCTGTGCCCACAGGTATGCTGCCTGCAGATCCGCCATCAGATAGCTGGAGCCGATATCGCGCCAGGTGTACTTATCCACCTGCCCGCGGAAGAACTGGCTGCGGTTGGTCCCTTTCTCGCGGATGATCTCCGCACGCTCCACCAGGGCGCGATCGTTAATTAACGTCGCGCCGCCTTCACCGCCAGCGGTGTAGTTTTTGGTTTCGTGGAAGCTAAAGCAGCCGATGTGCCCGATGGTGCCCAGCGCGCGGCCCTTGTAGGTGGACATCACCCCCTGCGCGGCATCTTCCACCACGTACAGGTTATGCTTTTTGGCAATCGCCATGATGGTGTCCATCTCGCACGCCACCCCGGCATAGTGTACCGGCACGATGGCGCGGGTCTTGTCGGTGATCGCCACTTCAATCAGCGTCTCGTCGATGTTCATGGTATCCGGGCGGATATCGACAAAGACGATTTTCGCCCCGCGCAGCACGAAAGCGTTGGCGGTGGAGACAAAGGTGTAGCTCGGCATGATCACTTCATCGCCAGGACCAATGTCCAGCAATAGGGCGGCCATCTCCAGCGAGGCGGTGCAGGAGGGGGTCAGCAGGACCTTCGCGCTCTGAAAGCGCTGCTCCATCCACTGCTGGCAACGGCGCGTATAGCCGCCATCGCCGCAAAGTTTGCCGCTGCCCATTGCAGACTGCATGTAATCGAGTTCGGTGCCCACCACGGGAGGCGCATTAAATGGGATCATCTTGTCACCTGTATAGCCAGTAAGCGGTCGTTTCGATGTTGCCGCCGCTTGCGATATAACGTTTAAGCGCGGCGGTGTTGCCCATCTGGGTCGCCACCCGCAAAGTAGAAATCTGCTGTTGCTGCGCCCAGTGCAGCGCCGCCTGCATTAACTTCTCGCCCATGCCGCGCCCGGCCAGCAGACCGATACGCGCCTCGTTGTCGCTGAGCTTGCGCAGGGAGACAAAGCCCTGGATGGTGCCATCCGGCGCGCGGAACACCAGGCAGAGATGGTCGAAGGTGCCTTTTACCGCATTTTCGATCCACCGGGCATAGAAGCGACCGCTGTCGTCAGGGGCGTACCACGGCGCGCGAAAGCGGCTCTGCGCAAAGGCTTGAGCGGCCAGCTGGCGCAGCGCCGGGATATCCTGCTCCGTCGCAGGTTCCGCGCCAGGGCAAGCGTATTGCGTTACGGTAATGGCGAGATCGGCTTCGCCTTCCACCAGCCTGAAGCCCTGCGCCTGTAACGCCTCCAGCCAGTCGGCACGGGTGGCCGGAACTTTGGCCTGCAGCCGCTGCCAGGCGTCCAGCTCAGATGCCTCCAGCAGCGGAGCATCATCAGAGAGGCGCACAAGCGCCGTGGGAAGGGCAAAAAACTCGCTTTCCCACTCCAGCGGCTGTAACGCACCGTGCAGCTGACTCAACGCCAGACCCCTTTGGTATCGACGATAAATTCCTGACGGACGGCCTCGCCCTGGATCGCTTTGAACTCGTTATGGTCCACCAGCAGCACCAGCACATCGGCGGTTGCCAGCGCATCGTCCAAGCTTGTCAGGGTGCAGTGACCAGCCAGTTTTTTCGGCAGTTCATGAATATTCGGTTCCACCACCTGCGTTTCACCGCTGTGCCACTGGGCGATCATCTCGGCAATTTCCATCGCCGGGCTTTCCCGCAAATCGTCGATGTTCGGCTTAAAGGCGAGACCAAAACAGGCGATGGTCACCTCGTTCGCCCGCTTACCGCTTTGGGTCAGGTAATCTGCCACGGTGGCTTTCACCTGGTTCAGTACCCAGTGCGGCTTGCTGTCGTTGACTTCGCGAGCGATACGGATAAGACGCGCCTGCTGCGGGTTCTGCGCCACGATAAACCACGGGTCGACCGCGATGCAGTGACCACCTACCCCCGGCCCCGGTTGCAGGATATTAACGCGCGGATGACGGTTCGCCAGACGAATCAGTTCCCAGACGTTAATCCCCTGATCGGCGCAAATCAGCGACAGTTCATTGGCAAACGCAATGTTCACATCGCGGAAGCTGTTTTCGGTGAGTTTGCACATCTCAGCGGTACGGGAGTTGGTCACCACGCATTCGCCTTCGAGGAAGATGTTATACAGCTCGCTGGCGCGGGCGGAACAGACCGGGGTCATGCCGCCAATAACCCGATCGTTTTTAATCAGTTCGACCATCACCTGCCCCGGCAGCACGCGCTCCGGGCAGTAGGCGACGTTGATATCGGCCTGCTCGCCCGCCTGCTGCGGGAAAGTGAGATCCGGGCGCGCCTCAGCCAGCCACTGGGCCATTTGCTCGGTGGCACCCACCGGTGAGGTGGATTCGAGGATCACCAGCGCCCCTTTTTTCAGTACCGGGGCGATGGATTTCGCTGCCGCTTCGACATAGGCCATATCCGGCTCATGCTCGCCTTTGAATGGCGTCGGCACGGCAATCAGGTAAGCATCGGCAACCACCGGTGTGGTACTGGCCCTGAGGTATCCCCCTTCAACGGCGGTTTTTACCACCTTGTCGAGATCCGGCTCAACGATATGAATTTCACCCTTGTTGATCGTCTCAACCGCATGCTGGTTGATATCAACACCCACTACCTGTTTTTGACGGGAGGCAAATGCCGCCGCCGTGGGCAGCCCAATATAGCCAAGACCAATGACAGAAATGGTAGTAAAACTCATAGCGATACCCGATTGTGTTTAAGTGCGTACAAAATGCGGTCACAGGCCTGGCCGTCACCATACGGGTTATGGGCCCGGCTCATGGCCTGATACTCTTCATTGTTATGCAGCAGGCGCGTCACCTCTTCGACGATAGTTCGTGAATCGGTCCCCACCAGCCGCACCGTTCCCGCTTTAACCGCCTCAGGACGCTCGGTGGTTTCACGCATCACCAGCACCGGTTTCCCCAGTGAAGGCGCTTCTTCCTGAATACCGCCTGAATCCGTCAGGATCAGCCAGGCATGGTTCATCAGCCAGACGAATGGCAGATAGTCCTGTGGCTCAATAAGTATGACGTTTTTGACATGCCCCAGGATGCGGTTGACCGGCTCGCTGACGTTAGGGTTCAGATGCACCGGATAGACGATCTGGACATCTTCATTACGCGCGGCGATTTCAGCCAGCGCATGGCAGATTTGCTCGAAGCCCTGGCCAAAACTTTCCCGCCGGTGTCCGGTAACCAGAATCATCTTTTTACCGTTGGCGAGGAACGGATACTGTTCAGCCAGTTGCCCACGCAGGCTCTCGTTCGCCAGCACCCGGTCGCGCACCCAGATTAGCGCGTCGATCACCGTATTGCCGGTGACAAAGATGTGCTGGTCGTTAACGTTTTCGCGCAGCAGGTTTTGGCGGGAGTTCTCGGTTGGCGCAAAGTGATACATCGCCAGATGCCCGGTCAGAGTCCGGTTCGCCTCTTCCGGCCACGGGGAGGAAAGATCGCCCGTACGTAAGCCAGCTTCAACATGCCCAACCGGAATACGTTGATAGAAGGCCGCCAGACTGGTGGCGATGGTGGTGGTGGTATCGCCATGCACCAGCACGACATCCGGCCTGAACGACTCCAGAATAGGTTTTAACCCTTCCAGAATACGGCAGGTAATTTCGGTTAGCCCTTGTCCCGGCTTCATAATATTGAGGTCGTAGTCGGGAACAATGGAAAAGAGTTTAAGGACCTGATCCAGCATCTCCCGATGCTGCGCGGTAACGCAAACTTTCGCCTCAAAATGAGGGTCACTTGCCAGCGCATGGACCAGAGGCGCCATCTTGATGGCTTCCGGCCTTGTACCAAAGACAGTGAGTACTTTCACATCGATTCTCTTCGATTAAGCGATGAAGGCCAGGTGCCTTCATCGTAGATGGCGTTCTTAAATTTTGCGACGACGGGTTAATGCCACGCCTGCGCCAATTAAAGCACCCACAATCCCCCACATAATCATCAGGAATGCGCGACGTGGACTATCGCGTTTTACAGGTTCTTCAGGTGTTCGCAAATAACGATAGGTCTGAAAACGCGGGTCCAGTGTCGGACCTACGTTGAGGGTGTTGAGCATGGCGCGGTTCTGGTCGTAATCAAGGTCAAAATCTGGCCCTACGGCCTGCAGATTTTCCAGGCGCGCCTGGAGCATAGGACGACCCAGCAGGAACATTTCAGAATCGGGCAGTTCATCGGCAGGCACGTCGGTTTCGCTGCGCGAGATATTGCTCTTTTCAGCAATCTTCAGCGCCTGATCGATGTTATGCACCCGGCGGTTAAAGATGGCTTTGGCCACCTCTTCCTGACGTTTGACCTGCGCTTTCATCTGCACGGTACGTGCCGCCCAGGCGCCTTTCAGCTCATCATTAAGATGGCTTGCCGCGCGCTGGCTGGCAAAAGCGACATACTGACGCAGCAGGTTGTTAGCATCCGGCGCCGTTTCAGCGATCAGCTTGACGCTGTCGTTGATGTTGCGCAGCGGATCGCCCGCCATAAACTGGATGTTGTTGATCAGCTCATCCAGCAGGGCAGCATCGGCTTTGCTGTTGCCGACCATTCGCTGTTTGAAATAGTCGGTTTGGTTCCAGAAATCGCGGCGCGTATCCCAGGAGGCGAGCTGCATAACAAACTCTTTGTAGGACTCGTCCATTACCGAGGACTGGTCGGCGGTCGCAGGATTCGCTTTTACATCCAGATTCCGCAAAAACTGTTGCTGAGAGTAGAAGCCTCCGAGCATGTTCACTGTTGGACGGTCGGTAATCGCCGTCGCGCTCCACTCTTGTCTGGCGAAAAAGGTATAGGCCAGGGCGATAAGTGCAAAGCCCAGCGCAATGCCTGCAATCCAAAACTTGCCCGCCCATAACACGCGGAACAAGCCACGAACATCCAGCTCATTCTCAGTTACCACTGATTTTGCTCCCGCCAACGGTTGAGTCATTACAGTCCCGATTTACTTAGTTAAAGTTGGGTTGTTGCCATTATTTCTACGCATACGGCGTTTTACGCGTTTAATAAAGCGCGCCACTTTCCATGCGCGTTTAATACAGTAGCCGTACAGGAAAAATGCTAGCAAGAATAATACCAACATTACCCATTCAGGAATGAAATGTGCATATTCTGCGGCAACGCCAATCCCGGCTAACAGCGCAGCGGCCAGCGTAATTAAGACAAATGCCTGACGTGAGGTGAAGCCAGCGCGCATAATAAGATGGTGAATATGCTGGCGGTCCGGGGAGAAGGGACTCATGCCTTTACGCAGACGGCGGTACATAATTGCCACCATATCCATCAGCGGAATGGCGATGATCCACAGTGCCGTCACCGGACTGATTGGATGGGTATTACCCTGGGTGGTTTCCAGCAGGATCCAGATAACGGTAAAGCCAATCAGCGTACTTCCGGCATCACCCATAAAGACTTTGTAGCGACGCCCCAGTACACCGAGGTTAAGGCAGATATAAGGCAGAATGGCGGCGATCATCGCGAAGCACCACATCGACAGGCTGTATTGGCCGTCGAACCAGAGGATGATGCCGATAGCCGCGAAGGAGACGCTGGAGAGCCCACCAAGCAGACCGTCAATACCGTCTACCATGTTAAAGGCGTTAATCGCCGCCCACACGGCAAATAGCGTCAGGAAGTAGCCGAATGGCCCCAGTACCATCTCCCAGGTGCCAAAAATGTAGCCAAGGCTGCTGAGATACAATTTCCCCACTACCATCATGATGACGCCGATAGCCGCCTGAACCGCGGCGCGGAATTTGACGCTGATGTCGTATCGGTCGTCCAGTGCCCCAACCAGCACCAGCACACCGGCGCAGGCCAGGTAGAGTGCTGCATGAGGAATGTAATAATCCGCAATGGCGAAGGTGAAACAGATACCCGCGTAAACAGAGATCCCACCAACCAGCGGAATCAAGCCTTGATGGCGTTTACGATAATTGGGTTTATCCACCAGTCCGACTCTCTTCGCGACCTTACGGGCGAGGAATAAAAAGCAGGTGGTGAAAAGAAAAATACTGATTAGCTCAGTCACCGCAGTGAGTAGATTCACAATGGATGCTCTCAAAAAATGTTAATCCCGAAAGTATAACCTTGAAGGCTCGGCTCCAGAAGGAAAAAGCAGGCCTCGCCCAAGTCCCTTTGTTTATTTTTCAGACAATTACTTTTCTACTTTGACGAACATTCCGATTTTCGTCCCTGGCAGAATAATTTGACAGCTTACAATTACAGCGTATAAGCCATAAAAGAAAAACGCCACGTAAAAACGTGGCGTTTCGGCGCTTTATTTATATTACGAGCGTTTCATCATATCGAAGAAATCATCGTTAGTTTTCGTCATTGCCAGCTTGTTAATGAGGAATTCCATCGCGTCGATTTCACCCATTGGATGGATAATTTTGCGCAGGATCCACATTTTCTGCAGCTCTTCCTGAGTGGTGAGCAGCTCTTCTTTACGGGTACCGGAACGGTTGTAGTCGATAGCCGGGAAGACACGTTTTTCAGCGATTTTACGCGACAGGTGCAGTTCCATGTTGCCTGTACCTTTAAACTCTTCGTAAATCACTTCATCCATCTTCGAACCGGTGTCGATCAGCGCGGTTGCGATGATGGTCAGGCTACCGCCCTCTTCCACGTTACGCGCAGCACCGAAGAAACGCTTCGGACGATGCAGGGCGTTGGCATCCACACCACCGGTCAAGACTTTACCGGACGCCGGAACCACGGTGTTGTAGGCACGCGCCAGACGGGTGATGGAGTCGAGCAGGATGATAACGTCTTTCTTATGTTCAACCAGACGTTTCGCCTTCTCGATAACCATTTCAGCGACCTGAACGTGGCGGGAGGCAGGTTCGTCAAAGGTCGAAGCAACAACTTCACCTTTCACCAGACGCTGCATCTCGGTCACTTCTTCCGGACGTTCGTCAATCAGCAGTACCATCAGTACGCAGTCTGGGTGGTTGTAAGCGATGCTCTGGGCGATGTTCTGCAGCAGCATGGTTTTACCCGCTTTTGGCGGAGCGACAATCAGACCACGCTGGCCACGACCAATTGGCGAAGCCAGATCCAGAACGCGAGCGGTTAAGTCTTCGGTAGAACCGTTACCACGCTCCATGCGCAGGCGAGAGTTCGCGTGCAGCGGCGTTAAGTTTTCGAACAGGATCTTATTGCGCGAGTTTTCTGGTTTGTCGTAGTTAACTTCGTTAACTTTCAACAGCGCAAAGTAGCGTTCACCCTCTTTAGGAGGACGAATCTTACCTGAAATGGTGTCACCAGTGCGGAGGTTGAAACGGCGGATTTGGCTGGGAGAAACGTAGATATCATCAGGACCGGCGAGGTAGGAGCTGTCTGCAGAGCGGAGGAAACCAAATCCGTCCTGCAATATCTCCAGCACACCGTCGCCAAAGATATCTTCGCCACTCTTTGCGTGCTGCTTCAGGATGGCAAAAATGATGTCCTGCTTGCGCATACGAGCCTGGTTTTCCAGCCCCATATTTTCGCCGAGAGTGATCAGCTCAGAAACCGGCGTATTCTTTAATTCGGTAAGATTCATAATGGTGTGGGTTCTTAAACTCGGGGTAATACTCGAACTTAATTTGTGAATGGTATGGCAGGGTCATCCATGCCTGTTAACGGCTATCAACTCATGTCTGTTCGCTGTCTGCTCACAGGGAAAGCACAGAACTGAAACGACAAGACGGATTGAGTGACAAGCCCGGAATCTATCCACTTCTCGCGCTGTTTATGTCAACAACGGGAAGTATCGGGTAAAACAAGATTCAAACAACAAGGTATGTTTAAAACGAAGTCATAGCTAACTTAGCACGACTCAAGCCGGGCGTCCAGAGATCCAAACAATTTAGAAACCCTGGACGCACAGACGAGAAGCCTTACGCCAGATTGGCGTCCAGGAACTCTTTCAGCTGACCTTTGGACAGTGCGCCCACTTTAGTCGCTGCCACTTCACCGTTCTTAAACAGCAGCAGAGTCGGGATGCCGCGGATGCCGTATTTTGGCGCGGTGCCCGGGTTCTGGTCGATGTTCAGTTTAGCCACGGTCAGTTTGCCCTGATATTCGTCGGCGATCTCATCCAGAATCGGGGCGATCATTTTGCAAGGACCACACCATTCAGCCCAGAAATCGACGAGGATCAGCCCGTCAGCTTTAAGTACGTCCGTGTCAAAACTGTCGTCAGTCAGGTGAATAATTTTATCGCTCATATATAACTCCACAGGAATAAGCCTGGCGCGTTGATCTCGCATCCATCAACGACCTGTTGATGTAGCATTAACCAACTAAAGGTTGACTTTATTTCACCGGATACGCTTTCGTAAAGCAATAGTAAGCTGATATTCTACCACACTATGAGCAAAACACATTTAACAGAACAGAAGTTTTCCGACTTCGCCCTGCACCCAAAGGTGATTGAAGCCCTTGAAAATAAAGGGTTTCATAACTGTACGCCCATTCAGGCTCTCGCCCTTCCGCTGACGCTGGCGGGTCGCGACGTTGCAGGGCAGGCGCAAACCGGTACCGGCAAAACGATGGCGTTTTTAACGTCAACGTTTCATTATTTACTCTCTCATCCGGCAATTGCTGACCGTAAAGTTAACCAACCGCGCGCGCTGATTATGGCACCGACGCGAGAACTGGCGGTACAGATCCACGCTGATGCAGAACCCCTGGCGCAAGCTACCGGCCTGAAACTCGGCCTGGCCTACGGCGGTGACGGTTATGACAAACAGCTGAAAGTGCTGGAAAGCGGCGTCGATATTCTGATCGGCACCACCGGCCGTCTTATCGATTACGCGAAGCAGAACCACATTAACCTCGGCGCTATCCAGGTTGTGGTGCTGGACGAAGCCGATCGCATGTACGATCTCGGCTTTATTAAAGATATCCGCTGGCTGTTCCGCCGCATGCCTGCCGCTAACCAGCGTCTGAATATGCTGTTCTCGGCCACGCTCTCTTATCGCGTCCGTGAACTGGCGTTCGAACAGATGAACAATGCCGAATATGTCGAAGTGGAACCGGAACAGAAAACCGGCCACCGTATTAAAGAAGAGCTCTTCTACCCTTCTAACGAAGAGAAAATGCGTCTGCTGCAGTCGCTCATTGAAGAAGAGTGGCCGGATCGCGCGATCGTTTTCGCCAACACCAAACACCGCTGTGAAGATATCTGGGGCCACCTGGCTGCGGATGGACACCGTGTTGGTCTGTTGACCGGCGACGTCGCACAGAAAAAACGTCTGCGCATTCTTGAAGAGTTCACCCGTGGCGATCTGGATATTCTGGTTGCAACGGATGTCGCTGCGCGTGGTCTGCACATCCCGGCGGTTACGCACGTCTTCAACTATGACCTGCCGGACGACTGCGAAGATTACGTTCACCGTATCGGGCGTACCGGTCGTGCGGGCGCCAGCGGGCATTCCATCAGCCTGGCCTGTGAAGAGTACGCGCTGAACCTGCCAGCAATTGAGACCTATATTGGCCACTCAATTCCGGTCAGCAAATACAACCCGGAAGCGCTGTTGAGCGAACTTCCACCGCCGAAGCGCCTGACCCGCGCGCGTTCTGGCAATGGTCCGCGCCGTAACAGCGCACCGCGTAATCGTCGTCGTTCAGGCTAAAAATATGCTCCGGTCTACCTCGCTCTATGCAGCTATTGATTTAGGTTCGAATAGTTTTCATATGCTGGTTGTACGCGAGGTGGCGGGCAGTGTTCAAACGCTGACGCGTATTAAGCGCAAGGTCCGCCTCGCGGCGGGCCTGAGTGCTGGTAATCAGCTCTCTCCAGAAGCCATGGAGCGTGGCTGGCAATGTCTGCGCCTTTTTGCCGAACGCCTGCAGGATATCCCTTCTCAGCAAATCCGCGTTGTCGCTACCGCAACCCTGCGTCTGGCGGTGAATGCCGGTGAATTTATTGCCACGGCCCAGCAGATCCTCGGCTGCCCGATACAGGTGATCAGTGGTGAAGAAGAAGCCCGCCTGATTTATCAGGGAGTAGCGCATACCACGGGCGGTGACGAGCGTCGTCTGGTGGTGGACATCGGTGGCGCAAGCACTGAGCTGGTCACCGGTAATGGCGCCCAGGCGACATCCCTGAACAGCTTATCGATGGGTTGTGTCACCTGGCTTGAACGCTACTTCACCGATCGCAATCTGGCGCAAGAAAACTTTGATGACGCGGAAAAAGCCGCGCGCGAAGTGCTGCGTCCGGTGGCGGATGAGCTGCGTTATCACGGCTGGAAAGTCTGCGTCGGTGCTTCCGGCACCGTTCAGGCGTTGCAGGAAATCATGATGGCGCAGGGGATGGATGAGCGCATCACGCTGGCGAAACTTCAGCAGTTAAAACAGCGCGCGATCCTCTGCGGCCGCCTGGAAGAGCTGGAAATTGAAGGACTCACCCTTGAGCGCGCACTGGTCTTCCCGAGCGGGCTGGCGATCCTGATTGCCATTTTCACCGAACTGAATATTCAGTGCATGACCCTTGCGGGCGGCGCCCTGCGAGAAGGTCTGGTCTACGGCATGCTGCATCTGGCGGTCGATCAGGATATTCGCGACCACACGCTGCGCAACATTCAGCGGCGGTTCATGGTCGATATTGAACAGGCGCACCGGGTAGCGAATCTGGCGACACGTTTCCTCGATCTCGTCGAAAATGAGTGGCATATTGAGCCTATCTGCCGCGAATTACTGCTTAGCGCCTGCCAGTTACATGAAATGGGGCTGAGCGTCGATTTCAAACAAGCACCGCTACACGCGGCGTATCTGGTGCGCAATCTCGATTTGCCCGGCTTTACCCCGGCGCAAAAGAAATTGTTGGCCACGCTGCTGTTAAACCAGACCAACCCTGTCGATCTCTCTTCGCTCCACCAGCAAAACGCGGTTCCGCCGCGCGTGGCGGAACATCTGTGCCGCCTGCTGCGTCTGGCGATCCTCTTTGCCAGCCGTCGCCGGGACGATCTGTTGCCGGCCATCACGCTGAAGGCGGAAGGTGAGAAGCTGACGCTAACCTTGCCGGAAAACTGGCTGGAGACGCATCCGCTGGGTGCCGAAATGCTGGTACAGGAGTCCCAGTGGCAGAGCTACGTACACTGGGCGCTTGAGGTTCATTAATCACGACGATATGCCCGGTAGCGCAACGCTTACCGGGCCTTCAGACTAGCGGTTTTTTGCCTTTTCCATCATCGCACGAATATTGGCGATACTGGCCTGGCCTTTATGCATCCGCTCTTCAGCGGTAATCACTTTGCGCTCCTGCTCCCAGAGTACATCATCCTGCGGTAACTCCAGCAGGAAACGGCTCGGCTCCGGACGCACCAGCTCTCCATACTGACGCCGCTCCTTACACAGCGTAAATGTCAGCTCTTTTTGCGCCCGCGTGATGCCTACATAGGCCAGACGACGCTCTTCATCGACGTTATCCTCATCAATGCTGCTCTGGTGCGGCAGTAAGCCCTCTTCCATGCCCACCAGATAGACATACGGGAACTCAAGTCCTTTCGAGGCATGCAGGGTCATCAGCTGCACCTGATCCGCCTCCTCTTCGCTTTCGCCGCGCTCCATCATATCGCGCAGGGTAAAGCGAGTGACGACCTGGGTCAGGGTCATCGGCTCGTCGATATCGGAACCTTCCAGCATCTCGGTCATCCAGGTGAAGAGCTGGTTAACGTTCTTCATCCGCATCTCGGCCGCTTTCGGGCTGGCGGAAGTTTCATACAACCAGGATTCATAGTCGATGCCGCGGATCAGATCCCGCACCGCATTAATCGGTTCCCGCTCGCTGAGCTGCTGGATTTCACGCAACCAGTAGGTAAAGCGGGTCAGCGATTCATAGCCGCGCCCGGTTAAGGTCTGGCTCAGGCCCAGATCAAAGCTGGCGTTCAGCAGGCTCTTGTTGCGGGTCATCGCCCACTCGCCCAGTTTTTGCAGTGTCGCCGGGCCAATCTCGCGCTTCGGCGTATTGACGATCCGCAGAAAAGCGCTGTCATCGTCCGGGTTGGTCAGTACCCGCAGGTAGGCGAGCAGATCCTTGATTTCCGGGCGCGAGAAGAACGACGTCCCGCCGGAGATTTTGTACGGGATGCGGTTCTGCATCAGCATCTTTTCAAAGACGCGCGACTGGTGATTTCCGCGATAGAGAATGGCGTAATCTTTGTAGTTGGTTTTGTTCACGAAGTGATGGGCAATCAGTTCGCCCGCCACGCGCTCGGCTTCGTGATCTTCATTGTTGGCGCTGAGCACCTTCAGCTCCGTGCCGTATCCCAGTTCGGAAAAAAGGCGTTTTTCAAACACATGTGGGTTATTGGCGATCAGGATGTTGGCCGCCTTCAGAATACGCCCGGATGAGCGGTAGTTCTGCTCCAGCTTGATCACCTGTAGCGCCGGGAAGTCCTTACTGAGCAGGACCAGGTTCTGTGGACGAGCGCCGCGCCAGGAGTAGATCGACTGGTCATCGTCGCCCACCACGGTGAAACGCGCCCGCTGACCCACCAGCAGTTTCACCAGCTCGTACTGGCTGGTGTTGGTGTCCTGATATTCATCCACCAGCAGGTAGCGGATCTTGTTCTGCCAGCGCTCACGCACCTCTTCATTACTTTGCAGCAGCAGCGTAGGCAGCAGGATCAGGTCGTCAAAGTCGAGCACATTGCAGGCTTTGAGATGATCGTTATACAGGCTGTAGCAGTGGGCAAAGATCCGATCCCGCTCCCCCTTGGCGCTTGCGGCGGCCTGGGCAGGGCTCATCAGATCGTTTTTCCAGTTTGAGATCGTGGAGATCAACTGCTGCAGCACCACTTTGTCATCTTCGATCAGCCCTTCGGTCAGCTCTTTCAGCAACGCCACCTGATCGGTATCGTCAAACAGTGAGAAGTTGGCTTTCATCCCCAACGCCGCATATTCGCGCTTAATGATATCCAGACCCAGGGTATGGAAGGTGGAGATCATCAGGCCGCGGGCCTCTTTGCGCCCTAACGTCTGCCCGACACGCTCTTTCATCTCGCGCGCCGCTTTGTTGGTAAAGGTCACCGCGGCAATGTGGCGTGCCTGATAGCCGCAGCCGCGGATCAGGTGGGCGATTTTGTTGGTGATGACGCGGGTTTTACCGGAACCCGCCCCTGCCAGCACCAGGCATGGTCCAGTAACGAATTCGACCGCTTGTTGTTGTCCAGGGTTTAAACGCATGGGAATATTGCTCAATCTTCGAACGGGGTGGGGATTGTAGCAGAAAGCCGGGCGCAGATTTACCGGCTAATGATAAAGTGAACAAAACGCGATTAACCCCGAGAGCAGAACCATGAAAAAGAGCGCAGCGGCCCTGCACATTCTGGTAAAAGAAGAGAAGCTGGCGCAGGAGATCCTTGCCAAACTGGAACGCGGCATCAGCTTCGATCATCTGGCGAAGCGCTACTCTAAATGTCCCTCCGGGCGCAACGGCGGCGATTTAGGGGAATTTAAGCAGGGTGTGATGGTGGGCCCTTTCGATGAGGCAGTTTTTAGCTGCCCGCTGCTGAAACCCTACGGCCCGGTCAAAACGAAGTATGGCTACCATATCATTAAGGTGCTGTATCGCCGCTAACGCGTGGTATATTGCGCCCCGATTTAACTCAACCCTTCAAGGCACGATCATGGCAAAAACAGCAGCAGCACTGCATATTCTTGTTAAAGAAGAGAAACTGGCTCTGGATCTTCTGGAGCAGATTAAAAACGGCGCCGACTTCGGCAAGCTGGCGAAGAAGCACTCTATTTGCCCGTCAGGCAAACGCGGCGGCGATCTGGGTGAATTCCGCCAGGGTCAGATGGTCCCGGCGTTCGATAAAGTGGTCTTCTCCTGCCCGGTGCTGGAGCCAACCGGCCCGCTGCACACCCAGTTCGGTTACCACATCATTAAAGTGCTGTACCGCAAATAAAAAGCCGGGTGGCGGCTTCGCCTTACCCGGCCTACTTGATACAGCTTTGTAGGTCGGGTAAGCGCAGCGCCACCCGACATGAGGTTTTAGCCTGCTACTGCGATACGTTTCATATCGGTCATATAACCACGCAGCTTCTGACCCACTTTCTCGATCTCGTGGCTGCGAATCGCTTCGTTCACGTCACGCAGCTGGGCATTATCTACCGCACCTTCGGCAATCGCTTTGCCCAGATCGCCTGGCTGCAGGGTGGTCATGAACTCTTTCAGCAGCGGTACGCAGGCATAAGAGAACAGGTAGTTACCGTATTCTGCGGTATCGGAGATAACCACGTTCATCTCATACAGACGCTTACGGGCGATGGTGTTCGCGATCAGCGGCAGCTCGTGCAGGGATTCATAGTACGCAGACTCTTCGATGATGCCGGAATCCACCATGGTTTCGAACGCCAGCTCAACGCCCGCTTTCACCATCGCAATCATCAGAACGCCTTTATCGAAGTACTCCTGCTCGCTGATTTTGCCTTCATACTGTGGCGCAGTTTCGAACGCGGTTTTACCGGTCTCTTCGCGCCAGGTCAGCAGGTTTTTGTCGTCGTTGGCCCAGTCAGCCATCATGCCGGAAGAGAACTCACCGGAGATGATGTCGTCCATATGTTTCTGGAACAGCGGCGCCATGATGGTTTTCAGCTGCTCGGACAGGGCGAAGGCACGCAGTTTCGCCGGATTAGACAGGCGATCCATCATCAGGGTGATGCCGCCCTGCTTCAGCGCTTCGGTGATGGTTTCCCAGCCGAACTGAATCAGTTTTTCCGCATATGCCGGATCAGTACCCTCTTCCACCAGCTTGTCGAAGCAGAGCAGAGAACCGGCCTGCAGCATGCCGCACAGGATAGTCTGCTCACCCATCAGGTCAGATTTCACTTCCGCAACGAAGGAGGATTCCAGAACGCCCGCACGGTGGCCGCCGGTGGCGGCTGCCCATGCTTTGGCAATCGCCATCCCTTCGCCTTTCGGATCGTTTTCCGGGTGAACCGCGATCAGGGTCGGCACACCGAAACCACGTTTGTACTCTTCACGCACTTCGGTACCCGGGCACTTCGGCGCCACCATCACGACGGTGATGTCTTTACGGATCTGCTCGCCCACTTCAACGATGTTGAAGCCGTGGGAATAACCCAGCGCCGCGCCATCTTTCATCATAGGCTGTACGGAACGCACAACGTCAGAGTGCTGTTTGTCTGGCGTCAGGTTAACAACCAGATCCGCCTGTGGGATCAGCTCTTCGTAGGTACCCACTTTGAAGCCGTTTTCGGTCGCTTTGCGCCAGGAAGCACGCTTCTCAGCAATCGCTTCTTTACGCAGGGCGTAGGAGATATCCAGGCCGGAGTCGCGCATGTTCAGACCCTGGTTCAGGCCCTGGGCGCCACAGCCGACAATGACCACTTTCTTACCCTGAAGGTAGCTTGCGCCATCGGCAAATTCATCGCGCGCCATAAAGCGGCATTTGCCCAGCTGCGCCAGCTGCTGGCGCAGGTTCAGTGTGTTGAAGTAGTTAGCCATGGTGATACCTCGTGATGTTGTGTGTCTTATTGTTCGGTTCGCTGTTCAGCGAGAATGTACCCACATTACAACAGGAAATTTATTGCGGAAATTGATATATTCACAACGTCATGTTGCAATATTTGCAATGTAAAAAGGGGGAGTGGAATCGGTGGATTTACGCGATCTAAAAATGTTTCTGCATCTGGCGGAAAGCCGCCATTTTGGCCGCAGCGCGCGGGCGATGCATGTCAGCCCCTCCACGCTTTCCCGCCAGATCCAGCGTCTGGAAGAGGATCTCGGCCAGCCGCTGTTTGTGCGTGATAACCGCACGGTGACGCTCACCGAAGCGGGGGAAGAGTTGCGTACGTTTGCCCAGCAGACGCTATTGCAGTATCAGCAACTGCGCCACACCATCGACCAGCAGGGGCCCTCTCTGTCCGGCGAGCTCCACATCTTCTGCTCGGTGACCGCCGCCTACAGCCATCTTCCGCCTATTCTTGACCGCTTCCGCGCGGAGCATCCCTCGGTCGAGATCAAACTCACCACCGGCGATGCTGCCGATGCGATGGAAAAGGTAGTGACGGGTGAAGCGGCTCTGGCCATTGCCGGCAAACCGGAAACCCTGCCGGGGGCAGTGGCCTTCTCGATGCTGGAAAATCTGGCGGTAGTGCTGATTGCCCCGGCGCTGCCCTGCCCGGTACGCAACCAGGTGTCGGTGGAGAAGCCCGACTGGTCAACGGTGCCCTTTATCATGGCCGATCAGGGGCCGGTGCGCCGTCGCATTGAGCTGTGGTTCCGTCGTCAGAAAATCAGCAACCCTTCCATCTATGCGACAGTGGGCGGCCATGAGGCGATGGTCTCAATGGTGGCGCTCGGCTGCGGCGTGGCGCTGCTGCCGGAAGTGGTGCTGGAGAACAGCCCGGAGCCGGTGCGTAACCGTGTGATGATTCTGGAGCGCAGCGACGAAAAAACGCCGTTTGAGCTTGGCGTCTGCGCACAAAAAAAGCGGCTGCATGAGCCGCTTATTGATGCGTTCTGGAAGATATTGCCGAACCACTAAAGCCGGGTGGCGCTGCGCTAACCCGGCCTACGACTCACTTAACCCGCCAGGAAGAACCTGAACGCCGGGTTGTGGGTTTCGTCATGACACTCGTAGCCCAGTTCGTTCAGCCGCGTTTCGAAATCCGGCTCGTGCTCGCCCAGTTCAAACGCCGCCAGCACCCGACCGTAGTCGGTGCCGTGGCTACGGTAGTGGAACAGGGAAATGTTCCAGTGCGTGCCCAGGGTATGTAGGAACTTCAGCAGCGCGCCGGGCGACTCCGGAAACTCAAAGCTGAACAGACGCTCCCGTAACGGTTTAGACGGACGCCCGCCCACCATGTAGCGCACGTGCAGCTTCGCCATCTCGTCGTCGGAGAGATCCACCACGCTGTAGCCACCTTCATGCAGCAGGCTGAGGATCTCCTTACGCTCTTCCAGACCGCGGCTCAGACGCACGCCGACAAAAATGCAGGCATCTTTAGCATCGGCAAAACGGTAATTGAACTCCGTTACCGAACGGCCACCCAGCAGCTGGCAGAACTTGAGGAAGCTGCCCTTCTCTTCCGGGATGGTCACCGCCAGCAGCGCTTCACGCTGTTCACCCAGCTCGCAACGCTCGGAAACGTAGCGCAGGCCATGGAAGTTGACGTTAGCACCGGAAAGGACATGGGCCAGACGCTCGCCGCGAATGTTGTGCTGGGCGATATATTTTTTCATCCCCGCCAGCGCCAGCGCGCCGGACGGCTCTGCAACCGCGCGCACATCCTCGAAGAGATCTTTCATCGCCGCGCAAATCGCATCGCTGTCGACGGTGATGATGTCGTCGAGATACTCCCGGCAGACGCGGAAGGTTTCATCCCCGATGCGTTTCACCGCCACGCCCTCGGCAAACAACCCAACGCGCGGCAGGTCTACCGGGTGTCCGGCATCCAGCGCCGCCTTCAGGCAGGCAGATTCTTCCGCTTCCACGGCAATCACCTTGATCTGCGGCATCAGCTGTTTGATGAGTACCGCCACGCCTGCCGCCAGGCCACCGCCGCCGACCGGAACAAACACCCGATCAAGATGGGCATCCTGCTGCAGCAGCTCCAGCGCCAGCGTCCCCTGGCCGGCAATCACCATCGGATGATCGAACGGCGGCACCCAGGTGAAACCCTGCAGCTGTGCCAGCTCGATCGCTTTGGCTTTCGCTTCGTCAAAATTGGCACCGTGGAGCAGCACTTCGCCGCCAAAACCACGTACCGCATCCACTTTGATATCTGCCGTGGCAACCGGCATTACAATCAGCGCTTTTAACCCCAGACGCGCAGACGAGAACGCCACGCCCTGGGCATGGTTGCCCGCAGATGCCGTGATCACACCACGCGCTTTTTGCTCATCGGTCAGCCCGGCCATCATCGCGTAAGCGCCGCGCAGCTTAAAGCTGTGTACCGGCTGACGGTCCTCACGTTTTACCAGAATGACGTTATCGAGGCGCGCCGAGAGCTTGTCCATTTTTTGCAGTGGCGTGACCTGCACCGCTTCATACACCGGCGCACGTAGCACCGCCCTGAGATACTCCGCCCCCTCAGGGGCGGCGGATAAGGGTTGGGATTCGGCCATCATTAGCCCCCAAGTTTAGATTTATCGCGCACTGCGCCTTTATCTGCACTGGTCGCAAGGGTCGCGTATGCGCGCAGGGCGAAGGAGACTTCACGCTGGCGATCTTTCGGCGTCCAGGCTTTATCCCCACGCGCTTCCTGTGCTTCGCGGCGGGCTGCAATTTCCTGGTCGCTCAGTTTCAGCTGGATACCGCGATTCGGAATGTCGATTTCGATCAGGTCGCCATCTTCGATGATCGCGATGTTGCCGCCGCTGGCTGCTTCCGGCGAAACGTGGCCGATAGAGAGACCGGAGGTGCCGCCGGAGAAGCGACCGTCGGTGATCAGCGCACAGGCTTTACCGAGGCCCATCGATTTCAGGAAGGTGGTCGGGTAGAGCATCTCCTGCATTCCCGGCCCGCCTTTCGGCCCTTCGTAGCGGATCACCACAACATCGCCTTCAACCACTTTGCCGCCGAGGATCGCTTCTACCGCCTCGTCCTGGCTCTCGTAGACTTTTGCCGGGCCGGTAAATTTCAGGATGCTGTCATCCACGCCTGCGGTTTTAACGATACAGCCGTTTTCCGCAAAGTTGCCGTACAGAACCGCCAGGCCACCATCTTTGCTGTAGGCATGTTCCAGCGAGCGGATACAACCTTCAGCGCGATCGTCATCCAGGCTGTCCCAGCGACAATCCTGCGAGAACGCCTGGGTGGTACGGATACCGGCCGGACCGGCGCGGAACATTTTTTTCACTGACTCATCTTTGGTCAGCATCACATCATACTGATCCAGCGCCTGCGGCAGCGTCAGGCCCAGCACGTTTTTCACGTCGCGGTTCATCAACCCGGCGCGATCCAGCTCACCGAGGATCCCCAGCACGCCACCGGCACGGTGAACATCTTCCATATGGTATTTTTGCGTGCTTGGCGCAACCTTACACAGCTGCGGCACCTTGCGGGAGAGCTTGTCGATATCACTCATGGTGAAGTCGATCTCTGCTTCCTGCGCGGCGGCCAGCAGGTGCAGAACGGTGTTAGTGGAACCGCCCATGGCGATATCCAGCGTCATGGCGTTTTCAAATGCCGCTTTGCTGGCGATATTGCGCGGCAGCGCGCTGGCATCGTCCTGCTCGTAGTAGCGTTTGGTCAGTTCAACGATGCGTTTACCGGCATTGATAAACAGCTCCTTACGATCGGCGTGGGTCGCCAGCAGCGAGCCGTTACCCGGCTGAGATAAGCCCAGCGCTTCGGTCAGGCAGTTCATCGAGTTGGCGGTGAACATCCCGGAGCAGGAGCCGCAGGTCGGGCATGCTGAACGTTCAACCTGTTCGCTCTGCTCGTCGGAGACTTTCGGGTCCGCGCCCTGAATCATCGCGTCAACCAGGTCGAGCTTGATGATCTTATCGGAGAGCTTGGTTTTACCCGCTTCCATTGGGCCGCCGGAGACGAAGATCACCGGAATGTTCAGCCGCAGGGAGGCCATCAGCATCCCTGGGGTGATTTTGTCGCAGTTGGAGATACAGACCATGGCATCGGCACAGTGGGCGTTCACCATGTACTCCACCGAGTCGGCAATCAGCTCGCGCGACGGCAGTGAATAAAGCATGCCCCCGTGCCCCATTGCGATCCCGTCATCCACGGCGATGGTGTTGAACTCTTTTGCCACGCCGCCGGAGGCTTCAATCTGCTCGGCAACCAGCTTTCCGAGGTCGCGCAGGTGCACGTGGCCAGGCACAAACTGGGTAAAAGAGTTGACCACGGCGATAATCGGTTTCCCGAAATCGGCGTCGGTCATTCCGGTGGCGCGCCACAGCGCGCGGGCGCCCGCCATGTTGCGGCCGTGAGTGGTGGTGGCGGAACGGTACTTAGGCATGCGTTATTTACTCCCGTCTATCTGGTAAATGGGACGGTGCGTGCCGTCCCATATTTATGCTTATGGATTAACCTGGTCCAACCAACCCCATTTATCTTCGGTTTCGCCGGTGAAGAGGCCGAAGAAGGCTTCCTGGATACGTTTAGTGACCGGACCACGGCGGCCTTCGCCGACCTGGATACCGTCAACGCTGCGTACCGGGGTGATCTCTGCTGCGGTACCGGACATAAACACTTCATCGGCCAGGTACAGCGATTCACGGGACAGCACCTGCTCGCGCACTTCGATACCCAGATCCTGCGCCAGCTTGATAATGGCGTCGCGGGTGATGCCCGGCAGAGCGGAAGAGGTGAATGGCGGAGTGAACAGAACGCCATCTTTCACTTCAAACAGGTTCTCACCCGCACCTTCAGAGATATAGCCGTTCACATCCAGGGCGATACCTTCCTGATAACCGTGGCGACGTGCTTCGCTGCCAACCAGTAGGGAGGAGAGATAGTTACCGCCCGCTTTGGCTGCGGTCGGAATGGTATTTGGCGCCACACGGTTCCAGGAGGAGACCATCGCATCGATCCCCTGCTCCAGCGCTTCTGCGCCCAGGTATGCTCCCCACGGGAACGCGGCGATGATCACATCGGTGGTGTAACCGGCTGGCGGGTTGACGCCCATACCTACATCACCCACGAAAACCAGCGGACGAATATAGGCGCTGGTCAGGTTGTTTTTACGCAGCACCGCGCGGCAAGCTTCCATCAGCTCGTCGACGCTCTGAGAAACAGGGAAGCGATAAATTTTGGCTGAATCACGCAGACGCTGCATGTGTTCACGATGACGGAACACCACCGGGCCTTTGTGTGAGTCGTAGCAACGGATACCTTCAAATACAGACGTACCGTAGTGAAGCGCGTGGGACATCACGTGGACTTTAGCGTCCTCCCAGCGAATCATCTCACCATTGGACCAAATGAAATCAGCTTTTTTCGTCGTCATTTTTCTTCCTTTTGCGCTCAGGCGCGGATTTGTTGTGTTTGTGATGAAGCGGCACGCTGCTGGATATCAACCCGGGCGACGTCGACAAGTTTGCTCAACTGGCTAAACAGTAATTCGACGGGGCGCTGACTGGCAACGGTCAATTCAATATTTATGTTCTGCGCGTCGGTGGCGGTTTCCATGTTCATCGAACAGATCTGGAACCCACGATGGCGCACCACGCGCAATACACGTTCTAACGTTTCCGGGTTGAAGCGAGCCTGAACGGCGACCTGATGTTGCATCATGATAATTTCTCCAGCATTTGTGAGTTACTGGCGCCGGGCGGCACCAACGGCCAGACATTCTCAAGCTCGTCGATTGAGACATGAAGCAGGTAAGGCCCCTTGCTTGACAACATTTCATCAAGTGCCGCTTCAACCTGGTCTTTACGGGTGATGTGCTGGCCAGGGATGCCAAAGGCGCTGGCCAGAACGAGGAAATCGGGGTTATCGGTCAGGGTGGTTTCGCTGTAACGCTCCTGGAAAAAGAGCTGCTGCCACTGGCGAACCATGCCTAAACGTTGGTTATCCAGCAGCACGATCTTCACCGGCAACTGCTTACGCTTGATAGTGCCCAGCTCCTGGACGTTCATCATGAAGGAGCCGTCACCGGAGATACAGATGACCGTATCGTCCGGGCGCGCTACCTGCGCCCCAACGGCGGCAGGCAGACCAAAGCCCATCGTGCCTAAGCCGCTTGAGGTGATGAAGTTTTCCGGACGCGTGTAGGTCATGTGCTGGGCTGACCACATCTGGTGCTGGCCCACGTCGGTAGTGACTACGCTGTCGGCTGGCTTACGATCCGACAGCTGTTTCAGCAACAGCGGCGCATAGATAGCGTCACCCGGATGGTCATAGCGCCAGGCATGTTCGCGGCGCATCGCTGCCGCATGCTGACGCCATGCGTCAATCGCTAAGGGCTGTTGTAACGCAGGCAGCAGCGCATTGAGATCGCCCTGCAAAGCCACATGCGCCTGACGGAGCTTATTCATCTCTGCCGGATCGATATCCATATGAATGACTTTGGCATTCGGCGCGAAGGTATTCAGCTTGCCGGTGACACGATCGTCAAAGCGCGCGCCCACAGCGATCAACAGGTCGCACTCCTGCACCGCGAGGTTGGCCGCTTTCGTGCCATGCATCCCCAACATACCCAGATAGTACGGGTAGTCGGCATCCACCGCGCCCAGCCCTTTCAATGTGCAGGTCGCGGGCATTTGGGTAACCGCGATAAACTCACGCAAGGCTGGAACGGCCTGCGCCATCCCTACACCGCCGCCTACGTAGAGGATCGGCTTTTGCGCGTGGGCCAGCATCTGACTCGCTTCATCTACTTCGGTATGCGGGAAATCATCAGCGTTCTCAACGGTAGAGAAGTGAGGCTCCAGTTCGCCCAGCGCAACCTGAATATCTTTAGGAATATCAACCAGAACCGGACCAGGACGGCCTGAGTTTGCCACCTCAAATGCCTCCGCCATGACGCGAGGCAGCTCTTCGAGTGACTGGACGAGGAAGCTGTGTTTCGTACACGCCAGTGACAAACCGAGGACGTCCACTTCCTGGAAAGCATCGGTGCCGATGAAGGGAGAGGCAACCTGACCGGTGATGGCCACAACGGGAACGGAATCAAGCAGTGCGTCAGCCAGACCAGTGATCAGGTTGGTCGCGCCAGGGCCGGAAGTTGCCATACAAACACCGGTTTTCCCTGTAGCACGCGCATAACCGATGGCCGCCATTGCTGCGCCCTGCTCGTGTCGGCACAACAGATGTTCCACGCCGCCGTCATACAGAGCATCGTAAATCGGCATAATTGCACCACCCGGGTAACCGAATACTGTCTCGACTCCCTGCGCCCGCAACGCATGTACTACCCATTGTGCGCCATTCATAGTTAGTTCCCCGTCGTAAATCGGGAGAAACAGAATATTATGCTATTACTCATCATCTGCTCCTCGCTTATGTTTTAAGGTCATAAAAAAACCCCCGGACCTTTCGGTGCGGGGGTCTTAGTTCGTTAAGGCTTGATTATTAAGCCTTTCCTCGTCCAAGTGCAGCCCCGCACGGTGGGATAATAATCACCACCACGCTAATCACGACCAGGCTAATCACTCGTAGAAGGGCTGTCATTTGCTGTTCTTTTTGCATCTTGTTCGAAGGAATACCTAAAGAGTTATCACAGATATCGAATTAAACACAACATTTTTTTATAATTCATTTGCTTATTACGCTAATAATTCAGATAAAAATCATTGTTTTTTATGACAAAAATAGAAAATGAATTATTTTCATTTTTTCCAGGGTAATCGCTGTGAGAAGACAAGCTTATTACCCTTTTGCGAACAGACTTCCATGATGATGAAAACATTGCAATTCAGGGAAAATAATCAGGAACAGGCCGCGTAAAAACGCGAACTGACGGTAAAAATCGCGTCGGACAGATGACATAGTGGCACGACAAGGAGGCGATTTATGTCATTGTCGGTTGTCTATACCCGCGCTGCATTAGGCGTTGAAGCACCGCTTATTTGCGTCGAAGTTCATCTCAGTAATGGCCTGCCTGGCCTGACGCTGGTCGGCCTGCCCGAAACCACCGTCAAGGAGGCCAGAGACCGGGTACGCAGCGCGATCATCAATAGTGGTTATACCTTCCCGGCCAAAAAGATCACTATCAATCTGGCCCCAGCCGATCTCCCCAAGGAAGGCGGACGATACGATTTACCTATCGCCATCGCGCTTCTCGTCGCCTCTGAGCAGCTCTCCTCCACCCGGATAAGCGCATATGAGTTTGTGGGTGAGCTGGCGCTTACAGGCGCATTAAGAGGGGTTCCTGGCGCGATATCTGGCGCTCTGGCGGCTATACGCGCCGGTAGAGAGATTATCGTCGCCAGAGATAATGCTGCTGAAGTCAGCCTTATTGAAGAAAAAGGCTGCCTGGTTGCTGAACATCTGCAGGAGGTGTGCGCTTTTCTTGAGGGACGTCATGAGCTGGCCGCGCCCGTTGGGGAACCGTTTGTTGCCGAACATAACGAGTGTGACATCAGCGATATCATCGGTCAGGAGCAGGGTAAGAGGGCGCTGGAGATCACCGCAGCCGGTGCGCATAACCTGTTGCTCATTGGCCCACCCGGCACCGGCAAAACCATGCTCGCGAGTCGGCTCAACACTCTGCTGCCGCCACTCAGCAATCATGAGGCGCTGGAAAGCGCGGCTATCGTAAGCCTGGTCAGCGCCACATCAATGTATAAACAATGGCGTCAGCGCCCTTTCCGGGCCCCGCATCATAGTGCCTCGCTGGTAGCCATGGTGGGTGGAGGCGCAATCCCTGCGCCGGGAGAGATCTCACTGGCACATAACGGCATCCTGTTCCTGGACGAATTGCCCGAGTTTGAGCGTCGCGTACTGGATGCCTTACGCGAGCCCATCGAATCCGGACAAATTAATATCTCCCGCACCCGCGCCAAGATCAGTTATCCGGCACGCTTCCAGCTTATCGCCGCCATGAACCCCAGCCCAACGGGGCACTATCAAGGCAATCATAATCGCTGCTCGCCCGAGCAGACGCTGCGCTATCTGGGTCGCTTGTCCGGGCCATTCCTCGATCGCTTCGATTTATCGCTTGAGATCCCACTCCCGCCGCCAGGCTTGCTAAGCCAGGCACATAAAACGGGGGAATCAAGCCTCACCGTGCGAAACCGAGTGATTGCCGCGCAGGAGAGGCAGCTGGCGAGGCAGAATAAACGTAACGCGCATCTGGATAACGCAGAGATCCGCACCTTTTGCCGGCTAGCGGCAGACGACGCGCTGTGGCTGGAGGAGACACTTACCCACTTTGGTCTGTCAGTACGTGCGTGGCAGCGGTTGTTAAAAGTTGCCCGTACTATTGCCGATCTGGAGGAGTGTGAAAATATTGAACGCAGGCATCTACAGGAAGCGCTGAGCTATCGCGCTATTGACCGCCTGCTGTTACACCTGCAAAAGATGCTGGCATAAAAAAAGGGGCCGTAGCCCCTTTTTATTAATCGTCTGAATCGGTGTAGTCTTCCGCACCTTCCATCTGTGGTTTACCACCAGACAGAGTATGGAAACGCTTCGGACGCTTGATACGCGCCATATATTTGATCCATACGCGCTCCGCTTCCGTTACTGGCTCACGCTCGCCACGGCAGACGGCAACAAATGATTTTTCGTCTTCAGTGGAGGGTTCACGTTTTCCCAAATCCAGTTCATTGAAGGCATAACCATGGCGCTCAAGCAGTTGTGCCTCTTTGATGGTGAAATCACCATGGCGAGAAAATCCGCGTGGATAATTTTTGTTGTCGAAAAAACGATTAGTCGTCGTAAAGCTTTCCGCCATCCTACACGCTCCTATATCTTTGGCCGAGCTATTTATGGCGCGGAGTATTAGTTACGCTTGACAGAGCGTCAAACAAAACATTTAAATCATAACGACAAATAATTTTGCGGAGAATCCCGTGGATACGGAATTGCTAAAAACTTTTCTCGAAGTGAGCAGAACTCGCCACTTTGGGCGCGCCGCAGAAGCGCTTTATCTGACGCAGTCGGCAGTGAGCTTTCGTATTCGACAGCTTGAAAATCAGCTCGGTGTAAACCTTTTCACCCGCCATCGCAACAACATCCGCTTAACGCCAGCGGGAGAGAAACTTCTGCCGTATGCCGAAACGCTCATGAACACCTGGCAGGCGGCACGTAAAGAGGTTGCTCATACCTCAAAGCATAATGAATTCTCTATCGGTGCCAGCGCCTCGCTATGGGAGTGCATGCTTAGCCCGTGGCTGAGTCGGCTATATCGCTCTCACGGGCATCTGCAGTTTGAGGCGCGTATTGCGCAACGGCAGTCGCTGGTTAAGCAACTACATGAAAGACAACTGGATCTTCTGATCACTACCGAAGCACCGAAAATGGATGAATTCAGCAGCCAGGTTCTCGGGCAGTTCAGTCTGGGGCTCTATGCGGCCGAACCTTCCGCTCTGAAAAGCGACCTGAATTATCTGCGCCTTGAATGGGGCCCCGATTTCCAGCCGCATGAGGCGGGGTTGATTGCAGCGGACGATGTTCCAGTCCTGACAACCAGTTCTGCTGAAATAGCCTGCCAACAACTCGCAGCGCTTAAAGGTTGTACCTGGCTGCCACAACGCTGGGCCAGTAATAAACCAAATCTGTATGCGGTCACCGATTCAGCCCTGCTCCAGAGGCCGCTGTACGCTATCTGGCTTCAGAACAGTGACAAACAGGGGCAGATCAAAGATCTACTTAAAATCAACGTGATGGAGTGAATCAGCCTGTTGCAGGGACGCAATTAAAGGCTTAAAGAGGGGAAAGTTGAAATATTACAGGCAAAAAAAATCCTTCGCCGAAGCAAAGGATTCTTTATATGGCAGGGGCGGAGAGACTCGAACTCGCGACACCCGGTTTTGGAGACCGGTGCTCTACCAACTGAGCTACGCCCCTAAATTTCTTACTACTAAGCCTGCTAATGTAGCAGGCTTAGTTTAAATAAGTGGCGGAACGGACGGGACTCGAACCCGCGACCCCCTGCGTGACAGGCAGGTATTCTAACCGACTGAACTACCGCTCCACCGAATACTTCTGTAACTACCGGTTTATTGCCCCGGTTTACTACGTAATTTGATGCCTGGCAGTTCCCTACTCTCGCATGGGGAGGCCCCACACTACCATCGGCGCTACGGCGTTTCACTTCTGAGTTCGGCATGGGGTCAGGTGGGACCACCGCGCTACAGCCGCCAGGCAAATTCTGCAATCTGTATCAGCTGAAAATCTCACCTCGCCGGCGCTTTTCGCAGATTAGCACGTCCTTCATCGCCTCTGACTGCCAGGGCATCCACCGTGTACGCTTAGTCGCTTAACCTCACAACCCGAAGCTGTTTCACTTCGTGTTGTGAAAATTTGAGAGACTCGAACACACTTAACGTGTGTCGTTTCAATTTTCAGCTTGATCCAGATTTTTAAAGAGCAAATTAACCTCACAACCCGAAGCTGTTTCACTTCGTGTTGTGAAAATTTGAGAGACTCGAACACACTTAACGTGTGTCGTTTCAATTTTCAGCTTGATCCAGATTTTTAAAGAGCAAATATCGCAAACATGACTCGCAAGTCAGTTTTGAGATTAAGAATCCATGTCACTTTGAGTGCCCACACAGATTGTCTGATAAATTGTTAAAGAGCAGTGCAACGCGGCTTTCGCTCACCGTTGCGAGGTGGCGTATATTACGCTTTCCTCATTCAGAGTCAAGCGATTATTTCGCGCTTTTCTCTGCCGGGTATTCATCGCTGAACCCCGCTGACCCGGCGGCTTGTGTGCCGTTGTTCCGTGTCAGTGGAGGCGCATTATAGGGAGTTCTCCGGCGCTGACAAGAGCTATTTTAAAAAAACTTTTCAACTGCCTTTTTTTTGCACAAAAACGTGCTACACCGCTAGTTTTTCGAGCGTTTCGAAGCCATAACGATGTAAAACGGGTAAAAGTTGCTCAGTCTCAGCGGTCAATGCCATGCAATAAGCGATATTTGCGTCGGCAGATTTTGCATCTGGCGCTTCATGTTCAAGTAGCCACGCTGTGCGACGGGCAATCGCTGCCCCTGAATCCACCAGCCGGGTGCCTTCCGGAAGTACGGCCAACAGCTCTTCCTGCAGTAAAGGGAAATGCGTACAACCCAGCACCACCGTATCCGGCGGCTCCGCCATCCGCAGCCATGGACGCAGAACACGGTGCAGCTCGTCCAGCGAGACCGCTTTGCCGTGCAGTTTGGCTTCCGCCATCTCAACCAGCTCGGCAGAACCTAACATCGCAATCTGGCATTCATTTGCAAAGCGTTCGATCAGTTCGCGAGTATAAGGACGCTTAACCGTACCGCGCGTTGCCAGGAGCCCCACCACGCCATTTGCCGTCAGGCGCGCAGCAGGTTTGATCGCCGGGACCACGCCCACAACCGGGAACGGGAACTTTTCGCGTAAGGCAGGAAGGGAAACCGTACTGGCGGTATTGCAGGCAATCACCGCCAGTGCGAGGGGATACTGCTGTTGCACGGCGGTAACGATCTCAACGACGCGTTCAACAATAAACGCTTCGCTCTTTTCCCCGTAGGGGAAAGCCACGTTATCGAAGGCATAGATGTAATGAAGATCCGGCAGAAGTTGCCGAATCTCATCATAGACTGAAAGCCCACCGACACCGGAGTCAAACACCAGTACGGTGGGACGTGGGTCAGAAGGTGTAGCTGCCAGACAAGGTGTATTCCCGTCCTGCAGTTTCGTAGCCATAAACTGTCTCGTAGTCTTTATCGAACAGGTTGGCTATTTTACCACGAACTGTAAGGTGAGAGGTGACAGGATATGAAACTGCGAGATCCCACAGGCTTACCCCACCCATTTTCACTCGCTCTGAGGTGAACGTATCAGGATCGTACGCCACGTCATAACGGGTGCCCAGGTAACGGTAGGCCAGATTCCATTCGAGATCCCACACCTGCGTATCCAGCTGATACTTCACCTGCTGCTTCGAACGTCGGGCAAGCACTTCGTTCGTTTTGGCATTGCGCGGATCCACGTAGTCATAAGAAATCTGATGGCCTACCGGGCCAGTATCGAACTGCGCCGTGGCTTCAATACCTTTGATACGGGCTTTATCAACGTTGTAGTAGCGGAACGTACGCGGGTCGCTGCTGATCAGGTTGTCGATATCGTTACGATAACCCGATACGCGCCAGGTCACCGGGCCGGTCAGCCCCTCGAAACCGCCTTCCCACTGCTTGCTCTCTTCCGGTTTCAGATCCGGGTTGCCGTAGCTCGCACTGTGGATTTGGCTCATGGTCGGTGCTTTATAGGCGGTGCCGTAGGAAGCGATGATGCGATAACCGTCAATGAACTCCCATCCGGCGCTGGTCTGCCAGGTGTTATGGTTACCAAAGTTAGAGTTGTCATCATTACGCGCGGCGGCTTCCAGAGTGACGCTATCGAACTGCTGCATAGCAGACAGGAACACGCCAGTGTTGCGCTGCTCATAGCCTTTATCCAGATAACCCGTTCCCGCCTGGGTTTTTTGCTTCTGCCAGTCCAGACCGGCGCCGATATTGCCGTGGCCCACCGTGACGGTGTTCATCCACTGGGCAGTGTATTGCTTAACGTCATCCGTGGTGGCAGACGAAGCATAACGGCCTTTGCTCGGATCGTAGTTCTGGTCTTTACTGCGACCGTAACCGCCCACCAGCTGAGTCTGGTAAATCCCCTGGTGATAGCGCAGGCCGGTGTCCCAGTTCTGGCTGTAAAGCTGACGGGTGTCAGGCAGGCCATCGACCATAAAGTTGTCATCGTAGTGCTCATAGCCGTCATACGCCGTACGGTTGTCGTAGCCGAGGCCACGCACGAAACCGCTCAGGCTGTCAGTGAATTGCTGCTCAACGGAGCCAAACAGCGACTTACTCATAAAGCCGTCACGGTCGGGCTGGCGTGGCGCATCGGCCGCATCAATATCAAAGCCGCGGGTATAGGTATAGTTACCGCCCAGGGTAATTTTGGTTTTATCCAGCACCTGCTGGAAGGAGCCATCATAGGATTGATAACCTTTCGAGCCGACGCTGGCGGTGATTTCCGCCCCTGGCGTGTCCCGACCCGTAATGATGTTAATCACGCCGCCAATCGCATCTGAACCATACAGGGCCGAACGCGGGCCACGGATGTATTCAACACGCTGAATGAGTGAAACGGGGATTTGGCTAAGATCCGGTGAGTTACTGATCCCAGCGTTATTCAGTGGAATGCCGTCAATCAGCACCAGCACATGGCGGGATTCCGTCCCGCGAATAAAGGTAGAAGAGGTAGCACCCAGGCCGCCGCTTTGGGCGATATCCACACCCGGTAAGCGCGACATCACTTCAACGACGCTTTTTGCCTGCCAACGCTCGATATCTTCCCGGGTAACGACAGAACTCGGAGCCAGAACGGTATTTGCAGGTTGTGCAACACGGTTTGCCGTCACCACCAACGAGTCTGCGCCATCCTGCGCCCAGCCCGAAAATGCCGTGACGGAAAGCGCCGTCAACAGCGATACTTTTTTAATCATTGTAAAAGCATCCACAATATAAGAAGGATGCCGCAGGCCCCATCGATAGCACGCGATGATGAAACCAAATGCGACGTGATCCCGGCAGGTCTTCGGGCTAGGTGGCGTTTATTGGATGTAGACTTCCCATTTTCACAGTGTCTGTTAACTCATCCCGCCAGTCTTTACCGCTGCGCGTCAGCTCCAGATTTGCACTGGATTCCCTTTTCACTCATAAGAGACCGGAAACATAATGCTACATTTAGACACGTATAGATGTCCAGACTGCCGTTGACCATTAAGGCTGGACATCCCCTGTACAATCCCTACAATCCCCGCGTAATTCATCATCAACAGGAAGCATCATGACCCCAGAACACCTCCCGACAGAACAGTACGACGCGCAACTGGCAGAGAAAGTCGTCCGTCTGCAAAGTATGATGACGCCTTTTGCTGCGCCTGCGCCTGAGGTGTTCCGCTCCCCGGTTAGCCACTACCGTATGCGTGCCGAATTCCGCATCTGGCACGACGGCGACGACCTGTACCACATCATTTTCGATCAGCAGACCAAAAGCCGGATCCGCGTGGACAGTTTCCCGGCGGCCAGCGAGCTGATTAACCAGTTGATGACGCTGATGATGGATGGCGTGCGTAATAATCCGCTGCTGCGCCATAAGCTCTTCCAGATCGACTACCTGACCACCCAAAGCAATCAGGCCATCGTCTCGCTGCTGTACCATAAGGCGTTGAACGACGAGTGGCGCCAGGCCGCGGAAGCCCTGCGTGATGCGCTGCGCGCGCAGAACATCAATGTGCATCTGATTGGCCGCGCAACCAAAACCAAAATCGCACTGGATCAGGACTATATAGACGAGCGCCTGCCGGTTGCCGGAAAAGAGATGATCTACCGCCAGGTGGAGAACAGCTTTACGCAGCCGAACGCGGCGATGAACGTGCAGATGCTGGAGTGGGCGCTGAATGCCACCGAGGGCTCAACCGGCGATCTGCTGGAGCTGTACTGCGGTAACGGCAACTTCTCGCTGGCGCTGGCGCGTAACTTCGACCGCGTACTGGCCACGGAAATTGCCAAGCCGTCGGTTGCCGCCGCGCAATACAACATTGCAGCGAACCACATTGATAATGTGCAGATCATTCGCATGTCGGCGGAAGAGTTTACTCAGGCGATGAACGGCGTGCGGGACTTTAACCGTCTGCAGGGGATCGATCTGAAGAGCTACCAGTGTGAGACCATTTTCGTCGACCCGCCACGTAGTGGGCTGGACAGCGAAACGGAGAAGATGGTGCAGGCGTACCCGCGTATTCTTTATATCTCCTGTAATCCGGAGACCTTGTGTCAGAACCTGGAAACATTAAGCCAGACGCACAAGGTTGAACGTCTGGCTCTGTTCGATCAGTTCCCGTACACGCACCATATGGAGTGCGGGGTGTTACTGACGGCTAAAAACGCGTAGGCCGGATAAACGAAGCGCCAGCTGGCGCTTTTTGGCAGGTGGCGCTGCGCTTACCTGCCCTACAGAACGGCAAGATGATTACTCTGGCAGCTGCTGCTTACGGTTACGCATTTTAATGCCGATCCAGAACACCAGCGCCACCGACAGCACAGCCGGCAGGAAGTTAGAGCCAATGTCCGGGTACTCAGCTCGCACCACGGTGCTATACAGCAGGACGCCCAGCACAAAGAACGCCGCCGACAATGCCGGTAACCCCACCGGCATGGTGCGATTCTGATAACGCTGATGGAGACAGTACACCGTCAGCACCAGAGAGATCATCGGGAAAACCGAGAACGGTACAATAGAGCTAAAAAGCGCTGCGAACGTACCGTTAATGGATAAGCCAGCGATCAATGCCAGCAATAATGTTCCTTTATCCTGTCCTGTCTGTTTCATTACTCACCTTTCACTCATCGGATTGATGCGCCAGTTTTTCTTGTTCACGGCGATACCAGTAATAAGCCCCTTTAGAGATCATCCGCAGTTGCAATACCAGTCGCTCTTCGAGTTGCTTGCGTTGTTCAACGCTCACATCCAGTGCTTCGGCGCCCGCACTGAAGACTATTGTTACCATCGCCTCGGCCTGCGCCTCAGTGAAGGCGCGCGGCATATGGTTTTCGAGTTCAAGATAGTCGGCAAGTTCCGCAATAAAATGCTGAATCTCGCGGGCCACGGCGGCACGAAACGCGGCCGAGGTGCCTGAGCGTTCCCGTAACAATAAACGAAACGCGTTGGGATTATTGCCGATAAATTCCATAAAAGTGGAAACAGAGGTGCGGATCACGCTGCCCCCTTTGGCGATACGCTGACGCGCCTGGCGCATCAGCTGGCGCAGCATCAGCCCGCTCTCATCCACCATGGTCAGACCCAGTTCATCCACGTCACGGAAGTGACGATAGAAAGAGGTAGGCGCAATCCCGGCTTCGCGTGCGACTTCTCGCAGGCTCAGACTGGCAAAACTTCGCTCAGCACTCAGTTGACTGAATGCAGCTTCTACCAGCGAACGCCGGGTTTTCTCTTTTTGTTGTGCTCTTACGCCCATCACGATAGTTGAATCCTTCCAAAGGCCCGCAGGCACTATACCAGAGAATAAAATTAATCGGATTACCTGGCTTACAGAATGAAGGTTTACATGTTGTTTGTGCTCCACCGCGCGAAAAGAGCACAACGATAATTGGGTTATCCTGTCAATGATGTTACTATTCTGTTGCTTTTATGTATAAGAACAGGTAAGCCTTACCATGTCACATTCCTACGATTACGACGCAATTGTTATTGGTTCCGGCCCCGGCGGCGAAGGCGCTGCTATGGGACTGGTTAAACAGGGAGCCAGAGTAGCGGTTATTGAGCGCTACCATAACGTTGGCGGCGGTTGTACCCACTGGGGCACCATCCCTTCCAAAGCCCTCCGCCACGCCGTCAGCCGCATTATTGAATTTAACCAGAACCCTCTCTACAGCGATCACTCCCGTCTTCTTCGTTCCTCCTTTGCCGATATCCTGAATCACGCGGATAACGTGATTAATCAGCAGACGCGCATGCGCCAGGGTTTTTATGAGCGCAACCACTGCGAAATTCTGCAGGGCAGCGCGCATTTTGTGGATGAACATACGCTGGCGCTGGAGTGCCATGACGGTTCTGTTGAGACCATCACCGCAGAGAAATTTGTGATCGCCTGCGGCTCACGCCCGTATCGCCCGGCCGATGTCGATTTCTCCCACCCGCGCGTGTACGACAGCGACTCCATTCTGAGCCTGCACCATGAACCGCGCCATGTACTCATCTACGGCGCCGGGGTGATCGGCTGTGAATATGCCTCTATCTTCCGCGGTATGAACGTGAAGGTCGACCTGATTAACACCCGCGATCGTCTGCTGGCCTTCCTCGATCAGGAGATGTCTGACTCGCTCTCGTATCATTTCTGGAACAGCGGCGTGGTGATTCGTCACAACGAAGAGTACGAGAAGATCGAAGGTTGCGATGATGGCGTCATCATGCACCTGAAATCCGGCAAAAAGCTGAAAGCCGACTGCCTGCTGTATGCCAATGGCCGTACGGGTAATACCGATTCGCTGGCGCTGGAAAATATCAGTCTGACCACCGACAGCCGCGGGCAGATCAAGGTGAACAGTATGTACCAGACCGCCCTGCCACATATCTATGCCGTGGGTGACGTGATTGGTTATCCAAGCCTGGCGTCAGCGGCTTACGACCAGGGGCGCATTGCCGCTCAGGCGCTGGTGAAAGGCGAAGCGACAGCACACCTGATCGAAGATATTCCGACAGGCATTTACACCATTCCGGAGATCAGTTCTGTAGGGAAAACCGAACAGCAACTGACGGCCATGAAGGTGCCTTACGAGGTGGGTCGTGCCCAGTTTAAACATCTGGCGCGGGCGCAAATCGTGGGAATGAGCGTCGGTACGCTGAAGATTTTGTTCCATCGCGAGACGAAAGAGATCCTCGGCATTCACTGCTTCGGTGAACGCGCCGCGGAAATTATCCATATCGGCCAGGCGATCATGGAGCAAAAAGGTGGTGGTAACACCATCGAATACTTTGTTAATACCACCTTTAACTACCCGACCATGGCGGAAGCCTATCGGGTAGCGGCGCTGAATGGCTTAAACCGCCTGTTTTAAGGTGCTGTCGAAATGGCCATCCATTGCACCACGGATGGCCTCCGCCAGCTGCTCATAGCGGCTGCGCAGCGGTGAACCCGGACGATAAACCAGGCCAATGGTACGCCGCGGCTCCGGCTTGATGCATGGCAGATAGACCACGCCATCACGCTTATGTTCACGCGGCACGGCCAGCGCAGGCAGCAGCGTAATACCGCTTCCCGCCGCCACCATGTTACGCAGCGTTTCCAGGCTGGTTGCGCGGAAGTGGGTATCTTCATCGGCACCGGCTTCAAAACAGAAGCCCATCGCTTGATCGCGCAGGCAGTGACCATCTTCCAGCATCAGCAGCTTTTCACCGGCCAGATCGGCCATCGGCACGCGATCGCGGCTCGCCCACGGGTGATCCTCATAGATCGCCAGCATCATCGGCTCATCAAACAGCGGCACTTCGATAAAGGCTTCGCTCTCTTTGACCAACGCCAGAATGGCACAGTCGAGCTTACCGCTATCTAACTGCGCCAGCAGCTGATGGGTTTGCGCTTCATGCAGGTACATTTCGAGTTTAGGGAAGGTCTGATGCAGCAAAGGAATAATATGCGGCAGCAGGTACGGGCCAACGGTTGGGATCAGGCCAATATGCAGCGGGCCGGACATTGTCTCCCCCTGCTGGCTTGCCATTTCCTTGAGCACTTTGACCTCGCGCAACACGGTGCGCGCCTGATCCACCAGCAGCAGGCCTGCCTGGGTGAACAGCACTTTACGACTGGTGCGCTCCAGCAGCATTACACCAAGCTCGTCTTCCAGCTTACGGATCTGACCGCTAAGGGTTGGCTGGCTGACGTGGCAGGAGTCTGCCGCGCGGCGAAAATGGCGGTGTTCGGCTAACGCCACCAGGTATTCAAGATCACGAATATTCATTATTCATCCTCCGTCGCCACGATAGTTCATGGCGATAGATAGCATAGCAATGAACGATTATCCCTATCAAGCATTCTGTTGAATAATGCATCACAGAGACGAGGCGGCACCGATTACCCTTGAAGTCCTGTCCCGTCTTACGAGTTTCTCTCAAAACTCGCACAACTAAAGCCAACGTGAACTTTTGCGGACCCCGTGGTCCGCTTTTTTTTGCGTAAAAAAGCCCAACACAGGGTTGGGCTTTGGTTTGTAGGTCGGATAAGGCGAAGCCGCCATCCGACATATCAGGCATCACACCAGACGGGTTTTCGCATCCGCAATGGCCTGCGCCACCTGTTTCGGTGACACGCCGCCTTTTGCCGCACGCTTGTCCAGACAAGACTGCAACGCCAGGATCGGATAGACATCATCGCCAATCACGTTGCTGAATTTCTGCAGATCGGCAAGCGGGAGATCTTCCAGCGCTTTGCCCTGACGAATCGCTTCCACGACCGCTTCACCGACAATATGGTGCGCTTCACGGAACGGAACGCCTTTCGCCACAAGATAGTCCGCCAGCTCGGTGGAGTTGGCATAGCCCTGCTGGGCGGCTTCCTGGCAGCGCGGGCGTTTCACCTGAATGCCGTCCAGCACCAGGGTCGCCATATGCAGACAGTCCAGCCAGGTGTCCAGCGCATCGAACAGCCCTTCTTTGTCTTCCTGCATATCTTTGTTGTAGGCCAGCGGCAGCCCTTTCAGGGTCATCATCATCCCGGTCAGCGCACCCTGCACACGGCCACACTTACCGCGGATCAGCTCCAGCGCATCCGGGTTTTTCTTCTGCGGCATCAGGGAAGAGCCGGAGGTCACGCGATCAGACAGCTCAACAAATCCGGCTTCACCGGAGTTAAAGAAGATCAGATCTTCGGCGAAGCGCGACAGATGGACCATGCCGATAGAAGCGTTGGAGAGCAGCTCCAGCACATGGTCACGGTCGGATACGCTGTCCAGGCTGTTACGGGTCGCAGAGGCAAAGCCCAGCCAGCCCGCCAGCTGTTCACGGTCGATTTCATAGGCGGTGCCGGCCAGCGCGCCGCTGCCCAGCGGGCTCACGTCCAGACGCTTTAAGGTATCCTGCAGGCGGCTTTCATCGCGCGCCAGCATCTCTACATAGGCCAGCGACCAGTGAGCAAAGGTGACAGGCTGCGCACGCTGCAGGTGGGTATACCCCGGCATCACCGCATCCTGGTTATTCTGCGCGGTCTCCACCAGCGCACTCTGCAACTGACGGTTAGCCGCCAGCAGTTCCGCCACGGTCTCTTTACACCACAGCTTCAGATCGGTTGCCACCTGGTCGTTACGGCTACGGCCAGTGTGCAGCTTTTTACCCAGCTGGCCGACTTTGTCGATCAGTTTGCCTTCCACCCAGCTGTGAATATCTTCGGCATCGCTTTCAAGGATTTGCTGCGGGTTAAGGCGCACCTCTTCCAGCAGATTGTTCAGCGCCTCTTCCAGCTGCAGCTGTTCGTCTGCGGTCAGCACGCCAACGGTGACCAACGCTTTGGACCAGGCCACAGAGCCGACGATATCCTGTTCGGCCAGGCGGTAGTCGAAGCGCAAAGAGTCGTTGAACTGTTTGAACCGTTGATCCGCTGCCTGTGTAAAACGCCCACCCCAAAGTGCCATAACATCGTTCCTTTATTCGTTAGTTCTGCCGGGTGGCGTTGCGCTTACCCGGCCTACGGTCATTCATTAAAAACTTACGCTAAAATACGCGTGCCAATCGGCGTGCCGTTAAACAGCGCCGGAAGCTGCTCCGCGTGACGCCAGGAGGCGATATCCACCGGACGGCCCAACGTGCGCGCCGCATCCAGCGCGGCGTTCACTTTGACAATCATGCCGTCGGTAATAATGCCCTGATCAATCAGCTGCTCGGCTTTTGCCGCGGTCATCTCCGCAATGCGCTGGCCTTTGCCGTCCAGAATGCCGCTCATGTCGGAGAGCAGGATCAGGTCTGCGCCCAGCGTTGCCGCCAGGGCGGTTGCCGCCTGGTCAGCGTTGACGTTCATCAGTTGCCCCTCTTCGGTCACACCGATAGAGCTGACGACAGGCAGGAAACCGCCTTCCAGCAGTGTATTAATCAGTTTTGGCGAACCCGGCTGGGCCAGGCCAACGTGGCCAAGCTCTTCATCGAGCTGGGTCACCTTAACGCTGTCGCCATCGCCCAGGTAGAGACCCACGGAGGCGATATGGTGTTTCTTCGCCCATGCCAGCAGGGTTTTGTTGGCTGTCCCCGCCAGCGCACCGGTAATGATGTCGATCTGGTCGGCAGGCGTGACGCGCAGGCCGTTCTTCTTTTTCACCGGCAGGTTCAGGCCTTTCATTAACTCATCGACCACACAGCCGCCGCCGTGAACAATCACCAGCGGGCGTTGATGTGACTCGCGATAGTTAACCAGCGCGGTAAACAGACGCTCCAGCGCTTCTTCGCTGTCCAGCAGTACACCACCAAGCTTGATAATTAATGGGTTCATCATCACACCTTAAATAAGAGACTGCGTTTCAGCATAGCCAAAACGAATATTTGCGCACTGCATTGCCTGGGCGGCAGCGCCTTTCAGTAAGTTATCTTCTGCGGCCACCACAATCAGGTGCTCGCCCTGCACGGCAAAACCGATATCGCAGAACGGCAGGCCGACCACATTTTTCAGCGCGGGCACGCCTTTGTCATAGAGACGCACCAGCGGTTTATCCGCATACGCCTGGGTAAAGGCCTCGCTCACCTGCTCTTTGGTCACGCCAGGCTTCAGGCGGCAGGTGATGGTTTCGAGGATCCCACGCGGGAAACTGCCCAGGTGCGGCGTGAAAATCACCTCCGCGCCCAGATGGGTAGTGATTTCCGGGTGATGGCGGTGATTGAACACGCCATACGGCTGCAGGCTCACTTCACAGAAGCTGTTGGAGATAGCCGCTTTGCGTCCTGCCCCGCTCACGCCGCTGGTGGCGTTGATCACCGGCCACTGGTTCAGATCCAGCAGGCCCGCGTCGATCAACGGCTTCAGGGAGAGCTGCGCCGCCGTCGGGTAGCAACCCGGTACGGCAATCAGGTTCGCTTCTTTCAGTTTGTCTGCGCTCCACTCCGCCAGACCGTAGACTGCCTTTTCAAGCAGGTCCGGATGCTGATGGGTGAAACCGTAGTATTTTTCATAGAACGCGGCGTCGTTCACGCGGAACGCACCGGAGAGATCGAATACCACGCAACCGGCCGCCAGGAACTGCGGCGCCAGGTCGTGGCTGACTTCGTGAGCGGTGGCTAAAAAGACCACGTCCACGCCGTCGGTAAATTCGCTGATATCCGACATTGGCTGCAATGGCAGATCGACAATCCCTTTAAGCTGTGGATGTAAATCGGAAATTAACTTTCCTGCATCATTGCTTTGCGCTGAGACAGTCAAAGCGGTTATGGTCATATGAGGATGGCGATTCACGTAGCTTACAAGCTCTGCGCCCGCATAACCGCTAGCGCCTACAATCAGCGTATTCAACATCGGGTTCCTTTATGCTCAACGTTAATGTATTTTTATTCACATTTATTGCATGAATATTGATACTATCACGACCTAAGGTGTGTCAACAATGAAAATGAATTTACCGCCATTTATCGAGATCTACCGCGCCCTGATTGCCACGCCGTCCATCAGCGCAACGGAAGAAGCGCTGGATCAGAGTAATGAGACTTTAATCAATCTGCTGGCAGGCTGGTTCAGCGATCTCGGGTTTAAGGTGGAGGTTCAGCCGGTCCCGGGAACCCGTAATAAATTTAACCTGCTCGCCAGTACCGGTCAGGGTGCGGGCGGCCTGCTGCTGGCAGGGCACACCGACACCGTGCCGTTTGATGACGGCCGCTGGACGCGCGACCCCTTCACCCTGACCGAGCACGACAACAAGCTCTACGGGCTGGGCACCGCCGACATGAAAGGATTTTTCGCCTTTATCCTCGACGCGCTGCGTGACGTTGACGTGACCAAACTGAAAAAGCCGCTCTACATTCTGGCCACCGCCGATGAAGAGACCAGCATGGCCGGGGCACGCTACTTCTCGGAAAACACGGCGATTCGTCCGGATTGCGCCATCATCGGCGAGCCAACATCTCTGCAACCGATTCGCGCGCATAAAGGCCATATCTCCACAGCGGTGCGCGTGCTGGGCCAGTCCGGCCACTCCAGCGATCCGGCGCGCGGCGTTAACGCCATTGAACTGATGCACGACGCCATTGGCCGCATCATGACGCTGCGCGACGATCTGAAGGAGCGGTATCACTACGATGCCTTCACCGTTCCTTACCCGACGCTGAACCTCGGCAGCCTGCATGGCGGCGACGCGTCTAACCGTATCTGCGCCTGCTGTGAACTGCATATGGATATTCGCCCGCTGCCGGGCATGACCCTGAGCGACCTCGACGGCTTGCTGAACGAAGCGTTGGCCCCGGTGAGCGAGCGCTGGCCGGGCCGCCTGACGGTCTCTGAGCTGCATCCGCCAATCCCGGGTTACGAGTGCCCGCCGGACCATCAGCTGGTGGAAGTGGTGGAAAAACTGCTCGGCGAGAAAACCGACGTGGTGAATTACTGCACCGAAGCGCCGTTTATTCAGACCCTCTGTCCGACCCTGGTGCTTGGCCCAGGCTCCATCAACCAGGCCCACCAGCCGGATGAGTACCTGGAAACCCGCTTTATCAAGCCAACCCGCGAGCTGATCGCTCAGGTTGTGCATCACTTCTGCTGGCATTAATGACTGTTCCCCTCTTTCGCGAGAGGGGAAAAATCTCATGATCTTCGTCACATTCTCATAAGCATCTCTTATCTGACGCAAAGCGAATTAAATTTCGTAAATTGCCCCTATTTATTCGTTTGCTGAACCGTTTTCGCAGCAATTGACGACGGGGGTTTTACGTGGCTTTATAAAGGGAGATGACAAAATAATGTCCGCGAGATGGCTTTACGGGCATAAACAAAAATGATGGGGTGACTGGGTTTTTATGAACGAACAATATTCCGCGTTGCGTAGTAATGTCAGTATGCTCGGCAAGGTGCTGGGAGATACCATCAAGGATGCGTTGGGCGAGAACATTCTCGATCGCGTTGAAACAATCCGTAAGCTGTCTAAATCTTCCCGCGCGGGTAACGAAGCCAATCGTCAGGAGCTGCTCACCACGCTGCAGAACCTCTCCAACGACGAACTGCTCCCTGTTGCCCGTGCCTTCAGCCAGTTCCTGAACCTGGCAAACACCGCCGAGCAGTACCACAGCATTTCGCCGAATGGCGAAGGGGCCAGCAACCCGGAAGTGATTGCCCGCACGCTCAGAAAACTCAAGGACCAACCCGATCTTAACGAAGCCACCATCAAAAAGGCCGTCGAGTCCCTGTCGCTGGAGCTGGTGCTCACCGCCCACCCAACCGAGATCACCCGTCGTACCCTGATCCACAAAATGGTGGAGGTGAACAACTGCCTGAAGCAGCTGGATAACAAAGAGATCGCTGATTACGAACGTAACCAGCTGATGCGCCGTCTGCGCCAGCTGATTGCCCAGTCCTGGCATACCGATGAAATTCGTAAGCACCGTCCAAGCCCGGTTGACGAAGCCAAATGGGGCTTTGCGGTAGTGGAAAACAGCCTGTGGGAAGGGGTGCCAAACTACCTGCGCGAGCTGAACGAGCAGCTGGAAGAGAACCTCGGCTATCGCCTGCCGGTGGATTTTGTGCCGGTGCGCTTCACCTCCTGGATGGGTGGCGACCGCGACGGCAACCCGAATGTGACTGCTGACATCACCCGCCACGTACTGCTGCTGAGCCGCTGGAAAGCCACCGACCTGTTCCTGAAAGATATTCAGGTGCTCATCTCTGAGCTGTCGATGGTTGAAGCCACCCCAGAACTGCGCGAGCTGGCCGGCGAAGAGGGTGCCAGCGAGCCGTACCGTTATCTGATGAAAAAGCTGCGCGGCCAGTTGCTGGCGACACAGGCCTGGCTGGAAGCCCGCCTGAAAGGCCAGCGTCTGCCGAAGCCAGAAGGACTGCTGAGCCAGAACGAGCAGCTCTGGGATCCGCTGTATGCCTGCTATAAATCGCTGCAGGCCTGCGGTATGGGCATCATCGCCAACGGCGAACTGCTCGACACCCTGCGCCGCGTGAAGTGTTTTGGCGTGCCGCTGGTACGTATCGACGTGCGTCAGGAGAGCACCCGTCACACCGAAGCGCTGGGCGAGCTGACCCGCTATCTCGGCATTGGCGACTATGAAAGCTGGTCAGAAGCTGACAAACAGGCCTTCCTGATCCGCGAGCTGAACTCCAAACGTCCGCTGCTGCCGCGCAACTGGGAGCCAAGCAACGAAACCCGCGAAGTGCTCAACACCTGCAAAGCGATCGTTGATGCGCCGAAAGGATCGGTGGCCGCCTATGTGATCTCCATGGCGAAGACCCCATCCGACGTGCTGGGTGTTCATCTGCTGCTGAAAGAAGCGGGCATCGACTATGCCCTGCCGGTGGCGCCGCTGTTCGAAACCCTTGATGACCTGAACAACGCTAACGACGTAATGACCCAGCTACTGAATATCGACTGGTATCGCGGCTTTATTCAGGGCAAACAGATGGTGATGATTGGCTATTCCGACTCCGCAAAAGACGCGGGCGTAATGGCAGCATCCTGGGCGCAGTATCAGGCGCAGGACGCACTGATCAAGACCTGCGAGAAAGCCGGTATTGAACTGACCCTGTTCCACGGTCGCGGCGGCTCTATCGGTCGTGGCGGTGCGCCAGCGCATGCGGCGCTGCTTTCCCAGCCGCCGGGCAGCCTGAAAGGCGGTCTGCGTGTGACCGAACAGGGCGAGATGATCCGCTTTAAGTACGGCCTGCCGGAAGTGACCATCAGCAGCCTGTCGCTCTACACCAGCGCGATCCTCGAAGCCAACCTGTTGCCGCCGCCAGAGCCGAAAGCCGCCTGGTGCCATATTATGGACGAGCTGTCGGATATCTCCTGCGATATGTATCGCGGCTACGTGCGTGAAAACAAAGATTTCGTGCCTTACTTCCGCTCGGCGACACCGGAGCAGGAGCTGGGTAAACTGCCGCTCGGTTCCCGTCCGGCCAAGCGTCGCCCGACCGGTGGCGTAGAGTCTCTGCGTGCCATCCCGTGGATCTTCGCGTGGACGCAAAACCGCCTGATGCTCCCGGCCTGGCTGGGTGCCGGTGCCGCGCTGCAAAAAGTGGTGGACGACGGCAAGCAGAGCGAACTGGAAACCATGTGCCGCGACTGGCCGTTCTTCTCTACCCGTCTGGGCATGCTGGAGATGGTCTTCTCCAAAGTCGACCTGTGGCTGGCGGAATACTACGACCAGCGCCTGGTGAAACCGGAGCTGTGGACGCTGGGTAAAGAGCTGCGCGAACTGCTGGAAGGCGACATCAAAGTGGTGCTGGCTATCGCCAACGATTCCCACCTGATGGCCGATCTGCCGTGGATTGCGGAGTCTATCCAGCTGCGTAACATCTACACCGACCCGCTGAACGTTCTGCAGGCAGAGCTGCTGTACCGTTCGCGTAAAGCGGAAGAAGAGGGTCAGGAGCCAGATCCGCGCGTGGAACAGGCGCTGATGGTCACCATCGCGGGCGTTGCGGCGGGGATGCGTAACACCGGCTAATGGGTTCCGCCGGGTGGCGCTTGCGCTTACCCGGCCTACAAAGGCATCACGCAGGCCCGGCAAGCGCAGCACCGCCGGGCATTACCTCAGAACCTCCACTATGCACCACGATATCACCTCTATTCTGACTGACCTGATAAAGGGTACGCCGCCGCTGCGTCAGGTGCATTTTGCGCCTTTGGCCGAACGGGTTCCGCATACTTCTCCTCGTCTGGTCATTGTTCCTGAAGGCGAAACGCATGATGCGGTCTTCTCTTCCGTCGGGTTTATTGACGATCTTCCGTCCGTCACCCTACTCAGCATCAGCTTCGGTAAGCAGCAGCTGACGATTCAACTCCAGCGTGACAGTACCGTTTTATGCCAACAGCAGGTTGCCAGGCGCGGCCCGAGAACGGGTGCCTTTCTGCTGCAAACGCTCGCGGAGTTGCAGATGCAGCCGGATGAACAGGAGACGGCCAGACTGGTGGTGTTAAGCCTGCTAAGTCACTGCCGCGATCTGCTGGGCAGCGATATCCACACCGCCTCCCGCAGCCGGGCGTTGTTCGAAGCCCTTCGTCGCTATATCGAAGAACACCATGCCTCCCCACTTACCCGCGAGTCGGTGGCACAGGCGTTTTATATTTCACCGAACTACCTTTCTCACCTTTTTCAAAAGACCGGCAGCGTTGGGTTTAATGAATACCTGACCCACGTTCGTCTCGAACATGCCCGGCATTTGCTCAAAGGCTACGATCTGAAAATTAAAGATATCGCCGCGCATTGCGGCTTTGCCGACAGCAACTACTTCTGTCGACTGTTTCGCAGGCACACGGAGCGCTCGCCTTCGGAATATCGCCGCCAGTATCACAGCCAGCTCACTGCCAAAAACTAGCATTGTGATCGTCCTCTCACTTCGCTAAGGACCTTACATTTGTCCAGTATTTGGCAAATTTGACTTCTGGTTCACGCCATCTGGCCCGCCGTATCCTTAATTCATACCCGCTGACTTAAGGAAAAATAATGGAACTGTATCTGGATACCGCCAACGTGGCGGACGTTGAACGCCTTGCCCGCATCTTTCCCATTGCCGGTGTGACCACCAACCCGAGCATCATTGCCGCCAGCGGAGAGCCGCTCTGGGAAGTCCTGCCGCGCCTGCAGAACGTCATCGGCCCGCAGGGCATCCTGTTCGCCCAGACAATGAGCCGCGACGCCGAAGGGATGATTGCCGAAGCCAGACGCCTGCGTAAAGCGATCCCCACTATTGTGGTCAAAATTCCGGTTACCGCTGAAGGACTGGCCGCGATTAAAGCCCTTAAAAAAGAGGGTATTACTACGCTCGGCACCGCAGTTTACAGCGCCTCACAAGGTTTGCTGGCGGCGTTAGCCGGGGCGAAATACATCGCGCCCTACGTCAATCGCGTGGATGCCCAGGGGGGCGACGGGATCCGCACGGTACAGGAACTGCAAAGCCTGCTGGAAATGCATGCGCCAGGGAGCAGCGTGCTGGCCGCCAGCTTCAAAACGCCACGTCAGGCGCTGGACTGCCTGCTCGCCGGTTGTGAAGCGATCACCCTGCCGACTGATGTAGCGCAACAAATGCTCAATACGCCAGCGGTAGAGTCAGCCATAGACAAGTTTGAGCAGGACTGGAAAAACGCGTTTGGTAGCCTCAACCTGTAAAGGAGACATAGGATGGATCGTATTATTCAATCGCCTGGCAAATACATTCAGGGTGCAGATGTGCTCTCACGCCTCGGCGACTACCTGAGACCGCTGGCGGCGCGCTGGCTGGTGGTGGGCGATAAATTTGTGCTGGGCTTTGCGGAAGAGACGCTGCGTCAGAGTTTTAAACAGGCGGAACTGTACGTAGAAATTGCGCCATTTGGCGGCGAATGTTCGCAGAACGAGATCGACCGGCTGCGCAAGCTGGCGAAAAGTGCAGATTGCCAGGCAATCCTCGGCATCGGCGGCGGTAAAACGCTGGATACCGCCAAAGCGCTGGCGCATTTCATGGATGTCCCTGTCGCCATTGCCCCGACCATTGCCTCTACTGATGCACCCTGCAGCGCGCTTTCTGTTATCTACACCGACAGCGGGGAGTTTGATCGCTACCTGATGCTGCCGCATAACCCGAACATCGTGATTGTGGATACCAAAGTGGTGGCAGGGGCGCCTGCACGTCTGCTGGCAGCTGGCATCGGCGACGCGCTGGCAACCTGGTTTGAAGCCCGGGCCTGCTCACGCAGCGGCACCACCACCATGGCGGGAGGCAAATGCACCCAGGCCGCACTGGCGCTGGCCGAACTGTGCTACAACACCCTGATTGAAGAGGGTGAAAAAGCGATGCTGGCGGCAGAGCAGCATGTGGTGACCCCTGCCCTTGAGCGGGTCATTGAAGCCAACACCTATCTGAGCGGCGTCGGTTTTGAAAGCGGTGGTCTGGCAGCGGCCCACGCCATTCATAACGGCCTGACCGCCATTCCGGATGCCCATCATTACTATCACGGCGAGAAAGTGGCGTTTGGCACGCTGACCCAGCTGGTGCTGGAGAATGCCCCGGTTGAAGAGATTGAAACCGTCGCGGCACTTTGCCACAGCGTAGGGTTGCCCATCACGCTGGCGCAGCTGGATATCACCGAAGATATCCCCGCCAAAATGCGCCTGGTGGCGACAGCAGCCTGTGCGAAAGATGAAACCATCCATAACATGCCGGGCGGGACAACGGCGGATCAGGTGTATGCCGCCTTGCTGGTGGCCGACCAGTACGGCCAGCGTTTTATGCAGGAGTGGGAGTAGCCTTTATTGCCGGGTGGCGGCTGCGCCTTACCCGGCCTACAAAACCCGTAGGCCCGTGCAAGCGTAGCGCCGCCGGGCAAAAAAAATCCCCGCCGGAGCGGGGATTTTGTGTTTACAGCAGATCGAACCGGTCGAGGTTCATCACTTTCACCCATGCCGCGACAAAGTCCTTCACGAACTTCTCGTGGGCATCGCTGCTGGCGTAAACCTCCGCCTGGGCACGAAGCACGGAGTTAGAACCGAACACCAGATCGGCACGGCTCGCCAGATATTTGACTTCCCCGCTCATACGATCGCGCCCTTCGAACAGCTCGCTGGATTCATCGGTGGCTTTCCACTGCGTGCCCATATCCAGCAGATTGACGAAGAAGTCCGTGCTGAGCACGCCCACGCGGTCGGTAAAGACGCCGCTCTTACCGCCATCAAAGTTAGCACCCAGTACGCGCAGCCCGCCCAGCAACACCGTCATCTCTGGTGCGGTCAGCGTCAACTGCTGCGCTTTATCAATCAGCAACGATTCGGTGGTGGAGACGTCGATCGCCGCCCGGTAGTTACGGAAGCCATCGGCAACCGGCTGCAGCAGCGTAAACATGCCGATATCGGTCTGATCCTGGCGCGCATCAACGCGGCCTGGCGTAAACGGTACGGTAACGTTGAAGCCCGCCGCTTTCGCCGCCTGCTCAACACCCACCACACCGGCCAGCACGATGATGTCCGCCAGCGATGCTTTATGCGCCGATTTATAGATCCCTTCCAGCACCGGCAGTACACGCGCGGCGACGGCGTTGACATCCCAGCTACGCTGTGGCGCCAGCGCCAGACGTGCGCCGTTGGCCCCGCCACGCTTATCGCCACCGCGGAAGGTGGAAGCCGACGCCCATGCCACCGACACCAGCTCGCTCACCGACAGGCCAGAAGCCGCAATGTCCGCCTTCAGGCTTTCGATATCTTCAGCAGTCGGGTGGAAGAACGGCTGCGGCAGCGGATCCTGCCAAATCAGCTCTTCTTTTGGCACCTCCGGTCCGATATAACGGGAAATCGGCCCCATATCACGGTGGGTCAGTTTGAACCACGCGCGGGCGAAGGCTTCGTTAAAGGCCTGCGGATCGTTGAGGAAGCGACGAGAAATTTTGTCGAATTCCGGATCGAAACGCAGCGTCAGGTCGGTCACCAGCATGGTCGGTTTACGTTTTTTCGACGGGTCGAAGGGATCCGGCATGATTTCCGGCGCATTCGACGCTTCGAACTGGATAGCACCAGCCGGACTGCGGGTTTGCACCCAGTCGTATTTGTAGAGATTCTCGAAGAAGTAGTTGCTCCACTGGGTCGGCGTCTGGGACCAGATCACCTCCAGGCCGGAGGTAATGGCGTCTGCCCCGATACCGGTACCGTGGGTGCTGGCCCAGCCCAGGCCCTGAGCTTCAAGCGGGCCGCCTTCCGGATCGACACCCACATGGCTGGCTTCCCCTGCCCCGTGGGTTTTACCCAGCGTATGGCCGCCTGCGATCAGCGCGACGGTCTCTTCATCGTTCATCCCCATGTTGCCAAAGGTGGCGCGGATAGCCGCCGCCGCCGACAGCGGTTCACCGCTGGCGTTGGGCCCTTCAGGGTTAACGTAAATTAGCCCCATCTCGGTGGCGCCAATGGCGCTTTTCGCCAGGCTTTCCGGGTGACGATGCTCCAGCCAGGCTTTCTCATCGCCCCAGTTAACGTCCAGATCGGGTTCCCAGACATCTTCGCGTCCGGCACCAAAGCCAAAGGTTCTGAAGCCGGAGTTCTCCAGCGCCACGTTGCCCGCAAGAATAAACAGATCGGCCCAGGAGATTTTCTGGCCATATTTTTGTTTGATCGGCCACAGCAGACGACGCGCCTTATCGAGGCTGACGTTATCCGGCCAGGAGTTGAGCGGAGAGAAACGCTGTTGACCGCGGCCTGCGCCGCCGCGCCCGTCTACAGAGCGATAGGTGCCCGCGCCGTGCCACGCCATGCGAATGAACAGACCGGCATAGCTGCCCCAGTCTGCAGGCCACCACGGTTGAGAATCGGTCAGGAGCGCTTTCAGATCGCCTTTCAGAGCGGAGTAATCCAGCTTGCTGAATTCTTTGCGGTAGTTGAAGTCTTTGCCTAGCGGGTTGGAACGTTCGGAATGCTGGTTGAGAAGATCAATACGAAGTTGTTTAGGCCACCAGTCCCGGCTGTTGGTGCCGGCACCGGCACTCTTGTCATAACTGCCCTGATGGAAAGGGCACTTACCTGAATTCTGGTTCTCGTCGGACGTACTCATCGCTCTGCTCCCTCTATGGTTTTATCGTTAGGATATACACCACCGGGAATAAGAGATAATTGAAACAATCCACAGATTTGATAGTTAATACCGTTGTTATCCACCTGAAATATAAAAGCCCTCATATTATTGAGGGCTTCGTCTTTACAGACCCGGGCGAACCCCTAACGTGTGGCAGATCGCGTAGCTCATTTCGGCGCGGTTGAGGGTATAGAAATGGAAATCCTTCACCCCTTCACGGCTTAAAATCTTCACCATATCCATGGCGATGCTGGCACCCACCAGCTTGCGGGTTTCGGCGTCATCGTCCAGGCCTTCATACATCTTCGCCATCCAGTGCGGGATGCGCACGTTGGTCATGTCGGCAAATTTCTTGGCCTGCTTAAAGTTAGAAACCGGCAGGATACCAGGGATAATTTCCACGTCGATACCGGCGGAGACGCAGCGGTCGCGGAAGCGCAGATAGCTTTCAACATCAAAGAAGAACTGGGTGATGGCACGGTTGGCACCCGCATCCACTTTGCGTTTCAGGTTGAGCAGATCCGCCTGGGCGCTTTTCGCTTCCGGGTGCACTTCCGGGTAAGCCGCCACGGAGATGTCGAAATCGCCCACCTCTTTCAGCAGCGCCACCAGATCGGTCGCGTACATATCCGGCTTACCGCTGCCCGGCGGCAGGTCGCCACGCAGGGCCACGATGTGGCGGATACCGTTATTCCAGTAATCCTGGGCGATGGTGCGCAGCTCGTCGCGGGTGGCGTCGATACAGGTCAGATGCGGGGCAGCTTCCAGACCGGTACGATCCTTAATGCCTTTAATGATGCTGTGCGTGCGGTCGCGCTCGCCGGAGTTGGCGCCGTAGGTCACGGAGACAAATTTCGGTTTCAGGCTGCTCAGGCGATCGATAGAGGCCCACAGGGTCTGCTCCATTTCACTGGTGCGCGGCGGGAAAAATTCAAAAGAGACGTTAATCTGGCCGTTTACTTCAGCCAGGCTCTGATTCAGGGCTTCCCGCTGGTTGGCGTGAAAAAAGCTCATACCTTACCTCATCAATCGCGTGTCGTTGTTTGTTATGCTTCGAACTTCTATACGTTTAGACGTCCAGATGTAAAAATGACGGAAAAGCGGACTGGCGTCAACTGAAAATATCATCATTGACGGTGAGGAATGCTCAGGGAAGATGAAAAAAGTTCAGGATGGGAAAAAAGAAGGCCCGGTAAGCGTTGCGCCACCGGGCATAGGGTTTTACAGCAGCTGCGCCAGACGGTTGATATCGGACTGGATCGCCCCGGCGGTGACGTCGCGGCCCGCACCTGGACCACGGATCACCAGCGGGTTATCGCGATACCAGCGGCTTTCGATGGCAAAGACGTTATCGCACGGCAGCAGCGCCGCCAGCGGATGTTCCGGGCGGACAGCCTCAACCCCAACGCGCGCCTTGCCGTTGGCATCGAAACGCGCCACGTAGCGCAGCACCAGACCCATTTCGCGCGCCGCTTCCAGACGCTGTAACATCTGCTCGTTCAGCGCTTCACCGTTCTCGAAGAAGTGATCGACAGACCCCTCTTCACAGCCCGCTGGCACCAGCGACTCCACGCGCACCTGATTCGGCTCGATGTCGTAGCCCGCTTCACGCGCCAGGATCACCAGCTTACGCATCACGTCTTTGCCAGAGAGGTCAACGCGCGGGTCCGGCTCGGTCAGCCCCTGCTGCCACGCCTGATCCACCAGGTCGGTGAAGGGTACGGTGCCATCAAACTGCAGGAACAGCCATGACAGGGTGCCGGAGAAGATACCGCTGATCGCCAGGATGCTGTCGCCGCTATCGATCAGATCGCGCACGGTGTGGTTCACCGGCAGACCGGCACCGACGGTGGCGTTGTAGAGCCAGTGACGGCCCGTTTTTTCAAAGGCGTCGTGGATCTGACGATAGTTGCGGGTGTTGCTGGCCCCCGCCAGTTTGTTAGCGCTGATGACGTGGAAGCCGTGGCTGGCGAAATCAAGATACTGATCGGCCAGCTGCTCGCTTGCGGTGACATCCAGCACCACCAGGTCATCATAGGGGTGGGCGCGCATCCACAGGAACAGCGACTCTTCATCCTGTTCGATGGCTTCATCGTTGAAGAAGGCCAGCGCACGGCTGGCGTCCAGCCCTTCATAACTGAGCAGGCTGCGGCGACTGTCCACCACGCCCGCCAGTACAAATTCAAAACCGGTACGCGCCGAGAGCGTGGTTTGCTCGCGGGCAAACAGCTCCAGCCAGCGGGAACCGATATTCCCTTTCCCAAACAGCATCAGACCGATGCGTTTTTCGGCGCGGAACAGCGACTGGTGCAGGCCCTGGATCAGACTCTCCGTTGGCCCGGTACGCATCACCGCCACCAGGCTGATGCCCTCTTCAGACTGCCAGGTAAATTCAACCGGCTGCCCTTTCAGCTGCTGCCAGAAACGGTGGCAGTGCAGCGGGTTACGGGTGACGCCCGCGCCCACCATCGCAATCAGCGCCAGCCCCTGACGCAGACGAAGCTCGCCCGGCAGGCCCGCTTCATCCAGAATCTTCAGCGCGCTGTCGGCCACTTCGGCGGTGTAGCAGAACTGCAGCAGGTGACGATCGGTATGCACCCCCACGGCCAGCGGGCGCACCTGGGCACGCTTGAGGATCAGGTCGATCTCTTTATGCGCCAGTTTGAAATCCTGACCAGCAGGAACGAGGAACTCAATCAGGCAGATATCGTCATGGCTGGTGACAATACGCGCCCCGGTGCCGGAAGCCAGCACGCGCTCAATGCGGGTGGAACCCTGATCCGGCGTGTAGCTGCAGCGCAGCTGCAGATCGATATCGCTGCCGGAAACCGGCTGCAGGGTACGGGCGTGGAGAACCGGGGCCGCCAGACGGGCCAGCTCGCTGGCTTCATCGAGACGCAGCAGCGGCAGCAGGCAGGCATCTTTAACCTTGCGCGGGTCGGCGCTATAGACGCCCGCCACGTCGCTCCAGATGGTGACGCGCGACACACCGGCCAGCGCACCAATCTGCGTTGCCGAGTAGTCGGAGCCGTTACGCCCCAGCAGCACGGTTTCACCCGCATTGCTGCGGCTGATAAAGCCGGTCACGACAATACGTTTATTCGGATGCTGCACCAGCAGCTGCTGGAGCAGCGGATAAGAGAGGCCTTCATCAACCTGCGGCTGAGCGCCACGCTCGGCACGCAGGAAGTCCCGCGCGTCCAGCCATGCGGCCTCCAGCCCCTGCTGTTGCAGAACCGCCGCCATCAGACGGGCAGACCACACTTCACCGTGGCCCACTACCTCGGCGTAAACGGCATCGGTCACGCCGCTGTCGAGTAAAGCGGCCAGCCGCTCCAGATCCTGGATAAAGTTGCTGATCAGGCCATCGGCCACGTCGGCAGGCAGTAACCCGGCGATCAATTCACTCTGATAACGGCGTAACGCTTGTTGAACCTGATGCGCAGAGAGACGATCGGTCTGGCTCAACTTCAGCCAGCTAATCAACTGGTTGGTGGTGCTGCCCGCCGCAGAGACAACCATCATGTCCCCCGGCATCGAATACTCTGCCATGATCCCCGCGACCCGCAGGTAACATTTCACATCAGCAAGACTACTACCACCAAACTTGTGCAGCTGGCGACCCTTCGCCCCTGCCTGCGCTATCACACTCATGATTACCCCTTGGCTGCGATCCGGAAGCCATTTTCCAGATCGGCAATTAAATCTTCACAATCTTCAATACCGGTTGAGATACGCAACAGCGTCTCGGAGATCCCGGCGGCGGCACGCGCTTCTGGCGCCATGCCTGCGTGCGTCATGGTGGCGGCGTGGGAGATCAAACTTTCAACCCCACCTAAAGATTCCGCCAGCGTAAACAGTGACAGCCCGCTCAGGAAGCGACGCAGCGTCTGCTCATCGCCATCCAGCTCAAAACTTAACATCGCGCCAAAACCCTTTTGTTGACGCGCAGCAATCTCGTGCCCCTGATTCTCCGGCAGCGACGGGTGATAGAGCTTTTTCACCAGCGGCTGGGTCTTCAGGAAATCGACAATCGCCTGGGCATTACGCTGCGCCACATCCATACGCGGCGACAGGGTGCGCAGCCCACGCAGCAGCAGATAGCTGTCGAACGCGCTGCCGGTGACGCCGATGTTATTCGCCCACCATGCCAGTTCGGTGACAACCTCCGGATCTTTCGCAATCACCACCCCGGCAACCACGTCCGAGTGGCCGTTCAAATATTTGGTGCATGAATGCAATACCAGGTCTGCTCCCAGTGCCAGCGGGTTCTGTAGCGCCGGACTGAGGAACGTATTATCCACTACACTTATCGCTCCCGCATCCCTTGCAAGCTGACAAATTTTTGCAATGTCCACGACGCGCAGCAGCGGATTGCTCGGACTTTCGATTAATACCAGCTTCGGTTTTTCTGCCAGCGCCTGTTTCAGCGCCTGCTCATCACCCTGATCGACAAACAGCACGCGATAGCATCCGCGCTTCGCCAGGCTGTCAAACAGGCGGTAGCTGCCGCCGTAACAGTCGTGCGGGGCCACCAGCAGATCGCCAGGTTTCAGGAACACCGTGGTCACCAGATGAATAGCCGACATGCCGGTATTGGTCATCACCGCACCTGCGCCACCTTCCAGCTCCGCCAGCGCGCGCTGGGTGACATCACGCGTAGGGTTACCACGGCGCGAGTAGTCATGGGCGCGTGGTTCATTAAATCCGGTGAAGTTATAGGTACTGGAGAGGTGAATCGGCGGGACAACGCAGCCGTACTGTTCGTCATCATTCAATCCGCTACGCACTGCGATGGTGGCCTGTTTACGCGTCATGGTGAAGGCTTCCTGGCTTAATGGATGAAAAGTCAGGCACCAGAGTAAACATTGATTATATGGACGTCAATACATCTGGACATCTAAACTTCTTTGCGTATAGATTGAGCAATGCGCAAATAGCCGTTAAAATTATATGCTTTAGCGCATACCGCAGAGGCAATATCCGTGTCACAACGGCATCTCTACGGTAAACTACGCGCGATTATGGCTCGAACCCCGGCGTATCGCTGCGGTGTCAGCCTCATATTAATGACAGAGAGGATTAAAGGTATCTCATGGCTGAATGGAGCGGCGAATATATCAGCCCATACGCTGAGCACGGTAAGAAGAGTGAACAAGTAAAAAAAATTACGGTTTCCATTCCTCTGAAGGTGTTAAAGATCCTCACCGATGAACGCACGCGTCGTCAGGTGAATAACCTGCGTCACGCTACCAACAGCGAACTGCTGTGCGAAGCGTTCCTGCACGCGTTTACCGGTCAACCGTTGCCGAACGATGAAGACCTGCGCAAAGAGCGTAGCGATGAAATTCCGGAAGAGGCAAAGGTGATCATGCGTGAGCTGGGTATCGACCCGGAGACGTGGGAATACTGATTTACAGATACAAAAAAAGCGCCTTGCGGCGCTTTTTTTTCGGGAAACTTACTTGGAACCCGGGATGCTGAAACGCTTGTTGAAGCGGTCAACACGGCCACCGGTTGCAACGTCACGCTGCTTACCAGTGTAGAACGGGTGGCACTGGCCGCACACGTCCAGGTTCAGATCGTGACCCACGGTGGAGCGGATCTGGATAGAGTTACCGCAAGAGCAGTTTGCAGTAATCATTTCGTATTTAGGATGGATATCTTTTTTCATGGGAGAACCTCAGTTAAGGCCGCGTCGCTCTTCCAGCCCTAACGCCAGACACCACGCGATGTTGAATGTAAGTTCTTTGATGCAAAGTGCACCAAAGGCGGCGAATCATACAGAATTTAACCAGGGTATGCAAACTGATCCGCACGCCGCCTTTCACTAATGTGTATACTAACGCGCCACTTTTCAAGTCAGGAAGATTCGATGCCCGTTGCTCACGTTGCCCTGCCCGTTCCGCTTCCCCGTACCTTTGACTACCTGCTGCCAGACAATATGCAGGCTGAGGCGGGCTGTCGCGTGAATGTGCCGTTTGGCAAACAGCAGCGGGTGGGCATTGTGGTCTCCATAAGCCAGCACAGCGAGTTACCTCTCAGTGAACTCAAAAGCGTGGTTGAGGTGCTGGACAGCGAGCCGGTCTTTTCCTCTAGCGTCTGGCGACTGCTCCTGTGGGCGGCCGACTATTATCATCATCCCATTGGCGATGTGCTGTTTCACGCCTTACCGATTCTGCTGCGACAGGGCAAAAGCGCCAGCCATGCGCCGATGTGGTACTGGTTTGCCACTGAACAGGGCCAGGCGGTAGATATTAATAGCCTGAAACGCTCCCCGAAACAGCAGCAGGCGCTGGCGGCGTTACGCCAGGGCAGGATCTGGCGTCATCAGGTTGAGAGCCTCGACTTTAACGACGCGGCGTTGCAGAGCTTACGTAAAAAAGGGCTGAGCGAACTGGCCTGCGAAGCGCCGGCGCTTATCGACTGGCGCGACGGCTTTAGCGTCGCGGGCGACCGTCTGCGGCTCAATACCGAACAGGCGACCGCCGTTGGGGCGATCCACAGCGCGTCCGATCGCTTTTCAGCCTGGCTGCTGGCAGGCGTGACCGGTTCCGGTAAAACTGAAGTCTATCTGAGCGTACTGGAAAATGTACTGGCTCAGGGCAAGCAGGCCCTGGTGATGGTGCCGGAAATCGGCCTGACCCCGCAGACCATCGCCCGTTTTCGCGAGCGCTTTAACGCCCCGGTCGAGGTGCTGCACTCCGGCTTAAACGACAGCGAGCGCCTCAGCGCCTGGCTGAAAGCGAAAAATGGCGAAGCGGCAATCGTGATTGGCACCCGCTCATCCCTGTTTACACCCTTTAAAAATCTCGGGGTGATCGTCATCGACGAAGAGCACGACAGCTCTTATAAACAGCAGGAGGGCTGGCGCTATCACGCCCGCGACCTGGCGGTCTATCGCGCCCACAGCGAACAGATCCCAATCATTCTCGGCTCCGCGACCCCTGCGCTGGAGACGCTGCACAATGTGCGCCAGCGAAAATACCATCTATTACGCCTGACGCGGCGGGCGGGTAATGCCCGTCCTGCCATGCAGCATGTACTGGATCTGAAAGGTCAGCCGGTGCAGGCCGGGCTAGCCCCGGCGCTGATCGCCCGCATGCGCCAGCATCTGCAGGCCGACAACCAAGTGATCCTGTTTCTCAACCGGCGCGGTTTTGCCCCGGCGCTGCTGTGCCACGACTGCGGCTGGATCGCTGAATGCCCGCGCTGCGATCACTACTATACCCTGCATCAGGCCCAGCATCATTTGCGCTGTCACCACTGCGACAGCCAGCGACCGGTGCCGCGCCAGTGTCCTTCCTGCGGCTCGACCCATATGGTGCCGGTCGGTCTGGGCACCGAGCAGCTGGAGCAGGCGCTGACCCCCTTCTTCCCGGGCGTGGCTATCTCACGTATCGACCGCGACACCACCAGCCGCAAAGGCGCCCTTGAGCAACAGCTGGCGGAAGTGCATCGCGGCGGGGCGCGGATCCTGATCGGTACCCAGATGCTGGCGAAAGGGCACCACTTCCCGGACGTGACCCTGGTGGCGCTGCTGGATGTCGACGGGGCGCTCTTCTCGGCTGATTTTCGCTCCGCGGAGCGCTTTGCCCAGCTCTATACCCAGGTGGCAGGCCGTGCCGGACGCGCCGGTAAACAGGGTGAGGTGGTGCTACAAACCCACCACCCCGAGCATCCGCTGCTGCAAACCTTGCTGCATAAAGGCTACGACGCCTTCGCCGAACAGGCGCTGGCGGAGCGTCAGACCCTGCAACTCCCACCATGGACCAGCCATGTGATTATCCGCGCCGAGGATCACAACAACCAGCAGGCGCCGCTGTTCCTCCAGCAGCTGCGCAACCTGCTGCAGGCCAGCCCGCTGGTGGATAATCAGCTGTGGATTTTAGGTCCGGTTCCGGCCCTGGCCCCCAAACGCGGCGGACGCTATCGCTGGCAAATCCTGCTGCAACACCCTTCTCGGGTGCGGCTACAGCATATCGTCAGCGGCACGCTGGCGTTGATTAACACCCTGCCGGAAGCGCGTAAAGTGAAGTGGGTCCTGGACGTTGATCCTATCGAAAGCTAAAAAAGGGTGGGAGGCGGATCGAAAAATTAAACACGACTCACACTTTTTATGAAAATTCTGTAACCGCTTCCATTCGCAATCTGATAAAACTGACTCAGTCAGAAGTGCGGTGATACGCCTGCGAGGAGAAGAAGTTGAAGTCCAGGAAAGAGGTTGCCTCGGCGACCATGAAAGATGTTGCCCTGAAAGCAAAAGTCTCAACGGCAACGGTATCCCGAGCATTAATGAATCCCGACAAAGTCTCTCAGAGCACGCGTAACCGTGTTGAGCAGGCTGCGCTGGAGGTAGGTTATCTGCCCCAGGCTATGGGCCGTAACGTCAAACGAAACGAATCCCGCACCATTCTGGTCATTGTGCCCGACATCTGCGATCCCTTTTTCAGCGAAATCATTCGCGGTATCGAAGTGACCGCCGCCGCCCAGGGCTACCTGGTGCTGATTGGCGACTGCGCGCACCAGAACCAGCAGGAAAAGACTTTTATCGACCTGATTATCACCAAGCAGATCGACGGCATGCTGCTGCTCGGTTCCCGCCTGCCCTTTGATGCCAGCATTGAAGAGCAGCGCAATCTGCCGCCGATGGTGATGGCCAACGAATTCGCGCCTGAGCTGGAGCTGCCTACCATTCACATCGATAACCTCACCGCTGCCTTTAACGCCGTGAATTATCTGCAGGAGCTGGGCCATAAACGTATCGGCTGTATCGCCGGACCGGAAGAGATGCCGCTGTGCCACTATCGCCTGCAGGGCTATGTTCAGGCGCTGCGCCGCACCGGGGCGACGGTGGATCCGCACTATATCGCCCGCGGCGATTTTACCTATGCCGCAGGCGGCCTGGCGCTGGAAAAACTGCTGTCGTTGCCGCAGCCGCCGACCGCGGTGTTCTGTCACAGCGACGTGATGGCGTTGGGCGCGCTCTCCTATGCCAAACGGCGCGGTCTGAAAGTGCCGAAAGACCTCTCAATCATCGGCTTCGATAATATTTCTCTGTCTGAATTTTGCGATCCTCCGCTCTCGACGGTGGCACAACCCCGCTATGATATTGGCCGGGAAGCGATGCTGCTGTTACTGGATCAGCTGAACGGACAAACAGTTAGCAGCGGCTCCCGTTTACTGGACTGTGAATTGATCGTCAGAGGTTCAACCCAGGCCCTGACTTAAAGTAAACGCCTTTCAGACGTCCTCATCTGGTCAAAGGCCCGTCGCTTAAGTAACATGACGGGCTGACAAACGAAAAAATACAGCGAAACGATAGTGGCACAACGAGATTATGTACGTCGCGGCCAGCCGGCACCTTCGCGACGCAAAAAGAGTAGCTCACGGAAACCGCAACGCAGCAGCCTGCCCGCAGTCTCACCGGCTATGGTGGCGATCGCGGCGGCGGTCCTGGTGGCATTTATCGGCGGCCTCTGGTTCATTACGCACCATAAAAAAGAAGAAGCAGAAGCGCTGCAGGGCAATAAAGTGGTCGGCAATGGCTTGCCCCCTAAACCGGAAGAGCGCTGGCGCTATATTAAAGAGCTTGAGAGCCGCCAGCCGGGCGTGCGTGCGCCTACTGAACCCTCTGCCGGTGGCGAAGTGGTGGATCCTAACCAGTTAACCAACGAACAACGTCAGCTGCTGGCACAGATGCAGGCCGATATGCGCCAGCAGCCGACCCAGCTCAACGAAGTGCCGTGGAATGAGCAGACGCCGGCACAGCGTCAGCAAACGCTGCAGCGTCAGCGCCAGGCGCAGCAACAACAGCAGTGGGCGCAGTCCCAGACGGTACAGCAGCCGAAAACACAGCAGCGGGTGACGGAACAACCGTACCAGCAGCCTAAGGTGGCACAGACGCAACCGGCGCAACAGCCGAAGACGCAGCCTGCGAAGCAAAATAGCAACACGCAGCCGTATCAGGATCTGCTGCAAACCCCTGCGCATACCACCGCGCAGCAGCCGAAAGCCGCGCCGGTCACCAAAGAGACCGAAGCGCCGAAGCAGACGGCTGAGAAGAAAGACGAACGTCGCTGGATGGTACAGTGCGGTTCCTTTAAAGGCGCAGAGCAGGCGGAAACCGTACGTGCCCAGCTGGCCTTTGAAGGCTTTGACTCACGCATTACCACCAATAACGGCTGGAATCGCGTAGTGATCGGCCCGGTTAAAGGCAAAGACAATGCCGATGGCACCATCAGCCGTCTGAAGATGGCAGGTCACACAAACTGCATTCGACTCGCTTCCGGGGGTTGAAACCCCCAAAATCCCCCCCATCTATCATTCTATTCAGCCCTGAGCACTGGCTCAGGGCCTCTATTTTCCGAATGTGTAACCAGGGGGTCTGCTCGTGACAACAATAGTAAGTGTACGCCGTAACGGCCAGGTGGTGATTGCCGGTGATGGCCAGGCCACGCTGGGTAATACCGTCATGAAAGGCAACGTGAAAAAAGTGCGTCGTCTGTATAACGACAAAGTGATCGCCGGTTTTGCGGGCGGCACTGCGGACGCCTTCACGCTGTTTGAGCTGTTTGAACGTAAACTGGAAATGCATCAGGGCCATCTGGTGAAAGCTGCCGTTGAGCTGGCGAAAGACTGGCGTACCGACCGTATGCTGCGCAAGCTGGAAGCACTGCTGGCGGTGGCCGATGAAAATGCCTCGCTGATCATCACCGGTAACGGTGACGTGGTGCAGCCAGAAAATGACCTGATTGCTATCGGTTCCGGTGGCCCGTACGCCCAGGCCGCCGCCCGCGCGCTGTTGGAAAACTCCGATCTGGGCGCACGCGATATCGCTGTGAAGGCGTTGGATATTGCAGGTGATATCTGCATCTATACCAACCACTTCCACACCATCGAAGAATTGCCGTCTAAGGCGTAAGGATTTCTCATGTCTGAAATGACCCCACGCGAAATTGTCAGCGAACTGAACAAACACATCATCGGCCAGGATAACGCCAAGCGTTCTGTGGCGATTGCCCTGCGTAACCGCTGGCGTCGTATGCAGTTGGATGAAGTGCTGCGCCATGAAGTGACGCCAAAAAACATTCTGATGATCGGCCCGACCGGCGTCGGTAAAACCGAAATCGCCCGTCGTCTGGCTAAACTGGCCAACGCGCCATTCATCAAAGTCGAAGCGACCAAGTTCACCGAAGTGGGCTATGTCGGTAAAGAAGTGGACTCTATCATCCGCGATCTGACCGACTCTGCCATCAAGATGGTCCGCGTCCAGTCCATCGAGAAAAACCGCTATCGCGCTGAAGAGATGGCGGAAGAGCGCGTGCTGGATGTGCTGATCCCACCGGCGAAAAACAACTGGGGCCAGGCCGAACAGCCTGCTGAGCCGTCCGCTGCGCGCCAGGCGTTCCGCAAAAAACTGCGTGAAGGCCAGCTGGATGACAAAGAGATTGAGATCGAGCTCGCCGCCGCGCCAATGGGCGTGGAAATTATGTCTCCGCCAGGTATGGAAGAGATGACCAGCCAGCTGCAGTCCATGTTCCAGAACCTGGGCGGGCAGAAGCAAAAGCCGCGTAAGCTGAAAATCAAAGACGCGATGAAGCTGCTGATTGAAGAAGAAGCGGCGAAGCTGGTAAACCCGGAAGAGCTGAAGCAGGACGCTATCGACGCGGTTGAACAGCACGGTATCGTGTTTATCGATGAGATCGATAAAATCTGTAAGCGCGGCGAATCCTCCGGCCCGGACGTTTCCCGTGAAGGCGTACAGCGCGACCTGCTGCCGCTGGTTGAAGGCTGCACCGTCTCCACCAAGCACGGCATGGTGAAAACCGATCACATTCTGTTTATCGCCTCTGGCGCGTTCCAGGTTGCCAAACCGTCGGATCTGATCCCGGAACTGCAGGGCCGTCTGCCGATCCGCGTTGAGCTGCAGGCGCTGACCACCGAAGACTTCGAGCGCATCCTGACCGAACCAAACGCCTCCATCACCGTGCAGTACAAAGCATTGATGGCGACCGAAGGGGTGAACATTGAGTTCACCGAAGACGGGATCAAGCGTATCGCCCAGGCCGCATGGCAGGTTAACGAAACCACCGAAAACATCGGTGCGCGTCGTCTGCATACCGTGCTGGAACGCCTGATGGAAGATATCTCTTATGATGCAAGCGACCTGAATGGTCAAAGCATTAAAATTGATGCCGACTATGTGAGTAAGCACCTTGATGCTTTAGTAGCAGATGAAGATCTGAGCCGTTTTATCCTATAATCGCGGCAATTGCATTTTCATCACAAATGATGGGGCTGAAAGGCCCCATTTTTATTGGCACATAATTACTATGACTGAAATCAGCCGCACGCAGGCCTGGCTGGAAAGCCTGCGTCCTAAAACGCTCCCTCTCGCTTTCGCCGCCATCATTGTCGGCACCACCCTCGCGTGGTGGCAGGGACATTTCGACCCGCTGGTGGCTGCCCTGGCGCTGCTGACCGCCGGGCTTCTGCAAATCCTCTCTAACCTCGCCAACGATTACGGGGATGCCGTCAAGGGCAGCGACAAGCCCGACCGCATCGGGCCATTGCGAGGAATGCAGAAAGGGGTGATCACCCAGGAGGAGATGAAACGGGCGCTGATTATCACCGTCGCGCTGATCTGTCTTTCCGGGATTGCGCTGGTGCTGGTGGCCTGTAAAACCCCGGCGGATGCGGTTGGCTTCCTCGTGCTCGGTCTGCTGGCGATTGTCGCGGCCATCACCTATACCGTCGGCACCCGCCCTTACGGTTACATCGGGCTGGGGGATATCTCCGTGCTGGTCTTCTTCGGCTGGCTGAGCGTGATGGGCAGCTGGTATCTGCAGGCGCACTCGTTAATTCCTGCTCTATTCCTGCCAGCCACCGCCTGCGGCATGCTGGCGACGGCGGTACTGAATATCAACAATCTGCGCGATATCGACAGCGATCGTCAGAACGGTAAAAACACTCTGGCGGTGCGGTTAGGCGCGGTGAATGCGCGCCGCTACCATGCCTGCCTGCTGATGGGTGCCCTGCTCTGTCTGGCGCTGTTTAACCTGCTTTCCCTGCACAGTCTGTGGGGCTGGCTGTTTGTGCTCGCCACGCCGCTGCTGGTTAAACAGGCGCGCTACGTGATGCGCGAGCAGAGCGCCTCGGCCATGCCGCCAATGCTGGAACGCACGGTAAAAGGCGCACTCCTGACTAACCTGTTGTTCGTGATAGGGATTATTCTTAGTCAGACGCTAAATTAGCTGACAAATATCAATTAACAATTGATGATTTTGCCAACAATGCAATTCGCGCGATATACTGAAAACACTCGCAGCAACTGAACTTAAGCCTATGAAATACGATACCTCCGAGCTTTGTGACATCTACCAGGAAGATGTGAACGTCGTAGAACCGCTGTTTTCCAACTTTGGAGGACGGTCGTCGTTTGGCGGACAAATCATTACGGTGAAATGTTTTGAGGACAACGGGTTGCTGTACGATCTGCTCGAACAGAACGGCCGTGGACGCATTCTGCTGGTTGATGGTGGCGGCTCCGTGCGTCGCGCATTAGTTGATGCGGAACTTGCCCGTCTCGCCACCCAGAACGAGTGGGAAGGCATTGTGGTCTATGGCGCGGTGCGTCAGGTGGATGACCTCGAAGAGCTGGACATCGGCATTCAGGCGATTGCGGCCATTCCGGTAGGTGCCGCAGGTGAAGGCATTGGCGAAAGCGACGTGCGCGTCAATTTCGGCGGCGTGACCTTCTTCTCCGGCGACCATCTCTATGCCGATAACACCGGCATTATCCTCTCTGAAGATCCGCTGGATATCGAGTAACACGCAGTAAAAAGGCGGAGATTACCGCCTTTTTACTGTGCCTGACAGCCAGGATGGCTGTCGTTAAATGATACAAGCAAAAGGAACCTTGTTTGCGCGGCATTCTCTATTTTCTCAGTTTCGTTTCTATCCTCTGGTTACTCTATCGCTCGTTTCGCCTTCTGTTTTTTGCGCCTCCGCCGTTTATGCTGGCTGTCACCTTGCGTCTGGGTCTAGCGTTACTCATCTTTCTTGGCGCGGTGAACTTGCCCCGTAATCTGGCAACGTTTGATAAGCAATTTAAAGAAACTGTGGGTTATCCCTCCTCCCTTCTTACAATGCGATTCATTCATCTTGACGATGTTAAAAAACAACGGATTATGCGGGAAGCTGAGATCTATTTTTCCGATATCCAAAACGTGATTACCGTTGAAAATATCCCGACGCGTCATCGAACAGAGTCATACCTTGATCACCAGAGAAGAATTAAGATCCAACAAGATATCCTGCCCAATCGCTATCGCTGGCAGGGTGATCAGCTCACTATTGCCAGTGGCAGGCCATTAACTGACGAAGAAGCTGCCCGGCTGGAAGCGACCCTGATGCAGGCTTTAAACGGCATCACGTCACACTCAAGACTCGAGTCTCGTTTTGTTTTATCTCCCGCTATGCCAGGCAGCGCTAATCTGTGGCAAATACTGCTTGCTGAAGAAACGGATACCTTAGCGTTAACCTTCTCTGCCAGTGTGCATCCGAAGGTCTTTACTGCAACGTGCCCCAAAAATATGACGCTCTTATGCAGTAAAGCGCGCTTTTTCTGCCTGCTGCCGGTCGCAACGACGTTACCAGACTCTCTCACCACGCAATGGTTGCAACTGAATCATGATGAACCCATAAAGCTTACGGGGTCGCTCGGGCAGGAAAAATATCAGCTCTGGATAACCAAAGAGCGAGAACAAATAGCGCCATTTTTGGTGTTGTCATCGGACAACTTGGAGGTTGAGCGAGAGCGGTTTTGTCAACGGGAAAAAAGAAATTTTATGATGCGCCACTTTAGCCAAGGTACAGATTTAAGCCAAATAAGTCAGTCACTTGAGAGTTTTAAGCTGGAACGCAATGTCCGGTTTCATCCGTAAAGAGAGGAAATAAAGCGAGGGGGCCGAAGTCCAAGAGAATGGTGAATGACATAAAGCGCCTTTCGGCGCTTTATTCTGGAATCAGACCTCTTCCATGCGCCCGAGCAGGGCATGCAGACGATCCTGCCAGCCGTTCTGCTGTTCGCGCAGCTGGTGGTTTTCACGCTCCAGCTCTTCACGTCCGTGCTGAGCAGTCTGAATTTCCTGCGACAGCGCGTTGTTTTTTTCTTTCAGCTCTTCGATTTCCATCTGCAGCAGGGTGATGGTATCAATCGCCTGCTGTACTTTCGATTCCAGTTTCTCAAACACTTCTAACGACATAATGCTACCTCTCCTGAATTTGCAAGGCGACGCTTGACGTAAACGCGCACAACACTTGGTGTCGATTGTATGGAGCCCCGCCCTCCCTGTCCAGCGGCAGACCGCGCAGATTGCGGTTTGCAACACTTTTCAGTCTCCTCCTGGTGCGTTTGTGCCATATACCCCTAAATTGTTAACACTTTAGTTAATAGAAAGCTTACTCCCCCTTTCGCTTACAGCAATTCTTGCCCGCTTTATGGCGCGTTATCGCTCATTTTGTTGACGCGGCACACACATTTTAAGTTCGATATTTCTCGTTTTTGTTCGTTAACGATAAATTAACACTATGTCTACAGGACATCGTGCCGGTCATGGCGACCGTCGCGCCAACAATAACCATTAATCATTTTCAGGATCCGATTATGAGTGAAACATCAACCTTAAAAGGCCAATGCATCGCAGAGTTCCTGGGTACTGGGTTGTTGATTTTCTTTGGCGTAGGATGTGTGGCTGCACTGAAAGTGGCGGGTGCCAGTTTCGGTCAGTGGGAAATCAGTGTGATCTGGGGTCTGGGCGTGGCGATGGCCATCTACCTGACGGCGGGTGTTTCGGGTGCGCACCTCAACCCTGCGGTCACCATCGCGCTGTGTCTGTTTGCCTGCTTCGACAAACGCAAGGTTGTGCCTTTTATTGTGGCGCAGTTTGCTGGTGCGTTTTGTGCAGCGGCGTTAGTTTACGGGCTCTATTACAATCTGTTTATCGACTTCGAGCAGACGCACCATATGGTGCGTGGCAGTACCGAAAGCCTTGAGCTGGCGGGGATCTTCTCCACCTATCCGAACCCGCACATTAACTTTGTGCAGGCCTTCGCGGTGGAGATGGTGATTACTGCCATCCTGATGGGTACCATCCTGGCGCTGACCGATGACGGCAACGGTATTCCGCGCGGTCCGCTGGCGCCGCTGTTGATTGGCCTGCTGATAGCGGTGATCGGCGCATCGATGGGGCCACTGACCGGTTTCGCCATGAACCCGGCACGCGACATCGGCCCGAAAGCCTTCGCCTTTATTGCCGGATGGGGTGACGTGGCCTTCACCGGCGGCAAAGATATTCCTTATTTCCTGGTGCCGCTGTTCGGCCCTATTGTAGGTGCTGCGCTGGGTGCCTTCGGCTATCGTAAATTGATTGGCCGCCACCTGCCGTGTGACACCTGTGTCGTCGAAGAGGCCGAAGAGAAGGAAACCACCTCTGGCGCACACCAAAACGCTTCGCTGTAATCTGACTACGGGACCACAACTATGACCGACAAAAAATATATCGTTGCGCTCGACCAGGGCACGACCAGCTCCCGCGCTGTCGTTATGGATCATGACGCGAACATCGTCAGCGTGTCACAGCGCGAATTCGAGCAAATCTATCCTCGTCCAGGCTGGGTTGAACACGACCCGATGGAGATCTGGGCGTCACAAAGCTCAACACTGGTAGAAGTACTGGCGAAAGCTGATATCAGTTCCGACGAGATTGCAGCGATTGGCATCACCAACCAGCGTGAAACGGCCATCGTCTGGGAACGCGAAACCGGTAAGCCGATTTACAACGCCATTGTCTGGCAGTGCCGCCGTACAGCGGATATCTGCGAGAAGCTCAAGCGCGACGGCATGGAAGAGTACGTGCGTAGCGCCACCGGCCTGGTGGTAGACCCCTACTTCTCCGGCACCAAGGTGAAATGGATCCTCGACCATGTCGAAGGCTCCCGCGAGCGGGCAAAACGCGGCGAACTGCTGTTCGGTACCGTAGATACCTGGCTTATCTGGAAGATGACTCAGGGGCGCGTTCACGTCACCGATTACACCAACGCCTCGCGCACCATGCTGTTTAACATCCACGATCTGGACTGGGATGACAAAATGCTGGACGCGCTGGACATCCCGCGCGCCATGCTGCCGCAGGTGCGTAAGTCGTCTGAAGTTTACGGTCAGACCAACATCGGCGGTAAAGGCGGCACCCGTATTCCTATCGCCGGGATCGCCGGTGACCAGCAGGCAGCGCTGTTTGGCCAGCTGTGCGTAAAAGAGGGGATGGCGAAGAACACCTACGGCACCGGCTGCTTTATGCTGATGAACACCGGCGAGAAGGCGGTGAAATCGGAGCATGGCCTGCTGACCACCATTGCCTGCGGCCCACGCGGCGAGGTGAATTACGCCCTGGAAGGCGCGGTGTTTATGGCCGGCGCCTCTATCCAGTGGCTGCGCGATGAGATGAAACTGATCAGCGACGCCTTCGACTCGGAATATTTCGCCACCAAGGTGAAAGACACCAACGGCGTGTACGTCGTGCCGGCCTTTACCGGCCTGGGCGCCCCCTACTGGGACCCCTACGCCCGCGGCGCGATTTTCGGCCTGACGCGTGGGGTAAACTCTAATCACATCATCCGCGCCACGCTGGAGTCGATTGCCTTCCAGACCCGCGATGTACTGGAAGCGATGCAGGCCGACTCCGGCATTCGTCTGCACGCCCTGCGCGTGGATGGCGGCGCGGTGGCGAACAACTTCCTGATGCAGTTCCAGTCCGACATTCTGGGCACCCGCGTGGAACGCCCGGAAGTGCGTGAAGTGACGGCGCTGGGTGCGGCCTATCTTGCCGGTCTGGCGGTCGGTTTCTGGCAGAACCTGGACGAACTGCAGGAGAAAGCGGTCATTGAGCGCGAATTCCGTCCGGGCATCGAAACCACCGAGCGTAATTACCGCTATAGCGGCTGGAAGAAAGCCGTGAAACGCGCGCTGGCCTGGGAAGAGCACGACGAATCATAACACCTCCCCCTCACCCCGTCGGGGTGAGGGGTCCAAACCGCCTCCCCCACTCTGTGATAAACTTCGTGCAATTCCTTTTGATTGCACGAGTATCTGATGAAACGTGAACTTGCTATCGAGTTTTCCCGCGTAACCGAAGCTGCCGCTCTGGCAGGCTACAAGTGGCTTGGCCGTGGTGATAAAAATACCGCTGACGGCGCAGCCGTCCATGCCATGCGCATCATGCTTAACCAGGTCAACATCGATGGCACCATCGTGATTGGTGAAGGTGAGATTGACGAAGCCCCCATGCTGTTCATCGGCGAAAAGGTCGGGACCGGCAACGGCGATGCGGTGGATATCGCGGTAGACCCCATTGAAGGCACCCGCATGACCGCTATGGGTCAGGCTAACGCCCTGGCGGTACTGGCGGTGGGCGATAAAGGCACCTTCCTCAACGCGCCCGATATGTATATGGAGAAGTTGATTGTCGGCCCTGGCGCAAAAGGGGCCATCGACCTTAATCTGCCGCTGGCGGAAAACCTGCGTAATATCGCCGCCGCGCTCAATAAACCGTTGAGCGAACTGACAGTCACCATTCTGGCGAAACCGCGTCACGATGCGGTCATCGCCCAGATGCAGCAGCTGGGCGTGCGCGTCTTTGCCATTCCCGATGGCGACGTGGCGGCCTCCATCCTCACCTGCATGCCGGACAGCGAAGTCGACGTACTGTACGGCATCGGCGGCGCACCGGAAGGGGTGGTTTCTGCTGCGGTCATCCGCGCCCTCGACGGTGATATGCATGGCCGTCTACTGGCCCGCCATGACGTAAAAGGCGATAGCGAAGAGAACCGCCGCATCGGTGAGCAGGAGCTGGCCCGCTGCGCGGCGATGGGGATTGCAGCCAATACCGTGCTGCGTCTGGATGATATGGCGCGCAGCGATAACGTTATCTTCTCGGCGACCGGCATCACCAAAGGCGATCTGCTGGACGGCATCACCCGCAAAGGCAATATGGCCACCACCGAAACGCTGCTGATCCGCGGTAAATCACGCACCATCCGCCGCATCCAGTCGATTCACTATCTCGACCGTAAAGATCCGGACGTACAGACCCACATTCTGTAAAACCGTTTGATCAATTGAGCTTTCCGGCCCGCACGGGCTGGAAATCTCCCTCTCAGGTAAGGAAGATAGAACCCGAGATCAGTACAGGAGAACATCATGGCAGACTGGGTAACAGGTAAAGTCAAAAAGGTAGAGTTCTGGACCGATGCGCTATTTAGCCTCACCGTTCATGCACCCATCCAGCCTTTCACGGCCGGGCAATTTGCCAAGCTGGGGCTGATGATCGACGGCGAACGTGTACAGCGCGCCTACTCCTATGTCAACGCGCCGGATAATCCGGATCTCGAGTTCTACCTTGTCACCGTTCCCGATGGCAAACTCAGCCCGCGCCTGGCGGCACTTAAACCCGACGATGAGATCCAGATTGTCAGCGAAGCCGCAGGCTTCTTCGTGCTGGATGAAGTGCCAGACTGCGAGACGCTGTGGATGCTGGCAACCGGTACCGCCATCGGCCCTTACCTGTCGATCCTGCAATATGGGCATGACCTGGATCGCTTTAAAAATATCGTTCTCGTGCATGCCGCGCGCTACGCCGCAGACCTGAGCTACCTGCCGCTGATGCAGGAACTGCAGAAGCGTTATGAAGGGAAAGTGAAAATCCAGACGGTGGTGAGCCGTGAAACGGTGCCGGGGTCACTCCACGGACGCGTACCGGCTCTGATTGAAAATGGCGAGCTGGAAGCCGCCGTGGGTCTGAAGATGGAGGCCGACACCAGCCACGTGATGCTGTGTGGCAACCCGCAAATGGTGCGTGATACCCAACAGCTCCTGAAAGAGACCCGGCAAATGACCAAGCATTTACGCCGTCGGCCGGGCCATATGACCGCAGAACACTACTGGTAATTAGCGGTACTTTACCTCGATCGTATCTTTACCGTATTTATTCTCGCCCTGGGTGCCCACAAACGCGCCCAGGTCGACAATGATCATCACAAAAATAATGGTAGGGATCAGCCTGCCCACTACCCACGGCAGCATGGAGGGCAGCATCGACCAGTTGCCTGCCAGCAGCATCCACGCCAGTATCACCAGCAGCGCCCACAATCCCGAACGTCCACGATCGTGCAGACGTTTTACTAACACCGCCGCGGTCGGCCACAGCAGCGACACCAGCGCGAAGGCCGCCGTCTGGGTGTTCAACCAGGCGTTATTGGCAAAAATAAACAGAGCCAGCATGGCGACAATCCATACGCCAATCCAGATCCAAAAATCACGGCGTCCAATACGCCCTTTGAATGAAAACAACCACTGCTGTATGGTCATGTCAGGTTCCTAAAAGTCATCGCGGCGCGTAGTTTACCCTGGAGTCGCCTCCTTTTGACAAGCCAGCCGGATCCCGTTTTAATCGTGGGCAGTAACATTCAGAGACTTTATTGATGAAGATGTGGTTTCACCTTATTTGGCTGGGTTTAACGCTGTTAAGCGCAAGCGCACCTCTGCGTGCTGCTGAGACTTCCGTATCGGCTACCGCACCCTATGTGATGCCGGGCGCGCCGACCTTTGATCAGTCGATCAGCCTGTTCCGTGAAGCCTTCAATCAGGACAATCCAAAGCTGCCGCTCAATGAGTTTCGCTCCATTGATGGCACCCGCGACACCCCGAACCTGACCCGGGCTGCCAGCAAAATTAATGAGAATTTGTACGCCTCGACGGCGCTTGAGCGCGGAACCCTCAAAATCAAAAGTATGCAGATTACCTGGCTGCCGATTCAGGGGCCGGAGCAGAAAGCCGCCAAAGCCAAAGCGCTGGAGTATATGAGCGCCATTTTACGCGCCTTTACCCCTGCCCTGACCAAAGCGCAAAGCCAGCAAAAGCTGCAAAAGCTCCTCACAGCCGGTAAAAACAAGCGTTATTACGCCGAAACGGAAGGCGCGGTTCGCTATGTTGTGGCAGATAACGGCGAAAAGGGGCTGACCTTCGCTGTTGAACCGATTAAGCTGGCGCTATCTGAGGCACTCGGCGGGGCGAATTAATGACAAAAAGCAAAGCCTTTCGAGGGAAAATCTCTATACTGATTCACAGACCATGCTGCCCTGTCGGGCGGCCATATTCCTTAATTCGCTCTTGAGCGTGGAGAATTGAAATGCGACATCCTTTAGTGATGGGTAACTGGAAACTGAACGGCAGCCGCCACATGGTAAACGAGCTGGTAACTAACCTGCGTAAAGAGCTGGCTGGTGTGACTGGCTGTGCTGTTGCTATCGCTCCGCCGGACATGTACCTGGATATGGCTAAGAAAGCGGCTGACGGCAGCCACATCGTTCTGGGTGCCCAGAACGTTGACGTTAACCTGTCTGGCGCGTTCACCGGTGAAACCTCCGCTGAAATGCTGAAAGATATCGGCGCAAAATACATCATCATCGGCCACTCTGAGCGTCGTACCTACCACAAAGAGTCCGACGAGTTCATCGCGAAGAAATTCGCTGTGCTGAAAGAGCAGGGTCTGATCCCGGTTCTGTGCATCGGTGAAACCGAAGCAGAAAACGAAGCGGGCAAAACCGAAGAAGTCTGCGCACGTCAGATCGACGCAGTCCTGACTACTCAGGGCGCAAGTGCGTTCGAAGGTGCGGTCATTGCTTACGAGCCAGTATGGGCGATCGGTACCGGCAAATCTGCCACCCCAGCACAGGCTCAGGCCGTTCACAAATTCATCCGTGACCACATTGCGAAAGCAGACGCGAAAGTTGCTGAGCAAGTGATCATCCAGTACGGCGGTTCCGTAAACGCCTCTAACGCAGCAGAGCTGTTCACCCAGCCGGACATCGACGGCGCTCTGGTTGGCGGCGCATCCCTGAAAGCAGACGCTTTCGCGGTGATCGTTAAAGCAGCAGAAGCAGCGAAACAGGCGTAAGAGCATCTGTGGCGGGTGGCGCTTCGCTGACCCGCCCTACGATACTCCAGGCCCGGTAAGCGCCAGCGCTACCGGGCTTTTTTACAGCCGTCCCAGCAGGCTAAACCACAGATAATCCAGCGGCAGCAGCACCAGATAGGTTGCCACCGCCAGCGCCAGACAGAGCAACATCCCCGCTCGTGCAGGCACTCTTCCCAGCCCCATTGCCACCACAATCGGCGACGCCTGATACGGCAGCAGCGGCGTGGAATACCCCAGCACCTGAATCATAATCACCGACAGCAGCGGAAAGTCGGTGGCGTCCGAGAAGCTTTGCGCCAGGGTGGTATACAGCGCCGGTACGCCGTTGGCGGTCATAATGAAATTCAGGGCGGTGGTGATGCCGGTCAGGGCCAGGAAACTGGTGAACGGCGCATCGGCATCCAGCGGCATTACCCGCATCAGCGCCTCGCCCACCGCACTGCCAATACCGGTTTGCGTCACGGTGATCGCCAGCCCGAGAATACCCGCCACATAAATACAGGTGCGCATATTCACCCCCGCCGAGAATTCGTCCCCGGTGATAAAGCCAACCCGCGGCAGCATCACCACAATCGACGCCGCAAGCCCGGTCCATGCCGGTCCAATGCCGTGCCAGCTTTCGGTTACCCACATTACCAGCACCACCGCCAGCAGCCAGGCGAGGCGTTTTTCGTCGCGGCCCATCGGCTCCGGCGGAGTCAAATCCTTCGCCGGTTTTGGCGCGCCGGGGAACAGCCAGCAGATCAGGCCGATAAGGATCAGACCCTTGAGAATACCCAGCACCGGGGTATGCAGTAGCAGGTACGGAACATAGTTAAGATGGATGCCGTACGAGCCTTCCGCCGCCCCGCTCATCACCAGATTAGGTACGTTGGCCGGAAGGATGGTGGCCGATAGCTGGAAGGTGCCAAACCCCACCGCCAGCGCCAGGCCGAACCACGCCCGCGTACCGTCCGCAATGCCCGCCCGCTTCGCCATCGCCGCCACGATGGGCATCAGCAGCGCGATGCGCCCCATGTTGGAGGGCATCACAAACGCCAGCGCATAGGTGAGCAGCACTACGCTTGCCACCATCAGCGGCCAGGAGTCGGTCAGCCTGGCCGACAGCGCCCGCGCCGCCCTGTCCGCCAGCCCGGTTTTGCGGATCGCCACACCCAGCACAAATCCGCTGAACACCAGCCAGAATGCCGACGAGGCAAAACCGCCGAAAATCACCTCCGGCGGCGCAATTCTGGCGATCATCGCCGCGGTAAAGAACAGCAGCGCGGTGAGGAATTCCGGCAGCAGCGAGGTCGCCCACAGGATGATAGTGACGACGATAATCAGCGAGGGCAGAAACAGCGGGTGAGTAAACCAGAGCGACATGCCTGTCTCCTGTAGAATTTTTCAGCAAGTCTACGGCGACAGGCAGGGCGAGTAAACGCTATTTATGGTGGGGTTCATTCAGGATAGTGCATTGATGATCCTGTAATTCCTCAGCGGAAGCGAGGTTAAACGTCAGCAGGTTGCGCTCGGTTGCCAACAGGATAAACGATCCGTCCGCCTGCTGCGCCATCGCCAGCGCAAAGCGTCCCATATGGTCGCGCGCTTCCGGCAGCTCTTCTGCCAGCATCATAAACGGGCTGCGTTTCACCAGCTCCGCTTCCGTCACCCGACGCGCCAGGTATTCATTCCCCTCCAACCCGCCGGGGAACGGCAGCCACTGGGTGCTGATTTGCCCCTGACTGGCATTGAGCTTCTCGCGCACGTCCGGGCGCAGGCAGGAGATATGGATATGAAAATGATTTTGCGTGCGACCGGTCGGGGAGTTGATGGTCAGTGAAACTGCACTGTCGGGTACGTTGCTTCCCCGCTTCATGCTCATAAAGTGTCGCGACTGCCACGCCAGCCAGAAGAAATTGGGCGTCTGAGCCTCGGTCAGAAGCGGGCTTTCGGTACCGTTGATGCGGTACGTGGGCATCAGCAGATATTGCAGCGGCCCGTTGCGATCTTTAAACACCACATATCCCGCCTCCGTTTTTACCAGCGCACAGGGCGACGGGTTACGGTTCTGCATCTGACCAGGCACACACTGGTCGAGAACGATATGCCGCAATGCGTTTGGGTTACCCGCTTTCAGCCAGAACCCGACACCTGCCGCGAGCGCAATCACAACCAGTACCAGCACGATTATTTTTTTCACAGCGCATTCCCTGTATCCACCTGACGCCAAAGAGTAACGCATAAAAATGAACAAATAAAAAACCCGGTGGATTTCTCACACCGGGTCCCGTGTCGTTCTTCAAAAAATGCTTAACGCTTGCTGATCTGATCGAAGGTGCCGCCATTCGAGAAGTGATCTTTCTGCGCTTTCGTCCAGCCGCCGAAGACTTCATCGATAGTGAAGAGCTTCAGTTTCGGGAAGGCGTTCTCATGTTTTTTCGCCACCGCCTCATCACGTGGACGGTAGAAATTCTTCGCGGCGATCTCCTGGCCTTCCGGGGAGTAAAGGTATTTCAGGTAGGCTTCCGCCACGGCCTGGGTGCCTTTCTTATCCGCTACTTTATCGACAACGGAGACGGTTGGCTCAGCCAGAATGGATTCGCTTGGGGTGACAATTTCAAACTTGTCTTTACCCAGCTCGTTCGTCGCCAGCAGCGCTTCGTTTTCCCACGCAATCAGCACATCGCCAATGCCGCGTTCAACGAAGGTGTTGGTTGCGCCACGCGCGCCGGAGTCCAGCACTTCGACGTTTTTGAACAGCGCTTTCACGAAATCCTGCGCTTTGGCCTGATCGCCATTGTTCTGGTGCAGGGCGTAACCCCAAGCTGCCAGGTAGTTCCAGCGTGCGCCGCCAGAGCTTTTTGGGTTTGGAGTGATGACCGATACGCCCGGCTTAACCAGATCGTTCCAGTCATGGATCTGTTTCGGGTTGCCTTTGCGAACCAGGAAAACGATGGTGGAGGTATACGGCGCGGAGTTGTCCGGCAGGCGTTTGATCCAGTTTTTATCGATACGGCCGCGTTCCGCGATAGCGTCCACGTCGTATGCCAGCGCCAGGGTCACGACGTCGGCTTCAATGCCGTTAATCACCGAGGTCGCCTGCTTGCCGGAGCCACCGTGGGACTGGCGGATCACGACGTTATCGCCGGTTTCCTGTTTCCAGTGTGCGGCGAACGCTTTGTTGTACTGCTCGTACAGTTCACGCGTCGGATCGTAAGACACGTTCAGTAACTGAATATCCTTTGCCAGAACGCTGGTCGATGCCAGCAATAACGTTAAACCCACGCCCCATTTATTCATCGCCCAACTCTCTTAATGTTGTGTTTGATGAGTGCAGGGTGCCAGAAAGCGAACCAATGATTAAAGAATAAAAAAAGATTGGCTATAACACAGGGGAATAAAAAGAGGGTATGAGCGCACAAAAAAGCCGGGTGGCAGCTACGCCTTACCCGGCCTACGAACCATGCTTTTGTAGGCCCGGTCAGCACAGCGCCACCGGGCAACAGCCGCCGATCAGTACAGCTTTTTCGCGCACTCCAGCCAGTCACCTTTGAACGGACGCTTCATGTTTTCAATAGCGTCGATGATGTCATGGTGAACCAGTTTTTCGTTCTGAATACCGACGCAACGACCGCCAAAGCCCTGCTGCAGCAGTTCAATCGCGTAAGCGCCCATACGGGATGCCAGAATACGGTCGTAAGGACCCGGAGAGCCGCCACGCTGGATGTGGCCAAGAACGGTCGCGCGGGTTTCGCGTTTGGTTTCAGCTTCGATGTACTTCGCCAGCTCGTCAACGTCGCAGATGTGCTCGGTGATGGCAACGATGGCGTGTTTCTTACCTTTGGCGATACCGGCTTTGATTTCTGCCACCAGATCTTCACGGCTGAATTCCACTTCCGGCACCACGATGAACTCACAGCCACCCGCAATCGCCGCCGCCAGGGTCAGGTCGCCACAGTAGCGGCCCATCACTTCGACGATAGAGATACGCTGGTGAGAAGAAGAGGTGTCGCGCAGACGGTCAATCGCCTCTACAACGGTGCCCAGCGCAGTGAAGTAACCGATGGTGTAGTCGGTGCCTTTGATGTCGTTGTCGATGGTGCCTGGCAGACCGATGCACGGGAAGCCCATTTCAGTCAGGCGTTTTGCCCCCATGTAGGAACCGTCACCGCCGATAACAACCAGCGCGTCCAGGCCGCGTTTTTTCATGTTCTCGATAGCCACTTCACGGATGCGCTCATCGCGGAATTCCGGGAAACGCGCGGAGCCCAGGAAGGTACCGCCACGGTTAATCATGTCGGACACGCTGTAGCGGTCGAGCTGCACCATGCGATCTTCATACAGGCCCAGATAACCGTCATAGATACCAAAAACTTCCAGACCTTCCGTCAACGCTGCGCGCACTACACCACGAATTGCTGCGTTCATGCCGGGCGCATCACCGCCGCTTGTCAACACACCGATTTTCTTAATCATGACTACCTCTGAACTTAGGAATGCAAAAATGAAATCTGTTGCCGGAAGACGTCCTATCGACCAACGAATAGTGCAAATAGTATATCAATCACTTCCCGCTGAATTGATTCAGGTCAGACCAAATGGCGGTTATTTTTCCACAAAATGCTGCCCCGGTTCACTTTTTTACAACGAATTACGAAAGCCCAAAATGTCCAGTACCTGGCTTAGGCACGACTGAGCAGGGATCCTGGTGAATAATGACATCTGACCCCGGGAAACGCTGCAAAATCGCCTGTTCAACCTGTTCCGCCACCAGATGGGCCTGAACGAGCGGCAGGTTATCTTCCATTTCTAAATGAATCTGAATAAAGCGGGTCGGCCCTGACTGCCGCGTGCGAAGATCGTGAGCGCCGCTGACGCCGGGCCAGGAGGTCACAATTTCAAAGATTTCATGCCGTTCTGCGTCTGGCAGTGCGCGATCGAGCAGGGATTGCACTGCATCGTACCCCATACGCAACGCACTGTATAAAATATAGAATCCAATCCCTAACGCAAATAACGCATCGGCCCGGTGCCAGCCATACCAGGCCAGACCGAGCGCAATAAGAATCGCACCGTTCATCATAACATCAGACTGATAATGAAGCATATCTGCCCGTACCGCCTGACTCTGCGTTTTACGCACCACCCAGCGCTGGAACGTTACCAGAACTAATGTGCTTATAAGTGCAATAACGGTTACCACCACACCGACGCCCGGATCTTTCATCGGCGACGGGGTATACAGATGCTGAATGCCGGTCAAAAAGAGGAACAGCGCTGAACCGGAAATAAACATGCTTTGCGCCAGCGCCGCCAGCGACTCCGCTTTACCATGACCAAAGGTATGCTCTTCGTCTGCCGGCTGTAACGAGTAACGCACCACCCACAGGTTCGTCACCGAGGCGGCAATATCCACCAGGGAGTCCACCAGCGCCGCCAGAATACTGACCGAACCGGTATACCACCACGCGAAGATTTTAATGACTAACAGGCACGACGCCATGACCGTCGCGGCGATTGCGGCCCGGCTCACCAGCCGTCCATAGGATTGATTCATAAACACTCCTGTCACGCTATGCCGCTAGTATAACGGATGCAGAGGAGTCAATAAGATGAATAAACGGTTAACGCATTTTAATGATGGGCAAAAAAAACCCCCACATCATGTGGGGGAAGACAGGGATGGTGTCTATGGCAAGGAAAACAGGGTTTACTGGTTACTACGGGTGTTGCTACTAAAAAGCGTCGATTCAGCGTTCTTCTGCATCCGTGCAACCTCGCGCAACTGGTCCATACGTTGCTGGTGTTTCTGGTTCAAAACCGCTTGCTGCTCTGGCGTTAGCAGGTGAAACATCTGGTTGCGGACCCGGGCCATTTCGACCTGGCGGGCAACCTGTTCCTGCGCCATTTTGTTTGCCTGAGCGCGCACAGCGTTTTCGTCAAAATTTTCTGCGGTGACAAGGCGGTGCATTGTCTCCATTTCGCTAACATTAACAGGGGGCTGGTCATGACGAGCCCGCTGCATCAGATCTCGCATCTGTTGACGCTGATGTTCGGTTAAACTTATGCCGTCAAACATGTGGCCCTGGCCGTTTTGCTGCGCAATGCCCTCTGCTGAGGAACGGTTATCGCCGGTGATAGCTCCAGCAGCCTGGCTAAATGCACTAAACGCCAGCGTTGAGGCCATGACGGCAGCGGTAACTATGCGCATCACTTACTCCCAAAATCTTTCGTGTCGCGATTCAACGAGAGACAGTCTACGATTCAGGCTGCAAACATGCGTCAGGGGGTGTAAAACAACGTAAAGTCATGGATTAGATAGCCTTGATGACGTAATTTCTGCCTCGGAGGTATTTAAACAATGAATAAAATCCTGTTAGTTGATGATGACCGAGAGCTGACATCCCTTTTAAAGGAGTTGCTCGACATGGAAGGCTTTGACGTGTCGGTTGCCCATGATGGGGAGCAGGCGCTGAGCCTACTCGACGATAGCATCGACTTGCTTTTGCTCGACGTCATGATGCCGAAGAAAAACGGTATCGACACCCTTAAAGAGCTGCGCCAGACACACCAGACCCCCGTTATTATGCTGACCGCGCGCGGCAGCGAACTTGACCGCGTACTCGGCCTTGAGCTGGGCGCTGATGACTATCTGCCAAAACCGTTTAACGACCGTGAACTGGTGGCGCGTATTCGGGCGATCCTGCGCCGTTCCCACTGGAGCGAGCAGCAGCAAAACACCGACAACGGTTCCCCTACTCTGGAAGTGGACTCCCTGAGCCTCAATCCAGGCCGCCAGGAAGCGAGCTTTGACGGCCAGGCGCTGGAGCTGACCGGCACTGAATTCACCCTGCTTTACCTGCTGGCGCAGCATCTGGGCCAGGTGGTATCGCGTGAACATCTGAGCCAGGAAGTGTTGGGTAAACGCCTGACGCCGTTCGACCGCGCCATTGATATGCACATCTCGAACCTGCGCCGTAAGCTGCCGGAGCGCAAAGATGGTCACCCGTGGTTTAAAACCCTGCGTGGCCGCGGCTATCTGATGGTTTCCGCTTCATGATAGGTAGCTTAACCGCCCGCATCTTCGCCATTTTCTGGCTGACGCTGGCACTGGTTTTAATGCTGGTTTTGATGTTGCCAAAACTCGACTCACGCCAGATGACGGAGCTCCTCGACAGCGAGCAACGTCAGGGTGTGATGATCGAGCAACACGTAGAAGCAGAGCTGGCCACCGATCCACCCAATGATTTGATGTGGTGGCGCAGGCTGTTTCGCGCTATCGAAAAATGGGCGCCTCCCGGACAACGCCTGCTGCTGGTGACCAGCGAAGGTCGCGTGATTGGTGCGGACCGCAATGAAATGCAGATCATCCGTAACTTCATTGGCCAGGCGGATAACGCCGATCACCCGCAAAAGAAAAAATATGGTCGGGTGGAGATGGTGGGGCCGTTCTCCGTCAATGACGGGGAGGATAATTACCAGCTCTACCTGATCCGCCCGGCGAGCAGCTCCCAGTCCGACTTTATCAACCTGCTGTTTGACCGCCCGCTGCTGCTGCTGATTGTCACCATGCTGGTGAGTTCACCGCTGTTGTTGTGGCTCGCATGGAGCCTGGCGAAGCCGGCGCGCAAACTGAAAAACGCCGCGGATGAAGTGGCGCAGGGCAACCTGCGACAGCACCCGGAACTGGAAGCCGGGCCGCAGGAGTTCCTGGCGGCAGGGGCCAGCTTCAACCAGATGGTGACGGCGCTGGAGCGGATGATGACGACCCAGCAGCGTCTGCTCTCTGATATCTCCCACGAGCTGCGCACCCCGCTGACGCGTCTGCAACTGGGCACCGCCCTGCTGCGCCGCCGCAGTGGTGAGAGCAAGGAGCTGGAGCGTATCGAAACGGAAGCCCACCGTCTGGACAGCATGATCAACGACCTGCTGGTGATGTCGCGCAATCAGCAGAAAAACGCGCTGGTCAGCGAAACGATGAAGGCTAACCACCTCTGGGGCGAAGTGCTGGATAACGCCGCCTTCGAAGCGGAGCAGATGGGTAAATCGTTCACCGTTAATTTCCCGCCGGGCCCGTGGCCGTTGTACGGCAACCCGAATGCGCTGGAAAGCGCGCTGGAGAATATCGTCCGTAACGCCCTGCGCTACTCGCATACCAAAATCGAGGTGGCGTTCTCGGTGGATAAAGACGGCATCACCATTAACGTGGATGACGATGGTCCCGGCGTCAGCCCGGAAGATCGCGAGCAGATTTTCCGTCCGTTCTACCGTACTGACGAAGCCCGCGACCGTGAATCTGGCGGCACCGGGCTGGGTCTGGCAATTGTCGAAACCGCCATTCAGCAGCATCGCGGCTGGGTGAAAGCGGACGACAGCCCGCTGGGTGGGTTGCGTTTAACCCTCTGGCTGCCGTTGTATAAACGTTCGTAGTTATTATGCCGGGTAGTGGCTTCGCCTTACCCGGCCTGGTTTCCCCACAATCTGCGGGAATTATTCTCGATCTTCCCGCTTAAACGCCGTTTCTGCATGGTTCTGGTCCAGCTTGTCGACAGGCCCGCCGCCGCCAGCAGACGCTGATACTGTTCGTCGTCAAACGGCATATGCCAGGCGATAGCGCAGGCATCCTGTACCGATACATCGCTCAGGCGTGACGCCAGCTCCAGGGGCGCATCCGCCGATACCTCTCCTGCCAGCACCACCCGATAGAGCCAGCCGGTTTTCGCCGCGTTCTGCATCTGCGTAGCCATATCGCTGATGCCGAAATGGAAGTTGAGTTTGAAGCACGGCGAGCGCGGCTGGGTCACCTGGATCAGGGCATCCCCCCAGCGAAAGATGTCGCCGATAAAGACGTTCTTCTCCGTCAGCCCCTCGGTTGAGAGGTTTTCGCCAAACGCCGGGGCGACAAAGAGATCGGCCTGAGCGGGAAATTCCCTTGCCCAGTGCTGATAGTGCTCTCGCGGATAGTGGCACAGCGCGCGATCGGGCCCGCCATGGATCTTCTTTTCCGCCTGCTCGTCACCTGCCAGTCCAAGGTCGGTTAAGGTCAGCTCACCGTCGACCTGCACTTTAGCAATTGCGCTCGGGCGGCTGCCGTCGTAGTCCCTTACCTTGCCTGTAAACACGTTCACCGGGTAATGCATCTCTACTCCTTCAGATACAAAAAAAGCGAGTCATCAGACTCGCTTCTCACAGAAGGCTTTGCAACCTTATTTTTTAGCAGCGAAACGTGCCGCAGCTTCGTCCCAGTTGACGACGTCCCAGAAGGCTTTGATGTAGTCCGGGCGACGGTTCTGGAATTTCAGGTAGTAAGCGTGTTCCCACACGTCCAGGCCCAGGATTGGGAAACCGGATGCGCCAGAGATCGCTTCGCCCATCAGCGGGGAGTCCTGGTTAGCCGTAGAGACTACCGCCAGTTTGTCGCCTTTCAGAACCAGCCACGCCCAGCCGGAGCCGAAACGGGTAGCAGCCGCTTTTTCAAACTCAGCTTTGAAGTTCTCAACGGAGCCGAAGTCGCGCTCGATAGCGGATTTCAGGTCGCCCTGCAGGGTAGTACCGGTTTTCAGGCCTTTCCAGAACAGGCTGTGGTTAGCATGGCCGCCCGCGTTGTTGCGCAGTACGGTTTTCTTGTCGGCTGGCAGTTGATCCAGTTTGGTGATCAGCTCTTCAACCGGCAGGCTCGCGAATTCTGGCAGGCTTTCCAGCGCCGCGTTGGCGTTGTTAACGTAAGTCTGGTGGTGTTTGGTGTGATGGATTTCCATCGTCTGCTTGTCGAAATGCGGCTCCAGGGCGTCGTAAGCGTACGGCAGGGATGGCAGGGTATAGCTCATAATCATCTCCATTATTGTCGGGCGGCAAACGTGTTAATGCCGCGTAAGCAGTTGGTTCATTATAGTTAATTAAATGATATTGAAAATGTTTATCAATGCCGTAGTTTTAATATGGTTATAACTTTTCGTTATGTCACTGATCTGGCGGGGGCTGCGGAGAAGTCAGGGATAGAGCCGGGATTCTATTACGCGGCGTTATGGCTGCGGTGGCGCCACTGAACCGGGGTCATCCCTACTTCGCGGTTAAACACCACCGAGAAGTAGTTGCTGTCCTCAAAGCCGCACTGCATGGCGACTTCGCTGACCATCAGCTCGGTATGTTGCAGCAGATACTGGGCGTGGCAGATCCGCAGCTGACGCAGATAGTGGTTTACCGTCATGCCGGTCTGGGTGCGAAACTGCTGGCGCAGGGCGCGCTCGCTGCACTGCTCCTGCTCGCAAAACTTCTCCAGCACAAAGCTGCGGTTCAGGCTGCCGGACAGCGCGGTGATGAGCTTATCCAGCAGCGCTTCCGGCTCGCTGGCGGTCGGGTTGTCCGGGGCGTAGCGGTAGCGTTTGAGCATGATCACCAACTGGGCAAACAGCAGCTCCGCCAGGTCATAGCCGTGGGGATCGTCCTTCAGGCTCTCCTGCTCCAGCTGAGCAATGATCTGGCGCACCTGAGTCATACCGTTGCTGCCAAGCCGCCAGTGCGGTGCCCCGCGGGCGTTCATAAAGCCGGGGATGTTGGCTCCCCAGTCCACGTTGAGCTTCAGCCGGTCGGGGCAGTAGATGATGTTCTGCAGCACCAGATCGTTCACCGAGGCGTAGGAGTGTTTGTCTTCCGCGCGGATGTAAAACAGGTCACCGCGGGTAATACGGTAGGGGCGATCGTTGAGGATATGCAGGCCGTTGCCGCGCCACACCAGCACCAGCTCGCAGAAGTCGTGGGTATGTTCGGCAAAGACATTCTGCGGATAGCGGTCCGCCACCGCGACGGCCTGAGCAGCGGATGCAAAAAAATCGGCTCTGCGAAGAATCAACTGTCCTGCCACGTCACAACCTCACCGGGGAATAACCTGACATTATTACCCGCTTTACGGCAATAAAACGGTGATTTTCCTCGCGTTACTGAAGTGAAGCATCCCGCCCCTGGCGAATATCGCGCGGCGACCAGCTAAACTCCCGGCGAAACAGAGTCGAAAAGTGGTTACTGTCTCCGAAACCGCAGCGATAGGCGATATCCGTGACGCTATCATCGGTATGGCGCAGCAGATGCCGCGCTTTAATCAGCCGCAGCCGGTTGAGGTAGCGCTGCGGCGTCTGCCCGGTGTGCTGTTTAAGCTGGCGATGCAGGGTGCGCAGCGAAAGAGAGAAGTTATCCGCCAGCGTCTCCCAGCAGACATCCTCCGCGTAGTGATCTTCCAGCCAGGCCATCAGCTGGTTGAGGCGGGCGTCGTTATCCGCCGCCCCTTCGACCAGGCTGCCGCGGCGCAGCAGCACCAGCAGCTGCATAAAGAGGATTTCACGGCTGGCGAGGGCGTGGGTCTCCTGCCCCTCTTCAGCCTGCTCCATCTGGCTCACCAGCTGGCGCACCTGTTGCAGCGTGGCCTGGTTCACCCGCCAGTGCGACGGATAGTGCCCGTCCTGCTCCTGGGGTAGCAGCTGATTCAATCCCGACAAAAACTGGAACGCCTCCGGGGAGCGATAGAGCACGTTGGTCAGGCACAGGTTATCAGTATGTTCATACATGTGCCGGTCATGATCGCGCACAAAGCAGACCGTTCCGCCGCTGATGGTGTACGGCTGGCCGTTGAAGACGTGGATACCCGTACCGTGCTCCACGATCACAATCTCATGAAAATCATGATGATGTTCCGGAAAGGCAGCCTGGGGCAGCCGCGGCTCAATCGCCACAGGCGAGTGGCCTGAAGGAAAAAAATCCACGCTGTGCAGTACGGTCATAACGGGTCACCAGATGATAAGAGTTCTCAAAATAGTAATTTAGGGCTCCCCGCCTCACCTTAAATTTTCGACAGCAAATGGCGCAAACCCTGTCGCTTTTTCAAGAAGCGGCGGGAAAGATCTGGAAATGCGGTCACCGTCACATCGCCTGCAAGTGCCGTTAAAAACGGAAAATGTGAACTCTCTCACGTTCATCTTTGCTTTCTTGCCAGCGCCGGAAATGCGCTGTCAGTAGCAAGAAGGTCGCCTTCCCTTCCCTTTTTTACACTGTTCGGCAATGACTTCAGGAAGGACCGGACCATGACTTTTCGCCATTGTGTGGCTGTCGATTTAGGCGCATCCAGCGGCCGGGTGATGCTGGCAAGCTACCACCGCGCGGCGCGTACGCTTCAGCTTCGTGAAATCCACCGTTTCGTTAACTGTCTGCAAAAGCGGGACGGCTTTGACTGCTGGGATATCGACAATCTGGAAGCGGAGATCCGCACCGGGCTGAATAAGGTTTGTGAAGAAGGCATTCGCATCGACAGCATCGGGATTGATACCTGGGGCGTGGATTATGTGCTGCTGGACAGCCACGGCCAGCGCGTCGGCCTGCCGGTCTCCTACCGCGACAGCCGCACCGACGGGGTAATGACGCACGCGCTGGCGCAGCTGGGCAAAGCGGAGATCTATGGCCGCAGCGGCATCCAGTTCCTGCCCTTTAATACCCTCTATCAGCTGCGTGCCCTGGTTGAACAGCAGCCGGAGCTGGTGGCGAAGGTCGCCCACGCCCTGCTGATCCCGGACTACTTCAGCTACCGCCTTACCGGCCAGATGAACTGGGAATATACCAACGCCACCACTACCCAGCTGGTGAACATCAATTCCGATACCTGGGACGAGAACCTGCTCAACTGGACCGGCGCGCCGCGCGACTGGTTTGGCACGCCGACCCATCCGGGTAATGTGATCGGTCACTGGATTTGCCCCCAGGAGAATGCCATCCCGGTGGTGGCCGTCGCCAGCCATGACACCGCCAGCGCGGTGATCGCCGCCCCGCTGACCTCAAAGGATGCAGCGTATCTCTCCTCCGGCACCTGGTCGCTGATGGGCTTTGAGAGCAAAACCCCCTACACCAGCGATAGCGCGCTGGCGGCCAACATCACCAACGAGGGCGGCGCAGAGGGCCGCTACCGGGTGCTGAAAAACATTATGGGGCTGTGGCTGCTGCAGCGGGTGCTGAAGGAAAAAGGTATCAGCGACATGGCTGCCCTGATCGCTGAGACGGAAACCCTGTCGTCATGCCGCTTCCTGATCAACCCCAATGACGATCGCTTTATCAATCCGACCAATATGAGCTCCGAAATCCAGGCCGCCTGCCGCGAAAGCGCGCAGCCGGTGCCGGAGAGCGCCGCCGAGCTGGCGCGCTGCATCTTCGACAGCCTCGCCCTGCTCTATGCCGAGGTGCTGCACGAGCTGGCCACCCTGCGCGGGAAGCCGTTCAGCGAGCTGCACATTGTGGGCGGCGGCTGCCAGAACCAGCTGCTCAACCAGCTGTGCGCCAACGCCTGCGGCATCACGGTGTTAGCCGGGCCGGTCGAGGCTTCCACCCTCGGCAATATTGGCATTCAGCTGATGACCCTCGACGAACTGAACAACGTCGACCAGTTCCGCCAGGTGGTGACCGGCAACTATGGCCTGACCACCTTTACCCCTCATCCCGATCATGAGATTGCCCGCTACCGGGCGCAGTTTCAGCAACAACGACCGACAAAGGAGCTTTGCGCATGACCACTCAACTTGAACAAGCCTGGGAACTGGCTAAACAGCGTTTCGCCGCCGTGGGCGTGGATGTCGAGGAGGCTCTGCGTCAGCTCGACCGTCTGCCGGTCTCTATGCACTGCTGGCAGGGTGATGATGTCGCCGGTTTTGAGAACCCAGGCGGCGCGCTGACCGGCGGTATTCAGGCCACCGGTAACTATCCGGGCAAGGCGCGCAACGCCGCCGAACTGCGGGCCGATCTGGAGCTGGCCCTGAGCCTGATCCCGGGCCCTAAGCGCCTTAACCTGCACGCTATCTATCTGGAATCCGACGAGCCCGTCGAGCGTAACGCCATCAAACCAGAACATTTTAAAAACTGGGTCGAGTGGGCGAAAGCCAACAAGCTGGGGCTGGATTTTAACCCCTCCTGCTTCTCGCATCCGCTGAGCGCCGACGGCTTTACCCTCGCCCACGCTGATGACGAGATCCGCCAGTTCTGGATCGACCACGTGAAGGCCAGCCGCCGCGTGTCGGCATACTTTGGCGAGCAGCTTGGCACCCCATCAGTGATGAATATCTGGATCCCGGACGGGATGAAAGACATCACCGTTGACCGCCTCGCCCCACGTCAGCGCCTGCTGGCGGCGCTGGATGAAGCCATCAGTGAAAAGCTGAACCCGGCGCACCACATCGATGCCGTGGAGAGCAAGCTGTTTGGCATTGGCGCCGAGAGCTACACGGTTGGATCCAACGAGTTCTACATGGGTTACGCCACCAGCCGCCAGACCGCGCTGTGCCTGGACGCGGGCCACTTCCATCCGACTGAAGTCATCTCCGACAAGATCTCCGCCGCGATGCTCTATGTGCCGCACCTGCTGCTGCACGTCAGCCGTCCGGTGCGCTGGGACAGCGACCACGTGGTGCTGCTGGATGACGAAACCCAGGCCATCGCCAGCGAAATTATCCGCCATGACCTGTTCGACCGGGTACACATCGGCCTCGACTTCTTTGATGCTTCCATCAACCGCATCGCGGCGTGGGTGATTGGCACCCGCAACATGAAGAAAGCCCTGCTGCGCGCCCTGCTGGAGCCCACCGCCGAGCTGCGCGCGCTGGAAGCCGCGGGGGATTACACCGCGCGTCTGGCCCTGCTGGAAGAGCAAAAATCACTGCCGTGGCAGGCGGTATGGGAGATGTACTGCCAGCGCAACGACGCCCCGGCGGGCAGCCAGTGGCTGGATACCGTGCGGGCGTATGAGCAGGACGTATTAGCCAGTCGCACGTAAATAACATTGCCGGGTGGCGCTTCGCTTACCCGGCCTACGTTTAGCTGTAGGCCCGGCAAGCGAAGCGCCGCCGGGCATTTTCAAAGGAATCAAAAAATGCAGACCATCACCCAATCCTGGTTCGTCCAGGGCATGATCAAAGCCACCTCCGACGCCTGGCTGAAAGGCTGGGACGAGCGCAACGGCGGCAACCTGACGCTGCGCCTGGATGACGCGGATATCGCCCCGTTTGAAGCGGATTTCCACGCCAATCCGCGCTATATCGCCCTGAGCCAGCCGATGCCGCTGCTCGCCAACACGCCGTTTATCGTCACCGGTTCCGGCAAGTTCTTCCGCAATGTGCAGCTCGATCCCACCGCCAATTTAGGGGTGGTAAAAGTGGACAGCGACGGCGCGGGCTACCACATTCTTTGGGGGCTGACTGACGAAGCGGTGCCAACCTCTGAACTGCCGGCCCACTTCCTCTCCCACTGCGAGCGTATCAAAGCCACCGGTGGGAAAGATCGCGTGATCATGCACTGCCACGCCACCAACCTGATCGCCCTGACCTTTGTCCTGGAGAACAACTCAGACGTCATCACCCGCCAGCTGTGGGAAGGCAGCACCGAGTGTCTGGTGGTGTTCCCGGATGGCGTGGGCATTCTGCCGTGGATGGTGCCGGGTACCGACGAAATCGGCAGCGCCACGGCGGTGGAGATGCAAAAACATTCGCTGGTGCTGTGGCCATTCCACGGCGTGTTCGGCAGCGGCCCGACGCTGGACGAAACCTTTGGCCTGATCGATACCGCCGAGAAATCGGCGGAAGTGCTGGTAAAAGTTTATTCAATGGGTGGCATGAAGCAGACCATCACCCGGGAAGAACTGATTGCGCTGGGTAAACGCTTTGGCGTCAACCCGGTGCAGTCAGCGTTAGATCTCTACAAATAAGAACATCGCGCCCCGCTCATTGAGACGGGGCGAACCTACACCTGCAAACCCTACAAAACTCAATTAAGTGGAGTAAAAGCAATGAAAATAAAGACAAGCTTGATCCTCACCGTTGCCGCCCTGGCGTTGTCCGGTTCTGCTTTAGCTGAAGTGAAAATCGCCCTGGTGGCGAAATCCTTAGGTAATGGCTTCTTTGAAGCGGCAAACGTGGGTGCCCAGGAGGCAGCTAAAGAGTTGGGGGATGTCAAAGTCATCTATACCGGCCCGACCACCACCACCGCAGAAGCCCAGATCGAAGTCCTGAACGGGTTGATCGCTCAGGGTGTCGATGCGATCGCCATCTCCGCCAACGATCCTGACGCCGTGGTGCCGGTGCTGAAAAAAGCGATGCAGCGCGGGATCAAAGTGGTCTCCTGGGATTCCGGCGTGGCGAAAGCCGGGCGCCAGATCCACCTTAACCCTTCTAATAACGCGCTGATTGGCGAGACCAACGTCAAGCTGGCGGCCGAAGCGCTAAAAGCGCTGAACGTGGAGAAAGGCGACGTGGCGGTGCTGAGCGCTACCCCTACCTCCACTAACCAGAATACCTGGATTGCCGAGATGAAAAAGGTGCTGCCGCAGTACCCGTCCGTCAATCTGGTGACCGTGGCTTATGGCGACGATCTCTCTGACAAGAGCTACCGCGAAGCGGTTGGCCTGCTGAAAACCTACCCGGATCTGAAAGTGATCGTCTCCCCGTCGTCAGTCGGCATCGTGGCGGCGGCGCAGGCGGTGAAAGACCAGGGCAAGATCGGCAAAGTGTACGTCACCGGCTTAGGGTTGCCGTCTGAAATGGCGGGCGCGGTGAAATCTGGCGCCAGCAAGAGCTTCGCCATCTGGAACCCTATCGACCTCGGATATGCCGCGACCTATTTAGCGGACGATCTGGTGAAAGGCACGGCGACCAAAGACGAAGCCAGCATGGGTAAACTGGGCAAAGTGAAGCTGGATGCCGACGGCAAAGGCGCGATGGCTGAGCCGTTCGTTTACGATGCCAGCAATATTGATAAGTTCTCGAAAATCTTCTGATGCGTTTTGTGGGCCGGATAAGCGTAGCGCCATCCGGCCTACAAAATCCCCTATGGGGCCGGATAAGCGTAGCGCCATCCGGCCTACAAAATCCCCTATGGTGGAGAACTATCATGACCCCATTACTGGCACTCAACGGCATCACCAAGGTTTTCCCTGGCGTGCGTGCCCTTGAGAACGTGCAGCTTGAACTCTGGCCCGGCAAAGTCACCGCGTTGATCGGTGAAAACGGCGCGGGTAAATCGACGCTGGTGAAAGTGATGACCGGCATCTACCAGCCCGACGAGGGCGAAATCCTCTATAAAGCGATCCCCATCCAGCTGCCGACCCCTGACGCGGCGCACAAGGTGGGGATTACCGCCATCCACCAGGAGACCGTGCTGTTCGATGAGCTGTCGGTCACCGAAAATATTTTTGTCGGTCAGTATCTCTATAAAGGCTTTTTCAAAAAGCTCGACTGGCCGGAGATGCACCGCCGGGCGCAGGCGATCCTCACCCGTCTGGAGGTGCAGATTGACCCGCGCGCGACGCTGAAAACCCTGAGCATCGCCCAGCGGCATATGGTGGCCATTGCCCGTGCGCTGTCGTTTGATGCCCAGGTAGTGATCCTCGATGAGCCCACCGCCGCCCTGTCGCAGCATGAAATTCTCGAGTTCTATCAGATTGTCGAGCGCTTAAAGCAGGAGGGAAAAGCCATCCTCTTTATCTCCCACAAATTCGACGAGATTTTTGAGCTGGCAGATCACTACACCATCCTGCGTGATGGCGTGTTTGTCGGAGCCGGGGCCATCAACGACATCACCGAAGAGCGGATGGTGGCGATGATGGTGGGTCGCGCCATTACCCAGACCTTCCCAAAAGTGGAATGCGAGAAGGGCGACATCGTCCTGGAGGTGCAGGATCTCTGCCACCCCACCGAGTTCGCCAATATTTCGTTTACCCTGCGCAAAGGCGAAATCCTCGGCTTCTATGGCCTGGTAGGCGCCGGGCGTACCGAGCTGATGCAGGCGCTCTCCGGCGTCTCGCGCCCCTCCTCCGGCAGCATTGTGCTGAACGGCAAAGCGCAGCATTTCCCCGCCAGCCGGCGGACGCCATCAGAGCCGGGATCGTCTGCGTGCCGGAAGAGCGCCAGAAGCAGGGGGCGATTATCGAGCTGTCGATTGCGCAGAACATCAGCCTGCCGCAGCTCAGCAAGCTCAACGCCAGCGGCGTGCTGAACGACGATCGCGAGTGGCAGCTGGCGGATGAATATGCGAAGCGGCTACAGGTGAAAGCCTTTAGCTGGAAGCAGGCGATGGAAACTCTCTCCGGTGGCAACCAGCAGAAAGTGGTGATCGGCAAATGGCTGGCGACCCACCCGGACGTCATCATCCTCGATGAACCGACCAAAGGGATCGATATCGGCTCCAAAGCGGCGGTACATCAGTTTATGTCCGAGCTGGTCGGTCAGGGGCTGGCGGTGATCATGGTCTCCTCTGAACTGCCGGAAGTGATGGGCATGGCCGACCGTATTATCGTCATGCATGAAGGGTTAATGGTGGCGGAGTATCAGGCGGGGGGCGCGACGGCCGAAACCATCGTCAGCGCCGCCAGCGGTGCCAGACAGGAGGCCGCATAATGGTACAACAACTGCTTAAACACCGCGAGGCGCTGCTGGCAGCGGTGATTGTGCTGATGGTGCTTGCCATCGGCACCCGCGTCCCGTCGTTTATCGCGCCGGGTAACCTGGTGGAGATGTTTAACGATACCTCGATTCTGATCATCCTCGCCCTCGGCCAGATGATGGTGCTGCTCACCAAAGGCATCGACCTGTCGATGGCGGCGAACCTGGCGCTGACCGGGATGATTGTCGCCCTGATTAACTTTCATTACCCCGAGGTGCCGGTCTGGGTGCTGCTCATCCTGGCGACGGCCCTGGGCCTGCTGATGGGCGTTATCAACGGTCTGCTGGTGTGGAAGATGGGCATCCCGGCGATAGTGGTGACGCTCGGCACCATGAGCATCTACCGCGGGATTATCTTTCTGCTCTCCGGCGGCGGCTGGGTCAACTCCAACCAGATGGGGGCGGATTTCCTCGGTCTGCCGCGTGCGTCGGTGCTGGGTTTACCGGTGCTGAGCTGGTGCGCCATCGCCGCCCTGCTGCTGGTGGGCTATTTCCTGCGCTACAGCCGCACCGGGCGGGCGCTCTACACTGCAGGCGGTAACGCCACGGCAGCGTACTACACCGGCATCAACGCCGGCAAAATGCAGTTTGTCAGCTTCTGCCTCTCCGGGGCGCTGGCCGGGTTCTGCGGCTATCTGTGGATCTCGCGCTTCGCGGTGGCCTATGTCGATGTGGCGAACGGCTTTGAGCTTCAGGTGGTGGCGGCCTGCGTGATCGGCGGCATCAGCACCATGGGCGGTACGGGCCGGGTGTTAGGGTGCCTGTGCGGGGCGCTGTTCCTCGGCGTCATCAACAATGCCCTGCCGGTGATCGGCGTGTCGCCGTTCTGGCAGATGGCGATTTCCGGGATGGTGATTGTGATTGCGGTGCTGCTCAATGAACGCGGCAACAAGCGCAAAGGACGGCTGATCCTGCGCGATGCGGCGCTGGCACGTCAGAAACAGGCGGTGAGATCATGAGTAAAGTGATGACCTCTGAAGAGATGAAAAATACCCCGGCCCCGGCGGGCATTTTCCAGCGCCTGCTGTGCTGGGAGGGTTTTCTGCTGGCGGTCACCCTGGCGGTGTTCGTGGGCAATGCCCTGGCCTCCCCGTACTTCCTGAATATCTGGAACCTGTCGGATGCGACCTTCAACTTCACTGAAAAGGCGATCATCGTGCTGCCGATGGCGATGCTGATTATCGCCCGGGAGATTGACCTGTCGGTGGCCTCCACTATCGCCCTGAGCTCCACGGTGATGGGCTTCTGCGCGGCGGCGGGGCTGGATACGCCGTGGCTGGTCTGCGTGGGGTTAGGGGTTGGCCTGCTGTGCGGGCTGTTCAACGGCCTGCTGGTGACCCGCTTTAACCTGTCGTCGATTGTGATCACCATCGGCACCATGAGCCTCTATCGCGGCATCACCTACATTCTGCTGGGTGACCAGGCGCTTAATACCTGGCCGGAGAGCTTCGCCTGGTTCGGCCAGGGATACGTCTGGGGTGCGCTGTCGTTTGAGTTCGCGCTGTTTATGGTGCTGGCGGTGGTGTTTGCCTTCGTACTGCACAAAACCAACTTCGGGCGTCGTACCTACGCCATCGGCAATAACCCCACCGGGGCATGGTATTCCGGCATCAACGTCAAGCGTCACAACCTGATCCTCTTCGCCCTGGTGGGGCTGATGGCCGGGCTGGCCTCGGTGCTGCTCACCTCGCGTCTGGGCAGTACCCGCCCGACCATCGCGATGGGCTGGGAGCTGGCGGTGGTGACCATGGCGGTGCTTGGCGGGGTCAATATTCTTGGCGGGTCCGGCAGCATGGTGGGCGTGATTATCGCCGCCTTCCTGATGGGGCTGGTCACCTTCGGCCTGAGCCTGCTCAACGTGCCTGGCATCGTGATGTCGGTGATTATCGGCGCGATGCTGATTGTGGTGATCTCCCTGCCGATCATCACCCGCCGCGTGATGCAGCGAAGACGGATCTAGTGCCGGGTGGCGCTGCGTGCAAGCGCAGCGCCGCCGGGCATAAAAATCACCGTAATTAAGGAGAATTATCATGAGCTTTATGTTGGCGCTGCCGAAAATCAGCCTGCACGGCGCAGGCGCAATCGGCGATATGGTTAAGCTGGTGGCGAACAAACAGTGGGGCACCGCGCTGATTGTCACCGACGGTCAGCTGGTGAAAATGGGGCTGCTCGACAGCCTGTTTTCCGCCCTCGACGCAGAGCAGATGTCGTATCACCTGTTTGACGCGGTCTTCCCGAATCCGACGGAAGAGCTGGTGCAGCAGGGCTTTGCCGCTTTCCAGGATGCCCAGTGCGATTACATCATTGCCTTCGGCGGCGGCAGCCCGATCGACACCGCCAAAGCGATTAAAATTCTCACCGCCAATCCTGGACCGTCTACCGCTTATTCCGGCGTCGGCAAAGTGCTCAACCCCGGCGTGCCGCTGGTGGCCATCAACACCACCGCAGGTACGGCGGCAGAGATGACCAGCAATGCGGTGATCATCGACTCGGCACGTCAGGTCAAAGAGGTGATTATCGACCCGAACATCATCCCGGATATCGCCGTGGATGACGCCAGCGTGATGCTCGCTATTCCGACCTCTGTCACCGCCGCCACCGGGATGGACGCCCTGACCCACGCCATCGAAGCTTATGTCTCCGTCGGCGCTCACCCCCTCACCGATGCCAACGCGCTGGAGGCGATTCGCCTGATTACCCACTGGCTACCGGAGGCGGTCGACAACGGACATAACCTGGAGGCGCGCGAGCAGATGGCCTACGGCCAGTATCTGGCAGGTATGGCCTTTAACAGCGCCGGACTGGGGCTGGTGCATGCCCTGGCCCACCAGCCGGGGGCCACGCACAACCTGCCGCACGGCGTGTGCAACGCCATCCTGCTGCCGATCATCGAAAACTTTAACCGCCCGAACGCCGTGGAACGCTTTGCCCGCGTGGCCCAGGCGATGGGTGTGGACACCCGCGAGATGAGCGACGAAGCGGCCAGCATGGCGGCGATCAACGCCATCCGCACCCTGAGCAGTCGCGTCGGTATTCCATCCGGCTTCAGCAAGCTGGGCGTCACCAAAGCCGACATCGAAGGCTGGCTCGACAAAGCCCTCGCCGACCCATGCGCCCCCTGCAACCCGCGCAGCGCCAGCCGCGACGAGGTGCGCGAACTCTATCTGGAGGCATTATGATCCGCAAAGCCTTTGTGATGCAGGTAAACCCTGACGCACACGAGGAGTATGAACGACGCCACAACCCGATCTGGCCCGAGCTGGAAGCGGTGCTGAAAGACCACGGCGCCCACCATTACGCCATTTATCTCGATAAAGAACGTCACCTGCTGTTTGCCACGGTGGAGATCGAATCGGAAGAGCGCTGGAATGCGGTGGCGAACACCGATGTCTGCCAGCGCTGGTGGAAATATATGGGAGAGGTGATGCCCGCTAACCCGGACAACAGCCCGGTGAGTACCGGGCTAAAAGAGGTGTTTTACCTGGCCTGATGTGTTAACGCTGCCGCGTTCGCGGCAGCGATCTCCCGCTTACTGCTCAACGTAAACGCCGACAACACTGTCACCGCCAGCACAAAACAGCCCAGCATCAGGTAGGTATCCTGGAAGCCGATCCGGTCATACATATTCCCGGCGAAGGCGGAGAGAAAAATCGCCGCCAGCTGTTTGGCGAAGTTGAAGCCAATCAGGTAGATGGTCGCGGAGAGCCGGGTATCAAACACGCCGGTAATATACTTGAACGCCCCCACCAGCAGGAACGGCACTTCCAGCGCGTGCAGCATCTTCAGGGCCACCACTTCGACGGCGGTGGTGGCAAATGACGAACCGATAATACGCGTCGCCATAATCACCCCGGCAATCAGCAGCGTATTTTTCGCGCCAATGCGGTTTATGATCCACGGCGAGCAGAACATGATGATGGCGTTGCAGATCTCTCCGGCGGTGGTCGCAAAGCCAAATGCCCGCGTGCCCGCCTCCGGCGTGGCGAAGAAGGTTTTAAAGAAGGTGGCGAACTGCTGATCGAAGACGTCATAGACGCAGGCCACGCCAATCACGTACAGAATAAACATCCACATTTTGCGCTGGCGGAACAGGTTGATGACGGTTTTGACGGTGATCTGCGGCTGGTTTGCGCCAAGGGCGTTCATCACCTGCGCGGTCTGGTTAGGTTTTGGTTTTGCCACTACCAGCAGCAGCATCAGGACCAGCGCCGCGGCGGAGCCCATCCAGAAGACATACGACGGATCGATGCCAAACAGGATGCCGCCCGTCGAGGCGCACAGCCCCCAGCCGAGGCAGCCAAACATGCGCGCCTTGCCATACTCAAAGAAGCTGTTGCGGCTTACGCGCTCAATATAGGCCTCAATGGCGCCCGATCCCGCCGAGAAGACAAAGCCGATATAGACCCCACCGCTTAACGCCCCGAGCCAGATGTTGGTCTTCAGCAGCGGAGCGAAGACGTAGAGGAAAAAGGGCGCGAAGAGAAACAGCAGGACCGCGATGATCCACAGCAGGTGTTTTTTCAGCCCCAGCTTGTCCGACACCACTCCCAGCACCGGCTGGAATGAGATGGCAAACAGCGAGATGCAGGAGAAGACGATCCCGGTATGGGTTTTATTCAGACCGATGATATCCGACAGCCAGATCGGCAGGAACGGAAAGCAGGTGGCCATGATGAAGAAGTAGAGAAAGAAGAACGACCCGAAGATCCAGAAATTCGGGTTATCTTTGTGGGTACAGGCAGTCGTGTTCATTATTTTTATCCTCAACTCAGGGCCGGTTGACCGGCCCGTTACCCTTATACGCGTTCAACGCCAATCAGAATGGCGGTTTCCGGATCCAGAACCGGTAGGGCCAGCCCCGCCTGCATCAACCATTCGCCGCTCACCGTTTGCGGCGTCTCCATCCAGGCTGGCAGCTTGCGCATGGTGTGCCCTCCCTCCCCGGTCAGGCGGATATTGGGGTGATCGAGCAGCGTGATGCGGTACCGGGCGTTGGCCGCCAGCCCCGGCATACGCAGCGGCATCATCAGGGTGTAGTCCGGCATCGCCATCTGGCTGACAATAAACAGCCCCTGACGCTGATCCGCGCTCACAATTCCCTGCGCCAGGGTGGTGCTGTCGGGCATATCCACCCGCCACTGGGTGCCGTGGTGGATCACCTCGCGCCACTGCTTATGCAGGGCCGCGTAGTGCCGGTAGCCTTCGCGCTCCTGCTCATCCACGGCGAGGGGATCCAGCTCCAGCCCCATATGGCCGAACAGCGCCGTCAGGCCCCGGAAGGCGATGCTGTGCTGGCGGAAAGTGGCGTGACATTTATGATGACCGATATGCGCGCCCATCACCTCCGGCGGGAAGAAGTAGCTCATGCCACGCTGGATAGTATTACGTTCCAGCGCATCGTTGTTATCCGACGCCCAGAAGCGATGGCAGCGGGTCAGCACCTCATAGTCAATACGCCCGCCACCCGAGGAGCAGGATTCAAACTCCACGTGCGGGAAGCGCTCGCCCAGGGTATCCAGCAGGCGGTAGAACTGGCGGGTCTGGGCATCGGCCGCGGCCTTACCGTTATGGCCCGGCTGTACCAGCTCGCGGTTCATGTCCCACTTCACATAGTCAACCTGATGCTCACCCAGCAGCCAGCTCATGCGCTCCAGCAGGTAGTCGAAAGCGGCAGGAATGTTGAGGTTCAGTACCCACTGGTGGCGGCCGGTGGCCTGTTCATACCCCGGCAGGGCCAGCACCCAGTCCGGGTGGGCGCGACAGAGATCGGAGTTCGGGTTAATCATCTCCGGCTCCACCCAGATGCCAAACTCCATGCCGAGGCGTTTGACGTGGTTGATCACCGGCGTTAAGCCGTTGGGGTATTTCTGCTCGTCGAGATACCAGTCCCCCAGCGCGGCATGGTCGTCGTTGCGGCCTTTGAACCAGCCGTCGTCAATGATAAAACGCTCCACCCCCAGCGAGGCCGCTTCATCCGCCATCCGCATGATGTATTCCGGGTCGTGGTTAAAGTAGATCCCCTCCCAGGTGTTGAGATGCACCGGTCGCGGTTTGTTCTCCGGGAAGCGGATGATGTTGGCGCGCAGATAGCGGTGGAACTGCTGGCTCATGCCGTTCAGCCCGTGCGCGGAGTAGCTGGCGTAAAGGCGTGGGGTCCACAGGGTTTCCCCCTCCTCCACCGCCATTTCACCCGGCAGGTAGAGCGCTTCGGCCTGCAGATAACGGCGGCCATCGGTTTTGGCCTCCGCGCGCAGGCGATGGTTGCCGCTCCAGCCCAGATGCACGCCCCAGACGTCGCCGTGCATTTCGCTAAAGCCCGGCGTGCCGCTAATCAGCGCCGGAAAATGCTCGTGGGAGCTGCGGCCCCGGCGGTTCTCAATCACAAAGCTGTCGTGCTCCAGCAGCAGGCGATGCGGCTGGAATTCGCGGATCCAGCGGCCATGAAACGCCATGACTTCGCGGGCCCGTTCCGCCAGCGGCAGGGTGACGGCCAGACGATCAACCTGCCACGGCAGGCTTTTGAGGTTGGTCAGGCCGTGGCGGATCGCCAGCACGCCGCTGTCATCGAGGGCGATCTCGCTGGTCAGACGCAGGCCAGCGGTGTCGTCTTCGGCGGTGAGAGTCAGGGATTGTCCCTGCTGCGCTACCGCGACGGTACGAAACCGCGGCGAACCATCCAGCCCCTGACGGTGGCCTTCTATGCCCGGCGCGCCAAACAGGCCGTGGGCAAGCTCCGCCATCAGCGTCACCGGCGAGTCTACGTCCAGTCTGCCGTTAGCAATCGGGCGGGAAAGCGTGGCCGCATCCTGCGGCGAAAAGTGGCGAAGGTGTGGCCCCCAGTAAAGAATTTCGGCGAACGGATGTGTTTTGATCACCACATCCACCGTTTCGCTCGCGAGTCGTAAAATAGCCTCTTGCATCGGACATCTCCTGTCATCGGGATATCCTGAGTGTTGATCCGAAACGTTTCGGATACAAACCAAAACGTTTCGGATTTGTGATCGGGTTTAGAAATTAGGGAGAATTATGCCGTCTGGCCCGGAGAGAATTCCGGTTGCCATAAGACCTGAAGCTGGCTGATTTCGCTGCCATTGATCAGCTGCAGCACCATATCGGCGATCTGCTTACCCACGCCCTGACGGGTGGACTGGATCACCGCCGCCACGTCGATATCGACAATGCTGTCCTGCGGCAGGCCGTCATACACCACCAGCGACACGGCATGCTCGCCGGTTAAGCGTCCCATCTGGGCCAGCGCCATCGCCGCACCGTCACCGTGGGTGTTGCAGTCGGTGACGATCGCCGTGGGGGCGACATCCAGCGCCAGCAGCTCCTGAGTGGTGGTGTAACCCGCCCGGCGTGAAGGCGGCATGGTGCGCAGCCATTCGCTGGAGAGTCCGGCCTCTTTCAGGGCGTCGAGATAGCCCTGACGGCGCTGGGTGATAAAAGCCTGATTGTGGCTTTCGCCCAGATACGCGATGCGTTGATGCCCGCGCGCAATCAGGTGCTGGGTGGCAGTATGCGTGCCCGCATAGTTATCAAAGTCGAACCAGGCATAGGGCTTTGGCAGATGGCTGCGCCCGAGCGCCAGGAAGGGGAACCCGGCGGCCTGCAATTGCTCGAGACGCGGATCGTTATCCAGCGTATGGGCCACAATCAGCGCATCCACGCGACGGCTCTGCACCATACGCATATAGCTGTGTTTATCAGCCAGATCGTCATCGGCAATGAGTAGTAAGTCGATTTCATGTCGCGCTAATTGGTGGCTAATTTCGCCGACCATGTCCATAAAGACGCTGTTATTGAGCGGAACGGGATGCACCGGAAAGACCAGCCCCACGGCGTCGATTTTGCCCATCTTCAGACGACGGGCGAAGGTATTCGGCCGATAGCCGCGGCGCTGCGCTTCAGCCTCCACGCGGGCCCGCGTCTCGTTGGAAACGTCATAATAGCCGTTGAGGGCGCGGCTTACCGTCGTTACCGACAGTCCCAGTTCTTTAGCAATGGCTTTAAGCGACATGATTATCCGTGTCTTTGGGTTAGTTTTGTTCCGCCACCATGAGCGCATAGGTATCGGGCTCAAGGGCTTTGAAGAGATGCGGCTGGTCGGCAGGATAGCAAATATAGTCCCCTGGCCCCAGCTCCTCGGGCGATTCGGTCAGGCCAATCAGCGCCCGCCCCTTCATCACAATAATATGCTCAACCGAACCCGGCGGGTGCGGGTGGGAGATACGGTCCGCGCCGGGCTGGGCCATCAAAATATAGATATCACGTCGGGCGCCCGGCGGGCATGCCGCCAGTAAAATGGCCTCATAGTTTGCCTGCTCCGCAATCACTTTTGTGCCTTCACCCAGGCGGATCACCTGGGTGGCAGGCTGCTGCGGTTCAAGCAGGCGGGCAAACGGAATATCCAGCGCCACGCAGAGCGACCATAACGTTTCGAGGCTGGGGTTGCCGTTACCGGACTCCAGCTGGGAGAGCGTGGATTTGGCGATCCCGGCACGGCGGGCGATCTCTGCCAGTGAAAGCCCGGTCCGCGTGCGCTCTCGCACCAGACTTTTGGCGATCACGCTAATTGGCTGCGTCATAAAACGATCTCATACACTGTTAAAACGAACGATTCGTTCATCTTGATAAACGATATTATTGCGTTCATTATAATGGATACTCGTTCGATATGGCTAAATTTGTATGAAGCACACTTTCTCTTGTCTGCAAGGCGACACGGTCAAAGCCATCATCCTGGTCTGTCTGGCGGTGGGCGTCGTGGGGATGTCCTACGGCTCGCTGGCGATGGCGTACGGTTTTCCGCTGTGGGTGCCGTTTGTTCTCTCCATTTCGGTGCTGGCGGGCGCCTCGGAATTTATGTTTATCGGCATTGTCGCCAGCGGCGGTAACCCCCTTGCCGCGGCCGCCGCCGGGCTGCTGGTCAATGCCCGCCACGTGCCGTTTGGCGTAACGGTGCGTGAGCTGGTGGGCAAGCGCGGCACCAGCTTGCTGGGCTGCCACATTATGAATGACGAAAGCGTTGTCTTTGGCCTGTCGCAAAAAACGCCGGAACAGCGCAAAGCCGCCTACTGGCTCTGCGGCCTGGGGGTGGCCATCATCTGGCCGCTGGGCACCCTGCTGGGAGCGATGGTCGGCAAACTGCTGCCGGAGCCGGAGACCATAGGGCTGGATGCAGTCTTCCCGGCCATTTTGCTGGCCTTAGTCGTGCCCGCCTTTAAGAACCGCACCACGCTGATTCGCGCCTGTAGCGGGGCGGCGTTGTCCCTGGCCGCGGTGCCGTTTGCGCCGGTGGGCCTGCCGGTGCTGCTCTCCCTGCTTGGTCTCGCGGCGAGGAAGAAATAATGGAAAATATGACCGTTTTTATTCTCGGCATCGCCCTGCTTTCCGCAGGCACCTACCTGATGCGTCTCGGCGGGGCGAAACTGGGCAGCCGGTTAGCCCTCTCTGAACGCTCCCAGGCGCTGCTCTCGGATGCGGCAACGGTGTTGCTCTTTTCGGTGGCGCTGGCGACCACCTTCTATGAAGGGGAGCATTTCGCCGGGATGGCGCGGGTGCTGGGTGTGGCCTTTGCGGTGTTCCTCGCCTGGCGCAAGGTGCCGTTGATTTTCGTGATCGTCGCGGCGGCGGTGGTTACGGCGCTATTACGTCTGGCGGGCATAAACTAAAAAAGCGCCCCGGAGGCGCTCTTTCGACAGATGCTGTGTGCTTATTTGTTCAGTTCAGCGGTCATGTGTACACGGTTACCGGAGAAGGCCTGGGCAATGGTGTAAGAGGAAGCGCCTGCCTGCTCAGCCTGAGCGGCAATTTTCGCTTCCGCGCCATCAATGGTGCTGGCGGATGCGGTGACGGACTGGGCAGCGAAAGAACCGAAAGAAGTAACCAGAGCGATAACAGCGACAAAAGTTTTGATGCTTTTCATGATAGTGACCCTTTCAATAAGTTGTTGGTGTAAGGCGCCGTGCCTTGATGTGATAAATAATAGGCCTCATCACCGACAACTGATAGCGGAAGGATTTGCTTACTTCATTCAAAATTACTGATCAACAATCAACCGCTGCGGATGAGTATAGACCGTGGCTCTTCCCGGCTTGCAGAACCCCACCAGCGTCAGGTTGCAACGCTCGGCCACCTCAACCGCCAGTGTGGTAGCGGCGGATACGGCAAACAGGATCTCGACCCCACACATTGCCGCCTTTTGCACCATCTCGTAGCTGGCCCGGCTGGAGACTAGCGCGGCCCCCTGCTGCCAGGCGACGCTTTCTCCCGCCCTGCGGCCCAGCAGTTTATCCAGCGCCACATGGCGGCCCACATCTTCATGTCCGCCCGCGATCTCGCCCGACGGCAGTACCCAGGCGGCGGCGTGCGTACAGCCACTCAGATTGCCCACCGGCTGTACCGAGTTGAGATTTTGCAGCGCGATATCGAGGTTCGCCAGGGTGAAGGTCTGGCTGAAGGGCAGCGGCGTGATGGGCTTACCGATGTCGTTCAGCTGCTCCACGCCGCATACGCCGCAGCCGGTGCGCCCGGCCAGCGCGCGACGGCGCTCCTTAAGAGCCATAAAGCGTCGGCTGGAGAGTTCAATCTGCACTTCCATCCCGTTGCAAACCGACACCACATCCATCCCGTAGATCTCCTGCGGGTGGTCGATAATCCCTTCCGAGAGCGAAAAACCGAGGGCAAACAGAGGCAGATCTTTAGGCGAAGCCATCATCACCACGTGCGAAATACCGTTATAAACCAGCGCCACGGGCACTTCCTGTGCCAGCCAGTCGGGAATGGGCTGGTTAAGCTGTGGGGGTCTGCGCACCTCACAGGCTACTACACCAACGGGCTGGGAAGGGTTATCACGGTTTTCTTTTGACACGACATCATTCCTGGGCAACTTCGCAAATAAGGGCGCTATTGCAGCATAAATAGCAGCGTTTAGCGCCGGAGATGGATCAATTTTTCAGTGAAGGGGCGGTTAGCTGGCTTTACTCCCTGCGAGGGAGCCCGGCGAACAGGTTGCTACACCCCTGTAACACGCAGGATCAATAAGGTGATCTGGTTCACAATTTTAAATTAGCACGCTTAGATTCCGTTCACTTTGTTTTAACTACATTCAAACAAGCCTACCGACAATGTGGTATTCTGCCCCCTTATCCCTCACGGAACCGAGGGAATCCAAAATCCCATCCCTTTACGGTTATTTTGTAACCGTAAAGTAAAACTATATGTACCTGAATAAGGCGCGTTGCAGAAAGCGGCAGAACGCCCCTGCGACACGCCCTATAAAAGGTAGCAATGTCGAAACAAGGAGTGACCCATGCAGGTCAGCAGAAGGCAGTTCTTTAAGATCTGCGCTGGCGGTATGGCAGGCACCACGGCAGCAGCACTGGGCTTTGCACCCGGCGTCGCGCTGGCGGAAACACGGCAGTACAAACTGCTGCGCACCCGCGAAACCCGTAACACCTGTACGTACTGCTCCGTCGGCTGTGGGCTGTTAATGTATAGCCTCGGCGACGGCGCGAAAAACGCCAAAGCATCTATTTTCCATATCGAAGGTGACCCGGATCATCCGGTCAACCGCGGCGCGCTCTGCCCGAAAGGGGCCGGTCTGGTGGATTTCATCCACTCAGAAAGCCGCCTGAAATTCCCGGAATATCGCGCGCCAGGCTCCGACAAATGGCAGCAGATTAGCTGGGAAGAGGCGTTCGATCGCATCGCTAAGCTGATGAAAGAAGACCGCGATGCCAACTTCATCGCGCAGAACACTGAAGGTACCACCGTTAACCGCTGGCTCTCCACCGGGATGCTGTGTGCCTCTGCTTCCAGTAACGAAACCGGCTATTTAACCCAGAAATTTACGCGCGCACTCGGTATGCTCGCGGTCGACAATCAGGCGCGTGTCTGACACGGACCAACGGTAGCAAGTCTTGCTCCAACATTTGGTCGCGGTGCGATGACCAACCACTGGGTCGACATCAAGAACGCCAACCTCATTGTGGTGATGGGCGGTAACGCCGCTGAAGCGCACCCTGTCGGGTTCCGCTGGGCGATGGAAGCCAAAATCCACAACGGTGCGAAACTGATTGTGATCGATCCCCGCTTTACGCGTACTGCGTCAGTGGCGGATTTCTACACCCCTATTCGTTCAGGTACTGACATCACTTTCTTGTCAGGCGTACTGCTGTACCTGATGACTAACGAAAAATATAACCGCGAATACACCGAAGCCTATACCAACGCCAGCCTGATCGTGCGTGAGGATTACCACTTCGAAGATGGCCTGTTCAGCGGTTATGACGCCGAAAAACGTAAATACGACAAAACCAGCTGGAACTACGAGCTGGACGAGAACGGCTTTGCGAAACGGGACACCACCCTGCAACACCCGCGCTGCGTGTGGAATCTGCTGAAAGAGCACGTTTCCCGCTATACGCCGGAGGTGGTCGAAAACATCTGCGGGACGCCGAAAGCGGACTTCCTGAAGGTGTGCGAGATGATCGCTGAAACCAGCGTTCACGATAAAACCGCCTCGTTCCTGTATGCCCTCGGCTGGACGCAACACTCCATCGGGGCGCAGAACATCCGTACTATGGCGATGGTTCAGCTGCTGCTCGGCAACATGGGGATGGCAGGCGGCGGCGTGAATGCCCTGCGCGGCCACTCCAACATTCAGGGTCTGACCGACCTCGGCCTGCTGTCACAAAGCCTGACGGGTTATATGAACCTGCCAAGCGAGAAACAGACCGACCTGCAAACCTACCTGACGGCCAGCACGCCAAAACCGCTGCTTGAAGGCCAGGTGAACTACTGGAGCAACTATCCGAAGTTCTTCGTCTCGATGATGAAAGCCTTCTTCGGCGACAAAGCGACGGCGGAAAACAGCTGGGGCTTTGACTGGCTGCCGAAGTGGGACAAAGGCTACGACGTACTCCAGTACTTCGAGATGATGAACCAGGGCCAGGTCAACGGCTATATCTGCCAGGGCTTTAACCCGGTTGCCTCATTCCCGAACAAGAACAAGGTTGTGGCATCCCTGTCAAAACTGAAGTTCCTGGTCACCATTGACCCGCTCAATACCGAGACCTCGACCTTCTGGCAGAACCACGGCGAATCGAACGACGTCGATCCGTCGACGATTCAGACCGAAGTGTTCCGTCTGCCATCCACCTGCTTCGCGGAAGAGAACGGCTCTATCGTTAACTCCGGCCGCTGGCTGCAGTGGCACTGGAAAGGCGCGGACGCCCCGGGCATCGCCATGAACGACGGCGAGATCCTGGCCGGTATCTTCTTACGCCTGCGTAAGATGTACGCGGCTGAAGGCGGCGCGAACCCGGAACCGGTGCTGAACATGACCTGGAACTACTCGACGCCGGAGAACCCATCCCCGGAAGAGGTGGCGATGGAGAGCAACGGTAAGGCGCTGGCAGACGTTATCGACCCGGCCACCGGGGCGGTGCTGGCGAAGAAAGGCGATCAGCTGAGTACCTTCGCGCACCTGCGCGACGACGGCACCACCTCCAGCGGCTGCTGGATCTTTGCCGGTAGCTGGACGCCGAAAGGCAACCAGATGGCTAACCGCGATAACGCCGACCCGTCGGGCCTCGGCAATACGCTGGGCTGGGCATGGTCGTGGCCGCTGAACCGCCGCATTCTTTATAACCGTGCCTCTGCTGACCCGCAGGGCAAGCCGTGGGATCCGAAGCGTCAGCTGCTGAAGTGGGACGGCGCGAAGTGGGGCGGCGTGGATATTCCGGACTACAGCACCGCGCCTCCGGGCAGCGATGTCGGGCCGTTTATCATGCAGCCTGAAGGGATGGGACGTCTGTTTGCTATTGATAAGATGGCGGAAGGGCCGTTCCCGGAACACTACGAGCCGTTTGAGACGCCGCTGGGCACCAACCCGCTGCACCCGAACGTGGTCTCTAACCCGGCCGCCCGTATCTTTAAGAGCGATTTCGAGGCGTTGGGCAAAAAAGACAAGTTTCCGTATGTCGGCACCACCTACCGTCTGACCGAGCACTTCCACTACTGGACCAAGCACGCGCTGCTTAACGCCATCGCGCAGCCGGAGCAGTTTGTGGAGATCGGCGAGAAGCTGGCGAGCAAGCTCGGCATTGCCCATGGCGATACCGTGAAGGTCTCCTCCAACCGCGGCTACATCAAGGCCAAGGCGGTGGTGACCAAGCGTATTCGTACGCTGAACGTTCACGGTCAGCAGGTGGATACCATCGGTATTCCGATTCACTGGGGTTATGAGGGCGTGGCGAAGAAAGGGTTCATTGCGAACACCCTGACGCCGTTCGTCGGCGATGCGAACACGCAGACGCCGGAGTTTAAGGCCTTCCTCGTGAACGTGGAAAAGGTGTAACGGAGACGACTTATGGCTTATCAATCGCAAGACATTATCCGTCGTTCCGCGACTAACGGGTTCACCCCCGCGCCCCAGGCGCGGGACCACCAGCAGGAAGTGGCGAAGCTTATCGACGTGACCACCTGTATCGGCTGTAAAGCCTGTCAGGTGGCCTGTTCAGAGTGGAACGACATCCGTGACGAAGTGGGTCACAACGTCGGGGTGTACGACAACCCCGCCGACCTGACCGCCAAGTCCTGGACGGTGATGCGCTTCTCGGAAGTGGAGCAGAATGACAAACTCGAGTGGCTGATCCGCAAAGATGGCTGTATGCATTGCGCGGATCCGGGCTGCTTGAAGGCCTGTCCGTCGGAAGGGGCGATCATTCAGTATGCCAACGGCATTGTCGACTTCCAGTCTGAGCAGTGCATCGGCTGCGGCTACTGCATCGCTGGCTGTCCGTTCGACGTGCCGCGCCTGAACCCGGAAGACAACCGCGTCTACAAATGCACGCTGTGCGTCGACCGCGTGAACGTCGGCCAGGAGCCGGCGTGCGTGAAGACCTGCCCGACCGGCGCTATCCACTTTGGCTCCAAAGAGGATATGAAAACCCTGGCGGGCGAGCGTGTGGCCGAACTGAAAACCCGCGGTTACGACAACGCAGGCCTGTACGATCCGGCCGGTGTTGGCGGTACGCACGTGATGTACGTGCTGCACCACGCCGACAAGCCGAATCTGTACCACGGCCTGCCAGAGAACCCGGAGATCAGCGCCACCGTGAAGTTCTGGAAAGGTATCTGGAAGCCGCTGGCCGCGGTGGGCTTTGCTGCCACCTTCGCCGCGAGTATCTTCCACTACGTGGGTGTCGGTCCGAACCGTGCGGAAGAGGAAGAGGACAACCTGCATGAAGAGAAAGACGAGGTGCGCAAATGAAAAGACGTGACACCATCGTGCGCTACACGGCGCCGGAACGTATCAACCACTGGGTCACCGCCTTCTGCTTCATGCTGGCGGCGATAAGCGGGCTGGGGTTCTTCTTCCCCTCCTTCAACTGGCTGATGCAGATCCTGGGTACGCCGCAGCTGGCGCGCATCCTGCACCCGTTCGTGGGTGTGGTGATGTTTGCCTCGTTCATCATCATGTTTTTCCGTTACTGGCACCATAACCTAATCAATCGGGATGATATCTTTTGGGCGAAGAATATTCGTAAGATCGTCGTCAACGAGGAAGTAGGTGATACCGGGCGTTATAACTTCGGCCAGAAATGCGTATTCTGGGCGGCGATTATTTTCCTGGTCCTGTTGCTGGTGAGCGGCGTGATCATCTGGCGTCCGTACTTTGCGCCTGCTTTCTCAATCCCGGTGATCCGATTTGCGTTAATGCTGCATTCATTTGCCGCAGTAGCGTTAATTGTGGTTATCATGGTGCATATTTACGCCGCCCTCTGGGTGAAAGGCACCATTACCGCGATGGTGGAGGGCTGGGTTACCAAAACGTGGGCGAAGAAACATCACCCGCGCTGGTACCGCGAAGTCCGAAAGACAACGGAAAATAAAACTGAATGAGTATTCGCATAATCCCGCAAGATGAGCTGGGTTCGAGCGAGAAACGCACGGCGGAAGTGATTCCGCCGTTACTGTTCCCCAGACTAAAAAACCTCTACAACCGCCGCGCGGAACGCCTGCGTGAGCTGGCAGAGAACAACCCGCTTGGCGACTATCTGCGCTTTGCGGCGCTGATCGCCCACGCCCAGGAAGTGGTGCTGTACGACCATCCGCTGCAGATGGACCTGACCGCGCGCATCAAAGAGGCGAACGAGCAGGGCAAACCACCGCTGGATATCCACGTTCTGCCGCGCGATAAGCACTGGCATAAACTGATGCATTCGCTTATTGCCGAACTGAAGCCTGAGATGAGCGGCCCGGCGCTGGCGGTGATCGAGAATCTTGAAAAAGCCTCCGAGCAGGAGCTGGAGCAGATGGCGAGCGCGCTGTTTGCCTCTGATTTTGCCTCGGTCAGCAGCGATAAAGCCCCGTTTATCTGGGCTGCCCTGTCGCTCTACTGGGCGCAAATGGCGAGCCTCATCCCGGGTAAAGCCCGCGCTGAATATGGTGAAGCCCGCCAGTTCTGCCCGGTGTGCGGTTCAATGCCGGTCTCCAGCATGGTGCAAATCGGTACCACTCAGGGGCTGCGCTACCTGCACTGCAACCTGTGTGAAACCGAGTGGCACGTGGTGCGCGTGAAGTGCAGCAACTGTGAACAGACCCGCGATCTGCACTACTGGTCGCTGGAAAATGAACAGTCCGCGGTGAAAGCCGAGAGCTGCGGCGACTGCGGCACCTACCTGAAGATTTTGTATCAGGAAAAAGACCCGAAAGTGGAGGCCGTCGCCGACGATCTTGCCACGCTGATACTGGACGCCAAAATGGAGCAGGAGGGCTTTGCCCGCAGCTCTATTAACCCGTTCCTGTTCCCGGGTGAAGGGGAGTAATCTCCTGTGAGAGTGCCGGGCGGCGCAAGCTTGCCCGGCCTACAGTTGATAGGGCGAAACCACCCCTGCTATACCTGCAAAGTCTTTGGTATTGCGTGAAATTAACGGGCAGTTTCTGTTCTGAGCTGTGGCCAGAATAATGGCCTCAGGAAGTTTCATCCCATGCTTCTCGCGGAGCAATACACTTCTTTCAGCAATCTCACGCGTAATATCGATAATCTCGAAAGCGCCCATAACTGCCGCCGTTTTCGCCTCATGACCGTGCCTGCGAGCCCCTACCATGACTTCCATCCAGGTGATGAGGCTAATAGTCCGGTGCGACGCAGCACTTTCAATTGCATTTGCAGCTTCAATCCGGTTATTAAAGAGATCGATGAGAATATTGGTATCAAACACAGCCATGTGTTCCACTTTTACCACTCCTCACGTAGCTTACGTTCGTACTCAAGCCCGTCTTCTTGCTGGTTACCCCATAGACCCAGCGCATCACGAATGACCGAGACACTCTGTTGATCGAGATACTGCTCTATTGCTTCCCGTAATAATTCAGCGCGCGGCTGGTTCCGCAGCTGCTTCAGATTATCGAGCCGCTGAATAACGTCATCCGACAAATCGATCAGTATTCTGCCCATATCAATATTCACCGATAAACTCATATATCACTCCAGTATATCATCTATGGTTAATTTTCAGGCAAAATACGCCTTATTAATTTATGGTTAAAGTAAATTGCGATAACGGAGAACGCATTTGCGAGCCGCTTTCCAGATTCTAATCCTCATCACAATCCTCTGTTTCATCTGCATAAAACCAGGCTATAATGCTGTATATCCATACAGGAAAAGGGAGGCATCTATGGCACTGGAAAAGGGTATTAATAAACTGGTTCAGGAACTTATCGCCGCAGGGCACCTTCTTCTCGTCGCCAGAATATTGATGACCGGAGAGCGGGTTACGTTGCCAGTACGGTGCTTGCCGGAGAGAAAGAAACCCGTGTACAGGTGACAACGCTGGAACTCGCCGGAATTATTTTTCGCATATTCTCACCGCTCAATGCACCCGCAACGCTGGTCTGGCGTGATCCACGGCTTCTTTCAACTGGGTGGGATTAGCCAGGCTGCCCGGGATGTTATTCAGGATATAGCCTGGCGAGCGAGTACCGCAGCAGGGTCTCTGCATGGTGAGCAGACAAAGAAAACGAATTAAGAAAACCGATACTAACAATAAAGCAATTATGGTTTGCAGCCTCAAAATCTGAACAGCAAAATTAATCGCCAAAACAATGTGATAAAGAATAAATAATCATCACATTCACTTCGTACCATCATTATTAAATATCTCATTTCTATGATTAATGGATTATATCAATGAATAAATTTTCTCTGGCGGTTTTACTGACAGCCTCTCTGACCAGCAGTCTGGCCGTTGCAAATAATCACACCTTTTCTGTTGGCTTTGCGCACAGCGAGGCAACCGATTTTGACAATCTGAACGGCGTAAACGTCCAGTATCGGTATGAATTCAATTCACCTGTCAGTCTTCTGGGATCTTTCTCCTGGATGAAAGCGAACACAAAGCAGGATTATTTAGTGGCTCGCGATGTTGTTCATAATGATATAGACGTAAATTACTATTCTTTGCTGGCTGGACCGGCGTACCGCATCAATGACTATATTTCACTTTATGCCATTGGCGGCGCGGCATGGGTGAAGGCGTCCGGGAATACCCGCTGGGTGAATTATGGTAATAATGAAGTCAATCACGACGGTATTTCCGAGAAATCTGCGTCTTTCGCCTGGGGAGTGGGAATGGTAATGAATCCGTCCGACACCCTTTCGGTTAATATTGGCTATGAAGGCACAAAAGCCAGTATGGATCGCGACTATTCGATTAATGGCTTTAACGTGGGCATAGGCTATCGTTTTTAAGCCATCAAACTGATGATGTGAAAATGAGAGTTACCCCTTTTACTACGGGTAACTCTCGAACCCGGACACTACTCCTCCTCGTTCCCCCCCTCTTCATACGCGCCATACGGCTTCGCAGGAAGAACGATATAGGTCCCTTCAAACACCGCGCCCGGTGTTTCATCGCCGAACAGTTCGACCTGCATCTGCACACGCGCCTTGCGGCCTCGCGCCAGGCGGTCGAGATCGCCACCCAGAGCACCCAGGTCGGCGACTGCGCTCGGCTTGCCGCTGATCGGCGCGCTGTAGCGGATATGGGCGTCGGCCAGAATGATGGTGCCGCCAAGATGACGCTCGCGCAGCATGAGCCAGATAAGCCCCCAGCCGGTGAGCGTCGCCAGCGAGAAGAGGCTGCCGGCAAACAGGGTGTGGTGCGGGTTCTGGTTGCCGATCTCCGGCATGGTGGTGATAAATTTTTGCCCGGTGTACTGCTGAATGCGCACCCCCATCTTTTCACTCAGGGGGATGTGCTGATACCAGGCCTGCTGTAGCTGACCACACCAATCGGCGCGGTGCAGAATATCATCCAGCGAGGCGATGGGTTTGATCATCAAAAAATGACGAATCGGAGTGGTTTGCGGGGTGGTGATTTCGCCCTGGTTTATAAAACCCAGCTTGGCAAAAAACTCTACCGCGTCTTCGCGCGCGCTACAGGTGACGCGCTTAACACCCTCCTGGCGGGCTACGGACTCCAGCGTCATCGCCATTAATGTGCCCAGACCTTTGTCCTGCACGGAAGGGTGCACCGCCATAAAGCGGATAGAGGCTTCATTATCGGCATTGATATAGAGCCGCCCAACCGCGACAAGATTGCCCTCTTCATCCATCACCATCTGGTGATGCGCCATCGCGTCCCAGGCGTCGCGTTCCGACCCTTTCGGCTGATGTAATGGCTTACGTAACATCTCCCAGCGGAACTGGTAGTAAAGCGCTAACTCTTCTTCTGTCTGCGGTACTCGAAGGTGATACATAGCTGTACTCTCTCTGGTTACCCGCGGCCATACCGTCAGCTCACTCATATCTGGAGCCAGAAAGTGACAGGGCCATCATTTACCAGCGAAACCTGCATATCCGCAGCGAATCGTCCGGTCTGTGTATGCATCTCTTGCTGGCGACAACGCTCAACAAAGTATTCATAGAGCGCTTCTGCCCGATCCGGCGCCGCCCCTTTAGAAAAGCTGGGGCGCATGCCGCGCTCGGTATCAGCCGCCAGCGTAAACTGTGACACCACCAGCACGCTGCCACCCGCCTGCTGGACGTTAAGGTTCATCTTGCCATCCGCATCGCTGAAGATGCGGTAACCCAACACGCGTTCGCATAAGCGGTTGGCTTTTTGCTCGTCGTCATCCCTTTCGACACCTAACAGGACTAAAAGTCCCGGACCAATTTCACCCGTCACTTCCCCCTCCACGGTGACGCTGGCACGGGTTACGCGCTGAATCAATGCAATCATGGTTGGTCTGCTTCTCGTTGTTTTTCGGCTTCTGCTGCTTTTTTTAGCTCGCGGTATACCCCGAGAGTGACAGTAATTTCTGCGCCAAGCAAGACGATACACCACGTCCAGTAAACCCAGAGGAACAAAATGGGGATCACCGCCAGCACGCCATAAATCAGTTGATAGGAGGGGAACATGGTGATGTAAAGCGCGAATCCTTTCTTGCCCAGTTCAAACAGCAGAGCGGCAACCAGCGCGCCCACCATCGCATCCCGGTTAGGCACACGCGTCGTAGGCACAATACTGTATAGCAGCCAGAAAGCGAGCCAGGAGAGGAACAGCGGAAAGATCCGCAGCACATCGTCAATCACGCTGTTGAGATCGCTGGCCCAACGCAAAGAGAGCAAATAGGAACTGATCGCCAGACTGGCCCCAGCCAGCAATGGCCCCAGGGTCAGGATCATCCAGTAGACCGCAAACGAGTAAACTTTAGGCCGTGCGCGGGTGCTGCGCCAGATAGTGTTCAGGGCACTATCAATGGCATACATCAGCAACAGCGCGGTGACAATAAGGCCCACCGCCCCGACCGCCGTCATCTTGCTGGAGTTAGCAACAAACTGCTCAATGTAGTTCTGGATGACATCCCCGGTTGCTGGCATAAAGTTGGCAAAGACAAAATGCCGCAGCTGCAGGCTGACATCCGAAAACATCGGAAAGGCGGCGAAAAGCGCAAAGATGACCGCCACCAGCGGCACCAGAGAGAGCAACGACACGTAGGCAAGGTTGCCTGCCAGCGTGGTCATGTTGTCCTCATCGATGCGGTGCCAGAGGAGTTTTAGCCACGCACGCAGCGGCCTGGTATGGTGGCTGGCTTTTTGATGAACGTTTTTTAGCATAACTGCTTCGCAAAGTAGTCGGGTATCGTCTCTTTTCCGGTCACCAGAATTGACGTGATACCTGCCTGGTTAGCTCCCTCTATATTATCGACGTTATCGTCAAAAAAGACGGCATCGGCGGCAGAGAATCCTTCCGCCTGCAGAACGGCCTGATAGATGCGCGCCTCCGGCTTACGCATTCCCATCTCCTGAGAGAGATAGATCTTGTCCGCAGCCGCTTTCACTTCGGGATACTCTTCTGGCCAGAAGGTGGTGTGCAGACGATTGGTGTTGGAAAGCACCACCACCCGATGCCCCTGCTCGCGCAGTTTGTGCATGATGGCAATCACTTCAGGGCGGATACCGACAAAGACCGCCTGCCATCCATGGGAAAATTGTTCGTAACTGAGGGGGAGGGCCATCTCATGGCAGAGCTTTTCGGCAAAAACTTCATCCGAAATCTCACCGCGCTCATGCTGATGAAAAGCCTCGCCCATCGTAAAACTTTGTTTAAGCGTCGCCAGCGGCACGCGACTGAAATTACTCCAGGCGCCCAGCACGCGATTGAAGTCGATATCGACAATTACGTTTCCTAAATCAAAGATATAGAGCATTTATCTCTCCTTGTTTGCCGTGAAAAGTAACTGTAGCGGGAATGGAGATGTTTGGCTATGCGCCAGCTTCAGCTTAAAGAAAGGAACGGCCCGACGATCACCGTCGGACCGGGAGAGGGTTAACCCGCCTGCTGTTCGTCGTTTGAATTGACTTCAATAACTTCAACTTTGCTCGATTTAAGGTGCGTTTGCAGCGCGGAGCCGGGTAGCTCGTCGGTAAAGAGCGCCGTCGTCTGCGCCACGTTACCAATTTCAACCGCAGCAGAGGCGTGATATTTCGTATGATCGGCCGCCAGTAAGATGTGCCGGGCGTGGGCCATCATGGTTTTCACCACGCTGGCTTCATTGACATCGAACTCCATCATCGCGCCGTCTTGCTCGATCGCGCCGACGCTGGTCACCAGATAATCTGCACGAAAGCCAGAGACGAACGCCGTGGCGGCAGGCCCGATAATGCCTCCATTGTGCGGGCGCAGCGTGCCGCCGGGGACCATCACCTCAAAGCGCGGGTTCTTGTAAAGAATGTGCGCCACCCGCAAGCTGTTGGTGATGATGCGCAGATGATTATGGTTGAGCAGCGCCCGGGCAACGTGCTCTACCGTCGTGCCAATGGTAATAAAAATGGTCGAGCCATCGGGAATGTAGTCGGCAATGGCTTCGGCTATCGCCCGCTTCTCTTCGGTCATGGAGACTTCGCGCTGCTCGAAGGCGGTGTTAACTACGCTGGATGCCCTGCCCGCGCCGCCATGATGACGCGTGATCAGCCCCTGCTGACTCAGCTTGCGAATATCCCGGCGCACCGTTTGCGTGGAGACATCCAGCAGTTGCGCCAGTTCATCAATGTTCATATAGCCACGGTCGGCAATCAGCGTTAGCAGCTGATCGTGACGCGGGTTGCCGGTCAGTTCGGTAAGGCTCATGGGCTGTCCTCTGAAAACCATCACGCCCCGCATTTTATACAAAAAGTGACAAAAAAGAGCGGGTTTGATCACAGTCGGGTATACCAGCCCGCCCGCCAGGCTTCGTGCATTTCAGTGCTGCAACAGCGCTGGCGAAGCGTACCGCTTCCGACGGAGATTGCTTTTGCCCCAGGCTGACCGCCAGCGCACCGTGGAAAACATCCCCCGCCCCGGTGGTATCAACCACTTCTACCTCAAAGCCAGGCTGATGACATAGCGCGCCATTCTCCACCCAGAAGCAACCGTCTCGCCCCTGGGTGACATACACATGTCCATTTGTGAGCGTTTGTGCTTTTTTCAGCGCCTCTTCGACTTCATCCCGCTGCGTTAAACGCCGCAGACCCGGCGCAGAGAAGGCTGCGTGATCGCTTAAGGTAATCAGCTCCGCGATATCCTGCGGGGTGACATCCGCATCAAGCAGGGTCGGCACACCCTGCTGGCGGGCAAGGGTAAACGCCTGTCTGGCCCCCTCATGCCAGCGCACGTCTGCTAATACGACATCCCACTGAGAGAAGTCGATTTCGTGCAGCCAGTCTGCCGAAGCAGGGAGATCTGGGCTGGGATAGTTGGCAATAATGCGTTCCCCGCCTGCATCCACCAGCACGGCGGACTGGGACGAGCGGGCACCTTTCACGACGCGCGTATAGCGGGTATTCACCCCCAGGGATTCCAGCTCCGTGAGCAATCTTGTCCCGGTATCGTCGTCCCCCACCCGGCCAATAAAATCCACTTCCGCGCCCAGTTTTGCCGCCGCCACCGCCGCGGTTGCTGCCGGGCCGCCGCCCACTTCCGTATAATTTTTTGCGACATATTTCCCACCTTCCTTTGGTAAATCATCGAGATACCAGATGCGATCCAGCACGGTGATGCCGACACAAACGATGCGAGTCATGGTGATTCCTTCTGCGTTTTCTGTTGCTCTCATTTTAATTTCACCAAATGTTTAAAAAGTGACCCATGTCTATTTTTTGACTATAAATTACAAATACGATCAAAAAAAGACAACATTAACGCGCAGAAATTGACACGATATGACAGGAGAGAGGCATGTCAGCAATCGCATTTATCGGTTTAGGGCAGATGGGCGCGCCAATGGCGAAGAATCTGTTGAAGCAAGGCCACCAGCTTCAGGTCTTTGATGTGAACCCGCAGGCGGTTCAGGCGCTGGTTGCAAGCGGTGCCCAGGCGGCGGCAACGCCCGCACAGGCCGCAACGGACGCTGAATTCGTCATCACCATGCTGCCCAACGGTGATCTGGTGCGCAGCGTACTGTTCGGCGAGCACGGCGTGTGCGAAGGGTTATCCCGCGACGCGCTGGTGATTGATATGTCCACCATTCATCCCCTGCAAACCGACGCCCTGATCCGTGACATGGCCGAGCGCGGCTTCAGCCTGATGGATGTGCCCGTCGGGCGCACGTCAGACCATGCCATCGCCGGCACGCTGCTCCTGCTGGCAGGCGGTACGGCGCAGCAGGTTGAGCGCGCCACCCCCGTATTAATGGCGATGGGCAATGAGCTGATTAACGCCGGCGGGCCGGGCATGGGCATCCGCGTGAAGCTCATCAATAACTACATGAGTATCGCCCTGAACGCCCTCTCCGCCGAGGCGGCCGTGCTGTGCGAAGCGCTCGGCCTCTCCTTTGACGTGGCGCTGAAGGTGATGAGCGGCACCCCTGCGGGCAAAGGCCACTTCACCACCTCCTGGCCGAACAAGGTGCTGAAAGGGGATCTTTCTCCCGCCTTTATGATCGACCTTGCACATAAAGATCTGGGGATCGCCCTGGACGTGGCTAACCAGCTTCACGTCCCGATGCCGCTGGGCGCGGCTTCCCGCGAAGTTTACAACCAGGCACGCGCCGCCGGGCGCGGGCGCGAAGACTGGACAGCCATTCTCGAACAGGTTCGCGCATCCGCCGGGCTGAAAAAATCACACTGATACGAAAGGACTGAGGAATGACGATGTACACCCTGAAAGATATCACCCGACCTTCCGGCGGTTTTGCCATGCTGGCCGTCGATCAGCGCGAAGCGATGCGCCTGATGTTTGCCGCGTCAGGCGCGCCGGTGCCGGTAACTGACCAGCACCTCACGGATTTTAAAGTCAATGCCGCGAAAATTCTGTCGCCATACGCCTCTGCGATCCTCGTCGACCAGCAGTTCTGCTATCGCCAGATCGTGGAGCAGCAGGCGGTTGCGAAAAGCTGCGCGATGATTGTGGCCGCCGACGAGTTTATTCCGGGGAACGGTATTCCTGTCGACAGCGTGGTGATCGACAAGAACGTCGACGCGCAGGCGGTCAAACGCGATGGCGGCAAGGCGCTGAAGCTGCTGGTGCTGTGGCGCAGCGACGAAGATCCGCAGCAGCGTCTGGAGATGGTGAAGGCGTTCAACACGCTGTGTCATGACAACGGTCTGTTGAGCATTATCGAGCCGGTGGTGCGTCCGCCGCGCCGCGGTGCCGCGTTTAACCGCGAGCAGGCGATTATCGACGCGGCCAAAGAGCTGGGAGACAGCGGTGCCGATCTCTACAAAGTGGAGATGCCGCTGTTTGGCAAAGGCACGCAGCAGGCGCTGCTGGCGGCCTCGCAGAAGCTCAACGAACAGATCAACATGCCCTGGGTGATCCTCTCCTCCGGCGTGGACGACAAGCTCTTCCCGCGCGCCGTAAGCGTGGCGATGCAGGCGGGGGCATCGGGCTTTTTAGCCGGGCGCGCCGTCTGGTCATCGGTAATAGGCCTGCCGGACACCGAGCTGATGCTCCGCGATATTTCTGTACCGAAACTGCAGCGTCTGGGCGAGATCGTCGACGAAATGATGGCCCGCCGCTAAGAGAGGATCCGAATATGAAATGGTTTAACACCCTGAGCCATAACCGCTGGCTCGAACAAGAGACCGACCGCATTCTCGACTTCGGCAAAAACGCCGCCGTTCCCACCGGCTTTGGCTGGCTGGGCAATAACGGCCAGGTTCGTAGCGATATGGGCACCCATCTGTGGATCACCGCCCGTATGCTGCACGTCTACGCGGTGGCGGCCAACATGGGGCGCCCGGGTGCATACGCCCTGGTTGAGCACGGCATCAATGCCCTGAACGGTCCGCTGCGCGACAAACAGCACGGCGGCTGGTACGCCTGCGTTAACGATGAAGGGGTGATAGATGCCTCCAAGCAGGGCTATCAGCACTTCTTCGTGCTGCTCGGCGCAGCGAGTGCCGTTACTACCGGACACCCGCAGGCACGCAAGCTGCTGGACGACGCCATTGAGGTAATTGAGCGCTACTTCTGGAGCGAACAGGAGCAAATGTGTCTGGAATCCTGGGACGAAGCCTTCAGCAAAACGGAAGATTACCGTGGCGGCAACGCCAACATGCACGCCGTGGAAGCCTTCCTGATCGTCTATGACGTCACCCACGATCGCAAATGGCTCGACCGCGCCCTGCGCATCGCCTCGGTGATTATTCACGACGTGGCGCGCAAAGGTGAGTATCGCGTTAACGAGCATTTTGACACCAACTGGAACCCGATCCGCGACTATAACATCGACAATCCCGCCCACCGTTTTCGCGCCTACGGCGGTACGCCGGGACACTGGATTGAGTGGGGCCGTCTGATGCTGCATCTGCACGCCGCGCTGGAAGCCCGCTTTGAAACCCCGCCGGCGTGGCTGCTGGAAGATGCAAAAGGACTGTTCCACGCCACCATCCGCGACGCCTGGGCGCCGGACGGGGCCGACGGCTTCGTCTACTCCGTCGGCTGGGACGGCAAGCCTATCGTGCGCGAACGCGTGCGCTGGCCGATCGTCGAGGCGATGGGCACGGCCTATGCCCTCTATACCGTGACCGGCGAGGCGCAGTACGAAGCCTGGTATCAGAAATGGTGGGATTACTGCATCAAATACCTGATGGATTACGAGAACGGCTCCTGGTGGCAGGAGCTGGATGCCAATAACGAAGTGACCACTAAGGTCTGGGACGGCAAGCAGGATATTTACCATCTGCTGCACTGCCTGGTGATCCCGCGCTTACCGCTGGCGCCAGGGTTAGCCCCAGCCGTTGCCGCCGGCTTACTGGATAGCCAGGCCAAATAATAAAAACGGAGATCTTATGCGTACCCTACACGATATTGATTTGAAAACTCACGATCGCGGTTTCACCCTGCACTGGCAGGATCGCCTGATTTTGTCCCATTCGCCCGAGGCCCCCTGCCTGTGGATCGGCGCAGGCGTTGCCGATATTGAGATGTTCCGCGGCAATTTCAGCATTCAGGATAAGCTCAACGAAAAGATTGCCCTGACCGACGCGACCGTCACGCAGCAACAGGCGGGCTGGGCGATCCGCTTCACCCGTGGCGATGCGGTAAGCGCCACGCTGCTGGTGGATCTTGATACGGAAGGCCGCCTGACGTTGAAACTCAAAAACGATGCCACCCGCCATAACCGCCTCTGGCTGCGGCTGGCGGCACAGCCTGAAGATCATATCTACGGCTGCGGGGAGCAGTTCTCCTACTTCGACCTGCGCGGCAAGCCGTTCCCCTTGTGGACCAGCGAACAGGGCGTGGGCCGCAATAAGCAGACTTACGTGACCTGGCAGGCCGACTGCAAAGAGAACGCGGGCGGGGATTACTACTGGACCTTCTTCCCGCAACCCACCTTTGTGAGCACCCAGAAGTACTACTGCCACGTGGATAACAGCTGCTACATGAACTTCGACTTCAGTGCGCCGGACTTCCACGAGCTGGCGTTCTGGGAAGATAACGCCACGCTGCGCTTCGAATGTGCAGAAAGCTATGTCGATCTGCTGGAAAAACTCACCGGCCTGCTGGGGCGTCAGCCGGAGCTGCCGGACTGGGTTTACGACGGGGTGACGCTGGGTATTCAGGGCGGCACCGACGTATGCCAGCAGAAGCTCGACCTCATGCGCGAAGGCGGCGTGAAGGTGAACGGCATCTGGGCGCAGGACTGGTCCGGCATCCGCATGACCTCCTTCGGCAAACGCGTGATGTGGAACTGGAAGTGGAACAGCGAGCTCTATCCGCAGCTCGATGAGCGTATTGCGCAGTGGAAACAGGAAGGGGTGCAGTTCCTCTCCTATATCAACCCCTACGTCGCCAGCGACAAAGACCTCTGTGAAGAGGCGGCAAAACGCGGCTATCTGACCAAAGACGCCGACGGCAAGGATTACCACGTCGAGTTCGGCGAGTTCTACGCGGGCGTTATCGACCTGACCAACCCGGAAGCCTACGGCTGGTACAAAGAGGTGATTAAAAAGAACCTGATCGAGCTGGGTTGCGGCGGCTGGATGGCCGATTTCGGGGAATATCTGCCAACCGATACCTTCCTGCACAACGGCGTCAGCGCGGAGATCATGCATAACGCCTGGCCTGCCCTGTGGGCGAAATGTAACTACGAGGCGCTGGAAGAGACCGGCAAGCTCGGCGAGATCCTGTTCTTTATGCGCGCAGGTTACACCGGCAGCCAGAAACACTCGGTGATGATGTGGGCGGGAGATCAGAACGTCGACTGGAGCCTGGACGACGGTCTGGCGTCCGTTGTACCTGCTGCGCTCTCGCTGGCGATGACCGGCCACGGCCTGCATCACAGCGACATCGGCGGCTATACCACCCTGTTCGAGATGAAACGCAGCAAAGAGCTGCTGCTGCGCTGGTGCGATTTCAGCGCCTTTACGCCGATGATGCGTACCCACGAAGGCAACCGCCCTGGTGACAACTGGCAGTTCGACGGCGACGCTGAAACCATCGCACACTTCGCGCGCATGACCACCGTCTTCACCACCCTGAAGCCCTATATCAAAGCCGCCGTCGCGCAGAATGCGAAAAGCGGCCTGCCGGTGATGCGCCCGCTGTTCCTGCACTATGAAGAGGACGCGCGCGCCTACACGCTGAAATATCAGTATCTGTTTGGCCGCGATCTGCTGGTGGCGCCCGTGTATGAAGAGGGGCGCCATGACTGGTCGCTCTATTTGCCGCAGGACAGCTGGGTGAATGCGTGGACGGGTGAAATCTGCCAGGGCGGTGACATAACCGTTGATGCCCCACTCGGCAAACCGCCGGTCTTCTATCGCCAGCAAAGCGAATGGGCAGATCTCTTTAGCACCTTACGTCATATCTGATAAGGCTCGCCCGCGGGGAAACCTGCGGGCAGACGGAGAACAATAATGAGTCAACATACTTCTGATCCGGCAACCCTGCGCCTGCCGTTTAAAGAAAAACTCGCCTACGGGATGGGCGATCTCGGCTCTAACATCCTGCTGGATATCGGCACGCTCTATCTGCTGAAGTTCTACACCGATGTTCTGGGCCTGCCGGGGACCTACGGCGGGATCATCTTCCTGATTGCCAAGTTCTTTACCGCCTTCACCGACATGGGGACCGGGATCATGCTCGACGCCCGGCGCAAGATCGGCCCGAAAGGAAAATTCCGCCCGTTCGTACCGTATGCCGCCTTCCCGGTGACGCTGCTGGCGATTGCCAACTTTGTCGGCACGCCGTTTGAAATCACCGGTAAAACGGTGATGGCGACGGTGCTCTTCATGCTGTACGGCCTGTTCTTCAGCATGATGAACTGCTCTTACGGCGCGATGGTGCCCGCCATTACCAAAAACCCGGACGAGCGCGCCTCGCTGGCCGCCTGGCGTCAGGGTGGTGCCACGCTTGGCCTGCTGCTCTGTACCGTGGGCTTTGTCCCGGTAATGAACCTGATTGAGGGCAATGACCAGCTTGGCTATATCTTTGCCGCCACCCTTTTCTCGCTGTTCGGGCTGTTCTTTATGTGGTGGTGCTATAAGGGCGTGACCGAGCGTTACGTCGAAACGCAGCCTGCTAATCCGGCGCAAAAACCGGGACTGTTGCAGTCGTTTCGCGCCATCGCCGGGAACCGTCCGCTGTTTATTCTCTGCATCGCCAACCTCTGCACGCTGGGTGCCTTTAACGTCAAGCTCGCCATTCAGGTCTACTACACGCAGTACGTGCTGAACGACCCGATCCTGCTGTCATACATGGGCTTCTTCAGCATGGGCTGTATTTTTATCGGCGTCTTTATGATGCCCGGCGCGGTGCGGCGCTTCGGCAAGAAAAAGGTCTATATCACCGGGCTGATGATTTGGGTGGCGGGCGATCTGCTCAACTACTTCTTCGGCGGCGGATCCGTGAGCTTTGTGGCGTTCTCCTGCCTGGCGTTCTTTGGTTCCGCGTTTGTGAACAGCCTGAACTGGGCGCTGGTGTCCGATACCGTGGAATACGGCGAGTGGCGCACCGGCGTGCGCTCCGAGGGGACGGTCTACACCGGCTTTACCTTCTTCCGTAAGGTTTCCCAGGCGCTGGCGGGCTTCTTCCCGGGGATCATGCTCACGCAGATCGGCTATGTGCCCAACGTGGTGCAATCCGCCGGAACCGTTGAAGGGCTGCGGCAGCTGATATTTATCTACCCCAGCCTGCTGGCGGTCATCACCATTGTGGCGATGGGTTGCTTCTACAACCTCAACGAGAAGATGTATGTGCGCATCGTGGAAGAGATCGAGCTGCGCAAACGTACGGCATAACTGACTTGAGCGAGCGCCCTGCGGGGCGCTATGAGGATCGACCATGACACACACTCCTGATCCGTTAACCCTGAAGTTGAGCCTGCGCGAGAAGTGCGCCTACGGGATGGGCGATTTTGGCTCTAACCTGATGCTGTGTATCGGCACGCTCTATCTGCTGAAGTTTTACACCGACGAACTGGGCATGCCCGCGTTCTATGGCGGCATTATTTTTTTGGTGGCGAAGTTCTTTACCGCCTTTACCGACATGCTGACCGGCGTGCTGTTGGACTCCCGGCGAAATATCGGCGCACGGGGAAAATTCAGGCCCTTTATTCTCTATGCTTCGGTACCCGTCGCGCTGGTTGCCGCGGCGCAGTTTATGGCTAACGACTTTAGCCTGACGGTGAAAACGGCTATCGCCACCGTGCTCTTCATGATGTTCGGCCTCTGCTATAGCCTGATGAACTGCGCCTACGGTGCGATGGTCCCGGCCATCACCAAAAACCCGAACGAGCGCGCGCAGCTGGCGGCCTGGCGCCAGGGCGGCGCAACGGTGGGGTTGTTGCTCTGCACCGTCGGCTTTATGCCTATTCAGGCGCTGTTCGTCAGCCAGCCCTCCCTCGGCTATCTGGTTGCCGCTCTGGTGTTTGTCACCGGCGGGCTGTTCTGCATGTGGTGGTGCTACAGCGGCGTGAAGGAGCGCTACGTGGAGGTCACGCCCGATCACCATAAACCCGGCATTCTGAAATCGTTCTGCGCGATTTTCCGCAACCCACCGCTGTTGGTCTTATGCATCGCCAACCTCTGTACCCTTGCCGCCTTTAACATCAAGCTGGCGATTCAGGTCTATTACACCCAGTACGTGCTGAACGATCTGCACCTGCTGTCGTGGATGGGCTTTTTCAGCATGGGTTGCATTCTGGTCGGCGTGTTTCTGGTGCCCGGCGCGGTTAAGCGTTTCGGCAAAAAACCGGTTTACCTGGGCGGGCTGACGCTCTGGGCGGTAGGCGACGTGTTGAACTTCTTCTGGGGGAGCAACTCCCTGCTGTTTGTGCTCTTTTCCTGTATGGCCTTTTTCGGCACCGCTTTCGTCAACAGCCTGAACTGGGCCCTGGTGCCGGATACCGTTGATTATGGCGAGTGGAAAACCGGCATTCGCGCCGAAGGGTCGGTTTATACCGGCTACACCTTCTCGCGCAAAATCTCCGCGGCCCTCGCCGGTTTCTTGCCTGGCATTATGCTGACCCAGATCGGTTACGTGCCCCATGCGGTGCAGAGCGCAAGCACGCTGCTGGGGCTGCGCCAGCTTATTTTTCTCTGGCCCTGCGGCCTGGCGATTATCGCCGCCATCACGATGGGACTCTTTTATAAACTCAACGAAGCGCGCTTCGCCTTTATTATTGAGGAGATTGCCAAACGAAAAAAACCATCAGCGAATACCCCTGAGATAACCACCAACTATAAAGCGTCAGCAGTCACTTTATAACAATAAATCTGGCCATGAATCCCTTCCCATTCCACGGGAGGGGCGGCCTTTCTTTATCTGATACATGGATAAGTTATGAAAAGAATCATTACTGTACTGATTGTGTCGTCTGTCTCCTGCCCGGTATTTGCCGGGGCGTATGTCGAAACACGAGAAGCATACAATACGGCCTCTGAGCTACATGAGGTGATCCTGCGAGCCGGCTATAACTTCGATATGGGCGCGGGGCTGATGTTCACCAACGCTTATAACGTGGGGAGATGGGATGAGCTTAAGCATAGCTATAACGAAATAGAGGGGTGGTATCCGCTCTTTAAACCCACCGACAAACTCACCTTCCAGCCGGGCGGTTTAATTAACGACAGCAGCGCAGGATCGGGTGGCGCTGTTTATTTAGATACCAACTACAAATTTACGGATGGGTTCAACCTGACGTTCCGCTATCGCTATAACCACAACAATTACGATACGCCGGACTATAACGGGCAGATGGATAAGAACGACACGCACGAGTTTGCTAACTACTGGAATTTTAAAGTGACGGATGCGTTTTTCTACACCTTTGAGCCGCACTTTTTCCAGCGGGTCAATGATTACCACAGTAAGAATGGCAAAGATCACCACTGGGAAATAACAAACAAGTTCAGCTATAAAATCGACAGAAACTGGCTGCCGTACCTCGAACTTCAGTGGCTGGACAGATGGAATGATTACAACCGCGAGCAGTACCGAATCCGTCTGGGCGTGCGGTACGCGTTCTAATAAAAAAGCCGCTGATCGCTCAGCGGCTTTTTACCTGCCGGGAGGCGCATGCGCTTACCCGGCCTACAGACTGACTGTATTAATCTTCTTTTGAACCGCGCATTGCACGTTTACGGTCGTTTTCAGTCAGGTGACGTTTACGGATACGGATAGACTGTGGTGTTACTTCTACCAGTTCGTCGTCATCGATGAATTCCAGAGCCTGCTCCAGCGTCATCTTAACCGGTGGAACCAGAACCGTTGCTTCGTCAGTACCGGACGCACGCATGTTGGTCAGTTTCTTACCGGTCAGGCAGTTTACCGTCAGGTCGTTAGAACGGCTGTGAATACCGATGATCTGGCCTTCGTAAACTTCTGCACCGTGACCCAGGAACAGCTTACCGCGATCCTGCAGGCTGAACAGGGCGAACGCAACCGCTTTACCCTGACCGTTGGAGATCAGAACGCCGTTGTTACGCTGACCGACTTCACCCGGACGAACGTCGTCGTAGTGGCTAAAGGTGGAGTACAGCAGACCGGTACCGGAAGTCATGGTCATGAACTCAGAACGGAAGCCGATCAGGCCACGGCTTGGGATCACGTAGTCGAGACGTACGCGGCCTTTGCCATCTGGATTCATGTTTTTCAGGTCGCCTTTACGCTCACCCAGAGCCTGCATTACAGAACCCTGATGCTGCTCTTCAACGTCCAGCGTCACGTTCTCGAATGGCTCTTGTTTACGGCCATCGATTTCACGGAAGATAACTTTCGGACGGGAAACCGCCATTTCGAAACCTTCACGACGCATGTTCTCGATCAGAACAGACAGGTGCAGCTCACCACGACCAGAAACGCGGAATGCATCAGCGTCTTCGGTTTCTTCAACGCGCAGCGCAACGTTGTGCACCAGCTCTTTGTTCAGGCGGTCAAGGATCTGACGGGAGGTAACGAACTTACCTTCTTTACCACAGAACGGAGAGGTGTTGACGTTGAAGAACATGGTTACGGTCGGCTCATCAACAGACAGCGCTGGCAGCGCTTCCACATTCTGCGGGTCGCAGATGGTGTCAGAGATGTTCAGCTCGCCCAGACCGGTGATAGCGATGATGTCGCCAGCTTCCGCAATGTCGCTCTCGATACGCTCAAGGCCCAGGTGAGTCAGCACTTTACCGACTTTACCGTTACGGGTTTTACCTTCGCTATCGATGATAGTAACCTGCTGGTTTGGCTTCACTTTACCGCGCTTGATACGACCAATGCCGATTACACCAACGTAGTTGTTGTAGTCCAGCTGAGAGATCTGCATCTGCAGGGTACCGTCGAGATCGACGTTTGGTGCCGGAACATGGTCAACAATCGCCTGGTACAGCGGGGTCATGTCTTCAGCCATGTCTTCGTGGTCCAGACCAGCGATACCGTTCAGCGCAGACGCATAAACGATCGGGAAGTCCAGCTGTTCGTCGGTCGCATCCAGGTTAACGAACAGGTCGAAGACCTGATCAACAACCCAGTCAGGACGCGCGCCAGGACGGTCAACTTTGTTGATTACCACGATTGGCTTCAGGCCATGGGCGAATGCTTTTTTGGTTACGAAGCGCGTCTGCGGCATTGGGCCGTCAAATGCGTCAACCACCAGCAGCACGGAATCCACCATGGACATCACGCGCTCAACTTCACCACCGAAGTCGGCGTGCCCTGGGGTATCAACGATGTTGATACGGTAGTCATTCCATTTGATCGCGGTGTTTTTAGCGAGGATGGTAATCCCACGCTCTTTCTCCAAATCGTTGGAGTCCATCACGCGTTCTTGAGTTTCGGCACGCGCATCGAACGTACCGGATTGCTGCAGCAGCTTATCAACCAGGGTAGTTTTACCATGGTCAACGTGCGCGATGATGGCGATATTACGCAGATTTTCGATCACAACTTTGCCTCAGGCATTAGAAATAGCGCGTTATTGTACACGGATTAATCGCACTACAAAACAGGATCACAAACATCCCCCGCAAACAAGTATTGCAGAGATGCTTTGTGATCGCTTTCACGGAGCGGTAAAAGGGCACTTTAACGTAAATTGCACCAATATGGTGCTCAATGTTCACATCGAAGCACTATAATGGTGCAACAAAACCACCGTGGTGCAGCCCTTTTGCACTACGGTGCGCATGATAGCGCCTTTTTGGGGTGTTTTAAAAGTTGGCACAGATTTCGCTTTATAAAATACGGCAACAAAAGGCACCACCGCCTGCCTTATACAGAATTTGAAGACCTCGTTACCACGACGACAATGACCAATCTGGAGAGTTAAGTATGTCCGCTGAACACGTTTTGACGATGCTGAACGAACATGAAGTGAAGTTTGTTGATCTGCGCTTCACCGATACCAAAGGTAAAGAACAGCACGTCACTATTCCTGCTCATCAGGTGAATGCCGAATTCTTTGAAGAAGGCAAAATGTTTGACGGCTCCTCGATTGGTGGCTGGAAAGGTATCAACGAATCCGACATGGTTCTGATGCCTGACGCATCTACTGCCCTCATTGACCCGTTCTTCGAAGAGTCTACCCTGATCATCCGTTGCGATATCCTCGAGCCAGGCACCCTGCAGGGCTACGACCGCGACCCACGCTCTATCGCTAAACGCGCTGAAGAGTACCTGCGCTCCACCGGCATCGCAGACACCGTTCTGTTCGGGCCAGAGCCAGAGTTCTTCCTGTTCGACGACATCCGTTTTGGTGCGACCACTTCCGGTTCCCACGTTGCTATCGATGATATCGAAGGCGCATGGAACTCCTCCACCAAATACGAAGGCGGTAACAAAGGTCACCGTCCAGCCGTTAAAGGCGGTTACTTCCCGGTTCCACCGGTTGACTCTTCTCAGGACATCCGTTCTACCATGTGTCTGATCATGGAAGAGATGGGTCTGGTTGTTGAAGCCCATCACCATGAAGTTGCAACTGCTGGCCAGAACGAAATCGCCACCCGTTTCAACACCATGACCAAGAAAGCGGACGAAATTCAGATCTACAAATACGTTGTTCACAACGTTGCGCATCGCTTCGGTAAAACCGCGACCTTCATGCCAAAACCAATGTTTGGCGACAACGGTTCCGGTATGCACTGCCACATGTCCCTGTCCAAAAACGGGACTAACCTGTTCGCTGGCGACAAGTATGCGGGTCTGTCCGAGCAGGCACTGCACTACATCGGTGGTGTTATCAAACACGCTAAAGCGATCAACGCCCTGGCGAACCCAACCACTAACTCTTACAAGCGTCTGGTCCCAGGCTACGAAGCGCCAGTAATGCTGGCCTACTCTGCCCGTAACCGTTCTGCTTCTATTCGTATTCCGGTGGTAGCTTCTCCGAAAGCACGTCGTATCGAAGTGCGCTTCCCGGACCCAGCTGCTAACCCATACCTGTGCTTCGCAGCACTGCTGATGGCGGGTCTGGACGGTATCAAGAACAAGATCCACCCGGGCGAAGCGATGGACAAAAACCTGTACGACCTGCCGCCTGAAGAAGCGAAAGAGATCCCACAGGTTGCCGGTTCTCTGGAAGAAGCACTGAACGCACTGGACGCAGACCGCGAGTTCCTGACTGCGGGCGGCGTGTTCACTGACGAAGCGATCGATGCTTACATCGCACTGCGTATGGAAGAGAACGACCGCGTTCGCATGACGCCGCACCCGGTTGAGTTCGAACTGTACTACAGCGTCTAATCTTCAATCCCTGTCGCGCGGCCTTTTCTGCGCGAGATTGATAGTCGTTTTTTTTGTTGCCGTGGAAACTTTTCAGCCCATCTTCGGATGGGCTTTTTTCACCGCCAACAAGCTGATCTGACGCGTTTTTCGCCGTAAAAACGCTATACTGCACTAAAATAGTGCAAACAACTCCAGGAGACTGCTGAATGGCAACTGGCACGCTGCCCGATGCTGGGCAGATCCTCAATTCTCTTATCAACAGCATTTTACTGGTCGATGACGATCTGGCGGTGCATTACGCCAATCCCGCGGCCCAGCAGTTACTGGCGCAAAGTTCACGCAAACTGTTTGGCGCGCCGCTGCCCGAGCTGTTGAGTTATTTTTCCCTGAACATCGGCCTGATGCAGGAGAGCCTGCAGGCGGGGCAAGGCTTTACCGATAACGAAGTGACGCTGGTGATCGACGGACGCTCGCATATTCTGTCGCTGACCGCGCAGCAGCTGCCAGAAGGGCTCATTCTGCTGGAGATGGCGCCGATGGATAACCAGCGTCGCCTGAGTCAGGAGCAGCTCCAGCATGCTCAGCAGATTGCGGCCCGCGATCTGGTGCGCGGCCTCGCCCATGAGATCAAAAATCCGCTTGGCGGCCTGCGCGGTGCGGCACAGCTGCTCACTAAAGCCCTGCCCGACCCGGCGCTGGCGGAATACACCAACGTCATCATTGAACAGGCCGACCGCCTGCGGAACCTGGTGGATCGCCTGCTGGGACCGCAGCAACCCGGGATGCATGTCACCGAAAGCATTCACAAAGTGGCGGAGCGCGTCGTCAAGCTGGTGTCGATGGAACTGCCGGATAACGTCAGGTTAATTCGGGATTACGATCCCAGCCTGCCGGAACTGCCGCACGATCCCGACCAGATTGAGCAGGTTTTACTGAATATCGTGCGCAACGCCCTGCAGGCATTAGGGGCGGAAGGCGGAGAGATTATTCTGCGTACCCGCACCGCCTTTCAGCTGACGCTGCACGGCACGCGCTACCGTCTGGCGGCCCGCATTGATGTGGAAGATAACGGCCCGGGCATTCCTTCCCATTTACAGGACACGCTGTTTTACCCGATGGTCAGCGGCCGTGAAGGCGGGACTGGGCTTGGCTTATCGATTGCCCGTAATTTGATAGATCAGCATTCCGGCAAAATTGAATTTACCAGTTGGCCGGGTCATACCGAGTTTTCGGTTTACCTGCCAATCAGGAAATAGAGGGTTAGGTTATGCAACGAGGGATAGTCTGGGTAGTTGATGACGATAGCTCCATCCGCTGGGTGCTTGAACGGGCGCTTACCGGAGCAGGTTTAAGCTGCACCGCTTTTGAGAGTGGTGCCGATGTGCTTGATGCACTCACCACCAAAACCCCGGATGTGCTGCTGTCCGATATCCGTATGCCGGGAATGGACGGGCTCGCGCTGTTAAAACAGATTAAGCAGCGTCATCCGATGCTTCCGGTCATCATAATGACCGCCCACTCCGATCTGGATGCTGCCGTCAGCGCCTACCAGCAGGGGGCGTTCGATTATCTGCCAAAACCGTTCGATATTGACGAAGCGGTGGCGCTGGTTGAACGCGCCATTAGCCACTATCAGGAACAGCAGCAGCCGCGCAATGCCCCGGTTTTCGGCCCTACCACCGATATCATTGGTGAAGCCCCGGCGATGCAGGATGTGTTTCGCATCATTGGTCGCCTGTCACGCTCCTCCATCAGCGTGCTGATTAACGGTGAGTCAGGCACCGGGAAAGAGCTGGTCGCGCATGCCCTGCATCGCCACAGCCCGCGCGTCAAAGCCCCGTTTATCGCCCTGAATATGGCGGCGATCCCCAAGGATTTGATTGAGTCCGAGCTGTTCGGCCATGAAAAAGGGGCCTTTACCGGCGCCAATACCATCCGTCAGGGCCGCTTTGAGCAGGCGGACGGCGGGACGCTGTTCCTGGATGAGATCGGCGATATGCCCCTCGACGTTCAGACACGTCTGCTGCGCGTGCTGGCGGACGGCCAGTTTTACCGCGTGGGCGGCTACGCCCCAGTGAAAGTGGATGTGCGTATTATCGCCGCCACTCACCAGAACCTGGAGCTGCGCGTCCAGGAGGGCAAATTCCGTGAAGACCTGTTCCACCGCCTGAACGTCATTCGCGTACACCTGCCGCCGCTGCGTGAGCGCCGGGAAGATATCCCGCGCCTGGCGCGTCATTTCCTGCAGGATGCCGCCCGGGAACTGGGCGTGGAAGCCAAGCTGCTGCACCCGGAAACCGAAGCGGCGCTGACGCGTCTGGCCTGGCCGGGCAACGTGCGTCAGCTGGAAAATACCTGCCGCTGGCTGACGGTCATGGCCGCAGGCCAGGAGGTGTTGATTCAGGATCTGCCGCCCGAGCTTTTCGAAACCCACGTTCCGGAAAGCAGCACCGGCCAGAGCCTGCCCGACAGCTGGGCGACACTGCTGGCGCAATGGGCCGATCGCGCCCTGCGCTCCGGTCATCAGGACCTGCTCTCCGAGGCGCAGCCCGAAATGGAGCGCACGCTGCTGACCACCGCGCTGCGCCATACCCAGGGCCACAAGCAGGAGGCGGCACGCCTGCTCGGCTGGGGGCGCAATACCCTGACGCGTAAGTTAAAAGAACTGGGGATGGAGTGATCGCCTCCCCCCTGTGTAAAGAGAGTTAATTAAGCGCAAACTGGTGCTATTTTGCGCTTTACTGTACTGATGAGTTGAGTATGATCTTGCCCGGAAAAATGGGGGGTCATCATGCTGGAATCAATCGTGAATTTGTTGACTAGCGGAGCAGTCGAAAGCCATACGCCGCAAACGGCAGTTGCAGCTGTGCTGTGTGCGGCGCTGGTGGGGTTGTTTAGCTAGCACTTCGCTTACCCGGCCTACAAAGCGCGAAATGTAGGCCGGGTAAGGCGAAGCCGCCACCCGGCAATGCGGCTTAAATCACCCGCGAGAACTGCTGCATACGGGCTTTCTGCCGCAGATAGGCATCGAAGCACATACAGATATTACGAATCAACAGGCGCCCTTTCGGCGTAACTTCAATCGCACTCTCCGTCACCTCCACCAGCCCATCTTTCGCCAGCGGTGCCAACAGCTTCATGTCTTCCACAAAGTAGTCTTTAAAAATGAGATCCCACTGCGCTTCCACCGCGCTGAAGTCGAGACGGAAATTACAGATCAGCGCCTTGATCACGTCCCGGCGAATACAGTCGTCGCGGGTTAACGCGATGCCGCGCCACAGCGCATTGCCGGTCTCATCCACCTGCTGGTAGTAGAGCTTCAGCTCTTTCTGGTTCTGCGCATAGCAGTCGCCAATCATGCTGATGGCCGATACGCCCATCCCCAGCAGATCCGTATCGCCCTGGGTGGTGTAGCCCTGGAAGTTACGATGCAGAACGCCCTCGCGCTGGGCAATAGCCAGCTCGTCATCCGGGCGGGCAAAGTGATCCATGCCGATGAACTGGTAGCCGGTCTGGGTCAACGACGTGATGGTTTCCTGCAGGATATCCAGTTTTTGCTGCGCGGAAGGCAGATCGGCATCTTTGATTTTGCGTTGGGCAGCAAACAGCGTCGGCAGATGCGCATAGTTGAAGACGCTCAGGCGGTCCGGGTTGAGTTCCGCCACGCGCTTTAACGTATAGGCGAAACTGTCTGGCGTCTGCTTCGGCAGGCCATAAATCAGATCGATGTTGGTGGAGGTGAAGCCAATCTCCCGGGCATGGTTTAACAGAGCAAAGATGAACTCTTCATCCTGCTCACGGTTGACCAGCCGCTGGACCTCTTTATTAAAGTCCTGCACGCCCATACTCAGGCGGTTAAACCCTTCGGCACGCAGATGATCGAGCACATCCAGCTCGATTTCCCGCGGGTCTACTTCGATAGAGATTTCAGCATCGCCATTGAAGCGGAAGTTATTCCGCAGCAGGGACATCAGACGGCTGATTTGCGCTTTATTCAGGTAGGTCGGCGTACCGCCGCCCCAGTGGAGCTGGCTGACGTGACGACCGGCAAACTGCGGCGCGCGATGCAGAATCTCCTGCTCAAGCGCATCCAGATACTGATCCGCTTTATGCTGCTGGCGGGTCACAATCTTATTGCAGCCGCAGAAATAGCAGAGTTTGTGGCAGAACGGGATATGAACATACAGAGAGAGCGGGCGGTCAGGGTAACGCGCCACCGCCTGCTGGAATTGGCTATCACCAAAAGCGTCGGAAAACTCCAGCGCAGTGGGATACGAGGTATAACGCGGCCCGGAATAGTTATATTTCTGGATCAGGGCCAGATCCCAGTCGATGGTTGCTACAGACATGCTCACTCCTTCCGTTGGTGTCGCGTTCGTATACGGCGGCCCGTTCTGCCCCCTGTGCGGGCCATGAATCGGGTGCGCAGCCACTTCTGTCGCCGCGACAACCGCCGTAGTTTAACGAATAACCACACCAGATAACATATAACCGGAAGGGTTATTAGCAGGACAATAGAACCTGCCGGGTGCAAACGTTAGTTTCCACCTTTCAACAGGCGCATCATATCTTCCTGTTTCTCTTCTTCTTCCTCTTCGTCTTCATCATCGTAAGAGAGGCCAAGCTTCTGCATCAGTTCATCGATGCGATCCAGTTTGGCATCTACCCATGACTGCTCTTCGGCATTCAGGGTTTCACCCTCTTCAAGACGTTCCAGCAGCGCGTCCAGGCGCTCATCATTCTCCAGCAAATCCAGCTCAGCCTGCGGTGAAAGCATAGGTTTCTCGCTCTTCGGTTTGTGCTGCCTGGTGACCGGGGCATCGGTCACGCCTAATGGAACCGGTTTTTTACTGCCGATACGTGGGTCTTTCTGCTGCTTGTTATTCGCAGACGCGCCCGAAGCACCGCCACTCGCGCGGCTACCCGCAGCATGACCACGATGTTTTTTCTCGCGTTTGCGATCGCGCGCTTCCTGATTCAGTTCTTCGCGCGTTTTGCGGCGTGCTTTAGCAGGACGTTTAGCGCCTGCAGCGGAGGTCGGTTTTTTCATGGTGTTTTGTCTTTAAGTCGTTTTCTTGAGTATAGAATTGCGGCGAAATCTAGCAGAAAGCAAGCAAAGAAAAAAGGCGACAGAGCAATCTGTCGCCTTTTTTCCTGACTCACAACCCGTTACGGGTCTGACAATCCTTGTTTGCTTACGACTAACCCTGTCTATCCCTTAGCAGGTACCGTCCGTGATAGGTTCCATTTCCCTTTTTAACGCCTCCAAGGCGTTCGTCTTCCTGACTTTCCTGTGTCTTCGCCTCCTGGCGCTCCTGACCCTTGTCCTTAAGTCCGGTTCCTGTCGGCATCCTCGCCGTTGAACGCTACTTTACCGTTTCAGGCTGAACTCACAAGCCACAAACGGCCATTTTCCGCGACTTTCAGACTAAGACTAACCGTTAATAGTTTGATTTTAATCGTTTTGATTTTTTAAAGCGCTGCGATTTTTCTTAAATATCCCATAGTTAAAATGGCAGATCTCTCACAAAGCCCAGGGTTTTTACTTACAGCCGGGTTGCCGATGGGAAAAGCCTTTTCTCTCTGTTCAGGTATAATCCCCCCAACGTTACGAATTTCTGGAGACAACCACGTGACCAACCTGAATTATCACCAGACGCATTTTCTCCTCAGTGCGCCTGATATTCGCCATTTACCCGCCGATACGGGTCTTGAAGTGGCATTTGCTGGCCGGTCCAACGCGGGGAAATCCAGCGCTCTGAATACCCTGACCAATCAGAAAAGCCTGGCGCGTACCTCTAAAACGCCTGGCCGCACCCAGCTGATCAACCTGTTCGAAGTCGCTCCGGGCAAGCGCCTGGTTGACCTGCCAGGCTATGGTTATGCAGAAGTTCCGGAAGAGATGAAACTCAAGTGGCAGCGCGCGCTGGGGGAATACCTGGAAAAACGCCTGTGTCTGAAGGGCCTGGTCGTCCTGATGGATATTCGCCATCCGCTTAAAGATCTCGATCAGCAGATGATCCACTGGGCTGTAGAGAGCGGGATCCAGGTATTGGTACTGCTCACCAAAGCCGACAAGCTGGCCAGTGGCGCGCGTAAAGCGCAGGTGAATATGGTGCGTGAAGCCGTGCTGGCGTTTAACGGCGACATCCAGGTAGAGGCGTTTTCTTCGCTGAAGAAGCAAGGCGTGGACAAACTGCGTGAGAAACTGGATATCTGGTACAGCGAGCTGGAACCCGCGTCAGAAGCGGATGAGTAATGATGAGCGCGGCGATGTCCGCGCTTTTTTTTGCGCTGAACTTTTCTTTGCCGCAATAAAAAACGCCCCAGTCATTACTGACTGGGGCGGCTAAAATATTCAGCCAAATCCGATTACGTGAAGTAAAAGGTCTGAAAGATAGAACATCTTACCTCTGTACCCTACGCGAATAACTCTACCCTTTTTTAGACTATAGACAAAGCACTTTTTGTAGTTTTTTTTCATTCTTTACATAGGGAATTCTAATGATCATCACAAAACGTTCATGGATATGTTGCTTACTTACAGAAAGTGTTCATATCCCAGAAAGCGTTAGTGAGCCTGATCCCAGTTTTCTCCCTGGCCGACTTCCACCAGCAACGGCACATCCAGTTTGACGCTGTTCTCCATCAGTTCATGGATCTTTTTCGAGACCGGTTCCAGATCGTCTTTATGCACCTCAAACACCAGTTCATCGTGCACCTGCATGATCATCCGCACCCGCGGCTGCTCTTTCTCCAGCCAGGCATCAACGGCGATCATCGCACGTTTAATGATATCTGCCGCCGTCCCCTGCATCGGGGCGTTGATTGCCGCACGTTCGGCACCGGCACGGCGGGCCGCATTACTGGATTTGATGTCCGGCAGATAGAGGCGACGCCCTTCCAGCGTTTCGACATAGCCTTTTTCTTTCGCCTGGGCGCGCGTGTTCTCCATATATTGCAGCACGCCAGGATAGCGTTCGAAATAGAGATCCATATACTTCTGCGACTCTTTGCGCGGAATATTGAGCTGGCGGGAGAGGCCAAAGGCGCTCATGCCGTAGATAAGGCCAAAGTTGATCGCCTTCGCGCTGCGGCGCTGTTCCCCGGTGACGCTCTCCAGCGGCATACCAAACACTTCGGCTGCCGTGGCCCGGTGAATATCCTGCCCTTCCGCAAAGGCGGTTAACAGCCCTTTATCCCGGGAGAGGTGCGCCATGATGCGCAGCTCAATCTGTGAATAGTCAGCAGAGACAATGACGTAATCCTCTGGCGCAATAAACGCCTGACGGATACGGCGCCCTTCTTCATTACGCACCGGAATGTTTTGCAGGTTAGGATCGGTTGAGGAGAGTCGCCCGGTAGCCGCTACCGCCTGATGGTAAGAGGTGTGTACGCGGCCCGTTTTTGGGTTGATCATCAACGGCAGCTTATCGGTGTAGGTCGATTTCAGCTTTGCCAGCCCACGATACTGAAGGATCACTTTTGGCAGAGGATAGTCCAGCGCCAGCTCCTCAAGCACCTCTTCAGAGGTGGAAGGCGCCCCGCCCGGCGTTTTCTTCAGCGGCTTGATACCCTGCTTTTCAAACAGGATGGTCTGTAGCTGTTTAGTGGACGAGAGGTTAAAGGGCTCGCCGGCGATCTCATGCGCTTTTTGTTCCAGCTCGTGCAGGCGCAGGGCGATCTCTTCTGAGTGCTTGTGCAACACAGCCGGATCGATTTTCACGCCGTTGCGCTCGATGCGGGACAGAACCGGCACCAGCGGCATCTCGATATTCTGGAACACGTTCAGCGGCCCGGCGTGTTTTTGCAGCTTCGGCCACATCTTTAAATGCAGTTGCAGCGTGACGTCAGCATCTTCTGCCGCATAGTGTCCCGCCTCTTCCAGGGCGATCTGGTTAAAGGTCAGCTGATTCTTGCCCTTACCGGCGATCTGCTCAAAGGTGACGGTTTTATGCTTCAGCCAGCGGTCGGAGAGCGAATCCATATCGTGACGACCGGCGACGCTGTCGAGGATATAGGACTCCAGCATGGTATCGAACGCAATGCCGCGCAGTTCGATGCCGTAGTTTTGCAGGATGCCGCGATCGAACTTCAGGTTTTGCCCCACCTTCAGCGCTTTTTCATCTTCAAGGATCGGCTTAAGGAGTTCGAGCACGCGCTCACGGGTAAGCTGCTCTGGCGCGTCCAGATAGTCGTGGGCAACCGGCACATAGGCGGCAACGCCCGGCTCTGTGGCAAATGACAGGCCCACCATATTGGCGGAGACATTATCGAGGCTGTCGGTTTCGGTATCGAAAGCGAATACCGGTGCCTGCTGTAGCTTTTCAATCCAGCGTTGCAGCTGCGCTTCATCGAGGATGGTTTCGTAATGCTCAGAAGAGAGCACGCTGGCTTCTTCTTCCGGCTCCTCTTCTGCATCGATCACCAGGGTTTCTTTTGGCTTAGCCGCCGGTTTAGCCCCTTTCGCCTGCAGCCATTTCCCCGCTTCGACATCGGTTATCCAGCGTTTGAACTCGTACTGCTTAAACAGGCCTAGCAGCTCTTCGACGGCAGGTTGCTGCACTTCCAGCTGTTCACAGGTTAGATCCAGTTCGACGTCTGTTTTGATGGTTGCCAGCTGATAAGAGAGGTAGGCCACCTCTTTGTTTTGCTCAAGCTTAGCGGCCATGGTTTTGGCACCGCGGAAGGTCAGCCCGGCGATTTTATCCTGCTCGCTATACAGCGTATCCAGCCCGCCCAGACCTTGCAGCAGCGCCTGGGCCGTCTTTTCGCCCACGCCCGGTACGCCAGGAATGTTATCGGAGGAGTCACCCATCAGCGCGAGGAAGTCGATGATCAGTTCCGGCGGCACGCCATACTTAGCGACGACCTCTTCCGGCCCAAGAATGGTATTGGTCATGGTGTTAATCAGGGTGATCCCCGGCGTGACCAGCTGAGCCATATCTTTATCGCCGGTGCTGATCAGGACCGGGCGGCCCATTTTCTCAGCTTCACGCGCCAGCGTACCGATAACATCGTCCGCTTCAACGCCCGAGACGGCCATCAAAGGCAGCCCCATCGCTTTTACCATCTTATGCAGAGGCTCAATCTGGGCGCGCAGATCGTCCGGCATCGGCGGACGATGAGATTTGTAATGTTCGAACAGCTCATCCCGGAAAGTTTTGCCTTTCGCATCGAAGACCACGGCGGCATGGCTTGGCTGATACTGCATGATCAGGCTACGCAGCATGTTCAGCACACCATACATTGCGCCCGTAGGCTCTCCCGCACTGTTAGTCAGCGGAGGAAAGGCGTGATATGCCCGATAGAGGTAAGACGAGCCGTCGACGAGAATAAGCGGATTTTCGGGGATCTGAACCATAATGTCCGTGCCTTTAAGTAATTTATGAATAAAGGATGCCACAGAAGGATGAAAACATCAGTTTTTCACGGCCAATACAGCCAAAGATTTTGCGATCCTGAGGATCGCTCGCAAATTAAAACTGTGGATAAGTTTGTGAATATTTTCTGTCACCTGGATTAAATGTGCTTAATGGGGATCGATGAGATAATTATTAACATTAATAATCAATGAGTTGTGATTTGATCACGATCTCATATTTTCGATTGATGACAATTTACTCCATGTGGATATAAGCCACGCGGGATCGGCATAACAGGATTTTTCTCCACAGCGCATACAAATCAGCTTTCCCGCCAAGTTAAAGCGCCATCCTTTAACCGTTTTCTGGTAAAATCAGCGCCCTGCGTCTGTTTATCAGGCGCCATTCATAGCTAACCACCTGAAAACATTCATCATGTCTAGACTCCTGGCTGCGATCACCCTCTTCTTAAGTATCGCATTAACTATTCTGGTCACCATCGCCTGTTCTGTGCCGATCATCATCGCCGGAATAATTAAACTGCTATTACCGATCCCCGTTGTCTGGCGTGCCGTATCTGCATTCTGTAACGTTATGATGTACTGCTGGTGTGAAGGTCTGGCGGTGCTTCTTCGTCTTAATCCACATCTGAAATGGGATGTTCAGGGTCTGGAAGGGCTTAACAAGAAAAACTGGTATTTGCTTATCTGCAACCACCATAGCTGGGCCGATATTGTGGTGTTATGCGTACTGTTCCGCAAACACATTCCGATGAATAAGTACTTCCTTAAACAGCAGCTCGCCTGGGTACCCTTTATTGGGCTGGCCTGTTGGGCGCTGGATATGCCGTTTATGAAGCGCTATTCCCGTAGTTATCTGATCCGCCACCCTGAACGCCGCGGCAAAGATGTCGAAACGACACGCCGCTCCTGCGAGAAGTTTCGCGCGCACCCCACCACCATCGTCAATTTTGTGGAAGGCTCTCGCTTTACCGAAGAGAAAAAGCAGCAAACCCGCTCACCGTACAGCAACCTGCTGCCGCCAAAAGCGGCGGGGATCGCCATGGCGCTTAACGTACTGGGCCAACAGTTCGATAAATTACTGGACGTGACGCTCTGTTATCCGGAGAACGACAAGACGCCGTTTTACGATATGCTCAGCGGCAAGTTAACCCGGATTGTGGTGCGAATTGATCTGGTGCCTGTGGCGGAAGAGTTACATGGGGACTATGTTAACGATAAGAACTTTAAGCGGCGTTTCCAGCTCTGGCTGAACACGCTGTGGACGGAAAAAGACGCGCTAATCGACAGGATTAAAGCCCAATACAACAACGCCGGTCATTGACCGGCGTTTTCTTTATTACTTCTTCTCAACCAGATACTTCACGGTGTCGGCATACTGCTGCACGAAGATGTCCATGCTGCTGGTATCCATACCCTGCATATTCAGCTGATACTTACCGTTAACATACATGGCTGGAACGCCACGCAGTTGCAGATCGGCGGCCGCTTTTTCCTGCTGTGCCACCAGAGATTTCACGACAAAGCTGTTCCAGGCTGCATCGTATTCTTCGCCCTTAACGCCTGCATCGACGAATACCTTACGGATATCGGCAGTGGTCTGTACAGACTGGGTTTTCTGCACGGCTTCAAACATCGGTGCAGTGATTTTGTCTTCCACACCCAGGGCCATAGCGACTGCCCACGCCTGCGTTAAGTCTTTGCCCAGCGGGCCAAGGAACTCAACGTGATACTTGGTCATTTTGGTGCCTTCAGGCAGCTTCTTCTTCACGTTTTCGGAAACATGCAGAACCTGCTCGAACTCATAGCAGTGCGGGCAATAGAATGAGAAGAACTCCAGTACCTGAGGTTCTCCGGCTACAGGTTTGTCGAGGGTAATATACTGTTTACCATCGGTGAACTGTGCAGCCGAAGCGCTAAATGCCAGAATCATACCTGCCAGCGCCAGCCATATTTTTTTCATGATCAACTCTCTCCTGGATGTGTTCGATTAATACATTGGCGTTAATTGCAAAGGGGGTTCCTGCAGAACCTTTACCTGTTCAATAAATGTGGATATCTGGTTACGCCAGTAATCTTCTCCGGTAAGCCACGGGAAGTTTCTGGGGAAAGCGGGGTCGTCCCAACGCCTGATTAACCATGCAAGATAATAAACAAAACGCATGGCGCGTAAAGGTTCGATTAATGCAATTTCGTCTGAATTAAAAGGGGTGAACTCTTCATAGGCTTCGATAATCGTCTCAAGCTGCATCCACTGCTCAGCCTTATCGCCATTCAGCAGCATCCAGAGATCCTGAATCGCTGGTCCCATTCTCGCATCATCGAGATCGACAAATAATGGCCCGTCGCGCCAGAGGATATTTCCGGCATGGCAATCACCGTGCAGGCGCAGCGTTTTAACGTTGTTATCCCAGCGCGCTGTGACAGCGTTAATTAAATTATCCGTTGCGGCCAGAAATTCAGCTTTCAGCCCTGAGGGGATGAGCGTGGAGGTTTCAAATACCTGACGCGGTTCGAGCAGATATTCCGCAATGCCGATTGTGGGACGCGAAGAAAAGACGCTCTTCTTTCCCGTCTGATGAATGCGCCCTAAATAACGGGCAACCCATTCCATCTGATCGATATTATCGGCTTCAAATTGCCGGCCACCGAGGCTTGGGAAAACGGCAAAATAAAAACCCTGATGCGACAGCAGCGTCTGACCATTGAATTGCAGAGGTGCGGCAACGGGAACGTCATCGGCTACCAGGTCGAGGGCGAACTGATGCTCTTCCTGAATCTGATCGGCTGACCAGCGCTGCGGGCGATAAAATTTCACGACGAAGCGCTGACGATCCTCATCCTGAAACTGGTAGACGCGGTTTTCATAGCTGTTTAATGGGGTCAGACCTGAGTCCACCCGGATGCCCTGCTCAAACAGAGCATCCATAATGGTATCCGGGTGTAGGGTCTGGAAAGTAAAGGCCTGGTCGTTCATCCGATCATCCGGAAATTATACGAATGATTGAGGATATCATTTAACGGCGATTACGGTGGTGCCTCTTACAAGCTTTTACTCTTTAATTACGCCACGTGCGCGCAGCAGGGCTGTTTTGAAATCCTCTTCGTAATCTTTCTGAATACCGGGGATGACAGCATCTTTACCGGAATCGCGCATTTTCAGGTGATAGATCAGGATGTCATCGGAAAGGTCGGCCAGTTCGCCTTCATAACCTGACTCCTGCGCCAGTTTCTGTAAGAATTGCACGAGGTTAAGCTCTGGCTCTTTTTGCCAGGCTGGCTGGAGAAGTTCAATAACTTCATTCAGACGTTTACATTTCATGGTAATACTCCTTTCATTGAGAGTGACACGTTAGCAGGGTCAATCCCACAATAAAAGAGGCGATATTGTTGAGCCAGATAAGCACGATCACGGGTGTGGTGTTAGCCGGCGGCAAGGCATCCCGCATGGGGGGAGTCGATAAGGGCCTGCAGACGTTGAACGGCACACCGTTATGGCAGCACGTGGCACACACGCTGAGTAAACAAGTGAGTACGCTAGCCATCAGTGCTAACAAAAACCTCGCCGTTTACCGGGAAAGTGGATACCCCGTCTATCCCGACTCGCTGGCTGATTACCCGGGGCCGCTGGCGGGGATGCTTTCTGTTATGCAGCAGTGCGATGCCGAGTGGTTTCTGTTTTGTCCCTGCGATACACCGTTTATCCCCGATTGTCTGGCTGAGCGCTTTGTTAAACACAGGGAAACGTCAGCGGTTGTCTGGGCGCATGACGGCGAACGCGATCATCCAACCATTGCGCTAATGCACCGTCAGCTGATGCCAGCATTACAGAGCTACCTGGCTGCGGGAGAGCGTCGGGTGATGGTCTTTATGCGACAGGCCGGTGGACATTCTGTCGATTTTAGCGATATGAAACAGGCATTTATTAACGTCAATACTCTCGAACAGATAGACACTATGCAGAGGCACAAATGATACCTGTTTTAGCGATCGCCGCCTGGAGCGGTACGGGGAAAACCACCCTGTTAAAAGCCATCATCCCGGCACTTTGTGCGAGGGGTGTGCGCCCCGGGCTTATCAAACACACGCATCACAATATGGATGTGGATATTCCTGGCAAGGATAGCTACGAACTGCGCAAAGCTGGCGCGGCACAAACCATTGTTGCCAGCAGCCAGCGTTGGGCCTTAATGACCGAGACACCGAACGAGAAAGACCTTGATCTGCCTTACCTCATCAGTCGGATGGATCATTCGACGCTGGATCTGGTCCTGGTAGAGGGTTTTAAGCATGAACCGGTGGCAAAGATTCTGCTGTTTCGCAGTGATACCGGACATGGGATTAATGAATTAACGCTTGATGAACATGTTATCGCGGTGGCCAGTGATATTTCACTGTCGCTTCAGGTACCGGTCCTGGATATCAATAATGCGGAGGAGATCGTCGGGTTCATTCAACAATGGATGAGGTCGTAGTAGGCCGGGTAAGGCGAAGCCGTCACCCGGCTTTTTTAACGCCCAACGCAAAAAGCCCATCCGTGAGGATGGGCTTTTCACTTGTTTGATGCCTGGCAGTTCCCTACTCTCGCATGGGGAGACCCCACACTACCATCGGCGCTACGGCGTTTCACTTCTGAGTTCGGCATGGGGTCAGGTGGGACCACCGCGCTA
>NZ_VDAM01000001.1:1085511-1085685 GCF_019584355.1 Leclercia sp. EC_58
CTTTAGGAGGAGACCGCCCCAGTCAAACTACCCACCAGACACTGTCCGCAACCCGGATTACGGGTCCACGTTAGAACACCAGCCATTAAAGGGTGGTATTTCAAGGACGGCTCCATGCAGACTGGCGTCCACACTTCAAAGCCTCCCACCTATCCTACACATCAAGGACCAGTG
>NZ_VDAM01000001.1:1085785-1157185 GCF_019584355.1 Leclercia sp. EC_58
ATTCATTTATTGTCCGAGGACATTAAGAATCCATGTCACTTTGAGTGCCCACACAGATTGTCTGATAAATTGTTAAAGAGCAGTGCAACGCGGCTTTCGCTCACCGTTGCGAGGTCCCGTATATTACGCTTTCCTCTTTCAGAGTCAAGCGATTATTTTACGCTTTTCTCTGCCGGGTATTCATCGCTGAACCCCGCTGACCCGGCGGCTTGCGTGCCGTTGTTCCGTGTCAGTGGAGGCGCATTATAGGGAGTTCTCCGGCGCTGACAAGCGTAAAATTAAAAAAAACTATCAACCGTGTTTTTTTTCGCCAAAAGCCTCATCTTTTAGCCAGAAACGGCGCTAATTGCTGTTTTCGCCACCACAAGCCGCCTGCAGGTGGCATACTTACTGGCATCAAGATTTAAGGAATATGCTTTATGCCTTTAAGCGCGCAACAGCTGGCGGCACAAAAAAACCTTTCCTATGTGCTGGCAGAAAAACTGGCACAGCGGATCCTGGCAGGTGTTTACACGCCTGGCAGCATCCTGCCGGGTGAACTGGAACTGGGGGAACAGTTTGGCGTGAGCCGAACGGCCGTTCGTGAAGCCGTGAAAACGTTAACCGCGAAAGGGATGGTATTGCCCCGTCCGCGCATCGGTACGCGCGTGATGCCCCAGGGCAACTGGAACTTCCTCGATCAGGAGCTGCTCTCCTGGTGGATGACGGAAGATAACTTCCAGCAGGTTATTGATCACTTCCTTGTCATGCGCAGTAGCCTGGAGCCGCAAGCCTGCCTGCTGGCCGCAACGATCGGAACGGCAGAGCAAAAAGCGCGGTTAAATACTCTGATGGATGAAATGGTGCATCTGAAAAAGCACTTTAACCGGGAACGCTGGATAGATGTGGATATGGCCTGGCACGAGCATATCTATGAGATGAGCGGTAATCCGTTCCTGACCTCTTTTGCCTCGCTCTTTCACTCTGTCTATCACACCTACTTTACCTCTATTACCCAGGATGAAGTGGTTAAGCTGGATTTACACCAGGCCATTGTCGATGCCATTCAGGACAGTGACGGGCCACGCGCCATGGCAGCCAGCCAGGCGCTGCTTGCCCCACCAGCACGGTAGCCATAACAACAGGAACTCGAATGACAGTAAAAAAAGCACGCAGTATGGCGGGCCTGCCGTGGATAGCGGCAATGGCCTTCTTTATGCAGGCCCTGGATGCGACCATCCTCAATACTGCCCTTCCCGCAATAGCCCAAAGCCTGAACCGTTCTCCGCTGGCCATGCAGTCGGCCATCATCAGTTATACCCTGACCGTTGCGATGCTGATCCCGGTGAGCGGCTGGCTGGCCGATCGCTTCGGCACCCGCCGTGTCTTTATGCTGGCGGTAACGTTATTTACGCTGGGCTCGCTGGCCTGCGCACTCTCCAGTTCTCTGGGAGAGCTGGTTGTTTTCCGGGTGATCCAGGGGATAGGCGGCGCGATGATGATGCCGGTTGCGCGCCTGGCACTGTTACGGGCCTATCCGCGCAGCGAACTGTTGCCGGTGCTTAACTTTGTCACCATGCCGGGCCTGGTCGGGCCGATCCTCGGCCCGGTGCTAGGTGGCGTGCTGGTCACCTGGGCCAGCTGGCACTGGATATTCCTTATTAATATCCCGATTGGGATCGCCGGTCTTTTCTATGCCCGTAAATTTATGCCGAACTTCACCACCCCACGGCGCAAATTCGATATGGGCGGGTTCTTCCTGTTTGGCCTGAGCCTGGTGCTCTTTTCCAGCGGCATGGAGCTTTTCGGTGAGAAAGTGGTGGCGACCTGGCTGGCTATCTCCATCATTTTCAGCGGCATCGTTCTTTTCCTTCTTTATATCCGTCACGCGCGCCGTCACCCGACGCCGCTTATTTCACTGTCGCTGTTTAACACGCGCACCTTCTCGGTGGGCATTGCCGGCAACATCGCTTCACGGCTGGGTACCGGTTGTGTTCCTTTCCTTATGCCGCTGATGCTGCAGGTCGGGTTTGGTTACCCGGCACTGATTGCGGGCTGCATGATGGCGCCTACGGCGGTGGGCTCGATTCTCGCCAAATCCGGCGTGACGCAACTTCTGCGTCGGCTGGGCTACCGCAGGACGCTGGTTGGCGTGACGATATTTATCGGCGTGATGATTGCTCAGTTCTCACTGCAGTCGGCGGCGTTGCCGGTATGGATGCTGATCCTGCCGCTGTTTGTGCTGGGGATGGCGATGTCCATCCAGTTCACGTCGATGAACACCATTACCCTTGCCGATCTCAACGACGAGAATGCCAGCGGCGGTAACAGCGTGCTGGCGGTGACGCAACAGCTGTCGATCAGTCTGGGGGTGGCGGTAAGTGCGGCAGTACTGCGTTTTTATGAAGGGTTCGACAGCACAAATACTGTCGAACAGTTTCACTCCACCTTTATCACCATGGGCGTGCTGACGGTGATCTCGGCGCTGGTCTTTATGCTGCTAAAACCGAAGGATGGTCGTAACCTTATTAAAGATCGGCACAAACCTAAACAGACCCCCGTTCCATCAGAACAGGAGTAAGCTGCAGCCGCTGTTGTTGCAGAGCGGGCTGGGCGATACGGTGGATCAGGACATCAACCGCCAGCTCGCCCAGTTCATCTTTTGGCTGATGAATGGTGGTGAGCGGCGGCGTCATATACTGCGCCAGTTCGATATCGTCATACCCCACCACGGCGATATCGTCCGGGATACGCAGTCCCGCCTGATAAAGCGCCTTGTAAGCCCCTACCGCCATCGCATCGTTACCAATAAAGACCGCCTGCGGGCGCTCCTTCTGGGCGAGTAAGGCCTGCATCGCCTCAAACCCGCCGCTAAATTCAAAGTCACCGGTGATTTGATAGCCCTCAGGCACTGGCAAACCTGCACGCGCCATCGCCACCAGGAACCCTTCCAGCCGCAGGCGGGCGGGGGTTTTATCCAGCGGACCGGTAATACAGGCGATGCGGGTGTGGCCTTTATCAATCAGATGCTGCGTCGCCATGTCCCCGCCCAGCAACGAGTTATCCTGGATGAGATCGCTGGTACCGTCGAACGGCGCCCAGTCCATCATCACCGTAGGAACGGAGGGGTAGCGCTGCATAATCTCAGGGGAGGGTTGGTGCGTTTCGGTGCACAGCAATAGCAACCCGTCGACGCGCTTTTGCATTAGCGTCTCCAGATTGCGGTTCATGCGCTGTTCGTCGCCTTCGGTATTGCATAACACCAGGCTGTAGCCACGCTCAAAACAGCTGCGCTCAACGCCGCGCACCAGCTCAGAGTAAAAGGGGTTGGTACTGGCCGTAATGAGCATGCCAATGGTGCGCGTCTGGTTGAGTTTCAGACTGCGCGCCAGGGCGGAAGGCGCATAATTGAGGGATTTAACGGCAGCCTCGACCTTCTCCCGAATCGCGTCGCTGACGAAGCGATCGTTATTGATGACGTGGGAGACCGTCGAAGTAGAGACGCCCGCCATGCGGGCGACATCTTTCATTGTGGCCAAGCGTTACCTCTGCTGACTTAAAAATTCATCGATCTCATTACGCCATGGTACAGAAGGCTGTGCACCTGGACGGGTCACCGCAATGGCCGCCGCCGCATGGGCAAAGCGGATTGCATCATCCAGTTGTTCGCCTTCCAGCAGCGCCGTCACCAGCGCACCATTAAAGGTGTCGCCCGCAGCGATGGTATCGACAGCTTTCACCTTAAAGCCAGGAATGCGACGCCCTTCTCCCTCAACGCTTGCCCATACGCCGCGGCTGCCAAGAGTAATGATGACCGTGTGGATGCCTTTGTCGTGCAGGGCTTTCGCCGCGCGAGCCGCATCCTCATCGTTTTCAACGCAAATGCCCGTCAGCTTTTCGGCCTCGGTTTCATTCGGGGTAATAATGTCCACCAGCGCCAGAAGCTCGTCTGATAATACACGGGCTGGCGCGGGATTTAGTACGACAGTGGTATGATTTTCATGAGCAATTTTCGCTGCCGCCAGCACGCTTTCTACCGGGGATTCCAGCTGCATCAGCAGGGCGTCGGCACCGGCGATAAGCGCATGTTGCGCCGCCACTCGCTCAGGCATCAGCGCCGCGTTTGCACCCGCATGAATACCGATGACATTCTCACCTTCTCCGTTGACAAAAATCAGCGCCACGCCGGTTGATTCACCGTCCACCACGCTCACTGGCGCAATATCGATGTTGTCGCTTTCCAGCTGCTGGCGAACGCGCTCCCCGGTATCGTCATCGCCGGTACAGGCGATAAAGGCGATGTTTGCCCCGCTACGTCCGGCGGCGACCGCCTGGTTCGCGCCCTTGCCGCCAAAGGCGACCTGGTAGCGATGACCCGTTACGGTTTCGCCCGGTGTTGGGAAAGCGTCAAGGTTAAGAATGTGATCGGCATTAATACTGCCAAGGACGACGAGCTTACCTGCGGTTTTCATAGTTGAAGTGTCCATCAGAGAGTGCCACCGGGATGCCCCGGTGGCGTATGCCACTCTTTTCTTTATATGTTGTCCCTCAGGCAGCCTGCGACTGCCTGAATCGCATATTACTGCTTGATGACCAGTTTCAGGTCAACAGGGTATTTGGCCTGAACTTTCTCGCCCTTCAGCACTTTGTCAGCAGTCTGTACGCCAGTGGCGCCGATCTGCTCTGGCAGCTGAGCGATGGTCGCAGCCAGTTTGCCATCGTTTACCGCTTTTTCACCATCAGGCGTGCCGTCAAATCCAACCACCATCACATCAGATTTACCCGCAGTCTGCAGTGCACGCAGCGCGCCCAGCGCCATTTCGTCGTTCTGTGCGAATACCGCTTTAACGTCCGGGTGCGCGGTCAGCAGGTTCTGCATGACGTTCAGGCCCTTAGTACGGTCGAAGTCTGCCGGCTGGCTGGCCAGTACGTTGAATTTGTGGGCAGCAACCGCCTGCTGGAAGCCTTCGCCACGCTCACGCGCTGCGGAAGTCCCGGCGATACCCTGCAGTTCGATAACCTTGGCACCTTCGCCCGCTTTCTTGGCAATGTAGTCACCGGCAATTTTGCCGCCCAGCACGTTGTCAGAGGCAATGTGGCTCACCACGTCGCCTTTATTCGCCTGACGGTCAAGGGTGATCACCGGGATGTTAGCCTGGTTCGCCATCTTCACGGCGTTACCTACCGCATCGGAATCGGTCGGGTTGATCAGCAGAATTTTGGTGCCGCGAACAGTTAAGTCCTGCACGTTAGCCAGCTCTTTAGCCGGGTTGTTCTGGGAGTCGAGGATCACCAGGTTGTAGCCCAGTTTGTCGGCCTCTTTCTGCGCGCCATCTTTCAGGGAGACGAAGAACGGGTTGTTCAGGGTAGAAACCACCAGCGCGAGGGTATCTTTCGCCATGGCGTTTGCACTCACGGTTGCGCTCAGCGCGACAGCAGAAACCAGGGTAGCCAGTTTTTTCATGTTCATATCAAAGATGTCCTGTAGTGTCGTCAGTTACTGTTTTTTGTTGTCTACCAGTACCGCCAGCAAAATCACTACCGCTTTGACGATCATCTGGTAATAGGAAGAAACACCTAACAAATTCAATCCATTATTCAGGAAGCCGAGGATCAGCGCACCGATCAGCGTACCGACGATACGGCCTTTCCCCCCGGCCAGGCTGGTGCCGCCCAGCACGACCGCGGCGATGGCATCCAGCTCATAACCCGTACCGGCGGTCGGTTGCGCAGACGAGAGACGCGCCACTTCGATAATCCCCGCCAGCGAAGCCAGCAGGCCGCTCAGGGCGTAGACGATAACTTTGACTTTATTGACGCTGATACCGGACAGACGCGTCGCCGCTTCGTTTCCCCCCAGGGCATAGATATAGCGGCCCAGGCGGGTGTGGTGCAACATGTACCACGCCGCGAGGAAGACCAGGCCCATGATCCAGACCGGCGTCGGGATACCCAGCGGGCGGCCAATACCGAACCAGCCAAACAGATCGGCGTTATCGGTAAAGCCGGTGTTGACCGGACTGCCGTTGGTGTAAACCATGGTCACACCGCGCAGCAGCAGCATCATCACCAGGGTGGCAATAAACGCCTGAACACGACCTTTCGCCACAATAACACCGGTAACAGCCCCAATAGCCGCACCCAGCGCCAGCGCCGCTGCAACGGCCACCAGCGCGTTGACTTCAATCCCTACAATTGAAGCAGCAACCGCGCCGGTGAGCGCCAGCAGGGAACCGACGGACAGATCGATACCCGAGGTCAGGATCACCAGCGTCATGCCCACCGCCATAATGGCGTTCACGGACGTCTGCTGGAGGATGTTGAACAGGTTATTAACGGTAAAAAAGTTCGGGCTCATGGTAGAGACAATCGCGATCAGCACCAGCAGGGCAATCAGCGATTTTTGTTCCATCAACCATGCCTTAGTGAAATAACGGCGTCCAGAAACAGCCTGGGTAGTCATCTTCTTACTCCTGATCCACGCGATTAAGCTTGCCCACAGCGGCAGCCATCAGAATTTCCTGGGTGGCCTGCTCGCGACTGAATTCACCGCCGAGATGCCCTTCATGCATGACGATAATGCGATCGCTCATGCCTAATACCTCTGGCATCTCGGAAGAGACCAGAATGATGCTTAGCCCGTCAGCCTTAAACTGGTTAATGAGCTGGTAAATCTCTTTTTTGGCGCCAACGTCCACGCCGCGCGTCGGTTCATCAAGGATCAGTACCTTCGGACGGGTCATCAGACCGCGGGCAATCGCCACTTTCTGCTGATTCCCGCCGGAGAGCAGCCCGATAGCCTGTTCCATCGACGGGGTTTTAACATTAAAGAGGCGGATAAAATCGCTGACCGCCTGCTGCTCGTCTTTATGCTTCAGACCACCGCCGCTGCGGCTGAAGTAGCGTAGCGCGGTTAAGGACATGTTCTCTTTCACCGACATGCCCAGCACCAGGCCATCGCGCTTACGGTCTTCGGAGATATAGACGATACCGTTCGCCAGGCCATCCTGCGGAGAACGGGTGACAACTTCATGACCATCAAGGGTGACATAGCCGCTGGTGCGCGGGTTGGCGCCATACAGCACCTTCATCAGCTCGGTACGCCCGGCGCCCATCAGCCCGGCCACGCCGAGGATCTCCCCCTGACGCAGGGTAAAGCTGACATCATGCACCCCAGGGCCACACAGATTGTCGACCTTCAGGCGGATCTCGCCCGGCGCTTTATCGATACGTGGATACTGGTCTTCCAGCTTACGTCCCACCATCATCTCAATTAGCGTGTCTTCATTAAGCGTCGCCACTTCACGCTCGGCAATAAACTGCCCGTCGCGGAAGACGGTGACGTCATCGCAAATCTCGAAGATCTCTTTCATGCGGTGGGAGATATAGACAATGCCACGCCCCTGCGCTTTCAGCTCGCGGATCACGCGGAACAGGGAGTCGGTTTCGGTATCGGTGAGGGCGTCGGTCGGTTCATCCATCACGATAACCCGGGATTCGAAACTCAGGACCTTGGCAATTTCGACCATCTGCTGATCGCCGATAGAGAGTTCGCCCACCAGACGATCGCTCTTAAAGCGCAGATTCAGCTTCGCCAGCAGTTTGTCGGCTTCGGCATACATCTGTTTCCAGTCGATTTTGCCAAAGCGGTTAACAAACTCACGCCCCAGGAAGATGTTCTCCGCGATGGAGAGCTGCGGGATGAGGTTCAGCTCCTGGTGGATGATGCCGATCCCGGCTTCCTGAGAGGATTTCGGGCCGTTGAAAGTGGTCTCTTTTCCCAGCCACAGCAGCGAACCGGCATCGCGTTGATAGATCCCGGTCAGCACTTTCATCATGGTAGATTTGCCGGCGCCGTTTTCGCCCACCAGCGCCATCACGCGCCCGGCGTAAACATTCAGCGCGGCCCCGGAGAGGGCTTTGACGCCCGGGAACGATTTATCGATCCCTTTCAGTTGCAGGAGTGCGTCCATGATGGCCTCAGAAGGTGACGCCAGCACAGAGAATGATATTCGCATACGGGGAACACTCCCCGCTGCGAATCACCGCCTGGCTGTCAGCGGTATTTTTCTTGAACTGCTCGTGCGTTATGTAGCTTATTTTTATGGTGTTTCCCTGGCATTGTTGCAGTTGCTTGATATGGTCAAGCAACGTTTCGTGGAGCTGCGGATTATGTTGTTTGATTTCCGTTGCGAGAATGGCTTCCTCAACCTGCATCTCGGTTGTCACTACATCCAGCACCTGCATAAACGTGGGTACGCCCTGCGTTAATGCCAGATCAATACGCGTTGTGCTGTGGGGAATGGGTAAACCCGCATCACAAACCACCAGCGTATCGGTATGCCCGAGACGGGAGATGACCGATGAGACTTCAGAGTTGAGTACCGTGCCTTTCTTCATTTTCTTGCTCCACTAGCGAAACGTTTCGCTGGCATCAGTTTTATCTTACCGATGCGCAGAAAACCACCATGACGTAACAGATTTGTGATCGTTGTCGAAACGTTTCGCTAAGTGAAATGGGGAGACAATTATGGCGGTCAGGGAGCGATTTTGTAGGCCGGGTAAGCGAAGCGCCACCCGGCATTTTCAGGAGGGATTAAATCTCGACTTGCGTCCCCAGCTCAATCACGCGGTTAGGCGGGATCTCGAACTGGTCAGGCGCGCGCAGGGCGTTACGCTGGAGAATAAGATAGAGCTTCCCACGCAGGCGCAGATACCACGGGCGTTTGCCGATGATCAGCGACTCGTGGGACATAAAGAACGAGGTCTCCATCATCCGGCAGCTTAAACCCTCCAGACCGCAGCGGTGGAACACCTCTTCCACGTTCGGGGTTTCACGCCAGCCGTAGCTGGCCACCACCCGCCAGAAGGTGGGCGACAGCTGCTCTATCTGCACCCGGCGGACGTTATGCACATAGGGCGCATCCTCGGTACGCAGGGTCAACAGGATCACCCGCTCGTGCAGCACTTTGTTGTGCTTGAGGTTGTGCATCAGGGCAAACGGGATCACGTTCAACGCGCGCGACATATAGACCGCAGTGCCAGGTACGCGCACCGGCGGAGATTTCTCCAGCGAGGCAATCATCGCCTCCAGAGAGTTACCGTGTTCATGCATCCGGCGCAGCAGGCGGAAACGCTCGCTCTTCCAGGTGGTCATCACAATGAACATCACCAGACCCAGCGTCAGCGGCAGCCAGCCGCCGGAGACAATCTTGTCGAGGTTCGCGGAGAACAGCGGCACGTCAATACAGAGGAAGCCGACCAGAATCATCCCCACAAGGAATTTATTCCAGTGCCAGTTCCGGTACGCCACCGTGGTAGAGAGGATCGAGGTCAGCACCATCGTACCGGTAACGGCAATACCGTAGGCCGCCGCCAGGTTACTGGAGTGCTCGAAGCTGACGATAACAATTACCACCGCGACATAAAGCAGCCAGTTAACGAAAGGAATGTAGATCTGGCCCGACTCCATCTCGGAGGTATGGATGATACGCATTGGCGACAGATAGCCCAGACGCACCGCCTGGCGGGTCAGGGAGAAGACGCCGGAAATCACCGCCTGAGAAGCAATTACTGTCGCCAGTGTCGCGAGGATCAGCATCGGCACCAGCGCCCAGTCCGGCGCCAACAGGAAGAACGGGTTTTTAATCGCTTCCGGATGTTTGAGCAGCAGCGCCCCCTGGCCGAAGTAGTTCAGCACCAGCGACGGCAGCACCACTAAAAACCAGGCCACGCGAATAGGCAACTTACCGAAGTGGCCCATATCGGCATAGAGCGCTTCAACCCCGGTAATAGAGAGCACCACCGCGCCCAGCGCGATAAACGACACGGTTTTGTATTCGAGGAAGAAATGCACTGCCCACATCGGATTCAGGGCATGCAGCACTTCCGGGTTAGCAATGATGCTGCGTAACCCCAGCGCCGCCAGGATCAGGAACCAGGAGAGCATAATCGGCGCGAAGAGTTTGCCCACCAGCCCGGTACCGTGTTTCTGAATCACAAACAGCAGGGTCAGAACAAGTATGGCCAGCGGGACAACCCACTCATCAAGATGCGGCGCGATAATCTCCAGCCCCTCTATCGCCGACAGCACCGAGATAGCGGGGGTGATCACCACTTCGCCATAGAAGAAGCTGCCTCCCACCAGACCGATGATGACCAGGAACGAGGTCATTCTGGCGGACGTATTGCGCCCGGCAAGCGACATCAGGGTCAGGATCCCACCTTCACCGGCGTTATCAGCACGCATCACGAAGGAGAGATATTTAACAGAAACTACCAGGATCAGCAGCCAGAAGATCAGGGACAAAAAACCAAACACAGCGTCGCGTTCAACGCCAAATCCAAACTGACCGGACAAACATTCGCGCAGCGTATAAAGCGGGCTGGTGCCGATATCACCGTAGACAACGCCGATCGCCGCGAGCGTAATTGCGGGTAATGATTGCTTATTATCAGTGCTCATAGACTAGTCTTTTCGTTTAAATAACAAATGTGTGCTTAGTCCCTTGGCCCACAAAAAGCGCACAGTATGCACGATTAATCTTAGAATCGTACCCCTAAATGCCACCTCATTAACGTAGCGCAAAGAAAATAGCACCGTGGTTCAGTCTATTACCAGCCCGGAACGAAACGTCTATACTCGCTTCAATTAGCCGGGGGTACGGCGAAAGGATGCAAAAACAATTATGGCTCACACTCATTTATTAGCAGAAAGAATTTCCCGTCTCAGCGGTGCACTGGAGAAAGGGCTTTATGAACGTAGCCACGCCATTCGCCTCTGTTTACTGGCGGCGTTGAGCGGCGAAAGCGTATTTCTGCTGGGGCCGCCCGGCATCGCAAAAAGCCTGATTGCCCGCAGGCTGAAGTTCGCTTTTCAGCACGCCAGGGCGTTTGAGTACCTGATGACCCGCTTTTCCACGCCGGAAGAGGTCTTCGGTCCGCTCTCCATTCAGGCGTTAAAAGATGAAGGGCGATACGAACGGTTAACCGCCGGCTATCTGCCGGAAGCGGAAATCGTCTTTCTTGATGAGATCTGGAAAGCCGGCCCGGCGATCCTGAATACCCTGCTTACCGCCATTAACGAACGCCGGTTCCGCAACGGCGCGCATGAGGAGAAAATCCCGATGCGCCTGCTGGTGGCAGCATCCAACGAACTGCCCGAAGCCGACAGCAGCCTCGAAGCCCTGTATGACCGTATGCTGATCCGCCTGTGGCTCGATAAGGTGCAGGACAAAGCGAACTTCCGCTCGCTGCTGACCAGCCAGCAGGATGAAAACGATAACCCGGTGCCTGCCGCATTACAGGTGACGGACGAGGAGTATCAGCAGTGGCAACAGGACATCGGTAAAATCACCCTGCCTGATGCGGTGTTCGATTTGGTCTTTATGCTGCGCCAGCAGCTTGATGCCCTGCCGGGAGCGCCTTACGTCTCCGATCGCCGCTGGAAGAAAGCCATCCGCCTGCTGCAGGCCAGCGCGCTGTTCAGCGGTCGCGATGCGGTGGCGCCAATCGACCTGATCCTGCTGAAGGATTGCCTCTGGCACGACGCCAGCGGCATGAATCTGATGCAGCAGCAGCTGGAAATATTGATGACCGGACACGCGTGGGGACAGCAGGAGATGTTGAACCAGCTCGGGGCCATTACCCAGCGTCGCCTTCAGCTTCAGCAGCAGCAGAGCGACAAAACCGCCCTGCGCGTTATCCGTCAGAGCGGCATGTTCGCCCGTCGCCCACACTACGAATTACCAGCCGAACTGAGTGATACCACCCTGACGCTGCTCCTCCAGCAGCCGCTCAAGCTCCACGATATGCAGGTGATTCACATCACCCTCGAGCGGGAAGCCCTGGCGCAGTGGCTGACCAAAGGCGGCGAGATCCGCGGCAAACTCAACGGCATTGGTTTCGCCCAACCGCTCAATATGGAAGTGGACGGCAGCCTGCATCTGGTGATCCGCGACGTCAGTTTGCAGGGATCGCGCCTTGCGCTGCCCGGCACCGCGTCGGAAAGCGTGCCGGAAGAGATCAAACAGCAGCTGGAAGCGCTGGATAACCAGTGGCACCTCCAGCACACCCGCTTCAGCGAGCAGCAAAAATGTCTGTTCATCCACAGTGACTGGCTGGGGCGAATTGAAGCCAGCCTGCAGGATGTAAGCGCGCAGATCAAACAGGCGCGTCAATGCTGACGCTGGATACGCTCAACGTCATGCTTGCCGTCGGTGAGGAGGGCATGATCGAAGAGATCATCCTCACCCTGCTGGCCTCGCCGCAGCTGGCGATCTTTTTCGAAAAATTCCCGCGCCTTAAAACCGCCATCACCGACGATCTTCCTCGCTGGCGGGAAAATCTCCGCAAAAGGCTGAAAGATACCCGCGTTCCGCCGGAACTCACCGAAGAGGTGATGTGCTATCAGCAGAGCCAGTTACTCTCCACGCCCCAGCTGATCGTCCAGCTGCCGCAGATTTTAACCCTGCTGGACAAGGTTCACTCCCCATTCGCTGGCCAGGCGCGGCAGCTGGTGGTGGATAACGCCACCTTTACCCCCGCCCTGCATACCCTCTTTTTACAGCGCTGGCGGCTGAGCCTGGTGGTGCAGGCCACCTCCCTGAATCAGCAGTTACTGGAAGAGGAGCGCGAACAGCTGCTCAGCGAAGTACAGGAGCGGATGACCCTGGCCGGGGCGCTGGAGCCGGTACTGGTGGAGAACGAAAATTCCGCCGGTCGCCTCTGGGATATGAGCGCCGGTCAGCTCAAGCGGGGGGATCATCAGCTTATCGTTCGCTACGGCGATTTTCTGGCACAGCAGCCGGAGCTGATGCAACTGGCGGAACAGCTGGGCCGTTCGCGGGAGGCGAAGTCGGTGCCAAAAAAGGATGCCCCGCTGGAAACCTTCCGCACCCTGGTGCGCGAACCGGCGACGGTGCCGGAGCAGGTGGACGGTCTACAGCAGAGCGATGACATTCTGCGCCTGCTGCCGCCAGAGCTGGCGACCCTCGGCATCACAGAACTTGAGTACGAATTTTACCGTCGGCTGGTGGAGAAGCAGCTCCTTACTTACCGTCTGCAAGGCGATGCCTGGCGGGAGAAGGTGAGCCAGCGCCCGGCGGTACATCAGGATTTCGACGAACAGCCCCGCGGGCCATTTATCGTCTGCGTGGATACCTCCGGTTCGATGGGAGGATTCAACGAGCAGTGCGCCAAAGCCTTCTGTCTGGCCCTGATGCGCGTGGCGCTCGCCGACAGAAGACGCTGCTTTATCATGCTGTTTTCCAGCGAGGTGGTGGGCTACGAACTCTCGGGCCAGCACGGTCTGGAGCAGGCGATCCGTTTCTTAAGCCAGCGCTTTCGCGGTGGTACCGATCTCGCCAGCTGTTTTCGCGCCATTATCGAGCGGATGCAGGGCGGCGAGTGGTATGACGCCGACGCGGTGGTGATTTCAGACTTTATTGCCCAGCGGCTGCCGGAAGAGGTGGTAAGTAAGGTGAAGGTACTGCAGCAGGTCCACCAACATCGTTTTCATGCCGTTGCGATGTCCACACATGGAAAACCCGGCATCATGCGCATCTTCGATCATATCTGGCGCTTTGATACCGGGTTGCGTAGCCGCCTGCTGCGGCGCTGGAAACGCTAATTACAGCAGGGCGTCGACGCTGTCACGAACCTGCTGCGGCCATACGCCACACTGCACCTGGCCGATATGGGAGAGCTGCAGCAGTAACATGGTCAGACGAGACTGGCCGATACCGCCGCCGATGGTCTGCGGCATCTCGCCACGCAGCAGCGCCTGGTGCCACTCCAGCTTAAGACGATCTTCATCGCCGGTAATAGCCAGCTGACGCTTCAGCGCCTCGGCATCCACGCGGATCCCCATGGATGAGAGTTCAAACGCATCTTCCAGCACCGGGTTCCAGACCAGAATATCGCCGTTCAGGCCCGCCAGGCCGCTCTCGCCTTCGCTGCTCCAGTCATCATAATCCGGCGCACGTACATCGTGACGCTGACCATGAGACAGCTTGCCGCCGATCCCGATCAGGAATACGGCCCCTAACTCTTTGGCGATCGCACGTTCACGACCTTTGGCATCCAGATCCGGGAAGCGGCTCAGCAGCTCCTGACTGTGGACAAAGTGGATCGTCTCCGGCAGGAACGGGGTCAGACCAAACTCTTTGCTGACCGCCGCCTCGGTGGCTTTGATCCCGGCATAAATGGCTTCTACCGTCGCTTTCAGCGTACCGGTATGACGTTCGCCATCACCCATGACGCGTTCCCAGTCCCACTGGTCAACGTAAACAGAGTGAATCGCGGTAAGACGGTCTTCATCGGGGCGAAGGGCTTTCATGTGCGTGTAAAGCCCTTCGCCCGCGCTGAAGTCGTGTTGTCCCAGGGTTTGACGCTTCCACTTCGCAAGGGAATGGACCACTTCGAACTGGGCATCTGGCAGTGTTTTCACTTTCACCTGTACCGCTTTTTCGCAACCAGACAGGTTGTCCTGCGTCCCGTCGCCCACACGGCTTAAGATCGGTGCCTGGACTTCAATAAGACCAAGCTTCTCTTCCAGCTGGCGGGAAAAGTGGGATTTAACGAAACTGATCTGGCGTTGTTGTGCGATGTAAGCGGTTTTCATTATTTATACTCCTGCATCCTGTTGGCATTGATTAAGCAACAAAAAAGAACCTCTTTCAATAATCCAACAATAAAACTCCCGACTCACTTTTAAATCGCTAAAATTACCCGCTAAAATAGAGTGATTCATTAATCTTCATAAGAAAAAGCTATGGAAAATTATCAGATCGACAATCTGGACCGCGGCATTCTCGAGGCGCTGATGGCCAATGCACGTACTGCCTACGCAGAACTGGCAAAACAGTTTGGTGTCAGCCCGGGGACCATTCACGTGCGCGTAGAGAAGATGAAACAGGCGGGGATCATTACCGGCGCCCATATTGACGTCAGTCCGAAACAGCTGGGGTATGACGTTTGCTGCTTTATCGGCATCATCCTCAAGAGCGCCAAAGACTACCCCTCGGCGCTGGCAAAGCTGAATGCGCTGGATGAAGTGACCGAGGCCTACTACACCACCGGCCACTACAGCATCTTTATTAAGGTGATGTGCCGATCGATCGACGCCCTGCAACAGGTACTTATCAACAAGATCCAAACAATCGATGAAATTCAGTCCACCGAGACGTTGATCTCCCTGCAGAACCCGATCATGCGTACCATCCGCCCGTAACCGGGCAAAATAATTACCACATTTTCCACAGGTAGATCCCAGCTCGTTCACAGCGTACAATGTCCCCCTGTTTATCTGAGCGAGCGATCAATGGCGGACATTACTCTTATTAGCGGCAGCACTCTTGGCGGTGCTGAATATGTCGCGGAACACCTGGCCGAAAAGCTGGAAGACGCGGGCTTTTCTACTGAAACGCTGCATGGACCGTTATTAGAGGATCTCCAGCTCGACGGGATCTGGCTATTGATCACCTCCACTCATGGTGCAGGGGATCTTCCGGATAACCTTCTTCCTTTATATGAAGAATTAAAAGAGCAGCAGCCCGACCTGACGAACGTCCGGTTTGGTGCCATTGGTATTGGCAGCCGGGAGTACGACACCTTCTGCGGTGCCGTTGAGAAGGTCGAGACCGAACTGAAGTCCTGCGGGGCACAACAGATCGGTGAAACGCTGAAGATCAACATCCTCGATCATGATATTCCGGAAGATCCAGCCGAACTTTGGCTGGCGGAATGGAAAAATTTACTCAAAACAGATTAAAGATCGTGCGATCGGATGTGGATAACTCTGGTTAAAAGCTTGGATCAACCGGTAGTTATCCAAAGAACAACCCGTGATGACTTTTTGTGCTGTGTATAACATCGCGATCTGATCCCAGCTTATACGTCACAGGATCACCGATCATTAACAGCAAACGATCCTCTCTAAGCACATGATCTTCTTTGGGAGATCCGGCTTATCCACAGAAACCCGCGATCCTAATAAGAGATCACAATAAAACAGATCTCTAAATAAAAAGATCTTCTTTTTAATAGCCAGGATCCCAGTGCTTTCTCGAACGACTAAAGTTGAGTAGAATCCACGGCCCGGGCTTCAATCCATTTTCTTACCGCTTTACGCGAGGCAGACCACCATGTTTTATCAGGATCCTTTTGACGTCATTATCATTGGCGGGGGTCATGCAGGCACCGAGGCCGCAATGGCCGCGGCGCGAATGGGTCAGCAGACCCTGCTTTTGACACACAATATCGACACGCTAGGACAGATGTCCTGTAATCCGGCGATTGGCGGCATTGGGAAAGGACACCTGGTAAAAGAAGTGGATGCACTTGGCGGCCTGATGGCAACCGCGATCGATCATGCGGGTATCCAGTTTAGGATACTAAACGCAAGCAAAGGCCCCGCCGTTCGGGCGACCCGTGCTCAGGCGGACCGCGTGCTCTACCGCCAGGCCGTACGCACCGCGCTGGAGAATCAACCGAACCTGATGATCTTCCAGCAGGCGGTTGAGGATCTGATTGTGGAAAACGATCGTGTCGTTGGCGCTGTGACCCAGATGGGTCTGAAGTTCCGTGCCAAAGCCGTCGTGCTGACCGTCGGGACCTTCCTTGACGGCAAAATTCACATCGGACTGGACAACTACAGCGGCGGCCGTGCTGGCGATCCGCCGTCCATTCCCCTTTCACGCCGTCTGCGTGAACTGCCGCTGCGCGTCAGCCGCCTGAAAACCGGTACGCCACCGCGTATCGACGCCCGCACCATTGATTTCAGCGTGCTGGCCCAACAGCACGGCGATAACCCGATGCCGGTCTTCTCGTTCATGGGCAGCGTGGATCAACATCCGCGCCAGGTGCCGTGCTATGTCACGCACACTAACGAGAAAACCCATGACGTGATCCGCAGTAACCTCGATCGCAGCCCGATGTATGCCGGTGTGATCGAAGGGATCGGCCCGCGCTACTGCCCGTCGATCGAAGACAAGGTGATGCGCTTCGCCGATCGTAACCAGCACCAGATCTTCCTGGAGCCGGAAGGGCTGACCTCCAACGAGATCTACCCGAACGGTATCTCCACCAGCCTGCCTTTCGACGTGCAGATGCAGATCGTCCGTTCCATGCAGGGGATGGAGAATGCGAAGATCGTCCGTCCGGGCTATGCCATTGAGTATGACTTCTTCGATCCGCGTGACCTGAAGCCAACCCTGGAGAGCAAATTTATCCAGGGTCTGTTCTTTGCGGGCCAGATCAACGGCACCACCGGCTACGAAGAAGCTGCCGCACAGGGTCTGCTGGCCGGTCTGAACGCCGCGCGCTTCTCGGCCGAAAAAGAGGGCTGGGCGCCGGGTCGTTCTCAGGCTTACCTGGGCGTGCTGGTGGACGACCTCTGCACCCTCGGCACCAAAGAGCCGTACCGCATGTTTACCTCCCGCGCGGAATATCGTCTGATGCTGCGTGAAGACAACGCCGACCTGCGCCTGACCGAAATCGGTCGCGAGCTGGGCCTGGTGGATGATGCTCGCTGGGCGCGCTTCAACAAGAAGATGGAGAATATCGAGCGTGAACGTCAGCGCCTGAAGACCACCTGGGTCAACCCAACAGCCGAGTCTGTAGACGAAGTGAATGCTCACCTGTCGGCGCCGCTCTCCCGTGAAGCCAGCGGGGAAGATCTGCTCCGTCGTCCGGAGATGACCTACGAGCAGCTGATCCAGATGACGCCGTTTGCGCCGGGTCTGGAAGACGTGCAGGCCGCAGAGCAGGTCGAAATCCAGGTGAAATACGAAGGCTATATCGCCCGTCAGCAGGATGAGATCGAGAAACAGCAGCGTAACGAGAGTACGATCCTGCCCGCCACACTGGATTACCGTCTGGTTAACGGCCTCTCCAACGAGGTGATCGCCAAGCTGAATGACCATAAGCCGTCATCCATCGGCCAGGCATCGCGAATTTCAGGCGTCACGCCTGCGGCCATCTCCATTCTGCTGGTGTGGCTGAAAAAACAGGGTATGCTGCGCCGTAGCGCTTAATTGTAAGAACTGCCCGGTGGCGCTGCGCTTACCGGGCCTACAGAATTCCGTAGGGCGGGTTCGCGTAGCGCCACCCGCCAGCACCTATCTCAACAGGTATTCACCGTGCTCAACAAACTCACTCGTCTGCTGGAACAAGCCGGTATTTCGCTCACCGATCACCAGAAAAATCAGCTGGTGGGGTATGTCGATATGCTGCACAAATGGAACAAGGCCTATAACCTCACCTCGGTTCGCGATCCGAACGAGATGCTGATTCGTCATATTCTCGACAGCATCGTCGTGGCACCTCATCTCCAGGGCGAGCGTTTTATCGATGTAGGCACTGGTCCGGGCCTGCCGGGTATCCCGCTCTCTATCGTGCGTCCTGAGAGTCAGTTCACGCTGCTGGACAGCCTGGGCAAGCGCGTGCGCTTTCTGCGGCAGGTTCAACATGAACTGAAGCTGGAAAATATTCATCCGGTGCAGAGTAGGGTAGAGGAGTTTCCCGCTGAGCCGCCGTTTGATGGCGTGATCAGCCGGGCATTCGCCTCGCTCAACGACATGATCGGCTGGTGTAAGCACCTGCCTGCGGAAAATGGCCGCTTCTATGCCCTGAAAGGGGTGCTGCCGGAAGAAGAAATCGCGCAGATGCCTGAAGGTTTTGAGATGGAAGAGGCGATTAAATTGCACGTTCCCCAGCTGGAAGGCGAACGTCATCTGGTGATTGTTAAGCCAAAATCTTTTTAAAAATATAATAAAAAATGTGGAATTTGTGCTGTTCTTAGTATGTTAAAAATTACGCGTCAGGCTAAGAAGTAAACAGGGCTAATTTAACCGCTTTTTTACTGTGGATTTTCTTTGGGTTAACCTGGGCGTGTAGTTAACCCAAAAGATAATAAACACCGAAAATATCAGCTTGCTAAAAGTAGGGAAGAGTAATCAGATTGTAATGTTAAATATTTATTAAAAATGTCAATAAAAGGTTTTTGTTGTATACAGGGCTGTTTTGAGAATAGTTGCTGAAATTAATCTTTAATATCAGAAAGATGAAATATAACGTTTTACCGCTTTAATTTATTCGACCTTATCGTAAATGTCTATTTTGTGATCTCGTGCACGCTTTATCGTCAACGTTTCCGCGTTGTTTGCAGTTTTGACGCGCCATTCATTGTTTGGCGAAAAGTTAAGAAATAGCGCCGGGGAAAAATATTTAAACATTTATTCACCTTTTCGCTACTTATTGTTTGAAATCACGGGGACGCACCGTATAATTTGTCCGCTTTTTGCTGCTTGACTCTGAGCCTTAAAGAACGTTTTATACGACACGCGACATACCTCGAAGTGAGCAGGAGTAAAAACGTGATATCAGTGTCGCTCTTGAGTCGAAACGTTGCTCGTAAGCTTCTGTTCATTCAGTTTCTGGCGGTGATAGCAAGTGGATTGCTGTTCTGCCTCAAAGACCCCTTCTGGGGCATCTCTGCGGTAAGCGGAGGTTTGGCAGTGGTTATGCCAAACATGTTGTTTATGATTTTTGCCTGGCGTCATCAGGCGCATACACCTGCCAAAGGCCGCATGGCCTGGTCCTTCGCCCTCGGCGAAGTGTGTAAGGTGTTGTTGACCTTTGCCCTCCTGGTGGTGGCGCTGGCGGTTTTTAAAGTGGTATTTTTGCCGCTGATAGTGACGTGGGTTTTGGTGCTGGTGGTACAAATTCTGGCGCCAGCTGTAATCAATAACAAAGGGTAAAAGGCATCATGGCTTCAGAAAATATGACGCCGCAGGATTACATAGGTCACCATCTGAACAACCTTCAGATCGACCTGCGTACATTCTCGCTGGTGGATCCGCATAACCCCCCAGCCACCTTCTGGACGATCAATATCGACTCCATGTTCTTCTCGGTGGTACTGGGTCTGTTGTTCCTGGCCATTTTCCGCGGCGTTGCGAAACGTGCGACCAGCGGCGTTCCAGGGAAATTCCAGACGTTCATCGAAATGATCATTGGCTTCGTTCACGGTAGCGTCAAAGACATGTATCACGGTAAGAGCAAGGTGATTGCACCGCTGGCGCTGACCGTCTTTGTCTGGGTCTTCCTGATGAACCTGATGGACCTGCTGCCGATCGACCTGCTGCCGTTTATCGGCGAGCATATCTTCGGTCTGCCTGCGCTGCGTGTGGTGCCGTCTGCTGACGTGAACATCACCCTGTCTATGGCGCTGGGCGTATTCATCCTGATTCTTTTCTACAGCATCAAAATGAAAGGTGTAGGCGGCTTCGTGAAAGAGCTTACCCTGCAGCCGTTCAACCACTGGGCGTTTATTCCGATCAACTTGATTCTGGAAGGCGTTAGCCTGCTGTCCAAACCGATTTCCCTCGGTCTGCGACTGTTCGGCAACATGTATGCGGGTGAGCTGATTTTCATTCTGATCGCGGGTCTTCTGCCGTGGTGGTCACAGTGGGTTCTGAATGTGCCGTGGGCCATTTTCCACATCCTGATCATTACGCTGCAAGCCTTTATCTTCATGGTTCTGACGATCGTCTATCTGTCGATGGCGTCTGAAGAGCACTGATTCTTTACCAACACTACTACGTTTTAACTGAAACAAACTGGAGACTGTCATGGAAAACCTGAATATGGATCTGCTGTACATGGCTGCCGCTGTGATGATGGGTCTGGCGGCTATCGGTGCTGCGATCGGTATCGGCATCCTCGGGGGTAAATTCCTGGAAGGCGCAGCGCGTCAGCCAGATCTGATTCCTCTGCTGCGTACTCAGTTCTTTATCGTTATGGGTCTGGTGGATGCTATCCCGATGATCGCTGTAGGTCTGGGTCTGTACGTGATGTTTGCTGTCGCGTAGTAAGTCGTTTAAACCCTAAGCCACAGTTGTAAATTTAAAGAGGTATTGTGCTGTGAACATGAACGCAACAATCCTCGGCCAGGCCATCGCGTTTGTTATCTTTGTCTGGTTCTGCATGAAGTATGTATGGCCGCCTTTAATGGCTGCCATCGAAAAACGTCAGAAAGAAATTTCTGACGGCCTGGCTTCTGCAGAACGCGCTAAGAAAGATTTGGACCTTGCACAGGCCAACGCGACCGACCAGCTGAAAAAAGCGAAAGCGGAAGCCCAGGTAATCATCGAGCAGGCGAACAAACGTCGTTCTCAGATCCTGGACGAAGCGAAAGCTGAAGCAGAACAGGAACGTACTAAAATCGTGACACAAGCGCAGGCAGAAATTGATGCCGAGCGTAAACGTGCTCGCGAAGAGCTGCGTAAGCAGGTCGCGATTCTGGCTGTTGCTGGCGCCGAGAAGATCATCGAACGTTCCGTGGATGAAGCTGCTAACAGCGACATCGTGGACAAACTTGTCGCTGAACTGTAAGGAGGGAGGGGCTGATGTCTGAATTTGTTACGGTAGCTCGCCCCTACGCCAAAGCAGCTTTTGACTTTGCTATCGAACACCAAAATGTCGATCGCTGGCAGAACATGCTGGCGTTTGCCGCTGAGGTAACGAAAAACGAACATATGGCTGAGATGCTTTCTGGCGCCCTGGCGCCTGAAACGCTCGCCGATTCGTTCATCGCCATTTGCGGTGAGCAGCTGGACGCCAACGGCCAGAACCTGATTCGGGTAATGGCAGAAAATGGTCGTCTGAAAGCGCTCCCGGATGTTCTCGAGCAGTTTGAGCACCTGCGTGCCCTCAGTGAAGCCACTGTTGAAGTTCAAGTAACTTCTGCGACTGAACTGAGTAACGAACAGCTTGCGAAAATCACCGCCGCGATGGAAAAACGTCTGTCACGCAAAGTGAAGCTGAATTGCAATATCGATAAGTCTGTAATGGCAGGCGTAATCATCCGTGCGGGTGATATGGTCATTGATGGCAGCGTACGCGGCCGTCTTGAGCGCCTTGCAGACGTCTTGCAGTCTTAAGGGGACTGGAGCATGCAACTGAATTCCACCGAAATCAGCGAACTGATCAAGCAGCGCATTGCTCAGTTCAGTGTTGTGAGTGAAGCTCACAACGAAGGTACTATTGTTTCTGTAAGCGACGGTGTTATCCGCATCCACGGCCTGGCCGATTGTATGCAGGGTGAAATGATCTCCCTGCCGGGTAACCGTTACGCTATCGCACTGAACCTGGAGCGCGACTCCGTAGGTGCAGTTGTGATGGGTCCTTACGCTGACCTCGCCGAAGGCATGAAGGTTAAGTGTACTGGCCGTATTCTTGAAGTTCCAGTTGGCCGCGGCCTGCTGGGTCGCGTGGTGAACACCCTGGGTGCGCCAATCGACGGTAAAGGTCCGGTTGAGCACGATGGCTTCTCCCCAATCGAAGTTATCGCACCAGGCGTAATCGACCGTCAGTCCGTCGACCAGCCGGTGCAGACCGGTTATAAATCCGTTGACGCCATGATCCCAATCGGCCGTGGCCAGCGTGAGCTGATCATCGGTGACCGTCAGACCGGTAAAACCGCGATGGCAATCGATGCGATCATCAACCAGCGCGATTCCGGCATCAAATGTGTGTACGTGGCTATCGGCCAGAAAGCGTCCACCATCTCTAACGTGGTGCGTAAACTGGAAGAGCACGGCGCGCTGTCCAACACCATCGTTGTTGTGGCGACCGCTTCTGAATCTGCTGCACTGCAATACCTGGCACCGTATGCCGGTTGCGCAATGGGCGAATACTTCCGTGACCGCGGTGAAGATGCACTGATCGTATACGATGACCTGTCTAAACAGGCTGTGGCTTACCGTCAGGTTTCCCTGCTGCTCCGTCGTCCACCTGGACGTGAAGCATTCCCGGGCGACGTATTCTATCTGCACTCCCGTCTGCTGGAGCGTGCATCCCGCGTTAACGCGGAATACGTTGAGAACTTCACCAAAGGTGAAGTGAAAGGCAAAACCGGTTCTCTGACCGCTCTGCCGATCATCGAAACCCAGGCGGGTGACGTTTCTGCGTTCGTTCCGACCAACGTAATCTCCATTACCGATGGTCAGATCTTCCTGGAAACCAACCTGTTTAACTCCGGTATTCGTCCGGCGGTTAACCCGGGTATCTCCGTATCCCGTGTAGGTGGTGCAGCGCAGACCAAGATCATCAAGAAACTGTCCGGTGGTATCCGTACCGCACTGGCACAGTATCGTGAACTGGCAGCGTTCTCCCAGTTTGCATCCGATCTTGACGATGCAACCCGTAAACAGCTTGACCACGGTCAGAAAGTGACCGAGCTGCTGAAACAGAAACAGTATGCCCCTATGTCAGTCGCACAGCAGGGCCTGGTACTGTTCGCAGCAGAACGTGGTTATCTGGGGGATGTAGAACTGGCGAAAATCGGTAGCTTTGAAGCCGCACTGCTGGCTTACGCTGACCGTGACCATGCTCCACTGATGCAAGAGATCAACCAGTCCGGTGGCTATAACGACGAAATCGAAGGCAAGCTGAAGAGCCTGCTCGATTCCTTCAAAGCAACCCAGTCCTGGTAACGTCTGGCGGTCTGTCTTAGGGCAGACCGCAAGGCATTGAGGAGAAGCTCATGGCCGGCGCAAAAGAGATACGTAGTAAGATCGCAAGCGTCCAGAACACGCAAAAGATCACTAAAGCGATGGAGATGGTCGCCGCTTCCAAAATGCGTAAATCGCAGGAACGTATGGCGGCCAGCCGTCCTTATGCAGATACCATGCGCAAAGTGATTGGTCACCTTGCGAGCGGTAATCTGGAATATAAGCACCCTTACCTGGAAGAACGCGACGTTAAGCGCGTGGGCTACCTGGTGGTGTCTACCGACCGTGGTTTGTGCGGCGGCTTGAACATTAACCTGTTCAAAAAGCTGCTGGCGGATATGAAAGCATGGTCCGATAAAGGCGTTCAAAGCGATATCGCGATGATCGGCTCTAAGGGCGTCTCTTTCTTCAATTCCGTAGGCGGCAATATTGTCGCCCAGGTGACCGGTATGGGTGATAACCCGTCCCTGTCCGAACTGATCGGTCCGGTTAAAGTGATGTTGCAGGCCTATGATGAAGGCCGTCTGGACAGGCTGTACGTTGTAAATAACAAATTTATTAACACCATGTCCCAGGTTCCGACCCTCACTCAGCTGCTGCCGTTACCGGCATCAGAAGATGAAGAGTTAAAACATAAAGCCTGGGATTACCTGTATGAACCGGATCCAAAACCGCTGCTGGATACCTTGCTGCGTCGTTATGTTGAATCTCAGGTTTATCAGGGCGTGGTAGAAAACCTGGCTAGCGAGCAGGCCGCACGTATGGTGGCGATGAAAGCCGCTACCGATAATGGTGGCAGCCTGATCAAAGAGCTGCAGTTGGTATACAACAAAGCTCGTCAGGCCAGCATTACTCAGGAACTCACCGAGATCGTCTCGGGGGCCGCCGCGGTTTAACCAGGTTTACGAATTACGTAGAGGATTCAAGATGGCTACTGGAAAGATTGTCCAGGTAATCGGCGCCGTAGTTGACGTCGAATTCCCTCAGGATGCCGTACCGCGCGTGTACGATGCTCTTGAGGTTCAGAATGGTAACGAAAATCTGGTGCTGGAAGTTCAGCAGCAGCTCGGTGGCGGTATCGTGCGTACCATCGCCATGGGTTCTTCCGACGGTCTGCGTCGTGGTCTGGAAGTAAAAGACCTCGAGCACCCAATTGAAGTACCAGTAGGTAAAGCAACCCTGGGCCGTATCATGAACGTCCTGGGTCAGCCGATCGACATGAAAGGCGATATCGGCGAAGAAGAGCGTTGGGCTATCCACCGCGCAGCACCTTCCTATGAAGAGCTGTCCAGCTCTCAGGAACTGCTGGAAACCGGCATCAAAGTTATCGACCTGATGTGTCCGTTTGCGAAGGGCGGTAAAGTTGGTCTGTTCGGTGGTGCGGGTGTAGGTAAAACCGTAAACATGATGGAGCTGATCCGTAACATCGCGATCGAGCACTCCGGTTACTCCGTGTTTGCGGGCGTAGGTGAGCGTACTCGTGAGGGTAACGACTTCTACCACGAAATGACCGACTCCAACGTTCTGGATAAAGTATCCCTGGTTTACGGCCAGATGAACGAGCCACCTGGAAACCGTCTGCGCGTTGCGCTGACCGGTCTGACCATGGCTGAGAAATTCCGTGACGAAGGTCGTGACGTACTGCTGTTCGTCGACAACATCTACCGTTACACCCTGGCCGGTACGGAAGTATCCGCACTGCTGGGTCGTATGCCATCAGCGGTAGGCTACCAGCCGACCCTGGCGGAAGAGATGGGTGTTCTGCAGGAACGTATCACCTCTACCAAAACCGGTTCTATTACCTCCGTTCAGGCGGTATACGTACCTGCGGATGACTTGACTGACCCATCCCCAGCAACCACCTTTGCGCACTTAGACGCAACCGTGGTACTGAGCCGTCAGATCGCGTCTCTGGGTATCTACCCGGCCGTTGACCCGCTGGACTCCACCAGCCGTCAGCTGGATCCACTGGTAGTGGGTCAGGAACACTACGACACCGCGCGTGGCGTACAGTCCCTGCTGCAGCGTTATCAGGAACTGAAAGACATCATCGCCATCCTGGGTATGGATGAACTGTCTGAAGAAGACAAACTGGTGGTAGCACGTGCGCGTAAGATCCAGCGCTTCCTGTCCCAGCCGTTCTTCGTAGCAGAAGTATTTACCGGTTCTCCGGGCAAATACGTTGCGCTGAAAGACACCATCCGTGGCTTTAAAGGCATCATGGAAGGCGAATACGATCACCTGCCGGAGCAGGCGTTCTATATGGTGGGTTCCATCGACGAAGCCGTGGAAAAAGCCAAAAAACTTTAACGCCTTAATCGGAGGGTGATATGGCAATGACTTACCACCTGGACGTCGTCAGCGCAGAGCAACAAATGTTCTCTGGTCTGGTCGAGAAAATCCAGGTAACGGGTAGCGAAGGTGAACTGGGTATTTTCCCGGGTCACGCCCCGCTGCTCACCGCCATTAAGCCTGGTATGATCCGCATCGTTAAACAGTTCGGTCATGAAGAGTTTATCTATCTGTCTGGCGGCATTATTGAAGTGCAGCCTGGTAGCGTGACCGTACTGGCTGATACCGCAATTCGTGGCCAGGATCTCGACGAAGCGCGAGCTCTGGAATCGAAGCGTAAAGCAGAAGAGCACATTAAGAGCTCTCATGGCGACGTGGATTACGCTCAGGCGTCTGCAGAGCTGGCCAAAGCGATCGCGAAACTGCGCGTTATCGAGTTGACCAAGAAAGCGATGTAACACCGGCTTGAAAGCACGAAAGCCAGTCTGGTCTCCAGACTGGCTTTTTTTATGGTTCCGTTTCAGAAAATCTGAAGCTAAAACGATGTTTTATTATTTTGTGATTTAGATCACAAAAAGATTGATCGGCAGAATAGTCAGGAGTAGACTTCGTTTTGTGATGAATATCACATAACTGAACTCCAAAAATATCAGGATGCCATCATGAAAACGATCAATAAAATCATCGCCCTTTTCAGCAACATGAACGTCTCTTTCGGTACGTTCAACCACTAAGTGCTGATATGCCGGGTGGCGCCACGCTTACCGTAGTGTGATAAGCGAAGCGCCTCCCTGGTACCTACATTTTTACCTGCGTTTTATCCAGTTCCTTCCCTTCACTGTTCACGCTTTTACCCTTCTTGATAAAGTAGTTCGTGTTATCAATGTTTCCTGTCACCGCATCGTCGTACTCGCCTGGCTTATTACGGATCGATACGTTGCCGGTAAAGGTTCCCTGAGTTGTCACATCGCCGTACGGGCTTGGACGGAAGATATAGTTAAAGCGCTGGTTATCTACCGCGATATTGTTCTCCACCACCAGCCTGCCGGGGTTAAAGTTATCGGTGAAGCCGTCCAGGTGATTGCCCGTGGCTTTGCTGTTGCGGATCTGATGCGCCACAGGCTGCCCTTCTCCGCCGAGCTTAAAGCCGTTACTGGTATTGTTGCTGGCAACCGAGTTCTCGATCACGACCACGCCGTTTGCGCCATCTTCAATCTTGTTGAACAGGTCAAAACCGTCGTCGATATTGTCGTGGGAATAGCAACGCTCCAGCCGGTTACCTTCCCCCACCCGCATTTTCACCGCGAAGCCATCGGCGTTAATTTTGCCGGGATCTTCATTGGCGTAAGATTCAGAATCCACAACCCGGTTATAGCTTGCCCATAATGGCCGGCCAATCTTCTCCGGGGAGGAGATCTGGATCCCGGTATCGTCATTGCGGTAGGCCGTGACGCGCTCGATCAGGTTATGGCTGCCCTGAACGCGCAGACTTTTGTCGGTCACGTCGATACCGTTGATATGCCAGTAGCTGGCATCAAGCAGCAGGCCGTGGATCACCACTTTCCCGTCTGCCAGCAGGGTTTTGAGTTTATCGCTGCTGCCGCTGGCAGCGACGGGGATCTCACTCTGCGGGTAATCGCCGCTTTTCAGCACCAGCTTGCCGCCGGGCGCCAGCAGGGCGATGGCGGTGGCGAGATCCAGTGGCGCATCGGCGGTGCCTTGTGCATCCGCTTTTCCGTCCGGAGCGGCATAGAGGTGCGTCGTATCTCTGTCCGCAATGCGTTCGACGGTGAGCTGCTGGTTCACTGGCGTGCCATGAGCAGGCGTAAAGGTCACCGTGAAGGTGCTGGTCTGCTCCAGGCGGGCTGGCAGGGTGTACATTTCGCCTGCTTTCACCGCTTTCTCATTACCGATCACCACTTCGTTTTGTCTTACGCTAAATACCCCGTCCTCATTAGCGCGCGCCTGCAGCAGGTAATCTGGCGAAGCGCTGACCGTACCAGATGCCAGCTGCACCACGACCGGCAGTGGCTCTGCCTGCCAGGGCTCCGAAGGCACGGTATGGGCGCTGGTGGTGGTGAGCGAGGCGTTAGTTACCGTAATTTTGGCATTGCGGGAGGCAAAAAAGCCGACGTAATAGTGGTCCTTGTTCTGTACCGAAATCAGGTCAGCGCGCGGCACGCGCTTGCTCACCCAGGTGTCGCTGTCCAGCGGGGCCCAGGCGGTAATAAAGCCGTCGTCGGTGCGCTGGAGTTTCAGGCGAAATTCAGGCGTCTGGCTCAGATCCACCTCTTCCTTATAACTCTGCTTTTTAATGGCGGCTCCGGCATCCCCCCAGGGATGGCTGATCCCCTCCCGGGTGATAGCCTGCATTTTTACCCTCTGATGGTCTTTTTTATCCTGAGTCATAATGGCGTTCATCACCTGATTTGATGCCGCCGGAAACTCTTCATAGCCGGTTTTTAGCGGTTGCTGGCGTGGGTTGCCGAGGACATCGCGCACCAGTAGTCCGGCGCCCTCCTGCGCGGCAGGTTTCGCGCCATTCTCCGGCCCAAACTGGTCGACCCGGACAGTGGCCTGCAAAACGAAATTTTCTGCCGTCGGCAGCTCGGTATAGAAAAACGTTAAGCCGTCGTGGGAGTTGGCGATTTTGCCGCCCCGGCTTTCCAGGGTGATGGCTTTTGCCAGGTCAGCGCTCTCCTGGGGCGAGAGCTTTTTCCCGTCGATGGTCACATCATTGACGCCGATTTTCTCGGGCAGCACGTTGGAGGAAAAATTCAGATCCGTTGATTGCCCAAAGGCGATGGCTTTCCAGACATGAGGTTGTTCTGTTGCCATAGCGGAAAAGGCGCTACACATCATCAGGGCCAGAGGTATTTTAGACTTCATCTTATTCTCCTGAGTAATAATTGAGCGCTATTATCATCAGAATAAAACAGTGTTTCTTTTTTGTGTGTCACACATTCAGATAATTAAAACAGTGTTTTGCTTATAACAGGCTTTATTAATAGAGCGAAAAAATAGCTAACATGTTGGGAGGGCTGGAGAGTTCGCTAAAGGGCGCTTTATTTCACAGGCAAAGCCCTTTAATCTGCGGTAAAAAGGACCGTTAATTTGCCCGAAACAGGCAACGTTGTGCGTTTTACCGTCACTCCATTTTTTGGCGCAAAATATGTAGAATTTTCAACGCCAAAGGGTTTTACTTTTCACTCAAATTACAGTCAGGACGTGTATGTTGAACACTGCAATGAGCGTGGTCATCCTTGCCGCAGGCAAAGGCACCCGCATGTATTCCGATCTTCCTAAAGTGCTGCACACCCTTGCAGGGAAAGCGATGGTGCAGCATGTCATTGATGCCGCTAACGATCTCGGCGCCAGCCAGGTGCATCTGGTCTACGGTCACGGCGGCGATCTGCTGAAGCAGACGCTACGCGATGACAAACTCAACTGGGTTCTGCAGGCAGAACAGTTGGGCACCGGCCACGCCATGCAGCAGGCCTCCCCGTTCTTCTCTGACGACGAAGACATCCTGATGCTCTACGGCGACGTGCCGTTGATCTCCGTTGAGACGCTGACCCGCCTGCGCGCTGCAAAACCGCAGGGCGGGATCGGTCTGCTGACCGTTAAGCTGGACGATCCAACCGGTTATGGCCGTATCACCCGTGATAACGGCAAGGTGACGGGCATCGTTGAGCACAAAGATGCCACCGAGGCGCAGCGTGAAATTCAGGAAATTAACACCGGCATTCTGATCGCCAACGGGGCGGACATGAAGCGCTGGCTGTCACAGCTGAACAACAATAACGCCCAGGGCGAATTCTACATCACCGATATCATCGCGATGGCGTATCAGGAAGGCCGCGAAATCGCTGCCGTTCATCCGGATCGTTTAAGCGAAGTGGAAGGGGTGAACAACCGTCTTCAGCTGTCCCGTCTGGAGCGCGTATATCAGTCCGAGCAGGCTGAAAAGCTGCTGCTGGCGGGCGTAATGCTGCGCGATCCGGCACGTTTCGATCTGCGCGGAGTGCTTAATCATGGGCGCGACGTCGAGATCGATACTAACGTTATTCTGGAAGGCAACGTAACGCTGGGTAATCGCGTCAAAATTGGCACCGGTTGTGTGATCAAAAACAGCGTCATTGGCGACGACTGCGAAATCAGCCCTTATAGCGTGGTTGAAGATGCTCATCTGTCCGCCGCCTGCACTATCGGGCCGTTCGCCCGTCTGCGTCCGGGCGCTGAGCTGCTGGAAGGCGCACACGTCGGCAACTTCGTCGAAATGAAAAAAGCGCGTCTGGGCAAAGGCTCGAAAGCTGGCCATCTGACCTATCTGGGCGACGCAGAGATTGGCGATAACGTGAATATCGGCGCCGGGACTATCACCTGTAACTACGATGGCGCGAACAAGTTTAAAACCATTATTGGTGACGACGTGTTTGTGGGATCGGATTCGCAGCTGGTGGCACCCGTGACGATTGGTAAAGGCGTAACCATTGCGGCGGGCACGACCGTTACCCGCAATGTGGCGGAGAACGAGCTGGTGTTAAGCCGTGTGCCGCAGGTGCATAAGCAGGGCTGGAAACGCCCGGTGAAAAAGAAGTAAGCGGATTATTTCCTCTCCCCCTCCGGGAGAGGATTCGGGATGAGGGGATAACATAATCCCCCGCCCATCAGCAGTACCCATAAATATAACCCCACTCTCTACAAGGCTCGGGGCGCCCGGAAAGGGCATAACAGGTCAGCGACAACGCAGGCGAAAGCCTCTATTCGGAATCTAAAACTATGTGTGGAATTGTTGGCGCAGTCGCGCAGCGTGATATTGCTGAAATCCTTCTCGAAGGTTTACGTCGTCTGGAATACCGTGGTTATGACTCTGCCGGTCTGGCAGTGGTGGATGCAGAAGGGAATATGACCCGTCTGCGTCGCCTCGGTAAAGTAAACATGCTGGCACAGGCCGCGGAAGAGAACCCGCTGCACGGTGGCACAGGTATTGCCCATACCCGTTGGGCGACCCACGGTGAACCTTCGGAAGGCAACGCGCACCCGCACGTCTCTGAACACATTGTGGTGGTGCATAACGGCATCATCGAAAACCATGAACCGCTGCGTGAAGAACTTATCGCGCGTGGTTACACCTTCGTCTCTGAAACCGACACCGAAGTGATTGCCCACCTGGTTCACTGGGAGCTGAAGCAGGGCGGTACGCTGCGTGAGGCCGTACTGCGTGCGATCCCACAGCTGCGCGGCGCCTACGGCACCGTGATCATGGACAGCCGCGACCCGTCTACCCTGCTGGCAGCCCGCTCTGGCAGCCCGATGGTGATTGGTCTGGGGATGGGGGAGAACTTTATCGCCTCCGATCAGCTGGCGCTGCTGCCGGTGACCCGTCGCTTTATCTTCATGGAAGAGGGCGATATTGCAGAAGTGACCCGCCGTGACGTCAAAATCTTTGATAAATCTGGCGAGCCGGTAAAACGTCAGGATATCGAATCCAACCTGCAGTACGACGCGGGTGATAAAGGCGCTTACCGTCACTACATGCAGAAAGAGATCTACGAGCAGCCGAATGCCATCAAAAACACCCTGACCGGGCGTATCAGCCACGGCGAAGTGGATTTGAGCGAACTGGGTGCTAACGCCAACGAAATGCTGGCAAAAGTTGAGCACATTCAGCTCGTGGCCTGCGGCACCTCCTACAACTCCGGTATGGTTTCCCGCTACTGGTTTGAAGCGCTGGCAGGCGTGCCGTGCGACGTGGAGATCGCCTCCGAGTTCCGCTATCGCAAATCAGCCGTGCGTCGTAACAGCCTGATGATCACCCTGTCCCAGTCCGGTGAAACCGCTGATACCCTGGCGGCGCTGCGTCTCTCCAAAGAGCTGGGCTATCTGGGCTCGCTGGCCATCTGTAACGTACCGGGCTCCTCGCTGGTGCGTGAATCCGATCTGGCGCTGATGACCAAAGCCGGTACCGAAATCGGCGTGGCCTCTACCAAAGCGTTCACCACCCAGCTGACAGTTCTGCTGATGCTGGTGGCGAAACTGGCCCGTCTGAAAGGTCAGGATGCGGCGATTGAGCACGATATCGTGCACGGTCTGCAGGCGCTGCCGAGCCGTATTGAGCAGATGCTCTCCCAGGACAAGCGCATTGAAGCGCTGGCGGAAGATTTCTCCGACAAGCATCATTCCCTGTTCCTGGGTCGTGGCGATCAATATCCGATTGCTCTGGAAGGCGCGCTGAAGCTCAAAGAGATCTCCTATATCCACGCTGAAGCCTATGCGGCAGGTGAGCTGAAACACGGTCCACTGGCGCTGATCGATGCGGATATGCCGGTTATCGTGGTGGCACCGAACAACGAACTGCTGGAAAAACTGAAGTCCAACATCGAAGAAGTCCGCGCCCGTGGCGGCGTGCTCTATGTCTTCGCGGATCAGGATGCCGGCTTTACCAGCAGCGACAACATGCACATCATCGAGATGCCGCATGTGGAAGAGGTCATCGCCCCGATCTTCTATACCGTTCCGCTGCAGCTGCTGGCTTACCACGTTGCGCTGATCAAAGGCACTGACGTCGACCAGCCGCGTAACCTGGCGAAGTCCGTTACCGTAGAGTAATCCTCTCAGGCTCCACCTTCGGGTGGAGCTTTTTTTATCCTTTCTGCGCGTTTTTTCGCCTGCTTTTTTACCCTGCGTTCTATGACAAACTGTCATCTTCGGCTATTTTTTTTCAGTGTCACAGAAAGAAAATTTACCTGAAATCAATTTGTCATATTTCAATATAACTACTTGATAATAATAGATTATTTTGCTGGTTTTTCTGCGCGATTTTCGTTGTCATAAAACTGTCATAATTCGTACATTTATCTGTCACCTCTTTGTCCTATTTTGCTCATCGTAGCCACTAAACAACGATTTACGAAAATCTTGCAGGAGACATTATGAAAGTTATGCGTACCACTGTCGCAACTGTTGTCGCCGCGACCTTATCGATGAGCGCGTTCTCTGTATTTGCAGAGGCAAGCCTGACTGGCGCTGGTGCAACCTTCCCTGCGCCGGTGTATGCCAAATGGGCTGATACTTACCAGAAAGAGACTGGTAACAAGGTGAACTACCAGGGTATCGGCTCCTCCGGTGGCGTTAAACAAATTACCGCAAATACCGTTGATTTCGGCGCATCTGATGCTCCGCTGTCGGATGAGAAACTGAATCAGGAAGGCCTGTTCCAGTTCCCGACCGTTATCGGTGGTGTTGTGCTGGCGGTGAATATCCCTGGCCTGAAGTCCGGCGAACTGGTGCTGGATGGCAAAACCCTGGGTGATATCTACCTCGGCAAAATCAAAAAATGGGATGACGAAGCCATCACCAAACTGAACCCGGGCGTTAAGCTGCCTTCGCAGAACATCGCTGTGGTTCGTCGTGCTGACGGCTCCGGTACCTCCTTCGTCTTCACCAGCTACCTGGCGAAAGTGAACGAAGAGTGGAAATCCAAAGTCGGTTCCGGCTCTACCGTTAACTGGCCGACCGGTCTGGGCGGTAAAGGTAACGACGGTATCGCCGCGTTCGTACAGCGTCTGCCTGGCTCCATCGGCTACGTAGAATACGCTTACGCCAAGCAGAACAACCTGGCGTACACCAAACTGGTTTCTGCCGACGGCAAACCGGTCAGCCCGACCGAAGAGAACTTTGCTAACGCAGCCAAAGGCGCTGACTGGAGCAAATCTTTCGCTCAGGATCTGACCAACCAGAAAGGCGAAAATGCATGGCCAATCACCTCTACCACCTTCATCCTGGTCCACAAGGATCAGAAGAAGCCAGAGCAGGGTGCTGAAGTGCTGAAGTTCTTCGACTGGGCATACAAAAATGGCGGCAAACAGGCTAATGACCTGGATTACGCCAGCCTGCCGGACAGCGTGGTTGAGCAGATTCGTGCTGCATGGAAAACCAACGTGAAAGACAGCAGCGGTAAAGCGCTGTACTAACAGGATATTTTTGACGAAGATGGCGGGTAGCGCTAGCGCTAACCCGCCCTACGGTTCCGACTGTAGGCCCGGCAAGCGTAAGCGTCACCGGGCATATTCGTAAGACGTCTCAAACAGAAGAGTAATTTATGGCTGCAACCAAGCCTGCATTTAACCCTCCGGGTAAAAAAGGTGACATGATTTTCAGCGCGCTGGTAAAACTGGCTGCGCTGATTGTGCTATTGCTGCTGGGCGGCATTATCGTGTCCCTGATTTTCTCCTCCTGGCCGAGCATCCAGAAATTTGGTTTCTCCTTCCTGTGGACCAAAGAGTGGGATGCGCCGAACGATATCTACGGTGCGCTGGTGCCTATCTACGGCACGCTGGTGACCTCGTTTATCGCGCTGCTGATTGCGGTGCCGGTGAGCTTCGGTATCGCCCTGTTCCTGACCGAACTGGCGCCAAACTGGCTGCGACGCCCGCTGGGTATTGCCATTGAACTGCTGGCGGCCATTCCAAGTATCGTTTACGGCATGTGGGGTCTGTTTATCTTCGCTCCGCTGTTCGCGACCTACTTTCAGGAGCCGGTGGGCAATGTCCTTTCCGCTATCCCGTTTGTGGGCGCACTGTTCTCCGGTCCGGCTTTCGGTATCGGCATCCTGGCGGCAGGCGTGATCCTCGCCATCATGATTATTCCGTACATTGCGGCGGTCATGCGCGATGTCTTCGAACAGACCCCGGTGATGATGAAAGAGTCGGCCTACGGTATCGGCTGCACCACCTGGGAAGTTATCTGGCGTATCGTCCTGCCGTTCACCAAAAATGGGGTAATCGGCGGCATTATGCTGGGTCTGGGTCGTGCGCTGGGTGAAACCATGGCAGTGACCTTTATCATCGGTAACACCTACCAGCTCGACAGTGCCTCGCTCTATATGCCGGGCAACAGCATCACCTCGGCGTTGGCGAACGAATTCGCTGAAGCGGAGTCGGGCCTGCACGTAGCCGCGCTGATGGAACTGGGCTTAATTCTGTTTGTTATCACCTTCATTGTTCTGGCGATCTCCAAACTGATGATCATGCGCCTGGCGAAAAATGAGGGGGCACGCTAATGGCTACGCTCGAAATGCAAAATACCGCGGAGCTGGCGGAATCCCGCCGCAAAATGCAGGCGAAGCGCCGCATGAAAAACCGCCTCGCCCTGACGCTCTCCATGGCGACCATGGCGTTTGGTCTGTTCTGGCTGATCTGGATCCTGTTCTCCACGGTGGCGCGTGGCATCGACGGCATGTCGTGGGCGTTGTTTACCGAAATGACGCCGCCGCCAAATACGGCGGGCGGTGGTCTGGCGAATGCCCTGGCGGGCAGCGGCCTGCTGATCCTCTGGGCGACCGTCTTCGGCACGCCACTTGGTATCATGGCGGGGATCTATCTGGCGGAGTATGGCCGTAAATCCTGGATTGCAGAAGTAATTCGCTTCATCAACGACATCCTGCTCTCTGCCCCATCGATTGTGGTCGGCCTGTTCGTCTACACCATCGTGGTGGCGCAGATGGAACACTTCTCCGGCTGGGCGGGTGTGATTGCGCTGGCGCTGCTGCAGGTACCTATCGTTATTCGTACCACCGAGAACATGCTGAAACTGGTGCCGGACAGCCTGCGTGAAGCGGCCTACGCACTGGGTACGCCAAAGTGGAAGATGATTTCTGCCATCACCCTGAAAGCCTCCATCTCGGGGATCCTGACAGGTGTGCTGCTGGCCGTTGCCCGTATCGCCGGTGAAACGGCACCGCTGCTCTTTACCGCGCTCTCAAACCAGTTCTGGAGCACGGACATGATGCAGCCGATCGCCAACCTGCCGGTGACGATCTTTAAATTTGCGATGAGCCCGTTTGCCGAATGGCAGTCACTGGCCTGGGCCGGGGTACTGATTATTACCCTGTGCGTACTGTTACTGAACATTCTGGCGCGCGTTATTTTCGCGAAGAAGAAACACGGTTAATTATTGACGGCGTGGCACACTGCGGCGCCGGATGAGGAAATGAGTCAATGAGTATGGTGAATACTGCTCCGGGTAAACTTTCGGTTCGTGACCTGAACTTCTACTACGGTAAGTTCCATGCCCTGAAGAACATCAACCTGGATATTGCTAAAAACCAGGTTACCGCGTTCATCGGTCCGTCTGGCTGCGGTAAGTCCACGCTGCTGCGTACCTTTAACAAAATGTATTCGCTTTATCCGGAGCAGCGCGCCGAAGGCGAGATCCTGCTGGATGGCGACAACATTCTGACCAATACCCAGGATATCGCTCTGCTGCGTGCGAAAGTGGGTATGGTGTTCCAGAAGCCTACGCCGTTCCCGATGTCGATTTATGACAACATTGCCTTTGGTGTGCGCCTGTTCGAGAAGCTCTCCCGCGCCGATATGGATGAACGCGTGCAGTGGGCTTTGACCAAGGCCGCATTGTGGAACGAAACCAAAGATAAACTTCACCAGAGCGGGTACTCTCTCTCCGGTGGTCAGCAGCAGCGTCTGTGCATTGCGCGCGGTATCGCCATTCGCCCGGAAGTGTTGCTGCTGGATGAGCCGTGCTCAGCGCTGGACCCGATCTCCACCGGGCGTATTGAAGAGCTGATCACCGAGCTGAAAGCGGATTACACCGTGGTGATCGTGACCCACAACATGCAGCAGGCTGCCCGTTGTTCCGACCACACAGCATTTATGTACCTGGGCGAGTTGATTGAGTTCAGTAAAACGGACGACCTGTTCACCAAGCCTGCGAAGAAACAAACAGAAGACTACATCACCGGACGCTACGGCTGATTCAGGAGTGCGCAATGGATAATCTCAATCTTAATAAACACATTTCCGGCCAGTTCAACGCAGAGCTGGAAAGTATCCGCACCCAGGTGATGACCATGGGCGGAATGGTCGAGCAGCAGCTTTCTGACGCGATCACCGCAATGCATAACCAGGACAGCGAGCTGGCGAAGCGCGTGGTGGAAGGCGACAAACATGTCAACATGATGGAAGTGGCGATCGATGAAGCCTGCGTGCGCATTATCGCCAAGCGTCAGCCGACAGCGAGCGACCTGCGTCTTGTCATGGCGATCATCAAAACTATCGCTGAACTGGAACGTATTGGCGACGTGGCGGACAAAATCTGCCGCACTGCGCTGGAGAAATTCTCCCAGCAACACCAGCCGCTGCTGGTGAGCCTGGAGTCGCTGGGGCGTCACACCGTGCAGATGCTGCATGATGTGCTGGATGCCTTTGCGCGTATGGATCTTGATGAAGCGGTACGTATTTATCGGGAAGACAAGAAAGTCGACCAGGAGTACGAAGGCATCGTGCGCCAGCTGATGACCTACATGATGGAAGATACGCGAACCATTCCAAGCGTTCTGACCGCACTGTTCTGCGCCCGCTCTATCGAGCGTATCGGTGACCGGTGCCAGAACATTTGCGAATACATCTTCTACTTCGTGAAGGGCCAGGATTTCCGCCATGTGGGTGGCGACGAGCTGGACAAGATGCTGGCGGGTAAAGATCCGAAAGAGTAATACCCTCCTCTCATCACGCCAGTACTTACTGGCGTGATTATTTCTGGTGCAATCACATTATTTACCTTCATCCGTTGCCTGACGACCGAAACGCGCTAACGTGGGACGAAAAACAGCAAAGGATGGAACATGAAAAAATCATTAGCATGCCTGGCTATGGCAATCAGTATTGGAATAAGTACTGGAATGCCGGTTAACGCCGCCCCCTTTCCTGCCACACCCGATCCGGCGATGCCGGTTAGCCACTATGTCACGCAGGTTAATACGGATAAAAGTATTACCTTTCGCCTGTTTGCGCCTGCTGCGAAGCGGGTCTCCGTGGTGACGGGATCGATGCCGGAAACCTGGGTTTCCCATGATATGACGAAAGATAAAAATGGCGTCTGGTCATGGAAAAGCGAGCCTATGGCTCCGAACCTGTATGAATATTTCTACGATATTGACGGTTTTCGCTCCAGCGACACGGGCAGCCGCTATCCAAAACCCCAGCGCCAGGTCAATACCAGCCTGATTCTGGTCCCCGGCAGCATTCTGGACGATCGTCCGGTTCCCCATGGCGATCTGACCACCCTGACCTGGCATTCGCAGGCGCTCAACGCTGAACGCCGCGTCTATGTCTGGACCCCGCCGGGGTATAACGGTAAAGGCGAACCGTTACCGGTTCTCTATTTCTATCATGGGTTTGGGGATACCGGCCTTTCGGCCATCGATCAGGGCCGCCTGCCGCAAATCATGGATAATCTGATGGCCGAGGGGAAAATCAAACCTATGCTGGTGGTCGTGCCCGACACGGAGACCGACATTCCCGAGGCGATTCCTGAGAACTTCCCGCCTGCCGAAAGACGCAAAACCTTTTATCACCTCAACGCCAAAGCGGCAGATCGAGAGCTAATGAGCGAGATCGTTCCGCTAATTGATACCCGCTTCAACGTGCGTAAAGAGGCGGAGGGCCGCGCGCTGGCGGGTCTGTCGCAGGGGGGATATCAGGCGCTGGTTTCCGGAATGAATCACCTGGACAGCTTTGGCTGGCTGGGAACCTTCAGCGGCGTTACCACAACGACCGTACCTGACGAGGGCGTAGCCGCAAGATTTAAGCAGCCCGATGTTATCAACGGACAGCTGCATAATTTTACGGTAGTGGTAGGGGAGCATGATTCGGTAACCGGAAAAGATATCGCCGGGCTGAAAGCGGAGCTGGAAAAGCAGGGCATTAAATTTGACTACAAGCTGTATCCCGGACTGAATCATGAAATGGACGTCTGGCGTCCGGCCTATGCGGAATTTGTACAAAAAATCTTTAAGTAAAAATATCAGCCCTCCCCATACGGGGAGGGCATTTGCTTAGCGGGTAATATTCCAGCCGCGCGCTTTCCACAATGCCGGCAGCTGCGCCAGATCGGTAAAGGTCGTGACTTTCGGATGGTCGAGCGGCGGGTTGTGCGGATCGGCGCAGAAGTAGAACACCTCCATGCCCGCGGCGATCCCCGCCTGCGCGCCTGCGCTGGAGTCATCCACCAGGATGCAGTTCTCGACGTTGACGTTCATCGCTTTCGCCGCATGGAACATCATGGCCGGATCGGGCTTCCAGCGCTGAATATCGTAGCCGCTGAACAGTTTTTCCGGAAAATGGTGCAGCATCTGTAACTTGCCAAGGGAGTGCTGCATTTTGCTCACCGGACCGTTAGAGACCACGCACATTGGCACCGCCATAGAATCCAGCAGGGCGCTGGCCCCGGCGATCGCTTCCAGTTCCGAGTCGAAAAGGCGTGCGACCTCGGCGCGGTAAACAGGCTCCAGATCCGCTTTCGCGAGGCTGACGCCGTGTTCGGCATTAATGATGTCGATGATCTCGTAGAGCTTCACGCCCTTAAAGCGTTTGAAGGTCTCTTCGAGATCGAGCGTGATACCAAATTCCTGGAACATGGTGACATACGCCCGGGAACAGATGACCTCACTGTCGACCAGCGTACCGTCGCAGTCGAAAAATACCGCATCAATCTGAGACATGCCTTTCCCTTTCTTAACAAGTTTAACGTTTACGTTATGCATAACGGTGTGACGCAATCGTTGCCGTATAAGCAGATGCAATGAAAAAAAGTACCTCACAACCGCCCTTATTGTCGCATTTTGGTATAGGATAGCGACGGATTTTCCCTCCCTGTTCGGAAATAGATAATGAGTCAACAACACACTACCCAGTCTTCTGGCGCGGGTTTGCTTGAGCGCGTGTTTAAACTGCGCGAGCACGGCACGACGGCACGCACCGAAGTGATCGCCGGTTTCACCACCTTCCTGACGATGGTCTATATCGTTTTCGTGAACCCACAAATTCTGGGCGTTGCTGGCATGGACACCAGCGCCGTCTTCGTTACGACCTGTCTTATCGCCGCCTTCGGCAGCATCCTGATGGGGCTGTTCGCTAACCTGCCGGTTGCCCTGGCACCGGCGATGGGCCTCAACGCCTTCTTCGCCTTCGTCGTGGTTCAGGCGATGGGCCTGCCGTGGCAGGTGGGCATGGGCGCTATCTTCTGGGGCGCGGTCGGTCTGCTGCTGCTGACCATTTTCCGCGTGCGTTACTGGATGATTGCTAATATCCCGGTCAGCCTGCGCGTAGGTATCACCAGCGGTATCGGTCTGTTCATCGGTATGATGGGGCTGAAAAACGCCGGGGTGATCGTGGCGAACCCGGAAACCCTGGTCAGCATTGGTAAACTCACCTCCCACAGCGTGCTGCTGGGTGTGCTGGGCTTCTTCATCATCGCGATTCTGGCCTCACGCAATATCCACGCGGCGGTGCTGGTATCAATTATTGTCACCACCCTGCTGGGCTGGATGATGGGCGATGTACACTACAACGGCATCGTCTCCGCGCCGCCGAGCGTCTCCACGGTGATTGGCCATGTCGATCTGGCGGGCTCGCTGAACCTGGGCCTGGCCGGGGTGATCTTCTCCTTCATGCTGGTGAACCTGTTTGACTCCTCCGGGACGCTGATTGGCGTGACCGACAAGGCTGGTCTGGCGGATGAGAAGGGCAAATTCCCGCGCATGAAGCAGGCGCTGTTTGTGGACAGCATCTCCTCCGTGACCGGCTCCTTTATCGGTACCTCCTCCGTGACCGCCTACATCGAATCCTCTTCCGGGGTCTCCGTGGGTGGCCGTACCGGCCTGACCGCTGTCGTCGTCGGCCTGCTGTTCCTGCTGGTGATCTTCCTCTCTCCGCTGGCCGGTATGGTGCCGCCCTACGCTGCCGCAGGCGCGCTGATCTATGTCGGCGTACTGATGACCTCCAGCCTGGCGCGCGTGAAATGGGATGACCTGACCGAAGCGGTGCCGGCGTTTATCACTGCGGTGATGATGCCGTTCAGTTTCTCCATCACTGAAGGTATTGCGCTGGGCTTTATCTCTTACTGTGTCATGAAGGCGGGGACCGGGCGCTGGCGTGAAATCAGCCCGTGCGTGATGGTCGTTGCGCTGCTGTTCATTCTGAAGATTGCGTTTATCGACGCGTAATAAAAAAAGCCCTTTTCTCAGAAAAGGGCTTTAATTTTTGTTCCTTCTTTTACGCTTTAACCCGCTGAATATACTTCCCGAACGCGCTCAGCTGTCCGCTCAGGTGATCCAGCGTGCTCTGGTCAATCACTTCACCCGTCTGCGGGTCGACCTTGTTCTGAATCACGCCCCCCATAAATTCCGGCTTGTTCATTACCATCGCGTCGAGGAAGACCAGGATCTGGCGCAGATGATACTGGCAGCGCGCACCGCCAATCGCCCCCATTGAGCTGGTCTGGATCAGCACCGGCTTACCTGCCAGCGGCTGCTCCGGCAGACGAGAAAGCCAGTCGATGGCATTCTTTAAGCCACCCGGCACGGAGTAGTTATATTCCGGAGTCACGATCACCACGCCGTCTGCCTGGCGGATCTGTTCTGCCAGCGCTTCTACGGCAGCAGGGAATCCCTCTTCCTGCTGCACATCCGCGTCGTACAGTGGGATATCGCCGATCGACGGCAGGGCGCTAATTGCCATCCCTTCAGGTGCCAGCTTCGGCAGAGTGCGGGCAACCATGCCGTTAAATGAACCTTTGCGCAGGCTTCCCAGTAACGTAACAACATTCAACGTATCAGACATCACTACTCCTTCTTCATCATGATGGCCCTGCTGAAGGGTCAGGTAAGGGTAATCGCTTTCTCCGCCGGTAAACTGGTGAGCCGCATCAGACGGGCTGCCGGCTCGTTGGCACGGGCAGGAACATCCGGCAGACCGTTCCATCCGAGGCGGCTGTCGAATGACCAGATTTTTAGCCGTTCAATAACCGGGGTGACGGCAATCGACCAGATCAGCACATCTTCGGCATCGCTTAAGGCTTCCACCTGCGCGGCTCTGGACGCCCGCAGACGACCGGAACCCGGTAACAGTTGCAGCAGGCTGGCGCAGTCATTGGCGTCGCCTGACAGTTTACGAATGCTCTGGCGCAGGGTAATGAGCTGTGCTCTGGCTTCGTTGGGGTCGTGCTGGTTACGCACCCATAAGTTCTCGTTGCTGGATAACGGGTAGGTGTCATGAGCGTGGGTACCATCCATGCTGCGAATGGTCCGCTGCAGCTCCATATCCAGACCGCAGTCGCCTTCCGTGGTCAGCGCCAGACCCACAATATTGCCGGCATAGGCAATGGAAAAACGGGGGAGTTCAGGATCGGCAAAAACCGGGCGACCCTCAGGTTCGGTAATTACGTCCGGCAGCTCGCTGGTGCCGTAAAGCATAAACATCAGTTCAGCGAGCAGCGATCGGGAAGCCAAAAATCGTGCTCGACGATGTTCCGGAAGCTTCCGCGCTTCGATATGACAGGCTGGAGAGAGTCTGGTCGAAACCAGCCGCCCCTCGGTCAGCGTCCCTCTTGCAAAATGCGTTGCCATTTTTCGCTCCATGATAATGGTCAGTAGACGGGTTAAACGTTTACATCATTATCGCTTAACTTATCTACTGTTTTAATGGCTAAATGGGAGTAAGGGAAGTTTTGCAGCGGAACTTTACATTTGCTTAGCCAAAAACCGGGCAATTAGCGCAATGGTGAACCATACAGCGCTTTAATGGTTTCTCTCAGCCAGAGAATTTTGGGGTTGAGGCTGTTACGCTTATGCCAGATCAGGGTGAAGGGGACAGTGAGCTTTTGCGCCTGCGCTTCATCGATGGGGATCGGCAGGGCAACCAGCTTCCGCTGGTGGAGCTGATTATAGTGATGGCAGTAGTGCGGCGCGGTGGCAATATAGTTATGGCCCGGCTGCGCCGCCATAAACATCGACTGCTCGAATCCGGGCAGGCTCATGGCGATATTACGTGTACGCCCCATCTCTCTCAGCACTTCATCCAGCGCCCAGGTGTCGCTCCGCTCCCAGAAGATGCTGATATGCGGATAGCGCAGGAAGGTCTCCAGATCCCACGTCTCCTGAAGGGCAGGATGGTCCTCACGCAGATAGACGCACGGCCGGTCGCTGAAGAGAATTTCGTAGTCGATAAACCACGGCAACAGCTTCAGTAACTCCCGGGAGCGCGGGTGCGTTTCACGCCCGGTAAAACCGAGATCGACCTCCCCGCGGGTAATGGCGTCCAGCGAATCGTAATCCCAGTGGCGCATCTTCACGGTCGCCTGTGGGTAACGCTGATTCACCTGTTCCAGCAGAGCGTTAAAGCGGATCAGCATCAGCGGCGTTTCCGCCGCCAGCTCAAAGGTCAGGCCGCCGGGAGAGTCATGGTGGAATTTATCGAGGATCTGGTTGCCAATCTGCATCCAGTCGGCCAGATCCTGTTCCAGACTCACCGTCAGCGGGGTGGGCAGCAGCCCCAGAGGGGTCTTCACAAACAGGGGATCGTCAAACCAGTCGCGCAGCTTCGCCAGCGATTTACTCACCGCGGACGGGGTAACGTTCATCCGTTTCGCGGCTTTGGTGACGCTGCGTTCCTGCAGCAAAAGCTGCAGGCACAACAACAGGTTAAGATCGAGACTGCTGAGGGGCTTCTTCATGATGTGCTGCGGGCCGGATGACCATAAGTAGGGTGATGCCGAGCATGCTACAGCCAATCAGAACCCCGATCAGCATATTCAGTGCATTCAGCCCGATTATCGCCGCCAGCCAAATCCACAGCGACGAGCCGCAGACCTGAGTAATACCCAGCACCGAGCTTGCCACTCCCGCTCGCAGCGCAAACGGGCCTAATGCCTGGCTCATCGCCACGCCAAACCCCATTGAGAACCCGGCGCAAACCAGAGTGATACCCGCCAGCATCAAGGTTGGGGAACTGGCTGTCGCCAGCACCACGCCCGCCGCCAGGAACAGCACCTGGGAGGACAGCATCAGCGTACGTTGACTGAAGATATTTAGCGCAAACGGCGCCGAGAAGGAGACGGCCATGCTGACCAGCGCGGTTAACGCCATTACCGTGGAATACTCGCCGCGATCGAAACCCATGATTTCCATTAATAATACCGGGGAAGCGTTTACATAGGTCAGGATCACCGCCACGCTCAGGGTGGTGATCAGCAGCCGACTGATGAAGAAGCGGTTAAGCAGCGTCTCCTCCGGCGGAACCGACGCGGTGTGAGTATGGTTTTGCGCCCCTGGATGGGTCTCTTTCAGCACCGTAATAGAGAGGATAAAAACCAGCATTCCCATCGCCGCCATGGCCCAGAAGAGGCTCTGCCATGGAAATTGCAGCATGATCAGGTAGCCCACCACCGGCGCCAGCACCGGAATAATACAGGTGATACCGTTTATCATGGAGAGTACTTTGGCGCGTCGCTGGGTGCTTAAGGTGTCACGCAAAATCGCAAACGCCACCACGTAGCAGCCGCCAGCACCGATGCCCTGGATAAAGCGCCCGGCCAGAAACAGCGTGCTCTCCTGCGCCAGAGAACAGAGCACCGATGCCAGGGCAAATATCACAGCCCCGGTAATGGCGACGGGCTGACGCCCGGCTTTATCGGCAATCTTCCCGGCAAACACCATCGATGACGCCATCCCCGCGAGGTAGGCTGAAAACGCGATATGCAGCTGCGCTTCGCTGGCGCCCAGATCGCGGGCAATATGCGGCAGCCCCACCAGATACATATCAATGCCCGATGGATAAAGCAGCACCAGCGCAAAACTACAAAACAGAAAACGAGCCATAAACCCCCCATAAATGCAGGCATGAAGCATAGGGGGAGAAGAGAGGTTTAGCGAGTTGCCATTTGGACAAAGGTGATTTCCTGGCAGGAAAGCCACCTCAGCGAGAGGTGGCTTACAGGAACGCAGGCAGGATCAACCGAAGCGCGGCAGGAAATTAAAGGTATTACCGAACCAGCAAAAAATGACCACGACACCGAAGAGGATCACCAGGGAAGGGATTACCCTCCCTCCCCAGACGGTGAACATCTTATCCGGGAATTTCTGTCTCGCTTTCAACGCGAGCAGGGCCGGGACAATGACCGCCCATAGGGTTGCACACAACCCGGCACCGCCAATTCCGTAGATAAAGCCGTTCGGGAAGATCAGGTAGAGCAAAGTGGGCGGCAGGAAGGTCAGCATGATCGTCTTCAGACGGCCGGAGGGGGAATTATCGAGTTTAAAGAGGTCGGCAAGATAATCGAACAAGCCTAGCGTGACGCCAAAGAAGGAGCTGGCCACGGCTAAATTGGAGAACACCAGTAAACAAAATTCGATGACCCCATGCTGCCGGGTGCCAAGGAAAGATTTCACCAGCGAATCGACGTTGCCTCCTGATGAGATGATCTCGTTGAAGCTATCGCGGGTGATATTCCCCATCGTGCAATACAACCAGAACAGATAGATAAAAAGCGCCAGCAGCGAGCCAAACACAAGGCTTTTGATCAGCTTATCTTTCCGCTTCCCATAGCAGATGATCAGGCTGGGAATGTTGCCATGAAAACCAAACGACGCCAGGCAGACGGGCAGGGCCATAAAGATATAGGGGAAGTAGGTGGTATTGCTGGCCGAGGTAACGTTGCTGTCTCTTAATATTGAGTAATCAACCTGAAAGAAAAATGACCCAAAAACAACGATAAAGGCGATGATCTTAATGCCTAAAAACAGCGAGGTAATTCTGCTGGCGGCTAATGAGCTGAACCACAACACCGCCGCGACAAAGAGCGCCGTACTGACACCCACAATGCGCGGGTTCACATGCGTGCCCTGATTCATGGCGATGGTTTCACTTATGATTGCGCCGTTGGCCGAAATATAGGCGTAGGTCAGAATATAAAGCACAAAGGCAACCGTGAAACCACTTACGATATTCCATTTATTGCCAAGCAGATCTTTGGTGACCGTATTAAAACTTGAACCGACAGGATAGTTTAAATTTGCTTCCAGCAATAATAACCCGGAGTGAAGCATTGAAAACCAGGCAATAATTAAAATAAAGGCACCCCAAAAAAACCATGCCCCTGCCAGATCCACAGGTAAAGCAAACATCCCCCCGCCAATAACGGTACCTGCTATAACCATGACACCCCAAACCGAAGAGTGTTTAGTCTCTAATTCTAAAGCATTATCCATGGTGCCCCCATCAATTATGGTAAGCCTGATGTTATTGATATATTTACTTTACGGGTGGCTAACATTATTTAGCCACCCGGGGACAGAAGGTTAAACTTCTTTGAGTTTTGCAGTGAAGTGGCGTAATACTTTAGGTTCGTAGGTGAAGGTTAATCCCTTTATATTCTTCGCATTTTCTTTAACGTGTTTAAAGGCTTCGACGATGAAATCCATATGCGATTGCGTATACGTGGCCCGCGGAATGGTTAAACGCAGCAGCTCTGCCGGGCAAGGTAATTGTTTACCAGTTTTCGGATCGCGGCCTAATAAGAACGAACCGATTTCAACTGCGCGGATACCCGCCACTTTATAGAGCTCACAGGCCAGCGCCTGCGCCGGGAACTGTTCTGCTGGAATGTGCGGCAATAACTTACCCGCATCCACAAAGGCAGCATGGCCCCCCGCCTGCTGGCAAACCACCCCGATGGCTTCCAGGCCGTCAACCAGGTACTGCACCTGATTAATCCGGTACGCCAGCCAGTCCTGGCCCATGCCGTCATGCAGGCCGACAGCCAGACGCTCCATTGCGCCACCTTCAAGGCCACCGTAAGTCGGGAACCCTTCCTGGACAACGCACAACGTTCTGCACTCGGTGTAGACGTCGAAGTAGTCATCGTTTTTGATGCACAGCAACCCGCCCATTGGCACCATGGCATCTTTCTTAGCGGACATCGCCAGCATATCCGCGTACTTGTAGGTTTCCCGGGTTATTTCCGCGATAGTCCAGTCTTTATATTCCGCTTCGCGTTTCTGAATAAAGTAGGCGTTTTCTGCGAAGCGCGCAGAATCCATGATGACCGGGATATCGTATTTTCTGGCGATCGCGTACATCGCTTTCAGGTTCGCCAGCGACACTGGTTGCCCACCGGCGGAGTTGCTGGTGATGGTTGCGACAATATAAGGCACGTTACTCGGCCCCACTTCTTCGATGCCGTTTTCCAGACCCTGCAGGTCAAAGTTGCCTTTAAAATCGTAACGGACGCCGGTATCGAATGCTTCCTTAATATAGACGTTGCGCACGGTGCAGCCATTTATCTGGCTATGGCCCTGCGTGGTGTCAAAGAAGTAGTTCGAGAAGGCGACCATTTTCGAGCGATCTAATCCCTTCTCCTGCTCGCGTTTTTTTATTAATACAGGAATATAGATCTGCTCCGCGCCGCGCCCCTGATGGGTCGGGATAGTATATTGATAGCCGAAAATTTCTTTCACCGCGTCAGACAGCGCATAGTAGCTGCGGCTTCCGCTATAGGCTTCGTCACCGCGCAGCATGGCGGCCTGCATATTTTGTGTGACCGCGCCGGTGCCGCTGTCGGTCAGTAAATCAATAAACACGTCTTCGCTATCCAGCAGGAAAGGGTTCATCCCCGATTTAATAATAGCGTTTTCGCGATGCTCCCTTGTGGTGCGTTTAACCGGCTCAATAACTCTGATGCGAAATGGCTCTGGTAAATGTTTGAAGTTTTCCATTATATCATTCCTGTTTTTATCGCAGCGGTGCTGGTGGCTATTTTAATAACCATTAATTCAGGCATGCCCGGGCCTGCCATACCGCTACGCAACCGGGAGAATATATTCCACCGACAGAGGCGTGCAGAGGCACAATTGCAGCCTTACGGGCGCAATGATTTCAGGCATACCGGATAAATAGAGTGTTAATCTATTCAGGTTGCATAGAGAATGAGAAGCGAAGGGAGATTAAGGATGGTGATTGACAATTTTATTGTCAATATTGAACCACTTAGAGGTGATATATGTATTTAAGATAATCATCATTGATTTATCCTCATTAGACACGCTACTACACTATTCGAATGAAAATATTTGTCTATGCGCGATGATATTAATTGTGATTGTAATCACAGAGAATATAAAAGGCGTATTTGGTATTTATTCAGGTAATATGGGAAAATAAAAGCCGCAATAACAGCGATGCTATTGCGGCTTTTTTGCAGTTAACTGCAACGGATTTATTTCCCGATGCAGAAGCTGGAGAAGATGCGACCCAGCAGATCGTCCGAGGTAAACTCCCCGGTGATCTCGCTTAACGCCTGCTGCGCCAGGCGCAGCTCTTCCGCCAGTAACTCTCCGGCCCAGGCGCCGAGCAGCTGGGCTTTACCCTGATCCAGATGCTGTGCCGCTTCTTCCAGCGCCTGCAGATGGCGACGACGGGCGAGGAAGCCGCCCTCCATGCTGGTATCAAAGCCCATGCTCTGCTTCAGATGGTTGCGAAGCTCATCCACACCCTCGCCGGTACGTGCCGACAGACGGATAAGTGAGTGACCATTCACATCGCTGATACCCAGCGTTTCGCCGGTGACGTCCGCTTTGTTGCGCACCACGGTGATCGGCAGTTTTGCCGGCAGGCGGGCGATAAAGTCTGGCCAGATCTCGGCCGGGTCAACGGCGGCGGTGGTAGTCCCGTCTACCATAAACAGCACCCGGTCGGCCTGCTCGATCTCTTGCCAGGCGCGCTCGATACCGATACGCTCCACTTCGTCACTGGCATCGCGTAAGCCCGCGGTGTCGATGATATGCAGCGGCATACCGTCGATATGAATGTGTTCCCGCAGCACGTCGCGGGTGGTACCGGCTATGTCGGTGACAATCGCCGCTTCACGCCCCGCCAGGGCATTCAGCAGGCTCGATTTCCCGGCGTTCGGACGCCCGGCAATGACCACCTTCATCCCTTCGCGCAGCAGGCTGCCCTGACGCGCCTCGGCGCGTACCGCGTCGAGATCGTTCATCACTTCGTTAAGCTGGGCTTCGATTTTGCCATCGGAGAGGAAGTCGATCTCCTCATCCGGGAAATCAATGGCTGCTTCCACGTAGATGCGCAGGTGAGTAAGTGCTTCCACCAGATGGTTAACGCGCGCGGAAAAGGCGCCCTGCAGCGAGTTCAGCGCCGAGCGCGCGGCCTGTTCGGAGCTGGCGTCGATCAGGTCGGCAATCGCTTCTGCCTGGGCCAGATCCAGCTTGTCGTTCAGAAACGCCCGCTCGGAGAACTCGCCCGGTTTGGCGATACGTACGCCCGGCAGGGTCAGAATGCGTTTCAGCAGCAGGTCGAGGATCACCGGTCCGCCGTGGCCCTGCAGTTCGAGCACATCTTCGCCGGTAAAGGAGTTCGGGCCCGGGAACCAGAGTGCGATGCCCTGATCCAGCGCCGTTCCGTCGCTATCTTTAAAGGGCAGATAATCGGCATAGCGTGGCTTTGGCAGTTTACCCAGCACCGCTTCTGCCACCTCGCGCGCCTTCAGGCCGGAGATACGCAGAATGCCCACACCACCGCGTCCCGGTGGGGTTGCCTGGGCGACGATAGTGTCGTTATGGCTCATGGTTTGTCTCTTCTTAACGCAATAAAAAAGGCGGTCTGATGACCGCCTTTATTTTAGCTACAGCCTACTTGGGATCAGGAGCTTTTCTTTTCGCGGCTATGCAGGCCACGTTTTTCCAGACCACGGTAGATCAGCTGTTGCTGAAGGATGGTTACCAGGTTGCTGACGATATAGTACAGCACCAGACCGGACGGGAACCACAGGAAGAACACGGTGAAGATGACCGGCATAAAGGTCATGATCTTCTGCTGCATCGGGTCGGTCACGGTGGTCGGCGACATCTTCTGGATGAAGAACATCGTCACGCCCATCAGGATCGGCAGGATGTAGTACGGGTCCTGTGCGGACAGGTCATGGATCCACAGCGCGAACGGCGCGTGGCGCAGCTCAACGGAGCCCATCAGCATGTAGTAGAGCGCAAGGAAGATAGGCATCTGGATCAGCAGCGGGAAGCAGCCACCCAGCGGGTTCACTTTCTCGGCTTTGTACAGGGCCATCATCTCCTGGCTCTGACGCTGTTTGTCATCGCCCAGACGCTCACGCATCGCCTGAATCTTCGGCTGCAGCATACGCATCTTCGCCATGGAGGTGTACTGCGCTTTGGTCAGCGGGTACATGATGCCACGAACGATAAAGGTGATAACGATGATGGAGAAGCCCCAGTTACCCAGGAAGCTGTGGATCCACTTCAGCAGCTTGAACAGCGGCTGAGAGATGAACCACAACCAACCGTAGTCTACGGTCAGGTCCAGGTGCGGCGCCACGGCAGCCATTTTGTCCTGGATTTCCGGGCCGACCCACAGGGTGCTGGCCAGCGTACCGGTTTGACCCGGCTGAACCAGAACCGGCTGAGACTTATAGCCGATAGCGGCAACACCGTTACCCAGGTTCGCGGTATAGAAGTTGTTGGTACCGTCGTTATTCGGGATCCACGCGGTAGCGAAATACTGCTGCAGCATCGCAACCCAGCCGCCTTTGGAGCTGACGTTCAGGTTTTCGTTATCGGCGATGGTGTCGAACTTGTATTTCTCGTATTTTGCATCCGGCGTAGAGTACGCTGCGCCGCGGAAGGTGTGCAGCGCGAAGTTGCTGCTTCCGGTATCGCGGTGCGACGGCAGATTGATGGACTGCTTCAGCTGACCAAAGGTCGACACTTCCAGCGGCTTCGCACCGGCGTTCTGTACGTTATAGCCCACGTTTACCGCAAACTCACCGCGTTTCAGGGTGAAGGTTTTGGTGAAGGTGTTACCCGCGGCGTCGGTGTAGGTCAGCGGAATGGTGATTTCGTTCTGACCATCAGCCAGCACAAAGGTATCGCTATCTACGTTATAGAGCGGACGCGCACCGTTAGCCGGGTTATCCGGGCCATCACGACCAGTCAGGCCGCTCTGTGCCTGATAGATAAACTCAGGCGTGGTTTCCAGCAGCTGGAAAGGTTCGGAAGACTTCAGCTCTTTCGGGTAGGTCAACAGCAGCGCTTGCTCAATATCACCACCACGGGTGTTGATAGTCAGCTCAAGCACATCGGTCTTAACCGTAATCTGTTTCCCCTGGCCACTGGCCGGTACGCCCTGGTCGGCGGCGCTACCCGCTGCGGTGGTCGTTGTCTGCGTGACCTGCTGCTGAGGTTGAGGATTTTTGTCCTGCTCCCAAGCCTGGAAGATCATGAAAGACACGAACAACAAAGCGATGATAAGAAGATTGCGTTGCGAATCCATCGTTAGTGTTCTCTGGTATCAAAAGGTCCTGGAGGGACGGGGTCGTCTCCACCTGGGTGTAAAGGGTGGCATTTTAATACGCGTTTCACCGTCAACCAACTGCCTTTTATCACTCCAAACCTGCGCAATGCCTCAATTCCGTATTGCGAACAGGTCGGTCTGAAACGACAGTGTGGCCCGAGTAGCGGACTAATCAGGCGTTGATAGACCCGGATAAGGCCGATCAGGACCCGTGAGCCAGGCGACAGTGGCGGCGCCATAATTTTTCCAACGCTTCCGAGAGAGCACGGTTATCGAGGTCGGCAACCCCTTTTTTAGCCACCACCACGAAATCCATAGAAGGCAGTTCATGTTGACGTAAACGGAAGCTTTCACGCGTCAGACGTTTAATCCGATTGCGTTCATGCGCACGCTTAACGTTTTTCTTGGCGACAGTGAGACCGATACGGGGATGCCCCAGCGAATTTTGGCGGCCGAGAATGGTGATTTGCGGCGTGCCAGCCCGTTGTGGCTGCTGGAAGACGAAAGTGAAATGAGTGGGAGTTAACAAACGTAACTCCCTGGGAAATGCTAGCTTAACCACTCAGGGGTTAGCTTAATTACTTGGAAACGGTCAGACGTGAACGGCCTTTAGCACGACGACGTGCCAGAACCTGACGACCATTTTTAGTAGCCATACGAGCACGGAAGCCGTGAGAACGGTTGCGCTTCAGTACAGACGGTTGAAAAGTGCGTTTCATGGCGATTTCTACCTAAACTTGAATAAATTCAATGACTTTTTGTGGAGTCCGAACGAATAACGAACGATGGACGCCGAAGCCATGGGTGATTAAAGAGGCCGGATTGTAATAATTGTACACTCCGGAGTCAATTCTCTTTCCTTATTTCCCGCGTCTTTCCGCACGTTTTTAGCGTGCAAATTGAGCAGCGTCAGACGCAGGAAATCGAGTCCCACGCGCCGGGTGGGGAATTATACGGGCTACAGGGCAAATCGCAAGGATCGTCCAGGATCTTCGTTAGATCATTTAAGCAAAAAATTGTCGTTACTCATTAATTTTTCCAATATGCGGCCTAAATCGCGGGGTCGCTTCGCCAGGATCGTTTACACTTACCCCGTTTCGATCCTCCTGTGGATAAATCGGGAAGAAACTGTGAGAAACAGAAGATCTCTGGCTCAGTTTAGGCTATGATCCGCGGTCCTGATCGCGATCCCAGGATCCAGAGCAGGTAAAAAAAACCGCAGATAGCGGTTCGCACGTCCCCCTAAACGCCGGGTTCTTTCGACGTGTGTCAACAATCACGACTATTCAATAGCTTTCTTTTTATGTTCGAGTGGAGTCCGCCGTGTCACTTTCGCTTTGGCAGCAGTGTCTTGCCCGATTGCAGGATGAGTTACCAGCCACAGAATTCAGTATGTGGATCCGCCCGTTGCAGGCGGAACTGAGCGATAACACGCTGGCTTTGTATGCGCCAAACCGTTTTGTGCTCGATTGGGTCAGGGACAAATACCTCAATAACATCAACGGACTGCTAAACGAATTTTGCGGTGCCGATGCCCCACAGCTGCGTTTTGAAGTGGGCACTAAACCGGTCACCCAAACCCTTAAAGAGACCGTTAACGTCGCCGCTGCGCCCGCGCAGACTGCGCAGGTTCAGATGCCGCGCGTCGCGCCTGCGCCGCGTGCGGGCTGGGATAACGTCCCGGCACCGGCAGAGCCGACCTATCGCTCTAATGTTAACGTCAAACACACCTTTGATAACTTCGTCGAAGGTAAATCGAACCAGCTGGCCCGCGCGGCAGCGCGCCAGGTGGCAGATAACCCGGGCGGCGCCTATAACCCGCTGTTCCTTTATGGCGGTACCGGTCTGGGTAAAACGCACCTGCTGCATGCGGTAGGCAATGGCATCATGGCGCGTAAGCCCAATGCCAAAGTGGTGTATATGCACTCCGAGCGCTTCGTTCAGGACATGGTAAAAGCCCTGCAAAACAACGCGATCGAAGAGTTTAAACGCTACTACCGTTCCGTTGATGCGCTGCTGATCGATGACATCCAGTTCTTTGCCAATAAAGAACGATCCCAGGAAGAGTTTTTCCACACCTTCAATGCGCTGCTGGAAGGCAATCAGCAGATCATTTTGACCTCGGATCGCTATCCAAAAGAGATCAACGGGGTTGAAGATCGTCTGAAATCGCGCTTCGGCTGGGGCCTGACCGTGGCGATCGAGCCACCGGAGCTGGAAACCCGCGTGGCGATCCTGATGAAAAAGGCCGACGAGAACGACATTCGTCTGCCGGGCGAGGTGGCGTTCTTTATCGCCAAGCGTCTGCGTTCCAACGTTCGTGAGCTGGAAGGCGCACTGAACCGCGTCATCGCTAACGCCAACTTCACCGGACGGGCGATCACCATCGATTTCGTGCGTGAGGCGCTGCGGGATCTGCTGGCGCTGCAGGAAAAACTGGTCACCATCGACAATATTCAGAAGACGGTGGCGGAGTACTACAAAATTAAAGTGGCAGATTTGCTGTCTAAACGTCGTTCCCGCTCGGTGGCGAGACCGCGTCAGATGGCGATGGCGCTGGCAAAGGAATTAACCAACCACAGTCTGCCGGAGATCGGCGATGCGTTTGGTGGCCGTGACCATACCACCGTGCTGCACGCCTGCCGTAAGATCGAGCAGCTGCGTGAAGAAAGCCACGACATAAAAGAAGACTTCTCCAATTTAATCAGAACATTATCATCGTGATGCTATGAAATTTACCGTTGAACGTGAACATTTATTAAAACCGCTGCAACAGGTGAGTGGCCCATTAGGCGGCCGCCCGACGCTGCCTATTCTTGGTAACCTGCTGCTGCAGGTGGCAGACGGCACGCTGTCGCTGACCGGGACCGATCTCGAGATGGAAATGGTCGCACGTGTGACGCTTTCTCAGCCTCACGAAGCGGGCGCAACCACCGTTCCGGCGCGTAAGTTCTTTGATATCTGCCGCGGACTGCCTGAAGGGGCAGAGATTGCCGTGCAGCTGGAAGGCGACCGTATGCTGGTGCGCTCTGGCCGCAGCCGTTTCTCGCTCTCCACGCTGCCTGCTGCCGATTTCCCGAACCTGGACGACTGGCAGAGTGAAGTCGAATTCACCCTGCCGCAGGCCACCATGAAACGCCTGATTGAAGCCACCCAGTTCTCTATGGCGCATCAGGACGTTCGCTACTACTTAAACGGCATGCTGTTCGAAACCGAAGGGGAAGAGCTGCGTACCGTTGCCACCGACGGCCACCGCCTGGCGGTCTGCTCCATGCCGGTTGGCGTGACGCTGCCGAACCATTCGGTGATCGTACCCCGTAAAGGCGTGATTGAGCTGATGCGTATGCTCGACGGCGGCGAAACCCCGCTGCGCGTGCAGATTGGCAGCAACAACATCCGCGCCCACGTGGGCGACTTCATCTTTACCTCCAAGCTGGTAGATGGCCGCTTCCCGGATTATCGCCGCGTATTGCCGAAGAACCCGGACAAAACGCTGGAAGCGGGCTGCGATATCCTCAAGCAGGCCTTTGCCCGCGCGGCAATCCTCTCCAACGAGAAGTTCCGCGGCGTGCGTCTGTACGTGAGCGAAAACCAGCTGAAGATCACGGCCAACAACCCGGAACAGGAAGAGGCCGAAGAGATTCTGGATGTCACCTATGCCGCAGGCACCGAGATGGAAATCGGCTTTAACGTCAGTTACGTACTGGATGTGCTGAACGCGCTGAAGTGCGAGAACGTGCGTATTCTGCTGACCGACTCCGTGTCGAGCGTACAAATTGAAGATGCCGCATCACAGTCGGCTGCTTATGTTGTCATGCCAATGAGACTGTAATGTCGCTCACCCGCCTGTTGATCCGCGACTTTCGCAATATCGAAAGCGCGGATCTTGCTTTATCCCCCGGCTTTAACTTCCTGGTTGGCGCCAACGGCAGCGGCAAAACCAGCGTTCTGGAAGCCATCTATACGCTCGGCCATGGCCGGGCGTTTCGCAGTTTGCAGATTGGCCGCGTCATTCGCCACGAGCAGGAAGCGTTTGTGCTTCATGGCCGTTTACGGGGCGAAGAACACGAGACCGCCATTGGCCTGACCAAAGACAAGCACGGTGACAGCAAGGTACGCATCGACGGCACCGACGGGCACAAAGTGGCCGAGCTGGCGCTGCTGATGCCCATGCAGCTAATCACCCCCGAGGGGTTTACTTTACTCAATGGCGGCCCCAAATACAGAAGAGCCTTCCTCGACTGGGGATGCTTCCATAACGAAGCGGGCTTCTTTACCGCCTGGAGCAACCTCAAGCGGCTGCTGAAACAGCGCAATGCCGCGCTGCGCCAGGTGACCCGCTACGCCCAACTGCGGGCGTGGGATAAAGAGCTGATCCCGCTGGCGGAGCAGATTAGCCGCTGGCGTGCGGAGTACAGCGCCGGGATCGCGGAAGACATGGCGGACACTTGCCAGCAGTTTTTACCCGAGTTCTCCCTGAGCTTCTCCTTCCAGCGTGGCTGGGAGAAAGAGACAGATTATGCCGAGGTGCTGGAGCGAAGCTTCGAGCGCGATCGCATGCTGACCTACACCGCGCATGGCCCGCACAAGGCGGATTTCCGCATTCGTGCCGATGGCGCGCCGGTGGAAGATACCTTATCACGCGGGCAGCTTAAACTTCTGATGTGCGCTCTGCGCCTGGCGCAGGGCGAGTACTTAACCCGTGAGAGCGGGCGACGCTGTCTGTATCTGATTGATGATTTTGCCTCGGAACTTGATGACGCGCGGCGCGGGCTGCTTGCCAGCCGCTTAAAAGCCACACAGTCGCAGGTTTTCGTCAGTGCGATTAGCGCTGAACACGTAATAGACATGTCGGACGAAAATTCGAAGATGTTTAACGTGGAAAAGGGTAAAATAACGGATTAACCCAAGAATAAATGAGCGAGAAACGTTGATGTCGAATTCTTATGACTCCTCCAGTATCAAAGTCCTGAAAGGGCTGGATGCGGTGCGTAAGCGCCCGGGTATGTATATCGGCGACACGGATGACGGCACCGGTCTGCACCACATGGTATTCGAGGTGGTAGATAACGCTATCGACGAAGCGCTCGCGGGTCACTGTAAAGACATTATTGTCACCATCCACGCCGATAACTCTGTTTCCGTACAGGATGACGGACGCGGCATCCCAACCGGCATCCACCCGGAAGAGGGCGTCTCTGCGGCGGAAGTGATCATGACCGTTCTGCACGCGGGCGGTAAGTTCGATGATAACTCCTATAAAGTGTCCGGCGGTCTGCACGGCGTGGGCGTCTCTGTAGTTAACGCCCTGTCGCAGAAGCTGGAGCTGGTGATCAACCGCGAAGGTAAAATTCACCGTCAGGTCTATACCCACGGCGTGCCGCAGGCACCGCTGGCGGTAACGGGCGAGACGGAGAAAACCGGTACCACGGTCCGTTTCTGGCCGAGCCTCGAAACCTTCTCCAACGTGACCGAGTTCGAATATGACATCCTGGCGAAGCGTCTGCGCGAGCTGTCATTCCTGAACTCCGGCGTCTCGATTCGCCTGCGCGACAAGCGCGACGGCAAAGAAGACCACTTCCATTACGAAGGCGGTATCAAGGCGTTCGTTGAGTATCTGAACAAGAACAAAACGCCAATTCACCCGAATATCTTCTATTTCTCCACCGAAAAAGATGGTATCGGCGTGGAAGTGGCGCTGCAGTGGAACGACGGTTTCCAGGAAAACATCTACTGCTTCACCAATAACATTCCGCAGCGCGACGGCGGTACGCACCTGGTCGGCTTCCGTACGGCGATGACCCGTACCCTGAACGCCTACATGGACAAAGAAGGCTACAGCAAAAAAGCGAAAGTCAGCGCCACCGGTGACGATGCCCGTGAAGGCCTGATCGCCGTTGTCTCCGTAAAAGTGCCGGATCCGAAGTTCTCCTCCCAGACCAAAGACAAGCTGGTCTCCTCTGAGGTGAAATCGGCGGTTGAACAGCAGATGAACGAGCTGCTGAGCGACTACCTGCAGGAAAACCCGTCCGACGCTAAAATCGTCGTCGGTAAAATTATCGATGCGGCGCGTGCCCGTGAAGCGGCGCGTAAAGCCCGTGAAATGACCCGTCGTAAAGGCGCGCTGGATTTAGCAGGCCTGCCAGGCAAACTGGCGGACTGCCAGGAACGCGACCCGGCGCTGTCCGAACTGTACCTCGTGGAAGGGGACTCCGCGGGCGGTTCTGCGAAGCAGGGCCGTAACCGTAAGAACCAGGCGATCCTGCCGCTGAAGGGTAAAATCCTCAACGTTGAGAAGGCGCGCTTCGACAAGATGCTCTCCTCTCAGGAAGTGGCAACCCTGATCACCGCCCTGGGCTGCGGCATTGGCCGCGACGAGTACAATCCGGACAAGCTGCGCTATCACAGCATCATCATCATGACCGATGCGGACGTCGACGGCTCGCACATTCGTACCCTGCTGCTGACCTTCTTCTACCGTCAGATGCCGGAGATCGTTGAGCGTGGCCACGTCTACATTGCCCAGCCGCCGCTCTACAAGGTGAAAAAAGGCAAGCAGGAGCAGTACATTAAAGATGACGAGGCGATGGATCAGTACCAGATCGCTATCGCTCTTGATGGCGCCACCCTGCACGCCAACTCAAGCGCCCCAGCGCTGGCGGGCGAGCCGCTGGAGCGTCTGGTCTCTGAGTACAACGCCACCCAGAAGATGATTGGCCGCATGGAGCGCCGTTATCCAAAAGCGCTGCTGAAGGCGCTGGTTTACCAGCCGACTCTGAACGAAGCCGATCTCGATAACGAGCAGGCGGTGACCCGCTGGGTCAATACCCTGGTCAGCGAGCTGAACGAGAACGAACAGCACGGTAGCCAGTGGAAGTTCGATATTCAGCAGAACGCCGCTCAGCAGTTCGAGCCGGTGATCCGTGTGCGTACCCACGGCGTGGATACCGACTATCCGCTGGAGCACGAGTTCGTGACCGGCGCGGAATACCGTCGTATCTGTACCCTCGGCGAGAAGCTGCGTGGCCTGATCGAAGACGACGCCTTCATCGAGCGTGGCGAACGCCGTCAGCCGGTTGCCAGCTTCGAGCAGGCGCTGGAGTGGCTGGTGAAAGAGTCCCGTCGTGGCCTCTCCATTCAGCGCTATAAAGGTCTGGGCGAAATGAACCCGGATCAGCTGTGGGAAACGACCATGGATCCGGAAAGCCGCCGCATGCTGCGGGTTACCGTTAAGGACGCGATTGCTGCTGACCAGCTGTTCACTACCCTGATGGGCGATGCGGTTGAACCCCGTCGCGCCTTCATCGAAGAGAACGCCCTGAAAGCGGCGAATATCGACATCTAAGCCGTTTGTTCCCCGGTGGCGCTGCGCTTACCGGGGCTACAGGTTTCGTAGGCCCGGTACGCGTCAGCGTCACCGGGCTTTTCTTTAGATGCAAAAGAGGAATTTCCTCTCCAGACCCCATCCCCTTTCTTACCGTGTTTTTTGAGCGGAATCGCGTTAGCATGAGGAAAGACTCATTCCAACCGGGGATCTCATGGCTATCAAACTCATTGCAATCGATATGGACGGCACGCTGCTGCTGCCAGACCACACCATCTCTCCTGCCGTTAAAAATGCGATTGCCGCAGCCCGGGAGAAGGGCGTGAACGTGGTGCTTTGCACCGGTCGCCCATATGCGGGGGTGCATAACTACCTGAAAGAGCTGCACATGAACGAGCCAGGAGATTACTGCATTACCTACAACGGTGCGCTGGTGCAGAAAGCGGCCGATGGCAGCACGGTGGCGCAGACCGCGCTGAGCTATGACGACTATCGCTATCTGGAACAACTCTCCCGCGAGGTGGGCTCGCACTTCCACGCCCTCGACCGCACCACGCTGTACACCGCGAACCGCGATATCAGCTACTACACCGTGCATGAATCCTACGTCGCCACCATCCCGCTGGTGTTCTGCGAAGCGGAAAAAATGGATCCCGAAACCCAGTTCCTGAAGGTTATGATGATCGATGAACCTGCCATTCTCGACCAGGCCATCGCCCGCATTCCGGATGAGGTAAAAGAGAAGTATACCGTGCTGAAAAGCGCGCCGTACTTCCTCGAAATCCTCGATAAACGCGTCAATAAAGGCACCGGCGTGAAGTCGCTGGCCGAAACGCTGGGGATCAAGCCGGAAGAGATCATGACGCTCGGCGATCAGGAAAACGACATAGCGATGCTGGAATATGCTGGCTTAGGCGTGGCGATGGAGAACGCGATCCCGTCGGTGAAAGAGGTGGCTAACTTCGTCACTAAATCTAACCTCGAAGATGGCGTGGCCTACGCGATTGAGAAGTTTGTGCTGAATTAAAGCCTGGCAAAATACGCGCTCCCGAACCCGCACTCGTTGCGGGTTTTTTTATCCCCTCAAGAACCTTTCTTTAACATTCCTTTCACTGATTGCTCTTTTTGTGATCTGGATTGTAGTGCAAAACAATGTGATTGTACTACATTACGGCCACAGCAATGACGAATGGCATCACGTTTGTACTGCAAAATTGAGGCGAAATTCAGCGGTCGCGGTAAAGTAGGGGCGGACCTACAGAGCACAAGGACTCTCCATGACTCTCAATAAAACCGATCGCATCGTCATCACGCTGGGCACTCAAATCGTGGGTGGCAAGTACGTTCCTGGGTCACCGCTGCCCGCCGAGGCAGAGCTGTGTGAGGAGTTTGAAACCTCACGCAACATCATCCGGGAAGTGTTCCGTTCGCTGATGGCGAAGCGGCTGATTGAAATGAAGCGTTATCGCGGCGCCTTTGTTGCCCCGCGTAACCAGTGGAACTACCTCGATACCGAGGTTTTGCAGTGGGTGCTGGAAAACGACTACGACCCACGGCTGATTGGCGCGATGAGCGAGGTGCGAAACCTGGTGGAGCCGGCAATAGCCCGCTGGGCGGCGGAACGCGCAACCTCTGGCGACCTCGCGCAAATTGAGGCGGCCCTGAACGATATGATCGCCAATAACCAGGATCGGGACGCCTTTAACGAGGCGGATATTCGCTACCACGAGGCGGTGTTGCAGTCGGTGCATAACCCGGTGCTACAGCAGCTTAGCGTGGCGATCAGCTCGTTACAGCGAGCAGTATTTGAACGAACCTGGATGGGTGATGAGGCCAACATGCCGAAGACGCTCCAGGAACATAAAGCGCTGTTCGATGCGATACGCCATCAGGACAGCGATGCGGCAGAGCAGGCGGCGCTAACCATGATCGCCAGCTCGACACGAAGGTTGAAGGAAATCACATGACATCACGCTACATCGCAATTGACTGGGGATCGACCAATCTGCGCGCCTGGCTCTACCAGGGCGAGCAGTGCCTGGAGAGCAGGCAATCAGAAGCAGGCGTCACGCGCCTGAACGGTAAATCCCCGGAAGCGGTGTTAGCAGAGGTGACACAAAACTGGCGCGACGGCGCCACGCCGGTGGTAATGGCAGGCATGGTTGGCAGTAACGTGGGCTGGAAGGTTGCACCATATCTGCCGGTTCCTGCCTGTTTCTCCGCTATTGGCGAACAGTTAACGTCCGTTGGCGACAATATCTGGATCATTCCGGGGCTATGCGTCTCCCGCGACGATAATTACAACGTGATGCGCGGTGAGGAAACCCAACTCCTCGGCGCGCGCACGCTCTCTCCTTCTTCTGTCTATGTCATGCCCGGTACGCACTGCAAATGGGTGCAGACCGATGCTGAGCAGATCGCTGATTTTCGCACCGTGATGACCGGCGAATTACACCATTTGCTGCTGAAGCATTCGCTGGTGGGGGCGGGTCTGCCGGAGCAGTCAGCCTCGCCGGAAGCATTTGCCGCCGGGCTTGAGCGCGGGATCGCTTCCCCCGCCGTTTTGCCGCAGCTTTTTGAGGTTCGCGCCTCGCACGTGCTGGGAACCCTTCCTCGCGAGCAGGTGAGCGAATTTTTATCGGGCCTGCTGATTAGCGCAGAAGTCGCCACCCTGAGCGAACAGTTCGCCGGGCAGCAGTCCATCACCCTCGTCGCGGGTTCATCGCTGACCGCTCGTTACCGGCAGGCGTTCCACGCCATCGGGCGAGACGTGGCGGCGGTGGAGGGCGACACAGCATTTCAGGCTGGAATAAGGAGCATCGCTCATGCAGTGGCAAACTAATCTTCCCCTTATCGCGATTCTGCGCGGCATCACCCCTGACGAGGCCATTGCCCACGTTGGCGCGGTCATCGACGCCGGATTCGACGCGGTGGAAATCCCGCTCAACTCCCCGGAGTGGGAAAAAAGCATTCCGGCAGTCGTGGATGCGTTTGGTGACAAAGCGCTCATCGGCGCGGGGACCGTGTTACAGCCGGAGCAGGTGGACCGCCTGGCGAAGATGGGCTGCAAGCTCATTGTGACGCCCAATATCAACCCTGAGGTGATCCGCCGTGCAGTGGGCTACGGCATGACGGTTTGTCCCGGATGCGCCACGGCGACAGAAGCCTTTACCGCTCTCGATGCGGGCGCACAGTCACTCAAAATTTTCCCGTCGTCGGCCTTTGGCCCGGATTACATCAAAGCGCTGAAAGCGGTGTTGCCCGCCAGTGTACCGGTCTTTGCCGTGGGCGGCGTCACGCCCGAAAACCTGGCCCAGTGGATGAACGCGGGCTGTGTAGGGGCCGGTCTGGGTAGCGATCTCTATCGCGCCGGGCAGTCCGTTGAGCGTACCGCACAGCAGGCGGCAGCATTTGTAAAAGCGTATCGAGAGGCAATGCAATGAAAATAACCAAACTCACCACCTACCGTTTACCGCCGCGTTGGATGTTCCTGAAAATCGAAACCGACGAAGGGGTGGTTGGCTGGGGCGAGCCGGTGATTGAAGGCCGTGCGCGCACCGTTGAAGCGGCGGTGCATGAGCTGGGCGAATATCTGATTGGTCAGGATCCGGCGCGTATTAACGACCTGTGGCAGGTGATGTACCGTGCGGGCTTCTACCGCGGCGGTCCAATCCTGATGAGCGCCATCGCCGGTATCGACCAGGCACTGTGGGATATCAAAGGCAAAGTGCTGAACGCCCCGGTCTGGCAGCTGATGGGTGGCCTGGTACGCGACAAAATCAAAGCCTACAGCTGGGTGGGCGGTGACCGTCCGGCGGAAGTGATCGACGGCATTAGCAAGCTGCGCAGCATCGGTTTCGACACCTTCAAACTTAACGGCTGCGAAGAGATGGGCGTTATTGATAATTCGCGGGCGGTGGATCGCGCGGTAAATACCGTGGCGCAAATCCGCGAAGCCTTCGGCAACGAGATTGAGTTTGGTCTCGATTTCCACGGCCGCGTCAGCGCGCCGATGGCGAAACTGCTGATCAAAGAGCTGGAGCCGTACCGTCCGCTGTTTATCGAGGAGCCGGTGCTGGCCGAGCAGGCCGAATACTACCCGAAACTGGCGGAGCAGACGCACATTCCGATCGCGGCGGGCGAACGCATGTTCTCGCGCTTCGAGTTTAAACGCGTGCTGGAAGCGGGCGGGATTGCGATCCTGCAACCGGACCTCTCCCACGCGGGCGGCATCACCGAATGCTACAAAATTGCCGGGATGGCAGAAGCCTATGATGTGGCCCTGGCGCCGCACTGCCCACTGGGCCCGATTGCACTGGCAGCCTGTCTGCACGTGGACTTTGTCTCGCGCAACGCGGTATTCCAGGAGCAGAGCATGGGCATTCACTATAACAAGGGCGCGGAACTGCTCGACTTTGTGAAGAACAAAGAAGACTTCAGCATGGAAGGCGGTTTCTTCAAACCGTTAACGAAGCCGGGCCTTGGCGTGGAGATCGACGAAGCCAAAGTCATTGAGCTGAGTAAAAATGCGCCGGACTGGCGTAATCCGTTGTGGCGTCATGAAGACGGCAGCGTAGCGGAATGGTGATCACCACGCCGTAGGCCCGGTAAGCGCAGCGCCACCGGGCAACAATCTCACAGACAAAAATATAACCCTCTGTAAATTACAGGGCATGGTGAGCGGCCTCGCTATGCCCAAAATCTGGAGACAGATTGCGATGGATATTCCAGTTACTGCTACCAAAACCGGGCGTCGCCGCTACCTGACGCTGATGATGATCTTTATTACCGTGGTCATCTGTTATGTCGACCGCGCCAACCTTGCTGTGGCTTCGGCCCATATTCAGGAGGAGTTCGGCATTACCAAAGCGGAGATGGGCTACGTCTTCTCGGCGTTTGCCTGGCTCTATACGCTATGCCAGATCCCGGGCGGCTGGTTCCTCGACCGCGTCGGCTCGCGCCTGACCTACTTTATCGCTATTTTCGGCTGGTCCGTGGCGACCCTGTTCCAGGGTTTTGCTACCGGCTTAATGTCGCTGATTGGCCTGCGCGCCATCACCGGTATTTTCGAAGCACCAGCGTTCCCGACCAATAACCGCATGGTCACCAGTTGGTTCCCGGAACATGAGCGCGCCTCTGCCGTCGGGTTCTATACCTCCGGGCAGTTTGTTGGTCTGGCGTTCCTGACCCCGCTGCTGATCTGGATCCAGGAGCTGCTGAGCTGGCACTGGGTGTTCATCGTCACCGGCGGGATCGGCATCATCTGGTCGTTTATCTGGATTAAGGTCTATCAGCCGCCGCGCCTGACCAAAAGCATCAGCAAAGCCGAGCTGGATTACATTCGCGACGGCGGCGGCCTGGTGGATGGCGATGCGCCAGTGAAAAAAGAGGCGCGCCAGCCGCTGACCAAAGCTGACTGGAAGCTGGTCTTCCACCGTAAGCTGGTGGGCGTGTACCTTGGCCAGTTTGCGGTGACCTCCACGCTGTGGTTCTTCCTGACCTGGTTCCCGAACTACCTGACCCAGGAGAAAGGCATCACCGCGCTGAAGGCGGGCTTTATGACCACCGTGCCGTTCCTGGCGGCCTTCTTTGGCGTGCTGCTCTCCGGCTGGCTGGCGGATAAGCTGGTGAAAAAAGGGTTCTCCCTCGGCGTGGCGCGTAAAACGCCGATCATCTGCGGGCTGCTGATCTCCACCTGCATCATGGGCGCCAACTACACCAACGATCCGGTATGGATTATGACCCTGATGGCGGTGGCCTTCTTTGGGAATGGCTTTGCCTCCATCACCTGGTCGCTGGTGTCGTCGTTGGCTCCGATGCGTCTGATTGGTCTGACCGGCGGGGTGTTTAACTTCGTTGGCGGCCTGGGCGGGATCACCGTTCCACTGGTGATTGGCTACCTGGCACAGGACTACGGTTTTGGCCCGGCGCTGGTCTATATCTCCGCGGTGGCCCTGATTGGCGCGCTCTCCTACATCCTGCTGGTGGGCGACGTTAAACGGGTAGGCTAATCTCCTGCAATGCTATACCCTGATGCGACATCCGCGCATCAGGGTATCCTCATGAAACAAATCACTTTCGCTTCCCGCAACCATCAGCTCACCAACACCCGTACCTGGACCGCAGACAGCCAGTGGCTGGTCTTTGACGTCCGGCCTTCCGGGGCGTCGTTTACCGGCGAAACCATTGAAAGAGTGAATGTTAAAACCGGCGACGTCGAAGTGATCTATCGCGCCAGTAACGGCGCGCATGTGGGTGTTGTCACCGTCCATCCGACGGCTGATAAATACATTTTTATCCACGGCCCGCAACATCCCGACGCCCACTGGCAGTACGACTTCCATCACCGTCAGGGGGTGGTTGCAGAGCGCGGGCAGGTGAGCAATCTTGATGCGATGGATATCACCCCGCCTTTCACTCCCGGCGCGCTGCGCGGCGGCAGTCATGTTCATGTGTATAGTCCGGACGGGCAGTACGTCAGCTTTACCTATAACGACCATGTGTTGCACACGCTCGATCCGTCGCTGGATTTACGCAACGTGGGCGTGGCCGCGCCTTATGGCCCGGTGACGCCTGCGGGCCTCCATCCACGGGAGTATGCCGGTACGCACTGGAGCGTGCTGGTCAGCCGTACCACTCCCACGCCGCAGCCGGGCAGCGATGAGATCAACCGCGCCTATGAAGAGGGCTGGGTCGGTAATCACCAACTGGCTTTTATCGGCGATACCCTTTCCGCCAGCGGCGAGAAGGTGCCGGAGCTGTTTATCGTTGACCTGCCGAAAGATGAACAGGGCTGGAAACAGGCGGGCGATCTACCGCTTCAGGGCACGGCAGATCGCATGCCCGCCCCGCCTGCCGGGGTCATGCAGCGCCGGTTAACCTTTACTCACGGCAACCGCTATCCGGGGCTGGTGAACGTGCCGCGCCACTGGGTGCGCAGCAACCCCCAGGCGACACAAATCGCGTTCCTGATGCGGGATGATAACGGCGTGGTGCAGCTGTGGCTGATCGCCCCGGAAGGGGGAGAACCCCGTCAGCTCACCCATAATCAAAGCGATATTCAGTCGGCCTTTAACTGGCATCCGGCGGGCCATTCACTGGGATTTGTGCTGGAGGATCGCATTGCGACCTGTGATGCGGTGTCTGGTGCTGTGACGTTTTTGACGTCCGATCACGGCAATCCGCCGTCGGGCGATGCGGTGATTTACTCTCCGGATGGGCATACCATTGCCTGGATGGAGGAGGTCGGTGGCTTCCGTCAGATCTGGGTAACAGAAACCGGGCGCTGATCAGCGAGAGGGCATCTGAGCGGGCGGGATGACGGCGTTAGTTGCCAGCGTCTTCTCCTCGCTTTGCTCCACGCGGGAGCGTACGGATTTATCGGTGCGGAAGAGATCCCACGGCAGCAGCAGCGTATCAACAACAGCAGTAAACGGCATATCCAGCACCACCAGGGATTTGGTGCCCCAGTTAGTGTCGTCATCCGCCAGCATATTCGCGCTGGCGCGTGTTCCGGGATAAGTTCCTTCTTTACCGCCGGTGTGAGACATCACGCTTGAACACCCGCAAAGCACAACCACTGCGCTGAATATCGTCAGCTTTATCAGAACATTTTTCATTATCAGTCAGTCATCATCAATGGCACGGTGCAGACCCGTAACCGGGTTTATAACGGGCCATTCTTAAAATGAATAGTTGAAAAGTACCGCTCTGTGGCACCTATCGCATTTTAACCTTACGTGCTGTAGTCCCAGTCTATGCCAGTACCCGCAAAGTGCAAAAAATTCTCGCTGCGCTGCTCTTGAAAAGATCGCAAACGGACCCATTTTAAGGATGTATCGATGAACAAACGTGCCTGAGGGGCGTTTGGGATACCCCAGCCTGTCCACGGTGGAAGGCGACAATTCTTGCTGATTTCAGGAGTTTTAACTGTATGCGTAACTTTGATCTTTCTCCGCTTTATCGTTCAGCCATTGGCTTCGATCGTCTGTTCAGCCATTTAGAAAACAACCAAAGCCAGAGCAATGGCTACCCTCCATACAATGTTGAACTGGTTGACGAAAACCACTATCGCATTGCGATTGCCGTGGCCGGTTTCGCTGAAAGCGAACTGGAGATTACCGCTCAGGATAACCTGCTGGTGGTGAAAGGCGCTCATGCAGGCGAGCAGAAAGAACGTACCTACCTCTATCAGGGCATCGCGGAACGTAACTTTGAACGTAAGTTCCAATTAGCTGAGAACATCCACGTTCATGGCGCGAACCTGGTTAACGGTCTGCTCTATATCGATCTGGAACGTGTTATTCCGGAAGCGAAAAAACCGCGCCGTATCGAAATTAATTAATTATCCGGGTCGCTTGCGCGGCCCAAATATGAATGCTTGCCGATATCGGGAGCATATGTGAATCCATAAGGATTTACAGGAATAACTGCGCACAAAATTCACCTGTGCCGAACTCGCTTCTCAGAAGGAGATTTACTATGCGTAATTACGATTTATCCCCGCTGCTGCGTCAGTGGATCGGTTTTGACAAACTGGCCTCCGCGCTGCAAAGCACCACCGAAAGCCAGACCTTCCCGCCCTATAACATCGAAAAGAGCGACGATAACCACTATCGTATTACGCTCGCGGTGGCCGGCTTCAGCCAGCAGAACCTCGATATTCAGCTGGAAGGCACGCGCCTGACGGTAAAAGGCACCCCGGAAAAACCGGCAGCTGAAACCAAATGGCTGCATCAGGGGCTGGTGACCCAGCCGTTCAGCCTGAGCTTTACCCTGGCTGAACATATGGAGGTGACAGGCGCCACCTTCACCAACGGGCTGCTGCATATCGACATCACCCGCAACGTGCCGGAGGCGGTTGCTCCGCAGCGGATCGCCATCAGCGAACGTCCGGCGTTGAACAGTTAATAGACTGTGTCGGGTGGCGCTACGCTTACCCGACCTACAAGACCCGCAGGCCCGCGCAAGCGAAGCGCCGCCGGGCAAAATCAAAGCCCCGCCCCGGCGGGGCTTTTTTGTGCGCCATCGCCCATACAACCCGCCCGCGCTCTGCGAGAATCCCTGTTAATAATAATGTTATTCACAGGGATGCCGTCATGAGTGATATAGCGTTAACGGTCAGTATTCTGGCATTGGTTGCGGTGGTGGGGCTATGGATAGGCAATGTCAAAATCCGCGGCGTCGGGTTCGGCATTGGCGGCGTGCTCTTTGGCGGGATTTTTGTCGGCCATTTTGCCGACCAGCTGGGCATTACGCTCAGCGCGGAAATGCTGCACTTCATTCAGGAATTTGGCCTGATCCTTTTCGTTTACACTATCGGTATCCAGGTCGGGCCCGGTTTTTTCGCCTCGCTGCGCGTCTCTGGCCTGCGCCTTAATCTTTTTGCGATGGGGATTGTGGTGATGGGTGGGCTGGTCACCGCTCTGCTGCATAAACTCTTCGCCATTCCGTTGCCGGTAGTGCTGGGCATTTTCTCCGGTGCGGTAACCAATACTCCCGCGCTGGGTGCCGGGCAGCAAATCCTGCGCGACCTGGGTATCGCGCCCGATATCGTCGATCAGATGGGCATGAGCTACGCCATGGCCTACCCGTTCGGCATCTGCGGCATCCTGCTCACCATGTGGCTGATGCGTATCCTGTTTCGCGTTAACGTTGAACAGGAAGCCCGGGAGCATGAATCTACCCTTACGAACGGACAGGCGCTGATTAAAACCATCAACATCCGCGTCGACAACCCCAACCTCAACAACCTGCCGATTCAGGACGTGCCGATCCTTAACAGCGCCAATATTATCTGTTCCCGTCTGAAGCGCGAGCAAACCCTGATGGTGCCGCTGCCCGGCACGGTGATCCAGATAGGCGACCTGTTGCATCTGGTGGGGCAACCGGCGGACCTGCATAACGCCCAACTGGTGATTGGTCAGGAGGTGGATACCTCCCTTTCCACCCGCGGCACCGATATGCGCGTCGAGCGCGTGGTGGTGACCAACGAGAAGGTATTAGGCAAGAAAATCCGCGAACTGCAGGTAAAAGAGCGCTACGACGTGGTGATCTCCCGCCTGAACCGCGCCGGGATTGAGCTGGTGGCCAGCCCGGACGCCAGCCTGCAATTTGGCGACATCCTCAACCTCGTCGGGCGCCCGGCCTCCATTGACGCCGTCGCCAATATGGTGGGCAACGCACAACAAAAACTGCAGCAGGTGCAGATGCTGCCGGTGTTTATCGGTATCGGGCTCGGCGTGCTGCTCGGCTCTATTCCGCTGTATGTGCCGGGGTTCCCGGTGGCGCTCAAGCTGGGGCTGGCAGGCGGGCCGTTGATTATGGCGCTGATCCTTGGTCGTATCGGCTGTGTCGGTAAGCTCTACTGGTTTATGCCTCCGAGCGCCAACCTTGCCCTGCGTGAGCTGGGGATCGTGCTGTTTCTGGCGGTGGTGGGGCTGAAATCCGGCGGGGACTTCGTCGAGACGCTCGCCCGCGGCGACGGCGTGAGCTGGATTGGTTACGGCATCCTCATTACTGCCGTCCCGCTGATCACTATGGGCATTCTGGCGCGGCTTCTGGCGAAGATGAACTACCTGACCCTCTGCGGCATGTTGGCCGGTTCGATGACCGATCCTCCGGCGCTGGCCTTCGCCAACAACCTGCACCCCACCAGCGGGGCAGCGGCGCTCTCCTACGCCACGGTCTATCCGCTGGTGATGTTTATGCGCATTATCACACCGCAACTGCTGGCGGTGCTGTTCTGGGGGATAGGTTAAACCTCTAACCCTAACCTGGCGAACTGCTCTGCCGGGGCGTCGCTCTCACGCAGGAGACGCACCAGCAGGGCAATCATCCGCGCTTCGATGGCTTTATCTTCAATCGGGCACTGCTGGTGCGGGTCGGTGTGTAAATCGAACAGCAGATGCCCGACGCGATTCACTCCCGGGTATTTTTCCTGAGCCGGAATACGCAGCGTTTTGACCCCTTTGGTAAAGCGGAAGGGGGGCGCCAGCGCAATCGCCTCCAGCTCATCCGGGGTAAAGCGGGTATTCATCTTGATGGGCATCAGGGTGTAGTTGGCGATGTCATTCTCACGGCCAGGCAGTGCGGCGCGCATATAGACATAGCGCCCGTCCGTGACGTTGACGTGGCCGCTGAAGACCCCAAACAGCGCCGCGTCACGCACCGGGGTATCATCCTCAAGAATGCGGGCTAACGGACGGCCCTGAACGTCAGGCGGGATGGGCTGGTTGAAGAACTCCAGTAGCGTCGGCGCCCAGTCAATCATCTGCACCAGCGCATCTCGCTGCACCCCCTGATGGCCGCTGCGCGGATCCCAGATAAACAGCGGGTTATTCGCCACTTCGTTGTAATAGGGCATCTGGTTTTTCGCCCACCAGTCATGCTCCCCGAGCAAAAAGCCGTGATCGGTGCCGACGATGAGCATCGTATCGCGCCACAGATCGTGGCGGTCCATCAGGTCCAGAATGCGCCCCAGATTGCGATCGCACATGGAGACCAGGGCGCGATAGCGGCAGCGAATATGTTCTACCGCCTCGGGGCTCTCTTCCACTTTGCCGCGGGGCCAGTCGTAGTGCGGACCGTCCCAGGGATCCTGGTATAACGAGAGATACGCCTCGGTGGTATAAAACGGCTCGTGGGGGTCGAAGGTTTCCACCTGCAACAGCCAGCTATCCTGCTGATGGTTCTTGTCGATAAACTCGCACCCGGCGTTAAAGACCTGGGTTTGCGGGAAGTCCGCCTCCTGCTGAATGTAGTCGCGGTTGACCCAGTCGTGTCGCCAGAGCCCGGAGACCCCGCCGCCGGTTTGCTTCTGGGGCACCCGCAGCACCTGCGGGATGGCCGGGTCGGCGACGCTGGCCTTCCAGTGATCCCCCTCCTGGCCACGGATAATTTCCCATGAGCTGTAGCGATTATGGTAGTTGCCGCCGCCATCCTCCCAGTAGTGCAGATGGTCGCTGATCAGGTGGGTATAGACGCCCGCTTTTTTCAGTAGCTCCGGCATGGAGTCGTCGAACGGCTCCAGCGGCCCCCACTCCCGGTGCAAAAAATTGTACCGGCCAGTATGTAACTCGCGACGTGCAGGCATGCAAGGCATACTGCCAACATAACTGTTGTTGAATGTGGCGCAGCGGGCCGCCAGACGCTGGAAATTTGGTGCCTGGGTGATCATATCCCCGTAAGGCGGCAGATAGTGCTTATTCAGACTGTCGAAGAGCAGAATGATCGCTTTCATCGTCGCTCCTTAACGGGCCTTTACCAGATGCGGGAAATGCTCTTCAACCACGGCGTAGATCTGCTTCCCGATGGTCTCTCCATCCATAATATTTTCGATAGGGATAAGATACTGCCCGTGCCGCGGATCGAGGCTTACTACATCAATCAGCTTTTTCGAAATGGCATAAATATCGGCCCATTCGGTAAATCCGCCGACTTCGCCGGCGGCGGTGTGCTCCATGGCGAAATTAATGTCATATTTGGCTAACGCTTTTTTTACCACCGTCTGCAACATCACGCTGCTGCCGACACCGTAGCCGCAAACAAACAGAATATTAATTTTGTCTTTCATAACGATATCCTTTTCACAATGAGATGAGTTAGCCCGCATAAGGCCCGAGGTGGAACGTTGAGGCAATAAACTTAAGCACTTCGCAAATCGCTGGCCATAAGGTCGCCCAGTCGAAAATACCGGTCCAGCCCACCCCTTCGGCGGCGAGGCCGGTTAAGGGAATGGCCCATACGGTGCCGAAGGTTTGAATAATCCCCAGCAGGAAAGTACAAATAATAACGGCGCGATAACCGCCCAGCCGGTTGGCTAATACGCCGATCGGGCCGCCTGCGAAAAATAGCGGCACAAAACCAGGCAATACCATAATCGGACTCTGGGTCAGCAGCAGGATCCCCATCGAGAAAATCGTGCCGAAGGTACAGAAAATAAAACCAAGGGTGGCGGCATTTGGGGAGAAGGGAAGTAATGCTGCAACATCGACAGCGGGGGTAATGCTGCCAACTTACTGATTTAGTGTATGATGGTGATTTTAAGGTGCTTGCGTGGCTTCCATTTCCATCAGATGTCCTTCCTGCTCCGCTACTGAAGGCGTGGTGCGTA
>NZ_VDAM01000001.1:1157285-1342822 GCF_019584355.1 Leclercia sp. EC_58
GCAAGGCTGGGACGGAAGTCACTGTCGTTCTCAAAATCGGTGGAGCTGCATGACAAGGTCATCGGGCATTATCTGAACATAAAACACTATCAGTAAGTTGGAGTCATTACCGTGGTTATACGGCTGTTACCACCGGATCCTGCGGGTGGGAATGACTTCTCTGTATACGTTACTATTGCCTGAGTTTTATTCGATGAGCAGCCAGACAGGAGTAGTTATGAAAATTTCCCGCCTCGGCGAAGCGCCGGATTATCGCTTCTCGCTGGCAAACGAGCGCACCTTTCTGGCCTGGATCCGCACCGCGCTGGGCTTTCTGGCAGCGGGTGTCGGCCTCGACCAGCTGGCGCCCGATTTTGCCACGCCGGTGATCCGCCAGCTGCTGGCGCTGCTGCTGTGCCTCTTTTCCGGCGGGCTGGCGATCTACGGTTACCTGCGCTGGCTGCGTAATGAAAAGGCGATGCGCCTGAAAGAAGACCTGCCCTATACCCACAGCCTGCTGATTATCAGCCTGATCCTGATGGTGGTGGCGGTAATTGTGATGGGGCTGGTGCTCTATGGCGGATAACCGCAAAGCCCGCCGCCTGGCCGATCCGGGACTGCAGCCGGAGCGGACCTCGCTCGCCTGGCTGCGCACCCTGCTGGGCTACGGCGCATTGATGGCGCTGGCGGTTAAACACAACTGGCAGCAGGCAGGGCAGCTGTTCTGGGTGGCGCTGGGTGTACTGGCAATCGCGGCGCTGATCCTCTGGTATTACACCCGCAGCCGGGCGCAAATGGATGTTTCTCTGTATGATTTTTCATCATCCCGACCGGTGCGTATTAAATTTTTGATCGCCCTCGCAGTGTTATCCCTCGCATTACTGTTTGCTGCTAGTCATGTCCACCATCTCATTACTTTCATCAGGGGTATTACATGACAGGATGTCAGGTTATGGCCAAGCCAGCCAGCTCACGATGCAACCTGAATTGCCGCTACTGTTTTTATATCGATAAGCCTCAACAGGCGATCATGGATGACGCCACCCTGGAAACCTTTATTCAACAGCATATCGCCGCCCAACCCGGGCCAGAGGTGCAGTTCGCCTGGCAGGGCGGGGAACCGACCCTGTGCGGGCTGGATTTCTTTCGTCGCGTCGTGGAACTGCAACAGCGGCATGGCGCAGGAAAGCGTATCCACAACGCTTTTCAGACCAACGGCATCCTGCTCAATGACGCCTGGTGTATCTTTTTTCGCGAACAGGGCTGGCTGGTGGGTATCTCTCTTGATGGGCCTGCGGCGCTGCATGATGCTTACCGCGTCAGCCGCAGCGGCAACCCTACTCATCATAAGGTGCTGGCGGCGATAGAGAAGCTGCGAGCGCATCAGGTGTCGTTTAATCTTCTGACGGTCATCAACCGGCAGAACAGCGGCCAGCCAGAGCGCATGTATCGCTATTTGCGCGCGCTGGGCACGCCGTATCTGCAGTTTCTTCCCCTGCAGGAGCACGACAACCCGGAATCGGTCAGCGATGCGCAGTGGGGAGCGTTCCTGTCGTCGGTGTTTGATATCTGGGTGCGGGAGGATATTGGTCGCATCTTTGTGCAGCTTTTCGACTCGACGTTAGGGGTCTGGTGCGGCTATCCGTCGCAGATCTGTTCCCTCGCCGTCACCTGCGGCCACGCCTTCGCGCTGGAGGCGCAGGGCGATCTCTATCAATGCGATCACTATGTCTACCCCGAGTACCGGCTGGGTAACATCCACCAGACGCCACTGGCAGAGCTTAATAACAGTGAGGCGGCCATCGCCTTTGGCCTGCGTAAAAAAAACACTTTATCCGGTGAGTGCCAGGCCTGCCCGGCGCTTCACCTGTGCAATGGCGATTGCCCGAAACACCGGGCGGAGGGCAAAAGCGCGCTGTGCGCGGGGTATCTGGCGTTCTTCCGCCATTGTGCCCCGCATATGCGGGTGATGCGCGATCTTATCCGTCATCACCGTTCGCCCATTGAGTTAATGACCCTGTTACGCCAGAGCCAGTAAGTTACCGCCCTTTTGCCAGATACTTGGCCATCTCCTCGTCCGGCACCATGCCGCCGCCGGTGGCCCACACCAGGTGGGTGGCGTTGTCCAGCGCATAGTGCCCGGCAGTGACGAGACGTACCGGCCCGGCCATGCCCGCCAGCGCAGAGGGTTCAAGAAGAATCTGCTCCTCCTGCGCCAGCCAGCCCAGCATCTCATACATGCTCTGATCGGAGAGGGTATAGAACCCGTCGAGCAGGCGCTCCATGGCGCGGCCAACAAAACCGGACGCGCGGCCTACCGCCAGGCCATCGGCCGCAGTGAGGTTATCGATACCCAGATCCTGCACCGCAATCTGGTCATGCAGCCCGGTATAAACCCCCAGCAGCATGCACGGCGAATGAGTAGGTTCGGCAAAGAAGCAGTGCACATGGTCGCCAAAGGCCAGCTTCAGCCCAAACGCCACGCCGCCAGGGCCGCCGCCGACGCCGCATGGCAGGTAGACAAACAGGGGATGATCCCTGTCCACCACCCGGCCCTGTTCAGCAAACTGCGCTTTCAGTCGTGCGCCTGCCACGGCATAGCCTAAGAAGAGGGTGCGGGAGTTTTCATCGTCGATAAAGAAGCAGTTCGGATCGCTTTCGGCCGCTTTGCGCCCTTGCTCCACCGCCACGCCGTAATCCTGCTCATATTCCACCACCGTCACGCCGTGGCTGCGCAGTTTCGCTTTTTTCCACTCACGGGCGTCGGCGGACATATGGACCGTCACCTTAAAGCCAATGCGGGCGCTCATGATGCCGATGGACATTCCCAGGTTGCCGGTCGACCCCACGGCGATGCTGTACTGGCTGAAGAAATCTTTAAAGCGCGGCTCCAGCAGGATGCTGTAATCCTCTTCCGGCGTTAACAGGCCCGCGGCGAGGGCCAGTTTTTCCGCGTGGGTCAGCACTTCATAGATGCCGCCGCGGGCTTTGATAGAGCCGGAGATCGGCAGATGACTGTCTTTTTTCAACAGCAGCGTGCCGGGAAGGGTGATATCAAATGCCGTCTCCAGCCGCTTATGCATCGCCGGTATGGCGACCAACTCCGATTCGATAATCCCGTTTGTGGCCGCCGTCTCCGGGAACGCTTTTGCCAGGTACGGCGCAAAGCGCGCCAGGCGCGCGTGGGCATCATCCACATCGGCCTGGGTCAGGTCGACCCAGGGCAGCCCGTCGGCAAGGGTGGTGGCTTTCGGGTTAAGCCAGGTGGTCTCTTTCAGGGCGATCAGCGCATTGAGCAGGGGATATTGCGCGATTAATGTCTGGGTCTGTGGCGTCATAGGTTCCTCGCAGGCGTTATCCCCTTAAGAAAACAGGAAACGGACGCGAGGGCAAGTGAACGCTACACCGCCTGCTGGTGATGTGAGGCGCGGGAGGCCAGCGGCAGCCAGCACAGCACAATCAGCAGCCCCATTAAGGTCATCAGCAGACCGAGGCTGGCCTGTCCGTTTTGCGGCATCATCGCCGAGAGCCAGGCCAGCGCGCCGGAGCCGATATTCTGCAACCCTCCCACCAGCGCCCCGGCGGTGCCCGCGAGGAACGGGAAGGGCTCCATCGCGCCGCTGGTCGCCAGCGGGAAGAGCATCCCCGCGCCAAAGAAGAAGAGCGCAGCCGGGATCAGCAGGGTCCAGACATTCATCACCCCGAACAACCCCGGGATCCACATCATCAGCCCCGCCAGCAGGCAGCTTGCGACCGACTGCCACATCAGGGTGGTAAAGCGTTTATTCGCGCGTCCGGCAAACCAGGCGCCGAAGAACGCCGCCGGGATCGGCAGAATAAACAGAATACTCACCACCATGCTGCTGAGGCCCAGCCCGGCGCCCAACAGCACGCCCGAACTGGCTTCGAACACCGCGATCCCCGCCAGGCCGCCAATCAGCATCAGCACGTAGCAGTTAAACGCCCCATTGCCGAAAAGGATTTTGTAGCTGGTGAGCAGTCTGGTGCGAGGCGCCTCAGTAGGCCGGGTTTCCGGCATCCAGCGCGCCATGCTGAAGGTGACGATGGCGCATAGCACTAGCAGGAAGCCATAGCAGGCCCGCCATGACCAGACGGTATCCAGCAGGCCGCCAATCAGCGGCGCCAGCAGCGGGCTGACCAGGATGCCCATGTTCAGCAGGCTGTTGGCGTGGCGCAGCTGGGTGCCCTGATACATATCCCGCGGCAGCGTGCGCGCCATCACCCCGCCGACGCCGGTGCCGACGCCCTGCAACGCGCTGGCGGCAATCAGCACGTTCAGGCTGTGGGTGGACATGGCGATGAGCGTCGCGATCATAAAAATCGTCATGCCGACCAGGATCACCGGACGGCGACCCACGCGGTCCGAGAGTGGGCCGTAGAATAACTGCGATACGCCATAGGTCAGCAGATAGGCGCCCATCACGCTCTGGATCGCCCCTTCGCGTACCTGGAGTTCCTTCGCCATGTCCGCAATGGCCGGGATATAGATGGTTTGCGCCATCTGACCGACGGCGACCAGCAAGATCAACATCAAGAGTAAATTAACGTTCCGCTGTTTTTTCATGTCGCTGAATACTTTTGCCAAAAGTGAGAAATAAAGAATAAGTAACTACGCATTCCCATAAATGCGCGAGGAATCTACCACAGGAAAATGACAAGTTAAGTACCCGGCTGAAGAACGGGAAGGGGCAAGAAGGCAGGATTTTTAAACGACAGCGGCAACGAATGTTGCCAGCGTTAATTCATTTGCTTAAACCGCGCAAAAAAGCCGGTGCGTCACGCGCGGTTCATCGGCGACCAGCGTAAAGCCCGACCGCTGGTAGAAGGCCCAGGCGGTCTTCGGCGCATGGGTATTGAGAAAATCGAACCAGATGCTGGCATCGGCCATCACCACACCGAGCAATTGCCTGCCGATACCCTGCCCGCGACACTTTTCGCTGATATAAAGATGGCGAATGCGCCCGGCCCGCGGCTGCTGGCTGAACGGATCGCGGTTTAGTCCGCAGATTCCTACCAGCTTGCCATTGAGAAACGCACCCAGCAGCTTTTCGCCGGGGGCATTGAAGCGGTTTTCGCCACGCTGCCAGTTCTCTTCCAGCCTGCGCAGCATGTTGAAATTGCGCGCAATGCTCTCGGCCTTAAGCGCGATATACCCCGGTTCGTCCGGCGTAACGGGTTCAATTAGCAAACGCGACATAGCATTCCCTCGTTATTATCGTTGTTAAAGAGGGGCGGTTTCCCGCCCCTCTTCGGTGCGACTTGAACCTGAATTACTTCACATACTTCAGGACAGCATCAAGCAGTTGCAGTGCTGCAACAATGAGTTTGAGGATAAGTACAACCATATCCACTACGCTCATACGCGTCTCCTCTGGTTAAGGAGCACGATGCTGGCGTACCTTTCCGCCGCCTGTGACCAGCACCTTTGTTGACGTAACACAGTGTGCTCAGTTGGGGAGTGGAGGCGCTGACGGCACCACCCGTTTCAGCCAGGACTTCGTTGCGCCGGTGTACTACGAGCGGCTCCCCTCACACCCTGTGAACACAACCAGTATAGATAAATACTGTATATATGAACAGTAATTTATGGACAAAACGTGAAGGGCGATCCATACTCAAATGCGTCAAAATCCGTGCCCAAAATTGCGCGTTCCTGTGCGATCGCGTATACTTCGGGCGTTGACGTAACACAGTGTGCTCTGCGGTCACCAGCCGCAAACGCTGTAAAAAAAACCTCGCTCCGGCGGGGTTTTTTGTTTTCATCACTCGACAAACGAAACGTGATCGTTGACGCATTTTTATGCAGATGAAAATAATTCCGTTGTCACGCCTCTCAACCTGTGCTTGTATAAATCCACTTAATGATTCCAGAGACAGGTCCCCCATGACTGCATCCATGAACACCGCGACCCTACTAAAAACTGCGCACCCAGCCGCAGTGGTCGTCGTGCGTGTGGTGGTCGTCGTCGGCAATGCGCCGTAGGGACTGGATCAACACACGATTCCAAACCCCGCCGGCGCAAACCGGCGGGGTTTTTCGTTTAAAGCCCCCCGGAAAGTCGGCTCAGAATAAAAGGACTGGAGCATGGCAAGTTCGGGCACAACATCACACAAGACGCGTTTCACTGGCGCGCAGTTAATCGTTCATCTGCTGGAACGTCAGGGCATTACCACGGTTGCAGGTATCCCAGGCGGGACGGTACTCCCGCTGTATGACGCCTTAAGTCAGAGCACGCAGATCCGCCACGTGCTGGCGCGTCACGAGCAGGGCGCAGGCTTTATCGCCCAGGGCATGGCGCGTACTCAAGGCAAACCAGCGGTGTGCATGGCCTGTAGCGGGCCGGGGGCCACTAACCTGGTAACCGCCATCGCCGACGCGCGTCTCGACTCTATCCCGTTAGTCTGCATTACCGGCCAGGTACCTGCCTCAATGATCGGCACCGATGCGTTTCAGGAAGTGGACACCTACGGCATCTCTATCCCCATCACCAAGCACAACTATTTAGTGCGCGATATCAGCGAATTACCGCAGGTTATCAGCGATGCGTTTCGCATTGCCCAGTCCGGTCGTCCGGGTCCGGTGTGGATAGACATTCCTAAGGATGTGCAGACCGCTGAAATTGAGATCGACGTGCTGCCAGAGCCAGGCACCCGCGCGCCATCGCCGGAATTTAGCGTCGAGAGCGTGCGCGAGGCGGCAGCGATGATTAACGCCGCCCAGCGCCCGGTGCTCTATCTGGGCGGTGGGGTGATCGACGCGCCTGATGCGGTGCGTGCGCTGGCAGAAAAGGCCAACCTGCCGACCACCATGACCCTGATGGCGCTGGGCATGCTGCCCAAAGCGCACCCGCTGTCGCTGGGGATGCTCGGAATGCATGGTGCGCGCAGCACCAACTTTATTTTGCAGGAAGCTGACCTGCTGATCGTTCTCGGGGCACGTTTTGATGACCGGGCGATTGGCAAAACCGAGCAGTTCTGCCCGAACGCCAAAATCATTCATGTGGATATCGACCGCGCCGAGCTGGGCAAAATCAAGCAGCCGCACGTGGCGATCCAGGGCGATGTTAACGAAGTGCTGGCGCAGCTGCTGCCGCACATCGACGCCACTCCGCGCACCGCGTGGCGTGAGCAGGTTACCGGTTTGCAGCAGGAGTTCCCGGGCGCTATCCCGACCGGCGGCGATCCGCTGAGCCACTACGGGCTGATTAACGCCGTGGCCGCCTGCGTGGACGACAGTGCCATTATCACCACCGACGTGGGACAGCATCAGATGTGGACCGCCCAGGCCTATCCGCTGAACCGTCCGCGTCAGTGGCTGACCTCCGGCGGGCTGGGGACCATGGGCTTTGGTCTGCCTGCGGCGGTGGGCGCGGCGCTGGCGAATCCGGACCGCAAGGTGATCTGCTTCTCCGGCGACGGCAGCCTGATGATGAACATTCAGGAGATGGCCACCGCGGCGGAAAATCAGCTGGATGTGAAAATCATCCTGATGAACAACGAAGCGCTGGGCCTGGTGCATCAGCAGCAGAGCCTGTTCTACAAGCAGGGCGTCTTTGCCGCCACCTATCCGGGGATGATTAACTTTATGCAGATTGCCGCCGGATTTGGCCTGCACACCTGCGATCTGAATGGCGAAGAGGATGCACACGCGGCGCTGCAGGCGGCGATCTCGCGCCCGGGCCCGGCACTGATCCACGTGCGTATCGATCCACAACAAAAAGTTTATCCGATGGTACCGCCGGGTGCGGCCAATACAGAAATGGTGGGGGAATAAGCCATGCAGAAGCAAAATGATAACGTCATTCTGGAACTCACCGTCCGCAACCACCCAGGCGTCATGACCCACGTCTGCGGGCTGTTTGCCCGCCGCGCCTTCAACGTGGAAGGCATCCTCTGTTTGCCAATTCAGGGCAGCGAGCACAGCCGTATCTGGCTACTGGTGAATGACGATCAGCGTTTGGAGCAGATGATGGCCCAGATCGACAAGCTGGAAGATGTGGTGAAAGTGGTGCGTAACCAGTCCGATCCGACCATGTTTAACAAAATTGCGGTGTTCTTCGAATAAATCGCTCATTGCTTGAACACCCGCGCGCTTATCGTTAAGGTAAGCGCGTTTTTTTATCCGCCCGCCAGGAACGCACCATGACCACCATCGCCCTTATCGACGATCACCTTATCGTCCGCTCCGGATTTGCCCAGCTGCTGAGCCTGGAGCCCGATTTTCAGGTGGTGGCCGAGTTCGGCTCCGGCCGCGAGGCGCTGGCCGGCCTGCCGGGACGCGGGGTGCAGGTCTGTATCTGCGATATCTCAATGCCGGACCTCTCCGGGCTGGAGCTGCTGAGCCAGCTGCCGAAGGGAATAACGACCATCATGCTCTCGGTTCACGACAGTCCGGCGCTGGTGGAGCAGGCGCTAAACGCGGGCGCGCGCGGGTTTCTCTCCAAACGCTGCAGCCCGGACGAGCTGATTGCCGCCGTGCGCACCGTCGCCACCGGGGGTTGTTACCTGACGCCAGATATCGCCCTCAAGCTGGCGGCCGGACGCCAGGACCCGCTCACCCGACGCGAACGCCAGGTGGCGGAAAAGCTGGCACAGGGGATGGCGGTGAAAGAGATCGCCCTTGAGCTGGGCCTGTCGCCAAAAACCGTACACGTTCACCGCGCCAACCTGATGGAAAAACTGGGCGTCAGCAATGACGTTGAGCTGGCGCGCCGCATGTTTGACGGCTGGTAATGCACGCCTTTTTCTCCCGGCTGGTGGCGGTGGTCGCCAGCTTCTTTATCTTCTCCGCCGCCTGGTTCTGCCTGTGGAGCATCAGCCTGCATCTGGTAGAACGCCCGGAGCTGGCGGTGCTGCTGTTTCCCTTTGGCCTGCGTCTGGGGCTGATGCAGCAATGCCCGCGCGGCTACTGGCCGGTGCTGCTGGGCGCCGAGTGGCTGATGCTGGTCTGGTTGTCGCAGGAAGTCGCCCTCGCGCATCTGCCCTTATTGATGACCGGAAGCGTGCTGACGCTTATTCCCGTGGCGCTGATCTCCCGCTATCGTCACCAGCGCGACTGGCGCACCCTGCTGCGCCAGGGGGCCGCGCTGATCGCCGCCGCGCTGTTGCAGTCCCTGCCGTGGGTGGGCGAGAAGGAGATGCTTAACGCCCTGCTGCTGACTCTGACCGGCGGCCTGACCCTGGCCCCGACCTGCCTCGTCATCTGGCATTACCTCACCAGCACCGTCTGGCAGCCCCTTGGCCCGGCGCTGGTTTCGCAACCGGTGAACTGGCGCGCCCGGCATCTCATCTGGTATCTGCTGCTGTTTGTAGTGAGCCTGTGGTTGCAGCTTGGCCTGCCCGCAGAGCTGTCGCGCTTTACGCCGTTTTGTCTGGCGCTGCCGATCATTGCTCTCGCCTGGCATTACGGCTGGCAGGGGGCGTTGATTGCCACGCTGATGAACGCCATCGCGCTGATTGCCAGCCAGACCTGGCACGATCACCCGGTGGATCTGCTGCTCTCCCTGCTGGCCCAGAGCCTGACCGGGCTGCTGCTCGGGGCGGGCATTCAGCGTCTGCGTGAGCTGAACCAGTCCCTGCAAACCGAGCTGTCGCGCAATCGCCGCCTGGCAGAACGCCTGCTGGAGACCGAAGAGAGCGTGCGGCAGGAGGTGGCGCGCGAACTGCACGACGACATCGGCCAGACCATTACCGCCATTCGTACCCAGGCGGGTATCGTCCAGCGTCTGGCGGCGGACAACGCCGGGGTGAAGCAGGGCGGGGCGCATATCGAACAGCTCTCGCTGGGCGTATATGACTCGGTGCGCCGTCTGCTCGGCAGGCTGCGTCCGCGCCAGCTCGACGACCTGACCCTGGAACAGGCGGTGCGCTCCCTGATGCGCGAGATGGAGCTGGAGAGCCGCGGCATCGTCAGCCATCTCGACTGGGACATCGACGAGACAACGCTGAGCGAAGGTCAGCGCGTCACCCTGTTCCGCGTCTGTCAGGAGGGGCTGAATAATATCGTCAAACACGCCAGCGCCAGCGCGGTCACGATACAAGGCTGGCAGCAGGACGAGCGCCTGATGCTGGTGATTGAAGACGACGGCTGCGGCCTGCCGCCGGGCTCCGGGCAACAGGGCTTTGGCCTGGCGGGCATGCGCGAGCGCGTGAAGGCGCTGGGCGGCACGCTGAATATCTCCTGCACCCACGGGACGCGCGTCAGCGTCAGTTTACCGCTTCGGAGTCACCATGTTTAAACCCCCTGTCGATGCAGTCCCGATAAGCGATAAGGCGGAAATCGACGCCCGCTATCGTTACTGGCGACGCCATATTCTGATCACCCTCTGGCTGGGGTACGCGCTGTTCTACTTCACCCGCAAAAGCTTTAACGCCGCCGCGCCGGAGATCCTCGCCAGCGGGGTGATGACCCGCACCGATATCGGCCTGCTGGCGACGCTGTTTTACATCACCTATGGCCTGTCGAAGTTCTTCTCCGGCATCGTCAGCGACCGTTCCAACGCGCGCTACTTTATGGGCTTTGGCCTGATCGCCACCGGGGTGGTGAACATCCTGTTCGGCTTCTCCACCTCGCTGTGGGCCTTCGCCCTGCTGTGGGCGCTGAACGCCTTTTTCCAGGGCTGGGGCGCGCCGGTCTGCGCCCGCCTGCTCACCGCCTGGTATTCGCGCAACGAGCGCGGCGGCTGGTGGGCGATCTGGAACACCGCCCATAACGTCGGCGGGGCGCTGATCCCGATGGTGGTCGGTGCCGCAGCGCTGCACTACGGCTGGCGCGCGGGGATGATGATTGCCGGTTGTCTCGCAATCTTTGCCGGGCTGTTTCTCTGCTGGCGTCTGCGCGATCGGCCGCAAACCGTGGGTCTGCCCGCGGTGGGCGACTGGCGGCACGACGCGCTGGAGATTGCCCAGCAGCAGGAGGGGGCGGGGCTGTCCCGCAAAGCGATCCTCACCCGATATGTGCTGAAAAACCCCTATATCTGGCTGCTGTCGCTCTGCTACGTGCTGGTCTACGTGGTGCGCGCGGCGATCAACGACTGGGGCAATCTGTACATGTCCGAGACGCTGGGTGTGGATCTGGTCACCGCCAACTCGGCGGTGACGATGTTCGAGCTGGGCGGGTTTATCGGCGCGCTGGTGGCGGGCTGGGGCTCGGATAAGCTCTTCAACGGCAACCGTGGCCCAATGAACCTCATCTTCGCTGCCGGGATTTTGCTCTCGGTCGGCTCGCTGTGGCTGATGCCCTTTGCCAGCTACGTGATGCAGGCGGCGTGCTTCTTCACCATCGGCTTCTTTGTATTTGGTCCGCAGATGCTGATCGGCATGGCGGCGGCGGAGTGTTCCCACAAGGATGCGGCAGGGGCAGCGACAGGTTTTGTCGGGCTGTTCGCTTATCTCGGGGCATCGCTCTCCGGCTGGCCGCTGGCCCGGGTGATCGACATCTGGCACTGGAGCGGTTTCTTCGCGGTGATCGCTATCGCGGCGGGGATTTCGGCCCTGCTGCTGCTGCCTTTCCTCAACGCCCAGGCCCCGCGTGAAGCCAGTGTGATGTGATGCGCCTCACCTTTTCACCGCGAGTGGGGCAAAACTAAGAAATTTTCCCGGTTCCGCCTGGACGCTGTCTCAGGCGTCACGCCCGGCTGATTTTTACAATGCGGCAAAAATCAGCTCGGGAGACATTGATACATGCTGGCCTTCTTAAATCAGGTGCGCAAGCCGACCCTGGATCTGCCGCTCGATGTGCGGCGCAAAATGTGGTTCAAACCCTTCATGCAGTCCTATCTGGTGGTCTTTATCGGCTACCTGACCATGTACCTGATCCGCAAAAACTTTAACATTGCGCAGAACGACATGATCTCCACCTACGGGCTGAGCATGACGCAGCTGGGGATGATTGGCCTGGGCTTCTCCATCACCTATGGGGTGGGGAAAACCGTTGTCTCCTACTACGCGGACGGCAAAAACACCAAGCAGTTCCTGCCGTTTATGCTGATCCTCTCCGCCATCTGTATGCTCGGCTTCAGCGCCAGCATGGGCGCGGGCTCCGTCAGTCTGTTCCTGATGATCGCCTTCTACGCCCTGAGCGGTTTCTTCCAGAGTACCGGCGGGTCGTGCAGCTACTCCACCATCACCAAATGGACACCGCGCCGCAAGCGTGGTTCCTACCTCGGCATGTGGAACATCTCCCACAACCTCGGCGGTGCCGGTGCGGCAGGGGTGGCGCTGTTCGGCGCGAACTACCTCTTCGACGGCCACGTGATCGGCATGTTTATCTTCCCGTCGATTATCGCCCTGATCGTCGGCTTTATCGGCCTGCGCTTCGGCAGCGACTCCCCGGAATCATACGGTCTGGGTAAAGCCGAAGAGCTGTTTAACGAAGAGATCAGCGAAGAGGACAAAGAGACCGAAGAGAACGAGATGACCAAATGGCAGATCTTTGTTGAGTACGTGCTGAAAAACAAAGTCATCTGGCTGCTCTGCTTCTCCAATATCTTCCTGTACGTGGTGCGCATCGGTATCGACCAGTGGTCAACCGTGTATGCCTTCCAGGAGCTGAAGCTCTCCAAAGAGGTGGCGATCCAGGGCTTCACCCTGTTTGAAGTGGGCGCGCTGGTTGGCACCCTGCTGTGGGGGTGGCTCTCGGATCTCGCTAATGGCCGTCGTGCGCTGGTGGCCTGCGTCGCGCTGGCGCTGATTATCGCCACGCTGGGTATTTATCAGCATGCCAGCAACCAGTACGTCTACCTCGCCTCCCTGTTCGCGCTCGGCTTCCTGGTTTTTGGTCCACAGCTGTTGATCGGCGTGGCGGCGGTCGGTTTCGTGCCGAAAAAAGCGATCGGCGCTGCCGATGGGATTAAGGGCACCTTCGCCTACCTGATCGGCGACAGCTTCGCCAAGCTGGGTCTGGGGATGATTGCCGACGGCACGCCGATCTTCGGCCTTACCGGCTGGGCAGGCACCTTTGCCGCGCTGGATGCGGCAGCCATCGGCTGTATCGTCCTGATGGCGATGGTTGCGGTGCTGGAAGAGCGCAAGATCCGCCGCGAAAAACGCGTACAACGTTTGAAAGCAGCCTGAGTGTGCAGGTAACTTTTTGCCCGGCGTGATACCGGGCTTTTTTACATTCTCACCCCGATTACCTTACCCCGCTTTACACATCCGCTCCGTCCTATGCTCTACAGTTTTAGTTTGCTGCCGCCTTTCGCGCAGCCTTAGCCCCTTTGCTAACGGAGAGCTTGCATGTTGACCCGACGATTATCCTGCCTTGCGCTGCTGGTGGCGCTGGCCTCACCCGCGATGGCGGCCGATACCCCCACCTACGGCGAAAAACTGGAAGGTTTTGACTACGCCTGGCCGGTAAAACACTTCACCTTCACCTCGCAAAATCAGGCGCTTGATATGGCTTATCTGGACGTGAAGCCGGAAAACGCCAACGGCCGCACCGTGGTGCTGATGCACGGCAAAAACTTCTGCGCCGGCACTTGGGACGGCACCATCCGCGCCCTCACTGCCAGCGGCTACCGCGTGGTAGCGCCCGATCAGGTCGGTTTCTGCAAATCCACCAAGCCGGAGCGCTATCAATACACCTTCCAGCAGCTGGCGGATAACACCCATGCCCTGCTGAAAGAACTGGGGATCGATCGCGTTACCGTTATTGGACACTCCACCGGCGGCATGCTGGCGACCCGCTACGCGCTGATGTGGCCCCAGGAGGTGGAACAGCTGGTGATGGTCAACCCGATTGGTCTGGAGGACTGGAAAGCGCGCGGCGTGCCGCACATTACGGTCGATCAGTGGTATCAGCGCGAGCTGAAAACCAGCGCCGACGGCATCCGCCAGTACGAAAAAAACACCTATTACGCCGGAGAGTGGAAGCCGGAATATGAACGCTGGGTCACGATGCTCGCCGGGCTGAATAACGGGCCGGGTAAAGAGCGGGTGGCCTGGAACTCGGCCCTGCTCTACGACATGATCTACACCCAGCCGGTGATGTATGAATTCAGCGAGCTGAAGATGCCGGTATTATTGATGATCGGCACGAAGGACAATACCGCCATCGGCAAAGATCTCGCCCCGCCGGAAATACGTAAGACGCTGGGTAACTACGTGGTGCTGGGTAAGGAGACGGCGAAGCGTATCCCTCATGCCACGCTGGTGGAGTTTGACGATATGGGTCATGCCCCGCAGATGCAGGATCCCGAACGTTTCCATGAGGCGCTGTTGAAGGGGTTACAGACGCAGTAACGCTTCATGCGGCAGGTAGCGGTTTTCCCCGGCCCGATCCACTGTTTGTTGCTTTATTAATACGACGTTACCTGCTGTTGACGCGCCACGTTTCCCGATATCATGCATGGCTAACCGTAAGGAGAGTGCATGGTCTGGATAATGCTGGCTACGCTGGCCGTGGTATTTGTGGTGGGCTTTCGCGTCATGACGTCGGGTTCCCGGCGCGCCATTCGTCGCCTCAGCGAACGGCTGGGGATCACCCCTGTGCCGCTGGAGTCGATGATCGACCAGTTTGGCAAAAGCGCCGGCAATGAGTTTATCCGCTACCTTGAACGTCCCGACGAGGCGCATCTGCTCAATGCCGCGCAGGTGCTGCTGATCTGGCAGGTGTGCATCGTCGACAGCAGTGAAAACAACCTGCAGAACTGGTATCGCCTGCTGCGCAAGGCGCGCCTCGCCGCGCCTATCACCGATGCACAGGTTCGCCTGGCGCTCGGTTTTATGCGCGACATGGAGCCCGATCCCTACGAGCTTAACGCCTTCCAGCTGCGCTATAACCAACTCTTCCTGCCTGAAGAGGGGGTTTTCTTCCTGCACTGATTAAACATCGCCCGGTGGCGCTACGCTTACCGGGCCTGGAAAACCCGTAGGCCGGTGCAAGCGCAGCGCCGCCCGGCAAAAAGTGCCAAAAGTTGTCAAAACGTTAAATGGATCACATTTAAACTGTTAAACTGCGCGGCTTTCCCGCTCGTTTTCTCCTCAGGTGATGCCATGACAGAACAGATCCAATCCGCCCCTTCGCCCCATGCTGACGCGGTTTCTCGCCCGAACTGGTCGGCGGTTTTTTCCGTGGCGTTTTGCGTCGCCTGCCTGATTACCGTGGAGTTTTTGCCGGTCAGCCTGCTGACGCCGATGGCGCAGGATCTGGGCATATCTGAAGGGCTGGCGGGCCAGTCGGTTACCGTTACTGCGTTTGTGGCAATGTTTGCCAGCCTGTTTATCACCCAGGCGATCGGCACCATTGACCGTCGCAAGGTGGTGATCCTGTTCAGCGTGCTGCTGACCCTCTCCTGCCTGCTGGTCTCCTTCGCTGAAAGTTTCACCCTGCTGCTGTTAGGGCGCGCCTGCCTCGGGCTGGGGCTCGGCGGGTTCTGGGCGATGTCCGCCTCGCTCACCATGCGGCTGGTGCCGGCGCGCACCGTGCCGAAAGCGCTCTCGGTCATCTTCGGGGCGGTCTCCATCGCGCTGGTGATTGCCGCGCCGCTCGGCAGCTTCCTCGGGGGGATCATCGGCTGGCGCAACGTCTTTAACGGTGCTGCGGTGATGGGCGTGCTCTGTATTCTGTGGGTCTGGAAGGCGCTGCCGTCGCTGCCGGGCGAAGCCGCGCACCACAAGCAGAACATGTTCAGCCTGCTGAAACGCCCGGGCGTGCTGGCGGGGATGACCGCCATCTTTATGGCCTTCGCCGGGCAGTTTGCCTTCTTTACCTATATCCGCCCGGTGTTTATGACCATGGCCGGGTTTGACGTCGATGGCCTGACGCTGGTGCTGTTAAGCTTCGGTATCGCCAGCTTTGTCGGCACCTCGCTGTCGGCGCAGTTCCTGAAACGCTCCCTGAAGGTGGCCCTGGCGGGGGCGCCGCTGGTGCTGGCGGTCAGCGCGCTTGTGCTGATTCTGTGGGGCAGCGACAAGTGGGTTGCCTCGGCGATTGCGATTATCTGGGGCTTTGCCTTTGCGCTGATCCCGGTGGGCTGGTCGACCTGGATCACCCGCTCGCTGGCTGATCAGGCGGAAAAAGCCGGGTCCATTCAGGTGGCGGTGATCCAGCTGGCGAATACCTGCGGTGCGGCGTTGGGTGGCCTGGCGCTGGATAATTTAGGGCTCACCTCACCGGTGGTGATTTCCGGCACCCTGATGCTGCTGACGGCGCTGCTGGTGGCGGGGAAAGTGAAAGCGCAGTAAGTTTTTGGCCCTCTCCCCGCCGGGAGAGGGCATCAGGCTACGACGATGTCTGAGCCCTTCTTCTCGAATCCATCGAAATCAGCACCACCGACGACACAATCAGCAGCGTGCCCAGCCAGTCCGGCAGGGTAAACGCCACTCCCAGTAAAATCACCGACAGCAGGGCGCTGCTCAGCGGCTCGGCGCAGCTCAGAATACTCGCCTTTGGTCCGCCAATCATCTGCGCACCTTTCAGATAGAGGCTGAAGGTCACCGACGTGCCAATCACCACCAGGTAGAAGAAGGCCAGCAGCAGGCTGCCGTCGATAACGAAGGTGGTCTCACGCCCGGCATAGAACGGCGTCAGCATTAACCCGGCCAGCAGCATACTCCAGCCGACGATCGGCAGGGTGCCGTAGCGGGCAATCAGCGCCGAGGGGTAGGTGGTATAGAACGCCGCGGCGAAGGCGGAGGCGATACCCCAGCAGAGCGCAGCAGGGGAGATGGTCAGCGAAGTCGGATCCCCGTGTGTGACCAGTAAAAAGGTGCCGATGAGCGAGGTCATGATCGCCGCCAGCACGAAAATCCCCGGACGCTTTTTACGCGCCAGCGCAAACCACGCCACGATAATGGTCGGGGAGAGGAATTGCAGCACGGTGGCGGTGGCGGCATTGGATTTTTCAATCGTCACCAGGAAGGTGAGCTGGACGATCAGCGCCCCGAAGAGAGAGAAAATCAGCAGGCTGAGGGCATCTTTGCGATTTTTGATGATCGAGAAAATCTTGTCGCCGTGAACGAATGAGAGTGTCAGCAGGATCACGCCGGCAAACAGCAGGCGAACCATGGTGAGGTAAGGCGAGGAAATATGACTTTTCTCCATGATGTACTGCGCGCAAACCCCTGAGCTGCCCCATAAAATGGCGGCGATCAGGACGTTCAGCATCCCTTTACGTGTGGAACCCATGTTCTCCCCTGCAATATTGGCTTTTCAAAGGCCAGCAGCATAACACGGGGCCTGCCGGGTGGCGCTACGCTTACCCGGCCTACAAAACCTTGTAGGCCCGTGCAAGCGCAGCGCCGCCGGGCGCAGCAGGGGTTAGAACCAGGCTTCCCACATCGCGCCGACGTTGAAGTCGTCGAGCGTTTCGTCTTTGGTGTTGTTCACGCGGGCGGTGCGTTCGTTATCCACCTTGCCGCCGGTGACGTAGAAGCGCAGCATCGGACGGAATTCCGGGCCCATAGCGATAGACATGTTCTGCGACAGGGTCAGCTTCCAGCCTTTGTTATCGCCGCCGTTGTCGTAATCAACGTGCTGCCAGCCCGCTTCCAGCCAGGTGGAGTGAACGTCGTTCCACCAGTGCATCGGACGCACGATGGCGTTGTAGTTCTTACGGTTGTCGGTGTTGTCACGGCTGTTGTCATAGTCGTGGAAGGCCAGAATGTACTCCACCTGGGTCGCCGGGGTGAACTTGTGCAGCCCTTCGAAGCTGGCGTACACCGTGGTCAGATCCTCGGTTTTGTTGAACACGCTGTTGTCAGAGTTATCAGAGTAACGGGCGATCACTTTGTTCACGCCGCTGTCGTTGGTATGGCTCAGCACCACGCCACCCTGCCAGGCGTTGGTGCGCTCTTCGGTGTCGATGGCTTTGGAGTCAAAGCCGTAGTTGGCGTACAGCTCCAGATCGATCGGGCCGAGCTTCATGCCGTGAATTTTGGAGGTGGCCGCGTAGTTGCCCTTGTCGCCGGTGCCGGAGCCGCCGGTACAGGTGATGCGCGACGGGTTCGCTTCATCGTCCATCACTTCCGGGCTACAGGATTCCACTGCCGCCACGGTGGCTACGTCAAACTGCACGCCGCCGATGTCGAAGTTCTTCACCCCGGCACCCTGGCCATCGTGGTTCATCCAGAAGTAGTCGTTGATGCCCTGTTGCGGACGCTGGTGGAAGTCACGACCCGCCCAGATATAGGCGTTCGGGTTGGATTCCAGGATATTGGTCACCCCGGCGTAGGCTTTTTTCAGGTTAACTTCGTCGCCCCAGTGGTCAATCATCACGTTGACGTCCCAGATGGCGCCGTTTTCGCCCTTGAAGGCTTTGGAAAGCTGGAACTCGCCGCCGTTGCTTTCGTTACCCAGACGACCAATCGCCGAGGCGCCGTTATAGGAGCCATCTACGGCAACGTATTTCTGATCGGCGGCCTGGAAGTGGGCGCCGTAACGGGCATAACCGGTAAATTTAATGCCGAACGGGATCGCCATATCCGGAGACTGCGCGGCGCTTTGCGGTTCGTTGATGACGTCGGCTTTTTTCGCTACCGCGGCATCCATTTTTGCCTGGCGTTCTGCCAGGGCTTTATCCACCGCTTTGGCCACAATGGCGTCGATTTGCTCCTGCGTAAATTCTTGTGCGAGTACAGAAATTGGGCAAAGCGCGGCGATAACCGCCATTGTTAATGGAAGTTTTTTAATCATATTCATGGTTATCTCAATATATATTTAAATTTTATTCAGACAATAACCATCCCGTTCCGCATTGACAAAATATGTCGCTATCATCAGAACAAGTTGATTTTTATTTTTTAGGGTGCAGAGGTTTTACACTATTATCGTAAAGCTATCTCCATCACTGATATTTAAATATTAGCGCTGGTATAAATGAATAATCTCTTCGGATAATTCACGGGCCAGCAGCGAGTTCATTAAATGATCCTGAGCATGCACCATAATTAAGGTCATCGGCTGACGGGCTTCGCCTGCGTCCTGTTCGATGAGTTTGGTCTGCATATGGTGCGCCTGGCGCGCGTAGCCATCGGCTTCGCGCAGCAGGCTTTTCGCTTCGTCAAAGTTGCCCTGCCGCGCAGCATGCAGTGCTTCAAAGCACAGGCTGCGCGACTGACCAGCATTGACGATGATTTCCATTACTGCTTCTTCTAAGGCAATCATCATCTTCCACTCTATTTATCGAAACTATTATTTAGAGAGGTTTCGGCAAACCATTCTCCGCTCTTTTTAATGGTGCGTTGCTGCGTTTCTAAATCGAGCTGGACAAAGCCATATCGGTTTTTATACGCATTGCACCACGACCAGTTATCAATAAATGTCCACATATGGTAGCCAAGGCAATTACAGCCTTCGCTAATACCTTTATGCAGCCATTTAAGATGTTCAGAAATAAATTCGATACGATATTGGTCGTTAATTTGACCGTTCTCAATAAAACGCTGCTCGTTTTCAACACCCATACCATTTTCAGAAATAAAACAGCGTGGGTTGCCGTAATTATCGCGCAGGTTAATAAGAATATCGTAAATACCTGGCTCGTAGATTTCCCAGCCGCGATGCGGGTTCATTTTGCGGCCCGGCATCTCGTAGCTGTCGAAGAACCACTCCGGCATAAACGGCGCGTTGGGATTAATGGCCGTATCACGGCACTTCACCCGACGCGGCTGGTAGTAGTTAATGCCCAGCAGGTCGATTTTACCGTCGGCAATCAGCGCGCTGTCCTCTGGCAGACAGGCTGGCAGCTGATCGTGCGCTTTCAGCATCGCCACCAGATCCGCCGGGTATTCACCACACAGCACCGGGTCGAGGAAGCTGCGGTTAAACAGCAGATCGCAGTGGTGCGCGGCTTTCACGTCCGCCGGGTTCTGCGAACGCGGATAGGACGGCGTCAGGTTCAGTACGATGCCAATCTCACCGGCATAATGCCCGGCGCGGAAGGCGCGAACCGCCTGCGCATGAGCCAGCACGGTGTGATAAGCCACGGTGGCGGCGCGACGGAAATCGACCACGTTCGGGTAGTGGAAGTCATACAGATACCCGCCCTCTACCGGCACAATCGGCTCGTTAAAGGTAAACCAGTGCATTACCCGATCACCAAAAAGCTCAAAGCAGGTTTCTGCGTAGCGGGCATAGGCCGCGACCACATCGCGGTTTTCCCAGCCGCCAATCTCCTGCATCGCCATCGGCATGTCGAAGTGGAACAGGGTGATGAATGGCGTAATGCCCTGGGCGATCAGTTCGTCGATCACCTGGTTGTAAAACGCCACCGCTTCCTGGTTCACTTCACCGATACCTTCCGGGATCAGGCGCGCCCAGCTTATCGAGGTGCGAAAGCTGTTGTGGTTCAGCTGCTTTAACAGCTGAATGTCAGCTTTCCAGTTCTGATAAAACGTGGAGGTATTCTGCGGCCCCACCCCGTTGTGAAAGCGATTTGGCTGTGTGGCGAACCAGTGATCCCAGGTGGTTAATCCCTTGCCGCCGCCCTGGCTTTCCCCTTCGGTTTGCAGTGCAGAACAGGCGCTACCCCACCAGAAGTTTTCGGGAAATGCATATTTCATAAAACGTCCTCTTTGACTTAATTGCCGACGGTCTCTGCTGCACCTACAGACGCCTGCGCTTTCTGCTCTTCGGTTTTCACCAGGGAGCGCTCATAAGCACGCAGGAACGGTAAATACATCAGCGCCGACATCACCATACAAATGACGCACATCACCACCGGACTCAGGGCCCAGTTTGCCGCCCAGGAGGCGCCAATCGGAGCCGGTGTCGTCCACGGCGTCAGCGACACAACCTGTGCCAGCCAGCCGAGTTTGGTAGCGGTATACGCCAGACAAGCGTTGATCATCGGAACGAACACGAACGGAATAAACAGCATCGGGTTCATGATGATCGGCGCGCCGAACAGAATCGGTTCGTTGATATTAAAGAAGCTTGGCACGATGCCCATTTTGCCGATAGTGCGCAGGTGCGTTGCACGGCTACGCAGCAGCAGGAAGGCCAGCGGCAGGGTAGAGCCCACGCCGCCAATCAGCAAATAGTGATCCCAGAAGCCCTGCAGATAGACGTGCGGCAGCGCAGCGCCAGCAGCCAGTGCGGCCTGGTTGGCAGAAAGGTTAGCCATCCAGAATGGGTTCATGATGCCGGTGACAATCAGCGCGCCGTGGATGCCGGCAAACCAGAAGATCTGGCACAGCAGCACGGAGAGCAGAATGGCTGGCAGGGAGTCAGAGGCGGAAACCAGCGGCTCCAGCAGGTGCATAATCGCCTGCGGGATAATCATCCCGGTTTGCGCTTCGATAAACAGGTTCAGCGGGTGCAGCGTACCGATTATCACCACCACCGGGATCAGGATCTCAAACGAACGCGCCACGCCGGTTGGCACTTCCTTCGGCAGGCGAATAGTGACGTTATGATCCTTCAGCCAGGCGTAAACGCGGGTGGCATAGATAGAGGTGATCAGCGCGGTGAAGATCCCCTGGCCCGACAGATACTGGGTGGAGATTTTACCGTCGGCATAGGGCGCGGCGACCAGCAGGAATGCCATAAAGGCCAGCAGGCCGGACATTACCGGGTCGAGATTAAACTGGCGGCCCAGACTGGCGCCAATCCCTACCGCGATGAAGAAGGTCATCACGCCCATGCTGAGGTTAAATGGCAACATCAGCTGGTCGCGGTAGGTTTCAGAGAAATCGAGCCAGCCGCGGGCAAAGCTGTTGGTGGTGTCCGCGGAGAACGGCGGGAAGATGAACACCAGCATAAACGAGCCGATGATCATAAACGGCAGCGCGGCGGTAAAGCCGTCGCGGATGGCAATCACGTACTTCTGCTGGCCCAGCTTGCCTGCCAGCGGCGCGATGGACTGCTCAATGACGCCAACCATAGATTGATATAACGAACTCATGAGAACACCTTCTTAGTGTGCCGCTTCGATGAGCGACAGAGCATAGTCCAGCACTTTATCGCCACGTTGCATACCGTAATCCATTGTATCGATGGACTGAACGGGTATGCCCTGGGTGGCAGCCTTGTCTGAGAGCGTTTTTAGCATGTATTTGACTTGCGGTCCGAGAAGCACGACCTGATATTGCGGAAACTGTGTATCAAATTCTGAAACACCGTACGCATCGATTTTGACGGGGATTCCGCGTTCTTCCGCGGCTTCGACCATTTTCCGTACCAGCAGACTGGTAGACATCCCGGCAGAACAGCACAGCATAATCTTGAACATCGACAACCATCCTCAAAATGTAAATAGTTATTGCGGAGATGATTGGATAACATATGGAAACCGGTTTCCATGCATATAAGACAGAAGTGTGACAGCCATCAAGATCCATTACTTATAGGGGCTGTTTATCGGATTTGGGTCACATATTTTGGCTGCTTTTGCATCACTTAGAGTGGAAACGGAAAATCGGTTTCCATAGAAAACGGAAACAGATATACTTCTGAGTGGCTATAATATGAGCCGAAGTGGAATCAGGAATTACAGGGGCCTGGAGAGACCTGTCAGGGGATAAAGATGTCTACAATCAACGATGTATCACGTCTGGCCGGGGTGTCCAAAGCCACGGTATCACGGGTGTTGAGCGGGTCGCGCGGCGTGAAGGAAGCCAGCCGTCAGGCCGTACTGAAAGCAGTTGAAGAGCTGAACTACCGGCCAAACGTGATTGCCCAATCGCTGCTGAGCCAGACAACCGGTTGTATCGGCGTCATTTGTGCGCAGGACAACATTAACCAGACTACGGGTTACCTTTACGCGCTGGAAAAACACCTCAGCCAGCACCAGAAGCACCTGCTGCTTCGCTTCGCCAATACCAAAGCCGAAGTCATGAGCGCGCTGGATGAACTCTCCTGCGGGCTATGCGATGACATTCTGATTATTGGCGCCCGTTTCCCGTTGCAGATCGATCAGGAGAACGTCATCCTGGTGGATTGCATGGAAACCAATAACGTCAATAGTATCCAGTATGACCACGCTTTTGCCGCGGAAACCGCCTGTAATTTCCTCGCCAGCCAGGGGCGACGCCAGATTGCCCTGATCCACCCGTACGGCAGTGGTTTTGCCGATCAGGTGCTGCTGGGCTACAAGCATGGGCTGGAAAAGAACTTCCTGCCGTTTAATCGCAACCTGGTCTTTATGGAAGCCACCTCATCCTCCGTGGCCCTGCAGGAGCTGCTCAACAACGCCTCCACGCTCAATTTCAACGCCTTGCTGGTGGCCGATGAGCAGGAAGCGCAGCGGGTGATCCCCCAGCTCCAGGCATTCAACCGATCGGTGCCGGGCGACATCATGGTCTTCAGTCTGGCGGGTTCACTGCATCTGCCGGGCATTCCAACCATTCCGGCGATTGAGTACTCAATGGATGCTATGGCTGCACGGATCGTCAGCTGGCTGAATGAGAAGACCCAGATGCTGGGTTCGTATGTGTTGCGCGGGGATTTAATTATTCCGGATGTGCGTCGCTAAAATATTAAGGGGGCTATATGGCCCCTTTATGCGTAATCAGTAATCCTCCATGCAGTCCACCTGACTGACAGCATCCCAGTAACCTTCCTGGTTGTTCCGCTCCATCGCCACCACCGCGTTTTTGACCAGCATCTGATTGGCCTCAGACGCCATGATCATCGCCTGCCACTCTTTATCGGTTTGCTTGCGTTGTGGGGCACAGGCTTTCTTCACATCCTTTAAAACCGCCTGTTTCATCTGCTCTAACTTTGCCGGATCGTTCATTTCCTGAGCATGAACGAAGGCGGCGAAAAGCAGGCAGACGATGAGGCAAAACAGGTGCGCTGACTTCATGGAAACCTCCGAAAAAAACACACACGTTTATGAAATATATCGTTACATCCGCCTTTTCGACCCAAGCCGAAAGTATTAATTTTGCCAATAGTTGCGCAGGGGTACGACTAAGCGTAGCCGCAGAATTTGCCGGAGAGGGAAGCGCAGAAAAAAATTGTGTGACGGCTGGCTGGTGACAAGTAATAAAGGGTGATACGACTCGCAAAGGTACTTTTCCGTTGATTGCACTTACATTTTTAACCCGCACGGAGCCAGAATTTGGCGTTTGTATCCCGGGCGGAGTATGCGATAGTCGATCTGCAACGTAACGGGGGATTGATATGCAACTGAGTATTACCGACACCATTACCGAACACGAACAGGAAGAGTTACTCCAGCTACTGCGGATCTATAACAGCCAGTTTATTGATTTTTCCCGCGTGGGGAGCGATCTCGCCGTCTATGCCCGCGATGACAGCGGCAACATGCGCGGCGGACTCATCGGCAACCGCCAGGGCGAGTGGCTGAACATCAAGTACCTGTGGGTATCCGATGAATTGCGTGGTAGCGGGCTTGGCAGCCAGCTGATGCAAGCCGCCGAAGCCGAGGCCCGGAAGCAGGGGTGCCGGCATGCGCTGGTGGACACTTTCAGTTTCCAGGCGCGTCCGTTTTATGAAAAGCAGGGCTATAAGCTGGAAATGACGCTCAACGATTTCCCCTATCCGGGAATACAACGACACTACCTGTCTAAGGCGCTTTAAGCGCCAATACCGCCGCCCATCACCGCCAGAGCATGGCGCACAATACGTTCCGGCGAGAGGGCGCTTAACCTCTCGTCATTGCGCATACGCGAAAAGGGCACCAGCACCAGACTCAACAGGGTGGTGAATAAAAGCTCCGGCGCCAGATCGCGGTTCAGTTTACCTTCCTGCTGCCAGCGGGCGACGGTATCCAGCGTCCCCTGATATTTCTCATCGCCAAAGCGGGCCTGCAGATGCGCACGCAGCACCGGCATTTCACCGATCACCTCCTGCATCCATAGCGGCGCGAACCAGTGATGCTCTCCGGCCAGTTCGGCCAGCTTTTCCACCATCAACGTCAGGGCGGTGACCGGATCGTCCGGGTGAGCGCTGAAAAGCGTCGCGATGGCGCTGCGAAGCGGTAGAAAACGCTCCTCGATCATCTCATCAAGCAGCTGCTCCCGGGAGTTGAAGTAGTAGTGCAGCATCGCTGGCGTCACGCCTGCTTCTTTGGCAATGGCGTTAAGGGAGGTCCGGGCAATCCCCTGGCGCGCAAAGAGATCGAGGGCGATATCCAGCAGCTGCTCCCGGCTGGTGGCGGTGGGTTTGCTTCCGCGTGGGCGTCCGGGGCGGCGAGCCTGTGGCGTAGGGTCGGAATTATCTTTATGTGCTGACATGCGCGGGGGATCCCTTGACCTGATTCATAACTTAGATAAATATTAATTATACGATTAATTAATTTCAAGCGGTGTTTATGGTCTCCGATTCAACAACGCAAACCAAAAACGCGCCCCCGGTGCGGCTGCTCTTCAGCGCGCTCCTGCTGGTGATGCTGCTCTCGGCTCTCGATCAGACCATTGTCTCCACGGCGCTGCCCACCATTGTGGGCGAGCTGGGCGGCCTGGATAAACTCTCCTGGGTCGTGACGGCCTATATCCTGAGCTCCACGATTGTGGTGCCGCTGTACGGTAAGTTTGGCGATCTTTTTGGCCGCAAAATCGTGCTGCAAATTGCGATTATCCTGTTTCTGGTGGGCTCCGCCCTGTGCGGGCTGGCGCAGAACATGACCCAGCTGGTGCTGATGCGCGCCCTGCAAGGGCTGGGCGGCGGGGGGCTGATGGTGATCAGCATGGCGGCGGTGGCGGACGTTATTCCCCCCGCGGAGCGTGGTCGCTATCAGGGCTTATTCGGCGGGGTCTTTGGTCTCGCGACGGTGATTGGTCCGCTGGTCGGTGGTTTTCTGGTGCAGCACGCCTCCTGGCGCTGGATTTTCTACATCAACCTGCCGCTGGGGCTGTTTGCCCTGCTGGTGATTGGCGCGGTCTTCCGCGGCAGCGCGAAGCGCAACAAACATGAGATCGACTATCTGGGGGCGATTTACCTCAGCATGGCGCTGCTGTGCATCATCCTGTTTACCAGCGAAGGGGGCACGGTACGCGAGTGGAGCGACCCGCAGCTGTGGTGCATTCTGGCCTTTGGCCTGACGGGTATCGCCGGGTTTATCTACGAGGAGCGTCTGGCGTGGGAGCCGATTATTCCCCTGTCGCTCTTCCGGGATCGCAGCTTTCTGCTGTGTAGTCTGATTGGCTTTATTATCGGCATGTCGCTGTTTGGCTCGGTGACTTTCCTGCCGCTCTATCTGCAGATTTTCAAAGAGGCCACGCCGACCCAGGCCGGGTTGCAGCTGATCCCGCTGATGGGCGGACTGCTACTGACCTCGATTATTAGCGGTCGCATTATCAGCCGCACCGGGAAATATCGCCTGTTTCCGATCCTCGGCACCCTGCTGGGTGTGGTCGGCATGGCCCTGCTCACGCGGATCACCATCGAATCACCGGTCTGGCAGCTTTATCTGTTTACCGGCGTACTGGGGGCGGGGCTGGGTCTGGTGATGCAGGTGCTGGTGCTGGCAGTACAGAACAGCGTCTCATCCAGCCAGTACGGTGTGGCCACTTCGGGCGTGACCCTGTTCCGCTCCATCGGCGGGGCCATTGGCGTGGCGCTGTTTGGCGCGGTCTTCACCCACGTATTGCAGTCGGGCCTGATGGCGCGGATCCCCGAGGGGACCGAACTGCCGCGGGAGATGAACCCCACCGCCATTCATCATCTGCCGGATGCCCTGCGCCTGGACTACCTGGACGCCTTTGGTTCGGCCATTCATGCGGTGTTTTTGATGGCTGCCGGGATCATGGTGCTGGCCTTTGTGCTGTCGTGGTTTTTGCGCGAGGCGCCGCTGCGCAAGCGGGAGGCGTAAGGTTAGTGGGTCTGCTATTTGTTGCGAGTCGCTTTCCGAATTTTGACGCTCTGACTTGTCATTCCCGACGGTGCTGGCGCATGCTTTGGCCTGGTCAATAAACCAGCAGAGGTTGCGATGGAACGTAAAGCAAAACTGTTCAAAAAAGGGCAAAACCAGGTGGTTTTACTGCCTGCTGAGTTCGCGTTTGATGCGGAGAGTGTCTGGATCCGGCGGGATGAAGAGGGGAATGTGGTTTTGGCTGCAAAACCTGCCAAGGAAAAAAGCTGGGATGAATTTTTCAGGATGTTGGAAAACACCACCGTACCGGATTCATTTTTAAGTCCGGAGGAAAGAAATCAGAGTATTACAAAGAGGGATCCTTTGGATGGAGTTCAGGTATGAAACATATGCTGGATACGAATATTGTGAGCCATTTATTTAAAAGGCATCCCGGTGTTGTAAATAGAATGACTAACCTGAAGCCAGCGGACGTATGTATCTCAAGTATCACAGAAGCGGAGCTGCTTTATGGGGCGGATAAAAAACAAAGCACCAGGTTAAAAGAGACCATAAAGACGTTTCTGAGCACTATCACTATCTATGACTGGGACAGTGACGCCGCAGCCGCTTACGGCAAACTCCGTGCTGAGATGGAAACTCGAGGTAAAGTGATGGCAGATCTTGATCAGTTGATCGCAGCCCATGCCATCAGCCGGGGCACAACGATTGTGACTAACGATCATGCTTTCGGAATGGTACAGGAGTTGACTATCGAGGACTGGACTACAGCGGCGTGAGCCCCAACGCCCGGTGGCGCTACGCTTACCAGGCCTATGACAGTTCTCCGTCTCTTCACGTAGGCCGGGCAAGCGCAGCGCAGCCCGGCAAAACCTGCATATAACTTATCCTTCTTATTGATGCCATTTCGTTTTTTAACCTGCCGCTGGGTTGCCGATATAGTCGATAAAACAGTTATCAAAAGGATATGACCGGTGAAACTTCGATTGGGTGCGCTTCTTCTTGCTGGCCTGCTGCTGGCGGGCTGTGACCAAAGCGGCAGCGATGCTAAACACATTAAAGTCGGCGTGATCAACGGCGCCGAGCAGGACGTGGCGGAAGTCGCCAAAAAAGTGGCGAAAGAGAAGTTCGGCCTCGACGTTGAGCTGGTGGGCTTTAGCGGCTCGCTGCTGCCAAACGATGCCACTGACCACGGTGAGCTGGACGCCAACGTCTTCCAGCATCGCCCATTCCTGGCGGAAGACAACAAAGCGCACGGCTACAAGCTGGTGGCGGTGGGCAACACCTTTGTCTTCCCGATGGCGGGTTATTCCCGCAAGATCAAATCGGTCTCTGAACTCAAAGATGGCGCAACCATCGCCATCCCGAACGACCCCACCAACCTGGGCCGTGCGCTGTTGCTGCTGCAAAACGAAAAGCTGATTACCCTGAAACCGGACGTCGGTTTGCTGCCGACAGCGCTGGATATCACCGCCAACCCAAAAAACCTGAAAATCATGGAGCTGGAGGGGGCGCAACTGCCGCGCGTGCTGGACGATCCGAAAGTGGATGTGGCGATTATCAGCACCACCTATCTCCAGCAAACCGGGCTGTCGCCGGTGCATGACAGCGTCTTTATCGAAGATAAAAACTCGCCTTACGTGAACATTGTGGTCACGCGAGAAGATAATAAAGATGCGCAGAAGGTGAAGGAGTTTATCCAGGCCTACCAGTCACCAGAGGTCGCGAAGGCGGCAGAGACCATCTTTAACGGCGGGGCAGTGCCGGGCTGGGAATAAAACTTCATGCCGCTCACTGCGGCATGAAAATAAGTTGGCCCAATCCCATCGTTGAATGCCCTTTAGCCCACATTCTGCCGCTCCTCCTCCGACTATCCTTTCTGCAATACAGACCGGAGGAGAGCTCATGAACATCACCCACATTCGTAACGCGACACAGCTTATCACCTATGCCGGAAAGCGCTTTCTGGTTGACCCGATGCTGGCACCTAAAGGGACTTACCCCGGCTTTCCGGGCACTGCCCGGGAGGCGATCCGCAACCCGATGGTGGAACTGCCCTGTGCGATTGAAACCCTGCTGGATGTCGATGCCGTTATCGTAACCCATACCCACCCCGATCACTGGGATCAGTACGCTATCGAGCGGATCGCCAAAGACAAACCGATCTTCGTGCAGAACGAAGATGACGCGCAGCTTCTGCGCAGCCAGGGCTTCACCCAACTTAACGTGCTGACGGACAACAGCCCGTTTGGCGATATCCAGCTAAGTAAAACCGACGGCGGCCAGCATGGTACCGATCGTGCCTATGCGGTGCCGGAGCTGGCGGAGCGGCTGGGCGAAGCCTGCGGCGTGGTGTTTCGTCATCCTGACGAAAAGACGCTCTGCATTGTTGGGGATACGATCTGGCGCGAGGCGGTAGCAACCGACCTGCAAAAACATCAGCCCGATGTGGTGATCATCAACGCCGGTTATGCCCACGTGATCGGGTTTGGGCCGATCATCATGGGCCAGGAGGATGTGCTGAATATCCACTTCCTGCTACCGCAGGCGAAAATTGTGGCGGTCCATATGGAGGCCATCAACCACTGCCTGCTGACCCGCAGCGCGTTGCGTCAGTATGCAGAGGATAATCAGGTCAGCGACGTGCTAAGCATTCCTCAGGATGGTGAATCCGTTATATTCTGAGGCAATCAGGGGAAAGGAGAGATCAATGCCGCTTACTCACGTTGCCATTGTCGCCGTGGACGGGTTTAGCCCGTTCCACTACTCCGTTCCCTGCATTCTGTTTGGCGATACCGTTTCCGGTAAAAAGCGTTTTAATTTGACGATCTGCGCCGAAAAGCCCGGACTCCTGACCTCCCCCGACGGCTTCGCGCTTAACGCAACGCAGGATTATTCTGCTATCGGGCAGGCCGATATCGTGGTGGTACCTTACTGGCAACACGTTCTGGCGCGTCCCCCACAGGCGCTGCTCGACAGCCTGGTGCAGGCCAAAGACCGCGGGGCGGAGATCGTCGGGTTGTGCCTGGGGTCATTTGTTCTCGGCTATGCCGGCATTCTCGACGGCAAACGCGCGGCAACGCACTGGGAATTCGAACGCCAGTTTCAGACGCTTTTCCCGAACGTGCAGCTCGATATCAACGCGCTGTACGTTGATGACGACCGCATCATCACCTCTGCCGGTACCGCCGCCGCGCTGGACTGCTGCCTGTACATTATCCGTCAGCGCTTTGGCAGCGAGGTCGCCAACCAGATTGCCCGGCGGATGATCGTGCCGCCGCACCGCGAGGGCGGGCAGGCGCAGTTTATCGCCCAGCCGGTGCCAGAAACCACCCGCGATGCGCGGATCAACAACCTGATCGACTATCTCCAGCGTAACATCAGCCAGCCGCTCAACCTGGATGCGCTGGCAGAGAGCGTGGCGATGAGTCGCCGCACCCTGACCCGCCATTTTATGAAAGCCACCGGGATGAGTGTGGCCTCGTGGATCACCGCCGAACGCCTGCGGCGTAGCCAACTGTTGCTGGAGAGCAGCAATCTGCCGATCGAGGCGGTGGCAGAGCAGGTGGGCTATCTCTCAGCCGTGACCTGGCGTCAGCAGTTTAAGGCCCGCTTTGGCGTCAGCCCGGCGGAGTGGCGCAAAACCTTCCGCACGCAGACCCAGGCCGGGTAAGCGTAGCGCCACCCGGTATTTACCCCAGCCGCGCCATTCTCGTCTCGCCTTCCACCATCGACAGCTGATACAGCGAAAACGATCGATGCTTCTCAATCAGGTTCGCCAGCTCCGGCGAGTGGCTGGTGAGCCAGATCTGCGAATAGCGGCTGGCCTCAGCAATCAGGCTCGCCAGGGCAGGCAGCATCTGCGGATGCAGGCTGTTTTCCGGTTCGTTGAGGGCGATAAAGGCGGGCGGGCGCGGGCTGAGCAGGGCCACCGCCAGACAGAGAAAACGCAGCGTGCCGTCGGAAAACTCTCCGGGCTCCAGCGGCCGGCTTAAGCCTTCGCGCTGCATCATCATCCGGAAACGTCCGCCCGTATTGTCGCTGTAAAAGACGCAGCCGGGGAAAGCCTGGTCGAGAATACGCATCAGCAGCATCTCGTCGCCAATCTCGACGATGGTCTGAAACGCGGCCGCCAGGTTTGCGCCGTCGCTGGCCAGCACTGGGGAGCGGAACCCCACCTGCGGAGCGCGCATCGCCGAACCGGATGAAACAGAAAACTCATGATAAAAACGCCAGTTACGCAGGGATTCGCGCATCTGCGACACCTCGGGGTAGAGGTGCGGCTCGCCGAGCTGGCCGAAGACCGATTCGTTCTCATACAGGGTGCCGCTGTGAGTCACCTTCTCGTGGTGAACGTTATTCAGAAACACGGTCTGGTTTTTGCGCTGCATCAGGCGTGCGGAGGGGCGCCGCTGGTGGCCGCTCAGCCAGATGGACTCCTCTTTGATGACCGGATCGAGCTGAAACTGCGAGGGATAAGGCAGCTTTTCGACAAAACCCACCTGCAGTTCATACTCGTAGGTTTCGGTTTCCACCGCCAGATTCATCCGCCGCAGCTGATCGCTGCGGGTTTTGCCTGCCCAGAACACCTTCAGAATGCCGCCTTCATTCGCCAGCGCCTGGGAAAACTGCCCCTGCGCCGCGCTGTGCATCAGGTGGATGGCTTTATAGATATTCGATTTTCCGCTGCCGTTCGGGCCGAAAACGATATTGAGCTGCTCCAGATCCAGCGACATGTCGCGAATTGAGCGGTAGTTTTGAATGTGCAGGGTGTTGATCATGGGCGGACCCTTTTGCGGCTTAAGCCTGTATAAAGCTACAGTATTTTAAGCAAACTGCAAAAAAAAGACGACAGTGAGGGTGTCGTCTAAACGGGGTACTGCTTTGGGCCTCTGTGGGTCAATGGGGCCTTCGCATTGTGAATTTCAGGCTACAGCGAGACGCAGACCTAAATCATCCGGGTAGGGATCAAAGTAGTTTTGCGTCATCAGATACTGGTCAGGATATTCCGCCAGATAGTGCTTCAGCAGCGTGAGCGGGGCGAGAATAGGCAGTAATCCGTCACGGTAATGCAGGATCACGTCGCGCAGTTCGCCGCGCTGGCGGCTGTTAAGCTGGTTACGGAAATAGCCCTGAATATGCATCAGGACGTTGGTGTGGTTTTTCCGCGAGGCGGGTTTTTTGAGGATCGTCATCAGCTTTTCGCGGTACGCCTCGAAGAAAGCATTCAGATCTTCCCACTCGTGCAGCGAAGCGACGAACGGGCCAATCTCCCGGTAGCCTGCCTGGTGATGGGCCAGCAGCTGGAGTTTGTAACGACTGTGGAAGTCCAGCAGCGCGCGGCGCGTCAGGCCATTGGCGCGTAGGGTGTTCAGTTCGTGAAGGGCAAAGACGCGCTCAACAAAATTCTCCCGCAGTACCGGATCGTGCAGGCGTCCATCTTCCTCCACCGGTAGCCACGGCCAGGTTTCAAGGAGCGCAGCGGTGAACAGCCCGACACCCTCCTTGCGGCCCCGGTTTCCGTTTTCATCATAAAGCCGCACGCGTTCCATGCCGCAGCTGGGTGATTTTGCACAGACGATAAAGCCAGCGAGATCGCCGATTTTAGGCAGATAACCCGCCGCAAAATCGGCCATCTTCTGCGTAACGTTTTCGTGAGGCGCTTTGCTGAACCGCATCTGCGTCTCACCGCTGTCGGTCAGGACCAGACGCAGCGCCGGACGAGGCGTCGGCAGACCAATAGCCATTTCCGGACAGACGGGCCTGAAGTTGACCCACTGGGCCAGCTCATCCATGACAAAGCCCATACGCTTATGCCCGCCGTCGAAGCGAACGGCGGAACCGGTTAAACATCCGCTAATACCCAGCACAGGTTTTGTTGTCATGGTGTGTACCTCCAGAGCCTATATCTAAAAGTTACACAACTTGACTATTTTGTCCAAGTATTGGCGAAACTATTTTTTAATATGTATAAATATCAATAGCTTTTAGCTGCCCTTATAGGTTGAGTAACCGTACTGGCTGAGCAGCAGAGGGATGTGCAGCTTCTCGTTGGTGCGGGTCACGGTAAACAGCACCGGGATCTCCGGGAAGAACGACTGCAGCTTATTCCCCTGGAAGTACTCGGCGGTTTTAAACGTCACTTTATAGACGCCAGGCTGCATATCCTGATCCTCGGGATAGAGCGACTTGATGCGGCCATCCTGGTCGGTTTTGCCGCTGGCAACAGGGGTCCATTTGTCCTGCTGCTGTTTTTCCAGCGTGACGCTGACGCCCGGCGGTGGCGTACCGGTTTGCTGGTCAAGAATATGCACGCTCAGCGTACCGACAGGGGCGCTAAAGGCGACAGGAGCAAAGGCCATAGAGGCCAGGATCAGCAGAGGGGCACTTTTTTTCATTGGGTTTTCCTGTGGAGTAGTAAGTCACAGGAAAACGTTAGCATTTGCTGCGCGGGAAAATATTCAACTTTTCGTGACAATTCCCGCAGGAGAAAATCATCGGAGGATAATCACCTCAAGGGAAACCTGCTGCTGCCACTGCTCAACCTGCCTTTTGCGCGCGGCATTGAGCTTACCGCTGGTGACCAACAGCCACTTGCGGTCCGGGAAGATCTCCGGTGCCAGCGCGGCAGGGGGAATGGGCAGGATGGTGATCCGATGACCCTGGCCGGTGCGTGTCAGGGCTTCAAGCCAGATTTCACAGGGGTCGTTCAGGTGCCAGCCGCTGAGCAGAAGGTTGTCGCCCGGCGCTTTCTTGTCGCCCTCAAGGCAAAACGAGGTATAGGCGATGATAATGCCATCGAGGATCTCGCGCAGGGTCATGGCGGCGGGAACGTTCGCCGAGACCTGGCTGCGCAGCGGGCGTAACACCTTCGTGACCAGCTCTGGCCGAGGATACTCGCGGCCGGCATCGTAAATCATCTGGCGCAGGGATTCGATTTTGCCCGCCTGCAGACGGTCCAGCATGTTCTGTTGCAGCGTTTGCCAGTTGTTGGTACGGCTCGGTGCAGGGCGCTCCAGCAGCGGCTTCACCTGGCCAATCGGAACGCCTTTTTTCACCCAGTCGAGGATTTTCAGCGCCTGTTGGACATCCTCTTCGCTGTACAGGCGATGGCCACCCTCCGTGCGCTGCGGCTTGAGTAAACCGTAGCGGCGCTGCCACGCCCGCAGGGTGGTGGCGGTGATCCCGCTGAGTCTGGCGAATTCGCCGATGGAGTAAGCCATGTCTGCGTCCGAAGGAAAGGATTAATCTCAATATACTACGAATATTTGCCTGCGGGATGAAGCACCACAGCGGTGCACTACACTTTACATCCAGACGCGCAAATGAAAGGAGTTCTCATGAAACTATGGCCTGTTGTGACCGGTGTCGCCATTGCGCTGACCCTGGTTGCCTGTAAATCCCCTACGCCGCCGAAAGGTGTGCAGCCCATCACCAACTTTGACGCCAGCCGCTATCTCGGCAAGTGGTACGAAGTCGCCCGCCTGGAAAACCGCTTCGAACGCGGTCTGGAGCAGGTTACCGCCACCTACGGCAAGCGCAGCGACGGGCAGATCAGCGTTATCAACCGCGGATACGATCCGGTAAAACGCAAGTGGAACGAGAGCGAGGGCAGAGCCTCTTTCACCGGCGCGCCGACCACCGCCGCGCTGAAGGTTTCGTTCTTCGGCCCGTTCTACGGCGGGTATAACGTCATCAAGCTGGACGATAACTACCAGTACGCGCTGGTCAGCGGCCCGAACCGTGACTACCTGTGGCTCTTGTCGCGCACCCCGACCATTCCGGATGCGGTGAAAGAGGATTATCTCAATACCGCGCGCAGCCTGGGCTTCCGGGTCGATCAGCTGGTATGGGTGAAACAGTAAATATCGTGCTTTCTTCCTGGGGCGGCGTGCGGGCAGACGGACAGCCGGATGGACAGCAACAGCCGCCACTGGTTTATCCACGCTAACGACGCCATAGGCATCCGTTCCCAGGCATTACAGTACGATGTGAAAGCGTGCCTGATCCGCAGCGACAAACAGGTGAATGTGCTGGGGATCTTCGAATATTTCAACGACACCGATGTGGTGGCCTTTTTGCAACATATCCTACGGCTGGTGAAACCCGGAGGAAAGCGTCACGACCCTTGTGCCGAAAGATGAAGTGAAATCAGGAAGTAAGGCTGCCATATTTATCGGGCTACGACAGAGGGATGAAATTGCAGTTTTTATATCCGCTTGATATTGTTTACGGCGCAGCGGGATATATCTGGATCAGAAAATTAATTTTTAATTTATCTAGTGAATAATATAAGGAAATATTAATGGACGATTTGAAGGACCTGATACACGCCCTGAAAAGCAGTATCCCGGAATTAGATCCCGATTCACTTTATGCCTCTGTTCCCACCACCCTTGAGCCTGAAACTGTTCTGGATTGGTTATATGACAACCTCAGCGCGCAACATCTGATGGTATATGAAGAATGGACGGAATATACCGGTTATCTTCCGGCGTTAAAACCACTGGCTAGTGTTTCTCTTCCCGTTGAACCCTCTGAGTATCTTTTTACGTTCATTGAGAAAATTAACTGGTCAGAGGCTGAAATTGAGCCCTGGGATCTTCCCTACATGATGCCTTGGCTCGAACATATCAACCACTACCTGAGCCCACAAGGTATAAGGCTTGTTGATATTTTACCTTTTGAAAATGCCTATATTATCTGTTTGAAGAATGATGACGCATTAATCCAAAATCTCCACGCATGTCTGCAAAAGCTGGGAATGGGCATCAATATGCGGTCGCCAATGAATCAACAACAGGTTCTCACGTACATTGAATCCACTCTTTCAGGAAACGTTCAATAATATAGCGAATTGATTGTCCTATATCTTGCTGGGGCAGGGTGCGATGGATATATGTATAAGGAAAATTACACCGGCTGCAAAAGTATTTAATGGCAAAAATAATGCCATCCGGTCGTACAGAAAGACGGGGTGGATGCGGTGATGGGAGTATCTGTTTAAGCGCGGTCGGTTCCCTCTCCTGTTGGGAGAGGGACAAAACTGGAATTTCCTAAATATGAAACGCCACGCGCTTCCCGGTCGGGAGTTCAACATCCAGGCTCAGTTTACCGCCCATCAACTCAGCGACATGCTTTTGCGACAGCTTCAGCTCTTCTCGCATCATTTGCAGACCCGTTTCCAGGATCATTTCGTCGGACATTTCTTTGATGCGTTTTTGGCTTTCAGGGAACGCGAAGCGATCGCTTCATTCAGGGTTTTCAATCTTTCGTCTCCATCACATGATGTCATCCTTGATAAGTTATTAATTGTATAAGCTACAGCTTATAAATACACCTGCTCAGGCTTGATGTAGATTCGTTTCCCGGCCATGATCGCATTATGAAAATTGAACCCGCAGTTCCCTCACAATTTGAACGACTTGTCGCGATCTGGGAGTCCTCAGTTCGCGCCACTCACCACTTTCTGCAAGAGAGCGATATTGCGGCATTGCGTCCGCTATTGCTCAACGCCTATTTACCGAACTTAAAGGTTGTGATCGCCCGCGATGAAAGCGGCGATATTCATGGCTTTTTGGGCGTGGATGAGAACCGCATTGAAATGCTGTTTGTGGATGATGCGAGCCGGGGGAAGGGCGTCGGCACGCTGCTGCTGAGACACGCTATTGACCATTTCGGTGCTAACGAGGTGGACGTCAACGAGCAGAATCCGCAGGGGGTTGGGTTTTATCAGCATATGGGGTTTGAGCAGGTTGGGCGATCGGAGCGGGACGGGCAGGGTAATCCGTTTCCGTTGTTGCATATGCGGTATGGCGGTTAAGCCTGCACAATGCCGGGTGGCGGCTGCGCCTTACCCGGCCTACAAAATCTGCACGGAGAGAACGTTACGCAGCGGCGAGCGCCCCTTCAATCCCTTTCAGCTTCTGCTGCGCCTGCTTTAACTCAGCGAGCAGTGCCTTCTCATACGGGTTGTGTGCCATCACAACGATGCAGCCATCCATGACTTTTACCGTGACTTTATCTCCGGTATCAAACCCCGCCGCGCGCAGCCATTTGCCGGAAAGGATCAGGTTTGGCGTACTGCGATCGCGACCTTGCGGGCGATATCCCACAATTAATGTACGCTCAGTTCCGGTTGCGGTAGCGTCTGGGGTAGAATGCGAATCAGCCATAATCAACTCCTTGATAGTTGGTGAGGTTAGACGCCCTTCAGTGCTGTAACACTGTTGGGCGTTGCTTGAAATCTTAATCCATGTGGTAGGTAACACATGGTGATAAGATGACCGAAACGGTACCTACCATGCAAGAGAAAAAGAAGCCAAATTTTGACCGCTCTAAAAGTACGATGAAGAACATCCGGTTTGAGGATGAGCTTTTGGAAAAAATTGAGAAAGCAGCGGGGAAAGGGAATTTTAGTAAGTGGGTGAAGGACGCATGCATTTTAAAATTGAACACGGATATTAAATAATATTAATAATATATAGTAAGTGTGATTGATTTTACTGAAAGAGATATTTATACGAGAGATATTTATGCCAGCTAATATATTAAGGATTGAGGGTGTGAGAGTAGATTCCTTTCCTGAGTTTTTACGAGCTGAAGCTCACAGTCAATGGACAAATGTATTATTTTACCCAGGAACTTTTGAAGGAGTTAATGGCAAACATTTATCTTTTAAAAACAAAAAATTTAATTTCGTTTCATTTAAGGATACAACTTTTAATAAGGTGCGCTTTATCCGTTGTACTTTTGAAAGTTGTATTTTTATGGGCGCAGTTTTCAACAACTGTCAATTCACTGACTGTATATTCACAAATACAAATACAAATACAAATAAAATTAAGTTGATTGATTGTTTATTAGATCCAAAATCATTTGATGATAATTTTGATCTCATTAATGACACTAATATTGCAATAAATTTATATCAAGAGTTATACAAGAATTCCGCCAGAGAATATCAATCAGATCATGCATTATATAGTTTATATAAAAAGAAAAATTCTGAATATCATCATTTTCGATCACAACTTGAAAGGGGGGTAATTACAGAAAAAGAATATAATAAACAAAGGATATTATACTACTTTCATGACTTTATATCAGGGTATGGTCTGAAAACTTTCAATGTAGTTAGGTTGTTAGCTATTTTAATTATCCTTTTTTCATTAATGAATTATATTTTTAATAGTTTTATATTTGATAGTAGTGTAGATTTTTCGCTAATTGATTCTTTTTATTTTACCTGTGTTACAATAACCACTTTAGGTTTTGGGGATATTACTCCGTGCACAGCAATTGGTAAACTAATAGTTTCCATACAAGCAATGTTGGGGTTTGTTGTTTTATCTTTGTTCATGGCATCAGTTGTTAATAAGGCTGTAAAGGCGGTATAAATGTTTGCTGTCGCAGAATTTGGTTCAGTATGTCGTAATACTAATGATCTTTATAGTGATAATGATATTCTTATTATCTGTAATAAGAGATATGGCAAGTATTATTACGATAAATATCATAGCAAAGGATATAGTGTTTCGACTTTCTCAGAAGAACAATTATACGCAATGAAAAGTAGTGGTTCATTGTTTCTTCAACATCTAAAAAAAGAGTCTAAAATACTAATAGATAATAATTTAGATTTTACAAATTTTTTAAAAGATTGTTCACTAACCAAACCTAGTGAAAAAGAAATTGATAACTGTAAAAATACTATTCAGAATTTAATTTCTTGGCCTAACTATCCTGTTTTTCTGGGATGGAAGTCTGATTTTTTATACGGAGCTTCAAGAGATTTTTTAATTAAATTCCTTGCAAAAAATGGAATCATAGCCTTTGGCATTGATGAAATAATTAGTGAGTTATGTTCATTGCTATGTTTAAACATTGACCAGTTCAGTTCTTTGAAGTTGCTCCGACAATTTAAAAGTGCTTACCGTACTGAAATTGATTTGCCTACAAATATAATAATAAGAAGAACTTTAGAAAGCTGGGCTGAATTACTTCAAAATATTTTTGGTTTTAATTTTTATTCCTATAGAGATGAATTTGATATTAAAGATATGGTTTTCTCGTCAAACTATGAACGATTAAGATACCTTGAAATTATATATATTTGTTTAGTTAACTCTGGGTTTAAACATGCAAAGCACACGGAGATCACTAATTTAATATTAAAGCCAAACTTATATCAATCTTTAAGATGTAAGAAAACGAAATTAATAATTAATTATCTAGAAGATCTATATCCTATATTTAAAAGATGTTCATTCGAAATCAGAAGAAATCCAATAAAATCTCTTATATTGTTGTGAAAAAGATTTTTAGATTTAAACGTATGTGTAAGAAAGATGTTTGGCGGAAGATCACAGGAGTCGAACCTGCCCAGGACCGCTGGCGGCCCCAACTGGATTTGAAGTCCAGCCACCTCACCGGAGATGACGATCTTCCGCGCCTCGATTGCTACATGGAGGCGGGGCGCATTATAGCTACTTTCAATCATTTACCCCATCATTTCCCTCACTTATTTCACCCCTTTTTTGACCTGCGTTATGCCTCCAGCGTAAACCTTAAGAAAATCCTCAGCTTACATTTTCCGCCTCCGCACTTTTACCGCGATCACAAAAAACAAGAAACGTAAAAAAGTAACCAGAAAACGCAATACCTGCCCGTGGGTGAATGGTTTACAAAAAATGTAACCGGTCTCAGCGCCCTACGCGTGAAGGAAAAACAATGAAAAGCGAAGTCTTATCCGTCAAAGAGAAAATTGGTTACGGCATGGGTGACGCCGCAAGTCACATAATTTTCGACAACGTTATGCTCTACATGATGTTTTTCTATACCGATATCTTCGGCATCCCCGCCGGGTTTGTCGGCACCATGTTCCTGCTGGCGCGTGCGCTGGATGCAGTCTCTGACCCCTGCATGGGGCTGATCGCCGACCGCACCCGCAGCCGGTGGGGTAAGTTCCGCCCGTGGATACTGTTCGGGGCAATCCCGTTTGGCCTGGTCTGCGTGCTGGCCTACACCACGCCGGACCTCAGCCTGAACGGCAAAATGATCTACGCTGCTGTCACCTACACCCTGCTGACCGTGCTCTATACCGTGGTCAACATCCCTTACTGCGCCCTGGGTGGGGTGATCACCAACGACCCGACGCAGCGTATCTCCCTCCAGTCCTGGCGCTTTGTGCTGGCGACGGCGGGCGGCATGCTCTCCACGGTGCTGATGATGCCGCTGGTGAATATGATTGGCGGCGAGGATAAAGCACTCGGCTTCCAGGGCGGTATCGCGGTGCTGTCGGTGGTAGCGTTCCTGATGCTGGCGTTCTGCTTCTTCACCACCAAAGAGCGCATCCAGGTGCCGCCGAGCACCACCTCCATGCGCGAAGATCTACGCGACATCTGGAAGAACGACCAGTGGCGCATCGTCGGGCTGCTTACCATCCTCAACATTCTGGCGGTCTGCGTGCGCGGCGGGGCGATGATGTATTACGTCACCTGGATCATGGGCTCGCCGGAGCTGTTCGTCGCCTTCCTTACCACCTACTGCGTCGGCAACCTCATTGGCTCCGCGCTGGCGAAACCGCTCACCGACTGGAAATGCAAAGTCAGCGTCTTCTGGTGGACCAATGCCCTGCTGGCGGTGGCGAGCGTGGCGATGTTCTTCGTGCCGATGCAGGCCAGCATCACTATGTTCGGCTTTATCTTCGTGATTGGCGTGCTGCACCAGCTGGTGACGCCGATCCAGTGGGTAATGATGTCCGACACCGTCGATTACGGCGAGTGGACCAACGGCAAACGCCTCACCGGTATCAGCTTTGCGGGCACGCTGTTCGTGCTCAAGCTGGGCCTGGCGCTGGGCGGGGCGTTAATCGGCTGGATGCTGGCTGGCGGCGGCTACGATGCCGCAGCAAAAACCCAGAACAGCGCCACCATCAGCATTATCATCGCCCTGTTTACCCTGGTACCCGCCGCTTGCTACCTGCTGAGCGCGGTGATCGCCAAACGCTACTACAGCCTGAAGACGCCATTCCTGGTCAAAATCATGAACGATCTGGCGCAGGGCGCGCGTCGTAACGAGCAGGAATTTAACATCCTGCCGGTCAGCAAAGAATTGCAGAACTAAGAGGACGAAAGCATGAAAATCAGTGATGGAAACTGGCTAATTCAACCGGGTCTGAACGTAACCTATCCGGTTCAGGTATTCGATGTGGAGCAGCAGGGCAATGACCTGGTGGTCTATGTGGCGCCACGCGACGTGCGCGAGCGCACCTGGCAACTGGATACCCTGATGTTCACCGTGCGCCTGTTTGCGCCGCAGGAGGGGATTGTCGGGGTGCGTATCGAGCACTTCCAGGGGGCGCTGAATAACGGCCCACATTATCCGCTCAACGTGCTGAAAGACGTTAACGTGCAGATTGAAAACAACGCAGAGTTTGCCGAGCTGAAAAGCGGCAACATCAGCGTGCGCGTTACCAAAGGCGAGTTCTGGTCGCTGGATTTCTTCCGCGACGGGCAACGCATCACCGGCAGCCAGTTGAAAAACAACGGCTACGTGCAGGACGGCAATACCGATCGCAACTACATGTTTGAGCGTCTGGATCTGGGCGTGGGTGAAACCGTCTACGGCCTGGGCGAGCGCTTTACCGCCCTGGTGCGCAATGGCCAGACGGTGGAAACCTGGAACCGCGACGGCGGTACCAGCACCGAACAGTCGTACAAAAATATCCCGTTCTACCTCACCAACCGCGGCTATGGCGTGCTGGTGAATCACCCGGAAAATGTCTCCTTTGAAATCGGCTCCGAGAAGGTGTCGAAGGTGCAGTTTAGCGTCGAGGGTGAATATCTGGAGTACTTCGTCATCGACGGTCCGACACCAAAAGAGGTGCTCAACCGCTATACGCAGTTCACCGGCCGCCCGGCGCTGCCGCCTGCGTGGTCGTTCGGGCTGTGGCTCACCACTTCATTCACCACCAACTACGACGAAGCGACGGTAAACAGCTTTATCGACGGCATGGCGGAGCGCGACCTGCCCCTGCACGTTTTCCACTTCGACTGTTTCTGGATGAAGGCCTTCCAGTGGTGCGACTTCGAGTGGGACCCGCTCACCTTCCCGGACCCGGAAGGGATGATCCGCCGCCTGAAGGAGAAAGGGCTCAAGGTCTGCGTGTGGATCAACCCCTACATCGGGCAGAAATCACCCGTATTTAAAGAACTGAAAGAGAAGGGCTATCTGCTGAAACGTCCAGATGGCTCCCTGTGGCAGTGGGATAAATGGCAGCCGGGGCTGGCGATCTACGATTTCACCAATCCAGAGGCTTGTGCCTGGTACGCCGACAAGCTGAAAGGCCTGGTGGATATTGGCGTCGACTGCTTTAAAACCGACTTTGGCGAGCGCATCCCGACCGACGTGAAATGGTTCGACGGTTCCGATCCGCAAAAAATGCACAACCATTATGCCTACATCTACAACGAACTGGTGTGGAACGTGCTGAAAGAGACGGTGGGCGAGGAAGAGGCGGTGCTGTTCGCTCGCTCGGCCTCCGTGGGGGCGCAACAGTTCCCGGTTCACTGGGGCGGCGACTGCTACGCCAACTACGAATCGATGGCCGAAAGCCTGCGCGGCGGGCTGTCGATTGGGCTCTCCGGATTTGGTTTCTGGAGCCATGATATCGGCGGGTTCGAAAACACCGCCCCGGCGCATGTTTATAAGCGCTGGTGCGCGTTCGGGCTGCTCTCCAGCCACAGCCGCCTGCATGGCAGCAAATCCTACCGGGTGCCGTGGGCGTATGATGACGAGTCCTGCGACGTGGTGCGCCACTTTACCCAGCTGAAATGCCGGATGATGCCATACCTCTATCGCCAGGCGGCGCTGGCCCGCGAGTTCGGTACGCCAATGCTGCGCGCGATGATGCTCGAGTTCCCGGACGATCCGGCCTGCGACTACCTCGACCGCCAGTATATGCTGGGCGATGCGGTGATGGTTGCGCCGGTATTCAGCGAGGCGGGCGACGTGCAGTTTTACCTGCCGGAAGGGCGCTGGACGCATCTGTGGCATAACGACGAATTGCAGGGCAGCCGCTGGCACAAACAGCAGCACGATTTCCAGAGCCTGCCGGTCTACGTGCGCGACAACACTCTGCTGGCGCTGGGTAACAACGACCAGAAACCGGACTATGCCTGGAACGAAGGCACCGCCTTCCAGCTGTTTAACCTGGCCGATGGCGCCACGGCGGTAAGCGAAGTCCCTGAGGCGAACGGTGCCGTGGCCTTTACCCTGACCGCGACGCGCAGCGGCGATACCATAACGTTAAAAGGAAGCGGCGAGGCGCGGAACTGGACGGTCTGCCTGCGCAATGTGCAGCGGATTAGCAGCGTGAAAGGCGCATCCAACATCGGCAGCGAGTGGGGCGTGGTGGTGAAAGCCGAAGGGAATGAGGTGGTGGTTCACCTCTGAATCATCTGGAAAAGCCCGGCGGCGCTGCGCCACCGGGCCCACATTATGGTGCGGGTGGTGGTGCCACCGTATTCACCGCTCCACCCGTCATCGTCTGGGTCACCTGCTGCTTATCCATATTTACCGCATTCAGCCTGCCGTTAACCGTCGGTTTTAACGGGGAATCTTTCTGCACGTTGCCGCTGGCGGTGAGCTGAAGGTTGCCGTCGCCGGACACTGGCAGCGCTGGCCAGCCCCACTGCTGGATGATGTTCAACGGCACGCCGCGCCCGGTCAGATTAACGGTAGTCTGGCGCACCGGGGTCTGCGACACGCTGGCTTTCGCTTCCAGGATACCTTTCTCGGTAAAGGCGCTCAGTTCATTGATGTCAATCGTCGAGGCGTTGGCGGTAAGCGTCAGCGACGGACGGCGCACGTCCACACGGTTAAAGGTGGCGGCCGCGCCGTTCAGGGTGGCAGTGCCTGACCAGACCCCCCACTCGCGATCTTTCGCCAGTTGCAGGTTGGTGCCATAACCGTCGAGCGCGGTGATCTGCCACGGGAAGGTGGCGTCGACATCGATCACCAGGTTCCGGCTCAGGCCAAATTTGCGCAGCGTGACGCTGTGCAGCCATTCCGGCAGGGTCGTCATCCACTGCGTTTTCCAGTTCTCCGGCAGGGTGTATTCCAGCCCGGCGACGGCGACATCATCCAGCACCAGCGCTTTACCGCTGCGCAACCAGTTGCCGGAGGTGCGCACCATTCCGCCTTCCCAGCGTGAGGTGAACTGGCGCAGGGCGATCCCCTGCCGGGAGAATTCGGCGTTCAAGATCGGGTCGAACAGATGCAGTGAACCGTAGATAAACTCGCTGGCGTTCATCGACAGCCGGCCATCCTCACTCTGCCAGTCGCCCTGGCTCAGGGTCAGGTTGCGCAAGTTTAAATCGAGATCGGTGACTGCCCAGTCCGGCCCCTGCAGGCGGGCGTCGGTCACGTCGAGGCGGCCAATCTGCAACGATGGCAGGGTAGTAATCGGGGCAAAAAAGTCGGACAGCGATTTATCGCTCTGCAGGCGGATCTCATTCAGGCGCATGTTGTCCACCTTCCAGCCGCCGTTGGCGTCGCGACGCGCGGTGCCGGTGAGCGAGCCCCGGGCCATGTCTGCGCCGATGGTGGTCAGCACCACCTCTTTACCGTTCAGTTCACCTTCAATCAGCACGTTGCTGGCCGGTACGCCGTTCAGCGTTAGCGACCCGGCGCTGATCTGAATCTGCGCTTTTTTACCCATCACGTTGCCCGCTTCAGGGTCCCAGGGGCGCACGCCGCCGGTCACCTTCTGGGCGCTCAGATCCCATTCAGTGTTCGGGCTGTTAAACGCCATGTTGTTCAGCAGCAGGCGATCGGCCTGGAAGGGAAGAGGAGCGGTCTGCGGCGAGAGGTTCAGCGTGCCGTCAAACAGGGTGATGGTATCCATGTGCAGCGGATCGGTGAGCTGACGGCTGCTCACACCAATATCCACCATCTTCGCGACCAGCGTCGCGGGTTGGCCATCGCGCCCGAAGGTGACGTTTTTCAGCACCAGGTGCGTGGGCGACGAGAAACGGTGATCCATCAGGTCGAAATTGAGTTCGTAATCGGTGTTTACCGTGATCCAGCTGCTGACCTGCGCCGCTCCCCAACGGGTTTGTACAAGGATATAGAGCGCGAGGATCGCAATAAGCAGAACGGCCAGAATACCGACGAGAAGCTTTCCAATAAATTTCATGGTCTTCCATCACGTAAAACGAACATAAAGGAGTTATGCACGATTTATACGCAATGCTCAAGGCGGGAATGGTGTAATTACGTGTCACGGCAGCAGTTGCCTGCTGCCGTGAAAGGGATTAGTTCTTTTCTGGCGGGAAGATCAGGTTCAGGACAATAGCGGTGATCCCACCGGCGGCGATGCCGGAAGAGAGCAGGTTCTTCACCCAGTCCGGGGCAAACTGCAGGATCAGCGGCTGCTGAGAGACACCCAGACCCACCGCCAGCGACAGGGCGATGATCATGATAGCGCGGCGGTTCAGCGGCTCGCGGGAGACGATACGCACGCCCGATGCCGCGATGGTGCCAAACATCACCAGCGTTGCGCCGCCGAGGACCGGCTCAGGAATGTGCTGCACAAAGCCGCTCACCGCCGGGAACAGACCCAGTAAAACCAGCATTAGCGCCACGACAAAGCCCACGTAGCGGCTGGCAACGCCGGTCAACTGGATCACGCCGTTGTTCTGGCCGAAGCAGGAGTTCGGGAAGGTGTTGAACACGGCGGAGACAAACGAGTTCAGACCGTTGGCCAGGACGCCGCCTTTCAGGCGCTTCATGTACAGCGGGCCAGAGACCGGCTGTTCAGAGACGTCAGAGGTCGCGGTAATGTCGCCGATGGTTTCCAGCGAGGTGATCATAAACACCAGCATCAGCGGCAGCAGCAGGCTCCAGTCGATGCCCAGGCCGTAGTAGAGCGGCGTCGGCACCATGATCAGCGGGCTGTCGGTCGGCGCGGCAGACTGCGGCAGCATGCCCATCGCCCAGGCGGCCAGGTAGCCTGCCGCCATGGCGATCACCAGCGAGGCGACGCGCAGGTACGGGTTACGCTGACGGTTAAGCAGAATAATGATTGCCAGCACAATGCCCGCCAGCAGCAGGTTTTTCGGGGCGCCGAAGGTGTGGTCGTTCATCGCCGCGTAGCCGCCGCCGATGGAGGTCAGACCCACCTGAATCAGCGACAGGCCGATAATCATCACCACTACGCCGGAGACCAGCGGAGTAATAATGCGGCGCGCCAGGTGCAGAACGCGGGAGATCACCATCTCGGTGCAGCTTGCCAGCATCAGGGTGCCGAACAGCGCCGCCATCATTGTTGGTACATCCGCGCCGCCGGTTTTCAGCGCCGTACCGCCCATGATCAGCGGGGCAACAAAGTTAAAGCTGGTGCCCTGAATCGACAGCAGACCGGAGCCCACCGGCCCCCAGGCTTTAATCTGAATAATGGAGGCCACGCCCGAAGCAAACAGTGACATGCTGATAATGTGCTGGGTGTCCTGCGCCGGTAAACCGAGGGCCTGACAGATCAGCAGGGCTGGGGTAATAACGGCCACAAACATCGCCAGCAGATGCTGACAGGCGGCAAACAAGGTCTGCGCCAGCGGCGGACGGTCTTCAAGACGGTAAATCAGTTCACTGTTTTGCGGCTGCGCAATCGGTTGCGCATCCTGCTGTTCAATGGCGTTAACGGACATCTGCTGCGAACCCCTGGAGGAAAAGCGGGCATTTTAGCCGAGTGGATGAGAAAAGCAAACGATTGCCAACAAAAAACGTTGATAAATTCACCCGTCCAGGACGGCTTTTTCTGTCCTGATGCGGCAAAGTTCATTACACTCCTGCTCCCGATTGCGCTAATAACACGCAAACGTTACAGGAAAACGCGCATGTTGATGGAGCACGTGCCTTAAAAGGAGCCCACTATGATTCATCTCGATACGTTGTCGACCCTCGTTGCGGCAACTCTCGTTTTACTGCTTGGCCGTAAACTGGTTCACAGCGTTCCCTTCCTCAGAAAATACACCATCCCGGAGCCCGTTGCGGGCGGATTGCTGGCTGCCATCGCGCTGCTGGTGCTGAAAAAAAGCATGGGCTGGGAAATCAACTTTGATATGACCTTAAAAGACCCGCTGATGCTGGCCTTTTTCGCCACTATCGGCCTGAACGCCAACCTCTCCAGCCTGCGGGCGGGTGGCAAAGTGCTGGGCGTGTTCTTGATTGTGGTGGTCGGTCTGCTGGTGATGCAGAACGCCATCGGCATCGGCATGGCGTCGCTGCTGGGGCTGGACCCACTGATGGGCCTGCTGGCCGGTTCGATTACCCTGTCGGGTGGACACGGTACCGGCGCGGCGTGGAGCAAGCTGTTTGTTGAACGCTATGGCTTTCAGAATGCCACCGAAGTGGCAATGGCCTGCGCCACCTTCGGGCTGGTGTTGGGTGGCCTGATCGGCGGGCCGGTCGCGCGCTATCTGGTGAAGCGCTCCACCAACCCCAACGGCTGCCCGGACGATGAGTTGACGCCGTCGGCATTTGAGAAGCCGGACGTCGGACGTATGATCACCTCCCTGGTGATGATTGAAACCATCGCCCTGATCGCCATCTGCCTGACGGTGGGTAAAGTGATTGCGCAATTGCTGGCAGGCACCGCGCTGGAGCTGCCGGTCTTTGTCTGCGTGTTGTTTGTGGGGGTGATCCTCAGCAATGGCCTGGCCCTGATGGGCTTTTATCGCGTCTTTGAGCGGGCTGTGTCGGTGTTGGGCAACGTCTGCCTGTCGCTGTTCCTGGCGATGGCGCTGATGAGCCTCAAGCTGTGGGAGCTGGCCTCGCTGGCGCTGCCAATGCTGGCGATCCTCATCGTACAGGCCCTGTTTATGGCACTGTACGCCATGTTCGTTACCTGGCGGATGATGGGTAAAAACTACGATGCGGCGGTGCTGGCGGCCGGCCATTGCGGCTTTGGTCTGGGGGCAACGCCGACGGCGATCGCCAACATGCAGGCCATTACCGAGCGCTTCGGTCCGTCGCATATGGCGTTTCTGGTGGTGCCGATGGTGGGGGCATTCTTTATTGATATCGTCAACGCGATCGTGATTAAGCTCTATCTGATGCTGCCCATCTTCGGCTGATCAGGCGTTAGAGTAACGTCCGGTCTCTGGCATCCAGCGGTCGATTAACGCTGCCGCCTGTTCGGGGTAGCGTTCATGAATATGGCGTGCCAGACGCTGAACTTCGGGGATCATGCCCTGATCGCGCAGTAAATCTGCCACTTTAAACTCGGCGTTACCGGTCTGACGGGTGCCGAGCAACTCTCCCGGCCCACGGATCTCCAGATCCTGTTGCGCAATCACAAAGCCGTCATTGCTGTCGCGTAACACCTGCAAACGTTTTTGCGCCGTTTTCGACAGCGGGGCTTTATAAAGCAATACGCAGTGCGAGGCCACGGCACCACGTCCGACGCGGCCACGCAGCTGGTGCAGCTGCGCCAGACCCAGACGTTCCGGGTTTTCGATGATCATCAGGCTGGCGTTAGGCACATCCACCCCCACTTCAATCACCGTGGTGGCAATCAGCAGATGCACTTCGCCCTGCTTGAAGGCCTGCATGACCGCCTGTTTTTCCGCAGGCTTCATGCGGCCATGCACCAGCCCAACGTTCAGCTCCGGCAGGGCCAGCTTTAACTCTTCCCAGGTGGCTTCTGCCGCCTGCGCTTCCAGTAGATCCGACTCTTCAATCAGGGTACAGACCCAGTAGGCCTGACGCCCTTCCTGCAGGCAGGCGTTGCGCACGCGATCAATGATGTCGCTGCGGCGTGTATCCGGGATGGCAACGGTGGTCACCGGTGTACGGCCCGGGGGCAGCTCGTCGATAACGGAGGTGTCGAGATCGGCATAGGCGGTCATCGCCAGGGTGCGGGGGATGGGTGTGGCGGTCATGATCAGCTGGTGCGGATGATAACCCTGCTGGAGACCTTTCTCCCACAGCGCCAGACGCTGATGCACGCCAAAACGGTGCTGCTCATCAATAATCACCAGCGCCAGACCGTGGAACTGCACCTGCTCCTGGAAGATGGCATGGGTGCCGACAATCATCTGCACCTGACCGCTGGCAATCGCCTCCTGCTGCGCCTGTCGCGCTTTGCCTTTTTGTTTACCGGCAAGCCAGCCCACCTCCACGCCCAGCGGCGCAAACCAGGCGCGGAAATTGTTGGCGTGCTGCTCGGCCAGCAGTTCGGTAGGCGCCATCAGGGCGACCTGCCTGCCGTGGGCAATGGCGCGTAACGCGGCCAGAGCGGCCACCAGCGTTTTACCGGAGCCGACATCGCCCTGCACCAGGCGCATCATCGGCACGTCCAGCGCCATATCATGCTCGATCTCGGCGGTAACGCGGGCCTGCGCCCCGGTAGGTTTAAACGGCAGCGAGGCCAGAAGCCTCTCTTTTAATTCATTACGGGCCGGGAGCGGCAGAGCGTGAAAACGCTGTGCCCCGGCGCGCAGCGCCAGCATGCTCAGGTTATGCGCCAGTAACTCTTCGAGAATAAGACGGCGCTGCGCCGGGTGTTGTCCGCTCTCTAAATCGCTCAACAGCAGTGAGGGCGGCGGGCGATGCAGGGTGCGCAACGCATCCGGCAGGCTCATCATCCCCTGCGCCAGCTCCGGCGGCAGCAGTTCGGCAATGGCGCAGGTGTCCAGCAGCTCCAGCGCCTGATCGGTCAGCTTGCGCAGCGTCGCCTGCTTAACGCCTTCGGTCGTCGGGTAGACCGGCGTCAGCGTCTCCTGCATCTCCGGCGTGCTGAGATCGCCCTGCACGCGGTACTCCGGGTGGATCATCTCTGCGCCATATTTCCCGCGTTTGGCTTCGCCATAGGCCAGCACCCGTCGTCCGGTGGCGAGGCTGTTTTTCATTGCCGCATTGAAGTTAAAAAAGCGCATCGTCAGGATGCCGGAGCCGTCGCTGATCTGGCAGGTCATCATCCGGCGACCGCCGAAGGTGATGTTGCAGTTCAGGACTTCGCCTTCAACGGTGGCGTAAATGCCAGGCAGGAGTTCACCAATCTGGTAAAGCTGAGTGCGGTCTTCGTAACGCAGGGGGAGGTGCAGGAGGAGATCCTGCACAGTATGCAGGCCAATTTTAGCCAGTTTACTGCTCTGGGCCGCGCCAACGCCCGTCAGGGAATTGAGCGGCACAGCATCCAGCAGACGGCCTTGCATGATTTACTTCGCCGCCTGCATCGTCGCCCACCACGTCGCATCGGCTTCAATCTCGCCCTGCAGATTCACGTGGGGGTACGGTAATTTTTTCTGCTTCGCCACTCTGGCCAGCACCGGATAACCGCCTTCAAACAGCAGGCGCTGCTGCTCGTCGTCCGGCAGCATGCTGTTCTCGCGTTTGTACATCCCGGCATTTTGCCGCTGACGCTGCGCTTCATACAGAATGAGGGCGGAAGCTACGGAGACGTTCAGCGACTGCACCATGCCGATCATCGGAATGATAATGTCCTGATCCGCCAGATCTAAGGCTTCCTGGGTGATCCCCGTCTTCTCCTGACCCATCAGAATGCAGGTCGGGCGGGTGTAATCAATTTCACGGAAATCGACGGCTTTGTCGGAAAGGTGGGTCGCCAGAATCTGCATGCCGCGCCCTTTCAGATGCGAAATGGCTTCGCCAATAGTGTTGTGGGCTTTGACCTGTACCCAGCTGTTGCTGCCTGCGGCAGCCGAGGCCATAGGACGCATCCGCGTCCCCTTCCAGACGGCGTGCACTTCATGCACGCCGACGGCATCAGCGGTACGGACGATAGCAGCAACGTTATGAGGTTTATGCACCTGCTCCATGCACACCGTCAGATCGGGCTGACGCCTGGCGAGCATTTCGCAAATCCGGGCATAACGCGTTGAGTTCATAAAACTAGTTTCGGTTACGGGTGACTTTAATGACGTCAGCCATCACGCGGATTTTACGCATGATATTCGCCAGATGCACACGGTCCCGCGCGGTCAGACGAATAAAGGCGCTGTAGACACGGCCATCCTTCTCTTCGGTATTCAGGCTATGAATATTCGAAGAGGCGGTGTTGATCGCCGCGGTCAGGTTCGCCAGCGCGCCCTGGTGGTTGAACATATCTACCTTGATCTCGGTGATAAATTCCTGCTCGGTCTCTTTATCCCACTCGACCGCCATAAACTTCTCTGGCTCTTTCTGATAGCCGCGGATGTTACGACAGGATTCGTGATGGATAACCAGGCCTTTACCGGGGCTGACGTGGGCAATAATCGGATCGCCAGGAATAGGGCGGCAGCACTTGGCAAAGGTGATCAGTACGCCGTCGGCGCCCTTGATCGGCAGATGCCCGTGGCTGGTTGATGACGGCTGCGGCACAGAGGTTTCGCCCTGCTGCAGGTTCTTCGCTACCACCACGCTCATCGCGTTGCCCAGACCGATCTCTGCCAGCAGGTCATCAAGCGAGGCGAGCTTCATACGCTCCAGCTCGTGCTGGATGCTCTCTTTCGGGATCTCAGCCAGCTTGCGGCTACCCCCCAACGCATGGTTGAGCAGACGACGACCAAGGCTGACGGAGTCATCGCGTTTGAGATTCTTCAGCAACTGGCGGATCTTGGCGCGTGCTTTCGAGCTCACGACAAAGTTGAGCCACGCCGCATTCGGACGCGCGCCTGGGGCGGTAATGATTTCTACCGTCTGGCCACTGGTCAACGGCTGCGACAGCGGATACGGCTGCCTGTCGACACGTGCCCCCACGCAGGCATGACCGATATCGGTATGCACGGCGTAGGCGAAGTCGACCGGCGTGGCACCAGCAGGCAGCTCGACAATGCGCCCTTCTGGTGTGAAAACGTAAATCTCATCCGGGAAGAGATCGGATTTAACGCTCTCGATAAATTCAAACGAGCTACCGGCGCTCTGTTGCAGCTCCAGCAGGCTCTGCATCCAGCGCTGGGCGCGGATTTGCGCGGTAGTGCTGGTTTCGCCGTGCTCTTTGTAGGCCCAGTGCGCGGCAACACCCATCTCCGCCATCTGATCCATATCTTCGGTACGAATTTGCACCTCAACCGGCACGCCGTGCGGGCCAATCATCGAGGTGTGCAGAGACTGATATCCGTTCGCTTTTGGAATGGCGATATAGTCTTTCATTCGGCCCGGACGCGGCTTGTACAGGCTGTGCATCTGACCGAGCACGCGATAACAGGTGTCGGCGTCATGAACGATCACGCGAAAGGCGTAGATATCCATGATCGAATGAAAACGCTGCTCTTTGAGCACCATTTTGCAGTAGATGGAGTACAAATGCTTTTCGCGACCGCTGACGCGACAGGGGATCCCGGCTTCCTGCAAACGCCCTTCGATTTCCGAGAGGATCTTCTGAATCATCTCTTTACGGTTGCCACGCGCGGCTTTCACCACCTCTTTGATCACGCGGAAGCGGTTCGGATACAACGCTTCAAAACCCAGCTCTTCCAGCTCGGTTTTAATGTGATGAATACCTAAACGGTGTGCCAGCGGGCTGTAGATTTCGAGGGTTTCACGGGCAATACGGCGACGTTTGTCCGGGCGAAGCGAGCCCAGCGTGCGCATATTATGGGTACGGTCGGCGAGTTTGATCAGAATGACGCGGATATCCTGCACCATCGCCATGATCATCTTGCGAAAGTTTTCGGCCTGCGCCTCTTTCTTGTCGCGGAAATTCAGCTTATCAAGCTTAGAGACCCCTTCCACCAGTTCGGCAACGCTTTTGCCAAACAGTTGTTCCATATCCTGGTAGGTGGCAGGGGTATCTTCGATCACGTCATGCAGCAGGGCGGCCATCAGCGTTTCATAGTCGAGTTTCATCTCGGCCAGAATACAGGCCACCGCTACCGGGTGCGTGATATAGGGTTCACCGCTTGAACGTGTCTGACCCTCGTGAGCGTCACGTGCAACGAGATACGCCTGCTGGAGACGTTTAATCTGATCTACCGGCAGGTAGGTTTGAATCAGTTGATTCAGGCTTTCAAACAGATACAAGGGCGACCCGCAGGTTTAATTAACGACGACCTTCAGCAATGGCGGTAACGGCCTGCAGTTCTGCGGCTTCCTGCTCTTGCTGCTCCTGGCGCTCACGAACATCGAGGATCTGGCTGTTGATCAGGCCTTCTTCGATTTCGCGCAGTGCGATAACGGTAGTTTTATCGTTTTCTTCCGGTACCAGTGGATCTTTACCGCCTGACTGCATCTGACGAGCGCGACGCGCGGCGACCAGCACCAGGTCAAAACGGTTACCAATTTTCTCTACAGCGTCCTGAACAGTTACGCGTGCCATACTTAAAATGCTCCACAGATGAAGAAATGACTGGGCATGATACTGAATGTGGGTTCAGTCTGCCAACAGTTTGGTGATTAATGCGTCATGTCGCTGCTTCTGGCGGCTCATACGCAGACGTTCGGCGCGAAGGATAGTTTTGAGATCGCTCAGGGCGGCGTCAAAATCATCATTCACAATCAGGTAATCATATTCGGCGTAATGGCTCATTTCCGCAACTGCCTGGGCCATACGTTTTGCGATAACCTCTTCGCTATCCTGGCCGCGGCCACGGAGACGGCGATCCAGCTCATCTTTCGACGGCGGCAAAATAAAAATGCTGCGTGAATCGGGCATTTTCTGGCGAATCTGCTGCGCGCCCTGCCAGTCGATATCCAGGAATACGTTTACGCCGGTCGACAGCACTTGCTCGATGGTTTCACGCGAGGTGCCGTAATAGTTACCGAAGACCTCAGCGTGTTCAAGAAACGCATCTCTGCCAATCATCGTTCTGAATTCGTCGTGATCGACAAAGAAATAGTGTTCACCGTGTACTTCACCCGGACGCGGCGCGCGCGTGGTGTGAGAAACAGAAACCTGCGTATCGTACAACGGTTGGGTTTTTAACAGCGCCTGAATCAGGCTGGATTTACCCGCGCCACTTGGGGCAGAAACAATATAAAGCGTGCCTTGAGCCATGAGAGTCTTTTGTATGTGTTAGCGAAGAAAGTCCTACATACGGGCTTATTATACACGTCGCCGCTTCGTGACGTAGCCTTTGTCACACTTTTTCCGCATTCCGGTTGATTTTTGCGTGCCTTTTTCCGGTTTTAACTTCTTTCTGCTGCAACAAAAACAACGTGCTGAAGCACGCTCGTAAAATGCCTTTTTGCTGCTGGTCTGCGGTATCCGGGCAGGGTATACCCTTCGCAAAACAGGGAGGGATAATAATGGTGAGATGGATAAGCATACTGATGTTCTTCTTAAGCAGCGGGGCGATAGCAATCTGCCCTGTCTGGTCACCGTCGAAGGCCGGGCAGGAGATCGCGGCCTTGAAGGCGCAGCTGACCCGCTGGAATGATGCTTACTGGAAGCAGGGCAGCAGCGAGGTGAGCGACGATGTTTACGACAGGCTTAACGCCCGATTAAAACAGTGGCAGCGCTGTTTTCACGATGAGCTGCTGCACAACGATCTCCCTGCCACCAGCGGGACGGTGAAGCACCCCTTCGCCCATACCGGCGTGCATAAGGCAGAAAGCCAGCAGGCGCTTAGCCGCTGGATGGCGGCGCAGCAGGATCTCTGGGTGCAGCCAAAGGTGGATGGCGTAGCGGTCACCTTGGTCTACAAATACGGCAAGCTGGCGCAGGCGATCAGCCGGGGCGACGGACTACAGGGAGAAGATTGGACGGCACAGGCGCGAATGATCCCCGCTATCCCGCAAACGCTGGGCGGGCCGCTTGCCAACAGCGTGTTGCAGGGTGAACTTTTTCTGCTGCGCGAGGGGCATATCCAACAGCAGATGGGTGGTATGAATGCGCGTGCGAAGGTGGCGGGAGCGATGATGCGCGCGACCGATCCCGCAGCGCTGAAGCAGACAGGTATTTTTATCTGGGCCTGGCCGAACGGCCCAAAAATGATGAAAGCACGCCTTTCCGCGCTGGCGGAGGCAGGTTTTACCCTGACTGCGCGCTATACCCTGCCGGTTAAAAACGCGGCTGACGTGGAGGCGCAGCGGGCGGTCTGGTTTAAGGCTTCGTTACCCTTCGCCACGGATGGCATCGTGGTTCGCGCCTCGGCAGAGCCGCCGGGTGAGCAGTGGCTGCCGGGAGAAGGGAACTGGGTCATCGCGTGGAAATATCCTCCTGTGGCCCAGGTGACGGAAGTCAAAGCCATTCACTTTACCGTTGGCCGTACCGGGCGGATCAGCGCGATTGCGCAGCTTGAGCCGCTTATGCTCGATGATAAACGTGTACAGCGCGTTAGCCTGGGGTCGGTCAACCGCTGGCAGATGCTGGATATTGCCCCCGGAGATCAGGTGCTGATAAGTCTGGCGGGACAAGGTATTCCCCGGCTGGATAAGGTGGTGTGGCGCAATGTGGATCGCCGTAAACCGCAGCCGCCCTCATCGCGCTACAACAGCTTAACCTGTTTCTACGCCTCCCCGGAATGCATGGAGCAATTTTTTGCCCGGCTGATGTGGCTAAGCTCCAGCCAGGCATTAGATATCAAAGGAATGGGCGAGTCGGGATGGCGTACCCTCTATCAGACGCATCGGTTTGAGCATCTCTTCTCCTGGCTACAGCTCACACAAGCTCAGCTCACTGCGACGCCGGGGATATCGGCAACGCATGGCGCTGCGCTATGGCATCAGTTTAACCTGGCGCGGGAGCGCCCTTTTATCCGCTGGATCGCTGCGATGGGAATACCGTTGGCCCGGTCGACGCTGAAGGCGGCAGGGGATCGCTCCTGGCAGGCGCTAATTCAGCGAAACGAAGCGGAGTGGCGGTTGCTGCCTGGTATCGGGCAGGAGAAGGCCCGCCAGATCGTAAACTGGCTGCATCAGCCCCAGATTGAAGCGCTGGCGAGGTGGCTGGCCGCACAGCACATCGGTGGGTTTTAATCTGCGTGCGCTCCTGAACAGACTAGCAAGGGTGCACTATTCCGCAGCTGTTAAAACGCGTATTTATGATAAGGGGTTTAATATACATAATAGCTATGAATATGAGGTAATGCTGCCAACTTACTGATTTAGTGTATGATGGTGATTTTAAGGTGCTTGCGTGGCTTCCATTTCCATCAGATGTCCTTCCTGCTCCGCTACTGAAGGCGTGGTGCGTAATGGCAAGGCTGGGACGGAAGTCACTGTCGTTCTCAAAATCGGTGGAGCTGCATGACAAGGTCATCGGGCATTATCTGAACATAAAACACTATCAGTAAGTTGGAGTCATTACCGTTAATTGACAATGGTCCCTTAGCGGGACCATTAATAGTGAAAAACGCGCGCTAATGTTTATTCAATATTCTGAATCTGTTCGCGCATCTGCTCAATAAGCACCTTCAGTTCAATCGCAGAGTTAGTGACTTCGGCGTTGATAGACTTGGATGCCAGCGTGTTCGACTCGCGGTTGAATTCCTGCATCATAAAGTCGAGACGACGGCCCACGGCCTCTTTTTTCTTCAGGATGTTGTAGGTCTCTTTAACGTGCGCTTCCAGACGATCCAGTTCTTCCGCCACGTCAATACGCTGGGCCATTAGCACCAGTTCCTGTTCGAGACGGTTGTTTTCCAGCTGGACTTCGGCATCTTCCAGTTTGGCGACCAGACGCTCACGCTGCCACTGCAGGATCTCTGGCATATGGGTGCGGACTTTCGACACTTCGCCGCTTACGCCTTCCAGGCGTTGCTCGATCAGCGCTTTCAACGCCTGACCTTCGGTTTCACGGGCTAAAATGAAGTCGTCCAGCGTGCTGTCCAGCGCGGTAAGGATCTCAGCGGTAATGGCGTCCAGATCCTGTTCGCCTGCCGCCATCACGCCAGGCCAGCGCAGAATATCCACCGGGTTAATTTCGCCTTCGTCGCTCTGCATTTTGACCCAGTTAGCGGCGTTCACTAGCTGTTTAGCCAGTTTCTCGTTCAGAATCAGCTCACCTTGCGCGCTCGCATCGGGCTCAAAACGCAGGTTGCATTCAATCTTTCCGCGGGTCAGGCGAGCGCGGATACGCTCGCGCACGACAGGCTCAAGGCTGCGGAACTGTTCTGGCATACGGAAATAGGTTTCAAGATAGCGTTGGTTTACCGAGCGCATTTCCCAGGTAGCGCTGCCCCAGCTACCCTTGATTTCACGGCGGGCGTAGGCGGTCATACTGCGGATCATAGACTTTTCCGTTTTCAGAGGAGAGATGGGGGGATTATAGCTTTCGGGGCTTTCTCAGGATAGGAATAAGCGCGTTTAATCCGTATAATGCGCAGCCACATTCGTTTCAAGCCGGAGATATCATCATGCGTCCATCAGGTCGTAGCGCCAACCAGGTGCGCCCCGTCACCCTGACCCGTAACTATACAAAACACGCTGAAGGTTCCGTGCTTGTTGAATTTGGTGACACCAAAGTCCTGTGCACCGCCTCCATTGAAGAGGGCGTACCGCGCTTTCTGAAAGGCCAGGGACAGGGCTGGATCACTGCCGAATATGGCATGCTGCCACGCTCCACCCACACCCGTAACGCCCGCGAAGCGGCGAAGGGCAAGCAGGGCGGTCGCACCATGGAGATCCAGCGTCTGATCGCCCGTGCGCTGCGCGCCGCGGTTGATCTGAAAACCCTGGGCGAGTTCACCATCACCCTGGACTGCGACGTGATCCAGGCGGACGGCGGCACCCGTACTGCCTCTATTACCGGAGCCTGTGTGGCGCTGGCCGATGCCCTGAACAAACTGGTTGCGGCCGGTAAACTGAAAGCGAACCCGCTGAAAGGCATGGTGGCGGCGGTATCAGTAGGTATCGTCAATGGCGAAGCGCTGTGCGATCTGGAGTACGTTGAAGACTCCGCGGCAGAGACCGACATGAACGTGGTGATGACCGAAGACGGTCGCATCATCGAGGTGCAGGGCACGGCAGAAGGCGAGCCGTTTACCCACGAAGAGTTGCTCTCTCTGCTGGCGTTGGCCCGAGAGGGGATCGAATCTATCGTAACGACGCAGAAGGCGGCGTTAGAAAATTGATTTTAAAGGCGACTGATGAGTCGCCTTTTTTTTGCCTGTAAGACAGAAAAGAGAAAGGAGCGAATCCATGAAACCGTATCAGCGCCAGTTTATTGAGTTTGCGCTTAGCAAGCAGGTACTTAAGTTTGGCGAATTTACGCTGAAATCCGGGCGCAAGAGCCCCTATTTCTTTAACGCCGGGCTGTTTAATACCGGGCGCGATCTGGCACTGTTAGGCCGCTTCTATGCTGAAGCGCTGGTGGATTCCGGGATCGAATTCGACCTGCTGTTTGGCCCGGCGTACAAAGGTATTCCGATTGCCACCACCACCGCCGTGGCGCTGGCGGAGCATCACGATCGCGACGTGCCGTACTGCTTTAACCGCAAAGAGGCCAAAACCCATGGCGAAGGCGGTAACCTGGTCGGTAGCGCGTTGCAGGGCCGGGTGATGCTGGTGGACGATGTGATCACCGCAGGCACCGCCATCCGTGAATCGATGGAGATTATCCAGGCGAATAATGCCACGCTTGCGGGCGTGCTGATCTCGCTGGACCGCCAGGAGCGTGGACGTGGCGATATCTCGGCCATTCAGGAAGTGGAGCGTGACTACAACTGCAAAGTGACCTCAATCATCACCCTGAAAGATCTGATTGCCTATCTGGAAGAGAAGCCGGAGATGGCAGAGAGCCTGGCGGCGGTGCGCGCCTATCGCGAAGCGTACGGCGTTTAATGTAAAAGCCCGGTGGCGCTTTGCTTACCGGGCCTACGTAAACCGTAGGCCGGATAAGGCGGCAACAGGGTTACTGCAACTGCGCGGCCACGAGCGGCCAGCGGGCATCAAAATCGTCCGTCGGACGATATTTGAATTCACTGCGCACAAAGCGGGAGAGCATCCCTTCACAGAAAGCCAGAACTTGCCCGGCAAGCAGCGATTCATCCATGGTGAAGCCTTCGCCTTCACGCATTTTCTTTTCGCGTAATACCTGGCGCAGCTGCGCCTCAATACGTTCGAAAAGCTGGTTAATACGCCCCTGCAATCTGTCCTGTTCAAACATCAGCGCGTGGCCGGTCAGGATACGGGTTAACCCCGGATTGCGCTCGCCGAAACCGAGGATCAGCAGGACAATCAGACGCAGCCGTGCGGTGGTGTCTTTTTCATCCTTCAGAATCAGGTTGATACGCGTGATCAGGCTATCTTCGATAAACTCGATCAGGCTGTCGAACATCCGCGTTTTGCTGGGAAAATGACGGTACAGCGCCGCTTCCGACACGCCCACAGAGGCGGCCAGTTTTGCGGTGGTGATGCGTTGACTGCCATCGCTGGATTCAAGCATCAGAGCCAGAGATTGAAGTATTTCTTCGCGACGATTCCTTTTCGCTGTTTGTTTTTCTGCCATGTTACAAAATACCCCTGAAAATAATCACTTGTCAGGCTGACGTCCACACAACGACCGCAAACGGATGTTTGCGGTTTGTTATTACGTTATGCGTTGTGGGATGCGTATAGCCGGGTTTATTTACGCCCGGAATGGCCGAAGCCGCCTTCGCCGCGATCGGTCGCGTCGAAATCTTCTACCAGATTAAATTCAGCCTGTACCACCGGGACGAACACCATCTGGGCGACACGCTCGCCGGGTTGAATGGTGAAGCTCTCCTGGCCACGGTTCCAGACAGAAACCATCAGTTGACCCTGATAGTCAGAATCGATAAGACCCACCAGATTGCCCAGCACAATACCATGCTTATGGCCCAGGCCGGAACGCGGCAGGATCACCGCCGCCAGAGAGGCGTCGGCAATGTGGATCGCAAGGCCGGTCGGCAGCAGCGTGGTAGCGCCGGGTGCCAGTTCTACGGCGTCGTCGAGGCAGGCACGCAGGTCAAGACCGGCAGAGCCGGAAGTGGCATAGGTCGGCAGTGGAAATTGCTGACCAACACGCGGGTCCAGAATCTTAACGTCGATTTTTTTCATCATAACGGGTAACGATCTCGTCCAGTAATTGTTGGCCCAGGAGTTCCTTGCGCTCAAGCGGTAAGACTTTATCTCCATCCTGCCAGAAAAGGTGCAATGCGTTGCTGTCGCTGTTGAATCCTTGTGAGGCCAGCGATACGTCGTTCGCGCAAATCAAATCGAGGTTTTTGCGGGTACGTTTTTGCCGGGCATATTCTTCCACATTATTCGTTTCAGCGGCAAACCCAACGACGTAAGGGCGGCGATCTTTTAATGCCGCGACCCCGGCTACGATATCGGGGTTTTTCACCATTTTTATCGTGATTTCATCGCCTTGCTTTTTGATTTTCTCATCGGCTATGGCTGCAGCACGGTAGTCCGCCACGGCAGCACAGCCGATAAAAATCTGCTGCTGCTGCGCATGGTTCTGAACCGCGGCGTCCATTTCCAGCGCGGTAGTGACGTCGATGCGCTGCACCCCAGGAGGCGTTGGCAGCGAAACCGGGCCGCTCACCAGCGTCACCTTTGCCCCGCGCGACGCGGCGGCGGCGGCAATCGCAAAGCCCATCTTGCCGGAGCTTTGGTTGGTGATATAGCGCACCGGATCCAGCGGTTCACGCGTCGGACCCGCGGTAATCATGATGTTGAGATGTTGCAGATCGTTGACAGGTGAAAAATGGCTCGCGGCCAGATCCACAATCGCCAGCGGATCCAGCATACGGCCCGGACCCACATCGCCACAGGCCTGGCTGCCGCTGTCCGGCCCCCAAATTAACAGCCCGCGAGAGGCGAGGGTCGTCAGGTTATGCTGCGTTGCCGCGTTGCGGTACATCTGCTGGTTCATGGCCGGGACCACGGCGACGGGCGCTGGCGTGGCAAGGCAGATAGTGGTAACCAGGTCGTTAGCCATGCCGGCGGCCACGCGGGCGATGAGATCGGCGGTGGCGGGGGCGAGGATGACTAAATCGGCCCATTTACCCAGCTCGATATGGCCCATTGCGGCTTCTGCCGCCGGATCGAGCAGGCTGTCTGACACCGGGTAGCCTGAAACGGCCTGCAGGCTCAGCGGCGTAATGAACGCTTTGCCCCCTTCGGTTATTGCCACCCGCACGTCCGCTCCGCGCTCGCGTAAACGGCGCACCAGTTCCGGCGTTTTATAGGCTGCAATGCCGCCGCTCACGCCAAGAACGATTTTTTTACCGGCCAGGCTCATCATGATTCTTTCCTGTTGGGTTCAGCTGAAAGGCGGGCATTTTATCACAATCCGAAAAGCATCGTGCTGTTGTCCATCCGCCACTTTGCGAGGCGTTACGCAATACGAAAAACAGAGCCTCGTGAGGCGTCAGGCGCTGTGGCAGCATAGCGGGGTGATGGAGAAGGAGAGGGTATGGAGACACTATCCCCGCTGCTGCCGCGGGAGAAAATGCTACGGGATGGCGCGACGTTACTGACGGACGAAGAGCTGTTGGCGCTGTTCCTGCGTACCGGGACGCGGAGTAAAAACGTGTTCGTGCTTGCCAGAGATCTGTTGCAGCATTTCGGCTCGCTGCATGGTTTGTTATCCGCAGAGATGAAGGATTTCAGGCAGGTCGAGGGAATTGGCCTGGCGACATTCGCCCAGCTGAAAGGGATTGCTGAGCTCGCCCGCCGCTACTACTGCTCGGGGATTCAGGGCATCAACCCGCTGAAAGATCCGCAGATGACCCAAGAGTTTGTGCGTAGCCAGCTGGCGGAGGAGGAGCGCGAGATCTTTATGGTCATCTTCCTCGATAACCAAAACCGGGTGCTGAGCCACAGCCGGTTATTTTCGGGAACCCTGCGCCACGTTGAGGTGCATCCCCGGGAAATTGTGCGCGAAGCGATAAAAGTGAATGCCGCGGGCGTGATCCTCGCGCATAATCACCCCTCAGGGCGCGCCGAACCGAGCAAAGCCGACAGAGACGTGACCGCACGCATCATTAAATGCTGTCAATTCATGGACATTTGTGTTCTTGATCATCTGGTCATTGGCCGCGGAGAGTACGTTTCGTTTGCCGAACGTGGGTGGATTTAAGTCATTTCTCGCGATCCATCGGGATCTTTGTCTGTTCGGGACTTGAGCACATCCGCGAGTCAGCGTATACTACGCCACCTTTGAGAATCTCGGGTTTGGCATTTGGGCCTGGCAATCGATGGTTCACTTAGAATCGCGATGACCGGGCTGTAAAGCCTGACGAGGCGCCGATACCCCATACGAAGCTCGAGCTAATTTGATTTTTGGAGAATAGACATGTCCCGAGTCTGCCAAGTTACTGGCAAGCGTCCGGTGACCGGTAACAACCGTTCCCACGCACTGAACGCGACTAAACGCCGTTTCCTGCCGAACCTGCACTCTCACCGTTTCTGGGTTGAGAGCGAGAAGCGTTTTGTCACCCTGCGCGTATCTGCTAAAGGTATGCGTGTAATTGATAAGAAAGGCATCGATACAGTTCTGTCTGAACTGCGTGCCCGTGGCGAAAAGTACTAAGTACTTAAAGAGGAAATAAATCATGGCTAAAGGTATTCGCGAGAAAATCAAGCTGGTTTCTTCTGCTGGTACAGGTCACTTCTACACCACCACGAAGAACAAACGTACTAAGCCGGAAAAACTGGAACTGAAAAAGTTCGATCCAGTTGTACGCCAGCACGTTATGTACAAAGAAGCTAAAATCAAATAATTTTAGATTCCTTGTATTGAAAAACCCCGCATCTGCGGGGTTTTTTGCATTCTGCATCTCAACGGAGGAACCATGCCTGAATTACCTGAGGTAGAGACCAGCCGCCGTGGCATTGAGCCTCATCTGGTCGGTGCGACCATTCTTCACGCTGTTGTCCGTAACGGTCGTCTTCGCTGGCCGGTCTCTGACGAGATCCATGCGCTGAGCGATAAACCGGTTCTCAGCGTACAGCGCCGCGCAAAGTACCTGCTGCTTGAGTTGCCTGACGGCTGGATCATCATCCACCTGGGGATGTCCGGGAGCCTGCGCATCCTCAGTGAAGAGCTGCCCCCAGAAAAACACGACCACGTAGACCTGGTGATGAGCAACGGCAAAGTGCTGCGCTATACCGATCCGCGTCGTTTTGGCGCCTGGCTGTGGACCAAAGAGCTGGAAGGGCATAACGTGCTGGCGCACCTGGGGCCGGAGCCGCTCTCAGACGCGTTTAACGCGGAGTACCTGAAGGCGAAGTGCGCGAAGAAGAAAACCGCCATTAAACCCTGGCTGATGGATAACAAGCTGGTGGTCGGCGTGGGCAATATCTACGCCAGCGAATCGCTGTTTGCCGCCGGGATCCATCCCGATCGGTTAGCCTCATCGCTGTCGGCGCAGGAGTGTGAGCTGCTGGTGCGGGTGATCAAAGCCGTATTGCTGCGTTCGATTGAGCAGGGCGGAACTACCCTGAAAGACTTCCTGCAAAGCGACGGCAAGCCCGGCTACTTTGCTCAGGAGCTGCAGGTCTATGGCCGTAAAGACGAGCCGTGTCGGGTCTGTGGCACACCGATTGTGGCAACGAAGCATGCCCAGCGGGCAACGTTCTATTGCCGTCAGTGCCAGAAATGATGTGGAGGCCCGGTAAGCGCAGCGCCACCGGGCAAAACACTTATTTCAGCTTGTCCATCAGCGCCTGATGCACGCTGGCGGGTAAGAAATGGGTGACGTCACCTGCATGGCGCGCCACCTCTTTCACCAGGGTAGAAGAGATAAACGACCACTCTTTGGACGGCATCAGAAAGACGCTCTCCAGCTCGGGCATCAGATGGCGGTTCATGTGCGCCAGCTGCATCTCATATTCAAAATCGGCCACCGCGCGCAGCCCACGAATTAAGATATTGGCCTGCTGAGCGCGGGCAAAATTCGCCATCAAATCGCTAAAGCCCACCACGTCAACATTGGGCAGATGCGCCGTTGCGGCTTTCGCCAGCGCAACCCGCTCATCAAGATCGAACAGGGGCTTTTTGCTGGGGCTGGCGGCAATCGCCAGAATCACCGTGTCAAACATGCTTGCGGCACGCGTGACGATATCGATATGGCCGTTGGTGACAGGATCAAAGGTACCCGGATAAATCGCTTTTGTGCTCATGGCTCACGCTTTCTCAGAGTAGCCGCGGCTCAGCGCCCACAGCTCGGTGTATTTATTAAAAGTATACTGGGCGTTAACCACCGCCAGTAACCAGCCCTGCTTACCGTCCAGCACGCCACCACGTAGCACCAGCGTCTTCAGAAACGCGCCGACGGTGTGGCTGAAAATTCCTGCCAGCGAGGTCTTCTTGCCGCGCTGATGACGCTCCTGGGCCCATGCCGTGGCGTAATTAAGCTGTTTACGCTGAAAGCTGGCGAAATCACGGCAGGTCAGATGCAGGAGGTCACCGTCGAGGGCAGTTACCGGCGCACCGTCGCAGGCCAGCGACTCGTGCACCAGGTTATCGTTGTACTGATAGCGCTCGCGCTCGTAGAGGCGCATCACGCGGTCCGGATACCAGCCGCTGTGGCGCATAAAACGGCCGAGGAAGTAGTTGCGGCGCGCAATGCTGTATACCGCACCAGGCTGTGGCGAGGAAAGCACCGCCTGAATGGCCTGCTGAAGTTCTGGCGTGACGCGCTCGTCGGTATCAAGCATCAGGACATAATCGCCTGTGGCGTATCCCTGCGCGCGCTGGCGCTGGATGCCATAGCCTTGCCAGTCGGCGTTGATAAAGACCTTTGCGCCTGCTGCACGGGCAACGTCCACCGTATTGTCCGTACTGCCGGAATCGAGCAGAATGATCTCATCAGCCCACGCAACAGAGGCGAGGCAATCCGGCAGCAGGTCGGCGGCGTTTTTGGCGATCATCACGACCGACAGACGCGTTGACATTAGTGGCTCCGCTGAGGCAGATAAGGTTGCAGCAGTTGCAGCAGGCGGGTCAGCGCCCCCTGGTTCTGATGCAGCACTTCGACAGCGTGACGGCCATACCACAGACGATAATCTTCGTCGGTCAGCAGGTTTGAAACCTCTTTTTCGATGGCGTTCGCATCGGTGACGGTAATCAGCCCATCCGCCTGCTGCAGTTTGGCGCAGATATCTTTGAAGTTAAAGGTATGTGGCCCCATCAGCACCGGGATGGCGTGCGCTGCGGGCTCCAGCGGGTTATGCCCGCCACGCTCCACGAGGCTGCCACCGACAAAGGCGAGATCGGCAATACCGTAAAGCAGCATCAGCTCACCCATGGTATCGCCAATCACCACCTGGGTGCTGGCGGACGGGATTTCACCGCTGCTGCGCATCGTGAAGCTGAATCCGCCCTTTTGCACCATTTCCCGTGCGTCTTTAAACCGTTCAGGATGACGAGGCACAAGGATCAGCAGCAGGTCCGGGAAGCGTTCAAGCAGCTGGCGGTGCGCCTGCAGGATAATCTCTTCTTCACCCTCGTGGGTGCTGGTGGCGATCCACACTTTGCGGCGCGGCGCCCACTGGCGACGCAGGGTGACCGCTCTGGCAGCCAGTTCAGGCGTGACAGAAATATCAAACTTCAGGCTACCGGTGACCGCCAGCTGATTGCGCTTCAGGCCCAGCGACAGGAATCGCGCGCCATCTTCTTCGTTCTGGGCCGCAATCAAGGTGATCTTACTCAGCAGGCGGCGCATAAAGTTGCCCAGCTTGCCGTAGCCCTTCGCGGAGCGTTCTGACAGGCGAGCGTTAGCCACCACCAGGGGAATTTTGCGGGCGTGCAGGGCAGAAATCATGTTCGGCCACAGTTCGGTTTCCATTACGATCACCAGCTTAGGGCGCACGGTGTTAAGGAAACGGTTCATGGCACAGGGTAAATCATACGGCAGATAGACATGATGCACATCTTTGCCAAAAGCGGACATGGCGCGTTCGGAACCGGTAGGCGTCATGGTGGTGACGGTGATCGGCAACGACGGATAGCGGTGGCGCAGGGCGCGGACCAGCGGAATGGCGGCCAGCGTTTCACCCACCGAAACGGAATGGAGCAGGATACCGTCCGGCGCAACTTTGTTGCGGCAATAACCATAGCGTTCAGCCCAGCGTTTACGGTAGGCAGGCGCTTTACGGCTACGCAGCAGCAGTCGTAGCCACACCAGTGGCTGAATAATATAGAGCAGAGCGGTATACAACAATTCCAAGCGATTATCCGTTTTTTCAGTTTCGGCGGGCAAATTCTAAGCATTTAGGCCGTTTAAAGCTATCCCTTTGGCGCGTTTGCTCAGCCATTTGCCTGCGTTACGTGCGTTCACAGATAAAAAAACGGGCATCAGATGCCCGTTTAATGATTTCTGCTTAACGTTCCGCTTCCGGCAACGCGTTCAGGTGGTAGGTGACGCGCTCCGACAGTCCCCGAATATCACCCCCGGTGATGAAGTAGCTGTCGTCTTTCTGGTTCGGGTTACTGACCGCGTATCCCAGCATCTTGTTGATCAGCGTCGCCACCTGGTAATGGTTGAGCGGCATCTGCGGGCTGATGGTGCTCATCGCATACGCCGGATCGTTACTGAAGTAGAGGAACGGCACCTGGGCAATCGGCATCTCGACAATCGAGTGGCCGAACAGACCGCCATCACCCACGCGTTCGCCGTGATCCGAGGTGATAAAGACCAGGACCGGCAGCTTTGATTTCGCCATGGCGGTGCGGATCGCCGAAGCCAGCTCTCTGTCGTACAGGCGAACGGCATCATCGTACTCGTTTTTCTTCTGCGCCACGTCGTCATCGAGGCGTGGGGTAGAGAATTTGGCGAAGCCCTGCGGGATGTTGCGCTCGTAAGGGATGTGCGGCGCACGACTGTTCAGCACCATCAGGAACGGTTTGTTCCAGTCCAGCTTCGCCTGCTCAACGGAAGGGGTCAGTACCACATCGGCACCCACGTCCGGGGCCGGGCGGATCTGGGTATCTTCCCACAGGTCGATATCATGGATGCCAATCCAGTTGCTCAGCCCTTCCAGGCCCTGGGCGGAGATAAACGCCGTCTGATAGCCCTGTTTTTTGGCATTGGTGAAGATGTTGGTCGACTTCGACTTATAGGCGCCGTAGTTATCCGGCTCACGCAGGTTGTTCACCAGCATCGGGATCGCCACGCGGGTTGAAACCGCATTCGAGACGATCAAACGCCCGGTCCCCTGATATTGCTGCATCAGCGCTTTCAGTTCCGGGGTGGTGTCGCGTTCATAGCCCAGGGCGCTGACGTGGTGCGGGTTCAGGCTCTCACCAATCGCCAGGATGATGGAGTATTTCCCGGCCTGACTCCCCTCAACCGGCGTGACCTTATAGGGCGCATAATGCGTGAGGCTCTGGTTTTCGCCGGAAATGGCTTCCGGGATCAGTCGAATGGCGCTGAAGCTCATGGCGGACAGACCGTTACGCAGCAGAGAGTGGCGCAGATCCGGGTTGAATTTATACATCTGCCCGTCGATAGCTTTATAGAACTGGCCGACAAACATCACCACGATAGCCAGCAGGCACGGCATTGCCACCCACTTATGCCACTGCGGCGCCAGGCGGCGGGTAAAGACCAGCGCAAAGATCACCGCGACGGCCATGATGGCAAAGTAGATCCCAAGCGATCCGAGGCTGTCCGTAATACCGCTGGCGATATCTTTGGTTTCGACAAAGGCCAGCCACACTTCGCTCGGGCCGTAAAACTGACCATAGAACTGGTAATAGACCGCTTCCGATATCTGGACGATAAAGGTAACGGCCAGCAATAGCCGGGTCAGGAAGAAGCGGGCACTGATGGCCGCCAGCAGGGAGATAATCAGGTACAGCGACATGTCGCTGGATTTCGGCTGATATACATGGTCTTTCAGCAGGATGATGATTTCACAGAGTGAAAACAGCACCAGGAAAACCAGGGTTAACACCACGGTGCGCAGGATATTGCGGCGCGGCGTGAGGGGCGATAGTAAGGATGCTTTAAACATGAACGGACTCAACGTAACTCAAAACTTTTTAGTCAGCGGGCGAATGGCTTTACCAAAACCAAAACGCAGGGCGCGGATCAGAGTAGGGCGTTTATGCAGTCCTTTACGCCAGATATCCTCAAACAGGCTGAACCAGCGTGCGGCGACCGCTTCGCGGGAGTAAACCTGCAGACGTTTGTCGCCCTGCTCACGCATCTGACGATAGAGTTCAGGGGTATTTTTCAGCCGCATAATGGCCTCGAAGGCTTCATCAGGCGTTTTGGCGATCAGATAATCAAGCTCGCTTTCGCGGATAGCACGGTACGAAGGTTCGTCATCACAGATCATTACTGTTTTGCCGAGCCAGTTGTTAATCAGCTTGCTGGCAGGTTTGCGCGTCAGCTTATGGTCATGTGATTTACGGAAGCTGATACAGACGTCGACATCCTGGTAGTTGGTCCAGTTATCGAAGGAGATACGCAGGTCGATGCCCTGTTCAGCAAGGCGCTGCTTAAATTCGTCGCTACGGAAGGCCTCCGGGAAGCTGTCAACGCGGCCAAAAAAGGCCACGGTTTTGACGGTTTCATCGGTACGTTCGCGCGGTTTCACGCCGGGTTGCGGCCAGTAGGGTACAAAGACGCCATTGCTGCGGTTGCCCGCTTCCGGATTCTGATCCACCACCACGTCGGCGCCAATCACCGGTGGGCGATCGGCACGGGCGACGACGGTGACGCCACGCCAGGGTTTAACGCGCGATCCAAAATCATCGTTATGCATCAGGTTGATGGCATCCGGGCGACACTCTGAGCCAAAAGAACACTCAATATCGTCGCCGTAATAGTGCTTCAGCGCCAGGGTGGTCTGGAACGTCCAGCCGCCGCGCCCACCGCAGTAAAAGCGCTCCGGGATGGTGTCCGGGTTCACGCGATTATCCAGCAGCGTCTGGAAATCTGCGTAGTTTTTAGCGATGAAATCAGCGCGGGAGACTGCGTGTAATTTAAGTTTGCTCATAATATCCGTTAGCCGATGATTTTCTTAAGGCGGAAGTAACGACGTCCCAGACGCCAGTGCTGACGTAAGCCGCGCGCGTTTTGCCAGATCATCGACCAGATGCCGCGATCGAACAGTTCCTGGGTGATTTCGCGTTTCTTCGCGCTGTCTTCGATGTTGTTAATGCTGTGCAAGATACCCAAACCCTCTTTGGCGATTTGCCACTGACAGGCCGGGACACGCTTTACCTGCTCCGGGTAGCGCTTATTGATGGCGTCCAGCATTTCGAGGATCTTCATATAGTGACGTGACGAACGCATGCGTGTGTCGTCGGTGCCTGGCGTATGGGAGACCGATGCGGAGTGGATCAGATAGTCGTAATAGACTTCGTCAATGTACTGCACGCGTTTCGCGGTCAGCAGTACTTCCGTGGTCCAGGGGATATCCTGATGGCGCAGGCCATGTTCGAAGGTAAAACCCTGTGCCTTGATAAAGGCGTGGCGATAAATATTCAGCCAGGTGACATGCAGGAATTTGCGCGAGGCCAGCGCCATCTGCAACCATTCCGGGCCATCCAGTACGCCAGTGGAGGCCAGCTTGTCGGACGGGAAAATCTTTTTCGACGGACGGCCGTCGTCATAAATATAGGTGCCGTTGCAGGTCGCGACGTCCAGCTGGCCCGCAAAGGCGATCTCCAGCAGGCGCGGGTACATGCCAGGGTAAATAACGTCATCAATATCCGGGAATGCAACGTATTCGCCGGTCGCCGCGGCCAGACCGGTGTTGCGCGCGGCTGATACGCCGCCATTAGCCTGGTCGATAACCTTAAAATGGGTAAATTCGTTGGCGTAGCGGGAAATAATTTCAGCTGAGCGATCCGTCGATCCGTCATTAACAATAATCAGTTCCAGACTGGATAAATTCTGCTGTTTAATGCTGTCAAAAAAAGCGCTCAGGAATTTTTCGCCATTATAGACGGCAACGATGAGGCTTAATTGAGGCGTTTCAGACATGCTTTCTCCGTAAAAATACGCAGCAATAAAAAGGGTATAACCATCACATGCAACGGCATTTCGACAGCCGGCAGGCTAAAGCGTTCCACGCCTGGGTGTTAAACACCGCTGGCGTGGGGCCTTCATCAGGATGTTAACTTCTCGGTCGGTGCAGGTCGTAGGGCGCACATACCAACCAGCAGGCCGGTTAGTAGCATATACTGCTCAAGATAGTGATCTTTAAGGTTGTGATCGACCATGGTTCGGCAGAAGAAGCCGACGGTAAAGAGCAGCAGGAACATCCCCACCATCACGTTGCCGCGACGAAACTCCCGCCAGCCGATATACCAGCAGCCCACCAGCAGGATCAGCCAGCCGGCGATACCTACCACGCCATTCTGAATACCAAACTCGATCAGGCCGTAGTGGCTATGGGGGATATTAATACGGTTATCCTGGGTATCCCGGCGTAATACATAACGGAAGGCCTCTTTTCTGGCCCCCATGCCTGCCGGGTGTTCGACAATCAGTTTCCAGCCCTGATGGAAAAAGCTGGCCCGACAACCATTGGAATGGTTCATAGGTACACCGAGACTGTTAACCGGTACCGTTCCGTCTGTTTTATTGTAACAAAAGCTAGTAAAGGGAGCGTTCCAGCCCGCTATGGCATCACTTTCCAGATTTTGCCAGCGTGGGTCTGTTTTCCAGGAAGCGTAACCAAGTAACACCGAGGCAATAGTAATGCCCACAAGAATGCCGCCTGTAACGATGACCCGGCTGCGCCGCATATTGTGCATGCTCAGCAGGATAAAGGTAGAGAAAATGCTGCCAACCAGACCAATTGTGCCCCAGCGGGTATCGACCAACGCGGTACAAAGCAAGTTACTTAATAGCATTAACGCCAGCACCGGTGTGTTCAGCCGCAGGAAGCGTTGGTGCAACAGACCACGCGCCAGCAACTCGGCCATCAAAAAACCGGTGATCATGTTGACCTGGAAGCTCATGCGGGTGCGGTTATAGACGATCCGCGTTTCGCCCCAGTGTATATAGCCGTCGCGCCAGTAGAGCCAGAGTGAATCCAGCAAATGGACGCAGACCACGCCCCAGAAAAAGAGGATTACTAAAGTAAAGAAACGGGCAGCGGAGATGGCGGGAAATGTTCGCTGGATCGCCGGTAATAGTATCAGGCCAGCACAGAACAGTAATACTGGGCGTAGCCACTGACCGCTCCAGGCAGAAACCATCTCTTTAATATCTGGTGCGACAAAAAAACCATTAATCACAATAAAGAAAGTTAACGCCCATACCACAATAAGAACGAACTTAATTTTGCTTAAATCCAGCCGTTGTCTGGTTGCGCTATTGCTAAAAAAGAGACCAAGAGCGACCGCGACAATGGGATAAATCAAACCATTACGATGAAACGGCAGCTGATCGTTAGGAATAGGCCAGACAAAACATAAAGCCAGTACAGCAAGGACTAACAGGCCTGTCAGAATGTTACGAGTATTTGTCATATTTTTTGGGCTGGTTAAGGATTTTTCGGTTCTTGACCGGCTGGTTAACAAGGCAGTGAGTGATTTCCACGGTTTTTTAGTGGGAAATAAAAAGTCAGAGAAAATTATCACAAATACCTGACCTACAGAAGGACAATGTTTGTAAGCAAGAATAATCCATAACGTGTTTTCCGGCGCCAGGCTTTATGTATTACCCGGACCGTAACGTATATAATTTGTTGTTATGCCAGCTAATGCACAATAACCAGGAAAAGTATGCATATTGTTCACACTGAAGCAGACGGGGGTAAGGGCGGCCAGCCATTACGCATTATTAATGAATCCCTTGGGATGATTCAGCGTGGCCATCAGGTGACCATACTTTGCCCGGAGAGTGCGCCGCTGCACGGCCTGGCGCGCGATGCCGGGTTAACTGTGGTCACCATGCCGCTTCGGCGCAAGAATCTTCAGAACCTGCAACAGCTGCGTGGCTGGCTGAAAGAGAACCGTTCATCCATTGATGTCATCAACAGCCATAATTCTGCCGATACCTGGCTGGTGGCGCTGGCCAATCTTACCCTCTCAAACCCGGTGCCGCTGGTGCGTACCCGCCATGCCTCCGGCGTGCCGCGTAACAACTGGACTACCCGCTGGCTGTTTCGCAAAGCCTGTTCGCATATCGTGACCACCGGGGAAGCGCTGCGCCAGCAGATGGCAGATATCGGCGTACCGATGGCCCAAAGCACCTCTGTGCCGAGCGGCGTGGATACGCAGCGTTTTCACCCGGCGGATAAACAACAGGCCCGTGAGAACTGCGGCCTGTCGCAGACCGATTTCTGGCTGGGGGTGGTGTCACATCTGCGGCCTAACAAAGGCCATAGCGTGTTGCTGCGCGCGTTAGCCGCTATTGATAACCCGCAGATCAAACTGGCGATAGTGGGTGAAGGGCCGCATAAAGCGACGCTGGAGCAGGAGATTATCGACCTGGGATTGCAGCAGCGGGTAGTGATGGCGGGGCATCGCAGCGATCCTGAGCGCTGGTTCCCGGCCTTTGATGTTGCGCTCAGCCCGTCGCACGATATGGAAGGTGTCCCGCAGGGAGTGCTGCAGTCGCTGGCCTCGCGGATCGCCACCATCGCCACCGATGCGGGCGGCACGGCAGATGCCGTGATCGACGGCAAAACCGGTATTTTGATCGCGCAGCGCGATGAAACGGCGCTGCGCGAGGCGATTGTAAAACTGTATGAGGATGCTTTACTGCGCGAAACACTGGCGCAGCAGGGCTATGATTACTTGTGCAGCCATTTCACTCGTGAATGCATGCTTGCGTCGATGGAAAAGGTCTTTTCCAACGCGGCTCAACGCAGCAGTTCGCGATAGAGCGCCTGCAGCTCTTTCGCCATCCGTTCCAGGGTATATGGCTCAGCAGTGGCGCGTGCCGCTGCTGAGTAATCCACGCCCCGTTCACGGCCATTCAGCCATTCGCCGATCGCCTGCTGATAGCCAGCGTCGTCGAGCGCGTCGCGCACCCAGCCATTAACACCCTCTTCAATCCACTCCGCCGCGCCGCAGCCATGACTGGTAAGCAGCGGCAGTCCGCAGGCCAGCGCTTCGACACAGACATTCGGGAAGGGATCGTAGAGCGTCGGCAGGATAAGCGCGTCAGCGGTGCCGTAGACCTGGCGCACATCGGCGACCGGCCCCAGAAAACGCACCCGGGAAGCGACGCCGAGCGTCTGCGCCAGCTTTTCGAATTTGCGGGCGTGCTTGTCCCGCCCGGCAACCAGCAGCCAGACATCAGGGTGAGGCACGATGGCGCGCAGTGCCGTCGCCACCCCTTTACGGCTAAAGCCGGAGCCGACATAGGCCAGAACCGGTGCATGCTGCGGAATACCCAGAGCGTCCCGCTGGGAGAGCGTGCGCACGTCCGGGCTGAAGTGGGCAGTATCCACACCGTTGTAGATCACCGTCAGCTTGTCTTCGGCCAGGCCAAAACGGCGGGCGATCTCGTCCCGCACCATTTTCGAGTTGCAAATCACTTTGCGCAGCGCAGGATGGGTAAACATCTGCGCTTCCGCCTGCAGAATATAGCGATGGTAGCGGCTCAGGGACTGCGCCCAGCGCGCCAGCGGCGACTGGATACGGTTGTACTGCTCAAGCCAGGTGGCGTGAACGCCGTCCCCGGCGCGGAAGATGGTCGCCCCGGGAATACGTTCGTGGCTCTGCACGATATCAAACTGCGTAAACTGCGCTGCCGCGGCGTCGGCAAAACCCGACTCGCGATCGAGACGGTTACGGAATGATGGATTAACCGTCAGCGTTTTCCAGCCGGCGGCATCCTCCCACTGGCGGGCGATCAGCGTGACGTCGAGAGCCGTATCCTGCGCCAGCACGTTCAGCGCGCGGGAGACGAAGCGCTCCGCGCCGCCGTTGGGGTTATAGGTCTGTCGGACGATAGCCAGCTTCATGCCGGGTTTTCCAGTAGCAGCGTATCAATAGCGCTCAGCACCATTTGCGGGGTGATCGCCGTAATACAGTCGGAGACGCCGCTGTCGCCACAGCCCGCTTTACCGCAGGGCTGGCAGGTAAAGCCAGCAACAATCACGCGGTAGTTCACTCCCCACGGCGCCCACTTAATCGCTCCGGTCGGGCCGAAGATGGCGACAGTCGGCGTGCCCACCGCGCTGGCGAGGTGCATCGGCATGGAGTCGACGCCAAAGTAGATCCGCGCGTGCTTCATCAGCGCGCCCAGCTCTTTCAGGTTTAGCTGGCCGCTTAAATCAAACACCGGCTGGGTGAGCGCCGCACGCAGCGCATCCATGTAGGCGGTCTCTTCTTTTGACGGCGCGGCAGAGAGGATAACTGGCAGGCCGCGGACCGCCAGGTTATCAATGGTCGCCGCCAGCTTTTGGATATCCCAGGCCTTAAACATCCAGCGCGACGTGGGGTGGACCAGAATGTAAGAGCCGCTGCTCAGCCCAAAGCCGGCCAGTTTTTCGGCAATCGACGCTTCCGCCGCATCGCCCGGTACGAACAGGGTGTGCTTGTCTGCATCGGTCTGGGGATGGATGCCGATCCGTCGCAGTGCATCGAGATTCACCTCCACCATATGGCGGCTGTTATCCTGGATCGCCGGGTAGAGGGTGGTGAAGGATTTCACCCAGCGGCGACGCGCCAGTCCGCCGCGTTTATCGGGCTTAAAGCCGACGGAGACGCGCGGCTTCAGACGGCGCGCCAGACGCGCGCCATGCCAGTGTTCGGTGAGGTTGATCAGCACGTCATACTGACGCGCTTTCAGGGTGTTCAGCAACGCACGGTACAGACGGAACTGTGCGAACCAGCCCTTTTTACGCCAGTTACGCCCGATGGTATGCACCTGGTCGATAAACGGATGGCTGGTGAGCATCGCCTGGGTGTCGTCATACACCAGGGCATCCACTTCCACATCGGGATAGTTCGTTTTCAACACCGTAAAGACCGGCGAGGTCAGCAGAACGTCGCCGTGGTGACGTAGCTTAACAATCAGCACGCGCTTCGGTGGGCGCTCCGCTGAGAAAAAATCAGACATAGGCTCTCTCTGCTGCCAGCAACGGCTCTAATTGCGCAAATACCGCAGCGGCGCTGAGGTCGCTCAGCTGCGATGAATGTTCCGGGCGGCAGATATATTGATTTTTGCCATAGCCGCCAATCAGACCCGGGTCCGTCGGGCCGTAAAGCGTAATATTAGGACGATCTAGCGCCGCCGTCAGGTGGCTGAGACCGGTATCCACCGACACCACCGCCGTAGCGCCTGCCAGCTCTTGCGCCACGCCATCCAGCTTCATCCGGGGCAGCACGTCCACGTAATCAAAGCCTTCCGCCAGACGCTTCGCCCGCGCCTCTTCGTGCGGGGCGCCCCACGGCAGCCTGATGCGCAGGCCCGCATGGCTCAGCAGGCCGATAAGCTCGCGCCAGTGGGCTTCCGGCCAGTGTTTGTCATCCCGGGTGGTAGCGTGCAGGAAGATGAGATAAGGCGCGTGTGGCTTTGCATCGTGCAGGAAATGCTGTGAAATGGCGTAATCCCCCTGCAGTTGCGGTTTCGCATAGCCAAGGCTCTTCGCGAACAGCTCCCGGGTGCGCTCCACGGCATGCTGCTGCTTCGCGATCGCGTGGCGACGATTGTAGAACAGGCTCGCCAGCGGTTCGCGGGCGCTCTGCCAGTCCATACCGTGCTTTACGCCGTGGGCCAATCGGGTGACCAGCGCCGCGCTTTTTACCAGCCCCTGGGCATCGATGATCGCATCGTAATGCTGGGCCTGCAGCGCGTCGCGAAAGGCCTTACGTTCGGCCTTAATCGGTGCGGAAAACCACGCCTTGCGCCAGCGGCGGATCGCCACTGGTATAACGCGGTCTACGGCAGCATGCCAGGTGGGGATCTGGGCGAAGCCCTCTTCCACCACCCAGTCAAAACGGATACCCGGAATAGCCTGCATGGCATCAGTGAGCGAAGGCAGGGTGTGGAGCACATCGCCCATTGAGGAGGTTTTAACGATCAATACCCGCATCCGTTATCCTTCTTCGCTCAACAGCAGTTCGTTAAGCTCGTCGAGGACACGCTGCGGAGTGATGTCGATCAGGCTCTGATGATAGCCTTCAGCGGCGTCACCTTTACGGACTTTATGGTAGCCGGTGATCAGGCGGATCACGCGCGCTTTATGTGACAGCGGCGGCGTGAAGTCCGGGCTGCTCGGGCCGTACAGCGCCACCAGCGGGCGGTTCAGCGCCGCGGCAACGTGCATCAGGCCGGAGTCATTCGTCACGACCGCCTTACAGGCGGCCAGCAGAATCACCGCCTGCTCCAGCTGGGTCTCCCCGGCCAGATTGCGGCACCAGGCCTGCTGCTCGACGCTCAGTGCGGCGAGGATTTCATTGCCCGCCTCGTGATCTTTCGCCGAGCCGAACAGCACGATCTGATAGCCTTCGTCGATCAGCTGCTTCGCCAGCTCAGCATAGTGATAGTGCGGCCAGCGCTTCGCCGGGCCGAACTCCGCGCCGGGGCAGAAGCCGATGATCGGGCGTTCGGCCAACAGACCAAAGGTGTTGCAGATCTGGGATTTCTCACCCTCGTTCACCTGAAGCTGCGGCCACAGCAGCGGCTGCGGCAGGTCTTTCGCGCTGCGCATCACCCCTTTGTCGTAGGCCAGCGCCACGTAGCGCTCTACCATCAGCGGCCACGCCTCTTTATCCAGCACCCGCGCGTCATTCAGCAGGCCGTAGCGCATTTCGCCGCGCCAGCCGGTGCGGTGCGGAACGCCCGCAAAGAAGGGAACCAGGGCAGATTTAAAGGAATTCGGCAGTACATAAGCGCGATCGTAGCGCTTGTCGCGAAGGCTATGGCCGAGCTTGCGGCGTTCGCCAATTTCCAGCGCCCCGTGGCCGAGCGGCATCGGGATCGCTTCATTCACTTCCGGCATCCGCGATAACAGCGGACGGCACCACGCGGGTGCCATCACGTCAATTATCGCCTGGGGATAGCGCGCCTTGAGCGTGCGATAGAGACTTTGCGACATCATCATGTCGCCCACCCATGACGGGCCTACCACCAAAATTTTCATACTTACGCGTCGCGGTTCAGCCAGGCCATATATTCCGTTACCCCTTCGGCAACGGTCTTGAACGGCTTGTCATAGCCAGCGGCACGCAGGTTGGTCAGATCCGCCTGGGTGAATGCCTGATAGCGGCCTTTCAGCTTGTCCGGGAACGGGATGTACTCGATGCTGCCTTTCTGATGATATGCCAGCGCAGCATCGGCGACCGCCTGGAAGGATTCCGCCCGGCCGGTGCCCAGGTTGAAGATCCCGGAGACGCCGTTTTCCCAGAACCACAGGTTTACCGCCGCCACGTCGCCCACGTAGACGAAGTCACGCTTGAAGCCATCGCTGCCTTCAAACAGTTTCGGGCTTTCGCCGTTGTTCAGCTGGGTGTTGAGGTGGAAGGCCACGCTTGCCATGCTGCCTTTATGGCCTTCGCGCGGTCCGTAGACGTTGAAGTAGCGGAAGCCGACAATCTGGGAGTTCGCTTCTGGCAGTACCTGGCGTACATATTCGTCAAACAGGAACTTGGAGTAGCCGTAGACGTTCAGCGGCTGCTCGTACTCGCGGGACTCGATAAAGTCGGAGGTACGCCCGCCGTAGGTCGCCGCGGAAGAGGCGTACAGGAACGGAATTTCGCGCTCCAGGCAGTAGTGCAGCAGCTCTTTAGAATACTGATAGTTGTTATCCATCATATACTTGCCGTCCCACTCGGTGGTGGAGGAGCAAGCACCTTCATGGAAGATTGCGTCGATATCGCCGAACTCTTCGCCCGCCATAATCTGGATCAGAAAATCTTCTTTATCCATGTAGTCGGCAATGTTCAGATCCACCAGGTTAACGAACTTGGTGCCGTCTTTCAGGTTATCCACCACCAGGATGTCGGTGATGCCTTTGTCATTGAGAGCTTTAACAATATTGCTGCCGATAAAGCCCGCGCCGCCGGTAACGATGATCATAACTGTAACCTTTGAAGTGTGGAGCCCGGGGACAATCCCGGGCACTGATATTCATATCATATCATTAGTATGACCACCCTTCAGCCATTCACCGATATACACTTCATCCTTCAAGCCGCCTCGGCGTTGGCTGCGCTCAGAAACCCCGGTCACATAGTTATCTATGCTCCCGGGGATTTCTTCGCTTGCCGCCTTGATGCATCTTGAATGATTTTGTGTATATGCGACAAATGCTACACGTGATTTATGCTGCAAAAACGATAACTGTTAAAGCGTCATCTCGTATAGAGGTATAGCTTTGGGTAATATGTGCCGAAATTTGCCGAGTCTGGAGAATTGCAATGCGTGGTGATTTTTACAAACAGTTAAACAGTGACCTGGAAACCGCGCGGGCGGAAGGGTTGTTCAAAGAAGAGCGAATCATTACCTCCGCTCAGCAGGCAGATATCACCGTTGCCGACGGCAGCCAGGTGATTAACTTCTGTGCCAACAACTACCTGGGTCTTGCGAATCACCCTGAGCTGATTGCCGCGGCGAAGGCGGGCATGGACACCCACGGTTTTGGCATGGCCTCCGTGCGTTTCATCTGCGGTACCCAGGACAGCCATAAGGCGCTGGAGAGCAAGCTGGCCGCCTTCCTCGGAATGGAAGATGCCATTCTGTACTCCTCCTGCTTTGACGCCAACGGCGGTCTGTTTGAGACCCTGCTCGGCGCGGAAGATGCCATTATCTCCGACGCCCTGAACCACGCTTCCATCATCGACGGCGTGCGTCTGTGCAAAGCGAAGCGTTTCCGCTACGCCAACAACGACATGGTTGAGCTGGAAGCCCGTCTGAAAGAGGCCCGCGAGGCTGGCGCGCGTCATGTGCTGATCGCCACCGACGGCGTCTTCTCGATGGACGGCGTGATCGCCAACCTGAAAGGCGTCTGCGACTTGGCGGACAAATACGATGCGCTGGTGATGGTCGACGACTCCCACGCCGTCGGCTTTGTCGGCGAAAACGGTCGCGGCTCCCACGAATACTGCGACGTCATGGGCCGCGTGGACATCATCACCGGTACGCTGGGTAAAGCGCTCGGTGGTGCCTCCGGCGGCTACACCGCCGCGCGTAAAGAGGTGGTGGAGTGGCTGCGTCAGCGTTCCCGTCCGTACCTGTTCTCTAACTCCCTGGCGCCAGCCATCGTTTCCGCCTCCATTAAAGTGCTGGAGATGGTGGAGTCCGGCGCCGATCTGCGCGACAAACTGTGGGCCAACGCCCGTCTGTTCCGCGAAAAAATGACCGCCGCAGGCTTTACCCTGGCCGGTGCCGATCACGCCATTATCCCGGTGATGTTGGGCGATGCCGTCGTGGCGCAGAACTTTGCCCGTGAGCTGCAGAAAGAGGGGATTTACGTCACCGGTTTCTTCTTCCCGGTGGTGCCAAAAGGTCAGGCGCGTATCCGCACCCAGATGTCTGCGGCGCATTCCCCTGAACAAATTGAGCGTGCGGTGGAAGCCTTTACCCGCATCGGCAAACAACTGGGCGTGATTGCCTGAGGACGCATAATGAAAGCATTATCCAAACTGAAAGCGGAAGAAGGCATCTGGATGACCGACGTTCCAGAGCCGGAAGTCGGTCATAACGATCTGCTGATTAAAATCCGTAAAACCGCCATCTGCGGTACTGACGTGCACATCTACAACTGGGACCAGTGGTCGCAGAAGACCATCCCTGTGCCGATGGTCGTCGGTCATGAATATGTTGGCGAAGTGGTAGGCATTGGCCAGGAAGTAAAAGGCTTCAAAATTGGCGATCGCGTCTCTGGCGAAGGCCATATCACCTGCGGCCACTGCCGTAACTGCCGCGGTGGCCGTACCCACCTGTGCCGCAACACCGTGGGCGTGGGCGTCAACCGTCCGGGCTGCTTCGCAGAATACCTGGTGATCCCGGCGTTCAACGCCTTCAAAATCCCGGACAACATCTCTGACGATCTCGCCTCCATCTTCGACCCGTTCGGTAATGCGGTACACACCGCGCTCTCCTTCGACCTGGTAGGCGAAGACGTGCTGGTGTCTGGTGCAGGTCCAATCGGCATCATGGCAGCAGCCGTGGCGAAGCACGTCGGTGCGCGTAACGTGGTGATCACCGACGTGAACGAATACCGTCTGTCGCTGGCGCGTAAAATGGGCGTTACCCGTGCGGTGGATGTCTCTAAAGAGAGCCTGAACGACGTGATGGAAGAGCTGGGCATGACCGAAGGCTTTGACGTCGGTCTGGAGATGTCCGGTGCGCCACCGGCGTTCCGCACCATGCTCGACACCATGAACCACGGTGGCCGAATCGCGATGCTGGGTATTCCGCCGTCGGATATGTCCATCGACTGGAACAAAGTGATCTTCAAGGGGCTATTCATCAAAGGTATTTATGGCCGTGAGATGTTCGAAACCTGGTACAAGATGGCGGCACTGATCCAGTCGGGTCTGGATCTCTCTCCGATTATTACCCATCGTTTCTCCATCGATGAGTTCCAGCAGGGCTTTGACGCGATGCGTTCAGGTCAGTCCGGGAAAGTTATCCTGAGCTGGAATTAAGTAAAAAAGCGCCTGCGGGCGCTTTTTTTCGCTGGTCTCACGTTTTTACGTCCACAAACGGATTGATACTAACTTTTCTTCGCTTTTTTCGCCCTGCGCTTATAGAGTTGGCTAAGGTTTACTTAACTTTACAGCGCATATGTTCAAGCTCACCGTTTGTTTGTTGACCTGTAATTCCGCCCGGTTGCTGCGTGAAGTGCTGCCTCCGTTGATCGTCGTCGCCGATGAAATCATTGTTCTCGACTCAGGCAGTCACGACGCCACATTAGCGATTTGCCAGGAGTATGGCATCACCCCTCATCACCACCCCTATGCCATGCATGGCGTACAGATGAATCACGCCATCGATCTGGCGAGCAATGACTGGGTGTTATGCATGGATAGCGATGAAATTCTGGATGCGGAGACCGTGGATTTTATCCTGCGTCTGAAGGCGGGTGATGAACCCCACCCACAGCTGGCATGGCGTATCGCCCGCTACTGGCATGTGCTGGGGGAAGAGGTGCGCACCATTTACCCTGTCTCCTCGCCTGATTTCCCGGTGCGGCTGTTTAACCGAACCCAGGCGCGTTTCAATCAGCGTCCGGTGGATGACAAAGTGGAAGGGGTGATCCAGTCGGCGAAAATTCCGGGCCGCGTTCGCCACGATACCTTCTATTCCCTGCATGAAGTATTCAACAAGCTCAACAGCTACACCAGCCGGCTGGTGAAGTACCAGCCCGTAAGGCCGTCGATAGCCCGTGGCGTCATCAGCGCCATCGGCGCGTTCTTTAAGTGGTATCTGTTTAGCGGCGCGTGGCGTCAGGGGAGAGTGGGGGTGGTGACCGGTCTCTACGCTACCTTTTACAGCTTTCTGAAATATTTCAAAGCCTGGTACCAACACCAGGAGCAAAAAGCGTCCGCGGACAAAAAAAAGCCCGCGGACTCTCGTGTCATTGAGTAGGCCATCCCGCCTGAGGCGGGATTAGCTTTTCTTACCCCAGCCCTGCCACTGCAACTGAACATATTTCACCAGCGTGCTCTGGCTGATGCTTTCGCCAATCACCGAGAAGTACCGGGTGACGTAAACCGGCTCAGGCGGCTGCTTAGGCGCACAGAGCGTCACGCCCCGGAAAGGGTTACGCGGTTTTGTGCCAGGCGCAGCGCCAGCGGGCGGCGGACTGACCGGTCGGGAAGTATCCACCTGCGGCTCATTGAGCAGGCTGCTCGCGGGTACCAGGGTAATATCCGCAGGCAGGTTGGGCAGCATCTGCTGCAAGACGCGAACGGTGGACGGGTGAGGGTGTCCGATGGCGATAGCTGAACCCGATCGGCGGGCCACCTGCACGGCACGGTTAAACTGGAAGCGGATATCGGCTTCGTTTTGCGTGTCATCGAGAAACACTTTGCGCTTAATCACCTTCACGCCGGTGCCCTGCGCGGCGCGCATCGCCTGGCTGTTGCCAATGGTCATGCTGTCCAGGAAATAGAGGTTATAGCGCGCCAGCGACTGCATCACTTTCTGCATGCCAAACAGGCTGGAGGTCATGGCGCTGCCCATATGGTTATTCAGTCCTACGGCGTAGGGGACTTTGCCATAGGCTTCGCGGATGATGCGCTCGATCTCGTCGCTGGTCATCTCCGGGCGCAGCGTATCTTTTTCCAGCGGCTGTTTACTGAGCGGCGCCATGGGCAGGTGGATCAGCACTTCATGCCCGCTGTTATGGGCTTTGGTGGCCATTTCATGCGCATGAGGCGCGTTCGGCAGGACGGCGACAGAGATGGCGGAGGGCATCGCCAGGACCTGATTTTCTGTGTGTGGACGATAACCGAAGTCATCGATAACGATAGCGAGTTTACCTGCGTAAACCGGCATCGCCAGCGCCAGTGCGCTGACGAGGGGAAAAACCATACGACGAAATTGAAGCAAAACTTATCTTCCCAACCACGGCTGTGGATTGACCGCCTGACCCTGGCGACGAATCTCGAAATAGAGTGACGGGCGGCCCTGACCGCCACTGCTGCCCACAAGGGCGATAGCCTGACCGGCCCGCACCTGGGTACCAACGCTGACCAGCGCGCTCTGGTTGTAGCCGTAAAGACTCATGTCGCCTTTACCGTGCTCTACCACCACCACCAGGCCGTAGCCCTGTAGCCAGTCGGCGAGGATCACCCGGCCATCGGCGATAGCTTTGACTTCGCTGCCTTCCGATGCGCCGATCACAATCCCCTTCCAACGTAGCTCACCCTGCAGCTGTTCGCCATAGCGATGCAGAATAGAACCGCGTACCGGCCAGTAGGCCTGGCCGCGCGGTGAGCCTAAGCCGCCGGTGCGGGACATCAGCGAACGTTCGTTTTCGGTCGGTTTATAGGTGGTGCCTTTGCGGGAGGCTTCCTGCTGCTTGTCACGCACGGCCTGCGCTTCGCGGGCCTCTCTTTCGGCGCGCGCTTTCGCTGCCGCCTCTGCACGGGCGATGCTGTTGCGCAATTTCGATTCGTTAGCGCGCATTTCGCTCAGCTGGCTCTGACCTTCCTGAATGGAGGATTCGAGACCGGCAAGGGTTTTCTTACGTTCGTTGCGCGCCTGCTCCAGCTTGGCTTGCTGCGCCTGCTGATCGTAGAGCAGGGTCTGCTGCTGGCTCTGTTTCTCTTCCAGCTCCGCTTTCTGCGTGGTGACCTCTTCGCGCGTCTGCTTCAGCTGGGCGATGGTCTCCTGACGGGACTGGTTGAGGTAACCGAAATAGGCCTGCAGGCGCTGCCCGCGCTGGCTCTCTTCGCCGCTGAGGATCAGCTGAACGCCGGTGTGTTCACCCTGGCGAAAAGCTGCATCTAACTGCGCCGCAAGGTTGCGCTCCTGAGCCGCGCGCTGGCGCTCAAGTTTGGCGATAGACGCATTCATCTCGTCTATTTGTTTATTGAGCTGGGCGAGGGTGTTCTGGGTTTCACGTAGCTGACGTGCGGCCGCGGAGATGGCCTCTTCCTGCTTTTTGAGTTGCGCAAGCAGCGACGAGCGTTGCTGCTGCTGTTGGCGTACCGCCCGCTCTTTAGCGGCGATATCCGCCTGAATGCTTTTGAGCTGATCGCGCTCGTCCGCCTGGGCGGATGCCGCGCACAACAATACGCCAGCGCTGAGTGCGCTGGCGTACAGTAAAGGCCTGACTGATAACCGTAACGGCTTCACGACCCATGTGAATGAAACAATCGCCTTTCCCCTCATGGGGAGGGATTATTCCACGATGAACAGCGGCTTGCCAGTCATCTCTTGCGGGATTTCCATGCCCATCAGGGTCAGCATGGTCGGGGCGATGTCCGAAAGCTTACCGCCATCAACGGATTTCACGGTTTTATCACCGACATAAATCAGTGGTACCGGCAGGTTAGTATGCGCGGTATGCGCCTGGCCGGTGGCCGGATCGCGCATCTGCTCGGCGTTACCGTGGTCAGCGGTGATCAGCATCTGGCCGCCTGCGGCTTCCACCGCTTTGGTAACCTGTTCAATGCACAGATCCAGCGCTTCAATGGCTTTGATTGCCGCTTCCATTACGCCGGTATGGCCCACCATGTCGCCGTTCGGGTAGTTACAGATGATGGCGTCGTATTTACCGCTTTCGATAGCAGCAACCAGCTTCTCGGTCAGCTCGGCGGAGCTCATCTCTGGCTGCAGATCGTAGGTCGCCACTTTCGGGGAGTTGATCAGAATGCGGTCTTCGCCTTTGAAGGACTCTTCCACGCCGCCGTTAAAGAAGAAGGTAACGTGGGCATATTTTTCGGTTTCGGAGATGCGCAGCTGAGTCTTGTCGTGCTTCGCCATCCACTCGCCGAAGGTATTCGCCAGGGAAGAGGGCGGATAAGCGCATGGTGCTTTAATGTCGGCGGCATATTCGGTCAGCATCACAAAATCGCCGAGCTTAACCTCTTTTTTACGGGCGAAGCCGTCGAAGTCAGCGTTGACGAAGGCACGGGTGATTTCGCGGGCGCGGTCAGCGCGGAAGTTCATGAAAATCAGCGCATCGCCATCTTCCATTGCGGCATCGGCCTGGCCTTCAGCACGGATCACGGTCGCTTTCACGAATTCGTCGTTTTCATCGCGGGCATATGCGGCTGCCAGTGCGGCAACGGCGGTATCTGCCTGGAACTCGCCTTTGGCTTCTACCAGCAGATTGTAGGCCTGCTCTACGCGATCCCAACGGTTGTCGCGGTCCATGGCGTAGTAGCGGCCAATGATAGAGGCTACGCGGCCTTTGCCCAGCGCGGCAAACTTCTCTTCAAAGGCTTTCAGGGAGGATTCAGCGCTGCGTGGTGGGGTATCGCGGCCATCCAGGAAGGCGTGCAGATAGATTTTGTCTGCCCCTTTCTCTGCTGCCAGCTCCACCATCGCCATGATGTGATCTTCATGGCTGTGAACGCCGCCCGCGGAGAGCAGACCCATAATATGCACCGCTTTGCCTGCGGCGGCTGCTTTCTCAACCGCACCAGTCAGCACCGGGTTAGCAAAGAAGGTACGTTCTTTAATTTCAACATCCAGGCGGGTCAGGTCCTGATAAACAATGCGGCCTGCGCCCAGGTTGACGTGTCCAACTTCGGAGTTGCCCATCTGGCGATCGGGCAGACCCACTTCCAGGCCGGACGCATCAATCAGGGTGTGTGGACGTTTTGCCCACAGCGCATCCATGACCGGGGTTTTAGCGTTGAAAATGGCGTTATCCTGCTGATCTTCGCGATAGCCATAGCCGTCAAGAATCACCAGTACCATAGGTTTTTTAGAAACCGACATTGCGACAACCTCTTTGCTCAAAAGACAAAAAATTTGCGTAATTTTACTACAGCTGAATCGATCAAATAGCCGCAGAAGATCAAAGAAACCGCAGGGGTAGGGCTAAGGTTAGGCCATTTTTGGTCTTTTTTTTCGTGGCAGTACGCAGAAAATGGATTAGCTTATTGTCGCTGGCTGTATTTGCCACAACGCACAGGTATACTCCTGTCCTGGTTTTTTATTCACTCAGTCGGGAGTCGTTACCCCCCATGCAAGAAATTATGCAATTTGTCAGCCGCCACCCCATACTTTGTATCGCGTGGATTGGTCTACTGGCGGCAGTACTTTTCACCACGTTCAAAGGCCTTACCTCGAAAGTGAAGGTGATCAACCGCGGCGAAGCAACGCGTCTTATCAACAAAGAAGATGCAGTGGTTGTCGATCTGCGTCAGCGCGATGATTTCCGCAAAGGCCATATTGCAGGGGCGATTAACCTGCTGCCGACCGACATTAAAGCTAATAACCTTGGCGAACTGGAAAAGCACAAAGATAAACCGATTATCGTCGTTGACGGCACCGGTATGCAGGCTCAGGAGCCCGCAAACACGCTCGTCAAAGCTGGCTTTGAGAAAGTCACTATCCTGAAGGACGGTATCTCTGGCTGGAGCGGCGAGAATCTGCCTCTGGTTCGCGGTAAGTAAACAGGAGTCTGAACATGGCCAATATCGAGATCTACACCAAAGCGACCTGTCCGTTCTGCCATCGTGCAAAAGCGCTGCTGGACAGCAAAGGCGTTACCTTCCAGGAACTGCCGATTGATGGCGACGCTGCAAAGCGTGAAGAGATGATTAAACGTAGTGGCCGTACGACGGTTCCGCAGATTTTTATCGATGCGCAGCACATTGGTGGCTGTGATGACTTGTATGCGCTTGACGCGCGTGGTGGACTCGATCCGCTGCTGCGCTAAGGCGTTTTAGGACAATTAAAAAGGGCTTTTCCATGTCAGAACAAAATAATACCGAGATGACTTTCCAGATCCAGCGCATCTACACCAAAGATGTCTCCTACGAAGCACCTAATGCGCCGCACGTTTTCCAGAAAGACTGGCAGCCAGAGGTTAAACTTGATCTGGATACCGCTTCCACCCAGCTGGCGGAAGATGTGTATGAAGTCGTGCTGCGTGTTACCGTAACCGCCTCTCTGGGCGAAGAGACTGCATTCCTGTGCGAAGTACAGCAGGGCGGCATCTTCTCCATCGGCGGCATCGAAGGTAATCAGATGGCGCATTGCCTGGGTGCATACTGCCCGAACATCCTGTTCCCGTATGCCCGTGAATGCATCACCAGCCTGGTTTCCCGTGGTACGTTCCCGCAACTGAACCTTGCGCCGGTGAACTTCGATGCGCTGTTCATGAACTATCTGCAGCAGCAAGCTGGCGAAGGTACTGAACAACATCAGGATGCCTGATGAGTACTGTCAATGCGTCAATGACTGTGATCGGTGCCGGCTCTTACGGCACCGCTCTTGCTATTACTCTGGCAAGAAATGGACACGAAGTGGTCCTCTGGGGCCACGATCCCAAACATATCGCGACGTTAGAAGCCGATCGCTGCAACGTTGCGTTCCTCCCCGATGTGCCTTTCCCTGACTCACTGCATCTTGAAAGCGATCTGGCGACGGCGCTTGCCGCCAGCCGTAATATTCTGATCGTGGTGCCGAGCCACGTGTTTGGCCAGGTGCTGCGACAGATTAAACCGCTGATGCGTGACGATGCGCGCGTGGTCTGGGCGACTAAAGGGCTGGAAGCCGAAACCGGACGCCTGTTACAGGATGTCGCCCGCGAAGCGCTGGGCGATGCCATTCCGCTGGCGGTGATCTCCGGCCCGACCTTTGCAAAAGAGCTGGCGGCAGGGCTGCCGACGGCCATTTCACTGGCCTCGACCGATGAGACCTTCGCTGACGATCTGCAGCAGCTGCTGCACTGCGGTAAGAGCTTCCGCGTTTACAGCAACCCCGATTTTATCGGCGTACAGCTGGGCGGCGCGGTGAAGAACGTTATCGCTATCGGTGCGGGCATGTCCGACGGCATCGGCTTTGGCGCCAACGCACGTACCGCTCTGATCACCCGTGGTTTAACTGAAATGTCCCGTCTTGGCGCGGCGCTCGGTGCCGATCCGGCCACCTTTATGGGGATGGCAGGGTTAGGCGATCTGGTGCTGACCTGTACCGACAACCAGTCCCGTAACCGTCGTTTTGGCATGATGCTCGGTCAGGGAATGGATGTGATCGGCGCGCAGGAGAAGATCGGCCAGGTGGTGGAAGGCTACCGCAATACCAAAGAAGTCCGCGAGCTGGCACACCGCTTTGGTGTCGAAATGCCAATAACCGAGGAAATTTATCAGGTATTGTATTGCGGAAAAAATGCGCGCGAGGCAGCATTGACCTTATTAGGTCGCGCACGCAAGGACGAGCGTAGCAGCCGTTAACCGCAGGAAAGCGTTATCACCTGAATGACCCGGCCGGCAAAGAACTGGCCGGTCATTATTATTACGTCTGGAGTAAGCAATGCCGTGTGAAGAACTGGATATCGTCTGGAACAATATTAAAGCCGAAGCCCGGGCTCTGGCTGACTGTGAGCCCATGCTGGCCAGTTTCTACCACGCGACGCTACTCAAGCACGAAAATCTCGGCAGTGCCCTGAGCTATATGCTCGCCAACAAACTGGCTTCACCGATCATGCCGGCTATCGCCATCCGTGAAGTGGTGGAAGAGGCCTACGCGGCTGACCCGGAGATGATCGCCTCCGCCGCCTGCGATATACAGGCGGTACGCAACCGCGACCCGGCGGTGGATAAATACTCCACGCCATTACTCTATCTGAAAGGTTTCCACGCCCTGCAGTCCTACCGTATTGGCCACTGGCTGTGGAACGAAGGCCGCCGCGCGCTGGCCATCTTCCTGCAAAATCAGGTTTCGGTGAGTTTCCAGGTGGATATTCACCCGGCGGCGAAGATTGGCCGCGGCATCATGCTCGACCACGCGACAGGTATTGTAGTGGGTGAAACGGCGGTGATTGAAAACGACGTCTCAATCCTGCAATCCGTGACTCTGGGCGGTACCGGGAAAACCAGCGGCGACCGTCACCCGAAAATCCGTGAAGGGGTGATGATTGGCGCAGGCGCGAAGATCCTCGGCAATATCGAAGTCGGGCGCGGCGCGAAAATTGGCGCCGGTTCCGTAGTGCTGCAACCTGTGCCTCCGCATACCACTGCGGCTGGCGTTCCGGCGCGTATCGTCGGCAAGCCAGACAGCGACAAGCCAGCGATGGATATGGATCAGTTCTTCAACGGCATCCACCATACCTTTGAGTATGGCGACGGGATTTAACCTGTTGGTCCGGTAGCGCTGCGCTTACCGGGCATTACCGGATGGCGACTCAAGCCTCTTATCCGGCCTGGCGTAATATCGCGCCAGGGTATTCCAGCTGGCGCCAGGCCTCATACACCACGACCGACACCGCGTTCGACAGGTTCATGCTGCGGCTGTCCGGCATCATCGGAATACGAATTTTTTGTTCAGCGGGCAGGGCATCAAGAATGGTGGCCGGCAGGCCGCGCGTTTCCGGGCCAAAAAGCAGATAATCCCCTTTCTGATAGCTCACGGCGCTGTGGGCAGGCGTGCCTTTTGTCGTCAGGGCAAAGATCCGCTCCGGCTTTTCCGCGTCCATAAATGCAGCCAGGTCCTTATGGCGCACCACGGCGGTGAATTCGTGGTAATCCAGCCCGGCGCGGCGCAGGCGCTTGTCGTCCCACGTAAAGCCCATTGGCTCGATGATGTGCAGACGGAACCCGGTATTGGCGCACAGGCGGATGATGTTGCCGGTATTAGGTGGAATTTCTGGTTCGAATAGAACGATGTTAAGCATGCTGCCCCCTTAAATAGCGCGGGCAGAATATCATCCCCTCTCCCCTTTGGGGAGAGGGTCAGGGTGAGGGGATCAGACCGCACTCATCTAAGCTGCGTTCCCCTGCGCCAGCGGCGCCAGCCCGGCAGGGAGCTTACTCAACTCCTGCACCAGCATCTCCTTGCTGATTTCCGGGATGGTTTTCGCGCCGGTCAGCGTCATCGCCACCTTCATCTCTTTCTCGATCAGGTTGAGCAGATTGGCGACGCCTGCCTGGCCGTGGGTCGCCAGCGCATACAGATAGGCGCGGCCCAGCAGGACGGTGTCGGCCCCGAGGGCAATCATACGTACCACGTCCAGGCCGTTGCGGATGCCGGAGTCCGCCAGAATCGCGATATCGCCCTTAACCGCATCGGCAATGGCGGGCAGGGCGCGGGCGGAGGAGAGCACGCCGTCGAGCTGGCGGCCGCCGTGGTTCGACACCACAATCCCGTCGGCGCCGAAACGCACCGCATCGCGGGCATCTTCCGGATCAAGGATCCCTTTGATCACCATCGGGCCATCCCAGAACTCGCGGATCCACTCCAGGTCTTTCCACGAGATGGACGGATCGAAGTTATTAGCCAGCCAGCCAATGTAATCTTCCAGCCCCGTCGGTTTACCCAGATAGGTGGAGATATTCCCCAGATCGTGCGGGCGACCGTTAAGCCCCACATCCCACGCCCATTGCGGATGCGTTACCGCCTGCCAGTAGCGGCGTATCGCCGCATTGGCGCCGCTCATCCCGGAGTGCGCATCGCGATAGCGTGCGCCGGGGGTCGGCATGTCTACGGTAAAGACCAGGGTGGAACAGCCCGCCGCTTTCGCGCGCTCCAGGGCGTTACGCATAAAGCCGCGATCGCGCAGGACGTAGAGCTGGAACCACATCGGGCGCTTGATGGTCGGAGCGACTTCTTCAATCGGGCAGACGGAGACGGTTGAAAGCGTAAACGGAATGCCTTTCGCATCGGCGGCGGCGGCGGCCTGCACTTCACCCCGGCGGGCGTACATGCCGCACAGCCCGACCGGGGCGAGGGCGACCGGCATGGAGAGCGTTTCATTGAACAGCTTCGTCTCAAGACTCAGGTCGGACATATTCTTCAGCACGCGCTGGCGCAGGGCCACTTCCGACAGGTCTTCCACGTTGCGACGCAGGGTGTACTCGGAATAGGCCCCTCCATCGATATAGTGAAACAGGAACGGTGGCAGGATGCGCTGGGCGGCGGCGCGATAGTCACTGGCTGCGGAAATGATCATCAGTTCTTCTCCCTGGAAATAACGGTATCGCCCGGCAGACGGGTGATACGCGCCTGCCGGGCCTGATCTTCATCAAATTGTTTAATGGTGGTGTGGACGAAGCCCAGATGCGCCATCATCGCGGCGCGTGCGGCTTCGGCATCACCTGCCAGAATGGCGTTGAGGACCGCTTCGTGCTGCTCGGTCAGCCGGGCAAAAACCGGCGGCACCAGATACATGCGCTGGCGGCTCTGCTTTACGGACGATTGCAGCAGGTCGAAGAAGCCGCGCATGGTCTGGAGCAACACGACGTTGTGTGAGGCCTCGGCAATGGCCAGATGAAACCGGACGTCTGCCTGCGAGGCGATATCCGGATCGCTGCTTTGCGTGGCCTCGAAACAGGCTTTGAGCTTCTCTTTATCCGCTTCGGTTGCCCGCATAGCCGCATGCCAGGCGGTGCTGGTTTCTATGGCGTGGCGGGCTTCGAGGATGTCAAAGCTGTAGTCCGGGTCGTTCTCCATCAGAGTTTTCAATGGCTGAACAATGTTCTGCCCGGACCAGTCATCGTCCTGCCAGCGCACAAAGGTGCCGCCACCGCGACGGCTCACCAGCACCCCTTCGCTGACCAGGGTCGCCAGGGCTTCGCGCAGCGAGTTACGCGATACGCCAAGCCGGGCAGCAAGCTGGCGTTCGGCGGGCAACTTCATGCCCGCTTCCAGCTGCATCTCTTCAATCAGCGCCCGCACGCGAGTAGCAATCTCGTCGGACAGGCGTCTGGGCATCACTATCATGGGATCATCCAGGTTAAGACATAGGCCTGCAGGGTGGTGATGACCCCGACCATGCAGGTAAATATCAGGCTGTGTTTAACGGTAAAGCGGAACAGATCCGACTCTTTCCCCACCAGGCCTACCGCCGCACAGGCAATGGCAATGGACTGCGGGGAGATCATCTTGCCGGTGACGCCGCCGGTGGTGTTGGCCGCCACCAGCAGAACATCCGACACGCCAATCTGCTGCGCGGCGGTCGCCTGCAGGGCCGCGAACAGGGCGTTCGATGAAGTATCTGACCCGGTCAGGAACACTCCCAGCCAGCCGAGGAACGGCGAGAAGAAGGTGAAGGCTGAACCGGTATGGGCCAGCGCCAGGGCCAGCGTTGATGACAGGCCGGAGTAGTTCGAGATAAAGGCGAACGCCAGCACCATGCCGATGGAGTAGATCGGCAGCATCAGCTCTTTGATGGTTGCGGCAAAAGTCTGCACCGCGGCAACAGGCTTCATGCGCAGCCACACCACGGAAAGGAGGGCGGCAAACAGAATGGCGGTACCGGTGGCCGAGAACCAGTCGAACTTGAACACCGCGGCATACGGCGTGGCGTCATGTACCACCGGCGGCATACGGGCAACCATCTTGTCGAGGAACGGCACGGAGATATTGACCACCATGTCATACAGCGCGCCGTTCGGAGCGAACAGGGCTTTAAACGGTGGGATACTCCACAGCGTCACGGTCGCGGTCAGGAACAGGAACGGCGACCACGCGCGGACGATTTGTCCTGCGGTATAGCCCGTGCGGGCCAGGGTCTGATCCACGTGCGATGCGCCCATGTCGGCAAAGCGGAAGATACGCACCGGCTGCCAGCGTTTCAGGAACAGCGTCAGACAGACGAGAGAGACCAGGGAAGAGATAATGTCCGGCAGTTCCGGGCCAAGGAAGTTAGAGCTCAGGTACTGGGCGATGGCGAACGAGCCACCCGCGACCATCACCGCAGGCCAGGTCTCTTTAATGCCGCGCCAGCCGTCCATAATCGCCATGATCCAGAACAGCACGATAATGGTCAGGAACGGCAGCTGACGGCCCACCATCTGACCGATCTCGAAGCTGTCCAGCCCGGTTACCTGCCCGGCCACCAGAATCGGAATACCCATCGCACCAAACGCCACCGGCGCGGTGTTGACGATCAGGCACAGACCCGCGGCATAGAGCGGATTGAAGCCAAGACCGACCAGCAGCGCGGCGGTGATCGCCACCGGCGCACCGAATCCGGCAGCCCCTTCCAGGAACGCGCCGAAAGAGAAGCCGACAATCAGCATCTGCAGGCGCTGGTCCGGGGTGATGGAGAGGATCGACGAGCGGATAATGTCGAACTGCCCGGTCTTCACCGAGATTTTATAGACAAAGACCGCCGCAATGATGATCCAGGCGATGGGCCACAGACCGTAGAAGAAGCCATACACCACCGAGGCCAGGGCGCGATCCACCGGCATTTTGTAGAAGAACAGCGCTACCAGCAGGGCGATGGCAACGGTGTACGTCGCGGCAAGGTAGCCCTTCAGCTTGAGCTTAATCAGCGCGAAGAAGAAGAACAGAATAGGTAGCGAGGCGATCAGGCTTGATAGCCAGATATTTCCTGCCGGATCGTAGTTTTGTTGCCAGAGGCTCATTGCAGGTCTCCTGAGGACCACACCTTCTGCGAGGCGGTGAGTCTGTGCTCATCTCTGCGTCACATTATGTGTAAAAGTGGTCCTGCCAATAGTGTGATGTAGGGTTAATGACAATAAATGGTTAACCAAATGTTATTGGTCGGCAATGTGTTTGTGAGCGAAGTTTATAGAAATGTGAACCGGGGAAGGGTTGCTTAGTGAATTGGTAGGGCCAATATGGAGAGGGAGAAAGCGGTAGGCCGGGTCAGCATCGCGCCACCCGGCAAAAAATCAGAATTCGGTCTTACTGAAACCCGTCATCTCTTTCAGACCCATTTCACGGCCCAGCTCGGTCATCGGATGGACAACCACCAGGCCGCGCACGCTTTTCTTCAGCTTGCCCATATCGGCCTGTTCTTTCTTGGTGATCGCACGGCGGAACGGCAGCTTAGTGAGCTTTTGCGCCTCTTTGCTCAGCTTCTGGCTGTGCACGCTGCGCAGACGTTCGATCTCGGTTTCCAGCGTCGCTTTCTCTTTTTCCAGTTCGGCGTACTTCTCTGCGGCATCAACCAGAGAGAGGCTGGCCTGCTGGTGGCGGATCAGATCCAGACGATCGCTCAGACGTTTAATTTCACTCTTTTCGACTTCTTTCATAACAAATGGCTCTAAAAACAGGGGGAATTACCACAAAGGATACACGAATGTGCGCAGGCTTACTTCTGAAACGCTTTTTTTAAGCTGATTCGGGAAATCAGCTCGGTCAGGGAGAGTACCATGGTAGAGCGAACAATCTGCTGATAACGCTGTTTCTGCATGGCGTACAGTTCAGGATCGCTGGTATCAAAATGCGGGGCCGGGGGCAGGGCTGTAACGCAATGCAGCTCGCCCAGCGGGCCGAGGATCTCGTCGTCGGTAAACGAATAGTCGTTGCCGTCGTGATTGAGCTCCTCGCGCAACGCCATCAGCAGTTCCGCATCTTCATACTCGTGACGGCTGATGACGCCCAGGCCATAGATCAGTTTCAGACGTACAGATAAATCGCCCAAGGGGCCGTCACCGTCGAGCAACGGTTCAACTGCGTATTTCACTGCGTAGTCGTCTTTGCGAAACACCTGAAGCACCAGGATATTCACCGCCTCGGTTAATAACTCGACGGCGGATATCAGGAAACTTCGAACGGTTTTGCCAGCATTCAGACGCTCCAGCACACGGTTTTCAAAGGCCTGGGTTTGTTCCATTATTGCCTGCATATCTGACAAACTATATTCCGGGCGCAGGATGACCTGCGCCAGTTCCTGCATCATTTGGTTGTGTTATATACGTTCACCGCCTCCACAACCACGTCGCTGTTGGCATCCAGACCGGATACCTGCGCCAGCGCGGCCTGTGGACCTTTCTCAGCAATCAACTGCGCCAGCTCCTGCGCCTGCGGATCTTCTTCGCTGCGGTAGTGCATCGCGGCAGCAATGCCTTTGACCAGGTTGGCGTGCGGCAGACCATATTCCAGGGTGCCGAGCAGCGGCTTAATCAGGCGATCGCCCGCACTCAGTTTGCGCAGCGGCTGACGGCCAACGCGCTCAACGTCATCTTTCAGATACGGGTTTTCAAAACGACCGAGGATTTTCTGAATGTATGCCGCATGCTTATCGGCATCAAAACCGTAGCGTTTAATCAATACCGCGCCGCTCTCATCCATTGCACCTTTTACCACGGCGCGGACCTTCTCATCGAGAATGGCGTCACGAATGGTCTGATGACCGGCTAATTTACCGAGGTAGGCGGTTATAGCATGCCCGGTGTTCAGCGTGAAGAGCTTACGTTCGACAAATGCCATCAGGTTATCAGTTAATTCCATGCCAGCAATGTCAGGCAGTGGGCCTTTAAACTGGGTTTTATCGACAATCCATTCGCTGAAGGTCTCGACGGTCACTTCCAGCGGATCGTGAGTGGCAGAGGCGGACGGTGGCACAATACGGTCTACGGCGGAATCAACAAAGCCAACGTGCTCTTCAACCCAGGCTTTATCTTCATCGGCTACCGCGGCCATCACGTGGCCTTTCAGCTGGCTGGTACCGCGCACCATGTTTTCACAGGCGATGATGTTCAGCGGGGCGTCGTTACCCTGGACCTTACGTTTGGCCAGACCTTTCGCCACCGCTGGCGCGATGCGCTCCAGCACCACCGGACCGACGGCGGTCGTCACCAGGTCAACCCCGGCAATCAGGTCGATAACGTCGTCGCCAATGCTGCTGACCGCGTTGACGCCGGTCACGGTTTCAACCTGCTCGTTTTCGCCAACTACATGCACCTGATAGCTATGACGTGCATTCAGGGCATCAAGTACCGTCTGATTGACATCGGCGAATGTCAGCGTAATGCCCGCGTCTGCCAGCAGTTTGCCGATAAAGCCACGACCGATGTTACCTGCGCCAAAATGTAATGCTTTCATAGTATTAACCTTCATCAATGTTTTTACCCGAGAGGGCTGGGGTGAGGAACCACGCGAATTTCCCCTCACCCTAGCCCTCTCCCCAACGGGGAGAGGGAGGTTTGCTTAACTTACTTGTTCAGCAGCGCCAGAACTTCTTCTACGCTGGTGGTGTTAGCCAGACGTTCGATAACACTCTCATCGTCCAGGGCATTGGTCAGGCTGGTAATCACCTGAATGTGCTCGTTGTTACGGGCCGCGATACCAATTACCAGACGGGCGATGTCATCTTCTTCTTCACCGAAGCGCACGCCTGCCGGGTACTGACAGAACACCACGCCGGTTTTCAGAACGCGATCTTTCGCTTCAACCGTACCGTGCGGTACCGCAATGGATTCGCCCAGGTAGGTCGGGGTCAGTTTTTCACGTTCCAGCATCGCATCAACATATTCTGGCTGAACGTAGCCGCCTTTCACCAGCTGCTCACCGGCAAAGCGAATCGCTTCTTCTTTATTGCTCGCGGTACGGCCAAGGAAGATGTTCTCTGCACCCAGACGGAACAGGTGGCTGTTGCTCTCATCGAAGCTGTCCTGCAGGCTGGTACGCACTTTCACTTCGTTTTCTTCGTGACGCTGTGCCGCCACCAGGCGTTCGGTCAGGCTGGTATAGAGGCCGCTGTCGAGGAAGTTGGTCAGCGAAATGTGCTGCGCCTGCGGTACCTGGCGCATCGCACGCTCGGTCAGGTCACGGTGGGTGATGACCAGGTCAACATCCGGCGGCAGGCTGTTAATGGCGCTGTTGGTAACGGAGATCTGAGACAGACCGGCATCCGCCACTTTCTTACGCAGTACGCCTGCACCCATGGCGCTGGAGCCCATACCGGCGTCGCAGGCAACGATGATTTTACGTACGTGGCTCAGGTCGTTAGAGACATCGCCCGCAGCCAGCGGCGTTGCGCCTTTAGACTGGGCTTTCATGTCCTGCATACGACGGGTTGCCGCTTCGATATCGTCTTCTTCTTTCACTTTGCTGGTTTTCAGCAGGATAGACGCCACGATGAAGGAGACCGCCATAGCTGCAAAGATTGCCGCGAGGTTAGCGAAGTAAGCACCTTTCGGGGTCATCGCCAGTACTGCCAGGATAGAACCCGGAGAGGCTGGAGAAACCAGACCGCCACCCAGCACGCTCAGGGTGAACACACCGGTCATACCGCCGAGGATAACGGCGAGGATCAGACGTGGGTTCATCAGCACGTACGGGAAGTAAATTTCGTGGATACCGCCCAGGAAGTGGATGATTGCCGCACCGCCCGCAGACTGTTTCGCACTGCCACGACCGAAGAAGATGTACGCCAGCAGGATACCCATACCTGGACCCGGGTTCGCTTCAATCAGGAAGAAGATAGACTTGCCGAGGTCATGAGACTGCTGAATACCCAGCGGTGAGAAGATACCGTGGTTGATGGCGTTGTTAAGGAACAGGATTTTCGCCGGTTCAACAAAGATGGACGCCAACGGCAGCATGTCGTGGGCAACCATGAAGTTCACGCCCGCCGCCAGCAGTTTGGAGAGCACTTCAACAGCCGGACCAATGCCGAGGAACGCCAGAATCGCCAGGATCATACCGATGATGCCGGCAGAGAAGTTGTTCACCAGCATTTCGAAGCCGGATTTGATCTTGCCATCAACCCAGACGTCAAATTTCTTAATTGCCCAGCCGCCCAGTGGACCGGCAATCATTGCGCCGAGGAACATCGGCATATCCGCACCGACAATAACACCCATGGTGGTGATAGCACCGACCACGCCGCCACGGTCACCGCCAACCAGACGACCACCGGTATAACCGATGAGCAGCGGCAGCAGATAGGTGATCATTGGGCCTACAAGTTTCGCCAGCGTTTCGTTAGGCAACCACCCTGTCGGAATAAATAACGCGGTGATAATACCCCACGCGATAAACGCGCCGATATTTGGCATCACCATGTTGCTGAGGAAACGACCAAAGCTTTGAACTTTGATCTTGAAATCGGATGACATAAAACACCCCTTCTTTTTGTTTACGCAGGCCTTCGGCCCGAGGTTTGTTGTGAATGCGGCGGCAGAGGTAGCCTGCACTGTTCTGATGTCGTGAAATCTGGCACTTAATTGTTTCACTGTCCAGATGGGCAAAATTTATGTGATCTAAGTCACGTAAATGTAGGGGGTGTGGTGAAGAATGACGTGATGGATATCACAAAATTGACGTGTAAGAAAAATACAATGGACATGAAAGCGGCAATTTAGCCCCTTAAATGTGAAGCAAATCACATTTCGAAGTCGCGAGTTTGTTTCTGGAGTGTGATCAAAACCACAAAATATTTTTATGCGGATTTCTCTGGATGTGATCGCAGACAACTTCTGCTTTGGCGAAGAGCGCCAGGATGTAAGTCAACAACACTTATAGCTAAAATTAAATGTTTGTAATGTGGTATGGCGAAAAGTTCTAAGCTAAAGTAAACAGGTACTGTAAATTTAAGTCTATTATTATTCAGGATATATTTTGTCACGCTTATAAACTTGCATGGAGATATAACAAAAAACCATACTCCCCGGCTCTGAAATATTAAGTTCACGATCGTGTACTTAACAGTGAATTAATATGCTTGCTTACCATTTAATTATTTAAATGAGTTGTTGATTTATTTAGCGAGGCAAATATGTTTCTCAACTATTTTGCGCTGGGTGTGTTGATTTTTGTTTTTCTGGTTCTTTTTTATGGAATCATCGCTATCCATGACATTCCTTATAATATTGCCAAAAAGCGCAACCATCCTCATGCCGATGCGATCCATACGGCGGGATGGATTAGCCTGTTTACGCTCCATGCCATCTGGCCGTTTCTGTGGATTTGGGCCACGCTCTACCAGCCAGAGCGCGGTTGGGGGATGCAGAACCACATTCAGCCGCCAGAACGTAGCCCCGACGTAGATGCGCTGGCGAAGCGCGTAGCCGAGCTGGAACAAAAACTGGCCGCCGTGCCGCCCGTTGCTGACAAGAATACGCCGGAGCAATAATCATGGATCTGTTGATCATATTGACCTATGTCGCGTTTGCATGGGCCATCTTTAAAATATTCCGTATCCCGGTAAACCAGTGGACGCTGGCGACCGCAACATTAGGCGGCGTATTTATCGTGGCCGGCCTTATTTTATTAATGAACTATAACCACCCCTATACGTTTACGGCGCAGAAAGCGGTTATCTCAATTCCGATTACGCCGCAGGTTACAGGGGTGGTAACTGAAGTGACCGATAAAAATAACCAGCTCATTAAAAAGGGCGAAGTGTTATTTAAAATCGATCCGGGCAGGTATAAAGCCCGCGTCGATCGTCTGCAGGCCGACCTGGTGACGGCGACACACAATATTGATGTCCTGAAAGCCCAGCTTGCGGAAGCACAATCGAATACTACCCGCGTCTCCGCCGAGCGTGACCGTCTGTTCAAAGACTATCAGCGTTATGTAAAAGGCAGCCAGGCGAAGGTGAATCCGTTCTCTGAAAGCGACATCGACAACGCGCGGCAAAATTACCTGGCGCAGGACGCCATGGTGAAAGCGTCGGTGGCGGAACAGGTGCAGATCCAGAGCCAGTTAGAAAGCATGTCTAACGGTGAGCAGTCGCAGATTGCCTCCCTGCGCGCGCAGCTGGCCGAAGCCACCTACAACCTGGATCAGACCATCATCCGGGCGCCGAGCAACGGCTACATCACTCAGGTGCTGATTCGTCCGGGAACCTATGCGGCTTCACTGCCGCTGCGTCCGGTGATGGTGTTTATCCCTGAGCAGAAACGGCAGATTGTGGCGCAGTTCCGCCAGAACTCGTTGCTGCGTCTGAAACCGGGCGATGAAGCCGAAGTGGTATTCAACGCCCTGCCAGGCCAGGTCTTCTCTGGCAAGCTCACCAGCATCCTGCCGGTGGTGCCGGGCGGTTCTTACCAGGCGCAGGGCTCGCTGCAATCCCTGACGGTGGTGCCAGGTACCGATGGCGTGTTGGGCACCATTGAACTGGAGCCGAACGCCGACGTGGATGCCCTGCCTGACGGTATCTATGCCCAGGTGGCGGTTTACTCTGACCACTTCTCGCATGTTTCCGTGATGCGTAAGGTCCTGCTGCGTATGACCAGCTGGATGCACTACCTCTATCTCGACCATTAATTCCCTGAAAGGCAGGCATGCGCGACGCATCGCCTGCCTTTTTTCTTTGCCTGAGCCATACTTATGCTTTTGTTGGCGGATAAGGAGCAGGCAATGAAACTCATCGGCAGTTATACCAGTCCCTTTGTACGTAAAATCTTCATTCTCCTGCTGGAGAAAGGCATCACTTTTGAATTTGTTAATGAGCAGCCCTATCAGGCTGAAAGCGGTGTCGCGCAGTACAATCCCCTGGGCAAAGTCCCGGCGCTGGTAACCGATGACGGTGAACACTGGTTCGATTCCCCCATCATTGCCAGCTATATCGAACTGCTGGATATCGCCCCGGCGATGATCCCCCGTGAACCGAAAGCGGCGCTGGCTATCCGGCAAATCGAGGCGCTGGCGGACGGGATCATGGATGCGGCGTTAGCCTCCGTGCGTGAACAGGCCCGCCCGGCGGCGCAGCAATCTGAGACCGAGCTGCTGCGCCAGCGGGAGAAAATCGCTCGCAGTCTCGATCATTGTGAGCAGCTGATCCGCGACGGGAAAATTGCCACCGACAGCGTCAATCTGGCGACCATCACCATCGCCTGCGCCATCGGCTACCTCAATTTCCGCCGGGTTTCACCGGGCTGGTGCGTCGATCGTCCGCTGCTGGTTAAGCTGGCGGAAACCCTCTTCCAGCGTGAAAGTTTCGCCCGTACCGAACCGCCAAAGGCTTGATGTCGTCGATAACACTTCCTTGCCGGACGCGGTACAATTGCTCCTGACATTGACTCCCTCTCCCGTCGGGAGGGGGGAAAATACCTAACCGTCAGGCATATTCATGACTACTCAGCACGCTCTCTACAGCCAACTCCCCGCGACCGATCGTCTGCTTCGCGATGCCCGTCTTACTGCCATTATTGCCCGATTTGGTCACAGCCGAACGGTGGAAACCTTGCGTCTGTTGCAGGACGAAGCCCGCGCCGGGATCCGCGCCGACAACCGTCTGCCAGCGTGGTGCGACGACTGGGCCCAGGAGACCGAAAAGCGGCTGACGCAGGATGACGAACAGGGGCTGCGGCAGGTGCTGAACCTGACGGGCACCGTGCTGCATACCAATCTGGGACGCGCGCTGCTGGCAGAGGAAGCGGTTGCCGCGGTCACCCAGGCGATGCAGGTGCCAGTAACCCTGGAGTACGATCTCGACGGTGCCGGACGCGGCCACCGCGACCGCGCGCTGGCGGCGCTGCTGTGCCAGCTCACCGGGGCGGAAGATGCCTGCATTGTGAATAACAACGCCGCCGCAGTGCTGCTGATGCTGGCCGCGACGGCGAGCGGCAAAGAGGTGGTGGTCTCCCGCGGTGAGCTGGTGGAGATTGGCGGCGCGTTTCGCATCCCGGATGTGATGACCCAAGCCGGGTGCCAGCTTCGCGAGGTGGGCACCACCAACCGTACCCACGACCGGGATTACGCCGCAGCCATTAATGAAAACACCGCTCTGCTGATGAAGGTGCATACCAGTAACTACCACATCGAAGGCTTTACCCATGCCGTCGACGAAGCCGAGCTGGTGCGCATCGGGCAGGAGAAAGAGGTGCCGGTGGTCGTCGATCTGGGCAGCGGTTCGCTGGTGGATCTCAGCCGCTATGGCCTGCCGAAAGAGCCGATGCCCCAGGCGCTGATTGCCGCCGGTGTCAGCCTGGTGAGCTTCTCGGGGGATAAGCTGTTAGGCGGTCCGCAGGCGGGGATTATTGTCGGCAAGCGCGATCTGATTGCCAGATTGCAACAGCATCCACTGAAACGCGCCCTGCGGGCGGATAAAATGACCCTCGCCGCGCTGGAGGCGACCTTGCGACTCTATCTTCACCCGGAGACGCTGGCCGAACGGCTGCCGACGCTGCGCCTGTTGAGCCGCGATGCCGCCTCCATTCACCGTCAGGGAGAGCGGCTGCTGACAGACATTGCTGCACACTATCCTGACTTCGAGGTGCGGGTGGAAGATTGCCTGTCGCAGCCGGGCAGCGGGTCGCTGCCGGTGGATCGTCTGCCCGGCGCGGCACTGACCTTTACCCCGCGCGACGGGCGCGGCGGCCAGCTGGATGCGCTGGCATTGCGCTGGCGCTCGCTGCCCGTGCCGGTGCTCGGAAGGATCAAGGACGGGCGCCTGTGGCTGGATTTACGTTGCCTGGAAGATGAAGCACTGTTTCTGGAGATGTTGTTGAAATGATTATTGCCACTGCCGGTCATGTTGACCATGGCAAAACGACGTTGTTGCAGGCGATCACCGGCGTCAACGCCGACCGACTGCCGGAAGAGAAAAAGCGCGGCATGACCATCGATCTGGGTTATGCCTACTGGCCGCAGCCGGATGGCCGGGTGCTGGGGTTTATCGACGTGCCGGGGCACGAAAAGTTTTTATCCAACATGCTGGCGGGGGTGGGCGGTATCGATCACGCCCTGCTGGTGGTGGCCTGTGATGACGGGGTGATGGCGCAGACGCGCGAGCATCTGCAGATCCTCAGTCTGACCGGTAACCCGCAGCTGACGGTGGCGCTGACCAAAGCCGATCGCGTCGATGAGGCCCGGGTGGAGGCGGTGCGCGAGGAGGTGCTGGCGACCCTGCGCGATTATGGCTTCGCGGATGCCACGCTGTTTGTTACCGTCGCCACCGAAGGGCGGGGAATCGATGCCCTGCGCGATCATCTGCAACAGCTCCCTGAGCGCGCCCATGCTGACCATCACCGTTTTCGGCTGGCAATCGACCGCGCCTTTACCGTGAAAGGGGCGGGGCTGGTGGTGACCGGCACGGCGCTGTCTGGCGAAGTGCGGGTGGGTGACAACCTGTGGCTGACCGGGGTCAACAAGCCGGTACGTATTCGCGGGTTGCACGCGCAGAATCAGCCTGTCGAACAGGCGCACGCCGGACAGCGTATTGCCCTGAACCTGGTGGGCGATACGGAAAAAGCTGAGCTGAACCGCGGCGACTGGCTGCTGGCCGAAGCGCCGCCGGAGCCTGCCACGCGGGTGATTGTCTCCCTGCAGAGCGACGTACCGCTCGCGCAGTGGCAGCCGCTGCATATTCACCATGCCGCCAGCCACGTGACGGGGCGTGTCTCGCTGCTGGAGGGGGCGCTGGCGGAGCTGGTCTTTGACACCCCTCTGTGGCTGGCCGACAACGATCGGCTGGTGCTGCGCGATATTTCTGCCCGCGTCACCCTGGCCGGGGCGCGGGTCGTGACGCTTAACCCCCCGCGTCGCGGTAAGCGTAAGCCGGAGTACCTGCACTGGCTGGCGACGCTTGAGACGGCAACGGATGACCGCAGCGCCCTGCTGGCGCACCTGGAGCGTGGGGCGGTGAATCTGGATGACTTTGGCTGGGCACGCCAGCTCAGCGGAGAAGGGCTGCGTCAGCTGACGCAGCAGCCGACGTTCATCCAGGCCGGAAACAGCCTGTTAAACACCCCGGTTGCCGCCCGCTGGCAGCGTAAAATTCTCGATGTGCTGGCAACCTATCATCAGCAGCATCAGGATGAACCAGGCCCCGGGCGCGAGCGCCTGCGCCGTATGGCGCTGCCGATGGAGGATGAAGCTCTGGTGCTGCTGCTGATCGAGCGGATGCGCGAGAGCGGGGAGCTACACAGCTACCACGGCTGGCTGCATCTGCCGGATCATAAAGCGGGCTTTACCCCGGAGCAGCAGGCCGTCTGGCAAAAAGCGCAGGCGCTGTTCCGCGACGAGCCGTGGTGGGTACGCGACCTGGCGCGTGAAACCGCCACTGAGGAACAGACCATGCGTCAGGTGCTGAAGCATGCGGCGCAGCAGGGGCTGATCACCGCGATCGTCAAAGACCGTTACTATCGCCACGATCGCATCGTCACCTTTGCGAATCTGATCCGGGCGCTGGATAGCGAGCGCGGCTCGACCTGCGCGGCGGATTTCCGCGATCGGCTGAACGTCGGGCGTAAACTGGCGATCCAGATCCTGGAGTATTTCAACCGCATTGGCTTTACCCGCCGCCGCGGTAACGATCATCTCCTGCGTGACGCGCAGCTCTTTACCGGCGAGTCGCCGCAGCCTTAAGCCTCGCTTCTGGCAAGTTTCTGTTTTGCCAGCCATACGGCGCCCAGCCTGCCCGCCTGGTTACCCAACTGGCAGGGCAGGATGGGCACCTGCAACGATTCCCACTCTTCAAAGGTCTGCAGGTGCCTGTCGAGCAGCTTATAAATTTTCTCCTGCTCGCTGATGCCGCCGCCAATCAGCACCACCTGCGGATCAAACATGGAGATGACGCTGTAGACCCCGCGGGCCAGAAACAGCGCCCACTCTTCGACGGCTTCGCGCAGGTGCAGGTCGTTCTCCATGCGCTCGAACAGCTCTTCGCCTTTCGGCATCTCCTCTTCGGAGACCGCCAGCGCCCGGCGGCAGGTCTCCATCAGCCCTTTGGCCGAGGCGACTTCATGCATCCCTTCGCCGTTCTTGCCGACCGGGATCACCCCGAACTCCCCGGCGCGGTGGTGCGAGCCGCGCCAGAGATCGCCCTCCACCACAATACCGCCGCCGATGCCGGTGCCGAGCGTAATGCAGACAAAATTTTCATATTCACGCCCCGCGCCGCGCCAGCGTTCGCCCAGTGCAGCGCAGTTGGCGTCATTCTCGGCGATAACCGGCAGGTCCGTCAGCTCTGAGAAAAGCGCATACAGGTTGACGTTATCCAGATAGTCGAGCGCGCCCGCCTTTGCGGCTTCGCCGGTATGGGTATTGATGTGGCCAGGAAAACTCACGCCGATAGCCGCGATCTCCTGTTCATTCTGGTAAGCCTCGACCACTTCGCGCCACTGTTGCTTAAAGCTCTCCTCATCCTCTGGGGTATCAAACTGATCGGTGGCGATTTCGTTGCCGTTCTCGTCGATCACGCCATGTTTAATGTGGGTTCCGCCCACGTCAAAGCCGATAAAAAGCCGCATTTATCCTTACCTCCGCCCGGGTTGTGCGCTTTAAGTATGGCTCAGCGCCGGAAACCAAACGTAAAGTAAGGTAATGCGTGAAGGGGCTCGCAAAGCAGGCGACGACTGGCGATATTTTCACCGCCGCGGTCTACCTTTGAAAGACACTACACACAAGGAGACAGTCATGACGAATAACCCTCCATCAGCACGTATCCTGCCTGGCGAATATGGTTTTCCTCTCAAACTTAAAGCCCGTTATGACAACTTTATCGGCGGCGACTGGGTTCCTCCGGCCGACGGCGATTATTATCAGAACCTCACCCCGGTGACCGGCCAGCCGCTGTGCGAGATCGCCAGCTCCGGGAAACGCGATATCGATCTGGCGCTGGATGCCGCCCATAAAGCGAAAGAGAAGTGGGCGCATACCTCGGTGCAGGATCGCGCGGCGATCCTGTTCAAAATCGCGGATCGCATGGAGCAGAATCTGGAGCTTTTAGCCACGGCGGAGACCTGGGACAACGGTAAACCGATCCGCGAAACCATGGCCGCCGACGTGCCGCTGGCTATCGACCATTTCCGCTACTTCGCCTCCTGTATTCGTGCGCAGGAAGGGGGGATCAGCGAGGTGGACAAAGATACCGTGGCCTATCACTTCCATGAGCCGCTGGGCGTGGTCGGACAGATCATTCCGTGGAACTTCCCGCTGCTGATGGCTGCCTGGAAAATGGCGCCCGCGCTGGCGGCAGGCAACTGTGTGGTGTTGAAACCGGCGCGCTTAACTCCGCTGTCGATCCTGCTGCTGATGGAAGTGGTGGGCGACCTGCTCCCGCCGGGTGTCGTGAACGTGGTCAACGGTGCGGGCGGGGAGATTGGTGAATATCTGGCGACCTCCAAACGGATCGCCAAGGTGGCCTTTACCGGCTCCACCGAAGTGGGCCAGCAGATCATGCAGTACGCCACCCAGAACATCATCCCGGTCACGCTGGAGCTGGGCGGAAAATCCCCGAACATCTTCTTCGCCGATGTGATGGACGAAGAGGATGCTTTCTTTGACAAGGCGCTGGAAGGATTTGCGCTTTTTGCCTTCAACCAGGGTGAAGTCTGTACCTGTCCAAGCCGGGCGCTGGTGCAGGAGTCCATTTACGAACGCTTTATGGAGCGCGCCATCCGCCGCGTGGAGTCGATCCGCAGCGGCAACCCGCTGGACAACGGTACCCAGATGGGGGCTCAGGTTTCCCACGGGCAGCTGGAGACGATCCTCAACTACATTGATATCGGTAAGAAAGAGGGGGCGGACATCTTAACCGGCGGGCGGCGCAAGATGCTGGACGGGGAGCTGAAAGAGGGTTACTACCTGGAGCCGACCATCCTGTCCGGTAAAAACAACATGCGTGTCTTCCAGGAGGAGATCTTTGGCCCGGTGCTGGCGGTGACCACCTTCAAAACCATGGAGGAGGCGCTGGAGCTGGCCAACGATACACAGTATGGCCTGGGCGCAGGTGTCTGGAGCCGCAACGGCAATCTGGCCTATCAGATGGGACGCGGGATCCAGGCAGGACGCGTATGGACCAACTGCTATCACGCCTATCCGGCCCATGCCGCGTTTGGCGGATATAAACAGTCGGGTATTGGCCGCGAAACGCACAAGATGATGCTGGAACATTACCAGCAGACCAAGTGCCTGCTGGTGAGCTACTCCGACAAGCCGCTCGGGCTGTTCTAACCCTTCAGCGCAGGCCGCCGCTGGGTGGCCTGCGCAATCTGTTTACGCAGGGTATTCAGCACGCCGTCGAGCACATACTGCACCCGCCACGGCTGATAGTCACGTTTACGGAAGATAGCCACCAGATCCAGCCACCACTCCTCCTGATGCGCGAAGCAGGGCACCAGAACACCCTGTTCGATCTCTTTCTGCAGGCTCTGTTTGGGCGCAAAAACGATCCCCAGATGATTGCGCGCCAGCTCCAGCGCCGTCTGGGTATTGTCGCAAATATAGTTCCCGGTGACTTTATAGTCATGTATCTGATTGCTGTGATTCGAGCGGAAACGCCAGATATTGGCATCGTCGATAACCATTGAATCAATAAGAATACAGGAGTGGTTAATTAAATCTTCAGGATAACTAATAGGGTGCTTTTTAATATATTCCGGGGTAGCGAACGCGGTAACCGAATATTTGGTTAAGGTCGTGGCGACCAGACTTTCATCTTTGGGTTGGGCATAGGTAATTAAAATATCGCAATCGTCGGGGAACACGACGCCTTCGAGAAACTCGCTGCCGCTCAGGTTATAGGTTTTCAGGCTAATGCGAATATCGCCAATATTGTCGATCTCATGAATCACATTACGGGCCAGCCAGGTAATGATACCCGTTGGCCCGTAAATAGTCACTTTACCGCGTTTTTCATGCTTATAATCTGCAATAAAATTAACCAGTTGTTCGTTCTTTTCCAGCGAGGCGTTGATAAAGGGCAGCAGCGACTGGCCAAACTGGGTCAGCGCCAGGTGACGGGTGGTGCGTTCAAAAATCTTCAGCCCGACGCGAGTTTCGAAATCCGAGAGATATTTACTGACGTTGGCCTGGGCCATACCCAACAACGCGGCAGCATCTCCAATGCTGTGAGTGGCGGCAATGACGGAAATAATTTTTAATTCGCGCGGTTTGATTTGCAGCTTGTTCATTGCCTGATGCTCATCTATATGAATTTATATATAATATTATACAAATATCAAAATTGCATTGCGATTTTTGTAATCATTATTATGCGCCGGGTCGCAGGAAATTTAATGGATTACAAACAATGACGTTTAAAAAGAGTTTACTCATCGCCACGGTTTTATTTGCGGCTGCTCCCGCAATGGCCGATGAATTTTCAATTGGCGCGGGCGCCGTTTTTAATGAATCACCGTATAAAGGTTATAACGAGAATGTTTTTGCTGTTCCATTAATGCACTACGAAGGGGAACATTTTTACGTGCGTCAGGCTACCGGCGGCTGGATTATCTGGAAAGATGCCAAAAACGAACTCAGCCTGACCGCCTCCTGGATGCCGCTGCACTTTGATCCGGACGATAACGACGACTCTGCGATGAAGCAGTTGGACGAGCGCAAAGCTTCCGCGATGCTGGGCGGGGCGTACTATCGCCACGAAAGCTGGGGTAGCCTGAAGTTGGCGATTGCCGCCGATGCGATGGATGAGAGCGGTGGGGGGGTGGGCGAAATGTCTTATTTCCGCCCATTCCGCATGGCGCGCCTGACCCTGACGCCATCGGTGGGGGTCTTTTACTACGATGAAAGCTTCAACGATTACTACTACGGTGTGTCGCAGAAAGAGTCCCGTCGCAGCGGTTTAAAGCAGTACAACGCAGGCGAAACCGTGACCCCTTATGTGGGTGTGGCAGCTAAATACCCGCTGACACAGAATCTCTCTCTGAATGCCAGCGCCGTCTATAACGTGCTGCCTGACGATGCGAAAAACAGCCCGATGATCGACCGTGACGACAGCTTCGCGCTGATGACCGGTCTCTCCTGGACATTTTAAGGAAGTAAAAATCAGCCCTCAGAGATGAGGGCTGATTCTGTTTTCCGGCTTTAGCGTGCGGCGTTCGCCTCATCCACCCAGATCCGCATCTCCCCTTCGCCCCGGTTAGCCCAGCTAAACCACGGAATAAAGGTCAGCGTCTGCGCCTGTTGCGTGGCGGGGGCACGATCGTACTGCCACAGCGGTTGGTGTTCAGCGTCCGCGGCGTGGCGGGCATACCCTTGCGTCTGGATCAGTATCTTATGGGCAAAAATCCCTTTGCCTTCAACGAGCCTGAATTCGCTGTCTGCTGGCAGGGTAAGGTTGTGCAGCCCCGCGCCGTTATCCGCCTCTTCAAGACAGTAGACCAGCGGTCCGCGCTGCACAGCCACTTTTCCGGCCTGCTGGCGCACCTGCGGATTACCGTAAACCCGGCGGACCGGCATCGGCAGGGTTAACACCAGCTTATCGCCTTTCTGCCAGCGGCGGGTCAGGTAGATATAGCCCTGACGCATCTCACCCGTGATGGGTTTGCCATTCAGCGTGAGCTGTGGATTGTCGCACCAGTCCGGCACACGTAAGGCCAGGGTATAGTCGACGTCCACCGAGGAGGCGATCTCAATGACGACCTGCTCCTGCCACGGGTAGTTGCCGCTGATCCGCAACTGCAACTCCTGCTCACCCACCGGGAAAGCCATGCTGTTGCCGATGTAGAGGTTGATAAACAGGGCATCGTCGCGAACGGTATAAATGTAGTGACCAATCGAGGCCAGAACGCGGGCGATGTTTGGCGGGCAGCAGGCGCAGCCGAACCAGCGCTGGCGAACCGGCTTCACGTGATCGTAGATATGGTTAAATTTCAGCGACTTCGGATGCACTTCCAACGGGTTGACGTAGAAGAAGTGTTTTCCGTCCAGCGCCATGCCGCCAAGCACGGTGTTGTACAGCGCCCGCTCCATCACGTCGGCGTACTGGCTGTTGGCTTCCATTTCCAACATGCGACGGGCAAACATCATCAGGCCGATGGAGGCGCAGCTCTCGGCATAGACGGTGTCGTTCGGCAGATCGTAATCGCTGCTGAAGGCTTCGCCGCTGCTCTGGGAACCAATCCCGCCGGTAATATAGAGCTGGCGCTGGGCCATGTTGTTCCACAGGCGCAGGCAGTCCTGGCGTTTACTCTCGTCCTGGCTCAGACGGGCCAGGTGCGCGACGCCGGTCATCAGATAGACGAAGCGCACCGCATGACCAATCGCCGTTTGCTGTTCCGCCAGCGGCTGATGCGCCTGGCTGTAGGCTTTATCCTGCACCATCCACGCCGGGCCGTAGGTGTTCCAGTACGAGGTTTTGCCCCGCTTTTCATATTCGATGTCGTAGTAGTGCGGCTGGGTGCCACGCGCTTCGACGAAATATTTCGCCAGCGCCAGGTAGCGCGGCTCCTGGGTGACATCAAACAGGCGCATCAGCGCCAGCTCGATCTCCGGGTGGCCGGGATAGCCGTGTAGCTGCTGCTCGCCCGGACCAAAGACGTTGTCGATATGGTCGGCCAGCTTACAGACCACCTCCAGCAGACGGCGTTTGCCGGTGCCCTGAAACCAGGCCACGCCCGCTTCAATCATATGCCCGGCGCAGTAAAGCTCGTGGCACTCCGCCAGGTTTGTCCAGCGCTCCTCCGGCGCTTTCACCGTGAAGTAGGTATTGAGATAGCCATCGTCGCACTGCGCGGCGGCTACCAGCTCAATCACCTCATCGGCGGTTTTTTCCAGCTCCGCGTCGGGCTTCTGGCACAGCGACCAGGCGACCGCCTCGAGCCATTTCGCCACGTCGCTGTCCTGAAAGACCATTCCGTAGAATTCACCATTTTGCTGACCCGCCGCGATGCGAAAGTTGGCGATCGCATGGCTCGGTTCCGCCTCCTCAATGCGATCGTTCAGGGCATCCCACTGGTAGGGGATAACCACATCGCGCACCAGCTGTTGATACTGACCCAGAAACGGGTCGCTGATTTTCAGTTTATGCAGGTCGGGTTCCATTATGGACATCATGTTCTCCTCAGGCGTGAGCGTGACGCTGGCGCAGGTCGGTGGCAATGCGCGTCATCATCGGGTTATTGAGTCGGCACTTGCGGATCGCCAGCGCCAGCAGCAGATGGAAAAGGGCGGGCAGCAGGGTCTCCATGGCGGTAATGCCCTGTAATGAGGCGGGCGTCTGGTTGCCCGCGCCCGGCTGGTAGGCGACGAAAATAAACACCAGGCTGATGATCCCGGCGCTGGAAGCCCAGGCCAGCTTGATGAAAAAGAGGTTAAAGGCGAAGTTCATGCCGGAGGAGCGTACGCGAGTTTTCCACTCGCCGTAGTCGTCAGCAAAGGCCATCAGCGCGAAGTGCAGCGGCAGGGTAAAGCCGAGGATCACGCCGTTCGCCAGTATGACCACCAGCCACAGGGTCTGGTAAGCCGGACCGCCGGGCAGGAACCACATCCCCACCGCCAGGGCTGCCAGCACCAGGTTGGTGTAGTAGTAAAGTTTGACGGTGTCGCTGCGGCGCGACAGCAGGTTAACGATCACCGCGCCCAGAATGGAGGCAAAGGTCACCATAGTGAAGAAGAGCGAGGTGTAGGCGGTGCTCCCTTCCAGCACGTAAGTGATGAAATACATGTAGCCGCCGCCACGAATGTTGAAGACGTTAATCAGTAGGAAAGACATCACCAGCATCAGCAGCAGCTGGTCGTTTTTACGCAGACCGGCGAAGTGCTCCTTAAGGGTAAATTTCCCCATCATCGCCAGCGGTACGCGCTCGCGAACCCAGAAGAAGCAGCACAGGAACATCACCACTGCAATGGCGCACAGCACACCTACGCCGAACTGATATCCCTGCGCCACGTTGCCCTGGCCGAGAAGTTCAACCAGCCAAGGCAGGCCAACGGAGACCAGAAAACCGGCCACGCCGCACAATACAAAACGCCATGACTGGCAGGAGATCACTTCGCTGTGGCGGGTGGTCATGGTGTTGATCAGCGCGCAGTAGGGCACGTTGATGGCGGTATAGCCCACCGAAAGCAGCAGATAGGTGCCGAAGGCCCAGGCGATTTTGACCCCCATGCCCGCGTCCGGCACGGTGAAGGTCAGTACGCCGATAATGCCAATCGGCAGAGCGACCCACAGCTGCCAGGGGCGAAAGCGTCCCCAGCGGCTCTGGGTACGGTCGGCGATGATCCCCATCACCGGGTCGGATATCGCGTCGAAGATGCGCAGGGCAATAAACAGGGTGCCGACCAGCGCCGGGGTTAAGCCAAAGACATCGGTATAGAAAAAAGTGAGAAAGTTCATGATCAAACAGGTGATCACCGTGCCGCCGGCATCACCCAGGCCGTAGCCAATTTTTTCGCGCACCGTCAGGCGATCGTTGATGGCCTGCTGGGCGATCTCTGTCTGTGTAATCGGGGTGGAAGTCATGAGGTAACTCCTCGGGTTATTGGATTTTTTATGTTGTTTTGCAGAGTACCTGACTAATTTTGCACTGTTCCCTGGGGGCAACAAGGGAAGGGAAAAGTATAAAAAGGTGAGGATTCCGACCTTGTTCGTAAAATGTGATTTTGATCGGGACGAATGACAAATAGCTGTTAATAATCAGTGGTAAAGAGAAAGAATCTGCTCATAAATAGCGAGAAATTGAATAATCATGCTCGAATTATCCATAACGCTTCCGATCAGAGTGCAGAATGGCGGCTATTTTATCTCCCGGGGTGTCGGGCGACATCCGGCGCGCAGGCTCGACTCCTGGGAGGTCATCTTTGTGGAAAAGGGGACATTAACGATCCAGGAGGATACGACGCTGTTTGAGGTCCATGCCGGAGAAAGTCTGCTCCTCTGGCCCCACCGCCGACACAAGGGGATTGAAGATTTTCCTGCCGATTTACGCTTTTACTGGCTGCATTTTGAAGTTCACGAGCAGGCCGCGCCGTCATCCCTGAGTACACTGCTGTCGGTGCAGCAGCACGGCAAAACCGGCGATCCGCAGGCGATGATTGCCCTGTTCCGGCAATTTCTGACCGAACAGGAGAAGCTCCAGCGCAGCCCGGCGCTGGAATTTATTCTGCTGCTGATTTTGCAACAGCTCTCAGTCATGCCCGGGCAGGAGCTCGCCTCGGACGAAGCGGGCGTCAGCCTGGCATGGAAGGCACGGCAGCTGATCAGCACGCAGTTTCACCGGCCGCTCTCTACGTCGCAGCTTGCCCGGGAGCTGCACTGCAACGCCGATTATCTGGGGCGGGTGTTTCGTCGGGTCTTTCATCTGACGCTCACCGAGGCTATCCACCGTCAGCGCGTCAGGGCCGCGGAGAAGTTACTGCTTAATGATGCCGTGTCGCTGAAGGAGGTGGCGGTGCGCTGCGGGTTTAACGACACCGGATATTTCCGGCAAATTTTTCGTAAGCATACCGGGTTAACGCCCGGCGTCTGGAAGCGCCGCTACTGCAAGGAGCATATCAATTCCGCCTGAGCGCTGTGGCAAATGGCCAGTATTCGCGGCAGGACGCACAAAAGTGACTTTTTGCCCCGTCTGATCAAAGCGCGTGCCCTGAACACTCTGGCAACCTGACTTTTTCAACAAGGATGGAGCAGGCGATGAACCCGTTTATTGTTGCGGACCCGGCGAAATGTATTGGCTGTCGCACCTGCGAAGTGGCCTGCGTGGTATCGCACCAGGAGAATCAGAATTGTGCCGCCGTGACGGCAAAGACCTTTACCTCCCGCATCCGGGTGGTGAAAGGCGGGACGTTCACTACGGCGGTCACCTGCCACCAGTGTGAAGATGCCCCCTGCGCCAACGTCTGCCCGACGCAGGCGATCCAGCGTGAGCAGGGGGTCTGGCGGGTGGAGCAACAGCGCTGTATCGGCTGTAAAAGCTGCATGATTGCCTGCCCGTTCGGGGCGATGCAGATGACGGGAGAGGCGGAAGCGGTGCAGGCGCTGAAGTGCGACCGTTGCGAGCACCGCGAAGGTGGACCCGCCTGCGTGGAGGCCTGTCCAACCCGCGCGTTAAGTTGTGTCGATCCTGCCAGATTACGTGCCGAACGGCTGCGTTATCTGGCATAGATCATTACTGACCGTTTTCCCGCCAGGCGAGGTCGATCTCCTCGGCGAGGATCTTCACGCCCGCTTCGATTTTTTCCGGGTCCGGGACATAGTTCATGCGCATGCACTGGTGGGTGTGCGGCCACGGCTTGTCCAGCCCCGGGAAGAAGTAATCCCCCGGCACCATCAATACTCCGCGCTTTTTCAGACGCTGATAGAGCAGCTCGGTAGTGATCGGCAGATCCTTAAACCACAGCCAGAGGAAAATTGCCCCTTCGGGTTTGTGGATCAGACAGCGCTCTTCCGGGAGATAGCGGCGGATAGTCGCAATGGTCTCCTGGACGCGCTGATAGTAGAAGGGCTTAATCACCTCGTTGGACAGGCGCAGCAGATCGTTGCGCTTAATCATCTCGCACATCATCGCCGGGCCGATCCCGCCAGGGGAGAGGCTGATGATGCCGTTCATGTTGGTAATGGCGGTGATAATTTTCTCATTGGCGATGATAATCCCGCAGCGGCTACCCGGCAGACCCAGCTTGGAGAGGCTCATGCACAGCACAATGTTCGGGTTCCACAGCGGACGCGCTTCGCTGAAGATAATGCCCGGGAAGGGAACCCCGTAGGCGTTATCGATCACCAGCGGAATATCATGCTGGTTCGCCAGCGCATCCAGCTTAATCAGCTCTTCATCGGTGATGACGTTGCCGGTCGGGTTGGTGGGGCGCGAGACGCAGATCATCCCCGTCTCTTCGCCAATATGCAGATGCTCAAAATCGACGTGATACTTGAACTGGCCTTCCGGCAACAGCTCGATGTTCGGGCGCGCGGCGACGAAAAGATCGTCCTCAAGGCCGGAGTCGGCATAACCGATGTACTCCGGCGTCAGCGGAAACAGCACCTTTTTGGTGGTGCCGTCGGCACGTCGTCCCGCGAAGAGGTTAAATAAGTAGAAAAACGCGCTCTGGCTGCCGTTTGTCAGAGCAATGTTCTGTGGATCAATCTCCCAGCCGAGGGTGTCGCGCAGCATCTCCGCGAGGGCAGCGAGCAGCTCGGTTTTGCCCTGCGGGCCGTCGTAATTGCACAGCGCATCTCTGGCTTTGCCATTTTCCAGCATGTCCGCGAGGAGCGTCTGAAAATATGCGTTCATCTCGGGGATTTGTGCCGGGTTACCGCCGCCGAGCATGATGGCGCCCGGTGTGCGCAGCCCGTCGTTGAGATCCTCCATCAGGCGGGTAATGCCTGAATGGCGGGTGAATTTGTCGCCGAAAAGTGAAAAAGTCATAGCAGGTGATCTGTCGAGCGTGTTCTAAGTGTGGCTCACCATAACGCTACAACTGCGCAGGTGCAAATCAGCGTCGAAACGAAGATGTGTGACTTTATGTTGTTAGTTTGCCATCAGGCAGCAAGTTATCCTGCTTCCCTCTCCCGTGGGAGAGGGATTTTGCCCCTGCCGATCAGCGATTGCCTGCCCACACCACCATCACTTTGTCGCCCTGATGCTCGCGTACAAAGCCGTAGCCCTGAGGCAAGGTTAACGTGGTTTGTCTGCCTTCACCGATCGCCGGATGGCGGGCGCGGAACTGCCCGAGCCGCTGCCAGTGGGCGACGGTTGCAGCCTGCGCGCCGCTGATATCCTGCCAGTTCATGTCCGAGCGCGTGCCCTGTAAAGGATCGGAACCCGTCGGGCCGAACGGTCTTGCAGATTCATCGCCATAAAAGATCTGCACGCTGCCCGGCGCCAGCAACAGCAGCTCTGCCGCACGCTGGTCACCCTCGCGGAACAGACGGGTGTCATGGGAGGAGAGATAGCTCAGGACGTTAAAGCTCTGCAGCTTTTCCGCCATCTGCTGCCAGGTCAGGTCGATGTCGGCCAGGCAATCTACCGCTTTGGCCGCCTGCTCCTGGTAATCAAAATTGATCATCGCATCGAAGCCGTGACGGTAGTAATCGCTCTGCATCACCCCGTGCCCCCAGGATTCACCGGTCATCCAGAACGGCGCATCGTCGAGTTTTTTCTCCGGGTTAGCCGCTTTCCATGCTTTAAGGGCATCGCTGGCCTGGTCTTTCAGCTGCTGCCAGCCCGCCAGCTCAACGTGCTTGGCGGTATCGACGCGGAAACCGTCGATACCGTATTCACGCACCCACTGACTCAGCCAGTGGGTGAGGTAATCCCGGGGCGTGTAACCGTCAATGGCCTTCGCCCGGGTGTCGGGCTTGTGGCGATAAAAATTCGGTAAGCCTGATGGGGTGGTCGATTCCGTTTTCAGGTCCGGCAGGAAGGCCAGCGACATGGTCAGATCGTCGAAGCCGGGGTTGTCGTAGTCACCAATGTCGGTACGTACCCACTTCTTGCCCCACCAGTTTTCCCAGCCCGCTTTATCGCTGAAGTTGATGTAGTCATTAAAGCTGTGCCAGCTCTGTCCGGTGCCCGGTTTCCAGTCGGTCCAGCGTTCGCCCAGGGTTTTCTTCAGCTCTTCCCCCTGCAGATAGAGCGAGCCGAACTGGTACTCCTGCATATCGGCCAGCGTCGCGTAACCGGTGTGGTTCATCACCACGTCAAAGAGGATGCGAATCCCCCGGCGATGGGCTTCATCCACCAGCTGACGTAAATCATCCTCCGTACCCATGTTGGCATCGAGCCGGGTCCAGTCCTGGGTGTAATAGCCGTGATAGGCGTAATGTGGGAAATCCCCCTTGGTGCCGCCGCCGACCCAGCCGTGGATCTGCTCCAGCGGGGAGCTGATCCACAGGGCGTTAACGCCAAGCTGTTGCAGATAATCCAGCTTGCTGGTGAGCCCTTTCAGGTCGCCGCCGTGAAAGGTGCCGATCTCCTGCATACCATCTTTATGGCGCCCGTAGCTGTTGTCGTTGCCCGGATCGCCATTCTCAAACCGGTCGGTGAGAACAAAATAGACGGTGGCGTTTTGCCAGCTGAACGGGGCGGGCTTGTCCGTTTCTGCCCGTTCAAGTAACAGCAGGCCGTTGCTCCCCGGTGCGGGTTGCAGGGTAATTTTACCCTGCTGCACCGTCGCGGTCTGTTTGCTGTAAAAATCACGCACCACGCTCCCTTCCGGGAAGGTATTGCTGACATCGAGCGTCAACGGTTTGCCGTCCCATTTGGGACACTGGCGCACTACCGATGCCACCGCCTGTTCGTTGGCGCTGGCAACGGTCAACATCAGCGTTGGCGTGCCGGAGCGGGTATCAATTCGTGCCTGATAATCCCCGTCGCGGAAGATGCGCCACTGCGCCGGATCGCCTTCGCACGGCTTCAGTGACATCATCTCGTTGAGTTTTATGGCGTTGGTGGGTTGCCAGCACGCCTTGTCAAAACTCAACGTCAGCGGGCGAGTACCCTTCGTCAGCTTTGCCTGTGCCGTGAAGACCCCCGATCCTTCAGCGGTAAAGGCCGGAAAGCCGGGGGCGGACCAGTCGGCGCTGGCCAGTGCAGGCAAGAACAGAAGAGCGAGAGCAGAACGTTTCATACCATTTTCCTGTCACAGCATTTTGCTCAGTTTGCCATCTATTTTAGTGGGCAAACTCATCCCCTGGCGCTATCGCGCAGGGAGGAGCAAAGAGGGTGAGTGATCTCACGCTAAGTACGCTGTTTAACTGCGATATTGAGCACGTTTTCGCGAAAATGATGCTGAAACGCGCAGATTCCAGGTGACAGGGTTTCGGATTTGGACTATTTCTAAGGATGCTCTTCTCGTCTATTCTTGCTAGGATTTGAGATTCGCCTCTCAATTTTCGAAAAAAATAAGGTGTTGGAATGTTTCTATCCGACCAGGAGACCTAATGATATCGACTCCCATTCGACGATATGGGGCTGCGATACTCATGTTACTCACCACGGCATTTTCTGGTGGGGTGCTTGCAAAGACGCACACGGATACAACGAGTAAGAAAGCCCACGTCATAAAGACGACAACAAGTAGTAAGGTTAGCAGTAAACAAGAGTATTCTCGCAATAGTGCAAAGAGTAGTTCACTTCCTGATTTGCGAAAATACCCTTCCGGAACACCAAGGAAAAAAGCGTTTCTCCGGACGGTAATGCCTTACATCACAAGTCAAAATGCCGCGATTACGGCGGATCGTAACTGGCTTATTTCCAAGCAGTACGACAGCCGCTGGTCGCCGTCCGAGCGTGCGCGCCTGAAAGAGATAGCCAAAAACTATAAAGTGAGCTGGAACGGGAACACACGTCGTGTACCGTGGAACACCTTGCTTGAGCGTGTGGATATCATCCCAGGCAGCATGGTCGCAACGATGGCAGCAGCCGAAAGTGGCTGGGGCACCTCTAAGCTGGCCCGTAGCAATAACAACCTGTTCGGCATGAAATGTGCGAAAGGTCGTTGTACTAATGCGCCGGGCAAAGTGAAAGGTTACTCGCAGTTTGAATCGGTAAAAGATTCCGTGAATGCGTATGTCGTGAACCTGAACACGCATCCGGCCTATAAATCCTTCCGTAAGTCGCGCGCGCAGCTGCGTAAAGCAGACCAGGAAGTGACGGCGAGCAATATGATCCACAAGCTGAAAGGTTACTCAACCCAGGGCCAACGCTATAACAACTATCTGTTTGCGATGTACCAGGATAACCAGCGCTTAATTGCCGCTCATATGTAATCTTAAAAAAAGGCCTTCCATCCGGAAGGCCTTTTTTATTTATATCAGTACTTCACTGTAGCGATCGCGATACTCTTTCGGCGTGGTGTCATACTCTTTTTTAAAGACCGAATAGAAATACTGCAACGACGGATAACCGCACATCTGCGAAATCTCGTTAATGGAGAGCGAGGTCGAAATCAGCAGGCTGCGGGCTTTCTCCAGTTTTTCCGCATGGATAACCGCATGGATCGTCTCGCCCACCTCTTCTTTAAAGCGCTTCTCCAGATTTGAACGCGAAATCCCTACCGCATCCAGCACCTGATCCACTTTGATGCCTTTGCAGGCGTGGTTACGAATGTAGTGCATGGCCTGAATGACGGCCGGGTCGTTCAGCGAGCGGTAATCCGTTGAGCGTCGCTCCACCACACGAACCGGTGGCACCAGCAGACGTTGCAGGGGAAGATTTTCGTTATCCAGCAGCCGGTGCAGCAGCTTGGCCGCCTGATAGCCCATCTGACGTGTTCCCTGCGCCACGGACGACAGCGCCACGCGTGACAGGTAGCGGGTGAGCTCTTCATTATCGATCCCGATGACGCACAGCTTTTCCGGCACCGGAATATGCAGATGTTCGCACACCTGCAGCACATGCCGGGCGCGGGCATCGGTCACGGCGATAATGCCAGTCTGCGGCGGCAGGGTTTGCAGCCAGTCGGCGAGACGGTTCTGCGCGTGCTGCCAGTTTTCCGGGGCCGTTTCCAGCCCCTGATAAACCACGCCGCGATACTTCTCCTTTGCGACCAGCTGACAGAAAGCGTATTCCCGTTCCGCCGCCCAACGTTTTCCGCTGGACGTGGGCAGGCCATAAAAGGCGAAGCGGTGCACTCCTTTCTCCTTTAGATGGAGAAACGCGCTCTCTACCAGAGCGTGATTGTCGGTGGCAATATAGTGAACGGCAGGGTAGTGTTCCGGCTGGTGGTAAGAGCCGCCGACGCCGACGATGGGCACATCGACATCGACCAGCAGTTGCTGGATAACAGCGTCGTCAAAATCCGCGATGACGCCGTCGCCCAGCCAGTCTTTGATATTTTCGATTCGCGTGCGGAAATCTTCTTCGATGAAAATATCCCACTCGGATTGCGACGCCTGCAAATATTCCCCAACGCCCTCGACGACCTGACGGTCATAAGCTTTGTTGGCATTGAATAACAACGTAATGCGGTGACGCTTCTCAAACATGGCGCTATTTTTCCAGTATCAGTGACAGATGAAAAGGCATCCTCAGGCGCGCCGTTTGGTAGCGGAATCCATCCATACCGCCAGCAACAAAATGGCACCCTTGACGATATACTGCCAGAATGTCGGGACGTCCATCATACTCATTCCGTTATCCAGCGACGCCATAATAAATGCCCCCATAACTGCCCCTGCGACGCTACCGACACCTCCGGCAAGACTGGTTCCGCCGATGACACAGGCGGCGATGGCATCGAGTTCGGCAATATTCCCGGCAGACGGCGAGCCCGCACCCAGACGCGAGCTTAAGATCAGGCCCGCTACGGCAACCATCAGGCCATTAATGGCAAAGACGGCAAGTTTGGTGCGTTCAACATTAATACCTGACAGACGTGCGGCCTCAAGGTTGCCGCCGATGGCATAAATACGCCGACCAAAGGCGGTGCGGGTCGCCATAAACATGCCTGCCAGTAATAACAGAACCAGTATCAGCACCGGCGTCGGCACGCCACGATAGTCGTTCAGCAGCCAGATTGCCCCCAGCACGATCACCGCAGTCAGCGCCTGACGCCCGACGACAGAGGTGGAAGGCGCTGTGGCTAACCCTAACGTCTGACGGCGCATTCTGCCGCGCCATTGCCAGGCAACAAACGCCATCAGGCCAATCGCGCCGAGACTAAAACCCACTCCGCCGGAGAGATAGCTCTGCCCAATCTGCGACATGGAGGCGCTGGTGGGGGAGACGGTGGTGCCGTTGGTGATACCAATCAGAATGCCGCGGAAGGCCAGCATTCCCGCCAGCGTGACGATAAACGACGGTACTTTGCGGTAGGCCACCCACCAGCCGTTCCAGGTGCCGAGCAGCAAGCCGAGCAGCAGGGTGACCACGATAGTGAGCGGCAGTGGCCAGCCCAGCCAGACGTCGAAAATTGCCGCCACGCCCCCCAGCAGGCCCATCATCGAACCCACGGAGAGGTCGATTTCCGCGGAGATAATCACAAACACCATCCCCACCGCCAGAATGCCGGTAATGGCGGTCTGGCGCAGCAGGTTGGAGACGTTACGGGCGCTGAGATAGGAGCCGTCGGTCATCCATGTGAAGAACAGCATGATCGCCACGATAGCGGCAATCATGACAAACACCTGCAGATTGAGCGCTTTTAGCCCGGAAAACAGACCCGGTGCGGGTGCCGTGACTTTTAACTCAGAGGGGTTGCTTTTCGACATGGCGTTCGCTCCTTAGTGCGGCTTCCATCACCTGTTCCTGCGTCAGGTTCTGGTTTATCAGGTTGGCTTTCAGTTTTCCTTCGTGCATCACCAGTACCCGGTCACTCAGACCCAGCACTTCGGGAAGCTCCGAGGAGATCACAATCACGGCGATACCCTGCTGGACCAGCTGGTTGATCAGCTTGTAGATTTCGTATTTCGCACCGATATCAATCCCGCGGGTGGGTTCATCGAGGATCAGGATGCGCGGGTTGAGCAACAGGCAGCGGGCGAGGATCGCCTTCTGCTGATTACCCCCGCTCAGGCGGCCAATCGCCAGCTCCGGGGAGGAGGTTTTGACTTTCAGCTGCTGTAAAGAGTGAAGAATGCAGTGCTGTTCCGCGGCATCATCCAGACTGCTCAGCGTGCCGCTGAACTGATCTAATGCGGCAAGGGTGATATTTTTGCCCACCGCCATCACCGGTACGATGCCATCTTTTTTGCGATCTTCCGGCACCATCGCGATACCCTGGGCGATGGCCTGCTGACAGTTTTTGATCTCTACCTGCTGCCCATCAATAAAGATGCTGCCCTCCCAGCGACCAGGCCAGACGCCGAACAGACACTGCACAGCCTCGGTGCGCCCGGCGCCAACCAGCCCGGCCACCCCCAGGATCTCACCGCGATGCAGGGAGAAGGAGACATCATTAACCCGTTTAATATGGCGATTCACCGGATGCCAGGCGGTAAGGTGCTCCACGCGCAGCACCTCTTCCCCCAGGGTGTGGGGTTCGTTCGGGTAGAGTGCGGTGAGCTCACGGCCCACCATCATGGTAATAATGTCGTCCTCGCTCATCCCCTGCGCTTCCCGGGTGCCGATATGCTGCCCGTCGCGAATTACGCACACCGTGTCCGAAATCGCTTTCACTTCGTTGAGCTTGTGGGAGATATAAATGCAGGCAATCCCGTGGTTTTGCAGGTCACGAATGATGTCCAGCAATACCGCGGTTTCCTGTTCCGTCAGCGATGCTGTTGGTTCATCGAGGATCAGCAGACGCACCTGTTTGTTCAGGGCCTTGGCGATCTCCACGAGTTGCTGCTGTCCCAGACCTAAATCACCCACCCGGGTGTCGGGAGAGATCGTCAGACTGACCTGCGCCAGCAGCTTTTCGCAGCGCAAGGTCATGGTGTCGTAATCCAGGACGCCGTGGCGGGTTATCTCGGCGCCGAGGAAGATGTTCTCCAGCACGGTCAGATGCTTCACCAGCGCCAGCTCCTGGTGAATGATGGCGATCCCTTTGCGCTCGGTGTCGCGGATATGTGTGGCCTGCAGCGTTTCGCCGGAAAAGACAATTTCACCCTCGTAGCTGCCGTGAGGATAGATGCCACACAAAACCTTCATTAAGGTGGATTTGCCCGAGCCATTTTCGCCGCATAACGACATGATCTCGCCGGGGTTTAAGCGCAAGCTGACGTTGTCGACGGCCTTCACCGCGCCAAACGCTTTGGTGATACTTTTCATTTCAAGTAAATAAGACATAACTGCTCCACATGACCCGAAGGAAAACAGTACAAGTCGATGTGCCCCCGCAAGCCGGGGGCGATGATGGATTACAGTTCGCTCTTTTTATGGAAACCGTCTTTCACAACGGTGGCGTCAATGTTCTCTTTATTGACTTCGATAGGGGTAAGCAGTCGGGAAGGCACATCTTTCAGGCCGTTGTTTAAGCTGGCATCCGCTTTAGGCTGTTGGCCATTGCCGAGCTCAACGGCAATTTCTGCGGCGGTGGTGGCAAGCTCGGTGATCGGCTTATATACCGTCATGGTCTGGGTGCCAGCCACGATACGTTTCACCCCGGCAAGGTCCGCATCCTGCCCGGAGATCGCCACTTTTCCGGCCAGACCCTGGGCGCTGAGTGCCTGAATAGCGCCGCCTGCGGTTGCATCGTTAGAAGCCACCACGGCATCGATTTTGTTATTATTGGCGGTGAGGGCGTTTTCCATAATTTTTAACGCGTTTTCAGGTAACCAGCCGTCCGCCCACTGATCGCCAACGATCTTAATTTTGCCTTCATCAATATAGGGCTTCAGCACCTTCATCTGTCCGGCGCGGAAGAGTTTGGCGTTGTTGTCCACCGGGGAGCCGCCCATCAGGAAGTAATTGCCTTGTGGGACTTTGGCGACCAGGCTTTGCGCCTGTAATTCGCCGACTTTTTCATTGTCGAAGGAAATATAATAATCAATGTCCGCATTATTAATCATGCGGTCGTAGGCCAGCACTTTAATCCCTTCGCGCTTGGCTTCTTTTACCACGTTACTTAAAACCTGACCGTTATAAGGAATAATAACCAGCACGTCGACGCCGCGGTTTATCATATTTTCGATTTGCGACATTTGCGTTTCTTCATTGCCATTGGCAGACTGGACGAAAACTTTCGCACCTAATGCTTCTGCCTTATTGACAAAAATATCGCGATCTTTTTGCCAGCGCTCCAGACGGAGGTCATCAATCGCCATGCCGATTTTGACTTCTTTTGCATGACTCGCCGTACTCGCCAGCAGTAGCGATGCACAAAGAGTGAGGCACAGGTTCTTTATCTTCATAATTGTATTGCCTTTTGTAGGGTTAGGTTGCTGAGATAAAAGAAACAATCATTGCAAGAGACGTAGCAAATTCTTAACGGGGAATGGCAGGCTGGCAATTACAGATTTTTATCTTCTCGTTATGATATTTGGTTTATTTTCGAATTTATGACCGCGATCGAATTTTAAATTCTATAAGCTCTTAATTACACGTGATTATGGAATTTGTGCTGTGAAATTTGTTTGTCTGCAAATTGATTTTGCGAGCCAGCGCACGTTTGTGCATTCTCTCAATAGCAGTGTGAAATAACGTAATTGAGCAACCTGCGATCCCTATTCAGTATTACTCCAGTATCAACTCTTTGCTGTATCCCTGATTATGGAGCTCACTATGCAAGCTTATTTCGATCAACTCGATCGCGTTCGTTATGAAGGTCCGAAATCCTCAAATCCTTTAGCGTTTCGTCATTACAACCCGGACGAGCTGGTGCTGGGTAAGCGCATGGAAGATCACCTGCGTTTTGCTGCCTGCTACTGGCACACCTTCTGCTGGAACGGTGCCGATATGTTTGGCGTGGGCTCATTCGATCGTCCGTGGCAGCAGCCAGGCGAAGCGCTGGAGCTGGCAAAACGCAAAGCGGATGTCGCCTTTGAGTTCTTCCACAAGCTGAATGTCCCTTATTACTGCTTCCACGATGTGGACGTTTCACCGGAAGGCGCATCGCTGAAAGAGTATCTGAATAACTTTGCGCAGATGGTCGATGTGCTGGCCGAAAAACAGCAGCAGAGCGGCGTGAAGCTGCTGTGGGGCACCGCCAACTGCTTTACCCATCCGCGCTATGGCGCAGGCGCTGCCACCAACCCGGACCCGGAAGTCTTCAGCTGGGCGGCCACGCAGGTGGTGACGGCAATGAATGCTACCCATAAGCTGGGCGGTGAAAACTATGTGCTGTGGGGCGGGCGCGAAGGCTACGAAACGCTGCTCAATACTGACTTACGTCAGGAGCGCGAGCAGATTGGCCGCTTCATGCAGATGGTGGTCGAGCATAAACACAAAATCGGCTTCCAGGGTACGCTGCTGATTGAGCCAAAACCGCAGGAGCCGACCAAGCATCAGTACGACTACGACGTGGCGACGGTCTACGGCTTCCTGAAGCAGTTCGGGCTGGAAAAAGAGATCAAGGTGAATATCGAAGCCAACCACGCGACGCTGGCGGGCCACTCGTTCCATCACGAGATCGCCTCCGCTATCGCGCTGGGCATTTTCGGCTCCGTAGATGCCAACCGCGGCGATCCGCAGCTCGGCTGGGATACCGACCAGTTCCCGGTCAGCGTGGAAGAAAACGCGCTGGTGATGTACGAAATTATCAAAGCGGGTGGCTTCACCACCGGCGGCCTGAACTTTGACGCCAAAGTGCGCCGTCAGAGCACCGATAAATACGATCTCTTCTATGGCCATATCGGGGCGATGGATACCATGGCGCTGTCGTTGAAAGTGGCTGCCCGCATGATTGAAGATGGCGAGCTGGATAAGCGCGTGGCGAAACGTTATGGCGGCTGGAACAGTGAGCTGGGTCAGCAAATTTTGAAAGGCCAGTTATCACTGACCGAACTGGCGAAGTACGCTGAACAGCATAACCTTGCGCCGCAGCACCAGAGCGGTCATCAGGAACTGCTGGAAAATCTGGTGAATCATTATCTGTTTGATAAGTAACCGGGTATTGCCGGGCAGCGCGACGCTTGTCCGGCTTACGGTTAGCCCAGGCCCGGAACCGCTGCAAGCGTCCGGGCATTTCTGTTAAAGGAGTCACCGCAATGTATATCGGGATCGATCTTGGCACATCGGGTGTGAAAGCCATTCTGTTAAATGAACAGGGCGACGTGCTGGCAACGCAAACAGAAAAACTGCACGTTTCACGGCCACACCCGCTCTGGTCTGAACAGGATCCTGAAGCCTGGTGGCTGGCCACGGATCGCGCCCTGAAAGCGCTTGGCGAGCAACACTCTCTGCGCGAGGTAAAAGCGCTGGGCATTGCCGGACAGATGCATGGTGCCACGCTGCTGGATAAGGACAACCGCGTTCTGCGCCCGGCGATTTTATGGAACGATGGCCGCTGCGGTGAAGAGTGCGCCCTGCTGGAAGAGTGCGTCCCAACCTCGCGGGAGATCACCGGCAACCTGATGATGCCGGGCTTTACCGCGCCAAAACTGCTGTGGGTGCAGCGCCATGAACCCGAAATTTTTAGCCAGGTGGCGAAGGTACTGCTGCCGAAAGATTATCTGCGGTTGCGCATGACCGGAGAGTACGCCAGTGATATGTCCGATGCCGCTGGCACTATGTGGCTCGACGTCGCAAAGCGTGACTGGAGCGAGACGATGCTCGAGGCCTGCCATCTTACCCGCGACCATATGCCTGCGCTGTTTGAAGGCTGTGAGCAGACGGGCACGCTGCTGCCGTCGGTGGCGCAACAGTGGAATATGCCGGCTGTTCCGGTCGTGGCGGGGGGCGGGGATAACGCCGCCGGCGCGGTTGGCGTAGGCATGGCCGATGCCGGGCAGGCGATGCTGTCGCTGGGTACCTCCGGCGTTTACTTCGCCGTGAGCGACGGCTATCGCAGTAATCCTGACAGCGCAGTGCACAGTTTCTGCCATGCGCTGCCCGGAAAATGGCATCTGATGTCGGTGATGCTCAGTGCGGCGTCTTGCCTGGACTGGGCGGCGAAACTGACCGGATTAGAGAGCGTGCCGGCTCTGCTCGATGCCGCGCAGCAGGCGGATGAAAACGCCGATACCGTCTGGTTCCTGCCCTATCTTTCCGGCGAGCGCACGCCGCATAACAACCCCCAGGCGAAAGGGGTGTTCTTTGGCTTAACCCATCAACACGGCCCGGCTGAACTGGCGCGTGCGGTGCTGGAAGGGGTGGGCTATGCGCTGGCCGATGGGATGGATGTGGTGCATGAGTGCGGACTCAAACCGACCAGCATTACGCTGATTGGCGGGGGAGCACGTAGCCCTTACTGGCGCCAGATGCTGGCGGATATCAGCGGACAACAGCTCGATTACCGTACCGGTGGGGATGTCGGGCCTGCGCTGGGTGCGGCGCGGCTGGCGCAAATTGCAATGAATCCGGGCAAGCCGCTGGCGTCGCTGTTGCCGCAGCTGGCGCTGGAACAGCAGCACACCCCGGACCCCGATCGTCATGCCCGCTATGCAGGGCGTCGGGACGTGTTCCGCAAAATCTATCAGCAGCTTCTGCCACTGATGTCGTGATACAGCGCCGGGTGGCGGCTTCGCCTAACCCGGCCTACCCATCTCTATATTTTAAATGATTGATTCTAAATAATTATTGATTTGTATGGTTTTCTTCCGAATTCGGACTTCTCCGCGCCCTTCATTGCAGTGGATCGCAAGACTTCATCCATAATGCCTCGTTTAGTTCCCTGGTGAGGTTTATGTGAAAATGGAAAGAGACGTGACAAATAGCTCCCCTGCTTTTAATGCCGTATCCTGGCTTGCCCTTCTTGGTGGGATCATTAGCTATCTGGTTGGTTTATGGAATGCGGATATGCAGCTCAATGAGAAAGGGTATTACTTTGCGGTCATTATCCTTGGCTTGTTTTCTGCCGCCTCTTATCAGAAAACCGTTCGTGACAAATATGAAGGGATCCCGACGACGTCGCTCTACTATATGACGTGCCTGACGGCATTCATTATCGCCGTCGCGCTTTTAGTGGTGGGTTTGTGGAATGCCACTCTGTTGCTGAGCGAAAAGGGCTTTTATGGTCTTGCGTTCTTCTTAAGCTTGTTTGGTGCGGTGGCAGTGCAAAAAAACGTGCGGGACAGTGCGGCGCACACTTCGTCTGATACGATCGCAGAACAGAAAGAGATCGTCTGAAAAAGCGCCCGGTGGCGCTTCGTTTGCACAGCCTTGTAGGCCCGTGCAAGCGAAGCGCCGCCGGGCAAACAAGCCGCACACTCAGCTCACAAACCTGCGCGTATCAACGCGCTGTAACAGCATCGACAGTAGCAGGCTGACCGCCACCGTTATGGAGAAGATCCAGACGATATCCAGAAGCGGCCAGCTCTTTAACTCCACGCCACGGGTGCGCAGAGCGTGGATCACCAGCGCGTGAAAACCGTAGATCCCCAGCGAGTTCCGTGAAATTAACCCCAGCAGCGGCAGGGGGCGCGCATTGAGCGTGTTTTTCACCAGGGTAAATAACGAAACCGCGCAGATAAAGACCATCGGGCCACAGTAGAGATACCAGGTATCGGCGAAAGTGCCGCGCCACTGCAGCTCATGCAGCGTACCGCGAGAGATAATCGCCACCGCGGCAATAAACAGGGCGGCACACAGGGCATTCAGCCAGCGTTTGCGGGTATCCATCATTCCCAGGGCGCGGCCCAGCATGCCGTACAGCACGTAATAGAAGGTGTCGCCGTTGATATAGAGATTGATGGGCAGCCATTCAAACCCGCCCATTTTTTGCGAGACCGTATTGGGGTTCGCCACGATGCCAATCACGACCATCAGCGCCAGCAGCATTTTGCCGCTCGTGCTTTTCACCTGCACCAGCGGGGAGAGCAGATAAATCACGATAATGGCGAAGAAAAACCACAGGTGATAGAAGACCGGCTTTTGCAGCAGGTATTTCAGCGACAGCTCGCTGTTGATCGAGGTAAAGAGCACGATATAGAGGAATGCCACGGTGCTGTAAAACAGCAAACACAGACCGATGCGTAAAAAGTGGCGCGGTTGCGCGCTGCGTTCGCCAAAAAAGAGATAGCCGGAGATCATGAAAAAGAGCGGCACGCTCACCCGCGAGGCGGAGTTGAGCACGTTGGCGACATCCCAGTTTATAAGACTGACGGCGGGGGCGTTGGTGATATACCAGGTGGTGGTATGGATCATCACCACCATCAAACAGGCGATTCCCCGCAAATTATCAATCCAGTTAATTTTTTCCTGCATCCATCCCTCTGTTTACACATTAAAAAGAGTCTGACTGTGATATTGATTCAGACGCTCGTTGGAAAATTCTGAGTTTGCATCGTCCTGCTTGTGCCGGGGCGGTGAGATTCGCAGAATGCCGGACCATAATCTATAAAGTTTAGAGTTTAAAAATAACAGCCACAGCAGAGGGCGGTAATATAAATGATGATGCGTGCGATATGGCTTTTGCTACCCGCGCTACTGGCCAGCTGCGCGGCTCAGGAGACCTCCCCGGCGCAAAAAGCGCAAACCCAAAAAGTCAGCCCGGAGCGTTCCCTGGATATGGAACAGCTGTGTAAGGATCGGGCGGCCCAGCGCTACAATACCGGCGCGCAAAAAATCGACGTCACCGCCTTTGAGCAGTTTCAGGGTAGCTACGAGATGCAGGGCTTCACTGCCCGCAATGAGAGTTTCATCTGTTCTTTTGACGCAGATGGCCATTTTTTACACCTTTCGATGCGTTGAGATAGCCGCTTAATGCGGTGGCTGCGCCTGCAGGGTGCTGTCAGCTATGCTTATTTCCCAATTTTCCCTAAACAACCCCGTTTCGTACTGTATATCTTGCACTCAGCGGGTATACTGAACCCTTCCATTTAAAACCACACGTATCCAGCACGAAATACTATGCAAAAGTTTGATACTAAGACCTTCCAGGGCCTGATCCTGACCTTACAGGATTACTGGGCTCGCCAGGGCTGCACCATTGTTCAACCTTTGGACATGGAAGTGGGCGCCGGCACTTCACACCCGATGACCAGCCTGCGTGCACTGGGGCCAGAGCCGATGGCTACCGCCTATGTACAGCCATCCCGCCGCCCGACCGATGGTCGCTACGGTGAAAACCCGAACCGTTTACAGCATTACTATCAGTTCCAGGTGGTGATTAAGCCATCACCAGACAACATTCAGGAACTGTATCTCGGGTCGCTGAAAGAGCTGGGTATGGATCCGACCATTCATGACATTCGTTTCGTGGAAGATAACTGGGAAAACCCAACGCTGGGTGCCTGGGGTCTGGGTTGGGAAGTGTGGCTGAACGGAATGGAAGTGACGCAGTTCACCTACTTCCAGCAGGTTGGCGGTCTGGAATGTAAACCGATCACCGGTGAAATCACCTACGGTCTGGAACGTCTGGCCATGTATATTCAGGGCGTAGACAGCGTTTACGACCTGGTCTGGAGCGACGGCCCGCTGGGTAAAACCACCTACGGCGACGTGTTCCATCAGAACGAAGTGGAACAATCCACCTATAACTTTGAATACGCGGACGTGGACTTCCTGTTCACCTGCTTCGAGCAGTACGAGAAAGAAGCCCAGCAGCTGCTGGCGCTGGAGACTCCGCTGCCACTGCCTGCCTACGAGCGTATTCTGAAGGCCGCCCACAGCTTCAACCTGCTGGACGCCCGTAAAGCGATCTCCGTGACTGAACGTCAGCGCTACATTCTGCGTATTCGTACCCTGACCAAAGCCGTTGCAGAAGCTTACTATGCGTCCCGTGAAGCCCTTGGCTTCCCGATGTGCAACCGAAACAAATAAGAGGCGGCCATGTCTGAGAAAACTTTCCTGGTGGAAATTGGCACCGAAGAGCTGCCACCAAAAGCCCTGCGCAGCCTGGCGGAATCTTTCGCTGCGAACGTGACTGCTGAGCTGGATAACGCTGGTCTGGCGCACGGTAAAATTGAGTGGTTTGCTGCTCCGCGTCGTCTGGCGCTGAAAGTGGCTAACCTGGCGGCATCTCAGCCCGATCGCGAAGTTGAAAAACGCGGCCCGGCGATTGCCCAGGCGTTCGACGCCGAAGGCAAACCGAGCAAAGCGGCAGAAGGCTGGGCGCGTGGTTGCGGCATCACCGTTGACCAGGCCGAGCGTCTGACTACCGACAAAGGCGAATGGCTGCTCTATCGCGCCCACGTGAAAGGCGAAAGCGCAGAAGCGCTGCTGCCAAACATGATTGCCACCTCGCTGGCGAAGCTGCCAATTCCAAAACTGATGCGCTGGGGTGCAAGCGACGTGCACTTCGTGCGTCCGGTTCACACCGTGACCCTGCTGCTGGGCGATACCGTTATTCCTGCCACCATTCTGGGTGTTGCGTCCGATCGCGTGATCCGCGGCCACCGCTTCATGGGCGAGCCGGAGTTCACCATCGACAACGCCGATCAGTACCCTGAAATCCTGCTGGAACGCGGTAAAGTCATTGCTGACTACGAACAGCGTAAAGCCAAAATTAAAGCGGACGCGGAAGAAGCGGCCCGCCAGATTGGCGGTAAAGCCGATCTGAGCGACAGCCTGCTGGAAGAGGTGACCTCCCTGGTGGAATGGCCGGTTGTGCTGACCGCGAAGTTCGAAGAGAAGTTCCTCGCGGTTCCGGCGGAAGCGCTGGTTCACACCATGAAGGGCGACCAGAAGTACTTCCCGGTCTATGCCAACGATGGCAAGCTGCTGCCGAACTTCATCTTCGTGGCGAACATCGAATCGAAAGATCCGGTGCAGATCATCTCCGGTAACGAGAAAGTGGTTCGTCCACGTCTGGCGGATGCCGAGTTCTTCTTCAATACCGACCGTAAAAAACGTCTGGAAGATCACCTCCCGCGCCTGCAAACCGTGCTGTTCCAGCAGCAGCTGGGTACCCTGCGCGACAAGACCGACCGTATCGCAGAGCTGGCTGGCTGGATCGCCCGTGAAATCGGTGCCGACGTTAACCACGCTACCCGCGCAGGTCTGCTCTCCAAGTGCGACCTGATGACCAATATGGTGTTTGAATTTACCGACACCCAGGGCGTGATGGGCATGCACTACGCGCGTCACGATGGCGAAGCGGAAGATGTGGCCGTCGCCCTGAACGAGCAGTATCAGCCGCGCTTTGCCGGTGACGATCTGCCGTCCAACCCGGTAGCCTGTGCCGTGGCGATTGCCGACAAGATGGACACCCTGGCGGGTATTTTCGGTATCGGTCAGCATCCGAAAGGGGATAAAGACCCGTTCGCGCTGCGTCGTGCTGCGCTGGGCGTGCTGCGTATCATCGTTGAGAAGAACCTCAACCTCGATCTGCAAACCCTGACGGAAGAAGCGGTGCGTCTGTACGGCGACAAGCTGACCAACGCCAACGTAGTGGATGAGGTTATCGACTTTATGCTGGGCCGTTTCCGCGCCTGGTATCAGGACGAAGGCTACAGCGTTGACACCATTCAGGCGGTGCTGGCGCGTCGTCCAACCCGTCCGGCCGATTTCGATGCCCGTATGAAGGCGGTCTCCCACTTCCGTACCCTGGAAGCGGCATCGGCGCTGGCTGCGGCCAACAAGCGTGTCTCCAACATCCTGGCGAAATCCGATGAGACGCTGAACGAGCGCGTAAATGCCGCGACGCTGAAAGAGCCGGAAGAGATCGCCCTGGCGATGCAGGTTGTTGTGCTGCGCGACAAGCTGGAGCCGGCCTTCGCTGAAGGTCGCTACCAGGAAGCGCTGGTGGAACTGGCTGAACTGCGCGACGTTATCGACGCCTTCTTCGAGAAAGTGATGGTGAACGTAGAGGATAAGGATCTGCGTATTAACCGCCTGACCATGCTCGAAAAACTGCGCGAGCTGTTCCTGCGTGTGGCGGATATTTCTCTGCTGCAGTAAGGGACTTTTGCCCGGCGGCGCTACGCTTGCTAAAAAACCCGCTTCGGCGGGTTTTTTTATGGCGTGCCGTTGAAAATTTAACCTTGAAACCCTGAACAAAAACCGGCTATCCTTTCTTCGGTTACTTTTCGCCCTCTGGAGCGCCCCCCAAAAATGAACAAACACGACTGATGAATTTCGATCCTTGCTAAACGCCACCGCGTCGGCAGGGGATGTTTTGATTTCATTCAGGAGTGCTTATGGCTCATTTTGCGCAATCCCCTTCTTTTATTTTGCATCAGGTCACCTGTCAGTTTCCGACAGGCGATACCCTTTTTGGCCCGCTGAATCTCTCGCTGGAGCCCTCGCTGTGCGCACTGGTTGGCCGTAACGGCAGCGGCAAGACCCGTCTCCTGCGCCTGCTGGCCGGGCTGGACTTGCCTGCCAGCGGCCATATCGAGCGTTTCGGCACGCACTGCTATGTGGCGCAACAGCACGATATTTCTCCCCACACCACGCTGGCCCAGCTGCTTGGCTATGAAAACCTTTTCGCAGCCCGCGAGCGTATCGACAGTGGTGATTATCTGCCTGAGGATCTGGAGCGTCTCGACGGTTACTGGGATTTAACGGAACGACTGAGAGAGGCGTTTATCGGCGCCGGGCTTGCGCCGTTTGATCCCAACAGGCTGGCCGCTGAACTGAGCGGCGGCGAGCGGGTTCGCGCTCTGCTGTGCGGCGCGTTTACGGCGAATGCGGACTCTCTGCTACTGGACGAACCCACAAACCACCTCGACAGGCAGGGGCGGGCGTGGTTTTACGAGCAACTTGCCCGACATGCCGGTTGCGTGCTGGTCGCTTCACACGATCGTGAGCTGCTGGCACAGGTGCCGCGCATTCTGGAACTCAGCGCGTCGGGGTTACACAGCTACGGTGGCAATTACGCGGACTATCAGCGCCAGCGGAATGCGGAGCAGCAGGCCGCCCGCGCGGCACTGGAGCATGCAACCACCGAGCGCAAACGCACCCGTGCCCGTCTGCAAAAGGAGCATGACGACAGCCTGCGCCGGTCAGCGAAAACCCTGCGCACGGTGGATAGTCTTAATATCGCCTCGTTTGAGCGCGTTAAGTATAAAGGGGCAGCAAAGGAGCGTCCGGGCGCGTGGCGCAAACAGCATCATGAGCAACAGGATGCGATGAACGCGGCGGTCAATCAGGCGCGGGAGCGGGTGGAAGAGGAAAACCCGGTGATGTTTACCCTGCCAGGCAGCCAGATTGCGGAGGGGAAACAGGTGCTGGTGCTGGAGGATCTGGTGCTGCCGCACGTCACGATGGCGCCGCTTAACTGGCGCATGGATGGGCCGATGCGGGTGGCGTTGCGGGGGCCGAATGGCTGCGGGAAATCCACCTTGCTGAAAGCTATCCTCGGCCAGTGCCTGCCTGTTTCGGGACATTGCCGGACGTCGGTCACGGTGGCGTATCTCGATCAGCACTTATCGCAGCTGGATTTGTCGCAATCCGTTATCTCCCACCTCAATTTGCATAACACGCCGCTGGAGGAGGGGGTACTGCGCAGCCGTCTGGCCCAGCTGCAGCTGGGCGCCGATCGGGTGATGCTCCCGCTTTCAGCGCTCAGCGGCGGCGAACGCTTAAAAGCGGCGCTGGCTTGTGTGCTGTGGCGGGAAGAGGCGACGCAGCTCTTGCTGCTCGATGAACCGACTAACCATCTGGATCTGGCTTCGACACGTGCTATCGAGGCGGCGCTGGCTGGCTTTACAGGCGCACTGCTGGTGGTATCGCATGACGACGCTTTTCTGGATGGTCTGAAGCTGACCCATGAACTGGCATGGCTGGACGGGGAGTGGCGCGGTGAAAGGCGGTAATAAAAACACAAACCCCCGCAAATGCGGGGGCTAAACATTACTACTCAGTCAACTGCTTGCGGAGTGCTGGGTTAGCCTGAATCAGGCTCATCAGCTTCAGCTCGGTCATGGAGGGCTTCACTCTTTTTGATTCCCACTCCTGAACCATCGCTACGCTGACACCCATTGCTCGTGCGAAATCATCGGTTTTCATCCCTGTCCCTTTGCGTAAGCGCTCAAATTCCGTAAAGGGGTTAGACTTTTGCGAACGGGTCACCGTCTGCGGTGCATCCTTAAAAACAATCTGTTCCAGACTGCTTAGCAGATCAAACATAGGATCTTTTAATTCCATTGAGAACTCCTCATAAATCACACTGCGGGATCGTGAACATTAGAGAGCAATTTAAGAATAGTCGCTAAAACTGAGAACAGATCGTAACGTGCGTGATTAATTGTTAGAGATACGTTTCGCTGGCTCGCTTTTCAAACCGACTGAGTATGCTAATGACTTGATTATTCAGTAGCGCCATAGCACCAGGTATTTTTTTGTAAATAGTAAGAATTTATATGGCAATAATCGTTTTACATGAAAAGGGTATCTTGCGGGCCTGACCTGGACTATTCTGTCACCGTTGGGCACGCGTGTGCCGGTGTGCGCTTTTTTGGGTGAAAGGAGTAATAACAATGGCGACAGGAAAGCCCTGCTCTCGCTGGTTTGCGCCGCTTGCGGCGTTGTTAATGATAGTTAGCCTGAGTGGGTGTTTCGATAAGGAAGGGGATCAGCGCAAAGCGTTTATCGACTTCCTGCAAAATACTGCGATGCGTAGTGGCGAGCGTTTGCCAACGCTGACTGCGGATCAGAAAAAACAGTTTGGTCCCTTCGTTTCTGACTATGCCATTTTGTATGGTTATTCACAGCAGGTGAATCAGGCGATGGACGCCGGACTGCGTCCGGTGGTGGATAGCGTGAATGCGATTCGCGTACCGCAGGATTACGTGACCCAGCGTGAACCGCTGAGCCAGTCAAACGGTGCACTGGGTGTGCTGGGCCAGCAGCTGCAGAACGCCAAAATGCAGGCCGATGGCGCGCGCTCTGCGCTTAAGCAGGGCGAAGATCTGAAGCCTGTGTTCGACAAAGTGTATGAAAAAGTGGTGACCAAACCTGCCGAAGCTCTGCAGCCGCTTATTCCAGCAGCTCAGATCTTTACACAGCAGCTGGTGCAGGTAGCGGATTATATTTCCCAGCAGGGCACCCAGGTGAGCTTTGTCTCCAACGGTATTCAGTTCCCGACCTCGCAGCAGGCCAGCCAGTACAATGCGCTGATTGGGCCGCTGGCCGCGCAGCATCAGGCGTTCAGCCAGGCGTGGAGCGCGGCGATGGCCGCAACGGAATAACGTCTGAAAGCGTACTCGCATTTTGCCGGGCAATGCTGCGTAAACCTGTAGGCCCGCGCAAGCGAAACGCTGCCGGGCACATTCCAGAATAAAAAACCCCGCTGCAAAGCGGGGTTTTTTATCTTCTCAGAAAATAAAGCTTGTCTTTGATCCGCGAACTATGTCTTAATACACCTCGTCGGTTTGTTACACAGACCTAGAGCAGTTTAGTTAAGCAGTCCAGATGCGTTATCTTAGATACCCTTCGTAGTGACCCTTCCTTCATCGCTTAAAAATCTGTAACACATTCCATCATCGCGCCGGAAGGCAAAACAAATTTTTAAAAGGTAATATCTATGTCTGGTAAAATGACTGGTCTGGTAAAATGGTTCAACGCTGATAAAGGTTTCGGCTTCATCACTCCTGACGATGGCTCTAAAGACGTGTTCGTACACTTCTCTGCTATCCAGAACGATGGCTACAAATCTCTGGACGAAGGTCAGAAAGTTTCCTTCACCATCGAAAGCGGCGCTAAAGGCCCAGCAGCTGGTAACGTTGTAAGCCTGTAAGCTTCCAACTCAGCGAAAGAATTTAAAAACCCGCCTCTGGCGGGTTTTTTTCGTTTAAGGTTTAACTTGCGGATTGACGCAGTTTTTATCCACCTTGCCCTGCAGGGCGTCGATCAGGTTTTCCACCGCACAGGCCGCCATGTTATAGCGCGTTTCGTGGGTGGCGGAGCCAATATGCGGCAGCGCGACCACGTTTGGCATTTTCAGCAGTTCCGAGCTCACCGGTAGTGGCTCCTGCTCAAATACGTCCAGCCCCGCGGCGTGGATCTCACCGTTTTTCAACGCTGCAATCAGCGCCTGTTCATCCACCACCGGACCGCGTCCTGCATTAATAAAGATGGCGGATTTCTTCATCTTCTCAAACTGCGCTTTGCCGAACATATGGTGAGTTTCATCGGTCAGCGGCAGGATCAGGCAGACGAAATCCGCTTCCTGCAACAGGGTATCCAGGTCACAGGGACGGGCGTTAAAGCGTTCTTCAGCTTCTTTATGCTGGCGGCGCGCGTTATACAGAATCGGCATGTTGAAACCGAAGTGGGCGCGCTGGGCCAGCGCCATGCCGATGCGGCCCATCCCGACAATACCCAGCGTTTTGCCATGCACATCGACACCAAACCAGTCCGGGCCGATGCTTTTAGTCCACTCTCCAGCTTTAACGCGCTCGGCCACTTCCACCACGCGGCGCGCGCTGCTGAGCACCAGCGCCATCAGCGTATCCGCCACGGTTTCGGTGAGCACGGTTGGCGTGTGCATCAGCAGGATGTTGCGGGCATTCAGCGCATCGACGTCAAAGTTGTCATAGCCTACCGAGATGGTCGAGGTTGCACGCAGCGCAGGCATTTTTTCCAGCAGTGCGGCATCCACCTTTTCGCTGGAGCCCAGCAGCCCGACGGCACCGGCGAACGCCTCAGCATGCTGCTCCACCGTCTCCGGGCTCAGGTTGTTAACCCGGGTAACGGTGAAATGATCTTCAAGGCGCTGCTGCAGGGCATCAGGCAGGGCTTTATACAAAATGACGGACGGCTTCATGCTAATCTCCGTTGATTTTAAAAGGGTTCAGGCGTGGCGTGCGCCGACGGGAAGGTTCTGATTATTAGCAGGCTTAACAATTAAAGTAAGCCACACCGAGGCAAAAAGCGCCACCCCCATAAAGATGTACGAGGCTGACGGGCCGCCGGTCACACCGTTCAGATAGCCCACGAACCATGAACCAAAGAATGAGCCCAGCGCACCCATGCTGTTGATGAGCGCCATCGCACCGCCCGCCACGTTACGCGGCAGCATTTCCGGGATGATGGCAAAGAACGGACCATACGGGGCATACATCGCGGCACCGGCAATCACCAGCAGCGTATAGGAAACCCAGAAGTGGTTCGCGCCCACCGCCCACGAGCCGATAAAGGCACAGGCGGCAATCAACAGCAGCGGCCAGACGAACAGCTTACGGTTTTGCAGTTTGTCCGACGCCCAGGAGACCACAATCATGGCGATGGTTGCTGCCAGATAAGGCACGGAGGAGAGCCAGCCCACTTCAACCATGCCGAGGTTATCGCCCGCGCTGCGGATGATAGACGGCAGCCACAGAACGAAACCGTAAACACCGATACTCCAGGTGAAATATTGCATGCACAGCAGTACCACGTTGCGGGAGCGGAAGGCTTCGCCGTAGTTACGCACCGCTTTCAGTCCCTGCTGCTCTTTATCCAGCTGCGCCTGCAGGGCCGCTTTTTCATCTTCAGAGAGCCATTTGGCCTGGGCCGGTTTGTCTTTCACCAGCACCCACCAGCAGAAGGCCCAGATAATGGCCGGCACACCTTCAATAATGAACATCTCACGCCAGCCGAAGGACTGGATCAGATACCCGGAGACCACCGACATCCACAGTACCGTGACCGGGTTGCCGAGAATAAGGAAGGTATTGGCGCGCGAGCGTTCGGATTTGGTAAACCAGTTGCTGATGTAGATCAGCATCGCGGGCATGACCGCCGCTTCCACTACGCCGAGAATAAAACGAATGGCCGCCAGCGCCGGGATGTTATTCACCACCCCAGTGAGGGAGGCGCAGGCACCCCAGAGGATCAGGCAGATGAAGATCAGTTTGCGGACGCTGCGGCGTTCGGCATAGATGGCGCCAGGGATCTGGAAAAAGAAGTAACCGAGGAAGAAGAGGGCGCCCAGCAGCGAGGAGACGCCTTTGGTGATCCCCAGGTCTTCCGTAATGCCTGCGGCAGACGCGAAGCTAAAGTTCGCACGATCAAGGTACGCCAGGCTGTACGTGATAAACACGACAGGCATGATGTACCACCAGCGTTTTACTGCGTTTGTTGCATTGTTCATAGGCTTGCCTCTGTCGTTGAGGGGGTTACCGCCGTTGTCTGTAGGGTACACGGTGGTTTAATCGTTAGCCCACTCTCCCCTGTAGGGAGAGGGAATTTATGCGTCCAGTTGCGCCCGGGTGGGTAATCCTTCGCTGTCGCCCTGAACCTGGATCGCCAGCGAGCCGATAACATTGCCGCGCGTGACGGCCTGATGCAGCGTTTTGCCTTCCAGCAGGGCGCTGACCACGCCCACGGCAAAGCCGTCTCCCGCGCCGACGGTATCGACGACGTTCTCGACCTTCACTGCCGCCACGGCACCTTGCTCGCCATCGGCGGTTTTATACCAGGCGCCGTCGGCACCGGTTTTCAGGATCACGGCCTTCACGCCCCGGTTCAGATAAAAATCGGCGATCCCTTCCGGGGTGTTTTCCCCGGTCAGGATGAGGCCCTCTTTCAGGCCGGGTAATACCCAGTCGGCCTGGAAGGCGAGGTGGTTCAGCTTCTCCACCATCTCCGCTTCGCTTTTCCACAGCACCGGGCGCAGATTGGGATCGAACGAAATGGTTTTCCCCGCGGCTTTCATGGCACCCGCCGCGTGATCGAGCAGGGCGTAAGAGCTGGCGGACAGCGCTGCTGCCACGCCGCTCAGGTGCAGATGCCTTGCTGCGGTAAACCCGATCGGATTGAAATCTTCAACGGAGAGGTGGCTGGCCGCCGAGCCTTTGCGGAAATACTCCACAATGGGATCGGTTCCATCGGTGACTTTTGATTTAAGCTGGAAGCCCGTCGGATAACGGTCGTCTATGGTCACGCCTGCGGTCTCGATCCCCTCTTTTTTCAGGGTGTCGAGCACAAACTGGCCGAAGCTGTCATTGCCGACGCGGCTCACCCAGCCCACCTTCAGGCCAAGGCGTGCCAGCCCGGTGGCAACGTTCAGCTCGGCACCCGCGACGCGCTTCATAAAGTGATCGACTTCGCTTAAGTCACCGGTGTGGGTAGCCACAAACATAGCCATCGCTTCACCAATGGTGATGACATCCAGAGTATTCGGCATCGCTTACGCCTCCCGCAGTAAATTGACGTAATGACGGGTGACCGCCGTCAGATCGGGCCCTTCAAGCGGAAACTCGATCCCGCGTGGGACATCGCCGGGCAGTTGCTCCAGCAGGGCCTGCCAGCGGGTGCTGTCCTGGTCCGGCGGCACGGCGCGATACTGCTGCTGATGAGGAACGGCGGCCTTAACGTGGATATAGCTCACCGCGGGCGCCAGATGCTTCGCGGCTTCTTCCGGTGATTCACCCACCCACAGCCAGTTGCCCATATCAAATGTCAGCGTGACCGGCAGGCTCATTACCCGGCAGGCCGCCTTGAAACGCTGCATCGGCGCCAGCTGGCCGCAACGCGTCTGGTCGTTTTCCACCACCAGCGTCATGCCGGTTTCATCGAGCAGGGCGCGCAGCGCATCGAGCTGCTGCTTATCGCTGAAGTTGCCGAGGGAGACCTTCAGCCACAGGGCGTTGAGCGTCGCGGCCTCGGCAAGGTAGCGGGGCAGCAGTGGGTTGAGGGTGCCATCCGCGCTAAACAGCGCATCGGGAGCGGAGTAGCAGGCCAGCAGGCCGAGCAGTTCAATGGACTCGGCCAGGGTGGGTAAGGTTGCCAGTTCGGCATCGCTGAATAACTCCCGGCGGATCTCGACGCCATCGGCGCCTGCCCCGGCGATAACCGGCAGCATGGCGCGCTGCCCACCCGCTTGCCGTACCTGGTCAGCGCCATACGCGGCGGTGACAACAATAATTTTTCTGCCCATCGGCGGACTCCATCACGTAGCTGATACTCTTTACGCTAGATGGAACCGGTTCCAAAGAAAAGTTCAGGATGCCGGATTTATGATCGCCATCACGAAGGGGGATTAACGCGCCGTGGAACCGCGCACGATCAGCTCGCCGGAGAAGACCTGCTCCCGGACCGCTTCATCGGTGCCGTTGATCCGGCGAACCACCTGCTCGACGGCGGCGAAGCCAATCTGCCAGGTGGGCTGTTTGAGGGTGGTGATGCCGACACCGGCCAGCTCGGCCCACTCCAGCTCGTCAAAGCCCAGCAGACCGATATCGCTGCCCCAGTGCAGGCCGATGCGCTTAAGCGATCGGGCGACCTGTAGCGTTAAGGCGCCGTTAGCGGAGATGACCGCCTTGCGCATGCCGCGATGACGGGTATGGAACTGGCGCAGGGCATTATCCATCTGCCCGGCTTCATGGAGGGGGATTTCGACGTTCTCGGCGATCACGCCAGTATAACGGGCGAGGGTCGCGCGAAACGCGCTGAGGCGCTCGCGACGGGTGTTGACCATCCCCAGCGGTTCGCTCAGGAACAGAATCGCTTCAAACCCTTGTTCTATCAGGTGTTCCGTGGCGGTGGTGGCGGCCTGGGTGTTGTCCAGCCCTACCACATCACAGGCGAAATCCGGGATTTTGCGGTCAATCAGCACCATCGGCAGGGCGGACTGTTGCAGGCGGTTCAGCCCCTCTTCACGCATTCCCACGGCGTTAACCACAATGCCCTCTACCTGATAGCTGCGCAGCAGATCGAGGTAGTGCAGCTCCTGGTCAAGTTCGTTGTTGGTGTTACACACCAGCGGGGTAAAGCCTTTTTCCCGGCAGGCGGCTTCGATGCCGCTAAGGACGTTAACAGAGTAGGGGTTGGTGATATCGGCGAGGATAAGCCCGATCAGGCGGGTTCGCCCGCGCTTCAGTCCCCTGGCCATCAGGCTGGGACGATAGTCGAGTTCGGCGATGGCCTGTTCAATGCGGGCTAACAGCGCGTCGGACAGCAGGTGTTTTTCGCCGTTGAGGTAACGGGAGATGCTGGTCTTACCGGTTTTTGCGGCTTTCGCCACATCGCTGATGGTGGGCCGTGTTGATTTGCTCATCGCTGGTTTCCTTGCCTTGGGTGAGCATACCTTAGCGCGAAAATGCCCGGTGGCGCTACGCTTACCGGGACGACTGGCCGGGCAGGGCGATGCCGCCACCCGGCACACCCCTTACTGAATCGGGCTTAAGGTGATCTCAACGCGACGGTTCTGGGCTTTGCCTTCCGCCGTGCTGTTGCTGGCGATCGGATTCGCCGGGCCCATACCGCTGGTGCGAATACGGGTCGCCGCTACGCCCTGGGTGATCAGCGAGCTGGCCACCGCGTCAGCACGTTGCTGGGAGAGACGCATATTCAGATCCTGGCTGCCGGTGCTGTCGGTATAGCCCAGCACGTTTACCGCGGTTTTTTCGTACTCCTTGAGCACCATCGCCACGCCGGTCAGGGTATTGGCACCCGCTGGTTTCAGCGTTGCGCTGTTACTGTCGAAGGTGACGTTGTTTGGCATGTTCAGAATGATGTTATCGCCGCTGCGGGTTACGCTCACGCCGGTGCCCTGCATTTTGTCGCGCAGCTTCGCTTCCTGCACGTCCATGTAATAACCGACACCGCCGCCCAGGGCTGCGCCTGCTGCGGCGCCAATCAGCGCGCCTTTGCCGCGATCTTTCTTCGAGGAGGAGAGTGCGCCAACACCTGCGCCTACCAGGGAGCCGAGGCCTGCGCCAATGCCTGATTTACCCGCTTCGCGTTCGCCGGTGTAAGGGTTGGTGGTGCAGCCTGAAACAACCAGTGCGCCGCTCACCACGGCGGCAATCATAAGTGCGCTTTTTTTCATCTTCTTTCCTTAAGCTTTTTTATTCTTTGCCACGACGGGCGTGGCGGTTGATTATGACGTGCAGTTACGGAGAAAATTCCGGGGATAACTCTTAAATTTGTGTCTAATCATAAACAGCCTCAATGAAGGCTGAGAAAACCTGCAACAGGCAATCCAGGAGCACACGCTGTGACCACTTCAACGAAAACCATTCTGACTGCAGCCCACTGGGGGCCGATGCTGGTCGAGACCGACGGCGAGACGGTACTGTCATCCCGCGGCGCGTTGCCGACAACGTATCCCAACTCCTTGCAGACCGCGGTGCGCGACCAGGTGCACAGCAAAACGCGTGTGCGCTGGCCAATGGTGCGTAAGGGCTTTCTCGCCTCGCCGGATAATCCGCAGGGGGTGCGCGGGCAGGATGAGTTTGTGCGCGTAAGCTGGGATGAGGCGTTGACGCTTATCGATGCGCAGCATAAACGTATTCGCCAGAGTTATGGCCCATCATCCATTTTCGCCGGTTCGTACGGCTGGCGTTCCAATGGCGTGCTGCACAAAGCCGCAACCCTGCTTCAGCGCTATATGAGCCTGGCGGGTGGCTATACCGGCCATCTGGGGGACTATTCCACCGGTGCGGCGCAGGCCATCATGCCGTATGTGGTGGGCGGTAACGAAGTGTATCAGCAGCAGACCAGTTGGCCGCTGGTGCTGGAGCACAGCGAGGTGGTGGTGCTCTGGAGCGCCAACCCGCTCAACACCCTTAAGATCGCCTGGAACGCCAGCGACGAGCAGGGCATCTCCTATTTCGACGCGCTGCGTAAAAGCGGCAAGCGCCTGATCTGCATCGATCCGATGCGCTCCGAAACCATGGATTTCTTTGGCGAGCGCGCCGAGTGGATCGCCCCGCATATGGGCACCGATGTGGCGATGATGCTCGGCATCGCCCATACGCTGGTTGAGAACGGCTGGCAGGATGAAGCGTTTCTTGCGCGCTGTACCTCCGGGTATGAAAAGTTTGCCGACTACCTGCTCGGAACGACGGACGGTATCGCCAAAACTGCCGAGTGGGCCGCCAACATTTGCGGGGTTCCGGCAGATAAAATTCGTGAACTGGCGGCGTTGTTCCACAATAACACCACCATGTTGATGGCGGGGTGGGGGATGCAGCGCCAGCAGTTTGGTGAGCAAAAACACTGGATGCTGGTCACCCTCGCGGCGATGCTCGGCCAGATTGGTACGCCGGGTGGCGGCTTTGGCCTGTCGTATCACTTTGCCAATGGCGGTAACCCGACCCGTCGTGCGGCGGTGCTGGCCTCAATGCAGGGCTCGGTCAAGGGCGGTACCGACGCGGTGGATAAGATCCCGGTAGCCCGCATTGTGGAAGCCCTGGAAAACCCCGGCGGTTTTTATCAGCACAACGGCCTGGATCGCCACTTCCCGGATATTCGCTTTGTCTGGTGGGCAGGCGGGGCCAACTTTACCCATCATCAGGACACCAACCGCCTGATCCGCGCCTGGCAAAAACCGGAGCTGGTGGTGATCTCCGAGTGCTTCTGGACCGCGGCGGCGAAGCATGCCGATATCGTGCTGCCGGCGACCACCTCGTTTGAACGTAACGACATGACCATGACCGGCGACTACAGCAACCAGCATATGGTGCCGATGAAGCGGGTCGTACCGCCGCGCGATGAAGCGCGTGACGATCTTGATGTGTTTGCCGAGCTGAGCGAGCGCTGGGAGCAGGGCGGCGGCGAGCGTTTCACCGAAGGTAAAACCGATCTGGAGTGGCTGGAGACGTTTTATGAGATTGCCGGGCAGCGCGGCGCGGCACAGGGAGTGACCCTGGCACCCTTTGCCGAGTTCTGGGAAGCCAATGCTATCGTTGAAATGCCGGAATCTGAGGAGAACGCCAGGTTCGTGCGCTTCGCGGATTTCCGTCGCGATCCCGAGGGCCATCCGCTTAAAACCGAGAGCGGCAAAATCGTGATTTACTCAGAGCGCATCGCCAGCTTTGGCTATGCCGACTGTCCACCTCACCCGATGTGGCTGGCGCCGGACGAGTGGCATGGCAATGCTGAGCCGGGGCAGTTACAAATTCTCTCTGCCCATCCGGCGCATCGTCTGCACAGCCAGTTGAACTACTCTGCCCTGCGCGAGCAGTATGCGGTGGCCGGACGCGAGCCGGTGACGCTCCATCCGGATGATGCGAAAGCGCGCGGCATTGCCGATGGCGACGTGGTCCGCGTCTGGAACCATCGCGGCCAGGTACTGGCAGGCGCGGTGGTCAGCGAGGGCATTAAGCCGGGGGTGATCTGCATTCATCAGGGGGCATGGCCGGATCTGGATCCTGATAACGACGGGATTTGTAAGAACGGGGCGGTCAACGTGCTGACCAAAGATCTCCCCAGCTCGAAGCTGGGGAATGGCTGCGCGGGAAATACCGCGCTGGCGTGGCTGGAAAAATATCAGGGGCCAGCGCTTACGCTGACGGCGTTTGATCCGCCTGCCAGCTCATAAGCCAGGTCGGGTGTTGGGTATCTTCCTGCCAGGCGCTGTCTTCAATGCGAAAGCCCTGAGCGTGATAGAAATTCACCGCCCGATTGTTCTTCTGGTAGACCTCGAGACTTAAAGAGGGGTAGCGCTGCTGAACATGTTTTATCAGCGCATGCCCGATCCCTTTGCCCGCAAAGGCCGGATCGACAAACAGCGCGCCGATAAACCGGGATTCCATCACGCTGATAAACCCGCGAAGCTGGCCTCTCTCTTCCCATACCCATGTCTCGGCCGACGGCAGGTAAACCTCTCGCACCACCGCTTTGCTCTCCAGCCAGTATTGCGCATCGATAAAGGGATGGGCGACGGTGGTGCTCTCCAGCCAGAGTGCCAGCAGGGGCTCGACATCGTCATTGAGCCATTTGCGGATCATGTTGACCTCCGGGGTGACAGTGGCAGGCGGTGACGTGATCGTTGACCAGCCCGCAGGCCTGCATAAAGGAGTAACAGATGGTGGTGCCCACGAATTTAAAGCCGCGCTTTTTCAGCGCCTTCGACAGGGCATCTGAGGCTGGCGTAGAGGTGGGGATCTCTGCAAGCGTCGCCGCCTGGGTCACCTGCGGGGTGTTATCGACAAAAGACCAGACGAAATCGGAAAAGCGCTCGCCGTTCTCTTCCATCGCCAGATAGGCCCGGGCGTTGCCGATAATGGCTTCGATTTTGCCGCGATGGCGAATAATCCCCGCGTCCAGCACTAACCTGTCGACATCGGCAGAGGTCATCCCGGCGACAAGGACCGGATCAAACTGATGAAAGGCCTGACGATAGTTTTCCCGTTTTTTAAGCACGGTGATCCAGGATAAACCGGCCTGCTGACCTTCGAGACAGATCATCTCGAATAAATGCTTTCCGTCAGTTTCCGGTACACCCCACTCTTGATCGTGATAGGCGATATAAAGCGGATCCTGGCTAACCCAGCCACAACGTTGCATCGTTTCTCTCCCTATTTGCTCCTGAAATTACAAAAATTTCAATCGACCCGGCTTGACGTGTCACCTAAAGAGACAATAGTTAATACAGGTTGATACGCAACATCCCTCATGTTGCAACCTGGCCTCAATTAAACAAACACAAATGTCGCCGAACTCGGCTCTTCTCTGGAGTCGCTTTGATGATGATAAAAAATATCAGTGGCCGCCATGCCGTGACAGGTATGGTGAGCTTGTTGGCCTGTCTGATTTCAGGCAACACAGCAAACGCCTGGCAACAGGAATATATCGTTTCGGATACAAAAAGTAATACCACCGAGCGTTATACATGGGACAACGATCACCAACCGCGTTATGAGGACATTCTCAAAGAGCGGATCCTCTCCTCGCAGAATACGCCCGGTTTAGCGCTGAATTTACCTGATTCCTCTCCTGTGGAGGCGACCAGCTCAATGAGTGTGGGCTGGAGTATTCCCGTGGCCCGCCGTTTCACGACCGGACCGGTTGCCGCCTGGCACTATGACGGCTCCACGCCCAATATGTACAACGAGTTTGGCGATAGCGTGAACACGCAGTCATTGATCGACCCGCTGTGGCACGCCAGCGTAAGTACGCTCGGCTGGCGCGTGGACACGCGCGTCGGCGATGTGCGACCGTGGGCGCAAATCAGCTATAACCAGCAGTTCGGTGATAACCAGTGGAAAATGCAGTCCGGCCTGGGACGCCTGATGCCGTCCACCCAATACGGTAACTGGATGGATGTCACCGTCGGGGCCGATATGCTGATCAATCCTTATATGGCGGCCTATGCCTCGATGTCGCAGGCTGAAAATATGACCGCCGGCGAGGATTATCTTTATACCCTCGGCGTCAGCGCCAGATTCTGAATTAGCCACGTAAATCGCCTGTGCAGCACCGGAAGCGAGCCTTCTCCGGTGCGGTTCAGACGGTTGTCCAGGCCATTCATTCCTGATTTTCGGCATTTCATTCCGCGCCCTCTGCATTTCATGCCGTTTTACCCCTGGTAAGGTAAGGTTTTGGATATCGTTGTCAGCAGTGAATTTCCCTTTTTTCTGCTGCAGGACAACTGCCATGAACACTTCAACTTACAACCGCACCCGCTGGCTGACCCTCTTCGGTACTATCGTGACCCAGTTCGCTCTGGGGTCGGTCTATACCTGGAGCCTGTTTAACAGCGCCCTTTCCGACAAACTCAATGCCCCGATAAGCCAGGTGGCTTTCTCCTTTGGTTTGCTGAGCCTGGGCCTGGCGCTCTCTTCGTCCATCGCCGGTAAATTGCAGGAACGCTTCGGCGTGAAGCGCGTCACGATGGCTTCCGGTGTGTTGCTGGGGCTGGGCTTCTTCCTGACCGCATATTCCAACAATCTGATGATGCTGTGGCTGAGCGCCGGGGTGCTGGTCGGGCTGGCAGATGGCGCAGGCTATCTCTTAACCCTGTCGAACTGTGTGAAATGGTTCCCGGAGCGTAAAGGGCTGATCTCCGCCTTTGCCATCGGTTCTTATGGCCTTGGCAGCCTGGGCTTCAAATTCATCGACAGCCAGTTACTCGCCACCGTCGGCCTTGAAAAGACCTTTATGATCTGGGGCGCAATCGTGCTGGTGATGATCCTGTTTGGCGCTACCCTGATGAAAGATGCGCCGCAGCAGGAGGTGCAGACGGTCAATGGCGTAGTCGAGAATGACTTTACGCTGGCGCAGTCGATGCGTAAGCCGCAGTACTGGATGCTGGCTGTGATGTTCCTGACGGCCTGCATGAGCGGTCTGTATGTAATTGGCGTGGCGAAAGATATCGCCCAGGGGATGGTGAAACTGGATGCGGCAACAGCGGCCAACGCGGTAACCATTATCTCTATTGCTAACCTCTCTGGTCGCCTGGTACTGGGGATCCTCTCCGATAAAATTGCCCGTATCCGTGTCATTACCCTCGGCCAGGTGGTTTCACTGGTGGGAATGGCGGCTCTGCTTTTCGCCCCGCTCAACGAAGTGACCTTCTTTGCGGCTATCGCCTGCGTCGCGTTTAACTTCGGCGGCACCATCACCGTCTTCCCGTCGCTGGTCAGTGAGTTCTTCGGCCTGAATAATCTGGCGAAAAACTACGGCGTTATTTATTTAGGTTTTGGTATCGGCAGTATTTGCGGTTCGCTTATTGCTTCGCTGTTCGGCGGTTTTTATGTGACTTTCTGCGTAATATTCGCCTTACTTATCATTTCGCTGGCCCTGTCCACCACTATTCGTCAGCCGCAGCGTGAAGCATTGCAACAAGCGCATGCTTGATTGAAACCACCTCTAAAGGCCGGATATTCCGGCCTTTTTTGTTTTTGTAGAGTGTAAAGAACAGGCCGTTGGTATGCCATCGGACTTGTTTTTTTGTAAATATTTGCAGGGATCACATTCTCTGCTGCCACTTTTTCTTTTCCCTGTGGTCTACTTACCGCGCTTAAAGACGTTTCTGACAACGTACTCCCAGGCAATGAAATAACCTGTTCACTTTTCGACCAAGAGTGAAGCGGCTCTACTTTACCTTTTTCCAGGTTGCATTAATGAAATATATCAAAGCGATGACGCAACAAAAGCTCAGCTTTTTACTTGCGTTGTACATCGGCCTGTTTATGAATGGCGCAGTTTTTTTCCGTCGGTTTGATGGTTATGCGCAAGACTTTACCGCCTGGAAAGGAATCGCTGCGGTCGTTGAACTGGTTGCCACTGTACTGGTTACCTTCTTTTTACTGCGTTTGCTGTCGCTGTTTGGCCGCCGTGTCTGGCGGGTACTCGCCACGCTGGTGGTGCTGTGCTCGGCGGGTGCCAGCTATTACATGACCTTTATGAACGTGGTGATCGGCTATGGCATTATTGCCTCGGTGATGACCACAGATATCGACCTCTCGAAAGAGGTGGTCGGTTTACACTTTATTCTCTGGCTGGTTTGCGTGAGCATCCTGCCGCTGCTGCTTATCTGGAACAACCGCTGCCGCTATACGTTGTTGCGCCAGCTGCGTACTCCCGGACAGCGCACCAGAAGCGCCGCGGTGGTGGTGCTGGCAGGCTTAATGGTCTGGGGACCTATCCGCCTGCTGGATTTACAGCAGAAGAATGTTGAGCGTACCTCCGGCGTGGATATGCCGAGCTATGGCGGCGTGGTGGCGAACTCCTATCTGCCTTCCAACTGGATCTCCGCGCTGGGGTTATACGCCTGGGCGCAGGTGGATGAATCTTCCGACAATAAATCGCTGATGAATCCGGCGAAGAAATTCACCTATCAGGCGCCTGCGGATCTTGATGACACCTACGTTGTCTTCATTATCGGTGAAACCACGCGCTGGGATCACATGGGCCTTCTGGGCTATGAGCGGGATACCACGCCGAAGCTGGCGCAGGAGAAAAACCTTGTCGCCTTCCGCGGTTACTCATGCGATACCGCGACCAAACTCTCGTTGCGCTGCATGTTTGTGCGTGAGGGCGGGGCGAGCGATAACCCACAGCGGACGCTGAAAGAGCAGAACGTCTTCTCAGTGCTGCGTCAGCTGGGCTTTACCTCCGACCTCTATGCGATGCAGAGCGAGATGTGGTTCTACAGCAACACCATGGCCAATAACATCGCCTACCGTGAGCAGATTGGCGCTGAGCCGCGTAACCGCGGTAAGAGCGTGGACGACATGCTGCTGATCGACGAGATGCAACGCTCGCTGGAGGGCAACCAGGACGGTAAGCATATGATCATCCTGCATACCAAAGGGTCGCACTTTAACTATACCCAGCGTTATCCACGCAGCTTTGCGAAATGGACGCCGGAGTGTAAAGGCGTGGATAAAGACTGCAGTAAACAGCAGTTGATCAACTCCTACGACAACTCGGTGACCTATGTGGATCACTTTATCGACAGCGTGATTGACCAGGTGCGCGATAAGAAAGCCATTGTTTTCTATGCCGCCGACCACGGTGAGTCGATTAACGAGAAAGAGCACCTGCACGGTACGCCGCGCAAGATGGCCCCGCCGGAGCAGTTCCGCGTACCGATGATGGTGTGGATGTCTGATAAGTATCTGGAGAACCCGGAGAAAGCCAAAATGTTTGCGCATCTTAAAGCGCAGGCGGATATGAAAGTGGCGCGTCGTCATGTGGAGCTGTACGACACCATTCTGGGTTGCCTCGGTTATACCTCGCCGGACGGTGGAATTAACGAGAATAACAACTGGTGTAAAGTGCCGGACAGCACGGCGAAAGCCGCAAAGTAACAGGTCTGGCGACTTTATAGCCGATCGAAAGGCTTTTGCAAAATAAGGGATTGACGGAGGCAGAGCGTAGCAGTAAGATGCGCTCCGCATTCGGCGAGTAGCGCAGCTTGGTAGCGCAACTGGTTTGGGACCAGTGGGTCGGAGGTTCGAATCCTCTCTCGCCGACCACATTCGAAAACCCCGCTCTTTGAGCGGGGTTTTCTGCTTTTACGGGTTGCAGTAATACGCCCCATCAGAACGTTATTATTCAAAAGTAATTAAAATAGCGGTTACCGCGCTTTCCCCCTGCCTGTTAACGATTATGTGACATATTCCATTGTATTTTTTTATATATGGAATGATCTTTTTTCGCGTTGCTTATACATAACCTCAGCATTTTCCCCTGTGCGTTTTAACGTTCACGGCATTTAGTGCGCAGATAATCGCCATTCCGTAAGAAAATTTACCCCGGTTGAATAAATGTTAATCACTGGTTGTAGCAGAATGCATAGAGAGTTGTGCTGCATCATGGCGGGTAGCATAAATTTCCCTGCTGAAAATAGGCCCCGGTGGTTTTTTTAATCTTTGTTTGCCAATTCTCACACTTAGCGTAAATCCCCGTCACCTGTATTGACGTTTTCACATTCTGTTGACAGATTGTAGGGCACGAGGGGCATTTCAGGGAGGATCTGCGCTGCAACTCAGTCGCTCTTCTGAAAGGAATCTCCATCCCTTATCACGCCTTAGGGCAACACCGACCAGACCGGGTAAAAAAAAATTAAAGGTCAGGCGGAGTAACACAACAAAAACATCACATTGGAGCAGAATAACAATGAGTATTTCCTTGAAGAAGTCAGGGATGCTGAAGCTTGGTCTGAGCCTGGTAGCCATGACTGTCGCAGCAAGCGTACAGGCAAAAACCCTGGTCTACTGTTCTGAAGGCTCGCCGGAAGGCTTTAACCCACAGCTCTTTACCTCTGGTACAACGTACGACGCAAGCTCTGTACCTATCTATAACCGTCTGGTTGAATTCAAAACCGGTACTACAGAAGTTATTCCGGGTCTGGCAGAGAAGTGGGACATCAGCGAAGACGGCAAGACCTACACCTTCCACCTGCGCCCGGGCGTGAAGTGGCAGGACAGCAAAGAATTTAAACCTACGCGCGACTTTAACGCCGACGACGTGGTGTTCTCCTTTGACCGTCAGAAAAATGCCCAGAACCCGTACCACAAAGTATCCGGCGGCAGCTATGAATACTTTGAAGGGATGGGTCTGCCGGATCTGATCAGCGAAATCAAAAAAGTGGACGACAACACCGTTCAGTTCGTGCTTACCCGTCCGGAAGCGCCATTCCTGGCTGACCTGGCTATGGACTTCGCCTCTATTCTCTCTAAAGAGTATGCGGACAACATGCTGAAAGCCGGCACCCCGGAGAAAGTTGACCTGAACCCAATCGGTACCGGTCCGTTCCAGCTGCTGCAGTATCAGAAAGACTCCCGCATCCTGTACAAAGCGTTTGAAGGTTACTGGGGCACCAAGCCGCAGATCGACCGTCTGGTCTTCTCCATCACGCCTGACGCCTCCGTGCGTTACGCCAAGCTGCAGAAGAACGAGTGCCAGGTTATGCCGTACCCGAACCCGGCTGACATCGCACGCATGAAGCAGGATAAAAACATCAACCTGATGGAGCAGGCGGGTCTGAACGTCGGCTATCTCTCCTTCAACACCGAGAAGAAACCGTTTGATGACGTGAAAGTACGTCAGGCGCTGACCTACGCGGTGAACAAAGAAGCGATCATCAAGGCCGTTTATCAGGGCGCTGGCGTTGCTGCCAAGAACCTGATCCCACCAACCATGTGGGGCTACAACGACGACGTTAAGGATTACACCTATGACGTTGAGAAAGCGAAAGCGCTGCTGAAAGAAGCGGGCCAGGATAAAGGCTTTACCGTTGAGCTGTGGGCGATGCCAGTACAGCGTCCTTACAACCCGAACGCGCGCCGTATGGCCGAAATGGTTCAGGCTGACTGGGCTAAGATCGGCGTTCAGGCCAAGATCGTGACCTACGAGTGGGGCGAGTACCTCAAGCGTGCTAAAGCGGGTGAGCACCAGGCTGTGATGATGGGCTGGACCGGCGACAACGGGGATCCAGATAACTTCTTCGCGACCCTGTTCAGCTGCGCCGCGGCGAAAGATGGTTCTAACTACTCTCGCTGGTGCTACAAGCCGTTTGAAGATCTGATTCAGCCAGCGCGTGCTGCAGAAGATCACAACAAGCGTATTGAGCTGTACAAACAGGCTCAGGTTGTCATGCATGAGCAGGCGCCAGCGCTGATCGTGGCTCACTCAACCGTGTACGAACCAGTGCGTAAAGAAGTTAAAGGCTATGTGGTTGATCCACTGGGCAAACACCACTTCGAAAACGTCTCAGTTGAATAATTAAAAGCAACGCCAGGCGGCGCTGCGCTTGCACTGGCCTACGGTATGTAGGCCGGGTAAGCGTAGCGCCACCCGGCAGCAGTGCTTTATTCCCTCTCTGAAAGGGGAGGGAATAAGATTTGTGAGCAATACAGACGTCGCGCCTCCAGGCGTACGTCATTAGAGAGAATCCGGGTTATGTTGCAGTTCATCCTCCGACGTCTGGGACTTGTTATCCCCACGTTTATCGGTATCACCCTTCTCACCTTCGCTTTCGTCCATATGATTCCCGGTGACCCGGTAATGATTATGGCGGGCGAGCGTGGCATTTCTCCTGAACGTCATGCACAGCTGTTGGCCGAACTGGGGCTGGATAAGCCGATGTGGCAGCAGTATCTCCACTATATCTGGGGTGTGATGCATGGTGATTTGGGCATTTCGCTGAAAAGCCGTCTTCCGGTGTGGGAAGAGTTCGTACCACGTTTTAAAGCGACGCTGGAGCTCGGTGTCTGCGCCATGATTTTTGCCGTCGCCGTTGGTATTCCGGTGGGTGTGCTGGCTGCGGTGAAACGTGGCTCCATCTTTGATCATACTGCCGTTGGCCTGGCGCTGACTGGCTACTCCATGCCTATCTTCTGGTGGGGCATGATGCTGATTATGCTGGTTTCGGTGCAGCTGAACCTGACGCCTGTCTCAGGGCGCGTCAGCGATATGGTCTTCCTCGATGACACCAATCCGCTGACCGGCTTTATGCTGATCGACACGGCTATCTGGGGTGAAGAGGGCAACTTTATTGATGCGCTGGCGCACATGATCCTGCCTGCGATGGTGCTCGGGACAATCCCGCTGGCGGTCATCGTGCGTATGACCCGTTCGTCGATGCTGGAAGTGCTGGGCGAGGACTATATCCGTACTGCCCGCGCCAAAGGGCTGACCCGTATGCGGGTGATCATCATTCATGCCCTGCGCAACGCCATGCTGCCGGTGGTCACGGTTATCGGTCTGCAGGTGGGGACGCTGCTTGCAGGGGCGATTCTGACCGAAACCATCTTCTCCTGGCCGGGCCTGGGCCGCTGGTTGATTGACGCGCTGCAGCGCCGTGACTATCCGGTGGTTCAGGGCGGTGTGTTGCTGGTGGCGACGATGATTATCCTCGTCAACCTGCTGGTCGATTTGCTGTACGGCGTGGTGAACCCGCGTATTCGTCATAAGAAGTAAGGGGCCATCATGTCACAAGTTACTGTAAATAAAGCTGCACCGGTGCCAATGACGCCGATGCAGGAGTTCTGGCATTACTTCAAACGCAACAAAGGCGCGGTGGTAGGGCTGGTATACGTTTCCATCATGATCCTGATTGCCGTGTTTGCGAACGTGCTCGCGCCGCATAACCCGGCGGAGCAGTTCCGTGATGCGCTGCTTGCACCCCCGGTATGGCAGGACGGCGGTACCCTGACGCATCTGCTGGGTACCGATGACGTGGGCCGTGATGTGCTTTCCCGTCTGATGTACGGCGCACGTCTGTCGCTGCTGGTTGGCTGTCTGGTGGTGGTGCTGTCATTGATCCTCGGCGTGGTGCTGGGCCTGATCGCCGGTTACTTTGGCGGCCTGATTGATAACACCATCATGCGTATCGTCGACATCATGCTGGCTCTGCCAAGCCTGCTGCTGGCGCTGGTGCTGGTGGCGATCTTCGGCCCGTCAATCGGCAACGCCGCGCTGGCTCTGACCTTTGTTGCCCTTCCTCACTACGTGCGATTAACCCGCGCGGCGGTGCTGGTAGAAGTGAACCGTGACTACGTTACCGCCTCTCGCGTGGCGGGCGCTGGCGCGATGCGTCAGATGTTCATCAACATTCTTCCAAACTGCCTTGCGCCGCTGATTGTTCAGGCGTCGCTCGGTTTCTCTAACGCCATTCTCGATATGGCCGCTCTTGGCTTCCTTGGCATGGGTGCGCAGCCGCCAACACCGGAGTGGGGCACCATGCTCTCCGACGTGTTGCAGTTCGCGCAAAGCGCCTGGTGGGTCGTGACCTTCCCGGGTCTGGCGATCCTGCTGACGGTGCTGGCATTTAACCTGATGGGTGATGGTCTGCGTGATGCACTTGATCCCAAACTGAAGCAGTAAGAGGCACGAGATGGCGTTATTAAATGTAGATAAATTATCGGTGCACTTCGGTGACGTAGGCTCCGAGTTTCGCGCCGTAGATCGGGTCAGCTACAGCGTAAATCAGGGTGAAGTGGTCGGCATTGTGGGCGAGTCCGGTTCCGGTAAATCGGTAAGCTCCCTGGCAATCATGGGACTGATTGATTTCCCTGGCCGCGTGATGGCGGAAAACCTGGAATTTAACGGGCAGGATCTGAAGCGCATTTCCGAAAAAGAGCGCCGCAACCTGGTCGGTGCCGAAGTGGCGATGATCTTCCAGGATCCGATGACCAGCCTTAACCCATGCTACACCGTGGGCTTCCAGATTATGGAAGCCATTAAGGTGCACCAGGGCGGCAACAAGAAAACCCGTCGTCAGCGGGCAATCGATCTGCTGACCCAGGTGGGTATTCCGGACCCGGCCTCGCGTCTGGATGTCTATCCGCACCAGCTCTCCGGCGGGATGAGCCAGCGTGTGATGATCGCCATGGCGATTGCCTGTCGGCCAAAACTGCTGATTGCCGATGAACCGACAACCGCGCTGGACGTGACCATTCAGGCACAGATCATCGAGTTGCTGCTGGAGTTACAGCAGAAAGAGAACATGGCGCTGATCCTGATCACTCATGACCTGGCGTTAGTGGCCGAAGCCGCGCACAAAATCATCGTGATGTATGCCGGGCAGGTTGTGGAAACCGGCAGCTCGCACGATATCTTCCGCGCGCCGCGTCACCCCTATACTCAGGCCCTGCTGCGCGCACTGCCGGAGTTTGCCCAGGATAAGGCGCGCCTGGCGTCACTGCCGGGCGTGGTACCGGGTAAATATGACCGCCCGACCGGCTGTCTGCTGAACCCGCGCTGCCCGTATGCCACGGATAAATGTCGCGTTGACGAGCCGGCGCTGAACACCGTGGACGGCGGCCGCCAGTCTAAATGTCACTACCCACTTGATGACGCCGGGAGGCCGAACTATGAGTACGCATGAGGCCACCATGCAACAGCCGCTGCTGCATGCTATCGATCTGAAAAAACACTACCCGGTGAAGAAGGGGCTGTTTGCCCCGGAACGTCTGGTTAAAGCACTGGATGGCGTCTCCTTTACCCTCGAGCGCGGTAAGACATTAGCGGTGGTGGGTGAGTCCGGCTGCGGGAAATCCACGCTGGGTCGCCTGCTGACGATGATTGAAACCCCGACCGGGGGCGAGCTGTACTATCAAGGGCAGGATCTGCTGAAGCACGATCCCGACGCGCAGAAACTGCGTCGCCAGAAAATCCAGATTGTCTTCCAGAACCCCTATGGTTCGTTGAACCCGCGTAAAAAAGTGGGGCAGATTCTGGAGGAGCCATTGCAGATCAACTCCACGCTGAGTAAAGAGCAGCGTCGCGAGAAGGCGCTGGCGATGATGGCGAAAGTGGGGCTCAAGACCGAGCACTACGATCGCTATCCGCATATGTTCTCCGGCGGTCAGCGTCAGCGTATCGCTATCGCCCGTGGTCTGATGCTCGATCCGGATGTGGTGATCGCCGATGAACCGGTCTCCGCACTGGACGTTTCCGTCCGTGCGCAGGTGCTGAACCTGATGATGGATTTGCAGCAGGATTTAGGTCTGTCGTATGTCTTCATCTCTCACGACCTCTCAGTGGTAGAGCATATCGCGGATGAAGTGATGGTGATGTATCTGGGCCGCTGTGTGGAGAAGGGGACGAAAGATCAGATCTTTAATAACCCGCGCCATCCTTATACCCAGGCGCTGCTCTCTGCGACCCCGCGTCTGAACCCGGATGACCGCCGGGAGCGTATTAAGCTGACCGGCGAGCTGCCGAGCCCGCTTAACCCGCCACCGGGCTGTGCTTTCAATGCCCGTTGCCGCCGCCGTTTTGGGCCATGCACCCAGCTGCAACCGCAGTTAAAAGATTATGGCGGTCAACTGGTCGCCTGCTTTGCCGTCGATCAGGATGAAAACGGCGAAAAGCCTCTGGCGTAATTCATAAAAAAACCGGCGATAAGCCGGTTTTTTTTTATTGGAACGGTGAAAGACTATTTCCGTAAGCGAATCTGGTCGACAGCATGTTTCTCACTTTTGGTGAGGATCAGGCTGGCGCGCTCACGCGTTGGCAGAATGTTCTCTTTCAGGTTCACGTAGTTGATCTCATTCCACAGCGACGTCGCCACATTAACGGCCTCTTCTTTCGAGAGCTGGGCATAGTTGTGGAAATAGGAGTCAGGATCGGTGAACGCCCCTTCGCGGAACTTCAGGAAGCGGTTGATGTACCAGCTTTGCAGTAAATCTTCCGGGGCATCGACATAAATAGAGAAGTCGACAAAGTCGGAGACAAAGACATGATGCGGGTCATGAGGATAGTCCATCCCGCTTTGCAGAACGTTTAACCCTTCCAGAATCAGAATGTCCGGCTGGACCACGGTTTTGTCCCCGTCGGGGATACGGTCATAAATCAGGTGCGAATAGACCGGGGCCGTAACGTTCGGCACGCCGGATTTCAGATCCGACACGAATTTCACCAGACGGTGCATATCATAAGAGAGCGGGAAGCCTTTCTTCTTCATCAGACCGCGCTCTTTTAACACCTCGTTCGGGTGCAGGAAGCCGTCGGTGGTGATCAGCTCAACGCTACGATGCTCTGGCCAGCGGCTCAGCAGCGCCTGCAGTACGCGCGCGGTGGTGCTTTTACCCACGGCCACGCTGCCGGCAATACTGATGATATAAGGAATGCGCTGCCCGTTAGTCCCGAGGAACTGTTCCAGCACGGCCTGTCGACGAAGGTTGGAACTGATATAGAAATTCAGCAAACGTGACAGAGGCAAATAAATTTCAGCCACTTCTTCAAGCGACAGGTCTTCGTTTATCCCTTTTAACCGTGCGATTTCGCCTTCCGTTAAGGTCATCGGGACGGAGTCACGCAGAGCAGCCCACTGGCTGCGGCTAAACTGGAGATAAGGCGTCATTAACGTTTGCTCTTTTTTGCTCATAAGCATGCTTGAGTGAGCCATCGCATCCCACAACAGAGGCTGGGTAGGGGGGAGTGGCACATCATTGATTAGTTAATTTTGGACAATGGGCAGGAGGTTAACACCAGATGAGCCGAATAATAAGAAAAAAAGTGGCCCCGTGTTGCGTTAAGCGGGAATCGTCACAGACCGGGTTTGAGCCCATTACGGAACAGCATATGGTGAATATTTGCGCGCGTCTGCCTGAAAATACAGCGTTATTCACTCTTCTAGCACAAAATGTGAGCGAAAGAACAATTTATGCAAATTTTTAGTTGCATGACCGCCCATGTCTCCATAGAATGCGCGCTACTTGATGCCGACTTAGCTCAGTAGGTAGAGCAACTGACTTGTAATCAGTAGGTCACCAGTTCGATTCCGGTAGTCGGCACCATCAAGTCCGGTGGGGTTCCCGAGCGGCCAAAGGGAGCAGACTGTAAATCTGCCGTCACAGACTTCGAAGGTTCGAATCCTTCCCCCACCACCACTTTCTGGCAGCGTTAACGCCGCCGGAGTTGGTTGAAAAAATTAACCAGCTCGAACTTAAAAAGAGAGAAATCTCTTTTTTTGTTACAGAAAGAACTGGGTAGCCGAGTTTCAGGATGCGGGCATCGTATAATGGCTATTACCTCAGCCTTCCAAGCTGATGATGCGGGTTCGATTCCCGCTGCCCGCTCCAATACGTGCTGATATGGCTCAGTTGGTAGAGCGCACCCTTGGTAAGGGTGAGGTCCCCAGTTCGACTCTGGGTATCAGCACCACTTCACTTCTCCCTCCCATTTCTCTCTGTTTCAATTTAAATGTATTCAACAGTTCAGGCATTTCGCCTGGTTGATGTGGTGATATCACCGATTTATCCGTGTCTTAGAGGGACAATCGATGTCTAAAGAAAAGTTTGAACGTACAAAACCGCACGTTAACGTCGGTACTATCGGCCACGTTGACCATGGTAAAACAACGCTGACCGCTGCAATCACTACCGTTCTGGCAAAAACCTACGGTGGTTCTGCTCGCGCATTCGACCAGATCGATAACGCACCAGAAGAAAAAGCTCGTGGTATCACCATCAACACTTCTCACGTTGAATACGACACCCCGACTCGCCACTACGCACACGTAGACTGCCCAGGCCACGCCGACTATGTTAAAAACATGATCACCGGTGCTGCGCAGATGGACGGCGCGATCCTGGTTGTTGCTGCGACTGACGGCCCAATGCCTCAGACCCGTGAGCACATCCTGCTGGGTCGTCAGGTAGGCGTTCCTTTCATCATCGTGTTCCTGAACAAATGCGACATGGTTGATGACGAAGAGCTGCTGGAACTGGTAGAAATGGAAGTTCGTGAACTTCTGTCTCAGTACGATTTCCCAGGCGACGATACCCCAATCGTTCGTGGTTCTGCTCTGAAAGCGCTGGAAGGCGAAGCTGAGTGGGAAGAGAAAATCATCGAACTGGCTGGCTACCTGGATTCTTACATCCCAGAACCAGAGCGTGCTATCGACAAGCCGTTCCTGCTGCCAATCGAAGACGTATTCTCCATCTCCGGTCGTGGTACCGTTGTTACCGGTCGTGTAGAGCGCGGTATCATCAAAGTTGGTGAAGAAGTTGAAATCGTTGGTATCAAAGATACTGCGAAATCTACCTGTACTGGCGTTGAAATGTTCCGCAAACTGCTGGACGAAGGCCGTGCTGGTGAGAACGTTGGTGTTCTGCTGCGTGGTATCAAACGTGAAGAAATCGAACGTGGTCAGGTTCTGGCGAAGCCAGGCTCAATCAAGCCACACACCAAGTTCGAATCTGAAGTGTACATCCTGTCCAAAGACGAAGGCGGCCGTCATACTCCGTTCTTCAAAGGCTACCGTCCACAGTTCTACTTCCGTACTACTGACGTGACCGGTACCATCGAACTGCCAGAAGGCGTTGAGATGGTAATGCCAGGCGACAACATCAAAATGGTTGTTACCCTGATCCACCCAATCGCAATGGACGATGGCCTGCGTTTCGCAATCCGCGAAGGCGGCCGTACCGTTGGCGCGGGCGTGGTTGCTAAAGTTCTCGGCTAATTGCTGATAACATTTGACGCAATGCGCATGAAAAGGGCATCATTTGATGCCCTTTTTGCACGCTTTCACATCAGAACCTGGCTCATCAGTGATTATTTTTGTCATAATCATTGCTGAGACAGGCTCTGCAGAGAGCGTATAATCCGAAAAGCGAATTAGCATTTCGATTTGGTTTGCCTCGCGCTCGCGGGGTGAAAATGTTTGTAGAATACTTCTGACAGGTTGGTTTATGAGTGCGAATACCGAAGCTCAAGGGAGCGGGCGCGGCCTGGAAGCGATGAAATGGGTAGTAGTAGCCGTATTGTTGATCGTAGCAATCGTGGGCAACTACCTTTATCGTGACATGATGCTGCCGCTACGCGCGCTGGCAGTGGTAATTCTGATTGCTGCAGCGGGTGGTGTCGCGCTGTTGACGACCAAAGGTAAAGCGACCGTCGCTTTTGCCCGCGAAGCGAGAACGGAAGTCCGTAAGGTCATTTGGCCGACTCGCCAGGAAACATTGCACACCACGCTGATTGTAGCTGCGGTTACCGCTGTAATGTCACTGATCCTGTGGGGACTGGATGGTATTCTGGTTCGCCTGGTATCCTTTATCACTGGCCTGAGGTTCTGAGATGTCTGAAGCCCCTAAAAAGCGCTGGTACGTCGTTCAGGCGTTTTCCGGTTTTGAAGGCCGCGTAGCAACGTCGCTGCGTGAGCATATCAAATTACACAACATGGAAGAGTTGTTTGGTGAAGTTATGGTTCCGACCGAAGAAGTGGTCGAGATCCGTGGCGGCCAGCGTCGCAAAAGCGAGCGCAAATTCTTCCCGGGTTACGTGCTTGTTCAGATGGTGATGAACGACGCAAGCTGGCACTTAGTGCGCAGCGTACCGCGCGTAATGGGCTTTATCGGCGGCACGTCTGACCGTCCGGCGCCAATCAGCGATAAAGAAGTTGATGCGATTATGAACCGCCTGCAGCAGGTTGGTGATAAGCCGCGTCCGAAAACGCTGTTTGAACCGGGTGAAATGGTACGTGTTAATGACGGTCCGTTTGCTGACTTTAACGGTGTGGTTGAAGAAGTGGACTATGAGAAGTCCCGCCTGAAAGTTTCTGTTTCTATCTTCGGTCGTGCGACCCCGGTAGAGCTGGACTTCGCTCAGGTAGAAAAAGCCTAAGCAGCGATCAAAAAAGCGACGATTTAAACGTTGCACAGGGCGCGAGATTGGAATACAATTTCGCGCCTTTTGTTTTTATGGATGCAATCCGTAAAACGAATTTTATCACGGGGAGCCTCCTTGAGGCGCTATAACCCAATCAGAGGATTTTAGAATGGCTAAGAAAGTACAAGCCTACGTCAAGCTGCAGGTTGCAGCTGGTATGGCGAACCCAAGTCCACCAGTTGGTCCAGCTCTGGGTCAGCAGGGTGTGAACATCATGGAATTCTGTAAAGCGTTCAACGCAAAAACCGAATCCCTGGAAAAAGGTCTGCCAATCCCAGTCGTAATCACTGTTTACGCTGACCGTTCTTTCACTTTCGTTACCAAGACCCCGCCGGCAGCAGTTCTGCTGAAAAAAGCGGCTGGTATCAAGTCTGGTTCCGGCAAGCCGAACAAAGACAAAGTAGGTAAAATTTCCCGCGCTCAGCTGCAGGAAATCGCGCAGACCAAAGCTGCCGACATGACTGGTTCCGACATTGAAGCGATGACTCGCTCCATCGAAGGTACTGCACGTTCCATGGGCCTGGTAGTGGAGGACTAAGAAATGGCTAAACTGACCAAGCGCATGTCCGTGATCCGTGACAAAGTTGATGCGACCAAACAGTACGAAATCAACGAAGCTATCGCTCTGCTGAAAGAACTGGCTACCGCTAAGTTCGTTGAAAGCGTTGACGTTGCTGTAAACCTCGGTATCGACGCTCGTAAATCTGATCAGAACGTACGTGGTGCAACTGTACTGCCACACGGTACTGGCCGTTCCGTTCGCGTAGCCGTATTTGCCCAGGGCGCAAACGCTGAAGCTGCTAAAGCTGCAGGCGCTGAGCTGGTAGGTATGGAAGATCTGGCTGACCAGATCAAGAAAGGCGAAATGAACTTTGACGTTGTTATCGCATCTCCAGATGCAATGCGCGTTGTTGGCCAGCTGGGCCAGGTTCTGGGTCCACGCGGCCTGATGCCAAACCCGAAAGTGGGTACTGTAACCCCTAACGTTGCTGAAGCGGTTAAGAACGCTAAAGCAGGTCAGGTTCGTTATCGTAACGACAAAAACGGCATCATCCACACCACCATCGGTAAAGTGGACTTTGACGCTGACAAACTGAAAGAAAACCTGGAAGCTCTGCTGGTTGCGCTGAAAAAAGCAAAACCAACTCAGGCGAAAGGCGTGTACATCAAGAAAGTTAGCATCTCCACCACCATGGGTGCAGGTGTTGCAGTTGACCAGGCCGGCCTGAGCGCTGCTGCAAACTAATACCTTTACGTGGGCGGCGAATTTGTCTACAATCTTCGCCCACGTTTGCTAACTCAGGTTAGCGGGTAACCGAATTGTTCGTTGGAGCCTGGCCTATCCAGGCCTCCGTCGAAGACCGCAGGTGTCTCGCAAGAGGCTTAATCCCCTGCGTAGACGGTGACAGAACGCTAAGATTATTTTTTGATACTCTGGCTTGTTTCTGCTCACCGTATTTAGACGCTCTTCCCGTTGGGAAGAGTGAAGTGAGTTCCAGGGCATGAGCCCTGGCAAACATCCAGGAGCAAAGCTAATGGCTTTAAATCTTCAAGACAAACAAGCGATTGTTGCTGAAGTCAGCGAAGTAGCCAAAGGCGCGCTGTCTGCAGTAGTTGCGGATTCCCGTGGCGTTACTGTAGATAAAATGACTGAACTGCGTAAAGCAGGTCGTGAAGCTGGCGTTTACATGCGTGTTGTTCGTAACACCCTGCTGCGCCGCGTAGTTGAAGGTACTCCTTTCGAGTGCCTGAAAGACACGTTTGTTGGTCCAACCTTGATTGCATACTCTATGGAACACCCGGGCGCTGCTGCTCGTCTGTTCAAAGAGTTCGCGAAAGCGAATGCAAAATTCGAGGTTAAAGCTGCAGCCTTTGAAGGTGAGTTGATCCCGGCATCGCAAATCGATCGCCTGGCAACCCTGCCGACCTACGAAGAAGCAATTGCACGCCTGATGGCAACCATGAAAGAAGCTTCGGCTGGCAAACTGGTTCGCACTCTGGCTGCTGTTCGCGATGCGAAAGAAGCTGCTTAATAGCAGTCCTCTTTATCAAGTATTCGCTTACGTATAAACTTATTCTGATTTTCAGGAACAATTTAAATGTCTATCACTAAAGATCAAATCATTGAAGCAGTATCCGCTATGTCCGTAATGGACGTTGTAGAACTGATCTCTGCAATGGAAGAAAAATTCGGTGTTTCCGCTGCTGCTGCTGTAGCTGTAGCTGCTGGTCCGGTTGAAGCTGCTGAAGAAAAAACTGAATTCGACGTAGTTCTGAAAGCTGCTGGCGCGAACAAAGTTGCTGTAATCAAAGCAGTACGTGCTGCAACTGGCCTGGGTCTGAAAGAAGCTAAAGACCTGGTAGAATCTGCTCCAGCTGCGCTGAAAGAAGGCGTGAGCAAAGACGACGCAGAAGCACTGAAAAAATCTCTGGAAGAAGCTGGCGCTGAAGTTGAAGTTAAATAAGCCAACCCTTCCGGTTGCAGCCTGAGAAATTAGGCTGATGGCTGGTGACTTTTTGGTCACCAGCCTTTTTGCGCTGTAAGGCGCCAGTAGCGTTTCACACTGTTTGACTGCTGGTTGTCCTGACAATGCTTGTTTCTATCGACGACTTAATATACTGCGACAGGGTGCTCGCTCTGGGTAAATCGCAATGAAATGGTTTAAGCGTGATAGCAACAGGCATTGCGGAAAGTGTTCGATTTTCCGATCAACAAAATGGTGTTGCACAAACTGTCCGCCAATGGACAGATGGGTCGACTTGTCAGCGAGCTGAGGAACCCTATGGTTTACTCCTATACCGAGAAAAAACGTATTCGTAAGGATTTTGGTAAACGTCCACAAGTTCTGGACATTCCATATCTCCTTTCTATCCAGCTTGACTCGTTCCAGAAGTTTATCGAGCAAGATCCTGAAGGGCAGTACGGCCTGGAAGCAGCCTTCCGTTCCGTATTCCCGATTAAGAGCTACAGCGGTAACTCCGAGCTGCAATACGTCAGCTACCGCCTTGGCGAACCGGTATTTGACGTTCAGGAATGTCAGATCCGTGGCGTGACCTACTCGGCACCGCTGCGCGTTAAACTGCGTCTGGTGATCTACGAGCGCGAAGCGCCGGAAGGCACCGTTAAAGACATCAAAGAACAAGAAGTCTACATGGGCGAAATTCCGCTCATGACCGACAACGGTACTTTCGTTATCAACGGTACTGAGCGTGTTATCGTTTCCCAGCTGCACCGTAGCCCGGGCGTCTTCTTCGACAGCGATAAAGGTAAAACGCACTCTTCCGGTAAAGTACTGTATAACGCGCGTATCATTCCTTACCGTGGTTCCTGGCTGGACTTCGAGTTCGATCCGAAAGACAACCTGTTTGTCCGTATCGACCGTCGTCGTAAACTGCCTGCGACCATCATTCTGCGTGCGCTGAACTACACCACTGAGCAGATTCTTGATCTGTTCTTTGAGAAAGTTGTCTTTGAAATTCGCGACAACAAGCTGCAAATGGAACTGGTGCCAGAGCGTCTGCGTGGTGATACCGCGTCGTTCGACATCGAAGCCAACGGCAAAGTGTATGTGGAAAAAGGCCGCCGTATTACTGCGCGCCACATCCGTCAGCTGGAAAAAGATGAAATCAAACACATCGAAGTTCCGGTTGAGTACATTGCTGGCAAAGTTGCAGCAAAAGACTACGTTGATGCATCTACTGGCGAGCTGATCTGCCCAGCGAACATGGAGCTGAGCCTGGATCTGCTGGCTAAGCTGAGCCAGTCTGGCCACAAGCGTATCGAAACGCTGTTCACCAACGATCTGGACCACGGTCCGTACATGTCCGAAACCGTACGTGTCGACCCAACCACCGATCGTCTGAGCGCGCTGGTAGAAATCTACCGCATGATGCGCCCTGGTGAGCCACCAACTCGCGAAGCGGCTGAAAGCCTGTTCGAGAACCTGTTCTTCTCCGAAGACCGCTACGATCTCTCCGCGGTTGGTCGTATGAAGTTCAACCGTTCTCTGCTGCGTGACACGATCGAAGGTTCCGGTATCCTGAGCAAAGAAGACATCATCGAAGTGATGAAGAAGCTCATCGATATCCGTAACGGTAAAGGCGAAGTGGACGATATCGACCACCTCGGCAACCGTCGTATCCGTTCCGTAGGTGAAATGGCGGAAAACCAGTTCCGCGTTGGCCTGGTACGTGTAGAGCGTGCGGTGAAAGAGCGTCTGTCTCTGGGCGATCTGGATACCCTGATGCCTCAGGATATGATCAACGCCAAGCCGATCTCCGCGGCAGTGAAAGAGTTCTTTGGTTCCAGCCAGCTGTCTCAGTTTATGGACCAGAACAACCCGCTGTCTGAGATTACGCACAAGCGTCGTATCTCTGCACTCGGCCCAGGCGGTCTGACCCGTGAGCGCGCAGGCTTCGAAGTTCGAGACGTACACCCGACCCACTACGGTCGCGTATGTCCAATCGAAACGCCTGAAGGTCCAAACATCGGTCTGATCAACTCCCTGTCCGTGTACGCACAGACGAACGAATACGGTTTCCTCGAGACCCCGTATCGTAAAGTGACTGACGGTGTTGTAACCGACGAAATTCACTACCTGTCTGCTATCGAAGAAGGTAACTACGTTATCGCCCAGGCGAACACCAACCTGGACGAAGAAGGTCGCTTTGTTGATGACCTCGTTACCTGCCGTAGCAAAGGTGAATCCAGCTTGTTCAGCAACGACCAGGTTGACTACATGGACGTTTCCACCCAGCAGGTGGTTTCCGTCGGTGCGTCCCTGATCCCGTTCCTGGAACACGATGACGCCAACCGTGCATTGATGGGTGCGAACATGCAACGTCAGGCGGTTCCGACTCTGCGTGCTGATAAGCCGCTGGTTGGTACCGGTATGGAACGTGCTGTTGCCGTTGACTCCGGTGTAACTGCAGTTGCTAAACGTGGCGGTACCGTTCAGTACGTGGATGCATCCCGTATCGTTATCAAAGTTAACGAAGACGAGATGTACCCAGGCGAAGCGGGTATCGACATCTACAACCTGACCAAATACACCCGTTCTAACCAGAACACCTGTATCAACCAGATGCCTTGCGTATCTCTGGGTGAGCCAGTTGAGCGCGGCGACGTGCTGGCAGACGGTCCGTCCACCGACCTCGGTGAACTGGCGCTCGGTCAGAACATGCGCGTAGCGTTCATGCCGTGGAACGGTTACAACTTCGAAGACTCCATCCTCGTCTCCGAGCGTGTGGTTCAGGAAGATCGTTTCACCACTATTCACATCCAGGAACTGGCGTGTGTGTCCCGTGACACCAAGCTGGGGCCAGAAGAGATCACCGCTGACATCCCTAACGTGGGTGAAGCAGCGCTCTCCAAACTGGATGAATCCGGTATCGTTTACATCGGCGCGGAAGTGACCGGCGGCGACATTCTGGTTGGTAAGGTAACGCCGAAAGGTGAAACCCAGCTGACGCCAGAAGAGAAACTGCTGCGCGCGATCTTCGGTGAGAAAGCGTCTGACGTTAAAGACTCTTCTCTGCGCGTACCGAACGGTGTTTCCGGTACGGTTATCGACGTACAGGTCTTTACTCGCGATGGCGTAGAAAAAGACAAACGTGCGCTGGAAATCGAAGAGATGCAGCTGAAGCAGGCTAAGAAAGACCTGTCTGAAGAGCTGCAGATCCTTGAAGCTGGCCTGTTTGGTCGTATCTACGCGGTGCTGGTTTCCGGTGGTGTTGAAGCTGAGAAGCTCGACAAGCTGCCGCGTGACCGCTGGCTGGAACTGGGCCTGGCCGACGAAGAGAAACAAAATCAGCTGGAACAGCTGGCTGAGCAGTATGACGAACTGAAACACGAGTTCGAGAAGAAACTCGAAGCGAAACGCCGCAAAATCACTCAGGGCGACGATCTGGCACCGGGCGTGCTGAAGATTGTTAAGGTTTATCTGGCCGTTAAACGTCAGATCCAGCCTGGTGATAAGATGGCGGGTCGTCACGGTAACAAGGGTGTTATCTCTAAGATCAACCCGATCGAAGATATGCCTTACGATGAAAACGGCACGCCGGTAGACATCGTACTGAACCCACTGGGCGTACCGTCTCGTATGAACATCGGTCAGATCCTTGAAACCCACCTGGGTATGGCTGCGAAAGGTATCGGCGACAAGATTAACGCCATGCTGAAACAGCAGCAGGAAGTCGCGAAACTGCGCGAATTCATCCAGCGTGCGTACGATCTGGGTACCGACGTTTGCCAGAAAGTCGACCTGAACACCTTCAGCGATGAAGAAGTGATGCGTCTGGCTGAAAACCTGCGTAAGGGTATGCCAATCGCAACGCCAGTCTTCGATGGTGCGAAAGAGTCTGAAATCAAGGAACTGTTACAGCTGGGTGGCCTGCCAAGTTCTGGCCAGATCACTCTGTTCGACGGTCGTACCGGTGAGCAGTTCGAGCGCCAGGTAACCGTTGGCTACATGTACATGCTGAAACTGAACCACCTGGTTGATGACAAGATGCACGCGCGTTCTACCGGTTCTTACAGCCTGGTTACTCAGCAGCCGCTGGGTGGTAAGGCGCAGTTCGGTGGTCAGCGCTTCGGGGAGATGGAAGTGTGGGCGCTTGAAGCATACGGCGCAGCATACACCCTGCAGGAAATGCTCACCGTTAAGTCTGATGACGTGAACGGTCGTACCAAGATGTATAAAAACATCGTGGACGGCAACCATCAGATGGAACCGGGCATGCCAGAGTCCTTCAACGTACTGTTGAAAGAGATTCGTTCGCTGGGTATCAACATCGAACTGGAAGACGAGTAACTCTCGCTCAAACAGGTCACTGGTGTCGGGGTAACTCCCGACACCAGATTGTGCTAACTCCGACGGGAGCAAATCCGTGAAAGACTTATTAAAGTTTCTGAAAGCGCAAACTAAAACCGAAGAGTTTGATGCGATCAAAATTGCTCTGGCCTCGCCAGACATGATCCGTTCATGGTCTTTCGGTGAAGTTAAAAAGCCGGAAACCATCAACTACCGTACGTTCAAACCTGAGCGTGACGGCCTTTTCTGTGCGCGTATTTTCGGGCCAGTAAAAGATTACGAGTGCCTGTGCGGTAAGTACAAGCGCCTGAAACACCGTGGTGTGATCTGTGAGAAGTGCGGCGTTGAAGTGACCCAGACTAAAGTGCGTCGTGAGCGCATGGGCCACATCGAGCTGGCGTCTCCGACTGCCCACATCTGGTTCCTGAAATCTCTGCCGTCCCGTATCGGCCTGCTGCTGGATATGCCGCTGCGCGATATCGAACGTGTTCTTTACTTCGAATCCTATGTGGTTATCGAAGGCGGCATGACCAATCTGGAACGTAACCAGATCCTGACCGAAGAGCAGTATCTGGACGCGCTGGAAGAGTTCGGTGACGAATTCGACGCGAAGATGGGTGCGGAAGCAATCCAGGCCCTGCTGAAGAGCATGGATCTGGAGCAAGAGTGCGAGCAGCTGCGTGAAGAGCTGAACGAAACCAACTCCGAAACCAAGCGTAAAAAGCTGACCAAGCGTATCAAACTGCTGGAAGCGTTCGTTCAGTCTGGTAACAAACCAGAGTGGATGATCCTGACCGTTCTGCCGGTTCTGCCGCCAGATCTGCGTCCGCTGGTTCCGCTGGATGGTGGTCGTTTCGCGACGTCTGACCTGAACGATCTCTATCGTCGCGTCATTAACCGTAACAACCGTCTGAAACGTCTGCTGGATCTGGCTGCGCCAGATATCATCGTACGCAACGAAAAACGTATGCTGCAGGAAGCGGTAGATGCCCTGCTGGATAACGGTCGTCGCGGTCGTGCGATCACCGGTTCTAACAAACGTCCTCTGAAATCTTTGGCCGACATGATCAAAGGTAAGCAGGGTCGTTTCCGTCAGAACCTGCTCGGTAAGCGTGTTGACTACTCCGGTCGTTCTGTAATCACCGTAGGTCCATACCTGCGTCTGCATCAGTGCGGTCTGCCGAAGAAAATGGCACTGGAGCTGTTCAAACCGTTCATCTACGGCAAGCTGGAACTGCGTGGCCTCGCCACCACCATCAAAGCCGCTAAGAAAATGGTTGAGCGTGAAGAAGCTGTCGTTTGGGATATCCTGGACGAAGTGATCCGCGAACACCCGGTACTGCTGAACCGTGCACCAACCCTGCACCGTCTGGGTATCCAGGCATTTGAGCCAGTACTGATCGAAGGTAAAGCTATCCAGCTGCACCCGCTGGTTTGTGCGGCCTATAACGCCGACTTCGATGGTGACCAGATGGCTGTTCACGTACCGCTGACGCTGGAAGCCCAGCTCGAAGCGCGTGCGCTGATGATGTCTACTAACAACATCCTGTCTCCAGCGAACGGTGAACCAATCATCGTTCCTTCTCAGGACGTTGTACTGGGTCTGTACTACATGACCCGTGACTGTGTTAACGCCAAAGGCGAAGGCATGGTGCTGACTGGCCCGAAAGAAGCTGAGCGTATTTATCGCGCTGGCCTGGCCTCTCTGCATGCGCGCGTTAAAGTGCGTATCACTGAATACGAAAAAGATGAAAACGGCGAATTCGTTGCGAAAACCAGCCTGAAAGACACGACCATTGGCCGTGCCATTCTGTGGATGATCGTACCGAAAGGTCTGCCTTTCTCCATCGTCAACCAGGCGCTGGGTAAGAAAGCGATCTCCAAAATGCTGAACACCTGTTACCGCATTCTGGGTCTAAAGCCGACTGTTATCTTCGCTGACCAGACAATGTACACCGGCTTTGCATATGCAGCGCGTTCAGGTGCATCTGTTGGTATCGATGACATGGTCATCCCAGAGAAGAAACACGAGATCATCTCTGAAGCGGAAGCTGAAGTTGCTGAGATCCAGGAGCAGTTCCAGTCTGGTCTGGTAACCGCAGGCGAACGCTATAACAAAGTTATCGATATCTGGGCAGCGGCGAACGATCGTGTATCCAAAGCGATGATGGACAACCTGCAGACCGAAACGGTAATCAACCGTGAAGGTAAAGAAGAGCAGCAGGTCTCCTTCAACAGCATCTACATGATGGCCGACTCCGGTGCGCGTGGTTCTGCAGCACAGATTCGTCAGCTGGCAGGTATGCGTGGTCTGATGGCGAAGCCAGATGGCTCCATCATCGAAACGCCAATCACCGCGAACTTCCGTGAAGGTCTGAACGTACTCCAGTACTTCATCTCCACGCACGGTGCGCGTAAAGGTCTGGCGGATACCGCACTGAAAACAGCTAACTCCGGTTATCTGACGCGTCGTCTGGTAGACGTTGCGCAGGACCTGGTTGTTACCGAAGACGATTGTGGCACCCTCGAAGGTATCACCATGACCCCGGTTATCGAGGGTGGTGATGTTAAAGAGCCGCTGCGCGATCGCGTACTGGGTCGTGTGACCGCTGAAGACGTTCTGAAGCCGGGCACTGCAGACATTCTGGTTCCGCGTAACACTCTGCTGAACGAGCAGTGGTGTGATCTGCTGGAAGTGAACTCTGTTGACTCCGTGAAAGTACGTTCCGTTGTATCCTGTGACACCGACTTTGGTGTTTGTGCGCACTGCTATGGTCGTGACCTGGCGCGTGGCCACATCATCAACAAAGGTGAAGCAATCGGTGTTATCGCGGCACAGTCCATCGGTGAACCGGGTACACAGCTGACGATGCGTACGTTCCACATCGGTGGTGCGGCATCTCGTGCGGCTGCTGAATCCAGCATCCAGGTGAAAAACAAAGGTAGCATCAAGCTCAGCAACGCGAAGTCGGTTGTGAACTCCAGCGGTAAACTGGTTATCACTTCCCGTAACACCGAGCTGAAGCTGATCGACGAATTCGGTCGTACCAAAGAGAGCTATAAAGTGCCTTACGGTGCTGTGATGGCGAAAGGCGACGGCGAGCAGGTTGCAGGCGGCGAAACCGTAGCAAACTGGGATCCGCACACCATGCCGGTTATCACCGAAGTGGCGGGCTTCATTCGCTTCACCGATATGATCGACGGCCAGACGATTACTCGTCAGACCGACGAACTGACCGGTCTCTCTTCCCTGGTGGTTCTGGACTCTGCAGAACGTACCTCGGGTGGTAAAGATCTGCGTCCGGCCCTGAAAATCGTTGATGCTAACGGCAACGACGTTCTGATCCCAGGCACCGATATGCCGGCTCAGTACTTCCTGCCAGGTAAAGCGATTGTTCAGCTGGAAGATGGCGTACAGATCAGCTCTGGTGACACCCTGGCGCGTATTCCTCAGGAATCCGGCGGTACCAAGGATATTACCGGTGGTCTGCCACGCGTTGCGGACCTGTTCGAAGCACGTCGTCCGAAAGAGCCGGCAATCCTGGCTGAAATCAGCGGTATCATCTCCTTCGGTAAAGAGACCAAAGGGAAGCGCCGTCTGGTGATCACGCCGCTGGATGGCAGCGATCCGTACGAAGAGATGATTCCAAAATGGCGTCAGCTCAACGTGTTTGAAGGTGAACGTGTAGAACGTGGTGACGTGGTTTCCGACGGTCCGGAAGCGCCGCACGACATTCTGCGTCTTCGTGGCGTACACGCGGTAACGCGTTACATCACCAACGAAGTACAGGACGTTTACCGTCTGCAGGGCGTTAAGATCAACGATAAGCACATCGAAGTTATCGTTCGTCAGATGCTGCGTAAAGCCACCATCGTGAATGCCGGTAGCTCCGACTTCCTCGAAGGTGAGCAGGTTGAATACTCTCGCGTTAAGATTGCTAACCGCGATCTGGAAGCGAATGGCAAAATCGGTGCGTCCTTCGCGCGCGATCTGCTGGGTATCACCAAAGCGTCTCTGGCAACCGAGTCCTTCATCTCCGCGGCATCGTTCCAGGAGACCACTCGTGTGCTTACCGAAGCAGCCGTTGCGGGCAAACGCGACGAACTGCGCGGTCTGAAAGAGAACGTTATCGTGGGTCGTCTGATCCCGGCTGGTACCGGTTATGCCTACCACCAGGATCGTATGCGCCGTCGCGCAGCGGGTGAAATCCCTGCTGCACCGCAGGTAACTGCTGAAGATGCCTCTGCCAGCCTGGCAGAGCTGCTGAACGCAGGCCTGGGCGGTTCTGACAACGAGTAATCGTTAAGTCAGCTCATTAAAAAACCCGCTTCGGCGGGTTTTTTTTTGTCTGATGTACGGCGAGTCTGGTGCGATTGTTGCCGGGTGGCGCTACGCTTACCCGGTCTACGGTTCGGTGTTAGTTCACCAGCGGCAAACGGCGATACAGCTCGATCATATCCCCGGCCAGATCCTGAATGACCATCGCGTTCATCAGGTGATCCTGCGAGTGAACGGTGATCAGATTTACCGGTAGCTTGCCGGTGCCTTCATCAAGACCAATCAATTTAGTCTGGATAGAATGCGCCTGTTTGACGAACTCCCGTGACTCTTCCATCGCTTTTTCAGCCTCGGCAAAATCACCTTTACGCGCCATCTGCAGCGCGGTTAATGCTGAGCTACGGGCTGCACCGGCATTCACCAGCAATTCCATAATGATCGTTTCTAAATCTTCCATGGTTCACTCCAGCAGTTTAAGGGCTTTTTCCAGTACGGCATCACCTTTCATCATGCCGTAATCCATCATGTCGATAACCGCGACCTTCTTACCCAGCGGTTCCGCCTGGGCCTGAAGATTATTCAGTTCATATTTGACCTGCGGGCCAAGCAAAATAATGTCGGCTGCGGCGATTTCATCTTTAAACTCAGCAACCGGTACGGCTTTAATGGTTACGTCGACCCCTTTTTTCTGCGCGGCGTCTTTCATGCGTTGAACCAGCATGCTGGTGGACATTCCCGCTGCACAGCATAAAACGATGTTCTTCATAGTCAGCCCCAATGTACATGTGTTTATTGATAATTATCCCGCACTGTCCGTTACGACAACCGCGTTACCGCGATTGTGTGTGAAGCATCACAAAGAAACCTGCATTTTCTGAAACCGGTTACAACTGTTACAGAATGGGGAGGGCAGGGCGAAACGAGGAAGAAGCTTTCCGCCCTGGTCAGCATCCTCTGCTGACGAAACAAGCGTAAAAAATCCGGGCGCGTTACAGCAATGGCCCGTTGATGAGGTTACGTGACGCCTCGTAATAACTTCACCGGATTACCGTTTTTTTCAGCCTGATTGCGAGGCGCGTCCCAGCCAGCTGTCCCAGTCTTTCCAGACCGGCTGTAAACCCTGCAGACTGAGCGCCTCGGCGACAGCTTCCGGGCGACGGTTGTCGTGCGGCGCAAACTGCTCCAGCTCGGGATGATCATCGGCATAGCCGCCGGGCTGGGTTTTTGAAAAGGCGCTGACGTTATTGATCGCCAGGGGAATGACGCGATCGCGAAACGCGGGAGATTCCCGGGTGGAGAGCGACAGCTCCACCTCCGGTGCCAGCAGACGAAACGCGCAGATGGTCTGCACCAGCTGGCGTTCATCCATGATCGACGCGGGCTGGATCCCGCCGGCGCAGGGTCGCAGCCGGGGAAAAGAGATTGAATACCGGCTCTGCCAGTAGTGCTGCTGCAGCCACAGCAGATGTTCCGCCACCATAAAGTTATCGACGCGCCAGCTGTCGGAAAGACCGGTCAGCGCCCCGAGGCCGATCTTGTCGATCCCGGCGCGTCCCAGCCGATCCGGGGTCTCCAGCCGCCAGAAGAAATCCTGCTTTTTACCTTTCAGATGGTGCTGGGCATACACCGCCTCATGGTAGGTCTCCTGATAGACCAGCACGCCATCCAGCCCCAGCGTTTTCAGTTCGCCATACTCTGCCTCTGACAGCGGTTGAACTTCCATCTGCAATGAGGCGAACTGGCGGCGAATCGCCGGGATATGGCGGCGAAAATAGCCCATTCCGACTTTGGTCTGGTGTTCGCCGGTGACCAGCAGCAGGTGCTCAAACCCCATCTCGCGGATCGTGGCGCACTCCCGGGCAATTTCGTTTTCATCCAGCGTTTTGCGCTTGATGTGGTTGCTCATGGAGAAGCCGCAGTAGGTGCAGTCGTTCGCGCAGAGGTTGGAGAGATAAAGCGGAACATAAAAGCTCACCGTGTTGCCAAAGCGCTGACGGGTCAGCCGTTGGGCTCGCTGCGCCATCGGCTCCAGATAGCCACTGGCGGCGGGGGAGAGCAGGGCCATCATATCTTCGCGGGTAAGCTGGCGGGCGTTTAATGCCCGCTCCACATCTGCAGGGGTTTTACTGTTGATACGCAGGCGAATATCGTCCCAGTCGAGCTGGCGCCAGCGATCGGTAAAGGTTTTCATGATAACGCCTCCAGAAATCCGGTTAACGGGCTGGTGGCGTGGGCTTCAACGCTCCGGGCGCCAGGGCCAGACTGGCGTGCCAGCACGCCAGCCTCCACCGCCAGACGAAACGCCCGCGCCATCATCACCGGATCGTCCGAGACCGCAATGGCGGTGTTGACCAGTACGGCATCGGCACCCATCTCCAGCGCCTGCGCGGCGTGGCTGGGTACGCCGATCCCGGCATCGACGATCACCGGCACGGTTGCCTGCTGAATAATAATCTCCAGCATCGCGCGGGTTTCCAGCCCCTGATTGGAGCCTATCGGCGCCCCGAGCGGCATCACCGCCGCACAGCCTGCCTCTTCGAGCCGTTTGCACAGCACCGGATCGGCGCCGCAGTAGGGCAGCACGGTGAACCCCTCTTTCGCCAGCATCTCTGCCGCCTTTAGCGTCTCGATGGGATCGGGCAGCAGCCAGCGAGCGTCGGGATGGATCTCCAGTTTGAGCCAGTGCGTTCCCAGCGCTTCGCGCGCCAGCCGGGCCGCAAATAGCGCCTCTTCCGCGGTTTTGGCGCCGGAGGTATTGGGCAGCAGGCTCACGCCCGCCTCCAGCAGCGGCGCCAGAATCGCGTCGTTGTGATTACGCAGATCGACCCGCTTCATGGCCAGCGTCACCAGCTGGCTGCCGCTCTCCCGGATCGCGTCCACCATCAGCTGCGGTGAGGCGAATTTTCCCGTGCCGGTAAACAGATGTGAATCAAAGGTTTTATCAGCAATACGTAACATCTCAGCCTCCGGCAATCACCTGAAAGAGCAGGATCTGATCGCCTTCGCGCACCTGCTGTTTTTCCCACTGCTCGCGCGGCAGGATCTGTTGATTCAGGGCCAGCGCGACCCCGGGTTTTAACTGGCATAGCTGGGAGAGCAGGGTGGCGACGGTTAATCCCTCCACGCACTGCATCGGTTCGTCGTTAAACAGGATCCGCATGCCGCCCTCCACACACCTGGCATCCGCTGGCGCGCTGTAAAGCCAGCTGCCGCCAGCTTCCCGCCCGGGCATCGAACAGGCGTAGCGTATTGCGCGTGGCCTCGATGCCGCTGAGCAGCTTGATCGCCTCCAGCGCCTGCAGGGTGCCCATCACGCCAACCACCGGCCCGACAATACCCGCGGTGCGGCAGTTACGCTGCGGCTCGTCATCCTCCGGCCACAGGCAGCGGTAGCAGCCCTGCGTCCAGGGGGGCGTCAGCACCATCATCTGTCCGCCAAAGCCCACCGCACTGGCGGTGATAAGTGGCGTATTGAGCATCACACAGGCGGCATTGATCGCCTGACGGGTAGCCATGTTATCGGTGCAGTCCAGCACCACGTCGGCGCGGGCAATCTCTTCCTCCAGCGCGCGGCCTTCCAGGCGGGTCTGCAGGGCGATCAGCTGGATGTCGGGATTGAGCTGCTGCAGGCGACGCTCTGTCACCTGCGCTTTTGGCTGGGCGATATCGTCAGTGGTAAAGAGGATTTGGCGCTGCAAATTACTCAGATGAACCTCGTCGTTGTCGGCCAAAACCAGAGTGCCGATCCCGGCGCCGGCCAGGTAGAGCGCCGCCGGGGCACCTAATCCGCCCAGGCCGACCACCAGCACCCGGCTGGCGAGCAGCTTTTGCTGCCCGTCGATGGCGATATCTTCCAGCAGGATCTGGCGGCTGTAGCGCATAAAGTCACGGTCATTCATCGCCCGCCCCCGCCAGTTGCAGTAGCTGTGTTGTCGCCGCCTGCCAGTCGTCGGCCTGGGTAATGGCGCTCACCACCGCGATACTCCCTACACCGGTCGCCAGGACCGCGGGCGCGCGTTCGAGGCTGATACCGCCGATGGCGACGGTAGGGTAATCCCCGAGCCGGTCGATATGGCGGGCCAGCTGTTCCAGCCCCTGCGGAGCCGATGGCATCTGCTTGGTTTGGGTCGGGAAAACGTGCCCCAGCGCGATGTAGGATGGACGCGCCGCCAGCGCCACGTCGATCTCCATATCGTCGTGGGTCGACACGCCGAGACGCAACCCGGCGGCACGAATGGCCTCAATATCGGTGGTCTCCAGATCCTCCTGACCGAGATGCACACCGTACGCCTGATGCTTGATCGCCAGGCGCCAGTAGTCATTGATAAACAGGCGGGCGTCGTAGCGACGCCCCAGAGCAATGGCCGCGACAACGTCGGCTTCCACCTCATCGTCCTGTTTATCTTTGATGCGCAGCTGGATCGTTTTTACACCCGCAGCGAGCAGGCGTTCGATCCAGGCCACGCTGTCGACCACCGGATAGAGTCCCAGACGAAACGGGACCGGCGGAAAGTTGGGTTGATACATTACGCCTCCTCTTTTTTGAGGTAGATTTCGCCGCCCCGGGCGCGGAAGGTTTCTGACATGTCGGCCATGCCCACTTCGATGGTCTGCGCGGCGGCGTAGTCACGCACCTCCTGGCTGATTTTCATCGAGCAGAATTTTGGCCCGCACATGGAGCAGAAGTGCGCCACTTTGCCGGACTCCTGCGGCAGGGTTTCGTCGTGGTAGGCGCGGGCGGTGAACGGGTCGAGGGCGAGGTTGAACTGATCTTCCCAGCGGAACTCGAAGCGGGCTTTCGACAAGGCGTTATCGCGGATCTGTGCCCCCGGATGGCCCTTCGCCAGATCGGCAGCGTGGGCGGCAATTTTGTAGGTGATCAGCCCCTGCTTCACATCCTCTTTGTTCGGCAGGCCGAGGTGCTCTTTCGGCGTGACGTAGCAGAGCATGGCGCAGCCGAACCAGCCGATCATCGCCGCGCCAATCCCGGAGGTGAAGTGGTCATAACCCGGTGCGATGTCGGTGGTCAACGGCCCCAGGGTATAGAACGGCGCTTCGTGACAGTGCTCCAGCTCTTCGGTCATGTTGCGGCGGATCATCTGCATCGGCACGTGGCCCGGGCCTTCGATCATCACCTGCACGTCATACTCCCAGGCGATTTTGGTCAGCTCGCCCAGGGTGTGCAGCTCGGCAAACTGCGCCTCGTCGTTGGCATCGCGAATGGAGCCCGGACGCAGGCCATCGCCCAGCGATAGCGACACGTCGTACGCGGCGCAGATCTCGCAGATTTCGCGGAAGTGTTCATAGAGGAAGTTTTCCCGATGGTGGGAGAGGCACCATTTCGCCATGATTGAACCGCCGCGGGAGACGATGCCGGTCAGGCGTTTCGCCGTCATCGGCACGTAGCGCAGCAGCACGCCGGCGTGGATGGTGAAGTAGTCGACGCCTTGCTCGGCCTGCTCCAGCAGGGTATCCCGGAATGCCTCCCAGGTGAGATCTTCGGCGATGCCGTTCACCTTCTCCAGCGCCTGGTAGATGGGCACCGCACCAATGGGCACCGGGCTGTTACGCAGGATCCATTCGCGGGTTTCGTGAATATAGCGCCCGGTAGAGAGGTCCATCACCGTGTCCGCGCCCCAGCGGGTTGACCAGACCAGTTTCTCCACCTCCTCTTCGATAGACGAGGTGACCGCTGAGTTACCGATGTTGGCGTTCACTTTCACCAGGAAGTTACGACCGATAATCATCGGCTCCGACTCCGGGTGGTTAATGTTGGCCGGGATAATGGCGCGTCCGGCGGCGACTTCGTCACGGACAAACTCCGGGGTGATGTTTTCCGGCAGGCGGGCACCAAACCCTTCGCCCGGATGCTGGTGGCGCAGCACGTCGGTACGGATGCGCTCGCGGCCCATGTTTTCGCGAATGGCGATAAACTCCATCTCCGGGGTTACGATCCCCTGACGGGCGTAGTGCAGCTGGGTGACGCATTTGCCCGCTCTGGCACGTTTCGGCGTAAGAAGGCCGGAGAAGCGCAGCTCGTCCAGACCATCATCGGCCAGACGCTCCCGGGTGTAAGCTGAGCTTTGTTCGGTTAGCGCTTCGCAGTCGTTACGTGCGTCAATCCACGGTTGGCGCAGTTTCGCCAGCCCCTGCTGCACGTTGATGGTTATCGCCGGATCGCCGTACGGGCCGGAGGTGTCGTAGACCGGCACCGCTTCGTTCTCTTCAAACTGCGGATCCTCTTTGCTGCCGCCGACGAGCGTCGGGCTGAGTTGGATCTCGCGCATGGGCACGCGAATGTCCTCCCGGGAGCCGGTCAGATAGATGCGTTTTGAGTTAGGGAAAGCGGTGCCTTCCAGAGTGTCAATAAAGTGTTGGGCTTGTGCGCGCTGTTCGCGGCGGGTCAATTTTGTGGCAGACATAGCTCGTTCCAGAAAGTGAGGAAGTGGCTTGTCAGACGACGGATGAAGCAAGAGAGGATCGCCCAGTGGCGATACATGACAGATTGACTCTTGTTCCCTTCGCAGGTTTTAACCTGATCAGGTTCCGCGGATCCCGAATTAACGGTCTCAGCCCGGCTTTCGCACTGGGCACTCCGACAAGAATGTGCTCCCCTACAGCGGGAGCAGTAAATGTAAATTACGCGTTAACGATAAATAACTCAAGCCGGTCGGGCGACGTTATCTTCGTTACTCGCTTTCAAATTGTGATCCAGCGCAAGGGCGATCAGGTTATCTTCTAGCGTAAATCGCTGCTCCAGCGCCTCGCCGATATCAGAGAGCGCCTGCTGAAATTCCAGATAATTATCCTGATCGATGGCATTCTCAAGCGTGGAGTCGTAATAATCCATGATTTGCTGGGTATTGGCTTCCAGCAGGGGATAGAGTTTGGTGGCCGCTAAAAACGGGCTGTTCCCTTCCATTTCACCGATAATGCGCTCATAAATATTGAAATGGCCGTTAGAAAGGTAGTCGACCAGGCTCTGACAGAAATCGTCCAGCGCTTTTTCATTCAGACGCATATAGGACTCTTTGCCAGGCTTAATGCCAACGAGGTTGTAGTAGGCAACAAGCAGATGTTTGCGCACGTGCAGCCAGCGATCGACCAGGTTGTTACATCCGCCAACGCGCTCTGTCAGGTTTTCTAGCTGGTTTAGCATGTTTGACTCCGCAAGGTTAAGATTAAAAGCTGCCCACCCAAAATGTAATAGTATTGTTACCAACATGCCTGTGAAGCAAAGGTAGTGCAATAGATATGGATCGTATAATTGAAAAATCGGATCGCGGCTGGTGGTTCGTCAGCCATGAACAGAAATTATGGTTGCCCGGTGGTGAATTACCACATGGCGAGGCCGGAAATTTCGATCTTGCGGGTCAACCCGCACTCAATATCGGGGAGTGGCAGGGCGATCCTGTGTGGTTGATCCAACAAAATCGCCGTCACGATATGGGATCGGTACGCCAGGTGCTCGATCTCGATGTGGGTCTGTTCCAGTTGGCCGGGCGTGCTGTGCAGTTGGCCGAGTTTTATCGCTCGCATAAATACTGCGGCTACTGTGGTCACACCATGCACCCAAGCAAAACCGAGTGGGCCATGCTTTGCAGCCACTGCCGCGAACGCTACTACCCGCAAATCGCGCCGTGCATCATCGTCGCCATTCGTCGTGAAGAGACCATCCTGCTGGCGCAGCACACGCGTCATCGTAACGGGGTGCATACCGTGTTGGCCGGGTTTGTCGAAGTGGGCGAAACCCTGGAGCAGGCCGTCGCCCGGGAAGTGATGGAAGAGAGCGGCATCAAGGTGAAGAACCTGCGCTATGTCACCTCCCAGCCCTGGCCGTTCCCACAGTCGCTGATGACCGCTTTTATGGCCGAGTACGACAGCGGCGAGATCGTCATCGACCCGAAAGAGCTGCTGTCAGCCAACTGGTATCGCTACGACGATTTACCGCTGCTCCCGCCGCCAGGCACCGTGGCGCGTCGCCTGATAGAAGATACCGTGGCAATGTGTCGGGCCGACTATGAATGACGTGATACACTGGGGACAAGACGCTTAAGGAACTGCAAAAATGACCGAACTGAAGAACGATCGTTATCTGCGTGCGCTGCTGCGCCAACCCGTTGATGTCACCCCGGTATGGATGATGCGCCAGGCGGGTCGCTATTTACCGGAATATAAAGCCACCCGGGCGCAGGCAGGCGATTTCATGTCCCTGTGCAAAAACGCGGAGCTGGCCTGTGAAGTCACGCTTCAGCCGCTGCGCCGCTACCCGCTGGACGCGGCGATCCTCTTCTCTGACATTCTGACCATACCGGACGCGATGGGGCTTGGCCTGTACTTCGAAACCGGCGAAGGCCCGCGCTTTAGCTCGCCGATTAAGAGCAAAGCGGACATCGACAACCTGCCTGTCCCGGACCCGGAGCAGGAACTCGGTTATGTGATGAATGCGGTGCGCACCATTCGCCGCGAGCTGAAAGGCGAAGTGCCGCTGATCGGTTTCTCCGGCAGCCCGTGGACCCTGGCAACCTACATGGTCGAAGGGGGCAGCAGCAAAGCCTTTACCGTGATCAAAAAGATGATGTACGCCGATCCGCTGGCGCTCCATGCCCTGCTGGATAAGCTGGCGAAGAGCGTCACTCTGTACCTGAACGCGCAGATCAAAGCGGGCGCCCAGTCGGTGATGATCTTCGACACCTGGGGTGGGGTACTGACCGGTCGCGATTATCAGCAGTTCTCGCTCTATTACATGCATAAAATCGTTGATGGCCTGCTGCGTGAAAACGAAGGCCGTCGCGTGCCGGTAACGCTGTTCACCAAAGGCGGAGGCCAGTGGCTGGAGGCGATGGCAGAGACCGGCTGTGATGCGCTGGGCCTCGACTGGACCACCGATATTGCCGATGCGCGCCGCCGCGTGGGTGACAAAGTCGCCCTGCAAGGCAACATGGATCCGTCTATGCTGTATGCTCCGGCCGCCCGAATTGAAGAAGAAGTCGCGACCATTTTGGCGGGCTTCGGTCAGGGCGAGGGCCATGTCTTTAACCTGGGGCACGGTATTCATCAGGATGTACCGCCAGAGCATGCAGGCGTGTTTGTGGAGGCGGTGCACCGACTTTCTGCCCAGTATCACCTGTAAGGAGTCGTTATGGATCTTGCGTCACTTCGCGCTCAACAACTTAAACTCGCTGCGTCTGTATCCCGTGAGGATCGTCTGGATAAAGACCCACCCGCGCTGATTGCGGGGGCCGATGTGGGGTTTGAGCAGGGGGGAGAGGTGACGCGGGCGGCGATAGTGCTGCTGACGTACCCCGAACTGGAACTGGTTGAGTACCAGGTGGCGCGGATTGCCACTACCATGCCGTATATCCCCGGCTTCCTCTCTTTTCGTGAATATCCCGCGCTGCTGGCGGCGTGGGATCAGCTCTCGCAAAGACCCGATCTGCTGTTCGTTGACGGGCATGGCATCTCCCACCCGCGCCGTCTCGGCGTCGCCAGCCATTTTGGCCTGCTGGTGGATGTCCCGACCATCGGCGTGGCGAAAAAACGCCTCTGCGGCAAGTTTGATCCCCTGCCGCCCGAACCCGGCGCGCTGGCGCCATTGATGGACAAAGGCGAACAGCTGGCGTGGGTCTGGCGCAGCAAAGCCCGGTGTAATCCACTGTTCGTCGCCACCGGCCATCGCGTCAGTACCGACACCGCGCTGGCGTGGGTGCAGCGCTGTATGCGGGGCTACCGGCTACCGGAGCCGACCCGCTGGGCCGATGCGGTAGCTTCCGGGCGTCCGGCGTTTGTTCGTTGGCAGGAAATTCAGCGCTGAATCAGGTAAACTGCGGCCAATTTTCGATTCGAGACATCATCATGTTACAAAACCCGATTCACCTGCGCCTTGAGAAGCTGGAAAGCTGGCAGCACGTCACTTTTATGGCCTGTCTGTGCGAACGTATGTATCCGAACTATGCCATGTTCTGCAAGCAGACCGAATTTGGTGATGGTCAACTCTATCGTCGTATTCTCGATCTGGTGTGGGAAACGCTGACGGTTAAAGATGCGAAGGTGAACTTCGACACCCAGCTCGATAAGCTGGAAGAGGCGATCCCGGTTGCCGATGACTATGATGTCTATGGCGTCTACCCGGCGATAGATGCCTGTGTAGCGCTAAGTGAACTGATTCACTCGCGTCTGAGTGGTGAAACGCTGGAACATGCCATCGAAGTCAGTAAGGCCTCTATTACTACCGTAGCGATGCTGGAGATGACCCAGGAAGGGCGTGAAATGACCGATGAAGAGCTCCGTCTGAACCCGGCCATTGAGCAGGAATGGGACATCCAGTGGGAAATTTTCCGTTTGCTGGCGGAGTGCGAAGAACGCGATATCGAACTGATTAAAGGTCTGCGTGCAGACTTGCGTGAGGCAGGCGAGAGTAACATTGGTATAAATCTTAACCAGTGAGACAACAAAACGTGATTTAACGCCTGTTTTGTCATGCCTCTACTCTTCCCTTCTGCCCCCCGTCTGGTCTACATTTGGGGGGCGAAAAAAAGTGGCTATCGGTGCGTGTATGCAGGAGAGTGCTTTTTTGGCATTTTCGTCGCACTCGATGCTTAGCAAGCGATAAACACATTGAAAGGATAACTTATGAACAAGACTCAACTGATTGATGTAATTGCGGACAAAGCTGACCTGTCTAAAGTACAGGCTAAAGCTGCTCTGGAATCCACCCTGGCTGCAATTACTGAGTCTCTGAAAGAAGGCGATGCTGTACAACTGGTAGGTTTCGGTACCTTCAAAGTGAACCACCGCGCTGAGCGTACTGGCCGCAACCCGCAGACCGGTAACGAAATCAAAATCGCTGCAGCCAACGTGCCAGCATTTGTTTCTGGCAAAGCACTGAAAGACGCAGTTAAGTAAGCCGCGTAGCAGTGAACAGTTTTATCGAGGGGGCGGTTTCGCCCCTTTTGTCTGTCTGGCGCCGGGTGACGGTGCTGGCGGGCATATTTGTATTAACCGCCTGTAGCCATGACTCCTCCCTGCCGCCTTTTACCGCCAGCGGCTACGCTGACGATCAGGGCGCGGTACGCGTCTGGCGTAAAGATTCAGACAATGAAGTCCATCTCCTCTCCGCATTTAGCCCCTGGCACAGCGGCAGTACCACCACCAGTGAATATCGCTGGCAGGGCGATACGCTCGTCTGGATCGACATAAATATCTACAGCAAAGTCCCCGAGCATGTGCGGGTACGCTTTGATGACCACGGTGAGCTGAGCTTTATGCAGCACGAAACCGGTGGCCTTAAACAGCAACTCTCTACCGATCAAATCGAGCTTTACCGCTACCGCGCCGCGCAGATTCGCCAGACCAGCGACGCGCTGCGACAGGGAAGGGTGGTGCTACATCAGGGGCGCTGGCATGTTGACGGCTCCGTGACAACGTGTGAAGGCCAGACCCTGAAGCCGGATCTCGATAGCTGGGCAACGGAACACATTGCACGCCGGCAGAGTCACTCCTCCATGGCAGTGAGCGTGGCGTGGCTGGAAGCGCCTGAAGGATCACAGCTGCTGCTGGTGGCGAACGAAGATTTTTGTACCTGGCAGCCGACAGAGAAGAGTTTCTGAAAATCCCCCTCCCTTGCGGGAGAGGGACTGGTGAAGGAGGGAGTTACTTCCCTTGCTCGCGCGCAATGGCGCGGTAACCAATATCGTTACGGCTGAAGCTACCGTTCCAGTGAATATCCGCCATCAGGGCATAGGCGCGTTGCTGCGCTTCTGCAACGGTATTGCCCAGCGCCGTGGCGCACAGGACGCGGCCACCGTTAGTCAGCACGCGTTCGTCATCGGAGAGCTTAGTCCCCGCATGGAATACCTTCGCGCCTTCGATGGCTTCCAGCGGCAGGCCGTGGATCTCATCGCCGGTGTTGTAGTTGCCCGGATAACCGCCCGCCGCAATTACCACGCCCAGAGAAGCACGCTCATCCCACTCAGAACTCTTTTCGTCCAGCTTGCCTTCGCAGGCCGCCAGGCACAGCTCCACCAGATCGGATTTCATACGCAGCATGATTGGCTGCGTTTCTGGATCGCCAAAGCGGCAGTTGAACTCAATAACCTTCGGGTTGCCCTGTTTGTCGATCATCAGGCCCGCGTAAAGGAAACCGGTGTAGGTGTTACCTTCCGCCGCCATTCCTTTCACGGTTGGCCAGATGATGCGATCCATGGTGCGCTGGTGAACTTCATCCGTCACCACAGGGGCAGGGGAGTAAGCCCCCATCCCGCCGGTATTCGGGCCGGTATCGGCATCGCCAACGCGCTTATGATCCTGGCTGGTGGCCATCGGCAGCACGTGCTCGCCGTCGACCATGACGATAAAGCTCGCCTCTTCGCCATCAAGAAACTCTTCAATAACGATACGGTGGCCTGCATCACCAAAGGCGTTACCTGCCAGCATATCCTGAACGGCGGCTTCTGCTTCTTCGAGCGTCATCGCCACGATAACGCCTTTACCGGCAGCCAGGCCGTCGGCTTTGATGACGATCGGCGCACCTTTTTCACGTAAGTAGGCCAGCGCGGGCTCCACTTCGGTGAAGTTCTGATATTCCGCGGTCGGAATGTTGTGACGCGCGAGGAAATCTTTGGTGAAGGCTTTGGAGCCTTCGAGCTGCGCGGCGCCTTCGGTCGGGCCGAAGATGGTCAGGCCCGCGGCACGGAATGCGTCTACCACGCCAATGACCAGCGGCGCTTCCGGGCCCACGATGGTCAGATCGATTTTTTCACTCTGGGCAAAGCTCAGCAGCGCCGGGATATCGGTTACGCCGATAGCGACGTTCTGCAGGGTGGGCTCCAGGGCGGTACCGGCATTACCCGGCGCCACAAAGACGGTTTCAACCTGCGCTGACTGCGCAGCTTTCCACGCCAGGGCGTGCTCGCGCCCGCCGTTACCAATCACTAATACTTTCATTCTCTGCTCCGGGAATTAATGGCGGAAATGACGCATATCGGTGAAGATCATCGCGATGCCATGTTCATCGGCGGCGGCAATGACTTCGTCGTCGCGGATAGAGCCGCCAGGCTGGATCACGCAGGTGATGCCCACTGCCGCAGCTGCATCGATACCGTCACGGAACGGGAAGAACGCGTCGGACGCCATGGCGGAGCCTTTAACTTCCAGACCTTCGTCGCCCGCTTTAATCCCGGCGATTTTCGCAGAGTAAACGCGGCTCATCTGGCCCGCGCCTATACCGATGGTCATGTTCTCTTTCGCATAGACGATGGCGTTGGATTTCACGAACTTCGCCACTTTCCAGCAGAACAGCGCGTCACGCAGCTCCTGCTCAGTAGGCTGACGTTTGGTGACGACACGCAGATCTTTCTCGCTGACCATGCCCAGGTCACGATCCTGAACCAGCAGGCCACCGTTCACACGCTTGAAGTCGAGGCCCGGAACGCGTTCTGCCCACTGACCGCAGACCAGCACGCGCACGTTCTGTTTTGCCGCGGTGATTTTCAGGGCGTCTTCGGTGGCCGAAGGGGCGATGATCACCTCCACAAACTGGCGGGAGATAATCGCCTGGGCGGTTTCGGCATCCAGCTCGCGGTTAAACGCGATAATGCCGCCAAACGCTGAGGTCGGGTCAGTTTTGTACGCACGATCGTATGCATCCAGAATAGAGGTGCTGACCGCCACGCCGCATGGGTTCGCGTGCTTCACGATAACGCAGGCGGGCTCGCTGAACTCTTTCACGCACTCCAGCGCCGCGTCGGTATCCGCAATGTTGTTATAGGAGAGCGCTTTACCCTGCACCTGCTGCGCAGTAGCAACGGAGGCTTCTTTAACCTCTTCTTCTATATAGAAGGCAGCCTGCTGGTGGCTGTTTTCGCCGTAGCGCATATCCTGCTTCTTAATGAAGTTCAGGTTTAAGGTGCGGGAGAAGCGACCAGAGGGATCTTTGCTTTCGCCGTGGTAGGCAGGGACCAGGCTACCGAAGTAGTTGGCGATCATGCTGTCGTAAGCCGCGGTATGTTCAAAGGCCTTAATGGCGAGGTCGAAACGGGTCTCGAGATTCAGTGAACCTTCGTTGGCATCCATCTCTTTAATAATGGCGTCGTAGTCGCTGCTCTTTACGACGATGGCCACATCTTTATGGTTCTTCGCGGCGGAGCGCACCATAGTTGGGCCGCCGATATCGATATTCTCAACCGCATCCTCCAGGGAGCAGCCTTCACGGGCAACGGTCTGGGCGAATGGATAAAGGTTAACAACCACCATGTCGATTGGCGCAATCCCGTGCTGATCCATAATGCCGTCATCCTGACCGCGACGACCCAGAATGCCGCCGTGGACTTTCGGGTGCAGGGTTTTGACGCGTCCATCCATCATTTCCGGGAAGCCGGTGTAATCGGACACTTCGGTTACCGGCAGGCCTTTATCTGCTAACAGGCGAGCAGTACCGCCTGTGGACAGCAGCTCTACGCCACGTGCAGAAAGTGCCTGAGCGAATTCAACGATACCGGCTTTATCAGAAACACTGAGCAGAGCGCGGCGGACTGGACGACGTTGTTGCATGGTAAATCCCCTGGATTTGACGATTACAGAGAGCGTTAGGTGAATTTTCCCGATAAAAACTCAACTAACACACCTGGCGGGGCGCTTTATTTAGCGCGAGCATTTTAACGAAAACGTTTGCGCAACGCTCGCACATTTTCACTTTTTCGTCACGTTGTGGATAAGTCTGTGTGTAATCAGGTATAAGACGGGCTTTTGCTGGGGAATGCAGCAGTCAGTCATTTTTATGACATTTAAGGGTTGCGGGCGCCGGAGAACTCCCTATAATGCGCCTCCATCGACACGGCAGATGTGAATCACTTCACACTAACAGCCGGGCCGGTTGAGGAGAAAGCGAAAATAATCGCTTGACTCTGAAAGAGGAAAGCGTAATATACGCCACCTCGCAACGGTGAGCGAAAGCCGCGTTGCACTGCTCTTTAACAATTTATCAGACAATCTGTGTGATTCATGACTGGGGTGAAGTCGTAACAAGGTAACCGTAGGGGAACCTGCGGTTGGATCACCTCCTTACCTTAAAGAACCTGCCTTTGCAGTGCTCACACAGATTGTCTGATGAATGATGAACTTCTGAATGTACTTTTGAGTGCATTAAGAAGTTTTGCTCTTTAAAAATCTGGATCAAGCTGAAAATTGAAACGACACACGTTAAGTGTGTTCGAGTCTCTCAAATTTTCACAACACGAAGTGAAACAGCTTCGGGTTGTGAG
>NZ_VDAM01000001.1:1342922-1357902 GCF_019584355.1 Leclercia sp. EC_58
CACTGGTCCTTGATGTGTAGGATAGGTGGGAGGCTTTGAAGTGTGGACGCCAGTCTGCATGGAGCCGTCCTTGAAATACCACCCTTTAATGGCTGGTGTTCTAACGTGGACCCGTTACCCGGGTTGCGGACAGTGTCTGGTGGGTAGTTTGACTGGGGCGGTCTCCTCCTAAAGTCAGAAGTGAAACGCCGTAGCGCCGATGGTAGTGTGGGGTCTCCCCATGCGAGAGTAGGGAACTGCCAGGCATCAATTAAAGAAACCCCGTACCGCAAGGTACGGGGTTTTTTGCCGTTTGCGTCAGGATACCGAGTTGCGGCTTCGCCTTACCCGGCCTACGGCTATCCCTTTCTTGAAACTTTCTCACCTTTCACATGCAGACTCGACATTTGCCCGATTCCTGGTTATTGTCAGCTATCTGGATGTCTAAACGTTTATACGTATGCTTTGAGGATGTAAGGTTATGCCGATTCGGGTGCAGGACGAGCTACCAGCCGTCAATTTCTTGCGTGAAGAAAATGTCTTTGTCATGACGGCTTCGCGCGCTACAGGTCAGGAAATTCGCCCTCTGAAGGTGCTTATCCTGAACCTGATGCCAAAGAAGATTGAGACGGAAAACCAGTTCCTCCGCTTGCTCTCAAACTCCCCGCTGCAGGTCGATATTCAGCTGCTGCGTATTGATGCGCGCGAGTCCCGTAATACGCCTTCTGAGCATCTCAATAACTTCTACTGCAACTTTGAAGATATCCGTAACGAGAACTTTGATGGCTTGATCGTTACCGGTGCGCCGCTTGGTCTGGTTGAATTCAACGACGTTGCCTACTGGCCGCAAATCAAGCAGGTGCTGGAGTGGGCCAAAGATCATGTCACGTCAACCCTGTTCGTCTGCTGGGCGGTCCAGGCGGCGCTCAACATTCTTTACGGCATCCCTAAACAAACCCGTACCGAAAAGCTCTCTGGTGTCTACGAGCATCATATTCTGCACCCTCATGCGCTGCTGACTCGCGGGTTTGATGACTCCTTCCTGGCGCCGCATTCACGCTATGCCGATTTCCCGGCTGCCCTGATCCGCGACTACACCGATCTTGAGATCCTCGCGGAAACCGAAGAGGGCGATGCCTATCTGTTTGCCAGCAAAGACAAGCGTATTGCCTTTGTCACTGGCCATCCGGAATACGATCCCGATACCCTGGCGAGCGAATATTTCCGCGATGTGGAAGCGGGTTTGAATCCGGACGTACCGTACAACTATTTCCCGCAAAACGATCCGCAGAACAAACCACGTGCCACCTGGCGCAGCCACGGCAATCTGCTGTTTACCAACTGGCTTAACTACTACGTCTACCAGATCACGCCGTACGATCTGCGCCACATGAATCCGACGCTGGATTAATCCTCTGACGATCCTCATCCTGTAGCGTTTCAGCTCTCCAGTTAAGGCACCTTCGGGTGCCTTTTTTATTTCCGAAATTCACTCCGTCTATAGAAAAATTTTTAAATTCATTTTTATCAGCAAGTTATCCAGCATTTAAATTAAAAATGGAAATTGTTTTTGATTTTATCGTAGAGCGAGATAGTCTTAATTCTGCTGAACGAAAACTACACAAGGATCTTTCGTTCGCGTGGGGGAAATAAATTCGGATCAATGAAGAGGAGCAGCGCAATGAATCAACAGGCAACCATTATCGATGAACTGTCCTTTACTCAACCGCATGGTGAGCAGGAGAAGCAGATCCTGACCGCCGATGCCGTAGAGTTCCTTACCGAGCTGGTGACTCGCTTCACGCCAAAGCGCAATAAATTACTGGCGGCACGCATCCAGCAGCAGCAAGACATTGATAATGGCAAGCTGCCTGACTTTATTTCGGAAACTGCTTCCATTCGTGAAGGTAACTGGACGATCCGCGGTATCCCGCAGGATCTGCAGGACCGACGCGTTGAAATCACCGGCCCGGTTGAGCGCAAGATGGTGATCAACGCGCTGAACGCCAATGTGAAGGTCTTTATGGCCGATTTTGAAGATTCACTGGCACCCGACTGGAATAAAGTGATTGATGGGCAGATCAACCTGCGTGATGCGGTTGATGGCACCATCAGCCACACCAACGAAGCTGGCAAAATCTACCAGCTTAAGCCCAACCCGGCGGTACTGGTTTGCCGCGTACGTGGCCTGCATTTACCGGAAAAGCATGTCACCTGGAACAATGAGGCGATCCCCGGCAGCCTGTTCGATTTTGCGCTCTACTTCTTCCATAACCATAAAAACTTGCTGGCAAAAGGCAGCGGACCTTACTTCTATCTGCCAAAAACGCAGTCATGGCAGGAGGCGGCCTGGTGGAGTGAGGTCTTTAGTTACACTGAAGACCGTTTTGAACTGCCGCGCGGCACCATCAAGGCCACGCTGCTGATTGAAACGTTGCCTGCGGTTTTCCAGATGGATGAGATTCTGCATGCCCTGCGTGACCACATTGTTGGCCTGAACTGTGGCCGCTGGGATTACATCTTCAGCTATATCAAGACTCTGAAGAACCACCCGGATCGCGTCCTGCCCGATCGTCAGGTGGTGACGATGGATAAATCCTTCCTGAATGCCTATTCGCGTCTGCTGATCAAAACCTGCCACAAGCGCGGCGCCTTCGCGATGGGCGGAATGGCAGCCTTTATTCCCAGCAAAGACAGCGAACGTAATACCCAGGTGCTGAATAAAGTGAAGGCCGATAAAGAGCTGGAAGCCAGCAACGGCCATGACGGCACGTGGGTGGCGCACCCCGGCCTGGCAGATACCGCCATGGAGGTGTTCAACCGCATCCTGGGCGATAACAAAAACCAGCTGCACGTGACCCGCGAAGAGGATGCGCCCGTTACCGCTGCACAGCTTCTCGAACCGTGCGAGGGCGAGCGCACCGAAGAGGGGATGCGCGCCAATATTCGCGTGGCCGTGCAGTACATCGAAGCGTGGATCTCCGGTAACGGCTGTGTACCGATTTACGGTCTGATGGAGGATGCCGCCACCGCCGAGATCTCCCGCACCTCTATCTGGCAGTGGATCCATCATCAGAAAACGCTCAGCAACGGCAAGCCCGTCACCAAAGCCCTGTTCCGCCAGATGCTGTCGGAAGAGATGCTGAACATTCAGGAAGAGCTGGGCGAGCACCGCTTCAGCAGCGGTCGCTTCGACGCCGCCGCGCGCCTGATGGAACAAATCACCACCTCAGATGACTTAATCGACTTCCTGACGCTGCCGGGCTACCGCCTGCTGGCCTGATTTCACCACATAACAATATGGAGCATCTGCACATGAAAACCCGTACCCAACAGATCGAAGCATTACAGAACGAGTGGACTCAGCCGCGCTGGGAAGGCATTGAACGCCCTTATAGCGCTGAGGATGTGGTGAAGTTACGCGGCTCGGTAAACCCGGAATGCACCCTGGCGCAGTTGGGAGCTGCCAAAATGTGGCGCCTGCTGCACGGCGAGTCGAAGAAAGGCTACATCAACAGCCTCGGCGCGCTGACCGGTGGCCAGGCGTTGCAGCAGGCGAAAGCGGGCATTGAAGCGGTCTATCTGTCAGGCTGGCAGGTGGCGGCAGATGCCAACCTCGCGTCCAGCATGTACCCAGATCAGTCCCTCTATCCGGCGAATTCCGTCCCGGCCGTGGTGGAGCGAATCAACAACACTTTCCGTCGTGCGGATCAGATCCAGTGGGCATCCGGTATTGAGCCAAACGATCCGCGCTTCGTCGATTACTTCCTGCCGATTGTGGCCGACGCCGAGGCGGGCTTTGGTGGGGTACTGAATGCCTTTGAGTTGATGAAATCGATGATTGAAGCCGGTGCAGCGGCTGTCCACTTCGAAGATCAGCTGGCCTCCGTGAAGAAGTGCGGACACATGGGCGGCAAAGTGCTGGTTCCGACTCAGGAGGCGATCCAGAAACTGGTGGCTGCCCGTCTGGCCGCTGACGTCATGGGCGTCCCGACGCTGGTGATTGCCCGTACCGATGCCGATGCCGCAGATCTGATCACCTCCGACTGCGATCCTTATGACAGTCAGTTTATTACCGGCGAACGCACCAGCGAAGGGTTCTATCGTACCCATGCCGGCATTGAGCAGGCGATCAGCCGCGGTCTGGCGTATGCCCCCTATGCTGACCTGGTGTGGTGCGAAACCTCCACCCCGGATCTGGCGCTGGCGAAACGCTTTGCCGATGCCATCCATGCGAAATATCCGGGCAAACTGCTGGCTTATAACTGCTCACCGTCCTTTAACTGGCAGAAAAATCTGGACGATAAAACGATCGCCAGCTTCCAGCAGGAACTGTCGGACATGGGCTACAAGTATCAGTTCATCACCCTCGCGGGCATTCACAGCATGTGGTTTAACATGTTCGACCTGGCGCACGCCTACGCGCAGGGCGAAGGCATGAAGCACTACGTTGAGAAGGTCCAGCAGCCGGAGTTCGCAGCAAGTCAAAAGGGCTATACCTTCGTCTCGCACCAGCAGGAAGTGGGAACAGGCTACTTCGACAGAGTGACCACCATCATCCAGGGCGGCGCCTCCTCCGTCACCGCCCTGACCGGGTCGACCGAAGAAGCGCAGTTCTGATAACGGAAACGCCCGGTGGCATTGCGCTTACCGGGCCTACGGTTCTGTTTCCTGGGGTGAGGGACATCTATGTCGCGTGGCCTGGAATTACTGATTGCGCAGACTATCTTGCAGGGCTTTGATGCTCAGTATGGCCGTTTTCTGGAAGTGACGGGCGGAGCGCAGCAGCGCTTCGAGCAGGCAGACTGGCACGCCGTGCAGCAGGCCATGAAACAGCGTATTCATCTCTACGATCATCATGTGGGTCTGGTGGTAGAGCAGCTGCGCTGCATCACCGGCAGCATCGATATCAATGCCGCTTTTTTGCTGCGGGTGAAAAGCCATTACACCCAGCTGCTGCCGGATTATCCGCGTTATGAGATTGCGGAAAGCTTTTTCAACTCCGTCTACTGTCGGCTGTTTGATCACCGCTCGCTGTCACCGGAGCGGCTTTTTATTTTCAGCTCTCAGCCGGGGCAACGTTTTCGCGCACTGCCGCGTCCGCTGGCGAAAGATTTCTACCCTGAACAGGGATGGGAGGCGTTGTTAACCAAAGTGTTGGCCGATCTCCCTCTGCGTCTGCCGTGGCAAAATCGCCCGCGTGATGTCGGGTATATCATCGCCCATCTGTCGGAAACGCTCGGCGCGGACAATCTGCCAGACTCTCATTTACAGGTAGCGAATGAACTGTTCTACCGCAACAAAGCCGCCTGGCTGGTGGGGAAACTGATTACCCCGGACGCCACACTGCCGTTTTTATTGCCCATTCACCGCAGCGATGAAGGTGAACTGGTGGTGGATACCTGCCTGACCACCAGCGCCGAAGCGAGCATTGTTTTCGGCTTCGCCCGTTCCTATTTTATGGTTTACGCCCCCCTGCCAGGCGCGTTGGTGGAGTGGCTGCGTGAGATCCTGCCCGGTAAAACCACCGCTGAGTTGTATATGGCGATAGGTTGCCAGAAACATGCGAAAACCGAGAGCTACCGGGAATACCTGCACTATATCGCCCATGCCGATGAACAGTTTATCGAGGCGCCAGGCATTCGCGGCATGGTGATGCTGGTCTTTACCCTGCCGGGTGTTGACCGGGTGTTTAAGGTGATAAAGGATAAATTCGCCCCGCAGAAAGAGATGTCTGCCGCCCATGTGCGCGCCTGCTACCAGCTGGTTAAGGAGCACGATCGCGTCGGGCGCATGGCGGATACCCAGGAGTTTGAGAATTTTGTTCTCGATAAGCGACAGATTGCGCCGCAGCTGATGGCGCTGTTGCTCCAGGAAGCGCCAGAAAAAATCAGCGATCTGGGGGATAAAATCGTCATCAGTCATCTCTACATTGAACGGCGCATGGTGCCGCTCAATATCTGGCTGGAGCAGTCAGAGGGGCAGGCGCTGCACGATGCGATTGAAGAGTACGGCAATGCCATCCGGCAACTGGCGGCAGCCAATATCTTCCCGGGCGACATGCTGTTTAAAAACTTTGGCGTCACCCGTCACGGGCGGGTCGTGTTCTATGACTACGACGAAATCTGCTACATGACTGAAGTGAATTTTCGTGAAATTCCGCCGCCGCGCTACCCGGAAGATGAGCTCGCCAGCGAGCCCTGGTACAGCTTCTCGCCGGGAGATGTTTTCCCCGAGGAGTTTCGCCACTGGTTATGCGCTGACCCGCGTATCGGAGCACTGTTTGAAGAGATGCATGCCGATCTGTTTCGCGCCGATTACTGGCGTGGCCTGCAGACCCGCATTAAGAACGGGCATGTGGAAGATGTTTATGCTTACCGGCGTAAGCAGCGGTTTAGCGTGAAGTATGCGGCTTAACGCCGGGTGGCGGCTGCGCCTTACCCGGCCTACAGAATTTTGTAGGCTCGTGCAAGCATAGCGCCGCCGGGCATTGAAGACTTAACGAATCCCACCATACGCCAGCGTCACCTCTTTCGCCGCTTTAATCACCAGCGCTCCCAGCTCGGTCACCCGGTCGTCGGTCATCCGTGAGATCGGCCCGGAGATGGAGATAGCGGCAAACGGCTCGCGGTGCTCATCATAAATGCAGGCGGCAATACAGCGCAGGCCGAGAGCATGCTCTTCATCATCGAAGGAGTAGCCGCGCTTGCGCGTCAGGGCTAAATCCTCTTTCAGATGGACCGGAGACACCAGCGTCGCATGGGTATAGGCGTGTAAACCTTTGCGGTGCAGCAGACCCGTCACCTGCTCCTCGCTGAGCTGGGACAAAAACGCTTTTCCCGCCCCGGAGGCGTGCATCGGCAGCTTGCCGCCAATCGGCGCCGACATGCGCATCAGTTGGGTACACTGCACCTGGTCGATAATAATCGCCTGGTGATCGCTCTGATCGAGCACCGCCAGATTGACCGTCTCGCCGGAGTCTTCCATCAGCTTGCGCAGGATCGGATGGACAATGGCGAGCAGATTACGGCTCTGCAAAAAGCTGCTGCCGACAATAAATGCGTGGGCACCCACGGACCAGTGCCCGAGCTCGCCCACCTGACGAACAAAGCCCAGCTGCTGCATGGTGGTCAGCAGGCGATGGGTGGTGGAATTTGGCAGACCTGCCTGCTGGGCCAGCTCCGTTAGCGCCACGCTGCTGTGCGACTCGGCTATCCATTCGAGGAGCTTTAACCCCCGGGTCAGGGACTGGACTTGACCGCCCGCCTGGGCGGTCGCGGCGGCGGGTTTTCTGCCGCGTTTAGCGGGAACGGTGGCGACCATGGCAGGCTCCTTTTTTCTGTATCGTGGAAATCATTTTCGTTTTATTTGGGTGTTTTGCAACCGTTATCCTGACTGATCGGATGAGTCATGCTGAACATGTCTCATGTTACCGCGGTGTGACTTTTCCCCTTAGCAAGATTATGCCAGTATGGACTGCTGGCCTTTTGGCCTGGTTGAGCGTTGTCGGGAGCAAGTGTGAGCAGCAAAGTAGATCAACTGCGTGCGCAGTTAAATGAACGCATTCTGGTACTGGATGGCGGTATGGGCACCATGATCCAGAGCTATCGTCTGAGTGAAGACGACTTTCGCGGCGACCGTTTCGCCGACTGGCCCTGCGATCTGAAAGGTAACAATGACCTGCTGGTACTCAGCAAGCCAGAGATTATCGCCGCCATTCACTACGCCTATTTCGAGGCGGGTGCGGATATCGTTGAGACTAACACCTTTAACTCGACAACCATCGCCATGGCGGATTACGAGATGGAATCCCTGTCGGCGGAGATCAACTACGAGGCTGCGAAGCTGGCCCGCGCCTGCGCCGATGAGTGGACGGCCCGCACGCCAGAGAAACCGCGCTATGTGGCGGGTGTGCTTGGCCCGACCAACCGTACCGCCTCTATCTCGCCGGATGTGAACGATCCAGCTTTTCGTAATATCACCTTTGACCAGCTGGTGACCGCGTACCGTGAGTCCACCAAAGCGCTGGTGGAAGGCGGTGTCGATCTGATCATGATTGAAACGGTCTTCGATACGCTCAACGCCAAAGCCGCCATCTACGCGGTGAAAGAGGAGTTCGAAGCCCTGGGTGTCGACCTGCCGATCATGATCTCCGGCACCATCACCGATGCCTCTGGCCGTACCCTTTCCGGGCAGACGACCGAAGCCTTTTATAACTCCCTGCGCCACGCCGATGCGCTGACCTTTGGCCTGAACTGTGCGCTGGGGCCAGACGAACTGCGCCAGTATGTGCAGGAGCTGTCGCGCATCGCGGAGTGCTACGTCACTGCCCACCCGAATGCCGGCCTGCCGAACGCCTTCGGTGAGTACGATCTCGATGCCACCACCATGGCGGCGCAGATCCGCGAGTGGGCCGAATCCGGGTTCCTGAATATCGTCGGCGGCTGCTGCGGTACCACGCCAGAGCATATTGCCGCTATGAGCAACGCGGTGGCGGGCCTGGCGCCACGTAAGCTCCCCGATCTGCCGGTGGCCTGTCGACTGTCTGGTCTTGAGCCGCTGAACATTGGCGATGACAGCCTGTTTGTGAACGTTGGCGAACGTACCAACGTGACCGGCTCCGCGAAGTTCAAACGCCTGATCAAAGAAGAGAAGTACAGCGAAGCGCTGGATGTTGCCCGCCAGCAGGTGGAGAGCGGGGCGCAGATCATTGATATCAACATGGATGAGGGGATGCTCGACGCCGAAGCGGCGATGGTGCGTTTCCTCAACCTGATCGCCGGTGAGCCGGACATTGCCCGCGTGCCGATTATGATCGACTCCTCGAAGTGGGAAGTGATCGAAAAAGGGCTGAAGTGCATTCAGGGCAAGGGGATCGTTAACTCCATCTCAATGAAAGAGGGGGTTGAGCCCTTTATCCATCACGCGAAGATGGTGCGTCGCTACGGTGCCGCCGTGGTGGTGATGGCCTTTGACGAAGTGGGCCAGGCGGATACCCGTGAGCGCAAAATTGAGATTTGCCGCCGCGCATACCAGATTTTGACCGAAGAGGTCGGCTTCCCACCGGAAGACATTATCTTTGACCCGAACATCTTTGCTGTCGCCACCGGGATCGAAGAGCACAACAACTACGCCCAGGACTTTATCGGCGCATGTGAAGACATCAAGCGCGAGCTGCCGCATGCCCTGATCTCTGGCGGCGTCTCCAACGTTTCGTTCTCGTTCCGCGGTAACGATCCGGTGCGTGAGGCGATCCACGCGGTGTTCCTCTATTACGCCATCCGTAATGGGATGGATATGGGGATCGTCAACGCCGGCCAGCTGGCGATTTATGACGACCTGCCACTGGAGCTGCGCGACGCGGTTGAGGATGTGATCCTGAATCGCCGCGACGACGCCACCGAGCGCATGCTGGAGCTGGCCGAAAAGTATCGCGGCAGCAAAGCCGATGACAGCGCCAACGTTCAGCAGGCGGAGTGGCGTACCTGGGATGTAAAAAAACGCCTGGAATACTCGCTGGTAAAAGGGATCACCGAGTTTATCGAGCAGGATACCGAAGAGGCCCGCCAGCAGGCCACGCGCCCGATTGAAGTGATTGAAGGGCCGCTGATGGACGGCATGAACGTGGTCGGCGATCTGTTCGGCGAGGGCAAAATGTTCCTGCCGCAGGTGGTGAAATCCGCCCGCGTGATGAAGCAGGCCGTGGCCTATCTGGAGCCGTTTATCGAAGCCAGCAAAGAGAAAGGTTCCAGTAACGGCAAGATGGTCATCGCCACCGTAAAAGGCGACGTGCATGACATCGGCAAAAACATCGTCGGCGTGGTGCTGCAGTGTAATAACTACGAGATTATCGATCTGGGCGTGATGGTGCCGGCGGAGAAAATCCTCAAAACCGCACGCGAAGTGAATGCCGATCTGATTGGCCTTTCCGGACTGATTACCCCCTCGCTGGATGAGATGGTCAACGTGGCGAAAGAGATGGAGCGCCAGGGCTTTACCATTCCGCTGCTCATTGGCGGAGCGACCACCTCGAAAGCGCATACGGCGGTGAAGATCGAGCAGAACTACAGCGGGCCGACGGTCTATGTGCAGAACGCCTCGCGCACGGTTGGCGTGGTTTCGGCGCTGCTGTCCGAAACCCAGCGCGACGACTTTGTTGCCAGAACCCGCAAAGAGTATGAAACGGTGCGCATTCAGCACGGGCGTAAAAAGCCGCGCACCCCGCCGGTAACGCTGGCCGCAGCGCGGGATAACGACCTGGCCTTTGACTGGTCGAGCTATACGCCGCCAGTTGCCCATCGTCTGGGCGTGCAGGAGGTAACGGCCAGCATCGAGACCCTGCGTAACTATATCGACTGGACGCCGTTCTTTATGACCTGGTCGCTGGCCGGGAAGTACCCACGCATTCTGGAAGATGAGGTGGTAGGCGAGGAGGCGAAGCGCCTGTTTAAAGATGCCAATGACCTGCTCGATAAGCTCAGCGCCGAGAAAACCCTCAACCCGCGCGGCGTGGTGGGGCTGTTCCCGGCGAACCGCGTGGGGGATGATATCGAGATCTACCGCGATGAAACCCGCACCCACGTACTGACCGTAAGCCATCATCTGCGTCAGCAGACCGAGAAGGTGGGTTTTGCCAACTACTGCCTGGCCGATTTTGTCGCGCCGAAGCTGAGCGGCAAAGCGGACTATATCGGTGCCTTTGCCGTGACCGGCGGGCTGGAGGAGGACGCGCTGGCGGATGCCTACGAAGCGCAGCATGATGATTACAACAAAATCATGATCAAAGCGATTGCCGACCGTCTGGCCGAGGCGTTTGCGGAATACCTGCACGAGCGGGTGCGTAAGGTGCACTGGGGTTACGCGCCTACCGAGAATCTCAGCAATGAGGATCTGATCCGCGAGAACTACCAGGGGATCCGTCCGGCGCCAGGCTACCCTGCCTGCCCGGAGCACACCGAGAAAGGCACTATCTGGCAGCTTCTGGATGTCGAAGCCCATACCGGCATGAAGCTCACCGAGTCCTTCGCCATGTGGCCGGGTGCATCGGTTTCCGGCTGGTACTTCAGTCACCCTGACAGCAAATACTTCGCCGTGGCGCAGATCCAGCGTGACCAGGTGGAAGATTATGCCCTGCGTAAAGGGATGAGCGTGGCAGAGGTGGAGCGCTGGTTAGCGCCAAACCTCGGCTACGACGCCGACTGACCTGGCTTACTTGCCAGCTTGCGCCAGGCTGTCCTCACTGCGGGCAGTCTGTGTGCAATCTGACTGCGCCGCCGACGGCCAGGGTCCGGCTCACGTCACGTTTCCTTACAACAAACAGGGCACCCAATGGGTGCCCTGTCTCTTTCTTACGTTTGACCCCTTATACTTGAGAAGAGCCCAGGCCAGGCGTAGGCCGGATAAGCGAAGCGCCATCCGGCGTTTCTGGCATGGGCTTAAGGAACCGATAATGAAAAGGAGAACCTGTATCCGTGCTGACTCTGCTACATCTGCTTTCTGCCGTGGCGTTGCTGGTCTGGGGCACCCATATTGTCCGTACCGGCGTAATGCGCGTTTTTGGTGCCCGCTTACGTACCGTTCTCAGTCGCAGCGTTGAGAAAAAGCCGCTCGCGTTCTGTGCAGGCATTGGCGTCACTGCGCTGGTGCAAAGCAGCAATGCCACCACCATGCTGGTCACCTCGTTTGTGGCCCAGGATCTGGTGGCGCTGACGCCTGCGCTGGTGATTGTTCTCGGTGCCGATGTAGGGACCGCGCTGATGGCGCGAGTATTGACCTTTGATCTCTCCTGGCTGTCGCCGCTGCTGATCTTTATTGGCGTGATATTTTTCCTTGGCCGTAAGCAGACCCGGGCCGGACAGCTGGGGCGTGTGGGGATCGGCCTTGGGCTGATTCTGCTGGCCCTGGAGCTGATCGTTCAGGCCGTCACCCCCATTACGCAGGCCAGCGGCGTCCAGGTTATCTTCGCCTCGCTGACCGGCGATATTATGCTGGATGCGTTGATTGGTGCGGTGTTTGCGCTTATCAGCTACTCCAGCCTGGCGGCGGTGCTGTTAACCGCGACCCTGACCGCGGCGGGGATCATCTCCTTCCCGGTCGCCCTCTGTCTGGTGATTGGTGCGAACCTTGGCTCCGGCCTGCTGGCGGTACTTAACAACAGCGCAGCCAATGCCGCAGCGCGCCGCGTGGCGCTTGGCAGCCTGCTGTTTAAGCTGGTGGGAAGCCTGGTTATTCTGCCGTTCGTTAAGCCGCTGGCGGACCTGATGGATAACCTGTCGCTGCCGGAATCGGAGATGGTCATCTACTTCCACGTCTTCTATAACCTGGTGCGCTGCGTGGCGATGGTGCCCTTTGCTGGGCCAATGGCGCGCTTCTGTGAACGTATCATCCGTGATGAACCGGAGCTTGATACCCGTCTGAAACCGAAACATCTTGATACCACCGCGCTGGATACCCCGGCGCTGGCACTGGCCAATGCCGCTCGCGAAACGCTGCGCATGGGCGACGCGATGGAGTTAATGCTGGAGGGGCTGAAAAAGGTGGTGCATGGCGAGCCGCGGGAAGAGAAAGCGCTGCGTAAACTCGCCGACGATATCAACGTGCTCTATACCGCCATCAAACTCTATCTGGCGCGGATGCCAAAAGATGAGCTGGCGGAAGAGGAATCCCGTCGCTGGGCGGAGATCATCGAAATGTCGCTCAACCTGGAGCAGGCCTCCGATATCGTCGAGCGCATGGGGAGTGAAATTGCCGACAAATCGCTGGCGGCCCGCCGGGCATTCTCCCTGGAAGGGGTTAAAGAGCTGGACGCGCTGCACGATCAGCTGCTCGCCAACCTGAAGCTGGCGATGTCGGTCTTTTTCTCCGGCGACGTACCCAGCGCCCGCCGTCTGCGCCGTAATAAACACCGGTTCCGTATTCTCAACCGTCGCTATTCCCACGCGCACGTTGACCGTCTGCACCAGCAGAACGTGCAAAGCATCGAGACCAGCTCCCTGCACTTGGGGCTGCTTGGCGACATGAAGCGCCTTAACTCCCTGTTCTGCGCGGTGGCCTACAGCGTGATGGAGCAGCCGGATGAGGACGATGGGCGGGATGAGTATTGATCTGGAAAGCGCCTCGCAGAACGGAGCGGCGAGGCGTGAGTAAACACATCGCCTGGTTTAATGTTATGCCATGGATGATATGTATAAAATTTTATACAGGGATGTGTTATGCTGTCAGAAAGACCGACCCTGCGCCCGATAGCCTGGGTAGGGAGTGCGTTCGATGATTTGCTCTGTTTTCCCGAAGAGGTCCGCCGGGAGGCTGGCTATCAGTTACACCGCCTGCAGGCAGGGTTAGAGGCGGCAGACTGGAAGCCAATGACAGAGATTGGCAGAGGCGTGGAAGAAGTCAGATTGCGCAGTAGTTCTGGGGCTTACCGTATCCTCTATCTGGCCCGTTTTGAAGAGGCTGTTTATATCCTGCACTGTTTTATAAAAAAAAGCCGACGTACATCCGAGCACGATAAGCGTATCGCGAAAGCGCGTTTTCAGAGCGTACTGGAGGAGCTAAGGAGTGGAAAATGAGTCAGGCCATTGATTGTAAAATTCGCCATATCACCCCTACAGAGGCAAATATTTTTGCCGAACTCGGCTTTAACGAGCATGAAGCTAAACATCTGCAGGAGGATGCCCAGAAAGAAGTCGAACAACTGTTGCTGCTTAAACGACAGCTGATGCAAGAAATTTCAGCATGGATTGCTGAGCATAACCTTCGTCAGGCGGACGTCGCGGAGAAGCTCAATGTCTCACGACCGCGTGTGTCAGATGTCGTGAATCTTAAAACCAGCAAGTTTACTCTTGATACCCTAGTGATGATGCTCAGCAAACTTGGAAAACCTGTCTCAGTGACGGTAGGCTGATCTTTTTACCAGCCGAAACCTAAGGTATATTTCGCCTCTACAGGAGAAATTATGCTGCCAACTCAATCCACCCGATTAAACAAATACATTAGCGAGAGCGGGATCTGCTCGCGCCGCGAGGCTGACCGTTACATCGAACAGGGCAACGTTTTTATCAATGGTAAACGCGCCACCATTGGCGATCAGGTCGTTCCTGGCGATGTGGTAAAAGTGAATGGTCAAACGATCGAGCCCCGTAACGCAGAAGACCTGGTGTTTATCGCGCTGAATAAACCGGTTGGCATTGTCAGTACCACGGAAGATGGCGAGCGTGACAACATCGTGGATTTCGTCAACCACAGCAGCCGCATCTTCCCGATTGGCCGCCTGGACAAAGACTCCCAGGGGTTGATTTTCCTCACCAACCACGGCGATCTGGTGAACAAGATCCTGCGTGCCGGTAACGACCACGAAAAAGAGTACATCGTCACGGTTAACAAACCGGTGACGGACGACTTTATCCGCGGCATGGGCGCAGGCGTTCCGATCCTCGGCACGGTGACGAAAAAGTGCAAGGTGAAGAAAGAGGCGCCGTTCGCGTTCCGCATTATCCTGGTTCAGGGGTTAAACCGGCAGATCCGCCGCATGTGCGAATATTTCGGTTACGAAGTGACGAAGCTGGAACGTACGCGCATCATGAACGTCAGCCTCTCCGGCATCCCGCTGGGCGAGTGGCGCGATCTGACCGATGATGAACTGATTGAGCTCTTTAAGCTGATTGAGAATTCATCCTCGGAAGCAAAACCCAAAGCCAAAGCCAAACCGAAAACCCAGGGCATCAAACGTCCGGTGGTTAAGGCTCCGCAATCGGAAGAGAAAAGCCGGGCGAAGCCTGCCGGAAACGGAAAGCGCTTTACGTCGCCAGGCCGTAAAAAGAAAGGGCGCTAATCAGCGCCTTCCACGGGTTGGGGTATTCGCCGACCAGGAAAATGTCGCCTCTTTATCTACTGGTAATGCTGCCAACTTACTGATTTAGTGTATGATGGTGATTTTAAGGTGCTTGCGTGGCTTCCATTTCCATCAGATGTCCTTCCTGCTCCGCTACTGAAGGCGTGGTGC
>NZ_VDAM01000001.1:1358002-1465928 GCF_019584355.1 Leclercia sp. EC_58
AAGGCTGGGACGGAAGTCACTGTCGTTCTCAAAATCGGTGGAGCTGCATGACAAGGTCATCGGGCATTATCTGAACATAAAACACTATCAGTAAGTTGGAGTCATTACCGGATTATGCTTCATCCGGTTACGTGACTAGCCCGTAATAAATAAATCAGGCTTTTACTGGTTATTATTTGCTGTACTTTTAATTTTACACACACTTTCTTTTTCGACAGGGTCAGACAGCCGCAATAATAGATGCTGGCTGCGTATCCTTTCACTCCTGATTTATTCGTTGCGACATTTTTTATCTCGTTAAATGAGCGACGAATAAAACGATGAAGCAAGCAAATCGAGAGAATATAAATGACAGCACGCGGGCTCTGCACGCATTAGCTAAATTAATGCCAAAATTATCGTCGCAGCAAACCTTAACGGATCTTCTCCAGACGATTAATCATACCTTTGGCGCCCAGACCAGCTGGGTGATGATGGAGGACGATGTGGGCCAGCCGCAGTTTGTCAGCGTCGGCGAATTAACCTGCCATTCTCCAGAAATTAAAGCCTTTCTTTCCAGTGCGTTATTGCAGCGTCACCACCGGGCATGGCGGGTCATCTGTTGGAAAGAGAAGATCGGTACGCTTTTATTTCCTGCCACCCATCCGGGCCATACGCATTTACAGTGTGGCGTGCTGTATAAATTGTCGCTGCAACAGGATCGCTGCAACGGCTACTTCTTCCTCGGCTTTACGCAACCGCAAAGCAGCATCACTGTGCTGAAAGAGGTGGTGGTGATCCTGGTCGAAAAACTGAAGGACTATTTGACCGGCCTCGTTGCCCGTGAGCGCACGGCAAAAGAGATGCAGCGGATGATCACCCAGTATAAAACCCTGTTTGAGCGGGCGCCGGTACTGATGAACTCCTTTGATCGGCATAGCCGCTGCGTATTGTGGAATGCCGAATGCGAAAAGGTGTTTGGCTGGACGATGGCGGAGATTAACACCCATGCCGATCCGCTGGCGCTCTTTTACCCTGACCCGGAGGAGCGCCGCCGGGTGCGCGAGTCGGTCAATACCACCCCGCTGAACGATATGTACGAATGGCATCCGCTGCGGCGGGACGGCGTTCAGCTGACGATCCTGTGGTCAAACATCTCTCTGCCGGACGGCTCTATCCTTAATATCGGGCTCGATATTACCGCGCGTAAAAAAGCGGAGCAGCAGCTGGAGGTGAAGGCCACCACCGACGATCTGACGCGCTGTCTTAACCGCTCTGCCATCCTGCAGCAGATTGGCGCTGCGCTGGAGGCCTGCCAGCGGAAAGAGGCCGACAGCCACTTCTCTGTCATGATGCTCGACCTGGATTTCTTTAAACAGATTAATGATAAGTGGGGGCATCTGGTGGGCGATGCCGCGCTGGTGCATTTTTGCGACTGCCTGCGGACGGTGATCCCCCCGGGGGCGGCGCTGGGCCGGGTAGGGGGAGAGGAGTTTTTACTGTTGCTGCCCAAAACTCGCAGCGACGCGGCGGTGCAGCTCTCCACGGTGCTCCGTCAGGCGCTCTCCCTCACGCCGCTTAAGGTCGGCAGCCGCACCTTAACGCTCTCTTTCAGTGCGGGCGTGGTGGAGGTGAGCGGAAAACCACGCGATACCTCATCGCTACTCATTAGCGCAGATAAGGCACTTTACGATGCCAAGCGTGGTGGAAGAGGTAAAACAATCGTCGCGGTTGATTATTTATAAATCACTTCAATCATCCTGAAGGGTTAAATAGCACAAAATTTCATGATGAAGTTGCGCTTTTTTCATTCTGTAGGTAGTTTGGCTTAATCGACGATTTTCTGTTGAGTTATCCGGGAGCCTGGCTTCCTGGAACGGTAATTATTTAACTTAATAAACACGAAACGAATACTTTCAGTTTGGCTTACGGACAAATATTATCGGCATAACTCAATATTAGGTTATTGGCGTTAAAAGTCAGTTGCTAACTTCGCATGATTCATGCAACGTAATCACCTGTTTAGCAAAGCATCCGGCCTTCATGACTACAGGCACATAAAAAGCAGGGATAATAGGGCGGAAATGAATCGTAACGCACGGGACAAGGTGCTGAGGATAGTCGGGGTTATCATGGTAGTTTTGCTACCTGTGATGCTTGCGCTATGGTTTGCTCAGCAACGCGCGGTCAACGAAACAAGCAGTCAACTTCGCTCATTTGCTGCTCTTGCTTTAGACAAAACTGAACTGGTTATTCAGCAGGTTGAGCTGGCACGTCATGCGGCTGAAAAATACTCGGGTAATATTTGCACACCGGAACACCGGCAATATATGTTAAATATCGTCCGGGGCCGACTCTACATTGCCGACCTGCTGTACGCCGAAGGTAAAGCGTTTCTCTGCTCAACCACCAGCACGCCTGAAAACCCCTATTTAATCTCTGCTGCCAATTACCAACGCGCCCCTGACGTCTCTATCTATTATTACCGCGATACGCCCTTTTATGCGGGATATAAAATGACCTATATGCAGGTCGGTAATTATGTGGTGGTGGTTAATCCCCTGACCTATAGCGAAGTCATGTCAGCCGACCGCTCCCTGGCGTGGGGGGTATTTGATACGGTGAACAACGACTTTTTCTCTATCAGCGAACAGGCAAAAGAAAAGGCATTAAAAAAGCTGATTGGCGATAACGAAGCTATATTCCAGAACGAAGGCCGCTTTTACACTATTGTTCATTCGGACAAACGCCCGATTGCCGCTATTGTTTCCACGACTAATCAGCGCTTTTACGAAGTGCTCTATCATCAGGCGACATTAACCCTGCCGCTGGGCATGATCAGCAGTATTATCATTTTATTGATGTGGTCACGGACGCGACGCGAATTTAATTCTCCGGGTCGCTTATTGCACCGAGCATTAAATAAAAGACAACTTTGCCTGCATTACCAGCCCATTATCGACATTAAAACAAATGCGTGTGTCGGCGCAGAAGCGCTGTTGCGTTGGCCTGGCTTTAACGGCCCGGTAATGAGCCCGGTAGAGTTTATCCCGCTGGCAGAAAAAGAGGGGATGAGCGAACGCATTACCGATTACGTGGTAGAAGAAGTCTTCAGCGATCTGGGCCATTTCCTGGCCTGTAACCCGCATCTTTATATCTCCATTAACCTCTCGGCAACGGACTTCCACTCTTCACGCCTGATTGCGATGATCACCGATAAAGCCCGGCACTATAATGTGCGGGCCCAGCAGATCAAAATTGAAGTGACGGAGCGCGGTTTCATTGATGTCCCCAGGACCACGCCGGTAATTCAGGCATTCCGCCAGGCGGGATATGAGGTGGCGATTGACGATTTTGGTACCGGCTATTCCAACCTGCACAACCTCTACTCGCTGAACGTGGATATCCTGAAAATCGATAAGACCTTCATCGATACGCTGACTACCAACAGCACCAGCCATCTTATCGTTGAGCACATTATCGAAATGGCTCAAAGCCTGCGCCTGAAAACCATTGCGGAAGGGGTAGAAACCGTGGAGCAGGTGATGTGGTTGAACAAGCGCGGCGTTCAGTATTGCCAGGGCTGGCACTTTGCCAAGGCGATGTCACCGCAGGATTTCATGACCTGGCAACATCAGCCCGTCGCGACAGCCCTTGCTCATAGCCACTAATTGAGCTGATGGCGATAGTCGCTGGGGGTGCGATCAAATTCGCGGCGGAAGACGCGGGAGAAGGTCTGCTGGGAGACATATCCCAGATCCATGGCGATATCAAAAATAGGCCGCTGGGTGGTGCGTAACGCCTGGGCCGCCAGCAATAATCTGCGTTGACGAATGTATTCGCCCAGCGTCTGGTGCGTGACGGCGCGGAACATTCTCTGTAAGTACCACTTCGAGTAACCCGACTTCTTCGCCACCACATCAATACTCAAAGGTTGATCGATATGGTCATCCATCCATTCAATAAGTGTCTGAATAATTTGTTGATGTGACATAGAGCAGCCTCTCTCTGGATACACCTGTATCGGTTGATTCGTCGTTTTGTCTGCGGGCGAGTATAATTCCTCAAGTTAACTTGAGGTAAAGAGGTTTTATGGAAAAGAAATTACCGCGGATTAAACCGCTGCTGTCGCCGGGCGAGGTGGCAAGGCGTAGCGGTGTGGCGGTCTCTGCACTGCACTTCTATGAAAGCAAAGGGTTAATTAAAAGCATCCGCAACGCCGGCAACCAGCGCCGCTATACCCGTGACGTGCTGCGCTATGTGGCGATCATTAAGATTGCCCAGCGTATTGGCATCCCGCTGGCCACCATTGGCGAGGCGTTTGGCATCCTGCCGGAAGGGCATACCCTGAGCGCAAAGGAGTGGAAGGCACTCTCTTCCCAGTGGCGCGATGAGCTGGACCGGCGCATTCACACCCTGGTGGCGCTGCGCGATGAGCTGGATGGATGCATTGGCTGCGGATGCCTGTCGCGCAGCGACTGCCCGCTGCGTAACCCTGGTGATAAGCTGGGCGAACAGGGAACCGGCGCGCGGCTGCTGGAAGAGGATTAACCGGTCGCATAAAAAACTAAAGCGCCACAACAGGGCGCTTTAGTTTGTTCCCGGTCTTTGTCTTTCTCTCTATCCCGCTGGTTCACAGGAGGGTTTCCCCCGACATCAACACCCCTCAGTCGAGCATCTGGTGGAGGTTCCGGCTTGTGCTGACACTTTAAGTCTAGGCCGTGGCCTTAGCTTTACCAGCCTCATCGCGCAAAAACTCGGCAAAATTTTTTTGCCAGGTTGTGCAATTTTCTATAGTTAGTGGATAAGCCCAACTGGAGATGACGATGATTAAGGTCCACCACCTCAACCAGTCCCGATCGCAGCGCGTGCTCTGGGCGCTGGAAGAGCTCTCTCTACCGTACCAGATCGTTCGTTATCAGCGGGATAAGACCATGATGGCCCCCGCCACGCTGCGTAAAATCCACCCGCTGGGAAAATCCCCGGTGCTGGAGGACAACGGCCTGATCCTGGCGGAATCGGGCGCTATCCTCGAATATTTGCAGGAAACTTACGATCCCGGGTCGCAGATGAAGCCCCAGGATCGTGAGCTAAAGCTGCAATACCGTTTCTGGCTTCATTACGCAGAAGGATCGTTAATGCCGCTGCTGCTGATGAAGCTGGTCTTCGCCAGCCTCGGTAAACCGCCCGTCCCGTTTGGCCTGCGAACGCTCGGCAAGGTGCTGGGGCAGGGGGTTGAGAAGGCCTATCTTAACCGTCAGCTGGAAACGCACGCCCGCTTTCTGGAATCCTCACTGGAGAAGCATCGCTGGTTCGCCGGGGATCATCTCAGCATGGCGGACGTGCAGATGAGCTTCCCGGTCTTCGCCCTGCTGGAACGCGGCGGCATAGACAATCTTCCCCGCCTGCAAAGCTGGAAGAAAAACGTCGAAATGCGTCCGGCCTGGCAGCGGGCGATTCAGCAGGGCGGGCCGTTCGAGATCCCTGGCGGGTCCTGAAATTGTTATTAAATTGCGCATTCACGATAACGTTTGCGCACACTCTGTTCACTTCTTCACCGCCTCGCACGCATTTTGGCGGAAAACGTCAAAGTTAAGTTGAAAATGCCCGCATTGAGGACGGATAATCGTTTGCCTTCATTTCGACACCCGTTTTGTCAGCGCAAAGCTAAACGTTTGCTTTTTTTATGACTCCCCTTTTTGTCATAAACGCAGCACAAGGATATGACGTTTAGCGGGTCGTGGAGTGTCCGTCACGCTGACAGACGACAATTATAATTTTCAGGGGATGTTTTCTATGTCTACGCCATCTGCGCGTACCGGCGGTTCACTCGACGCCTTTTTTAAAATTTCTGCCCGCGGCAGCACCGCGCGTCAGGAGATCGTTGCCGGTCTGACGACCTTCCTGGCGATGGTCTACTCGGTGATCGTGGTGCCGGGCATGCTGGGTAAAGCCGGTTTCCCACCGGCGGCGGTCTTTGTCGCCACCTGTCTGGTGGCCGGTGTCGGCTCCATCGTGATGGGTCTGTGGGCTAACCTGCCGCTGGCGATCGGCTGCGCCATCTCACTGACCGCCTTCACCGCGTTCAGCCTGGTGCTGGGCCAGCAGATCAGCGTGCCGGTTGCGCTGGGCGCCGTGTTCCTGATGGGTGTGCTGTTTACCATCATCTCTGCCACCGGCATCCGTAGCTGGATCCTCCGCAACCTGCCGCAGGGCGTTGCGCACGGCACCGGGATTGGTATCGGTCTGTTCCTGCTGCTGATTGCCGCCAACGGCGTTGGCCTGGTGATCAAAAACCCCCTGGACGGTCTGCCGGTTGCGCTGGGTGATTTCGCCAGCTTCCCGGTGATCATGTCGCTGATTGGCCTGGCGGTGATCATTGGTCTGGAAAAACTGAAAGTGCCGGGCGGCATTCTGCTGACCATCATCGGCGTCTCCATTGTCGGCCTGATTTTCGACCCTGCCGTACACTTCTCCGGCGTATTCGCCATGCCATCCCTGAGTGACGAAAACGGCAACTCGCTGATTGGCAGCCTGGATATCATGGGCGCGCTCAACCCTGTCGTGCTGCCAAGCGTGCTGGCGCTGGTGATGACCGCGGTCTTTGATGCCACCGGCACTATCCGCGCAGTAGCCGGTCAGGCGAACCTGCTGGATAAAGACGGTCAGATTATCGATGGCGGCAAAGCGCTGACCACCGACTCCCTGAGCAGCGTCTTCTCGGGTCTGGTCGGGGCGGCACCTGCTGCGGTGTATATCGAATCGGCGGCGGGTACGGCGGCAGGCGGTAAAACCGGTCTGACGGCGATTACCATCGGCGTGCTGTTCCTGCTGATCCTGTTCCTCGCGCCGCTGTCCTATCTGGTGCCGGCGTACGCCACCGCACCTGCGCTGATGTATGTGGGCCTGCTGATGCTGAGCAACGTGGCGAAAATTGATTTTGCCGACTTCGTTGACGCGATGGCCGGTCTGATCACCGCGGTATTTATCGTGCTGACCTGTAACATCGTTACCGGCATCATGATCGGTTTTGCCTCGCTGGTCATTGGCCGCATCGTCTCAGGCGAATGGCGTAAACTGAACATCGGTACGGTGGTGATTGCCGTCGCGCTGGTGGTCTTCTACGCGGGCGGCTGGGCGATCTAAGCTGTCAACTGCGCAAAAAGACGGGTGGCTCAGGCCGCCCGTTTTTATTTTCAGAACACATCTCGTTGTCTTATGCGTTACTCTGGGAAAGGTACATTAAGGCACGATGCCAGTGACCTAAACGAACAGAATTATCGCAAACAGGGAACGCATGGAAATTTTCTTCACAATACTCATCATGACCCTTGTGGTCTCACTTTCCGGGGTGGTTACCCGCGTACTGCCCTTTCAGCTACCGCTGCCGCTCATGCAGATTGCCATCGGTGCTCTGCTGGCCTGGCCGACGTTCGGATTGCATGTCGAGTTTGATCCGGAACTGTTTCTGGTGCTGTTTATTCCTCCTTTACTTTTTGCCGACGGCTGGAAAACGCCCACGCGCGAGTTTCTTGAGCACGGCCGCGAGATCCTGGGTCTGGCGTTGGCGCTGGTGGTTATCACCGTCATGGGGATCGGTTTTCTCATCTACTGGGTGGTGCCGGGGATCCCGCTGATACCAGCCTTTGCACTGGCGGCGGTGCTGTCGCCAACGGATGCCGTGGCGCTCTCCGGCATTGTGGGTGAAGGGCGCATGCCGAAAAAAATCATGGGGATCCTGCAGGGCGAGGCGCTGATGAACGACGCCTCCGGCCTGGTGGCGCTGAAGTTTGCGGTTGCCGTGGCGATGGGCACCATGGTCTTTACCGTCGGCGGCGCCACCGTGGAGTTCTTGAAAGTGGCGATTGGCGGTATCCTCGCCGGGTTTGTAGTGAGCTGGCTGTATGGCCGCTCGCTGCGCTTCCTCAGCCGCTGGGGCGGTGATGAACCCGCCACGCAGATCGTACTGCTGTTCCTGCTGCCGTTCGCCTCTTATCTGATTGCCGAGCACATTGGCGTGTCGGGCATTCTGGCGGCGGTGGCGGCGGGGATGACCATCACCCGTTCCGGCGTGATGCGTACTGCGCCGCTGGCGATGCGCCTGCGCGCCAACAGCACCTGGTCGATGCTGGAGTTTGTCTTTAACGGCATGGTCTTCCTGCTGTTGGGCCTGCAGCTGCCGGGCATCCTGGAGTCCTCCCTGGTGGCGGCCGAGGCTGACCCGAACGTCGACACCTGGATGCTGTTTACCGACATCGTGCTGATTTATGCCGCGCTGATGCTGGTGCGTTTCGGCTGGCTGTGGACGATGAAAAAATTCAGCGTCCGCTTCCTGAAAAATAAACCGATGGAGTTTGGCTCCTGGACGACCCGTGAGCTGCTGATTTCCACCTTTGCGGGCGTGCGCGGGGCGATCACCCTGGCCGGTGTGCTTTCCATCCCGCTGCTGTTGCCGACCGGCGATGTCTTCCCGGCGCGCTATGAGCTGGTGTTCCTGGCAGCGGGGGTGATCCTGTTCTCGCTGTTTGTCGGCGTGGTGATGCTGCCGATCCTGCTGCAACATATGGAGGTGGGCGATCACGTTCAGCAGCATAAAGAGGCGCGTATCGCCCGGGCGGCTACCGCGGAAGTGGCGATTGTCACCATCCAGAAGATGGAAGAGCGCCTGGCGGCCGATACCGAAGAGAACCTCGATACCCAGCTGCTGAAAGAGGTGAGCTCACGGGTCATTGGTAACCTGCGCCGCCGCGCGGATGGCCGAAATGATGTAGAGAGCTCGCTGCAGGAAGAGAATCTGGAGCGTCGCTTCCGCCTGGCCGCCCTGCGTGCCGAACGTGCAGAACTGTATCATCTGCGCGCCACCCGGGAGATCAGCAACGAGACGCTGCAAAAACTGCTGCACGATCTCGATCTGATGGAAGCGCTGTTGGTTGAGAAGCCGTAGTGGTTGATTGCCCGGTGGCGCTGTGCTTACCGGGCCTGGTAAACCGTAGGCCGGGTAAGGCGACGTCGCCACCCGGCGCTATTCTCCCACCCAAAACCCTTCACAGCATTTCAGCCACGCCTGAGCGCTGTGCGACAGATAGACCCCTTCCCGCCAGATCATCCCCAACTGCCAGTGCAGATCGCTCTGGAGCGGGATCCAGCGCAGGGTCTTTTTATCCAGCCGTTCGCAGATGGGCTGCGGCAGGATGGCAATTCCCACCCCCGCCTGCACCATCGCCGCCAGAAAGTCCCACTGCCCGCTGCGCACCGCGATACGCGGCTTAACGCCGTGCTGGTTGAACAGCTGCATCAGCTGGCGGCTGAGGGCAAAATCTTCGTTGTAGATCAGCAGCGGATGCTCGGCGAGGAGTTCAGGGTTGATGGCGTCGAGCGACAGCCAGCTGCCGGAGCGCGGCACCAGTACGCAGAGCGGATGGCTGAACAGCGGCAGCGCCGTCAGACCGCTATCCTCTTCCACCGGCAGGGCGGTCATGGCCAGATCCAGCTCGCCGTTGATCACCGCCTGCTGGACGGTTAAGCCGCCAAATTCAGAAATTTTTAGCTCTACGCCGGGGTAACGCTGGCGAAACAGACCGATAGGGCCCGCCATCATCATTCCTACCATTGGCGGGATGCCGAGGCGCAGTATGCCCTTGTTCAGGTGGTTGATGTCGCCAAGCTCGGCCTCCAGCTGGCGAAACTCCGCCAGGATCGCCAGCCCGCGCTCAAACACCACGCGGCCTGTGTCGGTCAGCAGCAGCTTGCGCCCGTCACGGATCAGCAGGGTACAGTTGAGTTCATCTTCGAGGTTTTTCAGCATTTTGCTGATGGTGGGCTGGGTAACAAAGAGCTTCTCCGCGGCGCGGGTAAAACTCTGCTGGCGGACCACTTCGACAAAGTAACGCAGCGTGCGTATGTCCATGACTATTCCTCGAAACTATACCTTTGATGATTTTAATTCATTTCAGTCAATTACGGGCGCTGACTATACTGGCGCTCCGTCTCATTTTGAGGAAATCCCCCATGACCGTGGCGTTAGGTCGCGTTACGCCTGCCGTCGTGCAACGACTCCAGGTACCGGTTCAGGTCCTGCTCTATGCCGCTCTTTTTGTCTTCGCTGAATACCTTGTTCGCTGGCTCCATCTGCCGCTGCCGGCCAATCTGGTCGGCATGGTGCTGATGTTCAGCCTGATCCTCTGTCGCGTCATTCCTCTTAGCTGGGTGCGGGCGGGGTCGCGCTGGCTGCTGGCGGAGATGCTGCTCTTTTTCGTTCCGGCAGTGGTGGCAGTGGTCAATTACGTTCAGCTGCTGATGGTGGACGGTTGGCGTATCTTTGCGGTGATCGCCCTGAGCACGCTGATGGTGCTGGGCGCGACCGCATGGGTGGTGGATAAAGTCTACCGCTTTGAAATCAGCAGGCAGAAACATGACTAACTTTCAGGTCAGCGTCCTCTGCCTGGTGGTGACGCTGGTGATCTATTTTGCCAACAAGCGCCTCTACCGCCGCTTTCGTAAACTGCCCCTGATGCCGCTGGTCTTCACCCCGATCCTGCTGGTGATGATGCTGGTGTGGGGGCATATCTCGTGGCAGAACTATATTGGCGAAGCGCACTGGCTGCTGTGGCTGCTGGGTCCGGCGACCATCGCCTTTGCGGTGCCGGTTTACGACAACCTCGCGGTGATAAAACGCCACTGGATGTCGCTCTCCGCCGGGGTGATCACCGCCACGGTGGTGGCCGTCACCAGCTCGGTCTGGCTGGCGCGGTTGTTTACCCTGTCGGACGAGATCCAGCGCAGCCTCGCGGTACGCTCCGTCACCACGCCTTTTGCCCTGGCGGCGGCGAAACCACTCGGCGGACAGCCGGATCTGGTGGCGCTGTTCGTGGTGGTCACCGGTGTGTTTGGCATGGCGGTAGGGGATATGCTTTTTTTGCGGCTCTCGATCCGCGAAGGGATGGCGAAAGGGGCCGGGTTTGGCGCGGCCTCCCACGGAGCGGGCACCGCGCGCTCCTACGAGTTGGGCCAGCAGGAGGGCGTGGTGGCCAGCCTGGTGATGATGCTCTCCGGCGTGTTGATGGTGCTGGTGGCCCCGCTGGTGGCGTGGGTGATGTTCTGATAAATGCCGGGTGGCGCTGCGCTTACCCGGCCTACAGATTCTGAATGCGGCGCTAACGGTTCAACCGCCGCACAATCCGCTCCACCTTCTGGCGGAAATCCGCCGCGACCTGAGCGGGTGCCTGGCCCTGTTCCAGTTTTTCCCGCGCCGAGGTGAACTGGTCGATCACCTGCAAGTCCTCAATATAGGGCGTGGCGACGACTGTGGTGTGCAGCGACTGCGCCTGGCGTAGCCCGGCAATTACCGGATCCTGCGGGTCAATCACCCCTTTCTCCGTCAGTTGCGCCTCCGCCGCCTTGTTGAGCGGAATGCCGCGCTCCAGCCCAAGAGCCTCCACCGACTGCGGATCGTTAAGCAGGTAATTCACCAGAATCGCCGCCTCTTTCGGATGTTGAGTGGATTTTGCCACCGACAGCATCTGCGCCGTTTTGAAGTAAACTCCGGACTCCTCTGTGCCGGGCTGCATCACGTAGTCGCCCAGCACCAGCTTCGCCGGTGGCGTCATGTTGTTGGCAAACATGCGAATGGTGATGTTCCAGGTGAAGAGCCCGCCCCACTCACCGTTAATCCACGGCTTCATCTCATAGAGGTTGCCTTTGCCATAGGAAGAGAGGGTCTTTGGCGACGGCAGAATGTGGTCGTCGCTCAGACGTTTCACAAAATCGAAGGCCTCGACCCACTGCGCGTCGTTCCAGGCAAAGGTGCCATCGCTGTTGAACATCGGCTTCTGGTGGGTCTGCATCATGTATGCATTGAGCAGCAGAATGACATCCTGATCGACCATGGCGTAGGGGTAGTAGTTGTTGCCCAGCGTCTGCTGGAACACTTTCCCGGCGGCAAAAAAGTCGTCCCAGGTTTTCGGATACGCCAGCCCGGCTTTCTGCCAGGTGACGTCGTTGTAGTAAAAGACCGGGGCGTTGACCGAAATCGGCAGGCCGTTGAGCTTGCCCTTCACCGTGGTCGATTGCAGATCCTGCGCCTGGTACTGGCTTAAATCGAGCTCCGCTTTCAACTTATTCAGGTCGTAATACCCTTCGCCGTTTTTGGAAAAGAGGATCAGCCAGGGCCAGTTGGTCTGCATTACATCCGGCTCGGTGCCGCTCGCCATCTGGGTGGTCAGGCGCGAAAGATGCCCGTCCCAGCCGGTGTATTCGGGCTTCACCTTAATCTCCGGATGCGCTTTTTCGAAGGCTTCCAGCGCCTTGAGTGTTGCCTGGTGGCGGCTATTGCCACCCCACCACGACATGCGTAGTTCAACGGGCGATTGCGCCCAGACAGAGGTACAGGAAAATAACAGCGATGCGATAACACCTGAAACGAGTTTTTTCATTATTGTCTCCGGAACAGAGGCATAAATATTGTTATTAAACAGGTGAGTAACTGCACAATACTACCGGCGGTTCCGGCGCGGCAGCGGGCCGCGCCGGGGTGAGACGCTTAGCGTTTCGTCAGACGGGATACCAGCTCAAACTCCTTAAAGTTGACCGGACGCTGCTGCTGCATGGAGATGTTGCCCGCAATGCCGGTGAGGATAGACATGGCCCCGGCACGGTGGTCCGCTGCGCGCTGCAGCGGATCGTGGCGTGGCTCGCCGAACAGGTCGGCCAGCATCGCGTTGTCGCCGCCGCCGTGGCCCCCTTCACCGAGGCTGAATTCCGCTTTCCAGGGTTCGGCAAACATCGGGAAGACGGTGAGGTCGCACTGCTCCAGGCTGCCCTCATGTTCCCGCTCCCCCCCGGCATTGACGTAGGACTTCTCGACGATCTTCATCTCCAGACGCCCTTCGGTGCCGTTAAAGACCACATTCAGCCCTTCCCACGGCAGGTAGGCATTGAGGGAGTAGGTGAGCTGGACCTGGTTCTGGTATTTCACCAGCACCGACATCGTATCTTCGATGGTGATCCCGTCGCTGAAGACGCTCTGGTCGCGGAAGTAGTGATCTTCGTGTTCGGCGTCCAGATAGAGCGCCTTAAGTTGCGCATTCTCTTCCATATGCAGCGCAAACGGGTCGTCTTTCGCGTCGGCAAAGCAGTGGGCGCGCGGGTAGAACCGGGTCACGCCGCGCTTCTCCGCATTCTCCCTGCCATAGAACTGCAGGCTGCCTTCGGCGTAAACGCGCTCCGGGTAGCTGCCCAGCCAGAAGTTCATCAGATCGAAGTGGTGGGTGGATTTATGCACCAGCAGGCCGCCGCTGTTGCGCTTTTCCCGGTGCCAGCGGCGGAAGTAGTCCGCACCGTGTTCGGTGTTAAGCAGCCACTCGAAATGGACCGAGGTGACCTTGCCGATCGTCCCCTGCATCAGCAGTTCGCGCACCTTGCTGTGGTGCGGCGCGTAGCGGTAGTTGAAGGCCACGCGCACGCTGCGGCCCGTCTCTTCAATGGCATCGAGTATGCGCAAGGCGCGCTGTTCGTCGATGGTCATCGGCTTTTCGGTGATCACATCGCAGCCGGCGTGCAGGGCGCGCACGATGTAGTCATCATGGGTGCGGTCCATGGTGGTGACAATGACGATATCGGGCTGCGTCTCGCGGATCATCTCTTCAAACTGCGCCGCCTGCCAGGTGGAAACCGGATCCGCCCCTTCGTTTTTTAATAACTGATTGGCGTACTGCATGCGCGTCTTGTTAGTATCACAGAACGCGACCAGTCTGGCATTTTCCCGCCAGGCGCCACCGATGGCGGAAATATATAAACCCGCGCGACCGCCGGTTCCGACCAGAGCATATTTTTTCATGGCATCCTCGATTAAATAACAGAATTAATATCAGCAGGTGACGCAATGAAACGTATTCCCCATCAACTGATGGAGCTGAACAGCACGTTTATCTGGCACTGGCCCTGGTTTATTCAGGGGGTGAAAAGCGCGAAACAGCACGGTTTCACTGGCATCATCCTGCACCAACAGGAACTGCTTTCAATACTTGCGACGCCCTCGCCGTTAAGCCAGAAACTCAACGTCGAGAACCTTATTCATCAGCAAAATTACGCCCTGCACTATTTAAAACGCGTCGACCGTTATCTGGCGGAAAATAATTTATCGTTCTGGCTTCAGGGTGAGGCCGCGCCCAATGACGACATTATTAAGCGTAAATTCCCGGAACTGACGTTCGACGAAAAGCACGCGCCCGATTTCTGGCACCCTTTTTATGCCGCGATACTGCATCCGCTTTTACAGGCGCTGCCCCATCTCGGCGGGCTGATTCTCAGCCTGACGACGCCAGACTTTCAGACCAGCCGCTGGCTGCAAAGCCTGTATGATGTCTGGAGCCTACTGCGCGCCCAGGGAAAAAAGCTCATCCTGCGCGACTTCATTGACAACAGCTGGCCGCGACAGCAGCTCTCCGGCATTCTGGCGACGCTCCCGGACGACGTGCGCGCCTCGGTAAAAGCCACCGAGCTGGATTACCACCCCGGTTTTGCCAACCATCCCAACATCGCCACCCTGCCGGGGCATAAAAAGTGGATCGAGTACGATCTCTTCGGTATCGGCTACGGCTGGAGCGCACTGCCGTGCTATCTGGCCGATGAGATTGGCGGCCGCTTAAGCTGGGCGCTCAGCGCCACAGAAAACGAAATCGAAGCGATTACCTCCCGCGTGAGCTGGCAGTGGTTGCCCGACAGCCGGGTGATGGACTCCGTCAACGCCATCAACCTGTTTGGCCTCTCTGCCGCCAACCATGCCGCCGATGCCGCGCTGCCCGCTACCTTCGAGCGTTGGGCTGAACACCATCAGTTCGGCTTTCGCGCTTTGGCGGACAAACATCAGCTTTCGGCCATCCTCCACGCCAGCTACGACTGGCTGTGCAAAACGCCAAACTTCCTCGGACGGCGGCTGCACTACCAGAGCCAGATCCCGGAGAGCATTGCCCAGGCGCAGCAATTGCTTCATACGGACACCCGCAGCGCTAACTGGCTGCACGCCTGGCAGCCGCTGATGCCCACCGACGATCCTGTTCTTGGCAAAGAGCAGCGTGAGCGGGTGGCGCTGGAAAAAGAGGCCGCCTGCTTCCTGGCGTCACGTACGCTGCACAACCTGCGTGAACTGATGCCGCGTATAACCTGCCCGGACGATACCCTGGCGATCCTGCTGGCCGCCTGGCGCAGCGCGGAGATCTACAGCCAGATGTTCTCTCACGTCGCCGCCGCCGTGACCGACGTCGTGTGGCTGGATCACTACGGTCCGCAAAGTCTGCCTGCCGATACCCTGAAGCAGCATCAGCAGCGGCTGCTGCACTTCAGCGACACCCTGGATCGCTGGCTGACAGATCCGCCCGCCAGCAGCCCGCTCTTCCTGCCGCTGTTGCTGAGCCCGGCGCGGCTGGAGTGCTTTGCCAGAAGCCTCGGCGAGTCGCTGTAACCAAAGAATAAAAACTGCGGTCGGGGTTGTCTGTATACCGCGGGCAGGGAAAGCGGGGGATCGGCGTGGAATCGGGAAAAGTGTGATGGAGGTTGCGGATTGCAGATAAAGCCTGTGATCCGCATCGGCTTTTTCTGTTCTGGCGACGTGATAAACGTCACCAGAAGGGGAAAAAAATGTGATCCCCGACCAGCGGCCGGGGAGGGGATTTTAGTGCGCGCGGCCCTGTTCGACACCCAGGCCGGTTTGGGAGCGGATAAACTGGGCGCGGAACTTCTCGCGCTCCAGGTTGCCTTCCGGCGAGTTATCGGTTGCCGAGAAGACCCAGATGCCGATAAAGGCCACGGCGATGGAGAAGAGCGCCGGGTACTCATACGGGAAGATGGCGCTTTCGTGGCCGAGGATCTGCACCCAGATAGTCGGGCCGAGGATCATCAGGATCACCGCCGTCAGCAGGCCGAGCCAGCCGCCAATCATCGCTCCGCGGGTGGTCAGCTTCGACCAGTACATAGAGAGCAGAATGATCGGGAAGTTGCAGCTTGCCGCTATGGAGAAGGCCAGCCCCACCATAAAGGCGATGTTCTGATTCTCGAACAGGATCCCCAGCAGAATGGCGACGACCCCCAGCACCAGAACGGTGATTTTGGAGACCTTCAGTTCGTCGCGTTCAGAGGCGCCTTTACGCCAGACGTTGGCATAGAGGTCGTGGGAGACCGCAGAAGCACCCGCCAGGGTCAGGCCAGCCACCACCGCCAGAATCGTGGCGAAGGCCACGGCGGAGATAAAGCCGAGGAACAGGTTGCCGCCCACCGCGTCAGCCAGATGGACTGCCGCCATATTGTTGCCGCCAATCAGCGCGCCCGCCGCATCCTTGAAGGCCGGGTTTGCACCCACCAGCATGATGGCGCCGAAGCCGATGATAAAGGTCAGGATGTAGAAGTAACCCATAAAGCCGGTGGCGTAGAAGACGCTTTTACGCGCTTCGCGCGCATCTGACACCGTGAAGAAACGCATCAGAATGTGCGGCAGGCCCGCGGTACCAAACATCAGGCCCAGCCCTAACGACAGCGCCGAGATCGGATCTTTCACCAGCCCGCCGGGGCTCATGATCGCTTCCCCTTTCGGGTGTACCGCCATCGCTTCGGTAAAGAGGTTATTAAAGCTGAAGCCGACATGCTTCATGACCATAAAGGCCATAAAGCTGGCGCCGAACAGCAGCAGCACGGCTTTGATGATCTGCACCCAGGTGGTGGCGAGCATGCCGCCAAACAGGACATACATCACCATCAGCACACCCACCAGCACCACCGCGACATGGTAGTTCAGGCCGAACAGCAGCTGGATCAGCTTGCCGGCTCCCACCATCTGGGCGATCAGGTAGAGGGCCACCACCACCAGCGAGCCGCAGGCGGAAAGGGTACGAATCGGCCCCTGTTTCAGGCGGTACGAGGCGACGTCGGCAAAGGTATAACGCCCCAGGTTACGCAGGCGTTCGGCGATCAGGAACAGGATGATCGGCCAGCCAACGAGGAAGCCCAGAGAGTAGATCAGCCCGTCGTAGCCGGAGGTATAGACCAGCGCGGAGATACCGAGGAAAGAGGCCGCCGACATAAAATCACCGGCGATGGCCAGCCCGTTCTGGAAACCGGTAATGTTGCCGCCCGCGGTATAGTAATCGTTACGGGAGCGTACGCGTTTCGACGCCCAGTAGGTGATGTACAGCGTCAGCACCACGAAGATCAGGAACATCACAATCGCCTGCCAGTTGGTCGGCTGGCGTTCAACCGCGCCGCCAATGGCATCGGCGGCATTTGCCGCGAGGGGGAGGGCGGCGGCAAGCGCCGTCAGGACTCTCTTCATGATGCTTTTACCTCGCGCAGAACCGCTTTGTTCAGACGGTCGAACTCACCGTTAGCGCGCCAGACGTAGACGCCGGTCAGCACAAACGAAACGACAATCACACCGATACCGATAGGGATGCCGCGCGTGACGCTGGTGCCCGCATGCAGCGGCGTGCCCAGCCAGTGCGGCGCAAAGGCGATCAGCAGGATAAAGCCCACGTAGATGATCAGCATGATAATAGAGAGAATGAAGGCAAACCGTTGCCGTTTATCCACCAGCTCCCTGTAGTGCGCACTGTTCTCTATCTGCTGACAAATATTGTCATTCATCACAGAATCTCCAGAGGTATCCCCCTTCGGTTTTCACGCAGCCTGAGCAGTCACGTACCTGCAACGCGAAATCCTTTGGGGTGGTTTTTATATTCCCCTCTCTCTTTAAGGGAGAGGGCTAAGGTGAGGGTATTACGATGGCATTGCGATGGCCTGCTTCTCTTCGAGCAGTTTGTCCACCACGCCAGGATCGGCGAGCGTAGAGGTGTCGCCTAAATTGCTGGTATCCCCCGCCGCAATCTTGCGCAGAATACGGCGCATGATTTTGCCGGAGCGGGTTTTCGGCAGCGAGTCGGTCCAGTGCAGCACGTCCGGGGTGGCAAGCGGGCCAATCTCTTTCCGCACCCAGTTACGCACTTCGGTATAGAGCTCGGGTGACGGCTCTTCGCCGTGGTTTAAGGTGACGTAGGCATAGATCGCCTGGCCTTTGATGTTGTGTGGAATACCGACCACCGCCGCTTCGGCGATTTTCGGATGCGACACGAGGGCAGATTCGATCTCGGCGGTCCCCAAACGGTGGCCGGAGACGTTCAGCACGTCGTCCACGCGGCCGGTGATCCAGTAGTAGCCATCTTCATCACGACGCGCGCCGTCGCCGCTGAAGTACATGTTTTTGAAGGTAGAGAAGTAGGTCTGCTCGAAGCGATCGTGATCGCCAAACAGGGTGCGTGCCTGACCCGGCCAGGAGTCGGTGATGACCAGGTTGCCCTCAGTGGCCCCTTCCAGCGGCGTGCCTTCGTTGTCCACCAGCGCAGGCTGAACGCCAAAGAACGGACGGGTCGCGGAACCGGCTTTCAGCTGAGTGGCGCCCGGCAGCGGGGTGATCATGAACCCGCCGGTTTCGGTCTGCCACCAGGTGTCGACCACCGGACACTTCTCGTTGCCGATCTTCTTCCAGTACCACTCCCAGGCTTCCGGGTTGATCGGCTCACCCACGGAACCGAGGATACGCAGGGAGGAGCGGTCGGTGCCTTCAATCGCCTTATCGCCTTCCGCCATCAGGGCGCGGATCGCGGTCGGGGCGGTATAGAGAATATTGACCTGGTGTTTGTCCACCACCTGGCTCATGCGCGCCGGGGTCGGCCAGTTTGGCACCCCTTCAAACATCAGGGTGGTGGCGCCGCAGGCCAGCGGGCCGTACAGCAGGTAGCTGTGGCCCGTCACCCAGCCCACATCAGCGGTGCACCAGTAGATATCACCCTGATGATAATCAAAGACATACTTAAAGGTAGTTGCCGCATAGACCAGATAGCCGCCGGTGGTGTGCAGGACGCCCTTCGGCTTGCCGGTTGAGCCGGAGGTATAGAGGATAAACAGCGGATCTTCCGCGTTCATCGCTTCCGGCTGGTGCTGGTCGCTGGCCTGCTCAATCAGGTCGCTCCACCAGAGGTCGCGCCCCTCATGCCATTCAATGGCGTTGCCGGTGCGCTTGAGCACAATCACGCTGTTGACGCTGTTTACATTGGGGTTTTTCAGCGCGTCATCAACGTTCTTTTTCAGCGGAACGGCACGGCCAGCACGCACGCCTTCGTCGGCGGTGATCACCAGTTTGGAGCTGGAGTCGATAATGCGCCCGGCCACCGCTTCCGGCGAGAAGCCGCCAAAGATCACGGAGTGCACGGCGCCGATGCGGGCGCAGGCCAGCATCGCCACGGCCGCTTCCGGCACCATCGGCATATAGATGGCAACCACGTCGCCTTTCTTGATGCCCTGAGCCAGCAGCACGTTAGCAAAGCGGCAGACATCGCGGTGCAGTTCGCGGTAGGTGATATTTTTGCTCTGGGTGGCGTCGTCGCCCTCCCAGATGATCGCCGTCTGGTCACCGCGCTCGGCAAGGTGGCGATCCAGACAGTTGGCGGCTAGGTTCAGCGTACCGTCTTCATACCATTTAATAGAGACGTTACCTGGGGCAAAAGAGGTGTTCTTGACCGTCTGATAGGGCGTGATCCAGTCAAGGATTTTACCCTGCTCGCCCCAGAAAGCGTCAGGGTTGGTGATGGAGTGTTGATACTTCTCCTGGTACTGCTCAGGGTTAATCAGGCAGCGGTCCGCAATATTTGCGGGAATGTCGTGTTTATGGACTTGGCTCATGGCTTTTATTCTCCTTGTAGGATGTTAATAATATGTCGCAAAAACGTTAATTGTAGGGGCTTTGGCAGCTTTGTTTACTATTTGGGCGACAGATCACGCAAATGTTAAAGAGAACAAAAAACGCGCAAATGACACTTTGAAGGAAAATAATTGCTCTTGAGGATTATTTGCTTTTATGGATAAAAAAGCGTTTTCATTACAAAAGGTTATTTATCATCATCGATACAAATTAGCGTAACCACCTCTTTTGTCAGTCAAATGCCTCGTTCTTAAAGGCTTGCGCAGCATGCCGTGCAAATGGTACTGATACCGCGCGTTAAAAAACCCCATAAATGAACGCAACACAATTCATACCCTTTCAGTATGTGTCGTCCCCTTCGTTTTACGAGTACGAACACTTCGTTGAGGAAGTCTCTTGTTATGAAAAATTTGAAAGTCAGCCTGGCCTGGCAAATTTTGCTGGCCCTTGTGCTGGGTATCTTGCTGGGTAGTTATCTGCATTATCACAGTGACAGCCGCGAATGGCTGATCGCCAATTTACTGTCGCCTGCTGGCGATATCTTTATTCATCTGATCAAGATGATTGTGGTGCCGATTGTTATCTCGACGCTGGTGGTGGGGATTGCCGGGGTGGGTGACGCGAAGCAACTGGGCCGCATCGGCGCGAAAACTATCCTTTATTTCGAAGTGATCACTACGGTGGCCATCGTTCTCGGCATCACGCTGGCGAATGTGTTCCAGCCGGGCGCGGGCATTGATATGTCGCAGCTGGCGACGGTGGATATTTCGAAATACCAGAGCACAACAGCCGATGTGCAGAGCCACTCCCATGGCCTGATGGGGACGATCCTGTCGCTGGTGCCGACCAATATCGTGGCGTCGATGGCGAAGGGCGAAATGCTGCCGATCATCTTCTTCTCGGTGCTGTTTGGTCTGGGGCTGGCGTCGCTGCCCTCCGCCCACCGCGAGCCGCTGGTGACCGTGTTCCGCTCCATCTCTGAAACCATGTTTAAAGTGACCCACATGGTGATGCGTTATGCACCGGTAGGGGTGTTTGCGCTGATCTCCGTGACGGTGGCGAACTTCGGTTTTGCTTCCCTGTGGCCGCTGGCGAAGCTGGTGCTGCTGGTGCATTTCGCCATCATCTTCTTCGCGCTGGTGGTGCTGGGTTTAGTGGCGCGTATGTGCGGGCTGAGCATCTGGATCCTGATCCGCATTCTGAAGGACGAGCTGATTCTGGCGTACTCCACCGCCAGCTCTGAAAGCGTGCTGCCGCGCATCATCCAGAAGATGGAGGCTTACGGCGCGCCGGCGTCGATCACCAGCTTCGTGGTGCCGACCGGCTACTCCTTTAACCTTGATGGCTCCACGCTGTACCAGAGTATCGCCGCGATCTTTATTGCCCAGCTGTACGGCATTGACCTCTCCCTGTGGCAGGAGATTGTGCTGGTGCTAACGCTGATGGTGACCTCGAAAGGCATTGCCGGTGTGCCGGGCGTGTCGTTTGTGGTGCTGCTGGCGACCCTGGGCAGTGTGGGCATTCCACTGGAAGGACTGGCATTTATCGCCGGTGTTGACCGTATCCTCGACATGGCGCGTACCGCGCTGAACGTGGTGGGTAACGCGCTGGCGGTGCTGGTGATTGCCAAGTGGGAACATAAGTTTGACCGTAAAAAAGCGCTGGCCTATGAGCGCGAGGTGCTGGGGCGGTTTGATAAGACGGCTGACCAGTAAAGTGAAAAGCCGGGTGGCGCTTCGCTTACCCGGCCTACATGACCGTAGGCCCGGCAAACGTAGTGCCGCCGGGCATTTACTCCCCGCTTAACGCATCAAACTCCTCACACCCGGTATCAAACCCTTCGCTACAGCTCAGATTCAACCAGTAGAGCGCCTTCTGTTTATTGGGGGTGATAAATCCTTCCTCGCCCTGCTTAAAGATCTGGCCCGCCCAGTACTCCGCATAGCCTGTGCGCGAGAGGGTGGAGCTCTGCTTAAACCACCGCGCGGCCTGCACATCATCCTGCGCCACTTCCACGCCGTTGGCGTAGATCAGCCCCAGCAGCTGCTGGGCATCAACGGCGGCGTCGTCTTCGGTATTCTCAGCGACCTTGTGCAGTAAGCTCAGCGCTTGCGGATAGTCGGTCTTCCCGGCCCGGGTGTTTACCAGCAGCCGCGCCAGCATCACGGCCCCCGGTGAACTCCCGGCGACGGTCGCCTGCTGCGCAAGTCCTTTGGCCTGGGCTAAATCGCCGTGCTTTAACTTGATTTGGGACAGCAGGGCCATGGCATCGATATCGCCGTTTTTCGCTGCTTTTTCGGCCCAGATTTCGGCCTGCTTATCATCACCCGAGCTGTACCAGGTTTCGGCAAGATAGTACTGGGCCCGACTGTCGCCCGCTTCAGCCTGCTTCCGGTACTGGCCGCCAATCTCCTCGGCGCTCGCCAGAGAAGTAAAAAGGATCAACAACAGATAAAGAAGTTTCATGCGTTATTTTCGTAGGGGTAGATAGCGGGCAGTATAAGCGGGCGATGTGAATAAAAAAATGGGTGCGTTAAGACCTCCACTACCTACAAGCCGGGCGGGTCTCCCCGCCCGCTGAAATTAGCCTGCTGCGCAGGCTAATTAGCCGCCACTTCGTGTTGTTCACTCTTTATACCCGTCATACTTCAAGTATTACATCACCCCATCGCGGTTTCCCGTAAACGCTTTTTCAACGCATTATATTCATCGATAACATAGCGCTCGGCGGCAACCTGATCCGCTATCGGCTCGAGGCGCACGGCACAATATTTATATTCCGGCGTTTTGGTTATTGGGCTCAGGTTTTCCGTTACCAGCTCGTTGCAGGCACCAATCCACCACTGGTAGGTCATGTATACCGCCCCTTTGTTTGGCCGATCGCTCACCTGGGCCCGAGTGATGACCCGGCCTTTACGGGAGGTGACCCACACCAGGGCGTCATCCTCAATGCCCAGCTGTTTGGCATCCCCGGTGTTGATTTGCACATAGCCGGGCTCATCCGCCAGCGCCGATAGCGCCGCACAGTTGCCGGTCATGGAGCGGCAGGAGTAGTGACCCACTTCGCGCACGGTGGAGAGCACCATTGGATACTCTGGCGACAGCGTATCCATCGGCGCCATCCAGTCGCAGGTGAAGAACTGCGCCAGCCCGTTCGGGGTATCGAATTTCTCGGCGAACAGGTACGACGTGCCCCGATCTTCCGGCGACTCGTCCCGGCAGGGCCACTGAATATAGCCCAGCTCGCCCATCTTCTCGTAGGTTGCCCCCTTAAAGGCCGGGCAGAGCTGGCGCAGCTCGTCCCAGATTTGCTGGGTGTTGTCGTAGTGCATCGGATAACCCATCCGGGTGGCAATCTCGCTGATAATCTGCCAGTCGGTTTTCAGGTCCCACTTCGGCTCCACGGCTTTGAAGAAGCGCTGGAAGCCGCGATCGGCTGCGGTGTAGACCCCTTCATGCTCGCCCCAGGAGGTGGAGGGCAGGATCACGTCCGCCGCCGCCGCGGTTTTGGTCATAAAGATATCCTGGACAATCACCAGCTCCAGATCGTCAAAAGCTTTGCGCACCGCCGAGAGCTCAGCATCGGTTTGCAGCGGGTCTTCGCCCATGATGTACGCTGCGCGCACCTCGCCGTGGGCCACGCGGTGCGGCAGCTCGCTGATACGGTAGCCGGGGTTCGCCGGCAGGCTCTCCACGCCCCAGGCTTTGGCAAATTTCTCGCGGTTTTCCGGAAACTTAACGTACTGGTAGCCCGGATAGGTATCCGGCAGTGCCCCCATGTCGCAGGCCCCCTGCACGTTATTCTGCCCGCGCACCGGGTTGACCCCCACGTGGGCTTTGCCGAGATTGCCGGTCAGCATGGCAAGGCTGGTCAGCGCGCGCACGGTTTCCACCCCCTGCCAGAACTGGGTCACCCCCATTCCCCACAGCAGAGTAGCAGTGTTGGCCCCGGCATACAGGCGTGCCGCCTGACGGATCTCTCCCGCGCTTACGCCGGTAATGCTCTCCACCGACTCCGGCGTATAGCGTTCAACGATCTCACGGTACTCATCAAAGCCCTCCGTGCGGGTGGCGACGAAGGCCCGATCGTAGAGCTGCTCGGCAATAATCACGTGGCCGATGGCATTGAGCAGGGCGATATTCGAGCCGTTTCGCAATGCGATATGCATATCGGCAATGCGGGCGGTTTCGATGCGCCGCGGATCGCAGACGATGATTTTTGCCCCGTTCTGTTTCGCGCGCAGAATATGGTTGGCGACAATCGGGTGCGAATCCGCCGGGTTATAGCCAAAAATAAAGACTAACGCAGTGTTATCAATCTCGTTGATGGCATTGCTCATGGCGCCATTGCCGACCGACTGGTGCAGACCTGCAACCGAGGGGCCGTGTCAGACGCGGGCGCAGCAGTCGACGTTATTGGTGCCGATAACGGCGCGCGCAAACTTCTGCATCAGATAGTTGGTTTCATTCCCGGTGCCGCGTGACGAGCCGGTGGTCTGGATCGCGTCCGGGCCGTGCTTTTCCTTGATGGCGGTGAGGCGGCTGGCGACGTAATCCAGCGCCGTTTCCCACGAAACGGGCATCAGCTTACCGCCGCGCGTTCTGCGGATCATCGGGGTTTTCAGCCGCGGGGTGAGGATTTGGGTATCGTTAATAAAATCCCAGCCGAAGTAGCCCTTCAGGCACAGCGTGCCCTGGTTGGTTTTGCCGTTGGCCGCCTCCGCCCGGACGATTGTGCCGTTATCGACCACCAGGTTGATCTTGCAACCTGATGCGCAATAGGGGCAAACCGTGATGACGTTTTTCATCGATCTCGCTCCAGTTTCACATGATGCTGATATGTCGGTTGAGTATGCCGCCTCTAAGCCGCATTCCTGTTGTGGTTTTTCCCTGACTTTACGGGTGAATCCTGGGCAATACCCTGACGAAAAACAGGCCTGCGGCAAAAATTGCGGCGGCGGAAGTGACGGGGGATGTGACGGCGGTTGAAGATTCGTGATGGAAAAGGCGTTTGGGCTGGAGCCTTGCACAGAATGGGCCAGACTGATCTTTATCTTCTCTATGGGGTCCCGTAATGAAACCAGCAATTCTGGTGGTCGATGACGACACCGCGGTCTGCGAACTGTTGCAGGACGTTCTCAACGAGCACGTCTTTACCGTCCATGTCTGCCACAACGGGCAGGATGCGCTGCGTCTGGCCAGCCAGATGCCGGATATTGCACTGGTTTTGCTCGATATGATGCTGCCGGATATCAACGGCCTACAGGTATTACAGCAGCTGCAAAAGCAGCGTCCTGAGCTGCCGGTCATTATGCTCACGGGTCTTGGCAGCGAGTCGGATGTGGTGGTGGGGCTGGAGATGGGGGCGGACGATTATATCGGCAAACCCTTTAACCCCCGGGTGGTGGTGGCGCGCGTCAAGGCCGTGCTCCGTCGCACCGGCGCGCTGGCGGCGGAGCCTGCGGCGGTCCCGCGGGCAGGCGGGATCGGCTTTAACGGCTGGACGCTGGATACCGCCCGCTGCGAGCTGATTGACGCCGCGCGCAACGTGGTCTCCCTGACCCAGGGCGAATACGGTCTGCTGCTGGCGCTTACCCAGAATGCCCGGCGGGTGCTGAGCCGGGAGCAGCTGCTGGAGCTGACCCACAGCGAAAGCGCGGAGGTGTTTGACCGCACCATCGACGTGCTGATCATGCGCCTGCGCCGCAAAATCGAAATCAATCCCCATCAGCCACTGCTGATTAAAACCATCCGCGGGCTGGGCTACGTCTTTGCCGCCGACGTGCAGCATGGCGACAGGGCGGCTTAGACCAGGCGGTTCTCCTCAATAAACAGCTGCAGCTCCTGCAACGTTTTTGCCCCGTCGATGGCGTTGGCGGCCAGCAGGCTGGCCCGGGCGCAGGCGTGCGCCATCCGAATGCTCTCGGTCAGCGACAGCGATTCGTGGCAGCCATACAAAAATCCGGCGCAGAAGGCATCGCCAGCCCCGACGCTGCCGACAATCTCCTCCTGCGTAAGCCGCCACGAGGGGATCCAGCTTCCCGCCTGGCCCGGCTCCTGACCCCACGCCCCCTCCGGGCAATGGATCACTACCCGTGACTTCACCCCCGCCGCCAGCAGATCTGCCGCCGCCGCGGCAATATTCGCGATCACCGGCGCATCCTGATCATCGCGCATCGGCAGGCCGCTGAACTCGCCCGCCTCCAGCTCGTTGATCACCAGATAGTCGAGATGGCGCAGGGCAGGGAGCACCAGCGGCTGATAGCGCGGATCGCCCTTACGCGACACCAGATCGAGGGACGTTTTAAACCCCAGATCGCGCATCTGCGCCAGCAGCCGCGCGCTGCGGGTGCCATATTCGTCGTCCGGCATATCCAGGCTATCGAGCAGCAGAAGGTAACCCAGATGGAAGATCTTCATGCTGTAATCGAGCCGGTCAAAGGCGGGCAGATCCAGCAGGCGGTTCGCCCCCGGTGAGTGGAAAAAGGTACGTTGGCCGCTGGGGTCGGTCATCACCTGCGACATGGAGGTAGGGGCAAAAGTGGTGCGCTGTACCCGCTGGCGGTTGACGTGATACTGGTCGAGCATGGCGAGAATGTAATCCCCGTCGTTATCCTCCCCCACCAGCCCGACCGCCTGCAGCGGGATCCCGGTATGCATTTTTGCCAAGGTTAACAGTACGTTAAGCGGTGCACCGCCGGTGGCGCGCTCGCTATGGGTGATCTCCGCCAGCCAGCCGCGCTCCGGCCACTGCACAATCTGGTGGACATGGTCCACCAGCATATTACCCGCCGCGATAATGCCCCGGCGTTCCATTATGCTTGCCCCGCGCTGCCGAAGGTGCGCATCTGCGCGGCGACGGTGTCGGTAATCGCCTCTTCGATGCCCAGCAGCAGCTCAGCAAACTCGTCATACAGCGGCTGCCGGTTGGCCATGCGCTGCTCCACGGCCCCCAGCGCCGCCTGGGACATGCCGGTATAGAAGTTAATTTTGTGAATGCCAAGCTCAATGGCGCGGCGAAAATCGGCGTCACTGATCCCCGATCCGCCGTGCAGCACCAGCGGCAGGCCGGTTTGCTGGCGGATGGCGTCAAGACGGGCAAAATCGAGCTTCGGTTCCCCCTTGTACTTGCCGTGGGCATTGCCGATGGCTACCGCCAGGGCATCAATGCCGGTCTGATCGACAAATTCCCGCGCCAGGGCCGGATCGGTGAAAAAGGCTTCGTCGGCGTGACCGTACAGGGCGCCGCCCTCATCGCCCCCCACTGCGCCCAGCTCCGCCTCCACCGACACGCCCACCGCGTGGCACATCTTCACCACTTCCCGCGTCTGGCGGATGTTCTCCTCGTAGCTCAGCGTTGAGCCGTCGAACATCACCGAGCTGAACCCCAGGCGCAGCGCCCGTACCACCGCCTCGAAATGCAGACCGTGATCGAGGTTCAGCACCACCGGAATGTCATGCCGGGCGGCTTCAAATTTCACCGCCTCCACCAGTGAATCGAGCGACACGTACTTAAAGTGCACTTCGGCAATGTTGATGATAAAGGGCGAGCTCTCCTGGCGGGCCGCGGCAAACAGCGCCCGCAGGAAGTGAGAGTCGAGGACGTTAAACGCCCCCAGCGCGTAACGGTGTTCGCGGGCATGCGCCAGCCCGTCGGCGAGAGAGATAAGCGGCATGTTCACTCCTTACAGACGAAACAGGCTGTACTCGTTACACAGCACCAGCACGGCCGGTTCGTCTTCATCAATGTTGTTATAGCGGGCGGTGGGGAGCAGGAAATGGTTGTCGGTATCGTCATCATTCACCGAGGAGACTTCCCCGACCAGCACATCACCAAAGCCCGCTTCACCCCAGAAGCTGTGGTACAAACCGGGCGGCAGACAGATGCTCTCTCCCGGCGCGAGACGGATATGGCTACCTGCCGCGTGAGTCTGCTGGCACCCGTCGATGGAGACCGTAATATCGCCATCCTCTTTCTGCTCATTTTCATCGGCGTTCCACAGCTCAAGAATCAGATTGCCGCCGCCGCGGTTAATGATGTCCTCGCGTTTGCGCCAGTGAAAATGCAGCGGCGTGACCTGGCCGTCGCGCACGTGCATGATCTTTTCCGCATAGCATTTGGCCCACGGTTTGCCGCCGGGCGAGCCGTTGCGGAGGGTAAAAAGGGTCAGCCCTTGGGCGGCGAAGTTATCCCCGCCGAAGGCGGTCACGTCCCAGCCGAGGCGAAGATCGAACACCTCGCGCCAGGCCTGTGCGTCGAGCTGCTGCCAGCGGGCAGGGGGGAAGCTGGCAAAGGGGGGCAAATGCACATCGTGCATGGAGAAAAACTGCCGCGTGTGGCCGAGGATTTCGTTAATTTCGGAGCGTTTCATGGTAACTCCTTACGTGATATGCAGAGCCCCTGTTGAAGAGGCTCCGCACCGATCTCACTTAACCGTCCAGCCCTTATAGGTGCCGACGTTGTTCTTATCGATCATCGTTACCGGGATCAGCACCGGCTCTTTCGGCGCCGGTTTGCCCTGCAGAATGCCATAGCCAATCTCCACCGCTTTCGCCGCCATCACCTGCGGGTCCTGCGCCGGGGTGGCGATAAACAGGGAGTTTTCGCGCTTCAGCGCCTCTTCCGCATCCGGGGAACCATCCACGCCAACGATAAAGAATTCGTTACGTTGCGCCTGCTTCGCCGCCAGATCGGCCCCGATCGCCGTCGGATCGTTGATGGCGAACACGCCGTCGATCTTCGGATTGGCGGCCAGCAGCGAGGTCATCACCTCCAGCCCGCCTTCACGGCTGCCCTTGGCGTTCTGGTTATCCGAGAGCACCTTGATATCCGGATGTTTTTTAAATTCGGTCTGGCACCCTTCCACGCGGTTCTGTACCGCAGAAACCGGCGGTCCGTTGATGATCACCACGTTGCCTTTGCCTTTCAGACGGTCGGTAATCAACTTACAGGCCATCTCGCCCGCCTGGGTGTTGTTGGAGGTGATGGTCGCATCGGCGCCTTCTGCCGCCACGTCAACCGCCACTACCACAATCCCGGCATCTTTCGCGCGCTTCACCGCCGGGCCGATCCCCTTCGAGTCTGCGGCGTTGAGAATGATCATATCGACCTTCGCAGCGATGAAGTTATCAATCTGCGACACCTGCTGGCCGAGATCGTAACCGCTGGAGACCAGCGTCACTTTCACGTTATCTCCCGCCAGTTTGCGTGCTTCCAGCTCCGCCCCTTTGGTGATCTGCACAAAAAACGGGTTCGCCAGATCGCCCACCGTCACGCCGATGGACTTCAGCTCTTTGGCCTGGACAAACGGGGTTGCTGCAAGCAGTGCGCCAGCACAGAGCGCGGTAACAAGAGGTTTTAAACGCATATTTTTCGTCCTCGTTATGTAGGGTATTGTTGTTATGCACTTTGATGGTGTCGGGTACGGTATTTGTCAATCAGTACCGCAATGATGATCACCGCCCCTTTGATCACCAGTTGCCAGAAGTAGGAGACGCCCATCAGCGTCATGCCGTTGTTAAGGGTGGCGATAATCAGCGCCCCCACCAGCGTGCCGGTGATGGTGCCGATGCCGCCGACAAAGCTGGTGCCCCCGAGGATCACCGCCGCAATCGCATCCAGCTCATAGCCAGTGCCGAGGTTGCCGTTGGCGCTGTAGAGTCGCGAGGCGCTCATCACCCCGCCCAGACCCGAGAGCAGGCCGCTCATGCCGTAGACAAACAGCAGTACCATCCAGACCTTGATGCCCGTTAAGCGCGCCGCCTGCATGTTGCCGCCCACCGCGTAGATGTGTACCCCGAGGGTGGTGCGGCGCAGGATGAACCAGCAGATGACGATGACCGCGAGGGCGATCACCACCAGCCATGGCACCGGCCCAAGGTAGTTATTGCCGATCCACTCAAAGCTAATGCTGGAGTTAATCACCGTGGTGCCGTCCGCCAGCAGGTAGGCCGCCCCGCGCAGCGCCGTGTAGGTGCCGAGCGTGACGATAAAGGGGGGCAATCCGGCAAAGGCCACCAGCGCCCCGTTGATGGTGCCCAGCACCAGCCCGAGCATCAGGGCCGCCGGGACCGAGAGCATGGAGAGCTCCGGCATCAGCGAGACCACCATCGCCGCCACCGCGGTGGTGCCCAGAATCGAGCCTACCGAGAGGTCGATGCCGCCGGTCAGAATGATGAAGGTCATCCCCGCCGCCAGCACGATATTGATGGAGGCCTGACGGGTGATGTTCAGCAGGTTGCTTTCGGTAAAGAAGTTAGGGGCGATAAAACCAAAGACGGCGACAATCAGGATCAATATCGGCAGGATCCCGATGGTTTGCATCAGATCGCCCATCAGCATTTTTTTGGCGGAGGCCGCTTTGGCCACCTGTTGCGGACTATTTTGTTGGCTCATGATTTTACCGCCTGGTGATGAGAGTCGTTAACGCCGGTCGCCAGCGTCATGATGTTTTCTTGGGTGATATCGGCCCGATGCAGCTCGCCGGCAATGCTCCCTTCGCGCATCACGTAAACGCGATCGCTCATGCCCACCACTTCCGGCAGTTCGCTGGAGATCATCAGGATCGCCACCCCTTTACGCGCCATCTGGTTCATGATCCGGTAGATCTCGCTTTTGGCCCCAACATCCACGCCGCGGGTCGGCTCGTCGAGGATCAGAATGCGCGGGCCAATCGCCACCCAGCGGGAGATGAGCAGCTTCTGCTGATTGCCGCCGGAGAGGCCGCCCGCCCGCACCTGGGAATGCGGCACGCGAATGTTAAGCAGGGCGATGGCGTCATCGGAGATCGACTGCGCTTTTTTGCGGTTCAACATGCCGAAGGTGGCGTCGCGCTCCAGCGTCGCCATGGTGATGTTCTCCTGCGCCGCCAGCTCAAGGAACAGCCCCTGCTCCTTGCGGTTCTCGGTTAAAAAACCGATGCCGTGCTCAATGGCGGCACGCGGGGAGTGGATGACCACCGGCTCGCCATCCACCTCAATCATGCCGCCGGTGGCCTTGCGCACGCCAAAAATCAGCTGGGCCAGCTCTGAGCGCCCGGCCCCCACCAGCCCGGCGAGGCCGACGATTTCGCCGGAGCGTACCAGCAGGCTACAGGGCTGCACTTTGCCGCCGTCGGTCAGATGGTGGACATTCAGGCGCGGGCTGCCGAGAGGGATATCGCGCTCTTTATTGAACAGATCGCTCAACGGACGCCCGACCATCATCCGCACCAGTTCAGCAGCGTTGAGCTTGTCCCGGGTCAGGCTGCCGACGTACTGGCCGTCACGCAGTACGCTGACGCGATCCGACAGTTCATACACCTCCGCCATGCGGTGGCTGATGTAGATGATCGCCATCCCTTCATCGCGCAGGCGCAAAATCAGTTCAAACAGACGATGGGTTTCGCGAGAGGAGAGGGCGGCGGTGGGTTCATCCATTACCAGAATGCGGCTGTTGCGGTGCAGTGCGCGGGCAATCTCCACCTGCTGCTGCTCGGCGATGGTCAGCTTCATCACCAGATCGGTGGCCTTAAACTGGGCGCCGAGCCGGTCAATTACCGCCTGGGCCTGGGCCGCCATCTCTTTACGCTGCACCAGCCCGCCGCGCGACAGCTCGCTGCCGAGGAAGATGTTTTCGGCTACGGTCAGGTTTGGTGCCAGCTGCATCTCCTGATAAATCAGGGTGATGCCCGCCGCCAGGGCATCTTTCGGGCCTTTGATGTGAAACGGCTTGCCGTCGATCAGGATCTCGCCGCTGGTGGCGATGTAAGCCCCGGCGAGAATTTTCATCAACGTACTTTTTCCGGCGCCGTTTTCACCCATTAGCGCGTGGATCTCACCGGGGAAGACCGTCAGATCCACACCCTTCAGCGCGTGAAAGCTGCCAAAGGTTTTGGCAATGTTGCGCATCTCTAAAACCGGGGTCCTGCTCATGGCGGATCTCCTGTGACGTTCGATATCCGCACTTCATCACAGCCCGGTAAATGCAAAATGTCAGAAGTCGTTCATATTTGTCATAGTTATGAATAGTTAATGTGGATCACAGTTACGCCACGGAGCCAACATGCCCTCACGCCGTCCCCCCTTCTTCGCCAGCGCCCGTGGCCGCCTGCTGATCTTTAATCTGCTGGTGGTGGCGGTGACGTTAATGGTCAGCGGCGTGGCGGTGCTGGGCTTTCGCCACGCCAGCCATATCCAGGAGCAGGTGCAGCGCCAGACGCTGGACGACATGACCGGCAGCATGAATTTGTCGCGGGAAACCGCCAACGTGGCGACGGCAGCGGTACGTTTGTCGCAGGTGGTGGGGGCGCTGGAATATAAAGACGAAGCCAACCGGCTAAAGCAGACCCAGACGGCGCTGGGCCATTCACTGGCGCAGCTTGCCGATGCGCCCCTGGCGCAGCAGGAGCCCGCGCTGGTGGCGCGGATCATCCGGCGCAGCAACGAGCTGCAACAAAGCGTGACCGGGATGCTGGAACGCGGGCAACGGCGCCATCTGGAGCGTAATGCCCTGCTCAGCGCGCTCTACCAGAGCCAGAGCTATCTCCGCCATCTCCAGGAGATCAACCGCCGCTTCGCCAGTAACGTGCCCGATGCCCGCCTGCTCAGCGAGATGGACCGGCTGATCGTTGCCGCCATCGAAACCCCTTCGCCGCGGGCGACCATCCAGCAGCTTGATACGGTAACGGCAATGCTGCCCCCTGGGGCCACCCAGCCGGTGGTGGGCTTTGTGCTGCCCGATTTTAACGCCGAGCTGAACAAGCTCGGCCCGCTCTCCCGGCAGCTGGAAGAGAGCGATCTGTCGATCAGCTGGTATATGTTTCACATCAAAGCGCTGGTGGCGATCCTTAACAGCGATATCAATCAGTATGTGGAGCAGGTGGCGCAGGCATCCCAGCTGCGTACCGCCCAGAGCCATCAGGAGCTGCGCTCCATCAGCGTCTTTATTACCCTTTCCGCCGTGCTGGCGCTGATCATTACCGCCTTTGCCTGCTGGTACATCTACCGCAACCTGGGCACCAACCTGACCGCCATCTCCCGGGCGATGTCGCGGCTGGCCCACGGGGAACAGGATGTCTCGGTGCCTGCGCTGCAACGCCGGGATGAGCTGGGCGAACTGGCGCGGGCATTTAACGTCTTTGCCCGCAATACCGCCTCGCTGGAGCACACCACCCGGCTGCTGAAAGAGAAAACTTCCCAGATGGAGGTGGATCGCATTGAACGTCAGGGGCTGGAAGAGGCGCTGCTCCACAGCCAGAAGATGAAGGCGGTGGGTCAGCTGACGGGCGGGCTGGCGCATGATTTCAATAATCTGCTGGCGGTGATCATCGGCAGTCTGGAGCTGGCCGATCCCCATTCACCGGATGCGCCGCGCATCAGCCGCGCGCTGAAGGCCGCCGAGCGCGGGGCGCTGTTAACCCAGCGCCTGCTGGCCTTCTCCCGCAAGCAGTCCCTGAACCCGCACGCGGTGGAGATGAAACCCCTGCTGGAAAACCTGGCCGAGCTGATGCGCCACTCCCTTCCCGCCACCCTTTCGCTGGAGATCGAAGCGCAGACCCCGGTCTGGCCGGCGTGGATTGACATCAGCCAGCTGGAAAACGCCATCATCAACCTGGTGATGAACGCCCGGGATGCGATGGAAGGGCAAAGTGGAGTGATAAAAATCCGCACCTGGAACCAGCGCGTCACCCGCAGCGACGGACGCAGGCAGGATATGGTGGCGCTGGAGGTGATCGATCACGGCTGTGGGATGTCGCAGGCCATCAAATCCCGGGTCTTTGAACCCTTCTTCACCACCAAGCAGACCGGCAGCGGCAGCGGGCTGGGGCTGTCGATGGTGTATGGCTTTGTGCGCCAGTCCGGCGGGCGGGTGGAGATCGAAAGCGCCCCCGGACAGGGCACCACCGTGCGGCTGCATCTGCCCCGCGCCACCCAGCAGGCACTTCCCCAGCCAGAGACGCTGGCGGCAGCCGCAGCGGTACGAAGCGACCGGCTGGTACTGGTGTTGGACGACCAGAGCGATGTCCGCCAGACCCTGTGCGAACAACTGCACCAGCTGGGCTACCTGACGCTGGAGGCGGAAACCGGCGAGCAGGCGCTGCAAATGCTGAGCGCATCGTCGGATATCGAGATGTTTATTAGCGACTTAATGCTTCCCGGCACCCTTAGCGGCGCGGAGGTGATCCAGCAGGTCCGCCAGCAGTTCCCGCATCTCCCCGTGCTATTGATGAGCGGCCAGGATCTGCGCCCGGCACATAACCCACAGCTGCCGGACGTGGAGCTGCTGCGCAAGCCTTTTACCCGTGCGCAGCTGGCGCAGGCGCTGGGGAAAGTGGCCCGAATTTGAGATTCCTCCGCTACTCGCTCCACCCGCTGTTTATTACCGTAAAGCCAGCTCACCTGCGAGACTGGCTTTATGAAACAATACTCTACCGCCCTGTTATTGGGTTTGCTCTCTTTAACCAGCCATCTGGCTCACGCTGATATTGTTGACGACACCATCGGCAATATTCAGCAGGCGATTAACGACGCCTACAACCCCAACAGCGACCGCAGTAACGATGACGATGACCGTTACGATCGGCGTCGCAGCAGCGATAACCGACAGTATGAAGAGCGCCAGCGCCAGCTGGACGATCGCCGTCGTCGTCTGGATGAACGTCAGCGCCAGCTGGATGAGGATCGGCGTCGCTTAGAAGATGACGAGCGCAGGCTGGAAGAGGATTACGACCGGCGGTAATGCCAGTGTCCGGCGGCGCTTCGCTTGCACGGGCCTACGGTTTCCCAGGCCGGGTAAGGCGAAGCCGCCACCCGGCATTGCGATGCCTTAGTCTAGCGCCAGCACCATCCCGTCATATCCCGCCTCAAACCCCACAGGGAGCGGGTTGCCCATCATCCACACGTCAAACTCATGGCTGATATGGGTCAGGATCACCTGCGGGCAGCCAATCACCTGATTTAGCGCGATAACCGTATTCAGATCGCAATGGTTGCGCGGCGTCTCATCCTGCGGCGCATGGCTACAGTCGATCACGATCGCCTGCGGCTGGTTGTTGAGCAGAAACTTCACCGTTTTCTCCGGCAGTCCGGCGGTATCGGAGAGCCAGGCCACGCGGCTGTGGGCGCTCTCCAGCAGATAGCCAAAAGTCAGCTTCGAATGGTTGAGCGGCAGCGGCGTCACCCGCAAGCCCTGGAGTTCAAAGACCACAAACGGCTCGAGAGTATGGCTAAAGTCGAGAAGGCCGGGATGTTTAAAGAGATCGTCGCACCCGGCTTCATCTGGCGGGCCGTAGACCGGAATGGTCGCCCCCACGCCCCAGCGCAGCGGAAACAGCCCCTGGACATGATCCATATGGTAATGGGTGAGTAAAATCTGCTGAAAACTGCCCGCAGGCCAGTCGTCCATCAGGTGCGGGATCCCGGCATCCAGCAGCGTCACCGCATCATTGAATTTGACCACCGCGCTACAGGGGCGACGGCGATAATCTTCCTGCAAACGCGCCCGGCGGCAGGCCGGGCAGTCGCAGCCAAAAGCGGGCACCAGCTGGGCGCCACCGGTTCCCTTTAACGTAATGGTCAGACTCATGACGCCCCCTTACAGAGGTTTGGTGAAGCGGAAGTGGCTCTGGGTATACCCTTCACGAAGATAAAAGCGGTGCGCATCGAGACGCTTTACGCTGGTGGAGAGTTCGGTCATCTCCGCCCCGGCGTGGCGGGCCTCTTCTTCCGCCCAGGCCAGCAGCCGGCTGCCGACCTTCAGACCGCGCGCCTGCGGCATCACCACCAGCTCCTGGATCTCGCCGATCCAGTTGGCGTGATGCAGGTGAAACTGCATGTGCAGGCCGATCATCCCGATGATGTGTCCATCCTGTTCGGCCAGCTGGTAACGCATATTGTGATCCTGCAGATTGGCCGCGAACCCCGCATGGAACGCTGAACGGTCAAGCTCCGCCTGTTTTAACTCACAGATCAGGCCATAGACCGCGTCAACGTCCTCCGCGGTGGCGGGGCGCAACTCACACTCGGGCATGGTTTCTCTCCTTCTGGCTAATGAGTGAAAGGAAGTTGTCGACAGACTGATGCAAACTGCCGTCATTGTTAAGGATCGGGCAGTCGGACGGCGTGTAACGGGCGGCGCGCGCCAGCCGCTGGTCGATCTCTTTAGCGCTCTCCCGCCCACGCGCCTGCAGTCGGCTACGCAGGATCTCCGGCGACACCTGCAGGCAGATGGGCAGCAACGCCCCGGCATAGCGCGCCTGCGCCTGGGGCAGATGGGCGCGCGAACCATTCACCACCACGTCAAATCCGGCGTGCAGCCAGAGATCGATCTCCAGGCCCACCCCATAATAATAGCCGTTAGCGTGCCAGCTCAGGGCAAACAGGTGCTGCCCCGCGCGGGTAAAAAACTCCGGCTCGCTGAGGGCGATGTGGTTTTCGCTCCCGGCAGTCGCGGCGCGCGTGATGTAGCGGTGCGCCACCAGCAGTTGTGGATGGGGCTGCTCACGCAACGCCGCCAGCAGGCTATCTTTTCCGGAGCCGGATGGCCCCATTAACCAGATTAGTCTTCCCATCAGAACACCCGTTTTCCCTGACGCCAGACGTGGTCGATATGAATATGCTCGCCTTTACGGTGCGCCAGCACCAGGTCCGCCCGTTTGCCTTCGCCAATCACCCCGCGATCGTGCAGGTTGAGCGCCTGCGCCGGGTTCTTCGTCACCAGGCGGATCGCCTGCGGCAGGGTAAAACCATTCTTCTCGTCGTCCGCCACCCGGAACGCCGCATCCAGCAGGCTGGCGGGGTAGTAATCGGAGGAGAGGATATCCAGCAGGCCGAGGGAAGCGAGCTGGCTTGCCGCTACGTTGCCGGAGTGCGACCCGCCGCGCACGATGTTAGGCGCACCCATCAGCACATTCATTCCGTGCTGACGGGAGGCCTCTGCGGCCTCGAACGTGGTAGGAAATTCGGCGATCACGCTGCCAAGCTGCCGGGATTCAAGCACGTGCTCCGCGGTGGCGTCATCATGGCTGGCGAGGGCGATATTGCGCGCCCGGCAGAGGGCGGCAATGGCCTGGCGGTTGGGCTGCGACCAGCGGGCGGCCAGCGCCAGCTGCTCCTCTTCGTAGCGCGCCATCTGCGCGTCGTTGAGGGCATATTTGCCCTGATAATATTCGCGATACTTTTCGATGTTAGCGAACTGGCGCTGGCCCGGAGAGTGGTCCATCAGCGACACCAGGGTCACCGGCTCACGGTTCACCAGCTTCTCGAACAGCGGCAGGGTGGTGTGATGAGGCAGCTCGCAGCGCAGGTGCAGGCGGTGCTCGGCGCGGTTAAGGCCGCGCTTCTGCGTCTCTTCCACGGCGTTGATCATCTTTTCCAGATTCTCCAGACGATCGCCGCCGTCGCGCACGTCGCCAATCGCCACCGCATCCAGCACCGTGGTGATGCCGCTGGCGACCATCATCCCGTCGTGGCTGCTCATCGCCGAATGGGCGGGCCAGTCCACTTTGGGCCGCGGGGTGAAGAACTTGTCCATGTTGTCGGTGTGCAGCTCAATCAGCCCTGGCAGCAGCCAGCCGCCTTCACCGTCCATCGCTTCCGGCAGGCGGCTTTGGGTTTCGGCAAAGGCGCGAATGATGCCGTCCTGAATGTCGATGGAGCCGTCAACGACCTCGTTTTCCAGCACCAGTTTTACGTTATTGACGATCATGCGGCGATCCCCATCGGGTGCAGACGATCCGCCACGCGATCCCGCACCGCGTCGTCGTGGAAGATCCCGACGATCGCCGCGCCGCGCGCTTTGGCCTCTTCGATCAGTTCAATAACCGCTGCGCTGTTTTTGGCATCCAGCGAGGCGGTCGGTTCATCGAGCAGTAAAATCGGGTAATCGACGATAAAGCCGCGGGCGATGTTGACCCGCTGCTGCTCGCCGCCGGAGAAGGTGGAGGGGGCGAGATGCCACAGGCGCTCCGGCACGTTGAGGCGCGTCAGCAGGCTGGCGGCTTTGGCGGCGCAGGTGTCGCGCGGCACGCCCAGATCCAGCAGCGGCTGCATCACCACCTCCAGCGCCGGAACGCGCGGGATCACCCGTAAAAACTGGCTGACCCAGCCAATGGTGGTGCGCCTGACGTCCCGCACCTTACGCGCCGGGGCCTGGACCAGATCGACCCATTCGTCGCCGTGGCGCACATGGATATGGCCTTCGTCCGGCAGGTAGTTGGCATACAGGGAGCGCAGCAGGGTCGATTTGCCGCTGCCGGAATGGCCATGCAGCACCACGCATTCGCCGCTATTCACTTTCAGAGAGGCATTCTGCAGCACCGGCAGGCGCACGCCGTTTTGCTGGTGGAGCACAAAGGTTTTACTTACGTTTTGTACGTGGATCATCTTGGCCTCGTGGCGTTTTCTTGCCGGGTGGCGCTTCGCTTACCCGGCCTACAAGGTGCTGGATTCATTGCCGGGTGGCGCTGCGTTTACCCGGTCTACAAGGTGCTGGATTCATTGCCGGGTGGCGCTTCGCTTACCCGGCCTACAAAGAGCGCGGTCCGTAGGCCGGGTCAGGCGAAGCCGCCACCCGGCAACAGCAAAATCAATTCTGCAATACCGATGACACCAGCAGCTGGGTGTAGGGATGATGGGGATCGTCGAGCACCCGGTCGGTCAGCCCACTTTCCACCACTTCGCCGCTCTTCATCACCAGCAGACGGTCTGCCAGCAGCCGGGCAACGCCCAGATCGTGGGTGACAATCACTACCGCCAGGTTCAGCTCCACCACCAGACCGCGGAGCAGATCCAGCAGGCGGGCCTGCACCGGCACGTCCAGCCCGCCGGTGGGTTCATCCATAAAGACCAGCTTCGGATGGGTAACCAGGTTGCGGGCGATCTGCAGGCGCTGCTGCATCCCGCCGGAGAAGGTGGTGGGCAGGTCGTCAATACGCGACGCCGGGATCTCCACCTCCTCCAGCCACTGTTTCGCCGTCGCGCGGATGTCGCCGTAGTGGCGCGCGCCGGTTGCCATCAGCCGTTCGCCGATGTTGCCCCCCGCCGACACCTGGCGGCGCAGGCCGTCCATCGGATGCTGATGCACCACGCCCCACTCGGTGCGCAGCAGGCGACGGCGCTCGGCCTCGCTCATGCCATACAGCGAGTGGCCGTCATAGAGAATGTCGCCGTTCTGCGGCGTCAGGCGCGCCGAGAGGGATTTCAGCAGGGTGGTTTTACCGGAGCCGGACTCGCCGACAATCCCCAGCACTTCCCCCGGCCACAGGTCAAACGACACGTCGCTGAAGCCTTTGCCCGGCGCATAAAGGTGGGTCAGGTTATTGACCGAAAGCAGCGGTTTCATTGGCTGTTGGCCTCGCTCTGTTGGCGGCAAAAATCGGTATCGGAGCAGACAAACATCCGTTTGCCGGTGTCATCCAGCACCACTTCGTCGAGATAGCTGTGCTTCGATCCGCAGATGGCGCACGGCTCATCCCACTCCTGCACCGTAAACGGGTGATCGTCGAAGTCGAGGCTCTCAACCCGCGTGTAAGGCGGCACGGCATAGATGCGTTTTTCGCGGCCAGCACCAAAAAGTTGCAGGGCGGGCATCATGTCCATCTTCGGGTTGTCGAATTTCGGGATTGGCGACGGGTCCATCACGTAGCGCCCGTTAACCTTCACCGGGTAGGCGTAGGTGGTGGCGATGTGGCCGAAGCGGGCGATATCCTCGTACAGCTTCACCTGCATTACGCCGTACTCTTCCAGGGCGTGCATGGTGCGGGTTTCGGTTTCGCGCGGCTCGATAAAGCGCAGCGGTTCGGGGATCGGCACCTGGAAAATCAAAATCTGATCTTCAACAAGCGGGGTCTCCGGGATACGATGGCGGGTCTGGATCAGCGTGGCGTCTTCGGTGCGCTCGGTGGTGTTCACCCCCGTCACGCGCGTAAAGAACTGGCGGATCGAGACGGCGTTGGTGGTGTCGTCCGCTCCCTGGTCAATCACCTTCAGCACATCCGCTTCGCCAATCACGCTGGCGGTGATCTGAATCCCGCCGGTGCCCCAGCCGTAGGGCATGGGCATTTCACGGCCACCGAACGGCACCTGATAGCCGGGGATGGCGACCGCTTTTAAAATGGCGCGGCGGATCATGCGTTTGGTTTGCTCATCCAGATAAGCAAAGTTGTAGCCGCTGAGGTTAGCCATTGTCGCGCTCCTGTTGCAGACGTTTAAGCAGCTCCAGTTCAGCCTGGAAATCGACGTAGTGCGGCAGCTTCAGGTGCGAGACAAAGCCTGCGGCCTCAACGTTATCCGCGTGGGCCAGCACAAACTCCTCGTCCTGCGCCGGGCCTGTAATGTTCTCGTCGTAGTCGGGGGCCTGAAGGGCGCGGTCAACCAGCGCCATCGCCATCGCCTTGCGCTCGCCCATGCCGAACACCAGGCCGTAGCCGCGGGTGAAGTGCGGCGCGTCGTTATCCGGGGTAACGAAGCCGTTTACCATTTCGCACTCGGTCATCAGCATTTCACCGACGTTCACCGCAAATCCCAGCTCTTCCGGCACAATATTGATGTCGATATAGCCGCTGCGGATCTCTCCGGCAAAGGGGTGGTTACGGCCATAGCCACGCTGGGTGGAGTAGGCCAGCGCCAGCAGATAGCCCTCATCGCCGCGCATCAGCTGCTGCAGGCGCGATGAACGTGAACAGGGGTAAACCGGCGGCGTGCGGGTGATGTCGTCCGGCTCATCGCCGCAATCCTCTTCCGCTTTCGCCAGCCCCTGGTTGGCCAGCAGGCTAAAGACGTGCGGCGCGGCGTCCTGCTCGGTGTGTGAGGGGGTAAGGCGAGGGGCTTCGCCGTTTGCCAGCAGGGTGAAATCGAGCAGGCGATGGGTGTAGTCGTAGGTCGGGCCAAGCAGCTGCCCGCCGGGAATGTCTTTGTAGACCGCCGAAATGCGGCGCTCCAGGCGCATCTCTGCGGTATTGATGGGCTCGCTCACCGCCAGCTTCGCCAGCGTAGTGCGGTAAGCGCGCAGCAGGAAGATGGCCTCGACGTTATCGCCGCTGGCCTGCTTCAGCGCCAGGGCTGCCAGCTCGCGATCGGCGATGCCGCCTTCGGTCATTACCCGGTCAACGGCCAGGTTCAACTGCTGTTCAATCTGGGCGACGCTCAGCTCGGGGATCTGCTCCTCGCCCCGGCGTCTGTGCTCCTGCAACGCGTGGGCGGCGGCGATCGCCTTCTCGCCCCCTTTGACGGCAACGTACATCAGCATACCTCCACGTGGGTGGTTCGCGGGATCGCCAGCAGGCGCTCGCCGCAGGTCAGCAGCAGGTCGATCCCCAGCGGAAACGGGTGCGGGCGCTCGGTCAGCTCGTGAATGATGCACTCCGGCAGTTGCGGGGCGACCATCCGCTCTTCGGCGATGCCGGCCCCGGTCAGGCGCAGCATGCGTCCGCCACTCAGGCTGGAGACCTGCAAAATCAGGGTGGCGCTGGTCTCCGGCGCCACGGCGGTGCCCTCGCTCAGGGCGTTAAGCTGCTGGTGGCTAATCTGCTCGTCGGCGACGGCGAACACCGCCAACTGGGGCTGATCCACCAGCGGGGCGCTGGTATGAAAACGCAGGTTGCTGCTGACGATATCGTTGCTGACGGAGCCCGACAGCCAGACCGGGGTGTCGTTATCGGCCAGGGTCAGCAGCACGCTGGTGGTGGCGAGGTTCAGCGGCTGCCAGCCATGCTTAAGCTGATGCAGCGAGACGATGACGCCCGGCTCGCTCATCGCTTTCAGCAGACGACGAAAACTGTGCTGGGCATCCTGCACGGCAAGGGTAAAAGCAGGGTGAAGTGTCATGCGTTGTCTCCGCGAACGAGCGTAAAGAAGTCGACCCGGCTGGTGTTTACTTCGGCCTGACGGGCGGCAAGGCGTGCGGCGCGGTCGGCATCCAGCGGGGCAATAACGGTTTCCATCAGGGCCTGAAAATGGGGGGCTTCCTGCAGCAGGGCATCCACAACGGCGCACTGCTCGGCGTGGGGTTTGTTACGCCCGAGCAGGTAGCTGTAGCCGAGGGTGCCGCTGGCGAGGCGCACCACGGCGCGGGTCAGGGTGGCATCGCCGGCAAAGTAGCGGGCCCCGGTGCCGCCCATCCGCGCCTGGATCTGCACCAGCCCGGTTTCCGGCGCGCGGATCAGTTCATAAGCGGGCGACAGGCTCAGCGCCGACATCCGCGCGGCAAGCGCCGCAGGCTGGCTGTGGGCGAGCACGGCCATCCAGTGCTGGCGGGTGGAGGTATCGAAATGCATTCAGTGCTCCATGGTGAATTCAATCATGTCGGCGCGGGTCAGGCTGACGGAGTACTCCGTCGCGTTCACCTCGTCGTCACGGTGGTTAAGGGTGCGCACGCAGAGCAGGGGCGCCATGTTGGGGATCTCCAGCACCTTGCTCTCTTTGGCCTGGGCGCGGCGGGCGCTGATGCGCGTCTGGGTGCGTTTGAGCGCAATGCCCGTGGCATCCTGCAGAAAGTCATGCAGCGAGCCGCTGGTGAAATGCTGCAGCACCGGCCAGAGGGCCAGATCCGCGAAGTAGTGGTCGATCTGGCAGAGGGGGATACCGTTAACCCGGCGCAGGGTGCGCAGGTGGATGACGTTGTCTCCCTCCTGAATCCCCAGCGCATCCGCCACGTGACTGGAGGTCGGACGCAGCACCGAGAGCAGTTTTTCGCTAGTGGGGTGGCTGCCCTGATCCAGCAGGTTCTGGCTGAAGCGCGCCTGGGCGTTGAGCGGGTAGTCGAACGGGCGCATCAGCACCAGTACGCCGACGCCCTGGCGGCGCTGTACCCAGCCGCGCTCTACCAGCTGGTCAATGGCCCGCCGCAGGGTGTGACGGTTGACTTCATAGCGATCGGCAAGCTGCTGTTCCGCAGGCAGATAGTCCCCGCAGCGGTAGTGCGTGCGCAGCTCCACTTCGAGCTTTGCCGCAATCTCTTGCCAGCGGGTGGGGTAACTGGTCGGATGTCTGGATAAGTGCATACAAATCAAAGCCTCGCTTCTCAGATGAAGTGCTTACGCAAACGTTGAGAGAGGAAGTCCAGCAGGCTGACGGTGATGATGATGAGCACCATCAGGGCGCAGGTTTGCTGGAACTGGAAACCGCGAATCGCTTCCCACAGGGTGACGCCAATCCCGCCTGCGCCCACCATGCCGACCACCGTCGCCGAGCGGACGTTGGACTCAAAGCGGTAGAGGGAGTAGGAGATGAGTAGCGGCATCACCTGGGGCAGCACGCCGTAAAGAATTTCTTCAATTTTGTTGGCACCGGTGGCGCGAATGCCTTCGACCGGGCCGGGCTCAATGGCTTCCACCGCTTCCGAAAGTAGCTTGGAGAGCACGCCGGTGGTGTGAATAAAAAGCGCCAGCACCCCGGCGAAGGGACCGAGACCGACGGCGACCACGAACAGCATCGCAAAGACCATTTCGTTGATGGCGCGGCAGGCGTCCATCAGGCGACGTACCGGCTGGTAAATCCACCACGGCACAATGTTGTCGGCGCTCATCAGGCCAAACGGAATGGAGAGCACCACGGCCAGGGCGGTGCCCCAGACGGCGATTTGCAGCGTGACGGCCATCTCGCCGAGGTAATCCTGCCACTGGCTGAAGTCCGGCGGGAAGAAGTCGGCGGCGAAGGTCGCCATGTTGCCGGAGTCCTGGATCAGCGTCAGCGGGGCCATTTCCGCGCCCTTCCAGGAGACAACCAGCACCGCCAGCAGGATGGCCCAGCTGATCAGCGAGAACCAGCTGCGCTTTGGCGGTGGGAGAGTGATGGTTTGCATGTGTGCTCCTTAATCTGTTCTCCCTCTCCCTCAAGGGAGAGGGAACGTAATCACTGCACCGCTTTGGTCACGCTGGTCATCGCGCCCAGCGCGGCGGTCAGGCGGTCGAGATCGTCCAGCTGCGCCTGAATTTCAGACAGCTTGCTGTTCTTCTCTTCCTCTTTCAGCGTCTTGTTGTCCTTCACGCCCTGGATCTGTTTGAACAATGCCAGCTGGCGAATCGGCACCAGCTGCAGGTCGCTGGAGGCGCGGAACGGCGCCCAGCCCAGGCGTTCCAGCACGGTTTTCTCTTCCGCGGTTTTGCCGTAGTTCATAAAGAAGTCGTACACCTTCTCCTTGGTGCTTTCGGAGAGGTTTTTACGCCACACAATCGGGTCGCCCGGGATCAGTGGGGATTTCCAGATCACCTTCAGTTCTTTCAGCTTGTCCGGCGCGGAGGTCTTCAGCTTGTCGAGGTTTTCGGTGTTGTTGGTGGCAACATCCACCTGCTTGTTGGCGACGGCCAGGGCGTTGGTTTCATGCCCGGCGTTGACCGTGCGTTTGAATTCGCTGGTAGAGACATTGTTTTTGGCAAAGACGTAATAGCCCGGGACCAGGAAGCCAGAGGTCGAGTTCGGGTCGCCGTTACCAAAGGTGAGCTCTTTACGTCTGGAGAGCATGTCGTTGAGGTTGTTGATCGGGCTGTCTTTGTTGACGATCAGCACACTCCAGTAACCCGGGGAGCCGTCAGCGGCCACGGTTTGCGCAAAGACCTGACCGTTGGCACGATCCACCGCTTCCATCGCCGAGAGGTTGCCGTACCAGGCGATGTCCACTTTATTGAAGCGCATCCCCTGGATGATGCCCGCGTAGTCCGGGGCGAAGAAGGCGTTCACTTTGATCCCCAGCTTGCTTTCCATGTCCTTCAGGAAGGGTTCCCACTGTGGCTTCAGGTTCTGCTGTGATTCCGTCGAAATAATGCCGAAATTCAGCGCTTTTTCCTGCTCCTCTGCAAACGCCGGGCTGAACAGGGTGCTGATGCTGAACATGCTGGTAAAGGCCAGCGCGGCAACCGTCTTATAGCTCATTTCCATTCCTCATTGTGGGGACGTTAAGCAGCCTGCGCGCTCTCTTCGACGCGGTTAATGCTGCGGTAGAGATGATCAAAACGTTCGTTATCAAACTGGTGGCTGGCGCCATCGAAGAAGACGTGCCCCTGACGCAGGGCGACGATGCGCTCGCAGTAGCGCAGGGCGTAATCCACCTGGTGCAGCGTGACCACCACGGTGATGCCGTCCTTGCGGTTAATGTCGCGCAGGGTTTCCATGACGATGCGGGCCGACTCCGGGTCCAGCGAGGCAATCGGCTCATCGGCGAGAATAATTTTGGCTTTCTGCATCAGCGCCCGGGCAATCGCCACGCGCTGCTGCTGTCCACCGGACAGGGTGGAGACGCGCTGGTGGGCGAAATGGGCCATGCCGACGCGGGTGAGTGCCTGCAGAGCTTCTTGCTTCTGGGACGGGGAGAACCAGCGAAGGCAGGTGCGCCAGAATGGGGTGCTGCCGAGCGCGCCAATCAGCACGTTCTCCAGCACCGTCAGGCGGTTCACCAGGTTGAACTGCTGGAAGATGTAGCCGGTCTGGGCGCGGCTTTTGCGGATATCACTCGCCAGACGACCCGCGCGCTGCACGGTATTGCCCAGCAGCTCAACGTGGCTTTCTGAGGTTTTGTCGCAGGTGATGAGGCCGCTTAAGTGGCGCAGAAGAGTGGATTTACCTGAACCGGATGGTCCCAGCAGCGCTACCATTTCGCCCTGCTGGACGGTCAGATCAACGGCATGCAGAGCCTTATTGTGATGAAAGGTTTTGCTCAGTTTCTCGACGCGGATGACAGTGTGCATGGGTAAGGCCTCAATTCAAATGTGGCCTCATGCTGGCGGATCAATGTGACATTTAGGTTAAGTGTTGGTTGCGGGAGTTTGAAGAGTTGAGGTGAAAGCGATGACAGTGACTGCAGGCCCGGCGGCGCTTCGCTTGCCGGGCCTATAAAAGACAAATCAGTTCTTCTTAACGAACTCGGATTTGAGCTTCATCGGACCGAAGCCGTCAATTTTGCAGTCGATGTTGTGGTCGCCCTCGACCAGACGGATGCCCTTCACTTTGGTGCCGATCTTCAGCATTGAAGAGCTGCCTTTGACCTTCAGGTCTTTAATGACGGTGACGTTATCGCCATCCGCCAGCAGGTTGCCGTTGGCATCTTTAACGATCAGCTCATCGCTCTCGGCTACGGGTTCTGCGTTGTTCCATTCGTGAGCGCATTCCGGGCAGATGAACATACCGTTATCTTCATAGGTATATTCAGAGTTGCATTTCGGGCAGTGTGGCAGTGACATGGTGTTCTCCTCAAAATAGTGCGAACCGGCGGCAATGAGGCCCGCCAAAAATCGACAGGTTGTCGAAAAAGGCGGCAAGTATAGCGCATGTCCTTACTTTTGTCGGTGATATTATTTTTCGCTTTTGGCTAAAAAAAGCGTTTCTGATGACAGAGTCTGTCAGTGACTCAGGTAATGATAAGTACCCGGCGCGAGAATGAAATGCTTGCGAATGAAAGCAATAATATTTTATTGCGGCAAATTGATACGCCGTGTCATTTCGGATAAGGTTAAGGTGCTAATGATATTCACCGTAAATGTTTTTATAGCCATCCCCGGGCTTGCAGGGATGATTACCCCCTCATTTTTGGTGGGCGATTAAAGATGGTTTATCCTGAAATTTATTAAATTTGAGCTACGCTCTTAGTCTTTCGGTTTCCCTGACCGAAGGAGCGCGCTCCGCTGTTTTATGCACTTAAAGAATATATTTGATTGTCATCAGACAATTATTTTGCGTCGAACATATTTGCTACACGGAATCATATAAGCCGATCCTTCATTCTTAAAATAATTCGGTTATATAAAATTTGTGTTAAGGGAAGGCTTTTTACTATGCATACACAAACAATATTTGAGTTAAGCCAGGAAGCTGAAAGACTGCTGCAACTCTCATTGCAGAATCTCGAGTCACTAAGCGCCATGCCTGCTGCGATGCTGGACAATGCAACGTCGGCTCTTACCGGCGAAACCAGCAACGTTTTACCTCTACATTTTAGTGCCCGTGGTTTAGAAGCGCAGCAGTCCATGCTGAATAATGAACTGCGCAAAATTACCCGTCTGGAGATGGTGCTGGCGATTGTGGGCACCATGAAAGCCGGTAAATCGACGACGATTAACGCCATTGTGGGAACGGAGGTGTTGCCCAATCGCAACCGTCCGATGACCGCGTTGCCGACGCTGATCCGTCATACGCCTGGTCAGAAGGAGCCGGTGCTGCATTTTTCTCACGTGGCGCCGATCGATACATTAATAAAACAAATGCAAAAAAAGCTGGCCAATTACGATCGCGGCAAGCTGGCCCAGCAACTTGAAATTGATAAAGATATGAATGCGTTGCTGGGGCGCATAGAAACCGGCGAAGCGTTTGAAAAACATTATTTAGGCGCGCAGCCGATATTTAATTGTTTAAAAAACCTGAATGATTTAGTGCGACTTTCTCAGGCGCTGGGAACAGATTTTCCCTTCTCTGCCTATGCAGCGATTGAGAATATCCCGGTTATTGAGGTGGAGTTTGTCCATCTGGCCGGGCTGGATGGCCATCTGGGGCAATTAACCCTGCTGGATACCCCCGGGCCGAATGAGGCCGGGCAACCGCATCTGCAAAAAATGCTTACCGAGCAGCTCGCCCGCGCTTCGGCGGTACTGGCGGTAATGGACTATACGCAACTGAAGTCGATTTCCGACGCCGAAGTACGGCTGGCTATTTCTGCCGTCAGCAAATCGGTACCGCTCTACGCGCTGGTCAACAAATTCGATCAGAAAGACCGCAACAGCGATGATGAAGAGCAGGTGCGGGCGATGATCTCCGGCACCCTGATGAAAGGCCATATTTCCCCAGGGCAGATCTTCCCGGTCTCCTCGATGTGGGGGTACCTGGCGAATCGGGCGCGTCATGAGCTGAATCAGCACGGTAAGTTGCCGGATCACCAGGAGCAGCGCTGGGTGCAGGATTTTGCCGAAGCTGCGCTGGGCCGTCGCTGGCGGACTGCCGATCTGGACGATATTGAACACGTTCGCCACTCCGCCGATCTGCTGTGGGAGGATTCCCTCTTTGAGCAGCCGATCCGTAAGCTGATTTATGCTGCCTACGCCAATGCCTCGCTGTATGCGTTACGCTCGGCGTCGCATAAGCTGTTGAACTATGCCCAGAACGCCCGGGAATACCTGGATTTCCGCTATCAGGGGCTCACGGTCGCCTTCGACGAGCTGGAGCTGAATATCGCCCGCCTGGAAGAGGATATGGCGCTGTTGCAGTCCCGTCAGGTGTCGGTAAGCAATGAGGTGCGGCATGAAGTCGGGCAGGCGCTGGCGGCGACCGACCTGTTTATCAGCACGCAGCAAAACGATATCAAACTTGCGGTAGCGCACATCTTCAATCCGGATAATTTGCTCGATCTGGCCGGGTTTAAGCCGCACACGCTCCATGCCGAGGCGTTAGCTACGCCGGGGCATCTGGTGCTGGACGATGAAGGACAGGCGCAGATCCTGCTGAGCAAAATCCGCTCCTCCTGTGAAATGATCCTGCTGGATGCTCAGGCCAAAATCGGTCGCGAGCTGGCGCTGCGGTTTGACCAGCTGGAAACCACGCTGGCCCGCTCCCTGAACGACGCCATGCGGCCCATTGAAACGCGGATTAAAGAGGAGCTAAGCCATGCCGGATTCCGCGCGCGGATCAGCTTCCCGGCGTTTCAGGCAAACCAGCTTAACTTCAATACCCGGGGGCTGTTCAGCGATGCTATCGCTCAGGAGAGCCTACCGGCTGGCCAGGGGCAGGGAACCAGCAGTGCGCTGCGCGACACGGTCTCCCGTTGGTTGAACAATCCGGGCTGGGGCTGGGAAGATTATGTGATGACGCGGACGCGCTATGTTATTAACGTGTCAGAGCTTCATGAAAAATTTAAACAGCATATAGATCACTTTTGTGAACAAATTCGTAAAGCTTTGGCTGCGCAGGTCGATGTCTCTGTTACAGCGGGTATGGCGACATTCTTTGCGGAATTCTCGTTATGCCTTGCAGGATTACAGGAAAGCTTGCGTGATAGCCTCGCAGTGCGTCAGCAAAATGAGCATGCCACACGGGCGCTCAGCCAGCTGTTGCAGCAATGCATTACGACTGCGACGTGGATTCAGGAAGATACCCGACTGTTACGCGATGATATTCAAACGTTATTCGCGGCAGAGCAACCATGACAAAACAACTACTGGACGGTCCCGGACGGACGCTGGAATGTATCCATCCTAAATTTATGGTCGACCTGGTGCAGGGGGCTGACGCGCAGCGTCACACCTCTGTGGTGTCGCAACAGCAGCACTTTCGTGAACGTTTAACCCAGGAGATCATGGCGCAGTCTCAGCTTCGTCAGTGGGCCATGGGGGGAATGTTCAGCGAAAATGCTGTGCTGCGACTCGGGCTGGCAGAGAAGCTGGCGGGCATGTTTGACCCCGGCCATCTGGCGCTGACCCGCATGACGCACATTCTCTCCACGCTGCGCCAGCAGGCCAGCCTGCGCAATCAGCCGCCGATTGGCGTGGTACATCAATACGAAACCCTCTCCGCCCATTTTCAGCAACGTGCGCAGTTCAAAGAGAAGGCGTTAACCCAGCGCGGATTAACGGTGCAGGCAGGCGTTCACAGCGAGCAGATTTTTACCCGCTGGCGCGCCGGGCACTACGACGGCTGGTCGCTGGCCGGTCGCGGTTATGTGGTGCTGGAGGAGCTGCGTTGGGGGGCGTTCGGTGATGCCTGTCGACTGGCGAATGCAGACGTCAGCGCCATGTTGAAAGATAACCTGTGCAGCATGGTGGCTAACTATCTGGCGCAGGGGATCAACGCTGCACCTAATACCCGCCATTTTTATCATCAGTGGCTCACCACGCCCAGTACGCCGGGGATTATCGACCATAAAGATATGCTGGGCTGGCTGGGTGACTGGTGTGATGCGGACAGGCATCCGGTGTGCTGGTCGGTGACGCAAAGCTGGCAGAATGTGGCGCTGGGGATGCCGAGGTTGTGTTCGGCGGCGAGGCTGGCGAAAGCGATGGTGGAGGAGGTGTTTGGGGAGTAGGGGGAATATGTGGCTCAGGTGGTGGTTCCGTTCACCTCACGTTCCTTGCTTCTCTGATACATCCGAACCGGTGAACGTGCCAGGGTGGCTCAATCGCCACCACCCTGGCAACCCGGGCTTCCGGCAAGAAAATCGCCGCTTCGCGGATTGTTCGCCCCATCCCTGGGGCTCACCCCTCCGGGGCCAGCGCAAGCGCTGTCCAAAATTGCTCCCGGCAATTTTGTCCTCAGCTTATTCCTCCAGGCTTTCGGGTCGGGCACCAGCCTGCATCCCTGCAGGCTATGCCCTCTCGGCGCGTCCCTGCGCCTCGCCCCGGCCTTCCGGAAACGCTTCGGCGATTTTCAGCCGGACCTGGGAGCCGCTGTAAGCCTCGAACTTTCATTGAGTTTCTTCACTGCTTTAAATAAAAAACCCTCCCGGGAGGGAGGGTCAGGTATTAATGGTGCAGTGATTCAACCGGGCGCTGTTCTTCGGTCGTGGTTGGGACGTTGCCAAAGCGTTTGGCGTACAGCGCGGTAATAATCGGCACCAGAATCGCCGTGACGATGACGCTTGCTGCAACCAGCGCGGTAGCGGAGGCGGCAACCGGTTCGAACGCCGGGTTAATCTGGGCGATAATCACCGGGTTTGCCACCGCAGCGCCTGCTGCGGAAGAGGCGGCGACACCCGCTGTACCATTCCCGCCGCCGATAACGCGGTCGGCAATAATCAGTGGAATACCGGTGATGATGATAACCGCCACACCCAGCACGATACCCAGCAGGCCGGTATCCAGAATTACGTTCAGGTTGATGGTGTTACCCAGCGCGAAGCCGAAGAACGGGATCAGAACCGGGGTTGCTTTACTGAAGAAGTCGCGCAGATCGTGATCCAGGTTGCCGAGGGCAAAGCCAATCAGGAACGGCAGGATGGCGCCGACAAAGTGGTGCGGTTCAAAGGAGGCCAGACCGGCGGAGCCGAGGATCAGCATGGTCATCAGCGGGCCAGATTCCAGAGACATCAGAACGAAGGCGCCGGACTCCTCTTTGGTGCCGTACTGGTTCATCAGGCTGGCATACAGGCCACCATTGGTCATGTCCATTGCAGAGACAATCGCCAGCACCGAGAGGCCTGCGAAGAAGCCGGTCTGAATACCGTTTTCCGGAATAAACATGGCGCAAACCATCGCCACAATCCACGCCACGGCAATTTTGGTAATGACCAGGGTACCGGATTTACGTAATACCGTGCCCGTTGCACGTAAATTAATGGAAGCGCCAATACAGAAGAACCAGACCGCAAGGATCGGTACTGTGCCGGTAATCATGCCTTTGGTGAATCCACCAAAATAGGCTCCAGTATTAGGCGCTAAGGTATTTAAAATTGCACCCAGTACCAGCGGAACCAGCATCATCCCTCCGGGGATGCGTTCAATCGCGGCTTTAATCTTCATCATCAACCCTCACATCTCATCGCGCATCGCCAGCGGACAAGTGATATTTAATAATCTAATGAATTCAACGAATTGTGACCTTGTAGCGTCAGCGGATTCGTCATTCATACAGCAGATATAACCAGTTTGGTTTTTTTAAGCCTTCACTCAAAGGCCACCAGACTCGTTGTGACGGGCTTATGATGCGATCGTTGGAATGATGATTCAATGAAAATAAAACAGTGTTTTAGTTATCTGCGTCACATATTTTGAGGAAACACGATATTTGCCTCTTGATTATTAAAACCGCTGTAAATGCATTGTAAAATAATGTCGTTCTTTTTTGATTTCACAGCAAATAATAACGGCTGAAAGGATATTTACCGAGCCAGACATAAGAAACAACTGATGGACATGAATTTACAGTTTTGACACTTCTGGTGATAACCAGAAAAAATTATGTGAAGTTGATCACACATATAAACGCTGGTAGGGTAAAGGCTGTCATTCACAGCCCAGACAGGCGTCAACAGGTTCGGTTGTACCGGTCCGAAAGGTCAGTGTAAGTAAACCTGCTACGCTTGAGAGACGAGAATGCGCATGAGGCGCTTCCCGGGTTCCATAGAGCGCATTTTTCAGCGCTGTGGTGAGGACTGGGCTTAGTCTATGAGGATAGCAATGCTTAAAAGGAAAAAAGTTAAACCGATCACCCTGCGCGACGTCACCATTATTGACGACAGCAAACTGCGCAAAGCGATCACCGCCGCCTCGCTCGGTAATGCGATGGAATGGTTCGATTTTGGTGTGTATGGCTTCGTGGCCTATGCGCTAGGTAAAGTCTTCTTCCCGGATGCCGATCCCAGCGTGCAGATGATTGCCGCCCTCGGGACCTTCTCTGTTCCTTTCCTTATCCGACCACTGGGTGGCCTGTTCTTCGGCATGCTGGGGGATAAGTATGGCCGTCAGAAAATCCTCGCCATCACGATTGTGATTATGTCGGTCAGTACCTTCTGTATTGGTCTGATCCCGTCGTACGCCAGTATTGGTATCTGGGCGCCGATCCTGCTGCTGCTCTGTAAGATGGCACAGGGCTTCTCGGTCGGGGGCGAATATACCGGTGCGTCGATCTTCGTTGCCGAGTACTCCCCGGACCGTAAGCGCGGCTTTATGGGCAGCTGGCTCGACTTTGGCTCCATTGCCGGGTTCGTGCTAGGCGCGGGCGTGGTGGTGCTGCTTTCTACCGTGGTGGGTGAAGAGAACTTCCTCTCATGGGGCTGGCGTATTCCGTTCTTCCTGGCGCTGCCGTTGGGCATTATCGGCCTCTACTTGCGTCACGCGTTAGAAGAGACCCCGGCGTTCCAGCAGCATGTTGATAAGCTGGAGCAGGGCGACCGCGAGGGCCTGCAGGATGGACCGAAAGTCTCGTTCAGAGAAATTGCCACCAAACACTGGCGCAGCCTGCTGACCTGTATCGGTATGGTGATCTCCACCAACGTGACCTATTACATGCTGCTGACCTATATGCCGAGCTATCTGTCGCATAACCTGCACTACTCGGAAGATCACGGCGTATTGATTATCATCGCCATTATGGTGGGGATGCTGTTTGTCCAACCGATCATGGGTCTGCTGAGCGACCGCTTTGGCCGTCGTCCCTTCATTATTTTCGGCAGTGTCGCGCTGTTCTTGCTGGCTATCCCGGCCTTCATTATGATCAACAGCAATGTGATCGGGCTGATTTTTGCCGGCCTGCTGATGCTGGCGGTGATCCTTAACTGCTTTATCGGCGTGATGGCCTCCACCCTGCCGGCGATGTTCCCGACCCACATTCGTTACAGCGCGCTGGCGGCAGCCTTTAATATCTCGGTGCTGATCGCCGGTCTAACCCCGACTCTGGCGGCGTCGCTGGTAGAGAGTACCCAGAACCTGATGATGCCAGCGTATTACCTGATGGTGATTGCGGTCATCGGTCTGGTCACCGGCATTTATATGAAAGAGACGGCGAACCTGCCGCTGAAAGGGGCGACGCCTGCTGCGTCTGACCTTCAGGAAGCGAAAGAGATCCTGCGTGAGCACCACGACAACATTGAGCAGAAGATAGAAGATATCGATGCTGAAATTGCCGAGCTGCAGGCGAAGCGTTCCCGCCTGGTCGATCAACATCCCCGCATCAATGAGTAAATAACAAAACCCGGCTTCGGCCGGGTTTTGCGTCTTTCGTCACCATAACGTCACAGCATATAAGGTAGATCATATTTTCTATGGTTTTCCTGATTTTGCCTGCGTAATCGTTTTTTTTCATACCGAAAAGGAATACGACTAAAGTTTATTGGCGCTTTGATTGAATAGTGCTTACGCTGTATATAAGCAGATGCCTCTAAAAAATCGACGCTCAGAGCGCTATGAGAGATGTGTATGCCGGGTTTTACACCAACATAGTTATGAATGCAGCCAGACCCTGAGATGCTGAATCTTTTCGGTAACGTATTCTTGCGCGAAACAGCATTTTATTATTTTTAATACGCTTACTGGTGCAATTAGCACAAAAAAAATAATACCGATGCTTAATTATAAGTAGGTCAGGACATGCTGAGAAATTCGCAGAAGATCACCCATGGAGGTTACTCAGTATTCATTAAATTAATTGATTTCTTCTCAATTAATTTAATTCTGATGCTCAGTGGTTGGTGGTTGAAAATGGAGTCTTTCGACACTGTGATTTTGATCAGCTTGTTGTACTCCATTACCTTTTTACTGTTTGGTGAGTACACTGAGTGTTATCTGTATCGACCTAAAAACAATAAATTACGTAACCAGCGGCGTCTTTTTCTGACGGCGTTTTTAGCCATCCTGTTTATCGGCATGGTGCGCATTTTAGTCGCGAAATTATATTCTTTAGGTTACCTGAGCTTTATTGATGTCCGAAATATCCCGGCAATGCCGCTCTGGTATGCCTCGCCGATCCCTTTTCTTTATGTGATTCGGCTGATTATTTTTAAGCTGTCGGCTAAAAAGCGTATCAGAGTGGCGATTATCGGGATCACCGATAACGGCCTGGCGGCGGAAAAGGCCCTGCGCCTGGAATATGCGGATGTGCAGCTGGAGCTGGCCTTCTACGATGAACGTGGCCCGGAACGGCTGGGTGAACTGGCGAAAAGAATTACCAGCCCGTATAACGGGCCGGTGATCAAGCTGGTGGAGGAGGCGAAGGCGGGCAGAGTGGATGAAATCTACATAGCCCTGCCGATGGTGGCGCTGCAACGTATACGCCATTTTTTAGCCATGATGTCCGACACCACTGTCAATACGTACATCGTGCCAGATTTTTACGCTTACAGTACCAATACATCGCAGATACGCTCCATCCATAACTTACAAACGATCGGTATTTTCACTTCGCCGCTGGATGGCGGAGGTTCGTTTATTAAACGCGCAGAAGATCTGGTGCTGGGCAGCGCGATTATGGTAATGATTGTCTCGTTAATGATCGTCATTGCCATCGGCATCAAGCTCACCTCGCGCGGCCCGGTTTTCTTTAAACAGGATCGCTACGGCCTGAGCGGGCAGAAGATCAAAGTCTGGAAGTTCCGGACCATGAAAGTCATGGAAAATACCGACACGGTGATACAGGCGACACGAGATGACCCCCGGGTCACGCGCTTTGGAGCATTCTTACGTCGGACGTCTCTGGATGAACTGCCGCAGTTCATCAATGTTATTCAAGGAAATATGTCGATTGTCGGCCCGCGGCCCCATGCTGTGGCGCACAACGAGCTTTACCGTAAGCAGGTCGAAAACTACATGATTCGCCATAAAGTAAAGCCTGGGATCACAGGTTTAGCGCAAATTAATGGCTATCGTGGCGAAATTGATGCGCTATATAAAATGGAAAAGCGAGTCCAGTACGACATTGAATATATTCAGAACTGGTCCTTTTGGTTAGATATAAAAATCATCATTAAAACCATTTTTAAGGGATTTGTCGGTAAGAATGCATACTAAAATTATTATTATCGCTGGGATGATAGCGTCTCCGGTCGCGTTAGCAGAATTAACGCCAAAATCACATATCGGCTGGGCGGGCATCGACTTTCAGAGCAACGTTGGGGTGGAGTATGGACACAACGATAACGTGACTTTCCAGCCTCACGACAGCGATGAAAAAGGCTCTGACTTCCAGGGGCTCAAGCCTGTCCTGAGCATGAACGGGGAGCGAGGTCAGGATAAGTACCTGCTGATGTACTCCGGGGATTATCGTCACTACTCGAGCGATTCTGCGGATGATTATGACGATCACTTTTTCCGCTTTAAAGGCGACTGGCGTTTTGGGCTGATGCATGGCCTGACCCTGAATCTGGAAGATTCCCTTGGCCATGAGGAGCGCGGGCGCGGCGTGACGGAAGGGTTCCTGCCCGAACAGTTCCGGCAATTTGGCGTGAGGTCACCGTTAACCACCAATTTGTTCAACGGTGAGCTGCGCTATAGTTACGGTGCGCCAGATGGCCGTGGTAGGGCAGACCTGGCGTTGATACACCGCAAGTGGACCTTCGGCAATACCGGCCAGGTTGAAAGCAAGGATGAGGACTTTGCACAATATATTCGCGAACAGGAGTGGGACGAAAATACGCTGATCGCAGAAATTTTCGATCAATACACCTCTAAGACGCGTTTTCGCTATAGTTTTATTACCAACCAGTTTCGCTATGGCCATGCGTCAGAAAAAGACAGTAATGAATACTATTTGCGTTATGGCATTCAGTCGCAGCTGACGGGCAAAACGAACGTTGATATGAACGTGTCGTGGCTCTATAAAACGTTTGAAAATAACCCTGGGTCGAAGGATTTTAACGGGATTAACTGGGATATTTTGGGTGAATGGCGACCTCTCCAACAGTCACTTTTTACGTTAAGAACATCCCAAAGTATTAAAGACCCTTCCGAAGCGGGAGGATATAATTTAGTTACGGAGTACGGCGTTTCATACAAACATTTTTGGATGAACAACCGGTTAACGACGTTGCTTGATTATGCATACATAACAGAAGACTACAAAGACCAGGACAAGGACCGTCACGACAAGAATGGCGTGTTTTCATTTATTGTAGGTTATGACCTCACACCATCGATTAACTTTGGTGTGGAATATCATCTAGATACGCTTAAGTCTAATAAAGATACCGATACCTTTACCATCGGCCCTAACGACGATCGCGTGGTGACTGAAACGTTGGGCTACGATCAATCTTTGATTATGCTTACAGCTAAGGTTCAGATTTAAAATGAAAATAATGAAACTGTGCGCGTTTTTACTTCTCAGTGTCCTTTTTGCTGGCTGTAAATCACCGCAGCCGACGTTAAAGGACAATAGTGTGGTCGATACAGCAAATTATTTACTGGGCTCCGGGGATATCGTCAACATTAACGTTGCCGGTCAACCTGACCTGACCATGAAAGTAGTACTTGATAATAGTGGGGCTATTAATTACCCCTATATTGGCAAGCTGGAATTAAAGGGCAAAACCGCCAGTCAGGTTGATGCAGAGATTACGCAACGCCTGCGTAATGGCTTTGTGCTTAATCCAATGGTGACCGTAAATATCGCCGAATTTCGTAAGTTCTATATCTCTGGTGAAGTTGAGAACCCGAATGGCTATTCCTATGAGCCGGGTATGACCGTGGAAAAAGCCATCGCGCTTGCGGGGGGTTATACCGACCGGGCAGACCGTACGGATCTCAGCATTCGTCAATCATCCTCCGGTGAGTTACTCGAAAACGTTGATGTCACCCACTCCGTTCTCCCGGGCGATCTCGTAATTATTGGCATAGGGTTCTTCTGACCATGAAACTATCAATAGTGGAAAATGGCAAAAAGCGAGAAAGCGCTATCGATATCGCCAGATTTGCCAGAGAAATTAAAAAGAATTCCTGGAAAATCGTTCTCTCCGGCGTGATTGCCGGGGCGATTGCCTGGCCATTAATGAGTTTGATGTCATCGAAGTATGTTTCCACTGCCACGGTACTGATTAAAGCTCAGCCGGACAATGTTTCACCTTTCCAGAAAGTGGAAGGCTATGACTCCACCCGTAACGGGTACTACGAAACGCAAAACGCGCTGATGCAATCGCGCGTGGTGCTTGAGCAAGCCATTCGCACGCTGAAACTCGATCAAAACCCGGCGTTTAACGGCGAGGGGGCTGGCAGCAGCGCAACGCCTGCAAATGAACAGCAGCGTGTTGATCATGCCCTGAAAACGCTGCAGAAGGATCTGACGATCAGCAACGTGCGTACGACCCATTTGTCTACCGTCTCCTATGAATCCACCTCGCCACAGCTGGCGGCGGATATCGCCAATGGCGTGGCGGAGTCGTTTATTAATTACACCCTTGCGCTCAAGCAGCAAAAAACGGCGAAGGCGAGGGAAGATAACCAGCAGAAGCTGCAGGAACTCCAGCAGCAAATGGTGCAGCAAAAGACCGCGCTGGATAGCTATCTGGCAAAAGAGGGGCTGCTGACCTTCCGTGGCGTTGATGGCTTTGAAACGGAGCAGATGGGCATTATCACCAACCGCCTGGCGAATGCGACCGAGCGTCGGGTAGCGGCGGAGTCTGTTTATAACGAAATCCGCTCCGGTGGCTCGCGGGGGCAAGTCATTTCGCTGCCATCCATCTCAAATCACGCCCAGATCCAGGATCTACGCATTGCCCTGATCCAGGCCAACAGCGAGCTTTCCCAACTGGAGAAATCCTACGGTCCCCAGCATGACAAAGTGATCCAGGCCCGGGCGCGTATCAGTGCCATTCAGGCGCAAACGGCGATGACGCTCAGGGAGCAGGAGGCTGGAATACGCCAGACCTACGAGGCGGCGCTGGCGGACGAAAAAAATTACCAGAAGCAGCTGGAAGAGCAGAAAGCGAACTTCCAGAAGCTCTCCCTGAAGCGTGACGGCTACAACGATCTCAAGCTGGCGCTGGATAAAACCGAAGAGATGTACAAGATGGCCTATCAGCGCACGCAGGAGCTGGCACTACCCGGCTCTTATTCCGATGCGGATGCGGAGATCTACGATCCTGCCGTGCCCGCAGCGCAGCCAGCTAAACCGAACAAGCCGCTGCTGATGCTGATGATTGTGCTGCTGGTGATGCTCTTCTACGTGATGTACATCATGGTGAAAACGGCCACGGACAAGTCGGTGAACACCCTCAGCCAGATGCAAAAACGACTGAATCTGATGCCGCTGGGTGAGATCCGCCGCTTTAAAGGCGTGGGCGGACGCAGCAAAATCCGCGATCTGATGATGAGCGATCCGCTGAACGCGGACGTTATTCACAGCATGCGCACGCAGATCATGCTCAGCAGCCATCCGCTGCAGGTGATTACCGTGACGTCGGCGGAAGGCGGCGAGGGGCGGACGCTGCTGGCGAATCTGCTGGCGAGCTCCTTCAGCTTCGACCAGAAAACGCTGCTAATCGATATGGACTTCTTTAACAGCGACGGGCTGTCGGGCGAGCTGGGTTCACCGAAGGCGCCTGGCGTGGCAGAAGTGCTGCGCGGCGACAACGCGACCGACAACGTGCTGGTGAAGATCAACGATAATCTCGATTTTCTGCCGCGCGGCAATACGCCGGTCTCTGCGCTGCTGCTGCTGTCGCCTGAACGGTTAAAACCGCTGATTGATTCGCTGCGTAGCCGCTACCAGCGCATCATTGTCGATGTCGCCGCCGTGAATCAGAGCCAGGAAGTGCAGCTGGTTAACCAGGTGGCGGACGGCCTGATCTTTGTCCTCAAAGCGGGTCTGAACACCGCCGACACCACTGGACCGGCGATTGAGAAAGCGACCCACCACCACAATGTGATTATCGGCGGCGTGCTGAACCAGGTCGTGGATAAAAATCTGGAGAGTAAAGAGGGACTGCGTTCACTTAACTACCATACGCATGAACTGATGAATAACACAGGCCGGGCATGAGTCTTCTCAAGAGCGCCTCCACGATCGCAGGGTCATCAGTTATTTCACAGCTGATTGGTGCCCTGTCGATCTGGCTCATTTCGCATAAGTACGATCTTCGCGAAGTGGGGCTCTACGCGCTCAACTACAGTATTGCCCTGATTGGGGCCCAGGTCTGCACCTTTGCCTCGCAGCTGTTGATCCCCAGACAACAGGATGACGAGCTGGCCCAGAATGTGGTGTTTTGTCTCCTGCAAAGCCTGACCATCGCCATTCCTTATGCGGTGCTGACGGGCTGGCTGTTTCACCAGAATATGCTTTTTCTTTACCTGCTCACGCTCTCGAATACCTGGGTGCTGATAGCCGAGAACCTGTCGCTGCGTACGGCAAACTTTCGCTTTCTGGTGGTGCAACGCATCTCTGTCTCGGTGGTGGTGGTGGTCTCCGTGCTGCTCACCCACCAGGTGATGGCCTTTTACTGGATGTGGGCGATCCTGATGATGGCACTGACCAGCGCCTGCATCTTGCGAGCGTTTGATATTCGCACCGTCACCCTGCATCACCTGTGGCCCTCCAGTAACCTGGCGTTCCTGAAAAAAAATATTCACCACATTACCAAAGTGGGCAGTGCCGAAGTGCTGGCGATGGCTAATAACAACCTGCCGATCATGCTCATCAACTTCTGGTTCTCGGCCTTAACGGCGGGCTACTTCTCGGTGGTGAGCCGCTTCTGCCTGGCCCCGGTGGTGATTGTCGGCAATGCGGTGCGGAACACCATTTTCTCGAAATGGTCGATTGATTTCAGAAACAACGTCTTCAACTACGAAGAGTATACGAAGGTCCGCCTGCTGCTGTTGGTGCTGGGTGTGATCTGCACGTTGGGGGTCTTCATCTTCTATCCGATTGTGATGAACCTTGGGTTCAGCGAGGAGTGGATCGCCTCCGTGCCGACCTCGCGCTACATGCTGCCCTACCTCTTCCCGGCGCTGGCGGTTTGTCCGCTGACGGTGATTGAGCTGATTTTCGGCTCCCATCGCTATTTTCTGCGGATCCAGCTGGAGCAACTGGCGATCGTGGTCATCGCGTTTGTCATCGTGCCGTATGTCTACAATGACTATGCGACCTCCATCATCTTATTTTCGATTCTGACGTTCATTCGCTACGCCTTCATCTACCTGAAGGTGAATAAGCGCGCCGACATTCTGAAAAACGGGTCAGTGGCATCATGAATCTTAATACCGGACATTACTTACAAACCTTCACCCTGCTGACCCTCATCTTCATCGGGCTGGTGCAGTACTTCACCGGTGAGTTGGCGGTGCTGTGGCTCCCCTTCTTTATGACGATGCTGATGGCCGGTTTCCTTGTGCTTCAGACCCGCCATGAACCCGTGCGGCTGGATGCGCAGGAAGCGATTGTTCTGACGTTGTATCTCTCGTTTATCGTGCTGGCGGGGATTTCGACCCTGTTTCAGGGCGGGGCGCTGATTACCCTTATCGGGTTTAAGAATGAGATTGCGCTCTCGCTGGTGATGCTTTGTCTGCTGCTGGGCTTCTGCCGGGAATCGCAGATCTATCAGGTGACGCGCGGCCTGTACTGGATTTTTTATATCCAGTTCCCGGTTGCGCTCTACCAGCTCCTCTTTGTGGTGCCGCAGCGCGTGGCGTTACGCGGCGAAGAGGAAAAATGGGACTCGGTGGTGGGGACGTTCGGTGGCGACCCGATGGGCGGCGGCAACACCGCGGCGATGGGGTTGTTCTGTCTGCTGATCATGCTGCTGAAGGTTTCGGAGTATAAGCATGGGCTGACCAGCTTTAAAAACATGGCGTTGCATATCGCGCTGGGGTTTGTGATGTGCATTATTGGTGAAGTGAAATTCGTGATCCTGCTGTCGCCATTGTTGCTGGGCTGGGTGTGGCTTATGTCCTCCTGGGTCAAAGAGGCGAGTAAGGTGAATTTAGCCGTGCTGCTCTCCATTCTGGCGGCGATGGTACTGTTAATCGGGCTGGCCATTGTCATTCTCGCCTACAGCTATACCGCAGCCTATGGCATCGACATGTCAGAAAACCCGTTCACGGTTTTCTTTGGTTCACTCAGCTATATTTTCGATCCGAATTTCATCTTGCCAGGCGGGGAGATTGGGCGTTTTACCACCCTGACGTTCTGGCTCCAGCATAACGACCTGTCGGGGCTGCCAGGCACGCTGTTCGGCTATGGGCTGAATGCCACCAACAGCGGCAGCTTCCTCTCGCCAGGTTTCCTGAATCAGGTCTATAACCTGATCCTCGACAGTACCGCCATGAGTATGCTGCTCTGGGAAGTGGGCGTGGTGGGCACACTTATATTTATTGGGCTATTTATTTATATACTGAAAGTGGTTCAGCCTGAACCTCTGTTATCCGTTGACCAAATTGATAAACAAGATCTCCAGCTTCTGAGCTTTGCACCGGCATTTAATGTTTTTGCCATCGCCTGTCTGCTTAGTCTGCCCTACAGTCAGATACTGATGATCGTGCCAATGCTGCAATTCTTATTCTATTTATCTTTAGGTTCCAGCTTGATTATCCGCCGGACCGTACGCCGTTATACGGGGCTCTATTGATGTACAAACCGTTTATTACCGTAAGTATTAAAACGTTTAACGAAGCTGAATGTATTGAGAAGACCATCGACAGTATTCGCAGCCAGATTGTGGAGTATCCGCATAAAATTATCGTTGCCGACAGTCTTTCTACGGATAACACCCAGCAGCTGGCCAGCAATAAAGGGGTGATGGTGGTGTCGTTAACCGAACCGGCAGACCGCTGTTGCGGTGTCGGGCATCAGCTGGGCTACCTTCACAGCGAAGGGGAGTTCATTCTGCTGATGGATGGCGATATGGAGCTGGAGCGGGGCTTTATCGATCAGGCGGTGGCGTTTCTGCAGGAAAACCCTGAGTATGCTGGCGTGGCCGGTACGGTGGAGATGGACGACGCCTCAAACTATGAATTTACCTCCCGCAAACAGCGCATCAATAAGATCTATCCGCTGGGCGACTGCGACCATTTAGGCGGTGGCGGCCTGTATCGCCTGTCGGCGATTGCCGACATCGGTTATCTGACCAACCGCAGCCTGCACGCCTATGAAGAGGCGGAGCTGGGCATTCGCCTGCTGACCGCGGGCTATAAGCTGCATCGCCTGAACGTGCCCTATTTCCGCCATACCTCCTACACCATGCCGACCTTTAAAATGCTGCGCTATCGCTGGAAGAGCGGGTTTCATCAGGCGCCGGGAGAACTGCTGCGCAGCGCATGGGGCAAGCCCTGGTTTCGTGATGCGCTGATGCTGGTGAAAAACGAAGTTATTTTCGCAAGTTACATCTTTATCGTTCTGATTGTGTTCTTCACTTTCGACGTCAGCCTGATCGACATTGCGTTGCTGCCGCTTCTGGCCTTCATCCTGCTGAAAACCATTCGCAACCGCTCATTAAAAAACGGCCTCAACAGCGTGATCAATCTGGCGGTGCTCTCTGCCGGGCTGGTCAAAGGCCTTTTCCACCCCCTTCGCGATCCCAGGGTGCCACCGGGCAATAAAGTTATTCATGAGCAGGTAGAGTAATGAAAGTCTTACTGGTGAATAAGTTCTTCTTTATTAAAGGAGGAGCTGAAACGGTCTATTTTCAGGAACGTAACATGCTGAAAGAGGCCGGGGTGGAGGTAATTGATTTCTCAATGCAGCACGAGAAAAATTTTCCCTCTGACTATGCGGACTACTTCGTCACTAATGTGGATTACCACCAAGAGGGCGGCCTGCTGGCGGGAGCAAAAACCGCTATCAGCTTTATTCACAACCGGGAAGCGTGCAAAAAAATGCTGGCGCTGCTGCAACAGACGCGCCCGGAGATCGTCCATTTCCACAATATTTATCATCAGCTGACGCCTGCGCTGATTAAAGTCGCCCGGGATTTCGGCTGTAAGACGGTGCTAACCGCTCACGACTATAAAATTATGTGTCCCTCCTACTCCATGCTGCGTGACGGCAAGGTGTGTGATGCCTGCGTGACCGGCAGCGTGTTTAATGCGTTTCGCTATCGCTGCCAGGAGGGCTCGGCGGCGAAGAGTCTGCTGCTGTCGTTAGAAGCGACCTGGCAGTACATCGCGCAAAATTATCAGGCGCTGGACGTGATTGTCTCCCCGAGCGAGTTTCTGCGTAACGAGCTGAGGCGCTCGCTGCCGGACTCCCGTATCGATGTCATCGTGAACGGTATCGACGATAGTCAGCAGCCGGAAGAGGGCCCGGACGAAGGTTATCTGCTCTATGTCGGACGCCTGAGCCGTGAAAAAGGGGTGCCGACGCTGACCCAGGCGCATCAGCTGATGCGGAATAAAATGCCGTTAAAGGTGGTCGGCCACGGGCCGCTGTATGACGATATGGTAAAAACCTTTCCCCATGCGGAGTTCCTCGGCTATGTGCAGCAAGGGCCGGAGCTGGATGCGCTGATTAAACATGCCCGGGCGGTGGTGCTGCCCTCTGAATGTTATGAGAACTGCTCCATGGCGGTGCTGGAGGCGATGTCGTTCGCCCGCCCGGTGGTGGGGGCGCGCATTGGCGGCATCCCGGAGCAGATACGACACGGTATTGAAGGATTGCTGTTTGAACCTGGCAACGCTCAGGATCTGGCCGATGCGCTGGACGTGATAGCGGAAAATCCGCAGCAGGCCCGGGAGATGGGGCAGAAAGGCCGCGAACGACTTTGCCAGAAATACTCACTGCGTAAGCACATGGAGACGTTGCAGGCGCTCTACCGCGAGCTGCTCGACGGGCGATAACATGGCAAAAAAAATCACGGTGTTGGGTACCCGCGGCATCCCGGATGTCTTAGGCGGCGTTGAAACCCATTGTCAGAATCTCTACCCGGCTATCCGCCAGCAGTATGAGGTGGAGATTTGCGTCATTGCCCGGTCACCCTACGTACCCTACCGGCGCTCACGCTACAAAAACGTGGAGACCCTGGCGCTGTGGGCGCCCAAAAAACGCAGTTTTGAGGCCATTGTGCACTCTGTTATTGCTGCGTTGAGGACATTCGTCGATCGATCCGATATTGTTCATGTTCACGCTATCGGGCCGGGCCTCGTGGTGCCGCTGTTACGCCTGCTGGGTAAACGCGTGGTCTTTACCCATCACGGGCCGGATTACGATCGCCAGAAGTGGGGCAAGACGGCGAAAAAAATCCTCATGCTCGGCGAGAAAGTGGCGGTGAAGTATGCCAACGAAGTGATTGTGATCTCCGAGGTGATCAACCAGCTGATCCAGCAGAAATACCACCGTTATGATGCGCATCTGGTTTATAACGGGGTTAACGTGCCGGGCCCGCTGGATAAAGAGACAATCGATAAGATCCTCGGACGGTATGATTTGCAGCCAGGGCGCTACATTGTGATGGTCGGGCGTTTTGTTGAAGAGAAGGGGATGCATGATGCCATCGCCGCATACCAACAGTCGGGCCTGACGCTGCCGCTGGTGCTGGTGGGGGATGCGGATCATCCCTCTGAATACAGTTTGCGTTTGAAACAGCTCGCGTTTGACACGCCTGGCGTGGTGATGACGGGGTTTTTAAAGGGCGAGGCGTTGCAGGTGGTCTTCTCTCAGGCGTCGCTCTTTGTGATGCCGTCGTACCATGAGGGTTTACCCATTGCGCTACTTGAGGCGATGTCCTATTCCCTGCCAGTGGTGGTGAGCGATATTCTGCCGAACCTCGAGGTCGGTTTGCCGGATGAGACCAGTTTTAAGCTGGGAAACGTTGCTGATTTAGCAGCAAAAATGGCAAGTCAGGCGCATTTGCCCCGCGTTGATTACGGCGATTTTCTGAAGCGTTACAACTGGGATGAAATCGCCAGGAAAACCGTCTCCATTTACCACAGATTAGACAAATCAATAGGTTAAAATTGACCAGTAAGCCCAGAAACCCGATCGTTATCGATCGTTTTTACGAAGTGCTTGATAAGAACGTGACCGCTCAGCTGACGCCTGAGCAAAAAGAGGAGATCGAGAGCGCGATCGTCTCGATCACCCTGGCGTCGCGGCACCGGATCGATATCCGTAAAAGTTTCCCTTTCTTCGGCAAACGCCTCTATATGGTGTTTTTACTGGGGCGGGATCTCCGCACGCGTACGCGCCCGGAGTCAAAGCTGTCGCGTATCGTGGTCACTTTTCTCATTCTGTTTGCCACACTGTTCCTGCTGTGTTGCGTGCTGCTGACGCTCTATATGATCAAATCGGCGTTGGGGATAGACCTGTTCCAGCACTTTCACGTCGGGATCTGGGACTGGTGGCTTAACCTGAAGTATCAGTAATTAACAGGTGCCTTATGGCACCTGTTAGCTTGCAGGTAATTAGGTGTTATAGCCGCCGGGATTGTTCTTCTGCCAGTTCCATGCGTCGCGCATCATCTCATCTAGATTGCGCGTCGCCTGCCATCCGAGGAGCTGGCGCGCCAGCGATGAATCTGACCAGCACTCTGCCACATCGCCGGATCGCCTGCCAACGATGCGGTAATTGATTCTGGTCTGCGCCGCTTTTTCGAATGCTTTGATCAGGTCAATCACCGAATAACCGACGCCGGTACCGAGGTTGATGACCTTGAAGGCATCCCCTTCGTCTTTATGATCCAACGCCGCCAGGTGGCCGTGGGCCAGGTCCATCACATGAATATAATCACGAATGCCCGTTCCATCAGGCGTGGGATAGTCATTGCCAAAGACGGTCAGACACGGCAGCTTGCCGATAGCAACCTGAGAAATATAGGGTACAAGATTATTGGGGATCCCGTTTGGATCTTCGCCCAGGCGTCCGGAAGGGTGCGCCCCCACCGGATTAAAATAGCGCAGGCAAGTGATCCTGAATTGCGGTTGCGCCGCCGCGAAATCTCGCAAAATCTGCTCCACCATCAGCTTGGAAGTGCCGTATGGGTTAGTTGTACCGCCAGTAGGGGACTTTTCGCTTAAGGGAACGGTATCGGGATTGCCATAAACCGTGGCCGAGGAGCTGAAAATAAGGCTGGGCACACCCGCCTGCTGCATTTCCTGTAGAAGCACCATCGTCCCGGCCACATTATTTTCATAATAGGCGAGAGGGTGTGCAATAGATTCAGAAACCGATTTAAGACCAGCGAAGTGAATGACGTCGGTGATGCGGTGTTGAGTGAAAAGGGTTTTTAAAGCGTCGCGATCCAGAATGTCAGCAATACAGACTATTGGCCGTTTGCCCGTTAATTCTGCAACCCGGATTAATGACTCCTGCGAGGCATTTGAAAGGTTATCAATGACAACGACCTCTTCTCCCCGCTCGAGTAATGCCAGTACCGTATGTGAACCAATATAGCCTGCACCGCCCGTAACCAGAATCGCCATATTAACGCCCTCAAAAAGCCAGCAGTGGCCCGCGCACTGACGTGGCGGAGCAGGGGAGCTCTTTTACAGTGTTTTATCCTGTCACTCTGGTTAGATTAGTTCTGAATACCGATATTGTCACTTAGCTAAAAAGACGCTTTCGGTGATTCACCATCACTTTATAAGCCAGCTTTTTAAGGGTGGAAAGTAGGCTGAAAGTCAGGTGTTTTGTATCGTAGACAATATAGTTATCGGTAAAGTTTAACGTGTGGATACCGTCACTGTTATTAATCGAGGGGCTTATTTTACCGACCAATTTTTCTTCATATTTATGCGGCGTCAGATTGGTCAATTCCTTGATGAATATGGATTTTCCATAAAACCCAGCACTGCACTCCTGGGTAAAGAGGTAGGTTTTATCGTTGATCGAGTAGGGCTTTCCGGCGCCTCTGGCATGCATATTACAGATATCCAGGTCAGGAGAAATTTGCTGCCAGTCACCGAGAATAGCGTCTGAGGTGTGGATCACCAGTTCATTGTCCATGGTGGTGGAGGCCATGAAATTCACACCATTCAGCTCAAAGATCACGTTATCCGTCACGGCCATATCGGAAACCAGAACTTTCACCTTTTCCCAGCGCGCGGGAAAATCAACCGACTGGAACAAAATGACCTCTTTCCGCTCTGCCGATTCCGGGATCATAAACAGTTTGCCGTCGAGTTCGAACAGGAAGGGAAAGGAGAGGTGGCATTTTAAATCGTCAAACCCCTCGAGCTTAACGTCCTCTATCTCCTCCAGATCTTTATTAAGGACACGGCAGCGCAGTACCCCCTTTGAGGTGAGGAAGGAGAAAGCTTCATAAAAAACATACAGCCGCTCACCTTTATCGATAATAAAAGGATCGGCCTGGAAAATATATTTTTTATCAAGCTGCCGTGCTTTCGCATTACAGAGAATATCCAGCGTGTTTTCCGGGAAAACATGCTGGCCGTGACTGTTGATGACCATAATGTCCCAGGACTCATGGAAGAACAGCTTTTTGATTATTCTGTTATTTTTATTGAACATTTTACCATGGTACTCATGAGTAAATATGAATAAACTCAGAAATAAGCGGTGTCTTTAGTCCCAGAAGTATGAAAGGTGAATCATAACACTCGCTCTTCCCGCGCAGTAACATATCAACATTAGCCCAGCGTTTACGCATGGAAATAGTAATATTGGGTGAGTCCGGGAATATATCGTGTGAAATAAAATCTTCTCTGTTGGACGTAACACTCTGGGGAAAGGAGTATTTAATGTGCATTAACAAACTGCCACGCCGTAAAAAGCGGTTGTTACTTCTTGTCGCCGGAGCACTGCTATTCCTTTCAGGGGGCGCCTGGGCGGAGCGCGCAGACAGGTTACAAACGGTGAATCCGCCCGCCCTTAACGGCCCTTTGGCAAACCCGGGAAACGGTGTTGCCCGTTTTCACGATCAGGACTTAAGCATTGCCGACTACCCGGCGACGGGACTTGAGTATCGACGCTATTACTGGCGCGAAGTGGAGCCGCGAGAAGGGCAGTACAATTTTGCGCTGGTAGATGAGGGGTTTGTTGCTGCGGCCGCGCATCAGCCAGCCATGAATGTCGGACTGCGGTTTATGATCCTTGATGGGCCGGAGTCGGGCTCAGAGATCCCCCAATGGCTTATCGATAAAGGGATCAAAGGCACCTGGACACCGGATCACAAAACCTTTTCCCCCGATCTGGACGATCCCATCTATATGGCTTATGCCCGGCGCCTGCTGCAGGCATTTGGCGCGCGCTATAACAATAACCCGGAACTGGCGTTCATCGATATCGGGATGGTCGGCGCATGGGGAGAGTGGCACAACAGCAATTTCCCGAACCTGCCGCCGTTACAGGAGCGCTATCCGTCCGCGCTGCTCAACCAATACGTTGATATGCATTTCAGCGCTTTCCCTGACACACCTAAAATCATGCTGATTAACGGCTATGATTCCGTGGCCTATGCGGCAAAAAAAGGGGCTGGCTGGCGGGCGGACTGTTGGGGAGACTGGCGCAACTTCAGCCCCACCTGGAGTCACATGGCCACAGATTACCCGGAACGTATCGCGGCGGCGCAGTCAGCCTGGCCGGGGTTCAACGAGGCATGGAAAAAAGCGCCTGTCAGCCTGGAGATTTGCGGTCATATGGCGGAATGGCTGACCGAGCAGAAGTATACGCGTCAAGAGGTACAGGCCACCTTTGACTGGGCGCTGGCGCAGCATGCCAGCACTCTGAATATTAAATCTACCGAAATACCGAAGTCCTATCGCGATATCGTCGACAAGGCGCTGGCCAAAATAGGCTACCGCTTCCGGGTGGTATCGCTGACCCATCCGGCGAGCGTGCATGCAGGAGAGGCCCTGTCGCTCAATAGCCAATGGTCAAATGATGGCGTGGCGCCCGTTTATCTGCGTTATATCCTGGCCTGGCGGCTGCAGGATAATGGCGGGGGCACGGTTGCCCAGGGCAGCGCCGGGGATGACATCCGCCAGTGGCTGCCGGGGAGGCACAGTTCGGCTTATCAGCTGGCTACTCCGCGTAACCTTGCGGCGGGGCGCTATCAACTGGACGTGGCGCTGATGGATAAACACAACAAAGCGCGTATTCAGCTGGCTAACGAGGGGAAACTCAATGACGGCTGGTACAGGCTCTCGTCGATCGTGATTAACTGACCAGTTTCTTTCTATATAAAGAAAGCTTCTTCTATATAGAAAGCTTCTCCCGATGCGCTCAGGAAGCCCTTTCCCGCGCTTCCTGACGAAGAATATCGTTCTCTTTGTGGATAACTCTGTGGGCAAGCAGGTATAAGGCGGGCTTTTGCTGGGGAATGCAGCAGTCAGTCATTTTTATGACATTTAAGGGTTGCGGGCGCCGGAGAACTCCCTATAATGCGCCTCCATCGACACGGCGGATGTGAATCACTTCACACAAACAGCCGGGCCGGTTGAGGAAAAAAGCGAAAATAATCGCTTGACTCTGAAAGAGGAAAGCGTAATATACGCCACCTCGCAACGGTGAGCGAAAGCCGCGTTGCACTGCTCTTTAACAATTTATCAGACAATCTGTGCTGGCAAGGCTGGGACGGAAGTCACTGTCGTTCTCAAAATCGGTGGAGCTGCATGACAAGGTCATCGGGCATTATCTGAACATAAAACACTATCAGTAAGTTGGAGTCATTACCTTATCTACTTTATAAGCCTGCTCTTTTCGAAGTTTGCGGGCTTTTTTGGCGTCCAGCTCACGCTGCGCTATCAGTTTGTCGATGTACTCTTTTTTGAGGTGATTGGTTTCGGCGTTGGTCAGCAGACGGCCATGGGCGATACGCGCGCGGTCGAGCAGGGTTTTCAGTTCGCGCTGCTCGCTTTCCGTCATCTCTTTCTGGGTCAATCTTGGTGTGGACATACCTGAAGCCTCCTGTGAAAGAGGCTTCAGTGTAAAGCATGCCTTTGCTGCGGCGAAGTGAATTAACCTTCCTTCACCACATCGCTTTTCTTTTGCCCCTCGAGCGGCTTACCCGACCAGTAACCCGCCAGCAGCGAGCCGGAAAGGTTATGCCATACTGAGAAGAGCGCGCCCGGCAGCGCTGCCAGCGGCGAGAAGTAGATTTTGCCGAGAGCTGCGGCGAGCCCGGAGTTCTGCATCCCCACTTCAATCGCCAGCGTGCGGCAGGTGGATTCGTCAAAGCCGAACAGCTTTCCGCCCCAGTAGCCGCCCATCAGGCCAATAATGTTGTGCAGCACCACGGCGATAATTACCACAAAACCGACAGAGGCAATATGCGCCGCAGAACCGGCGACCACGGCGCTGATGATCGCCAGAATACATACCATTGAAAACGCGGGCAGAGCGGGCTCAACGGCTTTTACCACGCGAGGGAACAGGTGATGAATCACCAGCCCCAGCGCAATCGGGATCACCACGATTTGCAGAATGCTCAGCAACATTCCCATCACATCCACCTGAATGTGGGCATCCACATACAGACGGGTCAGTAGCGGGGTCGCTACCACGCCAACCAGGGTGGAGACGGAGGAGATAGTCACCGACAGCGCCACATCCCCTTTCGCCAGATAGATCATCACGTTGGAGGCGGTACCGCTGGCCACGCTGCCCACCAGTACCATCCCGGCGGAGAGGTCTGGCGGCATCTTAAAGGCGATAGCCAGGGCCCATGCCGCCAGGGGCATCATCAGATAGTGCAGAAAGATCCCCGCCGCAACCGGGGCGGGACGCGACAGGACGCGTTTAAAATCGTCGATTTTCAGGTGCACGCCCATGCCGAACATGATCAGCATCAGCAGCGTGGTGACCCACGGGCCGACAGGGGTAAACGTGGCGGGCGTATAATAGGCTATAACAGAGAGCAGCAGCGCCCATAACGGGAACAGCCGGGTGATGGCGGATAACATACGGATTCCTTGCGATTTGTTGTGTTGTTTCGTTATTAAAAAGCCGGGATCGAGCCCGGCTTAGAGATATTGTTTATCGTGCTAAGTAATTTTGTTCAATCAAATAATATTCATGATCGCTGACGTACGCTCTTCCAACTCAGGCCAAAGCGGGCCAGATATTTGCGGAGCCTGTCGGCATCGTTAGGATTCGCTTTTTTCAAACGCGAGACGGCAAAAAGTTCGCGTCCGGCCTCAGACATGGAGGCACTGCGGCGACAGACCTCCAGCACGGTTTCCAGTTGACGCAAATCGAAAAGGTCGATCGCCATTTCTGCCGTAGCCGGTAGCGAAACAGCCTGCCAGTCACTAAGCAGACGGGCAATTTCCTCCTCAACCAACGCCAGCGTGATGCGCCCCTGCTCGGCAAGCGTGGCCATTCGCGCCACAGAAGAGCCCAGTTCACGAAAGTTACCGCGCCATAACGCTTGCGGAGAGTCAGCAAAACGTAGATAACGCTCGCGCGCCTCTTTGTCGAAGCGAACCTGCGATTGTGCTTCGGTCGCAAAGCGTTGCAGTTCGTACTCCACGTTGGGGGCGATATCTTCCCGGCGCTGCGCCAGGCCGGGCAGGGCAAAACTCCACATATTGATACGGGCGTAGAGATCTTCGCGAAAACGACCTTCCGCCACCCACTGGCGCATATCCCGGTGCGTGCCGGCAATCAGCTGAAAATCGCTCCTGACCTCTTTATCGGAGCCAAATGGGAAGAAGGTTTTTTCTTCGATAGCTTTTAACAGCATGGCCTGTTCATCGAGGCCCAGTTCGGCAATCTCATCTAAGAACAGCACGCCGCCGTCGGCCTCACGCAGCAGCCCGGCGCGGGCGGCGACTGCCCCGGTAAAAGCCCCTTTGACATGGCCAAAAAGGGTCGACATGGCATTGTCGCCCCGCAGCGTGGCGCAGTTTACTGCCACCAGCCTGCCGGAAAGCTGATGACGGGATTGCTTAAGCTGGTAGATGCGGTTGGCGAGAAACGATTTTCCGGCCCCCGTTGGGCCAGTCAGCAGGAGAGGGGCGGTTGAGCGCAGCGCCACACGCTCAATCTGATCGATCAGGGTGTTGAAGGTGGCATTGCGGGTATCAATCCCGGCTTTCAGGAACGAAACGGATTCCTGCTGTTCACGCTGAAAGCGGCTGGTCAATGTGGCATAACGGCTTAAATCCAGGTCGATGATCGAATAACGTCCGACGGGGACGGCCTCTTCTGGCGCCTCCCTGCTGGCAGGGCCGGTCTGGATCAGGCTGGCGGGGAGATACCGCGCTTCGGTCAGCAAAAACCAGCAAATCTGCGCCACGTGCGTACCGGTGGTGATATGCACCAGGTACTCTTCATGCTCGGTGTCAAACTTATAGTGTGTGGCGAAGTCGAGGAAGGCGGCGTAGACCTCCTCAAAATCCCAGGGATCGGCGATGGTAACGGGACATGCGTGCACGGTGGTATGGGGGGAAAGCTGGCTGATATCTTCCGTTATCTGTTCCGCCATCCCCCGGTCCTGCGGCTGGTGGAGCAGCTCAAGCCTGTCGACGGGCAGATCGGGCTGGAGGCAAAGCGCGACCGTTGGGCGCCATTTACGTAAGCGGTTAGCCCGCTTGCCGCGCTTATCCATCACCGTACCCAGTACCCCAATAACCACTCGCCGCTTTTTCATGTTTATCCTGCAAGATAAAATCCGATATCAAAAGATAAAAAAATTCTGCGAGTCAGGCAACGCTTTAAGAGGGAAGATGAATAAAGAATAATACAATCAATGAGATATGTTTTTTATGTTGAGGGTGATTATTCTGGCACGCTTCTGGCAATACTTCTCAGTAATAGATAGCCCTGAGGGTGAGCATAATGAAACAGACTGATTTTGACGTTTTAACGACGCAGCACGGCGCACCGGTAAAAATGTGGACGCACGGGGTGCCCGTTGAGCCAGAGGCGCGCGAGCAGTTGCTCAATACCGCAAAGATGCCGTTTATTTTTAAACATCTGGCGGTGATGCCGGATGTGCATCTCGGAAAAGGCTCTACCATTGGCAGCGTGATCCCCACCAAAGGGGCTATCATTCCGGCGGCGGTGGGGGTGGATATCGGCTGCGGGATGATTGCCGTACGAACATCGCTTTTGGCAGGCGACCTGCCGGATAACCTTCACGGGCTGCGCAGCGCCATTGAACAGGCGGTGCCGCACGGGCGGACCAATACCCGCTCCCATCGCGATAAGGGAGCATGGGCAAAGACGCCGGATGAGGTGGATAACCACTGGGCCCGGCTGGCGCCGCGCTTCAAACGCCTGACGGATAAATATCCGCAACTGCTGAAAACCAATAACCATCAGCATCTGGGGACGCTGGGCACCGGGAACCACTTTATCGAGATCTGCCTGGATGAGCAGCAACGCGTCTGGGTCATGCTGCACAGCGGTTCGCGTGGCGTGGGTAATGCCATCGGCAACGTGTTTATCACGCTGGCGCAGAAGGATATGCAGCAGCATATTGCCAACCTGCCTGACAGAAACCTGGCCTATTTTCAGGAGGGGAGCCGGCACTATAACGACTATATCGAAGCCGTGGAGTGGGCACAGGATTTTGCGCGCCATAACCGCGAGGTGATGATGTCCCGCGTGCTGGCCGCGCTCTCGCGTATTGTGCCAAAGCCTTTCCTCACGCAGCAGGAGGCGGTGAATTGCCATCACAACTATGTCCAGAAAGAGCGTCATTTTGGTGAAGAGGTCCTGGTGACGCGCAAAGGGGCGGTGTCGGCGCAGAAGGGCGAGATGGGGATCATCCCCGGGTCAATGGGGGCGAAAAGTTTTATCGTGCGCGGCCTGGGAAATGAAGAGAGCTTCTGCTCCTGCAGCCACGGGGCAGGGCGGGTGATGAGCCGCACGGCGGCCAAAAAACGCTTCACCGTCGCCGATCAGGTTCGCGCAACGGCTCACGTCGAGTGCAGAAAAGACAGCGAGGTTATCGATGAGATACCGATGGCCTATAAAGACATCGATGCCGTCATGGCGGCGCAGGCCTCGCTGGTCGAGATCGTCCATACCTTGCGCCAGGTGGTATGTGTAAAAGGATAAAAAAGGGCCCGGTTGACCGGGCCCTTTTTTGTTATTCAAACAAGTTATGATGCAGTTTCTGCACGACCTGCTCGGCTTCATGGCCTGGTACCAGGAAGCAGAGGTTGTAGCTGGATGCGCCATAGCAAATCATGCGGATGTTAAATGGATCCAGCACGCCAAACACCTCTTTGCCCACGCCGCTGGCGCGGGACAGCTCGTTACCGATGATCGCCACCAGGGCGAGATCTTCTTCCACCTCGACGCGGCACAGCTCAGAAAGCTCCATCAGCAGGGACTGCGTCAGCAGGGTATCGCCGGTGGAGGTTGAGCCGGTGGTGTCCAGCGTCAGGGCGATGTTCACCTCTGAGGTGGTGACCAGATCAACCGAGATGCTGTGGCGCGCCAGAATGCTGAACACCTCGGCCAGGAAGCCGCGGGAGTGCAACATGCTCAGGCTGTGCAGGGTCAACAGGGTCTGTTTGCGACGCAGGGCGATGGCGCGAAACAGCGGCGGATTTTCGGTGGTGTTGCACACGATAGTGCCGCCCGCTTTTGGATCTTTGCTGGAGCCCACAAAGACCGGGATATCGCTGCGTACCGCAGGCATCAGAGTGGCCGGATGCAGCACTTTCGCGCCGAAGGTCGCCATCTCGGCGGCCTCTTCAAAGGCTATCACGTCAATACGTTTGGCGGCAGGCACCACGCGCGGGTCGGTGGTGTAGATGCCGGGCACGTCCGTCCAGATATCCACGCGGGAGGCGCGCAGAGCCTCACCCAGCAGGGCTGCGGTGTAGTCGCTGCCGCCACGGCCCAGCGTAGTGGTGCGGCCTTTGGCTTCGCTACCGATAAAGCCCTGGGTGATGACAATCCCTTCCGCCAGACGCGGTGCCAGCTGTTGGGTCGTCAGTTCGGCAATGGCTTCAATATCCGGCTCGGCACGACCGAAACGGTCGCTGGTGCGCAGCACTTTACGCACGTCAAACCACTGCGACTGAACGTTACGCTCGCGCAGCACTTCGACAAACAGCAGGGTCGACATCAGCTCACCGTGGCTGACCAGTTCGTCGGTCAGGGCGGTGGAAGTCGCCAGCGAGGCAGCTTCGGCCAGGGTGATGATATTTTCCAGCAGGCGCTCAATCTCTTCGCTGATGACGCTGGGATCGCGCAGGCGGCTAAGGATATCGAACTGAATTTTGTGCAGCGCTTCCAGCTTCGCCTGGCGCTCGCTCGCTTCCAGCCCTTCTGCCAGGGCAACCAGCAGATTAGTGACGCCCGCCGAAGCAGACAACACCACCAGCCGGGTATTCGGATCGGCCAGCACCACATCGGCGCTGCGGTTCATGGCATCAAAATCGGCCACGCTGGTACCGCCAAACTTGGCGACAACAAAACTCGTCATAACAACCTCGTGTCAGGGAAGGAAAAGAGCGACCATGGCACAAGGACAAAATAGTTTTATCGGTGCAGGCGCAAATACCGTGTGTATAAATAAAATGTGCAGAGGATCCTGTCAACGCCGGGATTATGCGGATTTTTCATGCTGCCTTCCATATGAGAAACAGGACTTATAACAGCTATACTTTTGGTGCTTTTGCACTGCACTTGATGCAGGCCAGGCCAATGGCATAAAAACCATCACAATTTTTGGCGACAGAGGCTACAATCGACCGAGGTCACAATTCTCAATTCAGAAGAGTATTGCTATGAAAAATATCAACCCAACGCAGACTGCAGCCTGGCAGGCATTACAGAAACACTTTGATGAGATGAAAGACGTCACCATCGCGGAGCTGTTCGCGAAAGACGGCGATCGTTTTAATAAGTTCTCCGCGACCTTCGACGATCAGATGCTGGTCGATTTTTCCAAAAACCGCATCACCGAAGAGACGCTGGCAAAACTGCAGGATCTGGCGAAAGAGACCGATCTGAGCGGTGCCATCAAGTCCATGTTCTCTGGCGAGAAGATCAACCGCACCGAAGATCGCGCCGTACTGCATGTTGCACTGCGTAACCGTAGCAATACTCCAATCATCGTTGACGGCAAAGATGTGATGCCGGAAGTGAACGCCGTGCTGGAAAAGATGAAAACCTTCTCGGAAGCGATCATCTCAGGCCAGTGGAAAGGCTACACCGGCAAACCGATCACCGATGTGGTGAACATTGGTATCGGCGGCTCCGACCTCGGCCCATTCATGGTGACCGAAGCGCTGCGCCCGTACAAAAACCACCTCAACATGCACTTTGTCTCTAACGTCGATGGCACCCACATCGCCGAAGTGCTGAAAAAAGTGAACCCGGAAAGCACCCTGTTCCTGGTGGCGTCCAAAACCTTCACCACCCAGGAAACCATGACCAACGCCCACAGCGCGCGCGACTGGTTCCTGAAAACTGCCGGTGATGAGCAGCACGTGGCGAAACACTTCGCGGCGCTCTCCACCAACGCTAAAGCGGTCGGCGAGTTCGGCATCGACACTGCCAACATGTTCGAGTTCTGGGACTGGGTTGGCGGCCGCTACTCCCTGTGGTCCGCGATCGGTCTGTCCATCATCCTCTCCGTGGGCTACGACAACTTTGTTGAGCTGCTCTCCGGCGCGCATGCGATGGACAAACACTTCTCTACCACTCCGGCAGAGAAAAACCTGCCGGTGCTGCTGGCGCTGATCGGCATCTGGTACAACAACTTCTTTGGTGCCGAAACCGAAGCGATCCTGCCGTACGACCAGTACATGCACCGTTTCGCGGCCTACTTCCAGCAGGGCAACATGGAATCCAACGGTAAATACGTTGACCGTAACGGCAACGCCGTGGATTACCAGACCGGCCCAATCATCTGGGGTGAGCCTGGCACCAACGGCCAGCACGCGTTCTACCAGCTGATCCACCAGGGCACCAAAATGGTACCGTGCGATTTCATCGCTCCGGCCATTACGCACAACCCGCTGTCTGACCACCATCCGAAGCTGCTGTCGAACTTCTTCGCGCAGACTGAAGCGCTGGCGTTCGGTAAAGCGCGTGATGTGGTTGAGCAGGAGTATCGCGATCAGGGTAAAGATCCAGCGACCCTGGATCACGTGGTGCCGTTCAAAGTGTTCGAAGGCAACCGCCCAACCAACTCCATCCTGCTGCGTGAGATCACCCCGTTCAGCCTGGGCGCGCTGATTGCCCTGTATGAGCACAAAATCTTCACCCAGGGCGCGATCCTGAACATCTTCACCTTTGACCAGTGGGGCGTTGAGCTGGGCAAACAGCTGGCTAACCGCATCCTGCCTGAGCTGGGTGATAACCAGGAGATTAGCAGCCACGACAGCTCCACCAACGGCCTGATTAACCGTTATAAAGCCTGGCGCGCATAATTCTGCTGCGGTCTGTCTGCCCGGTGGCGCTACGCTTACCGGGCCTACAAAACCCCCGTAGGCCGGGCAAACGGAGTGCCGCCCGGCAGATCTGCACAAAATATAAACAAAAAATATAGATCCCCGTCACATTTTTGCGTTATACAGGAATCTCGTCCCGGAGAATGAGGTGCTGTATGACATCCCTGACTCGCCCACGCGTTGAGTTTATCTCAACCATTCTGCAGACCGTGCTGAACCTGGGTCTGCTGAGCCTTGGCCTGATCCTGGTCGTCTTCCTCGGTAAAGAGACGGTGCATCTGGCTGATGTGCTTTTCGCCCCTGAGCAATCCAGCAAATACGAGCTGGTTGAAGGGCTGGTGGTTTACTTTCTCTACTTCGAATTTATCGCCCTGATCGTCAAGTACTTTCAGTCTGGCTTCCACTTCCCGCTGCGCTACTTTGTCTACATTGGTATCACCGCGATTGTGCGACTAATCATCGTCGATCATAAATCGCCCCTCGACGTGCTGCTCTACTCGGCGGCTATTCTGCTGCTGGTGGTCACCCTCTGGCTGTGCAACTCGAAGCGACTGAAACGGGAATAAAAAAAGGGCGGCCCGAGGGCCGCCGAATACAGTCACAAGTTTGGATCAAGACATCAAGGCAAAGTTGAGGGTTGCAGTGGAATAACAATGAAACTTAACCTTTCACGCCTCCCGCGGTCAGGCCGTTCACCAGCCAGCGCTGGGCCAGCAGGAAGACGACGGTGATCGGGATAGCGGAAAGCACAGCGGCGGCGGCAAAGTCGCCCCACAGGTAGTTTTGCGGGTTGAGGTATTGCTGCATCCCTACCGCCAGGGTGTAGCTGTTCACATCACGCAGCAGCAGTGAAGCGACCGGCACTTCGGTAATGGCGGCGATAAACGACAGAATAAAGACCACCGCCAGAATCGGTACGGAGAGCGGCAGCAGCACCAGGCGGAACGCCTGCCACGGGGTGGCGCCATCCAGCGACGCGGCCTCTTCCAGCGAGTTGTCGATGGTTTCGAAATAGCCCTTGATGGTCCAGACGTGCAGCGCGATCCCGCCGAGGTAGGCGAAAATCACCCCGCCGTGGGTGTTCAGACCGATAAACGGCACGTACTGGCCGAGACGGTCAAACAAGGCGTACAAGGCCACCAGGGACAGGACCGCCGGGAACATCTGGAAAATCAGCATCCCTTTCAGCAGCGTCGCTTTCCCTTTGAAGCGCATACGGGCAAAGGCGTAGGCGCAGGTGGTGGAGAGCGTCACGATACCGATCGCGGTGATGGTGGCGACTTTCACCGAGTTCCACAGCCACAGCAACACCGGGAACGGCGGCGGGGTGACGCGGCCATCGGCGTGCTCCACGCTGAAGCCCAGCGCTAGCTTCCAGTGCTCCCAGGAGATTTGCTCCGGGATAAGGCTACCGGTGGCGAAGTTACCCGAACGCAGGGAGATGGCGATAACCATCAGCAGCGGGAACATGATTGCCGCTATAAAAATCAGCAGACCCAGGTGGGTGATCAGTAAACGTAACTTTTGTGATTTGGGTTGGACCATAGCCATTTTCAGTACCCTCCTTAGTCAAACTTCATGCGGGTTGCTTTCAGGTTCACGATTGCCAGCGCGCCCACCAGCAGGAAGATCAGGGTGGCAATCGCTGCCGCCAGGCCGAAGTCCTGACCACCGCCGCCTTCGAAGGCGATACGGTAGGTGTAGCTCACGAGCAGGTCGGTATAACCGGCTGGCGTAGTGGTGCCGAGACGGTCCGGGCCACCGTTGGTCAACAGCTGAATCAGCACGAAGTTGTTAAAGTTAAAGGCGAAGCTGGCAATCATCAGCGGCGTCAGCGGCTTGATCAGCAGCGGGAGCGTAATCTTAAAGAAGTTCTGGAACGGGGTGGCTCCGTCCATGGCCGAGGCTTCATACAGGTCATCCGGGATCGCCTTCAGCAGCCCCATGCACAGGATCATCATGTACGGATAGCCGAGCCAGGTGTTGACGATAACAATCATGGTACGGGCGGTGGTCGGGTCGCTGAACCATGCCGGTTTGATACCAAACAGGCTGCTCAGCATCATGTTGATTTCACCAAAGCTCTGGTTGAACAGACCCTTGAAAATCAGAATCGAAATGAACGACGGTACGGCGTAGGGCAGGATCAGCAGGACGCGGTAAATCGCTTTGCCTTTCAGGGCTTCCCACTGCACCAGGCAGGCCAGCACCATGCCAACGGCCACGGTCAGGATCACGGTCAGTACCGAGAAGACCACGGTCCAGACAAAGATAGCGAAGAACGGTTTCTGGATGCCTTCGTCGGTAAAGACGCGGGTAAAGTTGTCCCAGCCGATGGTGACGGTATAGCCCGGGCTGAGCTTATCATCGCCCCAGGTGCCGTCAGCATTCACGGACTGGTAGAAGCCGATGTCGTTATTCGGGCGGTACTTCACGCCGGTCTGGTTGTTGGTGAGCGTGCTGTCATCGCCCAGCGTGTAGAGCGGGCGGGTACCGGAGAACTGGCGCAGCGAGCTCATGATCACTTTGCTTTCGTCCGGCAGCTCAGCGGTAATCTGGGTCAGCGCCTGACGGTTCTGGGTGATGACGCGCAGGTTGGCGCGTTCCCCTTCCGGCAGGGCATCAGCTTCTTTCAGGGCCAGTTTCTGCTCGCCGCCAAATTTAAAGGCGTCGGAGACGTAATATTTGCCTGCGGCATCGTCGGTCAGCGCCAGCTTCCACTCGTCACCTGCGGGATAGAGACCAAAGTTAAAGGTCTTACCGGCCTGATAGGAACGGTCCATCAGCACCTGCTGGGCGCGCTCTTGCGCGAGCTGATTGGTGCTGCTGTAGTTGGTGAAAGCGATGGCGATGGTGCAAATAAGCGGGAACAGGACAAACAGCCCCATCCCGGCAACGCCTGGATAGACATAGCGCCAGGCATAGGCTTTGCGGTTAGCAAAAATATAGAGGCCGACCGCGCTTAAGATCAGCGTCATGGCGGCAAACAGGTACTCCCCCTGGGCGTACATCAAAACAATAAGGTAACCCACCAGCAAGCCCAGCAGACCAATCACTGACCATTTCAGCGTGTCGCTTTGCCACCAGTGTTTCTTTTTAACGACATCCATGGGGTTCTTCCTCTACAACTGTGAAAACTTATTGTCAGGTGGCGCTCCGCTTACCTGACCTACGGCTCGAACCGTAGTTGTAGGGCGGGTAAGCGAAGCGCCACCCGCCGCTTTTACTTACTTAGTGATACGACCCTGAGCATCTTTCAGCGCAGCATCCACAGTCTGACGACCGCTGGCGGCGTTGATTACCGCGGTACGGGTGGCATACCAGAAGGCAGCCATCTGCGGGATGTTAGGCATGATTTCGCCCTTCTCGGCGTTGCTCATGGTGGCGGCGATGCGTGGATCTTTCGCAAGGGTTTCCTGGAAGGATTTCAGCGCGACGGCGCCCAGCGGTTTATCCTTGTTCACTTCTTCCAGACCCTGATCGGTCAGCAGGTAGTTTTCCAGGAACTCTTTCGCCAGCTCTTTGTTCGGGCTGGCAGCGTTGATACCGGCACTCAGCACGCCAACAAACGGTTTAGACGGCTTGCCATTGAAGGTTGGCAGCACCGCGACGCCGTAGTTGATTTTGCTCTTGTCGATGTTGGACCACGCCCACGGACCGTTGATGGTCATCGCGGTTTCGCCCTTGTTGAAGGCCGCTTCGGCGATGGAGTAGTCGGTGTCCGCGTTCATCTGTTTGTTCTTGATCAGGTCTACCAGGAAGGTCAGACCCGCTTTCGCGCCCGCGTTGTCCACGCCGACGTCTTTCACGTCATATTTGCCGTTTTCAAACTTGAACGCATAACCGCCGTCGGCTGCAATCAGCGGCCAGGTGAAGTACGGCTCTTGCAGGTTGAACATCAGCGCGCTCTTACCTTTCGCCTTCAGCTCTTTATCCAGCGCCGGGATCTCTTCCCAGGTTTTTGGCGGGTTCGGTACGAGGTCTTTGTTGTAGATCAGGGAGAGCGATTCAACCGCAACCGGGTAAGCAATCAGCTTGCCGTTGTAACGCACGGCGTCCCAGGTGAACGGGAACAGCTTGTCCTGGAAGGCTTTATCCGGGGAGATTTCGGCCAGCAAGCCAGACTGAGCGTAGCCGCCGAAACGGTCATGGGCCCAGAAGATAATGTCCGGGCCGTCGCCGGTCGCTGCAACCTGTGGGAATTTCTCTTCCAGTTTATCCGGGTGTTCAACGGTGACTTTAATGCCGGTATCTTTCTCGAATTTTTTACCCACTTCAGCCAGGCCGTTATAGCCTTTGTCGCCGTTAATCCAGATTACCAGCTTACCTTCTTCAATTTTGGCGAGCGCCGGTGCGGAAATCATCATTGCTGCAAGGGCGGACAATGCGAAAACGCGTGCGCCAGTCTTGATATTCATATCTGCCATCCTTTTTGGTGATGTGCTGTGGGTACATTGAGGTGGTTCAACGTCGCTCAGTCTCCTTATTTGACATCCTCTTTCCATCCTCCTGGCCCCTACGCCCCACCCCCGCTTTATGTGATCTGCGTTGCATAAATTTCAGTTATGTGTCCTGGCGCACACAAAAGAGCGATGAATTTTGCCGGTGACATCACGAATTTTGCCTCCGCCCCCGGGGGGCGCTGGCGGAGTCCACTCTCTCATCCTCCCGCCTCCTCCCCCATAAAAAAGGCTGGGGGTGGAGGATTCGCGAAACGCCCCGATACCGCATAGTCAGCCCATATTGAATGTTTCTGTTGATGACAGGCTGTAACGAAGGGAGTAGGGCATGGCGAGCGTAGAACTGCGTAACGTAACGAAAGCCTGGGGTGACGTGGTGGTATCGAAAGATATCAACCTCGATATCCAGGAAGGTGAATTCGTGGTTTTTGTTGGCCCGTCAGGCTGCGGTAAATCTACGCTGCTGCGTATGATTGCCGGTCTCGAAACCATCACCAGCGGCGATCTGATGATTGGCGATACCCGCATGAACGATATTCCGCCTGCGGAGCGCGGTGTCGGGATGGTCTTCCAGTCCTATGCGCTTTATCCCCACCTCTCCGTTGCCGAGAACATGTCGTTCGGCCTCAAGCTAGCGGGCGCCAAAAAAGAGACCATCAACCAGCGCGTGACCCAGGTTGCTGAAGTGTTGCAGCTGGCGCATCTGCTGGACCGTAAGCCGAAGGCCCTGTCCGGTGGTCAGCGCCAGCGCGTGGCGATTGGCCGTACGCTGGTGGCAGAGCCGCGCGTGTTCCTGCTCGATGAGCCGCTGTCGAACCTCGACGCCGCGCTGCGCGTGCAGATGCGTATTGAGATTTCCCGTCTGCACAAGCGTCTTGGCCGCACCATGATTTACGTCACCCACGATCAGGTCGAAGCGATGACCCTCGCCGACAAGATTGTGGTGCTGGATGCCGGTCGCGTGGCGCAGGTGGGTAAACCGCTGGAGCTCTATCACTACCCGGCAGACCGCTTTGTTGCGGGCTTTATTGGCTCGCCAAAGATGAACTTCCTGCCGGTAAAAGTCACCGCCACTGCCATCGATCAGGTTCAGGTTGAGCTGCCGAACCGCCAGCAGGTGTGGCTGCCGGTAGACAGCGTAAACGTCAACGTGGGGGCCAACATGTCCCTCGGGATCCGTCCTGAACATCTGCTGCCAAGTCACATCGCTGATGTGACCCTGGAGGGCGAGGTTCAGGTGGTTGAGCAGTTAGGTCACGAAACACAGATTCATATCCAGATCCCAGCCATTCGTCAGAACCTGGTCTACCGCCAGAACGACGTGGTGTTGGTAAAAGAGGGTGCCACATTCGCTATCGGCTTGCCGCCAGAGCGCTGCCATCTGTTCCGTGAGGATGGCACCGCATGTCGTCGGCTGCATCAAGAGCCCGGCGTTTAAGCAATCCCAATAATAAGCACGAAACCATCAGGTGAAGTGTTCAAAGAAAAGCAATGATCTCAGGAGATAGAATAATGATTACTCTGCGCAAAGTCCCTCTGGCACTCGCCATTGCGGCAGGCATCATGTCTGCCCAGGCCGGCGCTGTAGACTTCAAAGGTTATGCTCGTTCTGGCATTGGCTGGACCGGGAGTGGTGGCGAACAACAGTGTTTCCAGGCAACAGGTGCACAGAGCAAATACCGTCTTGGTAACGAATGTGAAACCTATGCCGAACTGAAACTGGGTCAGGAAGTGTGGAAAGAGGGCGACAAGAGCTTCTACTTCGACACCAACGTAGCCTACTCCGTTGCGCAGCAGAATGACTGGGAAGCGACTGACCCGGCATTCCGTGAAGCAAACGTGCAGGGTAAAAACCTGATCGAATGGCTGCCAGGCTCCACTATCTGGGCCGGTAAGCGCTTCTATCAGCGTCATGACGTTCACATGATCGACTTCTATTACTGGGATATCTCCGGTCCTGGTGCTGGTATCGAAAATATCGATCTGGGCTTCGGTAAGCTGTCTCTGGCAGCCACCCGTTCTCAGGAAGCTGGCGGTTCTTACACCTTCAGCAGCCAGGATATTTATGACACCTCCAAAGATACCGCGAACGACGTCTTCGACGTACGTTTAGCGCAGATGGAAATCAACCCAGGCGGTACCCTGGAGCTGGGTGCTGACTACGGTCGCGCCAACACGACTGACGGTTATGATCTTGCTGATGATGCGTCCAAAGATGGCTGGATGTTCACCGCAGAACATACCCAGAGCATGCTGAAAGGCTTTAACAAATTCGTTGTTCAGTACGCAACTGATGCCATGACCACCCAAGGCAAAGGTATTCCACAAGGTTCCTTCACTGGTGTTAATAAGCCAAGTGGTACACCGGGAACTGCGGATTATGTACCAGGAAGTGTAAATAACGACATCAACAACAACGGTTCCCTGTTCCGCGTAATTGACCACGGTGCAATCTCTCTGGGCGACAGCTGGGATCTGATGTACGTCGGTATGTATCAGGATATCGACCGTGACGACAACAACGGTACTACTTGGTACACCGTGGGTGTACGTCCAATGTACAAATGGACGCCAATCATGAGTACCTTGCTGGAAGTGGGTTACGACAACGTCAAGTCTCAGAAAACTGACGACACCAACAACCAGTACAAAATCACCCTGGCACAACAATGGCAGGCAGGTGACAGCATCTGGTCTCGTCCGGCTATCCGTGTCTTCGCAACCTACGCCAAGTGGGATGAGAAATGGGGTTACAACAATGGTATTGCAGCAAAAGATACCAGCACTACAACTTACAGCCGCGGCGACAACGATGAGTGGTCCTTCGGTGCCCAGATGGAAATCTGGTGGTAATAACGTCGTAATCTGACGTATGACCTGACTGGGGGGCGAAAGCCCCTCAGTTTCTTAAGGACGGCGCGCTATTGCCTGGCTACCGCTGACCTGTGATTTCTGAGGTAATAACAATGAAAATGAAGAAAAGTCTCGTTGCCCTTTGCCTGTCCGCGGGGCTGTTGGTCTGTGCGCCAGTAGTTGCGCTGGCGAATGTGAATTTTGTTCCGCAAAATACCAATACTGCACCGTCCGTACCGAATGCCGTGCTGCAGCAGCTCGTCTGGACACCAGTAGATCAATCGCAGCCGAAGACCACGCAGTTGTCGACAGGCGGCCAGCCGCTGAACGTGCCGGGGATTTCCGGTCCGGTTCTGGCCTATAGCGTACCGGCTAATATCGGTGAAATTACCCTGACGCTCTCCAGCGAAGTTAACAAACAAACCAGTGTCTTTGCGCCGAACGTTCTGATTCTGGATCAGAACATGACACCTTCCGCCTTCTTCCCAAGCGAATATTTCTCTTACCAAGAGCCGGGCGTGATGAGCGCTGACCGTCTGGAAGGGGTGATGCGCCTGACACCTGCTCTGGGACAACAAAAAATTTATGTGCTGGTCTTCACAACTCCGCAAGACCTGCAGAAAACCACCAAACTGCTCGATCCGGCGAAAGCCTATGCCAAAGGCATTGGTAACGCGATCCCGGACATTCCGGATCCAATTGCCCGTCATACCACTGATGGTACAGTGAAGCTGAAAGTCTCCACCAACAGCACCTCCAGCGTGCTGGTCGGTCCGCTGTTTGGCTCCTCCGGCCCTGGCCCGGTCACCGTAGGCAATACCGCGGCACCGGTCTATGCTGCGCCAGCGGTTGCACCTGCTGCGGCTCCGGCTGCTGCGCCAGCCGTTGCCCCGGCCCCGGCGAAGAAGAGCGAGCCGGTACTGACCGATACCGAAGCCTACTTTAATCAGGCCATTAAGCAGGCAGTCGCAAAAGGTGACGTCGACAAAGCGCTGAAACTGCTGGATGAAGCAGAGCGTTTAGGCTCGACCACTGCCCGTTCCACCTTTATCAGCAGTGTAAAAGGCAAGGGGTGACCGTCTCCCCACAATGCTGATTTTGTCAGTAGTTTGGTGCGCCCCTACGGGCGCACTTTTTTTGTGATTGACACCGCTGTTGCATCTCTGTTGCGATAATGTTCGCTAACTCACGTTTGCCCGCCCGCATTACGCGTTTCTGCGATACAATAGCTTTACGTTATGTATCGGAGAGTCTGGCATGTCACACCCCGCGCTAACGCAACTGCGTGCGCTGCGCTATTTTGACGAAATCCCTGCCCTGGAACCGGAGCAGCTCGACTGGCTGCTGCTGGAAGATTCCATGACCAAACGTTTTGAGCAGCAGGGCAAGAACGTCACCGTCACCCTCATTCAGGAGGGATTCGTCACGCCTGACGCGGTGGCGGATGAGTTACCGTTGCTGCCGAAAGAGGCGCGCTACTGGCTGCGGGAGATCCTGCTCTGCGCCGACGGCGAGCCGTGGCTGGCCGGGCGCACGGTGGTGCCAGAATCCACCCTCACCGGGCCGGAGATGGCGCTGCAGCAGATGGGCAAAACCCCGCTGGGACGCTATCTGTTCACCTCCTCCGAGCTGACCCGTGATTTTATTGAAATTGGACGCGATGCCGGATTATGGGGACGCCGTTCCCGCTTGCGCTTAAGCGGCAAACCCTTACTGCTGACCGAGCTGTTTTTACCGGCGTCACCGTTGTACTAAGAGGAAGAGAAAATGGAGAGGAGTCTGACGCAGAACAAGCTGCTGGCGTACCACCGGCTGATGCGAACGGATAAGCCGATCGGTGCGCTGCTGTTGCTGTGGCCGACCCTGTGGGCGCTGTGGGTTGCGACACCCGGGCTGCCGCCGCTGTGGATCCTGGCGGTATTTGTGGCAGGTGTCTGGCTGATGCGAGCCGCGGGTTGTGTGGTTAACGATTATGCCGATCGCAAATTTGACGGCCACGTGAAACGCACCGCGAATCGTCCGCTGCCGAGCGGCGATGTCACGGAGAAAGAGGCGCGGACGCTGTTTGTGGTGCTGATCCTGCTCTCGTTCCTGCTGGTGTTGACCCTCAACACCATGACCATCCTGCTCTCCGTGGCAGCGCTGGCCCTGGCCTGGGTCTACCCGTTTATGAAGCGCTACACCCATCTGCCGCAGGTGGTGCTGGGCGCCGCCTTTGGCTGGTCGATCCCCATGGCCTTTGCCGCCGTCAGCGAAAGCGTGCCGTTGAGCTGCTGGCTGATGTTCCTGGCCAATATCCTCTGGGCGGTGGCCTACGATACCCAGTACGCGATGGTTGACCGCGACGATGATCTGAAGATTGGCGTTAAATCGACGGCCATTCTGTTTGGTCGTCAGGACAAGCTGATCATCGGGATTTTGCAGGTCGCGGTGCTGGCGCTGATGGTGGCAATTGGTTACCTGAATCAATTGAACGGCGCATTTTACGCGGCGGTCGCGGCGGCGGGCGTGCTCTTTATCTACCAGCAAAAGCTCATTGCCAACCGTGAGCGCGAGGCCTGTTTTAAAGCGTTTCTGAACAATAACTACGTTGGTCTGGTGTTGTTTGTCGGGTTAGCGATTAGCTATTGGGCATAAAAAAGCCGGGTGGCGGCTTCGCCTTACCCGGCCTACGATTTGGCAGAATATGCAGGCCGGGTAAGCGTTAGCGCCACCCGGCTTTTTTACGCATTACTCGCCCTGCGTCGCGCTCTCAATCGTTAAGCGCACGTCAGAGGTGATCAGCTCTGCCAGCATCTGGTAAATCTTCATCGTCTCTTCCGGCTCGGCATCACCGCTGTCGCTGATATAACCCTCATCACGCAGCGTCAATACCAGCGAACTGAAGACCGCTTTGTCGAAGAACTCCGGCGCGTTGATGCCGTGCAGCATCGACAGACGCTGGGCCAGGGTACGGCTCTCTTTCTCCAGCGTACCGCGGTTGATCGACGGGTTGGCGCTCAGCAGCCAGAAGGTGATGGCGTAGCGCTGCACGGTCTCGCGCGCACCCGCTGCCAGCAGCTGTAGCGTGCGTGAGCGGGACGGGTTGATCACCAGAACGTCCTCTTTCTGCGTCATCAGCCCCTGGCGGACCAGCTCTTCAGTGTGCTTATCCAGCACCTCTGCCAGCTCGTCGCTGTTCCAGCGCAGGAACAACTCGGCTTTCAGCATCGGGTAGAGGGCAGTGACATGCTCCAGCAGCGCCTGACGGCTGATCTGGCGATGCTGGGTCACGATGGCGGCCATCAGTGACGGCAGCATCAGCATATGCGCGATGTTGTTGCGGTAGTAGGTCATCAGCACCGCCTGCTCGCGCGGCAGAATGATGATATCGCCGATTGTGTCTTTCTCGACCTCGAACTTGTTCATCTGCAATGCGTGATCGATGAGCTCGCTGGCGCTGGCCGTCGGCACCGTGGCATCCGCGGCATAGGGCACGTTGCGCATCAGGTTCAGGTAGCAGTCGATCTGCTCGGTCAACTGCTCGCGGGTGAGCGAGCGCTGGCGCGAAGCAAGCAGGGCGGTACAGCACAGGTTCATGGCGTTCGCCGCCCCGGCGTTGTTAATGCGCACCATCAGATCGGCAGCAATGGCGTTCACCGTCGGCGTCAGCCAGGCCGGACGCACCGCTTCGATCGGATCGATGGACTCACGCCACTCCGGTACACGGTGGTTGAGGTAGGTCATCAGCGGCATCGGCTCGCCGAAGTTAACATACCCCTGGCCGAGGTTGCGCAGCTTGCTCAGACCACGCAGCATCTGCAGCAGGCTCTCTTTCTCTTTGGTGGCGCCGCGCAGCTCTTTGGCGTAGGTCCCCACTTCCATCACGTGCTCGTAACCGATGTAGATCGGCACCAGGGTGATAGGACGCGTACCGCCGCGCAGCATCGCCTGGATGGTCATCGACAGGGTGCCGGTCTTCGGATCGAGAAGACGCCCGGTACGGGAACGGCCACCCTCCACAAAGTACTCGACGGAATAGCCGCGGCTGAACAGCTCGCCCAGATACTCGCGGAAGACGGTGGAGTAGAGCTTGTTGCCTTTGAAGGTACGGCGAATAAAGAACGCACCCAGACGGCGGAAGATCGGCCCTGCCGGCCAGAAGTTGAGGTTAATGCCCGCCGCAATGTGCGGTGGCACCAGCCCCTGGTGATAGAGCACGTACGAGAGCAGCAGGTAGTCCATGTGGCTACGGTGGCAGGGCACGTAGACAATTTCATGGCCGTCATGGGCCAGCTGGCGCACACGCTCGGCGTTGTGCACGTTAATTCCCTGATAGAGACGGTTCCAGGTGAAGCTCAGGATACGGTCGCTGAGGCGGATCATCTCGTAGGAGAAGTTGGCGGCAATCTCTTCCATCAGGGCGATGGCGTTTTGCTGCGCCTTCTCATGGGAGATCTTTTTGCTGCGCGCTTCGTCTTCGACGGCACGGGCAATGGCTTTCGACGCCAGCAGCTTATTGAACAGATCCTGGCGAGCAGGCAGGCGCGGGCCTACCGCAGCCAGACGCTGGCGGGCAAAGTGCATGCGCGCCACGCGGGCCAGCTTCTGGGCGATGGTTTTATCTGTGCCGTGCTCATCGGCCATGCGGCGCAGGGAGACGGACGGTGAAAAACGGACGAAGCTGTCGCGGCCCAGCCAGTTTACGGCAAAAAACTTCTGCACCCCGTTGAGCATGCGCAACGGCGGGTTCTCTTCGCCTTTATCGCGCCCCGGACGACGGCCAAACATCACCGATACCGGCACCATCTGCACATCCAGCAGCGGGTTGCTGCGGTGCAGGTCGAGGTAATCATGGAACAGCTTAATGGACTCTTCTTTCGGCGTGTACCAGGTGAATACGCGAGGTCCGCCGTGGATAAAGATGTAGCGTGGCAGTTGGGTGCCGTCGATCTCCAGCGGCTCCAGCGGATCCGGGAGATCGTGCGCCAGGCACTGGGCGCGCAGCGTCAGCAAGTCGGCCTTCGAGTTATAAGGCAAAACGTACATAATAGGACGCGAGGTATCGAGTCCCAATTCCAGCGTGGGAACCGCCGGAATAGACTTGCTTTTTACCAGGACGCTTAATGGTAAATTAAGTAATTTGTAGTAAATTCGTGGCCAGCCAGACATAAACGATGTAAAGCCTCTGGTTAAAAATGCAATTGCGGCGCAAGGATAACAGAAAGCGCGCAAAATTTCTGTTGTTACCCGTCATACTTCCGGCGGCAGCGCAGTGCGCTTAAGCCACCGTTTCTGACGCTATTTTCGAAGAAAGGTTTCTTTTAATGGCCAACAATACCACTGGGTTAACCCGAATCATTAAAGCTGCCGGCTATTCCTGGAAAGGCATTCGTGCTGCCTGGATCAATGAAGCCGCTTTTCGCCAGGAGGGGGTAGCAGTCATCGCGGCGATTATTATTGCCTGCTGGCTGGATGTTGATCCCATCACCCGTGTACTCCTGATTGGATCGGTAATGTTGGTGATGATAGTCGAAATTCTGAACAGTGCGATCGAGGCGGTGGTCGACCGCATTGGTAGCGACTTCCATGAGCTTTCGGGCCGGGCAAAAGATATGGGCTCTGCCGCTGTGCTGATGGCGATTATCGTTGCCCTGTTTACCTGGGTCACGCTGCTTTGGGAACATTTGCGATAAGCCTTCAGAAACCGAACAAGTCTCTGGTTTTTTATGCGGTTTGTGGTTCCAAAATCGCCTTTAGCTGTATATACTCACAGCATAACTGTATATACACCCAGGGGGCGGAATGAAAGCGTTAACGACCAGGCAGCAAGAGGTGTTTGATCTCATTCGGGATCATATCGGCCAGACGGGTATGCCGCCGACGCGTGCAGAAATCGCGCAGCGTCTGGGCTTCCGTTCTCCAAACGCCGCTGAAGAGCACCTGAAAGCCCTGGCGCGTAAGGGTGTGCTTGAGATTGTCTCCGGCGCGTCTCGTGGTATTCGTCTGCTGGTTGAAGCAGAAGAGGGCCTTCCGCTTGTCGGTCGTGTTGCCGCCGGGGAACCGCTGCTGGCGCAACAGCATATTGAAGGCCACTATCAGGTCGATCCGGGCATGTTCAAACCGAGCGCGGACTTCTTGCTGCGCGTCAGCGGGATGTCCATGAAGGATATCGGCATTCTCGACGGCGATCTGCTGGCGGTACATAAAACGCAGGATGTGCGCAACGGCCAGGTCGTTGTGGCGCGCATAGATGACGAAGTGACCGTTAAACGCCTGAAGAAACAGGGCAACACGGTACAGCTGCTGCCGGAAAACAGCGAGTTTTCCCCGATTGTTGTCGATCTGCGTGAACATAACTTTTCTATCGAAGGGCTGGCGGTAGGCGTCATCCGCAACGGCGAATGGTTATAACCTCTTTCTGACAGACTGCGGCAACCCCGCAGTCTGCTTTTCTTTTTTCTGCCGGTCATACACATGTCTCTGCTGACTGCTTCAGACAAGGCGTTGTGGCGTCTTGCCCTCCCGATGATCGTCTCCAATATCAGCGTCCCGCTGCTGGGGCTGGTGGATACCGCCGTTATCGGCCATCTCGACTCTCCGGTCTATCTGGGCGGTGTCGCCATCGGCGCCACGGCAACCAGTTTCCTGTTTATGCTGCTGCTCTTTTTGCGTATGAGCACCACCGGACTCACCGCTCAGGCCTATGGCGCGAAAGATCCGCTGCGTCTGGCCCGGGCGCTGGTGCAACCGCTGATCCTCGCGCTCGGCGCCGGGTTACTGATTGTGCTGCTGCGCACCCCGCTTATCGATCTGGCGCTGCATATCGTGGGCGGCAGTGAGGATGTCCTGCATCAGGCGCGGCGCTTCCTCGAGATCCGCTGGCTCAGCGCCCCGGCATCGCTGGCTAACCTGGTGCTGCTCGGCTGGCTGCTGGGGGTGCAGTATGCCCGGGCGCCGGTGATCCTGCTGGTGGTGGGTAACTTGCTCAATATCGTGCTGGATCTGTGGCTGGTGATCGGGCTGAAAATGAACGTGCAGGGGGCCGCTCTCGCGACCGCTGTCGCCGAATACGCCACCCTGTTGCTTGGCTTGTGGATGGTCTGGCGGGTGCTGGCTCTGCGCGGCATTTCCCTGGCGCTGCTGAAAGCGAGCTGGCGGGGCAATATCCGCAAGCTGCTGGCCCTGAACCGGGACATTATGCTGCGCTCGCTGCTGCTGCAACTCTGTTTCGGCGCGCTGACGGTGCTGGGCGCGCGTTTGGGGCCCGAGATTATCGCCGTTAACGCCGTGCTGATGACGCTACTCACCTTTACCGCCTACGCGCTGGATGGTTTTGCCTACGCGGTTGAGGCGCACTCCGGGCAGGCCTATGGCGCCCGGGAAAGCGGCCAGCTGCGTGAAGTATGGCGGGCAGCCTGCCGTCAGTCTGGCATGGTGGCGCTGGCCTTCGCGCTTGTCTATGCCCTGGCGGGCAACCCGATCGTGGCGCTGCTGACTTCGCTGCCAGAGCTGCGCGCGCTGGCGAGCCATTATCTTGTCTGGCAGGTGATTTTGCCGGTGGTGGGGGTCTGGTGCTATTTGCTCGACGGCATGTTTATCGGCGCAACCCGTGGCGCAGAGATGCGCAACAGTATGGCCGTCGCGGCCGCCGGGTTTGGTCTGACGCTGTTCACCTTGCCCTGGTTGGGTAATCACGGCCTGTGGCTGGCCCTGAGCGTGTTCCTGGCCCTGCGGGGGCTCTCTCTGGGCTGGATCTGGCACCGGCACTGGCGCAACGGCACCTGGTTTCAATAACGGCTTCACCTCACTGAATGGTAAAAGATTCCGAATAACAAACCCAACGCCGCACGCTTATCTATAATTATTATCACGTCCAGCACGAAATCTATTTCAGGACGAACTTATCCTTAACGACCGAGCGAAGAGGAATCGATGATGAATAAAGACCAAGTCGGCGGTAACTGGAAACAGATCAAAGGTAAAGTAAAAGAACAGTGGGGCGACCTGACTGACGATGACATGACCGTTATCGAAGGTAAACGTGACCAGCTGGTGGGGAAAATTCAGGAACGCTATGGTTATGAGAAAGACCAGGCGGAGAAAGAAGTTGGTGACTGGGAAACCCGTAACAACTATCGCTGGTAATTCAGCGCTACCCGCAGGTACACGGATGTACGCCCAGGGCGACCCTCAGGTCGCCCCTTTTTTTGTGCTCAGCGCGGCTTCTTTTTCAGCTGGATAGAGTGGTCATGCTGGCAATTTTCCTGATGGCGGCAGGCCTCGACTTCCACGCAGTTGCGGCACAGGCCGTGCGCTTCAATCACATTGTGACGCAGGGCAAATCCCATTTTCGCCGCCAGAGTATGCATGATGTCTTCTACCCCTTCCGCGCCTTCTTCCTTCACGCTGCCGCAGCGATCGCAGATAAACATCGCTGAGGTATGGGTAGGCTGATCGAACAGGTGGCACAGCACATAGCTGTTGGTCGATTCCACTTTATGCACAAAACCCTGCTCAAGCAGAAAATCGAGCGCCCGGTATACGGTAGGGGGCTTCGCCTGCGGCTCGCTTTCGCGCAGCAGATCGAGCAGGTCGTAAGCGCTGATGGCCCCATTTTGCAGGCTCAGCAGGCGCAACACTTCAAGGCGCTGCGGAGTCAGGCGCACATTGCGTTGCGCACAGAGCTTTTCGGCTTGCGCTAACAGTGCCTGCATTGTGGTCGTTTCCATTTTGCACCTCGAGTAACGTGGAATAACAAACCGCCAGTTTACCATGTTCTGGCCTAAACGCCGAGATCCAGCAGGTGTGCTACCCTGACGAAAAACCACTGGGGAGCAAAAGATGAAAAGACCGGACTGTATTCGACACTGGCGTGAGGTAGAAGGCGCCGACGACTCTACCTATCCCGACAGCACAGAGCGTTTCTCTATTGGCGCGCCCCTGGCTCGTGCGCTTGGTTTAGGCCGCCTCGGTATTCACCATGAACGCCTGCCGCCTGGGCGTCGTACCTCTTATCCACATGCCGAAAGCGATGAAGAGGAATTTATCTATGTGCTGGAGGGCTATCCCGAAGCCTGGATCAACGGGTATTTATGGAAGCTGGAGCCGGGAGACAGCGTAGGATTTCCGGCCGGGACGGGGGTTTGCCACACCTTTATTAATAACACCACTGAAGAAGTGCGGTTATTAGTGGTGGGCGAAGCCAATAAAAAATATAACCGAATTTATTATCCGCTAAATGCAGTATATGCCGCCACCCGTGAAGATCGCTGGATCGATCACCCGCCACAATTTTTTGGTCCGCATGATGGAAAACCCGGGCGAAAATAAATTCTTGTTCTATACCTATTTAAAGCCATAAGGAAATCAATAGCTTATCTAATACTAAAGTTTAAGACATATTTAGCTTCTAATACTTTTTTCACGGAGGACGTATTTCCCTGCGCGGCGTATAGCCGCCGGGGTTAATTTACCCAAAATAAGTCAGGTGTCCTGTGAAAATAAAACTCAAACTTTCTGTGGCTGGAATTGCCACCGGTATTCTTTTGTCTCATCAGGCTGGAGCCGCAAATACCTGGACGGAAGCACGCGGCGATGCAATGGGCGGAACAGGCGTTGCATCGGCCCATTATGGCAGCGGGGTATTCATTAACCCGGCGCTGTTGGCAAAATCAAAAGAGGAGGATGATGTCGCCATCATTTTTCCCTCCGTGGGAGCGCAAATTAGCGATAAAGACAATTTGCAGGATAAGATCGATGAAATCAGCGATGAGATCACCGACGATCGGCAGATGATCGACGATCTGACCGTGGCGCAGATCGCCGCCGATCCGCAAGGCACGCTCAGTGAGCTGCAGAGAGCCGCCGGCAACCTTGCCGATCAGCTGGAATTTCTTGATGGCAAAACGGCGCATGCCAACGCCGGCGGTGGGATAGCCGTGAGCATCCCGGGTTCCGGCCTGTCACTGGCGTTTGTCGCCAAAGCTAATGCCCATGCCCGCGTCAGCTCAGAAATCGATCCTCAGGACATCGATTTTTTACGCCGATTGCAGGGTAGCCCAGGAATGACCAACCAGATGGCGCTGAGCGCGGCGCGCAACGGCAGCGACGTGATTACCCGCAATCTTAACTCTGTTGCCATGGGCAGAGGGGCCATCGTCTCCGACTATGGCGTGGCGATTGCCCGTCAGTTTACGGTAAGCGGCCTGCCGGTTTCGGTGGGCGTCACGCCGAAATTACAGCAAACCTGGCTCTATAACTACACCACCTCCATTTATACCTACGACAGCGGCGACTTTAACAGCAGCCGCTACCGTAACGACGATACCAGTTTTAACGTTGATGTCGGCGTCGCGGTGGACTTTGGTGAGAACTGGTCGGTGGGCCTGAGCGGGCAGAACCTCTTATCACGTGATATTGATACCAACGACATCCGCATTCTCAACGGGCGTACCGGGCAAGTAGTGAGCTATCAGGACACATACCAGATCCGCCCGCTGGTCACGGCAGGTGTGGCCTGGCATACCGGCCTGCTTACCCTCAGCGCCGATGGCGATCTGACCGAAACCCGCGGCTTTAAGAGCGAAGAAGACGCGCAGTATGTCGGCGTGGGGGCAGAAGTGACCCCCCTGAGCTGGCTGGCGGTGCGCGCAGGCTTTCGCCGTGATGTGAGGGGCAACGACAGCAATGTCTTCACGGGCGGGTTAGGCTTTGCGCCGTTTAATACCGTGCATATCGATTTGACCGGTATTTACGGGGAAGATGAAACCTGGGGGGCCGGGGCCCAGTTGAGCCTGACCTTCTGAAGGCATCCGGAGGCGCTCGGCCTCCGGCGAATATGTGCTATAGTAGCGCCCCATTTTCACCAGATGCTTAAAACTTCGCCATGTCGTCAGAAAACTCGTCCCGCTATCCTGCCCACCGTTTTTCCATCGCGCCGATGCTCGACTGGACAGACAGACATTGCCGCTACTTCCTGCGTCTGCTGTCGCGCCACACCCTGCTCTATACCGAGATGGTGACCACCGGGGCGATCATTCACGGCAAGGGTGACTATCTCGCCTACAGCGAAGAGGAGCATCCGGTGGCGTTGCAGCTGGGCGGCAGCGATCCGGCGGCGCTGGCGCACTGCGCCAAGCTGGCTGAGGCGCGTGGCTACGACGAAATTAACCTCAACGTCGGCTGTCCTTCCGATCGCGTGCAGAACGGCATGTTTGGCGCCTGCCTGATGGGTAATGCGCGGCTGGTGGCCGACTGCGTGAAAGCGATGCGCGACGTAGTCTCCATTCCGGTGACGGTAAAAACCCGCATCGGCATCGACGATCAGGATAGCTACGAATTTCTCTGTGATTTCATCGGTACGGTGTCCGGCAAGGGGGAGTGCGAGATGTTTATCATCCATGCCCGCAAAGCCTGGCTCTCTGGCCTGAGCCCGAAAGAGAACCGTGAGATCCCGCCGCTGGATTACCCGCGCGTGTATCAACTGAAGCGCGATTTCCCGCAGCTGACCATGTCCATTAACGGCGGCATTAAGTCCCTTGAAGAGGCGAAAGGGCATCTGCAGCATATGGACGGCGTTATGGTGGGCCGTGAGGCGTACCAGAACCCGGGCGTGCTGGCGGCCGTAGATCGCGAAATCTTTGGTGTGGACGTTGCCGATCGTGACCCGGTGGCGGCGGTGCGGGCGATGTACCCTTACATTGAGCGCGAGCTGAGCAACGGCACCTATCTGGGCCATATCACCCGTCATATGCTGGGGCTGTTCCAGGGTATCCCGGGGGCGCGCCAGTGGCGTCGTTACCTGAGTGAAAACGCCCATAAAGCGGGTGCCGATATCGAGGTGCTGGAGCAGGCGCTGCGTCTGGTGGCAGACAAACGATAATTTTCACCAAAACTTCGTCAAATTCACCACGCCCGGCAACGCATTGCCGGGCGTTTTGTTTCAATATCAATAGGTTATTTTTGGCACGGATCTTGTAAATATCACATCAGCGTATCGTTGTGATGCATTTGGGAGAGAGCCATGCTGGAACTACTTTTTGTGATTGGATTTTTTGTCATGCTGTTGGCAACCGGCGTCTCGTTGCTGGGGATCATCGCCGCACTGGTGGTTGCGACAGTCGTGATGTTTATCGGGGGACTGTTTGCCCTGATGTTGAAACTGTTGCCGTGGTTGCTGTTAGCCGTGGCGGTGGTGTGGGCAATACGGGCGATTAAATCGCCAAAACTCCCACGCTATCAGCGCAATAACCGTTTTCGTTACTAAGGTATTGAGCGGTTCGTCACATCCTTGCAACTTTTACGGCATCATCACTTAGAACAGAATAGGATTTAGTTATCGAATCTGTCACTATGACCGCCGTTAAAGAATTCATCGCGCTGTACCCTACATACAGCCGAACTAAAAAAAAGCAAAGAAAGAAAAGGGCTTCCCACGGGAAGCCCAATTTTTTATCAAGGGATAAGCAAACTCGACCCCTGCGTCGCCCGACTCTCCAGCACTTCATGCGCGCGTTGCGCATCACTCAGCGGATACTTCTGCGCCTCGGCTACATCCACCTTAATCACGCCGCTGGCAATCAACGAGAACAGCTCGTTGCTGGCCTCGACCAGTTCGTCATGGTTGGTGATATAGCCCTGCAGCGAAGGACGGGTGGCAAACAGCGACCCTTTCTGGTTAAGAATGCCGAGGTTAACGCCGGTCACCGGGCCGGAAGCATTACCGAAGCTAACCATCAAACCGCGACGTTGCAGGCAGTCCAGCGAGGCTTCCCAGGTATCTTTCCCCACCGAGTCATACACTACACGCACCTTTTTGCCGCCGGTGATCTCTTTCACCCGCTCAACAATGCTCTCTTCACGGTAGTTAATCACCTGCCAGGCACCCGCCTGCAGCGCGCGCTGCGCCTTTTGCGCATTACCCACCGTGCCGATGAGTTTAGCCCCCAGCGCTTTTGCCCACTGGCAGGCGATCAGGCCCACACCGCCGGCGGCAGCGTGGAACAGAAACTGTTCGTCAGGTTTGATTTCATAGGTTTTGCGCAACAGGTAGAAGACCGTCAGCCCCTTCAGGAAGGAGGCGGCTGCCTGCTCATAGGAGATGGCGCCGGGCAGAATCGCTGCTTTATCTGCCGGGACGTTGTGGACCGAGCTGTAGGCCCCGAGAGCCGATTGCGCATACACCACGCGATCGCCCTCTTTAATATGTTTTACCGCACTACCGACTTTCACCACCACGCCCGCCGCCTCGGTACCCAGACCGCTCGGCAGAGCAGGGGGCGGATAGAGCCCGCTGCGGATGTAGGTGTCGATGTAGTTAATACCAATGGCTTTGTTTTCGACCTGGACTTCGTTCTCCCCAGGCGCGGTGGGAGTGAACTCTACCGCCCTGAGAACGTCCGGGCCGCCGTGTTTATGAAATTCAATACGCGTTGCCATGCTCCCTCCATTAGAATTAGAAAATATGGTAATCTTTCGACCCACTCTCTATCTCGGTAACTCCATTCACTATGGCAGGAAACAAACCCTTCAACAAACAGACTGAACCCCGGGAACGCGATCCCCAGTTAGCCGGATTAAAGGTTCCGCCTCACTCGATCGAAGCGGAACAGTCGGTGTTGGGCGGTTTAATGCTGGATAACGAACGCTGGGACGACGTCGCCGAACGCGTGGTCACTGACGATTTCTACACCCGACCGCACCGCCATATCTTTACCGAAATGGCGCGGTTGCAGGAGTCCGGCAGCCCTATCGACCTGATCACGCTCGCGGAATCGCTGGAGCGTCAGGGGCAGCTGGAGTCGGTAGGCGGCTTCGCTTATCTGGCTGAACTGTCGAAAAACACCCCAAGTGCGGCGAACATCAGCGCCTATGCTGACATCGTGCGTGAACGTGCGGTGGTGCGCGACATGATTTCCGTTGCCAACGAAATCGCCGAAGCCGGTTTCGATCCGCAGGGGCGTAACAGCGATGAACTGCTCGACCTGGCCGAATCCCGGGTATTTAAAATCGCCGAAAGCCGGGCCAATAAAGACGAAGGGCCGAAGAACATCGCCGACGTGCTGGACGCCACCGTCTCGCGTATTGAGCAGCTGTTCCAGCAGCCGCACGATGGGGTTACGGGCGTTAACACGGGCTATGACGATCTGAATAAAAAGACCGCCGGTTTGCAGCCGTCGGATCTGATTATCGTCGCCGCCCGTCCGTCGATGGGTAAGACGACATTTGCGATGAACCTCGTCGAAAACGCGGCGATGTTGCAGGATAAACCAGTTTTAATCTTCAGTCTGGAGATGCCCTCCGAGCAGATCATGATGCGTTCTCTGGCATCGCTGTCCCGCGTGGACCAGACCCGTATTCGTACCGGGCAGCTGGACGATGAGGACTGGGCGCGGATCTCCGGCACCATGGGCATCCTGCTGGAAAAACGTAATATCTATATTGATGACTCTTCCGGTCTGACGCCAACGGAAGTGCGCTCCCGCGCGCGCCGTATCGCCCGCGAGCACGGCGGCATTGGTCTGATCATGATCGACTACCTCCAGCTGATGCGCGTCCCGTCGCTCTCTGATAACCGAACGCTTGAGATCGCCGAAATCTCCCGCTCGCTGAAAGCACTGGCGAAAGAATTACAGGTACCGGTTGTGGCCCTGTCGCAGCTTAACCGCTCCCTGGAACAACGTGCCGACAAACGTCCGGTCAACTCCGACCTGCGTGAATCCGGCTCTATCGAGCAGGATGCCGACTTAATCATGTTCATCTATCGTGACGAGGTTTATCACGAGAACAGCGACCTGAAAGGGATCGCGGAAATTATTATCGGTAAGCAGCGTAACGGCCCCATCGGTACGGTGCGGCTTACCTTTAACGGCCAGTGGTCGCGTTTCGACAACTATGCTGGCCCGCAATACGATGACGAATAACTCTCCGACCTTCTTTTAACAAGGATTTGCAATGCAAGCGGCAACAGTAGTCATTAACCGCCGCGCTCTGCGACACAACCTGCAACGCCTGCGTGAACTGGCGCCCGCCAGCAAGCTCGTTGCAGTCGTGAAAGCGAACGCTTACGGACACGGTCTCATTGAGACCGCGCGAACGCTCCCTGATGCCGACGCCTTTGGCGTCGCCCGTCTCGAAGAAGCCCTGCGCCTGCGCGAAGGGGGGATCACCCAGCCGATTCTGCTGCTCGAAGGCTTCTTTAACGCCGCCGATCTCCCGACTATCGCCACGCAACGGCTGCATACCGCCGTACACAATCTGGAGCAGCTCGAAGCACTGGAAAATACGGTGCTCAGCGAGCCCGTCACCGTGTGGATGAAGCTCGACACTGGCATGCACCGTCTGGGCGTGCGCCCGGAGCAGGCGGAGGCGTTTTACCAGCGCTTAAGCCAGTGCAGGAATGTACGTCAGCCAGTCAATATCGTCAGCCATTTTGCCCGTGCCGATGAGCCTGACTGTGGTGCCACCGAGCAGCAGCTCGATATCTTTAACACCTTCTGCGAAGGCAAGCCGGGGATGCGTTCGATTGCGGCCTCCGGCGGTATTTTGCTCTGGCCGCAGTCCCATTTTGACTGGGCGCGTCCAGGGATCATCCTGTACGGCGTCTCGCCGCTGGAGGGTAAGCCCTGGGGACCGGACCTCGGTTTTCAGCCGGTAATGTCACTCACCTCCAGCCTAATTGCGGTGCGCGAGCACAAAGCCGGGGAGCCGGTCGGCTATGGCGGGACCTGGGTCAGCGAGCGCGACACCCGTTTAGGCGTGGTGGCGATGGGCTACGGCGACGGCTATCCGCGCGCGGCGCCATCCGGGACGCCAGTGCTGGTGAATGGCCGGGAAGTGACCATTGTTGGCCGCGTGGCGATGGATATGATCTGCGTCGACCTCGGGCCAGAGGCGCAGGAGAAAGCGGGTGATCCGGTGACGCTGTGGGGCGAAGGTTTGCCCGTGGAGCGAATCGCGGAAATCACAAAAGTAAGTGCTTACGAACTTATCACGCGGCTGACGTCGCGCCTGGCGATGCGGTATCTTGATTAATAATAACTTTCCCTCCCCCTGGAGGGATGAGATATCCGCACGGCCGTTTCCCTCTCAGAAAGGGCTGGGGTAAGGGGGAACATACGACTGAAGTGGTTGTTCCGTTCACCTTACGTTCGCTGCTTCTCTGTAAACCACGTCACCCGTGAACGTGCTAAGGGGGCTCGCCGCCGCCCCCTTAGCAATCCCGGCTCCCGGCAAAGAAAATCGCCGCTTCGCGGTGCCCTCAGCTTATTCCTTCAGGCTTTCGGGTCGGGCACCAGCCTGCATCCCTGCAGGCTATGCCCTCTCGGCGCGTCCCTGCGCCTCGCCCCGGCCTTCCGGAAACGCTTCGGCGATTTTCAGCCGGACCAGGGAGCCGCTGTAAGTTATTTATCTCCTTAGGATTCCGGCATGGCTTTAAGGGCAATAAAATTACTGGTGATTCCAGGGCCCTGCAGGACCAGGGTGAGGAGAAACAGGCCGCGCCGCAGGTTCTGTCGCCCACACCCCATCTTCATTAACATCCTCTCGATCTTCTGCCACTTCCGGTTTATTGTTGAATTCCCTGCCTCATTATTATCCGGAGAACCATCGCGTGTTCCAGAAAGTCGACGCCTATGCTGGCGACCCCATCCTCTCCTTAATGGAGCGTTTCAAAGACGATCCGCGTGGCGATAAAGTTAACCTCAGTATCGGTCTTTACTACAACGAAGCGGGCATCATCCCGCAGCTGCAGGCCGTTGCCAAAGCCGAAGCGCGTTTGAACGCCACGCCGCACGGTGCGTCGCTTTATCTGCCGATGGAAGGGCTTAACAGCTACCGTCACACCATCGCCCCGCTGCTGTTTGGCGCAGACCATCCGGTGCTGACGGAGAAGCGTGTCGCTACCATCCAGACGCTGGGCGGCTCCGGCGCGCTGAAGGTCGGTGCCGACTTCCTGCACAAATATTTCCCGGAATCGGGTGTCTGGGTGAGCGACCCGACCTGGGAAAACCACGTCGCCATCTTTGAAGGCGCGGGCTTCACGGTGAATACCTATCCGTGGTTCGATGACCAGACTAACGGCGTACGCGTTGGCGCCTTGCTGGAAAAACTGAGTACCCTGCCGGAACGCAGCATCGTGCTGCTGCATCCGTGCTGCCATAACCCGACCGGTGCCGATCTGACGAATGCGCAGTGGGATGCAGTTATCGAGGTGCTGAAGGCCCGCAACCTGATCCCGTTCCTCGACATCGCCTACCAGGGCTTTGGCGCCGGGATGGAAGAGGATGCTTACGCCATCCGCGCTATCGCCAGCGCAGGTCTGCCGGCGCTGGTCAGCAACTCCTTCTCCAAAATCTTCTCGCTGTATGGCGAGCGTGTCGGCGGCCTGTCGGTGGTCTGCGAAGATCAGGACGCCGCCGGGCGCGTGCTGGGCCAGCTGAAGGCGACCGTACGCCGTATCTACTCCAGCCCGCCAAACTTCGGTGCGCAGGTGGTGGCAACCGTGCTGGGTGATGACGAACTCAAAGCCGAGTGGCTGGCAGAAGTGGAAGCGATGCGCACCCGCATTCTCGCCATGCGCCAGACGCTGGTGGATGTGCTGAAGGATGCCGTTCCGGGGCACAACTTCGACTACCTGCTACAGCAGCGCGGCATGTTCAGCTATACCGGCTTCAGCGCACAGCAGGTAGACCGCCTGCGCGACGAGTTCGGCGTCTATCTGATTGCCAGCGGACGCATGTGCGTTGCAGGCCTGAATAGCGGCAACGTTCAGCGCGTGGCGAAGGCCTTCGTTGCTGTAATGTAAGCACTTACTCACGGCCTTCTTCTTTTGGCGAAGGGGGCCGTAAAGAGATAATCCCTCACTGGCTCCTGGCACAGACAGGAACACTTTTTAAGCAGATTTACCCGCTGCGGGTTTTACCTTTCGTCGTATTGCTGCACACTTAGAGGGATCAACCTGTAAAACGGAGCAGCACATGTGGTATCAGCAAACCCTGACCCTGCGCGCCAGGTCTCGCGGTTTTCACCTGGTGACAGACGAGGTCATCGGTCAGATTCGCGATCTTCCCCGCATCAACGTGGGTTTACTTCATCTGTTGCTGCAACACACGTCAGCCTCTCTCACTCTTAATGAGAACTGCGATCCCACCGTCCGTTCCGATATGGAGCAGCATTTTCTCAAATCCATTCCCGACAGTGCCCGCTGGGAACATGATGACGAGGGGCCAGACGACATGCCTTCCCATATTAAATCCTCCACGCTAGGCGTCTCTTTACTGCTGCCGGTCAATCACGGCCGCGTACAGCTGGGCACCTGGCAGGGGATCTGGCTGGGAGAACATCGTATCCACGGCGGTTCGCGCAAAATCATCGCCACGCTACAAGGGGAATAAAGATGACAATTTCGGAGATACTTCAGTACTGCATGAATAAGCCGGGTGCGGAGCAAAGTGTGCACAGCGACTGGAAGGCAACCCAAATCAAAGTCGCTGACGTGCTGTTTGCGATGGTGAAAGATGTGGAGGGGCGTCCGGCGGCCTCGTTAAAAACCAGCCCTGAACTGGCGGAACTGTTGCGCCAGCAGCACAACGACGTGCGTCCCAGCAAGCACCTGAATAAAGCGCACTGGAGCACGGTCTATCTGGACGGGTCGATTCCGGATTCGCAGATTTATTATCTGGTGGATGCCTCTTACAAGCAGGCGGTGGAACTGCTGCCGGAGATGACCCGGCAGCAGCTGTCAGTGTAACTACTTCAGAAGTGGTTTAAGGAAGCGGGCGGTGTGCGAGGCTTCGCACTCCGCGACGGTTTCCGGGGTGCCGGAAACCAGTATTTCACCGCCGCCGCTGCCGCCTTCCGGACCGAGATCGACAATCCAGTCCGCGGTTTTAATCACGTCCAGGTTGTGCTCAATCACCACGATGGTGTTGCCCTGATCTCTGAGCTGGTGCAGCACGTCGAGAAGCTGCTGGATATCGGCAAAGTGCAGACCGGTGGTCGGCTCATCCAGAATGTACAGCGTCTGCCCGGTGCCGCGTTTGGAGAGCTCACGCGCCAGCTTCACGCGCTGCGCCTCCCCGCCCGAGAGGGTAGTTGCCGACTGGCCCAGACGAATGTAGGTCAGACCGACATCCATCAGGGTCTGGAGCTTACGCGCCAGCGCCGGAACGGCATCAAAGAACTCGCGCGCCTCTTCGATGGTCATATCCAGCACTTCGTGGATGGTCTTGCCTTTGTATTTGATCTCCAGCGTTTCGCGGTTATAGCGCTTGCCCTTGCACTGATCGCACGGCACGTAGATATCCGGCAGGAAGTGCATCTCAACCTTGATCACACCATCGCCCTGACAGGCTTCGCAGCGCCCGCCGCGCACGTTAAAGCTGAAGCGGCCCGGCGTGTAGCCGCGTGAGCGCGATTCCGGCACGCCGGCAAAGAGTTCACGTACCGGCGTGAATACACCGGTATAGGTCGCCGGGTTAGAGCGCGGGGTACGACCAATCGGGCTCTGGTCGATATCGATCACTTTGTCGAAGTGCTCCAGACCGTGGATCTCGCGATACGGCGCCGGTTCAGCCAGCGTCGCCCCGTTCAACTGGGTCTGGGCAATCGGGAACAGCGTGTCGTTAATCAGCGTCGATTTACCGGAACCCGACACCCCGGTAATGCAGGTGAACAGGCCGACCGGCAGGGTGAGCGTCACGTCTTTCAGGTTGTTGCCGCGGGCGCCGGTGAGTTTCAGTACTTTTTCCGGGTTGGCAGGCACGCGCTGTTTTGGCACCTCAATCTTGCGTTGACCGCTCATGTACTGGCCGGTCAGGGACTCCGGCACCGCCATGATGGCGTCCAGTGGCCCTTCTGCCACCACCTGGCCGCCGTGAACACCCGCACCCGGCCCGATGTCGATCACGTGGTCGGCGGCGCGGATGGCATCTTCATCGTGCTCAACCACAATCACCGTGTTACCGAGGTTACGCAGGTGGATCAGAGTCCCAAGCAGACGTTCGTTGTCACGCTGATGCAGGCCGATAGACGGCTCATCCAGCACGTACATGACGCCCACTAAGCCCGCACCAATCTGGCTCGCCAGACGGATACGCTGGGCCTCGCCGCCGGAGAGCGTCTCTGCGGAGCGGGAAAGCGTCAGGTAGTTCAGGCCAACGTTCACCAGGAATTTCAAACGATCGCCAATCTCTTTCAGCACTTTCTCGGCGATTTTCGCCCGCTGGCCGGAGAGCTTCAGGTTGGTGAAGAAGTCCATCGCATGACCGATGCTCATGTCTGAGATGGCCGGCAGCGGCGTGTTTTCCACATACACGTGGCGCGCTTCACGACGCAGACGGGTACCGTCACAGGTGGCGCAGGAGCGGTTGCTGATGAACTTCGCCAGCTCCTCACGCACGGCGCTGGATTCGGTCTCTTTGTAGCGGCGCTCCATATTGTGCAGCACGCCTTCAAACGGATGGCGACGCACCGAGGTATCGCCGCGATCGTTCATGTATTTGAACTCGATGTTCTCTTTGCCGGAACCGAACAGGATCACTTTGTGCACGGTTGGGCTCAGGCTGCCCCACGGCGCTTCAACGTCAAATTTATAGTGCTCTGCCAGCGACTTCAGCATCTGGAAATAGTAGAAGTTACGCTTATCCCAGCCGCGGATAGCACCGCCCGCCAGCGACAGTTCCGGGTTCTGGATCACCCGGTCGGGATCGAAGTACTGCTGTACGCCCAGGCCATCACAGGTCGGGCAGGCGCCCGCCGGGTTGTTGAACGAGAACAGGCGCGGTTCCAGCTCGCGCATGCTGTAGCCGCACACCGGGCAGGCGAAGTTGGCGGAGAAGAGCAGCTCCTCCGCTTTCGGGTCGTCCATATCGGCAACCACCGCCGTACCGCCGGAGAGATCCAGCGCGGTCTCGAACGACTCCGCCAGGCGCTGGGTCATGTCGTCACGCACCTTAAAGCGGTCGATCACCACCTCTATGGTGTGTTTCTTTTGCAGCTCCAGCTTCGGTGGATCGGAGAGATCGCACACTTCCCCGTCGATACGGGCGCGGATATAGCCCTGGCTTGCCAGGTTTTCCAGCGTTTTGGTGTGCTCGCCCTTACGCTCTTTAATGATTGGTGCCAGCAGCATCAGGCGTCTGCCTTCCGGCTGCGCCAGCACGTTGTCCACCATCTGGCTGACGGTCTGGGCCGCCAGCGGGACATCGTGGTCCGGGCAGCGCGGCTCGCCTACGCGGGCATAGAGCAGACGCAGGTAGTCATGGATTTCGGTGATGGTCCCGACGGTGGAGCGCGGGTTGTGGGAGGTCGACTTCTGCTCAATGGAGATGGCAGGCGACAACCCTTCGATATGGTCGACGTCCGGTTTTTCCATCAGCGACAGGAACTGACGCGCATAAGCAGAGAGCGACTCAACGTAACGACGCTGTCCTTCGGCATAGAGGGTGTCGAAAGCCAGAGAGGATTTGCCTGAGCCTGAAAGCCCGGTGACGACAATCAGCTTGTCGCGAGGGATGACGAGGTTGATATTCTTGAGATTGTGGGTGCGGGCGCCCCGAACTTCGATCTTATCCATTCACCTTTCCCGGTAGGTAGATACACGGAATGCCTGGTTTGTTTGAAGGACAACCGGCATAAACGATTAATTATGACACAAATTGACCTGTCTGGATATACAGTATTGAGATGCAAATTCAGATTCGTTGTGCAAAAATAGACCACGAAAAGAGTTGGGTGGAATCTGCCTCGCAGCTATGAACATGCGGCATGGAAATGGTACACTCGCGCGTTTACACTATTTAGAAATTGTTTTCAGGAGACACGATCATGGCCAGCAGAGGCGTAAACAAGGTGATTCTCGTCGGTAATCTGGGCCAGGACCCGGAAGTACGCTATATGCCGAGTGGTGGTGCAGTGGCCAACATTACGCTGGCTACCTCCGAATCCTGGCGTGATAAAGCGACCGGTGAGATGAAAGAGCAGACCGAATGGCACCGCGTCGTGCTGTTTGGCAAACTGGCTGAGGTGGCCGGTGAGTATCTGCGTAAAGGTTCTCAGGTCTATATTGAAGGCCAGCTGCGTACCCGCAAATGGACCGATCAATCCGGTCAGGAAAAATACACCACTGAAGTGGTGGTGAACGTTGGCGGCACCATGCAGATGTTGGGCGGTCGTCAGGGCGGCGGTGCGCCGGCAGGTGGTGGCCAGCAGCAGGGCGGTTGGGGTCAGCCTCAGCAGCCGCAGGGCGGCAACCAGTTCAGCGGCGGCGCGCAGTCCCGTCCGCAGCAGCCGTCTGCGCCAGCGCAGTCCAACGAACCGCCAATGGATTTCGACGACGACATCCCGTTCTGATAGCCAGAACCTGCGATTCGCAAAAACAAAAAAACCCAGACGCATGTCTGGGTTTTTTTGTATTCAGCCTTTATGCCCGCGGGCATCAGGTGTACATCATCGGCCAGTCCGGCGGCGTATGGCTCATTGCCTCAACCATGATCGTTTTAACGTTATTCCAGACCGCGGCCATATCCAGCAGGGTGATGCCCAACAGGCCGGTGGCAAACCAGCAGGCCGCCGCCAGACCCAGACAGGTGCTGATCACCGCCAGCACCGCGTAATCCGATTTCTTGAACTGTATATTCAGCGTACTGGCCAGAAACATCAGCACCGCGCTCAACAACTCCCAGCGTGCAAAGACAACACCGGTGGTAATAGCTGCCATAAGACCGATTCTCAAAGATAACCGCCGCCGGGTGTAGCGCGACGTTGCCCGGACGTGGCAAACTGGCTACCGGCAAGCTCAGACTGACAAAATGAAACGATGTTTTTTGTTACATCAGATGTGTGAACTATATCACACTTGTTCTTTTATTCGCCAGTGGGCAAATGCATGAAAATGGCGTTTTTTAACCCGGCTTTTGTTGTATAAATAGCCCGAAGAAATATTTCTTTAGTCTGCTAAGTGCCCGTTTGCGACAACTTTATTGAAAATTCATTGAGATAAGAAAACATGTACAGGCAGCATGTCGATGTACAATATTTACAGCCTCAGGGCTATGGATTATGCGGTAATGCTGCCAACTTACTGATTTAGTGTATGATGGTGATTTTAAGGTGCTTGCGTGGCTTCCATTTCCATCAGATGTCCTTCCTGCTCCGCTACTGAAGGCGTGGTGCGTAATGTGATTCATGACTGGGGTGAAGTCGTAACAAGGTAACCGTAGGGGAACCTGCGGTTGGATCACCTCCTTACCTTAAAGAACCTGCCTTTGCAGTGCTCACACAGATTGTCTGATGAA
>NZ_VDAM01000001.1:1466028-1466344 GCF_019584355.1 Leclercia sp. EC_58
GATTCATGACTGGGGTGAAGTCGTAACAAGGTAACCGTAGGGGAACCTGCGGTTGGATCACCTCCTTACCTTAAAGAACCTGCCTTTGCAGTGCTCACACAGATTGTCTGATGAAAATAAATACTCCTGACTGACCGATAGTGAACCAGTACCGTGAGGGAAAGGCGAAAAGAACCCCGGCGAGGGGAGTGAAAAAGAACCTGAAACCGTGTACGTACAAGCAGTGGGAGCATCCTTCGGGGTGTGACTGCGTACCTTTTGTATAATGGGTCAGCGACTTATATTCTGTAGCAAGGTTAACCGTATAGGGGAGCCG
>NZ_VDAM01000001.1:1466444-1467480 GCF_019584355.1 Leclercia sp. EC_58
TAGCGCGGTGGTCCCACCTGACCCCATGCCGAACTCAGAAGTGAAACGCCGTAGCGCCGATGGTAGTGTGGGGTCTCCCCATGCGAGAGTAGGGAACTGCCAGGCATCAAACAAGCCGAAAGCCCATCCTCACGGATGGGCTTTTTGCGTTTCTGCGCCGCAGCACGCCGAACGACGCTGCGCTTATCCGGCCTGAATGTATTTCTTTCTTCGTTTATTTCCCCTTTTCAACAGGATCGCGCATGTACCAGCAGTCGATCTTTTAACTGATGCATGTCTGGCGCACTGAGTCGCGTTATGAGGCCATTTTTAAGCAACGTTGTACAAAGATGTCAGTAGGGTGAACCGCTGTCTGCGGCACACAGAGATACGTTACGTGAGAGATGCAAGAGGCCATAAGCAGGCTTGAAGGAGGGGGAGCTGACAGAACCCTGAAAAGCAAAAACCCGCCTTTTGGGCGGGTTCTTTAAATAGTGGTGCCCGGACTCGGAATCGAACCAAGGACACGGGGATTTTCAATCCCCTGCTCTACCGACTGAGCTATCCGGGCCGACAGAGAATTCATCGTTACGACAGCACAGATTTTGCGGGAATAGCTCAGTTGGTAGAGCACGACCTTGCCAAGGTCGGGGTCGCGAGTTCGAGTCTCGTTTCCCGCTCCAAATCTGTTTGCTGAGAAGTAAGACCACCAATCGCAGGATTTCAGGTTGCAACAAGGCGGCAACTGAACGAATCCTTAGGAGCTTACTAAAGTAAGTGACTAAGGTGAGTGAAGGAAGCCAACGCAGTGGCGGCTTGAAAGACGAAGATTAAGCGGGAATAGCTCAGTTGGTAGAGCACGACCTTGCCAAGGTCGGGGTCGCGAGTTCGAGTCTCGTTTCCCGCTCCAAAATTTGTTCGCAAAGAAGTAACACCACCCAAGCGGGAATAGCTCAGTTGGTAGAGCACGACCTTGCCAAGGTCGGGGTCGCGAGTTCGAGTCTCGTTTCCCGCTCCAAATTTTTTCTCCTCCTCCAGATATCCACCGCGGAAAGCC
>NZ_VDAM01000001.1:1467580-1609895 GCF_019584355.1 Leclercia sp. EC_58
CAAAAACCCGCCTTTTGGGCGGGTTCTTTAAATAGTGGTGCCCGGACTCGGAATCGAACCAAGGACACGGGGATTTTCAATCCCCTGCTCTACCGACTGAGCTATCCGGGCAACGAGGCGCATTAAACCGTAATCACGTACAATCGTCAACCTTATTTCGGGAATCGCTGTTCAACTGCTTAAGTTTGCGGCAATCTGTCGGTTTACGCGTCGATTTTGCACAAATCTTCCAGACAGAAAGGTCATCTCGGGCAATGCTGACAGCCAAAAAGGGGGCGCGACGGTGAAAGACTGGCTTGAGCTGCGACAGCATGCAGATACGGGAATAGAAACGATCAAGGCGCACTTTGAAGGGCATGCCTTTGATCCTCACTGGCACGACAGTTATTTGGTTGGCATCACCCTCAGCGGTACCCAGCAGTTTCATTGCCGTCGTGAACGTCATCGTAGCCATCCGGGTGATGCGTTTCTGCTTGAGCCGGGTGAGATCCACGACGGTGATGCCCCTGTTGCGGGCGGCTTCACCTATCTGACGTTCTATCTTGATGAGCGCTGGTTGGCCCAGACCCTGCATGGCCTGTATGACTCGACACCCGGCAGCTATTCGCTGCATTTCACGCAGACCCTGACCCGCGAACCGCAGCTGGTACGGACCATTGGCGACACCTTTGCGACGCTGCACACTGACGAGATGAAGATCGTCCAGCAAAGCACGATGGATAATCTGCTCTCTCAACTGACCTCCCATTGCCACTGGCGCAGAAAATTGCCCTCACAGTTGCAGAGCGCGGCGGTGGCGCACCGGGCGCGGGACTATCTCTATGCCCACCTGGGCGACAATATTGGCCTCTCCGATCTGGCCCGGGAGACGGGCACCGATCGCTTCACGCTTACCCGCTGCTTTAAGCGTGAGTTTCATCTTGCTCCCCATGCCTGGCTGATTCAGCTGCGGCTGGCAAAAGCGCGGCAGTTTCTGGCCCGCGGGGATCAGCCCGTCGATGTAGCGGCAGCGCTGGGCTTTGCCGATCAAAGCCATCTCGGGCGCTGGTTCCAGCGCGCCTATCGCATTACGCCAGCCCACTACCGGAGGTTGTGCACAAACCTTCCAGACGTTTCCAGAAAATAACGGCAATGTCAGGGCTCTTATAAAAAGGAGCTACCTGTGAATATGTTGCCGTTTCTGTTGTTTGCTTTTGTCGCCTCGATAACCCCAGGCCCCACCAATATCCTGATTCTGACCAACAGCCAGCATTACGGCGTGAAGGCGACCCTGCCTGCGCTGGTGAGTGCCTGCGCGGCAGCCAGCGCCATTGTGCTGATTTCGGGAGCCGGAGCGGGCGAGATGCTGCGGCAGTATCCGCTGGTGCGCCAGGTAATGAGCTGGGCCGGGGTATTGTGGTTAAGCTGGATGAGCTGGCAGCTTTTTTGCGCGCCTGCGGCCAATTTATCCGGGGATAACTATACCCGCTTCACCGCGCGTGCCGCGGCGCTATTGCAGATTATCAATCCCAAAACCTGGATGATGGCGCTGGCGGTTGTCAGCCTGTTTGCACCGGCGGGAGAGGGGGCATTGCGGGAGATCGCGCTGATGGCGCTCTGGTTTTTACTGATTTCGGTGGCCTGCCTGCTGGGCTGGGCATGGCTGGGGCAGGCGGTAAACAGGCTGTTTCGCACCCCTGCCGCCATGGTGCGTTTTCAGCGCCTGATGGCGCTCTGTCTCTTCATTTCCGCCTGGGCGGGGATGCTGGCTTAAGTCAGCGCCCCACCTTTACGACATTGCGCGAAATGCAGAATATCTTCCGCCAGCCGCTGGGCAGTATCGACATCGGCCTGGCTTCGATTCACCAGCATCCGGCTAAGACAGCCTTCTATGATCAGATCCATCTGCTTCGCCACCATCGCCGGGTCGTCCACTTCAAGGGTGGTCAGCAATTCATGCGTAAAGTCATGAGAGGCGCGTTTTTGCTGATCGGCCAGTTGATGGATCGGATGGTCGGGATCCGGGTAAAAGGTGCAGGCGGCAATAAACAGGCAGCCCGGATAGCGGTGATTACGCACGCATTCGGTGAGCGCGGAATAGCGCGCCATGAGTTTTTGCTCCGCCGAGAGCTCGGTGTTAAGCATCAGTTGCCTGCGCCAGGTATCCACCTGCTGGCTCAGGTAGCGCAGGGCATCGTACAGCAGCGCCTCTTTATCGGGCCAGAAACGACGTAGTTCATCCAGAGGATAATTAACACGTTCAGCAACCATCTCCAGCGAGGTGCTGGCTATCCCTTGTATTTCAAGCAACTGCAGGGTTGCGCCCAGAACATCTTCACGTTGCACGGTTTATTCCTCCGTCTACTTTCGTACTTTCCCGCTTAAAGTGTCGTTTACGGTTGGCGATTGCGCAAATGCGCACTGAACGCGGCGGCATTCATAAAGCCCGTTACCCGTTGAGCAGGCTGCTCTTCACCCTGAGCGTTGAAAAACAGGATGGTGGGCAGACCGAGTACATTCAGCGCCTTCAGCAGGGCTTTGTCCTCTGGACCGTTTGCTGTGACGTTAGCCTGCAAAAGAACGGTATCGTTCAGAGCATTTTGCACCTGTGGGTCGCTGAAAGTGTATTTTTCAAACTCCTTGCAGGCGACGCACCAGTCGGCGTAGAGGTCGAGCATCACCGGTTTACCTTGCGCCTGAGCCAGCGCGCGATGTAAGTCATCGACGTTCTTAACCGGCATAAAATTCAGGTGGGCCTGGCTTTGCGCGGCCGGTGCGCCAAATGCCCAGTCCTGTAGCGGACGCACGCTGACCAGCGCGGCGGCCAGCAGCAGAATTTGCACAATGCGGATCCACGGCTTGCGGGCACTGAGGCTGCTGATAAAGGCCCAGCTAAAGAAGGTCACGCCCAGCATCGCCCACAGACGCAGGCCCCAGACATCACCGAGCACGCGCTCGAGCAGGAAGACCGGCAGCGCCAGGATGACAAAGCCAAACGCGGTTTTGACCGTCTCCATCCACGGGCCGCTTTTCGGCAGCAGACGGTTACCGAACACCGTCACCAGAATCAGCGGCAGACCCATTCCCAGGGCATAGAGATAGAGCGTGCCACCGCCGAGCCACATATTGCCGCTCTGGGCGATGTAGAGCAGGATCGCGCTGAGTGGCGCTGTGGTGCAGGGCGAGCAGATCAGCCCGGCGATAGCGCCCATGGCAAACACGCCCCCCACGGAGCCGCCCTGCTGACGGTTGCTCATCAGCGTTAAGCGGGTTTGCAGGGAGGAAGGCAACTGCAGGCTGAAGAGACCAAACATCGACAGCGCCAGAAGGACAAAGATGTTCGACAGTCCGATCAGCACCCATGGATGCTGGAGCGCCGCCTGAAACTGCAGCCCAGCCGCCGCGACGATCAGACCGAGAGCGGTATAGGTGAGCGCCATCCCCTGCACATAGACAAACGCCAGCAACAGCGCGCGGGCGGTAGAGAGGCGCTGCTTACCGCCGAGCACGATGCCGGAGATGAGCGGGTACATGGGCAGCACACACGGCGTAAAGGCGATGCCAATGCCGATCAGCAAGGCCCAGAGGGCGGAGAAGGGCAGTTCACTGCCGGTTTTTTCTGGGGCCGTTTCCCTCTTCTCAGGAGAGACGGGAAGAGGTGCAGCAGCCGCTTTAACTTCGCTCAGCGGCACCACTTTCGTCTCTGGCGGATAGCATAGCCCGGCGTCGGCACAGCCCTGATAAGTGACCGTCAGGGTGGCGCCTTTAGCGGCCTGATCCACCGTCACGGGAACTGACAGCTGGCCCCGGTAGATTTCGCTTTTGCCGTAGAATTCATCTTCGTGGGCGACGCCCGCAGGCAGCTGGAGTTTGCCGACCTGCGCCTGAGCGGGCGTGATGCTGATCTGCTTGCGATAGAGGTAATAGCCCTCCTTCACATTCCAGTTGAGATTTAGTTCATGCTGGTTTTGCTGAAAATCGAAGATGAAAGCCTGATCGGCAGGGGTGAAGTTCGAGCGGCCGGGTGCATCAAACAACCCGGCAAAGACGGATGTGCTGCACAGCAGCAGGATTAGCGTAAGGAAGCGTTGAGCCATGAGAGATAGTCGTTATCGCCGTGGAGCACTGGCAGCACCAGCAGCTCCGGAGTCTGGTAAGGGTGATGCAATTTGAGGCAGTCGAGGAGCGCTTGCTGTTTCGCCACGCTCGATTTGAGCAGCATCTGCACTTCATACTCCTGTTCCAGTTTGCCTTCCCAGTAGTAAAGGGAGGTGGCGCCGGGGAGGATGGTCACGCAGGCGGCGAGCTTATCTGCCAGGACTTTGGCAGCCAAATCCTGAGCGGTAGCTTCATCGGGGGCGGTACAGAGTACAACAACAGTGTCAGGCGTGTTCACAGGTCGACCTCGTTATCGCAAAAAAATCACTATACCACGACGGGACGCTGCTCATTAATGAATCGGGCCGCTAAGCGGCCCGACTTTAACTCTTTTTACAACCAAAAAGGATTTACAGCACAATCCCGCCGATGATGAAGCCGAGGATCACGCACAGGGTAATGGCGATCACACCCGGGATCAGGAAGGCGTGGTTAAACACATATTTACCAATACGGGTAGAACCGGTGTCATCCATCTCGACCGCGGCCAGCAGGGTCGGATAGGTTGGTAGCACAAACAGCGCGGAGACGGCAGCAAAAGAGGCAATGGCGGTGAGTGGTGAGACGCCCAGCATCAGTGCCGCAGGCATCAGCGCCTTGGTGGTGGCTGCCTGAGAGTAGAGCAGGGTCGCGGCAAAGAACAGCACCACCGCCAGCAACCACGGATAGTTATGCAGCAGGTCGCCCGCCACGGTCTGGATATCGGTGATGTGCGCTTTTACAAAGGTATCGCCCAGCCAGGCCACGCCCAGCACACACACGCAGGCGCTCATACCGGATTTGAAGGTGCTGGCGTTGAGCACTTCGCTGGTGTCGATTTTACAGGTAATGCTAATCAGCGTGGCGATGGTCAGCATAAACACCACGATCGCTTCGTTACGCGGCAGGACCGGGTTCTTGATCAACCCAACGGTATCGCTGATGGCAGTGGCGTAGAACATCACCGCGACAATGCCGATCAGGAACAGCAGTACGGAGCGTTTAGCGTGTGGCTTCAGGATAAACGCCTGGCTGCCGCGCAGCTTCACTTCGCCTTTTGCCAGACGCTCCTGATAGACCGGATCGTCTTTCAGCTCGGCACCGAGGAAGTTACAGAACACCGCGGTGATCATCACGGCAATCAGGGTCACCGGAATACAGATCGCCAGCAGCGTCAGGTAGCTCACGCCCAGCGGCTCAAGGATACCGGCAAAGAACACCACTGCCGCCGAGATGGGCGAGGCGGTGATGGCAATCTGCGATGCGACAACGGCGATAGAGAGCGGACGGGAGGGGCGGATGCCCTGCTCTTTCGCCACTTCGGTGATCACCGGCAGGGTGGAGAATGCGGTATGGCCGGTACCGGCCAGAATGGTCATAAACCAGGTAACCAGCGGAGCAAGGAAGGTAATGTATTTTGGATGACGGCGCAGCATACGCTCCGCCAGACTCACCAGATAGTCCATACCGCCTGCAACCTGCATGGCTGCGATAGCGGCGATAACCGCCATGATGATTTCAATAACGTCAAACGGGATAGCACCTGGTTTAATCTGGAGAAAGAGAGTGAGGACAAGCACGCCGAGACCTCCGGCGAAACCGATGCCGATCCCCCCGAGTCTTGCGCCTAAGTATATCGCCAACAGGACGATGACGAGTTCTGCTCCAAACATAAGTTCCTACCTTGCTTATTAACAAGTTGATATTAAATTGTTGTGTTTTGGTAACGCCTAAAAACAAAAAAGGCACGTCAATTGACGTGCCTTCATGAAGTTTAACCTGAACTGTTATTGTTCACTTTCATCCGTATATCTTTTTGCTTTATAGGCCGGGTGCATTAAGTTTTGCGCGGAGAAGATATCATCCAGCTCGGCTTCTGTCAGCAAGCCACGCTCAAGTACGACCTCTCGTACGCTCTTACCGGTTTCCGCACAGATCTTACCGACGATGTCGCCGTTGTGATGACCGATGAACGGGTTGAGGTAAGTGACGATCCCGATGGAGTTATAGACGTAGCTTTCACATACTGCTTTGTTGGCGGTGATGCCGTTGATGCATTTTTCCAGCAGGTTGTAGCAGGCGTTGGTCAGGATATGAATGGATTCAAACATCGCCTGGCCAATCACGGGTTCCATCACGTTCAGTTGCAGCTGACCCGCCTCGGAAGCCATGGTAACGGTAATGTCGTTGCCGATGACCTTGAAGCACACCTGGTTAACCACCTCTGGCACCACCGGGTTCACTTTGGCTGGCATGATGGAGGAGCCCGCCTGCAATTCCGGCAGGTTGATTTCGTTCAGACCGGCACGTGGCCCGGAAGAGAGCAGGCGCAGGTCATTACAGATCTTGGAGAGTTTCACCGCCAGGCGTTTCAGCGCACTGTGCACCATCACATAGGCGCCGCAGTCGGAGGTGGCTTCAATCAGGTCTTCTGCTGGCACCACCGCCAGGTTGGAGACTTCGGCCAGCTTCTGCACCGCCAGCTGCTGATAGCCGTCCGGGGTATTCAGACGCGTACCAATCGCCGTTGCACCCAGGTTCACCTCAAGCAGCAGCTCAGAGGTGCGCATCAGGTTTTTGGTCTCTTCATTCAGCAGCACGTTAAATGCGTGGAACTCCTGACCGAGAGTCATTGGCACTGCATCCTGCAGCTGGGTACGACCCATTTTCAGGATGTCCTGGAATTCGACGGCCTTGTTCTGGAAACCTTCGCCCAGCTGGTTAATGGCATCAACCAGCTTCACGATGGAAGCGTATACGGCGATACGGAAACCGGTCGGATAGGCGTCGTTGGTAGACTGGCATTTATTGACGTGATCGTTCGGGTTCAGGTACTGGTACTCACCTTTCTGGTGGCCCATCAGCTCGAGGCCGATGTTTGCCAGTACCTCATTGGTATTCATGTTCACTGACGTGCCCGCGCCGCCCTGATAGACGTCTACCGGGAATTGATCCATGCACTTGCCGTTGTTCAGCACTTCATCGCAGGCGGCGATGATGGTATTGGCGATGCTTTTTGGAATGGTTTGCAGCTCTTTGTTTGCCATAGCTGCCGCTTTCTTCACCATCACCATGCCACGCACAAACTCAGGGATGTCGCTGATTTTGCTGTTGCTGATGTAGAAGTTTTCAATCGCTCTCAGAGTGTGAATACCATAATAGGCATCCGCTGGAACTTCCCTGGTACCCAACAAATCTTCTTCGATACGAATGTTGTTTAACATGTGAACCTTCTTTTCAAGCTGCCGATTGATGTACTAAACACACAGTACATATGTGGTTATGTCTATTTTCTGACCGACGATTATCCCCTGAATCGACCAGATACCTGGAATGATATGCTGATGATAGCGAATTGCCGTAACCTGGATCACTTATTATGGACCCGGCGACATGATATTTATCAATCTGTGAAATGAATCACCGCTTTAATATTTCCAGAAAAAATATCCGTGCAAACCGATTGAATTTTGACTAAACGCCTCCATTTCTGACAGACGCGAATCGCAAATTGTTACCGACAGGGGCCATAACGGCGTCTGCCACACAGGAGAAGCCAGTGCGCTGGATACCGTTAGTTGCAATCTTTCTTTATGTTTATATAGAGATTTCTATTTTTATTCAGGTCGCCCACGTGTTTGGCGTCCTGCTGACCCTGATTCTGGTCATTTTTACATCGGTGATTGGCATGTCACTGGTGCGCAACCAGGGTTTCAAAAATTTCCTGTTAATGCAGCAGAAGATGGCCGCCGGGGAGAGTCCGGCAGCGGAGATGGTCAAAAGCGTATCGCTGATTATTGGTGGGATCCTGCTGATTATTCCCGGCTTTTTCACCGACTTCCTTGGCCTGTTGCTGCTCGTTCCGCCAGTGCAAAAGCTCCTGACGCTGAAGCTGATGCCGCATCTGCGTTTTAACCGCATGCCGGGTGGTGGATTCAGCGCCGGAACGGGCGGTGGGGAGACCTTTGACGGGGAGTACCAGCGCAAGGATGACCAGCGCGACCGTCTGGATCATAAAGACGACCGTTGATGTCAGTTGCCCGGCGGCGCTGCGCTTGCACGGGCCTACGAAACCGTAGGCCGGATAAGCGAAGCGCCATCCGGCGTTTACACAACGCTCCGCTTCGGTAAAAAGACCCACAACCCCACCAGCATCACAATGGCGTAGAGACTCTTCCATCCCACCATCGCCAGCAGCAGTAAGCAGAGTATCCCACCGATTATCGCCAGCGCTTTATAGCGTCCTTTCAGCAGGCGACATCCCGCCAGCATGCATAACAGATAGATCATGATGAATATGCCGTTGGCATAGACGATAAGCGCGTCGAGGTTGATATCCAGCCAGTAGATTGCCAGCGTGCTTATCACACAGCAGCCCAGCACCGCGTTCAGGGCGTTGAGCGGTAGCTGGCGTCTGGACAGGCGGGCGAGGGGGCTTTCGGGTTTGTACAGCGCCTGGGACCACACCAGCCGGGCAAAGCTCTGGATGTAGATATTCAGGCTGGCGAAGCAGGCGAGGTAACCGATCACGCAGGCAACCCACAGCGCTTTCACGCCAAATAGCTGGACCACGATGGCGGGAAGTGAGGCCGCCGCAGCCATATCGGCACCATAGGCAGTGAAATGAAGCACCAGCACCGTACAGGCCCAGTAGACCGTACCTGCCAGCAGCAGCCCTATCATCAGCGCCCGCGGGAAATCACGTTCCGGCTGTTTAAACTCGGAGGCCAGATGCGCAAAGGCTTCAAGTCCGACAAAACACCAGAACATAACGGAAAGGGCGGCGAAAAGCTGCGAATGATCGAGATCGGTTAAGGCAGGAAAGGGGATCTGTGTCACCTGAAGATCTCCTGCCCACCAGATAGCGGCAATCAGCGCCACAATCAGCACCGCCACCAGGGTTTGCAGATTGGCGCTGGAACTGGCGCCGCGTGAACCGACCCACCAGACGATGGCCAACGTACCCAGTTCAGCCAGCAAGAGCTGCGCGTCATGCCAGCCAAACAGCGCCTGGCCAAACCCCGTCGCAATATGCAAGGCGGCAGGCAAACCCACGGGGATAACAGAGAGAAACAGCCAGCCGGTGACGCGCTCCAGACGCGGGCCAAATGCCATACCGACAAAGTGCGCCACGCCACCGGCGCTCGGGAAGTGTCGCCCGAGAAGGGCAAATACAATCGCTACCGGGAAGACCAGTACAATAAGCACCGGCCAGGCCCACAGACTGTTATCACCCGCCACCAGGGCCGCCAGCGCCGGTACGGCAAACACCCCCGTACCTAATAAAGAGGTTGAAAGTAAGCCAACACCCTGCGCGAGTCCCAGCTCCTGTTTGAGTCCACTCATTCCATTGTCCTGCCGCCATCAAAAGGGAGGCGATGGTAACACTTTCACAAATTTTTTTTCGACTACCCCTTGAAGGGGTAAAACCCCATCCCCATCTCTCAGGGCACTAGCCGGAAAACCGCTTACGGCCCGGCGTCACCCATAACTGATAATGACTTTCTCAAAGGAGAGCTATCAATGAGTATTCGTCCGTTACATGATCGTGTGATCGTCAAACGTAAAGAAGTTGAAACCAAATCTGCGGGCGGCATCGTTCTGACCGGTTCTGCAGCAGCAAAATCAACGCGTGGCGAAATCATCGCTGTCGGTAAAGGTCGCATTCTGGAAAACGGAAATGTGCAGCCGCTGGACGTTAAAGTTGGTGACATCGTCATTTTCAACGATGGCTACGGTGTGAAATCCGAGAAGATCGACAATGAAGAAGTGCTGATCATGTCCGAAAGCGACATTCTGGCAATTGTTGAAGCGTAATCCGCGAACGACACTGAACATACGAATTTAAGGGAAAGATTAAAATGGCAGCTAAAGACGTAAAATTCGGTAACGACGCTCGTGTGAAAATGCTGCGCGGCGTAAACGTACTGGCAGACGCAGTTAAAGTGACCTTGGGCCCGAAAGGCCGTAACGTGGTTCTGGATAAATCCTTCGGCGCGCCAACCATCACCAAAGATGGTGTTTCCGTAGCGCGTGAGATCGAGCTGGAAGACAAGTTCGAAAACATGGGTGCCCAGATGGTGAAAGAAGTTGCCTCTAAAGCGAACGACGCTGCAGGCGACGGCACCACCACCGCAACTGTACTGGCGCAGGCTATCATCACTGAAGGTCTGAAAGCCGTTGCTGCGGGTATGAACCCGATGGATCTGAAACGTGGTATCGACAAAGCTGTCGCGTCCGCTGTTGAAGAACTGAAAGCGCTGTCCGTACCGTGCTCTGACTCTAAAGCTATTGCTCAGGTTGGTACGATCTCCGCTAACTCCGACGAAACCGTAGGTAAACTGATCGCTGAAGCGATGGATAAAGTCGGTAAAGAAGGCGTGATCACCGTTGAAGACGGTACCGGTCTGGAAGACGAACTGGACGTGGTTGAAGGTATGCAGTTCGACCGCGGTTACTTGTCACCATACTTCATCAACAAGCCAGAAACTGGCGCTGTTGAGCTGGAAAGCCCGTTCATCCTGCTGGCTGACAAGAAAATCTCCAACATCCGCGAAATGCTGCCAGTGCTGGAAGCCGTTGCGAAAGCAGGCAAGCCGCTGGTTATCATCGCTGAAGACGTTGAAGGCGAAGCGCTGGCGACCCTGGTGGTCAACACCATGCGTGGCATCGTGAAAGTGGCTGCGGTTAAAGCACCTGGCTTCGGCGATCGTCGTAAAGCGATGCTGCAGGATATCGCAACCCTGACTGGCGGTACCGTCATCTCTGAAGAGATCGGTATGGAGCTGGAAAAAGCGACGCTGGAAGACCTGGGTCAGGCGAAACGCGTTGTTATCAACAAAGACACCACCACCATCATCGATGGCGTGGGTGAAGAAGATGCCATCCAGGGCCGTGTTGCTCAGATCCGTAAGCAGATCGAAGAAGCGACCTCTGACTACGACCGTGAAAAACTGCAGGAGCGCGTTGCTAAACTGGCAGGCGGCGTAGCCGTTATCAAAGTCGGTGCCGCTACCGAAGTTGAGATGAAAGAGAAGAAAGCCCGCGTTGACGATGCCCTGCACGCGACCCGTGCTGCGGTAGAAGAAGGCGTGGTTGCCGGTGGTGGTGTTGCTCTGGTTCGCGTTGCAGCGAAACTGGCTGGCCTGACCGCTCAGAACGAAGATCAGAACGTGGGTATCAAAGTTGCGCTGCGCGCAATGGAAGCACCACTGCGTCAGATCGTTTCCAACGCCGGTGAAGAGCCGTCTGTTGTGGCGAACATGGTGAAAGCGGGCGAAGGTAACTACGGTTACAACGCCGCTACCGAAGAGTACGGCAACATGATCGACTTCGGTATCCTGGACCCAACTAAAGTGACCCGTTCTGCTCTGCAGTACGCGGCCTCTGTTGCTGGCCTGATGATCACCACCGAGTGCATGGTCACTGACCTGCCAAAAGGCGATGCGCCTGATTTAGGTGCTGCTGGTGGTATGGGCGGCATGGGTGGTATGGGCGGCATGATGTAATCATGTTGTTCTGCACCTCGCAGAAATGAATAAACCCCCGGTCAGAAATGATCGGGGGTTTTTCTTTTGGTTATCTTTTAGGTATAAGGTTTAGACACGGGCAGCACGTGCCCAGCTTATTGAAAACGAGGAATAACATGCGCGTTAAAGTGGGTGCAGGGATCGTAGCGGCAGCGTTGCTGCTGGCGGGGTGTAGTTCCGGTAACGAACTCTCTTCTGGTGGGCAGAGCGTTCGCTTTGTAGAAGATAAGCCGGGCAGTGAATGTCAGCTGATCGGTACCGCAACCGGTAAACAAAGTAACTGGCTTTCTGGGCAGCATGGCGAAGAGGGCGGTTCAATGCGCGGCGCGGCAAACGCTCTGCGTAATCATGCAGCGGAGATGGGCGGGAACGTGATTTATGGCGTGAGCAGCCCAACCCAGGGCTTGCTGTCGAGTTTTGTCCCGACCGCCAGCGAAATGCAGGGCCAGGTTTATAAGTGCCCGAACTGATTCAACGTCGGATTATCCCTCTCCATCGGGAGAGGGATAATCCGTACAAGCCGTTAATGGAACCTGTTTTTCAGCCCGACGCAACTTACTGAGACAGTGTTCCCTGCGTCTCAAGACAGAAGTTCTGAAGCGCTTTAAGGCAGTTTACTTTCGCCAGGGTTTTTTCAGGCTGTGATGGAATAATTCTGCTAAAGGTCTGACACAGGGTATATTTCCCCTGAATCTCTTTAATCGACGGGGTTAAAAAGGCCACTCGCTGAATAATATTGTCAGCTTCCGGCGTGTTCGGCTGAGCATTAGATTTAATTACCGTGCCGGCAAGAATTTTCTTTCCGTTTTCGGTATTAAAGCAATACAAGACCGCCAGATGATGCGCAAAAAGGCTCTCTTTCCACGGCTCGTGCTTAATCTCGAGATAGCGCAAATTATCGACATTCGCTAAGTCAACGTTATAAAGCAGAATGAAATCCAGAATCGATCCCATCATCTGGAACGCTTCTTTATCATTAGAGGCTTCAATCGCTTTGACGATCGCCATCATAATAAATTCAGCCTCTAAGTCCCCAATATCGAGAGTAACAACATGCTGGTTATTGAGTGACATAATCAGCGTGAATCCTTCATCGGCAAATTTGGGTGCCATAGACATGACCAGTTTGCCGGTATCGGGTTGCATAACCTCTTGCGCAGTAATTTGAGGGATATTTTTAGTCAACGATTCAATAGTAGTCATCAACCCTGCTTTGTAACTCTCCCCTCGTTCTTTTATGCGCTGAGAAACCTTATACATACGGTTATTAAGAATGATAAGGAAATCAACGAGGGTAGACATTTGCATGAAGAGTATATGCTCGTTGTCAGTGTTATCCCTTACCTTTAAGGTCATAACGGACAGGCGTTCACCCTGTTTGATTGGTACAGTATTTATGCCTTTGATTTCCATTTTGGCGTTTTCCCTTTGAGTGATTAAACGGACTGGAAGGTCGTTTTATGGGTAGATAAATCGATAACCCGATCTGCAGAGGCAATCGTTGAAGGACGATGTGCAACAATCACGCGTGTAATGCTTAGATTCGAGATCGCCTGGTTAATGTATGATTCATTATCAAGGTCGAGGTGACTTGTCGCCTCATCCATAAATAAGATACTTGGCTTGCGGTAAAGCGCCCGGGCAATCAGTATGCGTTGCTTCTGCCCACCAGAAATTCCTAATCCTAACTCACCGATTATCGTTTCATAGCCCATCGGCATTTTCATGATTTCATTGTGAATGTTGCTGTTACGGGCGCATTGCTCAATAAAAGCTTGATCTGCATTGTCTTCAAAGCAGCTGATGTTTTCAGCTATAGAGCCAGAAAACAGGCGATCCTCCTGCAACACGCAGGATGTACTCAGGCGATAGTTATTCAGGCCAATCTTGTTAATATCGAGATTGTTAGCCAGGACATCACCCGTTGTCGGCGCAAGAAGACCGCACATAACTTTCAGTAAAGTCGTTTTGCCTACACCTGATGGGCCCACTAAAGCGACTGACTCCCCGGGGGAGATGGTGAGATCCAACTGGGAAAATATAGGTTGTGAAAAAGGATCGTACTGATAGCTGAGATTTTTAATCTCAAGTTTCACGCCTGTGTTTTCTTCAAATACGCGGCGGGTGGGCATCTCCGCTTCCGGCTCGCTAAAGGCAATTTCTGACAGTCGCTCGTTATGCAAAGATAACATGCGAACCTGCATAAAGAGATCGACGAGGCTTGAGGCTCGCTGAGAGAATTGGCCGCGATAGGCGTTAAACGCCATAAACATACCGAGGGTCATATTATTATCGATGACCATCAATGCGCCCAGCCATAAAATGACCACCTGATCGATGGTCGATATGAACGTATTAATGCCGCTAAACATCATGTCAAACCGGGTCTGCTTAATGCCAGCGTTACAGGCATCGACGTTGATATTAAGCCAGTATTTAGAGCGTCTCTCTCTTAAATTAAGCGCTTTGATTGTAGAGATGCCGTACAGGGATTCCATGAAATGGGAACTTGAACGCGCCCCTTTAATGACCTGTTCTTCAGAAACACGGCGATAAAAACGATAAGTGCCTAAACGCATAATGGCATAGCAGGCTGTAAAACCTACCACCACCCATACCAACCAGCCACCATATAGCGTCAGCATGATGAGCAGCCCGATAGTCATGATTGAATCAATAACCCCGGTGACGATACTGTTCGTAAAGGTCGAACGAATCACATCCAGCGAGGAGAATCGAGACTGGATATCCCCCAAATGCCGCTTTTCAAAAAATGAGAGCGGCAGGCTGGTAAGGTGATCAAACAGCGTCGTTTTCCACTGGATATTGGTTAAGGTGTTTAGCGTGAGCGACGTCCACGCGCGCAACATGCTAATGAAGGTACGAAATAACGTAAAGGATACCAGTCCAATACAAATGACGGATAATAAGCTCTGGTCATGCGCCATAATCACATGGTCGGTAACCAGTTGTGTACCGACTGGTAATAAAAGACCGATAGCTTCAATAACTACAGAAAAGGCAAACAGCTTAAGTAAGGTGCTTTTGAGACCAACAATATTTCTCATCAAATCCAGCAAGCGTAATTGCGTTTTCGCTTTTTCTTGCCGGAAAGAGTGATCGGGCCACAGTTCGAGGGCCACGCCGGTGAAATAGTTGGACATCTCCTGCATGCCGATGACGCGTTTGCCCAGCGCGGGATCGTGAACAACGAAACTCGATTTTTTTACTTGCGTCAAAACGACAAAGTGATTCATTCCCCAGTGGAGAATACAGGGTAACTTCAGTTGCCGAATTTCATCCAGATCGAGGGAAAGCGCACGGTTTTTCAGACCTGCACGTTCCGCTGTGTGGCTTAAGGATAGCAGCGTCGTGCCCTGGCTCGGGCTGCCGAAGCGCTGGCGAAAATTAAACAAATCGATATTCAGGCCATAAAAACCGGCTACCATTGCCAGGCATGCGATACCGCATTCTGACGCTTCTGCCTGCAAAATAACGGGGGTTTTATTTCGCAAAGAAAAGTTCAGCTGTTCTGTAATCGTTTTAAATAGGGCCTTAGTCATTGATTGGTCCACTTACGCTCTGGGCAATTTTATAAAATGGAGTAAACATCCACATGTAAAGCGGACGCTCTTCAAGGAAAACAATCGCCTGTGCTTTTAAGCCATTGGACAATTCAAGTTTCTTTCCGTTGTAGATGAAGCTCGTATGTTTTATTTTTACTATTGCTTTATAAAGCGCGAACTCCTGTTGATTGGCCCCTGTTGTAACGTTAGTGTACTCAGCCATTTCCTGCCGAGAAGCGGGTACAGAGGAGATAGACATAATTTCTCCCGGAAACTGACCAAACTTATCGGAAGGAAATGCGTCATAGCGAATATTAACCGTATCCCCGGGTTTGACGTAGGGGATACTGTTATTAGGCAACCAGAGTATTAAATAATACTCGATATTTCCGGTGGGTTTAATTTGTGCAAGGCTGCTGCCTTTATCAACCATCTGACCCACCGTTACGGCTACGGATTCAATCTTGCCTGCTGCTGTGGCTTTGATAACCGCATTACCGTTGGCGTTTGATTCCACGGCTTGATTTTTGAAATCATTTATCTGGTTTTTTTGACTGGAGATCTGATTATCAAAATCGGCAGCTTTAATCACAATATCACTTTTTAATTGAGTGAGTTGCGATTCGAGATGCATTTTCTGGCTAATAAGGGACTGATAGGTACCCTGTTGCTGGAAATAGAGAGAGTGCTGGTAATTATATTGATCTTTGGTAATCAGCCCTTGCTTAAGATAGGAGTCATAGCTGGACAGGTTATCCTTCATCTTTTTCAGGCCTGTGCTAGCGTTGGCAAGCATCACTTTCGTCTCTTTGAGCGAGCTCTCATATTGCTTAACCTGGGTATCAAGGGCTTCGAGCGTCTCTTTTTTATTAATTAAGGTCTTATTGATAATCTCTTCGGCATTAAGGATTTTTTCTGAGATGGCGGCATTCATCGCATCGGTTACATTGCCAATAACCGTCGTACGTGAAACATCCAGTTCGTAAAGCGGTGTGCCTTTAACGACAATGTCTCCGGCTTCCACATGCTTTTTAACGACAAATCCTTGTTGGGGAGCGTAAACGTTTATTGAGTGAGGATGCGTAATCACTTCTCCGCGGACGTCAATACGCTGGGTATAGCTGCAAAAAGTGAGCGTTGAGATCAGTATGACTAAAAATGCAAAGGCCAGCAGGCTTATAAGCCATGCAGGCATTCCTGCCAACAATAATGCTTTTCCTTTCCAGTGATTTTTCTTATATTCAATCGCTTCCTTGCGATACAAACTATTTCCCATGTATTTTCACTTGTTATTAGCGTGGACGGTCCCGGCAGAGGATTCTGCATGATGTTAAACAAAAGTAAAGTGAAATTGAATACAATAGTTTATAAGAAAACATACAGATAATCTTCTGTATTTTCTGTTATAATAACAAGAATTATTCGTAGTATTTATATTTAACTAATCTACTAACATTAATATTTATCTATATTACAACGGGCATAGCTCAAAAATTAAAATCGAAATTGCCTGCTTCCTGTGAAACAGGCAATTTAATTAATGCTGCTTTAATCCCAGATCCAGCGGCGTCTTGCTCGGTTCACCGCCAATCTCACGCGCCAGTTTAGGCACCATATAACCTGACACCAGGGTAAGCAATTCACGCATTATGGCGCGCGCTTCCTCATCATCGACCATAAAGTGCGCAGCACCCTGCACTTTATCCAGCACATGGATGTAATAGGGCATCACCCCGGCATCAAACAGAGCATTACTCAGATCGGCTAACGTCGCAGCACTGTTATTCACGCCACGCAGCAGAACGCTTTGATTGAGTAATGTCACGCCTGCCCGACGCAACCTCGACATGGCATCCCGAAACGCATCGTCAATCTCGTTGGCATGGTTGATATGGTTCACTAACAGGATCTGGAGTGAAGAACGCCCCAGCCGGTGAGTCAGCTCATCGGTAATACGTGCCGGGATAACAATCGGTAAACGACTATGAATGCGTAGCCGTTTAATGTGCGGGATCGCTTCCAGTTGTGTAATTAACCAGTCCAGCTCGTGATCCTTCGCCATCAAAGGGTCGCCGCCGGAGAAGATGATCTCATCCAGTTCCGGATGAGAGGCGATGTAATCAAGCGCCGTCTGCCAGTTACGCTTGTTCCCCTGGTTATCGGCATAGGGGAAGTGGCGACGGAAACAGTACCGGCAATTTACCGCGCAACCGCCCTTAACCAGCAACAGTGCGCGATTACGGTACTTGTGCAGCAAACCGGGCACCACGCTGTTCTGCTCTTCAAGGGGATCGGTGCTAAAACCGGGGGCGGTGATAAACTCATCCTGCGCAGTAAGCACCTGTTTTAAGAGCGGATCGTCAGGGTTGCCTTTTTCCATGCGTGCAACAAAAGCGCGGGGAACACGCAGCGCAAACAGGCGCTTCGCTTCCCGTCCGGCAAGGAGTTTTTCGTCAGCGTCTACATTTAAAAGACGTAGCAGTTCATCAGGACTGGTGATTACATCGGCAAGTTGCAATAACCAATCTTCTCTGGATGGGGTGTTTAGGGTTACAATATGCGCCATTTTGTGGCTTAGCTACCAGTTAACAATTTCAGAGGGCCTTATGGCGACTTACTATAGCAACGATTTTCGTGCCGGTCTTAAAATCATGATGGATGGCGAACCGTACGCGGTTGAAGCCAGTGAATTCGTGAAACCAGGTAAAGGCCAGGCATTCGCACGCGTTAAGCTGCGCCGCCTGCTGACCGGTACCCGTATCGAGAAAACCTTCAAATCCACCGACTCTGCTGAAGGTGCAGACGTTGTTGATATGAACCTCACCTACCTGTACAACGACGGTGAATTCTATCACTTCATGAACAACTCTACTTTCGAACAGCTCTCTGCTGATGAGAAAGCTGTCGGTGACAGCGCTAAATGGCTGCTGGATCAGGCGGAGTGCATCGTGACCCTGTGGAACGGCCAGCCTATCGCTGTGACCCCACCAAACTTCGTTGAGCTGGAAATCGTTGAAACCGATCCAGGTCTGAAGGGTGACACCGCAGGTACCGGCGGCAAGCCAGCTAAGCTGTCTACCGGCGCTGTGGTTAAAGTTCCACTGTTCGTCCAGACTGGCGAAGTGATCAAAGTTGACACTCGCTCTGGTGAATACGTTTCTCGCGTGAAGTAATTCATTCCGGGATGCAGGGCGCAGCGGTCTGCTGCGCCTTACCATTCTAAAGAAGGGTCATGGAAGATGTCGCGTACACTCAAAATTATCCTGATGACAATGATTGTCAGCGCTCTGCTTTCCGGCTGCAACACCGCTCGTGGTGTCGGGGAAGATATCAGAAGCCTGGGTAATGCTATTTCGCACGCCGCCTCCTGATACTTTCTACTTTTCCTAAAAATTCTTCCTTTTCCGTCACTCGCCGGGATCCTGGCTATGCTTATGTAGCTGTACAAAATAACTTTGCCTAAAAAAGGAAGACATTATGCTTAAGAAAACATGTGTAGCGATCTTTTCTGTCCTGGTGCTTTCATCTGTATTAACCGCCTGTAATACCACTCGCGGCGTCGGTGAGGATATCTCCTCTGGCGGCAACGCGATTTCTGGTGCGGCAACTAAAGCACAGAACTAAAGCACAGGCGTAATTTTGGGCGGTACGGTGCTGAATATCGAATCGCCGTACCCTCAGTTTACCGCTCAGGGCAGTGACAGAAACGGCGAGTACCGGGTATCCATGTGCAACTTCATGCGAATATTGCGCTTGTAGGTATAAACCGTTTTTCCATGAATCCTCAGTTTGCTGGCAATGATGTGGTTGCTGGCGCCATCCATCCACAACATCAACACCTTCTCCTCCTGGCGCGTCAATAATGGCGTCGCGGCAGGCCCTGGCCCACTGACTTCCTGTGCGGCTAATGCGGCGTTAATCGTCTGGGCCAGTACGTCCAGCGGGGCCGTTTTAGACAACGACGCCCACAAAGGAAAGGTATCCATAAAGGCTGACATTTCAGGGTGTTCATCGGAATGAAGCGAAATGAAAGGCACAGTTTTACTGGCGTTTATCACCGAAGAGAGCTGCTGGATATGCTGAATGTCTGACGTAAACCCTTGAAAATCGGCGATAACCAGCGTCGGCTTCCACTGCAGGATATGCTCTCTGGCAAGAAAGAGATTGTTAAGGCCCGTCACCAGCACGGGTGAAGGAAATAGCCCTGAATGATTGATCCACATTTCCAGGCCCTTACGGGTATAATGACACCGGTCAATCAAGAGAATTTTGAACATTTTATTTCGCAATCGGCAAAGTATAGTCGCTTCCTGCTATCAGGAAGTGCCCCATCATAAAGAAGTCGGATGAGTAATAAATGACTGAATTTCGCTGCGAATTGCGTCTATTTCCTGGCTTTAATGTCTCAACTATTGAATAAAACAAACGAGTTGAAAAAAGAATTCAAGCTCTTCACAATAGGAAATTCTTATCCCTTACAGGACGACCTGTAAGCGTTTCTTTCATCGGGGACGGCCCCAGACTGTTATTTAAGTTAAGGAGCCTGAAATGTCCTGGATCATCCTTTTTATTGCCGGTTTACTCGAAGTCGTATGGGCCATCGGCCTGAAATATACCCACGGCTTTACGCGTCTCACCCCCAGCGTGATTACCGTCTCCGCCATGATTGTGAGCATCGTGCTGCTCTCCTGGGCGATGCGTTCGCTGCCTGTGGGAACGGCTTATGCCGTATGGACGGGGATCGGTGCGGTAGGGGCGGCCATTACTGGGATTTTACTGCTGGGCGAGTCTGCGAGCCTGGCGCGTATTGCCAGTCTCGCATTGATTGTTGCCGGTATTATCGGGCTGAAGCTCAGCACCCATTAATGGGTCTGCTCAACCCAGATAAGCTTACTGACATCAAATCCCTGACGCGTTGCGGAATCCAGTAACGCTTGTTTCATCTCATCTGAAATCGTCGGTGTGCGGGAGAGGATCCACAGATAGTCGCGATCTGGCCCGCACACCAGCGCATGCCGGTAATCTTTATCCAGCGCAATCACGTTATAGCCGCCATAAAAAGGACCTATGAAGGAGACTTTCAGCGCTGCGGTATCAGACGCGCCGGTAAAGTACGCCTTGCCCGTCACCTTCTGCCACATGCCGCGTGCAGGATTGTAGCCCCGGTTGATCACCTGGATGCCCCCGTCTTGCATCAGGCTGTAATTCGCCGTCACTTTTTCCAGTCCACGTTCAAAACGGTGGTCAAAGCGGGCAATTTCATGCCAGGTACCAAGGAATCGCTGGACTTCAAAAGGACGAACAACCGTCACGCCCCGGGGTGGGGTAGGGGAGCTACAGGCAACAACCAGAAACGCAACGGTAACTGCGGCGATGACAGGCAGGATGCGCATAAGAATATCCTTACAGGATTTTTGTTAAGTGTAGAACCTGTCAGGAATTTTGCTCTCCCACCGGCAGGCGGGAGAGCGGGGGAGAGATCACATAAAGACCACGGCAACCAGCGTGACGACGCTCAGAATAGCCGCCAGACCGTAGAACACCCATTTACCGTTAGGCACGTGGATCTTCAGGTCATGCATGGCGTGATGGATACGGTGCAAACCGCACCACAGCGGCAGAACAATCATCAGGAAGATGAATACCCGACCAATAAAGCTGTGGGCAAAGGCCAGCACCCGCTCGTAGCTCAGCGCATCGCCAGGATAGAGCCCCAGCGGCAGCATAATGCCCACCAGCAGAATAATGACCGGCGCGATAATGGCGCACCACATGCCGCCTGCCCCAAAAAGACCCCAGAAGACGGGTTCATCAGAGCGTTTTGGATTTGGATTAATCACAGTGGTCTCCTTACCAGAACAGGGCTACGCCAAGAATCACCACGGTTACCACCGCAGTCACCACCCAGAGTCCCTTAATGACTGGCTCTGGCCCAAGTTTTTCGTTTTTCACGATAATATTTGCCGCTTTTGGCGCCAGCTCAAACCAGGTTTTGGTATGCAACAGCGCCGCCGCCAGCACGATGATATTCAGGATCACCACAATCGGATTCTGCAGGAACCCGACGAAACCGGCCCAGGTTTCCGGACCGTGTTTAAGAGCAAACAGGCCGTACATCAACTCAATGCTGAACCACACCGCCGGTACTGCTGTGCCTTCACGCAGCATATAGAAGCGATAAAACGGCAGATTTTTCCACCAGGTGGACGGCATCGGCCGTACATATGCTTTGCGTTTAGTCGTCATCATGCACTCCTTAGCGTGGTTTCAGGGTGGCGATAAGAAAGTCTTTCGAACTTTCCACCTTGCCCTGTTGGATCGCGGCGGCCGGATCGACATGCTTCGGACAGACTTCCGAGCAGTAGCCGACAAAGGTACAGGTCCATACGCCGTTCTGGCCGTTCAGCTGCGTCATACGTTCTTTCTTACCGTGATCGCGGCTGTCTTCGTTGTAGCGGTGCGCCAGGGTAATGGCTGCTGGCCCGATAAACTCAGGATTCAGGCCAAACTGCGGGCAGGCGGCATAGCACAGACCGCAGTTGATACAGCCGGAGAACTGATGGTATTTGGCCATCTGCGCCGGGGTCTGTTTGTTAGGCCCTTGATCCGGTGTGCGCGGGTTACCAATGATGTATGGCTTAATGGCTTCCAGGCTTTCGATAAAGTGGGTCATGTCGACCACCAGATCGCGCTCAATCGGGAAGTTCCCCAGAGCTTCGACTTTCATGCCCTTCGGGTATTCACGCAGGAAGGTTTTACAGGCCAGCTTAGGCACCTTGTTGACCATCATGCCGCAGGAGCCGCAAATGGCCATACGGCAGGACCAGCGGTAGCTCAGGTCCGGCGCCAGATTGTCTTTGATATAACCCAGCGCATCCAGCAGGGAGGTCTGTTCATCGTAAGGCACTTCATAGAAAGCACTGTGCGGGGCGCTATCCACTTCCGGGTTATAACGCACCACTTCGACTTTCAGGGTTTGCATCTCAGCCATTCGCCGTCTCCTTCTTATCGGCTGCTTCCGCTTCTGCACCGTAAACGCGTTTCGCTGGTGGCAGCGTGGTGATTTTCACGTCGCTGTAGTCCAGACGGGTCGTGCCGTCCGCATCGCGATAAGCGAGGGTGTGCTTGAGGAAGTTCACGTCGTCACGCTCGGTGCAGCCTTCGTCCAGACGCTGATGCGCGCCGCGCGACTCTTTACGCGCCATGGCGGAGTGCGCCATACATTCGGCAACATTCAGCCCGTGGCCCAGCTCAATGGTGTAGAGCAGATCGGTGTTGAAGACGCTGGAGGTATCCGTCACCCGCACGCGTTTGAAGCGCTCCTGCAACTCAGCCAGCTTATCGATGGTTTTCTGCATCAACTCCGGCGTACGGTAAATACCGCAGCCCTCTTCCATAGAGAGCCCCATCTCATCGCGGATCTTCGCCCAGTTTTCGCTGCCTTCCTGATTCACCAGATTTTTCAGGCGCTGCTCGACATCGGCTGCCTGCGCATCGAGCGCGGCGTCGTTCGCCTCACCAGCGGCAGCGGCGCGCGCAACGGCCTGCTCACCGGCCAGACGGCCAAACACCACCAGTTCCGCCAGCGAGTTTGAACCGAGACGGTTAGCCCCGTGCAGGCCAACGGAGGAGCATTCGCCCACTGCAAACAGGCCCTGAATGCGGGTTTCACACTGCTGATCGGTTTCGATACCGCCCATGGTGTAGTGCGCGGTTGGACGCACAGGAATCGGATCTTTAACCGGGTCGACGCCGACATAGGCTTTGGACAGTTCACAGATGAACGGCAGACGTTCCAGCAGCTTTTTCTCACCCAGGTGGCGCAGATCGAGGTAGACCACATCGCCGCGCGGGGTAGGGATGGTGTTGCCTTTGCGCCACTCATGCCAGAAAGCCTGGGACACTTTATCGCGCGGACCAAGCTCCATATATTTGTTCTTCGGCTCGCCCAGCGGCGTTTCCGGGCCCATGCCGTAATCCTGCAGATAGCGATAGCCGTTCTTATTGACCAGAATACCGCCTTCACCGCGGCAGCCTTCAGTCATCAGAATACCGGAACCCGGCAGGCCGGTTGGGTGATACTGCACGAACTCCATATCGCGCAGCGGAACGCCGTGCTGTAGCGCCATGCCCATCCCGTCGCCGGTCACAATGCCGCCGTTGGTGTTGTAACGGTAAACACGCCCGGCCCCGCCGGTCGCCATCACCACAGCATTGGCGCGGATCTGAACCAGCGTACCTTCCATCATGTTCATCGCCACCAGGCCGCGAGCCTGGCCGTCATCGACCAGAATATCGAGGACGAAATGTTCATCGAAGCGCTGGATCTGGGGAAACTGGAGTGACGTCTGGAACAGGGTGTGGAGCATATGGAAGCCCGTTTTATCGGCGGCAAACCAGGTACGCTCAATTTTCATGCCGCCAAAGCGACGCACGTTGACGCTGCCGTCATCCCGGCGGCTCCACGGACAACCCCACTGCTCAAGCTGGGTCATTTCCGTCGGGCAATGATGGACGAAATAATCAACGACATCCTGCTCGCATAGCCAGTCGCCGCCGGCCACCGTGTCGTGGAAGTGATAATCAAAGCTGTCATGATCCTGCGCGACGGCGGCGGATCCCCCTTCGGCGGCAACCGTATGGCTACGCATTGGGTATACTTTTGAAATCAGGGCGATTTTAGCGTTCGGATTAGCCTGGGCTGCAGCTATCGCTGCGCGTAATCCTGCTCCGCCAGCGCCTATAATGGCAAGATCGGCTTGAAAGGTATGCACGACATTCCTCCAGATTTTTGATATTCGCATCACGACTACCCTGGGGTAGTGCAGGGCCCCGGAGGGCGAATGCGAAAGCGATTCCACTGCTCCTTTATGGGTAACGCAGTATAGCCGTAGGGAAAGAAGGGAAATTTGACGTGTTCGATTTTTTTGCGGTTATTTCCCTTCATTTATCACTGCAATTGATGAATTGCGTCACGTAATTATTGGAAGTTATGAAAACCCTAAAATTCACTGGGCAAAATTTGTCTCCGCCCTGGGTTGCGAGTAGACTTCGTCCCCTTGTCTGAAATCGGAGAAATTCTCATGAGCGAAACGGCCACCTGGCAGCCGAGCGCATCCATCCCCAATCTGTTAAAACGCGCAGCGATTATGGCGGAGATCCGCCGCTTCTTTGCCGACCGCGGAGTGCTGGAGGTGGAAACGCCCTGCATGAGTCAGGCGACGGTCACGGATATTCATCTGGTGCCGTTTGAAACCCGTTTTGTTGGCCCTGGTCACTCACAGGGGATGAATCTTTATCTGATGACCAGCCCGGAATACCACATGAAACGCCTGCTGGCAGCCGGGTGTGGCCCGGTGTACCAACTGTGCCGCAGTTTCCGCAATGAAGAGATGGGGCGTCATCACAACCCGGAATTCACCATGCTGGAGTGGTACCGTCCGCACTATGACATGTACCGCCTGATGAACGAGGTGGACGACCTGCTGCAACAGGTGCTGGAGTGCCCGGAAGCCGAAACGCTCTCTTATCAGCAGGCTTTCCAGCGTCATCTGGAGATTGATCCGCTCTCGGCTGACAAAACGCAACTGCGTGAAGCGGCAGCAAAACTGGATCTCAGCAACATTGCCGATACTGAAGAAGATCGCGATACGCTGCTGCAGATGCTCTTTACCTTTGGTGTTGAGCCGCAGATTGGTAAAGATCGCCCGACCTTCGTCTATCACTTCCCGGCAAGCCAGGCGTCACTGGCGCAAATCAGCACGGAAGATCACCGCGTGGCGGAGCGCTTCGAGGTTTACTTTAAAGGTATTGAACTGGCGAATGGTTTCCATGAGCTGACCGATGCCCGGGAGCAGCAACAGCGTTTCGAACAGGATAACCGCAAGCGTGCCGCACGCGGCCTGCCGCAACAGCCTATCGACCACAACTTACTGGGTGCGTTAAAAGCGGGCCTGCCGGACTGCTCAGGCGTGGCGCTGGGCGTTGATCGTCTGGTGATGCTGGCGCTGGGCGCCGAGCAACTGGGTGATGTGATTGCGTTTACCGTTGATCGCGCCTGAGATTTTGTTTGCCCGGCGGCGCTGCGCTTGCACGGGCCTACGGATTTTGTAGGCCGGGTAAGCGTAGCGCCACCCGGCATTTGCACTACAAACTCCCCGCCGGGCGCTGCTTCGCCGCCGACGTCAACGTTCTTCCCGTCTTACGGCCGTCCAGCGTTTCCAGGCGCATCTGGAACGGTGGGAACGGCATATCGATACCGTGTTCACGGAAGCCCGCCAGAATCAGCTGGTGGATCTCATGACGCAGCGGCATACGATGGCCCATTTCCGCCGCGTAAATACGCAGTTCGAAAATCTGGATCCCCTGCTGTAAATCCACCAGGAACACTTCCGGCTCCGGGGTGCTGATCACCAGCGAGCAGCGCTCGGCCGCCGTGTAGAGGATCTGCGTTACCTCTTCGCTGTTGGCATCCGACGGTGCCGGCACGGTCAGGACCACACGCGTGACGGAGTCAGAGAGCGACCAGTTAATAAACTGCTCGGTGATAAACGCCTTGTTTGGCACGATGATCTCTTTGCGGTCCCAGTCGCTGATGGTGGTAGCGCGGGTGTTGATTTTGGTGATGCTGCCGGTCAGATCGCGGATCGTCACGGTATCGCCAATACGAATCGGCTTTTCAAACAGGATGATCAGGCCGGAGATAAAGTTGGCGAAGATCTCCTGCAAACCAAACCCGAGCCCCACCCCGAGCGCAGCAACCAGCCACTGCAACTTCGACCACTCAATGCCGATCATCGAGAAGCCCACCAGCCCGCCAAAGAGCATCAGCAGGTATTTGGTGATGGTGGTGATGGCGTATCCGGTTCCTGGGGTCAAATCCAGATGCTGCAACAGGGCCAGCTCCAGCAGCGCCGGGAAGTTCCGGATCAGCTGGGTGGTGATGATGAAGACCAGAATGGCAATCAGGACTGCGCCGAGTGTAATCGGCTCCAGGCTCTCCACGCCTTGTACCGTCGAGGTCACATCCCAGAGGGTGATGTTCTCCAGGAAGCCAAACGCCGAATGAATTTCCGACCATAGGAAGATAACGGAGAGCAGGGCGATCAGCATCAGGATGGATCGTACCAGCCGCAGTGACTGGGTACTGATGGCATCCAGATCCAGCTCCGTTTCATCGACTTCCACTACTCCTTCGGTGCTGAGCATATGGGCTGGCTCTTCTTCGCCGCGCGCCCGCTGGGCAAGGATTTCGGCCCGGCGGTTTTTCGCCCGGTCGAAGGCCAGGCGACGGCGCTGGATCAGCATCCAGCGGCGGATCACGTGGTAGACCACCAGCAGCAGGAACCAGATCGCTACCGACGTCTCGAGGCGCGCCAGCAGCGCCTGAGCGGTGGCCAGATAGCCGACGGCGGCCGCGAGGATCGCCGCCAGCGGAGCGCCGAGCAGCAGATTCCACAGCATATGGTTGACCATGTTATCGCCGCTACCCTCTTTGTCGAGATAGAGCGGGATCCCGGCCTTCTTCAGGCTCAGCGTCACCACCGCCAGCGCACCGCAAATCAGCATAAAGCAGAGGCGACCCAACGAGCCGGAAAACTCCCGATCGTTGAGGTTATCAAACATGATCAGCGCCATAATCAACGGCACGATAAGCCCAATGCTCATCAGGTAGTAGCGCATGGCCCGCGCCACGCGATTACGCGGCCAGCCAAAGTGGGCAACAAACAGCCCGTTCGGGCGCGCGAAGGTGGCGCAGATCATCACCACCCATAGCAGCGGCACGGTAGCCGTCACCCCGAAACCTATCGCCACCGCCAGCGGGTATGGCCAGGCTTCGCGCAGGCCATAACCCAGGGTCATCCACAGCACCGGCAGCGGTGAGGCAACCAGAATGGACCAGAAAACCGTGCGCAGCGTGAGCCAGAAATGATCCTGCGTCACCTTGCCTACACGGGCGCTGGAGCGGTCAAGGAAGCGGGTGAAGTGGCGACGCGAATAAATGCTGAATCCGACCAGGATCAGCGCCCCCAGCAGCGGGAAAATCGTCTCCTTGCTGGTGAGCATCATAATGCTGGCTTTGCCAAGCTGGCTGAAGGTATCCAGCGAAATCAAGCGGCGCAGATCCTGAACAATATCAATCGGCCAGGAGAAGGAGACGGGGCGCACGTCCGAGGTCCAGAACAGATAGCGGTGGGTCGCCTCGTTGACCTCTTTTAACGCATCTTCCAGCTGGCTGTTCGACACTTTCAGTTTGGTCAGTTCGAGCAGCAGCGTATCGCCGCCCTGCAGCAGAGAGTTCAGCAGCTCGCGCTGCGTTCTCAGCTGGGCTTCCAGAATCCGGTTTTGTTCGGCGGTCAACGGCTTGCCATCCGGCTGGTGGATCTGGCGCAACTGGGGCTGCTTATTCAGTTGATCTTCAAAGCGCAGACGCTGTACGCGCAGCTGTGCCATTTCGGTATCCAGCTGCTGCGGTTTTGGCATCTCGGGCAGACGGGCAACCTGAGCGCGCAGCGCCTCGCCCAGCAGATTCGACGACCCCAGCCACTGGGACTGTTCGCGAAGGGTATTCAGCGCCTGGCGCACCTGCAGGGTCTGACTGGTTGCCTGGCGTTGCTGCGAGGCCACCAGATCCATACGCTGCGCCTGCTGGTTAAGCGCGGCCGAAAGCTCCCGGTTGACTTTGAATTGCTCCACGATGCCGGACGGCAGGTTCTCGCTGTTCTCCGCCAGCATCTCGGTGCTTTCCAGCGCCCGCTCAGCTTCACGCTGGCGCTGGCTATTGAGCTGATTGCGCAGCGCCTGAAGATAAGCGTCCAGCTGCTCACCCTGCTTTTTCGCCAGCTCAGAGCGCATACGCGCCAGCTCCTGACGGTTGTTAGCCGAGAGTTGCGCCAGCTCCAGTTCATCCACCAGGGCTTTTAATCTGGCGGATTCCGCCTGCATGCCAAGATTCTGTGCCTGGTTAAGGGGGGTATTGCCGGTTTGCGTTCCGGCCCGGCGTTCAACCTCATTGAGCTGGCGGCGAGCGTCGGTTTGCTGCTGTGGCAGCTGGTTCAGCGAGTCGGCGATATCCCGGGCACGCTCCTGCTCCTGCTGCGCCTGGCGGGTTTTTTCCAGTAGCTGGCTGCTGACCTGCAGGATTTCCTGGTTGAGCGCGTCAGAGGTTAAGCCCGCGGGCACCTGACGCGGCTCTTCACGGATATCGCTCAGCTGTGCGCGAAGGGTTTGAGAAAGTTTGGGGAAATTATCGATAACCTGCTGATACTGCGTAGCACGCTCAAGGGAGCCTTTACGCTCCTCAAGGGCGTTCAGCGCAGCCTGGAGCACCTCTACGGCTTCTGGCTGGGCGGGTTTTGCCGCCTTTGCCTGCTCCAGTTCTTGCGTGATTTGTTTGGTATCGGGGGCCGTCGCTGCGTAGGCCCCCATACTGAGGCACCAGGCCATCAGAAAAGTGATAATCAGGCGCACGTCAGTTTACCTTTTGCTTAGCTTACGTCTTTTTTATCGTCGACCAGTGGGCTGGCTTCGTGTTCGGCGGCAATCTCTTCCGCTGGCAGTGGCGCAGGCTCTGCATCCGTGGTGACGAAGGGCTCTGTTGATACCGCCAGCGGCTGGCCGAGCTTGGTCACGGACAGGCTTTCAAGCTGCTCTACCAGCTTCACTTTACCCGGCGCAAACAGGTTGATAACGGTGGAGCCGAGCTTGAAGCGGCCCATCTCCTGACCTTTAAGCAGCGCCACGGAACCTTCGCTTTCGCCCGCAGGCCACGTCCAGCGTTTGATGATCCCTTCACGCGGCGGCGTAATGGTGCCCGCCCAGACCGTTTCGATGCTGCCGACAATGGTCGCACCCACCAGAATCTGCGCCATCGGGCCAAACTCGGTGTCGAACAGGCAAATAACGCGCTCGTTACGGGCAAACAGGTTCGGTACGTTTTGCGCGGTGAGGTGGTTAACCGAGAAGAGATCGCCCGGCACGTAGATCATCTCGCGCAGGATACCGTTGCACGGCATATGCACGCGGTGGTAGTCGCGTGGCGACAGGTAGGTGGTAGCAAACGTACCGTTGCGGAATAGATCCGCCATCAGGTAGTTACCGGCCAGCAGGGCTTCCAGGCTGTAGTTGTGGCCTTTAGCCTGCAAAATTTTGTCGTTTTCGATAGCACCCAACTGGCTGATCACGCCGTCGGCAGGCATTACCAGCACGTTTGGGTCAGTGTTCAGAGGGCGTACTTCATCGCGCAGCGGACGCACGAAAAAATCGTTGAAGGTGCGGTAGCTGGCGGTGTCCGGCTTCTGCGCTTCCTGCATATCGACCTTGTAATATTTCACGAACAGATCGATTACCAGCTTAGTCAGCCAGCCCGCTCGTTTGCTTGCGCCCCAGCCCGCCAGGCGAGTGAGCCACAGTTTCGGCAGAATGTATTGAAGCGAAAGTTTAAATGAGTTTAACAAGGTAGCCTCCAGGCCATTGTTTTGTCGTTCCTGAGCCGGCTGTTAAACAGCCGGAACCTGAAAAAAGGGGACGATTTTAGCGACGCTTAGCTTAGTTGTCAGTCATCAGATTCAGAAAAGCTTTTACGCGTTTTTACCTGAGCCATGCTTTCGAGAATGCGGTGGTAGTTTTCAAAACGGGTTTCCGCAATTTCACCGTTTTCGACCGCTTCACGAATGGCGCAGCCCGGGTCGTTGTCATGCTTACAGTCGCGATATTTACACGCGCCTAAGTAGTCGTGGAATTCGACAAAACCGTTAAAGATTTGTTCCGGTTCAAGATGCCAAAGACCAAATTCACGCACGCCGGGGGAGTCGATCACATCGCCGCCGTGCGGGAAGTGATAGAGGCGCGAAGCGGTAGTCGTGTGCTGGCCAAGACCGGAGGTGTCGGAGACATCGTTAGTCAGGATCGCCTGCGGCAAGCCAAGCAGATTATTCAGCAGGCTGGATTTGCCCACCCCGGATTGGCCCGCAAAAATGCTGATGCGATCGGTCAACGCCTCTTCAAGCGGCTTCAGGCCATCCTGAGTACGGCTTGAGACCATCAGTACGCGATAGCCAATCTTGCGATAGATATCCATCTGCTCGTTAACAAATGCGGTGCCTTCGGCGTCGAGCAGATCAATCTTATTCAGGACGATCAGCGGCTCAACCTGCAGGGTTTCACACGCAACGAGATAACGGTCGATAATGTTCAGCGACAGTTCGGGCAGAATGGCCGAGACAATGACAATCTGATCGATATTGGCGGCAATCGGTTTTACGCCGTCGTAAAAGTCGGGGCGGGTTAATACCGACGAGCGCTCGTGCACGGCTTCGACGATACCTTTCACCGTCACGCCTTCAGCAGCGGCTTTGCCGGGGCGCCATACCACGCGGTCACCTGTTACCAGCGAGCGGATGGTGCGACGAATGTTGCAGCGGTGAACGTCGCCGTCGGCAGACTCCACATCAGCATGCATACCGAAGCGGCTAATCACGATGCCTTCCGCGGGCTCGCCAAACAGGTTGTCGTCGTAGTCGACCTTCTCTGAAGTGGTTTTAAGGCGGCGCTGATGGTTGGCTTTAACGCGGCGCTGCTGCCCTTTGGAGAGTTTATTTTTACTCAATCGTGCTGGCTCCTGGTCGCCCATATTGGGCAAAACCTCTATGATACACACTAATTAATAGTAGTTAACCTGCCACGGCCGGTTATGCGAGAAGGGTGGAAAATAACATGAGTGCAGATGAAAACAATCTGATTTGGATCGATCTGGAGATGACCGGGCTCGATCCCGAGCGCGATCGCATTATTGAGATCGCCACGCTGGTCACTGACGCGAACCTGAATATCCTGGCGGAAGGGCCGACCATTGCCGTGCACCAGTCCGACGAACAGCTGGCGCTGATGGATGACTGGAACGTGCGCACCCACACCGGCAGCGGGCTGGTGGATCGCGTGAAAGCCAGCACCCAGGGCGACCGCGAAGCCGAGCTGGCGACAATCGAATTTCTGAAGCAGTGGGTACCGCAGGGAAAATCACCGATTTGTGGCAACAGCATCGGCCAGGATCGCCGCTTCCTGTTTAAGTACATGCCGGAGCTCGAAGCGTATTTCCACTACCGTTACCTGGACGTCAGCACCCTGAAAGAGCTGGCGCGTCGCTGGAAGCCGGAAATTCTCGACGGCTTTAAGAAGCAGGGCACCCACCAGGCCATGGATGACATCCGTGAGTCGGTGGCGGAGCTGGCCTACTACCGCGAACATTTTATTAATTTATAAGCGATCTTTCCGGCAGGCGTGCGCCTGCCGGGGCATAACGCTTTAAATCTGCACAATGTGACGAATATTGCAGCACTTGAACTAAATTTATAAAAAAACGCTTTTTGGGGGGTTGCAGCAGAAAGGATTTCTCGTATAATGCGCCTCCCGTAACGACAGAGAATTCATCGTTACGACAGCACAGATTTTGCGGGAATAGCTCAGTTGGTAGAGCACGACCTTGCCAAGGTCGGGGTCGCGAGTTCGAGTCTCGTTTCCCGCTCCAAATTTTTTCTCCTCCTCCAGATATCCACCGCGGAAAGCCCCGCCGGGGACGACTTGTTTCATTTCTGACAAACTCTTCTTAACAGACTTATCCACAGGTTAATCTCTTTTTACCGAATATTCGGAAACTTCGCCTGATGAATAGTAACGTTTTAATGTCTTGAAATTTATAAAGAAAATTTCATTTCAAAATGTTAGCTCGATCACTTGACCAATAGCCAGAACCAGTCTCTCTCTGCCTTTTGATTTTTATTCACAGGCTGTGGAAACATCATGCATCTCTCGGAAGCCCCTTTTCAACGACCCTTACCAGCCTGAGTTTCTGCGGAGATTGCACCTCAACCACGCAGGCATTTCGTTTGGCGATCTGCTGCGCAACCGCCCACTCTATGTGTTCATCGAGAAGTGGGTGCTCACCTCGGCGACTTTCCAGCGCCCGGAGATTGGCTTCATCCCAGGGGGCATTTCCCAGCGCAACGGCGATATTACGCAGCCAGCGGATGTGACCAATACGGCGAATCGCCGATCCTTCCGTCACTTTCAGGAACCAGGCTTCGCTCCAGGCAAACAGCTCTGTCAGCGGCGGCGCGTGCAACGCCTTGCGCGGGCTGAAGTCGTCCTCTTCCGTTAGCTGTGAATAACGATTCCACGGGCAGATCAGCTGACAATCATCGCAGCCGTAAATGCGATTACCGATTAACGGCCGAAACTCTTCCGGGATCGCCCCTTCCAGTTCAATGGTCAGGTAGGAGATGCAACGGCGGGCATCGACGGTATAAGGCTCGACAATGGCACCGGTAGGGCAGATGGTCATACAGGCCACACAGCGGCCGCAGCCTTCTTCGACCGGCTTATCCACCGGCAACGGAATATCCACCAGCAGTTCCCCCAGGAAGAAGAACGACCCGGCATCGCGGCTGAGGATAAGTGAGTGCTTACCTGTCCAGCCGAGCCCGGCTTTTTCCGCCAGCGGGCGCTCAAGAACAGGCGCAGAATCGACAAAAGGTCTAAAATTCAGCGTGGCGCACTGCTCCTGAATCCTTTCCCCAAGCTTTTTGAGCCGGTTACGCAACAGTTTATGATAGTCACGCCCCAGGGCATAACGACTGACATACCCCAGAGAGGGGTTCTTCAGCGTACTGGCAAAAGCGGCTCCGGTGGGAAGGTAGTTCATACGCACGCTGATCACGCGCAGGGTTCCCGGCAACAGTTCATGCGGGCGGGCGCGCATCATGCCGTGACGCGCCATCCACTCCATCTCGCCGTGGTATTGATTATCCAGCCATGCCTGCAGTTTGGGCTCGCTGGCAGAGAGATCGGTATCGGTGATACCCACGTGTTGAAAACCAAGCTCAGCGCCCCACTGTTTAATGTTTTGCGCTAACTGATTGAGATCGAGGGGCTGTGACATGACGGACCATACTGTGAAGAAAAACCCCGCAAGTATACCACACTCTGTCTGGCCCGCGGACGACCTGCGGCGCGCCGAAAAAGAGGCGGCAGACAGTCTGGGTATAACCCTTTATGAACTGATGCGACGTGCGGGTGAGGCAGCGTTCACCATTGCCCGTACCGCTTATCCGCAATCCCGCCACTGGCTCATCCTGTGCGGTCATGGCAATAACGGTGGCGATGGCTATGTCGTCGCCCGACTGGCGCTTGCCGCGGGCATTACCGTCACGCTGCTGGCGACAGAGAGTGACAAACCGCTTCCGGAAGAAGCCACAAACGCGCGGCAAGCCTGGCTGGATGCGGCGGGGATTATCCACGCTGCGGATACCCCTTGGCCGGAAGGCATCGACCTGATTGTTGACGGCCTTCTTGGAACAGGTTTGCGCAGCGCGCCTCGCGACGAGGTTGCCGGATTGATCGCCCACGCTAACCAGCATGCGGCGCCCATCGTTGCGCTGGATATTCCCTCCGGGTTGGTTGCTCAGACGGGGACCACGCCAGGCGCGGTCATAAATGCCGACCATACGGTGACGTTTATTGCTCTTAAACCGGGCCTGTTGACCGGTAAAGCGCGCGATGTGGTGGGCTCGCTGCATCATCACGCGCTTGGCCTGGAGGGCTGGCTCGCCGGGCAGGAGACCGCCATCACCCGCTTTGATGCCTCGCATCTGGCGCAGTGGTTGCCGCCACGCCGTCCAACCTCCCATAAGGGCGATCATGGCCGGCTGGTGATTATCGGCGGCGACCATGGCACAGCGGGCGCTATTCGCATGACCGGCGAAGCAGCACTGCGCACGGGGGCTGGGCTGGTGCGCGTCCTGACCCGCCGCGAAAATATTGCCCCGATCGTTACCGCCCGGCCTGAACTGATGGTGCATGAACTGACGCCGAAGGTGCTGGATGACAGTCTGCAATGGGCCGATGTGGTGGTGATTGGCCCCGGTCTCGGTCAGGAGCCGTGGGGGAAAGAGGCACTACGCAAGGTCGAAAACTTTCGCCATGCGATGCTATGGGACGCTGACGCGCTGAACCTTCTGGCAATCAACCCGGATAAACGTCACAATCGCATCCTGACGCCGCACCCCGGCGAGGCCGCGCGGCTGCTTAACTGCAGCGTTGCAGAAATTGAAAGCGATCGCTTACATTCTGCCCAGCGTCTGGTAAAACGTTACGGTGGTGTTGTCGTCCTGAAAGGCGCCGGTACCGTCGTCGCCAGCGAGAGCGGAGAGGCAGGCATCGTGGATGTCGGCAATGCCGGAATGGCGAGCGGCGGAATGGGCGACGTGCTTTCCGGTATGATTGGCGCGTTGCTTGGACAGAAACTGGCGCTTTATGATGCCGCCTGCGCAGGCTGCGTCGCGCATGGTGCAGCTGCCGATCGGCTGGCTGACCACTATGGCACGCGCGGCATGCTGGCAACCGATCTTTTTGACACGCTAAGGCGTGTCGTTAACCCGAAAATAACTGACGTAGAAAATGATTAATCGCGTGATCCCTTTACCCGACGAACAAGCAACTTTAGATCTCGGCCAGCGCGTGGCGCAGGCCTGCGAGGGCGCAACCGTCATCTATCTGTATGGCGACCTGGGCGCGGGTAAGACCACCTTTAGCCGGGGCTTCTTACAGGCGCTGGGACATCAGGGTAATGTGAAAAGCCCGACCTACACGCTGGTCGAGCCCTACACCCTGGAAAACCTGATGGTCTACCACTTCGATCTTTATCGGCTTGCCGATCCTGAAGAGCTGGAATTTATGGGGATCCGTGACTACTTTGCCAACGATGCCATTTGCCTGGTCGAGTGGCCGCAGCAGGGTACCGGTGTGTTACCTGAACCCGATGTTGAAATTCACCTGGAGTATCAGGCGCAAGGGCGTGAGGCCCGCGTGACTGCTCTCTCCGCATCAGGAAATTCGATACTGGCGCGTTTAGCCGGTTAAGTTAAGAGATAACGGGATGATTAATCGCGTTAAAAGTTGGCTGATAGCTGCAACGGTGCTGTTTTGCGCACAGGCCGGGGCGGCAACCTTGTCCGATATTCAGGTTTCCAACGGAGACACTCAGGCCCGGATCACCTTCAGCTTTATGGGCGATCCTGAGTATGCGTTTTCCCAGGACGATAAGCGCAGCGTCGCGCTGGATATTAAACAGACCGGCGTTATCAAGGGGCTGCCGTTACAGTTCAGTGGCAACAACCTGGTGCGCAGCATTCGTTCCGGTACGCCAAAAGACGCGCAGTCCCTGCGTCTGGTGGTTGATTTAACGCAAAACGGCAAGACCCGGGCGGTAAAGCAACAAAACGGCGCGAGCTATATGGTGGTCTTTACCATCAACGCCGATGCACCACCGCCACCTCCGCCGCCACCGGTCGTGGTGAAGCGGGTGGAAGAGCCTGTCGTTGCGCCGCGCCCTTCGGAGCCCGCACGAAATCCGTTTAAATCCGGCAGCGATCGTATTACCAGCGTCACCAGCAGCAACACGGTGACCCGTCCCGCGATGCAGGCGCGCCCGGCAAGCGGCGATAAAGTTATTATCGCCATCGATGCTGGACACGGTGGTGATGACCCTGGCGCCATCGGGCCGGGTGGGACGCGTGAGAAAAACGTGACCATCGCCATTGCCCGTAAGCTGCGGACGCTGCTGAACGACGATCCGATGTTTAAAGGCGTCTTAACCCGTGACGGTGACTATTTTATCTCGGTCATGGGCCGTTCTGACGTGGCGCGTCAGCAGAATGCCAATTTCCTGGTCTCTGTGCATGCCGATGCGGCTCCCAACCGCAACGCGACGGGGGCATCTGTATGGGTACTTTCTAACCGTCGCGCCAACAGCGAAATGGCAAACTGGCTTGAGGAACATGAAAAGCAATCCGAGCTGTTAGGCGGGGCGGGTGACGTGCTGGCGAACAGCCAGTCGGATCCCTACCTGAGCCAGGCGGTACTGGATTTACAGTTCGGCCATTCCCAGCGTGTCGGGTATGATGTAGCGACTAACGTCCTGAATCAGCTGCAAAGTGTCGGTTCTCTGCATAAGCGCCGCCCGGAACATGCCAGCCTCGGCGTGCTGCGTTCGCCGGATATTCCGTCCATTCTTGTGGAGACGGGCTTCATCAGTAATAACGGTGAAGAGCGCCTGCTGGCCAGCGACAGCTACCAGCAGCAGATTGCCGAAGCGATTTATAAAGGCCTGCGTAAGTACTTTGATGCGCATCCGCTCCAGTCTGCCCCACAGGGTGGCGCGGGGCAGACCGCCAGCGCCATGTTACCGGGCGAGTCAACCTCGACCAATTAAGGAGCTATCATGCCGATTCAGGTTCTGCCGCCGCAGCTTGCGAACCAAATCGCCGCCGGTGAGGTGGTAGAACGACCTGCCTCGGTAGTGAAAGAGCTGGTGGAAAACAGCCTTGATGCGGGCGCCACCCGCATCGATATCGATATCGAACGCGGCGGAGCGAAGCTCATTCGGATCCGTGATAACGGCTGCGGCATCAAAAAAGAGGAGCTGGCGCTGGCGCTGGCTCGTCACGCAACCAGCAAAATCGCCTCCCTCGACGATCTCGAAGCCATTATCAGCCTCGGTTTTCGCGGCGAAGCGCTGGCCAGTATCAGCTCCGTCTCCCGCTTAACGCTCACCTCCCGCACGGCAGAACAGCAGGAAGCCTGGCAGGCTTATGCCGAAGGCCGGGATATGGACGTGACGGTCAAACCTGCCGCGCATCCGGTGGGCACCACGCTGGAAGTGCTGGATCTCTTCTACAACACCCCCGCGCGGCGCAAGTTTATGCGCACCGAGAAAACCGAATTTGGCCATATCGACGAGATTATTCGCCGCATCGCCCTGGCGCGCTTCGATGTCACCATCAATCTGAGTCATAACGGCAAGATGATGCGCCAGTATCGCGCCGTGGCGCAGGGCGGGCAGAAGGAGCGCCGGTTGGGTGCCATCTGCGGCACGCCGTTTCTCGAAAAGGCGCTGGCCATTGAGTGGCAGCATGGCGATCTGACCCTGCGCGGCTGGGTGGCCGATCCGAAAGCGAGCAGCGCGGCTTTTGCAGAGATCCAGTATTGCTACGTGAACGGACGCATGATGCGTGACCGTCTCATCAACCATGCGATCCGCCAGGCGTGCGAAGATAAACTCGGTGCCGGCGAACAACCTGCATTTGTGCTCTATCTGGAGATCGACCCGCATCAGGTGGATGTCAATGTCCATCCGGCGAAGCATGAGGTGCGTTTTCACCAGTCCCGGCTGGTGCATGACTTCATCTACCAGGGGGTGCTGAGCGTATTGCAGCAGCAGGCCGAGCCAAACCTGCCGCTGAGTAACGTGGAGCCTGCGCCGCGTCCCATCCCGGAAAACCGTATTGCGGCGGGCAAAAACCAGTTTGCTGAACCGGCTGTGGCGCGGGAACCTGCCGCACCGCGTTTCTCGTCTGGCGGCTCAGCTCCCCGGACGTCCGGGGCGAATTATCCACATGCCCAGCCAGGCTACCAGAAGCAGGCGGGCGCGGTGTATCGCACCTTGCTGGACACCCCGGCTCCGGCACAAAAAACGGCTGAGGCCGCTCCCGCAGCCCCCGCCCTGATGGGCCATAACCAGAGTTTTGGTCGGGTGCTGACCATCATAGCACCCGATGCCGCGCTGCTTGAGCAGGACGGTCATCTGGCGCTGTTATCCCTGCCGGTTGCCGAACGCTGGCTTAAACAGGCGCAGCTGGCGCCCGGTCCTCATCAGGCCTGCGCCCAGCCGCTGTTGATCCCGGTGCGGATTAAAATCTCGCCGCAGGAGACGCAGGTGGTGCAGCGTCATCAGGCTGCCCTTGCTGAAATGGGGATCGAAATGGTGCTGGAATCGCATCATGTGACGCTTCGGGCTGTGCCTTTACCCTTACGCCAACAAAATTTACAAAACTTGATTCCTGAACTGATAGGCTACCTGGCGCAGCAGACAACGTTTGATGCCGCCAATACTGCACAGTGGATCGCCCGCCAGCTGGCCAGCGATCATCCGACGTGGAGTATGGCGCAGGCTATCACCGTGCTGGCGGAGGTCGAGCGCCTCTGCCCGCAGCTGGTGAAAGCGCCGCCGGGTGGTTTATTACAACCTGTTGATCTACAAACGGCTAAGGCCGCCCTGAAAAATGAGTGATGTAAGCAATACCCGCCTGCCTAAGGCGATATTTTTGATGGGGCCAACGGCCTCGGGTAAAACCGCGTTAGCCATTGAGTTACGTAAAGTTTTGCCAGTAGAGTTGATTAGCGTTGATTCCGCCCTTATTTATCAGGGGATGGATATTGGTACGGCAAAGCCTAACGCAGACGAGTTACGCGCGGCGCCGCACCGATTGCTGGATATCCTTGACCCGGCGCAGGCCTATTCGGCGGCTGATTTCCGTCGCGATGCGCTGGCGCATATGGCTGAGATCACAGCAGCAGGACGTATCCCGCTGCTGGTGGGCGGAACAATGCTCTATTTCAAAGCGTTACTGGAAGGGTTGTCGCCGTTACCTTCGGCAGATCCGGCCATTAGAGCAAAAATTGAGCATCAGGCAGCAGAGCAGGGATGGGGTGTACTGCATGCGCAGCTGGCAGAAATTGATCCGGTTGCGGCAGCACGTATTCATCCAAATGATCCGCAAAGGCTTTCCCGGGCACTGGAAGTTTTTTTCATTTCGGGTAAAACTTTAACGGAACTGACGCAAACGTCAGGAGAGGCTCTGCCGTATCAGGTGCATCAGTTCGCCATCGCCCCGGCGAGCCGTGAACTGCTCCATCAGCGAATTGAGCAGCGTTTTCATCAGATGTTGGCTTCAGATTTTGAAGCAGAAGTGCGGGCGCTATTTGCCCGTGGAGATTTGCATACGGATATGCCTTCCATTCGTTGTGTGGGTTATCGCCAGATGTGGTCATACATTGAAGGTGAGATTTCGCATGATGAAATGGTTTATCGAGGTATTTGCGCCACGAGACAGTTAGCGAAGCGCCAGATTACCTGGTTGCGCGGTTGGGAGGGAGTTCACTGGTTAGACAGTGAAAAACCGCAACAGGCGTTACACGATGTATTACAGGTTGTTGGTGATATCGCAGACTGAATGTGTACAATTAAGCCGTATCGTGCGCAATTTTTCAGAATCGCAAGGTTCTAAGTACAAAACAAGCATATAAGGAAAAGATAGAATGGCTAAGGGGCAATCTTTACAAGATCCGTTCTTGAACGCACTGCGTCGGGAACGTGTTCCAGTTTCTATTTATTTGGTGAATGGTATTAAGCTGCAAGGTCAGATTGAGTCTTTCGATCAGTTCGTGATCCTGTTGAAAAACACGGTCAGCCAGATGGTTTATAAGCACGCGATTTCTACTGTTGTTCCGTCTCGCCCGGTATCTCATCACAGCAATAACGCTGGCGGCGGTTCCAGTAACTACCATCATGGCAGCAACGCGCAGGGTTCTTCTGCGCCTGCGCAGGACAGCGAAGAGACCGAATAAGGTTACTGGCTGTTATTTCCATATCGGGGAGCCAGGTTTTCTGCGTTCCCCGCTGATCTTTTTTGAGAGGTTTACGCTTGTTTGACCGTTACGATGCCGGTGAGCAGGCGGTGCTGGTACACATCTATTTTTCGCAAGACAAAGATATGGAAGATCTCCAGGAGTTTGAATCTCTGGTCTCTTCCGCCGGTGTCGAAGCAATGCAGGTGATTACCGGTAGCCGTAAAGCGCCGCACCCAAAGTTTTTTGTTGGTGAAGGTAAAGCAGTAGAGATTGCGGATGCCGTTAAAGCGACTGGCGCATCGGTCGTGCTGTTTGATCACGCCCTGACACCGGCCCAGGAACGCAACCTGGAACGTCTGTGCGAATGTCGTGTTATCGATCGGACGGGTTTGATTTTAGACATTTTTGCCCAACGTGCACGTACCCATGAAGGGAAATTGCAGGTTGAGCTGGCGCAGTTGCGCCATCTGGCGACGCGCCTGGTGCGTGGCTGGACACACCTTGAACGACAAAAGGGCGGGATTGGTTTGCGCGGCCCGGGTGAAACCCAGCTCGAAACCGACCGTCGCTTGCTGCGTGGCCGTATTACCCAGATCCTCTCACGGCTGGAAAAAGTTGAGAAGCAACGTGAGCAGGGGCGCCGCTCCCGACAGAAAGCAGACATCCCGACGGTGTCGCTGGTCGGTTATACCAACGCCGGTAAATCCACCCTGTTTAACCAGATTACTGAGGCCCAGGTTTACGCTGCAGACCAGCTGTTTGCGACCCTGGATCCGACGCTGCGCCGCATTGATGTAACGGACGTCGGTGAAACCGTGCTGGCGGATACCGTTGGGTTTATCCGTCATCTGCCGCACGATCTGGTGGCCGCGTTTAAAGCCACCCTGCAGGAGACCCGTCAGGCGACATTGCTGTTGCATGTTATCGACGCTGCGGATGTACGCGTACAGGAAAATATTGATGCAGTGAATATCGTGCTGGAAGAGATTGATGCCCACGAGATCCCGACGCTGCTGGTGATGAACAAGATCGATATGCTGGACAATTTCGAACCGCGTATCGACAGGGATGAAGAGAACATACCGATTCGGGTCTGGCTTTCTGCGCAGACCGGTGTCGGTGTACCACTGCTTTTCCAGGCTTTAACAGAACGTCTTTCCGGTGAAGTGGCTCAGCACACGCTGCGTCTGCCACCCGAGGAAGGCCGACTGCGCAGCCGTTTTTATCAGCTTCAGGCGATAGAAAAAGAGTGGATGGAGGATGACGGCAGCGTGGGGTTGCAGGTGCGTATGCCAATCGTCGACTGGCGTCGCCTCTGTAAACAAGAACCTGCGCTGGTCGACTACGTCGTCTGACCGGAAAGGAGATGCCTGAAGGATTTTGCCCTTTGGGATACCCGAACCGCTGCGAATGCTCCGGCATGCCAGGCGTTTGAGGGTATATCACCGCATAACAAATATGGAGCACATACATGGCGTGGAATCAGCCCGGTAATAACGGACAAGACCGCGACCCGTGGGGGAGCAGCAATAATCAAGGCGGCAACTCCGGGGGAAATGGCAACAAAGGTGGTCGCGAGCAGGGGCCACCCGATCTGGATGATATCTTCCGCAAGCTGAGCAAAAAGCTGGGCGGACTCGGCGGTGGTAAAGGCACTGGCGGTGGTACTGGCCAGGGGCCGCGTCCTCATATGGGCGGTCGTGTGGTGGGCATTGTTGCCGCAGCGGCGGTGATTATCTGGGCTGCCAGCGGGTTCTACACAATCAAAGAAGCAGAGCGCGGTGTTGTCACCCGTTTCGGCAAATTCAGCCATCTGGTTGAGCCGGGCCTGAACTGGAAGCCGACCTTTATCGATGACGTCACGGCGGTGAACGTTGAATCGGTACGCGAACTGGCGGCATCCGGCGTGATGCTGACGTCAGACGAAAACGTGGTGCGCGTTGAGATGAACGTGCAGTATCGCGTGACCGATCCTGAACGTTACCTCTTTAGCGTGACCAGCGCCGATGACAGCCTGCGTCAGGCGACCGACAGCGCCCTGCGTGGCGTGATCGGTAAATACACCATGGACCGCATTCTGACCGAAGGTCGTACCGTTATTCGTAGCGATACCCAGCGTGAGCTGGAAGAGACCATTCGTCCGTATAACATGGGTATCACCCTGCTGGACGTCAACTTCCAGGCTGCTCGTCCGCCGGAAGAGGTCAAAGCGGCGTTTGACGATGCGATTGCTGCCCGTGAAAACGAACAGCAGTACATCCGTGAGGCAGAAGCCTACACCAACGAAGTTCAGCCGCGTGCGAACGGTCAGGCACAGCGTATTCTGGAAGAGGCGCGAGCCTATAAGACCCAGACCGTGCTGGAAGCCCAGGGTGAGGTGGCTCGCTTTGCGAAAATTCTGCCGGAATATAAAGCTGCGCCGGAAATTACCCGTGAACGTCTCTATATCGAAACCATGGAGAAAGTGCTGAGCCACACCCGTAAGGTACTGGTCAATGACAGCAAAGGTGGCAACCTGATGGTTCTGCCGCTGGATCAGATGCTGAAAGGCACCAGTGCCGCGGGCGCAAAGAATGACAGCGGGGCGAATAACCTGCTGCGTCTGCCACCTGCGTCTACCGGTAACGCCAGCGCAAACACCCGCTCTTCTTCAAGCGATGGTGACATCATGGACCAACGCCGCGCCAACGCGCAGCGTAACGACTACCAGCGTCAGGGGGAATAACGATGCGTAAGTCAGTAATTGCGATCATTATTATCGTGCTGGTTGTGCTTTACACCTCAATTTTTGTGGTTAAAGAGGGCGAGCGTGGGATTAAATTCCAGTTCAGCAGCGTCGTGCGTGACAGCGACAAGCGTCCGGTCATTTATGAGCCAGGCCTGCACTTCAAAGTGCCGTTTATTCAGTCTGTGAAAACGCTTGATGCGCGTATCCAGACGATGGATAACCAGGCCGACCGTTTCGTGACCAAAGAGAAAAAAGACCTGATCGTTGACTCCTATATCAAGTGGCGTATCAGCGACTTCAGCCGTTACTTCCTGGCAACCGGCGGCGGCGACGTCTCTCAGGCCGAAGTGCTGCTGAAACGTAAGTTCTCTGACCGTCTGCGTTCTGAAATTGGTCGTCTGGATGTGCGCGACATCGTAACCGACTCCCGCGGTCGTCTGACCTCTGAAGTACGCGATGCGCTGAACTCCGGTTCCGCCGGCACGGAAGATGAAGTGACAACCCCGGCGGCTGACGATGCCATCGCCAAAGCGGCTGAACGCGTTCAGGCTGAAACCAACGGTAAAGTGGCGGTGATCAACCCGAACAGTATGGCGGCATTGGGTATCGAAGTCGTTGACGTGCGTATCAAGCAGATCAACCTGCCGACGGAAGTCTCTGAGGCGATCTACAACCGTATGCGTGCCGAGCGTGAAGCGGTAGCCCGTCGTCATCGTTCACAGGGTCAGGAAGAGGCTGAAAAGCTGCGTGCAACCGCAGACTATGAAGTGACCAAAACCCTGGCAGAAGCGGAGCGTCAGGGCCGTATCCTGCGCGGTGAAGGCGATGCCGAAGCGGCGAAGCTGTTTGCGGATGCCTTCAGCCAGGATCCAGACTTCTATGCCTTTATCCGTAGCCTGCGTGCCTATGAGAGCAGCTTCCAGAGCAATCAGGACGTTATGGTTCTCAGCCCGGACAGCGATTTCTTCCGCTATATGAAGTCACCGGAAGCCAGTCGCTGATTTCACGGCTTCAAAAAGCGAATGGCGCCCCTCAGGGGCGCCATTTTTTTGTTCGTTACAGCCGATTTACTGGAGATGAACGAAAAGCGCTAATCCCTTCGGCATAGCGGTAAGTGAAATTGCCGCACCGCTTGTGATGAGAATTGGCCCATCACACAAGATATTGAGGTAATCGTTTAACTGGCGAGGAAGGCATCAATTTCGCCGAAATTTGTATACAAAAAAAGCTGAACATCATCAAAACCGATGGTAGAATCCATTTTTAAGCAATCGGTGATTTTGAAAATGGGTAACAACGTCGTCGTACTGGGCACCCAATGGGGTGACGAAGGTAAAGGGAAGATCGTCGATCTTCTGACTGAGCGTGCTAAATTTGTTGTACGCTATCAGGGTGGTCACAACGCAGGCCATACTCTCGTAATCAACGGTGAAAAAACCGTCCTCCATCTTATTCCATCAGGCATTCTTCGTGACAATGTGACCAGCATCATCGGTAACGGTGTTGTGCTGTCTCCTGCTGCGCTGATGAAAGAGATGAAAGGCCTGGAAGACCGTGGCATCCCGGTTCGCGAGCGTCTGCTGCTCTCAGAAGCCTGTCCGCTGATCCTCGACTACCACGTTGCGCTGGATCTGGCGCGTGAAAAAGCACGCGGCGCGAAAGCAATCGGCACCACCGGCCGTGGTATCGGCCCGGCTTACGAAGATAAAGTCGCTCGTCGCGGTCTGCGCGTTGGCGACCTGTTCGATAAAGCCACCTTTGCTGAAAAACTGAAAGAAGTGATGGAATATCACAACTTCCAGCTGGTGAATTTCTACAAAGTTGACGCCGTTGACTACCAGAAAGTGCTGGATGACGTCATGGCGATCGCTGACATCCTGACTGGTATGGTTGTTGATGTCTCCGATCTGCTGGACCAGGCGCGCAAGCGTGGCGATTTCGTCATGTTCGAAGGTGCGCAGGGTACACTGCTGGATATCGACCACGGTACCTATCCGTACGTAACCTCTTCCAACACCACCGCAGGTGGTGTGGCAACTGGCTCTGGCCTGGGTCCGCGTTATGTGGATTACGTTCTGGGTATCATCAAGGCTTACTCCACTCGCGTGGGTGCGGGTCCGTTCCCGACCGAACTGTTTGATGAAACCGGCGAGTTCCTGTGCAAGCAAGGTAACGAGTTTGGCGCGACCACCGGTCGTCGTCGTCGTACCGGCTGGCTGGATGCGGTTGCTGTGCGCCGTGCGGTGCAGATCAACTCCCTGTCTGGCTTCTGCCTGACCAAGCTGGACGTCCTGGACGGTCTGAAAGAAGTGAAAATCTGTGTTGCCTACCGTATGCCGGATGGCCGTGAAGTGACCACCACTCCGCTGGCTGCTGACGACTGGCAGGGCATTGAGCCGATCTACGAAACCATGCCGGGCTGGTCTGAAACCACCTTCGGCGTGAAAGAGCGTAGCGGTCTGCCACAGGCAGCGCTGGATTACATCCAGCGTATTGAAGAGCTGACCGGTGTGCCGATTGATATTATCTCTACCGGCCCTGATCGTTCTGAAACCATGATCCTGCGCGACCCGTTCGACGCATAATGATGGTTTCGCCCGGCGGCGCTACGCTTGCCGGGCCTGCAATACCCATCACAGGCCGGAAAGCCATGCGCATCCGGCTTTTTCATTCTCCTTTCCCCCTTTCAGTTTAAATAAATTCGCCGTTGACTATCTGGCTGGTTTATCATCATTAATGAATATCTCTGCGGATATACCGCGTTTTACCCTTTTCCTGAGGTTGATGTGCAGTTAACAAGTTTCACCGATTACGGATTGCGTGCGCTGATTTACATGGCGTCGTTACCCGCTGGACAGATGACCAGTATCTCTGAGGTGACAGAGGTCTACGGTGTGTCCCGTAATCATATGGTCAAAATAATCAATCAACTTAGCCGAGCCGGATACGTTGCTGCCGTCCGCGGGAAAAATGGCGGCATCCGCCTCGGTAAACCGGCACAGAGTATTCGTGTTGGTGATGTGGTGCGCGAACTGGAGCCATTGTCTCTGGTGAACTGCAGCAGCGAGTTCTGCCACATTACCCCCGCCTGTCGACTGAAACAGGCGCTTTCAAAGGCTGTGCAAAGTTTTCTCATGGAGCTGGATAACTACACGCTGGCCGATTTGGTTGAAGAGAATCAACCGCTGTATAAATTATTGCTGGTGGAATGAAGAAAACGTCCACCGGAGATGACAACGGAGGAACCGCTATGTCACAAGATCCTTTCCAGGAACGCGAAGCCGAAAAATACGCGAACCCTATCCCCAGCCGCGAGTTCATCATTGAACACCTCACAAAACGCGAAAAACCTGCCAACCGTGAAGAACTTGCCGTTGAACTGAACATTGAAGGCGAAGAGCAAATTGAAGCCCTTCGCCGCCGCCTTCGCGCGATGGAGCGCGACGGACAACTCGTCTTTACCCGCCGTCAATGCTATGCCCTACCGGAGCGTCTCGATCTGCTGAAAGGCATGGTGATTGGCCACCGTGATGGTTACGGCTTCTTGCGCGTCGAAGGCCGCAAAGATGACCTCTACCTCTCATCTGAACAGATGAAAATGTGCATTCACGGCGACCAGATCCTGGCCCAGCCGCTGGGTGCAGACCGCAAAGGGCGTCGTGAAGCGCGCGTTGTGCGTGTGCTGGTGCCAAAAACCAGCCAGATCGTGGGCCGCTACTTCACCGATGCTGGTGTGGGTTTTGTGGTGCCGGATGACAGTCGCCTGAGCTTTGACATCCTCATTCCGCCTGAAGAGGTAATGGGCGCGCGGATGGGCTTTGTGGTGGTGGTTGAGCTGACTCAGCGTCCAACCCGTCGTACCAAAGCGGTCGGGAAGATTGTGGAAGTGCTGGGCGATAACATGGGCACCGGCATGGCCGTGGATATGGCACTACGCACCCATGAAATCCCCCACGTCTGGCCAAAAGCCGTTGAAGAACAGGTTGAAGGACTGAAAGAGCAGGTGCCGGAATCGGCAAAAGCGGGCCGCGTGGATCTGCGCAGCCTGCCGCTGGTCACCATTGATGGCGAAGACGCCCGTGACTTTGATGACGCCGTCTACTGTGAGAAAAAACGCGGCGGCGGCTGGCGTCTGTGGGTGGCGATTGCGGATGTGAGCTATTACGTTCGTACTGGCACCCCACTGGATGGCGAAGCGCGTAACCGTGGCACCTCGGTCTACTTCCCGTCCCAGGTTGTACCGATGTTGCCGGAAGTGCTCTCCAACGGCCTGTGTTCGCTTAACCCGCAGGTTGACCGTCTCTGCATGGTTTGTGAAATGACCATCTCCAGTAAGGGGCGTTTAACCGGCTACAAATTCTATGAAGCGGTGATGAGTTCACATGCGCGCCTGACCTATACCAAAGTGTGGCATATGCTGCAGGGTGATCGGGATCTGCGTGAACAGTACGCTCCGCTGGTGAAGCACATCGAAGAGCTGCATAACCTCTATAAAGTGCTGGAGCAGGCGCGTGAAGAGCGCGGCGGGATCTCATTTGAGAGCGAAGAGGCGAAGTTCATCTTTAACGCTGAGCGTCGCATTGAGCGTATCGAACAGACCCAGCGTAACGATGCCCACAAGCTGATTGAAGAGTGCATGATCCTGGCGAACATCTCCGCGGCACGCTTCGTTGAGAAAGCCAAAGAGCCCGCGCTGTTCCGTATCCACGATAAACCGACCACCGAAGCCATTACCTCTTTCCGTACCGTACTGGCGGAGCTGGGTCTTGAGCTGCCGGGGGGCAACAAGCCGGAGCCGCGCGATTACGCCGAGCTGCTGGAATCGATTAGCGATCGCCCTGACGCGGAAATGCTGCAAACCATGCTGCTGCGTTCTATGAAGCAGGCGATTTACGATCCTGAGAACCGCGGCCACTTTGGTCTGGCGTTGCAGTCTTATGCGCACTTTACCTCGCCGATCCGCCGTTATCCGGATCTGTCACTGCACCGTGCCATTAAGTATCTGCTGGCACATGAGCAGGGCCACAAAGGCAACACGACCGAAACCGGGGGTTATCACTACTCCATGGAAGAGGTGCTGCAGCTGGGCCAACACTGTTCCATGACCGAACGCCGCGCTGATGAAGCGACGCGTGACGTGGCGGACTGGCTGAAGTGCGACTTCATGCTGGATCAGGTAGGTAACGTCTTTAAAGGCGTGATTGCCAGCGTCACCGGCTTTGGCTTCTTTGTACGCCTTGATGAACTCTTTATCGATGGTCTGGTGCATGTCTCATCCCTGGACAACGACTACTACCGTTACGATCAGGTTGGGCAGCGTCTGACCGGCGAGTCCAGCGGCCAGACCTACCGTCTGGGCGATCGCGTGGAAGTGAAGGTCGAAGCCGTCAACATGGACGAGCGTAAGATTGATTTCAGCCTGATCTCCAGCGAACGCGCGCCACGTAACGTGGGTAAAACCGCGCGGGATAATGCGAAGAGAGGGGCCGCCGGAAAAACCAGCGGCAAACGCCGTCAGGCCGGTAAGCGGGTAAACTTCGAGCCGGACAGCGCCTTCCGTGGCGAGAAAAAACAGAAGTCGAAGGCCGCGAAGAAAGAGGCCAGAGCAGCCAAAAAACCGTCGGCCAAAACCCAAAAAATAGCTGCGGCGACCAAAGCGAAGCGCGCGGCAAAGAAAAAAGTGGCGGAGTAATTCTCCCCTGACCTTGATCCTCTCCCGAAAGGGAGAGGTGAACAGTAATTAATGAGAACCATCAATGAGTGAAATGATTTACGGCATCCACGCGGTGCAGGCCCTGCTGGAGCGCGCACCGGAGCGTTTTCAGGAAGTCTTTATTCTGAAAGGGCGTGAAGATAAACGCCTGATGCCGCTGATCCATGCCCTGGAAGCGCAGGGCGTGGTGATCCAGCTGGCGAACCGTCAGTACCTGGATGAGAAAAGCGAAGGGGCAGTGCATCAGGGCATCATCGCCCGCGTGAAGCCGGGCCGCCAGTATCAGGAGAACGATCTGCCGGATCTGATCGCCGCGCTGGAAAACCCGTTCTTCCTGATCCTCGACGGCGTGACCGATCCGCACAACCTTGGTGCTTGCCTGCGTAGCGCCGATGCGGCGGGTGTCCATGCGGTGATCGTGCCGAAAGATCGCTCCGCGCAGCTCAACGCGACGGCCAAAAAAGTGGCCTGCGGCGCGGCGGAGAACGTGCCGCTGATCCGCGTGACCAACCTGGCGCGCACCATGCGTCAGTTACAGGAAGAGAATATCTGGATCGTCGGTACTGCAGGTGAAGCAGACCACACCCTGTTCCAGAGCAAAATGACCGGTCGTCTGGCGCTGGTGATGGGTGCCGAAGGTGAAGGCATGCGTCGTCTGACGCGCGAGCATTGCGACGAGCTGATCAGCATTCCGATGGCGGGCAGCGTCTCGTCCCTGAACGTTTCTGTAGCAACCGGCATCTGCCTGTTCGAAGCGGTACGCCAGCGCGGGTAGTCTGTTGTGCCCGGTGGCGCTGCGCTTACCGGGCCTACGGTCCGTGCTGTTGTAGGCCGGGTAAGGCGAAGCCGCCACCCGGCAGTATCACTCACTCCTCCAGCGACCGTAAATGGTCATCCTTCTTAAGCGTCATCAGCGCCCCAATACTTACCACTGCCGTGACCATCACGTAATACGCCGGAATATCCAGGTTCCCCGTCTCTTTTATCAGCCCGGTAATGATTAGCCCCGCACAGCCCGAGAAGATGGCGTTCGACAGCGAATAGGCCAGCCCCAGTCCGGTATAGCGCACCCTTGTCGGGAACATCTCTGACAGCATGGCCGGGCCTGGGCCTGCCAGCATCCCCACCAGGCCACCGGCAATCAGCACCACTATCGCTTTCACCGCCAGGGTGCTGGACTCCGCCTGCAAAATTTTCAGTAGCGGCAGGGCGAGGATCAGCAGCAGCGCGGCGGCGATAACCATCACCGTCCGGCGTCCGATGCGGTCGCTGAGGATCCCCGATGGGATAATGGTCAGCGCAAAACCGATATTGGAGATCACCGCAATCAGCAGCGCCTGGTTAAAGCCGGTATGCAGAGCCGATTGCAGGTAGGCGGGCATGATCACCAGATAGGTATACCCTGCGGCAGACCACACCATCACCCGGCCAATTCCCATCCCGATGGCTTTCAGCGTGTCGCTGGTGCGCGCCTTCACGGCCACCGGTTTGGTTTGTTGCTTCACGAAGCTGGGCGTCTCTTCCATGCTCACCCGCAGCCACAGGGCCACCGCCCCCAGCGGCAGGGCGATAAAGAAGGGAATGCGCCAGCCCCAGTCGTGCAGGGCTTCTGGCGTCAGCAGCGCGGAGAGCAGCGCCACGATGCCCGCGCCGGCCAGCAGGCCCAGCGCTACGGTAAAGGACTGCCAGGCGCCGTAGAGCCCGCGTTTACCACGCGGGGCGAACTCGGTCATCAGCGACACCGCGCCGCCATACTCTCCCCCGGCGAAAAGTCCCTGCAGGATCCGCAGGCCGGTGATGATGAGCGGGGCGGCAATGCCGATGCTGGCATAGACCGGCACGATGCCGATTGCCGCGGTTGTCAGGGTCATCATCACCAGCACGATAATGAGCGTGGGTTTGCGGCCGATGCGATCGCCAATCCGGCCAAATATGATGGCCCCCAGCGGACGAAAGAAGAAGGCGATAGCGAAAGAGGCATAGGTGAGGATCAGGCTGGTCAGTCCCGCTTCACCGCTGAGCTGAAAGAAGTTTTTCGCAATCACGGTGGCGAGAAAACCGTATACCGCAAATTCGTACCATTCGATGAAATTACCAATTGAGCCAGCAATTAAAGCGCGCTTATGGGCATCCGGCGCCCGTTGAGTGGTTTGCATCGTCATCTCTCCATGAGGGTAAGAATAAATTATTCACCATAACAAACGATAAGAAATTTATTATTCGTTCATTGTGTGACCAGATTCACGCTTGAGGGTGGCGATATCGTGCGCCCGCTGTTGTGCAGCGCCTGCCCGGTTTGTCCATACTTATTCCATTGCCATAGAAGGAGGGATACGTTATGCACTGGCAGACGCACACTGTTTTTAATCAGCCTGCGCCACTCACCAACAGCAACCTGTTTCTTTCCGATCGCGCGCTGTGTGAAGCGGTCAATCGTGAAGGTGCCGACTGGGACGCTGAGCTGCTCGCCAGCATCGGTCAACAGCTGGGTACGGCAGAATCCCTGGAGCTTGGCCGCCTGGCCAACGCCAATCCCCCTGAACTGCTGCGCTATGATGCCAGCGGAACCCGGCTGGATGACGTGCGCTTCCATCCCGCCTGGCACCTGCTGATGCAGGGGCTTTGTGCCAACCGGGTCCATAACCTGGCGTGGGAAGAGGAGGCGCGAAAAGGGGCATTCGTGGCCCGGGCGGCACGGTTTATCCTCCATGCGCAAGTTGAGGCCGGCACGCTTTGCCCCATCACCATGACCCACGCCGCCACGCCGCTTTTGCAGCAGGCGCTACCGCGCGCGTTTCATGACTGGCTTACGCCGTTACTGAGCGACCGGTATGACTCCCATCTGGCGCCGGGCAATCAGAAGCGGGGTCTGTTAATTGGCATGGGGATGACGGAGAAGCAGGGCGGATCGGATGTTCTCAGCAACACCACCCGGGCAGAACGCTGCAGCGACGGCAGCTACCGGCTGGTGGGCCATAAGTGGTTTTTCTCGGTGCCGCAAAGCGATGCCCATCTGGTGCTGGCGCAGGCCAAAGGTGGCCTGTCATGCTTCTTCGTTCCCCGTTTTCTGCCTGATGGTCTGCGCAATGCCGTGCATCTGGAGCGCCTGAAAGAGAAGCTGGGCAACCGCTCGAACGCCAGCAGCGAAGCCGAGTTTCTCGATGCGACCGGCTGGCTGCTGGGCGAAGAGGGGGAAGGGGTGCGCCAGATCCTGAAGATGGGCGGCCTCACCCGTTTCGACTGCGCGCTCGGCAGCCACGGCCTGATGCGCCGGGCCTTCTCGGTGGCGCTGTACCACGCCCACCAGCGGCAGACCTTTGGCAAAAACCTGATCGACCAGCCGCTGATGCGCGATGTGTTAAGCCGCATGGCGCTCCAGCTGGAGGGGCAGACGTCGCTGCTGTTCCGCCTCGCCCGGGCCTGGGATCGTCGCGACAACGAACACGAAGCCCTGTGGGCGAGGCTGTTTACTCCGGCCGCGAAACTGGCGATCTGTAAAGCGGGGATCCCATTCGTTGCGGAAGCGATGGAGGTTCTTGGCGGCATTGGCTATTGCGAAGAGAGCGAGCTGCCGCGCCTGTACCGCGAGATGCCGGTTAACAGCATCTGGGAAGGTTCAGGCAATATCATGGGGCTGGACGTGCTGCGGGTGCTGGCGAAACAGCCTGGCGTAGTCGATCTGCTGGCGGCGGATTTTGCCGAGGTTAAAGGTCAGGATCGTCATTTCGATCGCAGCTGGCGCCAGCTCCAGCAAAAACTGCGTAAACCGCAGGAGGCGCAGGGCAGGGAGATCGCCCGGCAGATTTACCTGCTGGGCGCGGGGGCGCAGATGCTGCGCCATGCTTCTCCGCCGCTGGCGCAGGCCTGGTGCCGTGAGATGCTCGACGCCCGTGGCCGATCGTTGCTCAGCGAGCAGGTCCAGGACGACCTGCTGCTGCGCGCCACGGGCGGCGTAGCCTGAACCTTACAGGCGGAACAGGCTGACCAGCTCGGTCAGGTGCGAACCCTTCTCCCGCAGGGTTTGCGCCGTCTGTTCGCTGCGTGAGACACGGTCGGCGTTGATATGCGACGCTTCGCCGATATGGGTCATCGCCAGGTTCACCTGACCGATACCCGCCGACTGCTCGTGGGAGGCATGGTTAATCTCGGTTACCAGCGCCTTGATGTTATCGATGTGCGCGATGATGCTCTCCATCGCCTGGCGGGTCTGCTCCGACAGGGCGTGGCCTTCGCTCACCTTGCTGAGCGTATCGCCAATCAGCTGCTCAATCTCCTTCACCGCGTTGGCGCTGCGCGCTGCGAGGGCGCGGACCTCCTGGGCTACCACGGCGAAGCCTTTACCGTGCTCGCCTGCCCGGGCGGCTTCGACGGCGGCGTTGAGCGCCAGAATATTGGTCTGGAAGGCGATACCTTCAATCACCCGGGTGATGGCTTCGATACGTTTTGATGCTTCGCGAATATCATCCATGGTGGAGACAGCATTGCTGACGGTCTCCCCGCCCTGATGCACCGCCCGGGAGGTTTCACCGACCAGCTGCTGGGTCTGCTCCATATTGGCGGCGTTCTGCTGCACGGTGGCCGCCAGCTGCTCCATACTGGCGGACGTCTCCTCCACGCTGCTGGCCTGCTTGTTGATCTGCTCGGAGATCTCGCCGGTATCCGCTGCCAGGGCGTTGGTCCCCAGATGAATATCGCCCGCAGCTTCCCGCACCTGCAGCACGATTTTTTGCAGCCCGCCGCCAATGCCGTTGATGGCACCGATCAACTGACCCACCTCATCCTGACGGGTAGCAGGCAGGGTGGCGCGCAGATCGCCTGCGGCATACTGTTCGGCCAGGCCAATCACATCGCGCAGCGGGCGCGTGAGCCAGCGGCGGATAATAAACACGAACAGCATGGCAAAGAGTGCGGAAAGCGCCACGCCCGCCAGCAGGAAGCGGTCGCGCATGCTGGTCACATCAGCCAGCAGTACGGTTTTATCCACCTCGCCCACAATCGTCCAGTTCCAGCCCGGTAGCGGTGTCCAGGCCATGATCAACGTGCGACCATCGGCGCTCTGGCGTTCCAGGGTGCCGGATTGATCCCCCAGCAGCTGTTGCTGAACGGTGTTATCCCACTTCGGCAGCTCTCCCTCTTCTGCGCTATGGAACAGGTACTGGCCGTGGTTCTTGCCGTTACTGCGGTTCAGCACAAAGAAGTGACCGCTCTCGCCCAGACGGCGGCTAAGGATCTTCTCGCGCATGACGTTCCAGGAGTGGGTGATGTCGACGCCGACGAAGATAATGGCAATCACCTGACCGCCCGCATCTTTTACCGGCTGGTACTGGGTGATATAGCGCTTACCGAACAGCAGGGCTAGGCCGCGGTACACCTCACCTTTGGTGACCACTTCCCATGCCGGGCTGGCATGATCGAGTACCGTACCGATGGCCCGGTCGCCGTTTTCTTTACGCAGCGAGGTCGCCACGCGGACAAAATCGTCGCCACTACGGACAAAGAGCGTAGAGATCGCGCCGGTGCGATTCAGAAAATCATCGGGGGTAGTGTTGTTCTCATGGAGTTCCGTATCGCCGCCTTTCAGCAGGGGGACGCTCTGGCCGTTGATGACGCGGGTCTGGCTGGCATCAATACTCAGCGGCTGCGGCAAAAAGGTGGTGAACAGGCGGGTGTAACTTTCTACCTCTTCGGTGAGGCTGGTATTGAACATCTGCACCATATCCACCACGCCGGTGGACTGGTTATGAAGGTCTTCTACGGCCAGCGATTCAAGTTTTTGACTGGCGTTGTAGCTCAGGAGAAAAGTGAAAAGTAAAAAGAGAGTGGCGACACTCAAGCCGGTAAGCAGCGATAGCTTTGTGCCCAGACCTGCACGGCGGAAAAAGTTGATCATAAATTGCTCATTGTTAAAAAGGTATCGCTTTTCAACGGCAGAGCGGGGATAACATTTATTGGCTTTATGTAACAAGATGTTACAAAGATATCTCAGGGGAGTTATGGCAAGGATAATAGAATTGTAAAGATTAAAAAGCCACTCTTTTTTAGTGGCTTTTATTGACGGTTTCAGACGTAAAGAATGGCCTGCGCTCGCCAGCGATCGACATGGCTATCTTCCTGCATTTTTATGATGCGATACCACGAGGCACCCTGCTCATCGGCTTTCAGCGCAATCATGCGCTCTACGTCCTGCGGACTCCCTGAGATATCACTCACGGAGATCAATCCAATTTCATTTAAACCCGTCACACAATCAGCGCTGGCAAATTCAGCTGACTGTGCTGCCGTACTCACCAGACCGGCTGAGAGTAACAGTGTGGTCAAAGCAAGAGATCGTTTCATCGTCAGCTCCATTTTACGTGTCCCCGGTATCCGCCGGGCAATCCTTCGCTAATAAACTCATTTCCATTGTCACTGGCTGGAGTTTATTGTGGACAGGAAAACGTCTATGGACGCAAAGCAGTGTAAATGTCGTTTAAATACCGCGCGTTATTTACGGTATAAAATGGCTTGCGAATACCATTGTCCCGTCACGATGGTTTCATCGATAAGGACGATGACGTAATAATCTGCTTTCGCGGCGACAGCTTTTGCTTTAATGGCCTCTGCCGCATCATCGGGAGAGCCTCGCTCGAGTGCGGTCACGGTACCCATTCGCTGTAATCCTTCCGTTTGATTACGACGTATCTCCTGGGGGTGATCGGCGACCGGTGGCGCAGGCTGCGGCGTACCTTGCAATACGCTACATCCGCCCAACAACACCATCAGCGTTAAAGCAGCAACCTTTCGCATAAACCTGTCTCGTTTCCTGATAGCCATAGTGTAGATCTCTGTTGATTTGACATTGGGGGAATGTTCCCAAATTGTTAGCTATAGCGTAAATTTCGAATGAAAATTGTGTGAAAGCGTAAGCCAGTTCTCAACATTATGATTCACCCATAAGTATGAGGCCCAATTATGATTGAACTTGAAGTACAGCAGCTTGGCGACCATGAGATTGTACATGCTGTTCCCGCAGGAAAGGGGGCTAAGCCGTTGCCAGTTGTTATTTTTTATCATGGTTTTACCTCATCAAAACTGGTCTACAGCTATTTTGCGGTGGCGCTGGCGCAAGCTGGTTTTCGGGTGGTGATGCCGGATGCGCCCGATCACGGGGCCCGTTTTAACGGTGATGAGCAGGCCCGCCTGGGACAGTTCTGGCCGATCCTGCATGGCAACCTCATCGAGTTTGCCGCGCTGCGGGATACTTTGTATCAGGCCGGGCTGGTGGCGGATGAACGCCTTGCGGTCGCCGGGGCCTCGATGGGCGGGATGACCGCGCTGGGCATTATGGCGCGCTATCCGGAGGTCAAATGTGTGGCAAGCCTGATGGGCTCGGGCTACTTTACCTCGCTGGCCCGTACGCTGTTTCCGCCGCAGCAACCCGAGTCATTCGCGTCGATGGTCGCACCGCTTGCTGACTGGGAGGTAACGACCGCGCTACCGCGTCTGGCTGACCGCCCGCTGCTGCTGTGGCATGGTGAGGAGGATGATGTGGTGCCCGCCGGGGAGACGTTCCGCCTGCAACAGGCGTTGCAGCAGGAAGGGCTGGATAAAAATCTGACCTGTCTGTGGGAGGCGGGAGTCAAACACCGTATTACGCCGGGCGCGCTCGACGCCACGGTCGCGTTTTTCCGCCAGCACCTTTAAACGCGCAGGATCTTCACGCCCTGATCTTCCAGTTTCTGGAGGATCTGTGGGTTAGCGTTTTTACCGGTGATCACCATGTCTATCTGCTCGGCACGGCTGAAGAGCATGCCCGCTCGTTCCCCGACCTTGCTGCTGTCGACCAGGACCACCAGCTTGCCGACCACGTTCAGCATCTTCTGCTCCGCCATCGCCGTCAGCATGTCGGTTTTATACAGCCCTTCGGCGGTGAGCCCTTTGCCGCTGGTAAACATCCAGTGGCCGGCATAGAGCGTGTTCTCGCTGTCCTGCGGGCTTAGGGTGATGGACTGGCTCTTGTTGTACTGTCCGCCCATGATCACCACGCTTTCGTGCTCCTGGTCGATCAGGTAGTTGGCCAGCGGCAGGTAGTTGGTGATGATCTGCACCGGTTTGCCGCACATCTCGCGGCCCAACAGAAAGGCGGTGGAACCGCAGTTAATCACCACGCTTTCGCCAGGATTAACCAGTTGGGAGGCGGCTCTGGCAATACGTACTTTCTCGTCGTGGTTCTGCGCCTGATGAATATTCATCGGCGACCAGCGTGGGCGCTGCTGGCTGATCCCTTCCGCGCCGTTACGCACCTTTTTCAGCTTACCGCTCTCATCAAGTTTGTTGATATCCCGGCGTGCCGTGGCGGGAGAAACGCCCAGCCGGGCAATCACCTGTTCAACGGTAACAAACCCCGTTTGCGCCAGGAGTTCCAGTAAGATTTGATGACGTTGTGCTTCTGTCATGAGCTATTCCGAAATAAATTGATTTTAAAAGATGATATTTGAAATAGCCTGAAATTACTAAGCAAAAGTTGGAATCGCCAGGCGCAGCGCCTGGCGATGAGGGGCCAATTACAGGAAAGATTTGAACGGCAGATCCGGCTCAATGGTAAAGCAGTCGTCAAAGCCGCGCGGGTAGTGATATTCGAAATTATCCTTATCCAGCGGCCAGGTAAACTTGCCGCCCACCTGCCAGATAAAGGGCTTAAAGCCATATTTCAGCCGATCTTTTTTCATCTCCCACAGCACGCGGATCTCCTGCGGATCGGCCTGGAAGTTTGACCAGATATCATGGTGGAACGGAATCACCACCTGGGTATTCAACGCTTCAGCCATGCGCAGAATGTCAGCGCTGGTCATCTTATCGGTGATGCCGCGTGGGTTTTCGCCATAGGAGCCCAGCGCCACGTCGATATGGTGCTCGTTACCGTGTTTGGCATAGTAGTTGGAGTAGTGTGAGTCACCGCTGTGGTACAGCGTACCGCCCGGGGTTTTGAACAGGTAGTTCACCGCACGTTGGTCCATGCCGTCCGGTAACACACCCGCTGCCTTTTGATCGGCTGGCAGAGTAATCAGCGCTGTACGGTCAAACGCATCGAGGGCATGAATTTCAATGTCTTTGATTTTCACCACATCGCCCGGTTTCACTACGATGCAGCGCTCTTTTGGCACGCCCCAACCGATCCACAAATCGACGCAGGTCTGCGGCCCAATGAAAGGCACGTCATCCGCACAGTTCTGCATGACTGCCGCCGCGACGTTAACGTCGATGTGATCGTTGTGATCGTGGGTCGAGAGGACGGCATCTATCTGACGAATCGCAAAAGGATCAAGGACAAATGGCGTGGTACGCAGGTTTGGCTGCAGCTTCTCGACGCCCGCCATACGCTGCATCTGATGACCTTTTTTCATCAGCGGGTTGCCGTGGCTCTGTTTGCCAGTGCCGCACCAGAAATCGACGCAAACATTAGCCCCGCCCTGAGATTTCAGCCAGATGCCGGTACAACCCAGCCACCACATCGCAAATGTGCCCGGCGCGACTTGCTCCTGCTCGATCTCCTCATTCAGCCAACTCCCCCATTCCGGGAAGGTGCTGAGGATCCATGATTCGCGGGTAATAGTGTTCACTTTACTCATAGTCAGACTCCCTCTCTATCACAAGTAATCATTTGGTGACGTGTTTTGATTGATATTGGCACCAATGAATCAGCATTGCAATGGCGATTTGCGAGCGTTACGCCAATCTAAAGCTGCTCTGATTAAAAATCCTATACGTGATTTTTATGCTTTGTATTTGTTAACTTATTGAAATAAATATTTTTTATTGATAGCACATAGGTGCGGATAAAGACATTGCACTTAGGGTGGAAATAATTTGCGTGATACGTCACAAATAATCAAATTCAATCTTGTGGTGATTATTTGTGATTACTAGAGTGGTGGCCTGTTGTACGAACATTAGGCATCGTACTGCCTTTACCGGAGAGTGTTATGGAGCTCCTCTACAGCGTCTTTACCGTCTTTTTTAATCAGGTCATGACCAACGCCCCGCTGCTGTTGGGTATCGTGACGTGTCTGGGTTATATCCTGCTGCGTAAAAGCGTGAGCGTGATAATCAAAGGCACCATTAAAACCATCATCGGTTTTATGCTGCTTCAGGCGGGTTCAGGCATTTTAACCAGCACCTTTAAACCCGTTGTCGCCAAAATGTCGGAAGTGTATGGCATCAACGGCGCGATATCAGACACCTACGCCTCAATGATGGCCACTATCGAACGTATGGGAGATGCCTATAGCTGGGTGGGATACGCCGTCCTGCTCGCGTTGGCGCTGAACATCATTTACGTTCTGCTGCGTCGGATTACCGGCATCCGCACCATCATGCTCACCGGCCACATCATGTTCCAGCAGGCCGGATTGATTGCGGTTTCCCTCTATATCTTCGGCTACCCGATGTGGACCACCATTATCTGCACGGCGATCCTGGTCTCGCTCTATTGGGGCATCACCTCCAATATGATGTACAAGCCGACGCAGGAAGTGACCGACGGCTGCGGTTTCTCTATCGGCCATCAACAGCAGTTTGCCTCCTGGATTGCCTATAAAGTCGCCCCGTATCTGGGGAAAAAAGAGGAGAGCGTTGAAGATCTGAAGCTGCCCGGCTGGCTGAATATCTTCCACGACAATATTGTCTCTACCGCCATCGTGATGACCATTTTCTTCGGCGCGATCCTGCTCTCATTCGGTATTGATACGGTGCAGGCGATGGCCGGTAAAACGCACTGGTCTATCTATATCCTGCAAACCGGCTTCTCCTTCGCGGTAGCGATTTTCATCATCACCCAGGGCGTACGCATGTTCGTGGCTGAACTGTCTGAGGCCTTCAACGGTATTTCTCAACGCCTGATCCCTGGCGCCGTACTGGCAATTGACTGCGCGGCGATTTATAGCTTCGCGCCGAACGCCGTCGTCTGGGGCTTTATGTGGGGCACCATCGGCCAGCTGATTGCGGTGGCCATCCTGGTGGGCTGCGGCTCCTCCATCCTGATCATTCCTGGCTTTATCCCGATGTTCTTCTCCAACGCCACTATCGGCGTGTTCGCTAACCACTTTGGCGGCTGGCGCGCGGCGCTCAAGATCTGCCTGGTGATGGGCATGGTTGAAATCTTCGGCTGCGTGTGGGCGGTCAAACTGACCGGTATGAGCGCCTGGATGGGCATGGCGGACTGGTCAATCCTGGCGCCGCCAATGATGCAGGGCTTCGCCTCTGTCGGCCTTATTTTTATGGGCGTCATCATTCTGATTGCACTGGCTTACATGTTCTTCGCTGGCCGTACGCTGCGGGCGGAAGAAGATGCGGAAAAACAAACAGCAGAAGTTTCTGCTCACTAAGGAGTTTTGATTATGACCGTACGTATCCTGGCTGTGTGTGGCAATGGGCAAGGGAGCTCCATGATCATGAAGATGAAAGTGGACCAGTTTTTAACCCAGTCAAACATTGACCACACGGTAAACAGCTGCGCGGTGGGTGAATACAAAAGTGAACTGAACGGCGCGGACATCATCATCGCCTCTACCCACATCGCCGGTGAGATTAGCGTCGCAGGCAATAAATATGTGGTGGGTGTACGCAACATGCTGTCGCCTGCGGACTTCGGCCCAAAACTGCTGGAAGTGATCAAAGCGCACTTTCCGCAAGATGTGAAGTAAGGAGAGGCATATGAAACTACGTGATTCGCTGGCGGAGAATAATTCCATCCTTCTCCAGGCCGAGGCCAATACCTGGCAGGAGGCGGTAAAGCTGGGCGTTGATTTGCTGGTTAAGGCGGATGTCGTTGAGCCGCGTTATTACCAGGCCATTCTTGATGGCGTTGAGCAGTTCGGGCCCTATTTTGTGATTGCGCCAGGGCTGGCGATGCCGCATGGCCGCCCGGAAGAGGGGGTCAAAAAAACCGGTTTCGCCCTGGTCACCCTGAAAACGCCGCTGGTGTTTAACCACGAAGATAACGATCCGGTGGACATCCTGATCACCATGGCGGCCGTTGATGCCAATACCCACCAGGAGGTGGGCATTATGCAGATCGTCAACCTGTTTGAAGATGAAGCCAATTTTGACCGTTTACGCGCCTGCCGTACCGCGCAGGACGTGCTGGATTTAATCGACAATGCCACTGCGGCGGCAGCTTAAAAGGGAGTTGAACATGTCATTACCAATGTTGCAGGTTGCGCTGGATAACCAGACTCTGGCCCACGCTTACGAAACCACGCGTCTGATCGCGGAAGAGGTAGACATTATCGAAGTGGGCACCATTCTGTGCGTCGGGGAGGGGGTCCGTGCCGTCCGCGATCTGAAAGCCCTCTATCCGCATAAGATCGTGCTGGCTGACGCCAAAATTGCCGATGCGGGCAAAATCCTGTCGCGGATGTGTTTCGAAGCCAATGCCGACTGGGTGACGGTCATCTGCTGCGCAGATATCAACACCGCGAAAGGCGCGCTGGAAGTCGCGAAAGAATTTAACGGTGACGTGCAGATCGAACTCACGGGCTTCTGGACCTGGGAGCAGGCAGAAGCGTGGCGCGCTGCGGGTATTCAGCAGGTGGTCTATCACCGCAGCCGCGATGCGCAGGCCGCGGGGGTCGCGTGGGGCGAGGCGGATATCAGCGCCGTTAAGCGTCTGGCGGATATGGGCTTTAAGGTTACGGTGACGGGCGGGCTGGCGCTCGAAGATTTGCCGCTGTTTGCCGGCATTCCTATCCACGTCTTTATCGCCGGTCGCAGCATTCGCGATGCCGCCTCGCCGGTGGAAGCGGCGCGTCAGTTTAAACGTTCCATCGCCCAGCTGTGGGGATAAGGAGCGGTTATGTTAAGCAAACAGGTTCCGCTTGGCATCTATGAAAAGGCGCTCCCCACCGGGGAGTGCTGGCTTGAGCGGCTGCGGCTGGCGAAACGGCTGGGATTCGATTTCGTTGAAATGTCGGTGGATGAGACGGATGCGCGTCTTTCCCGACTCGACTGGAGCCGCGAGCAGCGTCTGGCGCTGGTGGACGCCGTCGCCGAAACTGGCGTGCGCGTCCCCTCGATGTGCCTGAGCGCCCACCGTCGTTTTCCGCTCGGCAGTGAAGATGACGCGGTGCGGGCGCAGGGCCTTGAGATCATGCGTAAAGCAATTCGCTTTGCGCAGGATGTCGGGATTCGCGTAATCCAGCTTGCCGGTTACGACGTTTACTATCAGGAAGCCAATGATGAGACGCGCCGTCGTTTCCGTGATGGCCTGAAAGAGAGCGTTGAAATGGCCAGCCGCGCGCAGGTCACCCTGGCGATGGAGATCATGGATTACCCGCTGATGAACTCCATCAGCAAGGCATTGGGTTATGCCCATTACCTGAATAATCCGTGGTTCCAGCTCTATCCCGACATCGGCAATCTCTCTGCGTGGGATAACGACGTGCAGATGGAGCTGCAGGCCGGCATCGGACATATCGTGGCGGTACATGTGAAAGATACCCGTCCCGGCGTCTTCAAAAACGTACCGTTTGGCAGCGGAGTCGTCGATTTTGAACGCTGTTTCCAGACGTTAAAACAGAGTGGCTATTGTGGGCCTTACCTGATCGAGATGTGGAGTGAAACGTCGGACGATCCTGAGCGCGAAGTGGTGCAGGCGCGTGACTGGGTACTTGAGCGTATGGCGCGAGCCGGGCTTGGGGAGGAAGATCATGCAGCAGCTTAAACAGCAGGTATTTGAGGCAAACATGGATTTGCCGCGTTACGGTCTGGTGACCTTTACCTGGGGAAACGTCAGCGCGATTGACCGTCAGCGCGGGCTGGTGGCGATCAAACCCAGCGGGGTGGCCTACGAGACCATGCGCATGGAAGATATGGTCGTAGTGGATCTCGACGGTAAGGTCGTGGAGGGGCAGTGGCGACCCTCGTCTGATACCGCGACCCACCTGGCGCTCTACCGGCGTTATCCCTCCCTTGGCGGGGTAGTGCATACCCACTCGACCCATGCGACAGCCTGGGCGCAGGCAGGGCAGGCGATCCCCGCGCTCGGCACCACCCATGCAGACTATTTCTTTGGCGATATCCCCTGCACGCGCGCACTCACCGAAGAGGAGGTGCTCGGCGAATACGAGCTCAATACCGGCAAGGTGATTATTGAAACGCTGGGTGACGGCGAACCGCTGCACACGCCGGGAATTGTGGTCTATCAACATGGCCCCTTCGCCTGGGGTAAAGATGCCCATGATGCCGTGCACAATGCCGTGGTAATGGAAGAGGTGGCGAGAATGGCGTGGATTGCGCGCGGTATTAATCCATGCCTGAAACCTATAGACAGCTATCTGATGGACAAGCACTTTATGCGTAAACATGGCCCGAATGCTTATTACGGGCAAAAATAAAAAAAGCCCCCGGGCAGGGGGCTAATAAGACTATGACAATTTTTTCGTTGTTGGCTTTCCTGGTGCTAGCGTCAAAGCGTTACCGATAGATATCTGCGCTGACGTGCATATTGCCGTTGCTGCCCGGTTCACGGGTGAGCATGACGTGATAGTAGCGGGCATCCCGCGCATCGGCTTCTGCATTAATGGCTTCAGTCGCTTCACTTTCCGTGGCGAAGTTATGGTTGATATAAATGACGCCCAGACTTTGCACATCATCCATATTTCTGGCCTGTCGGCCATCAACCTGAATGGCTGCTGTCGCGTTTGCACAAAGCAAAAGCGCAGCCAGAACGGCAAGGGTGAATTTTTTCATGATATGCGCTCCACGACTAACTACGGTGCGACGATATTCACGGCTGTCTTTTGTCCAGAGACAGGGTCTGATTAAAGTGTAAGCACGAATCTCGCAGGCTATGGCGACCATTTCTGATGCAGTTGTTCAAAAAATCGCCGCGATCGCCCGTGAGTAATGGTAAATCACCCACTTACAACCGCTTTGCGCTTTGTGCGAATTATTTGCGCAATCAGCTTGAGTTTCGAAGGGTGCGCAAGTATTATGACGCGTCAATTTTTCAGCCGACCTTTAACACGTTCCTTGCCTCCCCGGGCCTCGGCTGACCCAGACAGGAGGCTGAATAATCCGTAAGGAGCAATTCGATGCGTCATTACGAAATCGTTTTTATGGTCCATCCTGACCAGAGCGAACAGGTTCCGGGTATGATCGAGCGCTACACTGGTGCAATCACTGCAGCAGAAGGCACGATCCACCGTCTGGAAGACTGGGGCCGTCGTCAGCTGGCTTATCCGATCAACAAACTGCACAAAGCTCACTACGTTCTGATGAACGTTGAAGCTCCGCAGGAAGCGATCGATGAGCTGGAAACTAACTTCCGCTTCAACGATGCCGTTATCCGCAGCATGGTTATGCGTACCAAAAACGCAGTGACCGAAGCATCTCCGATGGTTAAAGCGAAAGACGAGCGCCGTGAGCGTCGCGATGATTTCGCAAACGAAACCGCAGATGATTCTGATGCTGGGGATTCTGAAGAGTAATTTCTGATGACCAACCGTCTGGTGTTGTCCGGTACCGTGTGCAGGACCCCACTTCGCAAGGTCAGCCCATCAGGAATTCCTCACTGCCAGTTCGTGCTTGAGCATCGTTCAGTGCAGGAGGAAGCCGGGTTTAACCGGCAGGCGTGGTGCCAAATGCCCGTTATTATTAGCGGTCACGAAAACCAGGCCATTACTCACAGTATAACGGTCGGTAGCGCAGTAACGGTTCAGGGGTTCATCTCTTGCCACAAGGCAAAGAACGGCCTGAGCAAACTTGTTCTGCATGCCGAGCAGATTGATTTGATAGATTCTGGAGACTAGCCAAATGGCACGTTATTTCCGTCGTCGCAAGTTCTGCCGTTTCACCGCGGAAGGCGTTCAAGAGATCGACTATAAAGATATCGCAACGCTGAAAAACTACATCACCGAAAGCGGTAAGATTGTCCCAAGCCGTATCACCGGTACTCGTGCAAAATACCAGCGTCAGCTGGCTCGCGCTATCAAACGCGCTCGCTACCTGTCTCTGCTGCCGTACACTGATCGTCATCAGTAATCGGGCACGGTCCATTAATACGACTTTAAGAGGATAAGGTAATGCAAGTTATTCTGCTTGATAAAGTAGCAAACCTGGGCAGCCTGGGTGATCAGGTAAACGTTAAAGCGGGCTACGCTCGTAACTTCCTGGTTCCACAGGGTAAAGCTGTTCCTGCTACCAAGAAAAACGTAGAGTTTTTCGAAGCACGTCGTGCTGAACTGGAAGCCAAACTGGCTGACGTTCTGGCGGCTGCTAACGCTCGCGCTGAGAAAATCAACGCACTGGGCACCGTTACCATCGCGTCTAAATCTGGCGACGAAGGTAAACTGTTCGGTTCCATCGGTACCCGCGACATCGCTGACGCTGTAACTGCAGCTGGCGTTGACGTTGCTAAGAGCGAAGTTCGTCTGCCGAACGGCGTTCTGCGTACCACCGGTGAGCACGAAGTGGACTTCCAGGTTCACAGCGAAGTCTTCGCGAAACTGGTTGTTAACGTTGTTGCTGAGTAAGTAATTACTCTTCACCACGTCGAAGCGCCGGCCTTGTGCCGGCGTTTTGCTTTTTAACGCGTCCTGTTCCCTTCTTTGTGACTTGTATGGTGGCTATTCCTTGCGCATTCCCTGATAATAAAATGAAACACTATTTTATCTTTGGGATTTGTCATGGATACCGCTCTGCCCGCACCGCTTTTCTCCCGTAAAAACATTGTGTTCGCCAGTGCTACGCTGTGCTGTCTGCTATGGGGTAGCTCCTATCCCGCGATCAAGAGTGGCTACGAACTCTTTCATATCGCCACCAACGACATTCCATCAAAAGTGGTCTTTGCGGGGTATCGCTTTGTTTTTGCTGGCCTGCTATTGCTGCTGCTCGCTTTGGCCCAGCGCAAGCCGATTGGTCGGCTCAGCCCGCGCCAGTTCGGGCAACTGACGATACTGGGCCTGACGCAGACGACGATCCAGTACACGTTCTTTTATATCGGTCTGGCATACACAACGGGCGCCAAAGGGTCGATCATGAACGCGACCGCCACCTTTTTCAGCGTCATGCTGGCGCACTTTATCTATCAGAACGACAAGATCAGCTACAACAAAGCCCTCGGTTGTATCCTCGGGTTTGCCGGGGTGATGATCGTGAACTTTAACAGCGGCTTGCAGGACTTCCACTTCGTCTGGAACGGGGATGGTTTTGTGGTGCTGGCGGCGTTTATCCTCTCTGCCGCCACGCTGTACGGTAAACGCATCTCTCAGACGGTGGATCCGATGGTGATGACCGGCTGGCAGCTGGCGATAGGTGGGGTGATGCTGGTGGTGGGAGGCTATATCACCGGCGGAACGCTGGCCGTTCCCAGCGTCAAAGCGGCGGCCATCCTGGGCTACCTGACTCTGCTCTCATCGGTGGCGTTTGCACTGTGGAGTTTGCTGCTGAAATATAACCGCGTCAGCATGATCGCCCCGTTCAACTTCTTAGTACCGGTGGCCGGAACCGTCCTTTCGGCCATTTTCCTCGGCGAAAATATCCTGGAGATCAAATACGTTGTGGCGCTGGTGTTGGTCTGCTCGGGGATCTGGTGGGTTAACAAAGTCAGTGAAAAGCAGGCCCGGTAAGCGTTACGCCACCGGGCGAACCGCTATCTGGCGCGGATGAAGCTGCCGTCAGACTGACGGGTAAACAGCACCTGCTGGCCGTTGCCGCTGTCAATGGTCAGCCCTGTCACCACGCCGCTCGCATTCTGGCGGATCTGCACCATCTGGCCGTTTTGCAGATTGCTTAACGGCTTGCCTGGCCCCTCAACCTGCGCCATGGCATAGACGTCGGTTGGCGGCAGGTTGTGATCGCGGAATAGCTGCGCCATCGTTTTGCCCGATTCTACACGGTAGGAACGCCACTGCTGTTCAATACCGGGAGGGGATTGCTGGGATTGTACCGGCGCGGCGGCCTGCTCCTGGGGCTGCTCTTCCTGAATCGGCTCCGGCTCAACAGGCGCGACCTGGCCGGGATCGTTAGAGGGTGACACCAGCTGCGTTTGCATCGGCTGTGAATCTGGCTGCGGCTGCGTCTGCGAACGGAAATCCAGTTCGGCATCACGACGCACGGGCGCTGTGGCGCTGTCGTCCGCGCCGCCTGGCAGCAGAAAACCGACAATCACCATCAGCGCACCGATAATAATGCCTCTGCGGTGCAGCGGCGGCAGCGGGTCCATGATGCGAAAGTTATCTGGCGCATGCCAGATTTTCGTCAGGGTAGGTTTTAGTTCAAATGGCCCGGGCATGGCTCTCCTCCTGCTCCGCGTCTTTTTTCCTGTCCCGAGAAGTATAGTTTGCTAACTGCCTGATGAGCGTAACAAAGCCAGCTTCCGTGACACGCATTCGGGAAAAATCCAGATAGCCTCTATTGTTTCCGTTTCGTCGTAATTTGTCATCTTTCCATAAGACAAAGTTTTACCGGATGGAAGGTGGCTGTTATGCTGCCCGCTACTTTAAATGTGATGGAAGGAAATCCCATGACCACCCCGACTTTTGACACAATCGAAGCGCAGGCAAGCTACGGCATTGGTTTGCAGGTAGGACAGCAGCTGAGCGAATCAGGTCTGCAGGGTCTGTTACCTGAAGCGCTGGTGGCGGGTATCGCCGATGCGCTGGAAGGTAAACAGCCAGCGGTTCCGGTAGATGTGGTTCACCGCGCGCTGCGTGAAATCCACGAACGTGCAGACGCTGTGCGTCGCGCCCGTTTCGAAGAGATGGCTGCGGCAGGCGAGAAATTCCTTGAAGAGAACCGTGAGCGCGAAGGCGTGAACAGCACCGAAACCGGTCTGCAGTTCCGCGTTATCACCCAGGGCGAAGGTCCAATCCCGGCGCGTACCGACCACGTTCGCGTGCACTACACCGGTAAACTGATTGACGGCACCGTGTTCGACAGCTCTGTTGCCCGCGGCGAACCGGCAGAATTCCCGGTAAACGGCGTGATCCCTGGCTGGATCGAAGCCCTGACCCTGATGCCGGTTGGTTCTAAATGGGAGCTGACTATCCCACAGAACCTGGCCTACGGCGAGCGTGGCGCTGGCGCCTCTATTCCGCCATTCAGCACCCTGGTCTTTGAAGTCGAATTGCTGGAAATCCTGTAAGCGACCTCTCCTCTTCCTCTCCCCGGCAGGGGAGGGGAAATTAGTTAAAAAACCTATAGTTACGCCCCAGCCAACAGATTATCTTGCAAAAGGTCACAGTAAGTGTATTTTTGTGAGCTGTTTTGCGTGGCTTAAGTGATATGTCACTCAGTTTCAACATATTGTTAACATAATATTTAAATCAAAGTATTCATCCCGCCGATTCTTACCTAATATCGATGAGTCCTTAACCGGGGCTATCGCTTTTCGACGTAATAAAGGGCCAGAAGAGCCTAAACAACACAGGCAGTAACAACAGGAAAACATCACATGGTAGATCAGGTAAAAGTCGTTGCCGACGAAGAGGCACCGTCTGAACAATCGCTACGGCGAAATCTCACAAACCGTCATATTCAGCTTATCGCCATCGGCGGCGCTATCGGTACCGGGCTGTTTATGGGGTCAGGCAAAACCATCAGTCTTGCCGGGCCGTCGATCATTTTTGTCTATATGATCATCGGCTTTATGCTCTTTTTCGTGATGCGGGCAATGGGCGAGCTGCTGCTCTCGAATCTCGAATACAAATCCTTTAGCGACTTTGCTTCCGACCTTCTCGGGCCGTGGGCGGGCTACTTCACCGGCTGGACCTACTGGTTCTGCTGGGTGGTGACCGGGATGGCCGACGTCGTCGCCATTACGGCTTACGCGCAGTTCTGGTTCCCGGGCCTGTCGGACTGGGTGGCCTCGCTGGCGGTCATCATTCTGCTGCTGAGCCTTAACCTCGCCACCGTAAAAATGTTCGGTGAGATGGAGTTCTGGTTCGCGATGATCAAAATCGTCGCCATTGTTGGCCTGATTGTGGTTGGCCTGGTGATGATCATGACCCATTTTACCTCCCCGAGCGGCGTGCAGGCCTCGTTCACCCATCTGTGGAACGACGGGGGCTGGTTCCCGAAAGGGCTGAGCGGGTTCTTTGCCGGCTTCCAGATTGCGGTCTTCGCCTTTGTGGGGATTGAGCTGGTGGGAACCACTGCCGCAGAAACCAAAGATCCTGAGAAGTCTCTGCCGCGGGCGATCAACTCCATTCCCGTGCGTATCATCATGTTCTATGTCTTCGCGCTGATCGTCATTATGTCGGTGACGCCGTGGAGCTCCGTGGTACCCAGCAAGAGCCCGTTCGTTGAGCTGTTTGTGCTGGTCGGTTTACCGGCGGCGGCAAGCCTGATTAACTTCGTGGTGCTGACCTCCGCGGCCTCGTCTGCCAACAGCGGCGTCTTCTCCACCAGCCGTATGCTTTTTGGTCTGGCGCAGGAAGGCGTTGCCCCGAGCGCGTTCGCCAAGCTCTCTAAACGTGCGGTACCGGCGAAAGGGCTGACCTTCTCCTGTATCTGCCTGCTGGGCGGCGTGGTGATGCTCTATGTGAACCCAAGCGTGATTGGCGCGTTCACCATGATCACCACGGTTTCGGCGATCCTGTTCATGTTCGTCTGGACCATCATCCTCTGCTCGTACCTGGTGTACCGCAAACAGCGTCCGCACCTGCATGAAAAATCCATCTATAAGATGCCGTGGGGCAAGCTGATGTGCTGGGTCTGCATGGCGTTCTTCGTGTTTGTGCTGGTACTGCTGACGCTGGAAGAGGATACCCGTCAGGCGCTGATGGTCACGCCGCTGTGGTTTATCGCGTTGGGGCTGGGCTGGCTGTTTATCGGTAAGAAACGTATGGCTGGCATGCGTTAATTGTGTTGTGCCGGGTGGCGGCTGCGCCTTACCCGGCCTACGGTTCGTTGCTTTTGTAAGCCCGGTAAGCGCTAACGCTACCGGGCTTTTTTATTCCCCGGCCAGCGCCCGCGGGAACAGGACGTTATTCTCCAGACTGATGTGCTCCATCAGATCGTCGATCATCTCGTTAATGCCGTTATACATCGCGCGCCAGGTGGTGCAGGCATCCGCAGGCGGGGTCACGTTATGGGTGATGTGCTTGATCACCTCAACCAGCTCACCGGCGTCGTCATGCTCGCTTTCCATCACGCTAATCGGCCCCATCGCCTGGCTGCCCATTCCCTGTTTGATCATTGGGAACAGGATCTGCTCCTCTTTCATCATGTGGCTGGAGAGCTCTTCGTGCAGCAGGGTCAGGTTCTTCGCCAGACCGCGCGGAACAGAGGCTTTTTCGGCATGAACGCGCTCAACTTTGGTGGCCTGCAGGATCAGCTCCGGCAGCTGTTCGCGGTGGCGATCGTGAAAGCGCACGATGATGTGATCGATGATTTCGGCCAGCGCCACGCTGCGCCAGTCTTTTTCCAGCGGCTGCTCGGCCAGCTTCGCCAGTTCTGCTTCGATGAGGTCCAGATCCAGCTCTTTACGCGACGCGGCACGCGCCAGGGTTTGTTTACCGCCGCAGCAGTAATCCATATCGTATTTACGAAACAGCGCGGAAGCGCGTGGGATGGAGAGCGCCAGCTCGCCTAAAGGTTGGTCGCGGAAGGCCATGGTCGTTACCTCATCGTTATTTGATAAGATGTATTTTAAATGCATCTTTTAGGCGAAGCTATAACCCTTTATAGGCAGGGGTAAAAAAGCGATACAGATCACAAAAAAATGCCGATTTAACTCTATGAATGGATTTAAAAAACGGGTTTCGAAACTTTTTAAAGGCACGGAGACGGTAAACAACCCGCTGCGCCTGCCGATAGATACAGGTCAGACAATACCTGCATATAAAAAAGGCAACGCATGTTTAAACGTATAAAAGTGATAACCCTTCTGATTTCGGTGCTGCTGGCGCTCGGGATCATGCAACTGATCTCCGCCGGCATTTTCATCAACGCGCTTAATAACGACAAAGAGAACTTCACCGTTTCCCAGGTCTCCAGCCAGAATGTGGCCGAGTTCACCGACGCCTGGATCAGCCTTAACCAGGCGCGCGTCACCCTGAACCGCGGCATGCTGCGCCTGCAAAGCAGCATGGCTTCGCAGATCAACGGCGGGCAGCTGAACGAGCTGGTCAACACGGCAAAAAATCTGCTGGCAGACGCCCAGTCCCATTACGACAAATACTACGCGCTGCCGGAAACGCCGGGCCTGGATGAAAAACTTTCCAGCCAGCTGGAAGAGCAGTACCGCATCTACTCGGCCACCCTGACCCAGATGAACCTTCTGCTCTCCCAGGGCAACCTCGAAGATATGTTTAAGCAGAACGCCGAGCAGAAGCAGACCGCAATGCAGAAAGTCTATCGTGAATGGCGCCAGGCTCAGGCAGCCCTTACCGATAAAGGCATCGAAGATAACGAAAGCGACTACAAACGCATCCTGTGGATCCTTTCCGGGATGATGCTTCTGGTGATCGCCGTGATTGTCTCCAGTTGGATCGCCATGCGCCGTGTGCTGCTGCTGCCGCTGCAGGAGGTCATCGATCATATTCGCGCTATCGCCGCGGGTGACCTGACACAGCCTGTTGACGTTCAGGGCAAAAACGAAATGGCGATGCTGGCCTATAACGTTCACGAGATGCAGAAGGCGTTGGCGAACACCGTAGGTGTGGTGCGTGAGGGCTCCGACACCATCTACACCGGCGCGGGCGAAATCTCCGCAGGCAGCAACGACCTCTCTTCCCGTACCGAGCAGCAGGCGGCCTCGCTGGAGGAGACCGCGGCCAGCATGGAACAGCTGACCGCCACCGTGAAGCAGAACGCCGATAACGCCCGTCAGGCATCACGCCTGGCGCTGGATGCCTCAAGCACCGCCAAAAAAGGCGGAAACGTGGTGGAAGGGGTGGTGCGCACCATGGACGAGATCGCCAACAGTTCCAGCAAAATCGCCCAAATCACCAACGTGATTGACGGCATCGCCTTCCAGACCAACATCCTGGCGCTGAACGCGGCGGTAGAAGCGGCGCGTGCCGGGGAGCAGGGACGCGGATTTGCGGTGGTGGCAGGGGAAGTTCGCACCCTGGCCCAGCGTAGCGCCCAGGCGGCGAAAGAGATCAAAGGGCTGATTGACGACTCGGGTGCCCGGGTCAGCGCCGGTTCCGCGCTGGTCAATGAGGCCGGAGAGACGATGGCGGAGATCGTCAGCGCCGTAACCCGTGTCACCGACATCATGGGCGAAATTGCTTCCGCCTCTGATGAGCAAAGCCGGGGTATCGATCAGGTCGGCCAGGCGGTGGCCGAGATGGATCGCGTGACCCAACAGAACGCCTCGCTGGTGGAGGAGTCTGCGGCGGCTGCGGCAGCGCTGGAAGAGCAGGCGGCACGCCTGAACGAGGCGGTGGCGGTATTTAAGATTGCGAAGGGCCCGCTGGCTAAGGCTGCGCCGGTGAAAACCTATGCTGCAAAAGCCAAACCGGTACAGGCGACGACCGACGCCAACTGGGAAACCTTCTGACAGAGGCCGGGTGGCGCTAACGCTTACCCGGCCTACGGAACGCATGACTTTGTAGGCCCGGCAAGCGTAGCGCCGCCGGGCTTTTTCACGGTTGTGAAACCGGAACTACCCTCGGTTTTTCCGGTTTCGCACTCACCGCAATCACCACCCCCACCACCAGCAACACAATTCCCGTGCTGGTTAACAGCGGCGGCAGGCTCTGGCGCATCAGGAAGGTATAGAGCAGACCGGCCAGGGTTTCGAAGACAATTAGCGGCCCTAAGATCACCGTCGGTAATTTCTGGCTGGCGACGTTCCAGCACAGGGCGCCCACCCACGAGCAGCAGATGGCAATCGCCAGCATCAGACCGAGAAAGACCCACGGACGTGGCCCCAGCGGCAGGGCGAAGTCCGGCTGTTGCACATTCAGCCATACGCAGGCGACAAGGTAGCCCAGTAACGAGACCGGCAGCGTCACCAGCGCCTGGGCGGTAGCCCACATCATCGGATGTTTGTCGGGGTTTTCCCGCAGCCAGCGGGCGTTACGCAGGGCGTACCATGCCCAGCAGACCACCGACACCGACGCCAGCAGGATCCCCGAAACATAGCGCCAGCCACTACCACCGGCAACGCCGTGACGCAGCTCGGCGATATTCACGCACACCAGCCCCAGCGCAATGGCAAACAGCCCCGGAAGCATCTTCGACCACGCCAGCTTGCCATCGCGCTGGCTGTAGAGCAGGTTGGCGAACACCGGGATCACCACCGGCAGCGTGCCGATGATCATGGTCGACACCGGGGCCCCGGTACGCTGGATCGCGCTTGCCAGGCAGACGTAATAGATCAGGTTGCCCATCATCGTCAGCGACAGGGCGGTGAGCCAGTCCCGGCCTTTCAGCTGGCGTAACCGCGCCCGGCCGAGCCAGGCGATCGGCAGAGCGATCAGCCCCAGCGCCAGATAGCGCCCCATCGACTGTAGCGCCGCCGGGTATTCCGGGACGATCAGCGGCCCGACAAAAATCAGTCCCCACATTAACCCTGCAAGCAGGGCATACAACACGCCGCTAATCATTTTTTCCTTCCTCTGCTCTGAACCTGCTGGCAGTGTAGAAAGGCAACAGAGGGCGGTATTGTATGAGATTGCGCATTAGCGCTGCGTTACCTGTTTCTGGTAGCGCACCGGCGTAATGCCATAGCGACGGGTAAAGGCCCGGGTCAGGTGCGACTGATCGGTCAGGCCCGTCGCGGCGGCCACCTCTGCCGCCGGGAGTCCTTGAGTGAGAAAGGCTTTGGCACGCCACAGGCGGATCGCCATCAGCATCTGATGGGGTGTGACGTGAAAATGGGCTTTAAACTGGCGCTGGAAATGGTACGGGCTGAGCGACACCACCTGCGCCAGCTCATCGAGGGTCAGGGAGTGCATATAGTTGTCATGCAGATAGTCGCGCACGCGCTCGAAGCGATGCGCCCCTTCGTGCCGCACCGGGGCATGGCGCGCCAGCGGCTGGAAGGTATCAATAAGATCCAGCAGCAGCCCTTTTTGTGCCAGCGGATCGTCGGTATGCCACAGGCCGTAGATCAGCTGACAGATCTGCTGTGAACGGCGGGGATCGTGGCGGGTCACATCGCTGAACCACCAGTGGCGGATGCCTGTCACCTCCTCCAGCAGCTCCGGCTCGAGGTAGATCATCCGGTAGCGCCAGCCGTCGGCAGTTTCGGCCTCGCCGGTATGCAGTTCATCGGGATTCATGGTGACGACGGAGTGAACGGGGGCAACGTATTGCGTGCCGCGATAGCGGAAGCGTTCGGCACCGGCTTCTATGGCGCCAATACCGAAGGCTTCATGGGTGTGGGGCTCAAAGGCGTAGCGGGAGATATGGGCGTGATACAGCTCCACGCCCGGCAGCTGCGCCAGATGGCGAAAGCGCGCGCTGTCTCTCTCATCGAAAAACTGTTCAGGTACGCCTTGCACGGTGAGCCTCCTCGCGGGTCAGAATGTCATTATCAGAGATGACCCGCAGGGATGCCACACTAATTAACCATGTTTTAACAATTACAGGATGTGCTTCACGCTCTCCGCAAGCGTGGTGGTCGGGCGGCCCAGCAGGGCGCTCAGGGTGCGGCTGTCATCAAATAGGCCGCCTTTCGAGGCACCAATATCGGAGTCGGCCAGCATCTCCGCCAAACCTGCCGGCAGACCCACTCCCTTCAGCGCGGCGGCAAAATCGGCTTCGCTCAGGTTCTGATAGACCACGTTTTTACCGCTCTGGCGACTCAGCTCGGCAGCAAGCTCGCTTAATGTCCACGCCTGGTCGCCTGCCAGCTCATAAACTTTACCGGCATGACCCTCTTCGCTGATAACGCGGGCCGCAGCGGCGGCATAGTCGGCGCGGGTGGCGGAGGCGATTTTGCCTTCACCGGCCGCACCAATAAACACGCCGTGTTCCAGCGCAGGCGGGGCGCTGGCGAGGTAGTTTTCGGTGTACCAGCCGTTACGCAGCAGGGCGAAAGGAATACCGGATTCGGCCAGCGCTTTTTCGGTGGCGACGTGCTCCACATGCAGGCCCAGCGGGGAAGTGTCGGCATGCAGCAGGCTGGTGTAGGCGATAAATTTCACGCCCGCCGCCTTCGCCGCGTTAATGACGTTCTGATGCTGCGGCGCGCGCTGGCCCACTTCGCTGGAGGAGATCAGCAGCAGTTTATCCACGCCCACGAGTGCGGTGGTGAAAGCGGCCTGGTCGGTATAATCGGCCTGACGCACGGTCACACCCTGCCGGCTTAGCGCTTCGGCCTTCGCCGGGTTGCGTACAATGGCGACCAGTTGGCTGGCAGGAACGGTTCTCAGCAGCTGTTCAATAACGAGTTGGCCAAGCTGGCCGGTAGCGCCTGTAATTGCGATCATGATGAATATCCTTCGTCTCGGGTGAATGTTGTGGCACACTATCACTCAAACTAACTTTTAGTAAGTACGTACAAAAAGGTAAGTATCTCATGGCAAACCCAACCCTCAGCGAGCAAATGCGCGACGGCAATCTCTTTGCCGAGCAGTGCCCTTCCCGGGATGTGCTTAAGCATGTGACCAGCCGCTGGGGCGTGCTGATCCTGGTGGCGTTACGTCAGGGGACGCATCGCTTTAGCGATCTGCGCCGCAAGATGGGCGGGGTGAGCGAGAAGATGCTGGCCCAGTCGCTACAGGCGCTGGAGCAGGATGGCTTTGTCAATCGTGTGTCGTATCCGGTAGTGCCCCCGCACGTGGAGTACAGCCTGACCCCATTGGGGGAAGAGGTGAGTGAGAAGGTAGCGGCGCTGGCCGACTGGATCGAGCTGAATTTGCCCCAGGTGATGAGCAACCGGAATGAACGGGTTTTGTAGGCCCGGCAAGCGCAGCGCCGCCGGGCATTGTGCGGTCTGCTTGCCGGGTGGCGGCTGCGCCTTACCCGGCCTACGAAACGGCAACGTGCTTTTACCTGCTTAAATTTAACTGATAAATCGCAAATCCAATCTCATCGGTCGCGACCTGCTGCATCGGGTACTGCGCTTTCTCTTTGATAAACGCCGCCGCTTTTTCCGTTGGTGCGGTCTCAAAGCGGATATCCAGCTTCACATCGCTGTGAACAGGGGCCAGACGCCAGTTGTTGTCTGCTGCCGGATGGATTTCGCCGCTCTTCTTCGACTGCTCGCCAATCCACGTTGCCAACACCGAACGGTTCTCATCCGGTGAGGCGAAGGCGATATGGCTGTCGCCGGTCCCGGCAAACTTACCGCCGTAAGCGCGGTAGTTGTTGGTAGCCACCAGGAAGGTCGCTTTCGGATCAATCGGCTTACCGTTAAAGGTCAGGTTCTTAATGCGTTCGGCCTGGGCATTCACCACCTGGCACTCGCCGTCATATTTCGCCGGCTGGGAGACATCAATCTGGTACTCCACCCCGTCGATCACATCGAAGTTATAGGTGCGAAAACCGTCCCAGTTAATCAGCGACTGCGGTTTGGTGCTGGTCGGGTCGATCTGGTTAAACTGGCCCGCTGAGCACTCCAGCCACTCCTTCACCTCCTGGCCCGTGGCTTTGACCACCACCAGGGTGTTCGGATAGAGATAGAGATCGGCGGCGTTACGGAAGGTCAGTTGGCCTTTTTCGACTTCAACATAGCTGGCCGGATCGTTCTTGCGTCCACCCACTTTAAACGGCGCCGCAGCGGAGAGGACCGGCAGTTTCGCCAGATCCGGATCGCCCTGAATATAGCGCTCCACGTAGGCTTTCTGCGCCATGTTCACCACCTGCACGGTAGGATCGTCCTGCACCAGCGCCAGATAGCTGTACATGTTGTCGGCAGATTTGCCGATAGGTTTGCTGACAAACTCACGGGTGACGTCGTGATCGTGCTTCAGCACCTCGACGATCTTTTTATCCTCGCCCACCAGCGCTTTTTTAGCGGCCAGATCGTAGATCGGGCGGGCTTCGGCCTTCGACTGGGTGACCTGCCATTTACCGCCGTCATTATTCAGCACCAGATCGACCACCCCAAGGTGATCCCCCCACATGCCCGGCATCACCGCGGGCACGCCGTTCAGGGTGCCTTTGGCAATGTCAGCCCCTTTAATGCTGGCGAAATCTTTGCCCGGGAAGACCGCATGGGCGTGGCCGAAGAGAATGGCGTCCACCCCTTTGACTTCGCTGAGGTAGTAGACCGAGTTTTCCGCCATCGCCTGGTATGGATCGGCAGAGAGACCGGAGTGGGCTACCACCACCACCAGATCGGCGCCTTTCTCGCGCATCTCCGGCACATACTTGCGGGCGGTTTCGGTGATGTCATTGACCGTCACTTTGCCGCTCAGGTTGGCCTTATCCCAGGTCATGATCTGTGGCGGGACAAAACCGATATAACCGATCTTCAGGGTCTGCGGTTTCCCGTCCTGATCGACCACGGTGGTCTCTTTGATCAGATAAGGGGTAAACAGCGGCTTCTGGGTCTTAACGTCGATGATATTGGCGTTAACGTACGGGAATTTGGCTCCTGAAAGCGCCATATGCAGATAGTCCAGCCCGTAGTTAAACTCATGGTTACCCAGGTTACCCACCGCGTAATCCAGGGTGTTCAGCGCCTTGTAGACCGGATGCATATCACCCTTTTTCAGACCTTTCGCCGCCATGTAATCCCCAAGCGGGCTACCCTGAATTAAGTCCCCGTTATCGACCAGGACGCTGTTTTTCACTTCGCTACGGGCTGCGTTAATCAGGCTTGCGGTACGCACCAGACCAAATTTTTCCGTCGGGGCGTCTTTGTAGTAGTCGAAGTCCATCATATTGCTGTGCAGGTCGGTGGTTTCCAGAATGCGGAGATCAACCGTCGCTGCCTGTACGCTCGCCGCAATCAGCGTCGCCAGGAGCGTTGCGCTAAACTTAATCATCAGAGGAGTCCTTTTATTCGATCCAGGCCACAAAAGAATATGTATCTATATTTTTTTGCTTACAGAATTGTGAATCCTGCCAGAAAAAAGGGCCCTGAAACCGGAATTGCTTCACAGATAGCGGATTTATTCACAATGCGATATAAATAAAACAAAGAGTTATACCCACTGTGATAACAAAGAGGTGGAGAATGTTAGATAAAATTTGTCAGCTCGCACGGGAAGCGGGCGAGGCCATTATGCAGGTCTACGATGGCAAGATCCCAATGGACACGATCCGTAAAATCGACGACTCCCCAGTGACCGCAGCCGATCTCGCGGCGCACGGGGTGATCCTGAAAGGCTTGCAGGCGTTAACGCCCGATATCCCTGTGCTTTCCGAAGAAGATCCCCAGCCCTGGGAGGAGCGTCAGCACTGGCAGCGTTACTGGCTGGTTGATCCGCTGGACGGCACCAAAGAGTTCCTCAAGCGTAACGGTGAATTCACGGTAAATATTGCCCTGATTGATAAAGGCAAAGCAGTGCTGGGGGTGGTCTACGCCCCGGTGCTGAAGGTGATGTACAGCGCCGCCGACGGCAAAGCGTGGAAAGAGGAGTGCGGCGTGCGCAACCCGATCCAGGTGCGTGACGCCCGGCCACCGCTGGTGGTGATCAGCCGCTCTCACTCGGATAACGAACTTGAGGAGTATCTGCATCAGCTTGGCGAGCACCAGACAACGTCGATCGGGTCATCGCTGAAGTTCTGCCTGGTGGCAGAAGGGCAGGCGCAGCTCTATCCCCGCTTTGGGCCAACCAACGTCTGGGATACGGCGGCAGGCCATGCCGTTGCCGCCGCCGCGGGGGCCCATGTTCACGACTGGCAGGGCAAGCCGCTCGACTATACCCCGCGGGAATCCTTCCTTAATCCAGGCTTCCGGGTCTCGCTTTACTGACCGACCAACTTATGCAGCAGGGCGACCACCTGCTGCACCTCCTCCTGGGTCAGCGCCCCGTCTTTCGCCCACTGCACTTTACCTTGCTTGTCCAGCACGACGACGGCTGAGCTCTCTTCTTCCAGTTGCCAGGCGCCGCGGGCTGCGCCGTTGCTGTCGACGATGAACTGTGACCATGGGTAGAGCTTTTTATTACTCTCCAGGCTGCTGCGCACGAACATGCCGGACCCCGGTATCGCATCATCGGTGTTTACTACGGTAGTGGTCTGATAAGTATCTTTTGGTAAATGTGCCGACTTGATCGCTTCAATCAGGGTTGCGTTTTTCTCTTTTGCCGAGGTGCGACCGGCAATATGTAGCACCACTCGCACTTTGCCAGGAAGCTGCGCGCTATTCCAGGTTTTGTAGCTAAACTCATTATTGTCGAGGATCAATTCTCCCCGGTCGGCAATGCCCACCGGTGGCACACGTTGTCCCTTCTCAAAATTATGTGCGGAAGCCATCAGTGGCAGCATCAGGCAGGCAGTTGCCAGGATGTTACGTATGGTCATGGTGTTTTCCTTTTTGTTTTATTAGCAGGTGATCCGACCACTTGGTCTGATGTTTTAATCATAAGTGCGATCGCGGCGCTTTACCCGCAATCCCGGTGCCAGAGTGAGGGGGAACGCACATATCTGCACAAAAACGATGGCTTATACTGCCCGAAAGTTACGATTGCAAAGAATATTCTGATTATTTGTCATCAAAAGGTAAATAAACTTATGCAGACTGGGTATCACCATTTTTCTCGTCTATAGTCATTGGGCAACAAAATTTGCGCTCCAGAGGGTCGGCCCGATTGTGGTGCCGCAAGAGCGTATGATTCGCAGGAGATAATAGAATGAAAATTTTTCAACGCTACAATCCGCTTCAGGTAGCTAAATACGTAAAAATCCTGTTCCGTGGACGGTTGTATATCAAGGACGTTGGCGCTTTTGAGTTTGATAAGGGCAAGATCCTTGTCCCAAAAGTGAAGGATAAACAGCACTTTTCTGTGATGTCCGAAGTCAACCGTCAGGTTATGCGTCTGCAAACTGAGATGGCTTAACCAACGTGCTATGCAGTAAAAGAAACGGCTCCCGATGGGAGCCGTTGATGTTTCTGGTTTAGGCCGAGGCGTTCTCTTCAGCATCCGGCATTTTTGGCACGAGCACCGTCGGTTTGTTGTCGATGCGCGTCACCAGAAGTTGATCGATGCGGTAGTTGTCGATATCCACCACCTCGAACTTATACCCCGAGAACTTCACCGAGTCGGTGCGTTTCGGGATTTTACGCAGCATAAACATCATAAAGCCGCCAATGGTCTCGTAGTTGCCCGACTGCGGGAACTCGTCGATGTCCAGCACGCGCATCACGTCGTCGATAGGCGTACCGCCGTCCACCAGCCATGAGTTCTCATCGCGCGCCACAATCTGTTCTTCCAGACCCTGGCCCACCAGATCGCCCATCAGGGTGGTCATGACATCATTGAGGGTGATGATCCCCACCACCAGCGCATATTCGTTCATGATCACCGCAAAGTCTTCCCCGGCGGTTTTGAAACTTTCCAGCGCTTCGGAGAGCGTCAGGGTGTCCGGGACAATCAGGGTATTGCGGATCTGCACCCCGCTGTTCAGCGTCAGGCTCTGGTTCGCCAGCACGCGGTTCAGCAGGTCTTTGGAGTCGACATAGCCGATGATGTGATCGATATCTTCATTACAGACCAGGAACTTGGAGTGCGGATGTTCCGCCACCTTTTTCTTCAGGCTCTGCTCATCTTCGTGCAGATCGAACCAGATCACGTTCTCACGTCCGGTCATGGATGACGGCACGGTACGGGATTCCAGCTCAAACACGTTCTCGATCAGCTCATGCTCCTGCTTACGCAGCACCCCCGCCAGCGCGCCGGCTTCGAATACCGCGTAGACATCGTCAGAGGTGATGTCATCTTTACGCACCATCGGCAGTTTAAACAGACGGAAAATGGTATTGGCCAGTCCGTTAAAGAACCACACCAGCGGGCGGAACACGAAGAGACAGAAGCGCATCGGGTTGATGATGCGCAAAGCCACAGCTTCTGGCGCAATCATACCGATGCGTTTCGGGGTCAAATCGGCAAAGAGAATGAACAGGCCAGTCACCAGCGAGAAGGAGAGAATGAAGCTCAGCTGCTCGGAAAGCTCAGGGGAGAAGTATCGGGAGAAAACGCTATGGAATGCGGGCGAGAATGCAGCATCACCCACAATACCGCCAAGAATGGCGACCGCATTGAGGCCGATTTGCACCACGGTAAAGAACATCCCCGGGTTTTCCTGCATTTTCAGGACGCGTTGGGCATTGAGATCGCCATCATCGGCGAGCAGTTTAAGTTTAATTTTACGGGATGCGGCCAGAGAGATTTCTGAAATAGAGAAAAATGCACTGACAGCGATGAGACAAAGTATTACTAAAATACTGTTTAACATATCTTATCCGGCTTCTCGCCAGATCCTCGGAGGGAAGTTGGTCATACAGGTGTGTAGATATTTTGAACACCGGTCCGAAGCGGTAGGCCGGTTATTTCGAGGGGTAGTATAGCGTAAACGGCTGTAAAGTCGCCAGAGATCGCATTTTGAGCCGGTTTTGCTCGTCAACAGGCAAAACCGGCTTACTGTTATGCCAGCTGCGGCGGCAGGCAGACACCAATGCCACCGATACCGCAGTAGCCGTACGGATTTTTATGCAGATACTGCTGGTGGTCATCTTCCGCATAATAGAACGGTAAGGCGTTGGTGATTTCGGTCGTCACCGGGCGATCGTCACCGGCGGCGTGCATCGCCTGCTGGAAGCGCGCCAGACTGTCGCGGGCGGCGGCATCCTGTTCCGGCGTGAGCGGATAGATCGCCGAGCGGTACTGGGTACCGTGGTCATTGCCCTGACGCATACCCTGCGCAGGATCGTGGTTTTCCCAGAATACCTGCAGCAGCTGTTCGTAGCTGACGACGTTCGGATCATATACTACGCGTACCGCCTCGGCGTGACCGGTCTGGCCGGAGCAGACTTCGCGGTAGGTTGGGTTCGGGGTATAGCCCCCGGTATAGCCTGCCGCGGTGCTGTAGACGCCCGGCAGTTGCCAGAAGAGGCGCTCCACGCCCCAGAAACAACCCATCGCGAACAGGGCAATTTCCATCCCTTCCGGGACGTTGGTCATAGAGTGGCCGTTGACGGCATGGAGAGTCGCGACAGGCATAGGGGTGTTACGTCCCGGTAATGCGTCCGCCTGAGCAACCAGGTGCTTTTTATCAAATAAACTCACGGTGTGGCCTCCGGGTGGGTGATGTTTGGGTTAAGGTTGTCACGACGCGTTTAATTGAACACAATAAATGCGGTGAATGAGTCTAGATTTAAACATAAGAAATATTAGGGTGTTTAACCATTTTTCAACCCGCGTATTGGGTTTTGGGCTTTTGCCGTGATTTGCTGCGGAGCGGCACTTCATATGCTTCCAGGGGTGGAAACAAGGATATTCAGGAGAAAACGTGCCAAAAATCCGCCAGTTATGTTTAGCCAGTCTCTTGCTGACAAGCGGAATCGCCAGCGCGGCGAACGTTCGTTTACAGGTTGAGGGGCTATCCGGGGCGCTGGAAAAAAACGTACGCGCACAGCTCTCCACTATTGAGAGCGACGAAGTGACGCCCGATCGTCGCTTTCGCGCTCGCGTGGACGATGCCATCCGTGGCGGTTTAAAAGCGCTCGGCTACTACGAGCCGACCATCGACTTCGAACTGCGTCCACCGCCGGCCAAAGGGCGGCAGGTGTTGATTGCCCGCGTCAAGCCTGGGGTTCCGGTGCTCATCGGCGGCACGGACGTGGTGCTGCGCGGCGGCGCGCGTACCGATCAGGACTATCTTGAACTGTTGAACACGCGGCCAAAGAACGGCACCGTGCTCAATCACAGCGACTATGACGGCTTCAAAAAAGATCTGACGAAGGTGGCGCTGCGCAAAGGCTACTTCGACAGCCAGTTCAATAAAAGTCAGCTCGGCATCGCCCTCGACCGCCATCAGGCATTCTGGGATATCGACTACGACAGCGGAGAACGCTACCGCTTTGGTGATGTGACCTTCGAAGGCTCGCAGATCCGTGATGAGTATTTGCAGAATCTGATCCCTTTTAAAGAGGGCGACTATTACCAGTCGAAAGATCTGGCCGAGCTCAACCGCCGTCTGTCAGCTACCGGCTGGTTTAACTCCGTGGTGGTGGCGCCGGAGTTTGATAAAGCGCGACAGACCAAAGTGCTGCCGCTGCACGGCGTGGTATCGCCACGCACCGAGAACACCATTGAGACCGGGGTGGGCTACTCCACTGACGTCGGCCCGCGCGTAAAAGCGACGTGGAAAAAGCCGTGGATGAACTCCTACGGCCACAGCCTGACCAGCAACGTCAGTCTCTCAGCCCCGGAACAGCAGCTCGATTTCAGCTATAAAATGCCGCTGCTGAAAAATCCGCTTGAGCAATATTACCTGGTGCAGGGCGGCTTTAAGCGTACCGATCTGAACGACACCGAAGCGGATTCCACGACCCTCGCCGTGTCGCGCTACTGGGATCTCTCCAGCGGCTGGCAGCGCGCCATCAACCTGCGCTGGAGCCTCGACCACTTTACCCAGGCCAACGTCACCAACACCACCATGCTGCTCTATCCGGGGGTGATGATCAGCCGGACCCGTTCCCGCGGCGGCCTGATGCCGGACTGGGGGGATTCCCAGCGCTATTCGATAGACTACTCCAATACCGCCTGGGGCTCGGATGTGGATTTCTCCGTGGTACAGGCGCAAAACGTCTGGATCCGCACCTTTTATGACCGTCACCGCTTTGTGGTGCGTGGCAACCTGGGCTGGATTGAAACCGGCGACTTTGAAAAAGTGCCGCCGGATCTGCGCTTCTTCGCCGGGGGCGATCGCAGCATTCGTGGCTATAAATACAAATCCATCGCGCCAAAAGATGACGACGGCAAGCTGATCGGGGCCTCGAAGCTGGCTACCGGCTCGCTGGAGTATCAGTACAACGTCACCGGAAAATGGTGGGGCGCGACCTTTATCGACAGCGGAGAAGCGGTGAGCGATATCCGCCGCAGCGACTTTAAAACCGGCGCAGGCGTCGGGGTGCGCTGGGAGTCACCGGTCGGGCCGATCAAGCTCGATTTCGCCGTGCCGGTGGGCGATAAAGATGAACACGGTTTACAGTTTTACATCGGTCTGGGGCCGGAATTATGAGTTTATGGAAGAAAATCAGCCTCGGCGTGTTGCTGTTTATCCTGCTGCTGCTGGCTGCGGTGGCCTTTCTGGTGGGGACCACCAGCGGGCTGCATCTGCTGTTTAAGGCGGCAGACCGCTGGGTGCCGGGGCTGGAGATTGGCCAGGTCACCGGCGGCTGGCGCGACTTACACCTGAAAAACGTCCGCTATGACCAGCCGGGCGTGGCGGTCAACGCCGGGGATCTGCATCTGGCGGTGAAGCTCAGCTGTCTGCGCGACAGCAGCCTGTGCATTAACGATCTGTCGTTAAAAGATGTCTTCGTGACGATAGATTCCAAAAAAATGCCACAGTCAGAGCCCGTTGCCGAAGAGGAGAGCGGGCCGCTGGATCTCTCCACGCCATACCCGATATCGCTTAACCGGGTGGCGCTGAATAACATCAACGTCAAAATCGACGACACCACCGTGTCGGTGATGGACTTCACCTCCGGCCTGCGCTGGCAGGAGAAAAACCTGACCCTGACCCCGACTTCTCTGCAAGGGCTGCTGATTGCCCTGCCGAAAGTGGCGGAGGTGGCCCAGGAAGAGATCGTCGAGCCTAAAATTCAGAACCCGCAGCCGGAAGAGAAGCCGCTGGGCGAAACCCTGAAGGATCTCTTCTCGAAACCGGTCCTGCCGGAGATGACCGACGTTCACCTGCCGCTGAACCTTAATATTGAAGAGTTTAAGGGCGAGCAGCTGCGCCTTACCGGCGATACCGATCTGACGGTCTTCAACATGCTGCTGAAAGTGAGCAGCATCGACGGCAACATGAAGCTCGACGCGCTGGATATCGACACCAACCAGGGGAGCGTCAACGCCACCGGCAACGCCCTGTTGCGGGATAACTGGCCGGTGGATATCACTCTCAACAGCACCCTGAACATCGACCCGATTAAAGGCGAGAAGGTGAAGCTGAAGGTGGGCGGCGCCATGCGCGAACAGCTGGAGTTTGGCGTGAACCTCTCCGGCCCGGTTGACGTGGTGCTGCGCGGCCAGACCCGGCTTGCAGAGGCGGGCCTGCCGCTCAACCTTGAGGTGGTGAGTGAGCAGCTCTACTGGCCATTTACCGGTGAGAAGCAGTACCAGGCCGATGACGTGAAGCTGAAGCTCACCGGCAAAATGACCGATTACACCCTGTCGTTCCGCACTGCGGTGAAAGGGGAGGGGCTGCCGCCTGCCGGCATCACTCTGGATGCGAAGGGCAACGAGCAGCAGATCAATCTCGACAAGCTGACGGTGGCGGCGCTGGAGGGCAAAACCGAGCTGACGGCGCTGCTCGACTGGCAGAAGGCGATCAGCTGGCGCGGGGAGCTGAAGCTCACCGGGATCAACACCGCCAAAGAGGTGCCGGACTGGCCCTCGAAGCTCGACGGGCTGATTAAAACCCGCGGTAGTCTCTACGGCGGTAGCTGGCAGATGGAGGTGCCGGAGCTGAAAATCACCGGCAACGTGAAGCAGAACAAAGTGGATGTGAACGGCTCGCTGAAGGGCAACAGCTACCTGCAGTGGGTCATCCCGGGCCTGCACGTCGCGCTGGGGCGCAACACCGCCGATATTAAGGGCGAGCTGGGGGTGAAAGATCTCGATCTGGATGCCACCATCGACGCGCCGAATCTGGATAATGCCCTGCCGGGGCTGGGCGGAACCGCGAAAGGACTGCTGAAGGTGCGCGGCACGGTAGAAGCCCCGCAGCTGCTGGCGGATATCACCGCCAACGGCCTGCGCTGGCAGGATCTCACCATCGCCCGGGTGCGGGTGGATGGCGACGTGAAATCCACCGATCAGATCGCCGGGCACCTGAACCTGCGGGTCGATCGCATTTCCCAGCCGGGCCTCAACCTTAATCAGGTGACCCTGGAAGCCAAAGGCAGCGAGAAACAGCACGATCTCCAGCTGCGCATTCAGGGTGAACCGGTCTCCGGCCAGCTGCACCTGGCGGGCAGCTTTGACCGCCAGGAGACCCGCTGGAAGGGCACCCTGGATAACACCCGCTTCGCCACCCCGGTGGGGCCGTGGTCGTTATCGCGCGCTATTGCCCTGGATTACCGCAACGCAGAACAGAAGATCAGTATCGGGCCGCACTGCTGGACCAACCCGAATGCCGAACTGTGCGTGCCGCAGACCATTGACGCAGGCGCAGAAGGGCGGGCGGTGGTCAACCTTAACCGCTTCGATCTGGCGATGCTCAAGCCGTTCATGCCAGACACTACGCAAGCAAGCGGCGTGTTCAGCGGCAAGGCGGATGTCTCCTGGGATACCACCAAACCGGGGCTGCCGGAGGGCAACGTCACGCTCGCCGGGCGTAACGTGAAAGTGACGCAGGTGGTGAACGATGCGCCGCTGCCGCTGGCCTTCAGCACCCTCAATCTCACCGCCGATCTGCATAACAACCGCGCCGAGCTGGGCTGGCTGATCCGCCTCACCAACAACGGGCAATTGGACGGCCAGATCCAGGTGACCGATCCGCAAGGACGGCGCAACCTGGGGGGCAACGTCAATATCCGCAACCTTAACCTGGCGATGGCGAATGCAATCTTCTCCCGCGGTGAGAAGGCGGCAGGCATGCTGAATGCCAACCTGCGGCTCGCGGGCAGCGCCCAGAGCCCGCAGCTGTTCGGTCAGATGCAGCTGAACGGGGTGGATATCGACGGCAACTTTATGCCGTTCGATATGCTGCCGAGCCAGCTGGCGATGAACTTTAACGGTATGAGCTCGACGCTTACGGGCACCGTGCGTACCCAGCAAGGGCAGATCAACCTCAGCGGCGATGCGGACTGGAGCCAGCTTGATAACTGGCGCGCCCGGGTGGCGGCCAAAGGCAGCAAGGTGCGGATCACCGTGCCGCCGATGGTGCGTTTAGACGTCTCGCCGGATGTGGTCTTTGAGGCCACGCCGCAGCTGTTCACCCTTGATGGCCGCGTCGATGTACCGTGGGCCCGTATCGTGGTGCATGAACTGCCGGAAAGCGCGGTGGGCGTCTCCAGCGATGAGGTCATGCTCAACAACAACCTCCAGCCGGAAGAGCCACAGAGCGCCTCTATCCCGATCAACAGCAACCTGATCGTACACGTAGGCAACAACGTGCGCCTGGATGCGTTTGGGCTGAAGGCCAGACTGACCGGCGATCTGAAAGTCGCGCAGGATAAACAGGGGCTGGGCCTGAACGGGCAGATCAATATTCCGGAAGGGCGTTTCCACGCCTACGGCCAGGATTTGATGGTGCGTAAAGGCGAACTGCTCTTCTCCGGCCCGCCGGATCAGCCGCTGCTGAATATCGAAGCGATCCGTAATCCGGAGGCCACCGAAAATGATGTGATCGCCGGGGTGCGCGTGACGGGCACCGCGGACGAACCGAAAGCGGAAATTTTCTCTGACCCGGCCATGTCCCAGCAGGAAGCGCTCTCATACCTGCTGCGCGGGCAGGGGCTGGACAGCAATCAGAGCGACAGCGCGGCGATGACCTCAATGTTAGTCGGTCTGGGGGTTGCACAAAGTGGTCAGGTTGTGGGTAAAATCGGCGAGACGTTTGGCGTAAGCAATCTGGCGCTGGACACCCAGGGGGTCGGCGACTCCTCTCAGGTGGTGGTCAGCGGCTATGTACTGCCGGGTCTGCAGGTGAAATATGGTGTGGGGATCTTTGACTCATTAGCAACTCTCACGTTACGCTATCGCCTGATGCCTAAGCTATATCTGGAAGCGGTGTCTGGCGTAGACCAGGCACTCGATCTGCTCTATCAGTTTGAGTTTTAGCAATGCGAATATTTGTCTACGGCAGTTTAAGAACAAAGCAAGGCAACAGCCACTGGATGACTAACGCCCAGTTGCTGGGGGATTACAGTATCGAGAACTACCAGCTGTACAGCCTGGGCCACTATCCAGGCGCCGTTCCGGGAGAAGGAGCAGTACACGGTGAGGTTTATCGTATTGATAATGCCACGCTGGCCGAACTTGATGCCTTGCGCACCAAAGGCGGGGAATATGCTCGCCGGTTAATCCAGACACCCTACGGCAGTGCATGGATGTACGTGTACCAACGTTCGGTGGAAGGTCTGACGCTGATTGAAAGCGGTAACTGGTTAGACAGAGACCAGTACTGATATGAATAACGCCACCTTCGGGTGGCGTTGTTTTTTCAGGCCGCACAGATTTTGTAGGCCGGGTAAGGCGCAGCCGCCACCCGGCAAAAGGCCGCACAGACAAAAAAAAGCCCCGACAAGTCGGGGCTCTCTTCACGCAGTAAGCATTACTTCTTAGCGCGTTCGAAGGAGGCAACGATTTCCGCTTTAGCGGCTTCTGCGTTGTCCCAGCCTTCCACTTTCACCCATTTGCCTTTCTCGAGATCTTTGTAGTGCTCGAAGAAGTGGGCGATCTGCGCTTTCAGCAGCTCTGGCAGGTCGTTCACATCTTTGATGTGATCGTACTCTTTGCTCAGCTTGGTGTGCGGTACCGCAACCAGTTTCGCATCTTCACCCGCTTCGTCGGTCATTTTCAGCACGCCAACCGGACGGCAGCGGATCACGGAGCCCGGCTGCAGTGGATATGGCGTTGGGACCAGCACGTCTACCGGGTCACCGTCCAGAGACAGGGTGTGGTTGATGTAACCGTAGTTGCACGGATAGAACATCGCGGTAGACATGAAACGGTCAACGAACAGTGCGCCGGTGTCTTTGTCGATTTCGTATTTGATAGGATCAGCGTTCGCCGGGATTTCGATAACTACGTAGATGTCTTCCGGCAGTTCTTTACCCGCTGGGACGTTGAGTAAGCTCATGTCTGTGTCCTTTAAATGATTGGTAATCAAGTGGCGAGTATTATAGCCAACTGGCGCGGAATGTCTCCGCCTGTTTTCGCCAATCCCTGTTCCTGAAAACCATTATCAGCACTTTCTCATGACAAGATAATCCATAAACTCAGCCGCATTTTTAATGGCTCAGTGAAAGCGATTACAAACTTGTGATTAACGTTTTATTCACTTTTCCGAAGTGTGATGTAACACACTCCGTTACATCTCGCATTGTCTATAGTCTCTTCGCAGAACATTTTTTACCCAACAATAAACTACCCTACGAGGACGCACTTATGTGGAAGCGCTTACTTCTTGTCACAGCAGTTTCGGCAGCCATGTCGTCTATGGCGATGGCCGCCCCCTTAACCGTAGGATTTGCCCAGGTCGGCTCAGAGTCCGGCTGGCGCGCCGCTGAGACCAACGTCGCGAAGAGTGAGGCCGAAAAACGCGGCATCACGCTGAAGATCGCCGATGGTCAGCAAAAACAGGAAAACCAGATCAAAGCGGTACGCTCTTTTATCGCTCAGGGCGTTGACGCCATCTTCATTGCCCCGGTCGTGGCGACGGGTTGGGAACCGGTTCTGAAAGAAGCGAAAGATGCCGAAATTCCGGTCTTCCTGCTCGATCGTTCCATCGATGTAAAAGACAAATCTCTCTATATGACAACCGTTACTGCCGACAACGTGCTGGAAGGCAAATTGATTGGTGAATGGCTGGTGAAACAGGTGGATGGTAAGCCGTGTAATGTGGTGGAACTGCAGGGCACCGTCGGCGCTAGCGTGGCCATCGACCGTAAGAAAGGCTTTGCTGATGCCATCTCCAAAGCATCAAACATCAAGATTATCCGTTCTCAATCCGGCGATTTCACCCGCAGTAAGGGGAAAGAGGTCATGGAGAGCTTTATCAAAGCTGAGAACAACGGCAAGAACATCTGCATGGTTTACGCCCATAACGATGACATGGTGATCGGCGCTATCCAGGCGATTAAAGAGGCGGGCCTGAAGCCGGGTACCGACATCCTGACCGGCTCTATCGACGGCGTACCGGATATCTATAAAGCGATGATCGACAAAGAGGCCAACGCCAGCGTGGAACTGACGCCAAACATGGCAGGTCCGGCCTTTGACGCGCTGGAGAAATTCAAGAAAGACGGCACCATGCCAGAGAAAGTCACGATCACCAAGTCCACGCTCTATCTGCCTGATACCGCTGCAGAAGAGTTAGAGAAGAAGAAAAATATGGGCTACTAAGCTCGACTGAAAATGCCGGGCGACGCTGCGCTTGCCCGGCCTGCGGCTCGCTTTTTGTAGGCCGGATAAGCGTAGCGCCATCCGACATGATGCAGGGGGAACCATGACCACAGACCAACACCAGGAAATCCTCCGCACAGAAGGATTAAGCAAATATTTTCCCGGCGTAAAAGCGCTGGATAACGTCGATTTCAGCCTGCGGCGTGGCGAGATCATGGCCCTGCTGGGTGAAAACGGCGCCGGAAAATCGACCCTGATTAAAGCCCTGACCGGTGTCTATCATGCCGATCGCGGCACCATCTGGCTGGAAGGCCACGCCATATCGCCCAAAAATACCGCCCATGCCCAGCAACTGGGTATCGGGACGGTCTATCAGGAAGTGAACCTGCTGCCGAATATGTCGGTGGCGGATAACCTGTTTATCGGCCGCGAGCCACGTCGCTTTGGCCTGCTGCGCCGTAAAGAGATGGAAGACCGCGCCACAAAACTGATGGTGTCATACGGTTTCTCTCTCGACGTCCGCGAGCCGCTCAACCGCTTCTCGGTGGCGATGCAGCAGATCGTCGCCATCTGCCGGGCTATCGATCTCTCGGCAAAAGTGCTGATCCTCGATGAACCTACCGCCAGCCTGGATACCCAGGAGGTCGAAATGCTCTTCACCTTGATGCGCCAGCTGCGCGACCAGGGGGTGAGCCTGATTTTTGTCACCCACTTCCTCGATCAGGTGTATGAGGTGAGCGACCGTATTACCGTCCTGCGTAACGGCGGCTTCGTCGGCTGTCGCGAAACCCGGGAGCTGCCGCAAATCGAGCTGGTGAAAATGATGCTGGGCCGCGAGCTGGAGAGCAATGCCCTGCAGCGTGCGGGCCGGACGCTGCTCAGCGAGAAGCCGGTGGCGGCGTTTAAAGGGTACGGCAAGAAAGGCACCATTGCGCCCTTTGATCTTGAGGTGCGCCCGGGCGAAATCGTCGGACTGGCGGGGCTGTTAGGGTCGGGACGTACCGAAACGGCAGAGGTGATCTTCGGGATTAAACCTGCCGACAGCGGCACTGCGCTGATCAAAGGTAAACCGCAGACGCTGCGCTCTCCGCATCAGGCTTCCAGCCTGGGGATCGGTTTCTGCCCGGAAGATCGCAAGACCGACGGTATTATCGCCGCCGCTTCGGTGCGCGAGAACATCATTCTGGCCCTGCAGGCCCAGCGCGGCTGGCTGCGTCCCATTCCCCGTAAAGAGCAAAATGTGATTGCCGAGCGCTTTATTCGCCAGCTGGGCATCCGCACCCCGAGTGCGGAGCAGCCGATCGAATTTCTCTCCGGCGGTAACCAGCAGAAGGTGCTGCTGTCACGCTGGCTGCTGACCAAGCCGCAGTTCCTGATCCTCGACGAGCCGACCCGCGGTATCGACGTAGGAGCGCACGCGGAAATTATCCGCCTGATCGAAACCCTCTGCGCCGACGGTCTTGCGCTGCTGGTGATCTCCTCGGAGCTGGAGGAGCTGGTGGGGTATGCGGATCGGGTGATCATCATGCGCGACCGTCAGCAGGTGGCCGAGATCCCGCTGGATGCGCTCTCCGTTCCGGCAATCATGAACGCCATTGCGGCATAAGGAGTAGATCGTGATGTCACGTTCACTTTCTCAGACCGGCGAGACGAAGCGCCGCTTCAGCTGGCCCACCGGCACGCCGCAAATCATTGCGCTGATCCTGGTGTTGCTGGTGGACAGCCTCGTTTCGCCGCATTTTTATCAGATTATCCTCCAGGATGGGCGCCTGTTCGGCAGTCCGATTGATATTTTAAACCGCGCCGCGCCGGTCGCCCTGCTGGCGATCGGCATGACCTTGGTGATTGCCACCGGCGGTATCGACCTGTCGGTCGGGGCGGTGATGGCGATTGCCGGGGCGACGGCGGCCTCAATGACCGTGGCCGGACACAGCCTGCCGGTGGTGCTGCTGGCGACGCTGGGCACCGGCGTGCTCGCGGGATTGTGGAACGGCATCCTGGTGGCGATCCTCAAAATCCAGCCCTTTGTCGCCACCCTCATTTTAATGGTGGCCGGACGCGGGGTGGCGCAGCTGATCACCTCCGGGCAGATCGTCACCTTCAACGCCCCGAATCTGGCGTGGATTGGCAGCGGATCGCTGCTCTTCTTCCCGACGCCGGTGATTATTGTGGTGGTCGCCCTGATCGCCTTCTGGCTGTTCACCCGCAAAACCGCCCTCGGGATGTTTATCGAAGCGGTGGGGATTAACATTCGCGCCGCGAAAAACGCCGGGGTCAGCACCCGTCTGATGGTGATGCTCACCTACGTGTTGAGCGGGGTCTGTGCCGCCATTGCCGGGATTATCGTCGCGGCGGATATTCGCGGGGCCGATGCCAATAACGCCGGGCTCTGGCTGGAACTGGATGCGATCCTCGCGGTGGTGATTGGCGGCGGCTCGCTGATGGGCGGGCGCTTCAACCTGCTGCTGTCGGTGATTGGCGCGCTGATTATCCAGGGGATGAACACCGGGATCCTGCTGTCGGGTTTCCCGCCGGAACTCAACCAGGTGGTGAAAGCGGTGGTGGTGCTCTGCGTGCTCATCGTGCAGTCGCCGCGCTTTATCAGTCTCATTAAGGGGATGCGTGGTCATGATAAAACGTAATTTACCGCTCATGATAACCCTGGGCGTGTTTGTGCTGGGGTATCTCTACTGCCTGACGCAGTTCCCCGGTTTTGCTTCGACGCGGGTGATCTGCAACATCCTGACCGACAACGCCTTCCTCGGGATCATCGCCGTCGGCATGACCTTCGTGATCCTCTCCGGCGGGATCGACCTCTCCGTCGGGTCGGTGATCGCCTTTACCGGCGTCTTCCTGGCTAAGGCGATTGGCTACTGGGGGATCTCTCCGCTGCTGGCCTTCCCGCTGGTGCTGGTGATGGGCTGCGCCTTTGGCGCCTTTATGGGACTGCTGATCGACGCCCTGAAGATCCCGGCGTTTATTATCACCCTCGCCGGGATGTTCTTCCTGCGCGGCGTCAGCTATCTGGTGTCGGAGGAGTCGATCCCGATTAACCATCCGGTCTACGACACCCTCTCAAGCCTGGCGTGGAAAATCCCCGGCGGTGGCCGGCTGAGTATTCTCGGGCTGGTGATGCTGGGCGTGGTGGTGATCGGCATTTTCCTCGCCCACCGCACCCGCTTTGGCAACGAAGTGTATGCCATCGGCGGTAACGCCACCTCGGCGAACCTGATGGGGATTTCCACCCGTAGCACCACCATTCGTATCTATATGCTCTCCACCGGGCTGGCGACACTGGCGGGGATCGTCTTCTCCATTTACACCCAGGCGGGCTATGCGCTGGCGGGGGTAGGGGTGGAGCTGGACGCGATTGCCTCGGTGGTGATTGGCGGCACGCTGCTCAGCGGCGGCGTCGGCACGGTGCTAGGCACGCTGTTTGGGGTGGCGATCCAGGGGCTGATCCAGACCTATATTAACTTCGACGGCACCCTCAGCTCGTGGTGGACCAAGATTGCGATTGGCATTCTGCTGTTCATCTTTATCGCCCTGCAGCGCGGCCTGACGGTGCTCTGGGAGAACCGCCAGAACTCGCCTGTCACACGGGTGAGCACCACCAGCAAGCTATAAGCGCCTGAATTTACGTCAAGTCTAAATCTTTTCCGGTAGCGGCCGATAACCCTTAATTCTGTCCAGATTTATCTCGCTACCGGAAATTACATCATGCTTAAAACGCTATCGATTCGTACCGGCTTGCTTTCGTTACTGGCCGTTATGACCCTTCTGCTGCTGCTTGTCAGCGGTATCGGCATTTATGCCCTCACCCAGAGCTCCTCCTCTTTGCAGCGCATTAACCATCTTCAGGGCGAACAGCTGGTGCAGCTCAACTCGGGCTACACCCTGATCCTGCGCGCGCGCAACGAGGCGGGGCAGGCCGTCCGCATGATGGAGGTGGGGCTGCTGGATGACGCCACAAAATCGGTGAAAAACATCAATGACGAACTCAAACAGGCGCAAACCACGCTGAAAAGCGTGATCGATAGCGGGGTAAACGATCCCGAAGGTGAGGCGCTGCTGAAGAAAGTTGCCGCGAGCCTCGCCGCCTATAATGCTGAGGGGATCGTGCCAATGCAGAACGCCCTGAATGCGCAGAATGCCGATGACTATTACGATCTGCTGGAGAACCGTCTGGTGCCGGTAGCGCGTCAGTTTGATAACGATATGCAGGCCTTCCAGGCCTGGAGCGACAGCCGGGGCAAAGCTGAAGTCGCCGCGGTGCAGGCGAGTAAAAGTCGGGTGATGCTGCTAATCATCGTCGCCGCGCTGCTGACCGCGGGCATTATCGTGCTGGCGTGGCTGGCACTGCGCCATATGCTGCTGAAGCCGCTCTCCTCCTCTATCGCCCAGCTTGAACACGTGGCCGCCGGGGATCTGACCCACGCCCTGACCACTCCCGCAAGCCAGGAGTTTAACCGTCTCAACGCCGCCATTGAGGGAATGCGCCAGTCGCTGATGGGCTCGGTGCTGCGGGTGCGTGACGCCAGCTCGCAGATCGATACCGGCAGCCGGGAGCTGACCGCAGGCAATATGCACCTTGCCCAGCGTACAGAATCGACCGCCACCTCGCTGGAGCAGACCGCGGCCAGCATGGAAGAAATCACCGCCACGGTGAAGCAGAACGCCCACAACGCCGAGCAGGCGCATCAGGTGGCGAAGACGATGTCAGATACCGCTGACCGCGGCAGCGAGATGGTCTGTTATGTCATTGAGAAGATGCGCGATATCTCCGGCAGCGCCGATCGTATCGCCGATATTCTCAGCGTGATCGACGGTATCGCCTTCCAGACCAATATTCTGGCGCTGAATGCCTCGGTGGAAGCCGCCCGCGCGGGTGAGCAGGGGCGCGGCTTTGCGGTGGTGGCCGGTGAGGTCCGTAACCTCGCCAGCCGTAGCGCCGATGCGGCAAAAGAGATCCGCACGCTCATTAGCGATTCGCAGGCGCACGTCAGCGAAGGCAGCGAACTGGCGCAGCAGGCGGGGGAAACCATGGACGAGATCGCCAACGAGGTGATGCGCATGACCCGCCTGATGCGTGAGATCGCCAATGCCTCGCACGAGCAGAGCCGTGGTATTGAGCAGGTGAATATTGCGGTCAACCAGATGGACGAAACCGCGCAGCAAAACGCGGCGCTGGTCCAGCAATCGTCCGCCGCGACGCGCTCGCTGGAAGAGCAGTCCCGCGAGCTCATCGAGGCGATGTCACTGTTTAAGCTGTCGTCGCAACAGGCGTAGCCTTATCGTCTTCCGGCGTCGGGAGGCTTTCCGCGCCAGCCGGGGTGCTGGCGATATGGTCATGAATGGCGCCCAGCAGCTTTTCCATCTCGGCGGTCAAGCGCAACGCATAAGGCGTTGGCTCAAGAAACAGACCCTTGCGGGTAAACAGCGGCTCATTAAACAGCATGCCAAAGCGTTTCAGGGCCAGGCTGACTGCTGGCCTGGACATCTCAAGACGTGAAGAGGCTTTGGCCATGCTCCCGCACCTGACGACTTCAATAAATACCGGAATCAGATTGAGATCGATGCCAGTGGATGAGCGAGAGAGGTTTTTCATATCGGCTGATTTCCATTGAACGCTATTTGAACGCCGTCATGATGACGCATTGATTCAGCGGGTTACAGCAGCATTTTTATATAGTTTTATACCAACAAAGATATAAATGTTTGGAAAAACAAAAGGGGCCGAGCGGCCCCTTTTGGTCAAACTCAACAATCAGGCATCCGGAAATTCACGGATAAAGCGTTCCACGTCGTCAACCATATGATCGTTGCCAACGAAGAAGGAACGGCGCTGGTGCAGGCTTTCAGGAATGATATCCATAATCCGCTCTTTGCCGTCGCTGGCTTTACCGCCCGCCTGTTCGGCGAGGAAGGCCATTGGGTTGCACTCATACAGCAGGCGCAGCTTACCTTCCGGGTGGCTGGCGGTGCTTGGGTAGAGGTAGATACCGCCCTTCAGCAGGTTGCGGTGGAAATCCGCCACCAGGGAGCCGATATAACGCGAGGTATAAGGGCGCTGGGTCGATTTATCCTCTTCCTGGCAGAATTTAATGTACTTCTTCACCCCGGCCGGGAATTTAATGTAGTTCCCTTCGTTGATGGAGTAAGTGCTGCCTTTCTGCGGGAAGCGCATGCGCTCCTGGCACAGGCAGAATACACCCAGCGACGGATCGTAGGTAAAGGCATGGACGCCGCAGCCGGTGGTGTAGACCAGCATGGTGGAGGAGCCATATACCACATAACCCGCAGCAACCTGCTTATTGCCCGGCTGCAGGAAATCTTCTTCGGTGACCGGCGTGCCGACAGGGGTGACGCGACGGTAAATGGAGAAAATGGTGCCGACAGAGACGTTAACGTCGATGTTGGAGGAGCCATCCAGCGGATCCATCAGGACGACATACTTGGCGTGTTCACACCCTTCAAAGACGACGATTTCATCTTCTTCCTCGGAGGCGATCCCCGCAACGATGTCGCGTGCGCGCAGTGCAGCTTTCAGTTTTTCATTCGCGAACAGATCGAGTTTCTGTTGAACTTCGCCCTGCACGTTTTCAGCACCGCTGGCACCCAGGATATCGACCAGTCCGGCTTTGTTGATATCGCGATGGATGATCTTGGCGCCCAGCTTTATTGCCGACAACAAAGCAGTGAGCTCACCGGTAGCATGCGAGAACTCGTGCTGCTTTTCGACAATAAATTCACCTAACGTTTTCATAACACTTTCCCTGCATTGGATGTTGAGTAAAGTTGTTGATGCCCAACAATCTTAACAAACTTTCAAATTGTCGCGCAGAGGTGAATCGCGCCAGCTTGCTACAGATTTTCCTGAAATGCATTTCTCTGCTGCTGACATATGCGTAAAATGTGCGCCACATTGAAGAAGGATAGTGACGTATGCGCATTCATATATTGGGGATTTGTGGCACTTTCATGGGCGGCCTGGCTATGCTGGCGCGCGCTCTTGGCCATGAGGTGACAGGTTCGGACGCCAATGTGTATCCGCCGATGAGCACGCTGCTGGAAAACCAGGGCATTGATCTGATTCAGGGCTACGACGCCAGCCAGCTGGAGCCGCAGCCGGATCTGGTGATCATCGGAAACGCCATGACCCGGGGTAATCCCTGCGTAGAAGCCGTGCTGGAAAGGAATATTCCCTACATGTCAGGGCCGCAGTGGCTGCATGATTTCGTTCTGCGCGATCGCTGGGTGCTGGCGGTGGCGGGAACCCACGGCAAAACCACCACCGCCGGTATGGCGACGTGGATCCTCGAAGCCTGCGGCTACAAGCCGGGCTTTGTGATTGGTGGCGTACCGGGGAACTTTGACGTTTCTGCCCGTCTGGGCGAGAGCCCGTTCTTTGTTATTGAGGCGGACGAATATGACTGCGCGTTCTTTGATAAACGCTCCAAGTTCGTTCATTACTGCCCGTGCACGCTGATCCTCAACAACCTTGAGTTTGACCACGCGGACATTTTCGACGACCTGAAAGCGATTCAGAAGCAGTTCCACCACCTGGTGCGCATCGTACCGGGCCAGGGACGCATCATTCTGCCGGAGAACGACATTAACCTGAAGCAGACCCTGGCGATGGGGTGCTGGAGCGAGCAGGAGCTGGTGGGCGAGCAGGGCCACTGGCAGGCGAAAAAGCTCACCAATGATGCCTCCCGCTGGGAAGTGTTGCTGGATGGCGAAAAAGTCGGGGAAGTGCAGTGGGCGCTGGTGGGCGAACACAACATGCATAACGGCCTGATGGCGATTGCCGCGGCCCGTCATGTGGGCGTCTTGCCTGCCGATGCGGCCAACGCGCTGGGCTCCTTTATCAATGCCCGTCGTCGTCTTGAGCTGCGCGGCGAAGCCAATGGCGTGACGGTGTATGACGATTTTGCCCATCACCCGACCGCGATCCTCGCGACGCTGGCTGCCCTGCGCGGCAAAGTGGGCGGCACGGCACGCATTCTGGCCGTACTGGAACCGCGCTCCAACACCATGAAGATGGGGATTTGCAAAGACGATTTAGCCCCCTCTTTAGGTCGCGCGGACGAGGTCTTCCTCCTGCAACCGCAGCACATTCCGTGGCAGGTGGCGGAAGTGGCCGAAGCCTGCGTCCAGCCTGCGCACTGGAGTGCCGACGTGGATACGCTGGCGGAGATGGTGGTGAAAACCGCGCAGCCGGGCGATCACATTCTGGTGATGAGCAACGGCGGGTTTGGTGGGATCCATCAGAAACTGCTGGACGGTCTGGCGAAGAAAGCAGAAGCAGTGGCGTAAAAAAAAGCCCGGTAGCGTTAACGCTGACCGGGCTTTTTTTGTAGGCCGGATAGGCGTTTACGCCACCATCCGGCAAACAGCAAGTAAGATATTAACCTTCGGCTTCCGCCAGCTCGCGCAGATACTGGAAAATCAGACGTGCAGACTTCGGCGGCTTGTTCGCCTCTTTCTCTTTTTTCGCGTTACGGATCAGAGAGCGCAACTGCTGGCGATCGGCGTCCGGCCACAGGTTCAGCACTTCCGGTACGGCGTCATCGCCCTGTTCAATCAGACGATCGCGGATCTGCTCCAGCTTATGGAACAGCGCAACCTGCTGGTTGTGGCGGTTTTTCAGCTTATCCAGCGCCTGGCGAATCGGCTCTACGTCGCGCTGGCGCAATAATTTACCAATCAACTGAAGCTGGCGGCGGCGGCCCTCTTTCTTGATGCGCTGTGCCAATTCGATGGCGGCACGCAGATCCGGGTCGAGCGGGATTTTATCCAGCGCATTCTTACCCAGCTCTACCATCTCCGCACCAAGCTGTTTTAACTCTTCGGCGTCGCGTTTAATTTCACTTTTACTGACCCAGATGATCTCATCATCTTCGTCTTCGATGTCATCACCGGGAACGTCGTCGAGCCAGTCTTCGGGCTGCTTAGTCATGTCAGGCTCCTTAAAAAAAGAGGCTAATGTTACCAGTTTAGACGCGTACTGAGAAACGGTTCTCTGTTAGACTTCAGCTAACTACACCTTACATTATGGCATTTACGATGAAAGTGATCTCACAAGTTGCAGCGCAGCGTAAAGCACTGGAAGAGGCCGTCTCCATGGCCCTGGAGCTGGCGTCAGCGAAATCGGACGGGGCAGAAGTCGCCGTCAGCAAAACCACTGGCCTGAGCGTCAGCACCCGTTATGGCGAAGTGGAAACCGTTGAATTTAATAGCGATGGCGCGTTAGGGATTACTGTTTATCACCAGAACCGTAAAGGCAGCGCCTCCTCTACCGATTTAAGTCCTGACGCCATTGCGCGGACCGTGCAGGCGGCGCTGGATATCGCCTCCTACACCTCTCCAGACCCCTATGCCGGGGTGGCTGACAAAGAGCTGCTGGCCTTTGAGGCCCCGGATCTGGATCTCTTCCATCCGGCGGAAGTGACCCCGGACGAAGCCATTGAGTTCGCCGCTCGCGCGGAGCAGGCCTCCCTTAATGCCGATAAGCGTATCACCAATACCGAAGGCGGCAGCTTTAATAGCCACTACGGCATTAAAGTCTTTGGCAACAGCCACGGCATGTTGCAGGGCTATTGCTCCACCCGTCACTCTCTTTCCAGCTGCGTGATTGCCGAAGAGAACGGCGACATGGAGCGCGATTACGCCTATACCATTGGCCGCGCGATGGGCGATCTGCAGACGCCGGAGTGGGTTGGGGCGGAGTGTGCAAAACGCACCTTATCCCGCCTGGCTCCGCGTAAACTCTCTACCATGAAAGCACCGGTTATCTTTGCCAATGAAGTGGCGACCGGGCTGTTCGGGCATCTGGTCGGCGCGATTGCCGGCGGCGCGGTCTACCGTAAATCCACCTTCCTGCTCGATGCGCTGGGAACGCAAATCCTGCCGGAGTGGCTGACCATTGAAGAACACCCACACCTGCTGAAAGGACTGGCCTCCACGCCGTTCGACAGCGAAGGCGTGCGCACCGAGCGTCGCGATATCGTCAAAGAGGGCATCCTGACCCAGTGGCTGCTGACCAACTACTCCGCACGCAAACTGGGGCTTAAGAGCACCGGCCATGCGGGCGGTATCCACAACTGGCGCATTCCGGGCCAGGGCCTGAGTTTTGAGCAGATGCTGAAAGAGATGGGCACCGGGCTGGTAGTCACCGAGCTGATGGGGCAGGGCGTGAGCGGCGTCACCGGCGACTATTCGCGCGGGGCGTCTGGCTTCTGGGTGGAAAACGGTGAGATTCAGTATCCGGTGAGCGAAATTACCATTGCCGGTAACCTGAAAGATATGTGGCGCAATATCGTGACGGTGGGCAACGATATTGAAACGCGCAGTAATATCCAGTGCGGTTCCGTTCTGTTACCGGAAATGAAAATCGCCGGTCAGTAATACCCGTCATACTTCACGCCGCAGATGCGTTGGCTGCGCGCGCTCACCCCGGTCACTTACTTATGTAAGCTCCCGGGGATTCACGCGCTTGCCGCCTTTCTGCAACGCGAATTATTTAGGGTATTAGTCGGTTTTTTTAATAATAAAAAGGAAGTGAGCAATGCGTAAAACCCTGTTAGCTATCCTCGCAGCGTCATCGCTGGTCATGAGCACCCCGGTCTTTGCCGACCTTGAAGACAATATGGACACCCTCAGCGAAAACCTGAAAGTTGTGCAAAAAACCGATAACGCGGCGGAGATGAAAGAGGCGTTAACCAAAATGCGTACCGCGGCGGTAGACGCGCAAAAAGAGACTCCGCCAAAGCTGGAAGGCAAAGCGGAAGATAGCCCGGAGATGAAAGATTTCCGCCATGGCCTTGAGACGCTGGTGGGCCAGATTGACGGCGCGCTGAAGCTGGCGAACGAAGGCAAAGTGAAAGAGGCCCAGGCGGCAGCCGATGGCTTTGTTACCACGCGCAATACCTATCACAAAAAATACCGTTAATGGGTGCCTGAGCCTTACGTCCTTGATACACTCATGAAATGCAGGGGGATTGTACTCCCCCCGCATACTCGCTCTACTCCTTGCCAGAGTTGCAATCCAGTCGGGCAGTCACCTCCAGTGAACCTTTGCGATAGCTAATTTCGCAAAGGTTTCGCCGGGTTATCAGTGTGAGCAGGATTGCTGTTATTGCGGCAATCGTTGTTACTCTGATAATAAGTTTTGTGCTTTTCATGGATGCCTCCTTGCTTTTAAAGCGGGCGAGGTAGCGAACTCCACGTGTTCGGACGTGTCGTTTCGAGCCCCCGCCCTGATTTTTCGTCAGGCGGGGCTTTCCACTTCCCGTCCCATGCATGAGACGGTCAGTCTCAAGCACCCACGGCCACTCTAACGAATCCTCATAAGAAAACCTTATCCAGCTCACACTTCTACGAGTCTGCTCGTAAACTTTTTCACTTCCACAACGTGGCTTTTGCCATTCAGGAGCGTGATATTCATCACGTTAGGCCAGCGAAAAATCGTTATTCAGCGCAATTATGTGGCACAGATCACTGGTGCCGCTCTCCTTTCCACTTCGAAGTGGAAAACAACTCGCTACAAACCCCTGACACCCGGCGTTAGTTTTATCCCAGAGCCAATAACGGGGTAAGACGAGTGATTAACGGAACGGTAATAAACGACACTGGAGACCAGGCGGCGCAAACTGAACAGCTGGCCGACACCATGCTCAGGCAGATTTTCGCCCTGCTTAGTCATCACCACATTATCCCCAATGCCGTTCAGGAGCAGATGCTGACCTCCCACGTTCGCGCCATGGCGCACCGGTCGGTAACCGGAGAGCCGTTGCCGGAGGTCGAGGCTGACCTGTTTGACGAAATTTCACCAGAATCCATGCGACTTGCCCGTGAAGTGGTGGCGCAGTTTGGCAATCTTCCTGATGAAGAAGCCTGGCTGCTCTCCGTTCATTTCGAAGTCGCCAAAGACAACCTTTAAGGAGCACATCATGGAACAAATTACAGTGGTCATCGGCGATCGCCTGGGTAAAGGCCAGAAGGTTGCAGCAGGCGTTGAAAAAGCGGGTGGCCGTGCGGTCGTGGTGCCGGGCATGGCGGCAGATATGAAGCTGGGCGACGTGATGAAGGCGGAGAACGCCACCTTCGGTATCTCCTTCTGCGGCAGCGGCGGCGCGGGCGCTATCACCGCCCAGACCAAATATGGCTACAAAGCGAAGTACGGCATGCGCTCGGTCGATGAAGGCGTCACCGCCATCAACGAAGGCTGCAACGTGCTCGGCTTTGGCTTTATGGATAAAGAAGAGCTGGGCGAGCGTCTGGTTCAGGCGTGGCAGAAGAAGCACGGCGCATAAGCATGAAAGAACAGTTCACCACCACGGTGAGAGTGAAGGGCAAGGGCGACGCCAAAGCGCGCGCCTTTGCCGACGCGCTGAACCATGTTCAGGCCGCGGTGATGAAAGCATCGCCGCATATCTTACTGCGTATTGAGCCACAGGATGTGCAGGTTGTTCAGGCGCAAGAAGCGGTGCGTAAAGAGGCGTTTCTGTTCTTCTTTTTGCGCCGGGAAAGACGCACCTACAGCGTGGAGCTGGACGTGACCGTCAACGTGACTGCCATCAATCTGGACCAGGTGGACTTTGTCACGCAACGCTGATTCTTACTAATAGGGCAGACGAATGTTCCTGATAATTTTAATAAAATCGCTCATCATCGGCGGCCTGGTTGGCGTCGGCGTTGGGGCCGGGGCTGCACGCATGTTTCATGCGCCTACCACACAGGGTATGGGCGCTTTTCGTACGTTGGGGGAGCTGAACTCCTGCGAGGGGGATCCGGCGTCCCACTTCTCCTTTGGGTTAGGCTTCTTCTTTAACGCCTGGGCCTCGTCGGTTGCGGCGGGTTCCTTCACCCAGGACGTTGATCACCGCATCATCCCGAACTGGGGTGCCGCGGCGCTGATGATCAAAAACCGCAACGTCGGCGAGACGCTGCACGATCCCCGCAAAATGGCGATCGCCTGCGGCGTGATCGGCATGATTGTCGTCACCTTCCTGAACCTCACCGCCTCCTCCGTTCCGGCTGCGTTGCAGGTCACCGCCGTTAAGGTGCTGGTGCCGGCGGCAAACCTGCTGGTTAACACCGTGATGCCGGTGATCTTCTGGCTGGCGGCCATCGACGCGGGTAAAAAATCGGGCTTCTGGGCCACCGTCTTTGGCGGCGCGGCGCAGCTGATTATGGGTAACGCCGTGCCGGGTCTGGTGCTGGGTATTCTGATCGGTAAAGGGGTGGAAGAGAGCGGCTGGAACCACGTCACCAAAGTGATGATGGCGGCCATCGTTCTGCTCTTCGTGCTGAGCGGCTTCTTCCGCGGCTTCGACATGAAGATGATCGAATCCTTCCATCTGACCGTGCCGAACTGGCTCGACATGATCCACAACTCGCTCAGCGGCAAGTAACAGGAGCCTCTAAATGGAACAGAATAAAGGTTTTTGGTATGCCGACTGGTCGTTCCCGATCTTTGTTGGCCTGCTCTCCTCCGGCGTCTTCGCCGGGACACACATGTATTACCTCTACGGCATCGGCGCCTTTAACGAAGTGGCCTTCGTGGCGATGCTGAAAGCGGGCATCGATACCGGTGCCTACGGCGCGGTGGCGGCGTTCGGCGCCAGCTTCCTGTTCGCCCGTATTATCGAAGGCTCCCTGGTGGGGATTCTGGATATCGGCGGGGCGATCCAGACCGGCGTCGGCTTAGGCGTGCCGGCGTTGCTGCTGGGGGCGGGCATCATGTTCCCGGTGACCAACTTTATCGCCTCGCTGGCAACCGGCCTGGTGATTGGCCTGGCGATTGGCTACGTCATCATTCTGGCGCGTAAGTTCACCATCAATCAGAGCAACTCCACCTACGGGGCAGACGTGATGATGGGCGCGGGTAACGCCTCCGGCCGCTTCCTCGGGCCGTTAATTATCCTCAGCGCGATGACCGCCTCGATCCCAATCGGCATCGGTTCCCTGCTGGGCGCACTGCTGTTCTATATCTGGCAGAAGCCGATTACCGGTGGCGCCATCCTCGGCGCAATGCTTTTGGGCTGGCTGTTCCCGGTCGCCCTTTAATACCCGCGGGCGCTTCGGCGCCCGTCTTCTCAGGAGAACCCCATGTTTGATTTACTCCTGCGCCGTGCGCGCTTCACCGACGATACCCTGACCGATATCGCCATTCAGGACGGGAAGATCGCGGCGGTTGGCGACATCACCGATCCCGCACAGCACACCGTTGAACTCAACGGTGACACGTACGTCAGTGCAGGCTGGATTGATTCCCACGTTCACTGCTACCCGAACTCGCCGATTTATCACGACGAGCCGGACAGCGTCGGTATCGCCACCGGCGTCACCACCGTGGTGGACGCGGGCAGTACCGGGGCGGACGACGTGGATGATTTTTACGCGATCACCCGCAAGGCCACAACCGAGGTCTTTGCCCTGCTGAACATCTCCCGCGTGGGGCTGATTGCCCAGAACGAGCTGGCAAACATGGCCAATATCGACGCCGACGCGGTAAAGCAGGCGGTGAAGCGCCACCCTGATTTTATCGTCGGCCTGAAAGCGCGCATGAGCAGCAGCGTGGTGGGTGAGAATGGCATTACGCCGCTGGAACGTGCGAAGGCCATCCAGAGAGAGAACGGCGATCTGCCGCTGATGGTGCACATTGGCAACAACCCGCCAAACCTCGACGAAATCGCCGAACTGCTGAGTTCAGGCGACATCATCACCCACTGCTACAACGGCAAACCGAACCGCATTCTGACCCCCTCCGGGGAGCTGCGCGCCTCCATCACCTCCGCCCTGAAGCGCGGCGTGCGGCTGGACGTGGGCCACGGCACGGCGAGCTTCAGCTTTGAGGTGGCGAAACGCGCCATCGCGATGGGCATTCTGCCGCACACCATCAGCTCGGATATCTACTGCCGCAACCGCATCAACGGCCCGGTAGGTAGCCTGGCGAGCGTGATGTCGAAGTTCCTCGCCATCGGCATGTCGCTGCCGCAGGTGATTGAGTGCGTCACCGCCAACGCGGCCGAGGGCCTGCGCCTGACGCGCAAAGGCCGCATTCAGCCGGGTTTCGACGCCGATCTGACGCTCTTCACCCTTAAGCGCCAGCCAACACTGCTGGTGGATGCCGAAAACGACAGCCTGCAGGCTGAAAACATTCTGGTGCCGCTTGCCGCGATCCGCGCGGGCAAGGGCTACATGACCGAACAAGGGAGCACGGAACATGCCTTCAATTTTTGAGAAATATAATTTAAAACAGGTGATTAACACCTCCGGGCGCATGACGGCGCTCGGCGTCTCCACCCCGCGCCCGGAAGTGGTGCAGGCTGCAATGGACGGCATGAACCAGTACTTCGAGATGAAGGATCTGGTGAACAAAACTGGTGAATACATTGCAAAACTGCTGGATGTGGAAGGGGCAACCGTCGTCTCCTGCGCCTCGGCGGGCATCGCCCAGTCGGTGGCGGCGGTGCTGGTGAAGGAGAGCGACTGGCTGCTGGAGAATCTCCACGTCACCCCGATTGAGAACAATGAGATCGTCCTGCCGAAAGGCCACAACGTGAACTTTGGTGCCCCGGTGGGCACCATGGTGGCGCTGGGCGGCGGCAGGCTGGTGGAAGCGGGCTACGCCAATGAATGCTCCGCCGATCAGCTGGCGGCGGCGATCACCCCGCGCACCGCGGCGATCATGTACATCAAATCCCACCACTGCGTGCAGAAGAGCATGCTCAGCGTCGAACAGGCGGCGGTAGTTGCGCGTAAACACGACCTGCCGCTGATCGTCGATGCCGCAGCGGAAGAGGATCTGCACACTTACTACCGCGCCGGGGCTTCTCTTGTTATCTACAGCGGCGCGAAGGCGATCGAAGGGCCCACCAGCGGGCTGGTGATCGGCAGAACCCAGTATGTGGAGTGGGTGAAGCGTCAGACGGCGGGCATTGGCCGGGCGATGAAGGTGGGTAAAGAGGGCATTCTGGGCCTCACCTGCGCCATCGAACACTACCTGACGGCGACCAAAGAGAGCGGGGCGGAGATGGTGGCGAAGATGACGCCGTTTATCGACGCGCTCAACACCCTGAACGGCGTCACCGCCCGCGTGGTGTGGGACAGCGCGGGCCGCGACATCGCCCGCACCGAGATTAAGTTCGACGAAGCCACCACCGGCGTCGGCACCGGCGATCTGGTGCATGCGCTGAAGCAGGGCGAATACGCCATCTACTTCCGCGGCTATAAAGCGAACGAAGGGATTATCGAAGCGGACGTGCGCAGCGTCAGCGCAGAGCAACTGAACATTGTCTACCGCCGCATCAGTGAAGTATTAGGCCAGGAGAAAACCGCATGAAACTGACCCCCAATTTTTACCGTGACCGCGTCTGCCTGAACGTGCTGGCCGGCTCGAAAGCCAATGCCAGGGCCATTTACGAGGCGGCGGAAGGTCATGTGCTGGTAGGCGTGCTCTCCAAAAATTACCCGGACGTGGCAAGCGCGGTGGCGGATATGTGCGAGTACGCTCAACTTATCGATAACGCCCTCTCCGTGGGGCTGGGGGCGGGTGACCCGAACCAGTCGGCGATGGTGAGCGAGATCGCCCGTCAGGTGCAGCCGCAGCACGTCAACCAGGTCTTCACCGGCGTGGCGACCAGCCGCGCGCTGCTGGGTCAGAGTGAGTCCGTGGTTAACGGCCTGGTCTCCCCCACCGGCACCGTCGGGATGGTGAAAATCTCCACCGGCCCGCTGAGCAGCGCGGCACCTGATGGGATCGTCCCGGTGGAAACGGCCATTGCCCTGCTGAAAGATTTTGGCGGCAGCTCAATCAAATACTTCCCGATGGGCGGCCTGAAATGCCGGGACGAATACCAGGCGGTGGCGGAAGCCTGCGCCCGTCACGACTTCTGGCTGGAGCCGACCGGGGGTATCGATCTGGAAAACTTTGAGGAAATCCTGCAGATCGCCCTCGATGCAGGCGTGAGCAAGATCATCCCGCATATCTACAGCTCGATTATCGACAAAGCCAGCGGGGATACGCGTCCGGAAGATGTGCGTACGCTGCTGGAGATGACGAAAAAACAGGTTAAGTAGTCCCTCACCCTAACCCTCTCCCGCCGGGGGAGGGAAACATGATCAGGAGCCACCATGCACACCCGTAACCTGCTTGTCGCTTCACTCTCAATGCTTGCCACCGCCGCTGTCGCTCAGACCCAGTACGCCTGGGTGGGCACCTACAACCCCAACGGCGAAGGGCTCTACCGCTTTACCGTCGACCCGCAATCCGGCGCGCTTGCCAACAAAACGCTGGTGAGCAAACTGCCGAACGCCGCGCAGTTAACCGTCTCCCACGACGGTAAAACGCTCTATCTGGCAAGCGAAGTGGAGCAGGGGGTGGTGCAGGCGCTGCGGGTGGGCGATAACGGCGAGCTGAGCGAACTGAATCAGGTGGCCTCCGGCGGTGCGGGGCCGGTCTATCTCTCGCTGACGCCGAACGGCAAGCACCTGCTGGTGGCCAACTATGTCAGCGGATCCATTGCGGTGCTGCCGATCAACGCTGACGGCAGCCTGGGTAATGCCACGGATACCCACCAGGATCAAGGCGAGCCGGGTGCCGCTAAACCCGAAGCCGCCGTAGAGGGCAGTTTTGCTATCAGCGATCATAACGGCCCCCATGCGCACATGATCGCCGCCGATCCGAGCGGGAAATATGTCTTTGCCACCGATCTGGGGCTGGATCGTATCTATCAGTACCGTTTTGACGATCGCACCGGGAAGCTCACCCCGAACGATCCGCCGTTTATCAGCGCCTCTTCGAAAGGGGCCGGGCCGCGCCATTTCGTCTTTACGCCAAAAGGTGACGCCCTGTGGCTGATAAACGAAGAGGCGTCTACGCTGACCCATTATGCCGTAGAGGCCAACGGCACGCTGAAAGAGGGCAAGAGTGTCTCTGCGCTGCCAGCCGGCTACAAGGGCACCAGTTTTGCCGCCGGGCTGGCGTTAAGTGGTGATGGTAAGCAGTTGTATGTTGCTAACCGTTTGCATAACAGCATCGGCCACTTTACCGTAACGGCGGAAGGAACGCTGACGCATCAGGACGATGTCTGGACGCGGGGCGATTACCCGCGCACCCTGACGCTGGATAAACAGGGGCGCTGGCTCTATGTCATGAACCAGCGCAGCGACAACATCACCCGGTTTCGCGTGGCGCAGGACGGCAAGCTGAGCGTCGAGCCAGACTATACCCCGGTCGGCAGTCCATCCCAGATGGTCATTTCACCCTAAGCTGTAAGAGGACAACCCCGTGCGATTTCCCAACCAACGTTTAGCGCAACTGTTCGAGATGTTGCAAAACGAGACGCTGCCGCAGGACGAACTGGCGCAACGGTTGTCGGTCTCCACGCGTACCGTCCGGGCTGATATCACCGCGCTGAACGCGCTACTGGCGGGGAACGGGGCGCAGTTTATCCTTAGCCGGGGTAACGGCTATCAACTGAAAATTGACGATCCGGCGCGCTATCAGCTGTTGCAGGCTTCGCATCCGCGGACGTTGCGTATTCCGCGCACCGGCCCTGAACGGGTGCACTACCTGGTGGTGCGCTTTCTCACCTCGGCATTCTCCCTCAAGCTGGAGGATCTGGCCGACGAGTGGTTTGTCAGCCGCGCCACGCTGCAAAGCGATATGGCGGAGGTGCGCGAGTGGTTTCATCGCTATCGCCTGACCCTGGAGACCCGCCCGCGCCACGGCATGAAGCTGTTTGGCAGCGAGATGGCGATCCGCGCCTGCCTCACCGATCTGCTATGGCAGCTGGCGCAGCAGGACAACCTTAATCCGCTGGTGACGGAAGTGGCACTCAATGCGGGCGTGCCGGAGCAGCTCGCCGCCGTGCTGCATGAGACCTTTACCCGCCACCATATCCGCCTGACCGATGAGGGCGAGCTGTTTTTACGGCTCTACGGCGCGGTAACGGTGCGACGCATCAGCGAAGGCTATCCGCTGCCGGAGTTTAACGCCGAAGAGGTGGCCGAGAATGTGCGCGACGCGGCGCGGGATATCGCCAGCGCCATCGCCCGGCTGGCAGATAAAACGCTGTCGCCTTCGGAGGTGACCTGGCTGGGAGTACATATCGCCGCGCGTCAGGTGCAGGAGATCTCCCCCAGCGCCATTAACGCCGATGATGAAGAGGCGCTGGTGAACTACATCCTGCGCTATATCAACACCCACTATAACTACAACCTCCTCGACGACGCCCAGCTCCACGCGGATCTGCTGACCCACATAAAAACCATGATCACCCGGGTGCGCTATCAGATCATGATCCCCAATCCGCTGCTGGATAACATCAAGCAGCACTATCCGATGGCGTGGGACATGACCCTGGCGGCGGTGTCGAGCTGGGGCAAGTACACCCCGTATGCGATCAGCGAAAACGAGATTGGCTTCCTGGTGCTGCATATCGGCGTCGGCCTGGAGCGCCACTACAACATTGGCTATCAGCGCCAGCCGCGGGTGATGCTGGTGTGCGACGCAGGCAACGCGATGGTGCGGATGATCGAGGCCGTTTTGCAGCGCAAGTATCCGCAAATCGAGGTGACGCGCGTGCTGACGCTGCGGGAGTATGAGCAGTGCGAGAACATCAGCGAAGATTTCGTCATCTCCACCGCGCGGATCGGCGAAAAAGCCAAGCCGGTGGTGATGATCGCCCCGTTCCCGACCGACTATCAGCTTGAGCAGATCGGCAAGCTGGTGCTGGTGGACAGAACGCGCCCCTGGATGCTGGAAAAGTACTTTGACGCCAGCCACTTCCGCGTGATTAATCAACCCATCGACCAGCAGACGCTGTTCCGTGAGCTGTGCGGTCAGCTACAGGAGGAGGGGTTTGTGGATGCGGATTTTCTCGACTCGGTGGTGGAGCGCGAGGCCATCGTCAGCACCCTGCTCGGCGACGGCATCGCCCTGCCGCACTCCCTCGGTTTGCTGGCACAAAAAACCGTGGTCTACACCGTGCTGGCCCCGCAGGGGATTCAGTGGGGGGATGAAACCGCGCACGTGATCTTCCTGCTGGCGATCAGTAAAAGCGAGTATGAAGAGGCGATGGCTATCTACGATATCTTCGTCACTTTCCTGCGCGAGCGGGCGATGACCCGGCTCTGTCAATGTCACGACTTTGCGGAGTTTAAAGCCGTGGCGATGGAGAGTTTGAGCCGGTTTTGAGCTCAACGCAGATGATGCACCACCTGGTTACTGCTGCCGCGCCAGATAAGCATCGGATCTTTCAGATCCTGCACAAATTTGCCGTCGATCAGCACGTTGATCAGATCCACCACCTGCATTTGCTCATCGTTCAGTTCGTCCAGCTTATAACCCGTCCACACCCAGATATCTTTGCCCGGGCACTCGGCGCGAATGCGCTGCACCAGCTTAAGGATATCCGGCACGTTTTGCGGGTGCAGCGGATCGCCGCCGGAGAGCGAAATCCCCTGGCGTTTGATGCGCGTGTCGTTGAGATCGTCGATGATCCGCTGTTCCATCTCCGCGGTAAACGGCATGCCGGAGTTGAGCCGCCAGGTGCTTTTGTTGTAGCAGCCGGGGCATTCATGAACGCAGCCGGAGACAAACAGGGTGCAGCGGGTGCCGGGGCCGTTGACGATGTCGACGGGGTAGTACTGGTGATAGTTCATTTTCGCTTCTCAATTGACGCCATTACTGCGTTGGCCGCTCTCACTCACCCGGGTCACTTACTTATGTAAGCTCCCAGGGATTCGCTCGCTTGCCGCCTTGTCCTGGCGCCAATTGCTTTGCGAAAAGTATTGCGTCGGCAGAATAACCACGCCGGGTGTCGCGTAGCGATCCCGGCCTACAATGAGAGTGCGGTCCGTAGGCCCGGTAAGCGCAGCGCCACCGGGCATTAACGTGGCAGCGGATTAACCGATCTGCCCATTCCCCAGATGCTTCACGCGGCGCTTCACCTCTTCCTGCTTACCTGCATTGAACGGACGGGCGTCCGGGCTGCCGAGGTAACCGCACACGCGGCGAGTCACGGAGACGCGGGCGGCGTCGTGGTTACCGCATTTCGGGCAAGTGAAGCCTTTGCTGGTGCACTCGAACTCACCGGTAAAGCCGCACTCGTAGCACTCGTCGATAGGCGTGTTGGTGCCGTAGTAGGGCACGTGCTGATAGCTGTAATCCCACACGTCTTCCAGCGCCTTCAGGTTGTGCTGAATGTTCGGGTACTCGCCGTAACAGATAAACCCGCCGCTTGCCAATGGTGGGTAGGCTGCTTCAAAATCGATCTTGTCGTACGGGTTGACCTTCTTCTCCACGTCGAGGTGGAAGCTGTTGGTGTAGTAGCCCTTATCGGTGACACCTTCCACCACGCCAAACTCGGCGGTATCCAGGCGGCAGAAGCGGTCGCACAGGTTTTCGCTCGGGGTGCTGTAGAGGCTGAAGCCGTAGCCGGTTTCCTCTTTCCACCGATCCACCGCGTCGCGCAGGCGCTGGACGATAGCGATACCTTTCTCACGCAGGGCTTCGCTGTCGTAGATGTGCTGGTCGCCAAACAGGGCGTTAATGGTTTCGTGAATGCCGATATAGCCCAGCGAAATGGAGGCCCGGCCATTCTTGAAGATCTCCGACACATCATCGTCGGCCTTCAGGCGCACGCCGCAGGCCCCTTCCATATAGAGGATCGGGGCGACGCGGGCTTTGACCCCTTCCAGACGGGCGATACGGGTCATCAGCGCCTTACGCGCCAGCACCAGGCGCTCGTCCAGCAGTTTCCAGAATGTTGCTTCGTTGCCTTTGGCTTCCAGCGCGATGCGCGGCAGGTTCAGGCTGATCACGCCCAGGTTGTTACGCCCGTCGTGGATCTGCTCGCCGTTCTCATCTTCGTACACGCCGAGGAAGCTGCGGCAGCCCATGGGGGTTTTGAACGAGCCGGTGACTTTCACCACCTGGTCATAGTTCAGAATGTCCGGATACATGCGCTTGCTCGCGCACTCCAGCGCCAGCTGTTTGATGTCGTAGTTCGGATCGCCGAACTTGTGGTTCAAACCGTCGCGGATGGCGAACACCAGCTTCGGGAAGACCGCGGTTTTGCGGTTTTTGCCGAGGCCGGAAATGCGGTTACGTAGAATGGACTGCTGGATCAGGCGCGATTCCCAGCTGGTGCCCAGCCCAAAGCCAAAGGTGACAAACGGCGTCTGACCGTTGGCGGTGTGCAGGGTGTTCACCTCATATTCCAGCGACTGGAAGGCGTCGTAGCACTCTTTCTCGGTGCGGGAGCGGGCATATCCATCCGCATCCGGGATCTGCCACTCTTCCGCCACCTGGCGATGCTTGTTGAAGCTGGCGGTCACAAACGGGGCCAGTACTTCGTCGATCCGGTTGATGGTGGTGCCGCCATAAATGTGGCTGGCGACCTGGGCGATAATCTGCGCCGTCACTGCGGTGGCGGTGGAGATCGATTTTGGCGGTTCAATCTCGGCGTTGCCCATCTTGAAGCCGTGCGTCAGCATGCCCTTCAGGTCGATCAGCATGCAGTTGAACATCGGGAAGAACGGCGAATAGTCGAGATCGTGATAGTGGATATCCCCGCGCTCATGGGCCTGCACCACATCGCGTGGCAGCAGGTGCTGACGGGCGTAGTGTTTAGCCACAATACCGGCCAGCAGATCGCGCTGGGTGGGGATCACTTTGCTGTCTTTGTTGGCGTTTTCGTTGAGCAGCGCGGAGTTGGTCTGTTCCACCAGGCCGCGGATCTCCTGGTTCAGGCGACCGCGTTTTTCACGTTCAATATCCCGGTCGTGACGGTATTCAATGTAGGCGCGCGCCAGCTGCTTATACGGGCCGGACATCAGCTGGTTTTCCACCGCGGTCTGGATCTCGTTAATGTCGACCTTGCTGCGGCCCATCATCTGGTTGCTGACCACCTCTGCGACGGTGGCGCAGTAATCTGCGTCATCGACTCCCGCTGCTTTAGCTGCACGCAGAATCGCTTCCTGAATGCGCTCTGATTTGAAAGGCACGTTACAGCCATCTCGTTTCATCACATGCGGTGTCATGATCACTCCATTTAAGAACAGGTTATCCACAGAGGCAGGAAAAAGGCGCGGGAGCGTAACTCTCGACGCGCGCGCGATTTCTCCTGATTTCGACCCTTTTTATCCACAAATTTATGTTGTGTGGTGTCCGTCGTCTTGTGGAAATAATAGACCATGGATACAACATCTTGGGTCGGCGAGCATTCTAAGTTCTATATGTAGTGATTTGCATCAAACAAGTTTGCGATTTATTTGATTCAGGACAAGGTAAAAAACGAAGTGTACAGATGACGCGCGATAGAGGATTTGTAAATTTTGCAAGCCGAAATCGGGGTGATTTTCCACCCAAAAAGCGTGCGCCGGGCAACCGTGCGGTGCCCGGCACAGAAGGTTATGCCTGTAGCCACCAGACCGCTTCAAACGGCCTCAGGGTCATGGTGCCCGGCTGCGGCGAGACCTCGGCATAGTTGCTCATCACCACCTGCCAGTTGCCGTCCACCGTCTGCGGTTGCCAGGGCTGGCAGGCGCGGCTCAGGTTAGCCACCACCATCAGCGTCTGGCCCTGCCACTGACGGCGGTAGCACCACAGCGACGGGTGATCCGGGAGCAGATCCGCATAATCCCCCCAGGTCAGCACCGGCAGGGTTTTACGCAGCGTAATCAGCCTCTGGTAGGTGTAAAACACCGAGTCGGGATCGGCCAGCGCCGCGGCGACGTTGATCGTCTCTGCGTTATCGCTCAGGGCGATCCACGGCTCGCCGGTGGTGAAGCCAGCGTTGGGGGAGGCATCCCACTGCATCGGCGTGCGGCTGTTGTCGCGGGATTTGCTCGCGAGGATCGCCAGCAGCTCATCGGCGTCCCGCCCCTGCGTGCGCAGTTCGGCGAACATGTTGTGGCTCTCCACGTCCCGGTAGTCGGTGATGCGGGTGAAGTGTGGATTGGTCATGCCAATCTCTTCACCCTGATAGATGTAAGGGGTACCCTGCATGCCGTGCAGCACCATCGCCAGCATCTTCGCCGCCGGGACGCGGTACTCTCCCTCATCGCCAAAACGTGAGACGATGCGCGGCTGATCGTGGTTACACCAGAACAGCGCGTTCCACGCCCGGTTGTGCATCCCCTGCTGCCAGTGGCTGAACAGGGCCTTCAGCGCCACGAAATCGGGCTTCGCCAGCGTCCACTTCTCGCCGTTGGGATAATCCACCTTCAGGTGGTGGAAGTTAAAGGTCATCGACAGCTCACGCCCGTCGAGCGCCGCGTACTGCTGGCAGTGCGCCAGGCTGGTGGAGGACATCTCGCCCACCGTCATCAGATTGCGCGGGGTAAAGACCTCCCGGCTCATCTCCTGCAAAAACGCGTGTATGCGCGGGCCATCGGTATAGAAGCGGCGGCCATCACCGATCGCATCGTCGGGGAAGTCCTGGTCTTTCGACACCAGGTTAATCACGTCGAGACGCAGGCCGTCCACGCCGCGATCGGCCCAGAACTCGCACACCTTTTTCAGCTCGGCGCGCACCTGCGGGTTCTCCCAGTTGAGATCGGCCTGCTCCGGAGCAAAGAGGTGCAGATAGTACTGCTCGCTTTCGGCGTGCCAGCGCCAGGCCTTGCCGCCAAACTTGGAGCGCCAGTTGTTGGGAGTCTGCTCCGGGGTGCCGTCGCGCCAGATATAGAACTCGCGGTACGGGCTGGCTTTATTGAGCGACTCGCGGAACCAGGGGTGCTGGGTGGAGGTATGGTTAAACACCATATCCAGCACGATGCGTATCCCGCGCTCATGAGCCTGGGCCACCAGCGCGTCGAAATCGTCCAGCGTGCCGTAGGCCGGATCGATGCTAACGTAGTTTGCCACGTCGTAGCCGTTATCCACCTGTGGGGAGATGTAGAACGGCGTCAGCCAGAGGGCGTCAACGCCGAGGGTTTTCAGGTAGTCGAGACGCGACGTCACGCCGCGCAGATCGCCGGTGCCGCGCCCGGTGGTGTCCTGGAAGCTCTTCGGGTAGATCTGATAGATGACGCCGTTCTGCCACCAGTGAGGAAGGGTATTCATAATGCGTTCCTGCAAATGCGAAGGGGCGCAACTGCGCCCCGAAGAAGATTAAACCGCCTGCAATGTGCCCTGACGATACTTGCGCTGATAGACAACGGTCGTGAGCGCCATCGGCACGACGATCGCCACGGCCATCGCCAGCGCGAAGACCTGCCAGAAGGCGGTCTGGATGGAGAGGATGCCCGGCAGACCGCCGACGCCGATGCCGTTGGCCATCACGCCGTTCAGGCCACACAGCAGGCCCGCCAGCCCGGAGCCGATCATCGCGCAGAGCATCGGGAAGCGATATTTCAGGTTGATGCCGTACATCGCCGGTTCGGTGACGCCGAGATAGGCGGAGATGGCCGCCGGAACCGAGATCTCACGTTCGTTATGCTTACGGCTGACGATGATGATGCCGGTGACTGCCGAGGCCTGCGCAATGTTCGACAGGGCGATCAGCGGCCACACCGGGGTGCCGCCGAGGCTCTGGATCATCTGCATATCAATCGCCAGGGTGGTCTGATGCACGCCGGTGATCACCAGTGGAGCATAGAGGAAGCCAAACAGCGCGGCGCCAATCGGGGCGAAGCTGCCGGTCATCAGGTGACGCACCGCGTACGCCACGCCGTCACCAATCATGCGGCCAAACGGACCGATAAAGGCGTGGGCGAGGAACACCGCGAGGATCAGGGAGCAGACCGGCACCACCACCAGGTAGAGGTAGTCTGGCACCATACGCTTAAGACGGGTTTCAATCATCCCCAGCGCCAGGCCCGCGAGCAGGGCCGGGATCACCTGCGCCTGATAGCCCACTTTGGCGATGGTGAACAGGCCGAAGTTCCACACCTCAGGTACCTGCTGACCAAGTAAGTAAGCGTTCATTAACTGCGGAGAGACCAGCGTTACGCCCAGTACGATGCCGAGGATTGGCGTACCGCCCATTTTGCGCACCGCCGACCAGCAGATCCCTACCGGCAGATAGAAGAAGATCGCCTCGCCAATCAGCCACAGGAAGTCATAGATGCTCTGCAACGCCGGGTACATCTGCGCCAGGGTTTTGCCGCCGCTCATTGGCACATCGCCAATCACGTTACGGAAGCCGAGGATCAAGCCGCCGCTGATCAGCGCCGGCAGCAGCGGGAAGAAAATCTCCGCGAAATGTGAAATGAGCTGTTCATGCCACTTCATATTCTGGCGCGCGGCCTTTTTGGCCTGCTCTTTATCCGCCGATGAATGACCGGTGGTGGCCAGCAGCGCCTTGTAGTAGTCGCCCACCTCGGTGCCGATCACCACCTGGAACTGTCCGGCGTTGGTGAAGCAGCCTTTCACCATCGATAGCTCTTCGATCGCTTTCGGGTTGGCTTTGGCCGGGTCGTTCAGCACAAAACGCAGGCGGGTAATGCAGTGGCTGACTGTGGCGATATTGTCACGTCCGCCAACCAGCACGATCAGCTGGTCGATATCCGTTTGTTTTACTTTGCTCATCATGAAACCTCATGACAGATGGTAGGGGTTATGGACTGGGGGCAAGCCTACTCTTTCAGCATAATTCGGAAAATGGGAACGTTCCCGAAATCGGGCGAGGATCACAATAAAGCCTCTTATGACGCTCAGGAGAGGGCGACGGGAATGACGATCTGACGCGGTTTGCTACGGCCGTTAATCTGCTCAATCAATTGCCTGGCGGCCTGACGACCGGAGTCGGCGTAGCCGGGATCGACGGTGATGATCTCCGGGTGCAGGAACTTCATCAGCGGCGTATTGCCCACGCTCGCCAGCTGCAGGTTATCGATTCGCTGTTCTTGTAAGTACTTACTTGCGCCCAGAGCCAGAGTATCCGTGGCACAGAGCAGGGCGGTGGTCTGCGGGGTCAGCACGTCGGCCACCTTTTCATAACCCTGCTTCATGCCAAGGCCGGGTAACGCGGCTACGGCGGGGAGCGCGTGCTGTTTACAAAACGCGAGGTAGGCAGCATGACGGCGCTGACCGGTGGTAACATCGCTGTGCGGCACGCCGAGATAGCTGATATGGCGATGGCCGCTCTCATACAGGCGCTGCATCAGGGTGAGAATCGCCCCTTCGTCGTCATAGCATACGGAGGCAAACCCGCGGGCATCCCGCGCCATCAGCACCAGCGACGGCTTCCAGGGGATGAGCATCTCTTCATTGATGCCGGTAAAGCCAAACAGCACCACGCCATCAATGTTGCGGCGTTTCAGCATGCCGAGGTGCTCTTCCACCATCTGCGGCGAGAACTTGCTCTCCATCATGATCGGATCGTAGCCCTGCTCATAGAAGGCGGGCAGCATGGTCTGTACGGCCAGGTTCTCTGAAAGCGAATCCAGACGGGTGACGATGATCGCCACCACTTTATCGCTCTGCCCACGCATGGCGCGCGCCGAGCGGGAAGGGGAAAAACCGTGCTGGTTCATAACCGCCTCGACCCGTTCGCGCGTGCGCTGGCTGACACCACTTTCGTTGTTCAGCACCCGTGAGACGGTGGACTTACCCACGCCGCTCAGACGCGCAATATCTTTAATGGTGAGGCGGTTCTGCATGCTTTATATCCTGTTATGCATCAATGAAATAATCATTAATCCTAAGTCGGGTCCCGGGTTGTGCAATGGGCAATGTCTGGTTTACGTTTGGTTTAATACCCGGCCGTTATCATACCGCCCGAATTGCCGTACGCGGTATGGCTAAAACGCTATAGTGCGCACCGACTTACCTTTTTTTCTTACCGGAGGCTGTATGGATCCCGATCCCACCCCTCTCCCGACAGGGAGAACCCGTTCACTCCGGTAAGCCTTTTCACTGCCTTACCGGATGCGTAGGGCAGTGACGTATTCCCGCGTCCCTGCATAACTGATATCGCCGCTCAGGTGTGGCTCTGTCACGTCTGAAGGCAAAACTGCGCCCGTTTTTTGCGGGTGCGGGGGACTTGTTATGTTCAAAAATTTCACACAGCAGCTGTTTACCCGGCTGAGCCGTCACCTGCCGCGCCGTCTGGTGCAGCGCACCCCTATGGCAACCGGCAAAAGTGATGCCGCTATTCCCGCCACCCTTGCCGCCCACTGCCTGCAGGTTGCCGCCATGGATGAGCCCGCCCTGTGGCGGACGTTTGGCAGCCACCCGGAAGGGCTCACCGCCGCCGAGGTTCAGGCTACCCGCGCCCTTCACGGCGAAAACACCATCCCGGCGCAACAACCGGCCCGCTGGTGGGTGCATCTGTGGGCCTGCTACCGCAACCCTTTTAACCTGCTGCTGACGGTGCTTGGTCTTATCTCTTATGCCACAGAAGACCTGTTTGCCGCCGGGGTGATCGCCCTGATGGTGGGCATCTCCACGCTGCTGAACTTTATTCAGGAGGCCCGCTCCACCCGCGCGGCGGATGCCCTGAAGGCGATGGTCAGTAATACCGCCACCGTCCTGCGCACCCTCAACGACAAAGGGGAAAGCGGCTGGCAGGAGATCCCCATTGATCAGCTGGTGCCGGGGGATCTGGTGAAGCTGGCGGCCGGGGACATGATCCCGGCAGATTTACGCATTATCCAGGCCCGCGACCTGTTCGTGGCCCAGGCGTCGTTGACCGGCGAATCCCTGCCGGTAGAGAAAGTCGCCCACAGCCGCGATCCGCAGCAGAAAAACCCGCTGGAGTGCGACACCCTCTGCTTTATGGGCACCACGGTGGTCAGCGGCACAGCGCAGGCGATGGTGATCGCCACCGGGGGCAACACCTGGTTTGGGCAGCTGGCCGGGCGCGTCAGCGAGCAGGAGAGCGAACCCAACGCCTTCCAGCAGGGGATTGGCCGCGTCAGCATGCTGCTGATCCGCTTTATGCTGGCGATGACCCCCATCGTGCTGCTGATTAACGGCTACACCAAAGGCGACTGGTGGGAGGCCGCGCTATTCGCCCTCTCGGTGGCGGTGGGGCTCACCCCGGAGATGCTGCCGATGATTGTCACCTCGACCCTGGCGCGTGGAGCGGTAAAACTCTCTAAGCAGAAGGTGATCGTCAAGCACCTCGATGCCATTCAGAACTTTGGCGCCATGGATATCCTCTGCACCGACAAAACCGGCACCCTGACCCAGGACAAGATCGTGCTGGAGCACCACACCGACATCGCAGGCAAGATCTGCGAGCGGGTGCTGGAAACCGCCTGGCTGAACAGCCACTACCAGACCGGGTTGAAAAACCTGCTCGACGTTGCGGTGCTGGAAGGGGTGGATGAAGCCACCGCCCGTGCCCTTTCATCCCGCTGGCAGAAGGTGGATGAGATCCCCTTTGACTTCGAACGCCGCCGCATGTCGGTGGTGGTGAGTGAAGAGCAGGGCGTGCATCAGCTGATCTGCAAAGGGGCATTACAGGAGATCCTCAATGTATCTACCCAGGTGCGGCATCACGGTGAAATTGTTCCCCTGGATGAGACCATGCTGCGACGCATCAAACGCGTCACCGACAACCTGAACCGCCAGGGGCTGCGGGTGGTGGCGGTCGCCAGCAAGTTCCTGCCCGCGCGGGAAGGTGACTATCAGCGTATCGACGAATCCGATTTGATCCTCGAAGGGTATATCGCCTTCCTCGATCCGCCAAAAGAGACCACCGCACCGGCGTTAAAGGCACTGAAAAAGAGCGGCATCACGGTGAAAATCCTCACCGGCGACAGCGAGCTGGTGGCGGCGAAAGTGTGCCGCGACGTGGGGCTGGATGCAGGCGAAGTGGTGACGGGCAGCGAAATAGACGCCCTCTCGGACGATGCGCTGGCGCTGCTTGCAAAGCGCACCACGCTCTTTGCACGCCTGACGCCAATGCACAAGGAGCGCATTGTCACTCTGCTGAAGCGTGAGGGGCACGTGGTGGGCTTTATGGGCGACGGCATTAACGACGCCCCCGCGCTGCGTGCGGCGGATATCGGCATCTCGGTCGACGGAGCGGTGGATATTGCCCGGGAGGCGGCGGATATCATTCTGCTGGAGAAGAGCCTGATGGTGCTGGAAGAGGGGGTGATCGAAGGTCGCCGTACCTTCGCCAATATGCTCAAGTACATCAAAATGACCGCCAGCTCCAACTTCGGCAACGTCTTCAGCGTCCTGGTGGCGAGCGCATTTCTGCCGTTCCTGCCGATGCTGCCGCTGCATCTGCTGATCCAGAACCTGATGTACGACATCTCGCAGGTGGCGATCCCGTTTGATAACGTCGACGACGATCAGATCCAGAAGCCGCAGCGCTGGGAGCCGGCAGAACTGGGCCGGTTTATGCTCTTTTTCGGCCCGATCAGCTCCATCTTCGACATTCTGACCTTCTGCCTGATGTGGTTTGTGTTCCACGCTAACACCCCGGAACAGCAGACTCTGTTCCAGTCCGGCTGGTTCGTGGTGGGGCTGCTGTCGCAAACGCTGATTGTGCATATGATCCGTACCCGGCGCATTCCGTTCCTCCAGAGCCGCGCCGCCTGGCCGCTGATCGTGATGACGGGGCTGGTGATGGTGCTCGGCATCGCGCTGCCGTTCTCGGGGCTGGCAGGCTACCTGCAACTGCAGGCGCTGCCGCTCAGCTACTTCCCGTGGCTGGTGGCGATCCTCGCCGGGTATATGACGCTGACGCAGCTGGTGAAAGGGTTTTATAGCCGCCGGTACGGGTGGCAGTGATTTTTGCCGGGTGGCGCTGCGCTTACCCGGCTACTGGCTTTCTTCCCAAATTCCACAACCTGTGATCGCCATCATCCGCCGTGCTTGACGCAAATTTGCGCACATGTTAACAGAATGTTTTGCCTTTTTCGGCCCGTCAAATAAGGAACATTCATGTTACGGTACAGCCTCTTAACCGCCGGGCTTATGCTCGGCTTTTCTGCGTTTGCGGCTCCCGCAGGCGATCTCCCCCTGATGCCCTGGCCTGCAAAGGTCGAACGTCCCGCCACTCAGGGCGCACTGGTCATTAACAATAACTTCCAGGTGAGCGTCTCTGGGGACGATCTTGGCGACGCGGTGGCACGTTTGCGCCAGCGGGTGGCGCTGCAAACCGGCTGGACGCTCCAGCCGCAGGCCGATAAGCCGGAAAAACCGACGGTGACCATCGCCATCGCCCGCAAGGTGGCACCACTGCCGAAACCGGACAGCGATGAAAGCTACAAACTCACCGTCGATGCCAGCGGGGTAAATATCACCGCCAACACCCGCTTCGGCGCGCTGCGTGCCATGGAGACCCTGCTTCAGCTGGTGCAGAACGGCCCGGAAAATACCTCTGTACCGTGGGTGACCATTGAAGATGCCCCGCGCTTCTCGTGGCGCGGCCTGCTGCTTGATTCGGCCCGCCACTTTATTCCGCTGGAGGACATCAAACGCCAGATCGACGGCATGGCGGCGGCGAAACTCAACGTGCTGCACTGGCACTTAACCGACGATCAGGGCTGGCGGTTTGCCTCGAAGCGCTACCCGAAACTGACCGAACTCGCCAGTGACGGACTCTTCTACACCCAGGATCAGATGCGTGACGTGGTGCGCTACGCCGCCGCGCGTGGTATTCGCGTGGTGCCTGAGATTGACATGCCCGGCCATGCGTCGGCCATCGCGGTGGCCTATCCGGAGCTGATGAGCGCCCCGGGCCCGTACGAAATGGAGCGGCAATGGGGCGTGCTCAAGCCAGTGATGGATCCCACCAAAGAGGCGACTTACACCTTCGCCGGCGCGATGATCGCTGAACTGGCGGCGATCTTCCCGGATCCCTATCTGCATATCGGCGGCGATGAGGTGGACGACACCCAGTGGAAAGCGAATCCCGCCATCCAGCAGTTTATGCGTGACAACAAGCTGGCGGACAGCCACGCGTTGCAGGCGTACTTTAACCGCAAGCTGGAGACGATCCTTGAGAAAAATCAGCGCCAGATGGTGGGCTGGGATGAGATCTTCCACCCGGATCTGCCCAAAAGCATTCTGATCCAGTCCTGGCAGGGGCAGGACGCGCTGGGCGAAGTGGCGAAGCAGGGCTACAAAGGGATCCTCTCTACCGGGTTCTATCTCGATCAGCCCCAGTACACCGCCTATCACTATCGCAATGAGATCGTGCCCCAGGGGCTGAACAATGTGCTTGTCATTACCGACAGCGACAGCGCCCAGAGCTGGTCCTTCACCCTGCCGCGCCTGAAGGGCAAGCCGCTGGAGGGCAGTTTTACCCTGATAAAAGGCGACGCGGGCTGGCGCGGGTTTATTGATTTCAGCGGCAAATCCCGACGGGCGGTGCAGGATATCGTCTGGCGCAGCGACAATCAGGTGAGCTTCACCGTCGATACCTGGATGGGGGAGACCCGCCCGGTAGTGACGGTGAAAGAGGACCAGATTGAGGGCTATTTCCTGCTGGGTAACAGCCGTTATCCGGTGACAGGCCAACGGCTGGATGCGGTGCCAGAGGGGATCACCCCGGCGGTGCCGGACGCCAGCCAGCAGGCCAATCTGCTGGGCGGCGAGGCGGCGCTGTGGGCGGAAAACGTGGCGGCGCCGGTGCTGGATATCAAACTGTGGCCGCGGACATTTGCAGTGGCGGAACGCCTGTGGTCGGCGCAGGAGGTGAAGGATATCGACAACATGTATACCCGCCTGCAGGCGATGGATAGCTGGTCGACGGTGTCGGTAGGGTTGCAGCAGCATGCCCGCCAGCAGGTGCAGTTCACGCGTCTGGGGAACACCACCGACACGCTGCCGCTGACGATCCTCGCCCAGGCGCTGGAGCCTGCGCACTATTACACCCGTAACCATCTTAAATTCCAGGCCGGGAACTACGATCTGTTTGAGCCGCTAAACCGTCTGGCCGACGCGCTGGCACCGGAAAGCAATACGGTGCGGCAGATGAACCGCTGGGTTGAGCGCCTGGTGAGCGATGCTGAGGATAGCGAAAGCGCGGAGTCGCTGCGCCATCTCTTTAACCGCTGGCAGAACAATACGCCGGACGTGCTGGCGCTGGCCGAAAACAGTTATCAGCTGAAGGCGATAACGCCGGTGATCCAGACGGTGGACAAGCTGGCGGCGATTGGGTTGCGCTTAACGGATCTGGTGGCGCGTCAGGGGACGCTGGATGATACGGAGATTGCGTCGATTCAGGGCGAGCTGGATAAGGCGGCGCAGATTCAGGATGAAGTGGTGATTGCGGCGGTCTATCCGCTGGAGAAACTGCTGCGCGCGACGCGCAATCAGTAAAAAAATGCCCGGTGGCGCTACGCTTACCGGGCTGACTAAACATTCAGATCCGTAGGCCGGGTAAGGCGAAGCCGCCACCCGGCAAACAGACCGCGGTTCCTTGTGCCCGGCCTGTTCACCGGGCATCAGGAGAGCCTATTACTTCAGGGTCCACGCCATCTGCCAGTGAGAACCTACACCCGGTTCGAACTGGTTAGCGCCGGCAGCGTACTGTACGCAGTAGCCGCTGTAAGGTGCTTTCTTACACTGGTAGGTTTTGCCATCTTTCGGCTGCAGTACCACGGTGCCCGCTTTGTAGGAAGCGATGTTCTGCGGGAAGGTGTAATCATATTTACCTGTAGTACCGGATGACGCTTCGTTCTCCAGCATCATGTCGATCACATCCTGCGCGAACATTACGCCATCTTTGTTGGTGGCGAAATATTTCAGCATGTAGTGACCGGCAGTCACGTCAGACAGGTTCATGATCACGTCCTGGTTGGCGTTGTTCATGTCCTGCTTCAGGTAACCTTTTTCTGCACCCGCGTGATTCATCACACGTGCTTCCAGGTTAACATCGCCCTGGGTGTTCACGTGGAAGGTCACGGTTGCCGCGCCGTTCTTGATTTTGGAGAACTGCACGTTGGTGATAGCGATATTTTCGTTCACCTGAGCCTGCTGTTCTTCATAGGAGATCGCGACAGATTTCAGGTTGCTGCCATCTTTCACATACACGTTGTTCGCGCCGTGAACCGGGTTCACCACACCGCTCTCATCTTTAACACCTACGCGGACATCGCTGTGCGCGGCGTTGATTGCCTGCGCCAGGTCATAGGACCACTGACTTGCCTGACCCTGGGAAGCGGAGGAGATGGTCAGTTCGGTGCGCATGGAAACCACTTCGCCATTAGCATCGAAGAAGCGGGCAATCACTTTATCGCCTGCATTGACGTTATTACCGGCGATCTGGCCGTTCAGGGTTTTCGTCCACTCGGATACCTGAGCCGGGGTTTCGTCAGGGATCACGTTGCCGCCGTTACCGAAATCAACGTCGATAGCCTGGTAGAAGCTGTTAGTGGTATCGGCAATTTCCCATACCGCGTAAATAACCTGGTAGCCGGTACGCTGTGGCACATTACAGGTCATTTCCTGACGCTGAGCTGGTGCCTGGCCATTACCATTTACAGTACAGAATGGCGTGGATTCAAATTGATCGCGGGTCAGCGGTTTATTTGGATTCCAGTCTTGCTTGGTAATATACCAACGCCAGTTGGTGGTTTTATGTGGAGCAGTATGATACCAGGTAAAAGTATTTTTACCGGCAGTAATCGGAGTTTTGGTCCATGCGTTCAGGCTCTGACGATCGAGCTGAGAATACTGCGTAATACCGGCGCTGGCCAGCTGTCCATCCGGCGGCAGCGCGCCAGTTGGGAAGCCAGAGGTGCGTTCAACGCTCTGCGGTTCCCACTGAACAGAACCACAATCAATATTTTTACCGAGCTTACACATATAAGCGCGGCTGGCTGGAGATTCTACATAGCCATGTGCTAAAGCCGATGAAGCAACCGTGAGTGTGGCAAGTGCCAACGCAATTTTAGACAGTTTCATTTTTTATTCCATTAAAAGGGATTAATAATTTTTTGGGCAGGGTCAGTTTCCCCTGGAATAAAAAATTGATCATTTCAATCGGTGATGAAAAATAATGATGAAAATACTTGAAGTCTATTTATGGCTGTGTATTAACAAAATAAAAAAGGCAGCCTGGGCTGCCTTTTGCATATTAAAATCAACTATTAGCGACGCACGGCAATCGCTTCGATTTCGATCTTCACATCTTTTGGCAGACGCGCCACTTCCACGCATGAGCGCGCCGGGAAGCTGGCGTTATGCTCGGTGAAGAAGGCTTCGTAGGTGGCGTTAACGGTAGCAAAGTCGTTGAGATCTTTTACAAATACGGTTGTCTTAACGATATCGCCCACTTTCAGGCCAGCGGATTCAACGATCGCTTTGACGTTTTCCAGCGACTGACGCGCCTGAGCGGAGACATCTTCTGGCACATCACCGGTTTTTGGGTTCACCGGGATCTGGCCGGAGGTGATGATCATGCTGCCAAGATCAACGCCCTGAACGTAAGGGCCGATAGCTGCAGGTGCATTTTCCGTCGCGAGTACTTTGGTCATGATTTCTCCTGAATGAATACGAAAAGTCCCGGCCATTATAGAAAGCCAGGCATGCATTGCCACCTCAATTAGTTGGCCAGCACCACATTATGTGAAAACTCTTTTTCACAGTATTTGCATTTAAGTGCGATATCATTCGCGCGTTTTTTCACTGCAAAACTGGAGTTTACTGGCTCAGCATGGCTGATGCAGTTGCTGTTCGGGCACACCAGCACGCTCTCGATGCGCTCCGGCAGGCTCGGGCGGGATTTTCCCACCACTTCGTAGTCGTCGATGCGGTTAACGGTCGCTTCCGGGGCATACAGGGAGAGCTGGTTAACTTGCTCGTCGGTCAGGAAGGTGTTCTCGATTTTAATCAGGTCTTTGCGGCCCATCTCGCCGGAAGGCAGGTTCAGGCCGATGGTGATGCGCTGGTCGGTTTCGGTCAGTTTGAACAGGGTCAGCAGCTTAAAGCCCACCTGCGCAGGGATGTGGTCAATTACGGTGCCGCGCTTGATGGCTTCGACCTGGAGTTTGTTATCGTGTGTCATTGTCATTTCCCCTTACAGAGCTAAATCGCGATTCAGAACCAGTGCCAGTAACGCCTGACGGGCGAAGATGCCGTTTCCGGCCTGCTGGAAGTACCAGGCGTGCGGCGTTTTATCCACGTCGGTGGTGATCTCATCGATACGCGGCAGCGGGTGCAGCACCTTCATATTGTCGCGTGCGCCTTCAAGGTCGCTGGCGCGCAGGACGAACTGCGCCTTCACGTTGGCGTACTCCGACGGATCCAGACGCTCTTTCTGCACGCGGGTCATATAGAGAATATCCACTTCACCCATCACCTCTTCGATGCTGGCGTGCAGGCTCCACTGAATCTTTTTCTCATCGAGCATATCGAGGATGTACTGCGGCATCGCCAGCGCGTCCGGGGCGATAAAGTAGAAGCGGTTGCCGTTGAATTTCGCCAGCGCCTGGGTCAGGGAGTGGACGGTACGGCCATATTTCAGGTCGCCGACCATGGCGATATTCAGGTTCTCCAGACGGCCCTGGGTCTCCTGAATGGTGAACAGATCCAGCAGGGTCTGGGTTGGATGCTGGTTGGCGCCGTCACCGGCGTTCAACACCGGAACACCGCCGGAAAACTCGGTCGCCAGGCGGGCTGCCCCCTCCTGCGGGTGACGCATCACGATGGCGTCAACGTAGGTGCTGATGACCGAGATGGTGTCCGCCAGGGTTTCGCCTTTTTTGCCGAGCGAGGTGTTGCTGCTGTCGGAGAAGCCCACCACGCTCGCCCCAAGGCGGTGGATGGAGGTCTCAAACGACAGGCGAGTACGGGTGGAGGCTTCGAAGAAGCAGCTGGCGATCACCTTGTGCTTCAGCAGCTCCGGTTGTGGATTGGCTTTCAGTTTTGCCGCGGTTGCCAGAACCAGCTCCAGCTCTTCACGGCTGAGGTCGTTGATGGAAATGATGTGTTTTTGATAAAGCGGATTCATTTTTATCTCCTGACGCCGGGCAAAAAAAAGCCCCTCAAATGAGGGGCTTCTGGAATAGGGATCGCAACGGGAAGAAAAACAGCAGGCCAGCATCTGCTTTAAGACGCGCTGGGGCACTCTGTCGAACATGTTTGAGCATGCTTCCTCCTGGCAAATTGTGGGGCATTATACGCAGCCTGACCCGCGGATCAAGCGAATAATGCACTCTTTACGCAGCGAAAACGGTTGGGCGTGCATGGTTATGCGCAAGTGCAAATCCCGGTCAAAAAGTGGTGGTATGGCAGCTGAAATTCTCGTATAAAAGTTGAAAATGAAACGGTGTTTTATATTGAGGATTTAAACATGATCGTTGGTAATATTCATAATCTCCTGGCCTGGCTGCCGCAAGAACTGCGTCAGGCAATCGAACACGTTAAAGCGCACGTGACCGATGCTACCCCGACCGGTAAACACGACATCGACGGCAACAACCTGTTCTATCTGGTTTCCGAAGATATGACCCAGCCGTTCGCCGAGCGTCGCGCGGAGTACCACGCCCGTTATCTGGATATCCAGATTGTGCTGAAAGGCCAGGAAGGGATGACCTTCAGCACCCTGCCAAACGGTACGCCGGAGACCGACTGGCTGGCGGATAAAGATATCGCTTTCCTGCCGGAAGGCGAGCAGGAGAAAACCGTGGTACTGAACGAAGGCGATTTCGTGGTCTTCTATCCCGGCGAAGTCCACAAACCGCTGTGCGCGGTGGGCAACCCGGCGCAGGTGCGCAAAGTGGTTGTGAAGATGCTGGTGGCCTGATGCCTTTCCCCTCTCCCGTCGGGAGAGGGAGTTTCATCCTTTCATTCCGTTCTGTGATCAAGCTTAAAAAACAGACACACCCTCGTGTTACGTGATTGTCCTTCGCTTTCTTTGCGTTCTAGTATAAAAGTTAAATAAACGAACGCTGTTCTATAATATAGAACAAAATGAGTCAGCAAGGAGTTCTCATGCAGCAGACCGTGCAGTTCTCGGGCATTATTCCCCCTGTCTCCACCCTCTTCACCGCCGACGGCAAGCTGGATAAAGCCGGTACCGCCGCGCTTATCGACCATATGATCGACGCCGGTGTCGATGGCCTGTTCTTTTTAGGCAGCGGCGGGGAGTTTTCCCAGCTCAACACCGCGGAGCGCAAAGCGATCGCCGAATTTGCCATCGCGCACGTGAAGGGTCGTGTGCCGGTACTTATCGGTACCGGAGGCACTAACGCCCGGGAAACCATCGAGCTGAGCCAGCACGCCCAGCAGGCCGGGGCCGACGGCATCGTGGTGATCAATCCCTACTACTGGAAAGTGTCGGAAGCGAACCTGATCCGCTACTTTGAGCAGGTGGCCGACAGCGTCACCCTGCCGGTGATCCTCTATAACTTCCCGGCCCTGACCGGGCAGGATCTGACCCCGCATTTGGTTAAAACCCTGGTGGACTCCCGGGCCAATATCGTGGGCATTAAAGACACCATCGACTCGGTGGCCCATCTGCGCAGCATGGTCCTCACCGTCAAAGCGGCGCACCCGCAGTTTGTGGTGCTGTGCGGTTACGACGATCACCTGTTCAACACCCTGCTGCTGGGGGGCGACGGGGCGATCTCCGCCAGCGGCAACTTTGCCCCGCAGGTGTCAGTCAACCTGTTGCAGGCTTTCCGCGACGGCGACCTGGCCCGGGCGGCGCAGTATCATCAGACCCTGCTGCAAATCCCGCAGATGTATCAGCTGGATACGCCGTTTGTGAACGTCATCAAAGAGGCAATTTCCCTGTGCGTACGCCCGGTCTCCACCCACGTGCTGCCGCCTGCCGGGCCGCTGGATGACGCGCGCAAGGCGCAGCTGAAAACGCTGCTGCAACAGCTCAAGCTCTGCTGAACCGGAAGGTCACGATGTCGATAGAAACCATTTTTACCCCGCAGGATGATGCCTTCTATTCGGTGATCACCCACGCGGCGGGGCCGCAGGGGGCACTGCCCCTGACCCCGCAGATGCTGATGGAATCCCCCAGCGGCAATCTGTTTGGCATGACGCAGAACGCCGGGATGGGCTGGGATGCCAACAAACTCACCGGCAAAGAGGTGCTGCTTATCGGCACCCAGGGCGGGATCCGCGCGGGCGATGGCCGCCCGGTGGCGCTGGGTTACCACACCGGTCACTGGGAGATTGGCCTGCAGATGCAGGCGGCGGCAAAAGAGATCACCCGCAACGGCGGAATACCTTTTGCCGCCTTTGTCAGCGACCCGTGTGATGGTCGCTCCCAGGGCACGCACGGGATGTTTGACTCCCTGCCGTACCGCAACGATGCGGCCATCGTGTTTCGTCGTCTGATCCGCTCCCTACCCACGCGCCGGGCGGTGATTGGCGTCGCCACCTGCGATAAAGGGCTGCCTGCCACCATGATCGCCCTGGCCGCGATGCATACTCTGCCGACCATTCTGGTGCCGGGCGGGGCCACGCTGCCGCCAACCTTTGGCGAAGATGCCGGTAAGGTGCAGACCATCGGGGCGCGTTACGCCAACCATGAACTCTCGTTGCAGGAGGCCGCCGAGCTGGGCTGCCGCGCCTGCGCCACTCCGGGCGGCGGCTGCCAGTTCCTCGGCACCGCAGGCACCTCGCAGGTGGTGGCGGAAGCCTTAGGTCTCGCGCTGCCCCATTCGGCGCTGGCCCCGTCAGGGCAGGACGTATGGCTGGAGATCTCCCGCCAGTCCGCGCGGGCGGTGATCGAACTGGATAACCGCGGAATCACCACCCGCGATATCCTCACCGATAAAGCGATTGAAAACGCGATGGTGATCCACGCCGCCTTTGGCGGCTCCACTAACCTGCTGCTGCACATCCCCGCCATTGCCCACGCGGCGGGCTGCACTATTCCTGACGTGGAGCACTGGACGCGGATCAACCGCAAGGTGCCGCGGCTGGTGAGCGTATTGCCGAACGGGCCGGATTACCACCCGACGGTGCGGGCCTTCCTCGCGGGCGGCGTGCCGGAAGTGATGCTTCATCTGCGCGATCTTGGTCTGCTGCATCTGGATGCCATGACCGTCACCGGCCAGACCGTGGGGGAAAACCTCGACTGGTGGCAGGGCTCTGAGCGGCGGGAACGCTTCCGCCAGTGCCTGCGCGAGCAGGACGGCGTCGATCCTGACGATGTGATCCTGCCACCGGAGCGCGCGAAAGCCCGCGGGCTCACCTCCACGGTGGCCTTCCCGGTGGGCAACATCGCGCCGGAGGGATCGGTGATCAAGGCCACGGCCATCGACCCGTCGGTGGTGGGTGAGGATGGCGTTTACCGTCATACCGGCCGGGCGCGGGTGTTCGTCTCGGAAGCCCGGGCGATCAAGGCAATCAAAAACGGCGAGATCGCCCAGGGCGACATCATGGTGGTGATCGGCGGCGGGCCGTCCGGCACCGGCATGGAGGAGACCTACCAGCTCACCTCGGCGCTGAAGCATGTTTCCTGGGGAAAAACGGTCTCGCTGATCACCGATGCTCGCTTCTCGGGCGTCTCCACCGGGGCCTGTTTTGGCCATGTGGCACCCGAAGCGCTGGCCGGTGGGCCGATTGGTAAGCTGCGCGATAACGACATCATCGAGATTGTGGTGGACCGTCTTACCCTGACCGGCAGCGTGAACTTTATCGGCACGCCACTGACGCCGCTCACTCCGGAAGAGGGCGCCATTGAACTGGCACGTCGCCAGCCGCATCCTGAACTGCATGCCCACGAATTTTTACCCGACGATACGCGTCTGTGGGCGGCATTACAGTCGGTGAGCGGCGGCACCTGGAAAGGGTGTATTTACGACACGGACAAAATTATCGAGGTTATTAACGCCGGTAAAAAAGCGCTCGGTCTTTAATTATATTTATCGCTCTTGTCGCCTACGGAAAATATTCCGTGGACGGCTTTTCTATGCCTGCCATTTATTTATTTTTACGCTTTTAAAACAGTCATTTGATATATATCGAGCAGTGTCACAAAAGCAAAATAACGTAATTCAGAAATAAGATATGGCCATTGCTGATAAATTAATCAGCTTATTACACTCTATTAACACGTTATTGTGAATTCAGCACACTAAATAAGGGTGTATTTCTGATGATGCCATTAACCATGAAAGATAAAATTGGCTACGGGCTGGGTGACACCGCCTGCGGCTTTGTCTGGCAGGCGACCATGTTCCTGCTGGCCTATTTCTACACCGATGTGTTTGGTTTATCCGCCGGGATTATGGGCACGCTGTTTTTAGTCTCCCGCGTGCTGGATGCGGTAACCGACCCGCTGATGGGGCTGCTGGTGGACCGTACCCGCACCCGTTACGGCCAGTTCCGCCCGTTCCTGCTGTGGGGCGCCATCCCGTTTGGCCTCGTCTGCATGCTCACCTTCTACACGCCGGACTTTTCCGCCAACGGCAAAGTGATTTACGCCTGCGTCACCTACATCCTGTTGACCCTGGTCTATACCTTCGTGAACGTGCCCTATTGCGCCATGCCGGGGGTGATCACCGCCGATCCGAAGGAGCGTCATGCCATGCAGTCCTGGCGTTTCTTCCTCGCTGCGGCGGGATCGCTGGCGATCAGCGGCATTGCCCTGCCACTGGTGGGGATCATCGGGAAAGGCAACGAGCAGCTGGGTTACTTCGGCGCGATGTGCGTGCTGGGGCTTTGCGGCGTGGTGCTGCTGTTCGTCTGCTTCTTCACCACCAAAGAGCGCTACACCTTTGAGGTGCAGCCGGGATCGTCGGTGGCGAAAGATCTCAAGCTGCTGCTGGGCAACAGCCAGTGGCGGATCATGTGCGCCTTCAAAATGATGGCCACCTGTTCCAACGTGGTGCGCGGCGGGGCGACGCTCTACTTTGTGAAATATGTGATGGATCATCCGGAGCTGGCGACCCAGTTCCTGCTCTACGGCAGCATCGCCACCATGTTTGGCTCGCTCTGTTCTTCCCGTCTGCTGGGCCGTTTCGACCGGGTGAAGGCCTTCAAGTGGATCATCGTCGCTTACTCCCTGATCAGCCTGCTGATTTTCTTCACCCCGGCCGAGCATATCGCCCTGATCTTTGCCCTCAACATCGTGTTCCTGTTCGTCTTTAACACCACCACGCCGCTGCAATGGCTGATGGCCTCCGACGTGGTGGATTACGAGGAGAGCCGCAGCGGCCGCCGTCTGGACGGGCTGGTGTTCTCCACCTACCTGTTCAGCCTGAAGATCGGCCTGGCGATTGGCGGCGCGGTGGTGGGCTGGATCCTGGCGTACGTCAACTACTCCGCCAGCAGCAGCGTACAGCCGGTAGAGGTGCTCACCACCATCAAAATTCTGTTCTGCGTGGTGCCGGTGGCGCTCTACGTGGGCATGTTCACCATGCTGTCGTTTTACAAACTCACCGATGCGCGGGTGGAGGCCATCAGCCAGCAGTTACTCAAGCATCGCGCGGCGCAGGGCGAAGCCATTCCCGCCGCGGCAACGGCAGCATCTCATTAAGCAGGAGGCACTATGTACACCATTACCAACCCGATTCTGACCGGCTTTAACCCCGACCCGTCGATGTGTCGCCAGGGCGAGGATTACTACATCGCCACCTCCACCTTCGAGTGGTTCCCGGGCGTGCGCATCTACCACTCCCGGGATCTGAAGAACTGGCGGCTGGTAAGCACCCCGCTGGATCGCGTGTCGATGCTGGACATGAAGGGCAACCCGGACTCCGGCGGCATCTGGGCGCCGTGCCTGAGCTACGCCGACGGGCAGTTCTGGCTGCTTTATACCGATGTGAAAATTGTCGACTCCCCGTGGAAAAACGGGCGCAACTTCCTGGTCACCGCCCCCTCCATCGAGGGGCCGTGGAGCGAGCCGATCCCGATGGGCAATGGCGGGTTTGATCCGTCGCTGTTCCACGATGACGATGGCCGCAAATACTACATCTACCGCCCGTGGGGGCCGCGCCACCACAGCAACCCGCATAACACCATCGTGATGCAGGAGTATGATCCGCAGACCTGCACGCTGTCGCCGGAGCGCAAAACCCTCTTCACCGGCACGCCGCTCTGCTACACCGAAGGGGCGCATATCTACCGTAAGGATGGCTGGTACTATCTGCTGGTCGCCGAAGGCGGCACCAGCTATGAGCACGCGGTGGTAGTGCTGCGCTCAAAAACCATCGACGGGCCCTACGAGCTACACCCGGAAGTGACGATGATGACCAGCTGGCACCTGCCGGAGAACCCGCTGCAAAAAAGCGGCCACGGCTCGCTGCTCCAGACCCACACCGGGGAGTGGTACATGGCCTATCTCACCAGCCGCCCGCAGCGCCTGCCGGGTATTCCGCTGCTGGGCTCCGGCGGGCGGGGATACTGCTCCCTGGGGCGTGAGACGGGGATCGCGCGCATTGAATGGCGTGATGGCTGGCCGTACGTGGAAGGCGGCAAGCATGCCCAACTGACGGTGCCTGGCCCGCAGATGACCGAGAGCGCCGCCGTGGCGCAGACCAACTGGCGAGACGACTTCGATGGCGAGCGCCTCGACCCGGAGCTACAGACCCTGCGCATTCCGTTCGACGACTCCCTCGGTTCCCTGCGGGCCCGTAAAGGCTTCCTGCGGCTGTACGGCAACGACTCACTGAACTCGACCTTCACCCAGTCCACGGTGGCGCGCCGCTGGCAGCACTTCACCTTCCGCGCGGAAACACGGATGGAGTTCGCCCCGCGTCACTTCCAGCAGAGCGCGGGGCTGACCTGCTACTACAACAGCAAAAACTGGAGCTACTGCTTTGTGGACTATGAGGAGGGGCAGGGCAGAACCCTCAAGGTGATCCAGCTCGACCACAACGTACCCTCATGGCCGCTGCACGAGCAGCCCATCCCGGTGCCGGATGAGGCGCAGAGCATCTGGCTGCGGGTGGATGTCGATCGTCTGGTCTACCGCTACAGCTATTCGTTTGACGGGGGGCAGTGGCACACCGTGCCGGTGACGTACGAGGCGTGGAAACTGTCGGATGACTATATCGGCGGGCGGGGCTTCTTTACCGGCGCGTTTGTCGGGCTGCACTGCGAGGATATCAGCGGTGACGGCTGTCACGCCGACTTCGACTACTTCACTTACGAGCCGGTATAACGGCTCAGGCCGGGTAGCCCAGCGCGCGTGAGAGCTGGCGCCCGGCCTCCTGCAACTGCTCGCGGAAGCGGGCCAGCTCCTCGTCGTCCACCCGGGAGGTTAAGGTGGAGAGGCTCAGGGCGGCAATGACGCGGGATTCATGGTTACGCACCGGGACCGACACGCAACGCACCCCCTGTTCGTTCTCTTCGCTGTCGAGGGCATAACCCTGCTCGCGGGTCTGCGCCAGCGCGGCCAGCAGCGCCTCGCGGGAGGCCAGGGTCGCCGGGGTAAAGGTGGTGTACTGATAACCCTCAAGCAGCGTGTTCAGCTCGGCCTCGCCCAGCCAGGCGATCAGCACTTTGCCGATAGCGGTGGCATGCACCGGCAGGCGACGGCCAATGCGGGAGTAGGCGATGGCCGCCAGTTTGCCTTCGATCTTCTCGATATAGACCCCTTCGCGCCCGTCCAGAATGCCCAGATGGGTGGTCTGCCCGGTACGTTCCGACAGCGCCGTTAGGAAGTGCTTCGCTTTCTGACGGATATCCATGGTGCTCACCACAAAGTGACCGCGCTCGACCAGCTTCATGCCGGGGCGATATTTACCGTTCTCCGGGTTCTGATCGATATAGCCGTGCAGTTGCAGGGTTTTGAGGAGCGAGTGGAGCGTGCTTTTGCTCAGGCCCATCTGTTTACTGATGTCGGTGATTTTAAGTTCCGTCGCCTGTTCGTTAAACAGATCGAGGATCTGTAAGGCACGTTCAACAGATTGAATAATAGGCATAAGATCGGGACATCCGCGCTGGAATCAGGGCCAAAACGTACCCTGTTTACGCTGAAAAATCAATCGATGCGGGAGGCAGGTTCTTTACGCCGGGTCATATTCATGCCGCTGTAATTTGACTTAAGTGAACTTTGAGGCTTATTACCCTTGATTAAAAGGATAGGCTGTACCTATTACCACATTTTGATTGTTCTTTTACACTTATTTACCGTATGGCTTTCCGCTTTCTGCACGCTCGTTTAAAAGGTATTTTGATGACCGCTTCTAAAACATGGATCACTGGTAATGCTGCCAACTTACTGATTTAGTGTATGATGGTGATTTTAAGGTGCTTGCGTGGCTTCCATTTCCATCAGATGTCCTTCCTGCTCCGCTACTGAAGGCGTGGTGCGTTGGCAAGGCTGGGACGGAAGTCACTGTCGTTCTCAAAATCGGTGGAGCTGCATGACAAGGTCATCGGGCATTATCTGAACATAAAACACTATCAGTAAGTTGGAGTCATTACCTGGATCACTTTAGGTACTATTGCCAGTCCGGCCACAGGAACGTTATTTTCAAAAGTTCTTACTCAGCATAATCATAAATATATTCTGTGGTATAACAGCGAGCAGCTTTTTAAACCGGGCGATGAAATAAAGGTGATTTATAACCGTTTATTCGTGAACGACGAGCTACGCGATATCAATATCCTGCAAATCGATAAATACAGCCACACCCTTTGGCGCGTGATGCACAACATGTCCAGATGCCCCGGCCATCGCGACCCGGAGAGCAAACAGTGCGATGCCCCGGTAAAATGTATTTTTAAAAAGTGCCCCTACGGTAAGGTGCGGGTAACAGCAAATTAATTTCCTGAACGGATAATTTGAAAAGCAGGAGGGCCAAAACCCTCCCGTTATTTAAACGCAACCTTATTCACCCAGGGTCGCGACCATCACCGCTTTAATGGTGTGCATCCGGTTCTCTGCCTGGTCAAATACAATACTTGCCGCCGATTCAAATACCTCGTCCGTTACTTCCATTCCGCCGTGCAGATCGAACTCTTTCGCCATCTGCTGACCCAGCGTGGTCTGGTCATCGTGGAACGCCGGCAGACAGTGCAGGAACTTCACATTCGGGTTACCCGTCAGCGCCATCATCTGCGCATTCACCTGATAGCCGCGCAGCAAGGCGATACGCTCCGCCCACTTCTCTTTGGCTTCGCCCATCGACACCCAGACGTCGGTGTAGATAAAGTCCGCGCCCTTCACGCCCGCCGCGACATCTTCGGTGAGGGTGATTTTGCCGCCGTTCTTTTCTGCCAGCGCGCTGCACTCCGCCACCAGGCGCTCTTCCGGCCAGCAGGCTTTGGGCGCCACCAGACGGAGATCCAACCCGGTGAGCGCGGCTGCTTCCAGCATCGAGTTACCCATGTTGTTACGCGCATCGCCGGTATAGACCAGCACCATCTCGTTGAACGCCTTGCCCGGCAGGTGCTCCTGCATGGTGAGCAGGTCCGCCAGCAGCTGGGTGGGATGGAACTCGTTGGTCAGCCCGTTCCACACCGGCACCCCGGCAAATTCCGCGAGGGTTTCGACAACTTCCTGGCCGTGGCCGCGATACTGAATGCCGTCGTACATCCGGCCCAGCACCCGCGCGGTATCTTTAATTGATTCTTTATGCCCAATCTGGCTGCCGCTCGGCCCGAGATAGGTCACGCGTGCGCCCTGGTCAAATGCGGCAACTTCGAAAGAGCATCGGGTACGGGTTGAGTCTTTTTCGAAGATGAGCGCGATGTTTTTGCCAGTAAGTTTCTGTACTTCAGTCCCTTTTTTCTTATCGGACTTCAGCTTTGCTGACAGGGCAAGCAGGGAGGTGAGCTGTGCAGGGGTAAAATCGAGCAATTTCAGGAAATGTTTTTTATACAGTTCAGACATTTTATCCTCACATGGCAAAGGCCACTTATTGAATTAAAATTCACTTTATCTGTATCAATATGCACATGCAACCCCGTTGCACAAATCTTTCTTACAAAGGTGGAGGCAAACACATCCGTGTGTGAAAATAGAAGTATCTGCCGCACTTTAAAGAGGAACGAGCCATGGCAAACCCAGAACTGCTGGAAGAACAGCGCGAAGAGACGCGACTGATTATTGAAGAACTGCTGGAAGACGGCAGCGATCCGGATGCGCTCTACACCATCGAGCACCATTTCTCTGCGGATGATTTCGAAGCGCTGGAGAAACTGGCGGTGGAAGCGTTCCGTCTGGGTTATGAAGTGACCGAGCCGGAAGAGCTGGAAGTAGAAGAGGGCGACACCGTCATCTGCTGCGACATTCTGAGCGAAGGCGCGCTGAAGGCGGAGCTGATCGACGCCCAGGTAGAACAGCTGATGAACCTGGCCGAGAAGTTTGAAGTAGAATACGACGGCTGGGGCACCTACTTCGAAGATCCGAACGGCGAAGAGGGTGACGAAGACGACGAAGATTTCATCGACGAAGATGACGACGGCGTGCGTCACTAAGTGTTATTTGCGGCAGCTTCGGCTGCCGCTTCAGGAAAAATAATGGACTACCCGCAGATACTCGCCCCTGTTTTAAACTTCCTCCAGTGCCCGACCCCGCAAGCATGGATTGATCAAGCCCGCGACCCGGCGAACCTGCCGCTGCTGCTCACCGACCATATGGTGTGCGAGCTCAAAGCCGCCCAGACCGCGCTGTTACTAGTGCGTAAATACGTCGCCGACGAGAGCGGGGCCGACGCGCTGCTCGAGTGGCTCAAGCCCTACGAAGCCTTTACCTTCCGCGAAGGCCCGGAACCAGACTTTGTCGCCCTGCACAAGCAGATTGGCAAAAGCGTGATGCCCAAAACCGACGATCCCTGGGGCCAGGCGCTCATCGACAGCATGGTGCTGCTGATTAAAGAGGAGCTGCATCACTTCTGGCAGGTGCGCGAGGCGATGCTGACCCGCAAGATCCCCTACGTCAAAATCACCGCCAGCCGCTACGCCAAAGGGATGCTGAAAGCCGTGCGCACCCACGAGCCGCTGACGCTGATCGACAAGCTCATCTGCGGCGCCTATATCGAAGCCCGCTCCTGCGAACGCTTCGCCGCGCTGGCACCCTTCCTCGACGACGATCTGCAGAAGTTTTACCTGTCGCTGCTGCGCTCTGAGGCGCGGCATTATCAGGACTATCTGACGCTTGCCCAACAGGTCAGCGACGAGGATATCTCTTCCCGGATACAGCTTTTTGGTGAAATTGAAGCCACACTTATCTCAACACCGGATAACGAGTTTCGCTTCCATAGCGGCGTGCCGGTGTAAACCGGCATAGCTAAAGGATCAAGGATGCGTAACGATGAGAAGAGCGTGGACACCTATAGTCGCAGTGGCAGTTATCTCCGCAGCAGTAGCCTTCTGGGTTTATTACGACAAGCAACGCCTGCAGAACACCCCCGAACACCGGCTTGATACCACCCTTAACGCCATGCCCTCCTGGCAGGTGCTGAAAGAGCAGGACCCCCGATTTGTGACACGTATTCGCGAGCAGATCCTCACTATGCAAAAGGCGGGCGATTCTGAGCAGGACATTATCGACATGGTCCAGCCGCAGATCCTTAGCCTGCAGATGTCGCGCCTGCAATATGCCCCCGACGCGAATGCGGTGGCGTATATGAAGATCAACATGGAGCAGACCGCCGCCATTCAGAAGGTGAGTGACGACGCCTGTTTTCGTTTTCTGTTTCCGGGCGTGAAGGGGGGCATCAACCCGATGCGGGTGCTGGATAAAAATATGATGCAGCGCCGCATGCAGGCCGACGCCGAGATGATGCGCGCGGGCTGGAGTAACGATCGCCACACCGTGACCCCGGAAGAACACGCCGCCGCGGTGGAAGATGTGCGCCCGATTATGCAGGAACTCACTGTTCAATACGGCAAGGATATCCGGTTGCTGGTGATGCCAGAGAACGCGGTGGGCAAAGAGAAGCTCACCTGCGAGATGGTACAGGCGATGTGGGGTAAGGTGCTGAAGCTGCCGGAGCAGAAGGCGGCGAGGGTGATTCGGATGGCGGTGACGGAACTGGATTGACGTGGGCGCTGGTTTTTTGGGCACTTAACGCGGTTTAGCGCGTCGCCGCTTGCATGGCGGCGTGCGACAGGTATAATCCACAACGTTTCCGCATCCCCTTCAGTGCCGAAGTGGCGAAATCGGTAGACGCAGTTGATTCAAAATCAACCGTAGAAATACGTGCCGGTTCGAGTCCGGCCTTCGGCACCAAAAGTATATAAATAGACGTCAATCGACGTCTTTTTTTATGCCCAAAATCCGCGCCACACAAGCCTTTACCCGCTTTTCCCCTCAACTGAAGTCAACCTAACTCAACCCACATCAACAAGCTTGTGAGTATACTAATGAGTATATTTGTCGATTCGATATTGCCTGTATACTTACGATATACCAATGGAAGGAGGACCACTATGGCCCTAACGGATACTAAAGTTCGTTCTGCGAAACCTGAGGAGAAAGAGTATTCACTTGTTGACGGCGACGGCATGTCCTTACTTGTAAAACCTAACGGCTCAAAGTATTGGCGATTTCGTTTCCGTTTTGGCGGTAAACAACATTTGATGGCGTTTGGTGTCTATCCTGAAATTTCGTTAGCTAATGCCAGACAGAAGAGAGAAGAGGCCAGAAAGCTGGTTGCTGCTGGCATTGATCCTCGTGAGCATAAGCGTGCTTTAAAAGAAGAGCAGGCTAAAGAGATTATTACTTTCGAGAAGGTTGCCAGAGAGTGGCTTGCGACTAACCAAAAATGGTCAGAAGATCATGCTAATCGCGTAAAAAAGAGCCTGGAGGACAATATCTTCCCGGCAATTGGTACTCGCAACATTGCTGAATTGGGTACTCGTGATTTACTGGCACCAGTTAAAGCGGTGGAATTGTCTGGACGTCTTGAGGTGGCTTCTCGTCTTCAACAGCGCACCACGGCCATCATGCGTTATGCAGTGCAAAGCGGGCTGATTGATTACAATCCAGCGCAGGAGATGGCTGGAGCTGTCGCCTCTGGCAATCGACAACATCGCCCGGCGCTGGAATTAAAGCGTATCCCTGAGTTACTTGAGAAAATAGACGGCTATACCGGGAGGCCGCTAACCCGCTGGGCAACGGAACTCACTCTGCTTATCTTTATTCGTTCCAGTGAGTTACGTTTTGCTCGCTGGTCAGAGATCGATTTTGAAACGTCAATGTGGACCATTCCGCCTGAGCGAGAGCCTATTCCCGGCGTGAAACATTCTCAGCGAGGATCAAAGATGCGCACCCCTCATCTGGTGCCGCTTTCAAAGCAGGCGCTGGCGATCCTGAAGCAAATAAAACAGTTCTGCGGCAAACATGAACTCATTTTTATTGGCGATCATGATCCGCGTAAGCCCATGAGTGAGAACACGGTAAACAGTGCGCTACGGGTGATGGGTTATGACACTAAAGTTGAGGTTTGCGGCCATGGCTTCCGTACAATGGCTTGTAGTTCGTTAATTGAGTCAGGACTATGGTCGAAGGATGCGGTGGAAAGGCAGATGAGCCATATGGAACGCAATTCGGTACGCGCAGCATATATCCATAAAGCGGAACATCTGGATGAGCGCAAGTTGATGCTGCAATGGTGGGCTGATTTCTTGGATGCAAACCGAAATAAATTACATAGTCCATTTGAGTATGGAAAGAATGGATATTCAAATTGATGGCATTCATATTAATTAGGTTTTTCACTCGTTTTTATTGAGCTAATATTTATTTTTGATTTAATTGTTTTTATGGTTTTGCTTGATAAATAACGTTAAAATGGAAAGATTAATGATCGTTAAGTGAGTTTATATGAGTAATCTTGATAGTGTTCAAAAGCTTACATGTATTGAGGGGTTCTGTGGTGCTGGTGGAATGTCCCTTGGGCTTAAGCAGGCCGGTTTTGATATCAAATTAGCATTTGATATCAATGAGGATGCTGTAAAAACTTATAATAATAATCTTGGAGATCATTGCCTTCAATTAGATGCTTCTGCAATTAGCGGTAAGTCTCTTTTAGAAAGAGCGGGGATAACTTCTAGGTTAGACCTTTTTAGTGGTGGACCTCCATGCCAGGGATTTTCTAAACAAAGAAAAGGTGCTCATCTATTAAATGATGAAAGAAATAAGTTGGTTCTTGAATATTCAAGACTGGTAAATGAATTAAACCCAAGAGCTTTTTTGTTTGAAAATGTCGAGATTTTTGGACAGAAAAGAGGTCGGGATTTAATCGATGAAATAAAAGAAAAGTTATTCAAATATAACATCTTCACCTTTTTCATTTGTTCTTCAGATTTTGGTGTTGCCCAGAAAAGAGGGCGTTTTATTATGATCGGAATAGATAAGTCTGAGAATAGTGACTATCCAAAGCTCGAAAGAACAGACAGTGAGCTTACTATTAAAGATGTTATAGGTAATCTTCCTCCGCCCCCAGAAGATTATACTGAGCATAGTGAGATACCTAATCATATTAAGTGTAAAATAACAAAGCTTAATGAAGATAGGTTTTCTCATGTTCCTCCTGGCGGTGGGTGGAAAGACATTCCACATGATTTGAGATTAAAATGCCATCAAAATGTGGATACTAACTCTGGTGGATGGCCAGATGTATACGGGCGCCTTGAGTGGGATAAGCAATGTCCGACAATTACCGCGGGATTTGATAGTTTCACTAGAGGCAGGTATGGGCATCCATCTCAAAATAGAGCCATCACTCTTAGAGAGGGGGCTATGTTGCAAGGATTCCCTATCGACTACCGGTTTTACGGTAAGAGGGATGCCATAAGGTTGCAAATTGGGAATGCTGTTCCGCCTCCAGTAGCTAAAGCCGCAGGAACAGCAATTATTAAATGTCTTAATAATCAGAGCCCTGAAAACAGTAGTTATCAAAGCCCTATTGAGAACTCTAATGAGGAGCAAATTGAGCTGTTCTCGTAAAAAAATTATTTATATCTAACAAAAATTCACCCATTGATTTGACCGGTATAATATCGGTCAAATCAACCTGTAAATATCTTTCAGGAATATCGCAATAATACATTCCTGCAACATTTGAAAGGTATTTTTGATACAGCCGTATAGTTCCCGGTACACATATATGGTTTACTTTTCGATTGATTTTATCTTGCTGTGTTTCACTAATACATGCCAAGAAAGAGTTAAAAACACCATTGCCGAAATATGAATCTAAGATTCGTTGCTGGGCAAATGGTTGAACGATTCTTTCTCTTGTTGTTATTTTCAATGGGATAACAACTCCTCGGTTCACATTTTCGCCACTTTTAATTACTACATCGGTAGAAACACTTGCTGGATCTGTAAGCTCTTCATCAGAATTTATCTGATCAATCAATGGGATATGTTTTGAAAAAATTTCATTAGGGAGCATTACTTTCAAGAGCGCTGCGATATAAATTTCAAAAACTGTACCTGGTGTTTTTCTGCTACCTTTCTTCCACAAATCAAAAGCACAAGCTATCGACATAATTGAAGTATATATGACTTTATTTGCTACATTTGATTTATCTGAGTCCCAGTCAGTGTTAATCTTTTTTAAGTCGGTGAGTACATTATTGCTTAATTCCTTATAAATATTTATATCTCTAATATATAAGTCATTTCTGATAGGTCTGGAGATCTCATTATTGCCAAAGAAGGCATAGTAGCCTATCTCTTTTTTACCTTTAAATGGACCAAAATAATCATATTTTGCGTTCTCATTCAAAAGATTCATTGAATGCTCAATTAACTCTAACGTTGCTGGGAGATGATCAAGATTTCGATTATAAAGCTTAGATGCATGACTAATTAGTTCCCTTAATTTATCCACTTCAGACACCCCTTTAATTCTGCGCAAAGATGTATCATATCAATCTCTTGCTTTCAGAACAGTACATTATACAAAAAATTTCCTATTGGCTCTGCCTGAACATCTCTGATCCGGTGAGCCTGTTGGAAGATGTTTGTTACCTATAAGTGTCTGGCAGGAGGTAAAAGGCCATCTGGTGGTACCTGCCTTCAAAGCTCAAAATTATAGTTCATGCGAATAGGACGTAACTACTGGTTGGTAAGATCACTGTGTTTAGTGCTGGGGGTGTGTTTTTTGTTCCAGCTGATTGTTTGTTGCCTGCATGCTGCTAGGTTTTGTACGAAAAGTCGTTGTGGCTAAAATTGCCGCCATGACCGGTTGGAGGCCCGTATGGCAAGGCGTTACGAACTTTCTGATGCGTCATGGGAGCTGATCAAGGATTT
>NZ_VDAM01000001.1:1609995-1827041 GCF_019584355.1 Leclercia sp. EC_58
ACGCACCACGCCTTCAGTAGCGGAGCAGGAAGGACATCTGATGGAAATGGAAGCCACGCAAGCACCTTAAAATCACCATCATACACTAAATCAGTAAGTTGGCAGCATTACCCGGACATTGCACCTTAAAACAGGCACTAAATGGATAATGCCTGTTTTAAGGTGCATTTTACTCTTCAGGTCCCCAGACCCACCCCCATGGCCCCCCGAATAATCGGAATCGGCGTCAACAAATGCTGATACATCAGTTCCCCCGCCTTATCCGCATCCCGCGCCAGCACCGCGTCCATCAGCTTCTGATGCTCCACATGCTTCTCTTCCAGCATCGCAACAGACAAAACAGTCTTCCGCAGCCACACATACCGGTACCGCGCAGCCAGGTCGAACAACCTCTCCCGCATCTGCATCAAATACCGCGAACCACACCCCGCCACAATGGCGGTATGAAACGCCTGATGGCGCTGGTCCCACTCGTCCAGCATCGTCTCGCTGGCATCGCGGGATTCCAGCTTGTTCAGCAGGTGTGCCCGGGCGAGCAATTCCGCTTCCCACTCTTCGCCGCCGCGTTCGATGGCAAGGCGGACCAGCATCGCCTCTATGTTGGCGCGAGCATCAAAGATATCGAGCAACTCCTGTTCGGACATCGGTGCCACCCGGTAGCCTTTCTGGTTAATGACCGTCACCAGCCCCTCGGCAACCAGCTGCGACAGCGCTTCGCGCAGCGGGCCGACGCCCAGCTCATACCGGGAGGTCAGCAGGCTCATGCGCAGCTTCTCATCCGGGTGATAGACGCCGCGGATGATATCGTTCTTCAGCCAGCGGTAGCCGTCGATGGCCGTCGCCTGGGAAATGATGGTCATGGACCTGCTCCTTGAAGACTGCCCGGCTCGCACCGGGCATAAAGATTAACCCTGCTTCGCCTCGTCAAAACACTCGGCGATAATCGCCAGCCCCTGCTGAAGCTGCGCCTCTTCCACGGTCAGCGGCACCAGGATGCGCAGCACGTTATGGTACGGGCCGCAGGAGAGCAGGATCAACCCCTTGTCCCGCGCCCGGGTCACAATCTGCGCCGTCAGCGCGGCGTCCGGTTTATGGTGGTCGCCCTCTTCAAACAGCTCGATAGCGATCATCGCTCCCAGGCCGCGAACGTCGCCGATCTCCCGATGTTTTTCAGCGATAGCCAGCAGCCCTTCGCGCAGGGTGTCGCCCAGTTTGTTGGCTTTGCCCAGCAGATCTTCCTGTTCAAAGACCTTGATCACCGCCAGCGCTGCGGCGCAGGCAATCGGGCTCCCGGCGTAGGTGCCGCCCAGTCCGCCCGGGGCGATGGCATCCATCACGTCGGCGCGACCGGTGACGCCCGCCAGCGGGAAGCCGCCGGCAATCGATTTGGCGAAGGTGGTGATATCCGCCGCCACGCCCATCTGCTCCATGGCGAAGAAGGTGCCGGTACGGCCCGCGCCGCTCTGCACTTCATCGGCAATCAGCATGATGCCGTGCTCGTCGCACAACGTGCGCAGGCGCTGCATAAAGGCCGGGGAGGTGGCATAGAAACCGCCTTCACCCTGGACGGGCTCGATCACGATGGCGGCGATATCTTCCGGCGCGGCATCGTTCTTGAAGATGCGATGGATGCTGGCGATGGCATCGTCATCGCTGATGCCGTGCAGGGCGCAGGGATAGAGGGCGCGGTAGACGTGGCCTGGCATCAGCCCCATGCCCGCCGAGTAAGGGTTCACTTTCCCGGTCAGCGACAGAGTGTAGTGGGTACGGCCATGATAGGCCCCGGTAAAGGCGATGGTGCCGTTGCGCTTGGTGGCAGCGCGGGCGATTTTCACCGCGTTCTCCACCGCTTCGGAGCCGGTGGTCACCAGCAGGGTCTTTTTCGGGAAATCCCCCGGCACTTTCTGGTTCAGGGTTTCACAAAGCTCCAGATAGGGTTCATAGGCCAGCACCTGGAAGCAGGTGTGCGACAGCTTTTTCAGCTGCGCTTCTACGGCGCTGACCACCTCCGGGTGCAGATGCCCGGTGTTCAGCACCGCGATACCTCCGGCGAAATCAAGATACTCACGGCCTTCGACGTCCCACACCCGGCAGTTCTCGGCGCGGGCGGCAAAGATCGGGTGGATCTGGCCCACGCCGCGGGGGATGGCATTGCTACGACGCTGCATTAACGCTTTATTGCTGCTCATTGAAATCTCCTGAAAGATTAAAGGCCGATGCACATATATTTGATTTCTAAGTAATCTTCGATGCCGTATTTAGAACCTTCCCGACCCAGGCCAGAGGCTTTAATGCCGCCGAACGGGGCCACTTCGTTAGAGATAATGCCGGTGTTGATCCCGACGATGCCGTACTCCAGCGCCTCGCCGACGCGGAACACGCGGCTTAAATCGCGGGCGTAGAAGTAGGCGGCGAGGCCGAACTCGGTGTCGTTAGCCATATGGATCACGTCCGCCTCATCCTTAAAGCGGAACAGCGGGGCCAGCGGGCCGAAGGTCTCCTCTTTCGCCACTTTCGCATCACCGGGTACATCTACCAGAATAGTCGGCTGGAAGAAGTTGCCGCCTAATTTATGCAGCGATCCGCCGGTAACCACGCGGGCGCCTTTCTCCACCGCGTCGGCGATGTGTTCTTCGACTTTATCGACCGCCTTGCCGTCAATCAGTGGCCCGATGGTGACGCCCTGGGTCAGGCCGTCGCCGATCTGCATTTTTTCCACCGCCTGCTGGAGTTTTTCGGCAAAGCGGTCGTACACGCCCTCCTGCACGTACAGGCGGTTGGCGCAGACGCAGGTCTGCCCGGCGTTGCGGAACTTGGAGGCCAGCGCCCCTTCCACGGCTTTATCGAGGTCTGCATCGTCAAAGACAATAAAGGGCGCATTGCCGCCCAGCTCCAGCGAGACCTTTTTAATGTCCTTCGCGCACTGGGCCATCAGCTGGCGGCCAATCTCGGTCGAGCCGGTAAAGGAGAGCTTGCGCACCAGCGGGTTGCCGGTCAGCTCGTTGCCGATATCGGATGCCGAACCGGTGACGACGTTAAACACGCCTGTCGGGATCCCGGCCCGGTGCGCCAGTTCGGCCAGCGCCAGCGCGGAGTAGGGGGTCTGGCTGGCGGGTTTGAGGACCATGGTGCAGCCTGCCGCCAGCGCCGGGCCCGCCTTGCGGGTGATCATCGCCGCCGGGAAGTTCCACGGGGTGATGGCGGCGGTGACGCCAATCGGCTGCTTAATCACAATCAACCGCTTGTCCGCCTGATGCCCCGGAATGGTGTCACCGTAGACGCGTTTCCCCTCTTCGGCGAACCACTCTATAAAGGAGGCGGCATAGCTAATCTCGCCTTTGGCTTCGGCCAGCGGTTTGCCCTGTTCGAGCGTCATCAGCTGGGCCAGATCGTCCTGGTTCGCCATCATCAAATCGAACCAGCGGCGCAGAATGTTGGCGCGCTCTTTGGCGGTGAGCGCGCGCCAGGCGGGCAGGGCGCGGTTCGCCGCCTCAATCGCCTCGCGGGTCTCACCGGCACCCATTTTCGGCACGCTGCCCAGAGTCTGGCCGTTCGCCGGATTGGAAACGGCAATCGTCTCGCCGCTGTGGGCGTCGCACCACTCTCCTTCTATATATGCCTGCTGACGGAATAAGCTGGGATCGTTGAGTTGCATGATGGCTTCCTGTCTCAGAATGATTAACGGGTATAGGCGGCGTGTAGTGGTTCCACGCTGCAGGCTGCCCGCAGCGCGCGGCCGGGGTTGTGCTGGCTGGCGAGCAGGGTCTGGACCTTGCTGACAATATGCGCGCCAATAGGGATCGCCGAGGTCGCCGCCGGTGAGGGCGCATTACAGGTATGGATGGTGCGCGGCGTGGTGACAAATAAAAAGTCGTCGATCAGCTTCCCTTCTGGCGAAACTGCCTGCGCCCTCACACCCGCAGGCCAGGGATGCAGATCCTTCAGGGTCAGGCTCGGGCAATATTTTTGCACCTGGCGCAGGTAGCCGCTTCTGCACAGGGAGTTTTTCATCTCGCTTAAACCCGAGAGAAGGTTGTTTTGTAGCACCCGGCGGATACCCGTTGAACCCAGAATTTCCAGCATATCGGTGAAGGAGAGATCGCTCTTGCGGTAGCCCTCGCGCTTAAAGGCGAGCACCGCGTTGGGCCCCACCGTGACGCTGCCGTCGATCATCCGGGTGAGATGCACGCCCAGGAACGGCATGGCCGGATCGGGGATCGGGTAGATAAGGTGGTTCACGATCTGATTGTGCTCCGGCGCCAGGCGGAAATACTCCCCGCGGAACGGACAGATAATAAAGCCGGGGTCGATGCCGAGCATTTTCACCAGCCGGTCGGCCATCAGCCCGGCGCAGGCAATCAGGGTAAGGGCTTCAAACTCGCGCCCGTCGCGGGTATGAATGACAACGCCGCTGGCGTGCTCCTTCAGGGCGCTGACCTCGGCGTTGAAAATCACCTCCCCGCCTTGTTGCTGGAAGCGTTTTGCCATCGCCGCTGCCACCTCGCGATAGCTGACGATCCCGCTGGAGGGGACAAAAATCCCGCCCAGCCCGGTGATGTTGGGTTCGCGCTCGCGCAGTTCAGCACCGCTCAGCCACTCGCGCTCGATCCCGTTGGCGGCGGTGCGATCCCACAGGGCCTGCATCCGTTCCATCTCCAGCGGGGAGGTAGCCACCAGCATCTTGCCGCAGGTGTCATAGCGAATAGCGTTCTCATCGCAGAAGGCTTTGGTGGCGCGGTTCCCCGCCAGGCAGAACTGTGCCTTCAGGCTGCCGGGAGTGTAATAGACCCCGGCGTGGATCACCCCGCTGTTGCGCCCGGTCTGGTGGCAGGCCGGGCCCGCCTCCTTCTCCAGCAGGGCGATGCGGGCATCCGGATAGAGTGCAATCAGCTGCATGGCGGTCGACATGCCGATAATGCCGCCGCCGGTAATCACGAAGTCATACATCCGCGCCATCCCTACTGATGAGTCTGATAGTGAGTGGTGGCATAGCTGATATACCCGCGCTGACGCATCAGCTCCCGACGCAGATCCGGATGCGGGGTGAAGCGATCCCGGCCATGCAGCCAGAACATATTGTTAATCAGAAGGAACTTACCCACCGGTACCGGAATGGAGATGATGTTTTTGCTGCTCTCCAGCGCGTCAGAAAGTTCGCTCAGCCAGACACCCTCTTCAAAATCTTTCGGCTGTACGAACTGGTCGATATAGCGCATCACCGGGCGACCCTGCTGGTCAACATCGAACACCGGGTGGAACACATCCTGAGAGACGTTTTTGCTCGGCGGTGCCGTCCAGCGCAGCGGGCGACGGGCCAGCGGATGGCTGAAGAATTTATCCAGCGCTTCCCAGTCGTCGAGATGCAGAAGCAGGGAGTTGCCGCCCTGCATGTTCTGCTCGTCGATCTTCATCATCAGCACGTAGTCGGTCACTTCATCCACGAAGGTGCCGTCGTTGTGCAGCTCCAGCACGCGGTGAGGCTGGCGCAGGTAGCTGTCTGAGTTATCAACGTTTTTCACCGTAAAGCGGGAGTAGTACTGGCCGCTCATGGCGTCGTAATTGGAGCGGCCGATCAGGTGCGCCACGGCGGTGGCGATCTTCACCATCTCGTCCGCCTGGGCGACGTTATCCACACCGTCGGCGGAAATCAGCAGGGCACCCTGGTCACGGCTGAGCAGGGTGTTCAGCAGCAGGGGCTGAAGCTGGTTGCCGCACAGGTCATCGAGGATCTTCGCCACCCGAAAGCGCAGGAAGGATTTGTATTCCAGCGCCTGGATGGGCCACTGCTCCACCTCCCGCAGGAACTGCTGCGTGACCTCCGCGGAGAACGTCAGCTCCAGCAGGCGCGGAGACTGCGCGGAGGGCGCAATGCTAAAACCGGTGATGGTCCGGGCTAACGCCTCGTCGGGCTGTTGTACGGCGGTCAGTGCATTCATCAGAATCAATCCTCTCAGAAAGTATTCAGGGAACGGGGTGTTTCGTAGCCATAAATTAAAAATATCTACGTTTTTGCAAAATGGATTTATTCAGCGGGGATTGTTTGAATTCTGTGATACAGGCAGGAAAAAAGGCGAAGTGGTCGGGAAAATGCGCTCTCAGGTCGCGATCTCAACGCGCAGGCGTGATGCGCCTCACGGAAAATGCGGGTTAACCATAACAAAAGCGTGACATATACATACAAATCTTAACAAATCGCACGGGCGACGCTGTACGGCCTTCAGGCGCTCTTCTATACCTTGATTCGTGTTACCTGCGGCCTAATCACTACACAGAGAAAAACGTATGGAACTGAATTCTGGCAAGAAAAGTGAAGAAATTCATAGCGATAATACACAGCAATTTCACCGCTCCATCGGCCTTATCTCTAATTTTTCGCTCGGATTCACCTACCTCTCGCCGCTAACGGCGGTCTACTCCCTCTTTGCCCTGGCGGTGACGCTGGCGGGGCCACCGGCCATCTGGTGGATCCCGATTGTCGCCTGCGGACAGCTGCTGGTGGCGCTGGTGTTTGGCGAAGTGGCGTCGCAGTATCCGATCACCGGCGGGTTGTACCCGTGGGCGCGCCGTCTGTGGGGGCGAAAATATGCGTGGATCGCCGCCTGGATCTACCTCTGGGCGCTGGTGGTGACCATCACCTCGGTAGCGGAATATACCGCCACCTTCGTCGGGTCACTGTTCGGTTTTGAAACCTCGGCAGGCAACATGCTGATCACCTCGGTGGTGCTGCTCCTGATGATGATGGCGGTGAACATGTCGGGCACCAAAAACCTCGCCCGGGTGGCCCGAATTGGCTTCTGGTGCGAGATCGTCAGCGTGATTGCGCTGGGGATCTACCTGCTGATTTTCCACCGCGCGCAGCCCTTCTCGGTGGTCTTCGACTCGATGGGGGTGCTGGCGAAAGATGGCAGCTATCAGCCAGCGTTTATGGCGGCGGCGCTGATCGGCCTGTTTATGTTCTTCGGCTTTGAAGCCTGCGGCAACGTGGCGGAAGAGGTGAAAAATCCGAGCAAGAAGATCCCGGTGGCGATGATCCTGAGCATCGTGTTTGGCGCCATCTCGGCGCTGATCTCGATCCTCGGCTACCTGCTCGCCTCCCCAAATCTGATGAATATCGTCAACGGGCAGATCGCCGATCCCATCCCGGCGATCCTCAACGAAGCCCTGGGGGAAACCGGCGCCACGGTGTTTATCATCATCGCGGTGATCGCCATGCTGTCGTGCATCCTGTCGCTACAGGCCGCGTTGAGCCGCCTGATCTTCTCCTTCTCCCGCGACCAGATGCTACCGGGTAGCGCCTGGATGTCGAAGCTGTCGAAAAACAGCGTCCCGGACAACGCCATGATCGTCAGCTGCCTGTTGCCGGTGCTCATCTGTGTGTGGGTTTACTTCCAGCCGGATAACCTGGCGCGCATCACCGCCTTTGCGGTTATCGGTATCTACATTTCGTTCCAGATGGTGGTGCTGGCGGCGCTGCGCCAGCGTCTGAAAGGCTGGAAACCGGCCGGGGAGTGGAGCGTCGGCGGCTGGGGGATGCTGGTCAATATCCTGGCGCTGGCCTACGGGCTTTGCGGCATCTGGCTGCTGGCGCAACCCGCCGAGAGCGCAAGTTTTATCGACCGCTGGACGGTGCTGGTGGGGCTGTCGGTAGTGGTGATCTCCGGCCTGATTTACATGGCGCTGGCCCGCCCGTTCGGGCGCTCAAACGCGCCAGAAAACGACGCGATCGAGCACGCAAAACGCCTTAATGCGGGACAATCTCTGTAATTCACTCAGACCATAAAAACAATGGAGTCGGCTATGCAACACAACTTACTGATCAATGGCGAACTGGTTGCGGGTTCAGGTGAGATGCAACCCGTGTACAACCCGGCTACCGGCGAGGTCCTGCTGGAGATAGCCGAAGCCAGCCCGGAACAGGTGGACGCCGCAGTGCAGGCGGCCGATCGCGCCTTCCGTACCTGGGGCCAGACTACGCCAAAAGCGCGCGCGGAATGTTTGCTGAAGCTGGCGGAGGTGATTGAGCAGAACGCCGACACCTTCGCCCGACTGGAGTCGCTGAACTGCGGCAAGCCGCTGCACTGCGTGCTGAATGATGAGATCCCGGCCATTGTCGATGTGTTCCGCTTCTTTGCAGGTGCCACCCGCTGCCTGAACGGTCTCGCCGCCGGGGAGTACATGGAGGGGCACACCTCGATGATCCGCCGCGATCCGGTGGGCGTTGTCGCCTCCATCGCCCCCTGGAACTACCCCCTGATGATGGCGGCGTGGAAGCTGGGCCCGGCGCTGGCGGCGGGCAACTGCGTGGTGCTCAAACCCTCTGAGATCACCCCGCTCACCGCCCTGAAGCTGGCCGAGCTGGCGAAAGATATCTTCCCGGCAGGCGTGATTAACATCCTGTTTGGCCGCGGGAAAACCGTAGGCGACCCGCTGACCGGCCACGACAAGGTGCGCATGGTCTCCCTGACCGGCTCCATTGCCACCGGGGAGCACATTATTTCCCATACCGCGCCGTCGATTAAGCGCACCCATATGGAGCTCGGCGGCAAAGCGCCGGTCATCGTCTTTAACGATGCCGATATCGATGCGGTGGTGGAGGGCGTACGCACCTTTGGCTTCTACAACGCCGGGCAGGATTGCACCGCTGCCTGCCGTATCTATGCGCAAAAAGAGGTCTATAACGCGCTGGTGGAAAAACTGGGCGTCGCCGTCGCCAGCCTGAAAATGGGCTCCCCGGAGGATGAGACCACCGAGCTGGGCCCGGTCAGCTCCGCCGCCCATCTGACCCGCGTCAGCGAGGCGGTAGAGCGCGCCAAAGCCCTGCCGCACATACACGTGGTCACCGGCGGCAATGTGGCGGGCGGCAGCGGGTATTACTACCAGCCAACCTTGCTGGCCGGGGCGAAACAGGAGGATGAGATCGTCCAGCGCGAGGTCTTCGGCCCGGTGGTGAGTGTGAGTATGTTCGACGACGAAGAGCAGGTGCTGGAGTGGGCCAATGATTCCCGGTACGGGCTGGCCTCATCGGTCTGGACCCGGGATGTGGGCCGCGCACACCGTATGAGCGCCCGCCTGCAATACGGCTGCACCTGGGTGAATACCCACTTTATGCTGGTCAGCGAGATGCCGCACGGCGGGCAGAAGCTCTCCGGCTACGGCAAGGATATGTCGATGTACGGGCTGGAAGACTACACCGTGGTGCGGCATGTGATGGTGAAGCACTAACGGCATTGCCCGGCGGCGCTTCGCTTGCACGGGCCTGGGTGTTGTAGGCCGGGTAAGCGCAGCGCCACCCGGCGTAAATGTGCCCACGCTTGCTTTATGGCTGCGCGCAGTCGTAAGCCAAATCCAGGAGCTGATTTTTTATCGACCGGGCATCTGCCGCCATATCGACTGTCGCAAAATGGATCTTATGCCCTTGGGTAACGATGTATTCATTCAGCATGTACCCAACGGCAGGGTGCAATAGCATGCCTGCGGCGTGAAGGGATAACGGATCGGCATCGCTCTCCTGCGTGCGCAGATAGGTATACAGCTGATAAATATAACCGCTACGCAGAGTCGTATCACGGTGCCAGCCCTTAATGACGATCGCATTAAATTTAGTATCAATAATGATGCGCTTCGCATTCACTCGATGTTCAAGAATGATATCTGACTGCATCGTCGGGAAGATATCAGCACTGCCCGGGCTTTGATCGCTCAACGCCCATTTCAGCTCTTTCCCGGCAGATACCTGCCAGATCTCTTTTTCGAGGTGGACGCGATAAAAACTGGCAATGCCTTTCTCAAACAGCTTTCGCATCCAGGAGAGATTATCTGAAGGGGCGGGTAACAGATGATGTCCTTTGTCCTGAGTGGGTAACAGCAACTGAAAGGCCAGCTGCGCAGCATCCACCATTGGTTTATCGGCCGCATCATGGCGGCCAAAGCGTGTCACCGAGGGCAGTTCGCGGTTGTCAGGGAACTCGCCGTTAATGCCCTCACGGCGTAGCGCCATCGCCGCAAACCGGCAATCCGAGGCCAGCGCAGGTTTGGTGATGAGCGAGGTGAGGCGTTCTAACGCACAGCGAACGTAGCGATTTCGCGGCGTATCGAGGGTCAGCTCCTGAAACTGACAGGCAACCCGCCCCCTGTCCAACAGCTGGTGACTGGCCGTATGCAGAATATCAATGCGGCCTCGCACCCGGTTCAGGGCGGCATGCCGGGTTTGATAGCCCATGCTTAAATTGCGTCGGCGGCGCAACGCAATTTCATGGAGCAGGATCTTCGCCACCAGATCGGGGATCTCATCCGGGTTATCTTCTACGGCAACGTAGCTCCGCCCCAGCTCGCGAAACAGATCGGACGCGTACAGCATCAATAACCAGAGATTGCGCACGGGAATGCGCGACGTCTTAAGTTGCTCTTCGCCGGAAGTCATTGTGCTAATAACACTTTTCTGGCGTCGTTGACTTTGTTCGGAGCATCGAGCCAGTATTCGGCGAGCAGCGGACAAATCTCCGTTTCGACAACCTGTTCATACCAGGCAAGAGCCTCGCCAATCTGCTGGCCGGCTGCTGGGGTGACGTAGCTGTGCCCGACGCAGAATTGTGGCCCTAAAGTGACATCATTCGCCAGCGTCTCATTCAATACGCTTAGTCGGGATGCGATTAATTCTAAGACGTCCAGATCGACCGCAAATTTTTGATTAACCCAGTTTTTCCACGCGTTGTTAAATACCGGCTTCAGGTCGACAAACGCAAAACGGCGACGCAAGGCTAAGTCGAGGAGCGCAAGGGAACGGTCAGCAATATTCATGGTGCCGATGATGTATAAGTTCTCGGGAATATAGATCTTTTCATCCGGATCTGTGCGATAGGAGAGCTCCAGCGCCTCGTTCGGGGTGCGTTTATCGGCCTCCATCAGCGTAAGCGTTTCACCGAAAATTTGCGCCGGGTTGCCGCGGTTGATCTCTTCAATAATCACCACATATTTCGCGGCAGGGTTATTAAGCGCTTTGTTAATGGCATTCACGAAAGGTCCATCGATCAGCTCCAGGCGACCCTCTTTTCCCGGGCGCCAGCCGCGAATAAAGTCTTCATAAGAGAGATTCGGGTGGAACTGCACCGCGCTGATCCGCTCGGGGGCTTGCTCACCCATCAGGCAGTAAGCCAGGCGGCGTGCCAGCCAGGTTTTGCCGGTGCCAGGCGGGCCTTGCAGGATCAGGTTCTTTTTGTCTTTTAACCGTTGAAGGGTGAGTTGAATCTTCTCTTCATCCAGGAAGCAGCCTTCTTCCAGCAGTTTACTGGTGTTGTAAGGTAAGTGAGGATTTTTAGGGGGCGGTGCGCTCTCGTCGACCGTATCCTCGGTAATATCCTCAGACTCGCTTTTATCAAAGTTCAGGTATTCATAATTGCCAGCACCGTGGAACTTTAATTCATCATCTTTACGTAATATTTGCAGATAATAGTAAACAGAATTTTCAACAGTATTGTTATTCGGATGATCGGCTTTGATTTCGTCCAGGTAGTTTTCTTTCAGCTCCTGAAAGGTAAAATAAGGACTCTCTTTTTGCTTACATAACGCCTTAATTTTATTTAGCAGATAGACTTTCCACGTTCTGTTTTCTACCTCATCTTTTGTCTGGCCGAAATTTGTATTCCATGCCATCAGGGAAAGTTCAGGGAAGCTATGGACAGGGAAATTCGGTAATGACTCCAACTTACTGATAGTGTTTTATGTTCAGATAATGCCCGATGACCTTGTCATGCAGCTCCACCGATTTTGAGAACGACAGTGACTTCCGTCCCAGCCTTGCCGTTACGCACCACGCCTTCAGTAGCGGAGCAGGAAGGACATCTGATGGAAATGGAAGCCACGCAAGCACCTTAAAATCACCATCATACACTAAATCAGTAAGTTGGCAGCATTACCGGGAAATTCGGCTGGGTAAATGACTGTTTAAGCGCCCGCATTATGCTCAGGTAGTCATGCGCGCTACAGCGGCCTTTAGCCCCATTTTTCAGGATCTTAATATTAAGTACTTTCTGGATGTACTTCTGCGACTGGCTGTCTAACGTGGGGTAAAACCAGGGACGAGCCCAGTATAACCCCATCGTCAGGTTCCATCCGACGTTGCGCACTTCTGAAGTGGTATCATAAATCCATGAAAATGCTTCGGATTTGGCATTCATATCCACTGTGTCTTCAGTGTCATCTGCGAAACTGATAGCCGCCGAGAACATCGCCCAGAGAAAATCAATGTCATTAGCTGAACGGGTTCTTTCGTAAGCAAAAAACCACGACTTTTGGTTGTTGAGCAGCGGAACACCGTCAAATGAATCGGGTACGGGTTCGTCTACGCCCAGCAAATCCGCCAGCCTGGAGGCAATAATTTTTCGATTCGCATCGGTGAGGCTGCGATTGAACAACCCCATTGTGGTAAACGGGCAAATGTCTTTTAACGGATGGGGTTCGCCCTGCTCAGGTTTGTCCAGCAGATGAGACATTCCGCCGACGTCAGCGGCGATCCGATGGATACCTGCGACTAACTCCTCTCGCCGGTCTTGCCAGGTCAGTAGTTTACTGGCAAAAGCCTGATAAAAATCCGCCCACGCAAATCTGCCATCTTTTTCAGCCGCGTCCATATGTTCTCCAGTCAAATTTTTCAGGTAGTTATCATTCTTTTGCCGGCATTTTACGGGAACATCAGGTGCAATGCCTAACTACCTAAAACAAGGATCACCGAAAGGGATATATACATTCTATATGGATTGCTTTGCCGTCTCTCTATATACTTTGCATATAGCTTTATAGAGAGGTTCATCATGCCCAGCCCAACACGTACTGCGCCGAAAAAATTCCTGTTCCAGCTTCGTTCTGTCGATAACGAATTTGGCGTCAGCGAGGAGACTTTTGCCCGTCTGATGGCGGAGCTCTCGCTGAATCAGACAGAGTTAGTCCATAAGGCGTTACGCAACCTTGCTAAAGAGGTGCTGCCCGCTTACGAACAGGACGACGGCGAGCTGACCGACGCGCAACACGCCGCCGTCAGGAAACTGTCAGGTCTCGACATTTCAGAGGACGATCTGGACTCTCCATTATTCAAATAAGCAGTATGCTTATGGCTAATAATTACAACCCGTTACCCGCAATCGGTGACATCATTTGGTGCAAGTTTCCTCAACATGAAGATCTGGGCCATCCGGGACCGAAAGCGCGTCCCGGACTGATTCTGAACCTCTTCCCGGATATTCATGCCGTCCTGATCGTCTATGGAACCTCACGGACGGACCACGTTTATCAGGGCGAGTTCGTCATCGACGATCAGCTTGATACGGCAGGGCTAAGCTGGCCGACAAAGTTTGATCTTAATCGGCTGCAAAAATTGCCTTTCAACACGGAGTGGTTTGCGGTTGCGCCGGGCGTGGAGATCAATACGCCGTTACCCAAAATGGGGGTGATTCCACCAGTGTTTATTCCTGTGATGCGTGCCGCCTGGGCTAAAAGAAGACAGTAGGCATTGCCCGGCGGCGCTGGGCTTGCACGGGCCTACAACACCGTAGGCCGGGATCGCTACGCTTCACCCGGCGTTTAAACACTTACAGCGACTTCACAAACGTCAGCAGGTCTTCAATCAGCTGGTCCTGATGCGTCAGCGCAAAGCCGTGCGGCGCATTGTCATACACCTTCAGCTGGGCATTGCCGATCAGCTCCGCCGCCACTTTGCCGGTAGTTTCGAACGGTACGATCTGGTCGTTGCTGCCGTGGATCACCAGCGTCGGCACGTCGACTTTCGCCATATCCGGGCGGAAGTCGGTCTCGGCAAAGGCGGTTACGCAGTCCAGGGTGCCTTTCAGCGAGGCCAGCAGAGCGATGTTCAGGGTCTGGGTCAGGCCGCCTTCAGAGACTTTCTGCCCGGCGTTGAGGCCGTAGAACGGGGTGGCGAAATCGCTGATGAACTGGGCACGATCTTTCAGCAGCCCGTCACGAATGCCGGCGAAGACCGACTGATCCACACCCTGAGGATAAGAGTCGGATTTACCGAAGATCGGCGTTACCGCACCCAGCAGCGCCAGCCCGGCCACGCGGTCGGTGCCGTAGGTGCCGATATAGCGGCTCACGTCGCCGCCGCCCATGGAGAAGCCCACCAGGGTCACGTCACGCAGATCCAGCGCGGTGATCAGGTCGTTGATGTCGGAGGCGAAGGTGTCGTAGTCGTAGCCATTCCACGGCTGATCCGAACGGCCAAAGCCGCGACGGTCGAAGGCGATGGCGCGAAAACCGCGCTCGGCCAGATAGTTCAGCTGGCTATCCCACATGTCGGCATCCAGCGGCCAGCCGTGGCTGAACAGCACCGGCTTACCTGCACCCCAGTCTTTGTAGTAAATCTGCGTGCCGTCTTTCGCTTTGATCGTAGCCATAGTCTCTTCCTCAAAAGGTTGTTTTAGGTTTTAAACCGGCGCCACCAGATAGCGGGTCGCCGGGGGTGCATCGCCCTGATGAAAAGCCAGGACGCGGCTTTGCAGCAGGTGGTCATTCATGGTGTGGCGCTCCTGCAGGCGCAGGTGTTCCACCCACGATCCCAGCAGGAAGGTCTCGATATAAAGGCCCGGCTGGTCGATATCTTCATACACCGCCCAGCTGATGGCTCCCGCCCGGCGACGTACCCGGCGCAGCTCGTGGACGGCCTGCAGGAAATCGTTGACCGCTTCAGGATCGATCCGGTACTCACAGGAGACCAGCACCGGGCCGCGCTCGTTGGGGATGTTCTCCCGGGCGTCGTCGGCGATAAGCCCGCTGGTGTCGAGGTTCAGGTTAGGATCTTTCTCCAGCTTCCAGCGCAGCACCGTGGCGCTCGCCAGCAGCATCCCCACCGTTGCCACGCAGAGCGAAGTGGCGGTGTTCACGTGCGAGGCGATCTGCCCCCAGAGGGCGCTGCCCGCGGTCATCGAGCCAAAGAAGACCGTCAGATAGACCGCCAGCGCCCGGGCCTTCACCCAGCGTGCGGCGCTGCGTTGCGCCCCCAGGTTGAGGGTGGAGAGCACCGCGATCCACGCAAAGCCGGTGAAGAACTCAAACAGGTTCAGCAGCCAGAAGTGACGCACAAAGGCCAGGGCCAGCATGGTGATGGCGAAGACCAGGCTTGCCGCCACCATCAATTGATCGGCATTGAGGCGCTGGCGCAGGCGCGGCAGCAGCACCGCCCCGGCAATCGCCCCCAGCCCGATACAGGCCAGCATGATGCCGTACCCCGCCGGGCCGAGGCCCAGCTCCCGGCGCGCCACCAGCGGCAGCAGCGCCCAGCCCGCGCTGGCGAAGACAAAGAACGCCACGGTGCGAATCAACACGTTACGCAGCACCGGGGCGGCGTGCACATAGCGCACCCCGGCACGCACCGCCGAGAAAAAGTGTTCCGGCGGCAGGCGCTGTACCGACGCCGCAGGTTTCCAGCGCCACAGCACCCAGGCCACGCCCAGCACCGACAGGGCGTTGAGCAGGAATACCATCCACGGCCCCGCCAGCGAGAGCAAAAAGCCCCCCAGCGCCGGGCCGATGGCGCGGCTGATGTTCACCCCCAGCGAGTTCAGCGCAATCGCCGGGCCCAGCTCCGCCTTGCTCACCAGATCCGGCACCACCGCTTGGAACGGCGGCGAGCTCATGGCGCTGCCGACGCTCAGCAGAAAGGCCGCCACCAGCAGCACCGTCGGGGTCACCTGGCCGGTAAACGACAGCACCGTCAGTCCCGCCGCGGCGATAAACACCCACAGCTGGGAAAAAAGCAGGTACTTGCGCCGATCGACGATGTCCGCCATCACCCCGGAGGGCAGGGCGAAGAGGAACATCGGCAGGCTGCTTGCCGCCTGCACCAGGGCGATATCCAGCGGATCGGCGCTCAGCGTCAGCATGCTCCAGTTCACGCCGACGTCGCTCATCCACGAGCCGACGTTGGAGACCACCGTGGCGATCCACAACATGCGGAACACCCGCTGGTGCAGCGGCTGCCACGTTGAGATCGCCGGGGCAGGCGGGTGTTCGATGTGCGCGTCGGTCACCTGGGTCATGCGAATCTCTCCGTGGCACGTGTACGCAGCCGCCAGCCACCGGGGCCGGTGATGGCCAGGGTGGTGAAGATGATCAGCAGCAGCCAGCCAAACTGACCTTCGGCGATCGACCAGCCCGGATGCACTACCAGCATCGCCACCAGCAGCACGGCGATGATTGGCACGCAGGCCAGCCGGGTCGCCACGCCGAACAGGATCAGGATCGGGCAGATCACCTCGGCGACGATCGCCGGGATCAGGCTGAAATACGGCCCGAAGCCAAAGGGATCTTCGATCCGCGTCAGTTCTTCGCTGAAGTGCAGCACCTTCGGCAGGCCGTGCACGTACAACAGCAGCAGGCTACCGGCGATCCGCAGGAAGAACAGCCCCAGGTCAATCCGGGGCAGGGTCTGTGTTTGTGAATTCATCATGATTAAAACGCGAAGCAGCTGCAGCCCAGCGCTCCCCAGAAGGCATTATCGTCGGCCACCGGCATCTCTGCCGTGCGGGCAAAATCGTGCGAATGGTTGTGCACCCCGCACGGACCGCTGCAGTGGTGCGCAGGCTGCATCCCCACGCGGGCGGCCTGCGGTGGCGCGCTGCGGTAGTGACCCGGCACTTTGACCACCGGGGACCACTCCGGCAGAACCGGGATGGCAGGCGGCGCCAGCGGGCCGAAGCTGCCTGCGGCATAGACGATGTTGCCATCCACCACCGTCAGCACCGACTCGATGCCCTTGATCTCCTCTTCCGGCACGCGGAAGTAGTCTTTGCTCAGCACCGCCAGATCCGCCAGTTGGCCCTTTTTGATCTGCCCTTTCTGATTCTGCTCGTTGGAGAACCACGCGCTGCCCTGGGTCCAGAGCATCAGGGCGGTGTCGCGATCCAGACGGGCGCTGTGATCGTACAGCTGCATCCCGCCGACGGTACGGCCAGAGACCAGCCAGTAGAGGGCAGTCCAGGGGTTGTAGCTCGCCACGCGGGTGGCGTCGGTGCCCAGCCCCACCGGCACGCCGGTCTCGAGCATACGGGTGACCGGCGGAGTGTGGCGAACCGCCTCCATCCCGTAACGCTCGGCGAAATACTCGCCCTGGAAGGCCATGCGGTGCTGCACGGCGATGCCGCCGCCCAGCGCCTTGATGCGGTCGATGTTGCGCTGGGTCACGGTCTCGGCATGGTCAAAGAACCAGTGCAGGCCGTCGAACGGGATCTCGCGGTTCACCTTCTCAAAGACATCCAGCATCCGGCTGATGGACTCGTCATAGGTGGCGTGCAGGCGGAACGGCCAGCGGTGCTCCACCAGATGGCGCACCACGCGCTCCAGTTCGTCCTCCATGCCGGGGGCCAGATCCGGGCGCGGCTCGAGGAAATCTTCAAAGTCGGCGGCGGAGAAGACCAGCATCTCCCCCGCACCGTTATGGCGGAAGAAGTCGGTGCCCTGGCCTGGCTTAAGCATGTCGGTCCACTTCTCGAAATCTTCCAGCTCGTGGCCAGGGCGCTGGGTGAAGAGGTTGTAGGCGATGCGGATCGTCATCTGCTTTTTCTCGTGCAGTTCGGCGATCACCTCATAGTCTTCCGGGTAGTTCTGGAAACCGCCGCCGGCGTCGATGGCGCTGGTTAAGCCCAGACGGTTCAGCTCGCGCATAAACTGGCGGGTGGAGTTCACCTGCTGCTCCAGCGGCAGCTTCGGCCCTTTGGCGAGGGTGGCGTAGAGGATCATGGCGTTCGGACGGGCGATCAGCATCCCGGTCGGATTGCCGTTGGCGTCGCGCTGGATCTCACCGCCCGGCGGGTTCGGCGTCTCTTTGGTGTAGCCCACCACCTTCAGCGCCGCGCGGTTGAGCAGGGCGCGGTCATACAGGTGCAGGATAAAGACCGGGGTATCCGGCGCGGCCTCGTTGATCTCGTCCAGGGTCGGCATCCGGCGCTCGGCGAACTGGAACTCGCTCCAGCCGCCCACCACGCGCACCCACTGCGGTGACGGGGTGCGCAGGGCCTGCTCTTTCAGCATCCGCAGGGCGTCAGCCAGCGAGGGCACTCCCTCCCAGCGCAGCTCGAGGTTGTAGTTCAGCCCGCCGCGGATCAGGTGCAGGTGCGAGTCGTTGAGGCCCGGGATGGCGGTGTGGCCTTTCAGATCCACCACTTTGGTGGCGTCGTCGTGGTACTGCATCACCTCGGCAGCGGTGCCGACTGCAAGGAATTTGCCGTCACGCACGGCCACCGCTTCGGCGAGGGGATTTTCACGATCGACGGTGTGAAACTGGCCATTCACCAGAATCAGATCTGCTTTGGCAGAGGAAGTCATAATTGCTCCTGACTGAGAGGGGGAATGGTCAGGATTATTGGAACCGGTTACTGAAAAAAACCAGTTATACAAAGGGATAGGTATACCAAAGTATAACTATACCTGCGTATAACTATACGAAAGGTTAATTATACGAAGAGATAATTACCGCCGGGACCAGAGAGGCATAGGATGCACTCAACGCATCGTCAACGCGTGGTGCGATTTCACCTGTTAACCTCACTGGATACCATTATGTCTAACTCAAAGCTCGAAGTGTTAACCCCGGATAACTGTCAGATTATCTTCATCGACCAACAGCCGCAGATGGCGTTTGGCGTGCAGTCTATCGACCGTCAGGTGCTGAAAAACAACGTGGTAGCGCTGGCGAAATCGGCCAAAGTGTTCAACATCCCGACCACCATCACCACCGTTGAAACCGAAAGCTTCTCCGGCAACACCTTCCCGGAACTGCTGGATGTTTTCCCGGGCAAAGAGATCCTTGAGCGTACCTCCATGAACTCCTGGGATGACCAGAAAGTGCGTGACGCGCTGGAAGCCAATGGCAAGAAGAAAGTGGTGGTCTCCGGTCTGTGGACCGAAGTGTGCAACAACACCTTCGCCCTGTGCGCGATGCTGGAAGGCGACTACGAGATCTACATGGTGGCGGACGCTTCCGGCGGCACCTCAAAAGAGGCCCACGACTTCGCCATGCAGCGCATGATCCAGGCGGGCGTGATCCCGGTAACCTGGCAGCAGGTGATGCTGGAGTGGCAGCGTGACTGGGCGCGTAAAGAGACCTACAACGCGGTAATGGATATCGTGCGTGAGCACTCCGGTGCCTACGGCATGGGCGTCGATTACGCCTACACCATGGTGCACAAAGCACCGTCTCGCCAGAAGAGCGAGCACGAAACCCTGGCGCCGGTTCCGGCCCCGGTCCGCTAAGTTAACAGCGGCAGGCTGGGCCCTCATCCGGCCTGCCGCTGACCTCTCTGGAGTCCATCATGAGTACTGGGTTAATTTCCCTCGCGGCAGGCGTGCTTATCGGCCTGCTCTACGCGCTGCTGAAAGTCCGTTCTCCGGCGCCGCCTGCGCTGGCGCTGATTGGTCTGCTGGGCATGCTGGCCGGTGAACAGGCCACCCGCCATTTTTTGCATGCTGACGACACCGCGCAAAAGGTGCCCGTCACCCTCTCCACAGGAGCCTCGTCATGAAAGCCTGGGTCGTTTCGCTGAGCTGCGGAATTCTGGCAGGGGTTATTTATGCCGCAATTGATGTACACTCGCCCGCGCCGCCCGTTGTTGCGCTGATGGGGCTGTTTGGCATGCTGGTGGGGGAGCAGTTGATCCCGATTGGCCGCCGCCTGTTCAGCCGTCAGCTGACGATGACCTGGTTTCGCCACGAATGCGTACCCAAAATCAGCGGTACTCCGCCTCCACCCCGTCCCGGCGACGGCAGCGAGGGTTAATCACGTCCATATTGAGGAAAGAGAGCATGCCGCAGCGCATAGCCATCATTGATGATGAACGGTCTGTTCGCAGCGGGTTAAGCAACCTGCTGCAGTCGGAGGGGTATGCCACAGAAGCCTTCGACTCGGCGGAAGGGTTTCTCAGCCACCCCACCGCGCTGACAGATGCGGCGCTGGTGATTGCCGACATCCGCCTGCAGGGGATGAACGGTCTGGAGATGCTCGACAGGCTGCACCTTATCGCCAGTTCACCGCCGCCGATCATTTTTATCTCAGGTCATGCGGATGACAACATAGAGCGCTACGCTGTTGAGAATGGCGCCGTTGCTTTTTTGCGCAAGCCGATAAACGTCGATGTGCTGCTGGCGCACATTCAGCGCGCGCTCGCCACCTGACACCACCTGCACCGTTATCCCACGAGAACCATTAATGAAGAAAAATAAGGAAACGTGGATGAACACCCCATCGCTGCCTGCACTCTGGCCCGCCCCCGGAAATTTATCCGAAGGGCGGGCTTTTGTGCTTAAAGAAGATGTCATTTTTACCCCGCTGGGCCAGGAGGGAAGCCTCTGCTGGCTGAATGCCCGCCTGCCCAGTTCGGGCGGGTCGTTTATTATCGCCACCGCCGTGAGCGATGAAGAAGAGGCCAGCGCAACGCGCCTGCTGCGTAATGAGTTTGCCCTGCGGGAGTACCTGAGCGACGACTGGGCTATCCGTCCGGTCGCCACCACGCAGTACCACGGGCGCTTTGCACTGGTTTACGCCCCTTTTTCCTTTGTGCTGCTGACGCGCATCGTTGGTGCGCCGATGGCCTGTATCCAGAGCTTCCTGGAGCTGGCGATCCGCATCAGCCTGCCTCTGCGTCTGATGCATCTGCGCAACCTGGTACACGGGGATATCAAGCCCGGCAATATCTTTATTCATGACGACAACAGCTGTCGGCTGGGGGGCTTTGGCCTGTCGTCCGGCGCCTCGGAAGAGCTACAGCAGTCGCGACTGGCCATCGTGGGCGGCACACCCGCTTACATGTCGCCGGAGCACACCACCCGTACTCACCGCTCGGTGGACAGCCGCAGCGATCTCTACAGCCTCGGGGTGGTGCTCTACGAGCTGCTCACCGGCAGCCTGCCGTTTGAGCTGGGCGGCCAGGATCAGGGCAAGTGGGCGCACTACCACATCGCCTCGGAGCCGCGCTCCCCGGGAGTGGTCTGCCCCGGCGTGCCCGCTATGATCTCGGCCATCATCCTGAAGATGCTGGCGAAAAAACCGGAGAACCGTTACCAGACCATCGACGGCCTGATCGCCGACCTGCGCCGCTGCCAGGCTACCCTGAGCGACGAGGGCGATATTGCCGCCTTTACCCCCGGCTTGCAGGATCGCTCCCCGGCGTTTCATCTTACCGATACCCTCTACACCGCCCATCCCCAGGCAACGGATCTGATCCACGCCTTTGACCGGGTATGCCGCGACAACCTTGCCGGGTTTGTGGCGATCAGCGGCCCGTCGGGGATCGGCAAATCGTCCCTTATCGCCTCGGCGTTAAAGGCGCTACAACACCGCAATGTGCTGCTGGCGGTGGGCAAGGTGGATCAGTTTTCCCCCACGCTGCCCTATGCCGCCCTGAGCTCAGCCTTTCGCACCCTGGTGCTGCACCTGCTGGGGCTGTCGGCAACGGAGGTGGCGCAGTGGAAGATCCGCCTGTCGCGGGAGCTGGAGGGGTATGAAGAGCTGGCCGTCAGCCTGGTGCCGGAGCTGCGGCTGCTGCTGGAGAACAAGCCGCGCTTCTCCAGCGACAGCTTCTCCCTGGACGCCCGGGCGCGCTTCAGCCATATGGTGCTGGCGCTGGTGAAAACCTTCGCCAGCGCGGGCTGCCCGCTGGTGCTGCTGCTGGATGATATCCACTGGATCGACGCCGCTAGCCTGCAAATTCTGGAGTACCTGCTGACCAACGCCAGTAACGTGCCGCTGCTGCTGGTGGTGGCGCACCGGGATGTCTGCCCGGTGCCGGACGCAACCCTGAATCAGCAGCTGGCGAACCTGCACCGGGCCTCGCGCAATACCACCGAGCTGCGCCCGGAGCCGCTGTCGGTGAAGGCGGTGTCGCGCTGGCTGGCGAGCATCTTCCATACCCGCTCCGCCAGCACCGCGGATCTGGCCGGGCTGATCCACGAGAAAACCGGCGGCAATCCGCTGTTTGTCCATGAGTTCTTCCGCCGCATCGTCGATGACGGGCTGGTGACGCACAACAAATATCAGGATAAGTGGCACTACGATCTGCACGCTATCCGCACCCGGCACTACACCGAAAACGTGGTCACGCTGGTGCTCCAGCAGCTGGAGGAGATGCCCGAAGAGACCCGTCGGCTGCTGGGCAGCATCGCCTGTCTGGGCGGCAGCGGCGAGCTGGAGATGGTCTGCCGGGTGGTGTCGATGTCGGTGGCGGAGATCCGTTACGCCCTGCATCCGGCGGTGACGGCGCAGCTGATCACCCTCAGCGACGAAGGCTATGCCTTTACCCACGACCGGGTTCAGGAGGCGGCCTTCGCCCTGCTGGATAACGCCGAGCGCAGCCGCCTGCACCTTACCACCGCCAGCCTGCTGGCGGAGTCGGCCCGTCAGGCGGCGGGTAACGAGATTCTGTTCCGCGCCGTCCACCACGTGACGGCGGCGCTGGACAGCATTCAGCCTGCGCCCCAGCGCAAGATGTTCCGCGAGCTGAGCCTGCTGGCCGCCCGCCGCGCCCGCCGCTCGGGGGATTATCTGTCGGCCCTGAGCTATATCCAGACCGCCCGGGCGCTGGGCAACGCCGGATCGGCGCCCGAGAGCGCCAGCGACTTTATTCTCGACAGCGAAGAGGCGGGCTGCGAGTTTGCGCTGGGCAATCTCGAGGCCACCCGCCGGCTGTGCGACCGCATTCTCGGCTCCCCCGGCGGGCTGGCGGAGAAAGCCCTGGCGGCCAACCTGCTGGCCGAAGTCTACATGCGCCAGTCCGACAACCGGCTGGCGCTGGAAGCTGCCCTCTGCTGGTTGGCGGTGTTTGGCATTCACGTCAGCCGCTTCCCGGAGACCGCCGAGTGCGACGAGGCCTGGCAGAGCCTGTGCAACCGCGTTGGCGAGAACCCGCAGGACCATTTTAGCCGCCTGCCGCTGATGAAAGATGGCGACACCGAGGCGGTGATGAACCTGCTCAACAGCGCCAGCCTGTTCGCCAGCTTCACCAGCTCGCGCCTGCATTTCATACTGCTGTGCCGGATGATGCACCTGACGCTGGATCACGGCATCACCGGCGCCTCCACCACCGCGATGGCGTGGTTCGGGGTGCTGATTGGTCACCGCTACGCCGAATACCGGCTCGGCTTCCAGTACGGCACCCTGGCCCGGGAGCTGGTCAACCGCCACGGCTACGACGCCTTTGAAGCCAAAACCCTGCTGGCGCTGGATCAGCTTAGCGTCTGGACCCAGCCGCTGGGCTACACCATTGAGTGCGCCAAGGCCTGCTTCACCTCCGCTGTAACCCACGGCGATATGACGGTGGCCTGCTTCGCCGCCTGTCACCAGGTGATCAACTTCCTCACCCGGGGCGATCATCTCGACGCGGTGCTGATGAGCATCGAGCGCGGACTGGCCTTCGTGCGTAAAACCCATTTTCAGGACATAGAGACGATCCTGCTGATGCAGCGCCACTATGTGGAGCACCTGCGCACCCCGGTGAACGGTCAGTGGAGCGCTAGCGAGGCGCTGCCGCAATCCCTGCTGCCCGGAGCTACAGAGCAGGCTCCGGAGCAGACCTCCACCATGCTGTTCTGGTTCTGGCTCTACCGTGGCATGGCCCACTTCGCCTGCGGCGAGTTTCCCCAGGCGGCAGATAATCTGGCCCAGGCCGGGCGCTTTGCCTGGTCCGCGCCGGGCCACATCCACCTGCTGGACTACCACCTTTACAGCGCGCTCACCCTCTCGCAGCAGCTGACCCCGGAGACCTTTTCCGCCGATCTGCGCCGTCAGATCCACCTTCATTACGACAAGATCGCCCTCTGGGCGCGGGTTAACCCCGGCACCTTCGCCGATAAAGAGGCGTTGATCTACGCCGAGATCGTGCGCCTCGACGGCATGAACAGCATCGCCCTCGAACAGTACGAGAAGGCGGTGCGCCTGTCGCGCGAAGGGGGCTTCAACCCTTTCAACGCTCTGGCCCACGAGCTGGCGGGCCGCTTCGCCCACGCCTGCGGCTACACCACCGCCGCCGAGGCACATTTCCGCGGGGCGATGACCGCCTGGGGACGGGCCGGGGCGCAGTCCAAAATACGCCAGCTGGAGCGGGATTTCCCCTATCTGCTGGCCCCCGGCCAGGCCAACGCCTGGGACACGGTGGCCTTTGCCCGTAACGAGGAGATCCGCGACTTACAGAGCGTGATCAAGGCGTCGCGCGCCCTGTCGGAGGAGATCAATCTCGAACGGCTGATCGAAACCCTGATGACCATCCTGCTGGAGCGGGCCGGGGCGCAGCGCGGTTTTTTGATTCGGGTGAATGACAACAACATCCCTGAGATCGAGGCCAGCGCCAGCACCACCACCGACGGGGTGCAGGTGCAGATCCGCAAAGAGGTGCCGACGGCCACCGAGATGCCGCTGACGGTACTGGCGGCGGTGATCCGCACCGGGCAGGAGATCCACACCGGCAAACCGGAAGAGTTCCACCCCTTCAGCCAGGACCCGTATCTGGTCACCTCCGGCGCGGCGGTGATGTGCGTGCCGATGTTCAAGCAGGCGCGGCTGGTGGGGGTGCTCTACCTGGAGAACCGTCTGATGCCGGAGGTCTTTACCGTCGAGCACTCCCGGGTGGTCAGCCTGCTGGGGGCACACGCCGCCATCTCGCTGGAGACCGCCCGGCTCTATGCCGAGCTGCTGGAGGAGAACCAGCAGCGGCGTCGGGTGGAGAAAGAGCTGCGGGCCAGCCAGACCTCGCTGATGCTGGGGGAGCAGATCAGCCATACCGGCAGCTGGCGCTGGGAGCTGCAGCAGGATCTGATGTTTATGTCGGAGGAGTACGCCCGCATTCTGGGCCTGCCGGAGAAGCAGAAGATGATCTCGATGGCGGAGTTTCTCACCTTTGTGCATCAGGATGACTATCCGCGCATCAGCACCCTGGTGACCGAGAGCGTGCGCGATGGCCTGACCATGCGCGCCGAGTTCCGCATTATTCGTGGCGACGGCGCCGTGCGCACCATTCTGGGGATTGGCGATCCGGTCGGCGTGGGCAGCGAAGTGAATGAGTATTACGGCATCATCACCGACATCACCACCCAGCGGACGGCGGAAGATGCCATGCGGGTGGCGCAGGCCGAGCTGGCCCGCGTCTCCCGGGCGACCACCGTCGGGCAGTTAACCTCATCCATCGCCCACGAGTTCAACCAGCCGCTGATGTCGATTGTCGCGAATGCCGGGGCCAGCCTGCGCTGGCTGAACCGCGATCCGGCCCGTCTGGATAAGGCCAGGCTCGGACTGGAGGAGATTGTCTCCGAGGGGGAGCGGGCAGGGGAGATCATTCGCAGCCTGCAGTCCCTCACCCGCAAACAGGATCCGGCCTTTGCCCGCATCGATCTGCACCATCTGGTGCGGCACATCATCACTCTTTCGCGCAGCGAGCTGGAGCGGCGGAGCATCAGCGTCAGCTATGCCCTGGCGGCGGCGAACAGTTTTGTTGTGGCTGACAGCGTGCAGATCCAGCAGGTGCTGCTGAACCTGGTGATGAACGCGGTAGAGGCGATGGCCGAGATCAAAACGCGGCCCGGTACGCTGCTGCTCTCTACCTCGAACCCGGAAGGGGGCGGGATCACATTTGAAATCGCCGACAGCGGTACCGGCATCGCGCCGGGGCAGACCGAGCGCATCTTTGACTCATTCTACTCCACCAAAGCCCAGGGGATGGGGGTGGGGCTGACCATCAGCTACAGCATTATCGAGCGCCATCGCGGCAAGCTGACGGCCCGCAACCGCGAGCCGTACGGCTCTGTCTTTGCCTTTACCCTGCCGCTGGCGGAGGGCGAGACGTCACTCTGAGGGCTGGCTTCAGGTCAGGCGCTCCGCGGCCCTGACCAGATCCGCCAGCGAGCGGGCCTGCATTTTGTCCATCACCCGTCGGCGGTGGACTTTGACGGTGATTTCACTCACCCCCAGCTCGGCGGCGATCTGCTTGTTCAGCATCCCGCTGATCGCCAGCTGCAACACCTCTTGTTCCCGCGGCGTTAGCGAGAGATGGCGCTGCTTGAGAGAGTACTGCTCCCGCAACTGCAGAGCATTCTCTTCCGCCAGCTTCAGCGCGTCGCCAATGGAGTTCAGCAGATCGTTCGACGCCACCGGCTTGGTGAGAAACTCATACGCGCCGCCCTTCATCGCCTTCACCGTCATCGGAATGGTACCGTGACCGGTAAGATAGATTATCGGGATCTCGCGCCCGCTGGCCTTCAGGGAGTCCGCCACTTCAAACCCGCTGATGGTGGGCATCTGCATATCAAGGATCACGCAGGAGGGCACATCTTCAAAGGTGTGTTGCAGAAAAGATTCTGCCGAGGAGAAGTCGAGGGCGTTCAGCCCGGCAGACTCCAGCAGCCCGACCACGGACCGCCTGACAGCGTGATCATCATCAACGACATAGACAATGTGTTCCATTAATAGCCCCAATGTTTCAGCCTGACAGAGATGAGAGGATTTTCGCTCAGCGTGCAAGCTACCTCCCTGACGATCAAACGAGTATGGCGGCAGCTTTCGAACGCAATTACTCTAACACATTAATTCTCATTATCATTTAACAATATGATAACTATATGAAAGGCGAATTATTGCAGGCTCAGCGCATCGGGTAGCCGCAGCTCAGACGCTTGCAGGGTTTCGCCAATATAAAAGGGTATAATCCATAAGCGTATACCTGTATTGCAAAATTCGTAGGGCATTTGCAGCGGCTGATTAAAATGATCGTGTGCAGGGTAAATAAGTAACATATCCCCGTTGCCCTGTAGGTAGTTCACCCCGTATGCCAGCATCTGAAAGAGATCGTCCCGGGACTGATCGAGCTGAGCCTTACGATCGTCCGCAATTTTCCATTTAATATCGCAAACGATTGTCGCTCCAGTGCTTCCCTCCCGCGGCCTTAATTTGATGTCGGGCCAAAGACCAAAGAGTTCATCGCTGTTGAATCGCACCAGTTTATGTTCATAGACTTGTGGCTCCACATGCCAGCTGTGGCGATAGTGATGACGCATCCATGCCGTGACAAAAGACTCAAATACCGCCTCCATCGGGAAAAGCAGAGAGATCGCGCTGGATTCCCCCTGCATACAGTGAGGCGACTGACCTAGCAGGATCAACCGGGCCCAGGCGAGTGCATGTTCGTAATGGTGCATATGGCGATCCAGCCGCACCTGGTCGAAGGCAACGCGAACATCGTTGATAGACGGGATATCTTCAAAGTGTGCCTGCAATGGGCGAAGTTGCTGCAAAAGTTGTGGATGGCGCGTCTGGCGATAGACCTTAGCAAGCGCGGTTTTCAGGATGCGGTTTTCCGGGCGTTCAACGTTGTACTCATCAAACTCAACCTGAAAACGATCCTTTCTTATACAATTTTTGGTGAGCTGGGCGGAGATCTGCAATTTTCCCTTCATCCAGGGCAAATTATCCTGAAGACGCAAATAGTCTCGTTTCAGACCCTGACGCACAATTTGCTGTACGCTATCGATAAATTGCTGAATAAACACATCCAACAGCGGCATTTTTGAGGTCCTGATGCTGGAAGTGGAGGTAGCAATATGGCGAAAGGATTTTAGCGTACGCAGCATCATCAGGAGCTGTTGACGTGCGATGTCGACATTCTCTTCGCTGTGTCCGGTTTTTGGCAGCACTTCAATAAAGCTATTGCCGGGCAGGGCGATCACCCCGGCATAATTCTTTACCTGAAGGGTCTTTACACCACCCCGGCTACGTAAAGTAAGCAGGCGATGCGTGTTCTCCGCATCATCCCTCAGAGCGCGCTGCTCAAGCCACTCAAACAGGCGTTCGGGCAAGGCGACCGCATGAGCTACGCGGTCGCTATCTTTTTCACTTACCAGGTGTCCGTATTCGAAGACGGTAAAATGTTGCCGGGAGCTCATTCCCCGTTACCTTTGCGTAAGGCATAAATTTGCTGCCATGCGAGTGGGTTATTCCAGATGTCGTCATCTTCGTCAGCCAGCAAGAAACGGGAGCCGATCTCTTGCAGGTCGTTAGTGCCCTTCATGCCGAAGAGGTCAGCGAACTGTTTCTGATCTTTTACCTCGCGGATAAATTGCAGTTGTTCGTCTTTCTGGTTATCGCCCAGCACCATGCGGATCTTTTGCCAGTCATTATAGAAGTACTCTTCCAGCAGCGGCAGAACCTTATTTCTCATGATCCGCTTGAGTCTTGCAAAGGCCAGTTCTTCGTCTTCTCTGGCCTGCACAACCGGGATGAAAAAGGCGTGACCCAGCGTATGTTCGCTGTCATACAGTACTTGGATGCGGTCATTTAGGGTTTGCAGCAGGCGCGGCAGATTTATGCCCTTAACGATGGTATTAGCCAGAACATCAATATCTGGCAGCATGGCTTCAAATTCGAACCGGCGTCGCAGGGCTGTGTCCAGCGCAGTGAGAGAGCGGTCGGCGGTATTCATAGTACCAATCAGATAGAGATTATTTGGCACGCTGAATGAGGTGGCGGAGTAAGGCAGCATAGCACTAAGCGCTTCAGGCTCTCCGGCGCGTTTAGAAGTTTCAATCAGCGTGATCAGCTCGCCGAAAATTTTAGAGATATTGCCACGGTTAATTTCGTCAATAATCAGGACGTAGTTTTGTCGTTTTTCAGGCGTCTCCTCAGGGTTTAAGGATATTTCGCCCTGATCAACCAGATAGTTAATAATGCTGCGTACATATGAAGGATTATGTACTTCAGTCTTCGGGTTTTGGTAAACCAGACGGATGTCTTTGAGGTAGGCATTATAGCCCTGGCCTAAATCATCTTTTTTCGATTGCGACGGGAAGATCCCAAAGGTAGTCTGGCTCTTATAAGTCAGCTGGAAAGGTTTTCCTCGCTGCGTTTCAAGGGTAATGCTCTCGCCTTCTGCCAGACGCCCTTGCAGACGGGCAAGCGCTTTATCAAGTTTTAGCTGAACGCCTGCGTGACCGAATGCGGCATCCTCACAGATTTGTTTAAAAATACCCGGTTTGATTTCATAGCGAATATTACCGTCGTCAGTGGTCTCCGCTCTTAACCCCTCAATAAACTCCTCGTAGCCGAAGCTCTGATGGAAAGTAATAAAACGCACCCGTTTTTCAGCAATCAGACGGTCGTAGATTTTTTTTAGCTCGCGGCGTTTTTCGGTTTCATCTTTACCAAACTGCTGAAAGTACGCTTCGGGTTCGCAGGCACGTACGGCCAGGGCAATAGTGCGATAGGTTTTACCGGTACCAGGCGGGCCATAAAGGATGGTATTTTTCGGCAGTTGCGGAGTGCTCACTTTTTCGTCCTGCTCCTCCTCTGAGGAGGTCATGTCACTGCCGAGTGTCGTGATATCATTTTTTTTCTCAATCACCTGGTTATAGAGATGCCAGAGTGACATGTTAAGTTCGATAGGATCGACCTCATCACCCAATGCTCTATGCAGCGCTTTTTTGAGATCCAGATTACGTGCAAACCATTCCTGCTCCTTTGGAAGTCCGAGTTGAAAATGGTTATTACAGTAGTTATAGCTACTGAAAAAATAACTGACATTAACGACATTAGTGATTTGCTGAGGATAAAAGGCTGCAAAGGCGCGATGGCACAATGCCCAGTAAACTTTGTTCAGCACGCCGTCAGCTTTCAGCTTGATCAGGCGTTTAATTACCTGTTCGTAATTCTCCAGAGAACACTCTTTAGCTATCTGACGGGTAAGAGCGAGAAGCTGTTTTTGCGCAGATTCGAATTCAAACTGGGACATGCCGCCCTGTTTCAGGCTTGAGATACCATTGCTGCGTTCATACCAGATCTGTCGGATCGTATCCGCGCTAAAATTGGGGTTTTCTGCCTGAATCTTGTCAACAAGTTTGCGGTAGCGCTTACCCCAATCCGGGCTATACCGATCGTTTTTTGCAATGTGGGCATTGAAGAAAGGGGCTAACGCAGATGAATCCTGAACCATGACGCACTCCATGTGGAGGATAAAGAAATTAAGATAATCCGTATCTTATAGGATTTATCTGAACTGCGTCACTGCCTGTTCAGGGGAGGCAGTGACGAATTATCCGGATGTGTTTCAGTCCTGAATGTGCTGTCTCACTCCCCCACCAGCTCAATACGGTTCCCGTCCGGGTCCGCAATTACCGCTTCATAATAGTCATCACCCGTCATCCTTGGGGCGCTCAGCAGCGTGTTATTCAGCCGCGCCTGCTCCGCCATCCGATCCACATCCGCCTTGCTGCCCACGTTCAGCGCGATATGCGCCCAGCCGACAAACTCCGGGTGCGACGGGCGATCGGGCAGATCCGGCACCGTCATTAGCTCGATGGTCGGCCCGTCGGACAGCGTGATAAAGTGCGATGCAAAGCCGGGGCGGTTTTTACTCAGGTAGCGTTCGTTACGCTGGCCGCCAAATACCGTCTGCCAGAAGTGGACCTGTGCGTCCAGGTTACGGGTCCAGAGTGCCACATGTGCAATATTCATCTTATCCCTCGCTGCGGGCGGGTTGAGAGGCGGTGACGGTCACGGAGAGCAGGGCGACGACCAGCATCAGCACCATAATGACCATAAACGCCTGGGTTAAAGAGGTGGCGTGCGCCACGAAACCGATAATCGCGGGCCCGGCGAGCACGCCGAGATAGCCCAGGGTAGTGATGGCCGGGACGGCAACCGCCTGCGGCATGCGGGTCTGACGGCCAACGGCGGAGAACATCACCGGCACGATATTGGCGCAACCGGCCCCCACCAGCACATAGCCCAGCAATGACAACTGCCACTGCGGGACAAAGGTCACCAGCGCAAACCCTGCGGCGGCCACGATGGCACCCCCCACCACGGCGCGCAGGGCGCCAGTGCGGGCGATCAATTTATCGCCGGTTAAGCGGAAAAAGGTCATCGCCACCGAGAAGCAGGTGAAGCCCAGCCCGCCCAGGGATTCAGGCACGCCGCGCACCTCGGTCAGGAACACCGCGCTCCAGTCCAGCACCGTGCCTTCGGCGAGAAACACGGCAAAGCAGATGAGGCCGATCAGCAGCACCACGCCGCGCGGCACCGCAAAGGCCGGGCCAGAGGCGGGATTAGCCCAGGGCAGCAGCCCTTTCAGGCTGAAAGCGAGCATCAGGATAACGCTCAGAATGATGATCAGGCAGGCGACAAAGGCGCTGGCCCCGAGGGTCAGCAGCAGAGTCATCGCCCCCGCACCCGCGATGCCGCCCACGCTGTACATGCCGTGAAAACCGGACATCACCGGCCCGGGGGCATCGCGTTCAACGATGATCGCCTGAATATTCATGGCGCAGTCCGTCACGCCGACCCCCACGCCAAACAGCAGCAATGCGGCGGCGAGCAGGCGCGGATCCGGGATGATGGCAAGCAGTGGGGTAGTGAGCAGGACGATCGCCATCGCGGTAATAATCACCCGGCGGCAGCCGTAGCGGCTGGTCAGCATCCCGGTGAGCGGCATCGCAATTAACGCCCCCATGCCCAGACAGAGCAGCAGCGAACCAAGCGTAGCCTCGTTAACGTCGGTGTTGGCTTTGGCGAAAGGCACCAGCACCGCCCAGGTGGCGGTCACGTAGCCGGCAATAAAAAAGACGATCCGGGTGGCAAGCCGGTGAACGGCTCCGGTGGTCTGAGAGGTCATTTCACATCCTTATCAGGTTTCAGTAACGGGGAGGCAGGCGCCTTGCGCTGCACCGTTTCCCCGGCGCGCGCATCTGCGTTCACAGGTTCAAACAGGAAGCCGTCATAGGGCTGAGTGGCGGGCACCTGTTGATGGTAATCATCATCGCGCTTCATTGTGACGCTCCGGTTGTGATGGCATGGATTGACAGAGCAGGCGTTCATGCAACATTATGCGCATTGTTGCTCGATTCAAATGCCGAGAAGATAATTTATGCTCGATTATGCAGCTTTCCCGGAACAACGACAAGATCGGATCCGCCAGATCCTGCAAGAAAATGGCCGGGTGGTCTGTGCCGACCTGGCGACCCGGATGCAGGTGTCGGAACACACGATTCGCCGTGATTTACATGAGCTTAGCAAAGAAGGGTTCTGTAAGAAGGTCTATGGCGGCGCGGTGTTACAGCTGGCCGATGCCGGGAACTTCTACAGCCGCGAGCAGCAAAACCACGCAAAAAAAGCCACGATCGCGCAGAAAGCAGCAACGCTGATCAAGCCGGGCAGCTGTATCTTTATCGATACCGGCACCACCAACCTCGCGCTGGCGAGGGCTCTGCCGCCGGATTTGGCCGTTACCGTGGTGACTAACTCCCCGGCCATCGCCGCGGAACTACTCCGTCACCCGCTGTGCGAGGTGATCATCACCGGCGGACAGATCCAGCGCAGCTCCGGCGGGGCCGTGGGGGCGACGGCGGCCAGCCAGATCCAAGGGATGATTTTCGATCAGGCGTTTATCGGCGGCTGCGCGATGGATCCTGGCATGGGGCTGACCGGGTTCGACTTTGCCGACTGCGAGTTCAAGAAAGCGGTAATTAGCCAGAGCAGCCAGACCATCGTGGCGCTCACCACCGACAAAATCCCCGGCGTGGCGCGCTTTGTAGTGGCGAAAAGCAGTGATATCGACGTGCTGGTGGTAGAGGCGAGCTTGGATCAGGAGGCGATCGCAGCGTTTACGGCAGAGGATGTGCGGGTTATCAGCGCCTAACGCACCGCAAACACCACCGCCGTCCAGCTAACGCGCGTAGCAGGGGGAAATTCGGGACAGGGCTGGATCGGCGTGCAGGCGCCCGCCCAGATAAAGGTCTCTTCATCAATCCGGTACCAGTGCGGATTGCCCTGCACCGCATCACCCACCACCGCCGCCTGAATGCGAACCACGCTTCCTTCAGGCAGCTCACCGGCCACAGGTGCGAAAACGGACGGGTTCTCCTTACGGGTATAAACCCCCATCAGGGTCTTTACGCTGGCGGAAACCGGCAGTTCAATAAACGGGCTCATGGCAGGCCTCATGACAATACGCTCTTAGTGATTAACGATATAAGTCGCTCTGTAACTCGCGCTCACGATAAAGCGTGAAACTGTCACCCTGTGTCATGCGAATGGCTGAATGCGGCAGGTTTTCATTCCCCCTTGACCCACGACAAGGCAGCGCGGCCCCACCTCTTCCTATAATCACACCCGTTTGTCTTTTTAACTGGTGCTAACCATGGCGTATCAACTCAACCTGAACTGGCCGGAATTTTTAGAAAAATACTGGCAAAAGAAACCCGTTGTTCTCAAAAACGCACTGCCCAATTTTGTCGATCCTATCAGCCCCGATGAACTGGCAGGGCTGGCGATGGAGCCGGAGGTGGACAGTCGCCTGGTGAGCCATAAAGAGGGCAAATGGCATGCCAGCAACGGTCCGTTTGAGCACTTCGATGGCTTAGGCGAAACCGGCTGGTCGCTGCTGACGCAGGCGGTAAACCACTGGCACGCACCTTCTGCCGAACTGGTGCGCCCGTTCCGCGTGCTGCCGGACTGGCGTCTGGACGATCTGATGATCTCCTTCTCGGTGCCGGGCGGCGGCGTAGGCCCGCATATCGATCAGTACGATGTGTTTATCATTCAGGGGATGGGTAGCCGTCGCTGGCGCGTAGGCGACAAGCTGCCGATGCGTCAGTTCTGTCCGCATCCGGCGCTGCTCCATGTCGATCCTTTTGAGCCGATCATCGATGAAGATCTGGCCCCGGGCGATATTCTCTATATTCCGCCTGGATTCCCGCACGACGGCTTCACCCACGAGACGGCGCTCAACTACTCCGTAGGCTTCCGCGGGCCGAATGGCCGGGATCTGATCAGCAGCTTTGCCGATTACGCGCTGGAAAACGATCTGGGCGGGGAGCACTACAGCGATCCGGATCTCACCTGCCGGGAGCATCCGGGCCGGGTTGAAGCCTATGAACTTGAGCGTCTGCGCAAGATGATGATCGACATGATCAGCAAGCCAGATGATTTTACACAGTGGTTTGGCAGCTTCATCTCCACGCCGCGCCACGAGCTGGATATTGCCCCGGCGGAACCGGAGTACACGCCGGAAGAGGTGCTCGACGCGCTGACGGGCGGCGAAACGCTGACTCGCCTGAGCGGGTTGCGGGTGCTGAATGTCGGGGGCAGCTTCTTTATCAACAGCGAGCGGCTGGAGGTGTCGGATGCAAACGCAGCGGATGCGCTGTGCCGCTACACCGAGCTTAGCCGTGCGGAGCTGGGGGATGCCCTGCAAAATCCGGCGTTTGTGATAGAGCTGACCGGACTGATTAACCAGGGTTACTGGTACTTCGACGAATGATCACAAAGGCGGCGCGGGGCACAGGCCCCACGCCGCCACCTTTAAGCGGCGAGGATATGACAGGCTTTCCAGTAATCAAGAAGGCGCTCGTCATCAGGTTCTCGCTCCGCTTTACTTTTCATGGCCCGTGCCAGATTCTCTCTCGACACCTCCTGGCCTTTTTGGACGATATCTAAAACCGCTTCACCAAGAGCCAGGGATATTTCGGTACGATGCGTTTCTACCATATATGCCTCCGTGTTGAGTGCGTGAAGATAATTATGCGACATAATAACGTGCCTGGAATATTTCTCAGTTGATTCTTATATATTTCGTGCGAACCTTAAACGCGGCGGGAAATAATGTTTCGAAATGCTAATGAGGCGGTAGAAACCTTATTTATGGACTACAGTTAGTTTCGTGTCACACCCGTAGAAACCAAATGAGGAGAATTAATTATGGTAAACCAGAGTGAAATCAAGGACCATGCTCAGGTAATGGCAAGCTGCGGTACCCACGTTGGCACCGTTGACCATCTTGACGGCAACCGCATTAAGCTGGCAAAAAATGACTCCGAGTCCGGCGGTAAACACCATTATATTCCGCTGGAGTGGGTCGATAAAATCGACGGGAATAATGTGGTTCTGACCAAAGACCATAAAGAAGTGTTTGCTGGCTGGCAAGAAGCGTAATAATCGTCAGCACCAGGCGGATATATTTGAGCTCCGGCATCTTGTCGGAGCTTAATATTTATTAAATTTGCCTGCATTGCCGCCGCGTTAAAGGAGTGATACTGTTTTATTTTTAATATGCTTTTCCAGGCGCAGGTATGTCCGACACAATGCTCCCTCACCCGGCCCCCACAGCGAAAAAAACCTTTTCCGTTGCTGACTTTAAGGTCTTTGGCGAGCGCTACGGCATTGACTACCGTTTTCCGCTGCTCACTGATACATGTGCCAGCAGCAGCCCGGTTCTGCACGGCGATGTCGAAGAGATGATCCTGCCGTCCGGCATCTCATTAACCCACTCCGATGTCCGCGTTCTGCAACCTTATGAAACCACCTCCCGCCACAGCAGCCCGCTTTATGTGCTGGTGGTGCTGGAAGGCTGCGTGACCCTGACCCTGAGCGGCAACGTTTATGTGGTGCGCCCGGGCATGGCTTTCAGCGCCAGGCTCAGCGAGCAGCAGGCGATGTCTGCCCGTCATGATGCGGATATCGCCCTGAAAACCCTCTCTTTTGGTGTTTACCCTGATGATGCCCGCCGGGAGAACCTGCTTGCCTCACTGCTGGCGCAGTGGGAGAGGCTGAATGCCCCCACCTTTGTCTGGCAGGTGCCGGATTTTGTGCTGGCCGGGATCCAGCATGCCCGCCAGCGCGAGCGCAGCAGCCTGTCGCGCCAGCTGCTGCTGGAAGGGGTGATGTACCAGCTCCTCGGCCACGGCCTGCACCTGCGGGAGCAGCAGGGCACGGCGCTTGCTGGCGCATCAAGCGGTGAACAGGCCCGGCTGGAGCAGATCCGCCATCTGCTGGAACAGGCCCCGGAGCAGGAGTACACCCTCGCCCAGCTGGCCGCTCAGGCAGCGATGAGCCCCAGCAGCCTGCGCAGCAAGTTCCGTCAGGCCTATGGCTGCACGGTATTCGACTACCTGCGCGACTGCCGCCTGGCGCTGGCGCGCCGCTATCTGCTGGAAGGCCACAGCGTACAGCAGGCGGCCTGGATGTCGGGCTACCAGCATGCCACCAACTTTGCTACCGCCTTTCGCCGTCGCTACGGTATCTGCCCCGGCGCGGTCCGTAACGGCTGCTAATCCCTTTTTCCTCCATCGCCAACGCCATTCGTGCGGTTTGGCATTGCGCATACGTACTCTGGCAGCGCGCATAGCTATCTTCTAAATGAAAAAGGTAATAATTCTCATTAATAATTAGAAATAGCTCTGGAGATTTTCATGTTCGCTAAATCGCGGCTGGCACTGCTGGTGGGATGGGTTACCGGGAGCGTCGCGCTCCCCCTGATGGCGCAGGAGACGCCGAAAACCGAAACGGTTGTTGTCACCTCGCAGATGCAGAGCGGCGCCACCAAGCTGGCGACGCCGGATATCGAGACCCCGCAGGCGGTGTCGATTGTTACCCGTGAGCAGTTTGAAGAGCAGGGCGCCACCAGCGTCCGCCAGGCGGTGAGCTACACCCCGGGCGTCTACAGCAACCAGATTGGCGCCTCAAACCGCTTTGACTACATCGTGCTGCGCGGCTTCTCCGACGGCAGTCTGGATAACGTCTACCTCGACGGCCTGAAGATGATGGGCGACACCAACTCCCACAGCTCGCTGGTGGTTGACCCCTGGTTCCTGGAAAATATCGAAGTGGTGCGCGGCCCGGCCTCGGTGCTGTATGGCCGCTCGTCGCCGGGCGGGATCGTGGCGCTCACTTCGCGCAAACCGTCGTTCGATCCGGGCGGCGAGATCAAGCTGTTCGCCGGGAACAACGATCAGCGCGGGGCGATGTTTGACGTCACCGGCGCGCTGGACGATAACGACCGCGTGGCGGCCCGTCTGAGCGGCATGACCCGCTATGCCGACTCCCAGTTCGATCCGCTGAAAGAGGAGCGTTACGCCCTGATGCCGAGCCTGACCTGGCGCATCACCGATAACACCCGCCTGGATCTGATGGCCTACCTGCACCGCGATCCCGAAGGCGGGAGCCACTCCGGCCTGCCGTACGACGGCACAGTGGTGCCGCACAACGGGAAGATGATCTCTAACACCTTCTTCGAAGGCGAAGACGATTATGACAAGTACGACCGCCGCGAGGATATGGTCGGCTATAACATTGAGCACATGTTCGACAGCGGCTGGTCGGTGCGCCAGAAGCTGCGCTATCTGCACACCAAAGTGGAGCTGAACCAGGTTTATGCCGCGGGGTGGCTGAACGACACCGAACTCAACCGCGGTTACTCTGGCTCGGACGAGAAGATGAACGCCATCACCCTGGACAACCAGATCGACGGCAGCTTTGATACCTGGGCGGTTAACCACCGGGTGCTGATTGGCCTCGATTACCAGGATCGCAGCAACCATACCACCGGCTATTACGGCAGCTTCCCGCCGATTGACGCCTTCCACCCGGTCTACGGTGCCGGGCCGGACAGCATCACGATGTACAGCAAGGAGAAGCACAAGCTGCGCCAGACTGGTTACTACCTGCAGGATCAGCTCTCCCTGGACCGCTGGCGCCTGACCCTGGGCGGGCGCTATGACCAGGTGAGCGTCTCCAATGTCGACAAGCTCAACGATACCCGCAGCGATCTGGACAAGAATAACTTCAGCAGCCGCGCGGCGCTGCTCTACCTGTTCGATAACGGCATCGCGCCGTATATCAGCTACTCCACCGCTTTTACCCCGACCAGCTTTGCGGATGAGAACGGCGATCTGCTGGACCCGATGAAAGGCAAGCAGTGGGAAGCGGGGGTGAAGTTTGAGCCGGAGGGGATGAACAGCCAGTTCAGCGCCTCGGTGTTCCGCATCAACCAGAAAAACATCGCCACCAAAGAGGAGCCGACCGATCCATACCGCTCCATCGGCGAAATTGAATCGGAAGGGGTGGAGCTGGAAGCGGTAGGGCAGTTGACCGACAGCCTGCGCCTGCAGGCGGCCTACACCTATACCGACATTCGCTACAAGAAGAGCAGCCCGGAGGAAGAGGGCAAGCGTGCGGTCTATGCCCCGCGTAATATGGCCAGCGGCTGGCTCAGCTATGACGTCAAAACCGGGCCGCTGGATGGCCTGACGGTGGGCTCCGGTGTGCGTTACGTCAACGGCGTGACCAGTGACCGCATGAATACCCACACCCTGCCGTCATACACCCTGGTGGATCTGGCGGTGGGCTATGACCTGTCGAAGGTGGGGCTGACCGGGGTAAGCGCCCAGCTGAACGTCAACAACCTGACGGACGAAAGCTACGTGGCGGCCTGTAACTCGCTCTCCTACTGCTACTTTGGCGCCGAGCGCAGCATCGTCGGCAGCGTGTCGTGGACGTTCTGATGTGAAAATGCCCGGTGGCGCTGCGCTTACCGGGCCTACAAAAGAGTCGAACCGTAGGCCGGGTCAGGCGCAGCCGCCACCCGGCGAACAGGCCGCACCGCGCTACTCCGCCATCGCAATATTCACCGCTTCCCCCATCTGCTCTACCGCCGCACGGTGCTTCTCGTTTGGCGGCAGGGCGCAGTTGATCCGCAAACAGTTCCGGTACTTGCCGGAGGCCGAGAAGAGCGATCCGGCGGCGATCTGGATGTTAAACCGCGTCAGCTCCCGCGACACGCAGACCATATCCACATGTTCCGGCAGCTCCACCCACAGCATGTAGCCGCCCATCGGGCGGGTCACACAGATGCCACAGGGGAAGAACTGCCTGACCCAGCAGGTGTAGGTCTCGATATTCTGCTGGTAGATCTGGCGCATCCGCCGCACGTGGCGGTGGTAATACCCTTCGCGGATAAAGGTAGCCAGTGCCAGCTGGCTGGCAGGCACGTTGGTGCCACTGGCGGCATACTTCATGTGCATAATCCGGTCGTGATAGCGGCCCGGGGCAATCCACCCCACCCGCAGCCCGGGGGCGACAGTTTTGGTAAAGGAGTTGCACAGCAGCACCCGGCCATCGATGTCCAGCGAGTGAATGGTGGAGGGGCGGGGATACTCGAACGCCAGCTCGCCATAAATATCATCTTCAAAAATGACGATATCGTGCCGCTGGGCCAGCGCCAGCAGCTGACGTTTGCGGGTCTCAGGCATGATAAACCCCAGCGGGTTATTGCAGTTGGGCACCACAATCACCCCTTTGATCGGCCACTGCTCCAGCGCCAGCTCCAGGGCTTCGACGCTGATCCCCGTCACCGGATCGGTGGGGATCTCGATCGCCTTGATCCCCAGACCGCGCAGCATCTGCATGGTGCCGTAGAAAGAGGGGGATTCCAGCGCCACGATGTCGCCGGGCTTACAGATGGTCAGCAGCGCCAGAGAGAGGGCGCTGTGGCAGCCGCTGGTGACGATCAGATCGTCGGCGGTGACCACCGATCCGGCGTCCAGCATCAGGCGGGCGATCTGCTCGCGCAGTTCGCGTCGCCCGGCGAGTTCGTCATAGCTGAGCACCTCTTTAACGCTATGCTGCACCACCCGGCTCAGCTCTTTCCACAGGGGCTTGAGGCTTGGCTGGGTCAGGTCGGGTTGGCCGCCGCCAAACGCCGTGATGTCGGTTTTGTTGCGCCCCTCCATCAGGGTCAGCACCTCATCCCACCGGGTCACCTCCACCGGACGCTGCACCGGGCGCGACATCGCCGGCACCGGCGGCTGCGCCTTTCGCGGCGCGACAAAATAGCCCGAGCGCGGCTGGGGGGCGATCAGCTGTAAGTTTTCGAGGATCTGATAGGCCTGCTGTATGGTGCTGATGCTGACGCCGTGCTCCTGGCTCAGGGCACGCACCGAGGGTAAACGCTCCCCGCTGCGATAGAGCCCTTGTTCAATGCGTTCCGCCAGAAGATTGGCCAGATGTTGGTAGCGCGTCATGCTGTATCCCTTATTCTCACCATACAGAAAAGCAAACCGGTACAGATGGCGGTAAAAACTGCCATGCAGTTCCTGTTTTAGACGATCTGTATGTTAAAAAAAGTAATTTTTGAATCTGTATTGGAAGGTGTGGGATCCGTGATGATAACCCCTCAGACACCCCGAGGAGAGCATCATGGAATTCCACGAAAATCGAGCCAAACGCCCCTTTGCGATCTTTATCTGGATGGGAAAAGCCCTTGTCCGCTGGTATCGTATCAACCGCACACGCCGGATTTTGAGCGAGTTAAGTGATGAAGATTTAAAGGACATCGGGTTGTCACGGTATGATTTGTAGCTTGCGCAGTTATCGCCCGGTGGCGCTGCGCTTACCGGGCCTACAAGGGCACGAACCGTAGGCCGGGTAAGGCGTAGCCGCCACCCGGCGCGGCTCAGCGCAACAGTGCCAGCGTCTGCTGTTTCGGTTTTTCCAGCAGAGCCACCGCCTCCTGATACGACCGCACGTTGTTATACCCCATCACCAGCCCGTAGCGTTTGCCCGACCCGCGGTACCACGCCGACAGGGCGTTTACCTGCAACTGCTGCTGTTGCCAGCAGTGGGCGATCTCCAGATCACAGCTGCCTTTGGTTAAGAACGCCACGATATGCATTCCGCCATCGTTCTGTTCGGTGAAGAAGCGGTCACCATAGACCGCGTGCAGGGCGGCAATCATCCAGTCGCGTCGCTGTTGATAGAGCGCGCGCATCTTTTTCAGATGGCGGAAGAAGTGGCCGTCGTTGATAAAGGCGGTGAGGATCTTTTGCGTCAGCACCGGCTGGCCGCTGGCGAGCAGATCGGCGCAGTCGTTAAAAGCCGCTACCGTGCTGGCGGGCATCACCACATAGCCGAGACGCAGGGACGGCATCACGGTTTTGCTGAAGGTGCCCATGTAGATCACCCGATCCTGGCGATCGAGGCTTTTCAGCGACGGCAGCACCTTGCGGGTGTAGTGAAACTCGCCGTCATAGTCATCCTCAATGATCCACGCCTCGTTGCGGGTGGCCCAGTCGAGCAGTTGCTGACGGCGCGGCAGCGAGAGGGTGACCGCCAGCGGGCTCTGGTGCGACGGGGTGACGATGGCAAACCGGGCGTCGGCGTGGTGGTGCAGCAGGTAGTCTGTGTCCATCCCCGCGCGATCTACCGGCACCGTATAGAGCCGGGGCACGATGCGCCGCAGCAGCTGCTGGCCCATAAAATAGCCCGGATCTTCAAACACCACTTTGTCGTTGCGGCTGGCGAGGGTATCGAGGATCAGGCGCAGGCTGCCGCTGTAGCCGCTGGTGATCAGCACCTGATCCGGCGTGCAGGTCAGCCCGCGGGAGATGTTCAGGTAGCGGGCAATCGCCTGGCGCAGGGGAGCCCAGCCCATCACCGGCGGGTTGAGCATCTCCTCCTGGCGCATGGCGCGCACCGCCTGGCCCGCCAGCAGCAGCCATTTTTTGTAGGGGAAGCTGTCCAGCGCCGGAATGCCGGGGCGTAAAAAGCCAGCCCGTTCGCGCTGGCTGACCAGGGACTCCGGTAACGTGCCGGTGACGGGATCGTCGGGCGGCGGTGGCGCGGCGGGGAGGTTTAAGTCCGGGTTTACCCGGGTACCGCGCGCCCCCTGGCTCACCAGATACCCCTCGCCGATGAGAATGGCGTAGGCGGTTTCCACCGTTTTGCGCGCGACCTTCAGCTCCTCCGCCAGCACACGAATGGCGGGCACTTTGTCGCCGGGCTTCAGTATGCCGCGGGTGATATTGTCCCGGTAGCGGGTATAGATCTGGTGATAACCCGGTTTCATGTCCTACCTCGTTTCGCGATTTTTGTATCTTTTTACTATGTCATGAACGGCGTAAATTTGCCCCATCGCATGACCTGTACCGCACAAAAGAGGAAAGACCATGAGCACGCGCGTTAACCACCATAAAGCCACACCTGCCCTCGCTAAAGCGCTCTCCGACCTGAGCATGGCGGTGAGCCAGACCTCCATCGACCCGGCGCTGAAGCACCTGATCGACATTCGTGTCTCCCAGCTCAACGGCTGTACCTTCTGTCTGGATATGCACGCGAAAGAGGCGAAAATTGCGGGCGAGCGCGAGCTGCGCCTCTACCATCTGGCCGCATGGCGTGAATCCCCGCTGTTCAGCGCCCGGGAAAAAGCGGCGCTGGCCTTCGCCGAAGCGCTGACGCAGATCGGCCCGCACGGGATCAGCGATGTCCTCTACCGCAGCGTGGCGGAACACTACTCAGAAAAGGAGATTTCAGAGCTGAACTTTGCCATTGTGGCGATCAACGCCTGGAACCGCTTAGGCATCACCTCCCGTATGGAGCCGGGCTCCCTCGACGGTGCCTACGGCCTCAACAAGGCTAACCTCGAGTAAGGCCCCGCTCGCGGATCATCGCCACCAGCGCCTGCAACCCAGGCGGGACGTGACGATGGCCAGGGTAATAGAGACGCAGTCCGGCAAAGGGCTGCGTCCACTCCTCCAGCACGCTCACCAGTTCCCCGCTTTGCAGTTCCTGTTGAATATAGAGTTCCGGTAAAAATCCCACCCCCAGCCCGGCTTTTACCGCCCGGATCGAAGCAAACAGATCCGAGGTGGCAAAACGGGGCACCACCGCCAGGGCAATCTGCTCTCCGCGCCGCTCCAGCTCCCAGCGGTAGATCCCGCCGTGCGCCATCCGCATGCCGATCCCCTGATGTTGCAGCAGATCGTCCGGCGTACGCGGAATGCCGTGACGGGCAAAATAGTCTGGCGTGGCGGTGATGAGCTGGCGGATATCGGGGGTAAGCGGCACGGCGATCATATCCTGCGGGACCGATTCCGCGAGGCGGATCCCGGCGTCGTATCCTTCCGCCACGATATCGATCATCCGCGCTTCGCTTACCGCTTCGACGCGCATTTTCGGGTAGCGGATCATGTAGTCGATCAGCAGCGCGTCCAGGAACAGCGAGCCGACGTTGTTCGGCACGTTCAGGCGCAGGATGCCGGCAGGCTCGTCGGCATCGCTGTGGATCTCCAGGCTGGCCTGGCGGATCTCCTGCAAGGCAGGCCCCACGCGCGCGACAAAGCGTTGCCCTGCCTCGGTGAGGGCCACACTGCGGGTGGTGCGATTGAACAGGCGCGTTTGCAGGCGGCTTTCGAGCCCGGCAATGGCGTTACTCGCGGCGGTGGCCGACATCCCCAGCTCCTGGGCGGCGGCGCGAAAGCTGCCGCGACGCACCACGGCCATGACCACTTCCAGCTCTGTCAGTCCTGAACGGTGCATAGATTATCCTGAAAATCGAAACAACCTTTGCAGCATAGCGTGGATTATCGTAACGGAGAAGGCGTGTCAGACTCGCTTTATCCAGTCTGAGGAGGTCGCTATGCATCACATCGAACAGGTTTATATCAACGGTGAGTTTGTCACCCCACACGGCACGGAGCGCTTCGATTTGTATAACCCGGCGACGGCACGCGTCATCGGTCAGGTGTGTCTGGCCGACGCGGTGGATGGCGAACGTGCCATTGCCGCGGCCAGAGCCGCGTTTCCGGCGTGGTCGAAAACCACAAAGCAAGTGCGCATTGCCGCCCTGCAACGAATGCACGCGGCGGTGGCCGCCCGCCACGACGATCTGCTGGAGGCGGTAGTTGAGGAGTATGGTGCCCCCGCGTCGCGCTCGGCCTGGATGGCGAGCTATCCGGCAGAGGTGATTGCCCAAGCCATTGCGGCGCTGGAGGCGTTCGAATTTACGACCGTCGCGGGTGCGGCCAGAGTAGAGATGACCCCGCTCGGCGTCGCCGGGCTTATCACCCCGTGGAACAGCGATGCGGGCTTTATCTGCGGCAAACTGGCGGCGGCGCTGGCCGCAGGCTGCACCGCGGTGATCAAGCCCAGCGAGATGAGCGCCCTGCAGACGCAGATTGTGACCGAGGCGCTGCACGCCGCAGATCTGCCGCCGGGAGTGTTTAACATCGTTACCGGGCGCGGCGATACGGTGGGGGAGACGATTAGCCGTCACCCCCATGTAGCAAAAATCTCCTTTACCGGATCGACCCGCACCGGCAAAGCGATCCTGCGCAACGCGGCGGAGAACTTTACCCGCGTCACCCTGGAGCTGGGCGGTAAATCGCCGACGCTTATTCTCGACGATGCCGATATCAAACAGGCGGTTCCGCTGGCGATACAGGCCGGGCTGATGAACAGTGGCCAGGCGTGCGTGGCTGGTACGCGTATTCTGGTGCCGCAGTCGCGGAAAGCTGAATTCGAGCAGGCGCTGGCCCAGGCCATCGCGGCGGTGGTGTCGGGCGATCCGCGCGATGCGAAGACCGTGGTCGGCCCGATGGTGAGCGAGAGACAGTGGCAGAGGGTGCAGGGGTATATTCAGAAAGGGCTGGCGGAGGGGGCGCGTTTGCTGGTGGGCGGGGTAGGGCGGCCGGAGGGCACCTGGGACGGCTGGTTTGTCCGGCCAACGCTGTTCACCGATGTGCATAACCAGATGGCTATCGCCCGGGATGAGATTTTTGGTCCGGTGCTGTGCGTGATTACCTACCGCGATGAGGCGGAGGCCATCGCCATTGCCAACGACACCGACTACGGCCTGAGCGCGCTGGTGCTCGGTGGCGATAGCGGGCGTGCCCGCCGCGTGGCGCAGCAGATCCATGCGGGTCGCGTGCTGGTCAATACCCTCACACACGAGCCCAAAGCGCCGTTCGGCGGATTTAAGCACTCCGGCGTGGGGCGTGAGATGGGGGCATGGGGCATCAGCGCGTTTATGGAGCCGAAGACGATCCTTGGCTAAAAAACGCCCGGCGGCGCAAGCTTGCCGGGCCTACGGTTCGTGCCTGGGTAGGCCGGGTAAGCGCAGCGCCACCCGGCAACCCCGGCGCACAAAAGCGACATTTCGCTCATCACCGAAGCATCACGTTTCTCTTTCCTTCATGCTCTCCTTAACCTCACAACGGAGAGACATCATGATCGCAGTCCTGTTTGAAGCCAAAGCCGCGCCCGCGCATCAGGCGCGTTATCTGCAGCTGGCCGCGGAGCTGAAGCCGCTGCTGGCGGATATCGACGGTTTTATCGATATCGAACGTTTCCAGAGCCTGACTACCGAGGGCAAAATTCTCTCCCTCTCCTGGTGGCGGGATGAAGAGGCGATTCGCCACTGGAAGCAAAACGTGTTTCACCAGGCCGCGCAGGCCGAAGGGCGGGCGTCGATTTTTACCCACTACCGTATTCGCGTAGCGCAGGTGGTGCGGGAGTACAGCTCAGAAACCAGAGGGCACAACGATGTATGACATCCATGTGATATTCAACGACACACCCGGCGAGCTGGCGCGTTTTGGTCAACTGCTGGGACGCAACGGCGTAGGGCTGGAGGGCGGCGGCGTGTTTGGCGTAGAGGCGCATTTCCTGGTGGAGGAGGGCGAAAAGGCCCAGCGCGTGCTCCTTGCCGCTGGTTTTAATGTGAAAGCGGTGCGAAAACCACTGATCCGTAAGCTGAAACAGGCGCGCCCCGGCGAGTTGGGCGAGATTGCCGCGGCGCTGGCGTCGCAGGGGGTGACTATCCTGACGCAGTACAGCGATCACGCGAATCACCTTATTCTGCTGACGGATAATGATAAGCTGGCCGCAGAGATCACCGCGCCATGGGCTGCCAATGCTAAAGACGAGTTTACCTCCTGATAACAGCGCCGCACTGGAGCTGGCCGTTGCGGCTGTCGCAGCGGCGATGGCCGACCCGTCGCGCATCAAAATGCTCTGTGCCCTGATGGACGGGCGGGCGTGGACCGCCACGGAGCTTAGCGCGGCGGCGGATGTGGCCCCTTCAACCGCCAGCGGCCATCTCGCCCGGCTGGTGGACGGCCGGCTGATTACCTGCCTTTCTCAGGGGCGGCATCGCTACTATCGTCTGGCGGGGCACGACGTCGCTGAGCTGGTGGAGCAGATGATGGGGCTATCGTGGAGCCGCATCACGCCACCGGAAACCACCGCGCCTGCGTCGATGCGTCATGCCCGCACCTGCTACGACCATCTGGCGGGCACGGTCGCCGTGCAAATCTATGATTTTATGCAGGCCGAGGGCTGGCTGATGGCGGACGGTTCTGCCCTCACCGGGAAAGGCCGCGAGGCGTTCCTGGCCCTGGGTATCGCGCTTAAGGCTAACACCCGGCGCAAAGCCTGTAGCGCCTGCCTGGACTGGAGCGAGCGCCGCTTCCATCTGGGCGGTGAGGCAGGTGCAGCGCTACTGGTTCATCTGGAAGCCAAAGGCTGGATCCAGCGGGTGGAAGGGTTTCGTGAAGTGACGGTGACGGCGTCAGGCCAGCGGGCCATTAACCGGTATTTCCGCCGTTGAGGTGTGTATCCCGTACGCCGGGATCGCTACGCGCCACCCGGTGATTCGCAACTTACTCAACAAACAGCTTCTCGATTGATTTTGTAGGATAAAAAAGAGAGTTGGCATTGCTGCCGGTTAGCGAAATAAAGCCGAGCTTGAGATAAAACGCTTTCGCTTTATCGTTGAGTGCATCTACAAACATGCCGTGAATGCCAACGGCCTGTGAGGCCAGGTAGACCACTTTCATGGCATGGGTCACCAGCGTCATCCCCCAGCCCTGTCCCTGGAAATCCTGATGTATGGCGAGACGTCCTAACGTGACGCTGGGCACATTGACGTACGGCACTTTGCGCTGCTGCGTTTTTGATGGCAGTGTCTCTTTCTCAAAGCAACTGCCGGACAATGTATAGTAACCCAGCACTTTTGGCTCAGGGTCATCGGTGACAAGAAGATAGGCGCGTAGCAGGCGCCCGCTGTGTTGGCGTGCAAGGTGATCGAACAGAAAACGATTCAGGGTGCTATCCCCGCAATTGAAGTCTGTTAAATCATAGCGTGCCTCATGCGAAAACATCCTTATCGTCAGTTTAGTCACGCCTTACTCCATGTTTTGTAAGCGTTTCGCTGCGCGTTTCAGCTGGTCGTTCGGCTCTGGCGGATTGTCGAGCGCATCCATCACCCGGTTCCACGAATTTTCATTGAGGATGAGACGACGATGCTGCTCAATGACTTCTGCAGCACGTTCAGAGGCACTGTTAACCATAAACTGGGTAATTGTCTGGTTAGTCATCGCCGCAGCCTCTTCGATCAGATCCTTGTCTTCTTCCGTTAACCTGAGGTCGATGCGCTGTTTTTTCAGTGCTGACATTTTTACTCCAAAAGTGATCTTTAATGTACGGAATTTTTCCGTACATTGACTATAAATCGGAAAGGCGGGATTTTCAATCAACGTGTGTGCTTTCACGGCGTATACTTCGGCGCCCTTACGAATAGATATTATTTGTGCCATGAATGAATTTAGCTAAATTCATATCTATTCATTATATTGTTTATTAGAATTGTCTTATATCAATAATTAATATTATTACGATTGCCAAACCTCACGCTTTATGAAAAGTTGATACTCATAATTGCAGCTTGGATATTAAGTTGCTCGCATAATGGAATATATTAACAGGGACGTGTATAAATTATGTCAACATTAAAAAGTTATGCTGAAAGCGTGTTATTTCAAAGCGTTATTTCTCTCGTGGGTGGGGAGTGCACGCCGGATAGTCTGGCCGCCCTTTCCGAGAATTATATTTCCCGGCTCAGCAGCCACGATCTGCCGGTTACGCTACGTAACACCCTGAAAGAGATAAAATCTCTGGTCTCATTATTGAGCGATAAAAATAAAGCCACGTTATTTAAACATGAAGTCTGGATGAATAAACACCACGAACTGGTGACGCTGATCGCGGAGCTTTATACCGAAGTCGTGGCATGGAATGCCGTGGAACAATACCTTTCAGCATCCGAGTTTCTCTTATTTTCCCAGGAGCACAAGCCCTTCCAGAACACGTTGCATAAGGTGATCAACTAGCCTGACCGTTTCGCAATTCCTGCTCTTAACATCCTCGTTTCTTGATACTTACCCTGATAACTATTATCTTCTCAGCGTGTGAAACGAGGATCCCCCATGCGTGAAGAAGATCTGTTCTGCCGCAGGCCGATGGGCATGCGGATGGCAATGATTGTGCGTCAGTGGCGCGCAGTGATTGACGAAGCCATTCTCGACACCGGGTTAACCCAGTCGAGCTGGACGGTGATGATGCAGCTAAAGCAGTTGGGGGATAACGTCTCGGTGAGCGAACTGGCGGAGGTGCAGGGCATTGAACTGCCGCCGCTGATGCGCACCCTTTCACAGCTGGAAAAGCAGGGCTACCTGCTGCGCACTACATCGCCTTATGACAAGCGTATCCGGCTGCTGACGCTCACACCCGAGGGTAACGCGGTGCTGAAAACCCTGACCCAGATTATCGAGACGTTCCAGGAGCGGGTATCGCAGAATATCGCCCCGGAACATCTCGAGATTTTCAGCGCCACACTCAATCAAATCGCCTGCAACTTGCGGACTATCCGCGAAGAAGATAACAAGACCGAATAATCATGACCCCTGAACAAAAGTTTGCCCGCTGGGTAAGGGTAAGTATTGCCTCTTTCCTGCTGATGTTTGTCTATTTCATTATCGCTGATATCTGGATCCCGCTGACGCCGGACTCCACGGTGATGCGTGTGGTGACGCCCGTTTCCGCGCGCGTCTCCGGCTATGTAGCGGCGGTGCACGTGCATAATAACAGCCAGGTGAAGCGGGGCGATCTGCTGTTTGAACTCGATCCGACGCCATTCCGTAATAAAGTGGAAGCGGCGCAGATTGCGCTGGAACAGGCGCGTCTCGCCAATCAGCAGCTGGACGCGCAAATTGTGGCGACCCAGGCGAGCCTGAAAACTGCCCAGATCACCGCCCGTAACGACAAAGTCACCTTCGATCGCTATCAGAAACTCAGCACGTTGCAGAATGTCTCCCAGGCGGATCTGGATAAAGTCCGCACCACCTGGCAGGGCAGCGAGCAGGCGGTGGCGAATCTGGAAGCCACCATCCATCAGCTGCGTATTGAGCGCGGTGAGCGCGACGAAAAGCGTAACGTGACGCTGCAAAAATACCGCAACGCGCTGGACGAGGCGGAACTCAATCTCCGCTGGACGAAAATCTACGCCGAGGCGGACGGTACCGTCAGTAACGTGCAGCTGAGCCCCGGTTTTTATGCCACCTCCGGTTCGGCGGCGCTGGCGCTGGTGAATAACCAGAGCGATATCGTCGCCGATTTCCGGGAAAAGAGCCTGCGCCATACCCGTCAGGGGACCGATGCCGCCGTGGTGTTTGACGCCTTCCCGGGCCACGTTTTCCGCGCCCACGTCACCAGCAGCGACGCCGGTATTCTGGCCGGGCAGGAGGCCGTCAACGGCCAGCTCTCTGAGCCGGAAACCTCCAACCGCTGGGTGCGTGACGCGCAGCGCATGCGCATTCACGTGGCGCTGGACGAGCCGCTGCCAAAGCACCTGCCGACCGGGGCGCGCGCCACCGTGCAGCTCTATAACAGCGAAGGTCCGTTTGCCCGCTTCTTCTCCGGCATGCAGATCCACCTCGTCAGCCTGCTGCACTATGTGTACTGATCATGTCTATTAATACCCTGGCGCGGGTCTTTACCCCGCACGGCAATATCGTCTACACCGCCAACGACTTTCGCCAGACGCTGCGCATCGTCTTTGCCGGGATGATCGCCCTGAGCGTGTCGAGCTTCTACAACACCAGCTACGGCGTCTTCTTCGTGATCTACCCGATCATGCTGCTGTCGTTGGTGCCTGTGTTTAACCGTCACGTGGCAAAACAGTTTGTGTTCAGTTCGGCGCTGAACTGCATCGAAATGGTGTTTATTATCGGCTATCTGGCGCAATGGCCAGTAATCATGACCCTGGTGGTGTTTGGCCTCTATGTGATGCGTTTTCGCTTTATGAGCCAGGGGCCGCTGTTCCTCTTTGGCTCGATGGGGGTGGTGTGCCAGAGCACCATGCTCAACTTTATGAGCTATCCCACCACCAACTGGCACACGCTGCTCTTTTCCAATCTCGAAGCCAGCGTGATGGCGGTTTGCTTAAGCGCGCTGATGCACTATCTGCTGCCGGATGTCGAGCCGCGCACGCCAACGCCGCGGCTGGAGAAAGATGCCGCCCGCGTGCACCATGAATCGCTGCTCTCCGGGACCGTGGCGACGCTGATCTTTGTGGTGTTCCAGATAAGCGATCTCAGCGATTCACTGTCGGCGCTGATGGCGGGCATCCTGATCCTCTTCCCGATGCACTATCGCGGCGCGGTAATGAGTTCGCTGTGGCGCGTGGTGGGGGTGGTGCTCGGCTGCCTCTATATTCTGCTGGTGCAGATGGTGCTCTACGATCACAGCAGCCACATGCTGCTGATGATGCCGCTGATTGGGCTCGGGCTGGCGTTTGGCGCCCGCCTGCACGTGATGGAGAAGGTGGGAGCCGGGGTCGGTTTTGCCAGTATCACCACCATCGGCATTATGTTCGGCCAGAACATGCACCCGGACGGCGACCTGGTGTTCAGCGATCTCTACCGCATCGTCTCGGTGACGGTGGCGCTGGTGGCGACCCTGACGATCGTGTTCCTTATGCATCTGTTTCTTAACTGCTTTGCGCCGACGCGCTATATCATCACGCCACCCGCCGGGGATAAATGATAATGTGCGGTAGTCTGCACATTAATTCATCCTTCTGTGGTAGTAATGCCGGTTGGCTAATCGGATGACAAAGGGAAAGGATCTATGTGGCAGACGCGGGCGCTGGAGCTGAATAATCAGGCTTACTGGAACTGGGAAAAGGCTTGCGAACTGGTGGACTGGGCCGTCGCGCATGACTTTAACACCGTGGTTGTCGGGCAGGTGGATCTGTTCGACAAACTGGTCTCCCCGAAAGGCTACACGCCGCATCTCGACAACGACCGCCTCTCCAGCCAGCAGCGTGCCCGCTGCGTCTACCTCAACCGGCTGGGCCAACTCTGCCAGCAAAAGGGGCTGCGTTTTTACCTGCAGGCCAAAGAGTTCAGCTTCCCTACCGAACTGCTGCTGGCGCACCCGCATCTGTTTGAGCCAGGCCACGGCGTGTGCCTCGACGTTGATTTCTGGTGCGGGTTCCTGACCCGTAAAATCGCTCTGATCTGCCAGCGGATTCCTGCCATTAGCGGCCTGCTGGTCGCGATCTCCAGCACCGACGGCCTGCTGCCCGTGTCGCGCCCTAACTGGGAGTTACAGGCAGAGGGCGAGGTCAATCAGATTCAGCGCGACGCCCGAAGCCTGGCCATCTACAGCCGCTGTTTTAATGCCATGTCCCGCACCATGCAGGCCGAAAATAAACATCTGGTGCTGCGGGTATTTCCGGCGGGCAATCACGATCTGCACAACGTGCTGGAGGCAATCCGCCCGCTGCCCGAGAGCGTCAGCGTCTCCATTAAACTCACTCCGGAACGTTTCTGGCCGTCATTTCCCAATAACCCGGCCCTGCTGGCGGTGGAGGAGCGCGAAGTGTGGGCGGATATCGATCTGGTGGGCGAAGAGGTGGGCTGGGGCGTCTTTCCCTGGCTGCGCATCGACGAACTGCAGGGGCGTCTGCTGTGGTGCCGCTCGAATCCGGCGATCCGGGGCGTGGTGTGCAAAGCCAGCTGGGAAGGGGTGGATAACCACTGGGTGATGGGCACCCTGAGCGAGTGCAATCTGGTGGCCTGTAGCCGGATGTTAGCCAGCGATGGCAGCCACCTTAGCGTGGCGCAACTGCTGCATAGCTGGCTGGATGAGCGCTATGGCTGGCAGCCGGATGCCGACACTTTTGCTGCCTTCCACGCGCTGCTTGAGCAGGCCGGGCAGGTGCTCTATGGCGCCATCTACGTGCGCGATCACGTTTTTCATCGCCACAGTCAGGTGCCGGAAAGCTATGGCCAGGCAGTGTGGAGCCTCTACGGGCAGCTCAACCGCAACCACTGGCTGCCGGGTTCGGAGCGCGATATTTTCTTCAGCGCCAGCGACGTGGAAGCCTCTGCCGCGTCGCTGGCGCGCATTGCCCGCGAAAAAGACGAGGCCCGGGACGCCTCGCAGACGTTACAGGAAGCGGCCCTGCGCTTTACCGACACCGCCGCGTTCCCGTATGCGCTGAAACGCCGCTGGCTTGAGGAGTGGCAGGGCTTTGCCCTCTACTGCCATCTGTTTGTCCATGCCCAGAAGGCGTTCTTTACCCTGCGCTTTGCCCGCGAGGTGGAGAACAGCTGGAGCATGCGCGAAATCTGCCAGATCAACATCCAGGAGCTCTATCGCAGCGCCGCCGAACTGGACGACTTCTGCTTAAAGCACGCCGATGCTTCTCCCGGCATGCACGTGCTGTTCGATGCCTCCCGCGTGCGCGCCCTGGCGGACAGCCTGAGCGAAGAGCTGAAAGCGCTGAAGTCTTAGTGTGATCAACATCACGTCAGGTGGAGAGGGCTAAAAACCTGACGTGATCGTCCTCATCATTCTTCTTCCTTGCCGGTTGCGTGGTGTGATCGGCATCACGCTGCATCGCTGCCTGTCGTCCGGTTTGTGAGTTGCCAGGCATATCCCGCCAATCCCCCTCCTGGGCTGCTCGCCCCGCAAGGCCAATCTGCTGATGATAGCGGCGTAATGGACGGGTTGATGAGGAAGATATGTCACAAGGTGACTGGCAGTTAGCACAGGGCGACGCACTCACGCGTTTTCTGGGGTCAGCGGCAAAAGCAGAGCGCTTTGCCGAGTTCTATACCGGTGAAACGACAGAGCCCACCATCGAGGTGGGGCCGGATGCGCCGTCGTTTTGCCGTCGGGTGTTCCTGAAGACCCACGCCCGGCGGCGGGTGGATCCCGCCCAGGCTCTGCCGTGCCGGGAAGGGGTTTTTAGCGGCGACAACAACATTCTCTCTTTTTCGGGCTTTTATCCGCTGGCGTACCATCTGCAGCGCTGGCTGCGGGTGGATCTTTTTGCGCCCCATAGCGGCACTTTTACCTTTCGTCTGACGACCTGCGGCGGCGTGCGGATCTGGCGTGACGACGAGCCGCTGGCCTGCTTTACACCCTTTACCCGCAACCGCATGCAGCACACCGAGGTCGCGCTGGCGTTGAGCGCCGGTAAGAACCGCCTGCTGATCCATCTGGATGAACTGTTTGAACGCGATACGACATTTGCCCTGCAAATGGTCTACCTCGACGCGACCCCGCTTGGCTATGGGCTGCCGGACGCGTGGCCACAGCTCATCGCCCCACGGCAGTACACGCCGCCTGCGCACAGCATGACGGCCCACGACGATAGCGGTCAACGCCTGTTGACGCTGATGGCGCAGCGGGAATATGGCCCGGAACTCGACGCGCTGCTGTACAGCACCCTGAAGCGCGTCAGCGCCCGGGAGGCGGGCTCGGTGTTTTCACTCCTGTCGCTGCTCGTTCTCTGGCATCGCCATCAGGGAGAGCACTTCCCGGCGGTGCTGTGGCGGCGGATAAAATCCACGCTGCTGGGCTATCGCTACTGGCACGATGAACGGGGCTGCGACGTGATGGCGTTCTGGGGCGAGGAGAACGTGCTCGCCTTCCAGACGGCGCAGTATCTGGCGGGGAAATTGTTCCCGGATGCGCTGTTTATCGCTTCTGGCCGCCTGGGGCATCAACAGCAACGTCTGGCGCTCGCACGTGCCGCCGATACCGGGGCATTACTGGCCCATGCAGAAACATTCTTAAAAGGGGCGACAGCATGAACAGCGCGCAGCAGAGGAAAATACTGGATCGCGTGGTGCGCGGTTTCTGCCGACTGAAAAATCTTGATGAAGTGGGGACTGGAGACGGATTCTCCATCAACTTCGAAGAGTGGGAGTGGGAGATTGGCGTCGGGCTGTACGGTTTCTGGCGCTTTGCAGAACACCAGCAGGATGCGGCGCTGCAACAGTCGATTCTGGCGTGGTACGAAACGCAGATTGCGAAAGGGCTGCCGGAGATGCAGATCAACACCACCGCGCCGATGATCGCCCTGGCGCTGGTGGCCGGGCATCATCAGCGCCAGGATCTGCTTAAGACGGTCAACGACTGGGCCGATGCCCTGCTGCGCGACCTGCCAAAAACCGAAGAGGGCGGATTTCAGCACGTGGTGAAAGAGCAGGCGAACACCGGCCAGCTGTGGGATGACACGCTGTTTATGACCTGTCTGTTCCTCGGTGTGGCGGGGAGGGTGCTCAAACGCCGGGATCTGATCGACGAGGCGAGCTACCAGTTCCTGCTCCACACCCGCTATCTCAGCGATCCGGTGAGCGGGCTGTGGTATCACGGCTGGACCTTTGTCGATAAGCACCATTTTGCCGGGGCGTTCTGGGCGCGCGGCAACGCGTGGATCACCGTCGCCATTCCGGAATTTATCGCGCTGATGGGCGAGCATCTGGACGCCAGCGTACGTCGCTATCTGGCGCAGGTGGTGGCGCGTCAGGTGCGCACGCTGTGCGATCTGCAGGCGGAGAACGGCATGTGGCACACGGTGCTGGACGATCCGCTCTCGCCGCAGGAGTCCTCCGCCACGGCAGGTATCGCCTGGGGGATGCTGCGCGGCGTGCGGATGGGGATTCTGGATGCGTCGGTGAGCAGGCATGCCCTGCGGGCGTTCGAGGCGGTGATGGCGCGTATTGACGAGGAGGGGATTGTGCTGGAAGCCTCCCGCGGCACCATGCTGGGCTGGGATATTCAGTACTACTGCGATATCGCGATGGCCCCGGTGCCTTACGCCCAGGCGTTAACCATCCTGCTGCTGCTGGAGATCGATCAGGGCGGCTGGCTGGCGTAATGCGCAGAAGGCCGGCGATCCGGCCTTTTTTTAGCGCCCCAGCAGCGGCAGGAGTTCCGGCAGTTGCGAGAGTAAAAACAGGATCAGCCCAATCGTGCCGCCTACCAGCGTGCCGTTGACGCGGATAAACTGTAAGTCTTTGCCGATGTTCAGCTCAATCTGGCGGGACATATCTTTGGCATCCCAGCCTTTTACCGTATCGCTGATATGACGGGTGAGGAAGCGGGCAAAATCGGGCGCCACGCGATGCGCGGCCTGCTCCAGATGTTCGTTCAGCGAGGCGCGCAGGTTGCTGTCCGCCACCAGGGTTTCACCAAACCACAGCCCGGCGTTGGCAAGGCGCTGCTTCACGCGGGAGTCGTCGCGCTGCATATCGGCCTTCAGCCACTGGCGCAGGTCGGCCCACATCTCGCCCAGATAGCGGTTAAACGCCTCGTCGTTCTTCAGATACGTTTTGATGTTCTCGGCTTTGGCCGCAGTTTCCGGGTCGTTTTTCAGGTTATCAACCAGCTTATGCACCGCGCGGTCGAAGGCCTGACGGATCTGATGGGTACGATCGTGGCTGACGTCATCCAGGATGGCGTTCACCGCGTTTGAAACCACCTCGGCGCTCTGATCCCCCAGCCACTCGGTGGGCAGCACCATCGATTTGCGCGGATGTTCGGTCTTCAGCCAGTGGACGATTTGCGCGGCGATAAAATCGCGCGTGCTGTCGCGCTGCAGCAGGGTAATCAGGCGATTAATGACCGCGTCCAGCAGCACCTGATGACGCCCGTTTTTTGTCATGCTCTCCAGCATGGCGGCGCTGGTTTCACTGAAATCGACCTTATCCAGCGCTTTATGCACTGCCCGCTTCAGCATCCGTTGAATGCGCCCGTCGTCGGTCAGTTCCAGAAAACCGCTCATCACCTGCATGATGTGCTGCCCGACGCGCTCGGCGTTGTCCGGCTTGCTGAACCAGTTGCCGATAAGCAGCGCCGGTTCATGTTTACGGATGAGCGCCACCAGCGACTGGGTATCAAGAAACTTCTCCTGCACGAACTGGCCAAGATTGTCGCCAATCCGGTCCTTATTGCGCGGGATAATCGCGGTATGCTTCGAAATAAAGGGGATCGGTACCCGACGAAACAGGGCCACCACGGCAAACCAGTCCGCCAGCGCGCCAACCATCGCCGCTTCGGCAATGGCCTTTACGCCGCGCACCCAGAAGGTTTGTGGCAGAAAGAGGGTAGCGATAAAGGTCGCGGCGGCAATCAGCAGCAGCGACAGCGCCAGCAGCTTGGCGCGTTTGAGTTCAGCGAGTTTTTCCATAGGGTTAAGGATAGAGGGAAGCGGCAAGAAGGTAAAAAAATTGCCACAGGATCCCGCCGCCAAACACCATCAGCACCATCCCCGCCACGCGCTCCATCTTCCAGAGGTGATTGCTCAGCCGACGTTGAACGGCGGGCAGGGCGATGAACGACACCACCGCCAGATCCCACGCCAGCACCACCGTGACCATCCAGATGCCGCTCACCGACTGCTGGAGCAGCGTCACATTCGGCCCGAGCAGGGCGGTCATCAGCGCCAGATAAAAGAGGGCATTTTTCGGATTTAATACCGCCGACCCCAGGCCAAGCAGGAGCTGCCTGCGTAAGCCAGGGCGTTCCGGCTCCGCATTATCCAGCTTCAGGGTGCGGGCGCGGCTATGGAGCAGATGCCAGCCTATCCACAGCAGATACAGCCCGCCCAGGAGTTCAATGGCGTTAAACAGTAGCGTGTACTGGCGCAGCGCGCTGGCGCCAACGATCACCAGCAGGATATAGAGCCCGTTGCCCAGGGCTATCCCCACGCACAGCCCGGCGCTGCCGCGCAGGCGATGACGGGCAGCGAATCCCATCAGCAAAAAGAAGTCCGGGCCAGGGCTGAGCAGGGCGACGAAGTGCGCCAGCGCGAGCGCCAGAAAAGCGGGCGGGAAGAGAGCGGTAGTCAGTTCCATAGTGACCTCATCAATAAAACTGAGGTCAGGCTACGCCGGTGCGAGCGCTAATTATTGTCGGATATTGATCGCCCGGTGGCGTACTGGCGCGGCGTGGCGGCGGTGTAGCTGACAAAGGTTTTATGGAAGTGGCTCTGATCGGCAAAGCCGCTCTGGTAGCTGACGTCGGCGATGTTGTCCCCGGCACGCAGCCGGGCTTTGGCGAACTCTACCCTTGAGATGGCAAGGAAGGTGCCGGGCGTCAGGCCGGTATCCTGCTTAAAGGTTCTGATTAGCGTCTCTTTGCGCAGGGAAAAGCGCCGGGCTAAAACATCCAGCGAGGGCGGTTCCAGCAGGCTTTGGCGTAGGGTCTGTAACAGCGCAAGGCTGGAAGGGCGAAGAGGCTCAGGCGTCGCGCTGCTTTCAGCCAGAGCAGATAGCAGGACGTTGATCGCCCCGGGCGACAGTGTGTCAACCACAGCCAGATACTGGCGGAAAAGCGCTTCGCTGCGGATCACCTGCATGGCGGGCTGAAGGTCAGTCTCCAGATAGAGCATGTGGTAGCTGCGGGGTTGTCCCGCAACGGGGTTACAGCTGTGCGGCATATGAGCGGGGATCACAATCAGATCGCCAGGATGGAGGGTGAACGGCTCGCTGTTGCAGGTGCAGCAGGTTTGCCCCTCGAGAATGGCGCCAATAGAAAGCTGGGCATGGCTGTGACGCTTATAGGCCTGCATGCTCTGCCAGGTGCTGCGCAGTTCCACGCCGGGCTGGCGTATGAAGGTCTGATTGATTTGGCTGGTATGGGGCATAGCGGTCACCGGTGTGAGGGGTAAAGAGGTTATAGCATGAGACATTGTCAGTGTCTCCTGTAAGAATTTAGGTAAATATCATTATGAATTAAAAATAGTGATATAGTTTTGGGGATAAATAAAATAACGTACCTGCATTATGGAATTGCAAAGGAAAATTATCAAAGGAATGAATATATGGCTGTTATCCCATTGCTACCAAATGAGGGTAGGGAACTTATCCATAAGAATATGCGTGAAGCGCGTATAAATGGAATGTCGAGAGACATGGCTTTGCCGCAAACGTATTACTGGTTCTACCAAAAAGTCAGAAATGATGGCCCTTGGGATTACAAACAACAAGACAGAAAATTGGCTGATTTTGGCAATTTCAATTATGGCTCTGCAGGATTTGCAGCGGGTATTCCCGAAAAAAACACTTTATATGGGGGCTGGTTTCACCCAATCGAGAGCCAAAACCTCGCGTCCGCAGTGGGGCGCATGGTATGGAAAATTTCCTTATGGCGACGATCCACGCGACCAGTTTTGGATAAAACAAGGAATTGATTATGCGCGTCAACACGGTTATTAAATGGCTTCATCGGTTTACCACCATCCTGCTGATTATTATTGTTGGAGGATATTTATCTTATGAATATCTTATGAATAGTCGAAACGATGATCGTTTAATCCTTAAAAAGGATATTTCAAAAAACGTAACCCTTTACGTCACGCAATATGAAGGTGGTGGTGCGACGGTTTCAGATGTATGTCGTTATTATCTTGATGATAACACACAGACGATAGAGCAAATCAGGGAAAGTGTGCCTTTTCTGACTTCAGATAATTGCCGTGCGGAAATTAGCGGTTACGGTAATACCGTCAACGTTAAGCTAACTGGCCGTATTTATTCTTTCAGTAACCTGACAATGTTTTATGCTCAAGGGGAATTAATTATCCCTGTTATTAATATAAATGCTACAGGCGTACGTTAAGGTAATATGGACATGCATTCAAAAAAGTTGAGGAGATTTAAACGCGATGAAATGCCTTCGTCAGGCGTTAATGACAGTAATGAACTACAGGCTCTGGCAGAGAAATCTGATAATGAAATCGATGTCAGCGATATACCTGAAGCAATGGTCAGGCGCGGTACGCGGCAGGTTTCTCAGAAAATAATTATCTGCCCCATCTCCGGATAGCGCACGCCATATACCTATCTTTACCCCCATACCCAGCCATTTTGACTACCCTTAATACCCCAAGCGGTAAAAAAGGAGGCAACAATGGCCTATCAGACAGTGAATCCTGCCAACAACAAACTCATCAAAGAATATCCTTCTCATACTGATGCTGACGTCGAAGCGGCGCTGAATACGGCTGATGCGCTCTACCATTCCGACTGGTCAAAGGGCAGTATCGACAAGCGCCTGGCGGTGCTGCATAAGCTGGCGGATCTTATTGATTCCCGCACTGAAGAGCTGGCAAAAATCGCCAGCGAGGAGATGGGTAAACTGATTGCCCAGAGCCGTGGCGAGGTAAAACTCTGCGCGCAGATCGCCCGCTACTACGCCGACAATGCGAAGCAGTTCCTTGCGCCGGTGAAATACCCCTCGGAGCTCGGCGAGGCGTGGGTGGAGCATCACCCTATCGGCGTGGTGATGGCCGTAGAGCCGTGGAACTTCCCTTACTATCAGCTGATGCGCGTGCTGGCGCCGAATCTGGCGGCGGGTAACCCTGTTATCGCCAAACATGCCAGCATCGTGCCGCACTGTGCAGAGGCTTTCGCCCATCTGGTGCGTGAAGCCGGTGCCCCGGACGGGGCGTGGACCAACCTGTTTATCTCTTCAGATCAGGTGGCAAATATCATCGCTGACGATCGTGTGCAGGGCGCGGCGCTGACCGGGTCTGAGAAGGCCGGTAGCGTTGTGGCGGCCCAGGCGGCGAAGCACATCAAAAAATCGACCCTTGAGCTGGGCGGTAACGACGTCTTCGTGGTGCTGGATGATGCCGATCTGGAGAAGGCGGTAAAAATTGGCGTCAATGCGCGACTGGCCAATGCCGGACAGGTCTGTACCGCAGCCAAACGCTTTATTATCCACGAGAAAGTGGCGGAGGAGTTCCTGGCGAAGTACACCGAAGCCTTTAAGCAGGTGAAGATTGGCGATCCGCTGGACGAAAGCACCACGCTTGGGCCGCTCTCCTCTAAAGACGCGCTGGAAACCCTGACAAAGCAGGTCGATGAGGCGGTGAAAAATGGCGCGACCCTGCATTACGGCGGTAAACCGGTGCAGCGCGAGGGCAGCTTCTTTGAGCCGACCATCCTGACCAATATCACCCGCGATAACCCGGCGTACTTCGAAGAGTTCTTCGGCCCGGTGGCGCAGATTTATGTGGTGAAAAATGATGAGGAGGCGGTGAAGCTCGCCAACGACTCGCACTACGGTCTGGGCGGCGCGATCTTCAGTAAAGATACCGATCGTGCCAAAAAGATGGCCTCGAAGATCGAAACCGGGATGGTGTGGATCAACTGGCTCACCGATACCGCAGCAGAGTTGCCATTTGGCGGGGTGAAGCGTTCCGGTTACGGGCGTGAGCTGTCGGATCTGGGGATCAAAGAGTTTGTGAACCAGAAGCTGGTGGTGATTCGCCGGTAAAAGTCTTACCGGTACAAAGGCGGCAGCGGATGCCGCCTTTTTTATGCTTGGCCTGGCTTTATCAGAAGGTGACGCCGCCGCCAACGTAGGCGCCGTCAATCAGGGTGTGGCCCGGACGGCCATCTTTGCCGTCAACGCTGACGTGACGGTAACCCACCTTCAGGGTAACGGGGGTAACCGGCGTCCAGCTCACGCCGCCGTTGGCTTCAACGTAGTTTTTCACGCTGTTGTTCAGTCCTTCCGGCGCGACATAGCCTTCACCGTAAACGTGGATGCTGTCGGTCAGGGCCAGGTTGACGCCGCCACCGATAGGGAATGCCACGCCGTTATCGCCTTTTTTCGGCCCGAGATAGATGGCTTTCGCACCGGCATTGAGCATCACCGGCCCCACTTCCAGGTTATAACCCGCGCCAACACCGCCGGTCTGGGTGCCGTCATCGGTGTTTTTCAGCCAGTTACCTTCGGCATACAGACCTGAGGAGGATTTACCCATCTCGAGGTTCAGGTTGGTGAAGTTTTTGCTCTGCTCAATGCTGCCGCCCATGGCCATTGCGGAGCCGGAAATCGCGGTCAATGCAGCAAGGATGAAGATATTAAGCTTTTTCATGTTTTATGCCTCGTCATCTAATTTGTCTGCGCACACCCTAACAGGCGAGGTTTACGGCTGCAAATTTGCTCAGGCGCGCGGTTTTATGCTGTTTTTGTGTGGATTTCGTTCAGATGATGTGAGCGAAAGGTGTAAATGGTGCCGGGTCAATCGTTAAATTTTTCACGTTGAGCGGAGGTTTAGATTAGCGCCTAAACAGAAACTGAACGGGGCGGGAAAAGTAATTAGTTAAGTATTAATTGAGTTTCTTATAATTTCCGAAAATGTTTCTGAAGTAACAGATAAAAACGTGGATTTACATTTTCAACGGTAAGCTACTGCATTTCCCATTCCCACCAACATTAATTCCATTTCTGCCAGACGCTCAGAAAAAGTGCAAACCACCGTTTTTGTGGCTACAATGTAGCTACGAAAATTAGGAGGAGCTATGGATTCCGTTATTCGATCACGTATTGACAGTGAACTAAAAGCTCGCGCGGGCGATGTGCTTGAAAGCTGTGGCCTTAACTGGAGCACGGCGATACGCCTGTTTGCAGAACAGATTGTTAAAAATGAAGGGATTCCTTTTGAGGTAACCCGCAAACCTACTACACGGTTACGCAATGCGATGCGCGAAGCCGAAGAGATTTCCACACACCAGAATGGACGCTTCGATGGTGTTGAACAGCTCATGGAGAGCTTAAAAAATGGGAAAGAGTAAACGCGCCCCGCTACCGTTCCGATCTGATTACACCAAAACCTTTGTTAAGGCATGGGAACGCTACAACAAAGCAGGCCGGAGAGATATGCACGATACAGCAGCGATCATGTCGTTAGTGCTTTCCGGCAATCCCATTCCCGCCGAGTACAGCGACCACGCCCTGACTGGTGATATGCAAGGATTTCGGGAATTGCATATTGGGGGTGATTATCTTCTCATTTATCGCGTCGATGATAAAAAGCATTTAGTGGTGTTTACCGACCTGGGGACACATGCAGAGCTGTTTGAGTAGCCACCTCCCCGGCGGCGCTGCGCTTGCCGGGGCTACCTGTTCCGTAGGCCTGTAAGCGAAGCGCCATCAGGCTTTACTTCTTCAATCCCGCAAACCCCGCCCGAATCTCTTCTTCTGGCAGTTCAATGCCAATAAACACCATGACGCTGTGCGGCTGCTCGTCGCCCCAGGGGCGATCCCAGTCGGCGCTGTAGAGGCGCTGCACGCCCTGGAACAGCAGGCGGTTCGGTTCGCCGTCGATCCAGAGCATCCCTTTGTAGCGCAGCAGTTTGTCGGCAAATGACAGCAGCAGGTTCTCCATTACCCGGGAGACTTCGCTGATATCCACCGGGTAATCCAGCTCCACCACAATCGACGCCACGTCGTTCTGCTTGTCCGCCATAAAGTGGAAGCGCGGTTTAGTGGTGACATTCTCTTCCAGCATAAAGCCGTTGGTGTTGAACAGCTGAGACAGGTCGATATCGCCATGGGTGACGGTATAGATGGGTGCTCGGGAGTTGATGCGCATCAGGCGCTCGCGCAGTTTTTCACTCTCGCCCGCCACATCGGTTTTGGTCAGCAGGATGCGGTCGGCGTAGCCCACCTGCGACTGGGCGATAGTGAACTGGTTCATCTGCTCGTCAGCGTGGACCGCATCGACCAGGGCGATCACGCCATCCAGCAGATAGCGCTGGCAGAGGATCTCATGGGAGAAAAAGGTCTGAATAATCGGGCCGGGGTCGGCCATGCCGGTGCACTCAATCACCAGGCGGTCGAAGTCGATCTCACCGCGATCGCGGCTGTCGAGCAGGTCGAGCAGGGCATCTTCGAGTTCGTTGGAGCGGGTGCAGCAGATGCAGCCGTTGGTCAGGGTTTTGATCTGGGTGGCGCGATCGCCAATCAGCTGGTCGTCCACCGAGACTTCACCGAACTCGTTTTCGATGACGGCGATTTTAAAGCCGTGTTGTTCGTTGAGGATGTGACGCAGCAGGGTGGTTTTGCCCGCGCCGAGAAAGCCGGTGAGTAGGGTAACGGCAATCGGTGTCATGGTTTCTCCTTCAGCAGCAGCGTACGCCGCCTTCTCCTCCTCCGCCGTAGCGCGCTTCCTGACGCTCGCGGAAGAATTCGTTGTAGGTCATGTACGGCTTATCCGGATGGTTGGTCTTCATATGCTCAACGTAGTTGTCATAGTCCGGAATGCCAATCAGCATCTTCGCCGCCTGACCGAGGTATTTTTTTGCTTCGCCTAAGTTACCAAACATTGTGCCATCCAGATAGAAAAAGCCCGGTAGCGCGCAGCGATCCGGGCCTATATAGAGGTTACTGACTTAATGGTGTGAAGAGGTCTTCACGCCGCCTTCCGGCACCGGTACGTACGGCGTCTCTTTATCGGTACGACCCTCGGCGTTACGCACTTTCATCCAGGTTTTGATGCCGTAGAAGATGATGCTGTAGACCACCACCAGGAACAGAATGCTCAGACCCGCGTTGGTGTAGTTGTTCACCACGATATGGTTCATGTTGGCAATCTGCTGGGCAGTTAGCTCACTGCCGCCTGCGGCAATCTTCTCTTTGTACTGGTTAGCCATAAAGAAGAAGCCTTCCAGCTGCGGGTTGGAGCTGAACAGTTTCAGACCCAGCGCCCAGGTGGTGCAGAGCAGCAGCCACAGGGCCGGTACCACGGTCACCCAGATGTATTTGGTGCGCTTCATCTTCACCAGTACCACGGTGCCGAGCACCAGAGCGACAGCCGCCAGCATCTGGTTAGAGATACCGAACAGCGGCCACAGGCTCTTCACGCCGCCCAGCGGGTCGACTACGCCCTGATACAGCAGATAACCCCACAGACCTACGCAACCCGCGGTTCCCAGTACGCCCGCCACCAGCGAGTCGGTCTTCTTCAGGAACGGCACGAAGTTACCCAGCAGATCCTGGAGCATAAAGCGGCCTGCACGGGTACCGGCATCCAGCGCGGTAAGGATGAACAGCGCTTCGAACAGAATACCGAAGTGGTACCAGAAGCCCATGTCCGCCCACGGCAGCACTTTGTGGAACACGTGGGCGATACCGACCGCCAGGGTTGGTGCGCCACCGGCACGGTTCAGCACCGACGGTTCGCCGATGTCTTTGGCTGTCTGCATGATCTGCTCAGGGGAGATCACAAAGCCCCAGGAGCTAACGGTCGCCGCCGCGTGGGCGCTTACGTCTTTCAGCTGCGCCATGATCAGCGCTGCGTTGTCACCGCCCATCTCATGCAGGTTCGGCATGGTAATGCCAAGGCCCGCTGGTGGGGTGTTCATCGCGAAGTAGAGACCCGGCTCGATGATGGACGCCGCCACCAGGGCCATGACCGCCACGAAGGATTCCATCAGCATCGCGCCGTAACCGATAAAGCGCGCATCGGTTTCGTTCGCCAGCAGTTTTGGCGTAGTGCCGGAGGCGATCAGGGCGTGGAAGCCAGAGACCGCACCACAGGCAATGGTGATAAACAGGAACGGGAACAGCGCGCCTTTCCACAGTGGACCGGTACCGTCGATGTACTGGGTCACCGCAGGCATTTTCAGCTCAGGGTTGATGATCACGATGCCGATCGCCAGACCGACGATCACGCCGATTTTCAGGAAGGTCGCCAGGTAATCGCGCGGCGCCAGAATCAGCCATACCGGCAGCAGGGCAGAGATAAAGGCGTAACCAATCAGCGCAAAGGTGATGGTGGTGTCTTTAAAGGTCAGCGCCGGGCCCCAGTACGGGTCGTGCGCAATCACGCCGCCAAAGTAAATGGAGGCCACCAGCAGTACAATACCAATCACTGACACTTCGCCCACGCGGCCCGGACGCAGGAATCGCATGTAGATCCCCATGAACAGCGCAATCGGCACGGTAGAGCAGACGGTGAATACGCCCCACGGACTTTCCGCCAGCGCTTTCACCACGATCAGCGCCAGCACCGCAAGGATGATGATCATGATCAGGAAGCAGCCGAACAGGGCGATGGTGCCTGGGACGCGGCCCATCTCTTCTTTGATCATCTCACCCAGAGAAGCGCCGTTACGGCGAGAAGAGATAAACAGCACCATAAAGTCCTGCACCGCACCCGCCAGCACCACGCCCGCCAGCAGCCACAGGGTACCCGGCAGGTAGCCCATCTGCGCCGCCAGGACCGGCCCAACCAGCGGACCCGCGCCTGCGATAGCCGCAAAGTGGTGGCCAAACAGCACATAGCGGTTGGTTGGCACGTAGTTAAGGCCGTCATTGTTAATGACCGCCGGGGTGGCGCGCGTCGGGTCGAGCTTCATGACCTTTTGCGCGATGTAGAGGCTGTAGTAGCGGTACGCCACCAGATAGACCGACACGGAGGCCACGACGATCCACAGGGCGCTGATGTGCTCGCCGCGACGCAGGGCGACGACGGCAAGGCAACATGCCCCGAGTATCCCAAGCAGCAGCCAGGGGACGTGCTTAAGTAGTTTTTTGATATCCATAATAAGACCTGGTTTTTAGATGAAAAAAGCGTCAGGGTTCGCTGTAGAGAGAGTGATTAATGCTGCGGCGATCTTGCCAGAGCCTTGCGCGTGTAAAGGAAGGTAAATCGGTGAGTGGTTGTATGACGGGATGAGCGGTCAACTGCGAGGGCGAGTGGTTCAGGCTCGCCGTCAGAGGAGGGGATTGTGTGAAGGGGATCACGATGTCAGAAGCGGATCACTCCACGTCCGCCAGATAGTTCTCCAGAGTGGCAACGAATTTCTGCTTCAGCCATGCCGGTTCCAGCACCTCGATGTTAGGCAGCCAGTAGAAGAGCAGCGGCAGGATCTGGTTTTCATGTGCGGCATGGCAGCGCAGGGTGATGCCGTTTTTATCTTCCGCCAGAATTTCCTGGCCGGGCAGCAGATCGCGGCGTTTAAAATAGTGCGCAATGGTGGTGGGAATAAGCACATCCACTTCGAATGTCTCTTCGCTGACCCACGGGTCGGGATTTTTTTCCAGTAATTCGAGGGTGTCGTTATCTGGCGTGAAGGTTTCGCTGCGAATATCCAGCCACTGAATAAGGCTTAAAGAAAACGATTTCAATCTGCCGCCTTCGGTGGCTTGTAAATACCATATATTTTTTTTGTTAATTACTTTATAAGGGTTAACCTGCCGCGATTTTCCTTTATAGAGGATCTGGCAAATCTGCTGGCCCTTAATCGCCTTCTCAAAGGCCGCAAGCTGCGCGTGAATATCCCATTTTTCTTTTCGCTCGGCCTCGTTACCGAGGATCATAATATGGTTTTCCTCCACCCGAGACTCCAGTTTCTGCCAGAATTCACGGCCTTTGTCAGGAAAATAGTCATCCACATTCAGGAAGTTAGCAATGACGTGATGCAGCCCCGGGCCGGTGTGTCCCTGCGGGGAATGAATAAGCCGGTACAGCCCGTTTCCGGTGTACTCCACAATCGGCGAGAGTGCATTCAGATCGCGATAGACGGTGCGCTCAGTAATATTAAATTTATGCATCAATGCCTGGCGGTTAACCACGCCGTGTAAATGAAGCTCCAGCAGAATATCTACCAACCTTTCAGCCGAGCGACTCCTGGTCGGAATTGTCATATAGCTTTCCCGTGATCTAAAACATTGCTGTGAATTACGCCGGTGCGGGCTGACAAAATATGTCAGTGCAAAAAACGGCGTGAAAATTTGTCTTAGGTTATAACGGCCAGATTAGGGATAAACATTAGTTATTTTTACAACGAGGGGATAAAAGCGAGGGGCAGATCGGATCCGCCGGGGCAATCTCCCCGGCGGAGTGGTGAATTAGCGTTCGAGTTCGGAATCGGTAATAGAATCCGGCAGGGGGAGTTCGGTCGGGACGTTAAGCCAGTCGGACTTACCGTAAAACACGGCGTTGATCTGCGTGTTGTAGAGCAGGTGGGTACGAAAACGCTGGAAGAGCTGTTTGTCAGGCGCGAAATCCGTTTGCCAGAACTGGTTCAACGGCCCCTGCCAGGTTAAGCCTTCGATGTCATACAGCGCTTTGCCCATCACCTTGAGCGGCTTGTTGTGGATCAGCGCCGACAGCCCCGCGGTGCTGTTAACGGTGATCACTCCCCGGGTGTGGGTCAGCAGGGCGGGCAGGGAGAGATCGTGGATATAGATCACCCGGTCAGTCGTAATGCCGTACTTCTCGCACAGCGTATTAATCAGCACGCCATAATAGCGGTGACCACGATCCATCGGGTGATGCTTGAACACCAGATGGTGTTCTTTCGGCGCATGGCGGGCGAACGAGCGGATCACGGTTTCGATATAGTCACGCACATCTTTATACGGGCTGTGGTGAATGATCTGGCTGTCGTTGTAGACCTGCAAAATCGCCAGGTAGTACGCGTTGTCCAGCGTTTCGGTGATATGGCTCAGCATATGGCGCTGCTTCCAGCGATACCACAGCTTACGGCGGCCGGCACGGACCCAGCAGCGCATCTCATACCACGGGGAAAACGATTTATGGTGGCGGTAGCCGCGATAGCGATGGCGACCAAACCAGCCCGCCGCGTAATAAAGCATGGCGTGGGCGGCACGGTTAAAGGCGCTGGGCTTCCATGGCGTCGGGGTTTTCAGCTCCGGCAGCGGCTGCTCGCGATAGTATTTCGCATCGATGGGCATCGAGGAGAAGGCGTTCACGCCGCCTTTTTCCAGGGTGATATAAAATGGCCGGAAATACCCCTCCTCAAAGGCGAGAAAGTCGATGGCTTTACCGCGCGCCCACTTCTTCGCTTCGACATGCATCGGGCGGCAATCCCCGAAACAGACGATGGTGTCGAAGGCGTACTCTTTGTGCAGATCGCGCAGCCAGAAGGCAAAATTTTTCACCGGGCCGGTGTAGTGCAGCGACGTCTCTTTTGCGGCATACCAGGCGTCTCCGGCATTAAAGCAGACCTGCTTCACTTCGCGGTGGCTGTGCTGCAGCCAGGTCGCCAGACGTGCAAAGCAGGGGCCCATCGGTCCTTGTAATAAAAGATATCGGCGGCCATTTAATAAATGGCGTATGGCTTGCTCTTCCATTTCTTTTCCCAGATCCGTTCCGTTGATGAGACAGGTGATTAACGGCTTGATGACCGCTTTTCTTTAATACATCAGGATAAATCGTTCGCTAGCGAAGCGTCTGCGCGAGATAGCTCAGTTTTAACTGCCAGCGCTGCCAGCGGCTGGCTTTTTGCGATGAGGAGTTGCCCTGCGTGGCCAACTGGCGGATCAACTGCTCCGGGCTCATCCACAGCCCGCTCTGCCAGTCGATATAGCGCGGATAGGCCACCAGGGTCAGGTAGACCAGCGCCGCCAGTGGCAGAGGGCGCTGACGACGCGGGGCAGGATGTCTGTCTTCGGTCAGTCCCCAGCCGCTGTAGAACGGCTGGCCCCAGGTGGTGACGTTCACCCCCTGCACCAGCGCTTCAAAGCCGCTCAGCGACGTCATGGTGTGCAGCTCATCCACATGGGGATAAAGACTGGTCAGGCCGAGATCCAGCACCTGGCTGTCGACGCAGTGGGCCAGACATTCGGCAGAGATAGCCCCGGCCCGGTTGCCCGCCACCACGTCCGGGTGCGGTTTAAAGAGGATGTGCGCCTCCGGTCTGGCGTCACGTACCGCCCATAGCAGCGCTTCGTTGCTGCGGATAACCGGACTGCCGGTGAGGATCGAGGCATCGCCATCCACCTGGCCCACCACCAGCACCAGCGAACGGCCATCAGCAGGTGGGGTGAACGGTTTGACGGTGCCAACGTTATATTTGCTCACCCCGTGCTGGCGGAGTAGATCCACCAGCGTCTCGCCGCGAGCCAGCTCCTGGTCGGTAAGCTCATGCTGATTTAGCAACTGCTCCAGCCCGCTTGGACGGCGACTGTCGAAGTAGATCCCTACCGGGTCGATGGAGAGCGACGAAGGGCGGCACAGGTTCGAGCCCAGCCCCCGGGAGCGGATAAAACCATCTTCCACCCGGATGGCGCTTTTAAGTTCAGGATGGCGGCTGCCCCACACCAGCACCTGCTCGTCGGGGGCCAGCGTTTCAGGCAGCTTGCGCACAAAGCGCAGCTCTTCGGCCAGCGGCTGGCAGAAGGCGCGCATAAAGGCGCGCTTCCACAGCGAGAAGCCCACCATATAGAGGCGGCGATAGCGCGGGGCTGGGCTCTGCTGACCGGCAATAATCTCGAGCACCTGTTCCACTTCGCAGCGCTGGCCCAGGATCGGGTCCAGATAGCGCGGGTAGAGGATCAGCGCCGCTGCCACCAGCTGGGGCAGGGCGATCGGCCCCTGACGGCGCGGGCAGGTTTTGCTGTCGTGGGTCAGCCCCCAGCCCGCGTAAAACGGCATGCCGAAGCAGTAGACCGCTTTCCCAAGCAGCAGCGCTTCAAAGCCCATCTGGGAAGAGACGGTGTAGACCGCCTCTACGCTGTTCAGCAGGGCATGGGGATGGCAGTGTTCGGCCACTACCTCCACGTCGTCCAGCGCCAGCCGCGCCAGCACGCCGCTTTTTTTACCCAGCCGGGTATCCGGGTGAGTGCGCAGCAGCAGGCGGGCATCGGGGTGATTACGTCGGGCCGCCGCCACCATTGCGACAAAATCGTCTTCGCTTGCCAGCGCACCCGGGATGGAGAGATCCCCCGCCACCTGGTCAATCAGCAGCACTTTCGGGCGCGGGTCGCTATGCAGACGGGCCGCCAGCGTATCCGGCAGGCCGCTGCCTGCGGCATAGCAGTTGTACTTGGTGATACCAAGACGCAGCAGTTCAGCTATGAGCGCTTCGGCACGCGCCAGCATGCTGTCATCGCAGGGGGTCGCGATCAGCTCTTCAAGGCGGCTCGGCTGGCGGGCATCGTAGTAAATTCCCACAGGATCGGCGATCAGGGAGACGGACTTGCCCCCCCGGGCGGGATGGCCAATATACCCGATAAAGCCATCCTCAAGCTGCCAGTACGGCAGGCCGAGATCGTGGGCTTTTTGTTTGATTTGGCGGGTATTGGCTTTTTGGCCCCAGCCGACCAGGACATCGTCTTGCGCCAGTTCTGTGTTGGTTTTAAAGGCGTGTAACGGGCGGCCCAGCATCGGCTCAAGCTGCGCTTTTCGGGCCAGGATCCCGGCTGAACCTGTATAGAATTTCATGTGCGCTCTGTGCATCAGAAAACGCCCCGCGTCACTGCGGGGCGTGGGACTCAGAAGTACTCTGCGTCAGGGAAGGATTTGGCAACGCTGTCTTTGGCGGAGGTGAGGATCTCGCTGTCGATTTCTGGCCAGGTAATACCAATGGTTTCATCGTTCCAGCGGATGCCGCGGTCGCTCTCCGGCGCGTAGTAGTTGGTGGTTTTGTAAAGGAATTCTGCGGTGTCGCTCAGGGTCATAAAGCCGTGGGCGAAACCTTCCGGGATCCACAGTTGGCGCTTGTTTTCGCCAGACAGATGCACGCCCACCCACTGACCAAAGGTCGGGGAGCTTTTACGGATATCCACCGCCACGTCGAACACTTCACCAGCCACACAGCGCACCAGTTTGCCCTGCGCATGCGGCGCCAGCTGGTAGTGCAGGCCACGCAGAACGCCTTTTGAGGATTTGGAGTGGTTGTCCTGCACGAAGTTTACGCTGCGGCCAATGGCGGCTTCGAACTGCTTGTGGTTAAAGCTTTCGAAGAAGAAGCCACGGTCATCGCCAAACACTTTTGGCTCAAAGATAAAGACGTCGGGGATTGCGGTCTGAATTACGTTCATGATTACGGCCTGATTGATAAATGGGGCATGACGCCCCAGGTGTTAATGGTGACTACTTGAGCATTTTCAGCAGATATTGCCCGTAAGCATTCTTCGCCAGTGGCGCGGCTAACTTGCGCACCTGGTCGGCATCGATAAACTTCAGACGGTAAGCAATCTCTTCAGGACAGGCCACTTTCAGCCCCTGACGGGTTTCGATGGTCTGGATGAAGTTGCTGGCCTCAATCAGGCTCTCATGGGTGCCGGTATCAAGCCAGGCATAACCACGGCCCATCATGGCGACCGACAGATCGCCCTGCTCAAGGTAGATGCGGTTCACGTCAGTGATTTCCAGCTCGCCGCGCGGGGACGGTTTCAGGCTTTTGGCAATCTCAACCACGCGGTTGTCATAGAAGTAGAGACCAGTTACCGCATAGTTGCTCTTCGGTTGCAGCGGTTTCTCTTCCAGGGAGATCGCGGTGCCTTCACGGTCGAACTCCACCACGCCATAACGCTCAGGATCGTGTACATGATAGGCAAAGACGGTAGCGCCCGCAGGTTTGGCTGCGGCGGCTTCCAGCTGTTTTTGCAGGTCGTGGCCGTAGAAGATGTTGTCGCCCAGCACCAGCGCACAGTCGTCGTCGCCGATAAACTCTTCGCCGAGGATAAAGGCCTGCGCCAGGCCGTCCGGGCTTGGCTGCACTTTATACTGCAGGTTCAGGCCCCACTGGCTGCCGTCGCCCAGCAGTTGCTCAAAGCGCGGCGTATCCTGCGGGGTGCTGATGATCAGGATGTCGCGGATACCGGCCAGCATCAGGGTGCTCAGCGGGTAGTAGATCATCGGCTTGTCGTAGATTGGCAGCAGCTGTTTGCTCACCGCCATGGTGACCGGATAGAGACGAGTCCCTGACCCACCGGCCAGAATAATACCTTTACGCTTGTTCATAATCCTTCATTTCTTCTGTTTTGCTCCGGATGACGGCGAACCGCCACCCGGCATCTGTTTGATTGCTGTAGAGGGAGCTAAACGTGCCGCTCCCTGACAAAGGTCCGTGTCGATAAAACAAGGCATGCATAGCATACCCTGATGCATTTACTTTCCAAGGATTTCGGCAAGCATGCGATCGACGCCGAGGGTCCAGTCTGGCAGCGTCAGCCCGAAGGTGCGCTGGAACTTGCTGGTATCGAGGCGTGAGTTATGCGGACGTTTCGCCGGCGTTGGGAACGCGCTGGTCGGCACTGCATTCACCTGGGTGACCGCCAGCTCAACGCCTGCCGCGCGTGCAGTCGCGAAGACCCGCTGGGCATACTCGAACCAGGTGGTGGTGCCGGAGGCGATCAGATGATAAAGGCCGGCGACTTCCGGCTTATCCTGGGCGATACGGATCGCATGCGCCGTGCAGTCGGCCAGCAGCTCTGCTCCGGTCGGCGCGCCAAACTGATCGTTGATCACCGACATTTCGCTGCGCTCTTTGCCAAAGCGCAGCATGGTTTTGGCGAAGTTAGCGCCACGGGCGGCATAGACCCAGCTGGTGCGGAACACCAGATGACGGGAGCAGAGCGCGGCAGCCTGCTCGCCCGCCAGCTTGGTTTCGCCGTAGACGTTCAGCGGTGCAGTCTGGTCTGTCTCGACCCAGGGTTTTTCACCGCTGCCATCGAAGACGTAGTCGGTGGAGTAGTGCGCCAGCCAGGCGCCTAGCGCCTCGGCTTCTTTAGCGATGGCGGCTACGCTGGTGGCGTTGAGCAGCTCGGCAAAGTCGCGCTCGCTCTCAGCTTTATCCACCGCGGTATGGGCGGCGGCATTGACGATCACGTCCGGCTTTAGCAGACGCACGGTCTCAGCCACGCCTTCCGGGTTGCTGAAATCACCACAGTAGTCGGTGGAGTCAAAATCCACCGCCGTAATACGACCTAGCGGCAACAGCGCGCGCTGCAGCTCCCAGCCCACCTGGCCATTTTTGCCGAACAGCAGAATATGCATCAGTTACGCTCCTGATAGTTCTTTGCGATCCAGTCCTGATAACTGCCGCTTTTCACGTTGTTAACCCACTGCTGGTTATCCAGATACCACTGCACGGTTTTGCGGATACCGGACTCGAAAGTCTCCTGCGGCTGCCAGTTCAGCTCGTGGCTCATTTTGCTGGCATCGATCGCGTAGCGACGGTCGTGGCCCGGGCGGTCAGTCACGTAGGTGATCTGGTCGCGGTAGGAACCGGCCTTCGGCACCATCTCGTCGAGCAGGTCGCAGATGGTGTGGACCACCTCCAGGTTCTGCTTCTCGTTGTGCCCGCCGATGTTGTAAGTCTCGCCCACCACGCCGGTAGTAACCACGGTGTAGAGCGCACGGGCGTGATCTTCCACGTAGAGCCAGTCGCGGATCTGATCGCCTTTGCCGTAGATGGGCAGCGCTTTGCCGTCCAGCGCATTGAGGATCACCAGCGGGATCAGCTTCTCAGGGAAGTGATACGGGCCGTAGTTGTTGGAGCAGTTGGTGACGATGGTCGGTAGACCATAGGTACGACGCCACGCGCGCACCAGTTGATCGCTGGAGGCTTTCGACGCGGAGTACGGGCTGCTTGGCGCGTACGGCGTGGTCTCGGTAAAGAGCGGCAGCTCACTACCCTCACTCACTTCATCCGGGTGCGGCAGGTCGCCATACACTTCGTCGGTGGAGATGTGGTGGAAACGGAACGCCTGCTTGCGGGATTCATCCAGCTCGCTCCAGTAAGCGCGAGCCGCTTCCAGCAGCGTGTAAGTGCCGACGATATTGGTTTCGATAAAATCAGCCGGGCCGGTAATGGAGCGATCCACATGGCTCTCGGCGGCCAGATGCATCACCGCATCCGGTTGATGGGTGGCAAAGACCCGATCCAGCTCTGCACGATTGCAGATATCCACCTGTTCGAAGGCGTAACGGTCGCTCGCTGCGACCTCGGCCAGCGATTCCAGATTGCCCGCGTAGGTAAGCTTATCAAGGTTGATCACCGCATCCTGCGTATCCCGGATGATATGGCGAACAACAGCAGAACCGATAAAACCGGCTCCACCGGTTACAAGGATTTTCATAAGCGATTTTTTTTGATAGGTGAAAAGTCACAAAATGATAATTAAATATCTTATTTAACGAAAGGGAATGCGATGGGGCAAAACTGTAAAAGTGTAGCTTTCTCATTCTCGTTCGCTGTGCGTTAACCATTCATAACGTGCTTTTTGTCGCTTATTGGGTAAGGACAACCGCTTTTTCTAATCCTTATAAGTCAGGCTCTACATTTATCTTGCATCTATGGAGAGATTTTAATAATTACAAAATTGGGACAATTCGGTCTTTAAGGTAGGGGTATATACCTTTGAAATTTGATGTTAGTAGGTATATATCCCCTTGTTTGAGGCGCTCTATTATCAGTACGTTGTTTGAATCTCAGACTCAAAATGTTGCTGGATACGCGCCAAATCTTCTGAAGTATCAACCCCATGTGGAGGCGCTTGCTCGACACGAGCAACGGCAATCTTAATGCCATGCCAGAGTGCTCTAAGTTGCTCCAGTGACTCCAGTTGTTCTACAGGAGAGACTGGCAGATCGCTGAGAGACATGAGGGTACTGACTTTATAAGCATATAAACCGATGTGACGTAACCAGCTCGTGGTTGTGCTGGTAAAGGCGACTTCTGCATTAGTGCTTTGCAACTGGGCGAATTTGTCCCGATCCCATGGAATTGGTGCGCGAGAAAAATAGAGTGCCTGGCCTGCAGCGTTTGTTACTACTTTGACGCATTGGGGAGCCATGACTTGTTCGAAATCCACAATAGGGCATGCCAGTGTGGCAATCCCACTTTCCCTGTCAGCCGCTAAAGTATCAGCCGCCAACTGGATTAGATGAGCGGGAAGCAAGGGTTCGTCGCCCTGAACATTGACCACAATCTCTTTGTCAGCCCAACCTTGCAGCTTAGCGACTTCAGCAAGCCTGTCTGTACCACAACTGTGATTAACATCAGTCATTACCACATTGGCACCGAAAGCCGTAGCTGCGTCATAGATGCGTTGGTCATCGGTTGCAACCCAGATATCCACGGACGGAATTCCGGTTTCCAGTGCTCGTTGCCAGACATGCCAAACCATAGGACGACCATTAATCAGGGCCAGGGGCTTACCCGGTAAACGACTAGAACCATAACGGGCTGGAATCACGATTTTGTAAGACATAAAAAAGTCCATAAATTTATCGGCAGGGCGGATAAAGCAAAGGCGTATTACTTAATACGCCTTTTTCCTAGATTTCGAAGGGAAGGTAATTAAACCAATGTATCTTCGAGGAAACGGTGGGAGCGAGTAACGTGATCGATTTCTGCTAATACGGTCAGCATCTCTTCCATGACAGTCAGAGGCAGCATGTTTGGACCATCACTCAATGCTTTTGCTGGCTCTGGATGCGTTTCCATAAAGAGGCCATCAACACCGACCGCCACGGCAGCACGAGCCAGAACCGGGACAAATTCACGCTGGCCGCCACTGGTAGCACCCTGTCCACCTGGTTGCTGTACAGAGTGCGTTGCATCAAAGACCACTTTACAGCCGGTACGACGCATAACCGGCAGGCCGCGCATATCAGAGATCAGGGTGTTGTAACCGAAGGACGTGCCACGGTCGCACAGCCAGATGTCCTGGTTGCCAACTTCATGGCATTTCTTAACGACCTGCTCCATATCCCATGGTGCCTGGAACTGACCTTTTTTAATATTTACAGGCTTGCCACAACGAGCGACACGCTGGATAAAGTTAGTCTGACGAACCAGGAAGGCTGGAGTTTGCAGAACATCAACCACTGAAGCCACTTCTTCTACTGGCGTGTCTTCGTGTACATCGGTTAGTACACGTAAGCCATAGGTCTCCTTCACCTTTTGCAAAATTTGCAGACCGCGTTCCATACCAGGGCCACGGAAGCTGTCGGTGGAGCTACGGTTAGCTTTGTCAAAACTGGATTTGAAGATGTAATCCATACCCAATTTGTCGGTGATTTCTTTAATGCGTCCGGCAACGTCCATTACGAGTTGTTCGGATTCGATGACGCAAGGTCCTGCGATTAAAAACATATATGTTGTCCTTTATATAACTTAAGATAGCTAAATGTTTTACTAAATACTCGTATCAGCAAGATCTGCGTTCTTTTCTGCCTCGTGAATACTTATTGAGTCCGATTCAAAAAAATTAATCAATGTATCGACTTGTTCTTTGCTTGGGCTAATAGTTACATGCTTTTTTGAATTGTGTGGGTTTAAAAGCAATAGGTTATTGTTTCGAGCGGAATTAATGATTATATCATTAAGGTCAAAAATATCAGCTGGATAAGTTCCACATTCTAAATAAAGTTTCGTACCTTGATTGTTTTTTATTATTTCTGAAGCTGATATGAATCGCTCATCGCATTTTGTTATACAGTCATACCAAGAAGTATCATTATGGAGTCTGGCTGCTTCTTTAGATGTCTGAGGGTTGATAGAAATAATTCCTCTCAGGTTCATTTCATAACCTAATCGTAATGCGCCATATCCCCCCATAGAACCGCCGATAATAAAGGTGTTATGGGTTTCTAAATTAAATTCAATTTGAACCGATTTAATTATTTCTTTATATTGAGAAATTTTATCTAACTCATGGCCGCAATACCATGTATTTTCTACATCATTCATAAATAAACAAACATTGTCGCTTTCCCATAGTTCATTTTCATCCCAATACCAAGAATATCGGTTATAAGTTTTACGTTGAGAGTAGCCGCTTAGTAAAATAATTAATCGCTTAGGGTTTTTAGATGGATAGACAAGATGTTCTAAATCATTTTTTGTACGTTCATAATGTTTGAGAATATAGTCTCTATCAAAAGGCATCTTATGGCAAATTTTTTTGTAAATTAATTTTACAATTGGTTCTCGTAGAGGAACTAATTTTAAAATTTGCTCTTCTGTAATAATTTTATTGTTTACTTCCCAAGTGCGGTAAATAGCTAACCATTTTTGATATGGTAGGTCAAAATCACCATTATCTTGCTTGAAGTATTTTGCTATGAGCTCAATTATTTCTTGCGTATTCATAGATCGCATATACCACTTTAATATAAATTATAAGGTTATAATTTTTTTGGAATATTAGTATGTTTTTATTATAGCCATGGGTTAGCGCTATTTGTTTTGCTAAAGAATAATCTAATTTATTATGAAATAAAATTATTCTAAATTTTTCATAATGTAAAGTTCTATATATATTTTCTATCAGGATCGATAAGTTGTAATTAGTAAAGGAATCATTACCCTCGTTAGAGTATTTTTTTAATTGTATAGTCCTATAAGAGGTGTTCTGCATTGAATGAAGGGGGATTACAATTTTATTACCATCTTCATCGTTAGAAAATCTCTTTAATCCATATATTATTATATTGCGAAGTATGGAATATAGGGTTTTAATAATGATTGATTTGAACAATTGTAAAGGTTCACTCCACGTTTTCTTAGTTGATGATATGCATCCCGTATATTTTTTATCTGTACACAAGTAAAATTATCAATCGGAGCCGGATTTTTCTCTTTATAAAATCTTGGTTTGTCTTTTGGGTAGCTCAAGTCGACACCTAATAGATAAATGTTTTTTGCCCCTAGATAAGCAGCCAATTGAATCGAGAACATCGTGGTTGTGCAACCAAAATAGAAGCCTTGGCTAAGATTAAAGCTGAAACCGTCGCGACCAATAGCATTTATATAATAAGTTTCATCTATCAAAACAGGCGAGTCATGTTTTTTTAATTCACTACGGAAGACTCGCACTGTAGATTTTGAAATGATTTCAGTAGCTATTTTATACTTTTCAACATCTTTAATAAAACGCTCGTCACTTACAGTATAATACTTCAAATCGAAAGAGTATTCATGGCAAAGGAGAGGAGTTGCATTCATACCTATAACGATTTTGTCAGATAACAGATTCAGCGTCTTTTTATTAAGTACGGAAGGGCCATTTGCAACAATATAAATATCTTTACCATTTTCAATGTTTTTTAAATTGCTGATCTTCATAATTTTCCCTTATAGATATCAATTAAACGGTTTGCTGTTTTTTGCGGGGAAAGATATTTTTTATAGAATTTTGCGGATTGCTTTTGCATAGAGTAGATTTCTTCAGGTCTGGATAAAAGCTCAGGAAGTTTTCTGGACACGTTTTTATTGTTCATTCTGACGAAAGGAACATGTTCGGATGAGCTTGATAATGTTTCAAGAAAAATGTTGCTGAAAAAATCACTATTATTTATAACTACATTTCCAGCAGCTAAACCTTCTAATGAAATCTGATGATATGAGCCTGTAGTTATTTCATCAATAGTAATATTACATGTTTTGCGTAATTCAAACAGGGCTGAGGGCGAAATCTTACTAGGAGTAATTATTTCAAAACGTTTATCTTTAGCTATTAACTTTAATGTTCTATCAAGCTCAGCGGATACTTTATCATTCCATCTTCCACCCGTACGTGTATGGCTTGGACTGAATAATATACGGATTTTATCATCAACATTTTTAACACTAGAAGTCGCTTTAAAAGGTACTATATTTAATAGTGGAATAAAATCAGAGTAATGTCTAGGATGATACTGGCCTACTACTATTTTTTTATAGAAATCTATCCCTAATGTCTTATAAACTTCGAAAAATAATGGACCCTCACGGAGAGGTGAATGAACATGATAAACAAATTTTGATGTAGGGTTTTGATTCAAGATCAAGTGCAAACATTCTGTACTAACATCATTATGAATGTGGATAATATCAGCCGATTTAACAGAATATTTTAAAAGATCCCATGAACTTAAGCAGTCTAGCACAACACTGTTATAAATAAATTTACCCGATAGTTCACCTGGATAATCTTTTTCGATGAAGGCCAGCGAGGAAATTTCATTCTGTTTGTTTATTTCATCTGATAGGCGACCTGGACTTCCAGCTAATGGTGTCTTGCTAATATGTACTATATTCATTGCTCACTCACCTCAACGCGTAAACCATCTTTAGTTGTCGCCAAAATAAACTGTTGCAAGTCCCCCCTAATAATCACGTCTTCATACCTCTGGTATACAGACTCTCGACATAAAACAAAAGATGTACTTTGAGATAGCGCCATTGCGATTTCTTCAAAAGTACATGTTTTGGAAATAGCATTCATTTTTTTATTGATTTTGATATAAATATCATGCGTTTCTTCATTAAGTTCGTCGATATTTTCTAAAAATGGAGTATCTCCAAAACAAGGTATTAAAAGATCGTAAGGTTTTGAGCCATTGATTAATATTAAATCAGCGATTCCTTTAAGTAATTGTATGGTAGATGAGAAAACATGAGAACGGTTAAATGCGTATGCAAAATTATCGTGGCTCGAATGCAATATTGCGCTATCTATTTTGCCACTCCATTTTATGCATCGTTCTATACTATCTTTGGACGATTTCTCAGTAAAAATACAATGTACAAATACAAAGGGTGAAGTGGATTTTATTAACTGCGGAAGGTTGTTTTTAGGATCAACTATAAAAATATTTTTATAAGAAGAAAATGGTGCTGAAATCCAGTTTTTATTTTGAAATGCTTCTCTTACATCAATAAATTTGTCTAAGATAAGATTACCTGCATCGCAAAGGAAAATATTATTTTCTCTGAACCCAATAAAATTATTAGGGTTTTTTAATATGTTAGCATAAATTGGTTCATTTTTAGGTAAGCTACTTTTCCTTTCTTTAATTATAACAGATGAAAATGAAAAATTGTTTGGTTTTATGTTACCTAAAATATCATAATTTATTACACTGTTTTCATTGAAAAAAACTTTCCCAATGGAATGGTTATTCATTTCACGAATGATTTTATTGGTTTGATTTATTTCTTTTGTAGCTATTCGAGACATTACTTTTGAATCTTTAAAAAAATTCTTAGGATCTCTAAACAGTTTTTTGCATTTTCGCTGTAGTGTATTAATACTCATAAAATCATTCCATAAATATGATGATAAGAAGAAGCAATTTCTTCCCAAAGTTGTGGTTTTTTTCTAAATGATTGTTTGATATCGCCATTAATATGGGAAATATGACTAAGTATAAGATTTATGTCTTTTTCTAAATCAAAAGAAAGCATATCTTTTTCATAAATGAATTCGTTAACCATGCCACAATTAGAGGATATCACTCTACATCCAGCGGAGATTGCTTCCGGAAGTGACGCTGGTCCCCCTTCGTATGGGCTGCAGATTAAGACCACGTCAATAATGCTATATATACGCACGAGAGATTTATAATTTTTAGGATTCAGTATTGTGACATTATTAAAACTATTAAGTGAGGAATGTTCCCAATCTCGGCCAATCAAGAAAAAATGCACCTTTTCAGAGGGCATTTTGTCAATTAATTTTCTAAGATAAACATTTCCTTTTCGACCATCTTGATAGTTCTTTGAGAAAATGGCTATGTTCGATTTATTATGTGGATACTTTTGTTTTCTTAGTAAAAGTGAAGCATCGTACCCGTGATTGATTAAATGTTTTTCTGCATGTTTGAATTCCCATCTTAAATATTCGTTTTTATTTATAAACACTAAATGGTTAAAGCAATCCAATCGCTCTAAAGTAGTGTTTATATCATCATGCTGCCTAAGATCTAATAAATCAAAATGTATCGTGCAAAGGGAATTTTTACGAACTTCGTTACATTTATTTGGGCGATGATAATGATAAATATGACTATCATTAATTGGATCGATAGAAACAATATGTTTATAATTTATCGGATCAAACATTGAGAGTCTACTTATAAAATCTTCGAATATTGAGGATTTTGTATCAACACTCATTACGTGGTTAATTGTGATCATTTTTATAATCAAAAATTATTAGGACAAATGATTTTATAAAACGTTATGTTTACTATATAAAAAATGGGTTTTAAGTTATCGACCATAAAACCCATGAATTGATATTAATAACTATTAAAGTATAATAAGGTTTTATTTCACAAATAAAAAATGACCTGTTAAGATTTTGTTTGAAGCAAAAGTTTTTTATGATTGAGTGAATCATAAATTAATGTATTTATCTTTTATTTTAGCGTATGGTAAACTTTGGTTTTGTGGATATAAATTGCCATATGTTTATTGGAGAAAATTTTTAATGAGATTGCCCAAAATGCAATTAATCATAAAAATCGATTATCCCAACTGGATAATTAATATCATTCAATACTAACAGTTGTTTAATTTGATGTTCGCGCATTAATTCTTCAGCATCGTTTAACATTGAATGCTGAGAGGCTGTGATAGGACTATGGGTCATAATATCTTTAGCCTTAAATGTATTCAAATCAAAATCATCTAATGTCATTGCCCGGCGTAAATCCCCGTCAGTAATTACCCCTAGCAAAACATCATCATTCATCACCAATGCTATGCCATGCTGATCTTGAGTCATATCAACTATAACCTCTTTCAAGGCTGCATCAGGAACCACCCTTGTTAGTCGTTCACTCATTACATCTTTTAAACGAGTTAGCAAACGACGACCCAAACTACCACCGGGATGGAATCTTGCAAAATCATTGGGCATAAAGCGGCGTTTACTTATCAGTGCTGATGCCAACGCATCACCAATCGCCATAGTCAAGGTAGTTGAAGTAGTAGGGGCTAAGTTGTTGGGGCAGGATTCACTTTGCATTTTTATTTCTAGTACTGCATCAGCGTTCTTAGCAAGTGTGGATTGTAATCCGCCCGTGATAGCGATAATACGGTTACCAAAATTTTTCAGTGAAGGGATGAGTTTTAAAATCTCATCAGTTTCGCCACTATTTGATATTAAAATAACCACATCATCACAAGTGATCATTCCCAGATCACCATGAAACGCTTCCGCAGGATGTACAAAAAAACTAGGCGTACCGGTGGAAGCAAGCGTTGCAGACATTTTACGCCCTACGTGGCCGGATTTTCCCATACCACAGATAATGACATGGCCCTTGCATTGAAGCATCAACGAAAGGGCTAGCTTATATTGCGCTTTGTTAAAATGTTCCGACAACGTCAGCAACGTCTCACCCTGTTGCTTTAATGTCTGTTTAATGCTTTCAGTAATGTCCCCATCAAATGGAACTTCATCATAAAAACTGCGAACATCCACTGTCTGTTGGTTTTTCATAATGTTAATTTCTCGGATAAGCTACATTAAAATAAGGATATAAATTTTTTTCTAAAGATGGGTTAGTCCTGGTGCTCACGCAGCGTAGCAAGGCCCATCACAATCAGCCCATACATTAAACACAGTAGTACTCCGATGGTTGCGAGGTTATAAAGACGTCGAGGGTACTCTGCATCTTGAGCAAGGGTAGGCTGGCTCACCACAAGCAAGTGTTTAAGCTTGCGGTACGCCTCAACCCGAGCTTGTTCCAAGCTGATAAGACCACTTTTATAAAGGTCCGCCGCTAAAGTTGCCTGCGTTTGAACATCCATATAGCGAGCGGTTACTTCGTTCATTGCATCTTGATCGGTACCAGTAAGTCTGGCTTTTTCCTGCGCCAGCTGCTCAGTTAAGGCTTCCGCTCTGGCCTTAACAGAAATGACAGCGGGGGCCGTATCCTTCATATAACTCTGCAATTGTTTCAGCTGCGCCTGTTGGCTTGCCAGTTCGCTTTCGATCTGGCTGACCACCCCCAGACGGGCAGTACTGGTTGATTCAGGACTAATCAGGTTATGTTTATTCTGGAAATCAAGAACCTTCGCTTTTTCATCCTGAACACGCTGATAGGCACGATCGACTTCCTTTTCAACAAAGGCCAGTTGTTCCAGCGCTACCTGATGGCCGAGTTTATTGATAAAGCCCTCTGATTCTTTAAGCATCAGGTTTACTACGCGTTGACCATAAGCAGGATCAAATGCTTGCAGTTCAACCGTTAGCACCCCCGAAAGATCATCGAGACGTAATGACAGATGATCCCGATAATATTTAAGGAAATCCTCCTGGCTTACATCACCTGATAAGCGAGAAAAATAATCAATGTCATGGCTTTGATAATGTGCTTTCAGACCTAACTCTTTATCCAGTTTTGCAAGCATATCTGGAGAGTTAAGATAATCTTGAACCAGCAATACATCTTCATGATTGCTTCCACCGAGGCCCAGCATTGACAGTGTGTCAGGCAACATTTTTATTTGATCTGCTTGTTTAATGACTAATTGCGCCCGGCTCACATACCGATCTGACGCAATTAAACCAAAATAGAGAACAGCGATTGCAAAACAGGCGACAACCCACATAAAACTGCCGAGCTTAAGGCTCTGTTTCCATGATTGCTGAGCAAGACGGAACCCGCTGGAGTCGACAATAAAATGTTTTGGTTTGGTTTTTAACTTGCGCAGCTTACGCATCATTCCTGATGCTTTATTGGAACGAATTGGTTGGGTCATGATTTTATCGGTTGATTACAAATTCTGATAAATGCGGATGGCGTCGTCAATTTTATCAAACACCTCGAGAGCGCTGTTGCGCAGTAAAATTCCCATATCGCATTGTTGGCGTAAGTTATTCATATCGTGCGATACCATGATTAAGCTGGCGGTCTCGCGTTTTTGATTAAATATATCAATACATTTCTGCTTGAAGCGGGCATCACCCACCGACATGATTTCGTCGGTCAGGTAGATTTCGAAATCAAAGGCCATGCTTACGGCAAAAGAGAATTTCGATTTCATACCGCTGGAGTAGCCCTTAATCGGCAGTTCAAAATGCTGACCGATTTCAGAGAACTCTTTTACCCACTCCTCGATAGCCTGAGTGTCACGTACGCCATGAATACGGCAAACAAAGCGGGTATTTTCCCGCCCGGTCATACTGCCCTGAAATCCCCCGTTCAGAGCAAGAGGCCACGAGACGCGACAATGGCGGGTCACTTTGCCCTTATTAGGCATATCCATGCCGCCCAGCAGACGTAAGAGGGTGGATTTACCCGCGCCGTTGACGCCCAAAATACCGATATTGCGATCGCGTGGAAGCGTAATACTTACGTCTCGCAAAACATAATTTCGGCCAAACTTAGTGGGGTAATACTTGGAAACGTTATCCAGAACAATCATGCTATCCCCTTAGCTGGCAATCAGGCGGCGATGGCTCAGGCGATAGCTGCTCATAGCAAACGTCAGCAGTATCAATGTCACCCCGAAAAGATACGTCCAGCTGACATTCGGGCTGGCGTAGCCAGCGATCCAGCCAGATCGTATCAACTCAAGGGCGTGTACCAGCGGGTTCCATAAAAACCAATGCTGATATTGTGCCGGGATGCTTGCGAGGGGATACATAACGCAGGAGATAAACATTAACGGCATCATCAACAAACCGAGGAATTTTTCAGCCTCATTCACTAAGTTGCCCGTAATGCAAAAGACGATGCCCAATGAAAACGAAAAAATCATCAACATCATATAAACCAGAATAACTTGCAATGGGTCAGCTGGTACGGCATCAAACCCAAACCACAATAATCCCAGTATCAGGATGCCGCCGACCATCATGCCAACAATGGTTTCGAGGATAAACCGGGCGATAAAGGTAGAGAACGGCGTCACCTGGCGGTAGCAGAACAAACCTTTGTTAGCATTGACCGCTGACTGGAGTTTGCTCACTACATTTTTAAAAAAGATGAACGGTAAATAGCCGGCTGTAATGAAGAGGGGGGCAGGTGCGCCACCAAAACCGCTGTGCCCACGCATCCCAAAAATCGCGCTAAACAGAGCGATCATCAACAACGGATCCAACAACGCCCAGGCATACCCCAGCCGATAACTCCCAAATCTCGTTTTCAGTTCACGAATAAGCAGGCCAAACGTCACATCCCTCAGCACCTGGAACGAGCTGCGGGGCGTCTGGTTGATAACAGGTTTAAGCATAAGAAGGCCGATATCACAGAACGGGCCCGCGATGGGGCGAGCCCGCATTGAGGTTTAGTTCAGGACCACGTTGGCCGCCACGGCAACTTGATAGATGACCTGGGTGATGTCCTTGATGGACTGCATCATTTTGCTGTCCACTTTCGGCATGACCAGAATCTGATCGCCTGGCATAACATCACCGCCGTCTTTAAACTCCATCAGCCCGTTAGCATGTACCACGGCAATGCGCTTGTCGTTCGCACGGTCGGTATAGCCGCCCGCCCAGGCTACGTAGTCTTCCAGACTGGCGCTTTTGTTGTAGACCACCGCCTGCGGCATCATCACTTCGCCACCCACCTGAATCAGGTCGGTTTTGTTCGGGATCACAATCTGGTCGCCCTGTTCCAGCAGGATGTTGGCGATCACGCCCTTATCCGCCACCACCACTTTACCCAGCGGCTGAACCTTGCGGGCTTTTTCCACAAAGCGCATCACCAGCTCGGCTTCTTTGGTCCGGATAGAGGCTTCACCGTCAGAATTGGCTGGCGCGGTAAACACGCTGCGCTCCAGGCGGTTGAGGGAATCTTCCAGCATCTCTTTCTGCCGCGCGGCCACGCTCTTACGCATGATGTAGATCGAGCCGTAATCCGCCATGTTCGGATCAATCGGGATGTGGTTCAGCAGATCGTGCAGACGGGTCTCTTTACGCACGGTGAAGTAAGATGGCCCGCGATAGCTGCCCATCACCTGCACATCGTACACCTGCGCATGCATATCGTCGTTGAACAACACCTTGTCGCCGTCGCTCAGCTGAACGCGGTCGAAATCTTTATATGGCATATAGACCGAGAACGGGCCGTTGGAGCGATCGCCAATCACGCCCACGTGGCTCACTTTGGCGAGGGGCAGGGCGTAATCGATCAGTTCCGAGCCGAGCGCGGTGCTGTTCTTCAGCTCAAAGCGGAACGGGTTACGCACTTTACCGGCCACGTTGATCATCGGCCCCTGCGGTTCCACCAGGATCACGTCCTGATCTTTGAGGGACAGCTTCGGCATTTTTCCCTGCTGCATAAACTCATACAGGTCGATCTGCTGGATCACACGGTTCTGACGTAACACCTTAATGTGACGATAGCTTCCGCGGTCGGAGTCGATGCCGCCAGCGCGTTTCAGGAAATATAAAACGCTGTCGGAAGATTGTCCGGCATATTGTCCAGGGCGGATCACTGGCCCGGTGACATATACACTGACCGGCGTCGCGGTAAGTAAATTAACGTAAACATTTACGTTATTGGTGAAGACTTCGCTGATATGGCTGGTGACTAAGTTATTGACTTTACTCGCCGCCACATTTTTGACATTAATCGGCCCGACATCGGGAATAAAAATATTCCCCTGATTATCAACAGTTACCACGTTGGAGAAATTAACCGCGCCCCAGATCCAGATATTCAGCTTATCGCCGGGAGCGATCAGATAATTATCGTTTAAGCCGTCACTGCGCTCGGTTTCATAACCACCGGCAAACAGGTTGGCACCGTACGGAGGGGGAAGGCCGGACTCGGACTGCGGCAGTAATTTACGCACGTCGGACTCGCCCGGCAGTAACATGCCCTGGCGGTTTTGCTGCGCGAAAGTACCGGTAGTGGAGGAGGTATTGGCCTGGCCGCTCATCGCTTGCTCACCGCCAAGCTGCAGTCGGCCATCGCCGTTATCTGCCGGGGCGTTCATCCCAAATGCCTGGGCTTCTTGCTGAGTGGGGGCGGCTAAAGATGCGCAGGAGACGCAGGCCAGTAACAGGACGGCACTCAATTGCCGTAAATTCGTTATCTTCACAACATTTCTCTTCAAAATTATTGCACTGCAAGCAGGTTACTGGCGGAAGCCTGTTCCAGCTGCGGTACCAGATACCAGGTATCACCGTTCTTGCAGGTCACACCGCGCTGGGACTGGTTGTAGTTGCGGTTACGCAGCAGTTCAATGCATTCCAGCCCAAGGGCAGAGACATAGCGCTGGCCTAACGTGTACGTATTGCCATTGGCGCTGAGCGATGCGCCCTGCGGCAGCGTGTTCAGAGGTTGTTGCAGGTTAGCTGCCATAGCATGCAGGTCGGTAGAAGCGTTCTGATTCACAAGCGGTCGGGATGCTTCAACCTGCTTCGGAGAATATGCGCAGCCACTCAGCATGAGGGCGAGCGAAATCACCACAAGGCGAGTTACGTTCTTCATAAATCAATATTTTCCAACAAATCAATAACTGGCATGTGAAATAAAATGTTGATGGCATACAACCGCTTCTAATAGCTAAGCAGTTGATAAATCTTGCAGGTGCAGGAGCAGCAAAAAAACGCAGGCGTTAAGTCAGAACAGCCAAAAAAAGGGTAGGCTACCGCACGGAAAAGTACCATTCCGGTTAAAAAACGTGCAGATTTTGTTGTGGTGACGCAGGTGTACTATTCAGTAAACAACTAATTTGAACTTTATTATTCACGAAAATGTTTCCGTGTCGGAGATTACATAATTAGGAACATTCTGTCATTTGAATTTCATTCAAACTGGACACGAGACACGCAAAAATAGCAAAAGACTATTAACTCTGGTGGGGGCAGGAAAATTATTTATCGACTATATGAATGTATTGCGGTGAACTATTTCTAAGGTAAATCAAATTGACTAAAAAACAGCCAGTCACGGAGGCGGCTGGCTGTTGAAAAGAGTGTTAAATTGTTACTTCTTGTTCAATTAACACCGGATGAAATCTGCGCTTAAAGTAAATCAGCCCGTGTCCCTCCTGGCTCAGGTGGATGTTTTTGACCTCCACCAGGTAGACCAGATGGGTGCCGATGGTCTGCACCTGGCTAATCTCACCTTCCAGACTTGCCAGCGCCCCCTTTAATACCGGCTGGGCCAGCACGCCTTTCTGCCAGCAGGAGAGGGTGAACCGCTCCTCCATGGTCATGCCGGTCATCCCGGCAAAATGGCGCGCCATCAGCTCCTGTTCATGGTTGAGCACGTTAATGCACAGCTTGCCGTTACCCTGAAAAACCGGGTTCATGGCGCTGCTGGTATTCAGGCACACCATCACCGAGGGGGGCGTATCCGTTACCGAGCAGACGGCGGTAGCGGTGATGCCGCAGCGTCCGGCTTCGCCATCGGTGGTAATCACATTGACCGCCGCAGAGAGGCTGGCCATCGCGTCACGAAAACGCAGGCGTTGTTCATCATGTTGCATATTGACCTCCCGCTGCCTTATTTCAGCAGCTTGTCCAGCAGGTTGATATCGGTGTTGTTGTGCAGGTGCGGAACCGTCCAGCCGTTCTGGTCGTACTCAGACAGGCAGCGATCGACCATCGCCATCATTTTGTCCATGTTGCCGGAGGTCTGCGCCTGGCGCAGGCACTGCAGGCGGATTTCATCCTGGCTACCGGAGTAGTTGATCTCGTACAGCTCATGACGACCGCCAAACTCGCTGCCGATGGCATCCCACATCAGTTTTAAAATCTTGATGCGCTCCACGTGGTCCATGCCGTTGGAGCCACGCACATATTTCGCCAGGTATTTGTCGATCTGCGGATTGTTCAAGTCGCGGGCGCTGGACGGCAGGTAGATCAGGCCGCTGGTGACGTTGCGCTCGATGATGTTTTTGATCTTCGCGTAGGCCATCGGGGCCATCACGCGGTAGGTTTGCAGCGCCGCGTGGTCCGGCAGGTAGGCGCCGTTTACCCACGGTGTGGCTTCTGAGCACATGGAGTCGCTGAGCGCCCAGAACATGTTGCGCCAGGCCACCACTTCACCAAGATCGGCCTGCACGCCGCGGAACTCAGAAGTGCCGGTACATTCCAGCGATTTTTTCAGCAGAGCGGTAATGAAGTCGAGCTTCACTGCCAGACGCACACACGCCTGTAGCGGATACATGCGGGCGAAACCGCCTTCCATGGTCCAGCGGCGGCAGCGGTCGAAATCGCGGTAGATCAGCACGTTCTCCCACGGGATCAGCACATTATCCATCACTAGAATGGCATCGTTTTCGTCGAAGCGGCTGGTGAGCGGGTAGTCGTAAGGGGAGCCGGTCGCGCCAGCCACCAGCTCGTAGGAGGCGCGGGAGATCAGCTTCACCCCTTCGGCGTCCATCGGGGCGACAAACATCAGGGCGAAGTCGGGGTTATCCCCCATCACCTGTGCCGAGCCAAAACCGATCATGTTGTAGTGGGTCAGCGCCGAGTTGGTAGCAACCACTTTCGCGCCGCTGACGATGATCCCGGCGTCGGTCTCTTTCTCCAGCTTGATGTAGACATCTTTCACTTCGTCAGCCGGTTTATGGCGATCGATCGGTGGGTTGACGATGGCGTGGTTAAAGTACAGGCCGGTTTCCTGGATACGGGTGTACCAGTTGCGGGCGTTCTGCTCGAACTGACCATAAAAGGCCGGATTCGCCCCCAGCGCGCAGCCGAAGGCCGCTTTGTAATCCGGGGTGCGCCCCATCCAGCCGTAGCTCAGACGTGACCACTCGGCGATGGCATCGCGCTGCTGACGCAGATCGTCGGCACTTTTCGCCACGCGGAAGAACTTATGGGTGTATCCGCCGTTGCCGGTATCGGTGTTCCAGCAGAGCGTGTCCTGCATGTCAGGTTTGTGCAGCGCATCGTAGAGCTGCGCGACCGAGGCGGCCGCATTGCGAAACGCCGGATGGGTGGTCACATCTTTCACGCGCTCGCCGTAGATATAGATCTCACGGCCATCTTGCAGGCTTTTCAGATACTCTTCGCCGGTTAACGGGCGGGTGGTGCTCGCGCGGAAATCTTCAGGTTTCATAGGGACCTCGTATCGGAATAGGTTTGTTAAATTTATGTTTTGTTTTTGTTGTTTAATTGAAGCGTGAGAGCGGCAGGACGTGAAGGGACGAATAGGTCAACGACGGGTACTTTTCAGGCGGGTGCAAGATTTGTGATCGGGGTGGGTTTCGCCGGGTGGCGCTAACACTTACCCGGCCTACAATCCGTAGCCCCGGTAAGCGCAGCGCCACCGGGGAAATTCACGACACTGGCACTTTCTGTGCCCGATACTTGCTTGGCGAACACCCTACTAAGCGGTTAAAAAACCGGGCGAAATAGGCCGGGTCTTTGAATCCCAGCTGCCAGGCAATCTCATTCACGGCGCTGTCGGAGAAGACCAGCAGCCGCCTTGCTTCGCGCAACTGTCGGTCGAAGATGAGCCGTTTCGGCGGCCGGTTGGCGAAACGGCGGCAGATGTCAGTCAGTCGCGATTCGGTGAGGTGCAGTTCGCTGGCATATTCCGGCACTGTCCAGTGCTGGTGGAAGTGCGCGTCAACCAGCTGAGTAAAGCGCTGGAACAGTTTCAGTTCGCCGCGCATGCCGTAGGCCTCGTGATCGTCGAGCTTTGCGTTGCGCAGCAGCAGGGTGAATACCGCCTGCGCCAGCAGTGCCAGGGTGTGCTCCCGTGCGGGAAGCTGGGCGATGGATTCGCGTTCAATCAGCCGCCAGTAATGAGAAAGCGCCGCCAGCTCATCGGGTTTATCGGCCAGCGACAGGCAAATCCCCGGCAGCCCGAAGGTCTCCCGGGTGCCGGGGTAGAGCACTTCCAGCAGCGGCCAGATCAGATCCTCATGCACCGTCAGCACGTGCCCGTCGCTGTCCGATTCGGTGAAAAATGCGTGCGGCACCGAGGGCGGGGTGAGGACAAACAGCGGGGCCTGCACCGAGTAACGGTGATCGTCCAGCTGCAGCTCAATCTGCCCGGTATCAAGAAAGTGCATCTGAAAATAGCGGTCGTGGCGATGGGCCTGCATATCGCGGCCAAAAAAGGCCGCCATACGCGCAAAGGACTGGTAATGCACATCGTCCGTCCCCAGGCTCTCGTCGTACTCTTTGCTGATGTCGATATTGGTAATCGGGCTCTGGCACATAACCTCTCCTCAGTGGATCTTCTGCGTCGCCATGTCCGGCACGTTTGCACGGCTCTCCTGCCGGGACATCGGAATACGCGTCAGCACCAGCGCACCCACCACCAGCAGCCCGGCCACGAACCACAGCCCGGAGCTGAAGCTGCCGGTGGCATCGCGCAAAATGCCGATCAACAGCGGGCTGACGGCGGAGCCGACGTTGCCGATAGCATTGATCACCGCCAGCGCCACCGCCCGGGATTGCAGGCTAATAACCTGATCTGGCGTGGTCCAGAAGATCGCCATGGCGGTAAACGATCCGGTTGAGGCCATGATGATGCCAAGCAGCTGGATCAGGCTGTGATCGGTCGCCGACGCCAGCAGCCATCCCGCCGCCGCAAAAAGGTACGGCAGGATGGTGTGCTTTTTTCGTTCTTTCAGCCTGTCGGAGCGACGGCTCCACCAGATCATCCCGAGGATGGTGCAAAACTGCGGGATCGCCGCCAGCAGGCCGATCACGATATTGCTGCTGCCGGTGTTGAAGCTTTGCAGGATCTGCGGCGTCCAGATGTTGATGGCGCTGAGCGTGTTGGTCAGGCAGAAGTAGGCCAGGGTGTAGAGCAGCACCGCCGGGGTCAGCACTTCACGCAGCGTCGAGCGCGGCGTGGCGGCATGTGCCACGGCGTTCTCCTGCTCGCGGGCGATCATCGTTTTCAGGGTCTGCTTCTCTTCGTCGTCCAGCCAGGTGGCCTGATCCGGCGTGTCGTTCAGGAAGAACCAGGTCACCACCCCAAGCACCACCGACGGCAGACCTTCCAGCAGGAACAGCCACTGCCAGCCCTTCAGGTTCCACAGCCCGTCCAGCGCCAGAATGTAGCCGGAGAGGATCGAGCCCAGCATCATGGTCACCGGCATGGCGATCATAAAGAGCGCGTTGGCGCGGGCGCGGTGATAGGCGGGGAACCACCAGGTGAGATAGACCAGAATGCCCGGCAGGAAACCGGCTTCGGCAATGCCCACCAGCATACGCAGCACGTAGAGGGTTTCGGGGCTGGTGGCGAACATGGTGCAGGTCGAGGCGATGCCCCACACCACCATGATTCCGGCGATCCAGCGGCGCGCGCCAATCTTCGCCAGCATGATATTGCTGGGGATCCCGCACAGCACGTAGGTGACGTAAAAGAGCGTTGCGGCCAGGCCAAACATGGTGGAGGTGAGGCCCAGATCTTTGCCCATCGTCAGCCCGGCAAAGCCGATATTGATGCGGTCAAGGAACGAGAAGACAAAGAGAATAAAGAGAAACACGATCAAACGACGAAACAGCTTATTGATGACGCGATGTTCAACGGCTTTTTTATTATCAGGGTGCAGGGTAGAGGTCGTGATGTTGCGCTCCACAGTGTCCGTTCAATAGACGGATTTATTGTTATTAACTGACGTAACCGGTTTATCGATAAAGCGTGCCGCCAGCGCTTCGGCGCCGCGGGCGAGCAGGGTGGTGTCCACGCCGACGGCGACAAACAGCGCCCCGAGTTCGAGATAGCGTTTCGCCAGCTGCTCGTTCGCCATCAGGATGCCGGGCGCTTTGCCCGCAGCCCGGATCTGCGCGATCGCCTGTTCGATGGCGGCCTGCACCTCCGGATGCTGTGGATTACCAGCAAAGCCCATATCGGCGCTGAGGTCCGCCGGGCCGATAAACACCCCGTCGACGCCCTCCACATCCAGGATCTGCGGCAGGTTTTTCAGCGCCTCGCGGGTTTCAATCTGTACCAGCACGCACATGGCGTCGTTGGCCTGATGCAGGTAATCGGGAATGCGATTCCAGCGTGACGCGCGGGCCAGCGCACTGCCGACGCCACGAATACCCGCCGGCGGGTAGCGGGTTGCGCGTACCGCCAGCCGGGCCTCGTCGGCGTTCTGCACCATCGGCACCAGCAAGGTTTGCGCGCCCACGTCCAGCAGCTGTTTGATCTGCACCGGATCGTTCCACGACGGGCGCACCACCGGCTGGCTGGGGTAGGGGGCGATGGCCTGGAGTTGGGTCAGAACGGTCTGCACGTTGTTAGGGGCGTGCTCGCCGTCGATCAGCAGCCAGTCGAAGCCGGCCCCCGCCAGCAGTTCGGCGCTGTAGCTGCTGGTCAGCCCCAGCCATAAGCCGATCTGGGGTTTGCCCGCTTGCAGTGCCGCTTTGAATGCGTTTTCCATGGTCGTCTCCTTACACAAAGCGGCAGCTGATAGAGCCCATGTTGCCGTAGTCCACATGGAAGGTATCGCCCTTGCTCGCCGCGACCGGGCGGGTAAAGGAGCCGCCGAGAATGATCTGGCCGGGTTCCAGCTGCACGTCGTAGGGCGCCAGCTTGTTCGCCAGCCACGCCACGCCGTTGGCCGGGTGGTTGAGCACGCCAGCGGCAACGCCGGTCTCTTCGATCACGCCGTTGCGGTAGAGCAGGGCAGAGATCCAGCGCAGATCCAGCTCGTCCGGGCGGATCGGGCGGCCACCGAGGATCACCCCGGCGTTGGCGGCGTTATCGGAGATGGTGTCGAACACTTTGCGCGGGCGCTGGGTTTCCGGATCGATGTTGTGGCAGCGGGCGTCGATCAGCTCCAGCGCGGGGATGACGTAGTCTGTGGCGTTGTAGACGTCGAACATCGTGCAGTTCGGGCCCCGCAGCGGTTTCGCCAGCACGAAGGCCAGCTCCACCTCAATGCGTGGGACGATAAAGCGGTCGGTAGGGATATCGCTGCCGTCGTGGAAGAACATGTCGTCCAGCAGGGCGCCGTAGTCCGGCTCGCTGATCTGCGAGCTGGCCTGCATTGCTTTTGAGGTGAGGCCGATCTTGTGGCCTTTCAGCACGCGGCCTTCGGCGATTTTCAGGCTCACCCATTCGCGCTGGACGGCGTAGGCGTCGTCGATGGTGATCTGCGGGTAATCCAGCGAGATCGCACGGATCTGCTCCCGGGTCTGTTCCGCCTGATGCAGGCGATGGGCAATCAGGGTATGGGTCTGTTTGTCGAGCATGGCGATATCCTGTTTTGCCGGGTGGCGCTACGCTTACCCGGCCTACGGTTGATGCTGCTGTTTGCCGGGTGGCGCAGCGCCACCGGGCATGAGGGCGCGCTACTTAAACAAGGCGTGCACGTTGTTCTGTTTGAAGTTCAGCGTCGGGTGCAGCTCGTCGATTTCAAACGACAGCGCCAGGTAACGAGCGTCCATCAGCCCGGCGAAGTGGTCTTTAATCAACGTAAATAGCATCTCCCCCACCTGCTGACGGCTCTCAAGGCTGCGGCCCGCGCCGATCTTCAGCGTCATATGCACAAAGGCGTAGTCGTGCTTACCGTCGGCCATCTGCCAGGTGTCCAGCCAGTGCGCGCGGCTGCGGATGCCGCCGAGGGGGAAGATACCCGTGGCGGCCAGCGCCTCGTTGACTTTGGCGAACAGGCCCGGCAGGTCGGCCTGGTCGCGGATGTTGTCGGTGCATTCAGCAATAAAGTGCGGCATGGGACATCCTTATGCGGGCAGAGGGAAAACGGCGTTAACCTGACCGGTGCCGGAGCTGGGGAACAGCTCGGTGAGAAACTCCACCTTGCCGTCGTATTTGTCCCAGCCGAGCATGCCCAGCAGCATCACCGTGTCGTGCATGTTGCCTTCGCCGTAGCAGCAGTCGGCGTACTCCGGCAGCATGCTGCAAAACTCTTTGAACTGACCTTCACGCCACAGCTTTACCACCCGCTCGTCCATCTGGCGATCAAACTCGCGGGTGTAGCTGTTCATCCCCTCTTCGGCGCGCTGGTCGTCAATAAAGCGGTGTGAGAGCGAGCCGCTGGCGAGCACCGCCACGGTGCCGTCATATTTCTCGATGGCGCTCAGGATGGCCTCGCCCAGCCTGCGGCTGTCGGCGAAATCATGCACCGTACAGAAGGCCGAGATGGAGACCACCTTGAAATGCTTGTCGACGTTCATGTAGCGCATCGGCACCAGGGTGCCGTACTCCAGCTTCAGGCTCGGAATGTTGTGCGCTTTAGCGCGCACGCCAAGCTTCACCGCCTCGTCGGCAATCAGCTGGCCCAGCGCCGGGTTGCCGTTGTAGTCGTAGGTCATGTCGCGGATAAAGTGCGGCAGCTCATTGCTGGTGTAGACGCCCGAAAAATGGTCCGCACAGTTGATGTGATAGGCGCTGTTCACCAGCCAGTGGGTGTCGAAGACGATAATGGTGTCCACACCCATCTCGCGGCAGCGTCTACCGATCTCTTTATGCCCGTCGATGGCCCCCTGACGGCAGCCAAAGTTTTTACCCGGGATCTCAGAGAGATACATCGACGGAACGTGGGTGATTTTTGCTGCTAACGCTAACTTGCCCATTTCATACCCCCCATTTCGGGATCGGATGGTCGCCCATGGAGATGCAGACGTTCTTCATCTCGGCGAAGACTTCAAAGCTGTACTCGCCGCCTTCGCGTCCGGTGCCGGAGGCCTTCACGCCGCCAAACGGCTGGCGCAGATCGCGCACGTTCTGGGTGTTCACAAACACCATGCCCGCTTCGATATTGCGCGCCAGACGCAGCACCTTGCTGACATCCTGGGTCCAGATGTAGGACGCCAGGCCGTACTCCACGTCGTTGGCCAGGCGCAGCCCTTCCGCTTCGTCCTTAAACGGCAGCAGGCAGGCCACTGGCCCAAAGATCTCCTCTTGGGCCACGCGCATGCGGTTGTCGACATCCGCCAGCACTGTTGGGCGCAGGAAGTTGCCGCCTTTCAGATGGGCAGGCAGATCGGTTGGTTTGTCCGGGCCGCCCGCCAGCAGGGTCGCCCCCTCCTCAATGCCGAGGCGGATATAGCCGGAGACTTTCTCCCAGTGCTGCTGGCTGATGAGCGCCCCAATCTGGGTGTTCGGATCGGTCGGGTCACCCACCCGCAGGCGGTTGGCGCGCTCGGCGAAGCGTTTGACGAATTCCGGGTAGATGCTCTGCTGGATGAAGATGCGCGAGCCCGCGGTGCAGCGTTCGCCGTTGATAGAGAAGATGGTGAACAGGGCGGCGTCCAGCGCGCGTTCGATATCGGCATCTTCAAAAATCAGTACCGGCGATTTACCCCCCAGCTCCATGGAGTATTTTTTCAGCCCGGCGCTCTGCATGATGCGCCGTCCGGTGGCGGTACCGCCGGTGAACGACACGGCCCGCACGTCCTGATGGCGTACCAGCGCATCGCCAGCCGTGGCACCATAGCCCTGCACCACATTCAGCACCCCCGCCGGAATACCCGCCTCCAGCGCCAGCTCGCCCAGACGGTCGGCGGTCAGCGGGGAGAGTTCAGACATCTTCAGTACCGCGGTGTTACCCAGCGCCAGGCAAGGCGCAACCTTCCAGGTGGCGGTCATAAAGGGTACGTTCCACGGCGAGACCAGGGCGCAAACCCCCACCGGCTGTACCAGGGTGTAATTGAGCATCTTGTCGTCGACCGGGTAGGTTTTGCCGTTCATCTGCTGGCACACCTCGGCGAAGAATTCGAAGTTGTGCGAGGCGCGCGGGATCAGCACGTTTTTAGTCTGGTGGATCGGCAGGCCGGTGTCGGCAGTCTCCATCGCGGCAATTTCCGGCACGTTCTGGTCGATCAGATCGCCCAGGCGACGCATCAGGCGCGCGCGCTCCTTCATCGGCAGGTTGGCCCATTTCGGGAAGGCTTCTTTGGCGGCGGCGACGGCCTGATGAATTTCCGCTTCTCCGCCGGAGGCGACTTCTGCCAGCACCTCGCCGGAGGCCGGGTTGGTGGTGTGGAAATAGTCGTTACCCGCGACGTTCTTACCGTTGATCCAGTGGTTAATCTTTTTCATTATTTGGCCTCCTCGCTGACAATCCGGTTGACCAGACGGCCAACGCCTTCCACTTCCACCACCACTTCATCCCCCGGGCGCACGTCGGCGAGCCCTTTCGGCGTGCCGGTAGCGATCATGTCCCCCGGCTGCAGGGTCATAAATTCACTTAAGTACGCAATCAGGAACGGGATGCTGAAGATCAGATCGGCCGTGGTCCCTTGCTGGCGCAGCTCGCCATTGACGAAGGTGCGCAGGGTTAAGTTATGCGGGTCAGGAATGGCCGCTTTTGGCACGATGTTGGGGCTGATGGGGGTTAACCCGTCGCGGCTTTTGACCCGCAGGTTGGGGCGATAGTAGTTTTCCAGGTAGTCGCGGATGGCGTAGTCGTTGCAGACCGTATAGCCCGCGACATAGTCCATCGCCTCGGCTTCGCTGACCTTACGCGCGGTTTTGCCGATCACCACCACCAGCTCCGCTTCGTAGTGCATGTACTCAACGTTGTCCGGACGCACCGAAGTCTGGTTGTCACCGTTAAAGGTGTTCGGCGCTTTGATAAACACCAGCGGCTCGGTCGGCGGCTTGAAGTCCAGCTCGCTGGCGTGATCGGCGTAGTTCAGGCCGAGGGCAAACAGCGTGGGGTGAGGGTTTGCACCCTGAGCGATGGCGACGTCGCGTTCATTGACAACCGGGTTTTCCAGCGTCGGGAAGCCTTCCGCCAGAATGCGCACGCGGTCGCCTGGCTGGAGCGGCACGCGCGAGTGCGGAGTGCCGAGCAGAATCGCGTCGCCGGGGTTGAGCGTTGCAAACTCACTCAGGGCGCTCAGCAGTTCAGCGGCGTTACGCTGCAAATCGGCGGTATTCCAGTGGTCTGCTTCGCGGCCGTTGATCTCGGTGATGATGGTCAGGTTATCCACGTTGTCGACGGCGGCGAGTTCACCCAGCGGGCAAAAGCCGTCCCGGCATTTGGCTTTGATCGCCGGGCGGTAGAAGCTCTTTTCCGGCAGGCTTACCTCGTTTGCCAGCGCGTACCCGGCAATGTAGTCGGCGGCCTCTTCCGGGCTGACTTTGCTCGCGGTCTTGCCGACAATCAGCGCCACCGTGGCACCGCTCAGTACCTGTTCCCCTTCAGGATGCGGGATGGCATCACCGGCGCGGATCAGGGTATTGCGCGGTTTAATAAACCAGACGGCGGTTTTCGGTGGCGTGTTGTATGGGGGCTGGTTAAATGCGTCACGCCAGGCATCAAGCTGGCTACGGTGATTGAGTGCCACCGCGAAAACAGTACCTTTCATCACTTTCTCCTCTGGCCCGGGTTACGGGTTTTGAGTTCATTAATATGTTAATGATTAGGTTTTAGCCCCTCACTGTGTGTTTGGCAAACAGAAGTGAATATTTTGTGATATTGATAACAATAAATTTACATTTACGATATATTAGTCATATATATCAGTTAGTTAATATTTTAATGTGATATCTGTTAGACTTTTCAGTCGCGCCGCTGGTGCGCAGAGAGAGCGTTATGCATTGATTGTTTCGTTATTAATGATGTTGAGGTGGGAGCGCCATGCACGATTCGTTAACTATCGCACTACTCCAGGCGCGGGAAACCGCGATGACCTTTTTTCGCCCGATTATCAAGCAGCAGAATCTGACGGAGCAGCAGTGGCGGATCGTGCGCGTACTGGCGGAACATCCGTCGATGGATTTTCATGACCTGGCCTTCCGCACCTGTATTCTGCGCCCAAGCCTGACCGGGATCCTGACGCGTATGGAGCGTGACGGGCTGGTGCTGCGCTTAAAGCCGCTCAACGACCAGCGCAAGCTCTATGTTTCGCTCACCAAAGAGGGGAACGCCCTGTATGAACGCGCCCAGGCGCAGGTGGAAGAGGCCTATCAGCAGATTGAGGCGCGGTACACGCCGGAGAAAATGCAGCAGCTGACGGCCCTGCTACAGGAGTTTATTGCGCTGGGCGATGGGCAGGTTAACAGCCAGGAAGAGGAGTAGATCGCTGCGGTCATCAACACAATTTCCGTAAAGTTTTCCCATTCCAGGCCGAAAATTCTGTACCTGTCTGGTGGAATGAGAAATCATGTTAAATCGTATCAAGATTGTTACTAGCTTATTGCTGGTATTAGTTATTTTTGGCTTATTACAGCTCACATCCGGTGGCCTTTTCTTTAATGCCCTGAAGCATGACAAAGAAAACTTCACCGTCCTGCAAACCATTCGTCAGCAACAGTCCACGCTTAACAGCAGCTGGGTAGCGTTGCTGCAAACCCGTAACACCCTGAACCGCGCGGGCATCCGCTACATGATGGATCAGAACAACATCGGTAGCGGTGCCACCGTGAACGATCTGATGCAGATTGCGGCTGCTTCACTGAAGCAGGCGGAAAAAAGCTGGGCGGAGTACGAAGCCCTGCCGCGTGACCCGCGTCAGAGTGAAGGCGCCGCGCTGGAAATCAAACGTAACTACGATATCTATCATGGTGCGCTGGCCGAACTGATCCAGCTGCTGGGCGCAGGCAAGATCAATGAGTTCTTCGATCAGCCGACCCAGAGCTACCAGGATGGCTTTGAGAAGCAGTACGTTAACTATCTGCAGCAGAACGATCATCTGTATCAGACCGCCGTGGACGACAGCAACAGCTCTTACAGCCAGGCCCTCTGGATCCTGCTCAGCGTGCTGATCCTGGTGCTGGTGGTAATTGTCGGCGTGTGGCTGGGTATCCGTCACGCCCTGATCTCTCCGCTGAACCGTCTGACTGACAGCATTCGTCATATCGCCAGCGGCGATCTGGTGAAACGCATCGAAGTGGAAGGTTCTAACGAGATGGGCCAGCTGGCCGATACGCTGCGTCACATGCAGGCTGAACTGATGCGTACCGTCGGCGACGTACGTAATGGCGCTAACGCCATCTACAGCGGCGCGAGCGAAATCTCCATGGGCAACAACGATCTCTCCTCCCGTACCGAGCAGCAGGCGGCCTCGCTGGAAGAGACCGCAGCCAGCATGGAAGAGCTGACCGCCACCGTGAAGCAGAACGCCGAGAACGCCCGTCAGGCGAGCCATCTGGCGCTGAGCGCATCCGAAACCGCGCAGAAAGGCGGCAAAGTGGTGGATAACGTGGTGCAAACCATGCGTGACATCGCCGGAAGTTCCCAGAAGATTGCTGACATCATCAGCGTGATCGACGGTATTGCCTTCCAGACCAACATCCTGGCGCTGAACGCGGCGGTAGAAGCGGCGCGTGCCGGTGAGCAGGGTCGTGGCTTTGCGGTGGTAGCGGGTGAAGTCCGTAACCTGGCCCAGCGCAGCGCCCAGGCGGCACGTGAGATCAAGAGCCTGATTGAAGACTCCGTGGGTCGCGTCGAAGTGGGTTCCACGCTGGTGGAAAGCGCCGGTGAGACCATGGGTGAAATCGTCAGCGCGGTGACCCGCGTGACCGACATCATGGGTGAGATCGCCTCTGCCTCTGACGAGCAGAGCCGCGGGATCGACCAGGTGGGTCTGGCGGTGGCCGAGATGGATCGCGTCACCCAGCAGAACGCCTCGCTGGTGCAGGAATCTGCGGCGGCAGCGGCGGCACTGGAAGAGCAGGCGAGCCGTCTGACTCAGGCAGTGGCGGTGTTCCGCATTCAGCAGGAGCAGCAGAAAGCCCATTCACACGCGGCGGTGAAAACCGTGATGTCGCCGGTGACGACGCGCAAAGCGGCCGTTACCGACAGCGGTGACAACTGGGAAACCTTCTGATGTAAAAAAGCGCCCTGTTCAGGCAGGGCGCTTTTTATGCCCGGCGGCGCCTGGCTTGCACGGGCCTACGGTTTCCCATGCCGGGTAAGCGCAGCGCTACCCGGCACTCTCCTTCGATTACCCTTCCGCGTTCACCACTTTGATCTCCACCATACCGATCCCCAGCTGGCGCGGAGAGTGGCCGAGAATATTCCCCTCGTTGGTGGATTCCGGTGCAGGCGGAACAATCACCAGCGTGCTGCTGTGCGACGGGTTGTCGAAATGCAGCGTCGTGGTAGTAACCTCATTCCCCAGCGTCAGGGTCTGCTCTTTATCACCAATGCGTACCGGAATCGGTTTGTTGGCGTTCGGCCCCCAGGCTTTGGCGGTGATCACCAGATCGAATTTCGCCGGCAGCGGCTGGTTGTATTCGATCTTCACTTCATCACCCAGTTGGGCGTTGGACCAGCGTCCCCAGGATTCCGGGCGCGAAATGCCACTGAACTTCTTCACCTCTTCGGGCGCACCGGCCACGTTAAAGACGAAGCTGTCAGCCTTGTAGCGAATGTCGTTGTCGGACACCTTGAGCATATCGACGTTGCGCTGGTAGCGATCGGTGCTGATCACCGTATCTTTAAAGGCCGTTTTGCCCTTCCACTGCGCTTTATCGACATGCTGCACGGTCTGCTCGCCGCCTAACTGGCCCTGAGAAACACACCAGTCAGTGGAGAGCGCCAGCGGTTGCGACCAGAGCTGACCCATCTTGTAGCAGCGGTCAACCCAGACGAAGTTATCCCGCGGGGCAAAGTCCGCCAGCTGGTAGCGCAGCGGAGCGGAGTATTCGCTTTCCGGCAGCGGTTCGACCCGCTTATCGGAAACGCGCAGCAGCAGCGGCAGGCGGAAGTGGCTGCCGGAGAAGGCCATCATATTTTTCTGGCTGTCGATGGTGAACTCTTTCAGCTCTTTCGGGAAATTCCACAGGCGAATGACGTCCGGTTTCCACGCCAGCACTTTTTCCTTCATGTTGAGGAACACTTCAGACAGCGACTGCCCGGAGAGGCTGCTGCGGCCCAGGCCGATAAAGTTATCCCCGCCGAGAATATCCAGCACCGTCGCGCCGTTATCCATGGTGTTGCGCTTCACGGCCATCACCTCCTGCTGCGGCTTATCGCCACGCAGGATAAAGAACAGGTTGCTGCGGTCGTGCTTGTTCAGCGCATCCCAGGCGGTGTTTTTCATCGCCAGATGATCGGAGGAAACCACGATCACCGTGTTTTTGAAGTACGGCGAGGCTTTGATTTTTTCGATCAGCGCCGCAATGTGCTCCTGGCTACAGCCCACCGCGCTGAAGGATTGATTGGGTTTGCCCTCAAGGGCATAGCTCTTGCGCTGGCAGGTACGGGAGATAAAGCCATCCGGGTGGTGGGTGTCCACCGTCAGGGCAAACAGTGAGAAACGTTTGCCGGACTGTGACAGCGCCTCGAACTTTTTCCAGGTTTCATCCAGCACCGTATCGTCATAGAAGCCCCAGTCGTTACGGTAGGTCGGATCCGCGACGGTGGTTTTTAACTCTTCTGCACCGTACAGATGGTCAAAACCGTGGGACTTCAGGAACACATCTTTCCCGGCAAAACGCAGGTTGGCACCCTGCATGAAATAGTTCTCGTACCCGGAGTTTTTCAGGATATCGCCGAGACAGATATTCTGCGGGAAGAAGCTCGACACCGATGCCGAGGCGTTGCCTTCAAACGGGGCGAACAGCGGAATGCCACACTGGGAGGCGACCATGCCGGCGATGGTGTAATCGGTGCCGGGCAGCTGCGCGGTGTGGCTGAAATCGATCCCTTCGTTTTTGATAGCACCCAGCTCCGGCGCGAGATCCGGGAAGGCGTCATTATCAAAGTAGGTGCGCTCCAGGCTTTCGCCATAGATATAGACCAGGTTGAGTTTCGGGTTCGGAATGGTTTTACCCGGCTCTTTGTAATAAGCCGTAAAGTCGGGATCGCCATCGCGAGATTGCGATTTCACCAGCTCGGTGATCTGGTGAAACGCCGGGCTGGCATCCACCGAGGCGAGGGCCAACACCAGCGCCAGCAGGCTGTAGCCGAGGTGATGCGGATGATGACGGCGGCGGCGCAGGATCCAGCCCAGCAGGCCAAATACCGCCACCAGCGCAACCACCACGCCAATACCAGGAAGTATGTACTTACTAACCCCGGCGCCGGTCAGACTGTTGGTCAGGGTATAGAGGACGGCATCGTTAATGCCATCGCCGGTAAAGTAGTCACTGGCGTAGAGAGTAATGTTCAGTACGACAAAAAGCCCCAGCACCAGAAGGGTGACGGCAAACCACCAGGGGTTACGACCCGCTTTGCGGGAATAGATAACAACCGAGGCGATAAACAGGGCAATAGAAATGAACTCTGACAACAGCTTATCCTCAACAAAGGCATCCGCCGATCGGCGGATTAACTGTTTAATTTTTGGGTGATCCAATGTAATGGCGATGCCATCAAGCTGCAATTGTAGTGTCACGCAATTGTGCTGTTGTTAGGATTTGGTTTAGAAAATCGAATGTTTGACGGGCGTCGCTTTCTGCGGGGAAGGGGAGAAACGCCGCGGCAGTCGTCGCGGCGTATCGGGGATTAAGAGATAAAGCTCATGCCCTGTTTCAGGACAAAATCACAGGCCTGGGCTTTGACCTTCTTCGCCAGCGGCGAGTTGCCGATGGTTTCCAGGTTCAGCTGCTCACCGTTATTGGCATTCAGCAGACCCTGGATCCCTTCCAGATAGTTGGTGTCCTGCTGCTGCTCTTCCTGGGTGTCGAGACCCAGCTTACCCAGCACCTGATTTTTAATGTTGGTCGCGTCGGTCATCGAGGCCAGCTTCTCTTTCGCGCAGTACTCGAGGATCCCGGCTGCGTTATTCATGTTGCTGGCAGAGAGCGACTGGCCGCCATTGTTGAGCAGACCGGTGAGCGAGGAGAGGGAGAGGCCACCGTTCTGGGAGGTTGTGGTGGTGCTGTTGCTGCTACTGCCCGCGCTGAGCTGGCTGGCGGCGCTGTTGAGCGTATCCTGCCAGGAGGAGGCCGCCTGGGCTGCACCCGTCATCAGGAGGGCGCTGACTGCGGCGCTAAGAAGAAAATGTGTTTTCATAAGACCTACTCTGTCGATTGCCCGCCGGGGCGGAGTGGCAGCCAGTATAAACCTCGCGACAGCGCAGGACTTGGGTAAATATCCTAATACTCTTTACCGGTAACGCGGCTGCGATAGCTTTCCCAGTCAAAAATCACATACAGGCTGTTACCGAGTTTCATGCGATCCATCACCCGCTCGCCCAGCAGACGGGTCATCTCTTCAACGTTATGGTTGGTCAGCATACCGGTCGGGCGCTTGGAGGAGGAGCGGCGATCAACAATCTGGTTGATGATCACTTTTTCATAGCGTGATTCGGTCTGCACGCCGATTTCGTCGATCACCAGCAGATCGACATTACTCAGATCGTTCAAAAGCTGTTCTTCGCTGGTCTCCCGGTTGCTGAAGGTATCTTTCATCGCCGACATGATGTCAGCCACGGTGATGATCAGCACCGATTTACCGCGCAGCAGCAGTTCGTTGCAGATGGCCGCCGCGAGATGGTTTTTGCCGGTGCCCGGCTTGCCGCTGAAGATAAAGCTGGCGATGTTGCCGTCGAACTCTTCTACGTACTGGCGCGCCTGTTGCAGCGCCTGGAGTTGTCCCTGGGTCTCGACGTTATAATTGTCGAAGGAGCAGTTCTGATGCAGAGGACGAATGCCGGAGCGGTTAAAGGTGCGCTGCATCTTCATGGCGCGGTTCTCCCGTGCCAGCGCCGCCGCGCGGATCTTACCCTGCTCTTTTTGCCACGCCAGCAGCTCTTCACCGGTGGTAAAGGCCGGTTTGACGTTAGCGGGCATGATCTTCTGCAGACGTTTCATCAGTTCGCCGAACTCTTTCATTTGGCACCTCGGAATCCGTGGGGGATCTGTTTATCCGGTTCTGAAAAGGTATTCACATCGCGTCTGGCCTGGTTGCCGCTGCTGGCCCGGTTGATCTGTACGCTGCGCGCCAGCTTCTGCTGCCACTGAATATGGTGAAAGACTTTCCCTTCCGCCTGCCAGTACGCGGTAAAGGCGGCCAGCTCTTCCGGGGCGACGGGCTGGGTGAGGGCAATGCCCCACAGCGCCGCCTGACGCTGGAAGTCGGGATCCGGCTGCCAGCCGTTATACATGGCGAATTTGCCCATCGGCACCGCCACCGGCGCGCTGGTGGGTTCCTCGAAGAATTGGGTATCCAGAGTGACGTCACTGGCCGGGCGCGACAGGCGCGCTTCCAGCTCCAGCAGCTCGGCCAGACGCTGCGGCGTGATGGCGTAAAAAGCCGGTGCATTGTCGGCGAAAACGGCGACAGTACCGCCTTGCGCCCTGGACAGCACGCCGCGGGGATCGTGCATAAAGGCATCAATGCCAGTGACGCTGGTGGTCAGGATTCTGGAGGACATAATACTTCTCTACTGAGTTACTGCGGACGAGATATGGGCTTATGGTAGCACAGAGAGGAGGGGGCAGGCAGGGGTCTGAAACCCGCTCCCTGACCCCCTGAAAAATCAGGAGATAATATTCAGCGTCACATCGATATTGTTGCGGGTGGCGTTAGAGTACGGGCAGACAATGTGCGCCGCATCCACCAGCTTTTTCGCCTCATCGGCGTCCATTCCCGGCAGGTGAATATTCAGTTTCGCTTCGATGCCAAACCCGGTTGGCAGCGGACCGATCCCCACTTCGCCCTCAATAAAGGCGTCCTGCGGCATAGTGATTTTGTCGCGGTTAGCCACAAATTTCATGGCGCCGAGAAAACAGGCTGAGTAGCCCGCCGCGAACAGTTGTTCCGGGTTGGTCACTTCACCGCCCGCGCCGCCCATCTCTTTGGGGACGCCCAGTTTGACATCCAGTACGCCGTCGGACGAAGTGGCGCGGCCATCACGGCCTCCGGTGGCTTTGGCTTTGGCGGTATAGACAACTTTTTCTAAAGACATGGTGGGTTCCTTATCTCAGGGTTGTTTGCGCTAAGGACAGGTATAACGCAAGGCAACCTGAACCGCCATTTTTCGATAGTGTTGCCGCTGGGCCTGCTCATCGGCGCCATCCTCAAACAGCAGGGTGAAGGTGTAACTGTTAGCCACATAGTGAAAGCTGAAACTGCTGATGAGGCGGTGCAGATCCCGGGCGTTCACCGTCTGGTTAAAGAGTTGCTTCTCTTTGCCGCGTTTGAGGATGGTTTCCAGCAGATCCAGCGCGCTGCGGTTCACCTGTCGCAGCAAGGCCGACTGCTGCATAAACCGGCCCCGCTGCATGTTCTCCATGCAGATAATGCGAATGTAGTCCGGATGGTCGGCATGATAGTCAAAGGTGGTTTCCACCAGCTGCACCAGCGCTTCTACCGGCGGCATCGCATCCAGACTGAGCTGTTTTTCACTGGCGCGGATCTGGGTGTAGACATATTCCAGCACCAGCAGGTAGAGGTTCTCTTTGGTCTTAAAGTGATACACCACCATCCGTTTGGTGGTGCCCGCTTTCTCGGCGATCTGCTCCATGCGTGCGCCGTTAAGCCCGTACTCGGCAAACAGCGAGAGGGCGCTGAGGAAGATTTTGTCTTTCAGGCGGGAGCCGTCGCCGTTTTCCGCGTTTTCGCTGCCGGGGTTAGACACATCTGCTCCTTACTTAGCCACATGAGAGCAGAGGATTATCACCACGGCAGCGGGAGAACACAACTCTCAAACCCGGGGGCGTTTGCGGTAGAGCCACAGGCCGGGGATCGACAGCCCGATTGAGAGGGCGCCGACGATGGACGAGGCTTTCAGGAAGTTGGTCAGCAGCATAATCATCTGCGCTTCGCTGTAGCCAAAGTGGCTAATTTTCACTGCCGAAATCATCGCGGTATAGGCAGAGATGCCCGGAAACATCGGAATCACCGCCGCAACGGTAAAGACCTTCGGATGGGCCAGATACCAGCGCGACCACTGGATCCCAATGCTGCCCACCAGCATCGAGGCCATAAAGGTCGACCATTCGATATTCAGCCCGGCGGTCATCATCGTCATGCGCGAGCCGTGGCCAATGGCCCCCAGCAGCGCGCACCACGGCAGGGCGCGATGGGGAACGTTAAACACCATGGCAAAGCCCACTGCCGGAATGGCCGACAGCATCATGTCCTGGGCCAGCGCCCAGAGAAAATCGATTACGCCCATCCGCGAAGCCCCCATAACGTCATGGCCATCACCACCCCAATACAGGTGGCGAGGGTGAGTAAACTGGCTATCGCCCAGCGGGCAAGGCCGGTATTGATGTGACCTTTGAACATATCGGCCACGGCATTAATCAGTGGAAACCCCGGCACCAGCAGCAGTACGCTGGCGGCCATGGCGATGGTCGGGGTGGTGGCAAAGCCCGGCAGCCGCAGCAGCAGGCCGGAGACCGTGGTGGCGACAAAGGCGGTGATGCAGAAGTTAATTTGTGGGTGCAGATGCCGGCCTGTCAGCACCTGACGCACGTACATGGCGAGGGTGCTGGCGATAAAGGTCACCATCGCGCCGTCCCAGCCGCCGTTGTTAAGTTTGCAGAAGCAGGCGCAGGAGAGGCCCACCATCAGCGCCACCAGCCAGCGTGGATAGCGCAGCGGCTTGATCTGGCTGAACCGTTTTTCGACGCCCTGCGCATCCAGCAGCTTGTGTTCCGCCATGATCACAATGTGTTGCACCTCGGTGACGACGTGCATGTTGATCCCACGATCGTGGTTTTTACGCGTTGAGGTCAGACACTGGCCCGCTTTAATGGTGGTCAACACAATTGCGTTAGAGGAGATGGAGCTCTCTACGCTGTCCATACCCAGGGCCAGCCCCAGTCGGGTAGAAAGCTCCTCGACCAGGGCGCTTTCGGCGCCATGTTGCAATAAAAAAAGGCCGCACTGAATACACAGTCGCGTGACGGCGCGTTGTGAGGATTGATCTGCCTGCATCTGTTGCCCTGAGGAGAGAGTGACGAGTGGATAGCCGGAATGTCTACTTTTAGCACACAACCCGGTGGCGTTTGCTCTGGGCCAGATCAAGGTTTAAGCAGATTAGGGCTGTAAACAGGCGTTACGTTCAGCCAATTAATTATTAATTTCTATGCATTTTATATTTACATATTTATTTAATTTATATTTAGAATATCTAATTTGCTCTTTTTAAAAATATCGCGCGCCAGGGGTTAACATTGCGGCGTTATTTTGCGATATTAATGCCGTTTTGGCGGTGTATACATTTGTGATGCTGATTCTTATCGCAATCTCATTTCGTTCAGCTAATAGAAAAGGAAAGACATTACATTTTTACGTCGCCCTGTTAGACAAACAGGTATTTCAATTGGATGAAAGACGTGGAATGAACGTATGAATGGATTCGGAGCGAAAATGCCGTCATTGATCTGTAAGAGTGTAATAATAATTGGAAAGTCACCCATAATGCAGACCGGCCTCGGCAGCATTATGTCTCGCTATTTCCCGGACTACGATCGTTCATACTGTCGGACCCATGAAGAGCTGACGCTTCTTCAATTGCGTCGTGCAGGCGTGGTCATCGTTGATATTTCAGATGAACAGCGTAATTCGCGTAATATTTGCAATCAGTATCACGTATTACAAAATCAGTATCGGGATATTCACTGGATATTTTTGGTTTCTCGGGCAATTTACCCCCTCTCTGTTGAGCACTTAATGCGTCCAGAAAGCACTTTGCTATCCAACATGGAGCCCATCGAAAGCGTGGTTAAAGCTATCCGGGCGGGTAGTGAAAACGCTGAACGTATTAGCCAGACGCTATTAATCCCCGATCCAGATGATTTATATGACAATCAGGACGAAGTCATGTTGACCTTCTCAGAGCGTAAAGTATTACGCTTACTGGGAAAAGGTTGGGGTATTAATCAAATCGCCGCATTGCTGAAAAAGAGTAATAAAACGGTAAGCGCGCAAAAAAACAGTGCCATGAGAAGACTTGCTTTAACGAGTAATGCCGAAATGTACGCGTGGATTAACAGCACTAAGGGAATGAAAGAGCTGAGTTTATTCTCTGCCTATGGAGAGCAAGACGAATGGAAAAGAGCGCGCCAAAAAGACATATCGCTATCGTCGAAAAGTGCATGATGAGTGCTATGGGGCTGAAGCATCTTTTTGCCAGTCCCTCACTTAAAGGTTATGAAGTCCACCTTTTTAATAATATTAATAGTTTCCAGTCATCACTTAGTTTTGTTCCATACACGTCGTTAATTTATTCACTCTCGGATGAGCGGGAAGAACGGCGTAATTGCCTGGTCTGTATTAAGGAAGTGGCCACCACGTACGGCATGATTCAGCGAATTGTGCTCGCATCAGATGAGGCAGAAGCGAGCCTGATTAATCAGCTTTCGCCGTCACGCCTGCATGGCGTCATTCTCAAATCTGAGCCACTCGCCGAACTGCAGGAGCAACTCAGCAAAATATTGAGTGAGAACCGACGGGTCAATGACAGTCATAATAACCACTGGAATATCCATCGTGGGAGACTGCTGAGCCCAACCGAGCGCGCCATTTTGCAGTTTATGTCGTGCGGCTTCTCCATCCCGGAAATCGCCACCCGGCTCGATCGCAACATCAAAACCATTCGTGCGCATAAATTTAATGCCATGATTAAGCTCGGTGTGCGTTCCGACGTGGGATTACTGCACGCGGCGGACATCCTGACGCATTTTCCCGTCCCGGATCCCCGCAACTCGCGCTTCATGTCCCAGCACTTTTCATAGCCCATGCGAAAGTCTGCGCCAGAACGGTTTCTGGCGCGGGACTTACAGGCAAACGTCTACCCATGTTGCCTGAGTAAGTTCGGCCATTCTTTCCGGAGAAATACGGACCGCGCTGTGGATCGCACCGGCAGCGGGCAGCACTTCCGCATACTGTTTTAGCGAGATGTCACAATAGACCGCCAGCGGCGTTTCCAGTCCGAAAGGGCAGACGCCACCCACAGGATGCCCTGTGATTGTCACCACCTCGTCACTGCTTAGCATCCTGGCCTTTGCGCCAAACGTCTGCTTCAGCTTTTTGTTATCAAGACGCGCATCGCCTTTGGCAACCACGAGGATCACCTCATCTTTAATTTTTAGCGACAGCGTTTTCGCTATCTGACCCGGCGCGACATTGTGGGCCTCGGCAGCCAGCGCAACGGTAGCGGTACTCTGACCCAGTTCGATGACTTCAACATCCGGGGCGTGGTCAGCAAAAAACTGGCGCACAGACTGCAAACTCATTGTTTCCTCCAGAAAATACTCTGTGTAGTCGGTCATAAGAAATTATGCTCTGTAAATATTTACCAGGTCACACACTTCTTATATCAGCGATTTCTGGATCCTCTTCACAATCACGGAAACCGGTTACAGTAACCGGTTGCAGACCATGATGTGGAGATTAATACTGATTACGTCACTTCCCCTGTATCCAATAATAAGAGTCGATTATGAAACCTATCCGTTTGAGCAGTACCGCTGGTAAGCGAACCAGCAAGGTGGTGAAAGTGGTATATGGAACACCGTGCGGCGTCACAGCGCCCGAAACGATCGTCTGACAGGAGAGCCGTTATGTCTGCCAACCATGCTGCGTTTAACCTGATATTCCGATTTGTTGAAAACTATGTCAGCCCCATTGCCGGACGCATCTCCTCCCAGCGTCACGTGATGGCGATCCGCGACGGCTTTATCTCCGCAATGCCGTTTATGATTGTTGGCTCGTTCTTATTAGTGTTTGCTTACCCGCCGTTTTCGCCGGACACCACATGGGGCTTTGCCCGCGCCTGGCTGGATATGGCAAAACAGTTTGAAGGCCAGATCCTCACCCCCTTCGATATGACGATGGGCGTGATGTCCCTCTATATCTGTGCCGCTATCGCCTACAACCTCGGCAAGCACTACGTTAAGTCGCATCAGCTCGACCCCTTCATGTGCGCCATGCTGTCGCTGATGGCCTTCCTGCTGATCGCCGCGCCAAAAACTAAAGGCGCATTGCCGGTGGATAGCCTCGGTGGGACGGGGATCTTCACCGCCATTCTGGTGGCAATCTACTGTGTGGAGATGATGCGTTTTCTGAAGGCGCACAACATCGGTATTCGCCTGCCCGACCAGGTGCCGCCGATGATCAAGAACTCCTTCGATCTGCTGATCCCGGTGCTGGTGGTGGTGTTAACCCTCTATCCGCTGAGCCTGTTCATTCAGTCTGAGTTTGGCATGCTGATCCCGCAGGCGATCATGGCCATCTTTAAGCCGCTGGTCTCCGCGGCGGACTCGCTGCCGGCGATCCTGTTGGCGGTGCTGATTGGTCATCTGCTGTGGTTTGCGGGCATCCACGGGGCGGCGATTGTCTCCGGTATGCTGCAGATGTTCTGGCTCACCAACCTGGGGATGAACCAGACCGCGCTGGCGCAAAGCGCGCCGCTGCCGCACATCTTTATGGAGGCGTTCTGGACCTTCTTCATTGTGATTGGCGGCTCCGGGGCGACGATGGGGCTGGTGTTCTGCTATCTGCGTAGCCGTTCGGCGCACCTGCGTTCCATTGGCCGTCTGAGCGTGGTGCCGAGTATTTTCAACATCAACGAACCGGTGATCTTCGGGACGCCTATCGTGATGAACCCGGTGTTCTTTATCCCGTTCCTGCTGGCGCCAATGGTCAACGCGGTGCTGGCGTGGGCGGCGATGAAGCTGGATCTGATTGGTCGCGTGATTTCGGTGGTTCCCTGGACCGCTCCTGCGCCGGTGGGGGCTGCCTGGGCGCTGGGCTGGGATTTCCGTGCGGCGATCCTGGTCCTGCTGTTAGCGATGGTCTCCGCCATCATCTACTACCCGTTCTTTAAGGTCTACGAGAAGCAGCTGCTGGCGCAGGAAGCCGAAGAGGCCCTGCGTGCAGAAGAAGAAAGTCAGCAGATCGCGTAATAGAAGCAAAACGGCAACCCGAGGGTTGCCGTTTTCATCTATTGGGCCTGACAAACTACTTCAGCGTGCAATCGCCGCACTGCTGAACGTCCGGCAGGCGATAGCGCTGACAGCAGGTACGACGCCCCAGCAGGCCGTCGCGCGGGACGACGGTGCGATAAAGCGGGTTGTCACGCCCATCGGAGAGCTGGCGGGCAAAGAAAATCGCCTGACGCAGCGCATCCACTTTCTCATCCCCCAGCAGGGGTTTCATTTCGGTCAGATACCAGTGAATTAAATAGCCGGTATTGCTCCAGATAAGTTTGCCGTTGATCTCACCCGTCGCTTCCAGCACGTCAACCACCGGGACCAGGGCGCGCGTCACCAGCATTTCCATACGCTGCTGGGGCGAAAGCGAGGTTGCCTGGCTGTCTTCCTGAACGTCGATCCAGAAGCAGGCTGCGCGTCCGGTTTCGTGAAACTCAACGTGGAAATGTTCCGGGGAAATATCCAGCGCCACATCCTGGGTCAGCAGGGCCAGCATCATCGGTGGGACCATCAGCCCAATATACCACTGTGCCCACAGCGACAGCAGCGGCTTGTTTTCCCGCGCCATCGTGGGCTGGTTGCGGTAGATATGATCGGAGTAGGTCGCCAGTAATGACTGCAGTTCGGCAGGACGCTGCCACTGCGCCAGCGTCATGGCGTGATGAGGATGGGGTTCGTCCAGCTTGATGACATCCAGCAGATAGGCACGCGTCTGACCGATAGCGTCACGCATCGCGTCCGCAAGCCCTGAAGGCCTGGCCGACAGCGGCGTTTGCCAGATAATATTCTCAACAGCGTGTGCGGAACGTGTGGCCATAAGTTAGCTGGATAAAAATCTAAATGATAATGATTGCCAATCCTAACTATAGATAAAACCGTGCGCAAGGCTTTTTACACATCCAGCCTTAACGCTGACAAATGAGAAAATATATCATATGATATTGGTTATCATTATCGATTTGAGAGACGAATCATGTTGAGCAGAGCGTTGGGAAGTGGATGGGGCGTGATACTGCCGGGGATGGTCATGGCCGGGCTGGCGTGTACCGATCTGTCGTTAGCGGTCTGGAAAGTGATTATCGCGTCGGGCTTGCTGATTTCATCCGCCATGATCTGGCATAAACAACTGCGGCATTTCGTGCTGCTGCCATCATGTGTTGCGCTGATTGCGGGAATGTGGGTGCTGGTAATGAATCTGAACTAACGGGAAAAGAAGAGAGAAAAGCAGGAGAGATAAGATAATTGGTGCGAGGGGGGGGACTCGAACCCCCACATCCTAAGGACACTAACACCTGAAGCTAGCGCGTCTACCAATTCCGCCACCTTCGCACAGTCATCTTATTTTTTGATATCGCCTCGTTGGTGCGAGGGGGGGGACTCGAACCCCCACATCCGTAAGGACACTAACACCTGAAGCTAGCGCGTCTACCAATTCCGCCACCTTCGCCCAGTGCGAGCAATATCAATCATGGTTATTGGTGCGAGGGGGGGGACTCGAACCCCCACATCCGTAAGGACACTAACACCTGAAGCTAGCGCGTCTACCAATTCCGCCACCTTCGCAGACCATCGATACAGTAAAAGTATCGTAACCACGGAGGCGCATTCTAGATGTTTTCAGCTTTTCGTCAACAGATAATTGTGCGGGAGCTATTATTTGCTGCAAAAATGGCCTGAACGGGCGGCTCAGGCCAGCGGGAGACGTTACTTCTTCGCCTGGCGGGTCATGATGGCGCGGTAGATCTTAAAGCGGCCAGTTTGCGCCAGTACTTCGTGGAAGCCGAAGACTTCATCCAGCACTTTCGGGTACGGCAGGAAGGCGTTCGCCACGATTCGCAGCTCACCGCCGCTGTTGAGATGGCGTACCGCGGTACGAATCAAGGTCTGCGCGGCTTCGAGGCTGGTTTCCACACCGTCATGGAATGGCGGGTTGGAGATAATCATATCGAAACGGCCGGTCACGTCGGATAAGACGTTAGAGGCAAAAACCTCGCCCTCAATGCCGTTGGCCGTAAGGGTCGCGCGGCTGGCTTCGATGGCGGATGCGCCCACATCGGTGAGGGTTAAACGCACTTTCGGCGAGTGGCTGGCGAGTACGGCGGAGAGCACGCCTGCGCCACAGCCGACATCCAGCACTTTACCTTTGGTGTGCGGCGTAAAGGTAGAGAGCAGCAGCTGGCTGCCCACGTCCAGACCGTCGCGGCTGAAGACGCCCGGAAGGGTTTTGATGGTCAGGCCATCCAGCTGATATTCATCCCAGTATTTTTCTGCGTCGAAGGACGGTTTTTTGTCCAGACGGCCATGATAGAGGCCGCAGCGACGGGCGCTGTCGACTTTATTCAGCGTGACGTAATCTGCCAGCATCTGCTCGGCGCTGCGCACGCCGCTGCGGTTTTCCCCGATCACGAAGATATCGCAACCCACCGGCAGCAGGGAGAGCAGGTTCATCAGCTGGAACTGGGCTTCGGGTTTGTTCTTCGGCCAGTAGTAGATCAGCGTATCGCAGTCCGCCACGTCGCTCTGCTCAGCCACCAGGCTGAAACGGACGCGCTCGCCCATCTGGCGGCTCAGCACCTGCCAGTGGTGATACTGCTGGGTGTGCGCACGGCTGTCGGCGCACTCGAAACGGGCAGGCAGGTCATCCTGCATATCTCCGGCAAACAGAATACGGCTTTGTTCGAAATCATCACTGTGACGCAGCAAGACTTCACTTGCCGGGGTAAATGCAGACATGAATTGTTCCTCAATAAACACAGGCGGGGATTATAGTAGGTAGATGGCGCAGATTCGACACATTTGCTATATTTGCGCGCCTGACAGACAGGAGTTTTCGCAATGGCATCCCGACGAGACAGGCAACTACAGCAACTGGGCATCACCCAGTGGGCGCTGCGCCGCCCGGCGGCATTGCAGGGCGAAATCGCTATCTCGCTCCCGGTGCATATTCGTCTGGTGATGGTGGCGCAGAGCCTGCCCGCGCTGAACGAGCCGCTGATCGCCGACGTACTTCGGGCGCTGAGGCTGAGTGCCGATCAGGTGCTACAGCTGACGCCCGATCGTGTGGCCATGCTGCCCGAGGGCAGCCGCTGCAACAGCTGGCAGCTTGGCGTAAGAGAAGAGATTGCTCTGGAGGGGGCGAGTATGGCCTCTCCGGCGCTGGACGAACTTAACGTAAACCCGGCGGCACGTCGCGCGCTGTGGCAACAAATCTGCGAACATGAACACAATTTCTTCCCTCACGACGACTGATTTAGCGCAGGCTTTTGAGATCGAAAAACGCGCCCACGCCTTTCCGTGGAGTGAAAAAACCTTTGCCAGCAACCAGGGTGAGCGTTACCTGAACTATCGGCTGGATGTCGATAACCAGCTGGCGGCATTTGCCATCACGCAGGTCGTTCTGGATGAAGCGACGCTGTTTAACATCGCTGTGGATCCTGCTTTTCAGCGCCGTGGGCTGGGCAGAGAACTGCTGGAACATTTAATTCGCGAGCTGGAAGCTCGAGACGTGTTCACGCTGTGGCTGGAAGTACGGGCCTCGAACGTCGCCGCCATCGCACTCTATGAAAGCCTGGGCTTTAACGAGGCGACGATCCGCCGTAACTATTACCCCACCGCAGAAGGACGTGAAGACGCCATCATCATGGCTCTGCCGCTTGGATAACTAAAAAGGTTGTAACAATGAACTGGGACTGGATTTTCTTTGACGCTGATGAAACGCTGTTTACCTTCGATTCGTACGGCGGCTTACAGCGGATGTTTCTCGACTACAGCGTGACCTTTACTGCTGAAGATTTCCAGGCTTACCAGATGGTGAATAAACCGTTGTGGGTGGATTACCAGAACGGGGCGATCACCGCGTTACAGCTGCAGCACCAGCGTTTTCAGGGGTGGTCGGAGCGCCTGAACGTTCCGCCAGGCGATCTGAACGACGCCTTCCTTAATGCAATGGCTGAAATCTGCGCCCCGCTGCCGGGCGCCGCGTCGCTGCTCGCCTCCCTGAAAGGCAAGGCGAAGCTCGGGATCATTACCAACGGCTTTACCGCGCTCCAGCAGATCCGCCTTGAGCGGACCGGTTTCCGTGACTACTTTGATTTATTAGTGATTTCAGAACAGGTGGGCGTGGCGAAACCGGCCCCGCAAATCTTTGATTATGCGCTGGCCCAGGCCGGAAACCCTGACCGGGCGAAAGTGCTGATGGTGGGGGACACGGCGGAGTCGGATATCCTTGGTGGGATGAACGCCGGGCTCTCCACATGCTGGCTGAACGCGCACAACCGCACCCTGCCGGAGGGGATCACACCGACCTGGACCGTGACCTCCCTGAGCGAACTGGAGCAACTCCTGTGTAAACATTGATTGCCTGCCCCCCATTGATGGGTAAAATAGCCGCATTTTCGTATTCATGATGCGCGGCCCGCTGCCGCGCTTTTTAAAGAAGATTGAATTATGACGTTGTCTCCTTATCTGCAAGAGGTGGCGAAACGCCGTACTTTTGCCATTATCTCTCACCCGGATGCCGGTAAAACCACCATCACCGAAAAGGTGCTGCTGTTCGGACAGGCGATCCAGACCGCCGGTACGGTAAAAGGCCGTGGCTCCAGCCAGCATGCAAAATCGGACTGGATGGAGATGGAAAAGCAGCGTGGGATCTCGATTACCACCTCCGTAATGCAGTTCCCGTATCACGACTGCCTGGTGAACCTGCTGGACACTCCGGGGCACGAAGACTTCTCCGAAGATACTTACCGTACCCTGACGGCGGTGGACTGCTGTCTGATGGTGATCGATGCCGCAAAAGGCGTTGAGGATCGTACCCGTAAACTGATGGAAGTTACCCGTCTGCGCGACACGCCGATCCTGACCTTCATGAACAAACTCGACCGTGACATCCGCGATCCGATGGAAGTGATGGATGAAGTGGAGCGTGAGCTGAAGATCGCCTGTGCGCCAATCACCTGGCCAATTGGCTGCGGTAAGCTGTTTAAAGGCGTTTACCACCTCTACAAAGACGAAACCTACCTCTACCAGAGCGGTAAAGGTCACACCATTCAGGAAGTGCGCGTCGTTAAAGGGCTGGATAACCCGGATCTGGACGCGGCTGTTGGCGAAGAGCTGGCAGAACAGCTGCGTGAAGAGCTGGAGCTGGTCAAAGGCGCTTCCCACGAATTTGTTAAAGAGCTGTTCCTGAGCGGTGAAATCACGCCGGTCTTCTTTGGTACCGCGCTGGGTAACTTTGGTGTGGACCATATGCTGGACGGTCTGGTGGAGTGGGCGCCGCAGCCGATGCCGCGTAATACCGACTCCCGTGAAGTGGTTGCCAGCGAAGAGAAGTTCACCGGCTTCGTCTTTAAGATTCAGGCCAACATGGACCCGAAACACCGCGACCGCGTAGCGTTTATGCGTGTGGTATCCGGCAAATATGAAAAAGGCATGAAGCTGCGCCAGGTGCGTACCGGTAAAGATGTGGTGATCTCCGACGCGCTGACCTTTATGGCCGGTGACCGTTCCCACGTGGAAGAGGCGTATCCGGGCGACATCATTGGCCTGCATAACCACGGCACCATCCAGATTGGCGACACTTTTACTCAGGGTGAGATGATGAAGTTCACCGGTATTCCGAACTTCGCACCGGAGCTGTTCCGTCGTATCCGCCTGAAGGATCCGCTGAAGCAGAAACAGCTGCTGAAAGGGCTGGTTCAGCTGTCAGAAGAGGGGGCAGTGCAGGTATTCCGTCCTATCGCCAATAACGATCTGATTGTCGGCGCCGTGGGCGTGCTGCAGTTTGACGTGGTGGTTGCCCGTCTGAAGAGCGAGTACAACGTTGAAGCGATTTACGAATCGGTCAACGTGGCGACGGCGCGCTGGGTAGAGTGTTCTGACGTGAAGAAATTCGAAGAGTTCAAGCGTAAGAACGAGGTTCAGCTGGCGCTCGATGGCGGTGATAACCTCACCTATATCGCCCCAACCATGGTTAACCTGAACCTGGCGCACGAACGTTATCCGGATATTCAGTTCCGCAAAACCCGCGAGCATTAATCCCTTCCCGGAGCACGGCAGCCGCCGTGCTCTGCTTAAATCCCTGCCTTATTAATCCCTTGCGGAATGTTCTTAATTCAACGACTTTTGCTGCTTATTGCTCATTTTTTGCCCAATTCTGAAAGCGGACCTGTGAGAGTGATCTATATTTAACTCAGTGTTTAACACCGGGCGCAGATGAAAGTTTCATTCAATGCGTGTTGATAAGATTCTCATCTCGCCCGAGTGTTGATTGGTAGTACTAAAGACTACTTGCACGTGATGTTTGACGCTCGAATTCGGAGCAAACCACAGGAATACATCGATGAATACTAAAAAACTGAAGATTTCGAAAACTCTGCTGACGGTAATGATGGGTAGTGCTCTGGTATGCGGTTCTGCAATGGCAGAAACCACCGCAACGGATAAAGCGCAATCCACCGCGAACACCGCAGGGGAAAAAATCGATAACTCTATGAATAAAGTCGGTAACTTCATGGATGACAGCTCTATCACAGCTAAAGTAAAAGCTGCACTGGTAGATGCTGATGACATTAAAAGCACCGATATCTCTGTAGAAACCGATAAAAACGTCGTCACGCTGAGTGGCTTCGTTGAAAGCCAGGCGCAGGCTGAAAAAGCGGTCTCCGTGGCGAAAGGCATTGAAGGCGTAAAATCTGTCAGCGACAAACTGCATGTTCGTGACGGCAAGGAACAGTCTGCTAAAGGCTATGCCGGTGACGCTGCGACTACCAGCGAAATCAAAGCGAAACTGCTTGCCGATGACATCGTCCCTTCACGTAATGTGAAAGTGGAAACCACCGACGGTGTGGTACAGCTCAGCGGTGAAGTAGAGTCTAAGGCACAGAGCGACCGTGCTGAAAGTATCGCTAAAGCCATTGATGGCGTGAAAAGCGTTAAAAACGATCTGAAAGTGAAATAAAACTCCAAAATTCGTCCTTCTGGCTGAGGCCAGAAGGCGAGATAAGAATTACACATGTAGATATCGCCGTGAGCAACCTGAGCGCTCACCATGCGGTCGACATTAACTATGGTAAAGGAGAGTCATATGTTTCGTTGGGGCATCATTTTTCTGGTTATCGCGTTAATTGCCGCCGCTCTGGGTTTTGGTGGACTGGCGGGTACCGCGGCGGGCGCGGCGAAAATTGTCTTCGTCGTCGGTATTATCCTGTTCCTGGTAAGCCTGTTCACCGGACGTCGTCGTCCATAGCTCAGGTAACCGTATGTTGATGAAAAGGCCCATGTTAAGCATGGGCCTTTTTCTTTGGCTGACCTTTTCGCGTACATCCTGTTTGGGAAACCCGCCGGTGTAGGCTACTGTGTAGTGACATAACAAATAAAAAACAGGAAAGCAGAGGTGGGGCAGCGAATTCCGGTTACGCTCGGCAATATTGCGCCGTTAGCACTGAAACCCTTTCGGCCAGGCCAGATTGCGCTGGTTTGCGAAGGCGGGGGGCAACGAGGGATCTTCACGGCTGGCGTGCTGGATGAGTTTATGCGTGCGCAATTTAACCCGTTCGATCTCTATTTTGGTACCTCCGCCGGGGCGCAAAACCTCTCGGCGTATGTTTGTAACCAGCCGGGCTACGCCCGCAAAGTGATCATGCGTTACACCACCTCCCGCGACTTCTTCGATCCGTTGCGCTTTGTGCGCGGGGGAAATCTTATCGATCTCGACTGGCTGCTGGATGCTACCGCAAGCAAAATGCCGCTGGCGATGGACAACGCCTCGCGCCTGTTCGATACCGGCAAAGCCTTCTGGATGTGCGCCTGCCGCGGAGATGACTACTCGGCGAGCTATTTTTCGCCGCAAAAAGAGAACTGGCTCGACATTCTTCGCGCCACCAGCGCTATCCCCGGTTTCTACCGGACGGGAGCGCTACTGGATGGGATCAGCTATCTCGATGGTGGTGTCAGCGATGCGGTTCCGGTGCAGGAAGCGGCCCGACGCGGGGCGAACACCATTGTGGTGATCCGCACCGTGCCCTCGCAGATGTACTATACGCCGCAGTGGTTTAAACGAATGGAACGCTGGCTGGGTGAAAGCAGTCTGCAACCGATGCTCAATCTGGTGTCGCACCATGAGGCGAGCTATCACGCCATCCAGCAGTTTATTGAAAAGCCACCGGGTAAACTCAGGATCTTTGAAATCTATCCGCCAAAGCCGCTCAACAGCATGGCGCTGGGCAGCCGCGTACCGGCCCTGCGGGACGATTACAAAACCGGGCGTCTGTGCGGACGCTATTTTCTGGCGACGGTGGGCAAAATGCTGGCCGAGCGTCCACCGCTGCGCCGCCATCAGCGGATCATCGCCCCTGCTACAGTAGTGGTTCCCCCGGCAAGCGTGGCCAACGATGTTGTTGCCACACCGCTGATCGATGCCCCGCAGGCGAACGACACCCTGTTTGATAATGAGGATCTGGCGTGACTTATCGTTTTATTGATACCCATTGCCACTTTGATTTTTCACCCTTCACCGGCGATGAGCCCGCCAGCATCCAGCGTGCCGCCGATGCGGGCGTTATGGCGATCGTGGTGCCGGCCATTGATGCGGCGAGTATCGATCGCGTGCTGGATCTCGGCGCGCGCTACCCGGCGCTCTATATGGCGCTGGGTCTTCATCCTATTGTGATCGAAAACCATCAGGATGCCGATCTGGAAAAGCTGGAGACGGCGCTCGCGGCGCGCCCGGAAAGGCTGGTGGCGGTGGGGGAGATCGGCCTCGATCTCTATCGCGAGGATCCTCACTTCGAGCGGCAGGAGGCGATCCTCGATGCGCAGCTCAAGCTGGCCAAACGCTACGATCTGCCGGTGATCCTCCATTCCCGGCGCACCCATGACAAGCTGGCGATGCACCTTAAGCGCCACAATCTGCCGCGTACCGGGGTGGTACACGGCTTTGCCGGCAGCCTGCAACAGGCGCAGCGCTTTGTGGCGTTGGGCTATAACATTGGCGTCGGCGGCACCATTACCTATCCCCGGGCCAACAAAACCCGTGAGGTGATGGCGCAGCTTCCCCTCTCCGCGCTGGTGCTGGAAACCGATGCCCCGGATATGCCGCTCAACGGTTTTCAGGGGCAGCCGAACCGCCCGGAGCAGGCGGCAAGGGTCTTTACCACCCTGTGTGAACTGCGCCCGGAGCCCGCGGAGGAGATCGCCCAGGCGCTGCTGGACAATACCCGCGCGCTGTTCGGCCTGTCGTTATAGATAAAGCGCCGGGCGGATCACGCTGATCTGCTCGCGCTCCAGCAGCTGCGCCAGGGGTTCAACATCCTCAGCCGTTGCGCTGCGCCAGTGCCGGGCTTCGCCATAGACGCCATGCGCATGAAAAGCATTGATCCTGACAGGAACATCCCCCAACTGGCGGATAAATTTGATCAGTTCGCGACGGTGCGTCAGGTAATCACACCGATCCGGGATCACCAGCAGGCGCAGCTCGCTCAGCCTGTTGTGCGCCGCCAGCCAGCGGATGCTGTGCTTGATGAGAGAGTTTTCGCGTCCGGTCAGATAGCGGTGGTATTCATTGCCCCAGGCTTTGAGATCCAGCATCGCGCCATCAAACACCGGGAGCAGTTTTTGCCAGCCGGTTTCGCTTAGGAGGCCGTTGCTGTCCACAAGGCAGGTCAGATGCTGTAGCTGCGGATCGGCTTTTAGCGTCGAAAACAGCGCCACCAGAAACGGCAGTTGAGTGGTGGCCTCCCCGCCGCTGACGGTAATGCCGGAGATAAACGGCGCGACCTTGCGGATCTGCGTCACGATCTCCTCCACACTATAGCGCTGCGCCATAGGCGTCGCCTGCTGCGCGCACATTTGCAGGCAGGTGTCGCACTGCTGGCAATGTGCATCATCCCACCAGACGCGCCCGGCCTGAACGTTCAGCGCCTCATGCGGGCAGTGCGGCACACAGGCAGCGCAGTCGTTGCAACGTCCTATTGTCCACGGGTTGTGGCAGGTTTTGCAGCGCAGGTTACACCCTTGCAGAAACAGGGCCAGGCGGCTGCCGGGCCCGTCAACGCAGGAGAACGGGATAACCTTACTGACTAAAGCGCATCTGTTGTTCATGGCTTATCACGCGCGGCTGGCGCTCCAGAATGCGGGTGTTGCGGGCGGCCTCTTCTCCCAGCCAGGTGGTGTTGGTGCGGGAACCTTCGGCGCGATATTTTTCCAGATCGGACAGCCGCACCATATAGCCCGTCACGCGAACCAGATCGTTGCCCGACACGTTGGCGGTGAATTCACGCATTCCGGCGCGGAAGGCACCCAGACAGAGTTCCACCACCGCCTGCGGATTGCGTTTTACGGTTTCATCCAGCGTCAGGATGTCGCTGATCCCGGCGTGATAATGCCGGTGATGCGGGGCCACCGCCAGCAGGTGGCTGATAGGATCGGGCTCGTCCCCATATGGCAGGCGCGCGCCCGGCGTGGTGTCGACGTCAGAGCTGATCCCCGACTGGGCATGCAGCATGGCGCGTTTTTTCCAGCCATGTTTAACCGGGGTCGTTTCCACGAACGCCGCCAGCTGTTCGCTGATGCGATATCCCAGCGCATTGGCCTGGTCATCCTGGCCGTAGCGCCCGTTGATCCCGGCCTTTTCACACAGCACGTTCACCGCCTCAGCCAGGCCATACATACCGAACATCGGCACAAAGTTGTCGGGATCGATCAGCCCTTCTTTAACCAGGAAGCTATTCTCAAAGAAGCCGGAACGCTGGTACAGGAAGTCGCAGCGCGCATCGATAATGGCTATCTGCTGCTGGCAGTAGTGCGGCAGGGTGCGGGTAAAGAACGCCTCCACCGTCTCGCTCTGTTCGGCGATGGCTTTCAGATTGAGGCGCACCAGGGTGCTGCCTCCGCCCGCCAGCGGCAGCGAGTTGTAACAGCTGACCACGCCATAGCCCTTTTTTGTGAAGATTTTATCATTCACCGGGCCGTTGGCAATGTGCGGCTTGCTGCATTCGCAGATGTTCTTCGCCACCTCCAGCAGCAGCGAATCCGGTGTGATGTCAGGATCATAAATAAAGGTGAGGTTGGGTGAAACCTGCTTAAGCTCTGCATCGGCGCGTAAGATGGCGCGCGTGATCGGCCCCTCTGCCGGGCCGATATTGGCATGGACGAAGGCATCAGGCAGGGTGCGATCGAGGTAGCGCCAGAAACGTTTTATTCGAATATCGATTTCTTCTTGTGTTAGAATTTTAACATACGGCTGCAACAGCGTATCGAGATGGCCGAGAAAGACCGGCATGCCGGTGACGGAGGGGACATGGTGATAAAGGATGGTTAGCAGCGACAGCGCATCATCCAGATCCTGAGCGCCCTCCAGCTCCAGCCACGCCGAACCCTGTCTCAGGAACAGCGCATAGTCGGGCAACACGTAGCGCGGTTTGTAAGGCGCATGGCCTTCAAACATATCGCAGATAAATCCCCCGGCCAGCGCCAGGCGCGCATCGTTATCCAGCGCGGGATAGGGCAGGTTGTTTTCCGCCTCCAGCGCCAGAAAATGGCGTTTTTGTTCGGGGCTTAACATCGGGCTTGTCACAATTTTCTGGCAACGTTGTTGCAGGGCGGCGGGTGTGGAGAGGGACATTGTCGCTTCCTTATTGTTCTGCATGGACAGAGGAAGAGTGTAAAAAGAGTCCCACCGGCTGCCTTTGATCCTGCGCGGGTGCCTGACGCTTTAATCCGCAGTTACAGCTTAATTATTTGAAGTTGATCGCATTACAGCAATGCAAATTTGTATGCATTTTTCATTAACTGTGATGAATGTCGAAGTGAGAATGCGGGTGAATGTTAGAATACTCACAGACCCGCAAGGTGAAATTTTACGGCTATACGCCCGGAGAATGTTATGACCGATTTAACCGCCAGCAGCCTGCGCGCACTGAAACTGATGGATCTGACCACCCTGAATGATGACGACACCAACGAAAAAGTGATCGCGCTGTGTCATCAGGCGAAAACCCCGGTGGGCACCACCGCGGCTGTCTGTATCTACCCGCGTTTCATTCCCATCGCGCGTAAGACCCTGAAAGAGCAGGGCACGCCGGAGGTGCGTATCGCCACCGTGACGAACTTCCCGCACGGCAACGACGACATCGAGATCGCGCTGGCAGAAACCCGCGCCGCCATTGCCTACGGTGCTGACGAAGTGGACGTGGTCTTCCCGTACCGCGCGCTGATCGCGGGTAACGAGCAGGTCGGTTTCGATCTGGTAAAAGCCTGTAAAGAGGCCTGCGCCGCGGCAAACGTACTGCTGAAAGTGATCATCGAAACCGGCGAACTGAAAGAAGAGGCGCTAATTCGCAAAGCGTCTGAAATCTCCATCAAAGCCGGGGCAGACTTCATTAAAACCTCCACCGGTAAAGTGCCGGTGAACGCCACTCCGGAAAGCGCACGCATCATGATGGAAGTGATCCGCGACATGGGCGTGGAAAAAACCGTGGGCTTCAAACCGGCGGGCGGCGTGCGTACCGCAGAAGATGCGCAGCAGTTCCTGGCGATCGCCGATGAGCTGTTCGGTGCCGACTGGGCCGATGCTCGTCACTACCGTTTTGGCGCATCCAGCCTGCTGGCGAGCTTGCTGAAAGCGCTGGGTCACGGCGACGGTAAGAGCGCAAGCAGCTACTAATAGCACTACTCGTTGTAAGCCGGATAAGGCGTAGCCGCCCTCCGGCGTTATTCCGCTTCGCCGGGTGGCGCTACGCTTACCCGGCCTACGGTTAGCCTTCGACTCACTTCCTCAGGGGGTTATTTTGTTTCTCGCACAAGAAATTATTCGTAAAAAACGTGATGGTCATGCGTTAAGCGACGAAGAGATCCGCTTTTTTATCAACGGCATTCGCGACAATACCATCTCTGAAGGGCAGATTGCCGCCCTGGCGATGACCATTTTCTTCCACGATATGGCGATGCCGGAGCGCGTGTCGCTGACCATGGCGATGCGGGATTCAGGAACCGTTCTGGACTGGAAGAGCCTTAACCTCAATGGCCCAATCGTGGATAAACACTCCACCGGCGGCGTGGGTGACGTCACCTCGCTGATGCTGGGGCCAATGGTCGCTGCCTGCGGCGGCTACATTCCTATGATTTCCGGGCGCGGCCTCGGTCATACCGGCGGCACGCTCGACAAACTGGAAGCCATCCCGGGCTTCGATATCTTCCCGGATGACAACCGCTTCCGCGACATTATTAAAGACGTTGGCGTGGCGATTATCGGCCAAACCAGCTCTCTTGCTCCGGCGGATAAGCGTTTTTACGCCACGCGTGACATTACCGCGACCGTCGATTCCATCCCGCTGATCACCGCCTCGATCCTCGCCAAGAAGTTGGCCGAAGGGCTGGATGCGCTGGTGATGGACGTCAAAGTGGGCAGCGGCGCCTTTATGCCGACTTATGAACTCTCTGCCCAGCTTGCCGAAGCGATTGTTGGCGTGGCTAACGGCGCAGGCGTGCGCACCACCGCGCTGCTTACCGACATGAACCAGGTGCTGGCCTCCAGCGCCGGTAACGCGGTCGAAGTCCGCGAAGCGGTGCAGTTCCTGACCGGCGAATACCGTAACCCGCGTCTCTTTGACGTCACCATGGCGCTCTGCGTCGAGATGCTGATCTCCGGTAACCTGGCGAAAGATGACGCCGAAGCCCGCGCGAAATTGCAGGCGGTGCTGGACAACGGTAAAGCGGCGGAGATCTTTGGCCGCATGGTTGCCGCTCAGAAAGGCCCGACCGACTTCGTGGAGAACTACGCCAAATACCTGCCTACTGCGATGCTCAGCAAAGCGGTCTACGCGGATACCGAAGGCTTTGTCTCGGCAATGGACACCCGTGCGCTGGGTATGGCGGTGGTCTCGATGGGCGGCGGTCGTCGTCAGGCCTCGGACAGCATTGATTACAGCGTCGGCTTCACCGATATGGCCCGTCTGGGCGACAGCGTTGACGGTCAACGTCCGCTGGCGGTGATCCATGCGAAAGATGAAAACAGCTGGCAGGAGGCGGCGAAAGCGGTGAAAGCGGCCATTACCCTGGCAGATAATGCCCCAGAAAGCTCGCCTTCGGTCTATCGTCGTATTACCGAATAGCGGTATACTGATCTGATCGCTTTTTTATAAAGCACTGAGTACGGAGAACATATGAAACGTGCATTTATTATGGTGCTGGACTCTTTCGGCATCGGCGCTACAGAAGATGCTGGTCGCTTTGGTGACACAGGTGCAGACACCATGGGTCACATTGCTGAAGCCTGTGCAAAAGGCGAAGCGAACAACGGGCGTCAGGGCCCGCTGAATTTGCCAAACCTCACCCGTCTGGGTCTGGTTAAGGCCCACGAAGGCTCTACCGGCAAAATTGCCGCCGGTATGGACGCTAACGCGGAAGTGGTGGGCGCATACGCCTGGGCGCACGAGCTCTCTTCCGGGAAAGACACCCCGTCAGGTCATTGGGAAATCGCCGGTGTGCCGGTTCTGTTTGACTGGGGCTATTTCTCCGAGCACGAAAACAGCTTCCCTCAGGAGCTGCTGGATAAACTGGTTGAGCGTGCGAACCTGCCGGGTTACCTCGGCAACTGCCACTCTTCCGGTACCGTGATTCTGGATCAGCTCGGCGAAGAGCACATGAAAACCGGGAAGCCGATTTTCTACACCTCCGCTGACTCCGTGTTCCAGATTGCCTGCCACGAAGAGACCTTTGGCCTCGATCGCCTGTACGAGCTGTGCGAAATCGCCCGTGAAGAGCTGACCGAAGGCGGCTACAACATTGGCCGCGTGATCGCGCGTCCGTTTGTGGGCGACAAAGCGGGTAACTTCCAGCGTACCGGTAACCGTCACGACCTGGCCGTTGAACCGCCAGCGCCGACAGTGCTGCAGAAACTGGTTGATGAGAAAGGGGGCCAGGTGGTCTCTGTCGGTAAGATCGCCGATATATACGCTAACTGCGGCATCACCAAAAAAGTGAAAGCCACTGGTCTGGATGCGCTGTTTGACGCTACCGTCAAAGAGATGAAAGAGGCGGGCGACAAGACAATCGTCTTTACCAACTTCGTGGACTTCGACTCCTCCTGGGGTCACCGTCGCGATGTGGCTGGCTATGCTGCCGGTCTGGAGCTGTTCGACCGCCGTCTGCCGGAGCTGATGGAGCTGGTGGGTGAAGATGACATTCTGATCCTGACCGCCGACCACGGCTGCGACCCAACCTGGACCGGTACCGACCACACCCGCGAGCACATTCCGGTGCTGGTGTATGGCCCGAAAGTGAAACCAGGCTCTCTGGGCCATCGCGAAACTTTCGCGGATATCGGCCAGACCATTGCGAAATACTTTGGTACGTCTGACATGGAATATGGCAAAGCCATGTTCTGATGACGCTGCCCGGCGGCGCGTGGCTTGCCGGGCCTACGTTTTTTGTAGGCCGGGTAAGTCGCAGCCGCCGCCCGGCAAAACAACATACTAATAAGGGAACTGAAGATGGCAACTCCTCACATTAATGCAGAGATGGGTGATTTCGCTGACGTCGTATTGATGCCGGGCGACCCGCTGCGCGCGAAGCACATCGCCGAAACCTTCCTCGAAGAGGTGCGTGAAGTGAACAACGTTCGCGGCATGCTGGGCTTCACCGGTACCTACAAAGGCCGCAAAATTTCCGTCATGGGTCACGGCATGGGTATCCCATCCTGCTCCATCTACACCAAAGAACTGATCACCGATTTTGGCGTGAAGAAAATCATCCGCGTGGGCTCCTGCGGCGCCGTGCGTATGGACGTTAAGCTGCGTGACATCGTGATCGGCATGGGCGCCTGCACCGACTCCAAAGTTAACCGCATGCGTTTCAAAGATCATGACTTCGCGGCCATCGCCGACTTTGACATGGTGCGCAACGCCGTTGACGCCGCCAAAGCGCTGGGCGTGGACGCGCGCGTGGGTAACATCTTCTCTGCGGACCTCTTCTACGCGCCAGACGGCGGCGAGATGTTCGACGTGATGGAGAAATATGGCATCCTGGGCGTGGAGATGGAAGCGGCGGGTATCTACGGTGTGGCGGCTGAGTTCGGTGCGAAAGCCCTGACCATCTGCACCGTGTCTGACCACATCCGTACTCACGAGCAGACCACTGCCGCTGAGCGTCAGACCACCTTCAACGACATGATCAAGATCGCGCTGGAATCCGTTCTGCTGGGCGATAAAGAGTAAGATTTCCTGCGGGGGCGTTCTGCCCCCTTTTTTTTATCTATTCACCCTTCACATCCTGCTTCCCCATTTTTCTTTACATTTCATCTGAATATGCTATGAAGTTTATTCAAGTATCTATTCATAAAACCATTCACTGATGACGACGATAAGTGATTTGCTGCTACAGGGCCCACGCGGAGCGCCTGAGCTTCGCCAGCATCTGGGCATCAGCCAGGCGACATTTTCGCGTCTGGTGGCTACCCAGCAACAGGTGATCCAGTTTGGAAAAGCGCGCGCCACGCGCTACGCCCTGCTGCGACCTGTGCGGGGTATCAGCGTATTTCCTTTCTGGCAAGTGAATGCTCAGGGCCGGGCCATTAAAGGCGGGGAGATTTACCCCACCTGGCCGCAGGGAAGCTGCCTTGTGCTTCAGGCTGATGGGCAATGGCAATGGTTTGATAGTCTTCCCTGGTACCTGACCGACCTTCGCCCGCAAGGTTTTTTAGGACGGGCGTGGGGTCGCCGCCTGGCACAGCAATTCTCGCTGCCGGAAGATATTCGTCTCTGGCAGGAAAGCGATGTGCTTTATGCCCTTAGCCAGTTTTCTGGTGAGCATTCCGGCGGTTGGCTGGTGGGTGAGGAGAACTACCAACGTTGGCTCTGTGCAACCCCTCCGCAGCCCATTACCGACGTTCAAAAAAACCGGGTCTATGCGCAGCTATCCCAGGAGGCGCTGGCAGGGGAGATTGTAGGTTCTTCTGCGGGTGGGGAACAACCCAAGTTCTCCTGCTTTGCCCAAACGGCAACAGGTGACGCGCATGTGCTGGTCAAGTTTACTGCGCCACAAAGTAGCGCAGTCTCTGTACGATGGGGCGATCTGCTGTTTGCCGAGGCTATCGCGCACAGCACGCTTACCCGGGCAGGGCTCGCGGCAAGCGATGCCATCGCGCTACAAGGGGAAAGCGGCCAGGTTTTTCTTGAGGCTAAACGCTTTGACTGCGAAGGCGTAACGGGCAGACGCGCCATCGTTTCCCTTGAGGCGGTACAAAGTGAATTTGTCACCGCGAGCGGAGCATGGCCTCACACGGTTGAGAAGCTCGTGCAGGCTGGCATCGTAGAGGCAACCGCTGCGGGACAGGTCGAAAAAATATGGGCGTTTGGGCGCCTTATCGCTAACAGCGATATGCACGCGGGGAACCTCTCTTTTTACTATTCCGCGTTCCCGTTATCCCTTGCCCCGGTTTATGACATGTTGCCTATGGCGTTTGCGCCTTCCAGTGCAGGTATGATGCGGGAAGAGGCGTGCGAGTTGCGTTTCGATAGCACGATATCGCGTCAGGCATGGGAATTTGCCCTGCCACTGGCGGCACAATTCTGGCAGCAGGTAATGGATGAAAAACGGATAAGTGAAAATTTCCGCACGATCGCCGCGGGGATGAAAACGCGGTTAAGCGATATTGCGGTAATAGTCCAGAGAATGGCGTGAATGTTCTGCCGGGTGGCGGCTTTGCCTTACCCGGCCTACGGTTACAGGCCCGCGCAAGCGGGCTTTTTTATTACCGTACCGCCCGCGCAATCCAGGCTGACAGCTCCCGCAGCTCTTTTTCCTGTTCCGGGAAATCGCCGATCAGGGCATCGCACTCTTGTTGCAGCCTATCCGCACGGTATAAACAGCCCTGCAGACGTGCCGCCAGCGCCTCTAACGGCGCCGGGTTCAGGCTGTCGGTAAAGACCTGGGTACGCGAGATATGGCCCTTCTCGACGTCAAGGTGCAGCTCCACGCCGCCCCACGTAAAGCGCTCATCCAGCAGGTGCGAGAAGGCGGGCGCCTGGCCGAAGTTCCACTCCCAACTGCTCTGACGGGCAAAGGTTTCGGCAAAGTTTGGCAGATCCGGCGTCTTGTCAGGTGAAATGAGTTCGGCTTCAACCCGCTCGCCGTAATGGGCAAAAAACGCCTCGCGGATAGCGTCGCAGATCCGCTCATGGGTGATGCCCGGCAGCAGATCCACCAGATTGGCAACCCGCCCGCGCACGGAGGTGATGCCCTTGGCCTGCAGTTTTTTCTGGTCGGGATTGAGGTAGTTCGCCAGGCGGCTGAGATCGGCATTTAATAACAGGGTGCCGTGATGGAAACCCCGGTCCATCGTTTCGCGATAGGCCGAGCCGGAGACTTTCCGGTCACCTTCATCTGTTTTTACCACCAGGTCGTTGCGCCCGGAGGCTTCCGCCGTGGCCCCCAGCGCCTGCAACGCGTTCAGCACGATGTTGGTGGAGATGGTTTTGTCGTACTCCGGCTTTCCGGCCATAAAGGTAAAGCAGGTATTGCCGAGGTCGTGGAATACCGCGCCACCGCCGCTGCTGCGACGGGCCAGGCGCACGTTGTCCTCTTCCATGCGTCGCGTGTTGCACTCTTTCCACGGGTTTTGCGCCCGGCCAATGACCACCGTGTCGGCGTTGCGCCACAGGAACAACACGCGCTGCGTGGCGGGCATCTGGTGGAAGATGCACTCTTCTACCGCAAGGTTAAACCAGGGATCATATGAATCTGAGATAAGCAGACGCAATGTAGACATGCAGATTTCCTTTCCTGAAACGGTTATCGACTCAATCACTCGCTTTTCTTTTCGCTCTCTTCCTCTTCAGGCACCGATTTACTGGCGGTGAGCAGGAACGGCGACTGCTGCCAGCGGGTGCGTTTGCCCTGCAGCAGCGTACGGGTCAGCACCACGCCGATCGCCAGCGACAACAGCAGCATCAGGCGCAGAATATTGGTGGTGTTATCCACCTGTTTGGCTTCGGTGGCCAGGGTATGGGTGTCGAGCGTCAGACGCAGATAGCCGAGCGGGCCGTTTTTACCCTGAATCGGCTCCACCAGCTGCTGGTTAAAGTAGCCGCCCGCTTTTTTACCATCCAGCGCCAGCCTGTCGCGCACGTCGACATGCTCGCCGGAGCGGGCAATCAGGGCCCCTTCTTCATCGTAAACGCTGGCATCCAGGATGCGGCTCTCTTCCGTCAGAAGATGCAGCACCTGGGTGATGCGCTTTTCATCCGGCGTTTCGGTGCGCATCAGCGGGGCGATGTTGAGCGACACCTGACGCGCAAGGGTATGCGCCAGCTCTTCAAGCTGCGGATTACGCTGCCGTTGATGATTCTGGCTGAACCACGATGCGCCCTGCATCAGCGCCACTAACAGGGCGAGACAGGAGAGGACAATCACGGCACGATGAAGCCGGAATTTCAGTTTTGCACGAGCCATATTCCACCTGCTGAAAATTTTCGGGGTTAATGTTGCCAGAAGTGATGGTTACAAGGTAGCCTCATGCGTTATTTTCCCTCCCCTGGATGATTCCCGGCGCGAACGATTTTACAGGAGCTTTAATGCCAAACATTACCTGGTGCGACCTGCCCAATGATGTCTCTCTCTGGCCAGGATTGCCGCTCTCATTAAGTGGTGATGAGGTAATGCCACTGGATTACCATGCTGGTCGTAGCGGCTGGCTGCTGTATGGACGCGGCCTGGATAAACAGCAGTTAACGACGTATCAGCGCAAGCTGGGCGCGGCAATGGTGATCGTGGCGGCCTGGTATGTGGAAGATTATCAGGTGATTCGTCTGGCCGGTTCCCTGACCCAGCGTGCCACCCGTCTGGCGCATGATGCGGGTCTCGATGTCGCGCCGCTGGGTAAAATCCCACATCTGAAAACGCCGGGCTTGCTGGTGATGGACATGGATTCAACCGCCATCCAGATCGAGTGCATCGACGAAATTGCTAAACTGGCGGGTACCGGCGAGATGGTGGCCGAAGTGACCGAACGCGCCATGCGCGGCGAACTGGACTTCACCGCCAGCCTGAAACAGCGCGTGGCGACCCTGAAAGATGCCGACGCAAATATCCTGATGCAGGTCCGGGAAAAGCTCCCCCTGATGCCGGGGCTGGTGCAGCTGGTGCTGAAGCTGGAAACCCTGGGCTGGAAAGTGGCCATCGCCTCCGGCGGGTTCACCTTCTTTGCCGAGTATCTGCGTGACAAGCTGCGCCTGGACGCGGTGGTCGCCAACGAGCTGGAGATCCGCGACGGCAAACTGACCGGAAACGTGGTTGGCGATATCGTTGATGCCCAGTTCAAGGCCAACACCCTGACGCGTCTGGCGGAAAAATATGAGATCCCGGTTGCCCAGACGGTGGCCATTGGCGACGGGGCGAACGATCTGCCGATGATTAAAGTGGCCGGGCTTGGCATCGCCTACCATGCCAAACCGACCGTGAACGAAAAGACGGAAGTCACTATCCGTCATGCTGACCTGATGGGGGTGTTCTGCATTCTCTCTGGCAGCGTAAACCAGAAATAAAGAGGTAAAACGTGGCGAAAGCTCCAAAACGCGCATTTGTCTGTAATGAATGTGGTGCGGATTATCCGCGCTGGCAGGGGCAGTGCAGCGCCTGTCATGCCTGGAACACCATCACCGAAGTGCGCGGAGTTGCCGCTTCACCCACCGTAGCCCGTAACGAGCGCCTGAGCGGTTATGCGGGCAACGCGGGCGTATCGAAAGTCCAGAAGCTCTCCGACATCAGCCTTGAAGCCCTGCCGCGCTTCTCAACCGGTTTTAAAGAGTTTGACCGGGTGCTGGGCGGCGGCGTGGTGCCGGGCAGCGCCATTCTGATTGGCGGCAACCCGGGTGCCGGGAAATCGACCCTGCTGCTGCAAACCCTCTGCAAGCTGGCGGCGCAGATGAAAACGCTCTACGTCACCGGGGAAGAGTCGCTGCAGCAGGTGGCGATGCGTGCCCACCGGCTGGGGCTGCCCACCAGCGAGCTGAATATGCTCTCCGAAACCAGCATCGAGCAGATCTGCATGATTGCTGAAGAAGAGCAGCCGAAGCTGATGGTGATCGACTCCATTCAGGTAATGCACATGGCAGACATCCAGTCGTCGCCGGGGAGCGTCGCCCAGGTGCGCGAAACCGCCGCCTATCTGACGCGCTTTGCCAAAACGCGCGGTGTGGCGATCATCATGGTCGGCCACGTCACCAAAGATGGCGCCCTGGCGGGGCCAAAAGTGCTGGAGCACTGTATCGACTGCTCCGTGATGCTGGATGGTGACGCCGATACCCGTTTCCGTACCCTGCGCAGCCATAAGAACCGCTTTGGCGCGGTGAATGAGCTGGGCGTCTTTGCCATGACCGAGCAGGGGCTGCGTGAAGTGAGCAACCCGTCCGCCATCTTCCTGAGCCGTGGCGACGAAGTGACCTCCGGTAGCTCGGTAATGGTGGTCTGGGAAGGGACGCGCCCGCTGCTGGTGGAGATCCAGGCTCTGGTCGATCACTCGATGATGGGCAATCCCCGTCGCGTGGCGGTGGGGCTGGAGCAAAACCGTCTGGCGATTTTGCTGGCGGTGCTGCACCGTCACGGCGGCCTGCAGATGGCGGATCAGGATGTGTTTGTGAACGTGGTCGGCGGCGTGAAGGTCACCGAAACCAGCGCCGACCTGGCGCTGCTGCTGGCGATGGTCTCCAGCCTGCGTGACCGTCCGTTGCCGCAGGATCTGGTGGTCTTTGGCGAGGTCGGTCTGGCTGGCGAAATCCGCCCGGTACCGAGTGGTCAGGAGCGCATTTCCGAGGCGGCAAAACATGGCTTCCGCCGGGCGATTGTGCCCGCCGCCAACGTGCCGAAAAAAGTGCCGGAAGGGATGAAGGTCTTTGGGGTTAAAAAACTTGCTGATGCGTTAAATGTCTTTGACGACTTATAATTATCTATTCGATGTTGCAGGAGGCACCGTAATTTATGTCGTCATTTGACTATATCAAGACCGCGATCCGCCAGAAAGGCTGCACCTTGCAGCAGGTGGCGGAAGCCAGCGGTATGACCAAGGGCTATTTAAGCCAGCTGCTGAATGCCAAAATCAAAAGCCCCAGCGCGCAGAAGCTGGAAGCGCTGCACCGCTTTCTGGGGCTTGAATTTCCACGTATGCAGAAGAACATCGGCGTGGTGTTCGGCAAGTTTTATCCGCTGCATACCGGGCATATCTATCTCATCCAGCGCGCCTGTAGCCAGGTGGACGAACTGCACATCATCATGGGCTACGACGACAAGCGCGACCGCGAGCTGTTCGAAGCGAGCGCCATGTCCCAGCAGCCCACCGTTCCGGACCGCCTGCGCTGGCTGCTTCAGACCTTCAAGTACCAGAAAAATATCCGCATTCATGCCTTTAATGAAGAGGGGATGGAGCCCTATCCCCACGGCTGGGATGTCTGGAGCAACGGTATAAAAGCCTTTATGGAAGAGAAAGGGATCCAGCCGAATTGGATCTACACCTCTGAAGAATCTGACGCTTCGCAATATCCCGAACATCTGGGCACCGAAACGGTGCTGATCGACCCTAAACGCACCTTTATGAATATCAGCGGCGCCCAGATCCGCGAAAACCCGTTCCGTTACTGGGAGTACATTCCGACGGAAGTGAAGCCGTTCTTCGTGCGTACGGTGGCGATCCTCGGCGGCGAGTCCAGCGGTAAGTCCACGCTGGTCAACAAGCTGGCGAACATCTTCAACACAACCAGCGCCTGGGAGTATGGCCGGGATTACGTCTTCTCGCACCTCGGCGGCGACGAGATGGCGCTGCAATATTCCGACTACGACAAGATTGCGTTGGGGCATGCCCAGTACATTGATTTTGCAGTGAAATACGCCAATAAAGTGGCGTTTGTCGATACCGATTTCGTCACCACCCAGGCGTTCTGTAAAAAATATGAAGGGCGTGAGCATCCGTTTGTGCAGGCGCTGATCGACGAGTACCGCTTCGACTTAGTGATCCTGCTGGAGAACAACACCCCCTGGGTGGCGGACGGGATGCGCAGCCTGGGCAGTTCGGTAGACAGGAGAGAATTCCAGACCATGCTGGTGGAGATGCTTGAAGCGAACAATATCGACTTTGTGCATGTGGAAGAGGCGGACTATGACAACCGATTCCTGCGCTGCGTGGAGCTGGTGAAAGAGATGATGGGCGAGAAGGGGTAAGCCCTCTGCCGCTCTGCTTGCCGGGCCGACAAAACCGTAGGCCGGGTAAGGCGAAGCCGCCACCCGGCACACATAAAAACGGCAACCAAGGAGTTGCCGTTTTGCCTTTACTTGGCGATACGTTTGTACTTGATACGCTTTGGCTCCAGCGCGTCAGCGCCCAGCGTGCGTTTCTTGTACTCTTCGTATTCGGTGAAGTTACCTTCGAAGAACTCCACTTTACCCTCATCCTGGTAATCCAGAATGTGGGTCGCGATACGGTCGAGGAACCAACGGTCGTGGGAGATCACCATGGCGCAGCCCGGGAACTCCAGCAGGGCGTTTTCCAGCGCGCGCAGGGTTTCGATATCCAGGTCGTTGGTTGGTTCATCGAGCAGCAGCATGTTACCGCCAACCTGCAGCAGTTTGGCCAGATGCAGACGACCACGCTCACCGCCGGACAGCTCGCCCACGCGTTTACCCTGATCAACCCCTTTAAAGTTAAAGCGGCCTACATAGGCACGGCTTGGCATCTCGGTGTTGCCGATACGCATGATATCCAGGCCGCCGGAAACTTCTTCCCAGACGGTTTTGCTGTTATCCATTGCGTCGCGGAACTGATCCACGGAGGCCAGCTTCACGGTTTCGCCGAGGGTGATGGTGCCGCTGTCAGGCTGTTCCTGACCGGACATCATGCGGAACAGGGTCGATTTACCCGCGCCGTTCGGGCCGATGATGCCCACGATCGCGCCTTTCGGTACCGAGAAGCTCAGATCGTCGATCAGCACGCGGTCGCCGTAGGATTTACGCAGGTTGCTCACTTCAACCACTTTGTCACCCAAACGGGCTCCAGGTGGAATAAACAGTTCGTTGGTTTCGTTACGTTTCTGGTATTCGGTGTTGTTCAGCTCTTCGAAGCGCGCCAGACGGGCTTTGCCCTTAGACTGACGGCCTTTAGTGCCCTGACGAACCCACTCCAGCTCTTTCTCAATGGATTTGCGACGGGCCGCTTCCTGAGAGGCTTCCTGCGCCAGACGCTGATCTTTCTGCTCCAGCCAGGAGGAGTAGTTACCTTCCCACGGAATACCTTCCCCGCGGTCCAGCTCCAGGATCCAGCCGGCAACGTTATCGAGGAAGTAACGGTCGTGGGTGATCGCCACAACGGTCCCTTCGAAGTCGTGCAGGAAGCGTTCCAGCCAGGCGACAGATTCCGCATCCAGGTGGTTCGTTGGTTCGTCGAGCAGCAGCATGTCTGGCTTTTCCAGCAGCAGACGGCACAGCGCGACGCGGCGGCGCTCACCACCGGAGAGGTTGGCGATTTTTGCATCCCAGTCTGGCAGGCGCAGGGCATCGGCCGCACGCTCCAGCTGCACGTTCAGGTTATGGCCGTCGTGTGCCTGGATGATCTCTTCATATTTACCCTGCTGGGCCGCGAGCTTATCGAAGTCTGCATCCGGCTCTGCGTACTTCGCGTACACCTCGTCCAGACCTTTCAGCGCGTTAACCACTTCGGAAACGGCTTCTTCAACAGATTCGCGAACGGTGTGCTCCGGGTTCAGCTGCGGTTCCTGCGGCAGGTAACCGATTTTGAGGCCAGGCTGCGGACGGGCTTCACCTTCGATCTCTGTATCGATGCCCGCCATGATGCGCAGCAAGGTGGACTTACCGGCACCGTTGAGACCCAGCACACCAATTTTTGCGCCCGGGAAGAAGCTCAGCGAGATATTTTTAAGAATATGACGTTTCGGCGGTACCACTTTGCCGACACGATGCATGGTATAAACGAATTGAGCCACGTTGGACTTCGCCTCTTTTATCGTGATGAGAATAGTGGCGAAGTGTAGCCTTTTTCCCCGCCTAATCCCAGCCATCGACGGCAGGAGTGTTAAAACGCGCAAGAAAGGTAAAAATGTGTCGGTAACGTGGCGCGTTGCGGGATGCCTGGTTAGCATAAGTTATTTACGTTTTTGCGCGGCACGATGCTGCATTTTATGACGATTAACAGAGGATGAGCGTGTGGTAAAAGCCAAACAAGTGGGCTGGCGACTGTTGGCTGCCAGCGTCTGCGTGCTGACTATCAGCAGCGCGGCGCGAGCCGATTCACTGGATGAACAACGTAACCGCTATGCCCAGATCAAACAGGCATGGGATCAGCGACAGATGGAGACGGTGCAGGCCCTGATGCCGACGCTGAAAGATTACCCGCTGTACCCCTATCTGGAATACCGCCAGCTCACCGACGACCTGATGAACCAGCCGACGATCACCGTCAAAAACTTTATTCAGGCCAACCCGACGCTGCCTCCGGCGCGTACCTTACAGTCGCGCTTTGTCAACGAGCTTGCGCGCCGTGAAGACTGGCGCGGCCTGCTGGCCTTTAGCCCGGAGAAGCCGGGCACTACCGAAGCGCAGTGTAACTACTACTACGCGAAGTGGGCGACAGGCCAGCAGGAAGAGGCCTGGAACGGCGCCAAAGAGCTATGGCTCACCGGTAAAAGCCAGCCTAACGCCTGCGACTCGCTGTTCGGCGCCTGGCGCGCCTCCGGCAAGCAGGATCCTTTAGCGTATCTGGAGCGCATCCGTCTGGCGATGAAAGCGGGCAACACCCGTCTGGTGACCGCGCTCGCCGGACAGATGCCACCGGAGTATCAGACCATCTCCAGCGCGCTGATCCAGCTGGCGAACGATCCGAAGACGGTGATGGACTTTGCCCGCACCACGGGTGCTACCGATTTTACCCGCCAGATGGCGGCAGTGGCGTTCACCAGCGTGGCGCGGGACGACGTGGAAAACGCCCGGCTGATGATCCCATCCCTTGCCCAGGCGCAGCAGCTCAATGAGGATCAGATCCAGGAGCTGCGCGATATCGTGGCGTGGCGACTGATGGGCAGCGATGTCACCGATGAACAGGCGCGCTGGCGCGATGACGCCATCATGCGTTCCCAGTCCACCTCGCTGGTGGAGCGCCGCGTGCGCATGGCGCTGGGCAACGGCGATCGCCGCGGCCTGAACACCTGGCTTGCGCGTCTGCCGATGGAAGCGAAAGAGAAGGACGAGTGGCGCTACTGGCAGGCGGATCTTCTGCTGGAGCGGGGGCGTGAGGAGGAGGCGAAATCGATTCTGCACAGCCTGATGCAGCAGCGCGGTTTCTATCCGATGGTCGCGGCCCAGCGACTCGGCGAGGAGTACACCTTAAAGATTGATAAAGCGCCATCCGGCGTCAACGCGGCGCTGGTAAATGGGCCGGAGATGGCGCGGGTGCGCGAGCTGATGTACTGGAATCTGGACAACACCGCCCGCAGCGAATGGGCGAATCTGGTCACCAGCCGTACCGTTGACGAAAAAGCGCAGCTGGCGCGCTATGCCTTTGATAACCGCTGGTGGGATCTTAGCGTGCAGGCGACGATCGCTGGCAAGCTGTGGGATCATCTTGAGGAGCGTTTCCCGCTGGCCTATAAGGATCTGTTCGAACGCTATACCCGCGGCAAAACTATCCCGCAGAGCTATGCGATGGCGATTGCCCGCCAGGAGAGCGCCTGGAACCCGAAAGTGCGCTCGCCGGTGGGGGCCAGCGGTCTGATGCAGGTGATGCCTGCCACCGCCGCCCATACGGTGAAGAAGTTTAATCTACCGGGCTATAGCAGCCCGTCGCAGCTGCTGGATCCGGAGACCAATATCAATATTGGCACCACCTATCTGCAGAGCGTGTACGATCAGTTCGGCGATAACCGCATCTTTGCCTCGGCGGCCTATAACGCCGGTCCGGGACGCGTGCGCACCTGGCTTGGCAACAGCGCCGGACGCATTGACGCGGTGGCGTTTGTCGAGAGCATTCCGTTCTCGGAAACCCGCGGCTATGTGAAAAACGTCCTGGCGTACGATGCTTACTATCGCTACTTCATGGGAGAGAAAGATACCCTGATGAGCGACAGTGAGTGGCAGCGACGTTACTGATCGGTGGGGTTATGTTATGCTTGTACTCGTTTAAGAGTACGAAAGGCGGCATAACATGACCCAGCATTCCCCTTATTCATCGGCGATGGCCGAGCAACGTCATCAGGAGTGGCTTCGTTTTGTGGAGCTGCTTCGTCAGTCTTATGAACAGGATCTGCATCTGCCGCTGCTGCAGCTGATGCTGACCCCCGACGAGCGCGAGGCGCTGGGCACCCGGGTGCGGATCATCGAGGAGCTGCTGCGCGGTGAGATGAGCCAGCGCGAACTGAAAAGCGAGCTGGGGGCGGGGATCGCCACCATCACCCGCGGATCGAACAGCCTGAAATCGGCGCCGGTTGAATTGCGCCAGTGGCTGGAGCAGGTATTGCTGAAAAACGCCTGATGGCGCTGCGCTTATCAGGCCTACACAAGACGTGTGTACCGTAGGCCGGATAAGGCGTAATTACCTGTATATCGCGTTATGAAACGGGCTCAACGCCAGGATCACCGCCTGATGATAAACGCTTGAGCGCGTCAGCGCCCCGGCGGTAAAGACCCCAATCGCCCCCTCTTTGCGCCCAATCTCATCAATGCCGGTGTATTTCGACATCACCGGCCCAAGCGCTTCCCCTTCGCGCACTTTATCCAGGATGATCTCCGGAAGGGGCAGGGTAGCGGAACGGGCTTCGCCGCGCTGCTCCCGGCTCTCGATAACCACCCAGCTAAAGGTTGCGCCTTCGTCAATGCCCGCTTCAATCGCCACCCAAAAGTCCGCATCTGGACAGGCGGCCTTCGCATTGGCGACGCGGTTCCGTGCGCCAGCGCGCGTTTCCTCGCTGCCGAATGGCTGTTCCGGGACGCCGCTCTCGACGCTGATGGATGTAATGTGGCAGGATCCTTCGCCGAAGATCTCGTCAAATGCCCTTAGAATTGCCTGAATTTTGGCAGGATTAGTGGTAGCAGAGACAACCTGGTGCATAATTAAGCCTAACTCTAAAAATATCATCGCAGTATAACGGAAAAAAAGCATGTTACAGGTATACCTTGTTCGCCACGGTGAAACGCAGTGGAACGCCGAGCGACGTATTCAAGGCCAGTCAGACAGTCCACTTACTGCCAAGGGTGAGGAACAGGCCCGGCAGGTTGGCGAACGCGCCAGAACGCTGGGCATTACCCATATCATCGCCAGCGATTTAGGTCGCACGCGACGCACAGCGGAGATTATCGCGCAGGCCTGCGGCTGCGATGTCACCGTAGATGCTCGCCTGCGTGAGCTGGATATGGGAGTGCTGGAACAGCGTCTTATCGATACCCTGACGGAAGAAGAAGAGTCCTGGCGTCGTACGCTGGTTAACGGCAGCGAAGATGGCCGTATTCCGCAAGGCGAATCGATGCTGGAGCTGAGCGAGCGTATGCATGCGGCACTGGCAGCCTGCCTGGATCTTCCCGAGGGTAGTCGGCCATTGCTGGTGAGTCACGGAATGGCGTTGGGTTGTCTGGTCAGCACCATCCTTGGGCTTCCGGCCTGGGCTGAACGTCGCCTGCGTCTGCGTAACTGCTCGCTTTCCCGCATCGACTATCAGCAAAGCCCTTGGCTGGCGTCAGGCTGGATTGTGGAGATGGCAGGGGATATCTCGCATCTCGATGCCCCTGCATTAGATGAGCTGCAGCGTTAACGGCGGATAGGAATCAGGTATTCGCAGCGCAGATCGATTGGGCGTTCGTCCGGTTTAACATCCGTTGACGGATAGTAACGCTCAATATCCTGCCCTTTTCTGCGGTTCAGGTTCAGCATCGGCATACAGGTGCCATAGACCGTCATGATAAAGTCCTGCACGCCGGTACCCAGCCCTTCATAGGTGAACATCACATATTCACCGCCTTCCAGCACCACCGGTTTCGACCCCTGAATATAGCCATTGGCCATTTCCGGCGTTAATGCCGTGGTGTAGAACACTTCCTGCTCGTCATCTTTTTCCAGACTTGGACGCGTCTCGTTCAGGCCATACAGCAGCGGCGGAATGGCCGGCGCATGGCTGAGGAAATCACGCCAGAACTGAACGCGCATCTGATGACGAAATTCGGAGATCTGCTCCAGCGAGCAGGAGTAGCTTTGCGTCGTACCGACCAGGTGCGTCTCTGGCAGAGTGACGAACTCATGCTGAGGCAGGGTGAATTCGCCGAGGCGCAGCGGCGGACACATCCCGAACGAACTCCAGTCCGGCGAGCGGCGGTAGAGCGCAGGGGTCAACGAGAACTGTTTTTTGAACGCGCGGGTAAAGGTCTGCTGTGAATCAAAGCGGTACTGTAAAGCGATATCCAGAATCGGACGCGCAGTCAGGCGAAGCGCCACGGCGGACTTGGACAGGCGACGTGCGCGGATATAAGCACCAATGGCATGACCGGTGACATCCTTAAACATCCGCTGTAAGTGCCACTTAGAATATCCCGCTTTTGCCGCCACATTATCGAGTGACAAAGGCTGATCCAGATGGCCTTCCAGCCAGGTAAGAAGATCGCGAATAATTCCAGCCTGATCCATATACTATCCTCATCCTTAATACAGCAGGTACCCTGCTAACAGGTTAGCGGATAATAGCATTTTTTGATGTTTTAGCATTCAGTGTTTTTTTTGCGCTTAAATGCGGTTTTCCTGGTGATCCAGGAGAATATTTTCTAATGCTGTGATCTTGCTGCTTTTTTTATATGATTGTTGAATAATTACGCAGTTCAATTTTCAAATATGGTAACAATATGAAATACAAGACATTGATCGTCACGACGCTGCTGTTATTAATGGGGCGCGCCGTGCAGGCAGAGGAGATTGGCTCTGTCGATACCGTGTTCAAAGTTTTCGGGCCGGACCATAAAATTGTTGTCGAAGCCTTTGACGATCCCGATGTAAAAAACGTGACCTGCTATATCAGCCGGGCAAAAACGGGCGGGATAAAAGGGGGCCTTGGGCTGGCGGAAGATACCTCCGACGCGGCAATCTCCTGTCAGCAGGTGGGGCCGGTTGAGCTGAGCGAGAAGATCAAAAACGGTAAGGCGCAGGGCGACGTGGTGTTCCAGAAACGCACCTCGCTGGTGTTCAAAAAACTGCAGGTGGTGCGTTTCTATGATGCGAAGCGTAACGCACTGGCTTACCTGGCCTACTCGGACAAGGTCGTTGAAGGCTCACCGAAAAACGCGCTCAGCGCGGTGCCCATTATGCCGTGGCATTAACTCAGGGACACGCCATGCAGCAACCTGTGGTCTGGCTGGTTGAAGACGAAATCAGCATCGCCGATACGCTGATCTATATGCTCCAGCAGGAGGGATTTGCGGTAAAGGCCTTTGAACGTGGCCTGCCGGTGCTGGAGGAAGCGCGCCGACAAAGCCCGGCGCTCGCCATCCTGGACGTGGGGCTGCCGGATATCAGCGGTTTTGAGCTCTGCCGTCAGCTGCTGGCCCGGCATCCTTCACTACCGGTGCTGTTCCTTACGGCCCGCAGCGATGAAGTGGACAAGCTGCTCGGTCTGGAGATCGGCGCCGATGATTACGTCGCCAAACCCTTCTCGCCCCGGGAGGTATGCGCCCGGGTGCGGACCATTTTACGGCGCATGCAAAAGTCCGCTGCGCCTTCAGAGATTGTCCGTATCGGCGAGTTTGAACTGAATGAACCTGCCGCCAGAATCAGCTGGTTTGGTGAGCCATTACCCCTGACACGCTACGAGTTCCTGCTGCTTAAAACGCTGCTGAACGCGCCGGGCCGTGTCTATTCTCGCCAGCAACTGATGGATAAAGTCTGGGGAGAGGAGGGCGACAGCTTCGATCGCACCGTGGATACCCATATTAAAACCCTGCGCGCCAAGCTGCGGGCCGTGAATGACCAGCTTTCCCCTATCAGCACCCATCGCGGCATGGGCTATAGCCTGGGATTATATTAATGCGCATAGGCATGCGGCTGTTGCTGGGATACTTCCTGATTGTGGCCATCGCCGCGTGGTTTGTGCTGTCGATCTTTGTTCAGGAGATCAAGCCCGGCGTGCGCAGGGCAACCGAAGGCACGCTGATTGACACCGCGACGCTGCTGGCGGAAGTGGGACGAGACGATCTGCTGGCAGGCAACCCACAGGAGGGCAAGCTGGCGCAGGCCTTTTCCCGGCTCCACCAGCGCCCGTTTCGCGCCAATATTGGCGGCATTCATAAGGTGCGTAACGAGTATCACGTCTACATGACCGATGCCCGCGGCCGGGTGGTATTTGACTCCGCTGGCCTGGCCGTGGGGAAGGATTATGCGCGCTGGAACGACGTCTGGCTGACGCTGCGCGGGGAGTATGGCGCCCGCAGTACGCCGAGCGATCCGCAGGATCCGGAGGGTACGGTCATGTACGTTGCCGCGCCGGTGGTCGATCGGGGCAAGATTATCGGCGTGTTGTCGGTTGGCAAGCCCAATAGCGCGATGGCGCCGGTGATCCAGCGCAGCGAGCGACGGATCCTGTGGGCCGGCGGCGCGCTGCTGGGGATTGCGTTGCTCATTGGTCTGGCGGTGGCCTGGTGGATCAACCGCTCGATTAACACCCTGTCGCGCTATGCCGACTCGGTGACCAATGATACGCCGCTGCCGTTGCCCGATCCGGGCAGCAGTGAGCTGCGCAAACTGGCGCAGGCGCTGGAGAACATGCGTGTTCGCCTGGAGGGAAAAAATGATATCGAAAATTATGTGCATGCGCTCACCCACGAACTGAAAAGCCCGCTGGCCGCGATCCGCGGTGCGGCGGAGATCCTGGCAGAGCAGCCCCCGGCGCAGGTGGCGGCGCGGTTTATTGATAATATCCTGGCGCAAAACGCGCGCATGCAGTCGCTGGTTGAAAAACTTCTCGCTCAGGCCAGACTGGAAAACAGGGTCGAGATCGTTCCGGTCAGTGTCAGCATTGATGAGCTGTTTACACGCCTTGCCGATGCGCGCGCGGCGACGCTGGCCTCCCGAAACATCACCCTGAACTGGCAAAGGAGCGGGTGCTGCGTGGAGGGCGATGCCGATCTGCTTGAGCAGGCGCTGGGCAATTTACTGGATAACGCTATCGACTTTACCCCGCCGGGTGGGGCGATCCAGCTTGCCGCTACGCAGGCGTTCAGGCAGGTCACCATCACCGTGACGGATAACGGAAGCGGCATCCCGGATTATGCGCAGGCGCGAATCTTTGAGCGCTTCTACTCTCTCCCGCGCGAGAACGGATTGAAAAGTAGCGGGCTCGGGCTGGCCTTTGTGCTGGAGGTGGCGCGTCTGCATCAGGGGAGCATCGATCTGCGAAACCGGACTGACGGCGGCGTGACGGCCACCCTGATACTTCACCGTCCCTTCACATAACTTCAAACTGGCCCCACATAGCCTGGTTAGGCTCTCCTCATCACAAAGGAGACCTGATATGAAATCCCCCCTGTTCTGGAAAGTCAGCACCCTGTTGGGGTGCATTCTGCTGTTACTCGTCCCACTAATGCTGGTGGGCAATCTGATTTCGGAGCGTGAGAGTTATCGCAACGAGGTCGAAAACACCCTTCGCCAGAGTACCAGCGGCCCACAGCAGCTGGTGGGCCCGCTCATCGCCATTCCGGTAACGGAGGTTTATTACAAACAGGAAGAGGCGAAAAAGGTGGAGTATAAGAAGCGTTATATGCACTTTATCCTGCCGGAGACGCTACTGGTCGAGGGCAATCAGCACGTGCAGACGCGCAACATCGGCATCTATGACGGGCAAATCTGGAATACCGATCTCAACATTAAAGCGCAGTTTACGACGGAAAAACTGGCGGAGTTGCAGGGTGAGACGATGACGCTCGGCAAGCCGTTTATCGTGGTCGGCGTCGGGGATGCGCGCGGAATAGGGGCAGTGAGCATCTCAAAAATCAATGGTGAGACGTTAAGCATCGAGCCTGGCGCCGGGGTGTACGGGGCGTTATCCGGCATTCACATCCCACTGACCGACCACGCGCTGGCGGCAAAAAACGTCTCGCTGGAGATGTCGCTCAATCTGGCCGGTACCGGCAGCTTTGCCGTGGTTCCGGTGGGACGTAACAGCGAAATGACCCTGAACAGTAACTGGCCGCACCCGAGCTTTATGGGCAATTACCTGCCGGTTAAGCATGAGATTAGCGCGTCCGGTTTCCAGGCAAACTGGAAAAGCAGCTGGTTTGCGAACAATCTTGCGGGCTGGTTCAACGACAACGAGATCCCTGAATGGAGTGCGATCCCGGCGTTTAGCGTCACGGTGGCGACCCCCGCGGATCAGTATCAGCTGACCGACCGCGCGATTAAGTACGCCATTTTACTGATTGCTTTGACGTTTATGGCCTTCTTCGTCTTTGAAACTTTAACCGGATTGCGGCTGCACCCGATGCAGTACCTGCTGGTGGGACTGGCGCTGGTGCTGTTCTATCTGGTGCTACTGGCGTTGTCTGAGCATGTGGGCTTTACACCCGCATGGATTATCGCCAGCCTGGTGGGGGCGCTAATGAACGGCGTCTATCTGCAGGCAGTGCTGAAAAGCTGGAAACGCAGTGGCCTGTTTGTACTGGCGCTGCTGGGGCTGGACGTGGTGATGTGGTTCCTGCTGCGTTCAGAAGAGAGTGCGTTGCTGCTGGGCTCTGCGGTGCTGGCGCTGGCCCTGTTTGCGGTAATGTATCTCACGCGCCACTTTGACTGGTACTCGCTCTCCCAGCCGAAGCGCACGGCGCCATCCGGGTCAACGGATAAAGATACGATGCGGTTATGGAAATAAAAAAAACGGCGCCAGGGCGCCGTTTTTTATGACTTATGTGCAGAATTATTCCTGCAGGTCGCCGCAGAAACGATAGCCTTCACCATGAATGGTGGCGATGATTTCTGGTGTATCCGGCGTGGATTCGAAGTGTTTACGAATACGGCGGATAGTCACGTCAACGGTGCGGTCGTGCGGCTTCAGCTCACGGCCGGTCATTTTTTTCAGCAGTTCTGCACGGGACTGGATCTTGCCCGGGTTTTCGCAGAAGTGCAGCATGGCGCGGAATTCGCTGCGCGGCAGTTTGTACTGGTCGCCCTGCGGGCTCACCAGAGAACGGCTATTAATATCAAGTTCCCAGCCGTTGAATTTGTAGCTCTCTACGCTACGACGCTCTTCGCTGACCGTGCCCAGGTTCATGGTGCGGGACAGCAGATTGCGTGCACGAATGGTTAACTCGCGTGGGTTAAACGGTTTGGTGATATAGTCATCCGCGCCGATTTCCAGGCCAAGAATTTTATCAACTTCGTTATCGCGGCCAGTCAGGAACATTAACGCAACGTTCGCCTGTTCACGCAGTTCACGTGCTAGCAGAAGGCCGTTTTTACCCGGCAGGTTGATGTCCATGATAACCAGGTTGATATCATTTTCAGAAAGGATCTGATGCATCTCTGCGCCATCGGTCGCTTCAAAGACATCGTAGCCTTCTGCTTCGAAAATGCTCTTTAACGTGTTGCGTGTTACCAACTCGTCTTCAACGATAAGAATGTGCGGGGTCTGCATGTTTGCTACCTAAATTGCCAACTAAATCGAAACAGGAAGTACAAAAGTCCCTGACCTGCCTGATACATGCCACAAATTAACATGACCGGCGTAACGTGACTAAAGTACGTAATTGCGTTCTTGATGCACTTTCCATCAACGTCAACAACATCATTAGCTTGGTCGTGGGTACTTTCCCTCTGGACCCGACAGTGTCAAAAACGGCTGTCATCCTAACCATTTTAACAGCAACATAACAGGCTAAGTGACACCAGACACCCAATAAAACTACGCTTCGTTGACATATATCAAGTTCAATTGTAGCACGTTAACAGTTTGATGAAATCATCGTAGCGGATCGCTAGCCTTTGTCACAAATTTTCAACAAACCAACTAGTTGCGACCGTTAATTAATAAACAAGGTGAATCCAATGTCAACATTGAACCTGAGAAATCATTATCATTATTAAACATAGGGATAAGCGTTATTCATTAACATTATCCCTTAAAGTTCATTCATGAAATAGTTTAGTATTTTTAATTTGTGGTGAAACGCTATTTCGTTGATTTCTGTTGCTAATTTGTAAATTCGTGATGCGTAATATGATGATGCGTATCACATTTTTATCGGCTAACTGCCTAAAAAGAGAGCATAAATGCATTTGTCTATCGTACTGGTATCCCCAGCAAGAGCAGAAAATATCGGCGCTGCCGCACGGGCAATGAAGACCATGGGGTTTACCGATTTACGTATTGTCGCCAGCGATGCGCACAACGAACCTGCGGCACGTTGGGTTGCCCATGGCTCGGGAGATATCCTAGATAAATTAACTACTTACGAAACTCTGGCCGACGCGCTGCACGATATCTCTTTTACCGTCGCTACCACCGCCCGCAGCCGATCTAAGTTTCATTACTACGCCACGCCCGCTGAACTGGTGCCGTTACTGGCAGAAAAAAGCCAGTGGCTGCCCAACATGGCGCTGGTTTTTGGCCGGGAAGATTCCGGCCTGACGAACGAGGAACTGGCACTTGCGGACGTGCTGACCGGCGTGCCGATGGTGGCGGATTATCCGTCGCTAAATTTAGGTCAGGCCGTGATGGTGTATTGCTATCAATTAGCATCCTTGATGCAAAATCCTGCTTCACCTCCGGCTGAGGTGGATGAAAACCAGCTTTCTGCTTTGCGTACGCGTACCGAACGCCTGCTGACCTCGCTGAATGTCGCCGACGATCAGAAAATGGCGGAGTGGCTACAGCAGCGGTTAGGTCTGTTAGGTCAGCGAGACACGGCAATGTTGCACAGATTACTGCACGATATCGAAAAAAAACTGGCAGAGTAAAACGCTGTCATACTTTTTTGTTATGGTTGAATGCTCCAAAAAATGTGTTGTGCACGGTCCGATCCGGACGGAAATAAAAACTCAGGCAGAGATACGTGAAAGGGCCGGAAAATGTGATCAAATTAGAAATTCGTTGACTTACCGGCACGTATGCTTTAACCAATAGAGTCAGACAGCACAGACAGATAATAATGACAGAGTACACAACATCCATGAAACGCATCAGCATCACCACCATTACCACCACCATCATCATTACCACAGGTAACGGTGCGGGCTGACGCGTACAGGAAAGAAAAGAAAAAAGCCCGCACCTGAACAGTGCGGGCTTTTTTTTCGGCTAAAGATCACGAGGTAACAAGCATGCGAGTGTTGAAGTTCGGCGGTACATCAGTGGCAAATGCAGAACGATTTCTGCGTGTTGCCGACATCCTGGAGAGCAATGCCAGGCAGGGGCAGGTGGCGACGGTTCTCTCTGCCCCGGCTAAAATTACCAATCACCTGGTGGCGATGATTGAAAAAACCATCGGGGGTCAGGATGCACTGGTGAACATCAGCGACGCTGAGCAGATCTTTGCCAGCCTGCTGCAGGGCCTGGCGGATGCACAGCCTGGCTTTCCCCACGCCCAACTGAAAGCCTTCGTTGAGCAAGAGTTCGCTCAGATTAAACACGTTCTGCATGGTATCAGCCTGTTGGGGCAGTGCCCGGACAGCATCAACGCGGCGCTGATCTGCCGCGGTGAAAAACTCTCTATCGCCATTATGGCGGGCCTGCTGGAAGCGCGCGGCCATAACGTCACGGTGATCGATCCCGTCGAAAAACTGCTCGCTGTTGGCCATTACCTCGAATCAACCGTAGATATTGCCGAATCTACCCGTCGCATTGCGGCAGGCAAAATTCCTGCCGACCATATGATCCTGATGGCGGGCTTCACCGCCGGGAATGAAAAAGGTGAGCTGGTGGTGCTGGGCCGTAACGGTTCCGACTACTCCGCCGCCGTGCTGGCCGCCTGCCTGCGCGCCGACTGTTGTGAGATCTGGACTGACGTCGACGGCGTGTATACCTGCGACCCCCGGCAGGTGCCCGATGCCCGCCTGCTGAAGTCGATGTCTTATCAGGAGGCGATGGAGCTCTCCTACTTCGGCGCCAAAGTGCTTCACCCTCGTACTATCGCCCCTATCGCCCAGTTCCAGATCCCCTGCCTGATTAAAAACACCGGCAATCCACAGGCGCCAGGCACGCTGATTGGCGCCAGCAGCAATGAAGATGGCCTGCCGGTAAAGGGCATCTCCAACCTCAATAATATGGCGATGTTCAGCGTCTCCGGGCCAGGCATGAAAGGGATGGTTGGCATGGCGGCGCGCGTCTTTGCGGCCATGTCCCGCAACGGCATCTCGGTGGTGTTAATCACCCAGTCCTCCTCGGAATACAGCATCAGCTTCTGCGTACACCAGGCCGACTGCCTGCGCGCGCGCCGGGCGCTGGAAGAGGAATTTTACCTGGAGCTGAAAGAGGAGCTGCTGGAGCCGCTCTCCATACAGGAACGCCTGGCCGTTATCTCGGTGGTGGGCGACGGTATGCGCACCCTGCGCGGCATCTCCGCGAAGTTCTTTGCGGCGCTGGCGCGGGCGAACATCAATATTGTTGCCATTGCCCAGGGCTCCTCAGAGCGCTCCATCTCCGTGGTGGTGAATAATGATGATGCGACCACCGGCGTGCGCGTCACCCACCAGATGCTGTTTAACACCGATCAGGTGATTGAGGTGTTCCTGATTGGTGTCGGCGGTGTCGGCGGTGCGTTACTGGCGCAGCTGAAGCGCCAGCAGGAGTGGCTGAAGAAAAAGCATATCGATCTGCGCGTCTGCGGCATCGCTAACTCAAAAGCCCTGCTGACAAACGTTCACGGGCTGAACCTCGAGAACTGGCAGGCGGAGCTGGCAGAGGCGAAAGAGCCGTTTAATCTGGGCCGTCTGATCCGCCTGGTCAAAGAGTATCATCTGCTGAACCCGGTGATTGTCGACTGTACCTCCCACCAGGCGGTGGCCGATCAGTATGCCGACTTCCTGCGCGAAGGTTTCCATGTGGTGACGCCAAATAAAAAGGCCAACACCTCGTCGATGGATTACTACCATCAGATGCGTCACGCGGCGGCGAAATCCCGTCGTAAGTTCCTCTACGACACCAACGTCGGCGCCGGGCTGCCGGTTATCGAAAACCTGCAAAACCTGCTCAATGCCGGGGATGAACTGCAGCGTTTCTCCGGCATTCTGTCGGGTTCGCTCTCCTTTATCTTTGGCAAGCTGGACGAAGGTATGAGCCTGTCGGAAGCGACCAAAATGGCGCGTGAGCTGGGCTACACCGAGCCCGATCCCCGCGATGATCTCTCCGGCATGGATGTGGCGCGCAAGCTGCTGATCCTCGCCCGCGAAACGGGACGTGAGCTGGAGCTGTCAGATATCGTAATCGAACCGGTTCTGCCGGAGAGTTTTGACCACGCTGGCGATGTCGCCACCTTTATGGCGAATCTGCCGCAGCTGGATGACGCTTTCGCCTCCCGGGTCGCAAAAGCCCGTGATGAAGGCAAGGTATTGCGCTATGTTGGCAACATTGAAGAAGATGGCGTCTGCCGTGTCAAAGTGGCGGCGGTCGACGGTAACGATCCGCTGTTCAAAGTGAAAAACGGCGAAAACGCCCTCGCGTTTTACAGCCACTATTATCAGCCACTGCCGTTGGTCCTTCGCGGCTATGGCGCGGGGAATGATGTGACGGCGGCGGGCGTGTTTGCCGATCTGCTGCGTACCCTGTCATGGAAGTTAGGAGTTTAACATGGTCAAAGTTTATGCCCCGGCTTCCAGCGCCAATATGAGCGTCGGGTTTGATGTGCTGGGTGCGGCGGTGACGCCAGTGAATGGCGCATTGCTGGGTGATACGGTTACGGTAGAAGCGGCGGAGAGCTTCAGTCTGAACAACGTCGGGCGTTTCGCCAGCAAGTTGCCGAGCGAGCCGCGGGAAAATATTGTCTATCAGTGCTGGGAGCGTTTTTGTCAGGAGATCGGTAAAAACGTCCCGGTTGCTATGACTCTGGAAAAAAGCATGCCGATAGGCTCCGGGCTGGGCTCCAGCGCCTGTTCTGTCGTCGCCGCGCTGGTAGCGATGAACGAACATTGCGGCAAGCCGCTGAATAACACTCGCCTGCTGGCCCTGATGGGCGAGCTGGAAGGGCGCATCTCCGGCAGCATTCATTATGATAATGTTGCCCCCTGTTTCCTGGGCGGCATGCAGTTGATGATCGAAGAGAACGGCATCATCAGCCAGCAGGTGCCAGGCTTTGATGAGTGGCTGTGGGTGCTGGCCTATCCGGGCATCAAAGTGTCGACCGCGGAAGCGCGCGCTATTCTGCCGGCGCAGTATCGCCGCCAGGACTGCATCGCCCATGGCCGTCATCTGGCGGGCTTTATTCATGCCTGCTATACCCGTCAGCCAGGGCTTGCAGCAAAACTGATGAAAGATGTTATTGCCGAGCCGTACCGCACTAAGCTGCTGCCGGGCTTTGACGAGGCACGCAGCGCCGCACTGGATATTGGCGCGCTGGCCTGCGGCATCTCCGGTTCCGGACCGACCCTGTTTGCGCTGTGCGACAAACCGGATACGGCTGAGCGGGTTGCAGGTTGGCTGGAGAAAAATTACCTGCAAAATCAGGAAGGCTTTGTTCATATTTGCCGTCTGGATACGGCGGGCGCACGAGTACTGGGATAAACGATGAAACTCTACAATCTTAAAGATCATAACGAGCAGGTAAGTTTTGCACAGGCAGTAACGCAGGGGCTGGGCAAAAACCAGGGGCTGTTCTTCCCGCACGATCTGCCGGAATTCGGTCTGACCGAAATTGACGAGATGCTGAAGGAGGATTTCGTCACCCGCAGCACCAAAATTCTTTCCGCCTTTATTGGCGACGAAATCCCGAAGGAGCTGCTGGAAGAGCGCGTTCGCGCGGCCTTTGCCTTCCCGGCACCGGTAAGCCAGGTCGAGCCGGATGTCGGCTGCCTTGAGCTGTTCCACGGTCCGACGCTGGCGTTTAAAGATTTTGGCGGCCGCTTTATGGCGCAGATGCTGACTCACATCAGCGGTGATAAGCCAGTAACCATCCTGACCGCCACCTCCGGCGATACCGGGGCGGCGGTGGCGCATGCCTTCTACGGCCTGAAAAACGTCCGCGTCGTGATCCTCTATCCGCAGGGTAAAATCAGCCCGCTGCAGGAAAAACTCTTCTGTACGCTCGGCGGCAACATTGAAACCGTCGCTATCGACGGGGATTTCGATGCCTGTCAGGCGCTGGTTAAGCAGGCCTTCGATGATGAAGAACTGAAAGTGGCGCTGGGTCTGAACTCCGCCAACTCCATCAACATCAGCCGCCTGCTGGCGCAGATCTGCTATTACTTCGAAGCGGTGGCGCAACTGCCGCAGGAAGCGCGTAATCAGCTGGTGATCTCGGTGCCGAGCGGCAACTTTGGCGACCTGACAGCTGGCCTGCTGGCGAAGTCTCTGGGCCTGCCGGTGAAACGCTTTATCGCGGCTACCAACGCCAACGACACCGTTCCTCGTTTCCTGAAAGAGGGCAAGTGGACGCCAAACGCGACGCAGGCCACCCTGTCTAACGCGATGGATGTCTCACAGCCTAACAACTGGCCGCGTGTGGAAGAGCTGTTCCGCCGTAAAATCTGGCGTCTGAATGAGCTGGGTTACGCTGCGGTGACTGACGAAACCACCAAAGAGACCATGCGTGAGCTGAAGCAGCTGGGCTACGTCTCTGAACCGCATGCCGCGGTGGCGTATCGCGCCCTGCGCGATCAGCTGAACCCGGGCGAGTACGGCCTGTTCCTCGGCACCGCGCACCCGGCGAAGTTCAAAGAGAGCGTGGACGCGATCCTGGGCGATTCCCTGCCGCTGCCGAAAGAGCTGGCCGAACGTGCCGATCTGCCGCTGCTGTCGCACAACCTGCCGGCCGATTTTGCGGCGCTGCGTAAGTTGATGATGACGCGCGGGTGATTTTTGTTGCCGGGTGGCGCTTCGCTTACCCGGCCTACACGAGCTCGAATTGTAGGCCCGGCAAGCACAGCGCCGCCGGGCACCATGCTGCATAATCAAGCCGGGGACGCCTCTGCGTTACCCGGCTTTTTTATGGAGAAATTAAGGAGAAAAATAGCAGGGAAAAAGTAGAAATTCCCAATAAATGCGGACACTTACAGAATAGGATTGCAGAGAATAACATCCTCCCTCTCCCTCACGTAATCTCCTTACATCGGCCCACAACGGGCAAGATCAATAAGGAGTAACCTATGTCGAAACTGAAACCTGTGCTGATCGCGCTTTCTCTGATGCTGGTGGCTCCGATGGCGGCTCAGGCCTCTGAAATCACCCTGGTACCGGCGGTCAAACTGCAAATTGGCGATCGGGACAAGCAAGGACACTACTGGGATGGCGGTCACTGGCGTGACCATGACTGGTGGAAATCTCACTACGAGTGGCGGGACAATCGCTGGCATCCGCATGGCGAGCATCACGATAATCGCCATCACGATCGTCATGACGATCACCGTCCGGGACCGGACCGGAAGCACCATTAAAATTACCCCGCCAACCGGCGGGGTTTTTCTTTACTGCTCGTGGCGCTTAAACACCAGCTCACCTTTCCCTGATGCTTCCTCATCAAAGAAATAACCTTCGCTGTCGAATGCTTTCAGTTGCTCTGGCTGGGTCAGACGGTTTTCAATGATGTAGCGGCTCATCAGCCCGCGCGCTTTTTTGGCGTAGAAGCTGATCACTTTGAATTTGCCATTCTTCTCGTCCAGGAAGACAGGCTTGACGATCTCCGCGTTCAGCTTTTTCGGTTTGACCGATTTGTAGTATTCATCGGATGCCAGGTTGATCAGGACGTTGTCGCCCTGTGCCTTCAGCGCCGCGTTCAGCGTGTCGGTGATGGTCTCGCCCCAGAACTGATAGAGATCTTTCCCTCTCGCGTTTTCCAGGCGGATCCCCATCTCCAGGCGGTAAGGCTGCATCAGATCCAGCGGGCGCAATACCCCGTACAGGCCGGAGAGCATGCGCAAATGCTGCTGGGCAAAATCAAAATCCGCTTCGCTAAAGGTTTCTGCCTGCAGACCGGTATATACATCGCCTTTAAAGGCCAGAATCGCCTGACGGGCGTTGGATGGGGTGAAATCGGGCTGCCAGTCGTGGAAACGGGTGGCATTCAGATCCGCCAGCTTGTCGCTGATGCTCATTAGGGTCGCAATTTGCGGAGCCGAAAGTTTACGCGCCTCGTGGATCAGCTGTTGCGAATGATCCAGCAGTTCCGGCTGGGTATAGCGCTCGGTGGCAAGTGGGCTCTGGTAATCGAGCGTTTTGGCAGGTGAAATCAGAATCAGCATATCCAGTCCTTGCAGGAGATTTGGTGCGATTTTAACAAAAAAACCGCCTCGATTGATCGATGGCTGTTATTGACGCGGCAAATCATCCCAGGCGCCGGGGGCGAGCTGTTCTTCAATCTCAGGATAACGCGAGGCATCAAAGACCGGCTGGACGCCCAGCTTGCGCTGACGCAGATAGTCCCGGGCAATCAGGGTCACCACCGGGGAGAGCAGCAGGATAGCTGTCAGGTTGGCGATGGCCATCAGGGCCATGATGATATCCGCCAGCTGCCAGACCATCGGCAGGCTTAACAGCGATCCGAGCAGCACCATCAGCACAACGCCGCCCCGTAATACCCAGCGCGATCGCCGGGCATCGGGATGCAGAAAGATCAGATTATTTTCGGCATAGATGTAATTCACCACGATGGAGCTGAACGCGAACAGGATAAGGATAAACCCTACGAATCCGGCTCCCCAGCTCCCGGTCAGGTTTATCAGCGCCTGTTGCAGCAGCTGTATGCCTGCGGTATCTGCCGGCAGATCCATCGGCCCTGCCAGCAGCACGATCATGGCGCTGGCGGTGCAGATAATGATGGTATCGACGAAGACGCCGATCATCTGCACCAGCCCCTGAGAGGCCGGGTGAGGGGGGCAGGAGGCGGCGGCTGCGGCGGCATTCGGGGTTGAGCCCATGCCCGCTTCGTTGGAAAACATGCCGCGCTGGAAACCTGCCGTCAGGGCCTGACTCAGGGTATAGCCCAGTGCCCCGGCGGCCGCTTCGCGCCAGCCAAAGGCGCTTTTGACGATCAGGCTGAAGACGGCAGGTAACTGTTCGGCATGCCAGGCGCAGATGATCAGGCTGGTCATGAGCCACAGCAGCGCCATCGCCGGCACCATCCACTGCATCAGCCGGGCGACGCCTTTGATGCCGGTGACGATCACCAGCAGCGTGAACGCGGCCAGCATGCCGCCGGTGATGATTTCCGGGCAGTCAAAGGCGAAGCGCAGCGCATGGGCCACCGAGTGGGCCTGGACAGTGTTAAAAATAAGACCGTAAGCGACGAGCAAAAAGAGTGAAAAGAGCACGCCCATCCAGCGCATGCCGAGACCCCGGGCCATGTACCAGGCTGGGCCACCGCGAAATTGCCCCTGTTTATCCGCTTCCTTATATAGCTGCGCCAGCGAGCACTCTGCGAAGGAGGTCGCCATGCCGATAATGGCGGTCATCCACATCCAGAATATCGCCCCCGGGCCGCCAGCGGAGATGGCCAGCGCGACCCCGGCCAGGTTACCGCTGCCGAGCCGGGCCGCCAGGCTGGTGCAGAGCGCCTGGAACGAGGTTAAGCCTCCCGGCTGCGGGCTCAGGCTATTTTTCAGATTAATGCGCAGTTGAGGAAGGGCGCTAAATTGAATAAACCCGCTGCGAACAGTGAACCAAAGACCTGCCGCAAAAAGCAGGTATATCATCACTGAACCCCACAGGATTTCATTAATAAACGACAGATAATCAGGCACTAACGTCCCTCGTGTTGATGCCAAAGTGCATAGGTAATCGCTTCGAGCGATTGAACAAACAGTGAATGGGTAATCTGTTATTTTGCCGAGTTTATCACAGTATCCTTCAGCGCATTGTCTGCGGTTGCGCTGACCTTCCGTCGTGTTATCATCAGGGCAGACCGGTTACATCCCCCTAACAAGTAAACCTGTCATTTTTCCGTTTCTGGCATCTTGCTGGTAACGCGAATTATCCAGGGCAAGTTAAAGAGAAACACTATCATGACGGATAAATTAACCTCCCTTCGTCAGTTCACGACTGTTGTCGCTGACACCGGAGATATCGCGGCAATGAAGTTGTACCAGCCGCAGGATGCCACAACGAACCCTTCTCTGATCCTTAACGCTGCACAGATCCCTGAATACCGTAAACTGATCGACGATGCTGTTGCCTGGGCGAAAAGCCAGAGCAGCGATCGCGCACAGCAGGTAGTGGATGCTACCGACAAACTGGCTGTGAACATCGGTCTGGAGATCCTGAAACTGGTTCCGGGCCGTATCTCCACTGAAGTGGATGCGCGTCTCTCTTACGACACCGAAGCCTCCATCGCGAAAGCCAAACGCCTGATCAAGCTGTACAACGATGCGGGTATCAGCAACGACCGTATCCTGATCAAACTGGCTTCCACCTGGCAGGGCATTCGCGCTGCTGAGCAGCTGGAAAAAGAGGGCATCAACTGTAACCTGACCCTGCTGTTCTCCTTCGCGCAGGCGCGTGCGTGTGCAGAAGCGGGCGTCTACCTGATCTCGCCATTCGTGGGCCGTATTCTGGACTGGTACAAAGCCAACACCGATAAGAAAGAGTACGCGGCAGCGGAAGATCCGGGTGTGGTTTCCGTTACTGAGATCTACGAGTACTACAAACAGCACGGCTATGAAACCGTGGTGATGGGCGCAAGCTTCCGTAACGTGGGTGAGATCCTGGAACTGGCTGGCTGTGACCGTCTGACCATCGCACCTGCGCTGCTGAAAGAGCTGGCAGAAAGCGAAGGTACCATCGAGCGTAAGCTGAGCTTCAGCGGCGAAGTGAAAGCCCGTCCAGAGCGCATCACTGAATCTGAGTTCCTGTGGCAGCACAACCAGGATCCAATGGCGGTAGACAAACTGGCGGACGGTATCCGTAAGTTTGCCATCGACCAGGAAAAACTGGAAAAAATGATCGGCGACCTGCTGTAATCATACCCGCGTGACCGGGCTCCCGGTCACGCTACCTCTCTCATACCCTGTCTGAATCGCCTTCCTGCGTGTATCATTCCCCTCAATCTGTATTGTTTGAATGGAATGGATATGAATACCTTACGCATTGGCTTAGTTTCCGTCTCAGATCGCGCCTCCAGCGGTGTCTATGAAGATAAAGGCATCCCCGCGCTGGAAGCCTGGCTGGCGTCTGCCCTGACTACGCCGTTTGAAGTACAAACCCGTCTGATTCCGGACGAGCAGGCCGTGATTGAGCAAACCCTGTGTGAACTGGTGGATGAAATGAGCTGTCACCTGGTACTGACAACCGGCGGTACCGGTCCGGCACGACGCGATGTGACCCCGGACGCAACGCTTGCCATCGCCGACCGCGAAATGCCGGGCTTTGGCGAACAGATGCGCCAGATCAGTCTACACTTTGTGCCAACGGCAATCCTGTCACGTCAGGTCGGAGTGATCCGCAAGCAGGCGCTGATCCTCAATTTACCAGGCCAGCCGAAATCGATTAAAGAGACGCTGGAAGGCGTTAAAGAGGCTGACGGCAAAGTGGTGGTGGCGGGGATCTTTGCCAGTGTACCGTATTGTGTACAGCTTCTTGAAGGGCCTTATGTCGAAACCGATCCGCAGGTGGTAGCAGCTTTTCGCCCGAAAAGCGCGAGGCGTGAAACAATCTCCTGAAATTAACAATAATGTGACATAAGCTGTAACGATAGTAGCGTGCTGATTGATTTACGGTATAGTAATTTTTTCTTTACGATCGCTGTAAATATAATCCAATAATTCAGCCCAGAATGGTTCGCTATGTCACATTACAACCGGCCTCTCACTCGTCAGGATTATAAAACCCTCACGCTTGCCGCACTTGGTGGCGCGCTGGAGTTTTATGACTTCATCATTTTCGTCTTCTTTGCTGCTGTCGTCGGGGAGCTGTTCTTCCCGCCTGACATTCCCGAATGGCTGCGTCAGGTTCAGACCTTTGGCATTTTCGCCGCCGGTTATCTGGCGCGCCCGCTGGGCGGCATCGTAATGGCCCACTTCGGCGATCTGGTCGGGCGTAAGAAGATGTTCACCCTTAGCATCCTGCTGATGGCGGTACCCACCCTGGCGATTGGCCTGTTACCGACCTATGCCTCCATGGGCATTCTCGCGCCGATCCTGCTCTTACTGATGCGCATCCTGCAGGGGGCGGCGATCGGCGGTGAAGTGCCTGGGGCATGGGTATTTGTGGCGGAACATGTTCCGGCCCGGCGGATCGGCATCGCCTGCGGCACGCTGACCGCAGGGCTGACCGTCGGCATTCTGCTGGGCTCGGTGGTGGCGACGCTGGTGAATACCAGCATGACCCAACAGGCGGTACACGACTGGGGCTGGCGTATTCCATTCCTGCTGGGCGGCGCGTTTGGCCTGGTCGCCATGTATCTGCGCCGCTGGCTGCAGGAGACACCGGTATTCCTTGAGATGCAGCAGCGTAAGGCGCTGGCGCAGGAGCTGCCGGTGAAAGCGGTGGTGGTGCGGCACAGAAAGGCGGTGGTGATGTCAATGCTGCTCACCTGGCTGCTCTCGGCGGGTATCGTGGTGGTGATTTTGATGTCGCCGGTCTGGCTGCAAAAACAGTACGGCTTTGCCCCGGCGGTAACGTTGCAGGCTAATAGCATTGCAACCATCATGCTCTGCTTTGGCTGTCTGATTGCCGGGCTGGCGGTGGATCGTATCGGCTCCAGCCTGACCTTTATTATTGGCAGCCTGCTGCTGGCCGGGTCGAGCTGGGCGTTTTACCATCTTGCGGGCAGCCATCCTGAACAGCTGTTCCTGCTGTATGGCACGGTGGGGCTTTGCGTGGGTGTGGTGGGCGCTGTGCCGTACGTGATGGTCCGCGCCTTCCCGCCAGAGGTGCGCTTCACCGGTATTTCGTTCTCCTATAACGTCTCGTACGCCATCTTCGGCGGCCTGACGCCGGTTGCCGTAACCCTGCTGATGGGGATATCGCCGATGGCACCCGCCTGGTATGTGCTGGCGCTCTCGTTGATGGGACTGGCACTGGGGATCTGGCTACGGCAGGGGATGATAGAGAAAGAGGTGCCGGAACTGGCTAGCTCCGCTCGCGGATAAACGCCGGAGAGATTTCGTGCCCGCGGAGCGGGCACGAAGGGGATCAGTGTTTTTCACCAATCGGCAGAACGGTGCGACCGAACTGCTCGTTCAGGACTTCACCCATTGCCAGGTAGATGGCGCTGGCGCCGCAGACCAGGCCAACCCAGCCCGCCACGTGGATAATGGCTTCGCCGTTATCCACCAGGTGACCCACTGCCAGCAGGGCGAACAGCACGGTCAGGCTCAGGAAGACGAACTGCAGCGCGCGGTTACCTACCAGCGTGCCGAAGAACATGAACAGCGTGAAGACGCCCCACAGGCCCAGGTAGACACCCAGGAACGGTGTATTAGCCGCATCGGTCAGGCCCATTTTCGGCATCAGCAGAATGGCGACCAGGGTCAGCCAGAAAGAGCCGTAAGAGGTGAATGCGGTTAAACCGAAGGTGTTGCCTTTCTTATATTCCAGCAGGCCCGCGAAGATCTGTGCGATACCGCCATAAAAAATGCCCATCGCCAGGATAACGCCATCCATCGGGAACATCCCGATATTATGCAGGTTCAGCAGAATGGTGGTCATGCCAAAACCCATCAGGCCCAGCGGAGCCGGATTAGCCAACTTAGTGTTGCCCATAAGTCCTCAAAAAAATCATCATTAATATGGTGAAATAGTGGTTCCCACGCCAATACTCCCTGGCGGGGCGCGGCATCATAATGGGCGCCATCGATGCCGTCTATGATCTAATCAGGGTGAAATTAAAAAATTTTTTATCCATCCCCCTTGATGGATGCCGTTGCGACCCCATCTTGTAGTCAACCGCAGTGTGTGGACCTGAAAAAATTCAAATCTGGGCAGTTGAAAAAGCACCTTTTGCCCTTATTACAGGTACACAACCACATGTTGACCGAATTTATAGTGGAGACGTTTAGATGGGTAAAATTATTGGTATCGACCTGGGTACTACCAACTCTTGTGTAGCGATTATGGACGGCACTACTGCACGTGTGCTGGAGAATGCCGAGGGCGATCGCACCACGCCTTCTATCATTGCCTATACCCAGGATGGTGAAACTCTGGTTGGTCAGCCGGCTAAACGTCAGGCAGTGACAAACCCGCAAAACACGCTGTTTGCGATTAAGCGCCTGATTGGCCGTCGCTTCCAGGACGAAGAAGTTCAGCGTGATGAAGCCATCATGCCGTACAAAATCATCGGCGCTGAAAACGGCGACGCCTGGATTGATGTTAAAGGTCAGAAAATGGCACCGCCGCAGATCTCTGCTGAAGTGCTGAAAAAAATGAAGAAAACGGCGGAAGATTACCTGGGTGAGCCGGTAACTGAAGCGGTTATCACTGTACCAGCCTACTTCAACGATGCGCAGCGTCAGGCGACCAAAGACGCAGGCCGTATCGCGGGTCTGGAAGTCAAACGTATCATCAACGAACCAACCGCAGCGGCACTGGCTTACGGTCTGGATAAAGAAGTTGGCAACCGCACCATCGCGGTATACGACCTTGGTGGTGGTACTTTCGATATCTCTATTATCGAAATCGACGAAGTTGACGGCGAAAAAACCTTCGAAGTTCTGGCAACCAACGGTGATACCCACCTGGGTGGTGAAGACTTCGACAGCCGTATGATCAACTACCTCGTTGACGAATTTAAGAAAGATCAGGGCATTGACCTGCGTAACGATCCGCTGGCTATGCAGCGCCTGAAAGAAGCCGCAGAAAAAGCGAAAATCGAGCTCTCTTCTGCGCAGCAGACCGACGTGAACCTGCCGTACATCACTGCAGACGCCACCGGTCCAAAACACATGAACATCAAAGTGACTCGCGCGAAACTGGAAAGCCTGGTAGAAGACCTGGTTAACCGTTCCATCGAGCCGCTGAAAGTTGCGCTGCAGGATGCGGGCCTGTCCGTATCTGAAATCCAGGACGTTATCCTGGTAGGTGGTCAGACTCGTATGCCAATGGTTCAGAAGAAAGTTGCTGAATTCTTTGGTAAAGAGCCGCGTAAAGACGTTAACCCGGACGAAGCCGTTGCTATCGGTGCTGCTGTTCAGGGCGGCGTACTGACCGGTGATGTTAAAGACGTACTGCTGCTGGACGTTACCCCGCTGTCTCTGGGTATCGAAACCATGGGCGGTGTGATGACTCCGCTGATCGCCAAAAACACCACCATCCCGACCAAGCACAGCCAGGTGTTCTCTACCGCTGAAGACAACCAGTCTGCGGTAACCATCCACGTGCTGCAGGGTGAGCGTAAACGTGCCGCAGATAACAAAGATCTGGGCCAGTTTAACCTCGACGGTATCAGCCCGGCGCCACGCGGTATGCCTCAGATCGAAGTCACCTTCGACATCGATGCTGACGGTATCCTGCACGTTTCCGCGAAGGACAAAAACAGCGGTAAAGAGCAGAAGATCACCATCAAGGCCTCTTCTGGTCTGAACGAAGAAGAGATCCAGAAAATGGTTCGCGAAGCAGAAGCGAACGCCGAGTCTGACCGTAAGTTCGAAGAGCTGGTTCAGACCCGCAACCAGGGTGACCATCTGCTGCACAGCACCCGTAAGCAGGTTGAAGAAGCGGGCGATAAACTGCCAGCTGACGACAAAACGGCTATCGAGTCTGCACTGAGCGCGCTGGAAGCTTCCCTGAAGGGCGAAGACAAAGCTGATATCGAAGCGAAAATGCAAGCACTGGCGCAGGTTTCCGGGAAGCTGATGGAGATCGCACAGCAGCAGCACGCACAGCAGCAGGCTGGCGCAGGCGCTGACGCTTCTGCGAACAACGCGAAAGATGACGATGTTGTCGACGCAGAGTTTGAAGAAGTGAAAGACAAAAAATAATCGCCCTTTGAACGGGTAATACACTGGCACGGGCGAAGAGGTTTCCTCTCCGCCCGTGCACGCATGTTAGGGGCAGATAAAACAAGATGGCAAAGCAAGACTATTACGAGATTTTAGGCGTTTCCAAAACAGCGGAAGAGCGTGAAATCAAAAAGGCGTACAAGCGCCTGGCCATGAAATATCACCCGGACCGCAACCAGGGTGACAAAGAGGCCGAAGCCAAATTTAAAGAGATCAAAGAAGCCTACGAAGTCCTGACCGATGCGCAGAAACGTGCGGCCTACGATCAGTACGGTCATGCCGCGTTTGAACAGGGCGGTATGGGCGGCGGCGGATTTGGCGGCGGCGGCGCAGATTTCAGCGATATCTTTGGTGACGTGTTCGGCGATATCTTCGGCGGCGGCCGCGGTCGTCAGCGTGCAGCCCGTGGCGCAGACCTGCGTTACAACATGGAGCTGACGCTGGAAGAGGCGGTCCGTGGCGTGACGAAAGAGATCCGCATCCCGACGCTGGAAGAGTGTGACGTTTGCCACGGCAGCGGCGCGAAGGTGGGCACCAAGCCGCAGACCTGTCCAACCTGTCACGGCTCCGGTCAGGTGCAGATGCGTCAGGGCTTCTTCGCGGTGCAGCAGAGCTGTCCGCACTGTCAGGGTCGCGGTACGCTGATCAAAGATCCGTGCAACAAATGTCACGGTCACGGTCGCGTCGAGAAGACCAAAACCCTCTCCGTTAAAATCCCGGCGGGCGTGGATACCGGCGATCGTATTCGTCTCTCTGGCGAAGGCGAAGCAGGCGAGCATGGCGCACCGGCAGGCGATCTGTACGTTCAGGTACAGGTGAAGCAGCACGCGATATTTGAGCGTGAAGGTAACAACCTGTACTGCGAAGTGCCGATCAACTTTGCGATGGCGGCGATGGGCGGTGAGATTGAAGTGCCAACGCTGGACGGTCGTGTAAACCTGAAAGTGCCTGGCGAAACCCAGACCGGCAAGCTGTTCCGTATGCGCGGTAAAGGCGTGAAATCTGTCCGTGGCGGCGCGCAGGGCGACCTGCTTTGCCGCGTGGTGGTAGAAACCCCGGTTGGCCTGAACGAAAAACAGAAGCAACTGCTGCGAGAACTGCAGGATAGCTTTGGTGGCCCAACGGGTGAAAACAACAGCCCGCGCTCCAAAAGCTTCTTTGATGGCGTGAAAAAATTCTTTGACGATTTGACTCGCTAATGCTGAGCTAACATTGTCCCCGAAGCCCGGAAGCGATTCCGGGCTTTTTTATCCCTGAAATAATCAGATCGAAAAAACTGAGTCTATAGTTAACATTAACCTGCTTTTGCCGATGAATATCCGTGCGTATGATGGTTTTAACGAAGGATTGTCGTAAAAAGAGAGAGTAATAGTGAAACTTTTGAATCGTTTTTTCCGCAATGAGGCCTCTGGGGGCATCATACTTATGCTGGCCGCAGCCATCGCTATGCTGCTGGCAAACCTGGGCCCAACCCACGGCCTGTATCACGCTTTTCTGGAAACACCCGTTGAGTTACGTGTCGGCGTGCTGGAAATCAACAAGAACATGCTGCTGTGGATCAACGATGCACTGATGGCGGTCTTTTTCCTGCTGGTGGGGCTGGAGGTCAAGCGTGAGCTGGTCCAGGGCTCCCTGGCAAGCCGTCAGCGCGCGGCGTTTCCGGTGATTGCCGCCATCGGCGGGATGGTGGTTCCGGCCCTCATCTTTCTGGCTTTTAACTATCAGGATCCCATTGCCCGGGATGGCTGGGCGATCCCGGCAGCAACGGACATCGCCTTTGCGTTGGGCGTTCTGGCGCTGTTAGGTAAACGCGTGCCGATGGAGTTAAAAATCTTCCTGATGGCGCTGGCGATCATCGATGACCTGGGCGCAATCGTCATTATTGCCCTGTTCTATACCAGCGAACTGTCGGTGCTGTCGCTGGCGGTAGCGGCGGCGGCCATCGCGGTGCTGGCGCTACTCAATATCTGCAATGTCCGTCGCATTGGTATCTATCTCCTGGTGGGCATGGTGCTGTGGACGGCTGTACTGAAATCGGGCGTGCATGCCACTCTGGCCGGCGTGATTATCGGTTTCTTCATGCCGCTGAAGGCGCAAGAGGGTAAATCGCCGGCGAAGCAGCTCGAGCACGTGCTGCATCCGTGGGTCGCTTTTATGATCCTGCCGCTCTTTGCCTTCGCAAACGCGGGTGTTTCCCTTGAGGGCGTCACGCTGGATGGATTGATGTCGATGCTGCCGCTGGGGATCATCGCCGGGCTGTTTATCGGTAAGCCGCTGGGGATTGGCCTCTTCTGCTGGATGGCGCTGAAACTGAAGCTTGCCACCTTGCCGCACGGAACCACCTGCCGGCAGATCATGGCCGTTGGCGTGCTGTGCGGGATCGGCTTTACAATGTCGATCTTTATCTCAACACTGGCGTTTGGCGCGAATGCCCCTGAGCTTATCATCTGGGCTAAGCTGGCTATCTTAACCGGATCGCTGTTGGCTGCGTTTGTAGGTTATATGTTGCTGAAGACGAAATTGCCGTCGCAGGCGCATCCGGCGTAACGGGACTCCGGGAGGGACAGGCAGCCCTCCCGTTAACACAATCAGGGAGCGAGGATCGTATGTCTCATCTTAACTACAACCATCTTTACTACTTCTGGCATGTCTATAAAGAGGGGTCGGTTGTCGGCGCTGCAGAGGCGCTCTACCTGACGCCGCAGACGATTACCGGGCAGATCAAAGCGCTGGAGGAGCGCCTGCAGGGCAAGCTCTTCAAGCGTAAGGGGCGCGGTATTGAGCCAAGCGAACTGGGTGAACTGGTGTTTCGCTACGCCGACAAAATGTTCACCCTGAGCCAGGAGATGCTGGATATTGTGAATTACCGTAAGGAGTCGAACCTGCTCTTTGATGTGGGCATTGCGGATGCGCTGTCAAAGCGGCTGGTCAGCGGGGTGCTGGATGCGGCAGTCGTGAAGGATGAGCAGATCCACCTGCGCTGTTTTGAATCGACGCATGAGATGCTGCTGGAGCAGTTGAGCCAGCATAAGCTGGATATGATTATCTCTGACTGCCCCATCGACTCCACGCAGCAGGAAGGCCTTTTTTCGGTAAAGATTGGTGAATGCGGCGTCAGCTTCTGGTGCAGCAATCCGCCACCAGAAAAACCGTTCCCCGCCTGTCTGGAAGAGCGCCGTTTACTGGTTCCCGGGCGTCGTTCGATGCTGGGACGCAAGCTGCTGAACTGGTTTAACTCCCAGGGACTGAACGTTGAAATTCTGGGTGAGTTTGACGATGCCGCATTGATGAAAGCGTTCGGCGAAGCGCATAACGCCATTTTTGTCGCCCCAACGCTCTATGCGCAGGATCTCTATGCGGATGAGAAGATTACCGAGATTGGCCGGGTGGATAACGTGATGGAAGAGTATCACGCCATTTTTGCCGAAAGGATGATCCAGCATCCGGCGGTACAACGTATCTGTAATCAGGATTACGCTGCGCTGTTTACGCCACCGGTACTCTGAAGGCATAAAAAAACCCGCGTTAAGCGGGTTCTTTTAAAACAAGCAACAACAAATAGCGATTAAGCCAGTTTGTTGATCTGCGCGGTCAGGTTAGCCTTATGACGCGCTGCTTTGTTTTTGTGGATCAGACCTTTAGCAGCCTGACGATCCACGATTGGTTGCATTTCGTTAAATGCGTTCTGCGCAGCAGCTTTGTCGCCAGCTTCGATAGCTGCGTATACTTTCTTGATGAAAGTACGCATCATAGAGCGACGGCTTGCATTGTGCTTACGAGCCTTTTCAGACTGGATAGCACGTTTCTTAGCTGATTTGATATTAGCCAAGGTCCAACTCCCAAATATGATCTATGTGGACAATTCAAAGGCCGAGGAATATGCCCTCTATACCTTCTTTTGTCAATGGATTTGTGCAAATAAGCGCCGTTAATGTGGCGACGCTACGTTACGTAGTGATGGCGCAGGATTCTACCAGCTTGTCGTGTCTGAATACAGCTTTTCGGCACAAAAAACGTTATCTGCCGACAGTTTTTTTCGCTCTGAAAGGTCAGCATGATGAAATCATTACAGCTTTCTGTTTTGCGGCAACAATCGCCGGTTAACCTTAACCGCTGTACAAGGTATACTCTGGCGATTTTCACTGTTTTGAGCCAGTCATGAAGCTGATACGCGGCATACATAATCTCAGTCAGGCCCCGCACGGGTGTGTGCTGACTATTGGTAATTTCGACGGCGTGCATCGTGGGCATCAGGTGCTGTTGCAGGGATTGCGTGAAGAGGGACGGGCACGGGGTCTGCCGGTCGTCGTAATGATTTTTGAACCGCAGCCGCTGGAGCTTTTCGCCAGCGAAAAGGCGCCTGCGCGACTGACCCGTCTGCGTGAAAAATTACGCTATCTGGCGCAGTGTGGCGTGGACTATGTCCTGTGCGTCCGGTTCGACCGACGCTTTGCCGCCCTGACGGCACAAAATTTTGTTGGCGACCTGCTGGTCGATCGCCTCGGGGTACAGTTTTTGGCGGTGGGTGATGATTTCCGCTTTGGCGCTGGTCGTCAGGGGGATTTCTTGCTATTACAGAAGGCTGGTCTGGAGTATGGCTTTGACGTCACCAGCACTCAGACCTTTTGCGAAGGCGGCGTGCGCATCAGCAGCACGGCGGTTCGCCAGGCTTTAGCCGATGACGATCTGGATACCGCCGCAAAACTGCTCGGACGCCCGTTCTCCATTTCCGGACGGGTCGTGCATGGCGATGAACTGGGTCGCACCATTGGTTTCCCTACGGCGAATGTACCGCTGCGCCGTCAGGTTTCCCCGGTCAAAGGGGTTTATGCGGTAGAAGTGACGGGGCTGGGTGATAAGCCTTTACCGGGTGTTGCCAATATTGGTACCCGTCCGACAGTTGCTGGCGTGCGCCAGCAGCTTGAAGTGCATTTGCTGGACGTTGTAATGGACCTCTACGGTCGCCATATAGATGTAATCCTGCGTAAAAAAATACGCAATGAGCAGCGATTCGCCTCGCTTGATGAGCTGAAAGCGCAAATCGCGAGAGATGAATTAACAGCCCGCGAAATATTTGGGCTATCGAACCCGGCTTAATGCCTGAGATATAAATACGGAACCGAGAATCTGATGAGTGACTATAAATCAACCCTGAATTTGCCGGAAACAGGGTTCCCGATGCGCGGCGATCTCGCCAAGCGCGAACCGGGAATGCTGGCGCGTTGGACCGATGATGACCTGTACGGCATCATCCGTGCAGCCAAAAAAGGTAAAAAAACTTTCATTCTGCATGATGGCCCTCCCTATGCGAATGGCAGCATTCATATTGGTCACTCTGTAAACAAGATTCTGAAAGACATTATCGTTAAGTCCAAAGGCTTAATGGGCTATGACTCGCCTTACGTTCCAGGCTGGGACTGCCACGGTCTGCCGATCGAGCTGAAAGTGGAGCAGGAGTTTGGCAAGCCGGGTGAGAAATTCACCGCTGCTGAATTCCGTGCTAAATGCCGCGAATATGCCGCCACGCAGGTTGATGGTCAGCGTAAAGACTTTATCCGTCTGGGCGTACTGGGCGACTGGTCGCATCCGTACCTGACCATGGACTTCAAAACCGAAGCCAACATCATCCGTGCGCTGGGTAAAATCATCGGCAACGGCCACCTGCACAAAGGCGCTAAGCCGGTGCACTGGTGCGTGGACTGCCGCTCTGCGCTGGCAGAGGCAGAGGTTGAGTATTACGACAAAACCTCTCCGTCCATCGACGTAGCCTTTGAAGGCGTCGATCAGGATGCGCTGCAGGGCAAATTTGGTCTGCCGGGCGTCAACGGCCCAATCTCGCTGGTCATCTGGACCACCACACCGTGGACCCTGCCTGCCAACCGCGCGATCTCCCTCTCTGCGGAGTTCGAATACGCGCTGGTACAGGTGGAAGGCCGGGCGCTGATTCTGGCGAAAGATCTGGTTGAGAGCGTGCTGAAGCGCGCGAACATCACTGATTACCAGGTACTCGGCACCGTGAAGGGCGCTGAACTGGAGCTGATGCGCTTTAAGCATCCGTTCCTCGATTTCGATGTGCCGGCGATCCTGGGCGAGCACGTTACCCTGGAAGCGGGTACCGGTGCGGTACATACCGCCGGTGGCCACGGCCCGGACGACTACAACATCAGCCTGCAGTACGGGCTGGAAATCGCTAACCCGGTTGGCCCGGATGGTGCTTACCTGCCTGGCACATACCCGACGCTGGACGGTGTTAACGTCTTTAAAGCCAACGATATCATCGTCAATATGCTGCGCGACAACGGCTCGCTGCTGCACGTTGAAAAAATGCAGCACAGCTATCCATGCTGCTGGCGCCACAAGACGCCAATCATCTTCCGTGCGACCCCGCAGTGGTTTGTGAGCATGGATCAGAAAGGGCTGCGCGCGCAGTCACTGAAAGAGATCAAAGGTGTGCAGTGGATCCCGGACTGGGGCCAGGCGCGTATCGAGTCCATGGTGGCGAACCGTCCTGACTGGTGTATCTCCCGTCAGCGTACCTGGGGCGTACCGATGTCTCTGTTCGTGCATAAAGAGACCCAGGAGCTTCACCCACGCACGCTGGAGCTGATGGAAGAAGTCGCTAAGCGCGTTGAAGTGGACGGCATTCAGGCGTGGTGGGATCTTGATTCCCGCGACATCCTGGGCGCAGATGCGGATAACTACGAGAAGGTGCCGGATACGCTGGACGTCTGGTTCGACTCCGGATCCACCCACGCCTCCGTGGTTGACGTGCGTCCTGAGTTTGCCGGTCACGCTGCCGACATGTATCTGGAAGGTTCTGACCAACACCGCGGCTGGTTCATGTCATCTCTGATGATCTCCACCGCCATGAAGGGCAAAGCGCCTTACCGTCAGGTACTGACCCACGGTTTCACCGTAGATGGTCAGGGCCGCAAGATGTCCAAATCTATCGGTAACACCGTTTCTCCGCAGGACGTGATGAACAAGCTGGGCGCGGATATTCTGCGTCTCTGGGTGGCATCCACCGACTACACCGGCGAAATGGCGGTTTCTGACGAGATCCTGAAGCGTGCTGCCGACAGCTATCGTCGTATCCGTAACACCGCGCGCTTCCTGCTGGCGAACCTGAATGGTTTCGATCCGGCAAAAGACATGGTGAAACCGGAAGAGATGGTAGTGCTGGATCGCTGGGCGGTAGGCTGTGCCCAGGCGGCGCAGGAAGATATCGTTAAGGCGTACGACTCCTACGACTTCCACGAAGTGGTGCAGCGCCTGATGCGCTTCTGCTCCATCGAGATGGGCTCGTTCTACCTCGACATCATCAAAGACCGTCAGTACACCGCCAAAGCGGACAGCGTGGCGCGTCGTAGCTGCCAGACTGCGCTGTACCACATCGCGGAAGCGCTGGTGCGCTGGATGGCGCCGATCATGTCCTTCACCGCAGATGAGATCTGGGGCTACCTGCCAGGCGACCGTGAGAAGTATGTCTTCACCGGCGAGTGGTATGAAGGTCTGTTTGGCCTGGGCGAAACCGAAGCCATGAACGATGCCTTCTGGGACGAGCTGCTGAAAGTGCGCGGCGAAGTGAACAAGGTCATCGAGCAGGCGCGTACCGACAAGAAAGTGGGCGGCTCTCTGGAAGCGGCAGTAACCCTGTACGCTGAACCAGAGCTGGCGGCGAAGCTGACGGCGCTGGGCGATGAATTACGATTTGTCCTGTTGACCTCCGGTGCAAAAGTTGCGGATTATGCCGATGCGAGCGCTGATGCCCAGCAGAGCGAACTGCTCAAAGGGCTGAAAGTGGCGCTGGCGAAAGCCGACGGCGAGAAGTGCCCGCGCTGCTGGCACTACACGACCGACGTCGGTCAGGTGGCGGAACACGCAGAGATCTGCGGACGCTGTGTCAGCAACGTCGCCGGTGATGGCGAAAAACGTAAGTTTGCCTGATGAGTAAATCACTCTCTTCAACAGGGCTGCGCTGGCTGTGGCTGGTGGTAGTCGTGCTGATTATTGATTTGGGCAGCAAGTACCTGATCCTCCAGAATTTTGCTCTGGGGGATACGGTTCCGCTGTTCCCGTCGCTTAATCTGCACTATGCGCGTAACTATGGCGCGGCGTTTAGCTTTCTGGCGGACAGCGGCGGCTGGCAGCGCTGGTTCTTTGCAGGTATCGCTCTCGGTATCTGCGTAGTGCTGGCCGTGCTGATGTACCGTTCGAAAGCCACGCAAAAGCTGAACAACATCGCCTACGCGCTGATCATTGGCGGCGCGCTGGGTAACCTGTTCGACCGTCTGTGGCACGGCTTTGTGGTCGATATGATCGACTTCTATGTCGGCAACTGGCACTTCGCCACCTTCAATCTGGCCGATACGGCGATTTGTATCGGTGCGGCGCTGATTGTGCTGGAAGGCTTCTTGCCGAAGCCCGCAGCGAAAGAGCAGGCGTAACAAACCCGCCGGGCGGCGCTGCGCTTGCACCGGCCTACGATGAGTAGGCCCGGTAAGCGCAGCGCTACCGGGCAAAATGAGTGAGCACTCTGCATGTCTAAATCCGTACAGTCCAACAGCGCGATGCTGGTTCATTTCACGCTGAAACTCGATGATGGCTCCACGGCGGAGTCCACCCGCAATAACGGCAAACCGGCGCTGTTCCGTATGGGTGACACCTCTCTGTCTGAAGGTCTTGAGCAACAGCTGCTGGGGCTGAAAGAAGGGGATAAGAAAAGCTTTTCACTGGAGCCGGATGCGGCGTTTGGCGTGCCGTCCCCGGACCTGATCCAGTACTTCTCGCGTCGTGAATTTATGGATGCAGGAGAGCCTGAGATCGGGGCGATTATGCTCTTTACCGCTATGGATGGCAGCGAAATGCCAGGTGTGATCCGTGAAATCAACGGCGACTCGATTACCGTTGACTTCAACCATCCGCTTGCCGGGCGTACCGTTCATTTTGATGTAGAAGTGCTGGAAATCGATCCGGCACTGGAGGCCTGAAATGCAGCTCCTGTTGGCTAACCCGCGCGGCTTCTGCGCCGGTGTAGACCGCGCTATCAGCATTGTTGAAAACGCGCTGGAGATCTACGGCGCGCCGATTTACGTGCGTCATGAAGTGGTACACAACCGCTACGTGGTGGATAGCCTGCGCGAGCGTGGGGCGATCTTCATCGAGCAAATCAGCGAAGTGCCGGATGGCGCGATCCTGATCTTCTCCGCGCACGGCGTTTCACAGGCCGTGCGTAACGAAGCCAAAAGCCGCGATCTGACCGTATTCGACGCTACCTGTCCGCTGGTAACGAAAGTGCATATGGAAGTGGCCCGCGCCAGCCGTCGTGGTGAAGAGTCGATCCTGATTGGCCACGCCGGTCACCCGGAAGTCGAAGGCACCATGGGGCAGTACAGCAACCCGGAAGGGGGGATGTATCTGGTTGAGTCCCCGGAAGATGTCCTGACGCTGAACGTGAAAAACGAAGCCCGTCTGTCGTTTATGACGCAGACCACGCTTTCGGTTGATGATACGTCGGATGTGATTGACGCCTTGCGCCAGCGCTTCCCGAAAATCGTCGGGCCGCGTAAAGATGATATCTGCTACGCAACCACTAACCGTCAGGAAGCGGTGCGCGCTCTGGCAGAACAGGCGGACGTGGTGCTGGTGGTCGGCTCGAAAAACTCCTCTAACTCCAACCGCCTGGCCGAACTGGCACAGCGAATGGGCAAGGCAGCGTTCCTGATCGACGACGCGACGGACATCCAGGAAGCGTGGGTTAAAAACGCGGCCTGTGTCGGTGTCACCGCAGGGGCTTCCGCGCCGGATATTCTGGTGCAGAATGTGATTGCTCGCCTTCAGGAGTTGGGTGGGGGTGAAGCCGTTCCGCTGGAAGGGCGCGAAGAGAACATCGTCTTCGAAGTCCCGAAAGAGCTGCGTATCGACGCCCGCGAAGTAGAATAAGGTTTAAAAATGCCAGTCATCAGGTGACTGGCATTTTTTCATTCAGATAGTTGATCATGGCTCGCATTCTGGCTGGCATATGCTTGTTACGCGTCCAGAGCAGCCATAAATCGCCCGAATAGCTGCTGATAAACGTCCACTCCGGCAGAACCTGTACAATTTCCCCTTTTTCAAGCGCCTCACGGGCCGTAAACAGCGGCAAACTCCCGATACCTACATGGTGTTTGACCGCATCCAGCCGCACGCCCGTGTGGTTAGCCGCGTAGCGGCCGTGCGTCTGGACAATCTCCGTTTTTCCCTGCGAGGTAAATTTCCAGCGTGAATCGGCCGGGGTTTCACCGAGCGAAATACAGCTATGCCCCCGGAGATCGTGCGGATGCTGAGGCGTGCCTGCGCGACGAAGGTATTCTGGCGTCGCGCAAATAATATGGGTTACCGGCATCAACGGTTTTCCGTACAGGCCTGGCGAAGGGGTATCGGTGATCCGTAATGCCAGATCGACACCGTCATCGATCAGATCCATGTAGCGATCTTCCAGGCGTAGGCAGACATCTATTTGCGGATAGCGCGCCAGGAATGCAGGCATCAGCGGATGGATCACGAAGCGTCCCACGGCTTTCGGTACGCTTATCGTGAGCTTTCCCTGCGCAATGGTTTGCAGACTGCTGCCGGAATCCATTGCCTGTTGGGCCGCGTCCAGCATATCCAGGGCATGTTCATAAACCGATTTTCCGGTTTCGGTAAGTGCCAGCTTGCGCGTGGTACGGTTCAGTAACTTACACCCCATCTCCTTCTCCAGGCGTGAAACACAACGGCTGATCGCCGAGGGGGTCGCGCCCGTAATACGGGCTACGGTTGAAAAATTGCCGTGTTCAACGATAGTCACGAAGGTTGCGAGATCGGGAAGCAGTGCAGGTTTCATTTGTGCGTACCAGGCAAGAGTGCATTGTTTGAAAGGCCAATTATCGATGCTTAAGTGATGAATATACTGTCAGGATACAGAGGAGAACAACCATGACAGAACGACTTTATTACACCAGTGAAGCGACGGAAGGCCGCGCGAAAATCATCCGTTGCACTGAAGAGGCGGATGGCCGTTACGCCGTCGAGCTGGATCAAACCCTTTTCCATCCGCAGGGCGGCGGACAACCAGCAGATCGGGGCTACATCGCCGGGATCGCGGTGGAGAGCGTGAACCTGCGTGGAGAGCAGGTCATTCACATTCTGGCCCGGCCGCTTGTGCCAGGCGAGGTGGACATTCAGGTGGATAAAAGTGCGCGGGTGCGACATTCCCGCTGGCACAGCGCAGGCCATTTGATCGGTTATGCCGGTGAGCGATGCGGTTGGGAACCGGTAAAAGCCCACCACTGGCCCGGTGAAGGACGAATTACCTTTACGGCCCGGGACCTTAAGAGCGCAATGCCTGATGCCAGCGCGCTAATCGCCCTTATCAACGGCTGGAAAGCGGATAATCTGCCCCGTCATACAGAAATGGAAGCGGGCAGACGCAAGGTTCGCTTTGGCGATCTTCCGGCTTATTCGTGTGGCGGAACGCATGTTAGCCAACTGGCGGAAATCGGTGAAATGGAGATCCTGGGGATGAAAATAAAAAAAGGGCAGCTGGTGGTCACTTATGCCCTTCACGAGCAGGCTTAACTGGAGTGTGATTAATCCGACAGGGCGCAAGGCTTGAAAGGAGGTAGGGCTGTTAATCTTGTAGGCTTGCCATGTTGTCCTGCCCGGGCCGGAGATAACCTCCTGCCCCCTACGCTGGCGGTGCATGAATCGTGCGGTTTTCGCTGACGCCTATATTTTTTACTGATATCTGACCCGTTTTATCATTAAATTCTAATTATCGGCGTTTTCAGATGGCGGCAATCTTGCTGGCTGGTTACTCTGGAAGCGATTTACATCATTTTAACGTAAGAGAATAACTATGCATGATGCACAGGTCCGTGTCGCAATTGCGGGCGCGGGTGGCCGTATGGGCCGTCAGTTAATTCAGGCTACGCTGCAGATGGACGGCGTTGCGCTTGGCGCCGCGCTGGAGCGCGAAGGCTCTTCTTTATTAGGCGCGGATGCCGGTGAGCTGGCAGGCGTGGCTAAGACGGGCGTCACCGTGCAGAGCAGCCTTGATGCAGTAAAAGATGACTTTGACGTGTTTATCGATTTTACGCGCCCGGAAGGCACGCTGCATCACCTGGCGTTTTGCCGCCAGCACGGCAAGGGCATGGTGATCGGCACCACTGGTTTTGACGACGCGGGCAAACAGGCGATTCAGGATGCGGCGAAAGTCATCCCAGTCGTATTTGCGGCCAACTTCAGCGTGGGCGTGAACGTGATGCTCAAGCTGCTGGAGAAAGCGGCGAAGGTGATGGGCGACTATACCGATATCGAGATCGTTGAAGCTCACCACCGCTACAAAGTGGACGCACCGTCAGGTACGGCCCTGGCGATGGGCGAGGCGATTGCCCAGGCGATGGATAAGGATCTGAAAGCGTGTGCCGTCTACACCCGCGAAGGTCATACTGGCGAACGCGTCCCGGGCACCATTGGTTTTGCCACGGTGCGTGCCGGTGACATTGTAGGCGAACATACTGCAATGTTTGCCGATATTGGTGAGCGCGTTGAAATTACCCATAAGGCTTCCAGTCGTATGACTTTTGCAAATGGGGCTGTTCGTTCTGCTATTTGGTTGAAAGGCAAAAAAGATGGTCTTTTTGACATGCGAGATGTGCTCGATCTTAACAATTTATAATCATAGTTACCCTTCGTGATGTGGTTATTGCAGTCGTAATTACTTGATTGCAGAGGGCAATATTTTATTGCCCTTTAATTTTAAGATTCTTAACGTAATTACTAATCTAAACCTCTATAATTCTTCTTTTTGCCCTCTATTTTTGTTTCATTCTTGTGAATTTTGACCAAATGGTCCACTTTTTTGGACCGCAACGGCAGTTCTAACAATAAAATGGGTTCGCAAGCGTTTTCCCAAGTGATTTAGTTGATCTTTTTGCCCGTTAACAACTCTCTTTCCCACCAGTGGCATAAAAACGACAGACAAAACCCACTTTTTAAGTTGACTTTCCCCTGCTAAATCTCCAGAATGCCGCCGTTTGCCGAAAATCCACTGGCAGCAGATTTGCATTGATTTGAACCTTGGTTATGAATTAATATGCAAATAAAGTGAGTGAATATTCTCTGGAGGGTGTTTTGATTAAGTCAGCGCTATTGGTTCTGGAAGACGGAACCCAGTTTATCGGTCGGGCCATTGGGGCAACAGGTTCGGCGGTTGGGGAAGTCGTTTTCAATACTTCAATGACCGGTTATCAAGAAATCCTCACTGATCCTTCCTATTCCCGCCAAATCGTCACTTTAACTTATCCCCATATTGGTAATGTCGGCTCTAACGCCGCTGATGAAGAGTCCTCCCAGGTACATGCACAAGGTTTGATCATTCGTGACCTGCCGCTGATTGCCAGCAACTACCGCAATACCGAAGACCTCTCTTCTTACCTGAAACGCCATAACATCGTGGCGATTGCCGATATCGATACCCGTAAGCTGACGCGTCTGCTGCGTGAAAAAGGTGCCCAGAACGGCTGCATCATCGCTGGCGACAATCTGGATGCGGCTCTGGCGCAGGAAAAAGCCAAAGCCTTCCCGGGTCTGAACGGTATGGATCTGGCAAAAGAAGTGACCACCGCTGAGTCCTACAGCTGGACGCAGGGGAGCTGGACGCTGGCTGGCGAACTGCCGGAAGCGAAAAAAGAGGAAGAGCTGCCGTTCCACGTGGTGGCCTACGACTACGGCGCCAAGCGCAACATCCTGCGTATGCTGGTGGATCGCGGCTGCCGCCTGACCGTTGTGCCGGCCAAAACCCCGGCAGACGAAGTGCTGAAGATGAACCCGGACGGGATCTTCCTCTCTAACGGCCCGGGTGACCCGGCACCGTGCGATTACGCTATCGACGCGATTAAAACTTTCCTTGAAACCGACATTCCGGTATTCGGCATCTGCCTCGGCCATCAGCTGCTGGCGCTGGCGAGCGGTGCGAAAACCGTGAAGATGAAGTTCGGTCACCACGGTGGTAACCACCCGGTGAAAGATATCGACAACAACACGGTAATGATTACCGCACAGAACCACGGTTTTGCCGTCGATGAAGCCTCCATGCCTGCCAACCTGCGCGTCACGCACAAGTCGCTGTTCGATGGCACTCTGCAGGGCATTCATCGTACCGACAAACCGGCGTTCAGCTTCCAGGGACACCCGGAGGCAAGCCCAGGCCCGCACGATGCCGCGCCGCTGTTCGATCACTTCATCGAACTTATCGAGCAATACCGTAAGACCGCTAAATAATCAGGAGCCGAGAAGACCATGCCAAAACGTACAGACATAAAAAGCATCCTGATCCTTGGCGCTGGCCCGATCGTTATCGGCCAGGCCTGTGAATTTGACTACTCTGGCGCCCAGGCGTGTAAAGCCCTGCGTGAAGAGGGTTATCGCGTTATCCTGGTGAACTCCAACCCGGCCACCATCATGACCGACCCGGAAATGGCCGATGCGACCTACATCGAGCCGATTCACTGGGAAGTGGTACGCAAAATCATCGAAAAAGAGCGTCCGGATGCGGTACTGCCAACCATGGGCGGACAGACGGCGCTGAACTGTGCGCTGGAGCTGGAGCGTCAGGGCGTGCTGGCTGAGTTCGGCGTGACCATGATTGGCGCCACCGCCGACGCGATTGATAAAGCAGAAGACCGTCGTCGCTTCGACGTGGCAATGAAAAAAATCGGCCTCGACACCGCACGTTCCGGCATTGCACACAATATGGAAGAGGCGCTGGCGGTTGCCGCTGACGTGGGTTATCCGTGCATCATCCGTCCTTCCTTCACCATGGGCGGCACCGGCGGCGGTATCGCTTACAACCGTGAAGAGTTCGAAGAGATTTGCGCCCGTGGTCTGGATCTTTCTCCAACCAACGAGCTGCTGATTGATGAATCACTGATCGGCTGGAAAGAGTACGAGATGGAAGTGGTGCGTGATAAAAACGACAACTGCATCATCGTCTGCTCCATCGAAAACTTCGATGCCATGGGCATCCACACCGGTGACTCCATCACCGTGGCGCCCGCCCAGACCCTGACCGACAAAGAGTACCAAATCATGCGTAACGCCTCGATGGCGGTACTGCGTGAGATTGGCGTCGAAACCGGCGGCTCTAACGTGCAGTTCTCGGTTAACCCGAAGAACGGTCGTCTGATTGTTATTGAGATGAACCCGCGCGTGTCCCGCTCCTCTGCGCTGGCATCGAAAGCCACCGGCTTCCCGATTGCTAAAGTGGCGGCGAAACTGGCGGTGGGTTACACCCTCGACGAGCTGATGAACGACATCACCGGCGGGCGTACTCCGGCCTCGTTCGAACCGTCTATCGACTACGTTGTGACCAAAATTCCTCGCTTCAACTTCGAGAAATTTGCTGGTGCGAACGACCGTCTGACCACCCAGATGAAATCTGTCGGCGAAGTGATGGCCATTGGCCGCACCCAGCAGGAGTCCCTGCAGAAAGCGCTGCGCGGCCTGGAAGTGGGCGCCACCGGTTTCGACCCGAAAGTGAGCCTGGATGACCCGGAAGCGCTGACCAAAATCCGTCGCGAGCTGAAAGACGCGGGCGCTGAGCGTATCTGGTATATCGCCGACGCTTTCCGTGCGGGCATGTCCGTCGATGGCGTCTTCAACCTGACCAACATCGACCGCTGGTTCCTGGTGCAGATTGAAGAGCTGGTGCGTCTGGAAGAGAAGGTGGCAGAGCTGGGCATCAACGGCCTCGACGCTGACTTCCTGCGCATGCTCAAGCGTAAAGGCTTTGCCGACGCGCGTCTGGCTAAACTGGCGGGCGTACGCGAAGCGGAGATCCGCAAGCTGCGTGACCAGTACGACCTGCACCCGGTCTACAAGCGCGTGGATACCTGTGCGGCAGAATTTGCTACCGACACCGCCTACATGTACTCCACCTATGAAGACGAGTGTGAAGCGAACCCGTCCGTTGGCCGCGACAAAATCATGGTGCTGGGCGGCGGTCCAAACCGTATCGGTCAGGGCATCGAGTTCGACTACTGCTGCGTACACGCCTCCCTGGCGCTGCGCGAAGATGGTTACGAGACCATCATGGTCAACTGTAACCCGGAAACCGTCTCGACCGACTACGACACCTCCGACCGCCTCTACTTCGAGCCGGTAACGCTGGAAGATGTGCTGGAAATCGTGCGTATCGAGAAGCCAAAAGGCGTTATCGTGCAGTACGGCGGCCAGACTCCGCTGAAGCTGGCCCGTGCGCTTGAAGCGGCAGGTGTACCGGTCATCGGCACCAGCCCGGACGCGATTGACCGTGCAGAAGACCGCGAACGTTTCCAGCACGCCGTTGACCGTCTGAAGCTGAAACAGCCGGCTAACGCCACCGTCACCACCATTGAGCAGGCGGTTGAGAAGGCCAAAGAGATCACCTACCCGCTGGTAGTGCGTCCCTCCTACGTGCTGGGTGGCCGCGCAATGGAAATCGTCTACGACGAAGCCGACCTGCGCCGTTACTTCCAGACGGCGGTCAGCGTCTCTAACGATGCGCCAGTCCTGCTGGACCGCTTCCTGGACGATGCGGTAGAAGTGGACGTGGATGCCATCTGCGACGGCGAAAGGGTGCTGATTGGCGGCATCATGGAGCACATCGAGCAGGCGGGCGTACACTCCGGCGACTCCGCATGTTCTCTGCCAGCCTATACGCTGAGCAAAGAGATTCAGGACGTGATGCGCGAGCAGGTGCAGAAACTGGCCTTCGAGCTGCAGGTGCGCGGTCTGATGAACGTGCAGTTTGCGGTGAAAGACAACGAAGTCTACCTGATTGAAGTCAACCCACGTGCGGCACGTACCGTCCCGTTCGTCTCCAAAGCCACCGGCATCCCGCTGGCGAAAGTGGCGGCGCGCGTGATGGCTGGCCAGACGCTGGCGCAGCAGGGCGTAACCAAAGAGATCATCCCGCCGTATTACTCGGTGAAAGAGGTGGTGCTGCCGTTCAACAAGTTCCCGGGCGTTGACCCGCTGTTAGGGCCAGAGATGCGCTCTACCGGTGAAGTGATGGGCGTGGGCCGTACCTTCGCGGAAGCGTTCGCCAAGGCGCAGTTGGGCAGTAACTCCACCATGAAGAAACAGGGCCGTGCGCTGCTCTCCGTGCGCGAAGGCGACAAAGAGCGCGTGGTGGACCTGGCGGCGAAGCTGCTGAAGTATGGCTTTGAGCTGGATGCGACCCACGGCACCGCGATTGTGCTGGGTGAAGCAGGCATCAACCCGCGTCTGGTGAACAAGGTGCATGAAGGTCGTCCGCACATTCAGGACCGTATCAAGAATGGCGAATATACCTACATCATCAACACCACCGAAGGGCGTCAGGCGATTGAAGACTCCAAGCTGATTCGCCGCAGCGCGCTGCAGTACAAAGTGCATTACGACACTACCCTGAACGGCGGTTTTGCAACAGCGATGGCGCTGAACGCGGATGCCACCGAGAAGGTTATTTCTGTGCAAGAGATGCACGCGCAGATTAGCAAGTAACAAGCCTGTTATCGTAGGCCCGGTAAGCGAAAGCGACGCCGGGAAAACGGCGGGTGGCGCTTCGCTTACCCGCCCTACGATGGCTGCCTTCCTCTTCAGAACCTTCTGCTTTCTCATCTCCCATCAGTCAGTTAGCCTAAAATTATCAGGTCGATAATTAAATCCAACTGAAAAGCAGGGAGAACACCATGCGAAAGAATCTTTTGCTGACTTCAATTTTTACTGCCGCAGCACTGTTCACCGTTGCAGGTTGTTCGTCTAACCAGGCGGTGAAAACTACTGACGGTAAAACCATCGTTACCGACGGAAAACCGCAGGTAGATGACGATACTGGAATGATGTCTATTGATAATGCCGAAACCGGTCAGACGGAACAGATTAACCGCGATCAGGTGAAATCCATGGGTGAGCTGGATAACTGATAAAAAAATGCAGTGGCCCGAGCCACTGCATTTGTTATGACGATAAAGGGATTACCAGCGATGGTTCAGCAGGATATGACCGCCATAAGCGTCATAGCTGTTTTCACCCCATTCGCCGCTGGCACGCAGTGAAATCAGAGTGGTTTCGTTCAGCTTGCCTGTTACGCCCAGCTCCAGCTGCGCCCGATCGTCCGGCGTATCGTTGCTGAACGCTTCGCCGTTGAAAGCGATGTCGTTCTGTCCGGCGCCTTTCAGCCAGTTGACCGCGACGTAAGGCTGCCACGCCTGCACATCTTTCTGGTCAAAGTAGCTGGTTTTCACCCCTACGCGGCCAAGTACGCCGTCATTATCAAGGGTGGAGATCCGTACGCCATCGGCATCCTTATGATTTTCCTGGTCCAGATAGCTATAGATAGCCTGGATTTGCGGCTCGATTTTCCAGGTTCTTTCGTACTCAGAGGCAACCACCCAGGCATGGCCCATTTCGATTGATGCGGCGAAACCGTTGCTGTCATAGGATTCGCTGCTGCGCTTATCGCCATTCACCGTATTGTGATACCAGCTAAACGCGGTCCAGGTATCGATATAGTTGCCTGTGCGTAATGCCGGATCTTCCTGCCAAGTAGCGTACAGCCCGACGTTCACACCATCGACTTTACCCTGCGCGCTACGGGAGTTGTAGCGTGCTGTAGAGTCGGTTTTCGCCTGACCTGCACCGAACATCATCCCGGCGTGCAGCACCCCTTGATCCATCTGCTTACTGATAAAATCACTACCGACCTGCATAACGAGCTCGGTCGTGTCGTAGTTCACTTTGCCGCCAGCGATATCGTTATCGTGATAACGGCCTTTGACATACATCCAGGTATTCAGATCCTCGCCATTGCGCAGGGTCAGCTGATCGCGGTCGTCACGTTTATGCAGGAACATATTCTGAGCGGCAAGATAGTTACCCAGGTAAGCACCGACTTCCGGCGCCATCACCTCTGGAACGTCAGGCGTATTATCCCCGCCATTATCGTTGTTGCCGCCGTTACCGCCGTTGTCGCCGTTGTCGCCGTTGTCGCCGTTGTCGCCGTTGTCGCCGTTACCGCCGTTGTCGCCGTTACTGCCGTTGTCGCCATTGCCGCCGTTGTCGCCGTTGCCGCCGTTATCATTGTTGTCGTCTCCACCGTCCTGGTTGTCGTCGGAAGGTGGGGTTTTGGATTCCAGATACCAGTTGCCATCACTCTTCTGGTTCAGGTTATATTCCCAGGCGCCTACAACGGCAGGTTTAGCTAAGGTAAATGCCGCCTCGGAATTGCCTCCCACGCTGATAATCTCGATCCCGTTAACGGTTTGCGCGCCGAGGCCACCAATGTTGCTGAGTTGAATGCCGGATGCGCCGGCGCTGTTGCCGGTGATAGTCAGGTGATCGGTACTTGAACTGTCATCACCGAGGATGCTATTCATTACGAGCTTGCTGCCGCTCACGCCGGTGTAATCGCCGTTGATGGTGAAGTTGTTACCCACGTAGTTGTTGAGGCCGCTAATTTGCAGCGTGCCGCTGTTGGTAACGTTACCGTTGATGGTGTTAGCCGTCAGGGAACTGGTCGCGTTGTTACCGGCTACGGCATTCCATGAGGCCAGCACGCCGCCGCTCAGGATATCGATATTGTTATTAACAATGCCTGCGCTGGCTAAAGTTGCGCCGTCGTCAACGGTAATGGTGGCCGTGTTGCCTGCACTGCCCAGGGTTGCGCCCTCGGCCACCAGCGTGGTGCCGCTGCTCAGTAGCGTATTGCCGGTGTAGCTGTTGTTGCCGGTCAGGGTCAGGATGTTAGCATCGGTTTTGATGACGCTGCCTGTGCCGGTAATATCAGAAGCGAAGGTTGAATCCGAGCCCTGGTTAAAGGTGAACGTGCCGTTATTGGTTATAGCCCCGGTCAATGAGCCGGTATTCGTGCCATCACCCAATTGCAGTGTAGCGTCGTTGGCAATAAGGGTATTTCCGGCGCTATTTTTTACATCGCCTGCCAGCGTTAGTTTACCCGTGTTGACCTTAATCGAGTCGTCTGAACCGATCACATCGACATTGCCAGTCAGGGTCCAGTCAGTGCCGTCCATGGTTAGCGAAGCAAAGCCGTCATCTTCGTTCAGGCCGCGGAAGTTGCTGTCTTCCGAACCCTGGCCAATTAATATTAAAGTATTTGTTTTGGAATTTGTTGAGATGACATCGCCGTCCAGCTCAGATCCGGTATCCAGAGTCAGCATGTTGCTCTGGTTACTCTGAAATGTGATAGCGCTTTCTGAACCTTTTATCAGACCAGCATTACCGATCTTAAATCTGTGCTCACCGGTCACGAGGATGCCGTGTTCGGCACCTTCAATCGTCCCATTATTAGTAAGGGTGCTTTTACCTGCCGTATTAAGCTCTATACCATTTCCGGTGCTGCCTTTTAAAATGCCAGCATTTGTTATTGCGATACCTGCATCTGCAAAGATCGCTGTTTTGCCTTCTATAGTGCCTGTCGAAGTATTATTGATGCCAAAGCTGTCTGAATCTACCAGAACCTGAATGCCCTTCTCTGCGCCAATAATTTTCCCGGCGTTATTTATTTCGCCATTCATGCTGTTGACGGTAATTCCGTTGGCAGCAGTAGATTCGATCAGGGCATTTTGTTGGTTAGCCAATTCAAAGTCTTGATTGGCTGTTGTGACATACATTCCGTCGCCCACACCAGTCACATTTCCGCCATTTATGACACCGTCGATCAGGTTTCCACTGATAGTAACAGTGGGCGTGGCAGTGTTATTGGTAATGCTGATACCCTCAGGGATAATGTATGTATTATCTGATGAAAAAATCTGTGCGGTATCTGTTGAATCCTTAACTATGATTTCTGCGGAAACTATCAACGGAGTGAATGCGATTAACGCTGATAAGGATGGAAAAAGACTTTTTAATGATTTTGTCGTCTTATTTAATTGAGGGGGTTTGCTTTTCATTGCCACATCCATTTTGTGATAAAAGGATGTCTATTTTAATAAGGGGGTAATTTCTTGTAAATACTTGTTTTATAAGGATAATCATATTACTTAAAATTGAAATTATTGATTCTAAAACCACTTGTGTATATCAATTCATATTAAATGATGAATTAATTTAAAATTAATTGTTCAGTATTATTAATTTTTACGGCTTTATTGATCTATATTTTGCATATTATAATTTCAAATTATTTATTTGATGCAAAGTATAGCCTTCATCCTGGCACGGTTTGCCAATCCTTGCTGTTAAGCCTGGCGGCGGGACTGAGCCCTTCAAACGCTTCGCTTTCCTGACTACACTGACAGTCACAACAAGAAGCAGTTTGCCCAGGTTAATCATGATACTCATTATTTACGCCCATCCTTATCCACATCATTCACATGCGAATAAGCGGATGATTGAACAAATAAAGACGCTGGAGGGTGTAGAGATCCGCTCGCTCTATCAGCTCTATCCTGACTTTAATATTGATATCGCTGCAGAGCAGGAGGCTATCTCCAGGGCCGATCTCATCGTCTGGCAGCATCCGATGCAGTGGTACAGCACACCTCCGTTGTTGAAACTGTGGATCGATAAAGTCTTCTCGCACGGCTGGGCGTACGGTCATAACGGCAGAGCGCTCAAGGGTAAAAGCCTGCTGTGGGCGGTGACCACCGGTGGCGGCGAAAGACATTTTGATATCGGTTCCTTCCCCGGTTTTGAGGTGCTGGCGCAGCCGCTGCAGGCGACAGCGCTCTATTGTGGGCTCAACTGGCTTCCCCCATTTGCTATGCACTGCACCTTCGTTTGTGACGACGAAACCCTTCAGGCGCAGGCGCGCCACTACAAACAACGTTTACTCGACTGGCAGGAGGCGCACCATGGATAGCCACACGCTGATTCAGGCGCTGATCTATTTGGGCGCCGCGGCGCTGATTGTGCCGGTTGCGGTACGTCTGGGGCTGGGGTCGGTGCTGGGCTATCTGATTGCCGGCTGCGTCATTGGCCCGTGGGGATTCCGGCTGGTCACCGATGCCGAGTCGATTCTGCACTTTGCGGAAATTGGCGTGGTACTGATGCTGTTTGTGATTGGACTGGAGCTGGATCCGCGTCGCCTGTGGAAGCTACGCGCCTCGGTATTTGGCGGCGGGGCATTGCAGATGCTGGCCTGCGGTCTGCTATTGGGCGGGTTCTGCATTCTGCTGGGCATGGACTGGAAAGTGGCGGAGCTGATCGGCATGACGCTGGCGCTCTCATCCACGGCGATCGCCATGCAGGCCATGAATGAACGCAACCTGACGGTTTCACAGATGGGACGCAGCGCCTTCTCGGTGCTGCTGTTTCAGGATATCGCTGCCATTCCGCTGGTGGCGATGATCCCGCTGCTGGCCGCTTCCGGAGCGTCAACTACCCTGGGCGCCTTTGCTCTTTCGGCCTTGAAAGTGGTCGGGGCGCTGGCGCTGGTAGTGCTGCTGGGGCGTTACGTCAGTCGACCGTTGCTGCGTTTTGTCGCCCGCTCCGGCCTGCGCGAAGTGTTCAGCGCCGTAGCCCTGTTTCTGGTCTTCGGCTTTGGTCTGATGCTGGAAGAGGCCGGGCTCTCTATGGCGATGGGGGCGTTTCTGGCAGGCGTTCTGCTGGCGAGCTCCGAGTACCGCCACGCCCTGGAAAGCGATATCGAGCCCTTTAAGGGGCTGCTGCTGGGGCTGTTCTTTATTGGCGTGGGGATGTCGGTTGATTTCGGGACGTTAGTCACCCATCCGCTGCGCATCGCGATCCTGCTGGTGGGCTTCCTGGCCATTAAAATGCTCATGCTCTGGCTGGTGGCTCGCCCGCTGAAGGTTCCCGCGAAACAGCGGCGCTGGTTTGCAGTGCTGCTGGGGCAGGGGAGTGAGTTTGCGTTTGTGGTGTTTGGCGCGGCGAACATGGCGAATGTGCTCGATCCCGAATGGGCGAAGGCGCTGACGCTGGCGGTGGCGCTGTCAATGGCGGTGACTCCGTTGCTGCTGGTGGTGTTGACCCGTCTCGACGCTGCCAACAGTGGTCAACAGCACGAGGCTGATGAAATTGATGAAGAGCAACCGCGGGTCATCATCGCCGGGTTTGGTCGCTTCGGTCAGATTGCGGGCCGTTTGTTGCTCTCCAGTGGGGTAAAAATGGTCATCCTCGATCACGATCCCGATCATATTGAAACCTTGCGTAAGTTTGATATGAAGGTCTTTTACGGCGATGCCACCCGCGTGGATTTGCTGGAATCTGCCGGGGCGCACAAGGCCGAAGTGTTGATCAACGCGATAGACGATCCGAAGAACAGCCTGCAGCTGGTTGAGCTGGCTAAGACCCATTTCCCGCATCTGAAAATCATCTCCCGCGCGCGCGATATCGATCACTACATCAAGCTGCGTCAGACAGGTGTCGATGCCCCGGAGCGTGAAACCTTTGAAGGGGCGCTCAAATCCGGACGGCTGGCGCTGGAGAGTCTTGGGCTCGGGGCATATGAAGCCCGGGAGCGGGCCGATCTGTTCCGTCGCTTTAATATTGAGATGCTTGAGGAGATGGCTGAAATGGCGGAAAACGATGCCACATCACGTGCGGCGGTCGTTAAACGCACCAGCGCCATGCTGACCGAGATCATCAATGAGGATCGTAATCACCTCTCGCTGACCCAGCGTCATGGCTGGCAGGGAACGGAAGAGGGTAAGCATACCGGCGATCCGCAGGATGAGCCGGAGAGTAAACCTGTGGCGTGAAGAGGGGTTGCCAGCAAATATAAAAAATTTCCTGTTCTTTACTCTGCCGCCAGTCGACGAAAGATTAAGCTTTCCGTATAGTGGCGGCAATTTTTTGCATCCGGGAAATAATCAATGATCAGTCTGATTGCGGCGCTTGCGGTAGATCGCGTGATTGGTATGGAAAATGCCATGCCATGGAATCTGCCTGCCGATCTCGCGTGGTTTAAACGTACAACGTTGAACAAGCCGGTAGTAATGGGTCGCCTGACCTGGGAGTCAATCGGGCGCCCGTTGCCGGGCCGTAAAAACATCGTAATAAGCAGCCAGCCCGGCACGGACGATCGTGTTGAGTGGGTTAAATCCATTGACGAAGCCATTGCTGCCTGCGGCGATGCTGAAGAGATTATGGTGATTGGCGGGGGTCGTATCTATGAGCAATTCCTGCCGAAAGCGCAGAAATTATATCTGACCCACATTGATGCTGAAGTGGAAGGGGATACCCATTTCCCGGACTACGATCCTGACGAGTGGGAATCGGTGTTCAGTGAATTCCACGATGCGGATGCGCAAAACTCCCATAGCTACTGCTTCGAGATCCTTGAACGCCGCTAATGTGGTTACTGCACCTTTCCCGCCGGGAGAGGTGCAGTGCTCTTTTACGACGCGACTGCTTCGTTTTCATCTAAATCCAGGTGCCGGTTCGAAGGCTGCATAAACCAGGCTTTATCTTCCCAGCGCAGACAGGTGAGTTCTCCCCCCCAGCAGCAACCCGTATCCAGCCCATAAATGCCTTCAGGCGTGCCTTTCCCTTCCAGCGATGCCCAGTGGCCAAAGACGACGCTGTACTGCTCCGTTACCGGGCCAGGGATCGCAAACCACGGCTTGAGCGGCGTCGGCGCGTTTTCAGGCACATCCTTGCAGTACATATCCAGCTGACCATTCGGGAAACAGTAGCGCATGCGGGTGAAGGCGTTCGTGATAAAACGCAGACGCGCAACGCCGCTGAGCTCCATGCTCCAGTTGTTGGGCATGTCGCCATACATCGCATCGAGGAAGAATGGGTAAGAGTCGCTGGCGAGCACCGCTTCGACGTCCCGGGCACACTCTTTGGCGGTTTGCAGATCCCACTGCGGGGTAATGCCCGCGTGCGCCATCACCAGTTTTTTCTCTTCGTCGATCTGCAGCAGCGGTTGGCGACGCAGCCAGTTAATCAGCTCATCGGCGTCGGGCGCATCCAGCAACGGGGTGATCCTGTCTTTCGGTTTATTGCGGCTGATCCCGGCGTAGACCGCCAGCAGATGCAGGTCGTGGTTGCCGAGGACGATCCGCACGCTGTCGCCCAGCGATTTGACATAGCGCAGGACTTCCAGCGAGCCAGGGCCGCGGGCAACGAGATCGCCCGTGAGCCATAGCGTGTCTGTACCTGGGGTAAAATCCACCTGCTTTAGCAAGGCGATCAGTTCATCGTAGCAACCGTGAACGTCGCCAATGAGATATGTAGACATGTTTAGTGAATGAGTGTTGGTACAGCCAGACGGAAAACAGGAATGGCAACGCGGAATGCATTGCCCTCGGTATCGACCATTTCATAATGGCCCTGCATGGTTCCCAGCGGCGTCTCGATCACCGCGCCGCTGGTATACTGATACTCTTCGCCGGGCGCAATGTGCGGCTGTTCACCCACCACACCTTCGCCCTGCACTTCAATTTCACGGCCATTGCCGTTAGTGATAAGCCAGTAACGCCCCAGCAGCTGGACAGGGGTTCGCCCGAGATTGCGAATGGTCACGGTGTAAGCAAAAACAAAACGTTCTTCATCCGGTGTGGATTGAGACTCGATGTAAAGGCTTTGCACCTGAACACATACGCGGGGCGAATTAATCATGGCTTAGCTCTCCTTCGGCGGCGCATTTTCGCTGATGTAGTTAGCCAGCTTGCAGTACTGCTCTACGGAAATGTTCTCCGCGCGCATCGCCGGGTCGATACCCAACTGAGCTAACACTTCAACAGTAAACAGATTGCCAAGGCTGTTACGAATCGTTTTACGACGCTGGTTAAAGGCTTCGGTGGTGATGCGGCTCAGCACGCGCAGATCGTTGACCGGATACGGCTTCGTTTTATGCGGCACCAGGCGCACAACCGCTGAGTCAACTTTTGGCGGCGGCGTAAACGCCGATGGCGGTACTTCGAGTACCGGGATCACGTTACAGTAGTACTGTGCCATCACGCTTAAACGACCATACGCTTTACTGTTCGGCCCTGCAACCAGTCGATTAACGACCTCTTTTTGCAACATGAAGTGCATGTCAGCAATGGCATCAGTATAGCTAAACAGGTGGAACATCAGCGGTGTGGAGATGTTATAGGGCAGGTTGCCGAATACGCGCAGCGGCTGGCCCATTTTCTCCGACAGTTCGCCAAAGTTCATGGTCATGGCATCCTGCTGATAAATAGTCAGTTTCGGCCCGAGGAACGGGTGCGTCTGCAGGCGTGCTGCCAGATCGCGATCCAGTTCGATAACGGTCAGTTGATCCAGACGCTCGCCAACCGGCTCGGTCAGTGCAGCCAGACCCGGCCCGATCTCGACCATCGCCTGGCCTTTCTGTGGGTTGATAGCCGAAACAATACTTTCGATCACGAACTGATCGTTGAGGAAGTTTTGCCCGAAACGTTTACGGGCTAAATGGCCCTGGTGGACGCGATTATTCATTGAGTATTAACAATCATTTTGATGGCGAGATTAAGCGCCGTAATAAAACTGCCGACATCTGCTTTTCCCTGGCCTGCTAAATCGAGCGCAGTACCGTGGTCAACAGAAGTGCGAATAAAAGGTAAACCGAGGGTAATATTCACCCCGCGGCCAAATCCCTGGTATTTTAGCACGGGAAGGCCCTGATCGTGGTACATCGCCAGCACGGCATCTGCATGATCCAGGTATTTCGGTTGAAACAGGGTATCGGCAGGCAGCGGCCCGCTGAGATTCATGCCTTTCGCGCGCATCTCTTCCAGCACCGGAATGATGGTGTCGATCTCTTCCATACCCATATGGCCGCCTTCACCCGCGTGGGGATTCAGGCCGCATACCAGCACGTGCGGATCGGCAATACCGAACTTGGTGCGTAAATCGTGGTGCAGGATGGTAATGACGTCGCGCAGCAGATCCGGCGTAATGGCGTCAGAAATGGCTTTGATGGGCAGGTGCGTGGTCGCCAGCGCAACGCGCAGCTCCTCGGTTGCCAGCATCATCACCACTTTTGCGCTGTGCGACCGCTCTTCAAAAAACTCGGTATGGCCGGTAAAGGCCACGCCGGCATCGTTGATCACCCCTTTATGGACCGGGCCGGTGATCAGCGCGGCAAACTCCCCGCTCAGACAGCCATCGCAGGCGCGCGCCAGCGTCTCCACCACGTAATGGCCATTTTCGGTGCTCAGTTGGCCGGGGATAACCGGTGTGCGTAGCGGGACAGGTAGCAGCGTTAAGGTGCCTGCTTGCTGGGGAAGGGGAGCGTTTTCTGCCTGATACGGCAGAAGCGTGAGCGGGAGATTAAGCTGTTTTGCTCGCGCTTCGAGCACGCTGGCATCGGCGCAGATCACCAGTTCGACCGGCCAGCTGCGCTGGGCAAGCTGGACGACCAGGTCGGGACCAATCCCGGCGGGTTCGCCGGGAGTGATGACAACACGATGTTGTTTCATTAGTTGCTCAGGACTTTGACGTAGGCGCTGGCGCGTTGTTCCTGCATCCAGGTCGCAGCTTCTTCAGAGAACTTACGGTTGAACAGCATACGGTACGCACGATCTTTTTGCGCCGCATCGGTTTTATCCACATTGCGGGTATCCAGCAGCTCAATGAGGTGCCAGCCGAAGGTGGAGTGAACCGGTTCGCTCATCTGACCTTTGTTCATTCTCATCAGCGCATCGCGGAAGGCCGGATCGTAAATATCCGCAGCCGCCCAGCCCAGATCGCCGCCCTGATTCGCGGAACCTGGATCCTGAGAGAACTCTTTCGCGGCGTTGGCGAAGGAGGTTTTACCGCTGCGAATATCGGCGGCGATTTGCTCCAGTTTGGTCCGTGCCTGCGTATCAGACATGATCGGGGAGGTTTTCAGCAGAATGTGACGGGCATGAACTTCCGTCACGGAGATGCTCTTGCTCTGACCGCGCAGATCGTTGACTTTCAGAATATGGAAGCCCACGCCGGAACGGATTGGCCCTACGATGTCGCCTTTTTTCGCCGTGCTCAGCGCCTGGGCAAAGATAGAAGGCAGCTCCTGAATACGACCCCAGCCCATCTGGCCGCCTTTCAGCGCCTGCTGGTCAGCGGAATAGGTGATCGCCAGTTTGCCGAAATCACCACCGTTACGTGCCTGATCGACGATGGAACGCGCCTGGCTTTCCGCCTCAGCCACCTGGTCAGAGGATGGGTTTTCTGACAGTGGGATCAGGATGTGGCTCAGGTTCAGTTCGGTACTGGCATCGTTCTGATTGCCGACCTGTTTGGCCAGGGCATCGACTTCCTGCGGCAGGATGGTGACACGGCGACGCACTTCGTTATTGCGCACTTCTGAAATCAGCATCTCTCTACGGATCTGATTACGGTAGGTCGAATAGTTGATGCCGTCATAGGCCAGACGGCTGCGCATCTGGTCCGGGGTCATATTGTTCTGCTTCGCAATGTTGGCGATAGCCTGATCGAGCTGCTCATCAGAGATCTTCACACCCATCTTCTGACCCATCTGCAGAACGATTTGATCCATGATCAAACGCTCCAGGATCTGATGACGCAGCGTGGAATCATCCGGAAGTTGCTGACCTGCCTGACCCGCGTTGAGCTTCACAGACTGCATTAAACCATCAACGTCGCTCTCAAGTACCACACCGTTGTTCACAACGGCAGCGACTTTGTCGACAACCTGTGGGGCCGCGAAGCTGGTATTCGCGACCATAGCGATACCGAGCAGCAGCGTTTTCCAGTTCTTCATACTTTTTCCATATCAATTAACCGCAAAGCGGATTACGTGTTAAATCAAGTACATCACAATGAACTACGGTACGGCAGAATCGGTGAGCGCAGCATCTGCTGAGTACCCAGACCATAGTTGGAACTCAGACCGCGCAGTTCGATGTTAAAGCCGATGATGTTGTCGTATTCGCTCTGACCTTTGTCATAGTCCCAGCCATTCAGCTTACGTTCGTATCCAACGCGGATCGCGTAGCAGCAGGAGTTGTACTGCACACCCAGCATCTGATCTGCCGACTTATTCTGGTTGGTATCGAAGTAGTAGGCTCCTACCACCGACCAACGATCGGCAATTGGCCAGCTTGCGATGCCTCCCACCTGCGAAATGCCCTCTTTCGTTTGTTCGGACGTGGCAAAGTTAGGTAACGTCGCCTGGATATATTCCGGGCTGGCGTAACGATAGCTAAGCTGCACCATTCGGTCCGCATCACGACGGTACTCGATTGAACCGCTACCGGTGGCAACATTGTTCAGTCGCGTATCATATTGCACGCCGCTGCGCAGACCCCAACGATCGGTTATGCGCCAGTAAGTATCTCCGGCCCATACCAGCGATCCTTTTTTGTCGTCCTTCTCCCACTGGATATTGTCATCACCGGTACGTGCTTCGGTGAAGTAGTAGATTTGACCCACAGAAGCATTAAAACGTTCAACTGCAGCATCATCATAAATACGCGTTGTGACCCCGGTAGTCACCTGGTTGGCCGATGCAATACGGTCCAGACCACCGTAAGTACGGTCGCGGAACAGGCCGCTGTAATCAGATTGCAGGAATGAAGAGTCATAGTTCTGGATATTGCTCTGATCGCGGTACGGCACATAGAGATACTGGGCGCGCGGCTCCAGCGTCTGGGTATAGCCCTCGCTCCAGTTCATGTCGCGCTCGAAGACGAGCTTGCCGTCCACTTTAAACTGCGGCAGCACGCGGTTAACGGAATCTTCCAGACGCGTGCCATGGTTGGCATTGTACGTTTCCAGATTATCCTGCTGATAGTGGGTCGCCATCAGCTTCACTTCGGTATCAAGGCTGGCCCAGTCGTTTGAAACAGGCAGGTTAATCGTTGGCTCAAGGTGAATACGCGTCGCTTCAGGCATGTCAGAGTTAGTATTGACGAAATGCACCGCCTGGGCGTAGACCCGGGTGTCAAAAGGACCCACATTATTCTGGTACCAGTTAACATCAAGCTGTGGTTCTGCAGCATAGGTGCTCTGCGTTTGGTCGCTAAAGACCTGGAACTGTTTGGTTGAAACGGTCGCGTCAAAATTCCGTACTACATAGCCCGCGCTGAATTTCTGCGTGGCGTAGCCATCGGTACTTGAGCCGTATTTAGAGGTAAAGTCGTTAAAATAGCTCGAGTCGCTGACTTTGGTGTAGTCGACATTGAAACGCCACACCTGATCCATTACGCCCGAGTGCTGCCAGTAGTACAACCAGCGATGGCGGTTATCCCCGGAGGTGTTTCTTGGATCATCCTCATACACTTTATCCGATGGCAGGTAGTCCAGCTCCATCAGACCTGAACCCGCCTGCGTCAGATAGCGGAACTCGTTCTCCCACATGATGTTGCCGCGCTTGTGGATATAGTGCGGTGTGATCGTGGCGTCCATGTTGGGCGCGATGTTCCAGTAGTACGGCAGGTAAAACTCAAAGTAGTTTGAGGTGCTGTACTTGGCGTTCGGGATCAGGAAGCCGGAGCGACGTTTGTCGCCCACGGGCAGTTGCAGATAGGGGCTATAGAAGACCGGCACCGGGCCGAGCTTAAAGCGGGCGTTCCAGATCTCCGCAACCTGCTCTTCGCGGTCGTGGATCACTTCGCTACCTACCACGCTCCAGGTATCCGAGCCTGGCAGGCAGGAGGTAAAGGTCCCGTTCTCCAGAATGGTGTAGCGGTTTTCACCGCGCTGTTTCATCAGGTCCGCTTTACCGCGACCCTGGCGGCCAACCATCTGGTAATCACCTTCCCAGACGTTAGTGTCTTTGGTATTCAGGTTCGACCAGGCTTTCGGACCTTTCAGGATGACCTGATTATCGTCATAGTGCACATTACCCAGCGCATCGACCGTGCGTACCGGTTCGGCTGCGCCTTCTGGCTGTTTCTGGTGCAACTGCACTTCATCGGCCTGCAAGCGGCTGTTGCCCTGGTTAATATCCACATTCCCGCTAAACAGGGCGTCGTCAGGATAATTCCCTTTTGCGTTGTCAGCGGTGATGGTAACCGGTAGCGTGTTCGTATCACCCTGTACCAGCGGGCGATCATAGCTGGGGATACCCAGCATACATTGCGAGGCGAGATCGGCTGCCAGACCCTGTTGACTGTACAGAGCCGTAGCTATCATCGTGGCCAGAAGGGTGGGGATACGTTTTTTCATACGTTTTATTTATTGTTCCGTCATCAGTGGCTTATCGCTGGCAAACGGTCAGAGACTATCTTACTCATCATCACAGTGCCAGCGTTAATCCTGCCCGTAAACGAGCCATGGTGATAGGCTCGTTATTGAATGACGAGTATGATAATGCAAATTATAGGCGATGTCCTTCACTTGACCGTGGCCAGGCCACCGGAATGATGGCGTTGCGCTGGATCAAATCGATCACCATTTGGGGAGTATATGCAGTATTGGGGAAAAATTATCGGCGTAGCGTTCGCTTTACTGATGGGCGCGGGCTTCTGGGGTATCGTTCTGGGGCTGCTTATCGGCCATATGTTTGATAAAGCGCGCAGTCGCAAGATGGCCTGGTTCGCTAACCAGCGTGAACGCCAGGCGCTTTTTTTTGCGACAACCTTCGAGGTAATGGGCCATCTGACCAAGTCGAAAGGGCGTGTCACCGAGGCCGACATCCATGTCGCCAGCCAGTTTATGGATCGCATGAACCTGCACGGTGACTCCCGGGCGGCCGCGCAAAACGCATTTCGTATCGGTAAGGCGGATAACTATCCCCTGCGCGAAAAAATGCGTCAGTTCCGCAGCATCTGCTTCGGGCGCTTCGACTTAATTCGGATGTTTCTGGAGATTCAGATCCAGGCGGCGTTTGCCGATGGGTCGCTCCACCCGAACGAACGTGAGGTGCTGTATGTTATCGCCGAAGAGTTGGGTATTTCCCGCACCCAGTTCGATCAGTTCCTGCGCATGATGCAGGGCGGCGCACAGTTTGGCGGCGGCTATCAGCAACAGCAGACGGGCGGGGGCGGCTGGCAGCAGGCGCAGCGCGGGCCAACCCTGGAAGATGCCTGTAATGTGCTGGGCGTGAAGCCGACCGATGAGCCGACAACCATTAAGCGCGCCTACCGTAAGCTGATGAGCGAGCATCATCCGGATAAGCTGGTGGCCAAAGGTTTACCGCCGGAAATGATGGAGATGGCGAAGCAAAAAGCGCAGGAAATTCAGAAAGCCTACGAGCTTATCAAAGAGCAGAAGGGCTTTAAGTAAGGAAGCGGTTGGCCCGGCGGCAAGGTGCTGCCGGGCAACGGATCAAAAGTCTGCCGGTGCCTTAAAGGTCATCGGCGTACCGTATTCCGGGTGGGTGATGGTGAGCATTTCCGCATGCAGTTGCAGACGCGGCGCCATCGCCCGGGCTTCCGGCGTGGCATAAAAGCGATCCCCCAGAATCGGGTGACCCAGCGCCAGCATATGCACACGCAGCTGGTGCGAGCGGCCGGTAATCGGTTTTAACAGCACGCGGGCGCTGTTGTCCGCCGCGTACTCCAGCACTTCATACTCGGTTTGCGCCGCCTTGCCGGTCTCGTAGCAAACCTTCTGCTTCGGGCGGTTAGGCCAGTCGCAGATCAGTGGCAGATCAACCAGCCCTTCCGCAGGCTGTGGATGACCCCAGACGCGCGCCAGGTACTGCTTCTTCGGCTCACGCTCACGAAACTGACGTTTCAGCTCGCGCTCTGCCGCCTTGGTCAGCGCCACTACAATCACTCCGCTGGTGGCCATGTCCAGACGGTGGACGGACTCCGCCTGCGGATAATCGCGCTGAACGCGGGTCATCACACTGTCTTTGTGCTCATCCAGCCTGCCCGGCACGGACAACAGGCCGCTTGGCTTGTTGACCACCATAATATGCTCATCCTGATAGAGAATGACCAGCCACGGATCCTGCGGCGGATTGTAGGGTTCCATCAACATGTTTCGCTCCGCTTACTGATGCGTCACAACGATAAGGCGCAGCGCATCCAGACGCCATCCCGCCTGATTCAGGCTCTCAAGCACCTGCTGACGATTGGTTTCAATCGCCGCCAGTTCATCGTCACGAATATTGGGGTTCACCGCACGCAGGGCCTCCAGACGAGAGAGCTCCGCCGACAGTTTTTCATCCGCCTCGCTGCGCGCCGCGTCAATCAGGGCGCGCGCTGCTTTCTCAACCTGAGGCTCCCCCTGCTGGAGGATGGCGTAGACATCCTGCTGCACCGCATTCACCAGCTTGCTGCCGGTATGGCGATTCACCGCGCTCAGCTGGCGGTTAAAGCTCTCAAACTCGACCTGCGCCGCCAGGTTGGTGCCGTTTTTATCCAGCAGCAGACGTACCGGCGTGGCAGGCAGGAAGCGGTTGAGTTGCAGCTGTTTCGGTGCCTGGGCCTCCACCACGTAGATCAGCTCCAGCAGCAGGGTACCCACCGGCAGCGCCTTGTTCTTCAGCAGCGAGATGGTGCTGCTCCCGGTGTCGCCGGAGAGGATCAGATCCAGACCGTTGCGGATCAGCGGGTGCTCCCAGGTGATGAACTGCGCATCCTCGCGGGAGAGCGCCACATCACGCTCGAAGGTGATGGTGCAACCATCTTCCGGCAGGCCCGGGAAGTCCGGCACCAGCATGTGATCGGACGGGGTCAGCACAATCAAGTTCTCGCCGCGATCGTCCTGGTTGATACCGACGATATCAAACAGGTTCATGGCGAAGCTGATCAGGCTGGTATCGTCATCCTGCTCTTCAATGCTCTCTGCCAGCCGCTGGGCTTTCTCGCCGCCGTTGGAGTGGATCTCCAGCAGACGGTCACGACCCTGCTCCAGCTGCGCTTTCAGGGCGTCATGCTGTTCACGGCAGGTTTTGATCAGCTCGTCAAAGCCCTCGGTATTTTCCGGCGCCGCCAGATAGCCAGTCAGCTCGTTATGCACGCTATCGTAAATGGTACGACCGGTCGGGCAGGTATGTTCAAACGCATCCAGCCCTTCATGGAACCAGCGCACCAGCACCGACTGGGCGGTTTTTTCCAGATACGGGACGTGGATCTGAATGTCGTGCGCCTGACCAATACGGTCCAGACGACCGATACGCTGCTCCAGCAGGTCCGGGTTGAACGGCAGATCGAACATCACCAGACGGCTGGCGAACTGGAAGTTACGCCCCTCGGAGCCGATCTCAGAGCAGAGCAGCACCTGGGCGCCGCTGTCCTCTTCGGAGAACCACGCCGCCGCGCGGTCGCGCTCGATAATGGACATGCCTTCATGAAACACCGCCGCGCGAATACCTTCCCGCTCGCGCAGAACCTGCTCAAGCTGCAGCGCGGTGGTGGCTTTGGCGCAGATGACCAGCACTTTCTGGGAACGGTTGGCGGTCAGATAACCCATCAGCCATTCAACGCGCGGGTCGAAGTTCCACCAGGTGCCAGTATCGCCTTCAAACTCCTGATAAATCTGTTCCGGATAGAGCATGTCCCGGGCGCGCTCTTCCGCTGTTTTGCGTGCGCCCATGATGCCGGAGACCTTGATCGCCGTCTGATACTGGGTGGGCAGCGGCAGACGAACGGTATGCAGCTCGCGTTTCGGGAAGCCTTTCACCCCATTACGGGTGTTACGGAACAGCACGCGGCTGGTGCCGTGCCTGTCCATCAGCATGGAGACCAGCTCCTGGCGTGCGGCGTCGGCGCCTTCACGATCGCTGTTGGCCGCCTGGAGTAACGGCTCGATATCCTGTTCGCCAATCAGATCGCTCAGGGTGTTGAGCTCGTCGTTGGAGAGGTGCTTGCCCGCCAGCAGCAGGGCAACGGCATCCGCCACCGGGCGATAATTTTTCTGCTCTTCGACAAAAAGGTCAAAGTCATGGAAACGGTTTGGATCCAGCAGGCGCAGACGCGCGAAGTGGCTCTCCAGACCCAGCTGTTCCGGCGTAGCGGTGAGCAGCAGTACGCCAGGTACGCGCTCGGCCAGCTGTTCAATCGCCATATATTCACGGCTCGGCGCGTCGACGTTCCACACCAGATGGTGCGCTTCATCGACCACCATGATGTCCCACTCGGCATCACACAGGTGTTCAAGACGCTGCTTGCTGCGGCGAACGAAGTCCAGGGAGCAGATCACCAGCTGTTCGGTTTCGAACGGGTTATCGGCCTCGTGTTGGGCTTCGGCGTAGCGCTCGTCGTCAAACAGGGAGAAACGCAGGTTGAAGCGACGCAGCATCTCCACCAGCCACTGGTGCTGCAGGGTTTCAGGTACCACAATCAGCACGCGCTCGGCCGCGCCGGAGAGCAGCTGCTGGTGCAGGATCATGCCCGCTTCGATGGTTTTACCTAAACCGACTTCATCCGCCAGCAGGACGCGCGGCGCATGGCGGCGGCCAACGTCATGGGCAATATTGAGCTGATGGGGAATCAGGCTGGTGCGCTGGCCGCGCAGACCGCTCCACGGCATGCGGTACTGCTCGCTCTGGAACTTGCGCGCACGGTAACGCAGCGAGAAGCGATCCATGCGGTCGATCTGACCGGCGAACAGGCGATCCTGCGGCTTGCTGAAGACCAGTTTGCTGTCGAGCAGCACTTCGCGCAGCATGACGCCCGTCTCTTCGGTATCCAGTCGGGTTCCGATATAGGCGAGCAGTCCATTCTCTTCTTTTACGTCTTCAATCTTCAGCTGCCAGCCTTCATGGCTGGTAACGGTGTCGCCCGGGTTAAACATCACGCGGGTAACAGGGGAATCATTGCGAGCATACAGACGGTTTTCACCGGTGGCGGGGAAGAGGAGAGTGACCATACGCGCATCCAGCGCCACTACCGTTCCTAATCCAAGTTCGCTTTCTGTGTCGCTGATCCAGCGTTGACCAAGTGTAAAAGGCATATTTGTTCGGCTCTAATCTTTAATTGCAGGCAATAGTTCAACCACCGATCAGAAATGACGGTAATCGAATAATGGGTCCGGGAATGGAAAGGGCGCTATGGTACTGGATGGCAGCGATTTCGTCACCTGTCAAAATAGCCCCAACTGACCTGTCATCAGTGTAGCAAAGTCGTCGTCCATGAACGGTAAAATTCCCTCCGCGACGGGCTGTAGCTGGCGCGTGAGGTAGTGCTCATAGTCAAGGGGCGAACGCTGATAATCCACCGGCTCCGGGCCGCTGGTGGTCCAGACATACTTGATGGTGCCTCGGTTCTGGTACTGCGGCGCGCGCCCAAGACGGACGTTCTCTTCATCGGCAAGCCGGGCGGCACGAACGTGGGGCGGCACGTTGCGCTGATACTCCGCCAGCGGGCGACGCAGGCGCTTGCGGTAGACAAGCTGGTCATCCAGCTCGCCCGCCATCAGGCTGGCGATGGTCTCGCGCACAAACTCCTGATAGGGTTCGCGCCGAAAAATTTTCAGATAAAGCTCCTGCTGGAAACGCTGCGCCAGCGGGGTCCAGTCGGTACGGACGGTTTCCAGCCCTTTAAATACCATCCGCTGCTTTTCCCCCTCCTGGATAAGCCCAGCATAGCGCTTTTTGCTGCCCTGATCGGTTCCCCGGATGGTGGGCATTAAAAAGCGGCAGAAGTGGGTCTCGTACTCCAGCTCCAGGGCGCTGGTTAAGCCAGCCTGTTGCAGATGCGTTCGCCACCAGTCGTTCACGTAAGCCACCAGCGCCTGGCCGATGGCGGTCGCCTCTGCTTCGCTTTTCGCCCCCCTGAGCCAGACGAAGGTCGAGTCGGTATCGCCATAAATCACGTCATAGCCCCGGGATTCCACCAGCACTTTGGTCTGGCGCATGATCTCGTGGCCGCGCATGGTAATGGACGAGGCCAGGCGCGGGTCGAAGAAACGGCAGGCGCTGGTGCCGAGCACACCATAAAAGGCATTCATGATGATCTTCAGTGCCTGGGAAAGCGGCTTATTGCCGTGGCGCTTGGCCTCTTCGCGCCCGTACCAGATCTGGCTGACAATCTCCGGCAGGCAGTGTTTTTCCCGGGAGAAACGCGCTCCGAGGAAGCCCTCGGTGCTGTGCTGCTCATCCGGCTGGGCGAGCCCTTCCACCAGTCCGACCGGATCGATAAGAAAGGTGCGAATGATCGACGGATAGAGGCTTTTGTAATCCAGCACCAGCACCGAGTCGTACAGGCCAGGGCGGGAGTCCATCACATAGCCGCCGGGGCTGGCCTGGGGCGGCACGTCACCGAGATTGGGGGCTACATAGCCCGCCCGGTGCATGCGCGGAAAATAGAGATGGCTAAAGGCGGCCACGGAGCCGCCGTGGCGGTCGGCCGCCAGGCCATTGACCGTGGCGCGCTCCAGCAGAAACGGCATGATCTCGGTTTTGTGGAAAATCCGCGTCACCAGCTCGCAGTCTTTCAGGTTATAGGTCGCCAGGGCCGGTTTATCTTCGGCGAAGCGGCGGTCAATTTCGTCCATTCTGTCCCAGGGATTGTCGATGGATTTACCTTCCCCGAGCAGCTCCTGCGATACCGATTCCAGCGAAAATGATGAGAAACTCCAGAAGGCGGATTTCAGTGCCTCGATGCCGTCGATGATTAAGCGCCCGTTCGCCTGGGCAAAGAAGACGCCGTTTTTAAAGCCGTGCTCGCGCCACTCCAGCTCGCTGTTGCCGCGGCCGAGCAGCAGGGGGATGCGGTAGCGCTCGGCATGTTTTTGCAGAATGCGCAAATCAAACTGCACTACGTTCCAGCCGATGATGACGTCTGGGTCGTGCCGGGCAAACCAGGCATTCAGTTTTTCGATCAGCTGCGGACGGCTGTTGACGTACTCCAGCTGGAAATCGAGCTCCGAAGCGTCGCCGTTGGCCGGGCCCAGCATATAGACAACCCGCTGGCCGCAGCCTTCGATGCCGATGCAGTACAGCTCCCCGTGACGAGTGGTTTCAATGTCCACCGACGCCCATTTCAGGGGCGGACGATAGTGCGGGTTGGGTTTGAGACGGGCGTTGATCAGCCGTTCGCCCTGGGGCGTACCGTCCACCCAGACCGGTGCGGTGATAAAACGCTCCATCAGAAAGCGCTCCGGTGGACGAACGTCGGCTTCGTACAGGGTCACGCCCGCCTCGCGCAGCAGCTTTTCATAACGCATCAGCTGGCGGTGGGCACGGCAGTAAAGGCCGTAAACCGGACGACGGTGGAAATCTTTCAGCTCAAGGGGCGTCAGCCGCCAGCCATTTTCACCCTGCAGCAGCTGGCGGGCTTTTTCGACGTCAGGCTCGGGAATAAACGCAACGGACTCCTGGACAGGCAGGGTGACGTTCAGCGGGCCGGTATCGGTCGCCAGCCAGAATTCAACTTCGGTACCCTGGGGCGTATCCCGCCAGTGCCGGGTGAGTAAAAAGCCTTGTTGCGCCTGCGCCACGCCGTTCTCTCATAAAACAAAACCAGGCCTGATTATAGCCTGGTTAAGGGTATTTTGCTGGGGTTTTATACAGGTGTGCTTTGCCGGATGGCGCTGCGCTTATCCGGCCTGGGAGACCTGTAGGCCCGGTAAGCGTAGCGCCACCGGGCGGGTTTTACTGCCCGTAATAGGCTTTCGCGCCGTGCTTACGCAGATAGTGTTTATCCAGCAGGGTCTGCTGCATATCCGGCAGCTGCGGTGCCAGCTGGCGGCAGAAGATGCCCATATAGGCCACCTCTTCCAGTACGATGGCGTTATGCACCGCATCCTCGGCATTTTTACCCCACGCAAACGGGCCGTGAGAGTGAAGCAGCACCCCCGGCATCTGTGCGGCGTCGATCCCCTGTTTCTCGAAGGTTTCAACAATCACGTTGCCGGTCTCCCATTCATACTCGCCGTTGATCTCGGCATCGGTCATCTTGCGGGTGCAGGGGATGGTGCCATAGAAATAGTCAGCGTGGGTGGTGCCGGTCGCCGGGATCGGCTGGCCTGCCTGCGCCCAGATAGTGGCGTGACGGGAGTGGGTGTGAACGATGCCGCCGATAGACGGGAAGGCCTGATAGAGCAGGCGATGCGTTGGCGTATCGGAAGAAGGCTTTTTCTTCCCTTCAACCACTTCACCGGTGGCGATACTCACTACCACCATATCCTCGGCGGTCATTACCCGGTAGTCGACGCCGGATGGTTTAATGACGAACACGCCTGCTTCGCGGTCCACGGCACTGACGTTGCCCCAGGTCAGGGTAACGAGATTATGTTCCGGCAGGGCGAGGTTGGCTTCAAGTACCTGACGTTTGAGATCTTCCAGCATGTATCCTCCAGGAAAAAAGGCCCGCCCTGCGGCAGGCCAAAGGTTCCCCTGTTAACGTTTTGAACCGTAGTAGACTTCGTTCCAGCGCAGCGCATCTTTAAAGGCTGGCAGACGGGTGTCGTTATCAATGACCGTCAGTTCGATGTCGTGCAGTTCCGCGAACTGACGCATGTCGTTGAGATCCAGCGCATGGCTGAAGACGGTATGGTGTGCGCCACCTGCTACGATCCAGGCTTCGGAAGCGGTTGCCAGATCCGGCTGAGCTTTCCACAGGGCGTTCGCCACCGGCAGTTTTGGCAGGGAATGCGGCGTTTCAACGGCGTCAATGCAGTTCACCAGCAGTCGGAAACGATCGCCCAGATCGATCAGGCTGGCGTTAATGGCCGGGCCGGTACGGGTATTGAAGATCAGACGCGCTGGATCGGCTTTGCCGCCGATGCCGAGATGCTGAACGTCGAGGATCGGTTTTTCATCCACGGCGATCGACGGGCAGACTTCCAGCATGTGCGAACCCAGCACCAGATCGTTGCCGTCCTCGAAGTGGTAGGTGTAATCCTCCATAAAGGAGGTGCCGCCCTGCAGACCGGTCGACATCACTTTCATGATGCGTAGCAGAGCGGCAGTTTTCCAGTCGCCTTCACCGGCAAAGCCGTAGCCCTGCTGCATCAGACGTTGTACCGCCAGGCCCGGAAGCTGCTTCAGGCCATGAAGATCTTCAAAGGTGGTGGTAAAGGCATGGAAGCCGCCCTGTTCCAGGAAGCGTTTCATGCCCAGCTCGATACGGGCTGCATCCAGCACGTTCTGGCGCTTATCACCATTCACCTGTGCCGCCGCCGTCAGGCGATAGCTGCTTTCGTACTCATCCACCAGCGCATTGACATCGCCATCGCTGATTTCATTGACGACCTGCACCAGATCGCCCACCGCCCAGGTGTTGACGGAAAAACCAAACTTGATCTGCGCGGCCACTTTATCGCCGTCCGTTACCGCCACTTCACGCATGTTGTCGCCGAAGCGCACCACTTTCAGCTGACGGGTATCCTGCTTCGATACGGCCTGGCGCATCCAGGAACCAATCCGCTGGTGTGCCTGCTTGTCCTGCCAGTGGCCAGTGACGACAGCATGCTGCTGGCGCATACGCGCGCCGATGAAGCCGAACTCACGGCCGCCGTGCGCGGTCTGGTTCAGGTTCATAAAGTCCATATCAATGCTGTCCCACGGCAGCGCCGCGTTGAACTGGGTATGGAACTGCAGCAGCGGTTTGTTGAGGATGGAGAGGCCGTTGATCCACATCTTGGCTGGAGAGAAGGTGTGCAGCCACACCACCAGACCCGCGCATTTATCGTCGTAGTTAGCATCGCGACAGATATGGGTAATTTCATCCGGGGAGGTGCCCAGCGGCTTCAGCACCAGCTTGCACGGCAGTTTTGCTTCCGCATTCAGGGCGTTTACAACATGTTCTGCGTGTTGAGTCACCTGGCGCAGGGCTTCCGGCCCGTAAAGATGCTGGCTACCAATCACAAACCACACTTCATAATTATTAAAAATCGTCATTATCGTGTCCTTAATGTGTCAGGGTTGCCGTAGATTCCGGGATGTTCTTAACCGGGGCGGCGACAGGGAGATAGTGCTGCTCAGCGCTCTTCGCCCACTGCTGGTAGCGCTGATAAAGCTGTTCAAAACGTTGCGCCTGCTGCGTGCGCGGCTGCAGGGTACTTTCCACCTTGCTCGCCATATGCTGCTGCGCTGTCGGGATGTCGGTGTGTACGCCCGCCGCCACCGCCGCGAAGATCGCCGCGCCCAGGGCACAGCACTGATCGGAGGCGACAATTTGCAGCGGACGGTTCAGCACGTCGCAGCAGGCCTGCATGATCACCGGGTTCTTACGGGCGATACCGCCCAGCGCCATCACCTCATTGACGGCGATCCCCTGTTCGGTAAAGCACTCCATAATGGCGCGCGCGCCAAAGGCGGTAGCCGCTACCAGCCCGCCAAACAGCGCCGGGGCGTCGGTGGCGAGATTCAGATCGGTAATCACCCCTTTCAGACGCTGGTTGGCATTTGGCGTACGGCGGCCGTTAAACCAGTCGAGAACGACCGGAAGATGATCGAGGGAAGGATTCTTCGCCCAGGCGTCGGTCAACTGCGGCAGCAGCTGTTTTTTGCTCTCTGCGATCTGGGTTTTCAGTTCCGGATGGGCGGCGGCCAGCTGATCCAGCGGCCAGCCCAGCACGCGGCCAAACCAGGCGTAGATGTCGCCAAAGGCGGACTGACCCGCTTCCAGCCCGATAAAGTCCGGTACCACGCTGCCGTCAACCTGGCCGCAGATGCCTTTCACGGCGCGATCGCCGACGCTGGCTTTATCCGCTGTCAGGATGTCGCAGGTGGAGGTGCCGATCACTTTCACCAGCGTGTTGGGCTGTGCGCCCGCGCCGACCGCGCCCATATGGCAGTCAAAAGCGCCGCCGGAAATGGCCACCGTCTGAGGCAGGCCCAGGCGTTCCGCCCACTCGGCGCAGAGCGTGCCGACCGGGATATCAGCGGTCCAGGTATCGGTAAAGAGCGGGTAGTCGAGGTTCTGGTTGATGATCGGGTCGAGTTCGTCAAAGAAGGTGGCAGGCGGCAGGCCACCCCAGCTTTCATGCCAGAGGGATTTGTGCCCGGCGCTGCAGCGACCGCGACGGATATCCTGCGGACGGGTGGTGCCGGAGAGCAGGGCCGGAACCCAGTCACACAGCTCAATCCAGGAGACTGCCGCTTTTGCCACCTGCGGATCCTGACGGGTAACGTGCAGGATCTTCGCCCAGAACCACTCGCTGGAGTAAATGCCGCCGATGTAGCGGGAGTAGTCGTTTTTGCCTGGCTGATGGCACAAACGGGTGATGGCTTCGGCTTCTTCCACCGCGGTATGGTCTTTCCACAGCACAAACATGGCGTTCGGGTTATCGGCGAACGCCGGATGCAGCGCCAGCACGTGACCATCGGCGTCAATCGGCGCCGGGGTAGAGCCGGTGCTGTCCACGCCAATCCCGACGATCTGAGCGCGCTGCGCCTCGCTTAACTCCGCCAGTACGGTTTTGATTGCCGCTTCCATCGACTCGATATAGTCACGTGGATGATGGCGGAACTGATTGTTTGGCGCATCGCAATAGCGCCCCTCTTGCCAGCGCGGATACCACTCGACGCTGGTTGCTATCTCCTGACCCGTAGTGCATTCCACTGCCAGGGCGCGTACTGAGTCACTGCCAAAATCGAGGCCAATCGCAATTGCCATGGTGTTGCTCCATCAAAAAACAGATATGAATGAACATTAGAGAGTGAGGGGGAAAATCGTCAGGCGGGATCCGCTAATCTTATGGATGATTTTGCTGTGACATGGGAAAGTGTGACGCCGAGCAAATAATCCATGTGGACATTTCTGCCGTGGTTATAGACACTTTTGTTACCGCCGACCCGCTCGATGTTACGGATAAATCGCAACGGAAGCGTTATGATGGCGGATCTGAAAGCGGGCTGATACCTTTTCGATCTTTGAGCAGCCCGTTTTTATGCCGCTTTTGATGATATGGACAAATGGTTTCCTTCAGGACTGCCAGGAGGACTGAAAATATGGCTGAAACGCAAAGCGATCCGCTGCTGCCGGGCTACTCGTTTAACGCGCATCTGGTGGCGGGACTGACGCCCATTGAGGCTGACGGCTATCTCGATTTTTACGTTGACCGACCGCTGGGGATGAAGGGCTATATCCTCAACCTGACCGTGCGCGGAGAGGGGGTGATCAAGAATGGCGATCAGACCTTCGTCTGCCGTCCGGGCGATATTCTGCTCTTCCCGCCGGGTGAAATTCATCACTATGGCCGTCATCCCGATGCCCGGGAGTGGTATCACCAGTGGGTCTACTTCCGTCCGCGCGCTTACTGGCAGGAGTGGCTGGCCTGGCCGTCGATGTTTGCCCATACTGGCTTTTATCGCCCGGATGAAGCGCATCAGCCGCAGTTTCGGGAGCTGTTTGCCCAGATCATCGAGGCCGGACAGGGCGGGGGACGCTATGCCGAGCTGCTGGCTATCAACCTGCTGGAACAGCTGCTGCTGCGCCGGATGGAGGCGATCAACGAATCGCTCAACCCGCCGCTGGATCACCGGGTGCGCGAAGCCTGTCAGTACATCAGCGACCATCTGGCGGACAGCCAGTTTGATATCGCCAGCGTCGCCCAGCATGTCTGCCTGTCGCCGTCGCGTCTGTCGCACCTGTTCCGCCAGCAGCTGGGGGTGAGCGTGCTGAGCTGGCGCGAGGATCAGCGCATCAGCCAGGCTAAGCTGCTGCTCAGCACCACCCGCATGCCGATTGCCACCGTCGGGCGCAACGTCGGCTTTGAGGATCAGCTCTACTTTTCCCGGGTCTTTAAAAAATGCACTGGCGCCAGCCCCAGCGAATTTCGCGCAGGGTGTGAATAGAAAGTAAATAAAACTAAACAAGTTCGCTGGATCCTGTTCACACCCGGTAAACTATTCAGACAATTGTTGTCTTGACGCAGCAGGGCGCTCTTCGCAGAATCCCTGCTTCGCCACCTGACCGGAACTGTTATGCAGGCATTGCTGGAACATTTTATTACCCAGTCCGTTACCTATTCGCTCGTCGCCGTCGCGCTCGTGGCCTTCCTGGAATCTCTGGCGCTGGTTGGACTGATCCTGCCCGGCACGGTGATGATGACCGGGCTCGGCGCGCTGATTGGCAGTGGCGAGGTTAACTTCTGGCAGGCGTGGCTGGCGGGGATCGTCGGCTGTCTGCTGGGCGACTGGATCTCATTCTGGCTGGGCTGGCGCTTTAAAAAGCCGCTGCACCGTTGGTCATTCATGAAAAAGAACAAAGCCCTGCTCGATAAAACCGAGCATGCCCTGCATCAACACAGCATGTTTACCATTCTGGTGGGGCGCTTTGTTGGCCCGACGCGCCCGCTGGTGCCGATGGTGGCGGGAATGCTGGATCTGCCGGTGGCGAAATTTATCGTGCCGAACCTGATTGGCTGCCTGTTCTGGCCGCCCATTTACTTCCTGCCGGGCATCCTGGCCGGCGCGGCAATCGATATTCCTGCCGGTGTGCAGAGCGGCGGCTTCCGCTGGCTGCTGCTGGCGACCGCGCTGCTGCTGTGGCTGGCGGCCTGGCTCTGCTGGCGGCTGTGGCGCAGCGGGAAAGCCTCCTCGGATCGCCTCAGCCGCTATCTGCCGCGTGGACGCTTATTCTGGCTGGCCCCCGTCACCCTGGGCGTGGCGCTGGTGGCACTGGTGATGCTGGTACGTCACCCGCTGATGCCGGTGTATGGTGAGATCCTGCTTAAGGTTGTCAGCCGCTGATCGTTTTCAGTGGATCCCCAGCAGGCGCGACGCGCTCGCGTTTCCGCTTGCCAGCTGTTCCGTATCGCCATCCCAGGCGATACGGCCATCGGCAATCACCACCGACCGGGGAGCGATCCTGAGCGCATCTTCCACGCTGTGCGACACCATCAGCATCGTCAGGTTCTGACGTTCACATACCTCTTTAACCAGCAGCAACATCTCCTGACGTAAGGCGGGATCGAGTGCCGAGAAGGGCTCGTCCAGCAGCAGGACAGGCTGTTCGCGCACCAGACAGCGCGCCAGCGCGACGCGCTGGCGCTGACCGCCCGAAAGCTCGCCCGGCAGCCGTTCCAGCAGATCGCCGATCCCCATCTGCAGCGCGATGTCGCTTAGCTTCTGCTGTTGCACAGCATTCAGTCTGAGGCCGGCATGCATGCCCAGACCAATGTTCTGGCGCACGTTGAGGTGCGTGAAGAGATTGTTTTCCTGAAACAGCATCGACACCGGGCGCGCAGCAGGCGGCGTACGGGTGTGATCGTGACCGTTAAGGGTGATGCTGCCGTTGGCCGGTTGCAGAAAACCGGCGATCAGATTGAGAAGGGTGCTTTTCCCGGCGCCGCTGGGGCCGAGCACGGCGATAAGTTCGCCCCGGCGCACGGACAAGGTGAAGCGCATCGGCAGGTGCTGATAAAGCCAGGTTACATCAGTCAGTTTTAACATCACGCCCCGGTAGTTTTTCGATAACGGTAAATAACGCAAAGCAGAGCAGCAGCAGCAGCGCCGTGACGGCCCCGTCCTGGCTGCGATACGAGCCGATCTGCTGATAGAGCCAGAACGGCAGGGTGCGGAAATCATCATTGCCAAACAGCGCCACCACCCCGAAATCGCCAATCGACAGTACGCAGGCAAAGGCCAGCGCCTGGGCCAGCGGGCGCTTCAGGGCGCGCAGTTCCACCACCTTCAGCCGCTGCCAGCCGTGCATTCCCAGCGAGTCGCAAAGCAGGGTATAGCGGGCGCTGAGGTCGCGCATCGGATTTTCCAGCACTTTCAGCGCATACGGAATGGCCATCAGGGCGTTGGTGAAGATGACAATGCCGTCGGCCGATTCGGGCAGGCCAACGGTGCTGTTGAAGAGCAGGAAAAAGCCGCTCGCCAGCACGATGCCGGGCATCGCCAGGATCAGCATGCCGCTGAGATCCAGCGCCTGCGCGGGCACCGTCGCCTGCCGGGCATAGAGTTCCCGACTGCTCCACAGCAACATCATGGTCAGCAGGACGCAGAGCAGCCCGGCTCCCAGCGCAATGCGCAGCGAAGTGCCCAGCGCCTGCCATAGCACCGGCTGTTGCAGCACCGACAGCAGGTTAAGGTTCAGGCCATCCACCACGACCGCCAGCAGCGGCGGGATCAACAGCAGCAGCGCCAGGGTAATAAGCAGGCCATCGGTCAGGCGGCTGCGCAGGCTATCCTGCGGATCGCGCCAACCGGCAAGCTGGCTGGTACCGACGGGGATAGCTTTCCCCAGCCGCTGGCTCAGCATCACCAGCCCCAGGCAGCAGACCATCTGCACCATCGCCAGCAGGGCTGCCCGGCCCGGATCGTAGTCGTAGCTCAGGGCCTGATAGATGGCGAGCTCGATAGTGGTGGCCTGCGGCCCGCCGCCGAGCGAGAGCACGGTGGCGAAGCTGGCAAAGCAGAGCATAAAGATCAGCGCGGCGACGGGCGGGATCTGGCGGCGCAGCCACGGCCACTCGACGAAGCGGAAAAATGACCCGCCACGCATCCCGAGCTGGGCGGCAAGCTGGCGCTGTTCGCCGGGGATATTCTCCAGCGCCTGTAAGAGCAGGCGCGTTGCCATCGGCATGTTGAAAAAGACGTGCGCCAGCAGGATCCCCTGCAGGCCATAGGGCGAGAAGCTCCACTCCAGCCCGAGCGCCTGGAATAGCGCAGCCAGCCAGCCCTGACGCCCGTAAACGCTGAGAATGCCAAATACCGCCACCAGCACCGGCAGGATCAGGGTCATGGCGCACAGACGCAGCAGCGCCTGCCTGCCCGGGAAGCGACGCCGGTAGAGCGCGCGGGCAAGAAATATCGCGGGCACGACGGAGAGCAGGGCGGAGAGAAACGCCTGCCAGAACGAGAAGCGGATGACGTGCCACAGATAGCTGTCGTGCAGCAGCGCCGCGACGTCGGTGGCTGGCGCGTTAAACCACAGCGCCAGAAATGCGCCCAGGGCGACCGCCACCATCAGCGTGGCGGCCAGCAGCCCCGGCAGCAACCAGCCGGCGATTAACGGCTGACGGCGCGTTGCCATTCATTGATCCATGCTGCACGTTTCCCGGCCACTTCCTGCGGGGTAAATTCCAGCGTGGTTTGCGGTTTCACCAGGGTGTCAAAACCTGCCGGTAACGTCACATTGGTGACCGGGTACATCCAGTTGCCGGTCGGGATGGCATTCTGGAACGACGGCGAGACCATAAATTTCAGAAACTTCTCAGCCAGCTCCGGCTGTTTGCTGGCTGCGATCCGGGCGGCGACCTCAACCTGCAGATAGTGACCTTCAGCAAAGTCAGCGGCGGCGTAGTTCTCTTTTTTCTCGGCAATGATGTGGTACGCCGGGGAGGTGGTGTAGCTCAGCGCCAGATCGCTCTCCCCTTTCAGGAACAGGCCATAGGCCTCACTCCAGCCTTTGGTCACGGTGACCGTTTTGGCGGCCAGTTTCTGCCAGGCTTCCGGGGTCTTGTCACCGTAGACCTTTTGCATCCACAGCAGCAGACCCAGCCCCGGGGTGCTGGTGCGGGGATCTTCGTAGATCACACGCCATTTCTGGTCGCTCTCAACCAGCTCTTTCAGGCTCTTTGGCGGATTTTTCAGCTTGTTTTTGTCGTAGACGAAGGCGAAGTAGCCGTAATCGAAAGGCACAAAGGTGTCGTTCTTCCAGCCGCCAGGGACGTTAACCGCATCGGTCGGCACGCCGCTTTTGGCAAACAGCCCGGTCTGGGTGGCCGCTTCCAGCAGATTGTTATCCAGCCCCAGCACCACGTCGGCTTTGCTGTTTTTGCCTTCCATGCGCAGGCGGTTCAGCAGCGAGACGCCATCCTCCAGCGCCACGAACTTCAGCTCGCACTTGCAGTCGGCTTCAAAGGCTTTTTTGACCGCCGGGCCCGGGCCCCAGTCGGCAGCGAAAGAGTCGTAGGTGTAGACCGTCAGGACAGGACTGGCCACGGCAGGCAGCGCAACCAGCGCCAACAGGGGAAGAACAGTTTTGAACACTTTGCACCTCATTGTTTGAGAGTGGCAAAGGATTTTGAGCAACAGCCTCAAATCCCTTCGCCGGCGTTATCCGGATCAGGTTCGACGGGTATTTTCTCAGCACACGCTTTCGCGCAGCACCCCGTTGAGAACGGCGGTATTGTAATGATTTGGTGAATATTACGAAAGTGTTATGGTTCCGGCGGCGCAAACCACGCCGATTTAAAATCAAACCATCCCAGCGTATTCATGCGCAAGCCGCGCATACTGCGCTGGCCCTGGATCATCAGCCAGTGGTGGATCAGCGGGACGATCGCCTGCTGGGCGAGCAGCTGCTGGCACCAGACCGCAAGATTCATCTCACCCGCGCGCCACTCGGCGGCGTCCTGTTGCCAGTCGCGCTCAATACAGTTTTGCAGAAGCGGCACCTCATAGAGATGTGAGAACAGTGAGAAATCCAGCGGCAGGGTGAAGTTGACGCTGTTGAGCCAGATGTCGCTCACGATCTCGCCGCGATGCCACTCCTCATAGCTGACCTCCTGAATGTTCAGCGTCACCTGCTCGGCGGCGAGCAGCTCGCTCATCATTCTGGCGATCACCCGATGTTCGATATGTTCGCGGTAGAAGGTCAGGGTAAGGCTCTCCAGCCCGGCTGGTTTATCGCCGCGTCCCGGACGGGCGTGGTGCCAGCGCGGCAGCAGGCCATACGCCGGGAACCAGTAGGACTGATATACCTCCTCGGCCTGATAGATCAGGTTCGCCGGGGAGAGGATCCGGCTTACCCACTGGCGCACCTCTGCGCTGGCCCCGCGGTGGGAGCGGGCGTCAAACAGCAGATAGTAACAGCCCTCTTCAAGCCGACTCTCCACCGCCTTTTCTCCCTCGGTGGGCCCTTCCAGGGTCAGACCGACGCTCAGCTCTTCGTTAATATCCGGCAACACCCAGACGTTCACCTCGTCAATCAGCGCCCGGTAGCCGAAGTAATCGTCGAAGGCGCGGATCTTCAGCTGGTTATTGTTATTACGGGAAACGGCATACGGCCCGGTGCCCACCGGCAGGCTGGCAAAGTTGTGCATCGTTTCCCACTCCCGCGGCAGGATCATCGACGGCACATACCCCAGCAGCCACGGCAGCCAGCGGTCGGGCTGCGTAAGCTGAATATCCAGCGTCCAGGCGGTGGGTGACTGGACCTGGCTGATGTGTGAATAGAGGGGCAATTCGCGGGCGCGCTGCAGCGAGGCGATAACATCAGCCATCTCCAGCTCGCGACCATGATGGAAATGGATGCCAGGTCGCAAAAAAAATCGCCAGTGCAGAGGAGAAAGCTGCTGCCAGTGGTGGGCAATGTCAGCTTCCAGTTCCCCGTTTTCCTCATTTATGCGCGTCAGCCCGCTAAAGATCTGGCGCGCCATATGGGTTTCGGAGCGCCGTAATGCGATGCCCGGCAACAGGTTTTTCATCGGGCGATAATAGAGCACGCGCAGGATGTGCTTGCCCTGGCGGAAGCTGCGCCCGAGGTGGGAAACCAGCATCTGGCGCACCGCGGCCTTATCGCCGACCAGCTGCACCAGTTGTTCGATGCGGTCCTGCTCCAGCAGATCCTCCGCCCGCTGCTGCTGAAGCGCAAGGCCGGTATACAAAAAGGTGAGACGCGAGCGCTTGCCGCGCCCGGCCTCCGCTTCCCAGCTCAGCCAGCCCTGCTGCTGCATGGTATTAAGCAGGGTACGCATATGGCGGCGCGAACAGTTGAGCAAGTCGGCCAGTTCGCTGAGCGTGGTCTCCCGGGTCTGGCCGTCACAGCACTGCCACAGGCGGATAAATTGTTGTTGCAGACGACCAGAGGGCATAAAAGAGGAACTCCTGACAAAAAACCAGCAATTTATTAATCCCTATATTAAGCCAATAATTCACTTCGATGAAGCGAGGAGGTAAATATGAAGAGGTCTGCCACAAATCAGTTTTACCAACAGTACTTCTCAGCGACAAAGGGAGTGTCCTGGCTGGCCCGCCGGTGTGCAGAGCAGCGGCTGAAAATACTGGAAGAGCTGATGCAGTGGGAGGTGACAACGTCGACCTCGGAACGCTGAATTGCTTCGATCATGTGTGACTGAGTATTGGTGCGAATCACCACGCCAGCAGGTATCATCTGCTGGCTTTTTTCGTTTTCTCGTGCGCTAAAGGAACAGTGAATGCTCTGGTTAATGACGATGGGACGCCGTCTAAACGGTGTGTATGCCGCTTTTTTGATGGTGGCTTTTATGATGGGCGTAGCCGGGGCACTGCAGGCGCCGACCCTGAGTCTGTTCCTGAGCCGCGAGGTGGGTGCTCAACCGTTCTGGGTGGGGCTGTTCTATACCGTCAATGCCGTCGCCGGGATCCTGGTCAGCCTGGGGCTGGCGAAGCGTTCGGACAGCCAGGGCGATCGCCGCAAGCTGATCCTCTTTTGCTGCGCGATGGCGATTGGCAACGCGCTGCTGTTTGCCTTCAACCGCCACTACCTGACCTTATTAACCTGCGGTGTGCTGTTGGCCTCGATTGCCAACACCGCCATGCCGCAGCTGTTTGCTCTGGCGCGGGAATATGCCGACAGCTCTGCGCGTGAGGTGGTGATGTTCAGCTCGGTGATGCGTGCGCAGCTTTCGCTGGCGTGGGTCATCGGTCCGCCGCTGGCGTTTATGCTGGCGCTTAACTACGGCTTTACCACCATGTTCTCTATTGCGGCGGCCATTTTTGCCATCAGCCTGGCGCTGATCGCTTTCGCGCTGCCTTCTGTGGCCAGGGTGGAATCGGCGACCGCTGTTCCGGTGACGGAGGTAAGCGGCTGGAAAGATAAAAATGTCCGCAGGCTGTTTATCGCGTCCACGCTAATGTGGACCTGTAACACCATGTATATCATCGACATGCCGTTGTGGATCAGCAGCGATCTGGGGCTGCCGGACAAGCTGGCCGGGATCTTAATGGGGACTGCCGCCGGGCTGGAAATTCCGGCAATGATCCTTGCAGGTTATTACGTCAAACACGTCGGTAAACGGCGGATGATGGTGATCGCGGTGGCGGCGGGTGTGCTCTTTTATCTGGGCCTGATCCTCTTTCACAGCCGCGAAGCGTTGCTTGGCCTGCAACTCTTTAACGCGATCTTTATTGGCATCATCGCCGGGATTGGCATGCTCTGGTTCCAGGATCTGATGCCGGGCAGGGCGGGGTCGGCAACCACGCTGTTTACCAACAGTATCTCTACCGGCGTGATTCTGGCGGGGGTGATTCAGGGCGCGCTGGCGCAAAGCTACGGCCATTCTGTGGTTTACATGGTTATAGCAGGGATTTCGCTGGTAACGCTGGTGCTCACCTGGCGGGTAAAAGATGTCTGAATAAAAAAAGAGTCCATTGACTGTGCAATGGACTCTTTAGCGTGAGGGCTAAGCGATTAGCCCATAAAGGCTGGCTGCTTGCTCTCGTAGGCAGCAATGGCGTCTTCGTGCTGCAGGGTCAGTCCGATGCTGTCCAGACCGTTAATCATGCAGTGACGGCGGAACGCGTCGATGTTGAAGCTGTAGATTTTATCCCCGGCTTTTACGACCTGCGCTTCCAGATCCACTTCAAAGGTCATGCCCGGGTTGCCCTGCACCAGCGTAAACAGTTCGTCGACCTGTTCATCACTCAACGTGACCGGCAGCAGCTGGTTGTTGAAGCTGTTGCCGTAGAAGATGTCGGCAAAGCTCGGGGCAATTACCACTTTGAAACCGTAATCGGTCAGCGCCCACGGCGCATGCTCGCGCGATGAGCCACAGCCGAAGTTTTCCCGCGCCAGCAGGATAGATGCGCCTTTGTATTCAGGAAAGTTCAGCACGAACTCCGGATTTGGCACTTCGCCTTTGTCGTCCAGAAAACGCCAGTCGTTAAACAGGTGCGCACCAAAACCGGTGCGGGTTACCTTCTGCAAAAACTGCTTTGGAATGATGGCGTCGGTGTCGACGTTAGCCGCGTCCAGAGGGACCACCAGGCCAGTATGTTGGGTAAATTTCTCTGCCATGATGGTCTCCTTATTTCAGGCTGCGAATATCGGCGAAGTGGCCGGTCACTGCGGCTGCCGCGGCCATCGCCGGGCTGACCAGATGCGTGCGCCCACCGCGCCCCTGACGACCTTCAAAGTTACGGTTGCTGGTGGAAGCGCAGCGCTCACCCGGGTTCAGGCGGTCGTTGTTCATCGCCAGACACATGGAGCAACCCGGCAGACGCCACTCAAAGCCTGCTTCAATGAAAATCTTATCCAGACCTTCAGCTTCCGCCTGCGCTTTGACCGGGCCGGAGCCTGGGACCACCAGCGCCTGCACGCCCGGCGCCACTTTACGGCCTTTCGCCACTTCTGCCGCGGCGCGCAGATCTTCGATGCGCGAGTTGGTGCAGGAGCCAATAAACACTTTATCAATGCTCACGTCGGTCAGCGGTACGCCCGGTTTCAGCCCCATATAGGCCAGCGCTTTCTCTGCGCTGGCGCGCTCAACCGGATCGGCGAACGAGGCCGGATCGGGAACGCTGTCGTTAACAGAGATAACCTGCCCCGGATTCGTGCCCCAGGTGACCTGCGGCGCAATCGCTTCGGCCTGCAGAGTGACCACGGTGTCGAATACCGCACCCTCGTCGGTTTTCAGGGTTTTCCAGTACGCGACCGCGTCGTCAAAATCCTGGCCTTTCGGGGCGTGCAAACGCCCCTTCACATAGTTAAAGGTCGTTTCGTCAGGCGCAACCAGACCGGCTTTCGCACCCATCTCAATGGCCATGTTGCACAGGGTCATACGGCCTTCCATGCTCAGGGCCTGGATCGCGCTGCCGCAGAACTCCACCACATGTCCGGTGCCGCCTGCGCTACCGGTTTTACCGATGATTGCCAGCACGATGTCTTTGGCAGTGATGCCCGGTGCGGCCTCGCCGGTCACCTCAATTTTCATGGTCTTCGCGCGACCCTGTTTCAGGGTCTGGGTCGCCAGCACATGTTCCACTTCGGAGGTGCCGATACCGAAGGCCAGGGCACCAAACGCGCCGTGGGTCGCGGTATGGGAGTCGCCGCAAACGATGGTCATGCCCGGCAGGGTGATACCTTGCTCAGGGCCCATCACGTGGACGATGCCCTGATACGGGTGGTTCAGATCGTACAGCTCAACGCCAAACTCGTTGCAGTTCTTGATCAGCTCCTGCATCTGAATGCGCGCCATCTCACCGGAGGCGTTGATGTCTTTAGTCTGGGTTGAAACGTTATGGTCCATCGTGGCGAAGGTTTTGCCCGGCTGACGCACCGGACGCTTGTGCGCGCGCAGGCCATCGAACGCCTGTGGCGAGGTCACTTCGTGCACCAGATGGCGATCGATATAGAGCAGCGGGGTTTCGTTCTGCGCTTCATAGACCACGTGAGCATCATAAATTTTTTCGTACAACGTCTTCGCCATGATTACACCCCTTCAGCGACATAGCGGGCAATGATATCGCCCATTTCTTCAGTACTGACCGCCGCGTTGCCGCGGGCTAAATCGCCGGTGCGCACACCCTCTTCCAGGGCGCGGTTGATGGCGTTTTCGATCGCGGTAGCCGCCTCGTTAGCATCCAGGCTGTAGCGCAAAAGCAGCGCCAGAGAGAGGATCTGCGCGATCGGGTTGGCGATGTTTTTACCCGCGATATCCGGTGCGGATCCGCCAGCCGGTTCGTACAGACCAAAACCTTCTTCGTTCAGGCTGGCGGATGGCAGCATTCCCATGGAGCCGGTGATCATCGCGCACTCGTCAGAGAGAATGTCCCCGAACAGGTTGGAACAGAGCAGGACGTCAAACTGGGACGGATCTTTAATCAGCTGCATGGTGGCATTGTCGATGTACATATGTGCCAGCTGAACGTCCGGGTACTCCTGAGCAATCTCGTTAACGATTTCGCGCCACAGGATGGAGGATTGCAGCACGTTAGCTTTATCAATAGAGGTCACTTTATGGCCGCGTTTGCGGGCAGATTCGAACGCGATACGGGCGATACGTTCGATCTCAAAACGGTGATACACCTCAGTATCGAACGCTTTTTCGTGCTGACCGCTGCCTTCGCGGCCTTTCGGCTGACCAAAGTAGATGCCGCCGGTCAACTCACGGACGCACAGAATGTCGAAGCCGTTGGCGGCGATATCGGCGCGCAGCGGGCAAAATTCTTCCAGCCCCTGGTACAGTTTGGCCGGGCGCAGGTTGCTGAAGAGCTTGAAATGTTTACGCAGTGGCAGCAGCGCCCCGCGCTCTGGCTGCTCGGCCGGTGGCAGGTGTTCCCATTTCGGGCCACCTACAGATCCGAACAGAACCGCGTCGGCATTCTCACAGCCGGTCACGGTTGCCTGCGGCAATGGCGTACCATGGTTATCGATCGCGATACCGCCCACATCGTAGTGGCTGGTGGTAATTTTCATCGCAAAACGGGTGCGAACAGCGTCCAGCACCTTCAGCGCCTGTGCCATAACTTCGGGACCAATTCCGTCGCCCGGTAACACAGCAATATGGTAATTCTTCGACATTACACGGTTTCCTTATTGTTCTCTTTATTCTGAGCTTTGCGTTGCAACTCTTTTTCTACTTCTGCGGCGCGCCAGATATTGTTCAGGACGTGAACCATGGCTTTGGCGGAGGATTCGACGATATCGGTCGCCAGGCCCACGCCGTGGAAGCGGCGGCCGTTATAGTTGACCACGATGTCTACCTGGCCCAGCGCGTTTTTGCCCTGGCCTTTCGCCGTCAGGTCATATTTGACCAGCTCAACGTCATATTCAGTGACGCGGTTAATGGCCTGGTAGATGGCATCGACCGGACCGTTGCCGTTGGCGGCTTCGGCTTTAACCTCTTCACCGCAGGCCAGCTTGACGGAGGCGGTCGCGATGTCGCTTGAACCCGACTGCACGCTGAAGTAGTCCAGACGGAAATGCTCTGGCTCTTCCTGCTGCTTGTTAATAAACGCCAGCGCTTCCAGGTCGTAGTCAAATACCTGGCCTTTTTTATCGGCCAGCTTCAGGAAGGCGTCGTACAGGTGATCCATGTTGTAGTCGGTCTCTTTATAGCCCATCTCTTCCATGCGGTGTTTAACCGCCGCACGCCCAGAGCGGGAGGTCAGGTTCAGCTGCACCTGATTCAGACCGATCGATTCCGGCGTCATGATCTCGTAGTTTTCGCGGTTCTTCAGCACGCCGTCCTGGTGAATACCGGAGGAGTGAGCGAAGGCGCCAGTGCCCACAATCGCTTTGTTCGCCGGGATCGGCATGTTGCAGATCTGGCTCACGGTCTGGCTGGTGCGCCAGATCTCCTGGTGATTGATGCGGGTATGCACATTCATGATGTCCTTGCGCACCTTGATCGCCATGATCACCTCTTCCAGCGAACAGTTGCCCGCGCGCTCACCGATACCGTTCATGGCACCTTCAACCTGACGCGCCCCGGCGTGGACCGCGGCAATGGCATTGCCGACAGCCAGGCCTAAATCGTCGTGGGTGTGAACGGAGATGATCGCTTTATCAATATTCGGCACACGCTCATACAGGCCGGTAATGATGTTGGAGAATTCGAACGGCATGGTATAGCCGACGGTGTCCGGGATGTTGATGGTGGTGGCGCCGGCACGGATAGCCGCTTCAACCACACGAGCCAAATCTTCAATTGGCGTGCGGCCTGCATCTTCACAGGAGAACTCAACGTCGTCGGTATAATTGCGGGCGCGTTTCACCATATAGATGGAGCGCTCGATCACCTCATCCAGGGTGCTGCGCAGCTTGGTGGCGATATGCATCGGCGAGGTAGCAATAAAGGTGTGAATACGGAAGGCTTCGGCGACCTTCAGCGACTCCGCAGCCACGTCGATATCTTTCTCGACGCAGCGCGCCAGGGCACACACACGGCTGTTTTTGACGGTGCGGGCGATGGTCTGAACAGATTCAAAATCACCCGGAGAAGAGACCGGGAAGCCCACTTCCATGACGTCTACGCCCATACGTTCAAGGGCCAGAGCAATCTGCAATTTCTCTTTAACGCTCAGGCTTGCCTGTAATGCTTGTTCACCGTCACGTAAGGTCGTATCGAAAATAATGACTTGCTGGCTCATGGGTTAGGTCCTTGTCTGAATTTGGGCGCCTTGCTACGAGCATAAAAAAACCCGCGCAGTGGCGCGGGTTTTTTGTCTTAACCAGAGAACGATTCAACGCTGAATTTCGCCCGCCAGTCTACCGCGCACAGTGGATGCGTTTAGTAGTAGTAGACCGGTGAAACGAATGCTGCGACTCATGAATCAGCTCCAGATAAATAAGATATGCTTTTAGTGGTACTGGATACGCGGATTGATGTCAACCCCTGCCAGGCGAAAACCCCCATTCACCCGCAAGACCCGGGTGGAAACAATTAGCTTATTGTGCTGGTTTTTCCCTTTTCTGCCATTTTCTTATTCTGAATTATGTGTGCGAATTTATGGTAATGCTGCCAACTTACTGATTTAGTGTATGATGGTGATTTTAAGGTGCTTGCGTGGCTTCCATTTCCATCAGATGTCCTTCCTGCTCCGCTACTGAAGGCGTGGTGCGTAA
>NZ_VDAM01000001.1:1827141-1960735 GCF_019584355.1 Leclercia sp. EC_58
CTGGCAAGGCTGGGACGGAAGTCACTGTCGTTCTCAAAATCGGTGGAGCTGCATGACAAGGTCATCGGGCATTATCTGAACATAAAACACTATCAGTAAGTTGGAGTCATTACCGCGAACAGCATGCGGTTGTTGCGCTCGATCGCTACGCCTCTTTTAGCCAGCCATGGTATGACACGCCAGATAAGCAGGCCTGTGTAGCTTATCAGGGGATGGCGATGGTCAGCGTATTAAATATCGTCTCGCAAACTCATCTGGTTGCCATCGCCCCGCGCTGGCTGGCTGAAGAGTTTGCCGAGCCGCTGAGCCTGCGGATTATGCCGTTGCCGCTGAACCTTAACTCACGCACCTGCTATCTCTCATGGCATGAAGCGGCCGGTCGCGATAAAGGTCATCAGTGGATGGAAGAGCTGTTGGTTAGCGTCTGCCGTCGATAAATGTGGTCAGGATAAATTTCAGTATTATTGTTATTTATCCTGACTTTTTTTTCGTTTCTGAAATTTTATTCTGTTGAGGATATTTTCACTGCCCTTTGCTGGCCGTAAAAATGCATGAATTACTGTGCCGCCCCCATTTTAAATGATGAACGCTCACTCACCTTCGTTCTCGTAGTCGATTTATCCATAACAAATATTAATACCTTGTTTTTCTTCTTTTGTGATCCTGCGCCAGCCGGGGTTTGCTAATTGCCTGCCTTCCGGCGAGCGGTTATGGTAACTGTCACTCTGCACAATAAAAATCGCCAGGGGTAACCCTGACAAAAAAGACGGCGCAGTGCATATTTCTCCTGTCCGTCTGAAACGATAAGCCTGGAGGCAAATCATGGAGATGTTGTCTGGCGCCGAAATGGTCGTCCGATCGTTAATCGATCAGGGCGTGAAGCAAGTGTTCGGTTACCCTGGAGGCGCGGTCCTCGATATTTACGACGCACTACATACCGTTGGCGGTATCGAACACGTCCTGGTGCGTCATGAGCAAGCCGCCGTACATATGGCTGATGGACTGGCACGTGCGACAGGTGAAGTGGGGGTCGTGCTGGTGACATCGGGTCCTGGCGCGACGAACGCCATTACGGGTATCGCTACCGCCTATATGGATTCCATTCCGATGGTGGTGCTCTCCGGTCAGGTTGCAACCTCGCTGATTGGCTATGATGCCTTTCAGGAGTGCGACATGGTCGGCATCTCCCGTCCGGTGGTGAAACACAGTTTCCTGGTCAAGCAGACGGAAGATATTCCGGGCGTGCTGAAAAAGGCCTTCTGGCTGGCGGCCAGCGGGCGTCCGGGGCCGGTGGTGGTGGATCTTCCGAAAGATATTCTCAACCCGGCCAATAAATTGCCTTATGTCTGGCCGGAGTCGGTCAGCATGCGTTCGTATAACCCTACTACCCAGGGACATAAGGGGCAGATTAAGCGTGCCCTGCAAACCCTGATAGCGGCCAAAAAGCCGGTGGTCTACGTTGGCGGCGGGGCGGTGAACGCCCAGTGCGAAACGCAGCTGCGTGCGCTTATCGAAAAGCTGAACCTGCCGGTGGCCTCCTCATTAATGGGACTCGGGGCGTTCCCGGCTTCCCATCGTCAGGCGCTCGGCATGCTCGGTATGCACGGCACGTACGAAGCCAATATGACGATGCACAACTCCGACGTTATTTTTGCCGTTGGGGTGCGCTTTGACGATCGTACCACCAATAACCTGGCGAAATATTGTCCTGATGCCACGGTGCTGCACATTGACATCGATCCCACCTCGATTTCCAAAACCGTGCCGGCGGATGTGCCAATTGTGGGCGATGCGCGTCAGGTGCTGGACCAAATGCTGGAGCTGCTGGCGCAGGAAAATTATGCCCAGCCGCTCGACGATATTCGTGACTGGTGGCTGCAGATTGAGCAGTGGCGTGCGCGTCAGTGCCTGAAATACGATACCCAAAGCGAGAACATCAAGCCGCAGGCGGTGATTGAAACTATCTGGCGTCTGACCAAAGGCGACGCTTACGTGACCTCGGACGTCGGCCAGCACCAGATGTTTGCCGCCCTCTATTACTCGTTTGATAAGCCACGTCGTTGGATCAACTCCGGCGGTCTGGGCACCATGGGCTTTGGCCTGCCCGCCGCGCTGGGCGTGAAGCTGGCATTACCGGAAGAGACGGTGGTCTGCGTGACCGGCGATGGCAGTATCCAGATGAACATTCAGGAACTCTCCACCGCGCTGCAGTACGAGCTGCCGGTGCTGGTGCTCAATCTGAACAACGGCTATCTGGGGATGGTGAAGCAGTGGCAGGATATGATCTATTCCGGTCGCCATTCGCAGTCCTATATGAATTCATTGCCGGATTTTGTGCGTCTGGCAGAGGCTTACGGCCACATTGGTATGCGTATCAGTCATCCGGCAGAGCTGGAAGCGAAGCTCAGTGAAGCCCTTGAGCACGTTAAAAATAACCGCCTGGTCTTTGTCGATGTGGTTGTGGATGGCACCGAGCATGTTTATCCGATGCATATTCGCGGCGGCGGTATGGATGAAATGTGGTTAAGCAAAACGGAGAGAACCTGATGCGCCGGATATTATCTGTATTACTGGAAAACGAGTCCGGTGCGCTGTCGCGCGTGATTGGGCTCTTTGCACAGCGTGGCTACAATATTGAAAGCCTGACGGTAGCGCCGACAGACGATCCCACGCTTTCCCGCATGACCATCCAGACGGTGGGCGACGCCAAGGTGCTGGAGCAGATCGAAAAGCAGCTGCACAAACTGGTGGATGTCTTACGCGTCAGCGAGCTGGGGCAGGGGGCCTACGTTGAACGTGAAATCATGCTGGTGAAAATTCAGGCCACCGGTTACGGGCGTGAAGAGGTGAAACGCAATGCGGATATCTTCCGCGGGCAGATAATCGATGTCACACCGTCTATCTATACCGTTCAGCTTGCCGGCACCAGCGATAAGCTGGATGCTTTCCTCGCCTCGGTGCGGGATGTGGCAAAAATTGTCGAAGTGGCGCGTTCAGGCGTTGTGGGACTTTCCCGCGGCGACAAAGTGATGCGTTAAGGATAAAAAGTTCGCCTCTCTATTGCCCGGTGCGAGTAACCGGGCTTTTTTTTGCGCACCGATGCCGGTGTCGCGACAAAAGCGGTTGCCGCACAGACTATTCTGCGTTTAGATGTTACAAGATTTAGCCATAACCCTGACGAGGTCATGGACTCTTTTCTTTCTTTTAAGGGGTAATTGTGAAACTGGATGAAATCGCCAGGCTCGCCGGTGTGTCGCGAACGACGGCAAGCTATGTGATTAACGGTAAAGCGAAGCAGTATCGTGTCAGCGACAAGACCGTTGAGAAAGTCATGGCAGTGGTTCGTGAACATAACTACCATCCGAATGCTGTCGCAGCAGGTCTGCGTGCCGGGCGTACCCGTTCGATCGGCCTGGTGATCCCGGATCTGGAGAACACCAGTTACACCCGGATCGCCAACTATCTTGAGCGTCAGGCGCGTCAGCGCGGCTATCAACTGTTGATCGCCTGCTCAGAAGATCAGCCCGATAACGAAATGCGTTGCATCGAGCATCTCCTCCAGCGCCAGGTCGATGCCATTATCGTTTCAACCTCGTTACCTCCGGAGCATCCTTTCTATCAGCGTTGGGCTAATGATTCCTTCCCGATTGTCGCCCTCGACCGTGCATTAGATCGCGAACATTTCACCAGCGTGGTGGGTGCCGATCAGGACGATGCTGAAATGCTGGCGGCAGAGCTGCGTACCTTCCCGGCGGAAAATGTCCTCTACCTGGGGGCGTTGCCGGAACTCTCCGTGAGCTTCCTGCGCGAGCAGGGTTTCCGCACCGCCTGGAAAGACGATCCCCGTAAAGTGGATTTCCTCTATGCCAACAGCTACGAGCGCGAAGCCTCGGCGCAGCTGTTCGAGAAGTGGCTGGAAACCCATCAGATGCCGCAGGCGCTGTTCACCACCTCTTTTGCCCTGTTGCAAGGGGTGATGGACGTGACGCTGCGCCGCGAAGGCAAGCTGCCGTCCGATCTGGCGATTGCGACCTTTGGCGATCACGAACTGCTCGATTTCCTGCAGTGCCCGGTGCTGGCAGTCGCCCAGCGTCATCGTGACGTGGCAGAACGGGTGCTGGAGATTGTGCTGGCGAGTCTCGATGAGCCGCGTAAGCCTAAACCGGGGCTGACGCGCATCCGTCGTAACCTCTATCGTCGCGGCATATTGAGCCGGTCATAAGAGATACAGGGCAGTGGAAACTGCCCTGAATTTATTGCTATTAATCCGCTCAGGAATGCCCTTATTCTTTTTAAGATAATTCTATAAAAAACATCGCCTCACAGCCTTATTATTTCACTTTGCTATTTAAAACTTCTTTTCATGTTTATTTAAAAGCCATTAATGACATTATTTGTATTATTTTGTTACACAACCGATCATCATTGCTGAATTATCAACCATTTTTGCCCCCTGAATTTTCCGCCATCCGCTTATCAGCGTTCGACGCGGCGGCAGCGTTGAATCTGGCGCTGTTCACCCCTGACGATATGGCTTAAAATGCCGCCCGCGTCGCAAACTGACACTTTATATTTGGTTGCGACGAGATGAGTGATTTTTAACGCTGCTCTGCATATTGGAGTTTTTTCTCACAAATATTCATCACGTTAATTTTGCCTCGCCAGTTGTACGGTTAATAGCCTGATTAACTTCCGTTCGTAAATCAGTAACATTTAGACTGATGTCGCGGAAGTCCTGGCTTGACAAGCTTTTCCATCGCTCCGTAAACTCCCTTAAGTGGGAATTTGTGGGTAAAAGTGGTGAGGAGGGGTGAGACTGGCATGTTCCGTGGAGCGACGTTAGTCAATCTCGACAGCAAAGGGCGTTTGTCGGTACCAACCCGATATCGCGACCAGCTGAACGAGAGCGCTTCTGGTCAAATGGTCTGCACCATTGACATCAACCACGCCTGCCTGTTGCTTTACCCCTTGCCTGAATGGGAAATCATTGAGCAAAAGCTGTCTCGACTGTCGAGCATGAACCCGCAGGAACGCCGCGTGCAGCGGCTGTTATTGGGTCATGCCAGTGAATGTCAGATGGATAGCGCGGGGCGTTTATTGATTGCGCCAGTGCTGCGGCAGCATGCGGGTCTGACAAAAGAAGTGATGCTGGTCGGACAGTTCAATAAGTTTGAACTGTGGGATGAAACGGCCTGGTATCAACGGGTCAAGGAAGATATCGACGCTGAGCAGTCTGATTCCGCGACATTGTCGGAACGATTGCAGGATTTGTCTCTATAAATATGATGGAAAATTATAAACATACGACGGTGCTACTGGATGAGGCCGTCAATGGCCTGAATATTCGTCCTGATGGCATCTATATTGATGGCACTTTTGGCCGGGGTGGCCACTCACGTTTAATCCTCTCCCAACTGGGCGCGGAAGGCCGTTTGCTGGCGATCGATCGCGATCCGCAGGCCATTGCCGTGGCAAAAACTATTGATGATCCACGCTTTTCTATTGTTCATGGTCCTTTCTCTGCGCTGGCTGATTACGTCAGCGAGCGCGATTTAACCGGCAAGATCGACGGCATTCTTCTCGATCTTGGCGTCTCCTCACCGCAGCTTGATGACGCTGAACGTGGCTTCTCCTTTATGCGCGACGGTCCGCTGGATATGCGTATGGATCCGACGCGCGGCCAGTCCGCCGCCGAGTGGCTGCAAACGGCTGATGAAGCGGATATCGCCTGGGTGATCAAAACCTTCGGCGAAGAGCGTTTTGGCAAGCGTATCGCGCGCGCCATCGTTGAGCGCAACCGCATTGAGCCGATGACCCGTACCAAAGAGCTGGCTGAAGTGATCGCGGCGGCAACGCCGGTGAAGGATAAGTACAAACATCCCGCCACCCGTACTTTCCAGGCAATTCGCATCTGGGTGAACAGCGAGCTCGAGGAGATCGAGCAGGCGCTGAAAAGTTCGCTTGGCGTACTCGCGCCGGGTGGTCGCCTGTCGATTATCAGCTTCCACTCGCTGGAAGATCGCATCGTGAAGCGTTTTATGCGCGAGCAAAGCCGCGGTCCGCAGGTTCCGGCCGGTTTACCGATGACGGAAGAGCAGCTCAAAAAGCTGGGTGGCCGTCAGCTGCGCGCATTGGGCAAGTTAATGCCGGGCGAGGCAGAAGTGGAAGAGAATCCACGCGCCCGTAGTTCAGTGCTGCGTATTGCAGAAAGGACGAGTGCATGATCGGCAAAGTGGCAGGCACCTTAAGCAAGGTCAAAGAGACGTTAGGCAGCAACGAGCGTCATGCGTTGCCGGGCGTGATCTGGGACGATCTGTTGCGTTTCGGCAAGCTGCCACTGTGCCTGTTTATTTGCATCATTGTGTCGGCGATCACCGTCGTGACCACCGCGCACCATACCCGTTTGTTAACGGCGCAGCGCGAACAGCTGGTGCTGGAGCGTGATGCGCTGGATATCGAGTGGCGAAATCTGATCCTTGAAGAAAATGCGCTCGGCGATCACAGCCGGGTGGAACGGATCGCAACGGAAAAGCTGCAGATGCAGCATGTTGATCCCTCTCAGGAAAATATCGTAGTACAAAAATAAGGAAAAACGCGACGCATGAAATCCGCGGCGAAGGCGCTAAAACCAAAACGTCAGGAAGAACAGGCCAGCTTTATCAGCTGGCGTTTTGCGTTGCTGTGCGGCTGCATTTTACTGGCGCTGGGTTTCCTGCTGGGACGCGTGGCGTGGCTGCAGATCATTGCCCCCGACATGCTGGTGCGCCAGGGCGATATGCGCTCCCTGCGCGTTCAGGAAGTCTCGACATCGCGTGGCCTGATCACCGACCGTTCTGGCCGCCCGCTGGCGGTCAGCGTACCGGTGAAAGCGATCTGGGCGGATCCGAAAGAGCTGCATGACGCTGGCGGGATCTCCCTGGATAACCGCTGGAAGGCGCTCTCTGACGCGCTGAAAATGCCGCTCGATCAGCTGGCTGCTCGCGTCAATGCTAACCCGAAAGGGCGCTTTATCTATCTGGCGCGTCAGGTTAACCCTGACATGGCCGACTACATCAAAAAATTGAAGCTGCCCGGCATTCACCTGCGTGAAGAGTCGCGTCGCTACTACCCGTCCGGAGAAGTGACCGCCCACCTAATTGGCTTTACCAACGTCGACAGCCAGGGGATTGAAGGCGTTGAGAAGAGTTTCGATAAGTGGCTGACCGGTCAGCCGGGCGAGCGCGTGGTGCGTAAAGACCGCTATGGTCGCGTGATTGAAGATATCTCTTCAACCGACAGCCAGGCGGCGCACAACCTGGCGTTGAGTATTGACGAGCGTTTGCAGGCGCTGGTCTACCGTGAGCTGAATAACGCCGTCGCCTTTAACAAAGCGGAATCCGGCAGCGCCGTGCTGGTGGATGTCAGCACCGGTGAAGTGCTGGCGATGGCCAACAGCCCGTCTTACAACCCGAACAATTTTACCGGCACGGCCAAAGACGCCATGCGTAACCGTGCCATCACCGACGTCTTCGAGCCGGGTTCCACGGTGAAACCGATGGTGGTGATGACCGCCCTGCAGCGCGGTATCGTCAATGAAAACACCGTGTTGAATACCGTGCCTTACCGCATCAACGGTCACGAGATCAAAGACGTGGCGCGTTACAGCGAATTGACCCTCACCGGGGTTTTACAGAAGTCGAGTAACGTTGGCGTTTCTAAGCTGGCGTTAGCGATGCCGTCCTCAGCGTTGGTAGAAACTTACTCACGTTTTGGGCTGGGAAAGGCGACCAATTTGGGGTTGGTCGGAGAACGCAGTGGCTTATATCCTCAAAAACAACGGTGGTCTGACATAGAGAGGGCCACCTTCTCTTTCGGCTACGGGCTAATGGTAACGCCGTTACAGTTGGCGCGTGTCTATGCAACGATTGGCAGCTATGGCGTCTATCGCCCGCTCTCAATTACCAAAGTTGATCCCCCGGTTCCCGGTGAGCGTATCTTCCCGGAATCGATCGTCCGTACCGTCGTTCACATGATGGAAAGCGTGGCGCTGCCCGGCGGCGGCGGCGTGAAGGCGGCGATCAAAGGCTATCGCATCGCGATCAAAACCGGTACGGCGAAAAAAGTCGGGCCAGATGGCCGCTACATCAATAAATACATTGCATATACCGCAGGCGTTGCGCCTGCGAGTAATCCGCGTTTTGCGCTGGTGGTCGTCATCAACGATCCACAGGCGGGTAAATACTACGGTGGCGCCGTTTCCGCGCCGGTCTTCGGTGCCATCATGGGCGGCGTACTGCGCACCATGAACATCGAGCCGGATGCGCTGGCAACGGGCGAGAAAAGTGAATTTGTAATTAATCAAGGCGAGGGAACAGGTGGCAGATCGTAATTTGCGCGACCTTCTTGCTCCGTGGGTAACAGGCTTACCTGCGAGAGAACTGCGAGAGATGGTACTCGACAGCCGTGTGGCTGCCTCGGGCGATCTTTTTGTGGCAGTCGTAGGTCATCAGGCGGACGGGCGTCGGTATATCCCGCAGGCGATAGCGCAAGGTGTTGCTGCCATTATTGCTGAGGCAAAAGATGAGGCCACTGACGGTGAAGTCCGTGAAATGCATGGCGTGCCGGTCATCTATCTCAGCCAGCTGAATGAACGTCTCTCTGCGCTGGCGGGACGTTTTTATAACGAACCCTCTGACCGGTTGCGTCTGGTTGGCGTAACCGGCACCAACGGTAAAACCACCACCACGCAGCTGATGGCGCAGTGGGCGCAACTGCTGGGTGAAACCAGCGCGGTGATGGGGACCGTGGGTAATGGTCTGTTGGGCAAAGTGAACCCAACGGAAAATACCACCGGCTCTGCCGTTGACGTACAGCACGTGCTCGCCGGTCTGGCAGGGCAGGGCGCGACCTTCGCGGCGATGGAAGTCTCTTCTCACGGGCTGGTACAGCACCGTGTCGCGGCGCTGAAATTTGCCGCCTCTGTGTTCACTAACCTGAGCCGGGATCACCTCGATTACCATGGCGACATGGAAAACTACGAAGCGGCGAAATGGCAGCTGTATGCCACGCATCACTGCGGTCAGGCGATCATCAACGCCGATGACGAAGTGGGTCGCCGCTGGCTGGCTAAGCTGCCAGATGCCGTTGCGGTCTCCATGGCCGATCATATCAATCCGAACTGCCATGGCCGCTGGCTGAAGGCCACCGACGTGACCTATCACGATAGCGGCGCGACCATTCGCTTTGCTTCGAGCTGGGGTGAAGGGGAAATCGAGAGTCGCCTGATGGGGGCATTCAACGTCAGCAACCTGCTGCTGGCTCTCGCGACCCTGCTGGCGCTGGGTTATCCGCTGGCGGAACTGCTCCGTACCTCCGCGCGCCTGCAGCCGGTTTGCGGCCGCATGGAAGTCTTCACCGCCCCAGGCAAACCGACGGTGGTGGTGGATTATGCCCACACGCCGGATGCGTTGGAGAAAGCGCTGGAAGCCGCGCGCCTGCACTGCGCCGGTAAACTGTGGTGCGTCTTTGGCTGCGGCGGCGATCGCGATAAAGGCAAACGTCCGCTGATGGGCGCCATTGCTGAACAATTCGCGGATATCGCGGTCGTGACCGATGACAACCCGCGCACCGAAGAGCCGCGCGCCATCATCAACGACATTCTGGCCGGTATGCTGGATGCGGGCCGTGCCCGCGTGGTGGAAGGCCGCGCAGAAGCGGTGACTAACGCCATCATGCAGGCTAACGAGAACGATGTGGTGCTGCTGGCCGGTAAAGGCCACGAAGATTATCAGATTGTCGGCACCAACCGTCTGGATTACTCCGACCGTGTAACCGCGGCGCGTCTGCTGGGAGTAGTGGCATGATCAGCGTAACGCTAAGCCAGCTTGCGACGATCCTGCGCGCAGACGTCAGCGGCGATGAGATGAGTTTCGATGCGGTGACCACCGACACGCGTAAAATCACCCCTGGCTGCCTGTTTGTGGCGCTTAAGGGTGAGCGTTTCGATGCGCACGATTTTGCTGAGCAGGCGAAAGCCGCGGGCGCAGGTGCGCTGCTGGTAAGCCGTAAACTGGATATCGACCTGCCGCAGGCGGTGGTAAAAGATACCCGTCTGGCGTTTGGTGAACTGGCGGCATGGGTTCGCCAGCAGGTTCCGACGCGCGTTGTGGCGCTGACCGGCTCCTCTGGTAAAACGTCCGTTAAAGAGATGACGGCCGCCATCCTCACCCAGTGTGGCAATACTCTCTATACCGCAGGCAATCTGAACAACGATATTGGCGTACCGATGACGCTGCTGCGTCTGACCCGCGAGCATGAGTTTGCGGTAATCGAACTCGGTGCCAATCACCAGGGGGAAATCGCCTGGACCGTTAGCCTGACGCAACCGGAAGCGGCGCTGGTGAATAACCTGGCGGCGGCACATCTGGAAGGCTTCGGCTCGCTCGAAGGCGTGGCAAAAGCGAAGGGCGAGATCTACACCGGCCTGCCGGCCAACGGTATCGCCATTATGAATGCCGATAATAACGACTGGCTGAACTGGCAAAGCGTTATCGGGGATCGCAAAACCTGGCGCTTCTCGCCTAATGCTGCGAACAGCGACTTCACCGCCAACAACATTCATGTGACCTCTCACGGCACCGAATTTACGTTGCAGACCCCAACGGGGAATGTGGACGTACTGCTGCCGCTGCCGGGCCGCCACAACATCGCCAATGCTCTGGCGGCGAGTGCGCTGGCGATGGCCGTCGGCGCGCCGCTGTCTGCTATCAAAAGCGGGCTGGCAAACCTCAAAGCTGTTCCCGGACGCCTGTTCCCGATCCCGCTGGCGGAAAACAAACTGCTGCTGGATGACTCCTACAACGCCAACGTCGGCTCCATGACCGCTGCGGTACAGGTGCTGTCTGAGATGCCAGGCTATCGCGTGATGGTGGTTGGCGATATGGCCGAGCTGGGCGATGAGAGCGAAGCCTGCCACCAGCAAGTGGGCGAGGCGGCAAAAGCCTCCGGTATCGATCGCGTATTAAGCGCCGGTCACCTCAGTAAATTTATCAGCCAGGCCAGCGGCGTCGGTGAGCATTTTGCCGATAAAGCGGCGTTGATCGCTCGCCTTAAGGCACTGGTTGCAGAACAACAAATTGTGACAGTTTTAGTGAAAGGTTCACGCAGTGCTGCCATGGAAGAGGTTGTGCACGCTTTACAGGAGAATGGGACATGTTAGTTTGGCTGGCCGAGCATTTGGTCAAATATTATTCCGGCTTTAACGTCTTTTCCTACCTGACGTTTCGCGCCATCGTCAGCCTGCTGACTGCGCTGTTCATCTCATTGTGGATGGGTCCGCGCATGATTGCCCGTCTGCAAAAACTCTCTTTTGGCCAGGTAGTACGTAACGACGGTCCGGAATCACACTTCAGTAAACGCGGTACGCCGACCATGGGCGGCATTATGATCCTCACCGCGATTGTGGTGTCGGTGCTGCTGTGGGCTTACCCGTCAAACCCGTACGTCTGGTGCGTGCTGGTGGTGCTGATTGGGTACGGAATTGTCGGTTTTGTCGATGACTACCGCAAAGTGGTACGTAAAGACACCAAAGGTCTGATCGCCCGCTGGAAGTATTTCTGGATGTCGGTGATTGCGCTGGGCGTGGCCTTCGCGCTCTATCTGGCAGGAAAAGACACCCCTGCTACCGAGCTGGTGGTGCCGTTCTTTAAAGATGTGATGCCGCAGCTGGGCCTGTTCTACATTCTGCTGGCCTACTTTGTGATTGTCGGTACCGGCAACGCGGTAAACCTGACCGACGGTCTTGATGGCCTGGCCATTATGCCAACGGTCTTCGTCGCGGCGGGCTTTGCCCTGGTGGCGTGGGCGAGCGGCAACATGAACTTCGCCAGTTATCTGCATATTCCTTATCTGCGTCACGCCGGTGAGCTGGTGATCGTCTGTACGGCGATTGTCGGCGCAGGTTTAGGCTTCCTGTGGTTCAACACCTACCCGGCGCAGGTCTTTATGGGCGACGTGGGTTCGCTGGCACTGGGCGGCGCGCTGGGCATTATCGCCGTGCTGCTGCGCCAGGAGTTCCTGCTGGTGATCATGGGCGGTGTGTTCGTGGTTGAAACCCTGTCGGTGATCCTGCAGGTAGGCTCCTTCAAGCTGCGCGGTCAGCGCATCTTCCGGATGGCACCTATCCATCACCACTATGAACTGAAAGGCTGGCCGGAACCGCGCGTCATCGTGCGCTTCTGGATTATTTCGCTGATGCTGGTGCTGATTGGCCTGGCAACGCTGAAGGTACGTTAATCATGGCAGATTACCAGGGTAAAAAAGTCGTTATCATCGGGTTAGGCTTAACTGGCCTCTCCTGCGTGGACTTTTTCCTCGCGCGGGGCGTCACGCCGCGCGTGATGGATACGCGTGTCTCTCCGCCTGGTCTGGACAAACTGCCGGAACAGGTTGAACGCCACCTTGGTGGTCTGAATGATGACTGGCTGCTGGCAGCCGATCTGATTGTGGCCAGCCCCGGTATGGCGCTGGCGCACCCTTCACTGAGCGCCGCGGCCGATGCGGGCGTTGAGATTGTCGGTGATATCGAGCTGTTCTGCCGCGAAGCGCAGGCGCCGGTTATCGCCATTACCGGTTCTAACGGAAAAAGCACCGTCACAACCCTGGTGGGTGAGATGGCGAAAGCGGCGGGTAAAAATGTCGGCGTTGGCGGCAACATTGGTTTGCCGGCGCTGATGCTGCTGGACAAAGGCTGTGAGCTGTACGTACTGGAACTCTCCAGCTTCCAGCTGGAGACCACCTCCAGCCTGCATGCGGCCGCGGCCACGATCCTGAACGTGACGGAAGATCATATGGACAGGTATCCGTTTGGTCTGCAGCAGTATCGCGCTGCCAAACTGCGTATTTATGAAAATGCGAAAGTCTGCGTCGTTAACGCCGATGATGCCCTGACCATGCCGGTACGCGGCGCCGATGACCGCTGCATCAGCTTTGGTATCACCATGGGTGATTATCATCTGAACCGTCAACTGGGTGAAACCTGGCTGCGGGTGAAAGGTGAGAAAGTGTTGAACGTGAAGGAGATGAAGCTTTCCGGTCAGCATAACTACACCAATGCGCTGGCGGCGCTGGCGCTGGCGGATGCCGTCGGTCTTCCACGTTCCTCCAGCCTGCAGGCGTTAACCACCTTTACCGGACTGGCGCACCGTTTCCAGCTGGCGCTGGAGCATAACGGCGTGCGCTGGATCAATGATTCCAAAGCCACCAACGTCGGCAGCACCGAAGCGGCGCTGAACGGCCTGCACGTCGATGGCACTCTGCATCTGCTGCTGGGTGGCGACGGTAAATCCGCCGATTTCACCTCTCTGAAGCAGTATCTCTCCGGCGATAACATCCGTCTCTACTGCTTTGGTCGTGACGGCAGGGAACTGGCTGAACTGCGGCCTGAGATTGCCGAGCAGACCGAAACCATGGAACAGGCAATGCGCCTGATTGCCCCTCGCGTGAAGCCGGGCGATATGGTGCTGCTCTCTCCAGCCTGCGCCAGCCTCGATCAGTTTAAGAATTTCGAACAGCGGGGGGATCTCTTTACCCGCCTGGCGAAGGAGTTAGGCTGATGCGTTTCTCTCTCCCTCGCCCAAAAATGCCGCGCCTGCCAGGATTTGGCATCCTGGTCTGGATCTCGTCGGCATTAAAAGGCTGGGTCATGGGCTCCCGGGATAAAGACTCCGATAGCCTGGTGATGTACGACCGCATGCTGCTCTGGCTCACGCTGGGGCTGGCGGCGATTGGTTTTATTATGGTGACCTCGGCTTCGATGCCCGTCGGGCAACGACTGGCGAACGATCCTTTCCTGTTTGCCAAGCGTGATGGGCTCTACATCATCCTGGCGTTCTGTCTGGCGATGGTGACGTTACGCCTGCCGATGGCGTTCTGGCAGCGCCACAGTACCGCCATGCTCATCGCCTCGATCGTGATGCTGCTGATCGTGCTGGTGGTCGGGAGCTCGGTGAACGGGGCATCGCGCTGGATTGCTTTTGGCCCGCTGCGTATTCAGCCGGCGGAATTTACCAAGCTGTCGCTCTTCTGCTATCTCGCCAACTACCTGGTGCGTAAGGTGGATGAGGTGCGTAACAACCTGCGCGGCTTCTTAAAACCGATGGGCGTGATTCTGGTGCTGGCGGTACTGCTGCTGGCCCAGCCGGACCTCGGGACCGTGGTGGTGCTGTTCGTCACCACGCTGGCGATGCTGTTCCTGGCGGGGGCGAAACTGTGGCAGTTCATCGCCATCATCGGGATGGGGATCTCCGCGGTCGTGCTGCTGATCCTCGCCGAGCCGTATCGTATCCGCCGCGTGACCTCTTTCTGGAATCCCTGGGAAGATCCATTCGGCAGCGGTTATCAGCTGACCCAGTCATTGATGGCCTTTGGCCGCGGTGAAATGTGGGGACAGGGGCTGGGGAACTCGGTCCAGAAACTGGAATATTTACCCGAGGCGCATACCGACTTCATCTTCTCCATTATTGGGGAAGAACTGGGTTATATCGGTGTGGTATTAGCGCTATTAATGGTATTCTTCGTCGCTTTCCGTGCGATGTCGATTGGCCGAAAAGCGCTGGTTATCGATCACCGTTTTTCAGGCTTTTTAGCCTGCTCAATCGGGATCTGGTTTAGCTTCCAGGCGCTGGTTAACGTAGGTGCCGCAGCAGGTATGCTGCCAACCAAAGGTCTGACGTTGCCGTTAATCAGTTACGGTGGTTCGAGTCTGTTGATCATGTCGACCGCCATTATGTTCTTGTTACGCATAGATTATGAAACGCGTCTGGAAAATGCCCAGGCGTTTACACGAGGTTCACGATGAATCAACCGAAGCGGTTAATGGTGATGGCGGGCGGTACTGGCGGACATGTGTTCCCCGGGCTCGCGGTTGCGCACCATTTAATGGATCAGGGCTGGCAGGTACGCTGGCTGGGAACCGCCGACCGCATGGAGGCCGATCTGGTGCCGAAGCACGGGATTGAGATCGACTTTATTCGTATCTCCGGCCTGCGCGGCAAGGGGATCAAAGCGTTGCTGCTGGCGCCGGTGCGTATTTTCAACGCCTGGCGTCAGGCGCGGGCGATCATGAAGCGTTTTAAGCCGGACGTAGTGCTGGGGATGGGCGGTTATGTCTCCGGTCCTGGCGGACTGGCGGCGTGGTCGCTCGGTATTCCGGTTGTGCTCCACGAGCAGAACGGTATCGCGGGCCTCACCAATAAATGGCTGGCGAAAATTGCCAGCAAAGTGATGCAGGCTTTTCCAGGGGCATTCCCGAAAGCCGACGTGGTAGGCAACCCGGTGCGTGTTGACGTGCTGGCCCTGCCATTGCCGCAGGAGCGACTCGTTGGCCGTGAAGGGCCGGTGCGGGTGCTGGTCGTGGGGGGCTCTCAGGGCGCGCGCGTGCTGAACCAGACTCTGCCGCAGGTTGCGGCGAAGCTCGGCAGCGCTGTGACCATCTGGCATCAAAGCGGAAAAGGCGCGCAGCAAACGGTAGAGCAAGCCTATGCCGAAGCCGGACAGCCGCAGCATAAAGTGACCGAATTTATCGACGACATGGCGGCAGCATATGCCTGGGCCGATGTCGTGGTCTGCCGCTCCGGCGCGCTGACGGTGAGCGAGATCGCCGCCGCTGGTCTGCCGGCGCTGTTTGTGCCGTTCCAGCACAAAGATCGTCAGCAGTACTGGAATGCGCTGCCGCTTGAGAAAGCTGGCGCCGCGAAAATTTTTGAACAGCCGCAGTTTACCGCCGACGCGGTCGCCACCACCCTGGCGGGCTGGGACCGGGAGACATTACTGGCGATGGCGCAGCACGCACGTGCCGCCGCGATCCCGGATGCAACGGAGCGGGTGGCGAAAGAAGTGAGCCTGGCAGCCCAGGCGTAACCCTCGCAGCGCGTGTTGCGCTGCACGATTTTTTTGAAGTAGTCGATGGCGTTTAGAGAATGAATACACAACAACTGGCGAAACTGCGTTCAATCGTGCCCGAGATGCGTCGCGTCCGGCACATTCACTTTGTTGGCATCGGCGGCGCCGGTATGGGCGGTATTGCCGAGGTGCTGGCAAATGAAGGCTACCAGATCAGCGGGTCCGATCTGGCGCCGAACCCTGTTACGCAACAGTTGGCGTCGCTGGGTGCGACCATCTATTTTAATCACCGCCCGGAAAACGTGCTTGATGCGAGCGTGGTCGTGGTCTCCAGCGCCATTCCCGCCGATAACCCGGAAATCGTTGCCGCACATGAAGCGCGTATCCCGGTGATCCGCCGCGCGGAGATGCTGGCCGAGCTGATGCGTTTTCGTCACGGCATCGCCATTGCCGGTACGCACGGTAAAACCACCACTACGGCGATGGTCTCCAGTATTTATGCCGAAGCGGGTCTCGATCCGACCTTCGTTAACGGCGGCCTGGTCAAAGCGGCGGGCGTACATGCTCGCCTGGGGCACAGCCGTTATCTCATCGCGGAAGCGGATGAGAGCGACGCCTCGTTCCTGCATTTGCAGCCGATGGTGGCGATTGTGACCAACATCGAAGCCGACCATATGGATACCTACCAGGGCGACTTCGAAAATTTAAAGCAAACCTTTATAAACTTTTTGCACAACCTGCCGTTTTATGGACGTGCGGTCATGTGCGTTGACGATCCGGTGATCCGCGAGCTGCTGCCGCGTGTCGGACGTCAGATCACCACATACGGTTTCAGCGAAGATGCTGATGTCCGCATAGAGAGTTTCAAACAGATCGGTGCGCAGGGGCATTTCACCCTGGCGCGTCAGGATAAAGAGCTGTTGCAGGTAACGCTTAACGCGCCAGGGCGCCATAACGCCCTTAACGCTGCGGCAGCCGTTGCGGTCGCCACAGAGGAAGGCATTGACGACGAGGCGATTCTGCGGGCGCTGGAAAGCTTCCAGGGAACCGGGCGCCGTTTTGATTTCCTCGGCGAGTTTCCGCTGGATGAGGTTAACGGCAAAAGCGGCACCGCAATGCTGGTGGATGACTACGGACACCACCCGACAGAAGTGGATGCCACGATCAAAGCGGCGCGCGCGGGCTGGCCGGACAAAAATCTGGTTATGCTGTTCCAGCCACACCGTTACACCCGTACCCGTGACTTATACGACGATTTCGCTAATGTGCTCTCACAGGTTGATACGTTGCTGATGCTGGAAGTGTACTCAGCGGGTGAGACGGCCATTCCGGGTGCCGACAGCCGTTCGCTGTGCCGTACCATTCGTGGGCGCGGCAAGGTCGACCCGATTCTGGTCTCCGATCATGCCCAGGCGGCAGCCATGCTTGCCCCGGTATTGACCGGCAATGATTTGATTCTGGTGCAGGGGGCAGGAAATATCGGCAAAATCGCCCGTACACTGGCCGAAATCAAACTTAAGCCGCAAATTTCGGAGGAAGAGCGCCATGGCTGATAAGATTGCGGTCCTCGCTGGCGGCACCTCGGCTGAGCGCGAGGTCTCCCTGAATTCCGGCGCCGCGGTGCTGGCAGGGCTGCGGGAAGGTGACGTTGATGCGCACCTGGTCGATCCGAAAGAGACCGACGTGACGCGCCTGAAAGAGATGGGTTTTGACAAAGTGTTTATCGCGCTGCACGGTCGCGGCGGTGAAGATGGCACGTTGCAGGGCTTGCTGGATATCATCGGCCTGCCTTATACCGGCAGCGGCGTGATGGCGTCGGCCATCTCCATGGACAAACTGCGCAGCAAACTGCTCTGGCAGGGCGCTGGCTTACCGGTTGCGCCGTGGGTGGCATTGACCCGTCGTGAATTTGAGCAGGGCCTTGCCGAAAGCGTGAGCGAGCGTATTGCTGCCTTGGGTTTACCGGTGATCGTTAAGCCCAGCCGTGAAGGCTCAAGCGTAGGAATGTCTAAAGTAGATAAAGCTGACGATATATCATCTGCATTAGCGCTGGCATTTCAACATGATGAAGAAGTTCTGGTGGAAAAATGGCTAAGCGGACCGGAATTTACCGTTGCGATGCTTGGTGAAGAAATTTTACCGTCAATTCGTATCCAACCTGCCGGAACCTTCTATGATTATGAGGCGAAGTATCTCTCTGATGAGACGCAATATTTCTGCCCAAGTGGTCTGGAAGCGGAGCGTGAAGCCATTTTAAATGCTCTGGTGCTGAAAGCCTGGCATGTACTTGGCTGCCGTGGTTGGGGACGAATTGATGTGATGCAGGATAGCGACGGGCAGTTTTATCTGCTGGAAGCCAATACCTCACCGGGTATGACAAGCCACAGTCTGGTGCCGATGGCGGCTCGCCAGGCGGGAATGAGCTTCTCGCAGCTGGTGGTTCGCATTCTGGATCAGGCGGGCTGATATGTCTCAGGCTGCGCTGAACACGCGAAACCGCGACGAGGAAGAAGAATATACTTCCCGGCGGAGTAATGGAACGCGTCTTGCAGGGATCACCTTCCTGCTCGCCGTGCTGTGTACTGTGTTTGTTAGCGGCTGGATGGTGCTCGGCTGGATGGAAGATGCACAACGTCTGCCTCTGTCGAAACTGGTAGTAACGGGTGACCGTCACTACACGCGTAATGATGATATCCGTCAGTCGATCCTGGCATTAGGATCGCCCGGCACCTTCATGACGCAGGATGTAAACATTATTCAGAGTCAGATTGAGCGCCTGCCGTGGATTAAACAGGCAAGCGTCAGAAAGCAATGGCCTGATGAATTGAAGATTCATCTGGTTGAATATGTACCCATTGCGCGTTGGAATGATCAGCATATGGTTGACGTAGAGGGAGTTTCTTTCAGCGTCCCGGCCGATCGTGTCAGCAAGCAAAATTTACCTATGTTGTATGGGCCGGAAGGCAGCGAAAACGAAGTGCTGGAAGGTTTTCGTAGCATGGGGAAAGTGCTGGCTAAGGATCGTTTTACCCTGAAACAGGCTGCAATGACGGCGCGTCGTTCCTGGCAGTTGACGCTGACGAACGATATTAAGCTGAACCTGGGGCGGGGTGACACGATGAAGCGTCTGGAACGTTTTGTAGAACTCTATCCCGTTCTGCAGCAGCAGGCGCAGGCTGAAGGCAAAAGGATTAGCTACGTTGATTTGCGCTATGACTCAGGCGCATCGGTCGGGTGGTCCCCGGCCCCGGTTGAGGAACCTAATCAGCAACAGAATCAGGCTCAGGTACAGGCAGAATAACAATGATCAAGGCGACGGACAGAAAACTGGTAGTAGGACTGGAGATTGGCACTGCGAAGGTTGCTGCTTTAGTAGGGGAAGTTCTGCCCGACGGTATGGTCAATATCATTGGCGTGGGCAGCTGCCCCTCCCGTGGTATGGATAAAGGTGGGGTAAACGACCTCGAGTCGGTGGTGAAATGCGTACAGCGCGCCATCGATCAGGCCGAACTGATGGCAGATTGCCAGATTTCCTCCGTGTATCTGGCACTCTCTGGCAAACATATCAGCTGCCAGAACGAGATCGGTATGGTGCCGATCTCAGAAGAAGAAGTCTCGCAGGAAGACGTCGAGAACGTAGTGCATACTGCGAAGTCGGTGCGTGTCCGCGATGAGCATCGCGTACTGCATGTGATCCCGCAGGAATACGCCATCGACTATCAGGAAGGCATTAAAAATCCGGTAGGACTTTCAGGCGTGCGTATGCAGGCAAAAGTGCACTTGATCACATGTCACAACGATATGGCGAAGAACATTGTTAAAGCCGTGGAACGTTGTGGCCTGAAAGTTGACCAACTTATTTTCGCCGGTCTGGCGGCAAGTTATTCGGTGCTGACCGAAGACGAACGTGAGCTGGGCGTCTGTGTCGTCGATATCGGCGGTGGTACTATGGACATGGCCGTCTATACCGGCGGTGCGCTGCGCCACACTAAAGTTATCCCTTATGCAGGGAATGTGGTCACCAGCGATATCGCGTATGCCTTTGGTACGCCACCGAGCGATGCTGAGGCGATTAAAGTGCGCCACGGGTGTGCGCTGGGCTCCATCGTGGGCAAAGATGAGAGCGTCGAAGTGCCGAGCGTCGGCGGTCGTCCGCCGCGCAGCCTGCAGCGCCAGACGTTGGCCGAGGTCATTGAGCCGCGTTATACCGAGCTGCTCAACCTCGTGAACGAAGAGATTTTGCAATTACAGGAACAGCTTCGCCAGCAGGGGGTTAAACATCATCTTGCGGCGGGGATTGTATTAACCGGCGGCGCGGCGCAAATTGAAGGTCTTGCGGCTTGCGCTCAGCGCGTGTTCCATACGCAGGTGCGCATTGGGGCACCGCTGAACATCACCGGTCTGACGGATTATGCTCAGGAGCCGTATTACTCAACGGCAGTGGGCTTGCTTCATTACGGGAAGGAAACCCATCTTAGTGGCGAAGCAGAAGTAGAAAAACGCACGTCGGTGGGTTCGTGGTTTAAACGAATCAACACCTGGCTGCGAAAAGAGTTTTAATTTTTGTAAGAGACCGGAGAGAATTAACGGTTTCAGGCGACAGGCACAAAACGGAGAGAAACTATGTTTGAACCTATGGAACTGACCAACGACGCGGTGATTAAAGTCATCGGCGTCGGTGGCGGCGGCGGTAATGCTGTAGAGCACATGGTGCGCGAGCGCATCGAAGGTGTTGAATTCTTCGCGGTGAACACCGATGCGCAGGCACTGCGTAAGACGGCTGTTGGCCAGACAATTCAGATCGGCGGCGGCATCACCAAAGGGCTGGGCGCTGGGGCAAACCCGGAAGTCGGCCGTAACGCTGCAGAAGAAGATCGTGAAGCACTGCGTGCAGCACTGGATGGTGCAGACATGGTGTTTATTGCCGCAGGCATGGGCGGTGGTACCGGAACCGGTGCTGCGCCAGTTGTTGCGGAAGTGGCTAAAGATTTAGGTATCCTGACTGTTGCTGTTGTGACCAAGCCTTTCAACTTTGAAGGCAAGAAGCGTATGGCGTTTGCAGAGCAGGGTATCACCGAGCTGTCCAAGCATGTGGACTCGCTGATCACTATTCCAAACGACAAACTGCTGAAAGTGCTGGGTCGTGGCATCTCTCTGCTGGACGCTTTTGGCGCGGCGAACGATGTCCTGAAAGGCGCAGTCCAGGGTATTGCCGAGCTGATCACCCGTCCAGGCCTGATGAACGTCGACTTTGCTGACGTGCGCACCGTGATGTCCGAAATGGGCTACGCGATGATGGGCTCCGGCGTGGCGAAAGGTGAAGACCGTGCAGAAGAAGCCGCTGAAATGGCGATCTCTTCTCCGCTGCTGGAAGATATCGATCTCTCTGGCGCGCGCGGCGTGCTGGTTAACATCACTGCGGGCTTCGACCTGCGTCTGGATGAGTTCGAAACCGTGGGTAACACCATCCGTGCGTTCGCGTCTGACAACGCAACTGTGGTAATCGGTACTTCCCTTGATCCGGAAATGAACGATGAACTGCGCGTAACGGTTGTTGCGACCGGTATCGGCATGGACAAACGTCCTGAGATCACCCTGGTGACCAACAAAACTGCACAGCAGCCGGTGATGGATCGCTACCAGCCGCACGGCATGGCGCCATTGACCCAGGAGCAGAAACCTGCCGCTAAGGTGGTGAATGACAATACGCCACAAACGCAGAAAGAGCCGGATTATCTGGACATTCCAGCATTCCTGCGTAAACAAGCTGATTAAGAATTAGCTGGAATTAGGGAATTTACGCTCTTTGTGCTAAACTGGCCGCCCGATAGTGATGTACACTCTCGGTTGGATAAGTAACTTGGCGAGATTATACGATGATCAAACAAAGGACATTAAAACGTATCGTTCAGGCGACAGGTGTCGGTTTACATACCGGCAAGAAAGTCACCCTGACGTTGCGCCCTGCGCCGGCCAATACCGGGGTCATCTATCGTCGCACCGACTTGAATCCACCGGTAGATTTCCCGGCTGATGCCAAATCTGTGCGTGATACCATGCTCTGTACTTGCCTGGTAAATGAGCATGACGTGCGGATCTCTACCGTAGAGCACCTGAATGCCGCCCTGGCGGGTCTGGGTATCGACAACATTATTGTTGAAGTCGATGCGCCGGAAATCCCGATTATGGATGGTAGTGCTGCACCGTTCGTCTACCTGTTGTTGGACGCCGGTATCGAAGAATTGAACAGTGCGAAGAAATTCGTACGTATCAAAGAGACCGTTCGTGTCCAGGATGGCGACAAATGGGCTGAATTCAAGCCGTTTAATGGTTTTTCGTTGGATTTCACCATCGACTTCAACCATCCGGCGATTGATTCCAGCACCCAGCGCTATGCGATGAACTTCTCTGCTGATGCGTTTATGCGTCAGATCAGTCGAGCGCGTACGTTTGGTTTCATGCGTGATATCGAATATCTGCAGTCCCGCGGCCTGTGCCTGGGCGGCAGCTTCGATTGTGCCATCGTTGTTGACGATTATCGCGTACTGAACGAAGACGGCCTGCGTTTTGAAGACGAATTCGTTCGTCACAAAATGCTGGATGCAATCGGCGACCTGTTCATGTGTGGTCACAACATCATTGGTGCGTTTACCGCGTATAAATCCGGTCACGCGCTGAACAACAAATTGTTGCAGGCTGTTCTGGCAAAACAGGAAGCCTGGGAATATGTGACCTTCGAAGACGAAGCTGAACTGCCACTGGCATTCAAAGCACCGAGCACGGTTCTGGCGTAACGGTAAATTCCGTTATGTAAATTCGACTGGTTGACCTGGCACTCTCTCCGGCCAGGGAGACCAGTCGTTTTTGTTTTTATCTTCCCCGTATCGCTGTAGTCAATGGCGCGTTTGCTGATTTCATCACCATTTTTAACCTCCTCTGTGGCGCAATACTGCTGCTGCAACCCGGCTTTAGTGTTACTATCTTTGCGCGAAAATATAAAAATCATACGGTGAGCCGAAGGTTCATTTACTTGTGGTGGGGCAATTGAGCGGAATTCTGACGCGCTGGCGACAATTTGGCAGACGTTACTTCTGGCCGCATCTCCTTCTGGGGATGGTCGCGGCGAGTCTTGGCCTGCCCGCGCTCAGTAGTAACACCGAAACCGCAAATCCGGCAAAGACCACTACCACCCGCCACGATCTGAGCACGCGGGTCAATTTCACGAATCTCGCCCTGCTGGAAGCGAACCGCCGACCCAACTTCACGGTAGATTACTGGCATCAGCATGCGATTCGTACCGTCATCCGGCATCTCTCCTTTGCCATGGCGCCACAGGCGTTACCCGTAGTTGATGAGCCTCTCCCGGTACAGGCGCATCATCTGGCGCTGCTCGATACACTCACAACGCTGCTTACGCAGCAAAGCAAGCCGCCGGTTATTGTCCGTCAGGTCGCGCTTGCCGCATTTTATCCACAGACCGCTTTCTCCGTCTCCGCCTGGATTAGCCAGGTGCAGGGCATCCGCGCCGGACCTCAACGCCTCAGCTAAATTAACCCTTGTTCACTATCTTAATTTAACTGCCCATCATGGGGTGTTTGAGAATTTATTATGTTAATCAAATTACTAACTAAAGTTTTCGGTAGTCGTAACGATCGTACCCTGCGCCGCATGCGCAAAGCCGTCGGTGTTATCAATGGCCTTGAGCCAGCGATGGAAAAACTCTCTGATGAAGAGTTGAAAGCCAAAACCGCTGAATTCCGTGCCCGCCTTGCAAAAGGTGAAACCGTTGAAAGCCTGATCCCGGAAGCGTTCGCCGTTGTGCGTGAAGCGAGTAAGCGCGTGTTTGGCATGCGTCATTTCGACGTGCAGCTGCTGGGCGGGATGGTGCTGAACGACCGCTGCATCGCCGAGATGCGTACCGGTGAAGGTAAAACCCTGACCGCGACACTGCCTGCCTACGTCAACGCCCTGTCGGGTAAAGGCGTGCACGTAGTGACCGTCAACGACTATCTGGCGCAGCGTGACGCCGAAAACAACCGTCCACTGTTCGAATTCCTCGGTATGACCGTCGGGATCAACATGTCTGGTTTGCCAGCGCCTGCGAAACGCGAAGCCTATAACGCCGACATCACCTACGGTACCAACAACGAATACGGCTTTGACTACCTGCGTGACAACATGGCCTTCAGCCCGGAAGAGCGCGTCCAGCGTAAGCTGCACTATGCGCTGGTGGATGAGGTGGACTCCATTCTGATCGACGAAGCGCGTACGCCGCTGATCATCTCTGGCCCGGCTGAAGACAGCTCCGAGATGTATCGTAAAGTCGATAAAATCATTCCGCACCTGATCCGTCAGGAGAAAGAGGACTCCGACACCTTCCAGGGTGAAGGTCACTTCTCCGTTGACGAAAAAGCCCGTCAGGTGAACCTGACCGAGCGCGGTCTGGTGCAGATCGAAGAGTTGCTGGTTGCCCAGGGCATTATGGAAGAGGGCGAGTCACTCTACTCCCCAGGCAATATCATGCTGATGCACCACGTGACCGCGGCGCTGCGTGCGCACGTGCTCTTTACCCGTGACGTTGACTACATCGTTAAAGATGGCGAAGTCATTATCGTCGATGAACACACCGGTCGTACCATGCAGGGTCGCCGCTGGTCCGACGGTCTGCATCAGGCGGTTGAAGCCAAAGAAGGTGTCGATATCCAGAACGAAAACCAGACCCTGGCATCCATTACCTTCCAGAACTACTTCCGTCTGTACGAGAAGCTGGCAGGGATGACCGGTACGGCGGATACCGAAGCCTTCGAATTCAGCTCCATCTATAAGCTGGATACCGTAGTCGTTCCAACCAACCGTCCAATGATCCGTAAGGATATGCCGGACCTGGTCTACATGACCGAAGCGGAAAAAATTCAGGCCATCATTGAAGATATCCGCGATCGTACCGCTGCAGGCCAGCCGGTGCTGGTGGGGACTATCTCCATTGAAAAATCGGAAGTGGTCTCCAATGAGCTGACCAAAGCCGGTATCAAACACAACGTGCTGAACGCCAAGTTCCACGCTAAAGAGGCCGATATCGTTGCCCAGGCGGGCTATCCGGCAGCTGTGACCATCGCCACCAACATGGCGGGTCGTGGTACCGACATTATGCTGGGCGGTAGCTGGCAGGCTGAAGTAGCTGCGCTGGAAAACCCAACCCCGGAACAGATTGCGCAGATCAAAGCCGACTGGCAGGTTCGTCACGATGCGGTTCTGGCTGCGGGCGGTCTGCACATCATCGGTACGGAACGTCACGAATCTCGTCGTATTGACAACCAGCTGCGTGGCCGTGCGGGTCGTCAGGGTGATGCTGGTTCATCCCGCTTCTACCTGTCGATGGAAGATGCGTTGATGCGTATTTTCGCCTCTGACCGTGTGTCGGGCATGATGCGTAAACTGGGTATGAAGCCGGGCGAAGCGATTGAACACCCGTGGGTGACCAAAGCCATCGCCAACGCCCAGCGTAAAGTGGAAAGCCGTAACTTCGATATTCGTAAGCAGCTGCTTGAGTACGATGATGTGGCGAACGACCAGCGTCGCGCTATCTACACCCAGCGTAACGAACTGCTGGACGTTTCCGACGTGAGCGAAACCATCAACAGCATTCGCGAAGATGTCTTCAAAGCGACTATCGATAACCATATTCCACCGCAATCTCTGGAAGAGATGTGGGATGTTGAAGGTCTGCAGGCGCGTCTGAAAAACGACTTCGACCTGGATCTGCCGATTCAGGAGTGGCTGGATAAAGAGCCGGAGCTGCATGAAGAGACCCTGCGCGAGCGTATTTTCGCTAACGCCCTGGAAGTCTATAAGCGTAAAGAAGAAGTGGTTGGCGCCGAGATGATGCGTCATTTCGAAAAAGGCGTGATGCTGCAAACCCTGGACTCCCTGTGGAAAGAGCATCTGGCAGCGATGGACTATCTGCGTCAGGGTATTCACCTGCGTGGCTATGCGCAAAAAGATCCGAAGCAGGAGTACAAGCGCGAATCCTTTGCGATGTTTGCCTCTATGCTTGAATCACTGAAGTACGAAGTGATCAGCACCCTGAGCAAGGTCCAGGTGCGCATGCCGGAAGAAGTGGAAGAGATGGAACAGCAGCGTCGTGAAGAAGCGGAGCGTCTGGCTCAGATGCAGCAGCTCAGCCATCAGGACGACGAAGAAGCCGCCGCTGCCGCGATTGCCGCGCAGTCCGGTGAGCGTAAGGTCGGTCGTAACGATCCGTGCCCGTGCGGTTCCGGTAAAAAATACAAACAGTGCCATGGCCGTCTGAGCTAAGCCTGTATCACACTTAAAAGGCGCAGATATCTGCGCCTTTTTTATGGATGTAAGACAATGAAAATACTGCAAATCGCTGTCGGGATCATTCGTAATTCCGATAACCAAATCTTTATTACCCAGCGTGCGGCCGATGCGCACATGGCGAATAAATGGGAGTTTCCTGGCGGTAAGATTGAGTCCGGCGAGACCCCGGAACAGGCGCTTATCCGCGAGCTTCAGGAAGAGGTGGGCATCACGCCGCGCGGTGCGACCCTGTTCGACAAACTGGAATATACCTTTCCCGATCGCCATATCACGCTGTGGTTCTGGCTGGTGGAAAACTGGGAGGGGGAACCCTGGGGCAAAGAGGGACAGCCTGGAAACTGGGTGACGCTGAACGCGCTGGATGCCGATAAATTCCCACCGGCAAATGCGCCTGTCATCGCGCGTTTAGTGGCGGACTGACTGGCCTGCGAGCGGGGTGCCGGCAGGCCATGGTGATGTTACTGCTGCTCTTCGCTCCAGTCATCGCTGTCAGACATATCGCCTGAGCTGGGAATGCGTTTCTCTTCCGCAGCCCACTCGCCCAGATCGATTAGCTGACAGCGCTTGCTGCAAAAAGGGCGGAACGGGCTCTGTTCGCCCCAGACAACGGGCTTGCCACAGGTGGGGCAGTTCACGGTGGTGACATCAGACATCTTAACTCCTTAGCAGCACGCCAGTTCAAAGTCGAGGCGTTCCGGCACCAGACCATGTTCACTGTCGAGCGGCATGAAACGGATCGCAAAGCGGCTCTTATGGCCTGAAATTTGCGGGTAAAGCTGATCGGCAAGGGAGAGCTGCAGGCGCAGGAGATCCGCATCTTCCCCGTTATCCTGATAAAAACCATTCAGGCTGGTTTGCTTGCGGAATGGCGCGGAGTTGCGGATCAAATCCAGGATCAGCGACAGCGCCTGGTTTAACGGCTCAAGGCTGTTCAGCCAGCTTTGCACCTGGATGTCGCGCTGCTCCTGGGGCATATGCAGCCAGATGTGCAAGGTCGGTAAATCGAAACTGCAGCAGCCACCGGGAATGCTCAGGCGCTGACGCACCAGGGCGACCAGGCGGTCTTCACGCAAAAACTGGCCGATACGCGGCGCCGCCATTAATATGCCGCTGCTGTTTTTCAGCTGCTGGCGCAGGCTGTCGATACGGCTGTTATCCACCCCCGGCACTTCCGCCCAGGCCTGCAGTTTACGCTGCTGACGTTCCAGCTCTTTCAGCAATTCTGTGCGAACTTCGCCACGCTCTAACACGTCCAGCAGGTCGCTCACGTTGCGGAAAAAGTGCAGCGCCGAGGTGTGGTCATGAATCGGAAGCAGACCAGAAAGCTGCTGGATCAAAAATTCGATACGCAGCCAGGTGCGCATTTTTTCGTTGAGGGGATGCTCGAAAAGAACATGGGTGTGCATTAGGCTTTTTCCTGTAAAACGGCCTGCGCCAGATATTGCTGATGCAGGCGAGCCACATCCGATGCAATGGCATCCGGTGAGCCGTTATTATCAATCACATCATCCGCGACGGCCAGACGCGCTTCACGCGTGGCCTGCGCGGCAAGAATTTGTTCCGCATGTTCACGCCCGACGTTATCACGGGCGATGGTGCGCTGAATTTGTGTTGCCGGAGAGACGTCAACAACCAGTACCCGATCCGCTTTATCATGGAGATTATTTTCCACAAGAAGCGGGACAACCCAGAGCACATAAGGGGAAGTGGCGCGTGCTATCTGTTTCTGCGTCTCCTGCTGGATAAGCGGGTGAAGCAGGGCGTTAAGCCAGGCTTTCTCTTCAGGATGCGTGAAAATGCGTTCGCGCAGCATTCGACGATTAAGGGTGCCATCAGGCTCAATAATGTCGCTGCCGAAATGGTCTGCAATAGCGCGTAGTGCGGGTGTACCTGGCTCTACCACCTGGCGGGCAAGAATGTCGGCATCAATTATCGTGATACCCAGACGAGAGAAGGCTTCAGCCACAGTGCTTTTGCCACTGCCAATGCCTCCCGTTAATGCAACGATGTACCCCATTAAATAAAATCCTGGGAAATATTCATTATTGATATCAATTGCTTAAGATTTAATCTTTTGTCAGCAAAGATTAAGCTCTGCTTACGTACTTTTTACCAGGTAAATTTATAGGATTGTAGCGTAAAAAAAGTGATTTTCGCAGTCTTGCGCAACAGGTATTAGTGCGTATGATAGCGTCACTGGAGTTGTGTGTTACGTTTTTCGACATTTACCCCAGTACCCCAGGAATCCGCAAATGCGTATCGAAGAAGATTTGAAGTTAGGTTTCAAAGACGTTCTTATCCGCCCTAAACGTTCTACTCTGAAAAGTCGCTCCGACGTTGAACTTGAACGTCAATTCACCTTTAAGCATTCCGGTCAGACCTGGTCTGGCGTACCCGTTATCGCCGCTAACATGGATACCGTTGGAACGTTTGCGATGGCAAAAGCGCTGGCTTCCTTCGACATTCTGACCGCTGTACACAAGCACTACAGCGTGGAAGAGTGGAATGCGTTTGCAGGCTCCGTATCTGAAAACGTGCTGAAGCACGTGATGGTCTCTACCGGCACCTCTGATGCCGATTTCGAAAAAACGAAACAGATCCTGATTGCTAACCCAAACCTCAACTTCGTCTGTATTGATGTTGCGAATGGCTATTCTGAGCACTTCGTTCAGTTCGTCAGCAAGGCGCGTCAGGCCTGGCCGACCAAAACCATTATCGCGGGTAACGTGGTTACCGGTGAAATGTGTGAAGAGCTGATCCTCTCCGGGGCAGATATCGTGAAAGTGGGCATTGGCCCGGGTTCTGTCTGCACAACCCGTGTGAAAACCGGCGTTGGCTATCCGCAGCTGTCAGCAGTCATCGAGTGTGCTGACGCAGCCCACGGTCTGGGTGGCCAAATCATCAGTGACGGTGGATGCACCATGCCGGGCGACGTGGCAAAAGCATTCGGCGGCGGCGCAGACTTCGTGATGCTGGGCGGTATGCTGGCGGGCCACGACGAGAGCGGCGGTAGCGTTGTTGAAGAAAACGGTGAAAAGTTCATGCTGTTCTACGGCATGAGCTCAGAATCGGCCATGAACCGCCACGTAGGTGGTGTTGCGCAGTATCGTGCCGCGGAAGGTAAAACCGTTAAGCTGCCTCTGCGCGGCCCGGTTGAGAATACCGCGCGTGATATCCTGGGTGGCCTGCGTTCAGCATGTACCTACGTGGGGGCATCCCGCCTGAAAGAGCTGACCAAGCGCACGACCTTTATCCGCGTTCAGGAGCAGGAAAACCGCGTTTTCAACAGCCTGTAATGCTTCTCGCTGGCGCGTTTTCGCGCCAGCGTTATCCCGCACTCATCGCATCTCCCAGATGGAAAATCGGCAGATACATCGCGACCACCAGCGTGCCGATAATCAACCCCGTCACAATCAACAGTACTGGCTCCAGCAGTGAGGCTAAATTGTCCGCCTGCTGAAAGGTCTGCTCATTATGATGCTGCGCCAGATTGCTCAGCATGGTGTCCAGCGCGCCCGATGCTTCGCCTGTGCGTACCAGCTGAATGCAGAGTGGCGTAAAAATTTCTGCCTCATTCAGGGCTGACCAGATGGGCATCCCTTGCATGATGCGATGCCGTATCGTCTGTAATTTCTCCTGCCAGAAGGGGCACTCCAGCGTCTCCTCCGTACTTTCCAGCCCTTGTATAAAGGCGATGCCCGCCTGCTGCGTGAGCGAGAGAACGGTAAATATCTGGCTGAGCTTTTGCCCCCGTACCAGCGGGCCAATCACCGGGCTGTTCAGCAGCAGACGCTGGGTAGCGTATCGCCACCGTCGTTTGCGGCGAAGAAACAGCAGACCGGATGTTATCGCTATAAGAATGAACAGTAGCGCCACCCCCCGTTCCTGAAGCACGTTTGCCAGCCCCATCACTGCCCGGGTCAGGGCAGGTAATGGGGTGTTAAAGGTTTTATAGATAGCGGCAAACTCCGGCAGCACCAGCGTGACCATCGCCAGCACTACGGCGAAAGCCAGGCCGAGAATGATCACCGGATAACGCAGCGCTTTTTTTACCTTTGCGCTGAGTTGCTGCTGGGTTTTTTGCTGCTGCGCGAGCTGGCGACAACATTCATCCAGCTTGCCGGTCAGCTCCCCGGTTTTGATCATCGAAACATAAAGCGGCGGAAAAACATGCGGCCATTTTTTCAGGGCGTCAGAGAAGGCGCACCCGGCACTGAGGTCGTCGGCGACGCTTTGCAACAACGCCTGCCATTGCCTGGCCGGGTGCTGCTGCGCCAGAAGCGCCAGCCCTGCCGACAGGGTTAACCCCGCCTGCAGCAGTGTCGCCAGCTGGTGGATAATGTCGTAGCGATGCTGCGCCTGCCACCGTGTCTGTTGCGCGCATCGCCTGAGTTCCAGGGGAACGAGCGCTTTGCCATGTAGGATAGCCCATGCCGTTTGTTTGTCGGGTGCCCAAAGCGCGCCCGCCTGCCGCTCCCCCTGCGGGCTGAGTGCCCGCCAGCGCCAGAGCTGATTACCTGCCATCCGGCGCACCCAGCATCTGCACCAGCTCTTCGAGGGTGGTGTGCCCCTGTTCTACCGCCATGCAGCCATGCTCAAACAGCGTGGTCATACCCGTCTGGCGGGCCAGCTTTTCGATCTCTTCCACCGGCGCTCCGTTGGCAATGGCGGTGCGCAGCTCGCGGGTGATCACCATCACCTCGAAGATTGCCACCCGGCCATAAAAACCGTGGTAGCAGCGGTCGCAACCCACCGGCTGCCAGTGTGGCAACGGGCGAGGCCACAACGCCTGGGGCAGAGGGGTATCCCGGCGGGCCTCCTGACGACAGTGCGGGCACAGCCGACGTACCAGCCGCTGGGCGATCACCAGAGACAATGCCGAAGAGATCATCCAGCGCGCCACCCCCATTTGCTGCAGGCGAACCAGCGTTTCGGCGGTAGAGTTGGTATGCAGCGTCGACAGCACCAGATGGCCGGTCTGGGCGGCATTGATGGCGATCTCGGCCGTTTCGCCATCGCGTATTTCGCCCACCATGATGATGTCTGGATCCTGGCGTAAAAATGCGCGCAATACGCTCTGGAAGGTTAACCCCGCCCGGGGGTTTATGGGGGTCTGGTTTAGCCCCTCGAGCGGGATTTCAACAGGATCTTCTACGCTGCAGATGTTCACAGCGGGCGTGTTCCGGGCCTGTAAGGCGCTGTAAAGGGTAACGGTTTTACCACTGCCGGTGGGGCCGGTCACCAGAATCAGCCCCTGGGATTTATGCAGCGCTTCGGCGAATAATCGCTGCTGGATGGTGCTCATGCCCAGCTGATCCAGCAGGAGCGCCTGCTGCTCCTGCTGCAAAAGCCGCAGCACAATTTTTTCCCCGTTGCGACAGGGGAGGGTGGCAATACGAAACGAGACGGGGGCGCCGGATAGCTCAACCGTAAATTGTCCATCCTGGGGTAAGCGCCGCTCGGCGATATCCAGATTGCCCAGCACCTTCAGCCTGGCGATAAGCGTAGTGCCCAGCTCGGACGAAAGAGGCTGTTGCGGATACAACACGCCGTCGATGCGTAACCGGATCTGCCAGCTCTCGTCGGCGGGCTCGATGTGAATATCCGATGCCCGCTGGCTCATCGCCTGCATCAGGGTGCGGTTGAGGATTTCAATGGCGGAGCGGGTGGAGATGGCGGCCACAGGCAGATGCGAGTCTGACGCGGTTTGCCGGTGCTTTTCCATTCTCTCGCTGGTCCAGCATTCGATATCTATCCTTTTCTGCGTCGCGAAACGTAACGCCTCCAGCAGCTCAGCAGGCGGGTTACCGACCACTGCAATCGTGACTCTGTCCGGGGCGCTGGTCAGCAACAAAGCGTTGTGACGCTGACACAGCGCGGTGAGCTGGTCAGAATTCATTGCACGTTCTCCTCGCCAGCCGTAAAGCGGAACACCTCTTCACAGGCCTGTTTCAGCGCGCTGTCGTTGGCAATGGTGCAAACGCGCGTCCAGCCGGTGATGCCGTTGCCATTATTCCATTGCGGCGTCATCACGACCTCCAGACCGTTCAGGCTCTCCTGACCCGTCAGGGTAACGGTACCCTTGGCAATGCTCATGGCTGAGACATAGCGGGAGGTGGCAGGGGAGGGAACGCCGTTGACGCCCGCGTCGCAGCTTTCTGTCCCGCCATGATCGAGCGCGCAAAGTTCAACGGCGGTACGGTAGGGCAGGAAGGTTTGCAGCATATCGGTGAGAGCGGCTTTTCGCAGGTAGTTCTGATAGGCCGGAATGCCGATAGCGCTGAGTATGGCGACGATGCCGATGACGACCATTAGCTCGATGAGGGTAAATCCTTTTTGTCTTTCCATGAGTCTCTCCTTGTGTGAACTGGCACTACTGTGTCAGTACGGCAAAACAGGAGCGAGTGGCAAAAATCATTTCGGGAAGCAGGATTCAGCGAGGAGTGTTGACGTTACAGCGTGGTGCAGCGGGTTTGCGAGAGGGGTCGTAAATCGGGCGAGCCCGGCCCTGGCAGACCGGGCTGAAGTCAGCTAGCGAAAGCGCATCGACAGATCGAGGGCGCGAATGTGTTTAGTCAGCGCGCCAACGGAGATGAAGTCGACGCCGGTTTCGGCAAATTCACGTAAGGTTTCACGCGTCACGTTGCCGGAGACCTCGAGACGGGCCTGACCGTTAGTACGCTTTACGGCTTCACGCATCTGCTCAGTTTCGAAGTTATCCAGCATGATGATGTCGGCACCCGCTTTCAGCGCGTCTTCCAACTCCTGCAGGCTTTCTACTTCAACTTCGACCGGCACATCCGGATGCAGCCAGAAGGCTTTTTCCACCGCCTGGCGAACGGAGCCGGAGGCGATAATGTGGTTCTCTTTGATCAGGAAGGCATCGGACAACCCCAGGCGATGGTTGGCGCCGCCGCCGCACAGCACGGCATATTTCAGCGCGGTACGCAGGCCGGGCAGGGTTTTGCGCGTATCCAGCAGTTGGGTGTTTGTGCCTTCCAGCAGGTTGACGTAGCTGCGCACTTCGCTTGCCACGCCCGAGAGCGTCTGGACAAAGTTCAGCGCGGTGCGTTCACCGGTGAGCAGAACGCGCGACGGCCCTTCAAGTTCAAAGAGCGGCTGGTTAGCCACAATGCTGTCGCCATCTTCGACATGCCACGTCACCTGAACGCCGTCCCCGGCCAGTTGCGTAAAGACCTCTTCCACCCAACGTTTACCACAGAAAACACCATCTTCACGGGTGATGACAACCGCATGGGAACGGGCATCTTCCGCCAGCAGCTGGGCGGTAATGTCGTTGTCTGCGTTAACGTCTCCACCCAGATCTTCGCGCAGCGCATTGGCGACGCTTGCTGGAATATCCATATTTATACGTTCCAGCAGTACGTTACGTCTGTGGTCGGGGTTGTAGCGGCGTGGCGGCATGTTAAAACTCCAAATTGGTAACGAATCATAAGATTGAAACATGCTACTCTGAACCGGGAATCAGCACCATATATAAGGAGATCCTACATGCACTCAGAACATGGCTGGCTGGTGGAGGCTCGGCGTGTTCCTTCGCCACACCACGATTGCCGCCCGGAGGATGAAATTCCGTCGCTGCTGGTTGTGCATAACATCAGCCTGCCGCCCGGCGAGTTCGGCGGCCCGTGGATTGACGCGTTATTCACCGGGACAATCGATCCCGATGCTCACCCCTTTTTCGCAGAAATTGCCCACCTGCGCGTTTCTGCCCATTGTCTGATTCGTCGTGACGGCGAGATCGTCCAGTATGTTCCTTTCGATAAACGCGCCTGGCATGCGGGCGTTTCTCAGTATCAGGGGCGTGAACGCTGCAACGATTTTTCCATCGGTATTGAGCTCGAAGGGACAGATACGCTGCCCTACACCGATGTCCAATATAAGCAACTGGCTGCGGTAACGCGCACGCTGATTTCACTCTACCCAGATATCGCCCACAACGTGACCGGACACAGCGATATTGCGCCGCAGCGCAAGACCGATCCCGGCCCGGCGTTTGACTGGGAACGATTCAAAACCCTGCTTACCGCCCTGTCAGAAAAGGAGATGACATGACGTTATTTACCATGCTGCTGGTGTTGATTGCCGAGCGTTTGTTTAAGCTGGGCGAGCACTGGCATCTGGACCATCGGATGGAAGTGCTGTTTCGTCGCATCCGCCACTTTTCCATGCTTCGCACACTGCTGATGACGGCGGGCGTGATGGTGGTGGTATTCCTGCTGCTGCGGTCGCTGTATGGTCTCTTCTTCAACGTGCCGCTGCTGGTGGTGTGGATCCTGCTCGGTGTGCTCTGTATTGGCGCGGGCAAGGTGCGTTTGCACTACCATGCCTATCTGAAGGCGGCCACTAACGGAGACGCCCATGCCCGTGGGGCGATGGCCAGCGAGCTGACCTTAATCCACGGCGTACCGCCGGAGTGCGATGAGCGCGAGTTTTTACGCGAACTGCAGAATGCGCTGCTGTGGATTAACTTCCGCTTCTATCTGGCGCCATTGTTCTGGTTTGTGGTGGGCGGCGCGTGGGGTCCGGTTCTGCTGATGGGCTATGCGTTTTTACGCGCCTGGCAGAGCTGGCTGGCACGTTATCTGACCCCGCACGAGCGGTTGCAGTCCGGCATCGATGCGATCCTGCACGTTGTGGACTGGCTACCGGTGCGGCTGTTCGGCGTGGTGTATGCCCTGATCGGCCACGGCGAGAAAGCCCTGCCGGCATGGTTCGCCTCGCTGGGCGATCGCCACACCTCGCAATATCTGGTGTTAACACGTCTGGCCCAGTTCTCCCTGGCGCGCGAGCCGCACACGGATAAGATCGCAACGCCGAAAGCGGCCGTTTCGATGGCTAAGAAAACCTCTTTTGTGGTGGTGGTGATTGTGGCGCTGCTGACCATTTACGGCACGCTGGTATGAGTTGATATGCTGTAATAGAATAATTCAAATTGTATCGAAAGGGATTGTGACAATGTACATTACTCGGCTCAAGTTAAAGAATTGGAGAAATTTTCGAGATTTTGATGCGCCCTTCCGGTAATGCTGCCAACTTACTGATTTAGTGTATGATGGTGATTTTAAGGTGCTTGCGTGGCTTCCATTTCCATCAGATGTCCTTCCTGCTCCGCTACTGAAGGCGTGGTGCGTACAAGGCTGGGACGGAAGTCACTGTCGTTCTCAAAATCGGTGGAGCTGCATGACAAGGTCATCGGGCATTATCTGAACATAAAACACTATCAGTAAGTTGGAGTCATTACCCGCCCTTCCATGAGTGTACATATCTCATTGGTCCGAATGCTTCCGGCAAATCGAATCTTTTTGACGTTTTTCGCTTCCTGCGTGATGTCTGCAAACCTCAGGGGGGAGGATTACAAAAAGCTATTGCTGATCGAGGTGGGATTCCAAAGTTACGTTGCTTGCATGCGCGTAGACCTCCTGAAGTCAGAATTGAAGTACATCTGTCAGATAATTCAGATGATCTGGAGCCAAAATGGAAATATATTTTATCTTTCATGCCAGAGGGTAAAGGTGCGCAAAGAACATTAATAAAATCTGAAGAAATTTGGCTGCGAGGAAATATAATCAAGCAGCGTCCTACTCAGGATGACGAAAAAGATACAATTAGACTTACACAAACTCTTTTAGAGCAAATTCAAGTAAATGCTGAATTTAGAGAGATATTTGAATTTTTTAGCGAGACAACGTATCTTCATCTTGTACCTCAACTGTTAAAGTACGGTGATATCATCGGTGGTCGACTATTAGAGGATGATCCTTTTGGACAAGGCTTTTTGGAACGCCTGGCAAAAACACCGACCAGAGTTCGTGATTCCAGACTAAGAAAAATTGAAATGGCGCTAACATTAGCCGTTCCTCAGTTTAAACAGTTACGATTCGTTAAAGATGACATTACTGGAAGGCCTCATTTAGAAGCGCTTTATACTCATCATCGACCAAATGCTGGATGGCAAAGAGAAGAGCATTTTTCTGATGGAACGTTGAGATTATTAGGGCTTTTTTGGTCATTGCTTGACGGTAACTCTTTATTACTCTTAGAGGAGCCTGAACTATCTCTTAACGACGCTATAGTAAAGGAAATACCAGTAATTTTGCAGAAAATTCAAAAGGATAAAAAAAGAAGGCGTCAATTGATTATTAGTACGCATAGTGAGGTTTTATTAAGTAATTTAGGTATTGATGCTCGAGGTATTTTGGTCCTTGAACCTGGCGTTGAGGGGACAAAAGTAAGACAAATTAATACCGAAGAGAAAAATGCAATTGAATGTGGACTATCAATTGCTGAAGTTGTGTTGCCTAAAACCCGACCTGAAAAAGCTGAACAGTTGGGGTTGTGGGAATGAGAAATATTGTATTAGCTACGGAAGATGAGTTAAGTGAATTTTTAGGCGAGAAGTTAATCAAAGAAGCTAATACTACTCTAAATGTTACTCTTAGACTAAGAAAAGGAGGATTTGGCTATTTAAAAAGTAAATTACCAAGTTTATGCAGTCTTTCTAAAAGCCAGTCTGTAATATTATTTACAGACTTAGACAATGCAGAGTGTCCAGTAAAATTAATTAGCCATTGGATGAATGGCATGGAAAAACCGCAAGGTCTTTTATTTCGCGTCGTAGTTAGAGAAATAGAATCATGGGTTTTGGCTGATCACAAAGCTTTTTCTGCCTATTTTGGAATTAGTCAAGCAAAATTACCTTCAGATCCTGATTCTTTACCTAATCCAAAAGCAGCTCTTCTAAAATTAATAGGGGGCTCCCGACGAGAAATCAAAGACGCCATGATCGCCAAAAAAGGAGCATTGGCTATTCAGGGAGTCGGCTATAATACAGTTTTAGTCGATTTTATTAAAACCTCATGGAGTTCAATAAGGGCTCAAGAACGTTCTAAAAGTTTGAAAAAAGCATTTATAAGAATTAACGAATTTTAATGCCCGATATGGAAACGAATCACTCGGGCATACCGTTATATTATATGTTATCAGCTGACGGGATGCCGAAATCGGGCATCCCGTTTTCGTTCCAGCGTACGGTTTTCAGGCGGGTGTGGCGGTTTGGATCGTACAGCGGATCGCCTTCGATTTCGGTGTAGTTGCGCGCATGGTAAACCAGCACGTCTTCCCCCTCCGGCGTTTGGGTAAAGCTGTTGTGACCCGGTCCATACTGGCGGTTCTCGTAGCTGGTGGTGAACACCGGCTGCGGGGATTTATGCCAGTTCGCCGGGTTACGTGGGTCAGCATTGAGGTCGATCCACAGCAGTCCCATGCAGTAGTTTTCATCGGTGGCGCTGGCGGAGTAGCTGATAAACAGCCGATCGCCGTGGAACAGCACCGCCGGACCTTCGTTGACCCAGAAACCGCGGCACTCCCAGTCATATTCCGGTTTGCTGAGCATCACCGGATCGCCTTTGAGCGTCCATGGGTTTTCCATTTCGCACAGATAAAGGTTCGAGTTACCGGTGATATCCGGGGCTTTTTGCGCCCAGAGATACCAGCGTTTACCCTGATGGACAAAGGTGGTGGCATCCAGCGCAAAGGTATCAAAGTGCGTTTTGATCTGCCCCTTCTCTACCCACTTGCCGGTGAGCGGGTCGCTGTCGGTGCACTCCAGGGCATACATCCGGTGCTGGAACATGCCCAGCTCGTCCAGCGCCTGAGTGTGGGCTGCTGCGAAGTAGATGTACCATTTGCCGTCGATAGCGTGCAGTTCCGGCGCCCAGATCAGATTGCCCATCGGGCCGCTGTCGGGTTTGCGCCAGACCACGACCTCTTCCGCGCTGCGCAGGCCTTCCAGCGAGTCGGCGCGGCGGATCGCCAGCCGGTCATACTCCGGAACCGAGGCGATAAAGTAGTACTGTCCTTCATGATGAAGAATGTACGGGTCAGCGCGTTGTTCAATAAACGGGTTTGGCCAGGTTTGCATTCGGCTTTCCTTATTCAGCGGCTTTGAGTTCCTGATAGTCATTCAGCTCGCGGTAGTTATTGCGACGCTTCTCCAGGTCTTCCTGGATCCGCTTCATCGTCTCACGGTCAACTTTCAGCAGACGTACCACGCCAGCGGTAATGAGATATCCAATGCCAGGAATAACGGTAAAGAGCAGGACGATGCCGTTGATGGCGTCCGCGCTTTGCGCTTTTGCGCCTGCATCATAACCGTACCAGGAGAGCAGGAAGCCCACCATGGCACCGGCAATGGCCAGCCCCAGCTTGAGGAAGAAGATGTTGCCGGAGAAGCTGATCCCGGTGATGCGTTTACCGGTTTTCCATTCGCCGTAGTCATCCACGTCGGCCATCAGGGACCAGTGCAGCGGGGACGGGATCTGGTGCAGGATGTTCAGCAGGAAGTAGAGCACCACAATGGTCACGGTGGCTTTTGGATCGAAGAAATAGAAGGCACAGGAGAAGATCGCCAGCGCGATGTTGGTCCAGAAGAAGACCTTCAATTTACACCAGCGGTCGGTCAACACTTTTGCCATAACGCTGCCGAGCATCATGCCCACCACACCCAGGCTGATAAACAGGGTCGCGAAGTGGGTGCTTTGGCCCATCACCCAGGTGACGTAATACATGGTGGCCGCCATGCGGATAAAGCCAGGGCAGACGTTACACAAGGTCAGCAGCAGGATGCGCACCCACTGGTCGTTTTTCCAGACATCTTTCAGATCGTTTTTCAGTTCGTCATGGGTCTGTACCGCCGGGCGCACACGCTCGCGCACCGTGGCGAAGCAGAACAGGAACATGCAGGTGCCAATCAGTGCCAGCACGGTCATGGCCATCTGATAACCTTTGGCTTTGTCCTCGCCGCCGAACCAGTCGGCCATCGGCAGCAGCGTCAGCGACAGCAGCAGCGTGGCAATACCTACCAGCACAAAGCGGTAGGACTGGCAGGCAACACGCTCTTTAGGATCGTTGGTGATCACCCCGCCCAACGAGCAGTAAGGAATGTTAATCGCCGTATAGGTCAGAGAGAGCAGGAAGTAGGTAACGAAGGCATAGATAACTTTGCTGTTGTAGGTCCAGTCCGGGGTGGTGAACATCAGGATGCTGAACAGCGCATAGGGGAAGGCGATCCACAGCAGCCATGGACGAAATCGCCCATACTTACTGCGGGTACGGTCGGCGATGGCACCCATAATCGGGTCGGTAACGGCATCAATTACGCGTACCGAGAGCAGCAGTACGCCCACCAGGGCGGGTGCCAGGCCAAAGATATCCGTATAAAAATAATTCACAAACAACATGATGGCGCCAAAGATGATGTTGCACCCGGCATCACCCATCCCATAGCCGATCTTTTCTTTCACTGATAATTTATTGTTATCCATCGACGTTTCTCCGAGTAGCGGTATGGAGAGAATTATTCGCTGGCAAAGGAAAATATGCGTTGCAGTATAACGTCGCTGATATGGATAAAATTGCTGTTGACGGGAAAGTGTGAGGAAGGTAACAACCCTCTGCGTCCGGGAGGACACAGAGGGAAGAGAATTAGTGCGCTTTTACCGTTTTAGCATTTTTCTGCTTACACATGTAGCCCACCCCGAGGATCACAATCCATACCGGGATCAGGTAGACCGAAATGGCCATGCCTGGGGTCATCAGCATGATAACCAGTACGGCGGCCATGAACAGCAGGCAAATCCAGTTACCCAGCGGGTAGAGCAGGGCAGGGAAACGCGTTTTCACGCCTTGCTGCTGCTTGGTACGACGGAACTTCATGTGCGCCAGGCTAATCATCGCCCAGTTGATCACCAGGGCAGAGACCACCAGCGCCATCAGCAGGCCGAAGGCCGATTCCGGTGCCAGGTAGTTAATCAGCACACACAGGGCCGTCACAATAGCCGACACGATAATGGTGTTTACCGGTACGCCACGTTTATCAACAGAAAGCAGCGCTTTCGGGGCGTTACCCTGCTGGGCCAGGCCGAACAGCATACGGCTGTTGCAGTAGACGCAGCTGTTGTAAACCGACAGCGCCGCGGTCAGTACTACTACGTTCAGCGCGTTCGCCACGAAAGTGTCGCCCAGCTCGTGGAAGATCAGGACAAACGGGCTGGTATCTGCGGTGACGCGGGTCCATGGCAGCAGAGAGAGCAGTACGGCCAGCGAGCCCACATAGAAGATCAGGATACGGTAGATAACCTGGTTGGTCGCTTTCGGGATGCTCTGCTCCGGGTTGTCTGCTTCTGCGGCGGTAATACCCACCAGCTCCAGCCCCCCGAAGGAGAACATGATGATCGCCATCATCATCACCAGCCCGGTCATGCCGTGCGGCAGGAAGCCGCCCTGATCCCACAGGTTGCTGACGCTTGCCTGAGGGCCGCCATTGCCGCTGAAGAGCAGCCAGCCGCCGAACAGAATCATCGCCACAACGGCAATAACTTTAATAATGGCGAACCAGAACTCCATCTCGCCGAACACTTTCACGTTGGTCAGGTTAATGGCGTTGATTACCACAAAGAAGACCGCCGCTGAGGCCCAGGTTGGGATTTCAGGCCACCAGAACTGGATATATTTACCGACCGCGGTCAGTTCCGCCATCGCGACAAGAACATAGAGTACCCAGTAGTTCCAGCCGGACGCGAAGCCGGCAAAACTGCCCCAGTATTTGTAGGCAAAATGGCTGAAGGAACCGGCTACCGGCTCTTCGACCACCATCTCACCTAACTGACGCATAATAAGGAATGCGATAAAACCGGCAATGGCATAGCCCAGAATAATACCCGGCCCGGCAGACTGAATAACCGATGCGCTACCCAGGAACAGGCCGGTACCGATCGCACCACCGAGGGCAATAAGCTGGATATGGCGGTTTTTAAGGCCGCGCTTTAGCTGATCGCCGTGCTGTTGACCTTCCATTATAAAACCTCGTGTGTGGTTGTTATGTTCACGCTCTGGCGTGTGTAATTATGAAATTCCATTTCATGTATTTATTAGTTTACGGTTCAATTGGCTGAAATAACCGACTGTGTCTTCCGTATTCGGAAGAATAGTGGTAAGCGACGGCGAATGCACCTGCTTTATGCGAGGAGAAAGCGAGTTCGAATAAAAAGAAAGCATTTGTAAATCGTCCCGTTTAAGTCCCTTTATCAACCTATAGAATAAAAATGCGCCATAAGTGGGCAGATTTTCATTTTTTACTCCGCTAAATCGGTTCAGATCGCACTTTTCACCGTTTCAATAAAGTTAAAACTGCCTCTTTCGGGGTAATCAATTCATATGTGCAGAGTTACACTTTTGAAACGTTATTTCTGTAAGGTTGTTAAAATAAGCAGGGTTTAATGATTTCAATCAAAACCAATATGGACACAAGGTGAATACTTTGTTACTTTAGCGATACGAACATGAAATTGGTAAGACCAATTGACTCCGGGCAAAAAGGCGTAAGACAGGGAATATGGCCTACAGCAAAATTCGCCAACCAAAATTATCCGATGTGATTGAGCAGCAGCTGGAGTTTTTGATCCTTGAGGGGACCCTGCGCCCCGGTGAAAAACTACCACCTGAACGCGAACTGGCTAAACAGTTCGACGTTTCCCGTCCCTCGCTGCGTGAGGCGATCCAACGCCTTGAAGCCAAGGGCCTGCTGCTTCGTCGCCAGGGTGGCGGAACCTTTGTGCAAAACAGCCTGTGGCAGAGTTTCAGCGACCCGTTAGTGGAGCTGCTCTCCGACCACCCAGAATCCCAGTTTGATCTGCTTGAGACCCGTCACGCGCTTGAAGGCATCGCGGCTTATTACGCGGCGCTGCGCAGCAATGATGCCGATCGCGAGCGCATCCGCGAACTGCATCAGGCCATCGAACGGGCTCAGGAATCCGGCGATCTCGACGCCGAGTCCGACGCCGTCGTCCAGTATCAAATCGCCGTCACTGAAGCGGCCCACAACGTGGTGCTCCTCCATCTGCTACGCTGCATGGAGCCAATGCTTGCCCAGAATGTTCGTCAGAATTTTGAATTGTTGTATGCCCGCCGGGAGATGCTTCCGCTGGTCAGCAACCATCGCACCCGAATATTCGAGGCGATAATGGCCGGGGAGCCGGAGCAGGCGCGTGAAGCGTCGCACCGTCACCTGGCTTTCATTGAGGAAATCTTGCTGGACCGCAGCCGTGAACAGTCGCGTCGCGAACGTTCATTACGCCGCATACAGCAACGAAAGGATTAAGCGCCAGTTTTTTAGAGCGCGGCAACTAAACGCAGAACCTGTCTTATTGCGTTTTCTGGCGAAAATGCAATGGGACAGGTTCCAGACAAATCAACGTATTAGATAGATAAGGAATACCCCCATGTCAGAACGTCTCCAAAATGACGTGGATCCGATCGAAACTCGCGACTGGCAACAGGCGATCGAATCGGTCATCCGTGAAGAAGGTGTTGAGCGCGCTCAGTATCTGATTGAACAGATGCTTTCTGAAGCCCGCAAAGGCGGCGTGAAAGTAGCTGCAGGTGCAGGGGCTAACAACTACGTAAACACGATTGCCGTTGAAGACGAACCGGAATACCCGGGCAATCTGGATCTGGAACGCCGTATCCGTTCTGCAATCCGCTGGAACGCCATCATGACCGTTCTGCGCGCATCCAAAAAAGATCTGGAGCTGGGTGGCCACATGGCATCCTTCCAGTCCTCTGCAACCGTTTATGAAGTGTGCTTTAACCACTTCTTCCGCGCGCGCACTGAAAAAGATGGCGGCGACCTGGTTTACTTCCAGGGCCACATCTCTCCGGGCGTCTACGCACGTGCCTTCCTGGAAGGTCGTCTGACTGAAGAGCAGATGAACAACTTCCGTCAGGAAGTTCACGGTAAAGGTCTCTCTTCTTATCCGCACCCGAAACTGATGCCAGAATTCTGGCAGTTCCCGACCGTTTCCATGGGTCTGGGCCCAATCGGTGCGATCTACCAGGCTAAATTCCTGAAATATCTGGAGCACCGTGGCCTGAAAGATACCTCTCAGCAGACCGTTTACGCCTTCCTGGGCGACGGCGAGATGGATGAGCCAGAATCCAAAGGCGCGATCACCATCGCGACCCGTGAGAAGCTGGACAACCTCTGCTTCATCATCAACTGTAACCTGCAGCGTCTGGATGGTCCGGTAACCGGTAACGGCAAGATCATCAACGAACTGGAAGGCATCTTCGCAGGTGCTGGCTGGAACGTTATCAAAGTGATGTGGGGCGGTCGTTGGGATGAGCTGCTGCGTAAAGATACCAGCGGTAAGCTGATCCAGCTGATGAACGAAACCGTTGACGGCGACTACCAGACCTTCAAATCCAAAGATGGTGCCTATGTTCGTGAGCACTTCTTCGGTAAATATCCTGAAACCGCAGCGCTGGTTGCAGACTGGACTGACGAGCAGATCTGGGCCCTGAACCGTGGTGGTCACGATCCGAAGAAAGTTTACGCTGCACTGAAAAAAGCGCAGGAAACCAAAGGCAAAGCAACCGTCATCCTGGCTCATACCGTTAAAGGTTATGGCATGGGTGACACTGCCGAAGGTAAAAACATCGCGCACCAGGTTAAGAAAATGAACATGGACGGCGTGCGTTATATCCGCGACCGTTTCAACGTTCCAGTGACCGACGAGCAGGTTGAAAACCTCTCCTACATCACCTTCCCGGAAGGTTCTGAAGAACACACCTATCTGCACGCGCAGCGTCAGAAACTGAACGGCTACCTGCCGTCCCGTCAGGTGAACTTCACTGAGAAACTGGAACTGCCAGCGCTGGAAGACTTCTCTCAGCTGCTGGAAGAGCAGAACAAAGAGATCTCTACCACTATCGCCTTCGTGCGTGCCCTGAACGTGATGCTGAAGAACAAGTCGATCAAAGATCGTCTGGTACCAATCATCGCGGACGAAGCGCGTACCTTCGGTATGGAAGGTCTGTTCCGTCAGATCGGTATCTACAGCCCGAACGGCCAGCAGTACACCCCGCAGGACCGTGAGCAGGTTGCATACTACAAAGAAGACGAGAAAGGTCAGATCCTGCAGGAAGGTATCAACGAGCTGGGCGCAGGCGCATCCTGGCTGGCTGCTGCGACCTCTTACAGCACCAACAACCTGCCGATGATCCCGTTCTACATCTACTACTCCATGTTCGGGTTCCAGCGTATCGGTGACCTGTGCTGGCAGGCAGGCGACCAGCAGGCTCGCGGCTTCCTGATCGGTGGTACTTCCGGTCGTACGACTCTGAACGGCGAAGGTCTGCAGCACGAAGATGGTCACAGCCACATTCAGTCTCTGACTATCCCGAACTGTATCTCTTACGATCCGTCTTACGCGTACGAAGTGGCAGTCATCATGCATGACGGTCTGCAGCGCATGTACGGTGAAGCGCAAGAGAACATTTACTACTACATCACCACCCTGAACGAAAACTACCACATGCCGGCCATGCCGGAAGGTGCCGAGGAAGGTATCCGTAAAGGTATCTACAAACTCGAAACCGTTGAAGGTAGCAAAGGTAAAGTTCAGCTGCTGGGCTCCGGTTCTATCCTGCGTCACGTTCGTGAAGCAGCGCAGATCCTGGCGAAAGACTACGGTGTGGGCTCCGACGTGTACAGCGTAACCTCCTTCACTGAACTGGCGCGTGATGGCCAGGATTGTGAGCGCTGGAACATGCTGCACCCGCTGGAAACTCCGCGCGTTCCGTACATCGCTCAGGTGATGAACGACGCTCCGGCCGTAGCATCTACTGACTACATGAAACTGTTCGCAGAGCAGGTTCGTACTTACGTTCCAGCTGATGATTATCGCGTACTGGGTACTGACGGCTTCGGTCGTTCTGACAGCCGCGAAAACCTGCGTCACCACTTCGAAGTTGATGCTTCTTACGTGGTTGTAGCAGCCCTGGGCGAACTGGCTAAACGTGGCGAAATCGATAAGAAAGTGGTTGCGGACGCAATTACCAAATTCAACATCGATGCAGAAAAAGTTAACCCGCGTCTGGCGTAAGAGGTAAAAGAATAATGGCTATCGAAATCAATGTACCGGACATCGGGGCTGATGAAGTTGAAATCACCGAGATCCTGGTCAAAGTGGGCGACAAAGTTGAAGCTGAACAGTCGCTGATCACCGTAGAAGGCGACAAAGCCTCTATGGAAGTCCCGTCTCCTCAGGCTGGCATCGTTAAAGAGATCAAAGTCTCTGTTGGCGATAAAACCGAGACGGGCAAACTGATCATGATTTTCGATTCCGCCGACGGTGCAGCAGCAGCTGCACCTGCGCAGGAAGAGAAGAAAGAAGCCGCTCCGGCCGCCGCTGCTCCAGCAGCTGCCGCGGCAGCGAAAGAAGTGAACGTGCCTGACATCGGCGGTGACGAAGTTGAAGTCACTGAGATCCTGGTGAAAGTGGGCGATACCGTTGCGGCTGAGCAGTCTCTGATCACCGTAGAAGGCGACAAAGCCTCTATGGAAGTGCCAGCGCCGTTCGCCGGTACCGTTAAAGAGATCAAGATCAACACCGGTGACAAAGTCTCTACCGGCTCCCTGATCATGGTCTTCGAAGTGGCGGGTGCTGAAGGCGCTGCGGCTCCAGCGAAAGCGGAAGCTGCTCCGGCTCAGGCTGCTGCTCCAGCTGCGGCTGGCGGTGCGAAAGAGGTTAACGTACCGGACATCGGTGGTGACGAAGTTGAAGTCACTGAAGTGATGGTGAAAGTGGGCGACAAAGTTGCCGCTGAACAGTCACTGATCACCGTTGAAGGCGACAAGGCTTCTATGGAAGTGCCTGCGCCGTTCGCCGGTACCGTTAAAGAGATCAAAATCAGCACCGGCGACAAAGTCTCTACCGGCTCCCTGATCATGGTCTTCGAAGTGGAAGGCGCTGCGCCTGCTGCTGCTCCGGCTGCCGCTGCTGCGCCAGCACCTGCTGCTGCACCGGCTCAGGCTGCTAAACCTGCTGCGGCTCCGGCTGCTAAAGCGGAAGGCAAATCTGAGTTCGCTGAGAACGACGCTTATGTCCACGCGACTCCGCTGATTCGTCGCCTGGCGCGCGAATTCGGTGTGAACCTGGCGAAAGTGAAAGGAACTGGCCGTAAAGGTCGTATCCTGCGCGAAGACGTTCAGGCTTACGTGAAAGAAGCGGTTAAACGCGCTGAAGCGGCACCTGCTGCTGCCACCGGTGGCGGTATCCCGGGCATGCTGCCTTGGCCGAAAGTGGACTTCAGCAAGTTCGGCGAAATCGAAGAAGTGGAACTGGGCCGTATCCAGAAAATCTCTGGTGCTAACCTGAGCCGTAACTGGGTGATGATCCCGCACGTTACCCACTTCGACAAAACCGATATCACCGATCTGGAAGCGTTCCGTAAACAGCAGAACGCCGAAGCTGAGAAGCGTAAACTGGACGTGAAATTCACCCCAGTGGTCTTCATCATGAAGGCGGTTGCTGCGGCTCTGGAACAGATGCCACGCTTCAACAGCTCCCTGTCCGAAGATGGCCAGAAGCTGACGCTGAAGAAATACATCAACATCGGTGTTGCGGTTGATACGCCAAACGGTCTGGTTGTTCCGGTCTTCAAAGACGTGAACAAGAAGAGCGTTACCGAGCTGTCCCGTGAACTGACCACCATCTCCAAGAAAGCGCGTGATGGTAAGCTGACTGCCGGCGAAATGCAGGGCGGCTGCTTCACTATCTCCAGCATCGGCGGCCTGGGTACCACCCACTTCGCGCCGATCGTGAACGCGCCGGAAGTGGCGATCCTTGGTGTCTCCAAGTCTGCGATGGAGCCGGTGTGGAATGGTAAAGAGTTTGTGCCGCGTCTGATGATGCCAATCTCTCTCTCCTTCGACCACCGCGTGATCGACGGTGCTGATGGTGCGCGCTTTATCACCATCATCAACAACATGCTGAGCGACATTCGCCGCCTGGTGATGTAAGTAAAAAAGCCGGCCTGACGGCCGGCTTTTTTCTGTTAATCTCATGCAGTTCGTGAGGTTATTGGCGAAAGCGGAAATTCGTGAGCCGTTTGTTGTTTCAAAATTGTTAACAATTTTGTAAACTGCGGGCGGATAGAACGTCCCGGTGGATGAAGGGCGACAAAGTACCTGGACCGCCGGAAATCAATAAGAGGTCATGATGAGTACTGAAATCAAAACTCAGGTCGTGGTACTTGGGGCAGGCCCTGCAGGTTATTCTGCTGCCTTCCGTTGCGCTGATTTAGGTCTGGAAACCGTCATCGTAGAACGCTACAACACCCTGGGTGGTGTTTGTCTGAACGTCGGCTGTATCCCTTCTAAAGCGCTGCTGCACGTAGCGAAAGTTATCGAAGAAGCTAAAGCGCTGGCTGAACACGGTATCGTCTTCGGCGAGCCGAAAACCGATATCGACAAAATCCGTACCTGGAAAGAGAAAGTCATCAATCAGCTGACCGGCGGTCTGGCGGGTATGGCTAAAGGCCGTAAAGTGAAAGTGGTTAACGGTCTGGGTAAATTCACCGGGGCCAACACCCTGGAAGTGGAAGGCGAAAACGGCAAAACCGTGATCAACTTCGACAACGCGATCATCGCGGCTGGCTCCCGTCCGATCGAACTGCCATTCATTCCACATGAAGATCCGCGCGTGTGGGACTCCACCGATGCGCTGGAGCTGAAAGAAGTACCAAAACGCCTGCTGGTTATGGGCGGTGGTATCATCGGTCTGGAAATGGGTACCGTTTACCATGCGCTGGGTTCAGACATTGACGTGGTTGAGATGTTCGACCAGGTTATCCCGGCTGCTGACAAAGACATCGTTAAAGTCTTCACCAAACGCATCAGCAAGAAATTCAACCTGATGCTGGAAACCAAAGTGACTGCCGTTGAAGCGAAAGAAGACGGTATTTACGTTTCCATGGAAGGCAAAAAAGCCCCTGCTGAAGCGCAGCGTTACGACGCGGTGCTGGTGGCGATCGGTCGTGTGCCGAACGGTAAAAACCTCAATGCAGGTGCAGCGGGCGTAGAAGTTGACGACCGTGGCTTCATCCGCGTTGACAAGCAGCTGCGCACTAACGTGCCGCACATCTTTGCTATCGGCGATATCGTCGGTCAGCCAATGCTGGCGCATAAAGGTGTTCACGAAGGCCACGTTGCCGCAGAAGTTATCGCCGGTATGAAGCACTACTTCGACCCGAAAGTGATCCCATCTATCGCCTACACCGAGCCAGAAGTGGCATGGGTCGGTCTGACCGAGAAAGAAGCGAAAGAGAAAGGCATCAGCTACGAAACCGCCACCTTCCCGTGGGCTGCTTCTGGCCGTGCTATCGCTTCCGACTGCGCAGACGGTATGACCAAACTGATCTTCGACAAAGAGACTCACCGCGTGATCGGTGGTGCAATTGTCGGTACCAACGGCGGCGAGCTGCTGGGTGAGATCGGTCTGGCGATCGAAATGGGCTGTGACGCTGAAGACATCGCGCTGACCATCCACGCTCACCCGACTCTGCACGAGTCTGTTGGCCTGGCGGCAGAAGTGTTTGAAGGCAGCATCACCGACCTGCCAAACGCGAAAGCGAAGAAGAAATAATTTTCTTCCGGCATGAAAAAAGCGGCTCCTGAGCCGCTTTTTTTTATTCTGAAAACCTACTGCACGACCTGCTGCCAGCGATCGTCCGGGTTAAACGTCGGGATCGCTTTCGCTTCCTCCGCTGACTTCTCGCCCAGATTCGCCTGCCAGACCCGATCGTCGCCGTTGATCATAAAGCTCATCACCCCGGTCTCGCCGTAGCTCACCGGCCAGGCGATCATCGCAAAGCCTGATTGACTGTCCGGCAGAATGCGGAAGCGATAGCCGTGATACCCCTGACCAGGCTCTTTCGGGCTGAAGGTCGGGCCGAGCGGGCTGGGCGCTTCGCCAGGCTGCACAGGCCAGTAGAGGCCATCTTTTTTGCCCTCGCTGCTGACAATCTTCTGCGCATAGTGCGTGGTAAGCGCGTAATAGCGCTCCTGCGCATCCACATAGGCATGCAGCGCTTCGATGGCGGCCAACTCGTTGCGTCCAGTCTCGCGGGTCAGGATCGCTTCGGCCCCCTCCTTGATATCGAATTGCCAGCCAGCAGCGGTTTTGACAACCGGGATCGGCAACTGCCAGTCGCTGTTTCCCACCACAAGATGTGCCGTATTACCCTCGATGATCGTATTGTGCCGGACTTTCCAGTCACGCAGGAAGCGATCGACGGCATCAGGCTCGACCCCTTCAGGTGGCAGAAAAGCGCGCCAGTTATCCCCCAGCAGATTATTCATTGCGCTTTCATTTTGCTCCCGGATGGCGCTTGCCAGGGCATCGGTCGCCTGGTCGGGCGTGTTGAAGGATTGCTGCGCCATCGTCGTGGCTGAAACCATGAACAACACCATTCCACAGAGTAGTTTGCTTTTCATGTCGGCTCCCTTAACGATGACGGAATTCACGGTGTTCAGCCCGCCCGGCAGGCATCTGCCGTAGCTGCTGATGTTGGGCTGCTATCTGTCTGCTCTGCGCCCCGCGCTGCTGTTGCGCTTGCCAGCTGGCGGAACGGCTGTCGTTGCCGCTTAGCGCATTTGCGCGGGTTGGCAGGGCATGTACGCTGCGCTGTTGCGCAGGGTGTGAAACCCGTTTCTCTTGTCCCTGGGTTGTCGCCTGATGCCGCATGGTTGCTCTGTGTGTGGTGTGCGGCTGGGTATCGTAGCCACGGAAGTTGTTGCGTTGAGATAGCTGCTTTAACTGTTGATTCGAGACCTGACGCTGCGTATCTCTGTTTCCGGAATGGATTGTCTGTGGGAAGGTCTTGCCTGTCGACTTCTCCATTTGGCTCAGGGCAGCCTGACGCTGGCTATCGCGATTGACCGGTTTTTGTTGTGTGGAACTGAGCCCCGTTACCGTATTTGTGGCGTGAAAACGGTTGTTAAGCGGGTTCGTCGGATAGGGCACGTTCTCACGGTAGGCCGGGTTATGCTGCCAGGTGCGGTTAGCGTCAGTCAGATGTTCGCCACTTATCTTATTGAAATTATTTACATTGATATTGATATTATTATCACCGTTACGGTTATAGCCGCCGTGATGATCCCAGTCATCATCGTGGTGATGGTGATCCCAGTCGTCGTCGTCCCAGTCAATATTGCTGAAGATGGCGTAGGTTGTTGCTACCCCCAGGCTAAAGCCTAACCCTTTAACCAGGCTGTTGGTAAATTGCTCGCCAGGAGAAGGAGGCAAATAGACCGGCGGATAGGCGGTGTTCGGCCAGGTGCCGTATACGGTATTAGGGTTATAGGTGGGGACGTAAACCACCTGCGGATCGGCCGATTCTATCTTGATCACCGTTGGGTTTGCCGGGGGAGTATATGTGTCCGACTCGCGGGTGGTGGTTTTAGCGGGCGCAGGTTTTGTCACGGTGGTGACAGTCTGCTGGGGCGTCGATTGTAATGCCCCGGTTTGCTGCGCCAGCAAGCGCAGACGTTGAACGGAGTCCATCACATCCTTCGGCTGCGCGAGGAACGCATCGCCCAGGTTTTGTACCCACGGCGGATTTTCGCCCATTAGCGACATCAGTTGCGGGAAGGCGACCAGCGATTTTACGCTGGGATCCCAGGGTTGCCCTGCAACGGCCTGTATCGCGGCATCTCCCTGCATACGTGGGTTGTCACGGGACCACTGGGCCGCCTGTATCACGTTCGTCGGATAGGTCGCCGCCATTAGAATCTGCGACAGCAGGGTGTCGGGATAGAGGGCGATGGGCGCCACCCACTGGTCGATTTGCGCGGCGGTATAGACCACCGGGGCCGGCTGCGCGGGAGCAGGCACCGGTGCGGCTTGCGCTGTCGGCGCGGGCTGTGGTGGCTGAGTGACGGTCTCCGGCGCGCGGCTATTTACGTAGACGACGCCAGATGCGGCTAACAGCCCGGCGCTACACAGGAGAACAAGCATATGTGGCTTAAAGAGCAACTTCATAATAAGACTCCGACGAAAGCGAGGCCGTGAGGCATTTACGTTGTCGCGAGTATATGCACCCGGGGATGACTTTTTTGACTTAAACTGGGAACCGCGCCGAATGACCGGATAAAGAGTGTGAGCAGTTATTACACAAATTATACCGGATAGCGAAAAACGCGCCGGGGTTTCAAATGGCCGCTCTTGCGAGCGGCCAGTAGCTAGTTGCCGAGGTTAATGACAAACAGCACTGTGATGTCGGATATGCTCCAGCCACCGTGCAGCGCGGTAAGCAGTAAACCGGTCACAACGATCAGCGCATAGATTCGCATCTCCATTGTGTGCGTTCCTTTGCAGGCTACGCGGGTTCATTCTCCACCGGGAGAGGCAGAACCAGGCAAATTGAGGTTTTGCCGCGTAGGTTATGGAACTGCTCCCGGGCCCGGTGACTGGTTGCTACACCAGCGAAGCAGGCCAGTGAAAAGATTAATAAAATCAGATCAAATAAATAAGTGAAAAGATGCGCTTACACAGGCTTTCATCCGAAACAGGATAACGCTACGCAAAATTAGAATATTGGCTTGCAAGGCAGAGGGGCGTGATGCAAAATTCGACTCGTTGGGGTTTTGCCGCAAATCTGCCAACCCGGTGTGCTACCACCGCAAGGCAACAAACTAACCGCCTCAGGGCGGTTTTTTTGTGCCCGAAATTCGTCCCGCCTCGCTGCTATACCATGCTTAACGATTCAGCAAACAATTTAATGTTGCTTTTTTGTAAACGGATTAACACTGTCTGAAAATCCTGCTATGCTGCCCGACGCGGTATCGGGCATATACCCTACAAACTGCTGTCTCACAGGAGCGTGAAGAGAACGCCCGCCGCATATGACAATGAGAGCGAGGAGAACCGTCGTGCTAGAAGAATACCGTAAGCACGTAGCAGAACGTGCCGCCGAGGGGATTGTACCCAAACCGTTAGATGCAACCCAAATGGCCGCGCTCGTCGAGCTGCTGAAGAATCCGCCAAAAGGCGAAGAAGAATTCCTGTTAGATCTGTTGATTAACCGCGTACCGCCAGGCGTAGATGAAGCTGCCTACGTAAAAGCCGGTTTCCTTGCTGCGATTGCCAAAGGCGAAGCAACGTCCCCACTGGTTACTCCTGAAAAAGCAATTGAACTGCTCGGCACCATGCAGGGTGGTTATAACATTCATCCGCTGATTGATGCCCTGGACAGCGACACGCTGGCGCCTGGCGCCGCCAAAGCCCTGTCCCACACGCTACTGATGTTCGATAACTTCTACGACGTAGAAGAGAAAGCCAAAGCGGGCAACAGCTACGCGAAGCAGGTGATGCAGTCCTGGGCCGATGCCGAGTGGTTCCTGAGCCGCCCTGCGCTGGCGGAAAAAATGACCGTTACCGTCTTCAAGGTGACTGGCGAAACCAACACCGATGACCTCTCTCCGGCGCCGGATGCGTGGTCACGCCCGGATATCCCACTGCACGCCCTGGCGATGCTGAAAAACGCCCGCGAAGGTATTGAGCCGGATCAGCCAGGCGTTGTAGGCCCGATCAAACAGATCGAAGCCCTGCAGAAAAAAGGCTTCCCGCTGGCGTACGTGGGTGACGTAGTCGGTACCGGCTCTTCCCGTAAGTCCGCGACCAACTCCGTGCTGTGGTTCATGGGTGATGATATCCCACACGTGCCGAACAAGCGCGGTGGTGGCCTGTGCCTCGGCGGCAAAATTGCGCCAATCTTCTTCAACACCATGGAAGATGCGGGCGCACTGCCAATTGAAGTGGATGTCTCTAACCTGAACATGGGCGACGTGATTGACGTTTACCCGTTCAAAGGCGAAGTGCGTAACCACGAGACCAACGAGCTGCTGGCGAGCTTTGAACTGAAAACCGACGTGCTGATCGACGAAGTGCGTGCCGGTGGCCGTATCCCGCTGATCATCGGTCGTGGCCTGACTACCAAAGCGCGTGAAGCGCTGGGTCTGCCGCACTCAGACGTGTTCCGTCAGGCGAAAGACGTGGCGGAAAGCAACCGTGGTTACTCTCTGGCGCAAAAAATGGTTGGCCGCGCATGCGGCGTAGCCGGTATCCGTCCGGGCGCGTACTGCGAGCCGAAGATGACCTCCGTGGGCTCTCAGGACACCACCGGTCCAATGACCCGTGACGAACTGAAAGACCTGGCGTGCCTGGGCTTCTCCTCAGACCTGGTGATGCAGTCCTTCTGCCACACCGCGGCCTATCCGAAGCCGGTTGACGTCACCACGCACCACACGCTGCCAGACTTCATCATGAACCGCGGCGGTGTCTCCCTGCGTCCGGGCGACGGCGTGATCCACTCCTGGCTGAACCGCATGCTGCTGCCGGATACCGTCGGTACCGGTGGTGACTCCCACACCCGCTTCCCGATTGGTATCTCCTTCCCGGCGGGCTCCGGTCTGGTGGCCTTTGCGGCTGCAACAGGCGTGATGCCGCTGGACATGCCGGAATCGGTGCTGGTGCGTTTCAAAGGTAAAATGCAGCCGGGCATCACCCTGCGCGACCTGGTGCATGCGATCCCGCTGTACGCCATCAAACAGGGCCTGCTGACCGTTGAGAAGAAAGGCAAAAAGAACATCTTCTCTGGCCGCATTCTGGAGATCGAAGGTCTGCCGGATCTGAAAGTGGAGCAGGCGTTCGAGCTGACCGATGCCTCCGCCGAGCGTTCCGCTGCGGGCTGTACCATCAAGCTCAACAAAGAGCCGATTATCGAGTACCTGACCTCCAACATCGTGCTGCTGAAGTGGATGATTGCTGAAGGCTACGGCGACCGCCGTACGCTGGAGCGTCGTATTCAGGGCATGGAGAAATGGCTGGCAGATCCGCAGCTGCTGGAAGCCGACGCCGATGCAGAATATGCCGCGGTGATCGAGATCGACCTGGCTGACATCAAAGAGCCAATCCTCTGTGCGCCGAACGACCCGGACGATGCACGTCTGCTCTCCGACGTTCAGGGCGACAAGATCGACGAAGTGTTCATCGGCTCCTGTATGACCAACATCGGTCACTTCCGTGCTGCCGGTAAACTGCTGGATACCCATAAAGGCCAGCTGCCAACCCGTCTGTGGGTGGCGCCGCCAACCCGTATGGATGCGGCTCAGCTGACGGAAGAGGGCTACTACAGCGTGTTTGGTAAGAGTGGGGCGCGTATCGAAATCCCTGGCTGTTCCCTCTGTATGGGTAACCAGGCGCGCGTGGCTGACGGTGCGACGGTGGTCTCCACCTCTACCCGTAACTTCCCGAACCGTTTAGGTACCGGTGCAAACGTCTACCTGGCTTCTGCGGAGCTGGCGGCGGTTGCAGCGCTGATTGGTAAACTGCCAACGCCGGAAGAGTACCAGACCTTCGTGTCGCAGGTAGATAAGACCGCGGTGGATACCTATCGCTATCTGAACTTCGACCAGCTCTCTCAGTATACTGAGAAAGCGGACGGGGTGATCTTCCAGACGGCGGTGTAATCAACGCCTCATTGCCCGGTGGCTCGACGCTTACCGGGCCTGTCAAACCCATCGCCCACGCGGTGGGTTTTTTATTTTCATTCCTTCCACCCGTTCGGCTTTTTTTCTTCCCCGCTGCTGCGATAATTACTGCAAGAGCTTTGCAGAGGAAAATACTATGGATTACGAATTTCTGCGTGATATCACCGGTGTGGTGAAAGTGCGGATGTCGATGGGCCACGAGGTGGTCGGTCACTGGTTTAACGAGGAAGTAAAAGAGAACCTGGGCCTGCTCGATGAAGTGGAACAGGCTGCGCGCACGGTCAAAGGCAGTGAACGATCCTGGCAACGCGCCGGGCATGAATACACGCTGTGGATGGATGGCGAAGAGGTCATGGTTCGCGCCAATCAGCTGGAGTTTTCCGGCGACGAGATGGAAGAGGGGATGAGCTACTACGATGAAGAGAGTCTGTCGCTGTGCGGCGTAGAGGATTTTCTGCAGGTGGTGGCGGCCTACCGCGAGTTTGTGAAGCAGAAATAGTATCAGGAGCATCCCTGCTCCTGACGCATCTTATACGGTCGCGATATTGCGGCCGTAGTAAATTTCGCGCATCTCTTTCCACAGCAGGTCAGTAATGACCTTGCGCTCATCTTCGCTTAAATCTTCCGGCCGGGTATGGAACATGTAGTGCTTAAGATCGAACTCCTTAAGCAGCATCTTGGTATGGAAGATATTCTCCTGATAAACATTCACATCCATCATGTCATACAGCGCTTTCATGTCTTCGGACATGAAGTTCTGAATGGAGTTAATTTCATGGTCGATAAAGTGCTTCATACCATTGATATCGCGGGTAAAACCGCGCACACGGTAGTCAATGGTCACGATATCGGACTCAAGCTGATGAATTAAGTAATTGAGCGCGTTAAGCGGGGAGATCACGCCGCAGGTAGACACTTCAATATCGGCGCGGAAAGTACACAGCCCGCCTTCCGGATGGCTCTCCGGGTAGGTATGTACGCAGATATGGCTTTTATCGAGATGGGCAACCACCGCTTCCGGCAGCGGACCGGGATGCTCCGTATGGTCGATAAGGGTGGGATCGACGGGCTCCTCGCTGACCAGAATGGTGACGCTGGCGCCCTGAGGTTCATAATCCTGACGCGCAATGTTCAGGATATTGGCGCCAATGATAGAGCAGGTTTCTGACAGGATCTCGGTCAGTCGGTTGGCGTTATAGAGTTCATCGATATAGGCGATATAACCATCGCGCTCTTCCGCCGTTTTTACATAGCAGATATCGTAAATACAAAAACTCAGGCTTTTGGTCAGGTTGTTAAAGCCATGCAGTTTCAGCTTTTTCAATTCGTTCACCCCCTCAGAGCATCGTGCAAATATTGCGGTAAGGCAAAGGCTGCGGTATGGACGGCCGGATTGTAATAGCGGCAGGTCAGATTCGCCTGCTGGAAGCGCGCCTGAATAATGCCGGTGGAGAGATGGCGCAGGGCATCGTTGTCCGTCGCCCAGGCAAAGGTCATGACACCGCCGTAATAGGTCGGGATTGCCGCCTGGTAGAAGCTGACGTCGGTAAAGTAGTGGCTCAGCTTGCGGTGGCTGTCGATGGCCTCGTCCTGCTGCAGGAAGCAGACGCCGTTCTGGGCAACGAAGATACCGCCAGGGTTCAGGCAGCGTTTGCAGCCTTCATAGAAGGCCGAGGTAAAGAGACTCTCACCGGGACCAATCGGATCGGTGCAATCGGAGATGATCACATCGAAGGTCTGCGTCGTCTGGTTAACAAAATTGACGCCGTCGTCGATCACAAGCGTAAAGCGCGGATCGTCGTAGCTGCCAGCATTATGGTTCGGCAGGTACTGGCGGCAGAAAGAGACGACGCCCGCGTCAATCTCGACCATGGTGATGCTTTCAATGGATTTATGGCGGGAGACTTCGCGCAGCATAGCGCCGTCGCCGCCGCCGATGATCAGCACATGTTTCGCATTGCCGTGTGCCAGCAGCGGGACGTGGGTCATCATTTCATGATAAATGAACTCGTCACGCTCGGTGGTTTGCACCACGCCATCCAGCGCCATCACCCGGCCAAAGGCCGCGTTTTCGAAAATGATCAGATCCTGATGATCGGTTTTCTCATGATAGAGCACGTTATCAATGGCAAAGTACTGTCCAAAATGGTCATGCAGCGTTTCATGCCACATATTTTTTTCGGCCATGGGATGATACCTCCTTTGTTAACACCCGCATAAAACGGGGGCAACATCATAGCTAACTATGACCGTGGTTGCACGGTCATAAATTCAGCAAAGGGGCATCGGATGAGGATTTACTTAACGTAGGCAAGGAGGCTCAGCGAGTCGCGAGCCAGGGCTTTACATTTTTTTGCCGTGGGAATGCCGATGCCGCTGAGATCGCGGTAGCTGTCTTCACCGAGGGTTTTCATGTCAAAACTGTCGTAGTTGCTCAGATCCCACTGGTTCTGTTGAGCAAAAAAGACCAGGGCGCGGCGAATCTGACCGTTGGGTAAATTCTGGTAGCCGCAGTCGTTTTTCAGGAACACGAACACCGCCGTTAAATCCGCCATATCTTCGGCTTCATTTTCACTCAGCGCATAGCTGTTTGCGCAACTAATCATCAGGGTGCTGAACAGAATTGTTCGGAAAAACGTCTTCATTGCTTCTACCAATACGTCACGGAAATTCAACGTTAGCACACTTCCCGTCGGCACGACGATCTTTATTATTGCGGCTTTTCTTGACCTTCCGGCAAGGGGAGGGTTTATGCTCAGGCGATTGACTGCTGCGAATAAGGAGATGAACATGCAACGCCGTGATTTTTTAAAATATTCTGCCGCACTGGGCGTCGCCAGTGCGCTGCCCCTCTGGAGCCGCGCGGCCTTTGCCGCCGAGCGGCCCGTTTTGCCGATCCCGAATTTACTCACGCCCGATGCACGCAATCAGGTGAATCTGGTGGTGCAGGCGGGGAAAACCGCCTTTGGTGGGCACAACGCCACCACCTGGGGTTACAACGGCAACCTGCTCGGCCCGGCCATTCAACTACGCAAGGGAAAAGCGCTGACCGTTAACATCCACAATACCCTGAACGAAGAGACCACCGTCCACTGGCACGGTCTGGAAGTGCCGGGCAAGGTAGACGGCGGACCGCACGGCATCATTAAGCCCGGCGGCCAGCGGACGGTGACCTTTACTCCGGATCAGCGAGCGGCGACCTGCTGGTTTCATCCCCATCAGCACGGCAAAACCGGCCATCAGGTGGCGATGGGGTTAGCCGGTCTGGTACTGATTGAGGATGATGAGAGTCGTTTGCTGCGCCTGCCAAAGCAGTGGGGCATCGACGATGTTCCGGTGATTGTGCAGGACAAGAAATTTACCGCCGACGGGCAAATTGACTATCAGCTGGATGTGATGAGCGCCGCGGTGGGCTGGTTTGGCGACACGCTGCTGACCAACGGGGCGATCTACCCGCAGCACAATGCCCCGAAAGGGTGGCTGCGCCTGCGACTGCTCAACGGCTGTAACGCCCGCTCGCTCAATTTCGCCGCCAGCGATAAGCGTCCACTCTATGTCGTCGCCAGCGACGGCGGGCTGCTGGCTGAGCCGGTAAAAGTGACCGAGCTGCCAATGCTGATGGGGGAGCGTTTCGAGGTGCTGGTGGACATCAGCGACGGCAAGCCCTTTGACCTGATAACCCTGCCGGTAAGCCAGATGGGGATGGCGGTGGCGCCGTTCGATAAACCGCAGCCGGTGCTGCGCATTCAGCCGCTGCTGGTGACCGCGTCGGGCGTATTGCCGGACACCCTGACCACGCTGCCCGCTCTGCCGTCGCTGGAAGGAGTGACCCAGCGCAAACTCCAGCTCTCCATGGACCCGATGCTCGACATGATGGGCATGCAGGCGTTAATGAAGAAATATGGCGACCAGGCGATGGCGGGGATGCATCACGGCCAGATGAAGGGCCATATGAATCATGGTCAGATGGGGGGAATGGATCACAGCATGCATGGGTTCGATTTCCATAACGGCAACCGGATCAATGGCAAAGCCTTTGATATGCACACGCCACAGTTTGCCGCCGCTAAAGGGCAGTATGAACGTTGGGTGATCTCCGGGGAAGGGGACATGATGCTGCATCCGTTCCATATTCACGGCACCCAGTTCCGCATCCTCACGGAAAACGGCAAAGCGCCAGCGGTGCATCGCGCGGGCTGGAAGGATACGGTGCGCGTGGAAGGCGGGGTAAGCGAGGTATTAGTGAAGTTCGATCATGACGCGCCGAAAGAGTATGCCTATATGGCGCACTGCCATCTGTTAGAGCATGAAGATACCGGGATGATGCTCGGATTCACGGTGTAAAAAAGCCGGGTGGCGGCGTCGCCTCACCCGGCCTGGATAGCGTACCCGTAGGCCCGGTAAGCGCAGCGCCACCGGGCTTTTTAGTTACTTACTTTCGTCAGGTAACGCATACGCGACAATATAGTCGCCCATCTTCGTCCCAAACGAACCATGACCCCCCGCAGAGATGACAACGTACTGCTTGCCATTTACTTCATAGGTCATCGGTGTAGCCTGTCCACCCGCAGGCAGACGGCCCTGCCACAGTTTTTCACCGTTGCTCATGTTGTACGCGCGCAGATAGTTATCGGCGGTTGCCGCGATGAACAGTACGTTACCGGCGGTGGAAATTGGGCCACCCAGCATTGGCATACCCATATTGAACGGCACCGGGATCGGCATCGGGAACGGCATGCTGTCCTGTGGCGTACCAATACGTTTTTTCCAGACGACCTGGTTGGTTTTCAGATCCAGCGCAGAGATATAACCCCATGCAGGCTGTTTACACGGCAGGCCAAACGGAGAGAGGAACGGGTTCAGCGTCACGCCATACGGCACGCCGTACTGCGGCTGAATACCGGATTCCGTACCGGTGCCCTGGGCATCTTTCGGCTGTTCCATCGGGTTGCCCGGGCCGCGTGGGATCAGTTTAGAGACAAACGGCAGCGCCATCGGGTTGGCAATCGCCACCTGACGGTTCGGGTCAACGGAGATACCGCCCCATTCGAACATCCCCAGGTTACCCGGGAACACCAGCGTGCCCTGCTCGGATGGTGGGGTGAAGATGCCTTCATAACGCAACTGGTGGAACATCACGCGGCACACCAGCTGGTCGAACATGGTGGCGCCCCACATGTCCGCACCGCTGAGATCTTTCTTCGGACGGAAGCTCAGATCGGAGAACGGCTGGGTTTTGGTGACGTAATCGCCTTTCGCCGCGCCCTGCGGAACCGGTTTTTCCGGTGCCGGCACGACCAGCTCGCCGTTACGACGGTCCAGCACAAAGATATTACCTGTCTTCGCCGGGGCGTAGATCACCGGTACGGTTTTACCGTTGACGGTAATGTCTGCCAGCGTCGGCTGGGACGGCATGTCCATATCCCACAGATCGTGGTGGACGGTCTGGTAGCTCCAGGCCAGTTTACCGGTGGTCGCATTCAGCGCCAGAACAGAGCTGGCATAACGCTCCTGCTCTGGCGTGCGGTTGCCACCCCAGATGTCCGGTGTGGTCACACCCATCGGCAGGTAGACCAGGTCCAGCTTCGCGTCATAGGCGGCTGGCGCCCAGGAGTTTGGCGAGTTAAAGGTAAAGGTGTGTTCATCCGACGGGATAGCGTTTGGATCTTTCGCACCCGGATCGAAGGCCCACAGCAGCTTACCGGTGTTAACGTCAAAACCGCGGATCACGCCAGAGGTTTCGCGAACGGAGAAGTTATCCGTTACCGAACCGGCAATTACGATAGTTTTATCGGTGATGATTGGCGGTGAAGTAGGTTCATACAGACCCGGGGTCTGATCCGGCATGTTGGTCTGCAGGTTCAGCACACCTTTGTTGGCAAAGGTTTCGCACAGCTTGCCGGTTTCGGCGTTGATGGCAAACAGACGACCGTCGTTCACCGGCAGCATGATGCGGCGCGGACAGTCGGCGATCACCTCCGGGCTGGCGTTATCGGCGCGCGCTTCGTGGTAAGAGACGCCACGGCAGGTCACGTGCTGGAACTGGTTGTTGGTTTTCAACTGCGGATCGAAGTGCCATTTCTCTTTACCGGTGGCCGCGTCAAGCGCGAACAGACGCTGGTGCGCCGTACACAGGTAGAGCATGTTGCCCACTTTAATTGGGGTCACTTCGTTGGTCAGTTCACCCGGATCGTTCGGCATCTTGAGATCGCCGGTACGGAATACCCAGGCTTCTTTCAGGTTTTTCACGTTGTCCGCGTTGATCTGCTTCAGCGGGGAGTAACGCTGGCCTTCCTGGTTACGGCCATAGGCAGGCCAGTCACCATCTGCCACGTCGGAGATCGCCGCCGCAGGCGTAGATTCCGCATTCAGGGTGCCTTTCACCTCCTGCGGATCGTTAAAGCCAGCCCAGGTCAGAATGCCACCGCTAATCAGCAGCGCCACGACCAGAGCGGCAACCGCACCGCTGGAGCGCACAAGCAGGCGACGCCAGACGAAAGGCAGGATCAGCCAGATACCGAAGAAGACCAGGATGTCACTACGCGGGGTCAGGGCCCAGAAGTCGAAGCCGACCTCCCATACGCCCCAGATCATCGTAGCCAGCAGCAGGGCCGCATAGAGCCACAGTGCCGATTGTTTACTGCGCCAGAGAAGCAGGGTGACGCCGAGCATAACCACACCTGCTACCGGGTAGTACCAGGAGCCGCCAATGGCTACCAGCCAGACCCCGCCGATTAACAGATACAGTCCGCAAAATGCAGCGAACAGGGCTGTTAGCCTCACGAGTAAACGTGAATGTTGATTTTTTGTTTCCGCCATAAAAGACACTCGATAAGTTTGTTAATTATTTAGTAGCAATTAATTATAGGACTTAACAAGTGTGATCGGAATCACAAATATGGCTTTTGTGAACTCACGCGCCAGGAGGATCCATTTGCTGGTATACTTCAGGGCTTATGTAGCGATGCCGGACGCGAATCCATAGGCATTGAGAAATTCGTTATAAAATCATACGGTTAGTAAAATGAAACATACTGTTGAAGTGATGATCCCTGAAGCGGAGATCAAAACGCGTATCGCCGAACTGGGTCGTCAGATCACCGAACATTATAAAGACAGCGGCAGTGAAATGGTGCTGGTGGGTCTGTTACGCGGTTCCTTCATGTTTATGGCCGATCTCTGCCGCGAAGTGCAGGTCTCCCATGAAGTCGATTTTATGACCGCCTCCAGCTATGGCAGCGGCATGTCGACCACCCGTGATGTTAAAATTCTCAAAGATCTGGATGAAGACATTCGCGGCAAAGATGTTCTGATTGTGGAAGACATCATCGATTCCGGCAACACCCTGTCAAAAGTACGCGAAATTCTCAGCCTGCGCGGCCCTAAATCGCTGGCGATTTGTACCCTGCTGGATAAACCGACCCGCCGCGAAGTGGATGTTCCCGTGGAGTTTGTCGGTTTCTCGATCCCGGACGAATTTGTGGTGGGCTACGGGATTGACTACGCGCAGCGCTATCGCCATCTGCCGTATGTCGGCAAAGTGGTGCTGCTGGACGAGTAAAGTAGGTATTGCCCGGCGGCGCTACGCTTAACGGGCCTGCGGACTAAAAACGGCAACTTGCGTTGCCGTTTTGCGTTTACTTGTGGTTAACGTGCTTCTGGGTCAGGTTAGAGACACCCTGACGGTAGCGCTGCTCCAGAGTTTCCCGGTTGGTGGCGGTCACTTCCAGATCGCGCAGCAGGCCATCATGAATGCCATACGCCCAGCCGTGGATCGTCACTTTTTGCCCGCGTTTCCACGCCGACTGCATAATGGTGGAGTGGCCGAGGTTGTAGACCTGTTCCATCACGTTCAGCTCGCACAGGGTGTCCAGGCGGCGCTCCTGCGGCATTTGCCCCAGCAGTGAGCTATGTTTGAACCAGATATCGCGAATGTGCAGTAGCCAGTTGTCGATAAGGCCCAGTTCCGGATTTTCAACCGCTGCCTGCACGCCGCCGCAGCCGTAGTGACCACAAATGATGATGTGTTCGACTTCCAGAACATCCACCGCATACTGCACCACGGAGAGACAGTTCAGGTCGGTGTGGATCACCAGGTTCGCAACGTTGCGGTGAACAAAGAGTTCGCCAGGTTCAAGGCCGGTAAGACGTTCAGCCGGAACACGGCTGTCGGAGCATCCAATCCAGAGAAAGCGTGGTTTCTGCGACTGAGACAGTTTCTCAAAAAATCCGGAATCTTCTTCCAGCAGCATCTTTGACCATAGTGCGTTATTGCTGATGAGTGTATCTATGTCATTCATGGAGGCTAACGGCCTGTAACCGAGTGATTGCGTTGCGCTACTATAGGGTAACCCGACTTTTAATGAAACCACACAACGTGTGTCAGAACTATAGGTAAGTTTATTTCATGGCGATTGCACTTGAGCTTGAGCAACTTAAAAAAACCTATCCGGGCGGCGTCCAGGCGCTGCGCGGGATAGATCTCAAAGTAGAAGCCGGTGATTTTTATGCGCTTCTGGGGCCTAACGGGGCAGGTAAATCCACCACCATCGGTATCATCAGCTCGCTGGTGAACAAATCCTCCGGCCGGGTGAGCGTGTTTGGCTATGACCTGGAGAAAGATGTGGTCAACGCCAAACGCCAGCTGGGGCTGGTGCCGCAGGAGTTTAACTTCAATCCGTTTGAGACCGTACAGCAGATTGTGGTCAACCAGGCGGGTTACTACGGCGTGGAGCGCAAAGAGGCGGTCGCGCGCAGCGAAAAGTATCTTAAGCAGCTCGATCTGTGGGAGAAGCGTAACGAACGTGCGCGGATGTTGTCCGGCGGCATGAAGCGTCGCCTGATGATTGCCCGCGCCCTGATGCACGAGCCAAAGCTGCTGATCCTTGATGAACCCACCGCCGGGGTGGATATCGAGCTTCGCCGCTCAATGTGGAGCTTTTTGAAGGACTTAAACGACAAAGGCACCACCATTATCCTTACCACCCACTATCTGGAAGAGGCTGAGATGCTCTGCCGCAATATCGGCATCATTCAGCACGGCGAGCTGGTGGAAAACACCTCAATGAAAGATCTGCTCTCCAAGCTGAAGTCAGAGACGTTCATTCTCGACCTGGCGGCAAAAAGTCCGCTGCCGAAGCTGGTAGGCTATCAGTACCGTCTGGTGGATACCTCCACGCTTGAAGTGGAAGTGCTGCGCGAGCAGGGGATCAACAGCGTCTTCAGCCAGTTGAGCGAGCAGGGGATTCAGGTATTAAGTATGCGTAACAAAGCAAACCGACTGGAAGAGCTCTTCGTCTCGCTGGTCCATGAGAAACAAGGAGATCGCGCATGATGCAGCTTTACTGGGTGGCGCTGAAAAGTATCTGGGCCAAAGAGATCAACCGTTTCATGCGTATCTGGATCCAGACCCTGGTTCCGCCGGTGATCACCATGACCCTCTACTTTATTATCTTCGGCAACCTGATTGGCTCGCGCATCGGCGAGATGCACGGCTTTACCTATATGCAGTTTATTGTGCCGGGCCTGATCATGATGGCGGTCATCACCAACGCCTACGCCAACGTGGCGTCGTCGTTCTTCAGCGCCAAGTTCCAGCGCAACATTGAAGAGCTGCTGGTGGCGCCGGTGCCTACCCACGTCATCATCGCCGGTTACGTCGGCGGCGGGGTAGCGCGCGGCCTGTGCGTCGGCATTCTGGTCACCGCCGTTTCGCTGTTCTTTGTGCCGTTCCAGGTGCACTCCTGGCTGTTTGTCGGCCTGACGCTGCTGCTGACGGCGATACTGTTCTCCCTGGCGGGGCTGCTGAACGCGGTATTCGCCAAAACCTTTGACGATATCAGCCTGATCCCGACCTTCGTCCTGACGCCGCTCACCTACCTCGGCGGGGTCTTCTACTCCCTGACGCTGCTGCCGCCGTTCTGGCAGGGGCTGTCACACCTGAACCCCATCGTCTATATGATCAGCGGTTTCCGCTTTGGTTTCCTCGGCATTTCCGACGTGCCGCTGGTGACCACCGTTGCCGTGCTGGTGATCTTTATCGTTGCCTTCTATCTGCTGTGCTGGAACCTGATCCAGCGCGGACGCGGGCTGCGTAGCTAACCATCAGGCCCGGCGGCGTTCTGCTGCCGGGCCGCTTTATTGACCACCGTCACCCCCATACCTTATCTCTCCCGCTACACTACCCCTTTCTGATGAGAGGTGACGATGCTGGGTTGGGTAATAACGTGCCATGAAGAACACGCGCAGCTGATGGCGGATCGGCTTGCCGCTCGCTTTGGGCCGCTGGTACAGTGCCAGGTGGTCAATTTCTGGCGCGGCTTAAGCTGCAATATGCTCAGCCGTATGTTGTGTGATGCCCAGCACCATGCCGACAGCGGTGATGGGGTGATCTTCCTGACCGACATCTCCGGCGCAGCGCCCTATCGCGCAGCAGCCCTGCTCAGCCATAAGCATGAGAATTGCGAAGTGATCTCCGGGATAAGCTATCCGCTGCTGGAGATGATGTACCCCCTGCGTGAAACGACCGACAGCGCCAGCTTTCGTAACGCCATCGTGGCCCACGGCGCGCCGGACGTCAGCAGCCTTTGGCACCAGCAGCAGAAAAACCCGCCCTTCGTTCTGCTGCATGGACCGGAGAAATATTAAGCATTGGTATTACTGGCGCTTTTGCTACAATGTCGTCCGATTTTCGTACTGAATAATTCACTATGTTCTCGCGTATTTTTCTTCTGCTTCTGCTGCTGGTTTCCGGCGGCGCTTCTGCCAGTCTGCTAAGCCAGCAAGGGGCTCCGGCCCGTTATATGCAAACCACCGAAGACGCCACCATCTGGGCGCAGGTAGGTAACCGCGTCGTGACCGTCGGCAATGTGCGCGCCGGGCAGATCATCGCCGTTTCTCCCACCCCGGCGGATTACTATGAATTCCGGTTTGGCTTTGGCACCGGTTTTATCGACAAAGGGCATCTGGGCGAAGTGCAGGGCAAACAGCGGGTGGAGGATAGCTTGGGCGATCTGAACAAGCCTCTCAGCAACCAGAATTTAATTACGTGGAAGGATACGCCGGTCTACAACGCCCCCAGCGCCGGTAGCGCCCCGTTCGGTACGCTGGCAGATAATCTGCGCTATCCGATCCTCAATAAACTCAAGGATCGCCTGAATCAGACGTGGTATCAGATCCGCATCGCTAACCGCCTGGCCTGGGTCAGCAGTCTGGATGCGCAGGAAGATAATGGCCTGCCGGTGCTCACTTATCACCATATCCTGCGCGATGAAGAGAACACCCGTTTCCGCCATACCTCAACCACCACCAGCGTACGCGCCTTCAATAACCAGATGACCTGGCTGCGCGACCAGGGCTACACCACGCTGACGATGTATCAGCTCGAAGGTTATGTGCGTAACAAAATGAACCTGCCCGCCAGGGCAGTGGTGATCACCTTTGACGACGGCCTGAAGTCGGTCAGCCGCTATGCCTGGCCAATCCTCAGGCAGTACGGCTTTCACGCCACGGCGTTTATCATCTCCTCACGGATCAAAGCGCATCCGCTGAAGTGGGATCCAAAGACACTGCAGTTTATGAGCATCTCCGAGCTGCGGGAGATCCAGGATGTTTTCGACGTGCAGTCGCATACCCATTTCCTGCACCGGGTGGACAATAACCGCCATCCGATCCTGCTCAGCCGCAGTTACCATAACATCCTGATGGATTTCAAACACTCCCGCCGCGCGCTGGCGCAGTTTAACCCGCACGTACTGTATCTCTCCTACCCGTTTGGCGGTTACAACGATAACGCGGTGAAAGCGGCGAATGATGCAGGGTTTCACCTGGCGGTGACAACGGTGAAAGGGAAGGTAAAACCGGGGGATAATCCATTCCTGCTGAAGCGTTTATACGTTCTCAGAACGGACTCTTTAGAGACCATGTCGCGGCTGATCAGTAATCAGCCGCAAGGATAACGATCAGGCGACCTGTACCGGGATCGCTTTCGCGGTGCGTTTCATGTCGTTGTCACCCTCGAAGTAGGCCACTTTCGGCTGCCAGCGGCGGGCTTCCTCGTCGGACATCATAACGAAGCTGGCGATGATGACGATATCACCCACGTTGGCACAGTGCGCGGCCGCGCCGTTCACGGAGATGATTTTAGAACCCCGTTCAGCCGCGATAGCATAGGTTGAGAAACGATTGCCGTTACTCACGTTCCAGATATCAATGGCTTCGTTTTCAAGAATACCCGCCGCGTCGAGAAAATCCTGATCGATCGCGCAGGAGCCTTCATAGTGCAGATCGGCCTGAGTGACCTTCACACGGTGAAGCTTACCTTGCAACATTTTGCGAATCATGGTGTTACCTTTACTCTTCTTCGTAACCCACTTGCCTGCAAGTGGGAAGGGAAACTAATCCATTAGCTATCTATCAGCCCAGTCATTACTGAGCCAGTTCAACGACACTGTTGTCAATGAGGCGCGCCTGACCGAGCCATGCAGCAACCAGGATCACCGCGCGTTTGCTGGTGGCAGAGAGTTCCAGCAGCGTATCGGCATCGCGGATCTGAATATCATCAGCCCGGAAACCTTTGTCATTCAGCTCCTGTTCAGCAATGGCGATAATCTCTTCGCTGCTCAGGGCTTTCTGCTGCAGCTTTTCAACCATCGCGCTCATCACCTTATACAGGCCCGGCGCGATTTTGCGCTGGTCAGCGGTGAGGTAGCCGTTGCGGGAGCTCAGCGCCAGGCCATCTTTGGCACGTACGATCGGCACGCCAACGATGTCGATATCGTAGCCCATGTCGGCCACCATCTTGCGGATCAGGGCCAGCTGCTGGAAATCTTTCTCGCCGAAGCAGGCGATATCCGGCTGCACAAGGTTAAAGAGCTTGCTGACGATGGTGGAGACGCCGCGGAAATGACCCGGACGGCTGGCGCCCTCCAGCATGGTGGAGATGCCTGGTACGTCCACATAGGTTGTCTCTTCCGTGCCCTTCGGATAGACATCATTCGGTGCCGGGGCGAAGACGAAATCGACCTGATGCTTTTTCAGCTTCTCGCAATCTTCCTGCAGCGTGCGCGGGTAGCGGGCCAGGTCGTCGGCGCGGTCAAACTGCATCGGGTTAACGAAAATGCTCACCACCACCACATCGGCGCGGGCTTTGGCTTCGTCCACCAGCTTCATGTGACCGTCATGCAGGTTGCCCATGGTGGGAACCAGCGCGATACGTTTACCTTCCTGGCGCAGGCGACGAATGTGCTGGCGCAGCAGCGGCAGAGTTTCAATGATTAGCACAACAAGACTCCTTACTGGAAACTGTGTTCTTCACCCGGGTAAACACCCGATTCAACGTCGGCAATATACTGCCTGACTGCGCCGCGCATGTCGCCTGCGTCGATAAGGAAATTCTTCGCAAATTTCGGGATATGCCCGCCGGTAATGCCAAAGGCATCGTGCATTACCAGGATCTGGCCGTCGGTGACATTACCAGCACCAATGCCAATCACCGGAATAGAGAGCGCCTCGGTAATGCGTTTCGCCAGTGCAACCGGCACGCACTCCAGCACCAGCAGCTGTGCGCCCGCTGCTTCAATTGCCAGCGCATCATCAAACAGCGTCTGGGCGGCGTCACCGCGCCCTTGCACCTTATAGCCACCAAAGATATTGACCGACTGCGGGGTTAATCCCAGATGGCCGCAGACCGGTACCGCGCGCTCGGTGAGCATACGCACGGTCTCAACCAGCCAGGCACCGCCTTCTACTTTGACCATGTTGGCGCCGGCGCGCATCACCGTGGCGGCACTTTCGAACGCCTGCTCATGCGTGGCGTAGGCCATAAACGGCAGATCGGCGAGCAGCAGACAGGCTGGCGCACCGCGGCGAACTGCCCGGGTATGATAAGCAATATCCTCGACCGTTACCGGCAGAGTGGAGTCATGTCCCTGGACCGTCATCCCTAACGAGTCGCCGACCAGCATGACGTTAATGCCCTCTTCGGCAAAGAGTTTGGCGAAGCTGTAGTCATAGGCGGTAATGGTGGCGAAGCGCTGCTTGTCCTGTTTGCATTTCTGCAGGGTGGCGATGGTGGTTGGTTTCATACTGTTTCCTGATAGCCCAAAGCGAATCTTTGCGCATTCTAACAGTAACATTCGGGGGAACAATGATTTTAGGCAACCGATTAACCACAAATATTTCGTGGTTAATCAACTAAAATTTGCTGTTACCAGTTGGCCGGTTTTTCGGCGTTAAGCTGCGTCAGCAGGGCGCTGAGACTTTCGCCGTCGGGGAAAATCAGATCGGGGGCGATTTCAAACAGTGGCCAGAGCATAAAGCCGCGGCGTTTCATGTCGTAATGCGGCACGGTCAGGCGTTCGGTGTTAATCACCGCATCACCAAACAGCATGATATCTAAATCGAGGGTGCGCGGTCCCCAGCGCTCTTCTTTACGCACGCGCCCCTGCTGCAGCTCAATGCGCTGGGTGTTGTCCAGCAGCGCCTCAGCGCTAAGGGCGGTTTCCAGCGCAATGGCGGCGTTGAGGTAGTCGGGCTGATCCTGCGGGCCCAGAGGAGGCGTACGATAGAAAGAGGAGAGGGCGACAACGCGGGTCTGCGGAATGTCGCCCAGCGCCTGGACGGCAGCATTGACCTGCTCCAGCGGAGAGGCCAGATTACTGCCGATGGCGATATAGGCCAGGGTCATGCGGCGCCTTCGCGGCGTGGAGCACGCTTACGTGGACGACGATGGCGGCGACGCGGCGTCGGCTCTTCATCGAGACCGGTCAGCATGTCCTTCTGTGCCGGTGGCGCAGAAACCTGGAACTCACCCCACCACTGCACCAGCGCCTGCAGCTCACGGTTGTTCTCCGCTTCGGCACGCAGGGCCATCAGATCGTAAGCCGCACGGAATTTTGGATGCTCCATTAGCTTCCATGCGCGTTTACCCTGACGACGGGACATCCGCAGCTGAAGCTGCCAGATATCACGCACCAGCGTGGTGATGCGTTTCGGGATCGCCAGCGAACGGCAGGCTTCATCCAGCACATCGTTGGCAGCCAGGGCGAAGGCATCGTAGTAGGCCAGACCGCTCTCCTGAGCAATCTTCTGCGCCGTCTCCAGCAGCGGATACCAGAACATTGCCGCAAAGAGGAATGCCGGGTTAACGCGCATATCGTTCTGAATGCGGTTATCGGTATTCTTCAGCACCTGGTCGATGATACGTTCCATCGCGCTGTCACCTTTTTCGGTGAAGTTGCGCGTAATGGTCGGGAACAGGGGCTGGAACAGGCTGTATTCACGCAGCAGCTGATAGGTGGCAAAACCGTGACCAGCCTGCAGCAGCTTCAGCGCCTCTTCAAACAGACGCGCCGGGGGCACATCGTTGATCAGCGTCGCCAGGCGCGGGATCGGCTCGGCGGTTTCTGGGCTGATGCGCATACCCAGCTTGGCGGCAAAACGCACGGCACGCAGCATCCGCACCGGATCTTCACGGTATCGGGTTTCCGGGTTGCCGATCAGGCGAATCAGACCCGCTTTCAGGTCCGGCACCCCACCCACGAAATCGCGGACGGTAAAGTCAGCCACGCTGTAATAAAGGCTGTTAATCGTGAAATCGCGACGCTGGGCATCTTCTTCGATAGAGCCGAAGATATTGTCACGCAGCAGCATACCGTTCTGGCCGCGCTGGGACGTGGTGCGATCGGTTGGCGTGCCTTCGTGATGACCACGGAAGGTGGCCACTTCGATGATCTCCGGCCCAAACATCACGTGAGCAAGACGGAAGCGACGGCCAACCAGACGGCAGTTGCGGAATAATTTACGCACCTGCTCAGGCGTGGCGCTGGTGGTCACGTCAAAATCTTTCGGCTTTTTGCCCAGCAACAGGTCACGCACCCCGCCACCAACGAGATACGCCTCATAGCCGGCTTTATTCAGGCGATAAAGCACCTTAAGGGCGTTTTCACTGATATCTTTGCGGGAAATAGCATGCTGTTCGCGCGGAATAACCGACATCGTATTTTGAACAATGACGTCATCCGCCATGCTCTCATCGCGGCTCAGCACCTTACGGCAAAAATTAGCGACTCGGGTAAAAATAGTACACCTCGGTAGTGTGTGTTTCAGAATTCAGGACAAAAAATAGCGGCTAATCATAGCTCAGCGAGACGCATTTGAGAATGCTGGATTTTCGGCACGCGAATGAGCGACCAGTTGGCCACCGCTTTTTCCAGCAATTCTTCGGTGCGCAGATCCTGCCACTCATTTGTTACATCCTGGTTTAGAAATTGTAAAGCATTGATAAGAACAGGGCGAGGATCGCCGGTTGGTAATGCGGGGGCATGATTCTGTTTCGAGAGTTTCATCCCTTTTTCATTCACCACCAGTGGCAGGTGAATGTAGTCCGGAACCGGCCAGCCAAACAGCCGGTAGAGCGAAATCTGCCGGACGGTAGGTTCAATCAGGTCGGCCCCGCGCACAATTTCGCTCACGCCCTGGAAATGGTCATCCACCACCACCGCCAGGTTATAAGCAAACAGTCCGTCCCGCCGATGGATAATGAAATCCTCGCCCGCCAGGCGCGCATCGGCGTGGAGCTCACCCTGTAACCGGTCGGTAAAGCAGGTGACGGGATGCTGTTGCATCACGCGCACCGCCGCATTTTCCGGGCCGTGATGCAGGGTGCGGCAGTGGCCGTCATAGACGCCGCCGACGCTCTGAATGCGGGCGCGGGTGCAGGTGCAGTAATAGGAAAGGCCCTGGGCGTGCAGCCAGGCCAGGCGTTCCCGGTAGGCCTCGTGGCGTTGAGATTGCCAGAGAATGTCGCCGTCCCAGTGCAGGCCGTAATGTTCCAGTTGCCGCAGAATGGACTCTGCTGCACCGGGAACTTCACGCGGAGGATCGATATCTTCAATCCGCACGCGCCAGATACCCTGCCGGGCACGGGCTTGCAGATAGCTGCCAAGGGCGGCAATAAGCGAGCCGAAATGCAGTTCGCCAGAGGGGGATGGCGCGAAGCGCCCAATATAGTCAGCAGGCATAATTACACGGCGCAGAAAGTAATCAGGCGGGAGAGAACTCCCGCCTGTGGTAGCGTCATAACAGGGCTGGCATTAACCGGCCATCTGTTTTTCGCGGATTTCTGCCAGCGTTTTACAGTCGATGCACAGGTCGGCTGTCGGACGGGCTTCCAGACGACGAATGCCGATTTCGACACCGCAGGACTCGCAGAAGCCGAAATCTTCGTCTTCGACTTTTTTCAGCGTTTTCTCAATCTTTTTGATCAGCTTACGCTCGCGGTCACGGTTACGCAGTTCGAGGCTGAACTCTTCTTCCTGGGCGGCACGGTCTACCGGATCCGGGAAGTTAGCCGCTTCGTCCTGCATATGTGTAACGGTGCGATCCACTTCATCCCGGAGTTGATTACGCCATGCTTCAAGGATTCGCTTGAAGTGTGATAGCTGGGCTTCATTCATATACTCTTCGCCCGGCTTCTCTTGATACGGCTCCACCCCAGCGATGGCGAGAATACTCAGGGACGATGTTTTACGGTTTTGCCCTTCTTGCATGTTGCTTCTCCTTAACACGCACTATCGATCCCCGTGTTGGGGGAAAAATCAGGCCGCTATAAATAGCAGATGCTTTTCCGTATGGCAATTATCTAAACGTAACACTTGACAAGCCTGTGAGGAAAAGCGTATTTGCGCACACGACCAGAATACTTATTAGCCAACGCTCAACCCCTTTCATAACGTGGCGGGGAGAGCGGATCTCAGAGTGATATTATCGGCAGAAAGTTCAGCTTTATATACCAAAACCTCTACCCCCTGCTTTTGTGCCTCATTCAACAGTTGCGCGTACTTAAGGTCAATATGGCGAGCAGGTGAAAATCGCCCAATTGCGCTGTGCAATACCGCAAATAACAGCACGGCGCGTTTGCCCGCCGCCGCTACACTCATGAGCTCCCGGAGGTGCTTCTGCCCTCGCAGCGTCACCGCATCCGGGAAATAACCGTTATCTTTCTCAGCTAACGTCACTGATTTCACTTCAATATAGCACTCAGGGCGATCATCTGCCTGCAACATAAAGTCGATTCTGCTGCTTTCGCTGCCATATTTTACTTCGCTTTTTAAGAGGTTATAGCCGCGCAGTTCCGGAATAAAATCCAGACTAATCGCCTCTTTGACCAGCTGGTTTGCTCGCAGCGTATTGACGCAAATATATTCTCCGTCCGCGGTCTGGGTTATTTCCCAGGTGTGAGGATATTTACGTTTGATATTACTGGAGGTGGAGTACCAGACGGTATCCCCCGGCGTGGCGCAGCCGGTCATCGCCCCGGTATTGGGGCAGTGCAGGGTCAGGGTTTCACCGTTGGGCGTTACCACGTCGGCAAGAAAACGTTTATAGCGTTGTATCAGCGTGGCGGGCTGTAGGGGAGGGGTAAACTGCATGCAAATTCCTTGTTATTCGGTAAGCGTCCAGCGCTGGAGCGGCGTGTAGCGCGTGCGCCCGCCTGCGAAACGGCTCTCGTAGAGGACAAAATCTTTCACCGCAAACGACCAGTGAAAACCCGGTGGCGGAATGGCGACGGCGTGGCTGGCATCGCGCAGTAGGGTGATATGCGGATGAAACGGCTGTGGGCTTTGATAGCAGCCGCTGCGCGCCGCCTGGGCCCGCAACATATTGGCTAGCTGTAATAACCCCCGCGGCGGCTGACGGGTACCCAGCCAGACCACGCGAGAGCGCAGCCACTGTCCGGCATCGTCCAGCGTCAGGGTAAACTCCGGCTGGCGGATGCGTCCGGCCATTGCCGCCAGCGCCTGCTGCTTCTCGGAGCTGACATCCCCTAAAAACGCCAGCGTCAGGTGCAGGTTACCTCCCGCCACCGGACGGCCCGCTTCCGGCGCAAAGTGGTCGGCGCGCCAGCGGACGATCTGCCGCTGGAGCGGGGCAGGCATTTCAATGGCAAAAAACAACCTTTTTGACTCGGACATACGGCGCACTCGGTAATGAATTGTGGCGATGCTACAATGTACGCCGTCTAAAGTTAACCCTCTGGAGCCATTCGTGTCCTTGTTGCCGGTCGCCGCTGTCCTTCCCGATCTCCTTCACGCCTTACAACACGCCCCCCAGGTGCTGCTGAACGCGCCAACCGGTGCGGGTAAATCGACCTGGCTGCCGCTGCAGATCCTGGCGCAGGGGGCGATCAACGGCAAAATTATCCTGCTCGAACCGCGCAGGCTCGCTGCTCGCAACGTGGCGCAGCGCCTGGCGGAGCTGCTGGGGGAAAAGCCCGGCGAGACGGTCGGCTACCGGATGCGCGCCGAAACCTGCGTGGGGGCCAACACCCGGCTGGAGGTGGTCACCGAGGGGATCCTCACCCGGATGCTGCAGCAGGATCCCGAGCTTAACGGCGTAGGGCTGGTGATCCTCGATGAGTTCCACGAGCGCAGTTTGCAGGCGGATCTGGCGCTGGCGTTGCTGCTGGATGTCCAGCAGGGGCTGCGGGACGATCTCAAACTGCTGATCATGTCTGCGACGCTGGATAACGAGCGGCTCCAGCGCCTGCTGCCGGAGGCACCCACCATTGTGTCTGAGGGCCGGACGTTTCCGGTGGAGCGGCGCTATCAGTCGCTCTCCGCCCAGCTGCGTTTCGACGAAGCGGTGGCGGTGGCGACCGCCGAACTGTTGCGCCAGGAGCCGGGCTCGCTGCTGCTGTTCTTACCCGGCGTGATTGAGATCCAGCGTGTGCAGGAGCAGCTGTCACGTCGCGTAAGTGATGACGTGGTGCTCTGCCCGCTGTATGGCGCGCTGCCGCTGGCCGAGCAGCGTAAAGCGATCCTGCCAGCCCCGCCGGGGCAGCGCAAAGTGGTGCTGGCAACCAATATTGCCGAAACCAGCCTGACCATCGAGGGCATCCGGCTGGTGGTGGATTCGGCCCAGGAGAGGGTGGCGAATTTCGACCCGCGCACCGGCCTGACCCGTCTGTTGACCCAGCGCGTGAGCCAGGCCTCCATGACCCAGCGCGCCGGGCGCGCCGGGCGACTGGAGCCGGGTATCTGCCTGCATCTTACGCCGTTTGAGCAGGCAGAACGCGCCGCGGCGCAGGGCACACCCGAAATTATGCAAAGCGATCTCAGCGGCCTGCTGATGGAGCTGTTGCAGTGGGGCTGCCGGGAGCCCTCGCAATTAAACTGGCTGGATCTGCCGCCTGCGACTAACCTTGCGGCGGCCCGGCGCTTATTAACGCAGCTTGGGGCGCTGGCGGGAGAGCAGCTCACCGCCTTTGGTCAGAAGATGGCGACGCTTGGCAACGATCCGCGGCTGGCGGCCATGCTGGCCAGCGCGACGGATGACGACGATATTGCGACGGCGGCAAAGCTGGCCGCTATCCTTGAACAGCCGCCGCGTGGCGCCAGTAGCGATCTGACTCAGGCCTTCTCCCGCAATCAGCCGGAGTGGCAGCAGCGCGCCCGACAGCTGAGTGCACGCCTGAACAGCCGGGGCGGGGCACCGGAGAGCGACCGGGTGCCCGTGCTGCTGGCGAAGGCCTTTCCTGACCGGATTGCCCGCCACCGTGGGCTTGATGGACGCTATCAACTGGCGAACGGCATGGGCGCGATGCTACAGAGCGACGACGCCATGACCCGCCACGAGTGGCTGATTGCCCCGCTGCTGTTGCAGGGCAGCCAGTCGCCAGATGCCCGTATTCTGCAGGCCATAGCAGTGGATATTGATACTCTGATCGCCGCTTCTCCGGGCCTGGTGGCACAGTCTGACACCGTAGAGTGGGATGAAGCGCAAGGCACGCTGAAGGCGCTGCGGCGTTCGCAGATTGGCCGCCTGACGGTGAGCGTTAAGCCGCTGGCAAAGCCCTCGGAAGAGGAGCTGCATCAGGCGATGCTTAACGGCATCCGCGATAAAGGGCTCAGCGTACTGAACTGGACCCCGGAGGCGGAGCAGTACCGGCTCCGCCTGCACTGCGCGGCCCAGTGGCTGCCGGAGTATGCGTGGCCCGCGGTAGATGAAGCCTCGCTGCTGGCAAATCTGGAAAACTGGTTACTGCCGCAAATGAGTGGCGTACACTCCCTGCGCGCGTTGAAAGCGCTGGATGTTAAGGCGGCGTTACAGAACTTAACCGACTGGTCGTTACGCCAACGTCTGGATACCGAGCTTCCGGGGCATTACACTGTGCCCACCGGCAGCCGGATAGCCATTCGTTATCATGAAGATAATCCTCCGGCGCTGGCAGTACGCATGCAGGAGATGTTTGGCGAGGCGACCACGCCTGCCATTGCGCAGGGGCGGGTGCCGCTGGTGCTGGAGCTGTTGTCACCGGCCCAGCGTCCGCTACAGATCACCCGGGATTTGGGTGCATTCTGGGCTGGCAGCTACCGCGAGGTGCAAAAAGAGATGAAAGGGCGTTATCCCAAACATGTCTGGCCGGACGACCCGGCAAATACCGCGCCGACCCGTCGCACGAAGAAGTATTCGTAGCGCCACCCGGCAATACCCTCTGAGAGGGTAAATTTGAGAGATTTCTTCTTCCTCCATCAGGGGGAAGACCAGAGAATCGGGCCTTTGCGCCTGATAGTTGCGGAGAGAAAGCATGGCGGGGAATGACCGCGAGCCAATTGGACGTAAAGGAAGACCTGCCCGTCCGGCAAAAGAAAAGGCAGGCCGTCGACGCCTCAGAGATGAAGAGTACGACGATGTTGATAATGAGTATGACGATGACGCACCTGCGCCACGTAAAGGAAAAGGCAAAAAAGGTAAACCTCGTGGCAAGCGCGGCTGGTTCTGGCTGCTGCTGAAGCTGTTTATTGTTTTCCTCATCCTGCTGGCGATCTATGGCGTCTATCTGGATCAGAAGATCCGCAGCCGTATTGACGGCAAAGTCTGGCAGCTGCCGGCGGCGGTCTATGGCCGGATGGTTAACCTTGAGCCGGATATGTCCATCAGCAAGAACGAGATGGTCAAGCTGCTGGAGGCGACCCAGTACCGCCAGGTGACGAAGATGACCCGTCCCGGCGAGTTTACGGTGCAGGCGAAGAGCATTGAGATGATCCGCCGTCCGTTTGACTTCCCGGATAGCAAAGAGGGGCAGGTGCGCGCGCGTCTGACCTTCGACGGCGATCATCTGGAAACCATTGAGAACATGGAGAACAACCGTCAGTTCGGTTTCTTCCGTCTCGATCCGCGGCTGATCACCATGCTCTCCTCGCCAAACGGCGAGCAGCGCCTCTTTGTTGCGCGTAATGGCTTCCCGGATCTGCTGGTGGATACCCTGCTGGCGACCGAGGACCGTCACTTCTATGAGCACGATGGCGTCAGCCTCTACTCCATTGGTCGTGCGGTGCTGGCGAACCTGACCGCAGGACGCACGGTGCAGGGGGCAAGTACCCTGACCCAGCAGCTGGTGAAGAACCTGTTCCTCTCCAGCGAACGCTCCTACTGGCGTAAGGCCAACGAAGCCTACATGGCCGTGCTGATGGATGCGCGCTACAGCAAAGACCGCATTCTTGAGCTCTATATGAACGAGGTCTATCTCGGTCAGAGCGGCGACAATGAAATTCGCGGCTTCCCGCTGGCGAGCCTCTACTACTTTGGCCGTCCGGTGGAAGAGCTGAGCCTCGACCAGCAGGCGTTGCTGGTGGGCATGGTGAAAGGGGCGTCGATCTACAACCCGTGGCGTAACCCGAAACTGGCCCTGGAGCGGCGTAATCTGGTGCTGCGTCTGCTGCAGCAGCAGCAGGTGATCGACCAGGAGCTGTATGACATGCTCAGCGCACGTCCGTTGGGCGTACAGCCGCGCGGCGGCGTCATCTCCCCGCAGCCTGCATTTATGCAGATGGTGCGTCAGGAGCTGCAGGCCAAACTGGGCGATAAAGTTAAAGATCTCTCCGGCGTGAAGATCTTCACCACCTTTGACTCCGTGGCGCAGGATGCCGCAGAGAAGGCGGCGGTAGAAGGCATTCCGGCGCTGAAAAAACAGCGCAAGCTGAGCGATCTGGAGACCGCGATGGTGGTGGTCGATCGTACCACCGGCGAAGTGCGGGCGATGGTCGGCGGGGCAGAGCCGCAGTTTGCGGGCTATAACCGCGCCATGCAGGCACGCCGTTCGATCGGCTCTCTGGCTAAACCGGCGACCTATCTCACCGCTTTGAGCCAGCCGAACCAGTATCGTCTCAACACCTGGATCGCCGATGCCCCGATTGCCCTGCGCCAGCCAAATGGCCAGGTCTGGTCGCCGCAGAACGACGATAAGCAGTACAGCGGCCAGGTGATGCTGGTGGACGCCCTGACGCGTTCCATGAACGTGCCGACGGTTAACCTTGGAATGGCGCTGGGCCTGCCTGCGGTGACAGATACCTGGCTGAAGCTGGGCGTGCCGAAAGATCAGCTGCATCCGGTTCCGGCCATGCTGCTGGGGGCGCTGAACCTGACGCCAATTGAAGTGGCGCAGGCGTTCCAGACCATCGCCAGCGGCGGGAACCGTGCTCCGCTCTCTGCGCTGCGTTCAGTGATTGCCGAAGACGGCACTCCGCTGTACCAGAGCTTCCCGCAGGCGGAGCGTGCTGTACCGGCGCAGGCTGCCTATATGACCCTCTGGACCATGCAGCAGGTTGTGCAGCGTGGTACCGGACGTCAGCTGGGGGCGAAGTACCCTGGCCTGCATCTGGCGGGTAAAACCGGGACCACCAATAACAACGTCGACACCTGGTTTGCGGGTATCGACGGACGTGAAGTGGTGATCACCTGGGTAGGGCGCGATAACAACCAGCCGACGAAGCTGTACGGCGCCAGCGGGGCGATGTCTATCTACCAGCGCTATCTGGCTAACCAGTCGCCGGTGCCGTTAACCCTGACGCCACCGGAAGATATCGTCGATATGGGCGTGGATGAGTCGGGCAACTTTGTGTGTGGCGGCGGCATGCGCCGTGTGCCGGTCTGGACCAGCAACCCGGACTCTCTGTGTCAGCAGGCTGCCCCGGAACCATCGGGCAATCCGTTTGACCAGTCTTCTCAGCCGCAGTCGCAGCCGCAACAACAGCAGCCGCAGCAGCAGCCCGAGAAGAAAGAGAGCGACGGTGTCGCGGGCTGGATCAAGGATATGTTCGGCGGTTAACTCACCACTATTCCCTCTCCTGCGGGAGAGGGAATTTTCACCTCAATTAAACATCCCTCCAACACTGATATCTCCATTTATTAACCCTCTATTTTCCATTGTTTAATTCTTATACCCTCATTTCCTGTAGGGGCGCATATCGCTTGCTATGCCGTGAATGTTTCGCATAATATGCTGCGGTCATAATAATAATTCTCGTTTACGTTATCATTCACGCTTTCATCAGAGATATACCAATGGCGCTTTCAAAAACTGCTCAGCCAATGCAATCTTCACTGCGTAAAATCGCAGTTGTTGTAGCCACAGCGGTTAGCGGCATGTCTGCTTACGCTCACGCTGCCGAAACCCCTAAAAAAGAAGAAACGATTACCGTCACCGCAGCGCCTGCTCCGCAGGAGAGTGCATGGGGACCGGCGGCGACCATTGCGGCACGCCAGTCCGCTACCGGCACCAAGACGGATACCTCCATTGAGAAGGTGCCGCAGTCGATTTCCGTGGTGACCGCGGAAGAGATGGCGCTGCACCAGCCGCGCTCGGTGAAAGAAGCACTGAGCTATACGCCAGGGGTGGCAGTCGGTACGCGTGGCGCGTCCAATACATACGACTACCTGATTATTCGTGGCTTTGCTGCCGATGGCCAAAGCCAGAACAACTACCTCGACGGCATGAAGATGCAGGGCAACTTCTATAACGACGCGGTAATTGACCCTTATATGATTGAGCGCGCGGAAGTGATGCGCGGCCCGACCTCCGTTCTCTACGGCAAAAGCAGCCCGGGTGGTTTGCTGAACATGGTCAGCAAACGTCCACTGACCGAGCCGCTGAAAGAGGTTCAGTTTAAAGTCGGGACGGACAGCCTGTTCCAGACCGGGTTCGACTTCAGCGATGCGCTGGACGACGACGGCGTATACTCTTATCGCCTGACCGGTCTGGCGCGTTCTAACAACGCCCAGCAGGAGCGTGCGGAAGAGCAGCGTTACACCATTGCGCCGTCCTTCTCCTGGCGTCCGTCTGATAAAACCAACTTCACTTTCCTCTCCTATTTCCAGAACGAACCGGAGACCGGTTACTACGGTTGGTTGCCGAAAGAGGGCACGGTTGATCCGCTGCCAAACGGCGATCGCCTGCCGACCGACTTCAACGAAGGGGCGAAAAACAATACCTACTCCCGTAACCAGAAGATGGTCGGGTATAGCTTCGATCACGAATTCAACGACACCTTCACCGTGCGTCAGAACCTGCGTTTTGCCGAGAATAAAACCTCGCAGAACAGCGTCTATGGTTACGGCGTCTGCTCCGATGCGGCGAACAGTGGCAACGCCCTCTGTAACGCGCTATCACCTGCGGACAAAGGCCATTACCTGGCGCGTAAATATGTGGTTGACGATGAGAAGCTGCAAAACTTCACCGTTGATACCCAGCTGCAGAGCAAATTCGCCACCGGCGACGTTGACCATATCCTCCTGACCGGCGTTGACTATATGCGTATGCGTAACGATATCAACGCCTGGTTTGGCTATGACGCTTCCGTTCCGCTGCTGGATCTCTACAACCCGGTGTATAGCGATTTCGATTTCGACTCAAAAAACCCGGCGAACTCCGGTCCGTATCAGATCCTGAACAAGCAGCAGCAGACCGGTCTCTACGTGCAGGATCAGGCGCAGTGGAACAAGGTGTTGGTCACCCTGGGGGGCCGCTACGACTGGGCAGAGCAGGATTCGTTTAACCGCGTCGCGGGCACCACCGCATCACGTGATGACAACCAGTTCACCTGGCGCGGCGGGGTGAACTACCTGTTCGATAACGGCGTGACGCCATACTTCAGCTACAGCGAATCTTTCGAGCCCTCTTCCCAGACCGACGCGCAGGGTAAGCCGTTTGCGCCTTCTAAAGGCAAGCAGTACGAAGTGGGCGTGAAGTACGTGCCGAGCGATCGTCCGATCGTTCTGACCGGGGCCCTGTATCAACTGACCAAAACCAACAACCTGATGGCCGATCCTGCGGGCTCGTTCTTCTCGGTTGAAGGCGGCGAGATCCGCGCCCGCGGCGTGGAGATCGAAGCCAAAGCAGCGCTGTCTGCCAGCGTGAACGTGGTGGGGTCTTACACCTACACCGACGTGGAGTACACCACCGACACCAACTACAAAGGCAACACCCCGGCGCAGGTGCCTGAGCATATGGCTTCCCTGTGGGGGGATTACACCTTCTACGATGGCGCACTCTCTGGCCTGACCCTGGGCACCGGCGGACGCTTCTCCAGCTCCAGCTATGGCGATCCGGCGAACTCCTTCAAGGTGGGCAGTTACGCGGTGATGGATGCGCTGGTGCGCTACGATCTGGCGCGCTTTGGCATGGCGGGCTCAAACGTGGCGCTGCACGTGAACAACCTGCTGGATCGTGAATACGTCGCCAGCTGCTTCAACACCTATGGCTGCTTCTGGGGAGCAGAACGCCAGGTTGTTGCGACTGCGACCTTCCGCTTCTAACCTTTAAATTTGGGCACGTTTTTCGTGCCCTTTTCTTTACTTAAGTTGGCTGACATGCAGGAAAACAACCCGCAATCCGATACCACTTTTGCGCTCGATGGCGTCTCCTTTCGCGTTCCCGGACGCACGCTGCTGCATCCCCTTTCGCTGACCTTCCCCGCAGGCCAGGTGACCGGCCTTATCGGCCATAACGGCTCCGGCAAATCCACCTTACTGAAAATGCTTGGCCGCCATCAGCCGCCGTCTGAGGGCGATATCCTGCTTGATGGACAGCCGCTGGAGAGCTGGAACAGCAAAGCCTTTGCCCGCAAGGTGGCCTATCTGCCGCAGCAACTGCCGCAGGCGGAGGGTATGACCGTTCGCGAACTGGTGGCGATCGGCCGTTATCCGTGGCATGGCGCGCTGGGGCGTTTTGGCGTGGCCGACCGCGAGAAAGTGGAAGAGGCGATTGCGCTGGTGGGGTTAAAACCGTTGGCCCATCGTCTGGTGGATAGCCTCTCCGGCGGCGAGCGCCAGCGCGCCTGGATCGCCATGCTGGTGGCTCAGGATAGCCGTTGTTTACTGCTGGATGAGCCGACATCGGCCCTCGATATCGCCCATCAGGTGGATGTGCTGGCACTGGTGCATCGCTTAAGCCAGCAGCGCGGGCTGACGGTGATTGCGGTGCTGCACGACATCAACATGGCGGCGCGTTACTGCGATTACCTGGTGGCGCTGCGCGGCGGGGAGATGATCGCCCAGGGCACGCCTGCCGAGCTGATGCGCAGCGAGACGCTGGAAAACATTTACGGCATTCCTATGGGTATTCTGCCGCATCCTGCGGGAGCGGCACCGGTGAGCTTTGTCTACTGATGCCTGATTTTATGATTAGCCGTCGCCGCCTGCTGACGGCCATGGCCCTCTCGCCGCTGCTGTGGAAAATGAACACGGCGCAGGCTGCCGCTATCGATCCGCAGCGCATTGTGGCCCTGGAGTGGCTCCCCGTTGAGCTGCTGCTGGCGCTTGGCGTGACCCCTTACGGCGTGGCCGATATTCCCAACTACACCTTATGGGTGAACGAGCCCCGGCTGCCAGAGTCGGTTATCGACATCGGCCTGCGTACCGAGCCCAACCTCGAGCTGCTCACCCAGATGAAACCTTCGTACCTGGTCTGGTCGGCCGGGTATGGCCCGTCAGAAGAGAAGCTGGCGCGCATTGCGCCGGGACGGGGTTTTGCCTTCAGCGACGGGAAAAAGCCGCTGACTAACGCCCGGAAATCGTTAACCGAGATGGCACAGCTCCTGAATCTGGAGAGTGCGGCCCGCCAGCATCTCGACCATTTCGACAGCGTGATTGACAGTTTCAAACCGCGCTTCGCCGGTCGCGGCGATCGCCCGCTGTTGATGGTAACGTTGCTCGATGCCCGCCATATGCTGGTGTTTGGCAATAACTGCCTGTTCCAGGAAGTGCTGGATCGCTATGGGATTAAAAACGCCTGGGAAGGGGAGATGACCTTCTGGGGCAGTACCGCCGTCGGGATCGACCGTCTGGCGGCGTTTAAGGATGTGGATGTGCTCTGCTTCGATCACGGCAATGAACGGGAAATGCAGACCTTAATGGCGACGCCGCTGTGGCAGGCGATGCCGTTTGTTCGCCAGCAGCGCGTGAAGCGTGTTCCCGCGGTGTGGTTCTACGGCGCGACGCTGTCGGCGATGCACTTTGCCCGCGTGCTGGATAGCGCCCTGGGAGGCCAGGCATGAGGTCACGGATTGCCCTTTTCCCGGCGCTCTTTATGGCGCTGCTGCTGGCCGTTGCGCTGGGCTTAACCTGGTGGAACCTGAGCATTGCGCTGCCGCGCAGCCAGTGGGGTAGCGCGCTGGCCGCCCCGGATATCGATAATATTCAACAGATGCTGTTCCACTACAGCCTGCTGCCGCGGCTGGCGATCTCGCTGCTGGTGGGGGCCGGGCTCGGGCTGGTGGGCGTACTGTTCCAGCAGGTGCTGCGTAACCCGCTCGCCGAGCCAACCACCCTGGGGGTGGCGACCGGCGCCCAGCTGGGGATGACTATTATCACCCTGTGGGCGCTGCCGGGCGTACTGGCGGCGCAGTTCGCCGCGCTGGTGGGCGCTTGCGTCGTCGGGGCGATTGTCTTTGGCGTGGCCTGGGGTAAACGCCTCTCGCCGGTCACCCTGATCCTGGCAGGCCTGGTGGTGAGCCTCTACTGTGGCGCGATCAACCAGCTGCTGGTGATTTTCCATCATGACCAGCTGCAAAGCATGTTCCTCTGGAGTACCGGGACGCTGACGCAAACCGACTGGAGCATCGTCCAGCGCCTCTGGCCGCAGCTGCTCGGCGGTGTGGTGCTGACTCTGCTGCTGCTGCGCCCGCTCACCCTGATGGGGCTTGATGATGGCGTGGCGCGTAACCTCGGGTTGGCGCTCTCGCTGGCGCGTCTGGCAGCGCTGACGCTGGCGATTGTTATCAGTGCTCTGCTGGTGAATGCTGTGGGCATCATCGGCTTTATCGGCCTGTTCGCGCCGCTGCTGGCGAAAATGCTGAGGGCACGGCGCTTGCTCTCCCGACTGATACTGGCCCCGCTGATTGGGGCGCTGATCCTCTGGCTCTCTGACCAGGTGATCCTCTGGCTGACCCGGGTGTGGATGGAAGTCTCCACCGGTTCTGTAACCGCCCTGATCGGCGCGCCGCTGCTGCTGTGGCTGCTGCCGCGTCTGCGCAGCATGAGCGCCCCGGCAATGAACGCGGGCGATAAAGTGCAGGCCGAGCGCCACCACGTGGTGTGGTTTGCCCTGGCAGGCGGCGCGGTACTGCTGCTGGCGGTGATAGCGGCGATGGCGTTTGGCCGGGATGCGCAGGGATGGCACTGGGCGAGCGGAGCGATGCTCGACAAACTGTTGCCGTGGCGCGCGCCGCGTATTTTTGCCGCCCTGATGGCCGGGGTGATGCTGGCGGTGGCGGGCTGCATTATTCAGCGTCTCACCGGTAACCCGATGGCGAGCCCGGAAGTGCTGGGGATCAGCTCCGGTGCGGCGTTCGGCGTGGTGCTGATGCTCTTCTTTGTGCCGGGTAATGCCTTTGGCTGGCTGATGCCTGCGGGTAGCCTTGGTGCCGCAGCGACGCTGCTGATAATCCTGGTCTCCGCCGGGCGCGGCGGCTTCTCGCCGCACCGGATGCTGCTGGCGGGGATGGCGCTGAGTACCGCCTTCACCATGCTGCTGATGATGCTGCAGGCCAGCGGCGATCCGCGTATGGCGCAGATCCTGACCTGGATTTCCGGCTCAACCTATAATGCGACGACCGAACAGGTCATGAGCACCGGGATGGCAATGATCGTGCTGCTGGCGCTGGTGCCGCTCTGCCGTCGCTGGCTGACGGTGCTGCCGCTGGGGGGCGACACGGCCCGTTCGGTGGGCATGGCGTTGAACCGCTCGCGAATCGGCCTGCTGCTGCTGGCTGCAGCGCTGACGGCGACGGCGACCCTGACGATTGGCCCGCTGAGTTTTATCGGGCTGATGGCGCCGCACATCGCGCGGATGATGGGCTTCCGCCGGACGATGCCGCACATTGTGATGTCGGCGTTAATCGGAGGGATAGTGCTGGTGTTCGCCGACTGGTGCGGCCGGATGGTGCTGTTCCCGTATCAGATCCCGGCGGGGCTGCTCTCCACCTTTATCGGTGCGCCGTACTTTATCTATCTGCTGCGCAAGCAGAGCCGGTAAAAAAATGCCGGGTAGCGCTAACGCTTACCCGGCCTGGCAAATCCTCGGACCGTAGGCCGGGTAAGGCGAAGCCGCCACCCGGCAACTCACGGCTCAGAGTTTGGCAAACACCTTCCGCGCCGCCTCGATGGTTTTGTTGATATCCTCTTCGCTGTGCGCAACCGACATAAAGCCCGCCTCAAACGCCGACGGCGCCAGGTAGACACCTTCCTCCAGCATCAGATGGAAGAAGCGCTTGAAGCGCTCAACATCGCACTGCACCACATCCTGATAACAGGTGACGGTTTTAGCCGTGGTGAAGAAGATCCCGAACATGCCCCCCACGTGGTTTACCACCAGCGGAATACCCGCATCCTCCGCCGCTTCCAGCAGACCGTTTGCCAGTTGGGTGGTGCGATCGGTCAGGGTGGTGTGGATCCCCGGCTGGGCCACTTCGGTCAGGCAGGCGAAACCGGCTGCCATGGCAATTGGGTTCCCGGAGAGGGTGCCCGCCTGGTAGACCGGACCGGTTGGGGCCAGCGCATCCATCACCTCTTTGCGGCCGCCAAAGGCGCCTACCGGCATACCGCCGCCGATGATTTTGCCCAGACAGGTGAGATCCGGCACCACGTCGTAATAAGACTGGGCGCCCGCCAGCGCCACGCGGAAGCCGGTCATGACTTCGTCGATAATCAGCAGCGCGCCGAACTCATCGCACAGCGCACGCAGGCCCTGCAGGAAGCCCGGCTGCGGTGGAATGCAGTTCATGTTGCCCGCCACCGGCTCAACGATGATGCAGGCGATCTCCTGCGGATACTGCTCAAAGGCGGCATGCACCGAATCGAGATCGTTATAGGTACAGGTCAGGGTATGCTTCGCGAAATCCGCCGGCACGCCCGGCGAGTTCGGCTGGCCGAGGGTCAGGGCGCCGGAACCGGCTTTCACCAGCAGACAGTCGGCATGACCGTGGTAGCAACCTTCAAATTTGATGATTTTGTCACGGCCGGTAAAACCACGGGCCAGACGGATGGCGCTCATGGTCGCTTCGGTACCGGAGTTCACCATGCGCACCATATCCATGGTCGGGACCAGTTCAGTCACCAGCGCCGCCATTTTGACTTCCATCTCGGTTGGCGCGCCAAAACTTAAACCGCGCTCCGCCGCTTCGATGACCGCGTTACGGATAGCCGGGTGGTTATGCCCCAGTACCATCGGGCCCCATGAGCCGACATAGTCGATATAGGCTTTGCCATCCACATCATACAGATAGGCGCCATCGGCACGTTCAATAAACAGCGGTGTACCGCCCACGCCGGTAAAGGCACGGACCGGGGAGTTAACACCGCCAGGGATTAGCTCGCGGGCAGCGCTGTAAAGCGTTTCAGACTTACTCATGGCGTGATTCCTGGCTCGTATAAAATGGTTAAGCGCACTATTCTAAGTGATTCGTGGAAGGTTATGAAATTTTTACCTTGGTAATGCATTAACAATTGTTAAGCAATTTTCAGAAGACGGCTGGACGGTCTCTGGTAAAATCTCTGCGGCGATTTGTATGACGAAAATTAACAGGCAATGAAATCAGATTCCCCCTCATTTGAAGAACAACAATTTGCGCGCGCGCAATACCGTATCAGCATCCGTCGGCTGCTCAACCGCGACAAGACGCCGCTGGCAATTTTGCTGGGCGCAGCCGTTGTCGGCACGCTGGCCGGACTGGTGGGCGTCGCGTTCGAAAGGGCCGTCAATGGCGTACTGAACTGGCGCATTGGCACCGTTGCGGGTTATGCCGATCGTGAAGGGGTAGTCTGGATCCTGGCGTTCGGCTTATCTGCCCTGCTTGCGATGGTCGGTTATTTTCTGGTGCGTAAATTCGCCCCAGAAGCGGGCGGCTCGGGTATCCCTGAGATAGAAGGGGCGCTCGAAGAGCTGCGTCCGGTCCGCTGGTGGCGTGTACTGCCCGTTAAGTTTATCGGCGGAATGGGGACGCTTGGAGCGGGGATGGTGCTCGGACGGGAAGGGCCGACCGTACAGCTGGGCGGTAATGTTGGCCGTATGGTCAGCGATCTGTTCAGGATGCGCAGCGCTGAAGCACGCCATACGTTGCTGGCAACCGGTGCCGCCGCGGGGCTTTCCGCTGCGTTTAATGCCCCGCTGGCGGGGATCCTCTTTATCATTGAAGAGATGCGCGCCCAGTTTCGCTATAACCTGATCTCGATTAAAGCGGTCTTCACCGGCGTGATTATGTCGAGCATTGTCTTTCGGCTTTTCAATGGCGAAGGGGCGGTCATTGAGGTCGGTAAGTTGACCAACGCCCCGGTCAATACGCTGTGGCTCTACCTGATCCTCGGCATGATTTTTGGCATTGTTGGCCCGCTGTTTAATGCCCTTATTATTCGTGCTCAGGATATGTTCCAGCGGATCCACGGCGGCAATACAACCCGATGGGTGCTGGTGGGTGGCCTGCTGGGGGGCGTGTGCGGCGTGCTGGGCTTTATCGAACCCAACGCGGCTGGGGGTGGCTTTGGGCTGATCCCCATTGCGGCTGCGGGTAACTTCAGCATTGGCCTGCTGCTGTTTATGTTTATCTCGCGGGTCATCACCACCGTACTCTGCTTCTCTTCCGGCGCCCCTGGCGGCATTTTTGCCCCGATGCTGGCGTTGGGTACGTTACTGGGTACGGCCTTTGGCATGGCCGCCGCCGCAGGCTTCCCGGCGTATCATCTTGAGGCCGGTACCTTTGCCATCGCCGGAATGGGGGCGCTGCTGGCGGCTTCGTTGCGCGCGCCGCTGACCGGCATTGTGCTGGTGCTGGAGATGACCGACAATTACCAGCTCATTTTGCCAATGATCATTACCTGCCTGGGGGCCACACTATTAGCCCAGTTCCTCGGCGGACAACCGCTATACTCCACCATTCTTGCCCGTACCCTGGCGAAGCAGAATACTTGAATGAATTACCAGGGTATTAGATAATGACAACAAGAATTGGGTGATTTTTACCCACTAGCAGTATTCATGGGAGCATAAGATGAGTGATGACGTAGCGCTGCCGTTGCAGTTTACCGAAGCAGCAGCCAAAAAAGTAAAAGACCTGATTTCCGATGAAGACAACCCGGAGCTGAAATTGCGTGTGTACATTACCGGCGGCGGCTGCAGCGGCTTCCAGTATGGATTCACCTTTGACGATCAGGTTAACGATGGCGACATGACCATTGAGAAGCAGGGCGTCGCGCTGGTTGTTGACCCGATGAGCCTGCAGTATCTGGTCGGTGGCTCTGTTGACTACACCGAAGGTCTGGAAGGTTCACGCTTTGTGGTAACCAACCCGAACGCGACCAGCACCTGCGGGTGTGGTTCTTCGTTCAGCATCTGACGGTAATGCCCGGTGGCGCTTCGCTTACCGGGCCTACTCGTTATCTTACATTATCATCCAGCGCAAAGGTTGGCAGCTTCAGATGCCAGCGGATTGCCGCCAGTCTGATTGCCAGCGTCACCACCATCCCCAGCATCGCCGCCTGTTCCAGCGGAACATGAAAGGTATACCAGGCCGTGGCGTGAACGATCCCGCCCAAAATACAGGCCGTAGCGTAGATTTCCGTTCGCAGGATCATCGGCACTTCGCGCGCCAGAATATCGCGGATAATCCCGCCGCCCACGCCGGTCACCACCCCCATACAGATAGCCACCATCGGGCCGGTGCCCGCCATAAAGGCTTTGTTTACGCCAATGCCGACGAACACCGCGAGGCCAACTGCATCCAGCACCGGCAGCAGCCATTTCGGCAGGCGACGCGGCTGGCGGACAAGAATGATGGTTAACAGGCAGGTGACCATGGCCACCACCAGGTCGGTGGGATCCTTGACCCAGAATACCGGGCCATGATCCAGCGCCATGTCGCGGATCGTTCCGCCGCCGACGGCCGTGACCACACCCAACACCAGCACGCCAAACGGATCCATACGTAACTTACCGGCCAGCAGAACGCCGGAAATCGCAAAAACGGCTGTGCCAAGAATATCCAGCCAGTAAACGAGCATCGTAATCCTCGAGAAATTAGTGGCTCTGCGACAGCGCAGAGCAGAGTTGTTTTGCGGCGAGGATAATACGCGGGCTCGCGCGCTCAAACCAGTCACTGTTCAGTGGAATCACGGGTATTTTTAGCTGACCTTGCCAGTACTGTTCTATTTTAGGAATATCGCCCGCCGAACCGCCCACCACAATCGCCTGAGGCTGGCGCGCCAGTACCTGCTCACGGCTCACCTGGGGCCAAGGAACCCGGCTGGCCGCGAAGATATTTTCCCCGCCACACAGCTCAACAACCTGATGTTGCAGGGAGCCCTGGCTGGTGGTGAAGAGCGGCTGTTGACCGAACTGAATGAATACCCGCTTTTTCGGCAGTGCGCCGTAGGTGGCCTTGAGGGCGGCAAAATCAGCCATCATCTGCTGCGCAGCCTGCTGCGCCTGCGCCGGAGTGGGGCTCCAGCGGGCGAGATCGCGCAGGGCCTGGGCAATCTGCTCTATGCGGGTGGCATCGATCCATTGCACTTTTATGCCAAGCGAGGTGAGCTGGTTGACCTGACGCTCGGCATTGCCGCCGCGCCAGGCCAGCACTAGATCGGGCTTCAGCGCGACGATGCGTTCGACATTAATGCCTTGCCAGGTGGCGACCTGTTCAATGTTAGCGGCTTCGGGAGGATAGTCGGAATAACTGCTGACCCCGACGGGGGTGATCCCGGCGGCAAACGCCAGTTCGGTATTGGCAGGGGAGAGGGTAATTACACGCGGCGCGGCCAGAAGCCACGCCGGTGTCAGCAGAAGCAGCGCAAGCAGCGCCCTTTTGAGCGGCTTAGCCACGCGCCAGTTTCTGCACCAGCGTCTCAACCATCAGGCTGGACTGTTTGGCAGCAACCACGAGGAACTCGTCGAAGCTCAGGTGAGACTGCTGATCCGCAACGTCAGAGATGGCGCGAACCACGACGAACGGCACGCTAAAGTTATGGCAAACGTGCGCGATGGCGGTCGCTTCCATTTCCACGGCGATCGCCTGCGGGAAGTTGTGGCGGATTTTTGCCAGGTTCACGGAGCCGTTGATAAAGGCGTCGCCGCTGACAATCAGGCCGCGCACGGCGTTCAGGTTCAGCTCTGCAATGCAATTTTCCGCAGCAGCAACCAGTTTTTCATCGGCCTTGAAGCCTGCCGGGCAGCCCGGAAGCTGGCCATACTCGTAACCAAAGGCGGTCACATCGGCGTCGTGGTAGCGCGCTTCGTCAGAGACCACGATGTCGCCCACTTTCAGGGTTGGCGCAAGACCGCCCGCAGAGCCGGTGTTGATGATCACGTCTGGCTTGCAGCGTTCCAGCAGCAGGGTGGCGCCCAGCGCGGCGGAAACTTTACCGATACCCGATTTCAGCAGAGCAACTTCAGTTCCGTTCAGCGTGCCAGTGTAAATTTCGCAACCGCCCAGGGAGAGGGTCTGACGGTTCTCAATTTTGTCACGCAGCAGCGTAACTTCTTCTTCCATTGCTCCAATAATACCGATTTTCATAGATTTACTCGCGATGTGCCTTGTTAAGATGCATAGTCTATCATGCGGTTAAGGGGAAACGCATTCTCACGCGGGGGAGCACATGGCACCAATCGATTTTCGCACCAAGATTAACTGGCAGCGTCGCTACCGCTCTCCGCAGGGGAACAAGAGCGAACACGAGATCCTGCGGATCTTCGAAAGCGACCGCGGGCGCATCATTAACTCACCGGCGATCCGTCGGTTACAGCAAAAAACGCAGGTCTTCCCGCTCGAACGCAACGCCGCTGTGCGTACCCGGCTCACCCACTCGCTGGAGGTTCAGCAGGTTGGGCGCTATATCGCCAAAGAGATCCTGAGCCGCCTTAAAGAGCAGCGCCTGCTGGCAACCTACGGCCTGGACGAGCTGACGGGGCCGTTCGAAAGCATCGTTGAGATGGCGTGCCTGATGCACGATATCGGTAATCCCCCCTTTGGTCATTTTGGCGAAGCGGCGATCAATGACTGGTTCCGCCAGCGTCTGTACCCTGCTGATGCCGCAAGCCAGCCGCTGAGCGACGATCGCTGCGTTGTGCAGGATCTGCGGCTGCGTGAAGGCGAGGAGGCGCTGAATGCGCTTCGTCGCAAGGTGCGCCAGGATTTGTGTCACTTTGAGGGGAATGCGCAGGGCATCCGGATGGTGCACTCCCTGATGCGCATGAATCTTACCTGGGCGCAGGTGGGATGCATTCTGAAATATACCCGTCCCGCCTGGTGGCAGGGCGATCCTCCCGAGACGCACAATTATTTGATGAAAAAGCCGGGCTATTATTTCTCTGAAGAGGCGTATATAGAGCGGCTGCGTCAGGAGCTCTCCCTTCCGCAGTATGGCCGTTTTCCATTAACCTGGATTATGGAAGCGGCAGACGATATCTCCTATTGCGTTGCCGATCTGGAAGATGCTGTCGAAAAAAGAATATTCAGCGTCGAGGGGCTTTATCAGCATCTTTATGATGCCTGGGGCAACCATGAAAAAGGTTCATTGTTTTCGCAGGTTGTCGAAAACGCCTGGGAGAAGTCACGTTCGAACACCCTCAGCCGCAGCACCGAAGATCAGTTCTTTATGTATTTACGCGTCAATACCCTTAATAAACTGGTGCCCTATGCGGCTGAGCGTTTTATAGACAATATTGAGCAGATCTACCGCGGGGAATTTAATCATGCTCTGCTTGAGGATGACAGTGGATTCAGTCAACTCCTTGAGCTCTATAAGAATGTGGCGATGCGGCACGTGTTCAGCCATCCGGATGTCGAGCAGCTGGAATTACAGGGCTATCGCGTGATAACCGGCCTGCTGGAGATCTATCGCCCGCTGCTGCAATTATCCGTGGACGACTTTAGCGAGCTGGTTGAAAAGGAACGGGTACGCCGTTTTCCGATTGAGACCCGGCTATTTCATAAACTTTCGACGCGCCATCGGCTGGCATATGTGGAATCTATTGGTAAATTAAATCGCCAGCAGGCGGACTGGCCGGTGCTGGAGTTTTATTATCGCTGCCGGCTGATCCAGGACTATATTAGCGGAATGACGGACTTGTATGCATGGGATGAATACCGCAAGTTGATGGCGGTGGAATAAAGAGGAGTTTTGTAAAGACGGACAATAAATTTTTACTTTTTCCAGAAACTTAATACCGGAACTAAGCCCAGCAAAACGAATCTGATGTACACAGCAATTGTGCGTGACCTGTAAATCGAGATTAAGAAACATGAAAAAAACCACTTTAGCAATGAGTGCACTGGCTCTGAGTTTAGGATTAGCGTTGTCTCCACTGTCTGCTAGCGCAGCGGAGACCGTATCGTCGGCCGCCACTGCACAGCAGATGCCAAGCCTGGCGCCGATGCTGGAAAAAGTGATGCCATCGGTGGTCAGTATCAATGTCGAGGGCAGCACCACCGTCAACACGCCACGCATGCCACGTAACTTCCAGCAGTTCTTCGGCGATAACTCGCCGTTCTGCCAGGACGGTTCCCCGTTCCAGAGCTCTCCATTCTGCCAGGGCGATGGCGGCGGTAACGGCGGCGGCCAGCAGCAGAAGTTTATGGCGCTGGGCTCCGGCGTCATCATCGATGCCGCCAAAGGCTACGTCGTCACCAACAACCACGTGGTGGATAACGCCACCAGCATTAAGGTTCAACTGAGCGACGGGCGTAAGCTCGACGCCAAAATCGTCGGGAAAGATCCTCGCTCTGATATCGCCCTGATTCAGATTCAGGATCCGAAAAACCTGACCGCGATTAAGCTCGCCGACTCTGACGCGCTGCGCGTAGGGGATTATACCGTGGCAATCGGTAACCCGTTCGGTCTGGGTGAGACGGTCACCTCCGGTATCGTTTCTGCCCTTGGCCGTAGCGGTCTCAACGCAGAAAACTATGAAAACTTTATCCAGACGGATGCGGCGATTAACCGCGGTAACTCCGGTGGTGCGCTGGTCAACCTGAACGGTGAGCTGATTGGGATTAACACCGCGATCCTCGCCCCGGACGGCGGCAACATCGGGATTGGCTTCGCTATCCCAAGTAACATGGTGAAAAACCTGACCGCGCAAATGGTTGAGTTTGGTCAGGTTAAACGCGGTGAGCTGGGGATTCTGGGCACCGAGCTGAACTCCGAGCTGGCGAAAGCGATGAAGGTTGATGCCCAGCGCGGTGCGTTTGTCAGCCAGGTCATGCCAAACTCCTCCGCAGCGAAAGCGGGGATCAAAGCCGGGGATGTCATCACCACCCTGAACGGCAAACCGGTGAGCAGCTTCGCGGCACTGCGTGCGGAAGTGGGCTCCATGCCGGTGGGCAGCAAAGTGACCCTGGGCCTGCTGCGTGAAGGTAAACCGGTTAACGTGAATCTGGAACTGCAGCAGAGCAGCCAGAATCAGGTGGATGCCGGCACCATCTTCAGCGGCATCGAAGGTGCGGACATGAGCAACAAAGGCCAGGATAAAGGCGTGTCGGTGGACAACGTTAAAGCCAACAGCCCGGCTGCCCGTATCGGCCTGAAGAAAGGGGATGTGATTATCGGAGCGAACCAGCAGCCGGTTAAGAACATCGCTGAACTGCGCAAAATCCTCGACAGCAAACCGTCGGTACTGGCGCTGAACATCCAGCGTGGCGACACCTCTCTCTATCTGCTGATGCAGTAATCCGTTCAGCCCCTGTTTCCGCCCGGAAACAGGGGCTTTTTTCTGCCGTTCTGTGAACCCTTCCACAAGTCCATACTTCTCCCTGTGAGTTTGTGCATCTGCACAATGCAGCACTGATTAATCTTCCTTATGCTTGAGCTCTGCTCAGAGGAGGGCGACATGGCTGGCTGGCATCTTGATACCAAAATGGCGCAGGATATTGTGGCGCGAACAATGCGCATCATCGACACCAATATCAACGTGATGGACGCACGTGGCCGGATCATCGGCAGTGGCGACCGCGAGCGTATTGGGGAATTGCACGAAGGCGCACTGCTGGTGCTCTCCCAGGGGCGCGTGGTGGACATTGATGACGCGGTGGCGCGACATCTGCACGGTGTGCGGCAGGGGATTAACCTGCCGCTGCGTCTTGAGGGTGAAATTGTCGGGGTTATCGGGCTTACCGGTGAGCCGGAATCTTTGCGCAAATATGGCGAGCTGGTCTGTATGACGGCGGAGATGATGCTGGAGCAATCCCGCCTGATGCACCTGCTGGCGCAGGACAGCCGCCTGCGTGAAGAACTGGTCATGAACCTGATCCAGGCGGAAGAGCATACCCCGGCATTAACGGAGTGGGCTCAACGCCTGGGTATCGACCTTAACCAGCCCCGCGTTGTAGCGGTGATTGAGGTCGATAGTGGGCAGCTGGGCGTCGATAGCGCCATGGTGGAGCTGCAACAGCTACAGAACGCGCTGGCCACGCCGGAGCGTAACAATCTGGTGGCGATCGTCTCGTTGACCGAAATGGTGGTGCTGAAACCGGCGTTAAACCAGTTTGGCCGCTGGGATGCAGAAGATCATCGCCGCCGCGTGGAGCAGCTGATTGCGCGGATGAAAGAGAACGGGCAGCTGCGTTTTCGCGTGGCATTAGGTAACTATTTTACCGGCCCGGGAAGCATTGCCCGCTCCTGGCGTACGGCCCGAACCACGATGATGGTCGGCAAGCAGCGTATGCCGGAAAGCCGCAGCTATTTTTACCAGGATTTGATGTTGCCGGTGCTGCTCGACAGCCTGCGCGGCGGCTGGCAGGCCAACGAACTGGCGCGTCCGCTGGTGCGTCTGAAAGCGATGGATAACAACGGCCTGCTGCGGCGCACCTTACAGGCGTGGTTCCGTCATAACGTGCAGCCACTGGCGACCTCAAAAGCGCTCTTTATTCATCGTAATACGCTGGAGTACCGCCTGAACCGGATATCGGAGTTAACGGGGCTGGATCTGGGGAATTTTGACGACCGTCTGTTACTGTATGTGGCCTTGCAGTTGGACGAGCAGCGGTGATTTTTGCCCGGTGGCGCTGCGCTTACCGGGCCTGCAAAACCCGGGAGTAGGCCGGGTAAGGCGAAGCCGCCACCCGGCACACAGGAACGGCTTATTTGTTACGGGTCAGCTTCTCAAGATCCGCTTCGATTTCCGTGATCTTGTGGGCAACCACGCTTTCCAGATGACGCAGGTCATCCAGGATCTTACGCTTCAGATCCACTTCAGTGCGATCGCGCTGGCAAATCTGATCCAGTTCATCGATCACATAGCGCAGATTTGGGCTGATCTCCTGCACCTCTTTGTAACCCTGGCCGATGCCATCGGCAACGACAGTTTTACGCTGACGCGGGTACTTGAACTTTACACTTTTGGCGAAGAACTCGCCCTTATCCTTGTGAAAATAGATTTTCAGGATATCGTTATTGGCTTCCTGACGGAGGCTGTAACGGTCAATTTCATCAGGATTAGTAATGCCCAGACTTTTCAGATTATCGTACATAGCGGTACCCTTGATCTCAACATAACCCATGAATAATTCACGAAAAAATCTATTTTCGCCACCCTCAGATATAAAAAAAGCGGGGTCGCCCCCGCTTTTTGTTATACCCGATTAATCGATGGTGCGCAGTAGTTCGTTGATACCAACTTTGCCGCGGGTTTTCGCATCGACTTTTTTAACGATCACCGCACAGTACAGGCTGTATTTGCCATCTTTAGAAGGCAGGTTGCCGGATACCACCACGGAGCCCGCCGGAACGCGACCGTAATGCACTTCACCGGTTTCACGATCGTAAATACGGGTGCTCTGACCGATGTAGACGCCCATGGAGATCACGGAACCTTCTTCTACGATCACGCCTTCAACCACTTCGGAGCGTGCGCCGATGAAGCAGTTGTCTTCGATAATGGTCGGGTTAGCCTGCAGCGGCTCAAGAACCCCACCGATACCCACGCCGCCAGAGAGGTGGACGTTTTTACCGATCTGCGCACAGGAGCCAACGGTCGCCCAGGTATCTACCATGGTACCTTCGTCAACGTAAGCACCGATGTTAACGTAAGAAGGCATCAACACGGTGTTGCGGGCAATGAATGCACCCTGACGAACGGCTGCTGGTGGCACCACGCGGAACCCTTCTTTCTGGAAACGCGCTTCGTCGTAATCGGCGAATTTCATCGGGACTTTATCGAAGTAGCGGCTTTCCGCACCGTCGATAACCTGGTTATCGTTAATACGGAAAGAGAGCAGTACCGCTTTCTTCAGCCACTGGTGAGTGACCCACTGACCGTCGATCTTTTCGGCTACACGCAGCGCGCCGGAATCAAGCAGAGAAATAACCTGATTAACCGCCTCGCGGGTCACGGTATCCACATTTGCCGGAGTAATTTCGGCGCGACGCTCAAAAGCGGACTCAATAACGTTCTGTAACTGCTGCATAGTTCAACTCTTTCCAGGTAAAAAAAACATCACCCTTTATCGTTTGGATTGAGGGCTGCTGTCAACCGTTGTTGCACTTCCTGTTGCAGGGCATTATTAAGCCCACGACGGTCGGCGGTGGCGATTATAAATAAATCTTCTACTCGCTCGCCAATGGTTGTAATTCTGGCGCCATGCAGCGAAATTCCCAGATCCGCAAAAACCTGCCCGACCCGGGCCAGCAGCCCCGGCTGGTCGAGGGCGATCAGCTCGAGGAACGATTTCCGGTCGGTATGCGTCGGCAGGAAATTGACCTCCGTATCGACGGTAAAGTGGCGCAGTTTGGCCGGCTGTCGACGCGGCTGCGGTGGCTGCCAGCTGTGCTGGGTGATCGCCTGCTCCAGCCCGAAGCGGATCGGCTCGTGACGATCGGCAGACAGCGGACTGCCGTCCGGCTCCAGCACAATAAAGGTATCCATTGCCATCCCGTCGCGGGTGGTGAAAATCTGCGCGTCATGCACGCTGAGATTACGCCTGTCGAGCTCGGCGCAGACGGCGGCGAACAGGTAAGGGCGGTCGGGGCTCCAGATGAAGATCTCTGTTCCCCCACGGGTCGCCTGCGGGCTCAGCAGGATCAGCGGTTTCGTCAGATCGTGCTGCAACAGATGACGGGCGTGCCAGGCCAGCTGGTTTGGGCTGTGGCGCACAAAGTAGTTGGCGCGACAGCGGGCCCAAATCTGATGCAGCGCCTCTTCATTGATATTCTCCATCCGCAGCAGCGCCAGAGCCTGCATCTGGTGATGGCGCACGCGTTCGCGCATGTCCGGGGTGCTCTGCATGCCGCGACGCAGCTGTTTCTCGGTGGCGAAATAGAGCTCGCGCAGCAGGCTCTGCTTCCAGCTGTTCCACAGCGTTTCGTTGGTGGCGCAGATATCGGCTACCGTCAGGCAGACCAGAAAACGCAGGCGGTTTTCCGTCTGTACCTCTTCGGCAAACTGTTTGATCACCTCGGGATCCTGAATATCGCGCCGCTGGGCGGTGACCGACATCAGCAGATGATGGCGAACCAGCCAGGCCACCAGCTGGGTTTCGCGCGAATTGAGCCCGTGTAGTTCGGCGAATTTCAGCACATCTTCTGCACCGAGGATCGAGTGGTCGCCGCCGCGCCCTTTGGCGATATCGTGGAACAGGGCGGCAATCAGGATCAGCTCCGGGTTGGTGAGGCGCGGCCAGAGTTCAACGCAGAGCGGGTGACGGCTGCGCACCTCCTCCTGGGCGAAGCTCTCCAGCTTCAGCATCACGCGGATAGTGTGTTCATCAACGGTGTAGGCATGGAACAGGTCAAACTGCATCTGGCCGACGATATGCGACCACTGCGGCATATAGGCCCAGAGCACACTGTGACGGTGCATCGGCAGCAGCCCGCGGCTTACCGCGCCCGGATGACGCAACATGCTCAGAAACAGCGACCGCGCTTCGGGGATATAGCACAAAGGCTGAGTGAGATGGCGGCGGGCATGGCGCAGGTGGCGCAGAGTGGTGGAGTAGATCCCGGTGATGGTGCTGTTACGCACCATGGCGTAAAACATCCGCAGGATCGCTTCCGGCTTGCGGATAAACAGCGTCTCGTCACGGAGATCGATCAGCGTGCCCCGCAGCTGAAACTCATCGTCGATCGGACGCGGTTTTTCATCGGCGGTCAGGGCGAGGATCGCCTCGTCAAACAGCTGCAGCAGCATCTGGTTGAGCTCGCCGACCCGGCGGGTGACGCGGAAGAAGTCCTTCATCATCTGCTCGACCGGCTCGTTACCTTCGCCGCTGTAGTGCAGGCGCTGGGCGACGCTTAACTGACGATCGAACAGCAGGCGGTTGTCGTAGCGGGTCACTTCGAGATGCAGGGCAAAACGGATGCGCCACAGCAGATGCAGACACTCGTTCAGTTCGGTGCGTTCGGCTTCGGTGAGAAAGCCAAAGCCGACCATCTCATCGAGCGAAGTGGCGCCGAAATGGCGACGGGCCACCCACTGCAGGGTGTGGATATCGCGCAGGCCGCCGGGGCTGCTTTTGATATCCGGCTCCAGGTTGTAGCTGGTGCCGTGGTAGCGCTGGTGGCGCACCTGCTGCTCATCGACCTTGGCGGCAAAGAACTTCTCTGACGGCCAGAAGCCGTCGCTGAATATGTGCTTTTGCAGCTCCAGGAACAGCGCCACGTCGCCAATCAGCAGCCGCGTTTCAATCAGGTTGGTGGCGACGGTGAGATCGGATAATCCTTCCAGCAGACACTCTTCCAGGGTACGAACACTGTGGCCGACTTCCAGCTTGACGTCCCACAGCAGGGTCAACAGTTCGCCCACTTTTTGCGCCTGCTCGTCAGGCAGCTTTTTGCGGCTCAGGATCAGCAGATCGATATCCGACAGCGGGTGCAGCTCGCCACGGCCATAGCCGCCTACAGCCACCAGCGCGACGTCGGCCAGCTGGCCAAAACCGTAATCAATCCACAAACGCTGCAGAAGCTGATCGATAAATTCCGTGCGCGCCTCAATCAGCGCTTCGGCGGAGATCCCGCTGTCAAAGGCCTCGCCCAGCCAGCGCTGGAAAGTGTCGATATGCGCTTTAATACCCGCGCACATCAGCTCGGCCGTGGGCCAGACGCCGGGGTTATCCGGCTGACCAGGAAGGGTGGGGAGTGCCGTATTGGCATACTGTTCGGGTAAAAGGTTACTCATTGCGCGCCACCCATAAGAAAAAACGATAGCCATTAAAAAAGCCGGCATTTGCCGGCTTCTTATCATGCGTCTTGCGAGAGTATCGCCGGGATGGTTTCATCCTTGCGTAACGTCAGAATTTCGCAGCCGTTGTCTGTCACCACAATAGTATGCTCGTACTGGGCAGACAAGCTCCGGTCTTTGGTTTTCACCGTCCAGCCATCCTTCATGGTACGGATGCGGTAATCGCCGGAGTTGACCATCGGCTCGATGGTGAAGGTCATGCCCGCCTGCAGCACCACGCCGCCGTCATCAGCATCATAGTGCAGAACCTGCGGCTCTTCGTGGAACACACGGCCAATACCGTGACCGCAGTATTCGCGCACCACAGAGAAACCCTGGGCTTCAACGAATTTCTGAATCGCCGCACCGAGAGTACGCAGGCGAATGCCCGGCTTAACCATCTTCAGCGCCAGATAAAGGCTCTCCTGGGTCACCTTGCACAGGCGCTCACCCAGAATGGTGGGTTTGCCGACGATGAACATCTTAGAGGTGTCACCGTGGTAGTCATCTTTAATGACGGTCACGTCGATGTTAACGATGTCGCCATCTTTCAGCAGTTTTTCGTCATCCGGAATGCCGTGGCACACCACTTCATTAATAGAGATGCAGACGGATTTCGGGAAGCCGTGATAGCCGAGGCAGGCGGAGACCGCGTGCTGCTCGTTCACGATATAGTCGTTACAGATGCGATCCAGTTCGCCCGTGCTAACGCCCGGCTTAACGAACGGCTCGATCATTTCCAGCACTTCAGCGGCCAGACGACCGGCGACGCGCATCTTTTCAATTTCTTCAGGTGTCTTAATAGAGATAGCCATGTAATCTGTCCATCAGTGTCGTTTTTTTCGACAATACTAGTCTAAGTGTTGTCAATGGTAACAGTCAGGCGCACATGCTGCCAAACTGAGATTCCTTTACCGCACACACCGCTAACAATTGTTGGTTTCGGGTAGCGATTTGTGATATAAAGCGCGCCGGACTTCCGATCCATTTCAGATACACAGGATGGACGGGAGCGACAAATCTCACTTTGTGTAACAACACACACGTATCGGCACATATTCCGGGGTGCCCTTTGGGGTCGGTAATATGGGATACGTGGAGGCATAACCCCAACTTTTAAATAGAGGTTTTAAAACATGGCAACTGTTTCCATGCGCGACATGCTCAAGGCTGGTGTTCACTTCGGTCACCAGACCCGTTACTGGAACCCGAAAATGAAGCCTTTCATCTTCGGCGCACGTAACAAAGTTCACATCATCAACCTTGAGAAAACTGTACCAATGTTCAACGAAGCCCTGGCTGAGCTGAACAAGATCTCTTCCCGTAAAGGGAAGATTCTGTTCGTTGGTACTAAGCGCGCTGCAAGCGAAGCTGTGAAAGAAGCTGCTAACAGCTGCGACCAGTTCTTCGTGAACCATCGCTGGCTGGGCGGTATGCTGACTAACTGGAAAACCGTTCGTCAGTCCATCAAGCGCCTGAAAGATCTGGAAACCCAGTCTCAGGACGGTACTTTCGAAAAGCTGACCAAAAAAGAAGCGCTGATGCGCACTCGTGAGCTGGACAAGCTGGAAAACAGCCTGGGCGGTATCAAAGACATGGGCGGCCTGCCGGACGCACTGTTCGTTATCGATGCTGACCACGAGCACATCGCAATCAAAGAAGCTAACAACCTGGGTATCCCAGTATTCGCAATCGTTGATACCAACTCCGATCCGGACGGTGTTGACTTCGTTATCCCGGGTAACGACGATGCAATCCGTGCTGTTAGCCTGTACCTGAGCGCTGTAGCTACTACCGTTCGTGAAGGCCGTTCCCAGGATCTGGCTTCTCAGGCGGAAGAAAGCTTCGTAGAAGCTGAATAATAAGGTTCTACCCCTTATTAGTACCGTGTATGAATAGGGGCCCATTACCGGCCCCTTTTTTCAATTTATACTGTTTGGCCGCAGGCCGGGCAGTTCACATCTCCCGAGGATTTTAGAATGGCTGAAATTACCGCATCCCTGGTAAAAGAGCTGCGTGAACGTACTAGCGCAGGCATGATGGAGTGTAAGAAAGCGCTGGTTGAAGCTAACGGCGACATCGAGCTGGCTATCGAAAACATGCGTAAATCCGGTGCGATCAAAGCAGCTAAGAAAGCAGGCAACGTTGCTGCTGACGGCGTGATCAAAACCAAAATCGAAGGCAACTTCGGCGTGATTCTGGAAGTTAACTGCCAGACTGACTTCGTTGCTAAAGATGGTGGTTTCCAGGCATTCGCTGACAAAGTACTGGACGCAGCTGTTGCAGGTAAAGTGACTGATGTTGAAGTCCTGAAAGCACAGTTCGAAGAAGAGCGCGTTGCGCTGGTAGCGAAAATCGGTGAGAACATCAACATTCGCCGTGTTGCTATCCTCGAAGGTGACGTACTGAACAGCTACCAGCACGGTGCACGTATCGGTGTTCTGGTTGCGGCTAAAGGCGCTGACGAAGAGCTGGTTAAACAGCTGGCAATGCACGTTGCTGCAAGCAAGCCAGAATTCGTTAAGCCAGAAGACGTCTCTGCTGAAGTGGTAGAAAAAGAGTACCAGGTTCAGCTGGACATCGCCATGCAGTCTGGCAAGCCAAAAGAGATCGCAGAGAAAATGGTTGAAGGCCGCATGAAGAAATTCACCGGCGAAGTTTCTCTGACTGGTCAGCCATTCGTTATGGATCCAAGCAAATCTGTTGCGCAGCTGCTGAAAGAGCACAACGCTGACGTAACTGGCTTCATCCGCTTCGAAGTGGGCGAAGGCATCGAGAAAGTTGAGACTGACTTCGCAGCAGAAGTTGCTGCAATGTCCAAGCAGTCTTAATCAGCGAAAAGAAGCCGCCTGAGGGCGGCTTCTTTTTGTGTACGGCAGTGTAATTCAGCCAGACGCCTATAGAGTCTGTGTTGAGATGCGATATATCATGTCGCCAGAATTAACCTCATCTTAATCGTTGACAGTCCCAGGAAAGAAATATGGCTACCAATGCAAAACCTGTTTACAAACGTATTCTGCTTAAGCTGAGTGGCGAAGCGCTGCAGGGGTCGGAAGGCTTCGGTATTGACGCAAGCATCCTTGACCGCATGGCGCAGGAGATCAAAGAACTGGTTGAACTGGGCATCCAGGTTGGCGTAGTCATTGGCGGTGGTAACCTTTTCCGTGGTGCAGGGCTGGCAAAAGCTGGCATGAACCGCGTTGTGGGCGATCACATGGGTATGTTGGCAACGGTCATGAATGGCCTGGCAATGCGTGATGCCCTGCATCGTGCCTATGTGAATGCGCGCCTGATGTCCGCTATTCCTTTGAATGGCGTCTGTGATAACTACAGCTGGGCCGAAGCGATCAGCCTGCTGCGCAATAACCGCGTGGTGATCCTCTCCGCCGGTACGGGTAACCCGTTCTTTACGACCGATTCCGCAGCCTGTCTGCGCGGTATCGAAATCGAAGCCGATGTGGTGCTGAAAGCCACTAAAGTGGATGGCGTGTTTACTGCCGATCCGGCAAAAGATCCTGCAGCCACCATGTACGATCAGCTGACCTATAGCGAAGTACTGGATAAAGAGCTGAAAGTGATGGATCTTGCCGCCTTCACGCTGGCTCGCGACCACAAATTGCCGATTCGTGTCTTCAATATGAATAAGCCTGGCGCGCTGCGTCGCGTTGTAATGGGCGAAAAAGAAGGCACTTTGATCACGGAATAATTTCCGTCGACGATAAATACAGGTAAGATTCCGCTCTACTTTCTATGGGTTTCTTACCTGGACACGCCCCGGGCGTTGTCATGAATTAAACGGGACTATACTTAGCACATCATTAACGGTGGTGCTGGCGGATAGTCTGCCTGAGACAAGTTTTCAAGGATTCGTAACGTGATTAACGACATCAGAAAAGATGCTGAAGTACGCATGGATAAATGCGTCGAAGCGTTCAAAAACCAAATCAGCAAGATTCGTACAGGCCGTGCTTCCCCAAGCCTGCTGGACGGCATCGTGGTGGAGTACTACGGTACGCCAACGCCACTGCGTCAGCTGGCTAACGTGACGGTCGAAGATACCCGTACGCTGAAAATCAACGTGTTTGACCGCTCTATGGGCCCGGCCGTTGAGAAAGCGATCATGGCTTCCGATCTGGGTCTGAACCCAAGCTCAGCCGGTACCGACATTCGCGTTCCACTGCCACCGCTGACCGAAGAGCGTCGTAAAGACCTGATCAAAGTGGTGCGTGGCGAAGCCGAGCAGGGCCGTGTTTCCGTACGTAACGTTCGCCGTGACGCGAACGATAAAGTGAAGGCGCTGCTGAAAGAGAAAGAGATCAGCGAAGACGACGATCGCCGTTCCCAGGACGACGTTCAGAAACTGACCGACGCCGCTATCAAGAAAATTGACGCGGCGCTGGCAGAAAAAGAAGCAGAGCTGATGCAGTTCTGATTTCTGTCGTAATCTGATAAAACGCCGTACAGAAGGTCTTTGGGCTTTGCTGGCGGCGTTTTGCTTTTCTGGTTCACTTTTCCGGGCATCACATGAAGCAATTAACTCTCCTTGGCTCGACCGGCTCAATCGGTTGCAGCACTCTCGATGTTGTTCGCCATAATCCAGACCACTACGCGGTGGCCGCCCTTGTCGCAGGCAAAAACGTTCATCGTATGGTGGAACAGTGCCTGGAGTTCACCCCGCGCTACGCGGTGATGGATGATGAAGCGAGCGCCCGGCAGGTTAAGGCGCTGCTGGCGGAGAAGGGCAGCCGTACCGAGGTGCTGAGCGGGCCAGAGGCTGCCTGTGAAATGGCCGCGCTGGATGACGTCGACCAGGTCATGGCCGCTATCGTTGGCGCGGCGGGGTTACTGCCTACGCTTGCCGCGATCGATGCCGGAAAATCCGTTTTGCTGGCCAATAAAGAGTCGCTGGTGACCTGTGGTCGCCTGTTCATGGACGCCGTGAAGCGCAATGGCGCGCGCCTTTTGCCGGTAGATAGCGAACATAACGCGATTTTTCAGAGTTTACCGCAACCCTTTCAGGAGAACCTGGGGTACGCTGATCTCGAGCAGAATGGCGTCTCTTCTATCCTGCTTACCGGGTCTGGTGGCCCGTTCCGTGACACGCCGCTGTCTGAACTGGTCTCAATGACCCCGGATCAGGCATGCCGTCACCCGAACTGGTCGATGGGGCGTAAAATCTCCGTTGATTCGGCCACCATGATGAATAAAGGTCTGGAATATATTGAAGCCCGCTGGTTATTCAACGCCTCGGCAGCGCAGATGGAAGTGTTGATTCATCCCCAGTCGGTGATCCACTCCATGGTGCGTTATCGTGATGGCAGCGTGATGGCGCAATTAGGTGAACCTGATATGCGCACGCCTATCGCCCATACGATGGCCTGGCCAAACCGCGTAAGCTCAGGCGTTAAGCCACTCGATTTTTGCAAGCTGAGTGCGCTGACGTTTAGCGCGCCTGATTATCAGCGTTATCCGTGTCTGAAGCTGGCGATGGAGGCCTTCGAGCAGGGGCAAGCGGCGACGACCGCACTTAACGCGGCGAATGAAATCGCTGTCGCCGCCTTCCTCGAAAAGCAGATCCGCTTTACGGATATCGCTGCGCTGAACCTGTCTGTGCTTGAGGCGATGGATCTACGCGAACCGCAAAGTGTGGATGACGTATTGACCGTCGACGCAAAAGCGAGGCTCACGGCGCAAAAAGCGGTGACGCACCTCGCAAGCTGGTGATAATCCACCCGCAGGTGGTCATGCTATTTGTTAGCGTTGGGCTTCAGTGATATAGTCTGCGCCACCTGATTGCGGGTAGTTGACGTTCTGTGGTCAGGTAAGCCGTGGTATGACACGGCTTTTTTACGTAAAGGCTTCAGTATTCCTGAGTACCGTTAAATCCTTTCAGGGACCAAAAACGCGTTATGTTGTCTGCGAACCAACCAATAAGCGAAAACTTGCCGGCTCATGGCTGTCGTCATGTAGCAATCATCATGGATGGCAATGGCCGCTGGGCGAAAAGACAAGGGAAGATCCGAGCCTTTGGGCATAAAGCTGGGGCGAAATCTGTGCGCCGCGCGGTTTCTTTTGCCGCCAATAACGGCATTGACGCGTTAACGCTCTATGCTTTCAGCAGTGAAAACTGGAATCGACCTGCGCAGGAAGTCAGCGCGTTGATGGAATTGTTCGTGTGGGCATTAGACAGCGAAGTAAAAAGCCTGCACCGCCACAACGTTCGCCTGCGTATTATCGGCGATACCAGTCGTTTTAACTCACGTCTGCAGGAACGCATTCGTAAAGCGGAGGCGTTGACCGGGCAAAATACCGGCTTAACGCTCAATATCGCTGCGAATTATGGCGGACGTTGGGATATTGTCCAGGGTGTGCGGCATTTGGCTGAACAGGTTCAGGAAGGGCTCTTAAGGCCGGACCAGATTGATGAAGAGGCGCTGAGCAAGCAAATCTGCATGAGTGAACTGACACCCGTGGATTTAGTAATTAGGACAGGGGGAGAACATCGCATCAGTAACTTTTTGCTGTGGCAAATTGCCTATGCCGAACTTTACTTTACAGATGTTCTTTGGCCCGATTTTGATGAACAAGACTTTGAAGGTGCGCTGCATGCCTTTGCCAATCGAGAGCGTCGTTTCGGTGGTACCGAGCCTGGTGGCGAAAACGCCTGATGGGGGTAGCTTTTGCTGAAGTATCGCCTGATTTCTGCGTTTGTTTTAATACCTGTTGTCATCGCGGCGCTGTTTTTACTGCCTCCGGTGGGATTTGCGATTGTCACACTGGTCGTTTGCATGCTGGCGGCGTGGGAATGGGGACAGCTTAGCGGCTTTACCTCGCGTTCCCAGCGGGTATGGCTGGCGGTGCTGTGCGGCCTGATGCTGGCGCTGATGCTCTTCATGCTGCCAGAGTACCATCACAATATCCATCAACCGATCATTGCAGGTTCGCTCTGGCTTTCGCTGGGATGGTGGCTGGCAGCGTTGCTGCTGGTGCTCTTCTATCCGGGCTCTGCCTCGCTGTGGCGTAACTCGAAAGTGCTGCGCCTCTGCTTTGGGCTGTTTACCATCGTTCCTTTCTTCTGGGGAATGCTTGCCCTCCGCACCTGGCATTATGACGATAACCCATACAGCGGCGCGTTATGGCTGCTTTATGTCATGATTCTCGTCTGGGGGGCTGACTCTGGCGCCTATATGTTTGGTAAACTGTTTGGCAAACATAAGCTGGCCCCGAAAGTCTCTCCGGGTAAAACCTGGCAGGGCTTTATCGGCGGTCTGTTTACGGCGGCGATTATCTCCTGGGGTTACGGCATATGGGCCAACCTCGAGGTCGCACCGGCAACATTATTGGTCTGTTCAATTGTCGCAGCGCTGGCTTCCGTGCTGGGTGATTTGACCGAGAGTATGTTTAAGCGTGAAGCAGGGATCAAAGACAGTGGCAATCTCATTCCAGGGCACGGTGGTATCCTGGATCGCATAGACAGCCTGACGGCGGCAGTACCCGTGTTTGCCTGCCTGTTTTTGCTGGTGTTTGGGACGATTTAACGGAAGGTTTTATGCTTAGCATTCTCTGGAATCTGGCGGCATTCATTGTTGCACTGGGTGTACTTATCACGGTGCATGAATTTGGCCATTTCTGGGTTGCTCGGCGCTGTGGGGTGCGTGTTGAGCGCTTTTCCATTGGCTTTGGTAAAGCGCTCTGGCGTCGTACCGATCGCCACGGCACAGAATTTGTTATTGCCCTCATCCCTTTAGGCGGCTACGTCAAGATGCTGGATGAACGCGTAGAGTCGGTGGCTCCTGAAATGCGCCACTACGCGTTCAACAACAAAACTGTTGGTCAGCGCGCCGCTATCATTGCTGCCGGTCCGGTTGCAAATTTCATCTTTGCTGTCTTTGCTTACTGGCTGGTGTTTATCATCGGTGTCCCTGGCGTTCGTCCGGTTGTTGGTGAAATTACACCCAACTCCATCGCGGCAAGCGCGCAAATTAATCCGGGGATGGAACTTAAAGCAATTGATGGCATCGAAACCCCTGACTGGGATGCCGTTCGGTTGCAACTGGTCGCCAAAATTGGCGATGAGAGAACCACCGTTAGCGTGTCATCTTTCGGTTCAGAGCAGCGTCAGAATAAAATTTTGGATTTGCGCCACTGGACCTTTGAGCCGGATAAAGAAGATCCTGTTGCGGCATTAGGTATCCGGCCGCGCAGCGCGCAGATTGAACCGGTACTGGCTGAAGTCCAGGCTGATTCAGCAGCGCGTAAAGCAGGTTTGCAAGCTGGCGACAGGATCGTTAAAGTCGATGGTCAGCCTTTAACGCAATGGATGACCTTTGTTACTCTGGTGCGTGATAATCCAGGAACGCCGCTGGCGCTGGAGATAGAAAGGCAGGGGAGTCCGCTCTCCTTAACGTTGATTCCGGATACCAAGCCGGGCGGCGGAAAGGCTGAAGGGTTCGCAGGCGTGGTGCCTAAAGTGATCCCGCTGCCTGATGAGTACAAGACAATACGCCAGTATGGGCCGTTCAGCGCCATCCTTGAAGCCACGGATAAAACATGGCAACTGATGAAGCTGACCGTGCAGATGCTGGGGAAATTGATTACCGGTGATGTAAAACTGAACAACCTCAGTGGGCCGATCTCGATCGCTCAGGGGGCTGGGATGTCAGCAGAGTTCGGGGTGATTTACTATCTGATGTTTCTTGCGCTCATTAGCGTGAACCTCGGGATAATCAACCTGTTCCCACTTCCCGTTTTAGACGGGGGCCATCTGCTGTTTTTAGCGATAGAGAAGCTAAAAGGCGGGCCGGTATCCGAGCGAGTTCAAGACTTTAGTTATCGCATTGGTTCGATTTTACTGGTGCTGTTAATGGGGCTTGCACTTTTCAATGATTTCTCTCGGTTGTAAGAGAGTGTTAGGAAGAACGCATAATAACGATGGCGATGAAAAAGTTGCTCATAGCGTCGCTGCTGTTTAGCAGCGCGACCGTATACGGTGCTGACGGGTTCGTAGTGAGAGATATTCATTTCGAAGGCCTTCAGCGAGTCGCCGTTGGTGCGGCCCTCCTCAGTATGCCAGTGCGCCCAGGCGACACGGTTAATGATGAAGACATTAGTAATACCATTCGCGCCCTGTTTGCCACTGGCAACTTTGAGGACGTTCGCGTTCTGCGCGATGGTGATACGCTACTGGTTCAGGTGAAAGAGCGTCCGACAATTGCGAGCATCACTTTCTCCGGCAACAAGTCGGTGAAAGACGATATGCTCAAGCAGAACCTTGAGGCCTCTGGCGTTCGCGTTGGCGAATCCCTGGATCGCACCACCCTCTCTGATATCGAGAAAGGGCTGGAAGATTTCTACTACAGCGTCGGTAAATACAGCGCCAGCGTGAAAGCGGTTGTCACGCCGCTGCCGCGTAACCGTGTCGATCTGAAACTGGTCTTCCAGGAAGGTGTTTCCGCGAAGATTCAGCAGATCAACATCGTTGGTAACCATGCATTCAGCACCGATGAACTGATCTCAACGTTCCAGCTGCGTGATGAAGTGCCGTGGTGGAACGTTGTCGGCGATCGTAAATACCAGAAACAGAAACTGGCGGGTGACCTCGAAACCCTGCGCAGCTACTATCTGGATCGCGGTTACGCCCGTTTCAACATTGACTCGACTCAGGTCAGTCTGACTCCGGACAAGAAAGGCATCTACATTACCGTTAACATCACTGAAGGCGATAAATATACGCTTTCGGGCGTTGAAGTAAGCGGCAACCTCGCGGGCCATTCTGCAGAGATTGAGAGCCTGACCAAACTGCAGCCGGGTGAACTCTATAGCGGTTCCAAAGTCACCAAAATGGAAGACGGCATTAAGAAGCTGCTCGGCCGTTATGGTTACGCTTACCCGCGCGTTCAGACCCAGCCTGAAATCAACGATACGGATAAAACCGTTAAGCTACACGTAAACGTCGATGCGGGTAACCGTTTCTACGTGCGTAAGATCCGCTTTGAGGGTAACGATACCTCCAAAGATTCTGTCCTGCGCCGCGAAATGCGCCAGATGGAAGGGGCGTGGCTGGGCAGCGACCTGGTTGATCAGGGTAAAGAGCGTCTGAACCGTCTGGGCTACTTCGAAACGGTGGATACCGACACCCAGCGTGTGCCAGGTAAACCGGATCAGGTCGACGTGGTCTATAAAGTTAAAGAGCGTAACACCGGTAGCTTTAACTTTGGTGTCGGTTACGGCACAGAGAGTGGCGTTAGCTTCCAGGTGGGTGTACAGCAGGATAACTGGTTAGGTACGGGTTACTCCGTGGGTATCAACGGTACCAAGAACGACTACCAGACTTACTCTGAGCTCTCTGTGACTAACCCTTACTTCACCGTTGATGGTGTGAGTCTGGGCGGTCGTATCTTCTATAACGACTTTAAAGCGGATGATGCGGACCTGTCTTCGTATACCAACAAAAGCTACGGCGTTGATGGTACGCTCGGCTTCCCGGTTAACGAATATAACACACTGCGTGCGGGCTTAGGTTACGTCCATAACGACCTGTCGAACATGCAACCGCAGGTGGCAATGTGGCGTTATCTGGACTCTATCGGACAGTCTGCCAGCACCTCGAATGATGATAACGGTTTTGCCGCAGATGACTTCACCTTCAACTATGGCTGGACGTACAACCGCCTCGACCGTGGTTTCTTCCCGACCGAAGGTTCTCGCGTCAACCTGAACGGTAAAGTGACCATTCCGGGCTCGGATAACGAGTTCTACAAGGTTACGCTGGATACCGCGTCCTACTTCCCGATCGATGAAGACCATAAATGGGTGGTTCTGGGTCGTACGCGCTGGGGTTACGGCGATGGTTTAGGTGGCAAAGAGCTGCCATTCTATGAAAACTTCTACGCCGGTGGCTCAAGTACCGTACGTGGCTTCCAGTCCAACAACATTGGTCCGAAAGCAGCCTACTACGGCGGTAACGACGAAGATAACTGCGATAAGTCTTCATCAAGCGAAGTATGTAGCTCTGACGATGCAGTCGGTGGTAACGCCATGGGTGTTGCCAGCCTGGAGTTTATTACCCCTACGCCGTTTATCAGCGATAAGTATGCTAACTCCGTTCGTACCTCCTTCTTCCTGGATGCGGGTACCGTATGGGATACTAACTGGGAAAATACCAGTGCGACCAGGGCTGCAGGTATTCCGGACTACAGCGATCCGAGCAATATTCGTATGTCTGCGGGTCTCGCACTACAATGGATGTCACCGCTGGGGCCGTTGGTCTTCTCTTACGCCCAGCCGTTTAAGAAATATGATGGAGACAAGGCGGAGCAGTTCCAGTTTAACATTGGTAAAACCTGGTAATTGTCCGTCGCAAAGGAATGCGTTGGCAGTGTAGCGCTGACAACTGGCGATCGCAGGATCGCCTTGCCACGCAAAGAACGGTACCTTCGGGTGCCAATGGGATGGTAAGGAGTTAATTGTGAAAAAGTGGTTATTAGCTGCAGGTCTCGGTTTAGCGATGGCAACTTCTGCTCAGGCAGCGGACAAAATTGCAATCGTCAATATGGGTAACTTGTTCCAGCAGGTTGCGCAGAAAACGGGTGTTTCTGCCAAGCTGGAGAGCGAGTTCAAAGGCCGTGCAAGCGAACTGCAGGGTATGGAAAACGATCTGCAATCCAAAATGCAGCGTCTGCAGCGCGATGGTTCTACCATGAAAGCGAGCGAACGTAGCAAACTGGAAAAAGACGTAATGGCTCAGCGTCAGACTTTCTCTCAGAAAGCGCAAGCTTTTGAGCAGGATCGTCAACGTCGTTCTAACGAGGAGCGCGGCAAGCTGGTTACCCGTATCCAGTCCGCTGTGAAAGCTGTAGCTGCCGATCAGAGCATCGATCTGGTTGTTGATGCCAACGCCGTTGCATTCAACAGCAGCGATGTTAAAGACATCACCGCTGATGTCCTGAAACAGGTTAAATAAGTAATGCCTTCAATTCGACTCGCTGATTTAGCTCAGCAGTTGGATGCAGAATTACACGGTGATGGCGATATCGTCATCACCGCTGTTGCGTCCATGCAATCTGCTAAAGCAGGCAATATCACCTTCATGGTAAGCCCTAAGTACCGTGAACATCTGGCGCTTTGCCAGGCGTCTGCTGTCGTCATGACGCAGGACGATTTGCCGTTTGCCGCAGGTGCTGCGCTGGTAGTGAAGAACCCCTACCTGACGTATGCCCGTATGGCACAAATTCTGGATACCACGCCGCAGCCGGCGCAAAACATCGCACCCAGTGCGGTGATTGACCCAACGGCGCAGCTGGGTAACAACGTATCAATTGGTGCAAATGCGGTTATCGAATCAGACGTCGTGCTGGGCGATAACGTGGTCATCGGTGCCGGTTGCTTCGTCGGTAAAAAAACAAAAATTGGTGCTGGCTCTCGCCTGTGGGCCAATGTCTCTGTTTATCATGAGATCGAAATTGGCGAAAACTGCCTGATCCAGTCCAGTACTGTTATCGGTTCGGATGGTTTCGGTTATGCCAACGATCGTGGTAACTGGGTTAAGATCCCGCAGCTTGGCCGGGTGATCATCGGCGACCGCGTCGAAATCGGTGCATGCACGACTATTGACCGTGGTGCGCTTGATGACACGATCATCGGTAATGGTGTTATCATCGATAACCAGTGCCAGATTGCACATAACGTTGTGATTGGCGACAATACTGCCGTTGCCGGTGGCGTTATTATGGCGGGCAGCCTGAAGATTGGCCGTTACTGTATGATTGGCGGCGCCAGCGTCATTAACGGGCATATGGAAATATGCGATAAGGTTACGGTTACCGGTATGGGCATGGTTATGCGTCCAATCACCGAACCGGGCGTCTACTCTTCAGGCATTCCGTTGCAGCCTAACAAGGTGTGGCGTAAGACTGCAGCCCTGGTGATGAATATTGATGATATGAGCAAGCGCCTCAAGGCCATTGAGCGCAAAATCGATCAACAAGACTAAGCGTTCACCCGTTTAACGCACACTTCCCGGCCTGTCGGCTTTCTTATAAACCGGCAGGCCGTGTTATTATTGCCATTCAGATATTTTGACAGGAAGAGTATTTTGACTACTGACACTCATACTCTGCATATTGAAGAGATTTTAGAACTTCTGCCGCACCGCTACCCGTTTTTGCTGGTAGACCGTGTGCTGGATTTTGAAGAAGGTCGTTTTCTGCGCGCAGTGAAAAATGTTTCTGTAAACGAGCCATTCTTCCAGGGGCATTTCCCTGGGAAGCCTATCTTCCCGGGCGTATTGATCCTGGAAGCGATGGCTCAGGCTACCGGTATTCTGGCGTTTAAAAGCGTTGGGAAGCTGGAGCCAGGTGAGCTCTATTACTTCGCAGGTATCGACGAAGCGCGTTTCAAGCGCCCGGTTGTGCCTGGTGATCAGATGATCATGGAAGTGACTTTTGAAAAAACGCGTCGCGGCCTGACTCGCTTCAAAGGCGTTGCTCTGGTTGACGGCAAGGTTGTTTGCGAAGCTACCATGATGTGTGCGCGTAGCCGGGAGGCCTGATACGTGATTGATAAAACCGCCTTTATTCATCCAACCGCCATTGTGGAAGAGGGTGCCGTTATCGGTGCTAACGTCCACATTGGTCCATTCTGTATTGTTGGACCCCATGTCGAAATTGGTGAGGGTACCGTACTGAAATCTCACGTCGTTGTGAATGGTCATACGACTATTGGCTGCGACAACGTGATCTATCAGTTCGCCTCCATCGGTGAAGTTAACCAGGATCTGAAATATGCTGGCGAACCAACCCGTGTGGAAATTGGCGATCGTAACCGCATTCGCGAAAGCGTCACCATTCATCGTGGCACAGTACAGGGCGGTGAGTTGACGAAGGTGGGCAGCGATAACCTGTTTATGGTCAACGCGCATATCGCGCATGACTGTACCGTGGGTGACCGCTGCATTCTCGCCAACAACGCAACGCTGGCGGGGCACGTATCAGTTGATGATTTTGCAATCATTGGCGGCATGACCGCTGTCCATCAGTTCTGCATCATTGGTGCGCACGTGATGGTTGGCGGCTGCTCCGGCGTAGCGCAGGACGTTCCGCCGTATGTGATTGCGCAGGGTAACCATGCGACGCCGTTTGGCGTCAACATCGAAGGCCTTAAGCGTCGCGGTTTTAGCCGTGAAGCGATTATGGCTATCCGCAACGCTTACAAGCAGTTGTACCGTAACGGTAAAACGCTGGAAGAGGCTAAGCCGGAAATTGCCGAACTGGCGAAGCAGCATCCTGAGGTGAACGCGTTTGTGGAGTTCTTCGCACGCTCAACCCGTGGTCTGATTCGTTAATGGTCGATAGTCGCCCGCTGACGATCGCCCTCGTCGCCGGAGAAACCTCCGGCGATATTCTTGGTGCTGGTCTGATTCGAGCGCTCAAAGCGCGCGTTCCCAACGCGCGCTTTGTCGGCGTGGCTGGCCCATTGATGCAGGCTGAAGGCTGCGAAGCCTGGTACGAAATGGAAGAGCTGGCGGTGATGGGCATCGTCGAGGTACTGGGTCGCCTGCGCCGGTTGCTGCATATTCGCGCCGATCTGACGCGTCGTTTTACCGAACTTAAGCCCGATGTGTTCGTGGGCATTGATGCGCCTGACTTCAACATTACCCTTGAAGGTAATCTGAAAAGACAGGGGATCAAAACTATCCATTACGTCAGTCCGTCCGTCTGGGCGTGGCGACAGAAACGCGTTTTCAAAATAGGCAGATCGACGAATCTGGTATTGGCCTTCCTGCCTTTCGAAAAAGCGTTTTACGATAAATTCAACGTTCCGTGCCGCTTTATCGGCCATACCATGGCCGACGCCATGCCGCTGGATCCCGATAAAAATGGCGCACGTGACCTGCTGGGTATTTCACATGATGCCCACTGCCTGGCGCTGTTGCCGGGGAGCCGCGGCGCAGAAGTCGAAATGCTCAGCGCTGATTTTCTGAAAACTGCGCAAATTCTGCGTCAGACTTACCCTGACCTGGAAGTGGTCGTGCCCTTGGTGAATGCCAAACGCCGGGAGCAGTTCGAGCGTATTAAGGCGGAAGTCGCCCCCGATCTGCATGTCCATCTGTTGGATGGCAAAGGCCGTGAGGCGATGGTCGCCAGCGATGCCGCGTTGCTGGCATCAGGTACCGCTGCGCTGGAGTGCATGCTGGCGAAATGCCCGATGGTGGTGGGTTATCGTATGAAGCCGTTTACCTTCTGGCTGGCAAAACGGCTGGTGAAAACGGATTACGTCTCCCTGCCGAACCTGCTTGCCCGACGTGAGCTGGTGAAAGAGCTACTGCAGGATGAGTGTCAGCCGCAGGCATTAGCCGCTGCGCTGCTGCCGCTGCTGGCTAACGGCAAAACCAGCCATGAAATGCATGACACCTTCCGGGAACTGCATCAGCAAATCCGCTGTAATGCCGATGAGCAGGCGGCTGACGCGGTGCTGGAGCTAGCAAAATGATTGAATTTGTTTACCCTCATGCCCATCTGGTGGCGGGAGTGGATGAAGTAGGGCGTGGGCCGCTGGTGGGTGCAGTGGTGACTGCCGCAGTGATCCTCGATCCTGCTCGCCCAATTATCGGTCTGAATGACTCGAAGAAATTATCCGAGAAGCGCCGCCTGGCGTTATACGATGAAATTAAAGAGAAAGCGCTGGCCTGGAGTGTCGGGCGGGCGGAACCGCATGAGATCGACGAGCTGAATATTCTGCATGCCACCATGCTGGCGATGCAGCGTGCCGTCGCCGGGCTGAGCGTGGTGCCAGAGTATGTGCTGATCGACGGTAATCGTTGTCCGGCGCTGCCCATGCCGTCGCTGGCAGTGGTAAAAGGCGACAGCCGGGTGGCGGAAATTAGCGCCGCTTCGATCATTGCTAAAGTCACGCGCGATGCTGAAATGGCCGCGCTGGATCTCACATTTCCCCAGTATGGTTTTGCCCAGCATAAGGGGTATCCTACCGCTTTCCATCTGGAAAGACTGGCTGAACACGGCGCAACTGAACATCATCGCCGCAGTTTTGGACCGGTGAAACGCGCACTGGGACTGATGTCCTGAATCAAGACGCCAATAAGTAACGCGGAATCTGAAGATGGCTGAACCACGTTTCGTACACCTACGGGTGCACAGCGACTATTCCATGATTGATGGGCTGGCGAAGACCGGGCCGCTGGTGAAAAAGGCGGCCTCGCTTGGCATGCCTGCGCTGGCGATCACCGACTTCACCAACCTGTGCGGTCTGGTGAAGTTCTACGGAACGGCGCACGGTGCCGGGATGAAGCCGGTAATTGGTGCTGATTTTCACGTACAGAGCGAGCTCCTCGCCGATGAAATGACGCAGATCACCGTCCTGGCGATGAATAACACCGGTTATCAGAATCTGACGCTGCTGATCTCCCGGGCCTATCAGCGCGGCTACGGCCCTCAGGGCCCGTGGATCGATCGCGCATGGCTGGCGGAGCTGAATGAGGGGCTGCTGCTGATCTCCGGCGGGCGTATGGGCGACGTAGGCCGATGCCTGCTGCGCGGCAACACCGCCCTGGTGGAGCAGTGCGTCGATTTTTATAAAGAGTATTTCCCGGATCGCTTCTACCTGGAGCTGATCCGCACTGGTCGCCCTGATGAAGAGAGCTATCTGCACGCCGCGGTCGCCCTGGCGGAAGAGCAGGGCCTGCCGGTGGTTGCCACCAACGATGTGCGCTTCATCAACGCTGATGATTTTGACGCCCATGAAATTCGCGTTGCCATTCACGATGGTTTTACCCTCGACGATCCCAAACGCCCGCGTAACTATTCGCCGCAGCAGTACATGCGCAGCGAAGAGGAGATGTGCGAGCTGTTTTCCGATATCCCGGAAGCGCTGGAGAATAGCGTAGAAATCGCCAAGCGCTGTAACGTCACCGTCCGTCTGGGTGAATACTTCCTGCCGCAGTTCCCGACCGGCGACATGACCACCGAAGACTTCCTGGTCATGAAATCGAAAGAAGGTCTGGAAGAGCGACTTGAGTTTCTGTTCCCGGATCCGGCCGTTCGCGCCGAGAAGCGTCCGGAGTATGACGAGCGTCTGGACGTTGAGCTCCAGGTTATTAACCAGATGGGGTTCCCCGGCTACTTCCTGATCGTTATGGAGTTTATCCAGTGGTCGAAAGACAACGGCGTACCGGTAGGGCCGGGCCGTGGTTCGGGTGCCGGATCGCTGGTGGCCTATGCGCTGAAAATTACCGATCTCGATCCGCTGGAATTTGACCTGCTGTTCGAACGCTTCCTCAACCCGGAACGTGTCTCCATGCCCGACTTTGACGTCGATTTCTGCATGGAGAAACGCGACCAGGTCATTGAACACGTGGCAGACATGTATGGCCGTGACGCGGTATCGCAGATCATTACCTTCGGTACCATGGCGGCAAAAGCAGTTATCCGCGACGTGGGCCGCGTACTGGGGCATCCGTACGGCTTTGTTGACCGCATCTCGAAGCTGGTACCGCCTGACCCGGGCATGACCCTGGCGAAAGCGTTCGAAGCGGAGCCGCAGCTGCCGGAAATCTACGAGGCGGATGAAGAGGTTAAAGCGCTGATCGACATGGCGCGTAAGCTGGAAGGGGTCACCCGAAACGCCGGTAAACACGCCGGTGGGGTGGTCATTGCCCCGACCAAAATTACCGACTTTGCGCCGCTCTACTGCGATGAATCGGGCCTGCATCCGGTCACCCAGTTTGACAAGAATGACGTGGAATACGCTGGGCTGGTGAAGTTTGACTTCCTCGGCTTGCGTACGCTTACCATCATCGACTGGGCGTTGAAGATGATCAACCCGCGCCGGGCCAAGCAGGGCCTGGAGCCGATTGATATCGCCGCGATCCCGCTCGATGACAAGAAAAGTTTCGACATGCTGCAACGCTCGGAGACCACAGCGGTCTTCCAGCTTGAATCCCGCGGCATGAAAGATCTGATCAAACGTCTGCAGCCTGACTGCTTCGAAGATATGATCGCGCTGGTGGCGCTGTTCCGTCCGGGGCCGCTGCAGTCCGGGATGGTAGATAACTTTATCGACCGTAAGCATGGCCGCGAGGAGCTCTCCTATCCGGATGTTCAGTGGCAGCACGAAAGCCTGAAGCCGGTGCTGGAGCCAACCTACGGCATCATCCTGTATCAGGAACAGGTCATGCAGATCGCCCAGGTGCTTTCCGGCTACACCCTCGGCGGCGCGGATATGCTGCGTCGTGCGATGGGTAAGAAAAAGCCGGAAGAGATGGCCAAGCAGCGCTCTATATTTGAAGATGGGGCGAAGAAAAACGGCATCGACGGCGAACTGGCGATGAAGATCTTCGATCTGGTAGAGAAATTTGCCGGATATGGATTTAACAAATCGCACTCTGCGGCCTACGCGCTGGTCTCCTATCAGACGCTGTGGCTGAAGGCGCACTACCCGGCCGAGTTTATGGCCGCGGTAATGACCGCCGATATGGACAACACCGAGAAGGTGGTCGGTCTGGTGGATGAGTGCTGGCGCATGGGGCTGAAGATCCTGCCGCCGGACATCAACTCCGGTCAGTACCATTTCCACGTCAATGACGACGGAGAGATTGTCTACGGCATCGGCGCGATTAAAGGGGTGGGTGAAGGGCCGATTGAAGCGATCATCGAAGCCCGTAACCAGGGGGGTTACTTCCGCGAGCTGTTTGACCTCTGCGCGCGCACCGATATTAAAAAGCTTAACCGCCGGGTGCTGGAAAAGCTGATTATGTCCGGGGCGTTCGACCGTCTCGGGCCGCATCGCGCCGCGCTAATGAACTCGCTGGGTGACGCTCTGAAGGCCGCCGACCAGCACTCAAAAGCCGAGGCCATTGGGCAGGCGGATATGTTCGGCGTGCTGGCAGAAGAGCCGGAGCAGATTGAACAATCCTATGCCAGCTGTCAGCCGTGGCCGGAACAGACCGTGCTGGATGGTGAGCGCGAGACGTTAGGGCTGTACCTGACCGGGCATCCGATCAATCAATATATTAAAGAAATTGAGCGCTATGTCGGAGGCTACCGGCTGAAAGACATGCATCCGACAGAACGTGGTAAGATTACTACGGCTGCGGGGCTCGTCATTGCTGCGAGGGTTATGGTCACCAAACGCGGCAATCGTATCGGCATCTGTACGCTGGATGACCGTTCCGGGCGGCTGGAGGTGATGTTATTCACCGACGCGCTGGATAAATACCAGCAGCTGCTGGAAAAAGACCGCATACTTATCGTCAGCGGACAGGTCAGCTTTGATGACTTCAGCGGGGGACTTAAAATGACCGCCCGCGAAGTGATGGACATTGACGAAGCCCGGGAAAAATATGCTCGCGGGCTTGCTATCTCGCTGACGGACAGGCAAATTGATGACCAGCTTTTAAACCGACTCCGTCAGTCTCTGGAACCCCACCGCTCGGGGACCATTCCAGTACATCTCTACTATCAGAGGGCGGATGCGCGTGCACGGTTGCGCTTTGGTGCGTCGTGGCGTGTCTCTCCGAGCGATCGTTTACTGAACGATCTACGTGGCCTCATTGGTTCGGAGCAGGTGGAACTGGAGTTTGACTAATACAGGAATACTATGAGTCTGAATTTCCTTGATTTCGAACAGCCGATTGCAGAGCTGGAAGCGAAAATCGATTCTCTGACTGCCGTGGGCCGTCAGGATGAAAAACTGGATATTAACATCGACGAAGAAGTGCATCGTCTGCGTGAAAAAAGCGTAGAACTGACGCGTAAAATCTTTGCCGATCTCGGCGCATGGCAGGTTGCTCAACTGGCTCGCCATCCTCAGCGTCCGTACACCCTGGATTATGTCCGCCTGGCGTTTGATGAATTCGACGAACTGGCTGGTGATCGTGCATACGCTGACGATAAAGCTATCGTTGGCGGGATTGCGCGTCTTGACGGCCGTCCGGTGATGATTATTGGCCACCAGAAAGGGCGCGAAACCAAAGAAAAAATTCGCCGCAATTTCGGGATGCCAGCACCAGAAGGTTATCGTAAAGCCCTGCGTCTGATGGAGATGGCCGAGCGTTTTAACATGCCGATCATCACCTTCATCGACACCCCGGGAGCCTATCCTGGTGTGGGCGCGGAAGAGCGTGGTCAGTCTGAAGCGATTGCCCGTAACCTGCGTGAAATGTCGCGTTTAAGCGTGCCGGTTATCTGCACCGTTATCGGTGAAGGTGGTTCCGGTGGCGCGCTGGCCATTGGTGTGGGCGATAAAGTGAATATGCTGCAGTACAGCACCTATTCCGTTATCTCCCCGGAAGGGTGTGCCTCCATTCTGTGGAAAAGCGCCGATAAAGCCCCGATGGCTGCGGAAGCGATGGGCATTATCGCTCCTCGCCTGAAAGAGCTGAAGCTGATCGATACCGTTATCCCGGAACCGCTGGGTGGCGCGCATCGTAAGCCAGAAGTGATGGCCGCCTCCCTGAAGGCGCAGCTGCTGGCTGACCTCGCTGATCTCGACGTGCTGAGCAAAGAAGATCTGCTGAACCGTCGTTACCAGCGTCTGATGAGCTACGGCTACGCGTAAGCTACGCAATAATCTTAAAAGCCGCACCCTGTTGCGGCTTTTTTTATGTCCATGGTTTACCTCAACTATGCTTAGCTAATGTTTTTTAAGGAGGTAAACCGTGAACATCATTGCCATTATGGGGCCGCACGGCGTCTTTTATAAAGACGAACCCATCAAGGAGCTGGAGCAGGCGCTGGCATCGCGCGGGTTTCAACTTATCTGGCCGCAAAACAGCGCCGATCTACTGAAGTTTATTGAACATAACCCCCGTATCTGCGGCGTCATCTTCGACTGGGACGAGTACGATATGGAGTTGTGCAGCGACATCAACCAACTCAATGAATACCTGCCGCTTTACGCCTTTATCAATACTCACTCCACGATGGATATCAGCGCCCAGGATATGCGCATGGCACTGTGGTTCTTCGAGTACTCACTGGGCGTGGCCGAGGATATTGCGACCCGCATTCAGCAATATACCGGCGAGTACCTCGATACCATTACTCCGCCGTTTACCCGCGCCCTTTTCACCTACGTAAAAGAGGGGAAGTACACCTTCTGTACCCCCGGTCATATGGCGGGAACCGCGTATCAGAAAAGCCCGGTGGGCTGTCTGTTCTATGACTTCTTTGGCGGGAACACGCTGAAGGCAGATGTGTCGATCTCGGTGACGGAACTGGGATCGCTGCTGGATCATACCGGCCCGCATCTCGAAGCCGAAGAGTATATCGCTCGCACTTTTGGTGCCGAGCAGAGCTATATGGTGACCAACGGTACCTCGACGTCGAACAAGATCGTTGGCATGTACGCCGCGCCGGGCGGCAGCACTTTACTGATCGACCGCAACTGCCATAAATCTCTGGCGCACCTGCTGATGATGAGTGACGTGGTGCCGCTCTGGCTGTCACCGACCCGCAACGCGCTGGGCATTCTGGGCGGGATCCCGCGCCGGGAATTTTCTCATGCGGCAATAGAGCGCAAAGTGGCAGCCGTGCCGGGCGCAAGCTGGCCGGTTCACGCGGTGATCACCAACTCCACCTACGACGGCCTGCTGTACAACACCAATTGGGTGAAACAGACCCTCGATGTGCCTTCCATCCATTTTGATTCTGCCTGGGTCCCGTATACCAATTTCCATCCGATCTATGCCGGAAAGAGCGGGATGAGCGGTGAACGTCTGCCGGGTAAAGTGTTCTTCGAAACCCAGTCCACGCATAAAATGCTGGCTGCGTTTTCTCAGGCCTCGCTGATCCACATTAAGGGCGAGTACGATGAAGATACCTTCAACGAAGCCTTTATGATGCACACCACCACCTCGCCCAGCTATCCGCTGGTGGCCTCGATTGAAACTGCGGCGGCGATGCTGCGCGGTAATCCCGGTAAGCGCCTGATCAACCGCTCCGTTGAGCGCGCCCTGCATTTTCGCAAAGAGGTTCAGCGCCTTAAAGATGAAGCCGACGGCTGGTTCTTCGATATCTGGCAGCCGGACGACATTGACGAAGCTGAATGCTGGCCGGTGGCGCCGGGCGAGAGCTGGCATGGTTTCCGCGATGCCGATGAGGATCATATGTTCCTCGATCCGGTCAAAGTCACCATTCTCACGCCGGGTATGGACGAGCAGGGAGTGATGAGTGAAGAGGGGATCCCCGCGGCGCTGGTGGCGAAATTCCTTGATGAGCGCGGCGTGGTGGTCGAAAAAACCGGGCCGTACAATCTGCTTTTCCTGTTCAGTATCGGTATCGACAAAACCCGGGCGATGGGTTTGCTGCGCGGATTGATGGAGTTTAAGCGCGCCTACGATCTGAATTTGCGGGTCAAGAACATGCTGCCGGATCTCTATGCCGAAGATCCCGATTTCTACCGCAACATGCGTATTCAGGATCTGGCTAAAGGCATTCACAAGCTCATTCGTCAGCACGACTTGCCGCGACTGATGCTGCAGGCGTTTGATGTCCTGCCAGAAATGAAGCTCACCCCGCATCACGCCTGGCAGCGTCAGGTGAAGGGAGAGGTAGAGACGGTCGATCTGGAGGATCTGGTTGGCCGGGTGTCAGCCAATATGATCCTCCCTTATCCACCCGGTGTGCCGCTGCTTATGCCCGGCGAGATGATCACCGAGAAGAGCAGGGCGGTTCTCGATTTCCTGTTAATGCTCTGCTCGATTGGCCGCCACTATCCCGGTTTTGAAACCGACATCCACGGTGCCAAACGGGATGAAAACGGCATCTACCGGGTACGGGTCTTAAAAGCGTCATGACCCCTTGCACGGCAAGGGGGTTCGGATATAACGTTCAGGCACACCAATAAGGAGAGGCTATGCTGGGTTTAAAGCAGGTTCATCACATTGCAATCATTGCCACCGACTATGCCGCCAGTAAAGCGTTTTACTGCGATACGCTGGGTTTTACCCTGCAAAGTGAGTTTTATCGCGAAGAGCGTGATTCTTGGAAAGGCGACCTGGCGCTGAATGGTCAGTATGTCATTGAGCTCTTTTCGTTCCCTTTCCCGCCGGCGCGTCCGTCCCGGCCCGAAGCCTGCGGTTTACGTCATCTGGCGTTCAGTGTGGATGATATTGACCAGGCGGTAGAGCATCTTGAATCCCACGGTGTTAAGTGCGAAGCCATCCGTATCGATCCCTTCACCGGAAAGCGCTTCACCTTTTTCAACGATCCTGATGGCCTGCCGCTGGAGCTCTACCAGCAGTAACGCTTGCCTCGCCAGGGAATGCCCGGTAACGTGCCGGGCACCTTTCTGGATAAATGACGACGATGACCACAGCCGACCTTCAGCAAGCTCTTCACCCGTACCGCCGACTGCTGGTGGGCTTTAGCGGTGGCCTGGATTCCACGGTATTGCTGCATCAGCTTATGCTGTGGCGGGAACAGGAGCCTGACCTCGAACTGCGTGCTATCCATATTCACCACGGCCTGAGCCCCCATGCCGACAGCTGGGTCGCCCATTGCCAGCACCTGTGCCAGCAGTGGAATATCCCGTTGATCGTGGCGCGGGTAACGCTGGCGGAGGAGGGGCTGGGGCTGGAGGCGCAGGCGCGTAAAGCGCGTTATGCCGCCTTTCGTGAGGCCCTGTTGCCGGATGAAGCGCTGGTCACGGCGCAACATCTGGACGATCAGTGTGAAACCTTTCTGCTGGCGCTCAAGCGCGGCAGCGGCGCGGCAGGGCTGTCGGCCATGCCCGCACGGGCGCGTTTTGCCGGTACTGAACAAATTCGTCCCCTTCTTGGTGAAACGCGAGACTCGCTACTGGCCTGGGCCCAGCGTTGGGATCTGCGCTGGATTGAGGATGAAAGTAACCAGGACGACAGCTATGACCGCAATTTTTTGCGTCTGCGCGTCCTGCCGCTGCTGGCAGAGCGCTGGCCGCATTTTGCTCAGGCCACCTCACGCAGCGCCACGCTGTGCGCGGAGCAGGAGCACCTGCTGGATGAACTGTTGGCAGATGAGCTTTCAACCTTAGTGTCTACGGACGGGGCGCTGGCTATCGCGCCGCTGCAGACGATGAGTGCGGTACGCCGGGCCGCGTTGCTGCGCCGATGGCTGGCGCTGCACGGGGCGTTAATGCCGTCACGCGACATGCTTAATCGCATCTGGGATGAGGTGGTGCTGGCCCGGGAAGACGCGGCACCGCGGCTGCGTTCCGGCGAAGGTGAAATTCGTCGCTTTCGCGGTCAGCTGTGGTGGGTGAAAGTCCACGCCTCGCTGGCCGATCGGGTTATCGACTGGCCGTTGCTGGATCGGCCCCTCTCTCTGCCCGAAGGGCTGGGTACGCTTCATCTCAAGGCGGGGGGCGCTCTTCGGCTGCCGCGGGCAGATGAGCCCGTAACGGTGCGCTTTCGCGCCAGCGGTACGCTGCACATTGTCGGGCGAAACGGCGGACGTAAGATCAAAAAAATCTGGCAGGAACTCAACGTTGCCCCCTGGCGTCGGGACAGCACGCCGCTTCTATTCTACGGAGATACGTTGGTGGCGGCGGCGGGGGTGTTTGTAACGCATGAAGGGGCGGCTGAAGCGGAGCGGGGCGTAGAGCTGGAGTGGAAAACGTAACGGGCAGCGGACTGCCCGTTACACGGGATCAGGACTCGCTCACCACAACGGTGCCGATTTCGGGATGACTGAAGCTGGCTATTTTATCGAGACGCAGTTCGCGCGTTGCGCCGCCGTCTTCCACAACCAGATACTCCACGTTCTTACGGGAAACCAGATCGTTCGCCTTGGCCTTCAGCACTTCGCCATCTTTTAACGCCAGCGTAAGAAGCAGGTGATGCTGGCAGGCGAGTTCGAGATTGTCGTAGTCATCGCAGTTAATAGGTTGATAGGTATCATTCATTGACATAATCGCTCACCAGTAAATTCGCAGCAGCATATGCTGCTTTTTCTCTGACCGATTCTGAAAGCGTGTCATCCGACGCCATTTCATTCAGAACTTTCAATACACAGCCCAACGCATCGGGGATATACCCCAGATCGCCGCTGGCAATCTCCGCATACCGTTTGCGAATTAGCTCACAATAATTATCCACATCCCCTCCTGCCAGCGCACTGACTTTACTGTGAGATACCATTAAGCCTACGAAGATAAACTCGGTTTAGCAAGGTGACTATACCATACTCATTTAAGCAATATCAGCAGGTTGATGTCGCAGACATTCTCAAGCCTGTAACAGCCTTTTGGCGGAGATTTCGCTACAATGCGCACCTGATTCGAAAGGAGTTCTCTCATGGCGCTTAAAGCGACAATTTACAAAGCCGCGGTCAATGTGGCGGATTTAGACCGCAATCAGTTTCTGGATGCGACCTTGACGCTGGCGCGTCATCCCTCCGAAACGCAAGAGCGCATGATGCTGCGCCTGCTGGCATGGATTAAGTACGCCAATGAACGCCTGCAATTTACCCGCGGGTTAAGTGCGGAAGACGAGCCGGAAGCCTGGCTGCTCAACGATCATCTGGGTATCGATCTCTGGATTGAGCTGGGCCTGCCAGATGAGCGTCGCATCAAGAAAGCCTGCACGCAATCTGCTGAAGTGGCGCTCTTTACCTACAACAGCCGCGCAGCGGAGATCTGGTGGCAGCAGAACAAGAATAAGTGCGCCCAGTTTGCCAACCTGTCTGTCTGGTATCTGGATGATGATCAACTGGCTAAGCTGAGCGCATTTGCCGGTCGAACCATGATTCTGCAGGCAACCATTCAGGATGGCGCCATCTGGCTGTCGGATGCTGAGAATAATCTGGAAATTCATCCGGAAGCCTGGCAGTCCCGTTCATGATCGTAGTGTCCCGAACCGTCGCCCTGCCCGATCATGAAGTGGAGATCACCGCGATCCGCGCCCAGGGAGCAGGGGGCCAGCATGTGAACAAAACCTCAACGGCTATTCATCTGCGCTTTGACATTCGGGCATCCAGCCTGCCAGAGTATTATAAAGAGCGCCTGCTCGCCGCCAGCCATCATCTGATCACCTCTGACGGCATCATTATTATCAAGGCGCAGGAGTACCGCAGCCAGGAGATGAACCGGGAAGCCGCGCTTGCCCGGCTGGTGGCGGTAATACAAGAGTTAACGGCAGTGCAAAAAAGCCGGCGGGCAACCCGCCCGACACGCGCATCGAAAGAGCGCCGTCTGGCTTCTAAATCACAAAAATCGACCGTCAAAGCACTGCGTGGCAAAGTTCGAGGCCCCCAGGATTAACGGGGAGCAGGCGGGTTGAGAAAAGGAATCTGATGTGAAAACAGCAATATTTTCAGTGGTGGCTGCAGGTGCGCTGGTCATCCTGATGGGATGTCATAACCGGGCAGAGGTGCAGGCGCTGGAGCCAGCCCATGAAGAGGCGCTAAAACCGATGCAGCAGAGCTGGCGGGGGATTTTACCCTGCGCCGATTGCGAAGGTATCGAAACCTCACTGTTTCTGGAAAAAGATGGCACCTGGGTAATGAATCAACATTATCAGGGGGCAAAAGCGCCTTCCTCTTTCGCCAGCTACGGCAGCTGGGCGCGAACAGCGGATAAGCTGGTGCTGACGGACACGCAGGGCGAAAAGCACTATTTCCGGGCGAAAGGCGAAGGGCTGGAGATGCTCGATCGGGAAGGAAATCCGATTGAGTCGCAGTTTAATTACACGCTGGCGCCCGTTAACGCTGCCCTGCCATCAACGCCAATGGCGATGCGCGGCATGTATTTCTATATGGCCGATGCGGCGACCTTCACCGACTGTGCCACCGGCAAAAAGGTGAGCGTGGCGAATAATGCGCAGCTGGAGCGGGATTACGCGGCGGCGCGCGGAAATGATACGAAACCGTTGCTGCTCACCGTGAACGGGCATTTTACTCTTGAGGCCAATCCGGACAGTGGTCAAAGCGTTAAAACGCTGATAGTCGATAAAGATGCAGCCTTCCAGGCTGGCAAAGATTGTCAGTCTCGTTGAGGAGCTGGGCCGGAGGGGGTTGCCGGCCCAATTATCAGGGCCTGAGTCCTACAAAGCGACGCGTTTTGATGTAAATTCCGGGTTTGAGATGGCCAATGTACCGTAGCTCTGTTTCAGGTTTATAGGTGGAGATATCACCTTCACGCATATGCATCAAATCGGCAGGGCTTATCCAGCCCGATTCCGCCATCGTCAGCGGGTGACCCGCCTTCAGGAAGGCATCGCTAACAAATTCCGAACAAAACCACGCCTTTTTTTCATCTTCGCTTGTTCTGCTTAATTGTGCAGTGGCAAAGCCGCTAACGCACTGCTGGCGAAAAGTTTCTGAGAAGGGATTCAGCGAACATAACTGTTTTGTCACCATGAAGGGAACAAACTCAATAATTCCCCGATAGTTATAGCGGCTATGTTGCGCCTGTTCGGCAAATACTCTGATGGTTGCTGCTTGCTCGGGTGTCAGGTTAGGTACCCTTAAAGCGAATAATTTGTCGCTGTGCTGCATGGCATCTTCCAGGCTTATAATTTGCACCCCGTTGCCTGTCGCTTCTGCCACATCATGATTGCCGAGATAAACGGCGACGTGACTGACGGACGAGGTACTAAGCAGGCGAATACCAAGGGACGTTATCCCGATGCTGGATGAGAAGAGAAGATCGCCAGCTTTAAGCTCTTTTTCGGTGATTTCGAGCAGCTTTTTTTCTGAAAGTGAACTCTGGCGCTGCAGTTTGATTGCCCATTTTTTCGACTGAGCCTCTACTGCATTTGCTGCGCTTTCCTGTCTGCTGACATCAAGCGTACAGCCGGAAAATAAAAAGAGAGAGGGAACGAGCAGGCGATGCAACGCCCTGTGCATTTTCATATCTTTTACAATCCTTGTAAAAAAAGAGGCCCTGAAAATCAGGGCCTCTTACGACATCAACCTTTGATGTTTTTGATTAAATATTCAAGCACGTCACCGGTTTTGATCATCTGCTTCTCACCGTTACGACGATACTTATACTCGATCTCGTCATTATCAAGGTTACGATCGCCGATCACGATGGTGTGCGGAATGCCGATCAGTTCCATATCCGCAAACATCACGCCTGGGCGCTCTTTACGATCGTCCATCAGCACTTCGATACCCTGCGCACGCAGCTCGCTGTAGAGTTTTTCCGCCAGCTCCTGCACACGGTAGGACTTATGCATGTTCATCGGCAGGATCGCCACCTGGAACGGAGCGATGTTGTCCGGCCAGACGATGCCACGCTCGTCGTAGTTCTGCTCAATAGCGGCAGCAACCACACGGGTCACCCCAATACCGTAGCAGCCCATGGTCAGGATCTGGTTACGGCCATCTTCACCCTGAACGGCGGCGTTCAGCGCGCGGGAGTATTTATCACCCAGCTGGAAGATATGCCCGACTTCGATACCGCGTTTGATCATCAGGGTGCCGTTGCCGTCCGGGCTTGGATCGCCTGCCACCACGTTACGAATATCCGCCACTTCTGGCGTCGCGACGTCGCGATCCCAGTTAATGCCGAAATAGTGTTTGCCGTCGATATTCGCGCCAGCAGAGAAGTCGCTCATCGCGGCAACCGTGCGGTCAACCACAACAGGAACAGGCATATTCACCGGACCCAGGGAACCCGGGCCGGCGTTGACGACAGCGCGGATTTCCGCTTCCGTTGCGAAGGTTAACGGGCTTGCAACCTGTGGCAGCTTCTCGGCTTTCACTTCGTTCAACTCGTGATCGCCACGGACCAGCAGAGCAACCAGCGGGTAGGCGCTGCCTTCGGTGGATTTCACCAGCAGGGTTTTGACCGTTTTTTCGATCGGCAGATTGAACTGCTCAACCAGCTCGGCGATGGTTTTCGCGTTTGGTGTATCAACCAGCTTCATCTCTTCGGTTGCCGCAGCACGTGGCGCTTTTGGCGCCAGAGCTTCTGCAAACTCAATGTTCGCGGCGTAATCAGAGGAGTCAGAGAAGATCACATCGTCTTCACCGCTCTGTGCCAGCACCTGGAACTCATGGGATGCGCTACCGCCGATAGAACCGGTATCAGCCTGAACGGCGCGGAAATCCAGCCCCATGCGGGAGAAGATTTTGCTGTACGCTTCGTACATCTTGTCATAGGTCTCCTGCAGCGATTCCTGAGAAGTGTGGAAAGAGTAAGCATCTTTCATCAGGAATTCGCGAGAGCGCATGACGCCAAAACGTGGACGCACTTCATCACGGAATTTGGTCTGGATCTGGAAGAAGTTCAGCGGCAGCTGCTTGTATGAGCTCAGCTCGTTGCGGATCAGATCGGTAATGACCTCTTCATGCGTTGGACCGAGAACGAATGGACGATCGCCACGATCGGCAATACGCAGCAGTTCCGGACCATACTGCTCCCAGCGACCACTCTCCTGCCACAGTTCAGAGGGCTGAACTACCGGCATTAACACCTCGATAGCACCGGCGTTATTCATCTCTTCACGCACGATGTTTTCGACTTTTTTCAGGACGCGCACGCCGGTCGGCAACCAGGTGTATAACCCGGAGGCCAGCTTGCGGATCATCCCGGCGCGCAGCATCAGCTGGTGGCTGATCACCTCGGCGTCGGCAGGTGTCTCCTTCAGAGTGGAGAGCAGATATTGGCTAGTACGCATGTTGTTACGGTTCCATTTCGAAGAGTGGAACAGGCTGACCGGCAGCCTGACACAAAAAAAGTGGTTTAGTTTACCAGTGTGGCAAAGATGCCAAAAGAGAAGAGGATAAAATTACTGAGGCTCGAGGGCAAACACTTCAAAGCCGGCCGCGGTAACGCGCCAGCGAACGTTAAAATCCAGCAGCAGGACGGCGTAGGTTTTCCCTGCCTCTTCCTCTTTGCGATAGGCTGGACGGGGATCCTGGGCCAGCACGTCGATGATAAATTCCCGCAGGCGAGGATAGCGCTTCTCCAGCTGGATCAACTGGGGGGTGAGCGCATCGGTAAACCAGACCGGCGTATCTGCCTGGGGGGCCTGCTGGGCGTAGCTGGCACGCGCATCCGGCAAGGCTTCGGCAAAAGGCAGATAAGGTTTGATATCCACTACGGGTGTACCGTCCACCAGATCCAGGCTGCCAAGCTCCAGAATCACCTGATCCTTCTGGCAGCGAATGCCTTTCAGTTCGATGAGCGACATACCGACAGGGTTTGGACGAAAGGTCGAGCGCGTGGCAAACACTCCCATCCGGGCGTTACCGCCGAGACGAGGTGGGCGCACGGTAGGGCGCCAGCCGCCAGCCATGGTCTGATGAAAGATAAACAGCACCCACAGGTGGCTGAACGCTTCCAGTCCGCGCACGGCATCGGCCTGATTATAGGGCGCGAGCAAGTGAAGTTCGCCGCTACAGCTTTTCACCAGACCAGGCTGGCGTGGCACGGCAAACTTCTCTTTATAGGGTGAGCGAATAACGCCTATCTGCTCGAACTGGAATGCACTCATTTCGCCGAGACGTTAAGGGCTGAACCTACGCAAACGGCCTGACGATAGCAGCCAGGTGTGCCGCTGGTGACCTCGCAGCTGTGCAGCAGAACCGCATTGGCCTTCATTTTAGAGGCATTGATCTGCATGCGTTTACGCGCAGTAGGAATATTTGGAGGAGAATCCTGGTTGGTAGCCTGGCAAGATTCGCCGGAGACTTCACCCAGATCGCGGAACGGTTTACCCACTAAATCTTCAGCCTTGGTATAGATTCTGACCGGCGCAGGACGTGGTGCTTTTGGCTTTTCAGGCTCCACTTTCGGCGGGGTTGCTGTGCTTTTAACAGGTTCAACAGGAGATCTGCTTAGCATAGAACAACCGCTCAGCATCAGTGCTAAAAGACAGATCGGTAAAGCACGCATATTATTTCCTCAATGAATAATCAAATCGTCAGATATTGAATCAGTTGCCTGCATAAATGACAAGACGGGCTTACGCCCGTCCTGAATGATATTACACAAAGGTAAGATTACCAGCCTTTAACTGCACCACCGTTAAAGACTTTGTTTGCTTCCTGGTAAACTTCATCAGACTGGTAAGCCTGGACGAACTTCTTCACGTTTTCCGCATCTTTGTTATCTTCGCGGGTAACGATCAGGTTAACGTACGGAGAGTCTTTGTCTTCCACGAAGATACCGTCTTTCGCTGGCGTCAGGTTAATCTGGCTGGCGTAAGTGGTGTTGATAACCGCCAGGGCGATCTGCGCATCATCCAGAGAACGTGGCAGCTGTGGCGCTTCCAGCTCAACAATTTTCAGGTTTTTTGGGTTCTCGGTCACATCCAGAACGGTCGGCAGCAGGCCAACACCATCTTTCAGTTTAATCAGACCTACTTTCTGCAGCAGCAGCAGGGAACGACCAAGGTTGGTTGGATCGTTAGGTACTGCTACCTGAGAACCGTCCTGCAGTTCTTCTAATGATTTGATTTTTTTGGAGTAGCCCGCGATTGGGTAAACGAAAGTATTGCCTACCGCAACCAGCTTGTAGCCACGATCTTTGATCTGCTGGTCCAGGTACGGTTTGTGCTGGAAGGCGTTAGCATCGATATCGCCTTTGCTCAGCGCTTCGTTAGGCAGAACATAATCGTTGAAAGTCACCAGCTCCACGTCCAGGCCATACTTCTCTTTCGCCACTTTCGCTGCCGTCTCTGCCACCTGCTGCTCCGCACCGACGATAACGCCCACTTTGATGTGGTTTGGATCTTTTTCGTCCTGGCCACAACCTACCAGTGCCAGAGAGCCGATCAGCGCGCCTACCGCAGCAAAGGTCTTAAATTTAAACGCCATGTTTTTATCCTTAACTCGTCGAGTTTGTGTTGTGTAACGTTATTTGTGCGTAACAGCCCGGACGATGCGATCGCCAGAGAATTGAATGAGATAAACCAGTACAACCAGCAGAACCAGCACGGTATTCATAACGGTAGCATTGTAGCCAATGTAACCATACTGATAGCCGATCTGTCCCAGACCACCGGCGCCTACCGCACCACCCATCGCTGAGTAACCCACCAGAGTAATCAGCGTGATGGTGGCCGCGTTGACCAGACCTGGCAGGGCTTCTGGCAGTAAGACTTTGCGTACAATCTGCATCGGCGTCGCACCCATGGCGCGGGACGCTTCAATCAGCCCCGACGGGATCTCTAGCAGCGCGTTCTCAACCATGCGGGCGATAAACGGCGCAGCACCCACGGTCAGAGGGACGATGGCAGCCTGCAGGCCGATGGATGTGCCCACAATAACGCGGGTGAAGGGGATCATCCATACCAACAGAATGATGAAGGGAATGGAACGGAAGATGTTCACCAGCGCGGAGAGCGTGCGGTAAAGTTTTGCGTTCTCAATAATCTGACCCGGACGGGTGACGTACAGCAGCACGCCCACCGGCAGGCCAATGACAAAACCGAAGAAGCCGGATACGAAGGTCATCGCCAGCGTTTCCCAAACGCCACGTGCCAGCAACCACATCATTGCCTCAGACATAACCCAGTACCTCAACTTTTACATGATGCTCTTGCAGCCAGGCGATCGCCGCCTGCGTATCTTCTTGCGTACCGTGCATTTCAGTCAGCATGATGCCGAACTTCACGCCACCGGCGTAATCCATCTGCGCGCTAATAATGTTGTTATTCACATTGAAGCGGCGGGCGGTTTCAGACAGCAGCGGGGCATCCACTGACTTGCCGGTAAACTCCATCCGCAGCATCGGAACGCTGTTTGCTTCTGGTTGCGCCTTTAAACGTGCCAGATAGTCTTCCGGAATATCCAGATGCAGCGTGGCCTGAATAAACTGCTGCGCCAGTGGGGTTTTCGGATGCGAGAACACTTCGCTGACGGTGTCTTGTTCAATCAGTTCACCCTGGCTTATTACCGCTACACAGTCGCAGATGCGCTTAACCACATCCATCTCGTGCGTAATAAGGAGAATGGTCAGCCCCAGTCGACGGTTAATGTCCTTTAACAGCTCCAGAATCGAGCGGGTTGTTGCCGGATCCAGGGCGCTGGTGGCTTCGTCACAGAGCAATACTTTTGGGTTGCTGGCCAGCGCACGCGCAATCGCCACGCGCTGCTTTTGTCCGCCGGACAAGTTGGCCGGGAAGGTGTCGTGCTTCTCGCTCAGACCGACCAGATCCAGCAGTTCGGTAACGCGACGTTTAATTTCGTCTTTGGGTGTGTTATCCAGCTCCAGCGGCAAGGCAACGTTGCCAAACACGGTGCGCGAAGAGAGCAGGTTAAAGTGCTGGAAGATCATGCCAATCTGGCGGCGGGCTTTAGTCAGTTCTGCTTCTGAAAGCGTGGTCAGTTCCGTACCATCAACCTGAACGTGACCTTCGGTCGGGCGTTCAAGCAAGTTAACGCAACGAATGAGCGTACTTTTACCTGCACCTGAGGCGCCAATGACGCCATAAATCTGTCCAGCCGGAACATGCAGGCTAACGTTGTTCAACGCCTGAATGGTACGGTTCCCTTGCTGGAACACTTTGGTGATATTCGAAAGTTTAATCATTAGATTATTTTTATCGTATGTAAGTTAGCCGTGGCATTTTCTGCTGCCTGATACGGGCGATGACCGTCAACAAAACGGATGTTAAGGCATCCAGACGTCTAAATCAATCCAACTCTGCACGATGAGCACTTTCTTGCGCAGTGAAACATGAGATACTACGCAGACATCCCTATTCAGGAGCAAACCGGTGGCAAAATCAGTACCCGCAATTTTTCTCGATCGTGACGGCACAATTAATGTCGATCATGGTTATGTGCATGAGATAGACGAATTTGAATTCATTGATGGCGTTATTGAAGCCATGCGTGAATTAAAAGAGATGGGATTTGCGCTGGTGGTCGTCACCAACCAGTCAGGCATCGCGCGCGGTAAATTCACCGAAGCACAATTTGAGACCTTAACGGAATGGATGGACTGGTCACTGGCGGATCGCGGCGTTGATCTGGACGGTATCTATTATTGTCCACATCACCCACAGGGAACCGTAGACGAGTATCGCCAGACCTGTGATTGCCGAAAACCACACCCGGGTATGCTCACTTCCGCACAAGAGTTCCTTCATATAGATATGAGCGCTTCATATATGGTGGGCGATAAACTGGAAGATATGCAGGCAGCTGCCGCGGCAGGCGTAGGGCATAAAATTCTGGTGCGTACTGGCAAGCCTGTTACGCCTGAAGCGGAAAATGCAGCGGATTGCGTGATTAACAGCCTGGCAGCGCTGCCGGAAACCATCAAAAAGCAGCAAAAATAGGCATTGTGGCGAAAAGGTGAGCGGTTGAAATAAAATTGTCGTTTTCCGCTTGTCAGCGCCGGAGAACTCCCTATAATGCGCCTCCATCGACACGGCGGATGTGAATCACTTCACACAGACAGCCGGGCCGGTTGAGGCGAAAAGCGAAAATAATCGCTTGACTCTGAAAGAGGAAAGCGTAATATACGCCACCTCGCAACGGTGAGCGAAAGCCGCGTTGCACTGCTCTTTAACAATTTATCAGACAATCTGT
>NZ_VDAM01000001.1:1960835-1961511 GCF_019584355.1 Leclercia sp. EC_58
TTCATGACTGGGGTGAAGTCGTAACAAGGTAACCGTAGGGGAACCTGCGGTTGGATCACCTCCTTACCTTAAAGAACCTGCCTTTGCAGTGCTCACACAGATTGTCTGATGAAAATTAGCAGTAAAAAATCTCTGCAGGCTTGTAGCTCAGGTGGTTAGAGCGCACCCCTGATAAGGGTGAGGTCGGTGGTTCAAGTCCACTCAGGCCTACCAAATTTGTCTGATGAAAATTAGCAGTAAAAAATCTCTGCAGGCTTGTAGCTCAGGTGGTTAGAGCGCACCCCTGATAAGGGTGAGGTCGGTGGTTCAAGTCCACTCAGGCCTACCAAATTTTTACTGATGCTGCGTTGCGGCGACACTCACATACTTCAGTATGCTTCGTGTCACCACGCCTTGCCTCAGAAAAAATTGGCGGTACAGAGAAGACCACGATGGGGCTATAGCTCAGCTGGGAGAGCGCCTGCCTTGCACGCAGGAGGTCTGCGGTTCGATCCCGCATAGCTCCACCATCTTTACTGCACAACCTGAAAACTTCAGAGTGTACCTGCGAAGGTGCGCTGCGAAGTTTTGCTCTTTAAAAATCTGGATCAAGCTGAAAATTGAAACGACACACGTTAAGTGTGTTCGAGTCTCTCAAATTTTCACAACACGAAGTGAAACAGCTTCGGGTTGTGAG
>NZ_VDAM01000001.1:1961611-2022030 GCF_019584355.1 Leclercia sp. EC_58
GCTGTAGCGCGGTGGTCCCACCTGACCCCATGCCGAACTCAGAAGTGAAACGCCGTAGCGCCGATGGTAGTGTGGGGTCTCCCCATGCGAGAGTAGGGAACTGCCAGGCATCAAATTACGTAATAAACCAGAACAATATCTGGTAATTACAAAAAATACGGTGGAGCGGTAGTTCAGTCGGTTAGAATACCTGCCTGTCACGCAGGGGGTCGCGGGTTCGAGTCCCGTCCGTTCCGCCACTTATTAAGAAGCCCTGAGCTCACGCTCAGGGCTTTTTTCTTGCCTGTTGTTTGATTATTGCTGTAAACGCAAAAATCCTCTGCTTAATACGATCTTTTTTCACATATCCCCGCCAGAGATAATCCTCTTTATTAACAAACATGATGAAGAAAAGAGGAATTTCATGTCTATCCCTGCATTCGGTCTTGGCACTTTCCGCCTGAAAGACGACGTTGTTATCGCATCCGTTAAAACTGCCCTCGAACTGGGCTATCGCACGATTGATACTGCCCAAATCTACGACAACGAAGCCGCTGTGGGTCAGGCGATCGCAGAGAGCGGCGTAGCGCGTAATGAAATTTTTATCACCACCAAGATCTGGATTGAGAACCTGAGCAAAGAGAAATTAATCCCAAGCCTGAAAGAGAGCCTGAAAAAGCTGCGCACCGATTATGTGGATCTGACCCTGATCCACTGGCCATCACCAAACGACGCCGTGTCAGTTGAAGAGTTTATGCAGGCATTACTGGAAGCCAAAGCCCAGGGGCTGACGCGTGAAATTGGCATTTCTAACTTCACTATCCCGTTAATGGAAAAAGCGATTGCCGCAGTTGGCGCAGAAAATATCGCCACCAACCAGATCGAACTATCTCCTTACCTGCAAAACCGTCAGGTGGTAGAGTGGGCGCAGCAGCATGGCATCCATATTACCTCTTACATGACGCTGGCTTACGGTAAAGCGCTGAAAGACGAAACCATTCTGCGTATTGCTGCCAAACATAATGCCACCGCAGCACAGGTTATCCTGGCATGGGCGATGGGTGAAGGTTATGCAGTGATCCCGTCTTCAACCAAGCGTGAAAACCTGGCAAGCAATCTGCTGGCACAGGATCTGAAGCTGGATCTGGATGACAAAAAAGCGATCGCGGCGCTCGACTGCAACGATCGTCTGGTGAGCCCGGAAGGACTGGCGCCGAAGTGGGACTAATCTAGCCCTCCCTCTGTACCCTGAACCCTCTTACAGCTCCTTCGGGAGCTGTTTTACATGCTCGCTCAGAAAATCAATAAAGGCCCGGATGCGGGTGCTTACCGCTCTGTCACTGTAATAAACCGCGCTGAAAGGCATCTCTACCGGCAGGCGCTTGTCTGCCATCAGCTCGACTAACTCCCCCCGCGCAATCTCTTTATCAATCATATAATCCGACAGGCAGGCAATCCCATTTCCTTCAAGGCATAACTGTTTGAGCGTCTCGCCACTGTTGGATGATAAACCGCAAACCACTTCATGCAGCTGGCCATCATGGCAGGCGAGAGGCCATGTATTAAGGGATACCGGCTCCGTAAAGCCCAGGCAGAGATGCTGCTTCAGTTCCTCTATCGTCTCAGGCCTGCCGAAACGGGCAATATAGGCCGGGGAGGCGATGATTTTTCGATAACTGGTGAACAGAGGGCGTGCCCGCAGGCTGGAATCGGTCAGCGTCCCCGCGCGGATCGCCACATCCACCTTGCGCTCAATCAGGTTGATAAATGTTTCTGAAGAGACCAGAGAGAGCGTCATTTCCGGATAACGTTCGCGGAAAGGTTTAATTAAAGGCATCAGGAAATGCAGCACCACGGGGGTTGCCGCATCGATACGCAGAAGCCCACGTGGCGTGTTGCGCGTCTCCATGATCTCTGTTTCTGCGGCGGCCATCTCCTGCAGAATAGACTGCACGCGGCGAAAATAGCGTTCGCCTTCTTCGGTCAGGCTCAGTTGCCGGGTCGTCCGGTTAAGCAGGCTGACGCCCAGCTTCATCTCCAGCTTTTTCACCGATCGGCTGACAGCTGAATTAGCCTGTCCCAGCTGTTCCGCGGCACGGCTAAAACTGCCGCTCTCAACGACGGCGACAAATATCGCCAGCTCCTCAGACGTTGCTTTCATTATTGCTTTATCCGCAAAATTGTATTGAAACTTTGAGCATTTTTGTTATTTAAACACTGGCGCATACTCCGTGTCATCTTAATCCTAATGAGACGGAGTTATTTATGCCTCTGGCGCTACTTGCCCTGACGATCAGTGCCTTTGCAATCGGCACGACTGAATTTGTTATTGTAGGTCTGGTTCCTACGATTGCTGATCAACTTGCTATCTCGCTGCCTTCGGCGGGTTTACTGGTTTCTATCTATGCCCTCGGTGTGGCTATCGGCGCACCGGTACTGACCGCACTCACAGGCCGTCTGCCGCGTAAACAGCTGCTGATGGCGTTGATGGTGCTGTTTACCGCAGGCAACATCCTTGCCTGGCAGGCACCTGATTACACAACCCTGGTCATTGCCCGCCTGCTGACGGGGCTGGCTCATGGGGTTTTCTTCTCCATTGGTTCGACAATTGCGACGAGCCTGGTGCCGAAAGAGAAAGCGGCCTCTGCTATTGCCATTATGTTTGGCGGTTTAACCGTAGCCCTGGTGACGGGTGTACCGCTGGGCACCTTTATTGGGCAACATTTTGGCTGGCGTGAAACCTTCCTGGCGGTCTCTCTGCTGGGCGTGATTGCGCTGATTAGCAGTCTGGTGCTGATCCCGTCCACTATTCCGGGACGCGCGGCAGCGACGCTGCGCGACCAGCTGAAAGTGCTGACTCATCCTCGTTTGCTGATGATCTATGCCATTACGGCGCTGGGCTATGGCGGCGTGTTTACCGCATTTACCTTCCTGGCGCCAATGATGCAGGATCTGGCTGGCTTTTCACCGGGCGCAGTAAGCTGGATCCTGCTGGGCTATGGCGTTTCGGTGGCGATCGGCAATATCTGGGGCGGAAAGCTGGCCGATAAGCATGGCGCTGTCCCGGCGCTGAAAATTATCTTTGCTGCCCTGGTTGTGCTTTTACTGGTCTTCCAGTTCACCGCTTCCATACAGTATGCCGCGCTGGGTACGGTACTGGTAATGGGGATCTTCGCCTTCGGCAACGTACCGGGTTTGCAGGTCTACGTCGTGCAGAAAGCCGAACTCTATACACCCAACGCCGTGGATGTCGCTTCCGGTCTTAATATCGCCGCGTTTAATGTCGGTATCGCACTGGGTTCCATTATTGGTGGGCAGACGGTTGAGCACTTTGGTCTGTCGCAAACGCCGTGGATTGGGGCGGTCATTGTTCTCGTGGCGTTTCTGTTGATCGGCCTGAGCGGCCGCCTGGATAAGCCCGCGCGCGTTGCTCTCGGATAATTGTATGTAAGTACTTACCGATAAAACAGCTCAGCAGATTCTTAGTTACTCAGTAGTTTCTTAGTAATAGCGTTGAAAGTGTGAGCTGAAAACCCTATAACATTAGAATCCGCTCCTGTTTCTGGACGGGTTCAAGTTGATAGGGGTCGTTTCACACCGTGCGAAAAAATACCTATGCCATGCGTTATGTTGCCGGACAGCCAGCGGAGCGAATTTTACCTCCGGGGTCGTTTGCGAGCATTGGCCAGGCATTGCCTGCGGGTGCGCCTTTAAGCAGCGACGAAAAAATTCGGGTGCTGGTATGGAATATCTTTAAACAGCAACGCGCCGAATGGTTATCCGTCCTGCAGAATTTTGGTAAAGATGCTCATCTGGTGCTGCTGCAGGAGGCGCAAACCACACCTGAACTGGTCAGGTTTGCGACCACTAACTATCTCGCTGCTGACCAGGTGCCGGCATTTGTCTTACCCCAGCATCCGTCAGGGGTGATGACGCTCTCTGCCGCTCATCCCGTCTATTGCTGCCCACTGCGCGAACGCGAGCCGCTCCTGCGCCTGGCGAAATCCGCTCTGGTCACCGTCTACCCGCTGCCGGATACCCGGCTACTGATGGTGGTCAATATCCACGCGGTTAACTTCAGCCTTGGCGTGGATGTCTACAGCAAGCAGCTGCTGCCTATCGGCGATCAGATTGCCCATCACAGCGGCCCGGTGGTTATGGCTGGCGATTTCAATGCCTGGAGCCGCCCGCGAATGAATGCGCTTTATCGCTTTGCGCGGGAGATGTCGCTGCGCGAAGTACGCTTTACCGATGACCAGCGGCGCAAGGCCTTTGGTCGTCCCCTCGATTTTGTCTTCTATCGTGGTCTGAACGTGAGTGAAGCCTCTGTGCTGGTCACTCGCGCATCCGATCACAATCCGCTACTCGTTGAATTCAGTCCCGGCAAACCTGAGAGATAGAGGTGCGTCAGGTCTGCCGTGGGGCAGGCCTGTACGGGTGCTGCCCTTTATTTTTCATCAACCGAAGGACAGCAAAATGACAACACAGTCCCATCATGACAACGTAGAAAAACAGTTTGGCTCTCAGGCTAAGGCCTACCTCACCAGCGCGGTTCACGCATCCGGGCGCGATTTACAGCGTCTGGCTGAACGTCTGGCCGATTTTCCGAAAGCCAGCGTCCTGGATTTAGGCTGCGGGGCAGGTCATGCCAGCTTTGTGGCAGCGCAGCAGGTGGCTCAGGTGACGGCATATGACTTATCCAGCCAGATGCTGGAGGTGGTTGCCGCCGCAGCCAGCGAGAAGGGACTGAGTAATATTGCTACCCGTCAGGGCTATGCAGAATCGTTACCCTTTGACGATGAAATGTTTGATATTGTGATCAGCCGCTACTCGGCGCACCACTGGCACGACGTCGGCCAGGCGTTGCGCGAAGTTAAGCGGGTGCTGAAGCCGGGTGGTCTGGTTATCATCATGGATATCATGTCGCCGGGGCATCCGGTACGTGATATCTGGTTACAGACGGTAGAAGCGTTGCGGGATACCTCGCATGTCCGCAACTATTCCAGCGGCGAGTGGTTGTCCATGTTCACCGATGCCGGGCTGATCTCACGGTCGCTGCAGACAGACAAATTAAGGCTGGAGTTTTCTTCGTGGATTGCGCGTATGCGCACACCAGAGGCGTTGAGCCAGGCGATCCGGCTGTATCAGGAGAGTGCCTCGGCCGAGGTCAAAGCCTACTTTGAGCTGCAGGAAGAGGGCTCCTTTACCAGCGATACCCTCCTGGCTGAAGCCCAAAAGGCGGGATAAACAAAAAAGGCACCGAGGGGAATCGGTGCCTTTTTACATCCGGTCTCTGAAATCAGGAATCCGGTGTGGCGTTGTTTTTCACAAACAACGTTATCCGGTCGCCAGGCTGCAGATTGTCCGTATCGCTGTTCCAGCGCATCACATCTTTGATGTTCACGCCGTGACGCTTGGCAATACTGGAAAGCGAATCGCCTTTTTGTACGCGATAGGTAATGCTATCGCTATTATTGGCGAGACGCTGCGCGCTGTTACCCGCACCAATCGTCAGGTTCTGACCCACTTTCAGGGTAGAGCCACGCAGCTTGTTCCACTGCTGCAGATCTTTGGTGCTCACGCCAAGACGTGAAGCAATGCCTGAAAGCGTATCGCCTGTACGTACCCGATAGCTACGGCTATTTAACGGTGTGTTATCCGCAATCAGCGTAGACTGAACCGCTGCTATCTCACCCGACGCTAACGATACTCGTAACTGTTCAGCGTGTTTCTGCGGCACCAGAACGTATTTTGGTCCGCTGCTACCCAACGTAGAGCCCTTCACACCTGCGTTGAAGGCTTTCAGTTTGGTCACCGAGATACCTGCCATATCCGCAACCTGTTTCAGTTCAACAGGGTTGTTGATACGCACTCTCGCCAGCGCACGACTTTCGTCCGAGGTCGGCAGCTGCACGCCGTACTGTTTGCTGTTTTTGAAGATTTCACTCAAAGCCAGCATTTTAGGTACGTATAATTTGGTTTCCCGTGGCAGTGGAAGCGACCAAAAGTCGGTAGGTTTACCCCGTGCTTTATTCGCTTTCATTGCCTTCAGTACACGACCCTCACCGCTGTTGTACGCAGCGACAGTCAGCAGCCAGTCACCGTCGAACATCTTGTTCAGACGTTGCATCATATCGAGAGCGGCAGTCGTCGAGGCGACCACATCACGACGCGCATCGTAGTTGCGGGTCTGTTTTAAACCATAATTGCGCCCTGTGCTCGGTATGATCTGCCAAAGACCTGCGGCCTTGGCGCCAGACGTTGCGTGTGGGTCAAAAGCGCTCTCCACTATGGGTAGTAGTACCAGTTCCATGGGCATGTTACGTTTCTTAACTTGCCCTGCTATCCAGTACATATACGGCTCTGCCCGTAAAGTTACATCGTGGAGATAGCTCTTATTGCTTAAATACTTCTGTTTCTGTTCGCGAATCCGGCTGTTTTCCGGAATTCCCATCTTTAGCTCGTCACCAATAGAGACCCACAAGTCTTGATCCTGTGCGAAGGACGTCCCATCGTCTGCCCATCGCGATTGACTTGTGAACTTCCCTGCTTCCCCTTGACCAGCTGCAGAAAGGCTCTGTGCGTGCTGTTGTACGTTGCCAGTGTTCTGTGACGACTGGCAACCCACAAGCAGGACAGAGGCGAGTAATATCGCTTTTGCCTTCATGTGTGTGTCAATAGTTGCTTAAAAGACGAGCGATGATAACGACGAATAGTTAAAAAGGCAACATGCAATTGTCAGAAGTCATCTTTCTTTGCCCTTAACCACGCGAAACAATCCTCAGGTTGTAACATATTTGTTTCTTCTTTAATTTTATTAACTAAATCAATGTCATTTGTTCTAAGAAATAAATTAATTTTACGTTCATTTTTCAGAATTACGGGCAGTGTTTTTTGGTTTTTTGCACGTAACTCATTCACTTTGTGGTAATAATCCTGAATCGCGCTATCCTCAGGCAGAACATGCATCGCAAACTTCATATTCGCTAAAGTGTATTCGTGTGCGCAACAAATAAGGGTGTCGTCGGGGAGAGCGTTAATTTTCTGGAAGGACTGGTACATCTGGGCTGGAGTGCCTTCGAAGAGCCGTCCGCAGCCGCCAGAAAACATTGTGTCTCCACAGAAAAGATAAGGGAAGCTAAAGTACGAAATATGTCCAGAAGTGTGACCCGGTGTGGCAATTACAGAAAATTCCAACGCAAGAATGAGGATCTTTTCGCCATCTTTTACTACGCGCGTAGCCTCCTTATCTTGTGTCTCAGCAGGACCGTATACCACAAGATGCGGAAATTTTGCGCAGAGTGCCGCCACGCCGCCCACATGGTCATGATGATGGTGCGTGAGCAAAATGGCTTCCGGCTGCCACTGGTTTTGCTCGATGGCTTTTAAAACCGGCTCCGCCTCGCCAGGATCGACGATCACGCAACGACCCTCATCATTGCTTAAAACCCAGATGTAATTGTCCTGAAAAGCAGAAATACTGTTAAGATTCATACATTACCTCTCATAGCGTGGCGGGTGTTTTGATGAAACCGGCAAGGATACCTCAGATTGTTACCGCACCGAAACACTGGGCAGAGTTGCCCTGGGGTGAATACTATCGTGAAGCGCTCGAGTTACAGCTTAAGCCCTGGTTTGCGAAAATGTATGGTTTTCACCTGCTTAAGATTGGCAATCTGAGCGCGGAAATCAACTCTGAAAGCTGCGCCATCTCACATCAGGTTAATGTTTCGCTGGGCGGTGAACCCGTTCAGGTGAAGGCCAATCCGCTGCAGCTTCCTTTTGCCGAGAAGTCCGTTGACGCGTGCCTGCTGGCACATTCGCTGCCCTGGTGCGATGACCCGCACCGTTTGCTGCGGGAAGCCGATCGGGTTCTGATTGATGATGGCTGGCTGGTGATCAGCGGCTTTAATCCGATGAGTCTGATGGGGCTGAGAAAGCTGGTGCCGGTGCTGCGTCGCACCCCGCCGTATAACAGCCGCATGTTCACCCTGATGCGCCAGCTGGACTGGCTCTCGCTGCTCAATTTTGAGGTGATGCACCAGAGCGGTTTTCAGGTGATACCCTGGACGCGGCAGGGCGGAAAGATGCTCAGCACCCATTTTCCGGCTCTGGGCTGTATGCAGCTGATTGTGGCGCGCAAAAGAACCATCCCCCTGACGCTCAATCCCATGAAGCCAGGCAAAGCTAAGACCCAGTTACGCCCCGCTGTAGGTGCCACGCGGCAGTACCGAAAGCCCTGATCAGGCTTCCGGTTTATACCCCACATCGTCATGCTGCGGATTGAGCGCAGCCGCGCGCGCCAGTTCGTCGCAGCGTTCGTTTTCGGGGTGTCCGGCGTGGCCTTTCACCCATTCCCACTGAATTTTATGCTGGCTGAGCGCCGCATCCAGGCGTTGCCAGAGATCGACATTCTTCACCGGTTTTTTGTCCGCGGTTTTCCAGCCGCGTTTTTTCCAGTTATGGATCCACTGGGTGATCCCCTGGCGGACATACTGGCTGTCGGTACTCAGCACAATGTCGCAATGCTCTTTCAGGGCCTCAAGGGCCACAATAGCGGCCATCAACTCCATGCGGTTGTTGGTGGTCAGGCGAAAGCCTTCATTGAAGGTTTTTTCGTGCTGTCGATACCGCAAAATGGCGCCGTAACCCCCTGGGCCCGGATTGCCGAGGCACGAGCCATCAGTGTAAATCTCTACCTGTTTACGCATCCTGGCAGACATCCTGTAATCAAAACGGTAAGTCTGACATAAACGGTCTCCGGCAGCACGGCAAAATAAAGTCCGTGTGAATTAGCCTTTGAACGCCAGGTCAGGTTGATTACAATGTCGTCGTTAATAAGAACAGGCTGACAGAATGAGTATTGCAGACACACATAACGCCGACAGGATCATCGTTCTCGATACCGAAACGACGGGTATGAACCAGATCGGTGCTCACTATGAAGGGCATAAGATCATCGAGATCGGTGCGGTAGAGGTGGTTAACCGCCGTCTTACCGGCAATAACTTTCACGTTTACCTGAAGCCAGATCGGCTGGTGGACCCGGAAGCCTTTGGCGTTCACGGGATTGCCGATGAATTCTTGCTGGATAAACCCACCTTTGCCGACGTCGCCGATGAATTCATCGACTATATCAAAGGCGCCGAGCTTGTCATTCATAACGCCTCGTTCGATATCGGCTTTATGGATTACGAATTCAGCAAGCTCAACCGCGGCCTGCCGAAAACAGACGCCTTCTGCAAGGTCACAGATAGCCTGGCGATGGCAAGGAAGATGTTCCCCGGCAAACGGAACAGTCTTGATGCGTTATGCTCGCGCTATGAAATAGATAACAGCAAACGAACGCTGCACGGGGCGTTGCTCGATGCCCAGATCCTGGCGGATGTTTATCTGATCATGACGGGCGGCCAGACCGCCCTGGCATTTAACGCCGATAACGAGACGCAGCAAGAGTCCGGCGAGAGTGAAATCCAGCGCATTATTCGTAAGTCCAGCGCGCTGCGCGTTATACTTGCCAGTGATGAAGAGTTAATGGCGCATGAATCCCGTCTGGATCTGGTGCAGAAGAAGGGCGGAAGCTGCCTCTGGCGAGGCTAAAAGCGGCTGAAATGCCGGTAAAATAACCGTTTGGATCGTTTTTGCAGCAAACGATTCAAAAGGTGAGAAAAAGCATTGACGGGATCGAGGGTAAACCGTAATATCTGCCTCGTTCCCAAGGGAACACAGCGGAGCGGTAGTTCAGTCGGTTAGAATACCTGCCTGTCACGCAGGGGGTCGCGGGTTCGAGTCCCGTCCGTTCCGCCACATTCAGGCCCATGTTAGCAATAACATGGGCCTTTTTTCGATCTCTGTTCTTGTGCTACTTCTCCTTGCATCATCTTCCGTCTGGCTTACGCCGTTAAGTCTGAAAATGCCCAGGTTCCGTTACCCTTACCAGTACATTCGCACCAATAACTTCCCCCGTATCCGTATTCCGGCCAGCATAAAAAATCAATTAAACAACGCTCCAGTTGCTCAACCGGTTAACGGAAAAAAGAAAGGTTAAAAATGGTCTGCGTTCTTCTATTAAGGGGCAGGGCAATATCCTATTTTGCGGGGCAGAATTTCATTGTTAAACCCGGCGCAGGATTAAAGCGGGGCAGGACGAATGATTTCTGAACGCATGGCTTCAAAGGACGCCAGGTTATTACGTTTTAGAGGACAAGGATTATGCAAACTTCTTCCGTTATTCCCGCACGTTACGATCGCTTTTCACGCCTTTTGCACTGGGTGGTTGCAGTCGTCATTATCTACGCCATGTGCATGGGCTACATTCTTCACGCGCTGGAAGGGACCCGTTGGTTTACCTTTTTTTCTGTGTTGAATATGTCGCTTGGCACCATTGCAACGCCAATCATGCTGGTGCGTTTTGTCTGGCGCTTCTTTCGCCCTTCAGTGCCTTATCCGGCAACGGTGGCGGGGCGGAAAAAGCAGATGGTGGTTTTCATCCATGAGCTGTTTTATCTGACCATTATGGTGGTGCTGGTCAGCGGCTTCCTGATGCTGCACAAAGATTACAGCCTGTTTGGGCTGCTGCCGATTACTCATCCGATTAACACGATTGAAGTTAATGAATTCTTCTTTAAAGTGCATCGCGTTAGCTGCATTTTACTGGGCCTGATTCTGCTAGGGCATGTCGCGGCGGTAATCAAATATACCTTCAAGGGACAGCGCGAAATCCTGCAACGCATGCTGTAAGAAAAAGGCTGACGCCTTTCATTAGATGAAGTAACAAACAGCAGAGCCGCACCGCTCCTGTCCCTTTATGCCGATGAGGTGAGGGGACAGGGACAGTGCGGCTTTACCCTTCAGCCAATAGTAAACGGATCCGCATCCTGCCAGGCCGGAAACTTCTCCCGATACTCCCTCAGCGCCGTCAGCGACAGCTCGGCATCAATCCGGGTTGCATGATGCGGCTCGGCGGTGGCGATAACCTCGCCCTGCGGGCTAATCACCCGGCTGTCGCCCCGGTAGTGATGCCCGTTGCCGTCAGTACCGACCCGGTTGCAGCCAGCGACATAGGCCTGGTTCTCAATCGCACGTGCCGTCAGCAGCGCCTGCCAGTGGAGAGAGCGGGGCGCTGGCCAATTGGCGACGTAGATCGCCAGGTCGTAATCATCGCGGTTGCGCGACCAGACCGGGAAGCGCAGGTCGTAACAGACCAATGGCAGAATGCGCCAGCCACGCCACTCAAAGACAACCCGCTCGTTACCCGCTTCATAATGCTGGTGCTCGTCCGCCATGCGGAACAGATGGCGCTTATCGTAGAAGTGCACCTTGCCCTCGGGCTCCACCAGCAGAAAACGGTTCACCGGTCCGCGTTCGGTCTGCAACGCTGCGCTGCCAGCGATTAACGCCTGGGTTTGTTGCGCTCTGGCCTGCATCCAGACAACCAGCTCGTCCTGCGGCAGGGACTGTTTAGCCGCCTCCATGGCGAAGCCAGTGGTGAACATTTCGGGCAGGATAATAATATCCCGTCCGGCGATCCCTTCCAGCTGACGATCAAAATGACGCAGGTTGGCCGGACCATCCATCCACACCAGCGGTTGTTGCAAAAGCGTAATCTTCAAACCAGGCACAGTTAAGACTCCTCGAATAACCCCATTTTGACACTGTAGCACGACAAGCAGAGAAACGGGTGGCAATAAAAAACCCCGCACGAGGCGGGGTTTTGGCGGGTTGAAACGGCTTATGCAGCTTCAGGTTTACGCACAATCTCTTTCAGCTTTACCGGCTGTGTCGCCAGCTCTTCTGCGTCAAAATCATCAACGTTAATACTGCGCAGACGACTCTCTTCGGCTTTGATCAGCAGGTCCGCTTCATCCTTATTGATGATGCCGCCCGCCAGCGCCTCTTTAGCCAGCTCATTCAGGCGGGTGAAGGGCAGGTTTTTACCCAACTGCTTGCAGATTTTCTGGTGAATCGGGTCGGCCGCCATCACATCCAGCAGCGCCTCTTCCAGCAGACCGACCGGGTTGTGCTCGCTTGGGGTCAGATACTGACCGCGGCCGATACGGGAGCGGGTTGCGCTCGGTATCTGCAGGATCTTCGCCACTTTATGATCCAGCTTATCGGACGGCGCCAGATAGTGGCGACCGGTCGGGAAAATCACCACACGCAGAGCGCCAGCCACAAAGCGGTTCGGGAAGTTCACCAGCAGATCGTCGATGGCCTGTTCCGCCTGATACAGCGCATCCTGAACGCCCCAGTGAACCAGCGGCAGGTCCGCTTCATGACGGCCTTCATCGTCGTAGCGTTTCAGTACCGCCGAGGCGAGGAAAATCTGGCTCAGCACATCACCCAGACGGGCGGAGATGCGTTCCCGGCGTTTCAGGCTACCGCCCAGCACCGCCATCGACACGTCAGAGAGCAGCGCAAGGTTGGCACTCAGACGGTTCAGGTGCTGGTAGTAACGACGGGTCGCGTCGCCGGTTGGCGTGGCGCTGGTCAGGCCGCGGGTCAGGCCCAGCCACAGGCTGCGCATTTTATTGCTACCGACATGGCCAATGTGTTTAAACAGCAGTTTATCGAAGGCATCCACGTCGTTGTTCTGCGCGGCGGCCATCTCTTCCAGCACGTATGGATGGCAGCGGATTGCTCCCTGACCGAAGATCATCATGCTGCGGGTCAGAATATTCGCCCCTTCAACGGTGATGGCAATCGGTGCGCCCTGATAGCCACGCGCCAGGAAGTTACCTTCACCCAGCATAATGCCTTTACCGCCGGCAATATCCATCGCATCGATGATCGACTGCTGGGCACGGTGGGTACAGTGGTACTTCACGATGGCGGACAGCACGGCCGGTTTTTCACCCAGCATGATGCCATAGGTAATTAAGGAAGCGGCGGCATCCATCACGTAGGCGTTACCTGCGATACGGGCCAGCGGCTCCTCAATTCCTTCCATCTTACCGATAGAGATTTTGAACTGACGGCGGATGTGGGCGTAAGCGCCAATCCCCATTGCCACCGATTTCAGACCGCCGGTTGAGTTCGACGGCAGGGTAATACCACGGCCAACAGACAGACACTCAACCAGCATGCGCCAGCCCTGACCGGCCATTTTCGGGCCGCCGATAATGTAATCGATCGGCACAAAGATATCCTGACCGCGGGTCGGGCCGTTCTGGAACGGTACGTTCAGCGGGAAGTGGCGACGACCAATCTCCACGCCAGGCGTGGTGGTAGGGATCAGCGCACAGGTGATACCCAGATCCTCCTCGCCGCCTAACAGCTTGTCCGGGTCGGAGAGTTTAAAGGCCAGACCGAGCACGGTAGCGATTGGCGCCAGCGTAATGTAGCGTTTGTTCCAGGTCAGACGCATACCCAGCACCTGCTCACCCTGCCACTCGCCCATGCAGACTACGCCGGTGTCCGGGATAGCGCCCGCATCGGAACCCGCTTCCGGGCTGGTGAGTGCGAAGCAAGGGATTTCCAGACCACGGGCCAGGCGCGGCAGATAGTGATTTTTTTGCTCTTCAGTACCGTAATGTTGCAGCAGTTCGCCCGGGCCTAATGAGTTAGGTACGCCGACGGTGATCGCCAGGATCCCGGAGACGCCGGACAGTTTTTGCAGCACCCGAGCCTGGGCATACGCAGAGAATTCCAGCCCGCCGTACTCTTTCTTGATGATCATCGCGAAGAAGCGATGCTCTTTTAAAAATGCCCACAGTTCCGGCGGCAGATCGGCCATCTCATGGGTGATCTGGAAATCGTTCGCCATCCGGCAGGCTTCTTCAACCGGACCGTCAATAAACGCCTGCTCTTCAGCAGTCAGGCGCGGCTGCGGATAGTTATGCAGCTTTTTCCAGTCAGGGTTGCCCTGGAACAGCTCGCCTTCCCACCAGGTGGTGCCCGCGTCGATCGCCTCTTTTTCGGTACGCGACATCGGCGGCATCACCTTACGGAAACCACGGAAGACCGGGGCAGAAATCAGGGATTTACGCATTGAGCGCACGTTGAACGGCACCAGGATAATTGCCAGCGGAACCAGCACCCAGATGTTCCAGATGCCGGTCACGCCAAGGGCAGCGGTCCAGGCCAGTAAGATAAGACTGCTCAGCATTAAGCTGACCCGGTGATAGAACAACACCCCGAGCAGAACAACGGTTAACAGAATACTTAAAATCATCATAAAGAATTGCTCCCTGTCTTGTAGGAGGTCTGACCACTTGTGATGATATGGTTGTAGTGGATGTTATTTCTTTTAGCAATGCATTCACAAAATAATTACAACCTGGTTCACATTGTTCAGGTTTTACCCGACACAAAAACGCAAAACGCCCGACGATTCCCATGGCTTTAGCTTCTCGCTTTTACCGCTATCCGGTAAACTTGCTCTGTTATTTCATCAATACTGAAGGATTATCCTCATGTACCAGGATCTTATTCGTAACGAACTGAACGAAGCGGCGGAAACGCTGGCCAACTTTCTGAAAGATGAAGCCAATATCCACGCTATTCAGCGCGCGGCGGTCCTGCTGGCCGACAGCTTTAAAGCGGGCGGTAAAGTGCTCTCCTGCGGCAATGGTGGTTCACATTGTGATGCCATGCATTTTGCCGAAGAGCTGACGGGGCGTTATCGTGAAAACCGTCCGGGCTACCCGGCGATTGCGATCTCTGACGTCAGCCACATCTCCTGCGTGAGCAACGACTTTGGTTACGATTATGTCTTCTCCCGCTATGTTGAAGCGGTAGGGCGTGAAGGGGATGTCCTGCTGGGGATCTCCACCTCCGGCAACTCCGGCAACGTTATCAAAGCCATTGAAGCGGCTCGTGAGAAGGGGATGAAAGTCATCACCCTCACCGGCAAAGATGGCGGCAAAATGGCAGGCACCGCAGATATCGAAATTCGTGTGCCTCACTTCGGTTACGCTGACCGTATTCAGGAAATTCACATCAAAGTGATCCATATCCTGATCCAGCTGATTGAAAAAGAGATGGTTAAGTAAGACTTCGCTGGGGGGTGAATGCCCCCCGCTGTTGTGGAGGTGAGATATGTGCGAACTGCTCGGGATGAGCGCCAATGTGCCAACCGATATCTGCTTTAGTTTCACCGGGCTGGTACAGCGCGGTGGAGGAACCGGGCCGCATAAAGACGGCTGGGGTATCACCTTCTATGAAGGAAAAGGCTGTCGCACGTTCAAGGACCCACAACCCAGCTTCAATTCCCCGATTGCCAAACTGGTGCAGGACTATCCGATTAAATCCTGCTCGGTGGTGGCGCATATTCGCCAGGCCAACCGCGGTGAAGTGGCGCTGGAAAATACCCATCCGTTTACCCGTGAGCTGTGGGGACGCAACTGGACTTACGCCCATAACGGCCAGCTGAGCGGCTATAAGTCGCTGGAGACGGGCAACTTCCGCCCGGTGGGCGAAACTGACAGCGAAAAGGCCTTTTGCTGGCTGCTGCATAAGCTGACTGAACGCTACCCGCGTACGCCAGGCAACATGACCGCGGTCTTTAAATACGTGGCCTCGCTGGCGACGGAGCTGCGGGAGAAAGGAGTCTTTAATATGCTGCTGTCGGACGGGCGGTATGTGATGGCGTTCTGCTCGACGAACCTGTTCTGGATCACCCGGCGGGCGCCGTTCGGCGTGGCAAAACTGCTGGATCAGGATGTGGAAATCGATTTTCAGACCGAAACCACACCCAACGATGTGGTCACGGTCATCGCCACTCAGCCGCTGACGGGCAATGAAGCCTGGCAAAGAATCATGCCAGGCGAGTGGATCTTATTTTGTCTGGGGGAGCGCGTAGTTTGACGCCAGCTGTGGCTGGACGACTTCGTGGCTCAGCGGCTTGCTGACCACGTAACGTCCATCCACCACCGAAACGGTTGGCGGCTTGTGCGTCTGCTGGAAGTAGTCATAACCCGGCTTCAGCTGTTTCCAGAAATCGGCGTAGTACGAGCTCTTGTGACGCTGCATATTGGCATCGGTCATGCGGAACGGATAGATGCTGACCTGCACCGCAGACTGGCCAAAGACCAACGCGCCGGTGACAAACTGGAAGATCTCATCAATACCGCTATCGGTCATGGCGTAGCAACCCACTGACACACAGGCACCATGAATCATCAGATATTTACCGTCATAGCCGTGCGCACGGTCAAAGGCATTCGGGAAACCGATGTTGATCGCTTTATAGAAACGGCTGTCAGGTTTTAGCTGGTTACGCTGAACGCTGTAGAACCCCTCCGGGCTTTTGAAATCGCCCTGACGCTGTTTCGGGCCAAGGCCACCGGAGTAGTTGCAAATTTTATAGCTGTCGAGCAGCTGATACGTCTCACCCATCTTCACGAACAGGTCTAACGTGCGCTCTTCCTTATAGATCTGGATATAGACCGGAGAGCCCATCAACTGCTGTTTGTATTCTTTGCTAATCGGCGTTGTTGAGCTGTTGCTGCTGAGCAGCCCGGCAAACGAAACGCACGGAATAAGAAGCATCGCAATGAACAATGCGATTTTACGCATACTACATGTTCCTTGATAAAACCTAACCAACTTGCCAGGACGGCAAAAGAGACCCGAAATCAGATTAATCTGCATTAGGAGCGCTCACATTAGCACCACTGCATTTTTTCGCAAGCGTCAGCGCGTCGGTTTACAAAATAGTTTTCCTTATAACCTGGATTGGCCGTGCTGGCATTGAGAACTTTGCGTAATCGGTCGCATTTTAGCACCCGCCGCTGCGTTATCGCTGCCGCCTGATTGGCAGAAATGGTACACTCCCCGCGTCTTACGACCGAAGGTGAAGAAAGGATGCTTTTATCAGGGTCAGCCACGATCCTGCAAGTAATATGAGTGAGCATTCACCGCCTTTCTTCTCCTGTGAAACGACTTCTGACTCGTCCGGTTAACTGGCCGGAACGATATTTCATGGATAACAACTAACACTATGATTAGAATCAGAAAAGGACTTGATTTGCCGATTTCTGGCATTCCCGATCAGCAGATTTCGCCCTGTCCGATGCCTCGCCATGTTGCGCTTCTGGGGGACGACTACGTGGGTATGCGCCCCACCATGCTGGTACAGGAAGGCGACAGCGTCATCAAGGGGCAGCCGCTATTCGAGGACAAAAAAAATCCTGGGGTCTTCTTTACCGCACCCGCCAGCGGGACGGTGGTTGCCATCAATCGTGGCGAACGCCGGGTACTACAATCGGTGGTAATTCGCATCGAAGGGGAGGGTGAGCGCGAATTTACCCGTCACGATGCGACGGCGCTCGCCACCCTCACCCGTGAGGCTGTGCAATCTCAACTGCTGGAGTCGGGACTGTGGACGGCATTTCGTACCCGCCCCTTCAGCAAAACCCCGGTGCCCGGCACCGTCCCGGCAGCCATTTTTGTCACCGCCATGGACACCAACCCGCTCTGCGCCGACCCGCAGCCGCTCATTCTGGCGCAGCGTCAGGCATTTGATGCCGGGCTGACCCTGCTCACGCGTCTGACTGAGGGCAAAGTGCATGTCTGCCAGGCAAGCGGCGGCAAACTGGGCGGACACCCGCAGGGGCAAGTCACCTTTAATACCTTTGCCGGGCCGCATCCGGCAGGGCTTGTGGGTACGCACATCCATTTCCTGGAGGCGGTCAGCCTGACCAAACAGGTCTGGCATCTGAACTACCAGGACGTTATCGCTATCGGCAAGCTGTTTACTACCGGCCAGCTTTGCACCGAGCGGGTTATCGCTCTGGGCGGCCCGCAGATGCGCAATCCGCGTCTGGTACGCACCTGCCTGGGCGCAGACATCAACGAGCTGCTGGTGGACGAAACCCTGGAAGGTGAAAACCGTCATATTTCGGGTTCTGTGCTGAGCGGCAGACATGCCGTCGGGGTGCAGGCGTACCTCGGCCGCTTCCATTTGCAGGTCAGCGTGGTGAAGGAAGGGCGTGAGAAAGAGCTCTTTGGCTGGGTGATGCCGGGCAAAGAGAAGTTCTCTATTACCCGTACGACGCTGGGCCATTTCCTGCGTAACAAGTTGTTCAACTTCTCCACCGATACCAACGGCGGCGAGCGGGCGATGGTGCCTATCGGCAACTACGAACGGGTGATGCCGCTCGACATCCTGCCGACCGTGCTGCTGCGCGATCTGCTGGCGGGTGATACTGACGGTGCTCAGGCGCTGGGCTGTCTGGAGCTGGATGAAGAAGATCTGGCGCTCTGCACCTACGTTTGCCCCGGCAAATATGAATACGGACCGGTGTTGCGCGAGGTGTTAACCCGCATTGAGCAGGAAGGATAACTGATGGGCCTGAAACATCTCATTGAAAAAGTGGAGCCGCATTTTACTCACGGCGGCAAGCTGGAAAAGTACTACCCGCTGTTTGAAGCGACCGCGACGCTCCTGTATACGCAAGGGCAGGTGACGAAAGGGGCCGCGCACGTGCGCGACGCCATCGATCTCAAACGTATGATGATCCTCGTCTGGTTCGCTGTGTTCCCGGCAATGTTCTGGGGCATGTACAACGTCGGTCTGCAAACCATTCCCGCACTTAACCATCTGTACGATGCGCAGCAGCTTCAGCAGATCATCGCTGGCGACTGGCACTACCGGGTGGCGCAGATGCTGGGCGTGAGCTTTGCGCCTGATGCCGGCTGGATCAGCATGATGACGCTGGGGGCGGTCTACTTCCTGCCCATTTACATGACGGTCTTTCTGGTCGGCGGCTTCTGGGAAGTGCTGTTTGCCATCGTGCGCAAACACGAAATCAACGAAGGTTTCTTTGTCACCTCCATTCTGTTTGCCCTGATTGTGCCACCGACGTTGCCACTGTGGCAGGCGGCTCTGGGGATCACCTTTGGTGTGGTGATGGCGAAGGAGATCTTCGGCGGTACCGGGCGCAACTTCCTTAACCCGGCCCTCGCCGGGCGCGCGTTCCTGTTCTTTGCTTATCCGGCGCAAATCTCCGGCGATCTGGTCTGGACGGCGGCGGACGGCTTTTCCGGCGCAACGCCACTCTCCCAGTGGGCCGCTCGCGGCGGTGAGGCGCTGGTCAACAACGCCACCGGACAGCCGGTTAGCTGGTTCGATGCCTTTATCGGTACCATTCCGGGATCAGTCGGCGAAGTCTCCACGCTGATGATCCTGATTGGCGGGGCCATCATTCTCTTTGGCCGTGTCGCCTCCTGGCGTATCGTGGCAGGCGTCATGCTTGGCATGATCCTCACCGCGACGCTGTTCAACCTGATCGGTTCGGCGACGAACCCGATGTTCGCCATGCCGTGGTACTGGCATCTGGTGCTGGGCGGGTTCGCCTTCGGCATGATGTTTATGGCGACAGACCCGGTTTCGGCGTCCTTTACCAATAAAGGAAAATGGTATTACGGGGCGCTTATTGGTGCGATGTGCGTCCTTATCCGCGTGGTGAACCCGGCCTATCCGGAAGGGATGATGCTGGCGATCCTGTTCGCCAACCTGTTTGCGCCGCTGTTCGATTACCTGGTGGTGCGTGCCAACATCAAACGGAGGAAGGCGCGTGGCTGAGATTAAAAATAATGACACTATCGGCAAGACGCTGATGGTGGTGGTGGTGCTTTGCCTGGTCTGCTCCATTGTGGTTGCAGGATCTGCGGTGGGTCTTAAGTCCCGTCAGCAGGAGCAACGTGCCCTGGATAAACAACGTAACATTCTGGCCGTCGCCGGGCTGATGAACGGCGAAATGAGCGCTGAGGATGTGGCGCAGACCTTTGCTTCACGCATCACGCCACGTCTGGTTGATCTCAACACTGGCGAGCTGCTGGAGACCGATCCATCCACTTACAATCAGGCTCAGGCGCTGAAAGATCCGCAGCGCAGCACGGAACTGGATGCCAGCCAGGATCCGGCAGGGATTAAACGCCGCAGCAATACGGCGGAAATTTACCTGGTGCGCGATGAACAAAACCGTGTCCAGGAGCTGGTTCTGCCGGTCTATGGCAATGGACTGTGGTCGATGATGTATGCCTTCGTGGCTCTCAATACCGATGGACGCACCGTCAAGGGCATCACTTACTACGATCAGGGCGAAACCCCGGGGCTGGGCGGCGAAGTCGAAAACCCAGCATGGCGGGCGCAGTTTGTCGGCAAAAAAGTGCTGGATGATAACGGCCAGCCAGCGCTGAAAGTGGTGAAAGGGGGCGCGCGTCCGGGTGATGAGTACGCTGTCGATGGCCTGTCGGGCGCCACGCTGACCTCAAACGGCGTGCAGCATAGCTTTGATTTCTGGATGGGCGAGATGGGCTTTGGTCCTTTTCTTAAAAAGGTACGTGAAGGAGAGCTGAACAATGGCTGATGTGGGCGAACTGAAAGAAGTTAAACGGGTGCTTATTGGGCCGCTCATCGCCAACAACCCGATTACCCTGCAGGTGCTGGGCGTCTGTTCGGCGCTGGCGGTCACCACAAAACTGGAGACCGCCGTGGTGATGACCCTGGCGGTGACGCTGGTGACGGCGTTTTCCAGCTTGTTTATCTCAATGATCCGCCACCACATCCCGAACAGCGTGCGCATTATCGTGCAGATGGCGATCATCGCCTCGCTGGTCATTGTGGTGGATCAGCTGCTGCGGGCATTTGCCTACGAAATCTCAAAACAGCTGTCGGTCTTTGTTGGCCTGATCATCACTAACTGCATCGTGATGGGACGTGCTGAAGCTTATGCGATGAAAATGCCGCCGCTGGCCAGCTTTATGGATGGTATCGGTAACGGTCTTGGCTATGGCGTGATCCTGCTGACGGTCGGTTTCCTGCGCGAGCTTCTTGGCAGCGGCAAACTGTTTGGTATTCCTGTCCTTGAAACCGTACAAAACGGTGGCTGGTATCTGCCAAACGGCTTGTTCCTGCTGGCGCCCAGCGCGTTCTTCATTATCGGTTTGTTGATCTGGGCGGTGAGAACCTGGCGCCCTGAACAGCAGGAAAAGGAGTAACCGACAATGGCTCATTACATTAGCTTGTTTGTGCGCGCGGTGTTCGTCGAAAACATGGCGCTCGCGTTTTTCCTCGGGATGTGTACTTTCCTCGCGGTCTCCAAAAAGGTATCGACCGCCTTCGGGCTGGGCATTGCCGTCACGGTGGTGCTGGGGCTGTCGGTCCCGATCAACAATCTGGTATTTAACCTGGTGCTACGCGACAGCGCGCTGGTTGAGGGGATTGACCTGAGCTTCCTCAACTTTATTACCTTCATTGGGGTGATCGCGGCGCTGGTTCAGATCCTCGAGATGATCCTCGATAAATACTTCCCGTCACTGTATACGGCGCTGGGCATCTTCCTGCCGCTGATTGCGGTGAACTGCGCCATCTTCGGCGGTGTGTCGTTTATGGTTCAGCGTGATTACAACTTTACCGAGTCGATAGTGTACGGTTTCGGCTCTGGTATTGGCTGGATGCTGGCTATCGTGGCGTTGGCGGGTCTGCGTGAAAAAATGAAGTATGCCAACGTGCCGGCCGGTCTGCGCGGCTTAGGGATCACCTTTATCACCACTGGTCTGATGGCGCTGGGCTTTATGTCCTTCTCCGGTGTGCAGCTGTAAGGGCAAAATCTATGGAAATTATTCTTGGCGTAGTGATGTTCACGCTGATCGTGCTGGTGCTCTCGGGGCTGATTCTGGTGGCGCGCTCAAAGCTGGTCAATTCCGGCGATGTGATCATTGAGATTAACGATGAGGCAGATAAGCAGATCCTGACGCCTGCAGGCGACAAGCTGCTGAACACCCTCTCTGGCAATGGCATTTTTATCTCCTCTGCCTGCGGTGGCGGTGGCTCGTGCGGACAATGCCGCGTGACCGTCAAAGAGGGTGGCGGCGATATTCTGCCAACCGAGCTGTCGCACATCAGCAAGCGCGAGGCGAAAGAGGGCTGTCGTCTGGCTTGTCAGGTGGCGGTTCGCCAGAACATGAAGATCGAACTGCCGGAGGAGATCTTCGGCATTAAGAAGTGGCAGTGTGAAGTTATCTCTAACGATAACAAAGCCACCTTCATTAAAGAGCTGAAGCTGCGGGTTCCCGACGGGGAAGATGTGCCGTTCCGTGCGGGCGGTTACATTCAGATTGAGTGCCCGGAACATACTGTCGCGTATAAAGATTTTGATGTGCCTGAGAAGTACCGCGGTGACTGGGATAAATTCAACCTCTTCCGCTTTGTCTCTGAGGTCAAAGAGCCGACGCTGCGCGCCTATTCAATGGCCAACTACCCGGAAGAGAAGGGCATCATCATGCTCAACGTGCGTATTGCCACGCCGCCACCAAACGTGCCGGACGCACCGCCGGGGATCATGTCTTCTTATATCTGGTCGCTGAAAGCGGGAGATAAAGTCACTATCTCCGGTCCATTTGGTGAGTTCTTTGCTAAAGATACCGACGCCGAAATGGTCTTTATCGGCGGGGGCGCTGGCATGGCGCCGATGCGCTCGCACATTTTCGACCAGCTTAAGCGCCTCGGCAGTAAGCGTAAAATCAGCTTCTGGTATGGTGCCCGTTCGCTGCGCGAAATGTTCTATCAGGATGAGTTTGAACAGCTTGCGCGGGATAACCCGAACTTTACCTTCCACATTGCGCTTTCCGATCCGCAGCCGGAAGACAACTGGACCGGCTATACCGGCTTTATTCATAACGTCCTGTATGAAAACTATCTGAAGCACCATGCCGCGCCGGAAGACTGTGAGTTCTACATGTGTGGTCCGCCGATGATGAACGCCGCAGTCATTAAAATGCTGCACGATCTTGGCGTGGAAGATGAGAACATCATGCTGGATGATTTTGGAGGCTGATGATGATGACCTTCGTGCTGACCTTTGCCGTTTTTGTGCTGGTGATCTTCGGCATGTCCCTCGGCTGGCTGATTAAGCGCAAAAGCATTCAGGGCAGCTGTGGTGGCATCTCTTCCCTGGGTATGGAGAAAGTTTGCGATTGCCCTGAGCCGTGCGATGCGCGTAAAAAGCGTATGGCGCGTGAGGCGCAGCGCCAGCAAAACCGGATCCTCTGAAATAAACAGGCCGCATCAAGCGGCCTTTTTTTTTACTTAAGCCACTCCCGCGCCTGGGCTGGGGAATCGACCATCACCCCATCGGCCCCCAGCGCTTTTGCTTTCTGGTAATCCTCGGCGGAATTTACCCCCAGCAGGATAATGTGACCATTACCCTGCGAGCGGAAACAGTCCATCGCCTCTTTGTCCCATGTCAGGGTTGCCGGAGAGATCCCCTCGCCCAGGGTAAATTTTTCCACCACCTCGACCTTGCGGTTCAGCTCCAGCCCGTACCAGTATGCATCCATTGTCTTTGCAGGGGCCTGGCACACGTGGTTCAGCGAGATATTTGCCAGCCGGGTACGCGTTTCACTGCGGGTGACAAAACGCGGTATTTCTGCAGGCAGCGCATCCAGATAGCGATCTTCGGTAGAGTACACGCGCACACGGTTCAGGCTGTTGGTCTCTTTCAGCACGGTAAGCAACTGCTTGCCCATCCCGGCCGCATCGGCGTCGGGGGATTTGATATCAATATAGAAGCGGGTCTCAGGCCAGCGTTCAAGCACGGCTTTCAGCGTTGGAATAGTGGCGCCGGTAACGCTCTCTTTCCATTTCGCACCTGCGTTAAATGTCGCCAGCTCTGCCTGAGTATACTGGGACACTTTTCCCTTCGCGGGGGTTAACGCGCTCAAATCGCTGGGACGATACAGAACGGGAACGCCGTCACGGCTGAGCTGCACGGTTATCCAGATAGCCTGAGCGTGATTTTCCAGCGCCAGCGCGATGGCCGGAAGCGTGTTCTCCGGCGCGTCGGCGGTTCCGCCGCGGTGAGCAATAATCTGCGGGTCAGCCCAGGCGTTAGAGGCGAGCAGCAGTGAAGCGATAATCATCTTTTTCATGAATAAATTTCCATTTTAAATGCATTAACTTGATGAATTTAAAGTGTTTATTGGCTGTATCTTGTAACACGATTTAATGACAGAAGTGAGACAGTAAAACTGCTGACGCATTTTTTGTACTTTGTTATACTGGATGTAATTACAGATGTGGTGAAGACGATGCGCAAAATCATCCATGTCGATATGGACTGTTTTTTTGCTGCGGTGGAGATGCGGGATAACCCGGCGCTGCGGGATATCCCCATTGCCATTGGCGGCAGTCGCGAGCGGCGTGGCGTGATCAGTACCGCTAACTATCCGGCGCGTAAGTTTGGCGTGCGCAGCGCCATGCCAACCACTATGGCGTTAAAACTCTGCCCACACCTCACCTTATTACCGGGACGCTTCGATGCCTACAAAGAAGCCTCCAGCCATATCCGCGACATCTTTTCCCGCTACACCTCCCTGATTGAACCGCTGTCGCTGGATGAAGCCTATCTGGATGTCACCGACAGCCTGCACTGTCACGGCTCCGCCACGCTGATGGCGCAGGAGATCCGCCAGACGATTTTCAATGAACTGCAGCTCACCGCCTCGGCGGGCGTCGCCCCGGTAAAATTTCTTGCCAAAATTGCCTCGGATCTCAATAAGCCCAACGGTCAGTATGTGATCACCCCCGACGAGGTCCCGGCATTTATCAAAACGTTGCCGCTCAGCAAGATCCCCGGCGTGGGTAAAGTCTCTGCGGCAAAGCTGGAGAAGATGGGACTGCGCACCTGCGAGGATGTGCAGAACAGCGATCTGGGCATGTTACTTAAGCGCTTTGGTAAGTTTGGCCGGGTGCTCTGGGAGCGAAGCCAGGGCATTGACGAGCGCAACGTTAACAGCGAGCGGCTGCGTAAATCGGTCGGTGTGGAACGGACCCTGGCTGAGGATATCCACGAGTGGGCAGCCTGTGAAACCATCATTGTCGAACAGCTTTATCCGGAACTGGAACGGCGGCTGGCGAAGGTCAAACCGGATCTGCTGATTGCCCGGCAGGGGGTAAAACTGAAGTTCAACGACTTTCAGCAAACCACGCAGGAGCACGTCTGGCCGCGGCTCAACAAGGACGATCTGATCGCCACCGCGAAGAAAACCTGGGAAGAGCGTCGGGCAGGGCGCGGGGTTCGGCTGGTGGGATTACATGTCACGCTGCTGGATCCGCAGCTTGAACGGCAACTGGTGCTGGGGCTGTAAAAAAGCCCGGTGGCGCTTTGCTTACCGGGCATACAAATGACAAACGACGTTGACCTTGTAGGCCCGGCAAACGCAGTGCCGCCGGGCATCAGTCGGCTGATTACTTCGCCGGGATCGCTTTCAGCAGTTCCGTCAGCAGGGTCCAGTAATGGCCCACGCTTTCGATATGAACCTGCTCATCCGGAGAGTGCGGACCGGTAATGGTTGGCCCGATGGACACCATATCCATATCCGGGTACGGTTTTTTGAACAGACCACACTCCAGACCAGCGTGGATCACCTGAATGTTCGGCGTGCTGTTGAACAGACGCTGATAGGTTTCACGCACCAGCGCCATCACCGGCGAGCTCGCATCTGGCTGCCAGCCCGGGTAGCTGCCCTTGGCGACGGTCTGCGCACCAGAGAGTTTGCCCAGAGATTCCAGCATGCTCACCACGTAATCTTTCCCACTGTCGATCAGGGAGCGGATCAGGCAGATGATCTCTGCGCTGTCGTCAGCCATGGTCACCACACCGACGTTCAGGGAGGTTTCCACCACGCCTTTCGCCACGTCAGAGTTGCGGATCACGCCGTTTGGCGTGGCGTTCAACAGCTGAACAAAGCGGTCGCGGGACTGTTCAGTCAGCGCGGCTTTATCGCTGGTGCTCGCTTCCAGAACCACGGTCAGGTTCTTCTCTTTGGCGTCCAGTTCGTTTTTCAGGATGTCCAGATAAACGGCGGAGAGCTTTTTCAGCGCATCGGCTTTGTCTGCGGCAACCGCCACGGTCGCGAACGCTTCACGTGGGATAGCGTTACGCAGCGTACCGCCGTTGAAATCCACCAGACGCAGATCCAGCTCGGCAGCATGACCGGCCAGGAAACGGGCCAGCAGTTTGTTGGCGTTGCCTAAACCTAAGTGGATGTCACCGCCGGAGTGGCCGCCTTTCAGCCCTTTCAGCGTCAGCTTAAAGGTCTGGAACCCTGCCGGGATCGCTTCACGGGTCAGTGGCAGCGTGGAGATAAAATCGATACCGCCTGCGCAACCCATATAGATTTCGCCCTCCTCTTCGGAGTCGGTATTGATCAGGATATCCGCCTGCAGCCAGTTCGGTTGCAGACCAAACGCGCCATCCATACCGGCTTCTTCGGTCATGGTCAGCAGCACTTCCAGCGGACCATGCTCAACGCTATCGTCGGCCAGCACCGCCAGCGCAGAGGCCATACCGATGCCGTTATCCGCACCCAGGGTGGTGCCGCGGGCTTTAACCCACTCGCCGTCGATGTAAGGCTGAATTGGATCTTTGGTGAAGTCGTGAACGGTGTCGTTGTTTTTCTGTGGCACCATGTCCAGGTGCGCCTGCAGCACAACCGGTTTACGGTTTTCCATGCCTGCGGTGGCGGGTTTGCGGATCAGAATGTTGCCAACCTGGTCGCGTTCGGCGTGCAGCCCTTTTTCCTTCGCCCAGCCCATGATGTGTTCGGCAAGCTGTTCTTCGTGATAGGAAGGGTGAGGAATGGAGCAAATTTTGGCAAAAATATCCCACAGCGGTTGTGGCGATAGTTGAGACAGTTCAGACACAGTAAGTCTCCTTGTCGATCTCCTGCAGACAATCTTGCAGGTCACGGGGTTAGCAGGTTTAGAGTTACCACAAGTCAGACTTGCGAGGTGGGTTTGAGAATACCACTTTCTCTGTCGGCTGGTAGGGGTAAGCAAGTAAAAACTCCCGCTGTAACCGCTTAGCACTGGTTTTTAGTGCTTCAGATCTCTATAATCTCGCGCAACCATTTTCCCCCTCGAACACTTTTTAAGCCGTATAAACACAGGCTGGGACAATTCACATGAGCGAAAAATACATCGTCACCTGGGACATGTTGCAGATTCATGCACGTAAACTGGCTGCACGCCTGATGCCATCCGAACAGTGGAAAGGCATCATCGCTGTCAGCCGCGGCGGCCTGGTACCAGGGGCACTGCTGGCACGTGAGCTGGGTATTCGTCATGTCGATACCGTGTGCATCTCCAGCTATGACCATGACAACCAGCGTGAGCTGAAAGTGCTGAAACGCGCTGAAGGCGATGGTGAAGGTTTCATCGTGATTGACGATCTGGTTGATACCGGCGGTACGGCAGTGGCTATCCGCGAAATGTATCCAAAAGCGCATTTCGTCACTATCTTCGCGAAACCGGCCGGTAAGCCGCTGGTTGACGATTATGTCATTGATATCCCTCAGGATACCTGGATCGAACAGCCATGGGATATGGGCGTCGTATTCGTCCCACCTATTTCTGGCCGCTAATCCAGATTTTTTAACGCCCGGTGATGCCGGGCGTTATTGTTTTCGCCACTGGCGCGTTACAATGACCCTCTCTGACGTATTTATAGAGGCAGCGCGCAATGTCCCAGGCGAATCTCAGCGAAATTCTCTTCAAGCCCAAATTCAAGCACCCGGAAACGTCGACGCTGGTTCGTCGTTTTAACAGCGGTGTACAGCCGTCAGTGCAGTCGGCGCTGGATGGCAAAAATGTCCCGCACTGGTATCGCATGGTTAACCGCCTGATGTGGATCTGGCGCGGTGTTGATCCCCGCGAAATTCTCGACGTGCAGGCGCGTATCGTCATGAGCCAGGCCGAGCGCACCGACAGCGAACTGTACGACACGGTGGTAGGCTATCGCGGCGGCAACTGGATCTACGAATGGGCAAAACAGGCGATGATCTGGCAGCAAAAGGCGAGCCAGGAGGAGGATCCTCTGTTAAGCGGCCAGCACTGGCTGCACGCCTCTAATCTCTACAGCATTGCGGCTTACCCGCACCTGAAAGGCGATGAACTGGCAGAGCAGGCCCAGGCGCTGGCAAACCGCGCCTATCAGGAGGCGGCCCAGCACCTGCCAGGCCGGATGCGCGAAATCAGCTTTACCATCCCCGGTGGCCCGGCGGTCACCGGCTTCCTGCATATGCCCGCGGGCGACGGTCCCTTCCCGACGGTGATGATGTGCGGCGGCCTCGACTCCCTGCAGACCGATTACTACAGCCTGTATGAGCGCTACTTTGCGCCAAAAGGGCTGGCGATGCTGACCCTCGACATGCCCTCTATTGGCTTTTCGTCAAAATGGAAACTGACCCAGGATTCCAGCTTGCTCCACCAGCATGCCCTGAAAGCGCTGGAGCAAAACCCGTGGGTGGATCACACCCGCGTAGCGGCGTTTGGTTTCCGCTTTGGCGCCAATGTCGCTGTCCGTCTCGCCTATCTTGAATCTTCACGTCTGAAGGCGGTGGCCTGTCTGGGGCCGGTGGTTCACGCCCTGTTAAGTGAACCTGCCCGCCAGGGCAGCGTGCCGGAAATGTACCTTGATGTGCTGGCCAGCCGGCTGGGTATGCACGATGCCTCGGACGAGGCGCTGCGCGTAGAGCTCAACCGCTACTCTTTGAAAATGCAGGGGCTGCTGGGACGCCGTTGCCCTACGCCAATGCTCTCTGGCTTCTGGAAAAACGATCCCTTCAGCCCGGAAGAGGAGTCCCGCTTAATCACCTCGTCATCTGTGGATGGCAAGCTGCTGGAGGTGCCGTTCAGCCCGGTGTATGAGAATTTTGACAAAGCACTGCAGCAGATCACGCGCTGGATCCATCAGAGATTGAGTTAAGAGATTGCTAATTTTTTTGGGTTTGGTAAAACAGTGGCTTCACAAAAGGAGATCGCAATGACGTTACCGAGTGGACATCCGAAAAGTAGGATGATCAAGAAGTTTATGGCTCTTGGCCCCTACATCCGCGAAGAGCAGTGCGAAGAGAATCGCTTCTTTTTCGATTGCCTGGCTGTTTGCGTTAACGTAAAGCCAGCGCCGGAGAAGCGCGAATTCTGGGGATGGTGGATGGAAATGGAAGCAGAAGAGTCACGCTTCACCTACAACTATCAGTTTGGCCTGTTCAATAAAGAGGGTCACTGGCAGGCGATGGCCATTAAGGATCCGGAAGTGATCCAGCGCCTTGAGCACACCTTGCGTGAATTCCACGAAAAAGCCCGTACGCTGCTGGCAACGTTCGATCTGAAACTTGAGCCTGCTGATGATTTCACCAATGAACCGGTGAAGCTGACGGCATAAGCCCGGCGTAAAAAAGACAATAAAAAAACCCGGCGCTTAGCCGGGTTTTTTATGGGAATAAATCAGAACTGGTAGGTCATACCCAGCGCGACGATATCATCGCTGCTCACGCCCAGTTTATTATCGTCATCAATCTGGTTGATTTTATAATCAACAAACGCGGACATATTTTTGTTGAAATAATAGGTTGCGCCGACGTCGATATATTTCACGATATCTTCATCACCGATGCCTTCAATATCCTTGCCTTTTGACTGGACATAACCCAGGGATGGACGCAGACCAAAATCAAACTGATATTGCGCAACAGCTTCGAAGTTTTGCGCTTTATTGGCAAAGCCACCGGAGATTGGCGTCATATTACGCGTTTCGGTGTACATGGTTGCCAGATAAATATTGTTCGCGTCATATTTCAGACCGGTGCCCCAGGCTTCAGCTTTTTTACCTTCGCCGCGCGCCAGCAGGTTCTGGGCATTGGTACGGTCAGAGTTGGTGTAGGCGCCGCTGATGGCGAAGTCGCTGCCGCCGAAGTCATAGGTCAGAGCGGTACCGAAACCGTCGCCGTTCTGTTTTTTGGCTTCGCGGCCTTCGTTTTTACCCTGATATTGCAGGGTCAGATCCAGGCCATCGATGGCGCCGAAGAAGTCGGTATTACGGTAAGTTGCCAGGCCACTGGAGCGCTTGGTCATGAAGTTGTCGGTCTGCGCAGAAGAGTCGCCGCCAAATTCCGGGAACATATCGGTCCAGGCTTCAACGTCATACAGCGCACCGAGGTTACGACCGTAATCGAATGAGCCGAAATCCTTCAGCTTAATACCGGCAAAGGCCAGACGGGTTTTCTGCGTAGCGTCGCTTTCAGCTTTATTGCCGGAGAACTCAGCTTCCCAGCGGCCATAACCAGTAAGCTGATCGTTAATCTGAGTTTCGCCCTTAAAGCCGAAACGCACATAAGTCTGGTCGCCATCTTTAGCATCATCATCACTGATATAACGCATCGCTTTCACTTTTCCGTACACGTCCAGTTTATTGCCGTTTTTATTAAACACTTCGGCTGCCTGTACAGATGAAGTTGCTACAACGCCCATTACCACTAATGCCAGAGTACTCTTTTTCATTTTCAATCCTGGTTTCTTATAAACGCGCTAATATTCGCTGAACAGTAAGCTCATGCTTTTGTTCCGTGAAAAAACAGGAAGGGTTTTAACGTGATGAAATGAACGTTTTATGACAAATACAGAATAAGTTTAAAAAAGGGTATTTTTTTATTTCAGTAATAAAACCGTCAAATTCTGCCGCTACGCTTCCTGATCCTGCGCAACAAAGTGGTTACCTCTGCGTTATGGCGGTTGGCAACGGGCCCCAGTCCTGATAAAAAGTCTGATTGATATCATTTCCCTTATTGTTGAACGGCAGAGAATCATGAGTGACAGCCAGACGCTGGTGGTAAAACTCGGTACCAGTGTGTTAACAGGCGGATCGCGCCGCCTTAATCGCGCCCATATCGTTGAGCTGGTGCGCCAGTGCGCGCAGTTGCACGCCGCAGGGCACCGTATTGTGATTGTCACCTCCGGGGCGATTGCTGCCGGGCGTGAGCACCTGGGTTACCCCGAACTCCCGGCCACCATTGCCTCCAAGCAGTTGCTGGCCGCAGTGGGGCAAAGCCGCCTGATTCAGCTCTGGGAACAGCTGTTCTCCATCTATGGCATTCACGTCGGGCAGATGCTGTTGACCCGCGCCGATATGGAAGATCGGGAGCGTTTCCTGAACGCCCGCGACACCCTGCGCGCGCTGCTGGATAACAACATCGTGCCGGTCATTAACGAGAACGATGCGGTCGCCACCGCAGAAATCAAAGTCGGCGATAACGATAACCTTTCGGCGCTGGCCGCCATTCTGGCGGGCGCGGACAAGCTGCTGCTGCTGACCGACCAGCAAGGTCTCTTCACCGCCGATCCGCGTACCAACCCGCAGGCTGAACTTATCACCGATGTAAAAGGTATCGACGATGCGCTGCGCGCCATCGCGGGCGATAGCGTCTCTGGCCTCGGCACCGGCGGCATGGGGACCAAACTGCAGGCCGCCGATGTGGCCTGCCGCGCCGGGATCGACACCATTATCGCCGCGGGCAGCCGTCCGGGCGTGATTGGTGACGTCATGGAAGGCATTTCGGTGGGCACCCGTTTCCATGCTGAAGCCACGCCGCTGGAAAACCGCAAACGCTGGATCTTCGGCGCGCCGCCCGCCGGGCAGCTCACCGTGGATGAGGGCGCCACCGCCGCTATTCTGGAAAGAGGCAGCTCATTGCTTCCAAAAGGAATTAAAAGCGTGACAGGCAACTTCTCCCGTGGTGAAGTGATTCGTATCTGCAATCTGGAAGGGCGCGACATTGCCCACGGCGTATGCCGCTACAACAGCGACGCGCTGCGCCGTATTGCAGGCCACCATTCACAGCAGATCGATGCCATTCTCGGCTATGAGTACGGCCCGGTTGCTGTCCATCGCGACGATATGATCACCCGTTAAGGAGCAGGACATGCTGGAACAAATGGGCGCCGCCGCCAAAGCCGCCTCGTATAAACTGGCGCTCCTTTCCAGCCGCGAGAAAAACCGCGTGCTGGAAAAAATCGCAGAGTATCTGGAAGCCCAGTCCCACGAGATTTTGCTCGCTAACGAGCAGGATCTGCTGGAAGCCCGCCGCAACGGCCTGAGCGAGGCGATGCTCGATCGCCTGGCATTAAACCCCGCGCGTCTGAAAAGCATTGCTGACGATGTGCGTCAGGTATGCAGTCTGGCCGATCCGGTAGGGCAGGTGATTGACGGCGGACTGCTGGACAGCGGCCTGCGCATCGAACGTCGCCGCGTGCCGCTGGGGGTGATCGGTGTGATCTACGAAGCCCGCCCGAACGTCACCGTAGATGTCGCCTCGCTGTGCCTGAAAACCGGCAATGCCGCCATCCTGCGCGGCGGGAAAGAGACCTGGCGCACCAACGCCGCCACGGTAAAGGTGATCCAGCAGGCGCTGGAAGAGTGCGGCCTGCCAGCCGGGGCGGTACAGGCGATTGAAAGCCCGGATCGTGCCTTGGTCAACGAGATGCTGCGCATGGACAAATACATCGATATGCTGATCCCACGCGGTGGTGCAGGTTTGCATAAGCTGTGCCGCGAGCAGTCGACGATCCCGGTGATCACCGGTGGTATCGGCGTGTGCCATATTTTTGTGGATGACACTGCCGAGTTCGATCCTGCCCTCAAGATCATCGTGAACGCCAAAACCCAGCGTCCGAGCACCTGTAACACGGTGGAGACGCTGCTGGTACACCAGGGCATCGCTGATACCTTCCTGCCGGCACTGAGCAAGCAGATGGCGGAAAGCGGCGTGACTCTGCATGCCGATGCCAACGCGCTGACGCAGCTGCAGAACGGCCCGGCGAAGGTTGAACCGGTGAAAGCGGAGCAGTACAACGACGAGTTTCTGTCGCTGGATCTGAACGTGAAGGTGGTGGCCGATCTCGACGATGCTATCGCGCATATCCGTGAACACGGCACCCAGCATTCAGATGCAATCCTGACCCGCACCCTGAGCAATGCCGGTCGCTTTATCAACGAGGTCGATTCGTCTGCGGTTTACGTCAACGCCTCCACCCGCTTCACCGACGGCGGCCAGTTTGGTCTGGGCGCCGAAGTGGCAGTCAGCACCCAGAAGCTGCATGCCCGCGGCCCGATGGGTCTTGAAGCGCTCACCACCTACAAGTGGATTGGCTTCGGCGACGATACCGTTCGCGCCTGATTGTCCTCGCGGGCAGCCTCAGCTGCTGCCCGCGCTACTCCTGATGTTATGACCTGCCCGTTCCTGTGCCGCCGAGTCCAGCGCGGCGATTTGCTGTTTTAGCGCTGTCAGGCTGAGCGGCCTGCTGATTAAATAGCCCTGGGTTTCATCGCACTCCATCATCATCAGTTTTTGCAGTTGTCCTTCGGTCTCCACTCCTTCAGCCGTAATACTCAGCGAGAACGCTTTACCCAGACCGATAATATTTTCGACGATGGTATTGGCGCTGTCGCTCTCTGGCATGCCGTCGATAAACGATTTATCCAGCTTGATGCCATCGAACGGGAAATTGCGCAGATAACTCAAGGAGGAGTAGCCGGTGCCGAAATCGTCCATCAGCAGCTTCACGCCCAGTTTCTTCAGTGCCAGCATGATTTCAAGGCTGTTTTCCGGATTCCACAGGGTGGCGTTTTCGGTGATTTCAATCTCCAGCCGGGAAGGATCTAACTGCGACATCTGGAGCGCGTCTTTGATGCGCTCCACGACCTGCCAGGACTGGAACTCGACGGCAGAAATATTCACCGATACGGAGAGACCGTGCAGCGACTGCTGTGCGTCCCGACAGGCGGTTTTCAGCACCCAGTCGCTCAGCGGAATGATCAGCCCGGTCTCTTCGGCCAGGGAGATAAACTGATCCGGCATGATCAGGCCAAGCTCAGGGTGATCCCAGCGGACCAGTGCCTCCACGGCAATGATGCGCGAAGAGTCGTGACCATAGCGCGGCTGATAGACCAGACGGAACTGCTCTTTTTTAATCCCTTCGCGCAGACTCTCTTCCATCTCGCGACGCTGTACCATCTGTTCGGCCATTTCGGGCGTATAAAACATCCACTTGTTACGCCCGGTGCTTTTCGCTTTGTACAATGCGATGTCTGAGAAGCGCAGAAGCTCGCTCGCGTCGACAGCATCGTGCGGTGCGATAGCCACGCCAATACTGGCGCCGATGACAATCTCATGCCCGTTAATCAGGAAGGGGCGCGTAATCTCGGCAATGATACGTTCGCACAGGGTATCAATGTACTTCCTGTCACGAATGTCGGAGATAATCAGGATAAACTCGTCTCCGCCCTGGCGCGCCACCAGATCGTAATCGCGGATACAGGCCCGTAGCCTGGTCGAGACTTCATGCAGTACGCTATCACCGGCACTGTGACCAAACAGATCGTTGACCGGTTTGAACTTATCGAGATCGAGGCTGAGCATCGCCAGCGGATGCATCTGCGTAGGCTGCGCCCGCAGTTTGCCCTCCAGGAACTCGCGCATCCGCACCCGGTTGGGCAGTCCGGTGAGATCGTCGTGCCGGGAGAGGTACTCCACGCGCGCCTGGGCCTCCACTTCGAGAGTGACATCCGTGGCGGTGCCGCGGTAGCCGGTGATCCCCTCCGGCGCGATAACCGGTTTAATCGCAATATGGCAGTAGCGCTGGTGGCCCATCGCCGAAAGATAACGGCAGTGCAGCAGGCGGCGATGGCCCGTCTGGCCGGGAAGGGTGATCCAATCCGCCAGCGACTGGTTTTCGGCCTCCATCAGCTCGCTGAGCGGGCGGCCAATCCAGGCCGATATGCTGTGCCCGGTGATCCCCGGAAAACGCTCCGAAAGCCAGGTAAAACGCAGCTCGGTGTCCGTCTCCCAGATCCAGTCCGTGGTCGCCTCGGCAACGTCACGAAAACGCCGTTCGCTGGCGGTGAGCGCCAGACGGTTCTGCGCCAGTAGATAGGTATTTTCATCATACATGCGCGCCTTTTTGAGCGCGTTACGTCCCAGCATCACGCCGGGAATCGCGGTGCAGAGCGCCAGCAGGATCAGCAGCGGCAGGATATAGCGCAGCAGTTCCCGCCCCGGATTTTCGCTTTTCCATTCAAACGTAACCTGCTGACCATCAACAGGAAGGGTGGCTACCCCGCGTCGTCCTTCCAGCTTTGGGGCGCCCGTATGCTGCACGCGGGTCTGGGCGATACCGTATTCTTCACCCAGCGCGGCGAGCTTGTGCTCATCCAGCACGTCCACAAACACCAGTACCGAGGCCGGACCAGGGGCAGCCGTGATGCTTGAGTCATCACCCGTAGTGATGTTTGCCGCCGCCACCAGCGCCGGATAGCCTCCTTTCATCACCACCGTACTGGACACGGGCATAGCGTCCGGCTTGCTTATTTTCTGCATCAGCTCGGGCAGGGGATCGTCGCCCAGCCAGGCTTGCAGAGAGCGGGTCACCAGCTTGCCGTTGATGACGCTGTAGCGGGTCTGCCCATGGCTATCCAGCACAAACACCCCTTCGTACTCAAAATCGCGCCAGAGGGTCGCGCCCATATTCTGACGGGTGTACGCCCAGTCGGTATCCACCTTCGGGTGCAGATGCTGGTAGGCTTCGCCCCACCAGGCGTAATCTTTGATGTGGGTCGTGAGGGTATCGACGCGGTTATGGATGGCCTTTTGCAGCAGCATGGCGCTGTGCTTATCGCTGTCTTCATTGATATTTCGCACGATCGTCAGCAACGCGATGATGGCGATAATAAACAGCATTGCCAGCAGGGAAAACATCAGCAGCAGGGCGCGCTTGATAAAGCTGGCGGTTCTTCTCGGCTCAAGGTCCGTGCCGCCTATGTCATCGGTGACAAAAAATTTATTCATTATGTACCCACTCTCTCAGGCATTTCTGTGTTCCGATTAGAATTAGTATCGACCTGTTCTGGCGGGGCTTGATGTCAAAATGTAAAACTCAAGATAGCCGATTCTGAAGGGAAACGGGGAAAGATGGCATTCCCGATGGGGGCAAATAGCCGCAAAATGTGAAGAAAGGCGAAAATGGCCCTTTAAATTGAATGGTTTTTGCGCGGGTTGGTGTAAAAATCAACGACTAAAAGAGGAGGGGTTGACGAGGTGGGCTCTTTTTCTTACCCTTTTACACCGCAGTACCTCTCCTGAAAGCCGATATAGCTCAGTTGGTAGAGCAGCGCATTCGTAATGCGAAGGTCGTAGGTTCGACTCCTATTATCGGCACCATCACTTAAAAATCCTTATAAATCAATAATTTAGACTTAAAAATCTGCCTTTTATTCATCTATAAGAATCGGTAAATCATCCCTCATAACTGCCGTTATGGTTGATATGGCAATTGGGATGTTAACTGTAACGGCCTGTAGTTGTACAGCTCGAACAGGTACAAGCTTAACTCGAAGCTGATGACTTCCAATGTCTCAAAATTGCCCAATAAACGCTTAGAAGTCACGCATTCAGCCCCGATGCCCCTTACTGAGGGATAAACAGGCTTATGGTGATTCTCGTCCCTGTAAACGATATACAGGCTCTATCTCCGGCTGGCTCACGGTTCCATATGGATACACGAGCGTCCTGATAAGATGGCTTTTGAGCGTACATGATGAAGTCGCTAAAGCTCCCGTTGATTGGTATCACCAGCCGGGGCTAAATGGCTACTATTGTCTTTTAACGTCTAAGCGGATTTTTCAAGCAGATGAACAATAGTGATGTGATGTCGCTGCTTATCACTACACCCTGCAATACCGTAACGCTTAACCAGTTCATAGCCGACCTTATCCAGCCTTTTCAGTAGCTGCTCAGGTAGCGATAAGACCAAATTAAAGGCTGTGAGTTCATCACCTCTTTCTGAAGACCCCTTTCTATTGTTACATTGAACTTTTAATCATTCATTGTCTAAAGAACTTGCTAACCCTGCCTTTAACCTATCTTTTTTTACTTTTTCGTCCAGCTTATCAAAAAATATCATTTTTTGTTGAAGTGTAAGTTCTCTTTTCGCATTGATAGCATTCAATATAGAAGATATTTCTATTTCACTAGCAGAGTAAAGTTTCTCTACCTCCTTTTTAATCTTCTGGATTGAACTAGAATCTGAAATACTGAAAATATTTTCCATAATAAATAATGACTCAACAATTAAATCCTGGATCCTTGCTTTGTCTTTCGAAAGGCTATCAATTTCAGCTTGTTGTAAAGAAACTGAAGCCTTCAAATTTTCTAATTCGTCGGACAGTGCATTTTTAATTGATTCTAGTTCTTCAGTTTTTAATTCTTCGCGCCTCCCTCGCTCAATTTGCTCTTGTATGTCAGCATCACTTTTTGCTTTTGCTAAATCTTCAGCTCTATCAGCTTTTACTTTTAAAGTTGACAGGTCTATTGCTTCTTGAAAATCTCTCTCTTTGATTTTGAATGTGTTGGCACTATATCTATCATCAGCCCACTTATGCGCCTGAGAAAGGAGCCACTGTGCATATGGCGAGATTATAGCCAAAATACTGCCAGAAAGGATGGGGGCAATCATGTAATGCAGATAGAAATACTCCTGCGAAAGGATATAATCGATTCTGAACTTTACAGGCGCATCACTCATGAACAACATCGCTAAGTTAGGCCAATTGAACCACATCCACGCCAGAAGAATAAATCCCCACAAAGGATTTTTGAGCCTTTGCTCCAGCGCTTGTTTAACTGAGTCTGTAAGACCTTCATTCATCTTGACGCCTCTTAACCTATCTTTATTCTTATCATAATCGTTCAAAACATTTTTCAAAACAAGAACTAACACAATGAATAATCACCTTCGGCGAGCCTTATCATGAGAAAGTGACCAATCGATTGATAAAAATAAATACGGGGAGATGAGGAAGAGATTAAGCTGCTTCAATGATATGAGATAAAGCTATCATTCGGACTCGTTCTTGTGTGTAACCCGCAAGGCGGTACTCCTGAACCAACGAGTAACCAACCTCATCAAGACGAGCAAGAGCCTTACCAGACAGCTTAACAATTACGTTGTTTGAGTTATCCCCACCTTCTGAATGGAAAGGGGCGACGGCTGCTGTAGCGGTTACACGTGCAATCTTTGGCTTAGGCATTGGTGGCTGTCTACGTGTCTTTGAACAGTTCAGACAACTACCCGATGAGATATAGCGAACAGTTGAGCCACAATGCATACACGGCTTATCAGGGTTATGGAAAGTGTTACACATTGGCTAAAACCTCTTCGAGGTAAGATGTGATTCGGGCTTGCAGGCTACGTTTTGAGCCATCCCCCGAACGTCTGATTAGCTTTTCCATTAGCTGAGGATGAATCTTCCCGATAAGGTTAGCCCCGATAATCAGACAGCCGTTAGAGTCGTAATAGGTAATTGGTTCGTTAATTGTATTTTCCATTTATCAACCCCCTGTCATTTGCTTAATAGCAGCCTTCAAAGCTGCATCTCTTTGCTGTTCAATTGTTGGCTTAGGCTTCACTTTATACGTGGTGACCGCTTTAGCTGGCTTAACTGATGATTTAGGTTTATTACCTGAAACAAGTAGCTTATAAGTTGATTCACTGATTTCATTTTGACCATTGAAGTATTTGAATTCCATTGAGTCAGTAAGGTGATTATAGCTGCCACGCTTGGACAGCCCTTTCATTAGAATACTCATTATTCGGTCACCTCTTCAGAATCGGTTACAATCACGTTCAGGTAATCGGTAAAGTCTTTTACAGCATCCAGAGCTTTACAGGCTTCAATAACAATCTTGTTTCGCTGGTGGACAGCTTCAGAGGCTTTTACCTTCAGACGTTCAATCATCTTATCAATGGTTGATTCAGCTTCAGCGGTTGCCTTATCAGTTGCGTCTTTCAGAGCATTCTTTTTAGATGAGATGAAATAGATTAAGCCCATTCCCACCCGGTGTACCATATAGCCAGCATCAGCCATGCTTTGAATCACTTGTTGCTGGTTAGTTGGATAAACCTGCTTCACAATGAATCCGTGTCTTTCGGACGGGTTAGCAAGATATTCAGCAGCTTTCTGATTAATCAACACTGAACGAGATTCTACAGCGTCCTGATATTCAACCTCAGCTTTAGACATCTTTTCAGAAGCCTGTTGTACTTTCGGAAAATACAGCTTTTCAACATGCTGCTTTTGTTCGAATGGTAACAGGTGACTGATTGAAGCTACTGGTTGGTTAATTGATACAGCTTGATTTAAAGTGGTCATTATTAATTACTCTTAGTCTGGTTTGCTTAGATTTCAGAAAGCACAAAACCGCATCCAGCCAACTTAATGTTACGGGACACGGTTCAATGTTTTCAAATTAGGTTGTTCATCTTCTCAAGAGGAATTCCCGTCACTCATTCGGGATGGATGCCTAAGAAGATAAACAGAAGGAGACTGAGGAGCCAGAAATAATCGGTGATTGATGAATAGTGAATATCTCTAACTCATATAACCATTGTCACATGAAATCACTTATTGTCAACGGTTATTTATTAATTCTTTCGCAGATTGCTTTGATGAGTAATAAGCGGCTAGATTTTGTTATCATTTTTTTAATATGATACTGCTTGTTGGGGGTTAGATTTAGTAAATCACCAATCTTTCTTAATTCAACATTGATAGTGTGACAGGTTTTTCTTGTAACTTTGTAGTATGTCTTCATTCATAACTGAATCCCTTTCTAAGGCAAATAAAAAAAAAGGCCACTCATTAGAGCAGCCCTTTACATTGCTTTCTCAAATACCTCTTGAACGACCTGTGCCAGTTGATTTTGAGATTTAGCAAACCAGATAAAACAATTATCTCCTGGGAATAGCATTCTGTAAAACCCAAACAGATACGTAAATCACGACCCTTATTACTTTTTTGTTTCGTCTGAAACTCGTCTGAACTACGCTCTAAAAATTGAAATCCCCTCATTGCACAAAACATAATTATATGATTCATAAGTAATTGTTCACATAAAGGCATTCAGTTAACAACAAGTATGCGTTATGTTACGTGTGATGCTGTTAGAAATAAATTGACACATCCTGTCAAAAACTGCTATCACAATCACGTACAAAAAGTACGTTCAAATGACAGACAAACCGAAACAATGTAGCACCCATATAAGGATTGTTATTATGAGTTTACAGGTTTTGAGAGATTCAGTTCAAAGACGCAAACCAATCTCATTTCATTACAACAAGCCAGGAAAAACACCGGGCGAGAGAATTGGAAACGTTCATGCAATCTTCATAATGAGAAAAAAAGATGGCACCGAATCCACTAAATTGCACATTGTCCAGACATCTGGCGTAACAGACAGCGAGCCTGATTTCCCTGAGTTCAGAATGTTTGATATAGAGTCTCTATCAAATATCACAATTCTCGAAGGTGAACCCCAATTCCCAATCAATGATAAATATAACCCGGAGTACGACGGCTATAAGAATGTAATTGCTAAGGTTTAAGAATGAGCCTGAATCACTCTTTCCTCATAGGCTCAGATGAATCAAGTGAGCTTATGCTAAACATTTCTGGTCTTGATGCTAACGCTAAAGAAGTGGATTCCTTATGTGCCAATTTCTTTGCACACTGTGCTAAGACTGGCACACCCAAATTCACATGTAAGCTGACAATACAAAATCTTCAAAATCTTTATAGCCATCTATCCAGCTATAGCATGGTATGTGATAGCACTTCTTCAAAGACTGGAAGATTCATTGAGGTCAGAGATAATTATAATGAGATAATCAGCATTCTTGAACACGCTGATAATAATTCATTAGTTATGGCCTTGCAGCACCTTGTAAGCAGTAAGTTAACCAATAATGACATCAATACAATATTAGGGAGAAAGGAATCTCTCGAGACCTACGAGAAAATGCTCACTGAGCCTGATAGTTATAAGGAGGCAGACTGGCAACGTTTTTTTGAAACCAATGAATGGATTTTTGGTTATGGCTTAAAGTATAAATTCCTAAAAATTCTTCAAAGGGAAGCTCACATATCAAGAACTGATTTAAACGGCGGAAATGATGTAATTGCTGATTTTCTTATATCTGACTCAAGATTCACCAAGATTGTGGAATTAAAAACACCAACAACAAAACTTTTCACTAAGCGACAAGGGCGCTCTGATACATGGTTCTTATCCAGTGAATTAACCGACGCTGTTAGTCAGATTTTGGCGCAAAAGGCAAATTGGGAGATTGAATCTCAGTCTAGAAATTACACTATGGATGGTGAACTTATACATGAAGATACATTTGATACAGAATGCATTTTAATTATAGGTTCATTATCTTCAATTGAGGGTAATGAGCGAGAAAAACTAATTAAAAGAAAAACCCTCGAGCTTTATAGGAGAAATTTAAAAAATATAGATATCTTGTTTTATGATGAGTTGCTTGAGAGGTCGCGCTACATTGTCAGAAGTGCTGAAGTAATAGAAGATAAGCTTCTCTCAGCACTGTAGATGTATCTGTAAGAAGGAAGGATAGCATTATAACAAATAAAATATTTATCGTGGTGTTTCGAGTAATGTCATGAGTTTGATACCTTCTCAGCATACCGGAACACCCTCTTTCAGATAACATTAATGTGTTTCACATAGGACATTAGAATCATACTTTCCAGAGTCTTTCTGATGGTTGCTCCAGCATTAACCGCTTTCAGTTTCACCAGTTGATTATCTGTCTTTTTAATCCGCACTGCTTTTGTCTTGTTCATTCAAATGACTCCTTTGATAATCAGAGTGATGACTTGTGGAATGCTTACTTCAAAGTGTTCAGCCAGAGCTTTTAATTGCTGGTAAGCTGGTTCACCGATATGTGTTAATGTATAGTTCATTGTTATGCTGCCTTTTGAATGTGTAAATCAAGGACGTCTTCTAATTCCCTGTCAGAATCCAATTCATCGTTTACATAGTCACTGTTAAAAATTACCTGAATTTCGCCTTTATCATGACAATGCTCAATCATTTTGATTGTTAATTGCAATGCCTGAGTAATATCGTTACACCAGCTTTTACTAAAACCTGTTTCATCCTCTACAGCGGCTGCTGTGATAACGCTTAATTGCTTCAATAGATTGAAACAGAAAGATGGGGATAGTTTATCTGGACAGCTATTAACGCAACCCGTGAATACATCCTCAACTTTTGAAGGAAGGTTACTTACTGAGTCTTTATCAATAAAATATTGCTGAAGTGTATTCTCCATAGCCTTACGGGGTGTTCCTCTTCTGCGGTAAGGTTTATTGCTTGCGGGTAATGGGTTATTGAAGCTGGTGTAACCTAATTCGATGAGGGTGTTTTTAAGAGATTCGCGGTATTCGGGGGTATCTATTAAATCGTGGTCATCTGAGAAGAAGCCTTTACCTGTGATTGGCTTTCCAGCCGGAGTCTTGACTCCATTAAATACTTTAGCTTTGTACATTACATAGTGGATACCTCAATTCGTTATCTAATAAACCATACTAACCTAAATTTAACATTTTGTCAACATTATTAACAATTTGTGACAGGCGCTTTTAGATTTCAATCAACCAAAAACCTCTCATAAATCAATGACATTGAAGTCCGGTATATATAACTGGAAGGATACTTTTCAGGCGCTTGGGAAGGGTTTCTTTTCCGAGATTGCGTATGCAGGGCTGGTATAGGGTGTTTGCGGTAGGTTCTCCCCCCCAAAGGGGGAACCGTTGAACCGCGTTAGAAGGGGGTTGTACAGATTGATTGAAAAGGAATTTTAAGAGGGCTAACGCCCTGAATCACCATGATTTATTTACATCAACCGATTGTAGTTGATTGTTTTTTAAGCTACCCTAAAACCTCTTAACAGATTCTTTTTGTTCTTTGTTTTTCATCTTCTTGTCTCTGAGTATCTTTTAAGAGTTCTTTAAAGAAAGCCTTTCTAACCTCACCTGCTTTCAGCTCATCGGTGATTCTGGTTTCCACCTTGTAGCATTGACAGTAAACCATATCGGGATCCGTGAAAGAGGCCTTGAAGCTGGTGGATGAATTTTCACAAATGTTATTTTTCTAAAAAATTTCCAGACCTATTTTTATTTCAGTTTCACCAGCAACTTTCAGCATATCTAGAGCAACTTTGAAGATTTTGGATAGTCTGAATCTCTCTGCTTAGTAGCGCCCTTTTCAAAGATTCCATACCAATGGCAAAAAATGAACATATCTGAGCCTGTACAGCGTTCTAAGCGATTATTTAATGATGGTAACCTTGACCCATAGGTTAATAATAAAGGCTGCTTAGAATGCGTTACAGGGATCCTGATAAACGCCAGACATAAAAAAGCCCCGCTAAGATGCAGGGCGTAAATCATCATCAGTTCGTTAAAACCGCCTCTTTGAGGCTCTTACTAACCTTTGCCACCGTTGCCCTTGAGCAGCTCACTGTTTCCATTACGTCACTGTAGGACATACCAGCCTGTAATAGCTTGGCTATTCTCTCATTGCGCTGTGTGTCCTCTGGACGTCCTTTGTATTTTCCGTCTGATTTTGCCTTTACAATGCCCTGAGCCTGTCTTCTCTTACGGTCTGTGTAATCCTTTCTGGCAATAGCGGCGAGCATGTCCAGCATCATCCCGTTTAACGCCTCAAGCATCCTGCTGGTGAACTCATCTCCTGACTGAATAAGCTGGTGGCTTGTTGGCAGGTCTAAGGCAACCACTCTAACGCCTTTCTCATTAATCAGTGACCGTAACTTGTTCCAGTCTTCACCGCTCAAACGTGACAGACGGTCTACCTGCTCAACTAAGAGAACATCTCCCTTCTGTGCAATCTCAAGCAGTCTGAACAACTCAGGGCGCTGTAGAGATGCGCCTGATTCATTCTCTGTGAAGTAGCTTGAAATAGTCATACCGTTGGCTGTAGCGAATTCATCCAACTGACCTTTGGCGCGTGTTGCGTCTTGCTGAGTGGTGGAAGCTCTGAGGTAAGCGTAGACACGTGAAGTCATGATAGTGAACCGTATCAGTCTGTTTGAAGTGGTTCAATTATATCAGTCTGATTTGAGTGGTTCAATAAATTATTTTTGAGGTGAACTGGTTCAGTAAATCGGTATCTCTTAAGGTATACCTAAAGTGAACCATTCGACGGCTGTGATAGATGAGAAAAGTAGCAGCATAAGAAAATTGCAAAGGTATGTGACCAGTGCCTCTCCAGCCTGATAAGCTTACATTCTTGGTAAGATAACTGACGGACAGAAAGATGCGAACGCAAGAAGACCTAAAACTGCTTTATGAAAAAAACACATCGAGATACGAAAAACACTTGCACCATAGAATGGATATTACATCAATCATCTTAAAGGGACATCTCTTTGCTGAAGAATTGTTAATGGACATTTTAAGATTGCATTGTCGTGATAGCAAACCAATTGAAAATATCCAATTAAGCTTTCAGCATAAATTGAAACTTGTTCAGGCACTTTTTGGCTCCCATCTTACTGGGTTTCAGTACCCTGAAAAAATATGGCCAGTTTTGGATAACTTGAATCAATTACGCAATGCTTTGGCACATCAAATTGACTCACCTAAGGCTGTCACGCGTCTAAACGCGTTTGTCACATCTTCCTGCCAACTATTTAATAAGGATGTGAAGATTTCTATTGTTGAAGCAATACCAGTCTCAGACAAAGACTTAACTGACGAATTACTGAGGATAATGTTTTATCTGTTAGGTTTTTTGGGTTGCATTCATGGGGTTGCTTATCTTAATCCGCCATCGTCAGACAATAAAAACACTCCAATAAGGATACCAGGCCCAATGAAATGAATAGATGATTGAGTCTTTCATTATTAGTGTATTAATTCATTGATTAATCACTGCATATTAATATTAACAGTAAAAACCCCTAATCCGTTGCTGTAACTGGCTTTGAGGGGTAAAAAGGTTGAAATCTGTGAACTGATACCCCCTGTTAATTAGCCGACTAAAATCACAATAAACCTAGTCTTATCAAGGGGGTGTTGATTGACAATGCACTTTTGAGAAATGAAAACGTAAAGCCGTCAAGCTATACCGTCAAAATTGACCTTTTCCACGTACTGAGCAAGCTCTTTGAGTGAAGCCCCTTGACTGTAAGTCTTGAAAGACTCTGTACTCCCCCTTTCATGGCCTACAAGAAGCGCTATCCGGTCTTCAGGCACTTTAAGGCGGTCAAGCTCGGTGATGAACATCCCACGCAATGAGTGAAAGACTTTCCTCTCCGTTTCCTTCTCGCCTAAAGCCTTTCTCTTTGCTCTGGTGAATTGCTGTGTATGCCATGTAGAGCGCTTACCATCAGCCCTGTCTGTTAACGCTGCATGTCTGAAAAGAAACTTATCCGTATGGTTTTGAATCAGCGTGTCAATAAGTCCGTTAATTGAAGGATGAACGGGAACTAATCGGGCTGCATTCTTTGTTTTGCCTTTTGAGATGCGTAAACACCTTACGCTTTCCTCTGTAACAATATCATCAATGGTGAGGCTACAAATTTCATTCAATCTCATCCCTGAATAAAGGCCGATTAAGGTAACCTGTTTCATTTCTTCATTGAGTAACCCAAAGACCTTGCTTAACTCAGAAATAAGGAAAGGCTCATAGCTATCATGTGAACTTTTGGCCTCTAACCTATGCCCTCTGAAAGGATTATCTTTAGGCGCATCGTGATAGCGATTCTTTGCAAAATCGAATAGTTGAGCCAGTGCGCTTATATAGTTTTGTAGCGTTTGAGTTGCTTTCTCTTTTTTCAGTTGGTCAAGCCATCCGGTTACTACCGTTCGGTTAATATCCTGAAGCTGTGAATCACGCTGTTTAATGTGAGAAAGAATTAACTCAACGGCTTTAGTTATCTTTGATAGCGTTGTTAGTTTGCGTTTATCGCTATATTGCAGCAAATAAATGTCACGTATTTGTATTAGTGTAGGACAGCGCTCGATATTAGCCCCGTAATTCACTGGTGATTCCTTTGCAAAGTTGCTGATACCACGTAGTTCATTGATTATCTGCTCAACCTTTGAGCCGTTTTGTTTTGGCTTAAGCTGTTCCCTTAGCTTGATGAACTCTACCGCTACAGCATCCCTGAAAAGCCTTGCTTGCCTGATATCTTTGGTGGCTGTTGATTTCATGTAGTAGCGCTTACCGTTGAAGTAAGGCTTCATGTAGGACGGTATAACGATTCGCACCATGTAAACCCCGCAATGGTCGAGAATCAGATATCTGTCACGCTTGTAAGTCATGTAAACCCCTGATATTTTGTCGGGGCAGTTTCAGGGTTGATATATACCTTTTGTTGCTGGTGAAAAGTCTAATTAACTAAGTTTAATCAATCAGTTAGCTAGGCTTTGTAGATAATTCATTAGAGTCTGCGAAGGTCGTAGGTTCGACTCCTATTATCGGCACCATCCCCTAGTTTTCTCAAGTCAACTAACATCAACAAAATCCTTTAAAAACATAGTCTCTGTCTTGATTTCAGTCATTTGACGTCAACCTCTATCTATTGAAATCAACATGCCTTTGGGGGCACAATCAGGGGCATCTTCTGTTCGGTCTAGGAAATGTGCCCCCAATGATGCTGAATGCCCGAAAGGTTGAAGCCGCGAAAGGAAAAGAGAAGAGCTACAAGCTATCTGATGGTGGTGGTCTGTATCTTCAAGTTGAACCCAATGGCTCGCGCTACTGGCGTATGAAGTACCGTTTTGGTGGTAAAGAAAAACGCCTGTCCTTTGGTGTCTATCCAACCGTCTCTCTTGCTGATGCCAGACAAAAACGCGAAGAGGCAAAGAAACTACTCGCAGCGGGTGACGACCCCGGTGAAGTAAAGAAAGCAAAGAAGCTGGCTTTAACCGCTTCCACTGAGATCTTCAACCCGTTCAAAGAGGTTGCGTTAGAGTGGCATAAGATGAAGTCGCCTAAATGGTCAGAGGGTTACGCTTCCGACATTCTTGAGGCATTTAATAAAGATATTTTCCCGCATATTGGCCACCGTCCTATAGCTGGCATTCAGCCTTTGGAGCTACTGGAAGTCCTGAGGCTGATAGAAGCAAGAGGGGCGATGGAAAAAGCGAAGAAAGTTCGCCAGCGTTGTGGAGAGGTTTTCCGCTACGCCATCGTAACGGGGCGGGCTATCTATAATCCTGCGCCTGATCTCGCTAGTGCAATGCAAGGGCATGAGGCCGTTCATTATCCTTTCCTTAAAGCCAGCGAGCTGCCTGAATTTTTCACGGCACTGAATGCCTACACTGGAAGCCCCATAGTTTTATTGGGGGCACATTTGCTTATTCTGACAGGGTTGAGAACTGGAGAACTACGCGCAGCTGAATGGCGTGAAGTGGACTTCGATAATGCTGTATGGGAAATCCCTAAAGAACGCATGAAAATGCGTCGTGCTCATATTGTTCCGCTGTCAAAACAAGCCTTAGTGCACCTTGAAAGGTTGAAAGAATTGACAGGGAATTATCCGCTGATGTTCCCCGGTCGTAACGATCCCAGTAAGTTCATGAGTGAAGCCAGTATCAATCAGGTTTTTAAGCGCATAGGGTATGGAGGGCGGGTTACCGGTCATGGTTTTAGGCATACCATGAGCACAATTTTGCACGAAAAAGGATTTAACAGTGCATGGATTGAAACGCAACTTGCCCACCTTGATAAAAATTCAATTCGCGGAATTTACAACCATGCACAATATCTCGAAGGTCGTAGAGAAATGATGCAATGGTATTCGGATTTAATGGAAGGATTGCAACATGAATAATCTACCTCATTTAGATTATTATAGGATTGATCGGGCTGCAAAAAAATTAGGATGCGAAGTCGAAGATCTAATTCATTGGGGGGCAAATAATAAAATCAACCTCTGTATTATGTTAGATATGGCTTATTCTCATTTCTATAGCTCAATGGATGTTCATTCTTTGAATCGAAAATTTGAAGACTTACAAAAGAATGAAGATGGATTCAAAGAGATTTCAAAGCATTCTCTTATTTACAATGGAGTGACACCTGATGAATACAATTACCCATTCTTTAATGATGATCGTGGGGAATTTAGCGTAGCTAATGGTGATGCTTCTGGTTTATGGGCGCTTAATTGCGTTGATTTAAAAAAAATAGAATTAAATGGTTATTATGATAAAGGATTGATGGTATTCCCTGACGGGAACGCCAACCTTGAGGGTTTTTTTGGATGCATTCTTCCGGATAGCGCCGGAGTTAAAATTACTGAGGCTGACTTATGGATAACATGGGAAGAAATGGAAAGAGTTATATCTGATAATTTCTATTCTAGTTCACAGCGCAATCCCTTGGAGGTAAAAGGGGGTAAGTCTCTAAAAATATCTAATATTGTCTCAGAACGACATGCTAAAAGAAGAGAAGTAGTTCTTATTGCGGCTATTTTTTGCAAGGAAAAATACCCTCAGGAATGTGAGGTGTCAATACGAGCTTGGGCAAATTGTATTGAAAAATATGCAACAGATATACTATATGGAAATGGAGGTGAGCCCCTATCCCTAGATCGCATAGAACGTATCTTGGGCAAGGCTATTGCAGGAAAATTAATCGGTAACTAGAATCTTCTTTACGTTGAGTAGGAATAAGTATTTCTACTCAACGTAAATATTCCTCTTCTTATGTTCAAATCCTCTCCATTGATAAACTTTGATGAACTCATGGAGATAGTATGGATAGTTCAAAATCTCGCCCATCTTACGATAAATTAATCGATATGAAGTTTATTACTTCAGACTGTTTGTTTACAGATAAGTGGATTTACAAATTGATATCATTAGGTAAATTCCCGAAGCCAATAAAGCTGGGAAGAATGTCTCGTTGGCGAGCGGGTGACTACTACGCATGGCGTGATAGTCATTCAACTATCAATAACTAAGTTGTGTACTTTCTTTAATAACAAATAAATTAGAGGTGAATAATGAATAACCTTCAATTAGAGGGTGCGGGTTCACTCGCCCTGCAATTTACTAAAAGTAATTACGTTGCCAAAATTCAAGACTATAAAGTTATTCCATTTAATGATTCGAACAGTGACGCTGCGTGTATTGCCCGTATTATCGAAATTTTTACGCTAAATAAATTACGCGCTGAAGGGCAAAACCTGTTTTCGTTAACCGGGCTGGTCATTCCTGATACTGGTGCTGAAGCCACTGAAATCAATATGTTGCTAAAGCGCTGCATTCAGCTTTGCCGCCATGAGGAAGAGGAGCTTGGCTACAGAGAACGTGCAGCCGCTGAAGCCAAAACGGCAACAAAGCAGGTTTATACCGCCCGCAGTGTTGCCGAGATGAAAAACCGGGGTTCACATCCTGTCAGCCGTGCTGATGCTGAATATCTTTATCAGGCCGCGCAATGCCGGGTTGAAGAACAACGAAAGCGGGTAAACCATTTCCGGTCTTTACCTGGCTTACTTGTTGAAGAAGCCAGGCATATTGGAAAGGGCGTGGATAAACCGGTGTTACATTCATTTCTCGCTTCCCTGCGCGTTCCGGCAGAAATTACGACATCTAATCAGGATCCGGCAATTTCCAGTGCCGCCCGGTTTGTTATGGATGCCCTTGATGAGCTGGTAAAAGCGGTGCGTGAAATCATTAAACACTGCACTCCACCATCTGACAGGTACGCCCTAAATAATGGTGGCTTGCTGCGGGTGGCAGCTTATAAAGAGTATTACAGGGCGGATAATACCCTGTTACGTGCGGTGGTTACCGGTGAGGATTATGCCGGTTACCGTCTGCAATGCCATAAACTGACCGAACGAAAAGAAAAGCTTTTTTCCGTCTAATTTATTCAGGGTGTATTTATGTTTGCTTTTAAAAATCAAAAGCCGGATGCGGCACGTCTCTATCATGAGAAATTCACAGGTAATTCCAGAGCTGATGTTAATGAAGGGCGTCGTTTTTCTCTTCGTGGTAATAAAGAAAATATTCTCCGTGCATCTATTCTGGAATCAGGCTGGATGATGGGGCAGATCACGCTGCGTGATGTTAATGCTGTCTCCGGTAATGCCATCAATGTCGGTGCCAGTGAGTTGCATACTGGCCGGGTTGCGGGCGGGCGCTTTCGTAAAAAGGTGGCAATAAATGGAACCGAATTCTGGCTGTCAGAAACGGATACCTGCGCCACTATCGGTTACGGCGAAATGTCGGATATTTATAACCTTGGTCACGCCGGTAATTTTGATGAAGTGATGGATACCTTTTTCAGCCAGGCTTATTCACTGGATATGTTAAGAACGGGTTTTAATGGTACATCCATTTCAGAAACGACTGACCCTGAAAGGAATAAGAAAGGCGAAGACGTCAATATTGGCTGGCATGCGCTGGCAAAGGATTATCTGAAAGGAAAGCAGATTATTTCTGAACCGCTGACTCTGGGTGAAACGGGGCACTGGAAAAATATCGATTTACTGGCTAACCATCTCATCACCAGTGTTATCGCCGAACCGTTCCGGGAAGATCCCCGACTGGTGGTAATGGTCGGCGCTGAGCTTGCTGCACAACAACGCCTGCGCCTGTTTAATGCCGCTGAACGCCCGGCAGATATCAGTGCCGCACAGATGGCCACCAGTTCCATTGCCGGTCGCTTTGCTTTCATTCCGCCTTTTATGCCCGGTAAGCGTCTCGCTGTAACCACGCTGAGTAATCTGCATATCTATACGCAGGCGAATACGCGTTATTTCCGTGCCGAATTTGACGACGATAATTGCGAATATGTGCATTCCTATCTGCGTAACGAAGGCTACGCGCTGGGCAATCCGGAACTCTATGCCGCTGTAGATGAGAGCGCTATTTCTCTCGTTGAGTAATGTTCCCGCAAATAAAAAAGCCCGCTGATTATTTAGCGGGCTTTGAGAACACATTCAGGTGGAAAAATGAAACTTACAGAGTGGCAAACCCTGTGAGCACATTCAGAATGCCAGGATTTTCAGAAATGAACAATACAATAAATTCGGTTATAAATTTCTTGCATAGCCTTAATCCTGCGGGCTATAGTTTCCCCGTTGCCGCAAAATCGGCAACCGGGCGTGGAAACCCGTGTAATCTGAAGGCGACACCAGACGCGCCATGCGTCTTTTTTTGTGTCTTTGTCTTTGCACACCTGTTACATGCGCAGCGGTTTCTATACCGTTGTAGCTATCGCGTAATGGTGGCTCAGGCGGGGCTGACTTCGGTCAGGCCGGTATCCTTCAGAGCCGGTATTTCCACCCCCGTCTGGGCTACCACCAGTGAGCGTGGAAACTCCGGTGGTAGCGTTAACCGCTATCTGAAGGAGATTGCCATTATGGCTACAGTCCCCGCGTTGCTGCACCCCGAATACACCTTTCTGTTTCTTGCTGTGCGTCGTACCGACGGTAAAGCCCTGCCTGCGCCGGTTCGTATTACTGCGCATAACGAACGTGACGCCCGTCTGCAACTGATTACCGAATTTGTTCTCTGCTTTGCTGGCCGTATTCCCTCCAGAACTTCCGGGGAGGTAAGGGTATGAAAGAGATTTCTGCTGTGCAGCCTGGCTGCACCCTGTCTGATACCGGCGAAAACCGGCTGTTGCGCGTGACGCTGGCCAGTGAATTCCTTGCTGATTTGTTATCCGGGTGCGGTTCTTCCGGTTCACGAACCGTTTCTGCTGAAGGGGCTGCGGCGATGTTTGCCTGTCTGGCCGAACAGCTCGACGGCGTTGTTAAAGAAACCAGCACCATGAAGGGGAACCACAATGATCAGTAAAGAATCCTTTATGTCCCCTGCCTTTCGTACCGCATTACTGCGCCGCTATATCGCAGAGGCTTTCATTTCCCTGATGCGGCGCGTCAATGGCGAGGCCGCTTATATCGAAGATGGCGAACGCTTGGCGCTGACGCCTGACAAAGTGGCCATGAACATTCTTTATCACCTTGAAATGCCGTGGATAGATGAGTTTGGTATCGAAGAGGGCAGTCGTCTTGCCGCAGAGGTGCTGGAAAAAATGCTCGCACCGGGTTTTATGGGCGAAACGCTCCGGCTGTCGGTTGAGGGCGTTACGGAGATGCGTGAGGTTTACCGGGACATTATTTTTGGCGCGCCTGACGGAGAACTGCCGCCGGGCTATGAATTCATGTGCTGCGGTGAGCGGGAGGAGAGCCAGTGAAACCTGTCTCTGTAACATCGGTAGCCTCTGCCGCACGTGGCCGCTGGCCTCATATTCTTTCGGCGCTGGGGATCGACATACCGGCAGGCCACCGCCACGGCGCATGCCCGAAATGTGGCGGCACGGATCGTTTTCGCCTGGATGATAAAGAGGGGCGCGGAACGTGGTTCTGCAATCAGTGCGGTAACGGTGATGGTCTGGATCTCGTTCGTCTGGTGACCGGTAAAGGGGTGAAAGAGGCATCGGGCATGGTGGCCGAAACGCTGTCTCTGGCAGAAGTGAGCCAGCAACCCGTTAAGCCAGCCAGGAATGAAGCTGCACGGCAGGCAAATGGCCGGGCGCGCTTTCATCAGCTGATGAAGAAAAGCAGGCAGGGAGAAAGCCGCTACCTGAGCGATCGCGGTCTTCATGGCCACGCTTTTAGCCTGCCTGAGCAGCCTGTCACGGTGGCAGGAACGGTTTTTCCTGCCGGTTCTCTGCTGCTGCCACTGACTGACAGCGACGGCGATATTACCGGCGGTCAGCTTATCAGCCCCGAAGGGGATAAAAGTCTGTTACCGGGCAGCCAGCTGAGCGGCAGTTTTATCGCGCTCGCTGACATTCCCATGACGGCACCTGAGCAGGTCATCATCACAGAGGGTTTCGCCACCGCGCTCACGGTTTCCCTGATCGCTTCCGGCTGGGTTATTGCCGCCGTGGCGGCGACGAATCTCCTTAAAACGGCTGAAAAAATACGGCAGAAATGGCCGGATACCCGCATTGTGCTGGCCGCTGATAACGATCTGCTGGACGGGAAAGAAAACACCGGGCGTCTATGGGCAGAGAAGGCGGCAAAAGCGGTTAACGGCTGGGTGACCCTGCCGCCGACCCGCCATAAAGCTGACTGGGATGATTTCCGTCAGGAAAATGGTCTGGAACGCGCCCGCGAGGCGTTCCGGGACGAAATGACCCTGCATGGCCGGGGGCAGACACGGCTGCCGGAGGGGTTCCGCCTCACTAAAGAATACCTGTGGTATGACAAGCTGGTTAATAAATCGGACGGGGACACGGAGATCCGCAATATCAAGATTTCCAGCCCTATCCGTGTCACGGCCATTACCAGCGATGCTGATGGCAGCAATTACGGGCGGCTGCTGGAGTGGGAGGACACCAACGGCAATCCTCGGAAATGGGCGATGCCGATGGAAATGCTGGGCGGCAGCGGGGAAGAACTGCGCCGCGTCCTGCTGGTTAACGGACTTTCCTATATCAATGTTAACGGTGCGGCAAGGGCGCATCTGATGGAATACATCTCACTGTGTAAACCGGAAAACAAAGTGACCTGCGTGAACCGAACCGGCTGGCATGGCGGCGTGTACGTTTTACAGGATGAAGTAATTGGCCGCGATGCGCGGTCGGTCATTCTCCAGACTTCCAGCGTTCAGGGACGGGATTTCCGGGTGAATGGCACATCGGAAGAGTGGCGGGAGCATATCGGGCGCTACTGCACCGGGAATGCAAGACTGGCTTTCAGCGTCAGCCTGGCCTTTGCTGCACCACTGCTGCAACTGGTCGGCATGAGCGGCGGCGGCTATCACCTGAAAGGGGAATCGACGGACGGCAAAACCACCACCATGAAAGTGGCGGCGTCCGTCTGCGGCGGAACGGATTTCTGGCATACATGGCGCGCAACGGGTAACGCGCTGGAGGGAACAGCAAGCCGCCGCAATGACGCCACACTGATGCTGGATGAAATCCGCGAGGTGGACGGACGCGAGGCGGGGAATATTGCTTACATGCTGGCGAATGGCCAGGGCAAGGCCAGAGCCAGAACAGACGGTTCCGTGCGGGAAACGAATCGCTGGAACCTGCTGTTTCTCTCAACCGGCGAATTATCCCTGGTGGAGCATGCGGCAAACGCGGGGGAACGCACTTACGCCGGTGTTGAAGTGCGGATGATCCAGATCCCCAGCGATTCCGGCAAATACGGGGTGTTTGAAGAACTGCATGGTTTCAGCGGCGGAAAGGCGCTGTCTGAGCATCTGGAACAGAGTGTTGCGCAGTTCCACGGTGCGCCGTTCCGTGACTGGCTGCGCCACATCACGGCTTCGCTGCCGGAGGTGACCAGCCAGGCTAAGGCGATGCTGAAAGAGTTCACGCGCAGGCTGACGCCGCAGGATGCGGGGAATCAGGTCGGACGGGCAGTGACCCGCTTTGCCCTGGTGGCGATGGCCGGGGAGCTGGCCACCCGCGCCGGTATCACCGGCTGGGCAGAAGGTGAAGCCTACGCAGCGGCAGAGCGTTGTCTGGCGTCGTGGATGGTGGATCGTGGCCATTCCGCCAATCAGGAAGATCGCGCCGCGCTGGAACAGGTGCGCGACTTTATCACCCGTAATCAGTACAGCCGTTTTGCGGACTGGCACGACGACAGGAACCGCCCGGTGGCCATGATGGGCTTTCGCAAAGTGGATACGGGCAGTCAGACCACGGAAACGGTCACGACATTTTATGTCCTGCCGTCAGGCTGGAAGGAAATCTGTAAGGGCTTCAATGCCAGTAAGGTGGCAAAACTCTGCGTCAGCGCGGGCTGGCTGGAGCCGGGCAGGGATGGCCGAACCCAGACAAGCCTTCGCCTGCCAGAAATAGGCCTCAAACGGGTGTATCAGTTTAATACGAATGTACTGGGCGACCCGGAAGAATAGCATCGCGTGAGTCTTATTTTTATGAGGTAACACAGGTAACAGAGGTAACAGCCAGACGCCACAGGGGTTGCGGGTGTTACCAGTTAAAAAACAGGAGTGGTAACAGAGGTAACAAAAACCGGGTGTTACCACACGTTACCTCAAGGAAGAATGCAGAGGTAACGGTATTTATCTTTATAAATCAACGGTGTTACCAGTGTTACCGCTGTTACACGCTCTCAGGTAAACAGACTTATCCTGTCAGCCCTTTTTCTGGCAGGCAATCAATTAAGGAAACTGCGTGCGCATAATGAAAATGACCTGCCCCGAATGTCTTGCCGACGCAAAGATCCGCAAGACCAACCGCAAGCATCCGCAACTGGCGGACGTTTACTGTAGCTGTACCAACGTTGAATGCGGCCACACCTTTGTAATGAGTGTCTCCTTTTCGCATACCATCAGCCCCAGTGCTCTAAAGGGGCAGGGAAGGGTTAAAGAGCTGATTGATGCCCTGCCGGAACAGGATCGCGAAAAAGCGCTGGAACTACTGCTCCGGGCAAAAAAACGGGCTTAACGGCAGCAGACCGGGAGGTGGAACGTGTGCCCGGTGCTGCTTATTTTTTGATGAAACTTTTTCAGTGTATCCCTTCGTTAACTCTCTAAATTTAAAAAAGTTATTATTTTCGTGTTCAGTGTTTTTTCTTCCCGAACAGTGACGTAAAATTAAAAATCCCTTATGAAACAATCACTTGAAAATATTAGCGCCAGTCCTGAAATTGCAGAAACTGAAAAAAACTGAAATCCGTTTCAATTTTTTCAGTCCGGTTTTCATGCCAGAGAGCCAGCACTGACGCGGGCTGGCTTACCGGTTTGTAGAAAAACAAAACTGAAAAAATTTACTGGTACGAAAGTGGCAGGCGGGTGCGGTGTAGTGCCGTTTTTGTCTTAATAGGATTTTTTGGTGGATATTGTTTCATTTGTTAATAATGGTTTAAGATAGTCATTTAACGGGATTTTATAATAAGAAAATTGGTGGCAACAATGAAAGTAACATTTCCACTACAGATTGAAACAGCAAAGAATTATAGCGGTAAAGTCACAGCCATTAAAAAGAAATTGAATACTTTTACTGATGATTCTTTTTTTAATAATATGTATGTACACTTTCAAAGCATTCGAGATCAAAGAACTGGGGTTATTTCTAATTTTCCGTGGTGCTGTTTTCTTGCTTTGAAGTGGAAATTATCTGAGCCAGTGCGTTATAAATGCAATGAAATGAAAATGAAGGATTTCATTAATATTGTTAACAGGATTTATAATTTACAGAGTGAAGTGGGAGGTTTGTATGATAATAATAAAATATTGCTCAGTATAAGACGAATGATTGTAAACCAGAAATTATATCAAGTTCCTATGAAACTGGAGCTTAACACACTTGCACGGCAATATTATTGGTATGCGAATTATGGAAGTGGCTATTTTCAGCGTAACTTTGAAAAATTGTACGGTCTAACTCTTGAGGAATACTATAAAATAAGTGCTTATTTTGCTTTATTATCTTGCGTTGAAGGTGATAAAGAATCTGCATATATCTCCTCAAATGTCTACATAATACATTTAATTCCATACTTTCATCCTAAAACATTAAAGAACTATCTAAATTTAGTTTCGGTTAAATGGTCAGAGCTGAGAGCATTCATAGGGCAGTTTAGAGATGAACAACAAAAGGATATAGAATACTTCCTAGATACACCAATGTTGACGAAACCATTAATACAAACTGATGATGGTTTGGTTGTGCTGAGTAAACATATATTAAGAGCGTCACTTTCTGCGTTAGTTCCTTCTTTATTAAAAAAAGATTTGGCATCAGATTATAAGAATAAGTTTGGCAAGGCGATGGAGGCTTACATCGAAACCCTCCTTAATGAAGTATTTCCAAAAGTTAAAACAGAAAGAGAAATAATAGAATTATATCGGGGGAATAATATTCCTGAAAAAACTAAAGTCGTTGATTTCATCGTCGAAGAAAACGATGGGAATGTTTATATAGACTCCAAGGCAATTGAGCCTGATAAAACAGTCAAATATTCGAATACTGCTGTTGTAATCAAGCAGAGATTAGGTAATAGCTTCATAAAAGGTGTTCTGCAGGGATTAGATTGTTCTAGAACAGTAAATAATATTAATGGTAATAAAAAGTCAGAAAAAGATTCTTTGATTATAATAACTCACATGGATCACTATATATCAACAGGTAAAACGATTGAAGACATGTTAGATAGTTCCTTTTTTAAGATGATTGAAGAAAAACATGGTGAATTATCTATCGATAAGGAAAGAATCTATTATATGACAATAGATGAATTTGAATTTATGGTAGAGGTTTGTCGGTTAAAAAAAATGACTATAACCTCTATTATTGATGCATGTAGTAAAGATGACTCTTCTAGCAATACACAAAAATTTAATGTAATGATGCATATCCATAAAATCTGTCCAGAAGGAATTCCTGACCGAGATCTAATAATAGAAACGAGAGAGTATTTATTCGAGGATCTCATTGAGTCAATGAAAAAATCTAAATCTCATTGGGATGGAAAGGTTGGAGATTTTTTGGCCATTAAGCAATTCATTTTAGGTTAGATTCTGGCGCAGGCTGTGAATCAAATGGTTTTCAGCCTTATTATTTTTTGTTGGGTTATTGAGCAATATGACTTCCCGGATAAGGTTGAATTACTTTGGAAAGGCGTGTCCATCAAGATTTGGTTGTGGGGGCACTAATGGGGGCATGTCGATAAATTTTAAATGAAAAACATTTTAAAATCAATTGTTTGTTAGTCTGTATCGCTCCTATTATCGGCACCATCTAAATCAACGCGTTAACTCTAAAATTCACCCTTCAGGGATGTGAGTTCCAGGTATCATCAACAGAACATACTCGTTCCATAAGCGATGCGAACATTTTTAGCCTGCACCGCTTACATAGGCCTGAGAAGTGTCCGGGCGGCACCAGTAGCCTGGATACCGCCCAGCGAAACATAGAATGTTGCCAATCTAACCTGCGTTTTATTCGTCCAGGCTTAGCTTATTTTGATGTCATCCAGATTAATATCTTCCTCTTCATCATCGTGGTTTATAACCACGTCGCGAGGAACATCCTTTTTGATGACGGCATAGACAGTTGCCGTAACGAATATATTTACCAGTAACGCCATAATACCCGCCATGGGGTGTGACATGGTTGGAATCATCAACACGCCGCCGAAAGGTACGGTTGCGTCAGCACCATATACCATGGTAACTGCACCACCACAGGCGCCACCGATTGCAGCAGCGGTAATGCCGCGAATGATATCATTCATCACGATCGGTATAGAACCTTCGACGATGTTCACCACCCCCATAGGCACCGCAGATTTCAACATCTCGATCTCTTCGTTGTTATAGATGTTCTTGCGAAGAAGTTTGGCGATAAAAAATGCCAGTCCCAGGCCGATAGGGGTTGCGGTATTAACTAACTGAAGTGCAGTAATGGGCTCATTTATACCCTGCGCCTGGAGCGTTAAGACGAATGCGAAGCAGGTTTTATTGATCGGCCCGCCAAAATCAACAATACACAATGCGCCAATCACAGCACCTAAGACTAAATTAGAGGAGGTACCCATACTTCTCAGGAAAGAGGTGAGAGCATCGGTAAAAATACCGATAGGCGTACCGATGATATAGACCATGATCAGGGCGCTGATAATAGAGGCAAAAAACGGCACAATCAGTGTAGGCATTAAGCCACGAGCCCAGCCAGGAACCTTCACATTTTTAATGATGGCAAGCGCAATATACCCGGAAATGTAGCCGCCGATCATGCCGCCGATGAAACCTGCACCAATAGCATTAGCCGCCAGGCCCACAATAAAACCCGGGGCAATACCGGGTTTGCCAGCGATCGAGCCGGAAATCCCGATAGCGATAACGACGGGCAAAAGTCCGAGGGCCTTTGCACCCATTGTTGCTAAGGCCTGCCACAGATCAAACTGGCCCGGCACTAAAGCGTCCTGAACCGTACCCCCCAGGCCCATGCCGATGGCAATAATAAATCCAGCACCACAGACAATGGGAATTAAGAACGAGATAGCAGTAAGCAGATGGCCTTTAGGGTTGGCTGCTTTCCATATTTCTTTTATATTCATAAATTACGCCCTTTAATTTATAGGATACGCACAGGTAAAAGTTATGAATTCACTAATTCACTGAGCTTTTCAATAAGCTTATTAGGAGATTTAACCGCCATTTCTGTTGGGACTTTAACTACTCTCTTTCCGGCGAAACGTTCTTCTCCAGATACCTTAACATCGGCGGCAAGCAGGACAATATCGGCCTGTGCAATTTCCTCAGCGGTTAAGGCGTTCTCGATACCAATAGTGCCTTGCGTTTCAATTTTGACATTGTGACCCGCCTTTTTTGCTGCTGTTTCAATTTTCTTTTGCGCAATGTATGTATGCGCAATGCCTACAGTACAGGCTGTAATTCCAACGATATTCATGGGTACTCTCCATAATTTACTTTGAGATGTTCAAACTTATCAGGTAATAACAGGGATAATAATTTCCGGAATTAAACGGTCTGGTCTTCAGCTTCTGAGTTTAATAGTTCAATGATTCTTTGAGGATGAGTTTCTACCAGCAGCTTAGCGATAATATCCTCGTCGGCTAATGAGCCTGATACATGTGATAATAAACGGATGTGAGTTGTATTCTGATCTGCCAGACGAACGGCAAATAAAATAATACAGCGGACATCGCTACCATCCATCGTTTCCCAGGGAATATCATGTTGGGTACGTCCAATGGCCAATGCCGTATGGGCGACACCCGATGATTTACCGTGCGGGATTGCAATATGATTTTCGAATCCCGTTGATCCCTGTTCCTCGCGCAACCAGACATCCCGAATAAATTCATCTTTATTAATGACCGCGCCATCCTGCACCAATAAGTCCGTTAACTCTTCAATGGCTTCTTCCTTACTTTTCGCACTCATGTTTAACTTGATATTTTTTACGTTAAGAACTTCCGAAATATCCATAATTCACCTTCGATAATAAACAAGCACTGAAATAAGAGGGGATACAAAATGCTTCTTGCATTGGCAACTACGCGCTAAGAAGGTTACAGCGCCCTCAACCGTACTAATCAAGAGCGTGGATAAAGAGACAGACCGGTTAAATAGACCTTTACCCTGCGCGATGGCTTAATACGGCTGAGCGCACTGCAATTTTCAGGCAGCGACTTCGCGCTGGTAAATATCGACCATTTTATCCCAGGCATCGCTGACATTATCTGCCAGGGAGAACAGGCCCGAGGTTCCGACAATAAAGACGTCAACACCGGACTGAGCGATCACATTAAAGGTTTTCTCGTTGCAGGAGCCGTCAATCTCGGTCAGATAGTGGTAACCATGCGCTTCACGCATCGCAATCAATTGTCTGATTTTGTTGAGTGATTCCGGAATAAACTTCTGCCCGGCGTAGCCTGGGTCAACCGACATGACGGTCACTTTATCCAGCAGATGCGCGTACTCTTTAATGGCATCAGCCGGGGTAGCCGGGTTCAACACCACGCCACAGCGACGGCCCGCATCTTTAATCTGATTCAGCAGACGGGTAATGCTGCCAACTTACTGATTTAGTGTATGATGGTGATTTTAAGGTGCTTGCGTGGCTTCCATTTCCATCAGATGTCCTTCCTGCTCCGCTACTGAAGGCGTGGTGCGTGGCTGTAGCGCGGTGGTCCCACCTGACCCCATGCCGAACTCAGAAGTGAAACGCCGTAGCGCCGATGGTAGTGTGGGGTCTCCCCATGCGAGAGTAGGGAACTGCCAGGCATCAAA
>NZ_VDAM01000001.1:2022130-2233220 GCF_019584355.1 Leclercia sp. EC_58
CTGGCAAGGCTGGGACGGAAGTCACTGTCGTTCTCAAAATCGGTGGAGCTGCATGACAAGGTCATCGGGCATTATCTGAACATAAAACACTATCAGTAAGTTGGAGTCATTACCCAGCAGACGGAATATTTTGTTATTCGCCGTCTCCGGGTGGAAGCTAATAATATCGGCCCCTGCATCAATGCACATCGGAATAATATCTTCCGGGTGGTTCACCATCAGGTGCACATCGATTGGCACATCGGTGATTTTCTTCAGGTTTTCGATAAAGAACGGTGACAGCGTAATATTTTTCACATAGCTACCGTCCATAATATCAACGTGATAAAAATCAGCGCGTCCGTTCATTGCCGTAATTTGTTCTCTGAATTGCGTTAAATCCATACACATTAACGAGGGCGAAAATTTAGCCGCCATACTTACCTCCAAAAGAATCAATTAGTTAAACAGTGATACGACATGCCCAAGAATGATGCCAACTACCCCGAAGTCCGCATCGCCAAAGGTGGTGGATGCAAAGCCAAGGTCGCCCATCAGAGGCAGTAAAATTGCCGGCAAAAATGAAATCAGCAGACCGTGAGCAAATGCACCCACCACCGCGCCGCGACGACCACCGCAGATATTGCCGTAAACGCCCGCCGTCGCCCCGCAGAAGAAGTGCGGCACCAGGCCTGGAACGATGACGCTTAAACCAAAGAGCGGGCACAGGAACATACTCACCAGACCGGCGGCAAAGCTTGACAGGAATCCGACGATCACCGCGTTTGGAGCGAATGGAAAGACGGTAGGGCAGTCGAGAGCCGGTTTGGCGTCTTTCACCAGTTTGTCGGCGATGCCTTTAAAGGCCGGAACAATTTCGGCAATAATCATGCGCACGCCCGCCAGGATGATCCACACGCCTGCCGCAAAGGTCAGCGACTGGATAATGGCGAAGATGATAAAGTTCTGACCGCCGCTGATACTGGTTTCGACAAACTCTTTGCCTGCTACAAGCACCAGAATCACGAACAGAATCATCATCGTCAGCGAGATGGCGACCGAGGAGTCACGCAGGAAGTTCAATGACTTCGGTACCTTCAGCTCTTCAATCGACGGGCTGCCTTTACCGATCGCTTTTCCCACCAGTGCCGACAGCAGATAGCCGGTTGAACCAAAGTGGCCCAGTGCCAGGTCATCAGTACCTGTTATTTTGCGTGTGAACGGCTGCAGAATGGCCGGAGAGACCACCATCATGATGCCGAGGATCATCGCTCCCACCAGCACCACCCACAAGGGTGACAGACCGCCGACTGAGAGGATAACGGCCAGCATCGCCGACATATAGAGCGTGTGGTGCCCCGTCAGGAAGATGTACTTCAGCGGCGTAATACGGGCCAGGACAATGTTAAACAACATCCCCAGGACCATGATCATTGCCGTCGCGGTACCGTAGTTTTTCTGCGCCAGCGCCGCCATAGCATCCGTATTAGGCACTACCCCCTGAATATGGAATGAGTGCTCAAACAGCTGGCTAAAGGTCGTTAATGTCGTGGCGATAATCGCCGCCCCGGATGTTAATATCACAAAACCCATAATGGTTTTGAGGGTTCCGGAAATAACATCGGAAAACGCTTTTTTCTGCAATAATAAGCCGATCAGGGAAAACAGACCGACCAGTATTGCTGGTGTGCCCAACACATCATGAATAATAAACTGCAGCATAGAATAACTCCGTAAGGCCGCAAATAATTAATCAGAGATTTTCGGAAAGAATTTCTTTGATTTTATTGTTATCCAGCAGGTTAGATAAGCCAAAGACCTGGGCAGAATGGCTGGAGAGATGTTCGGCAATATCCCTGGCGCTAAGAATAATATCGGCAGTTTCACTTTTTGCCGAAGTCAGATCGGTATGAGAAACCTCTGCTTCTTTATTCAGCTCTTTAATTATTTTTTTTACGTTCATTTCGACGATAAAACTGCTGCCTAAACCGTTACCGCAAACAATCAGAACCTTTTTCATCTTCACCTCTTTATCCGTTGATAACAGTTTGAATTGTTTCCATTGTTGATGCTTTCAGCAGTGCTGAGAGTCGTTCATCATCGCTAAAAATCTCCGCCAGGGCGGTAATCATATTGATGTGCTCGTCTCCTGAAAGCGCGCACAACATAATCACAACATAAATAGGGTCATTCTCTTCGGCGTTAAAAGAAACCCCTTGTTTAATATGTAAAAGCGACAGCCCGTTTTTAATTGCCCCTTGCTCCGGGCGAGCATGTGGCATCGCCAGGCCGGGAGCTAATACATAATAAGGACCCAGCTCCTGATGGCTGTTAAAAATGGCTTCAATATACTCTTCAGTAATCGTCTCTTTCGCTAATAAGGGCTGAGCCGATAACCTAATGGCCTGTTTCCAGTCGCTGACTGAATCCACAATCTGGATATTTTCTGCAGGTAGCCAGGTCTTAATCATAAATACCCCGATAGCGATGAAAGTGAACTTACTATAGTGGAATGACTTCGCGGCTTACCGTGATCTGTATCGCAAAGTTAGCGCTAACACGGCAATAATGTTAAAATCCTTGTTACCGCTAACTTTATTATCGATACTTGTAATTACTTTGCAGTTGGGCAATGCGAAAAACGCTAAACATCATTTACAATGGTTGCCCAGTCAGGCGAAAGGAGGAGATCAGTGCAGACGTTAGAAGCGGACGATAGCGCGAGAGAAAAACGCAGGAAAAACACCGGTAAAATTACGCTCGCTGAAGTTGCAAAACTGGTCGGCGTTAGCACGATGACCGTGTCGCGCGCGTTACGTATGCCTGAAAAAGTGAATCCTGAACTACGTAACCGCATCGAAGCGGCAGTGAGTGAGCTGGGCTATGTACCCAATCTCCAGGCCCGTAGCCTCGCCTCTGCTGACTCCAGCCTGGTGATGGGCGTGGTGTCCTCATTTTCTTCTCCGGGCTTTCTTGCCGTCTCCGAAACCCTGCAGACCGTGCTCGCGACTCAGGGCTATAGCATGATGTTTATTGAGTCCAGTCAGGGTGGACAGAGCGAAGAGCGCGCTTTTGCGCAAATGCTCGCCTATAACCCGGCGGCGATTGTCCAGTTCAACATTGATAACATCAGCAGCTGTTCGCAAATGATCAGTAACACCGGGGTGCCGGTGGTTGAGATTGGCGCTATCAATCGCGATGCAGGCTGGGTCAGTATTGGCGTTGACTACGCTGCCGCCATCAAAAAGTTGGTCACATCGCTTGTACAGGCCGGATATAAAAATATCGGCCTGCTTTGCACGGCGTCCAATAACATTATGTTTCGCCAGGTACTGAGCGGCTGGAACAGCGCCATGCTCTCCGTAAACCACTCTCCCCATCGCGTGGTGACCTCTCACTTGCCCGCAGGTATTACGACCGGTTTAAACCTGCTGGGCGATATTCGTATCACCTGGCCAGAGCTGGATGCGCTGATTTGCACTTCTGATGAAATTGCCTGCGGCTGCATTATGGCCTGCAACGGTGCGGGGCAAAAAGTGCCTGACGCACTGGCACTGGCAAGTTTGAGTGGAGGAACCCTTGCAGCAGTTTGCTCCCCGGCGCTGACTGCGGTCGAATTCCCCTGGAGTGAAACGGGAACGGTGGCAGGAAAAACGCTGCTTGATCTGCTGGCGGATAAATCGACAGATAAAGTTATTGAATTACCCTCAACGTTACAAGTTCGCGCCAGCACCAGAAGGCATTAGGGTCGGCACAAAATTGATTATGCCGCCGCATACGGCAGGGTCACTGACATTCCCGCCATGCTTACTCGCCACTCACGAACATTGCCAGGCGTACAAGCCAGCAGCATCTGACGCCAGATGCCCGCAGAGGATCAACCTGCGTGGGCCCTTACCGCCGCTACTTCCGCTACCACCGACAGTGCCAGCGTGTTGGCATCCCGCGCCTTGGGGAAGATCCCAATAGGGGCCTTAATCCGCGCGATATCTGCATCTTTCCAGCCCAGCTCATGCAGATTGTCCACCCGCCGCTGGTGGGTGCGCTGGCTGCCGAGGGCACCGATATAAAACGGCGCCGCTTCCAGCGCAGCCTGTAACACCGGCAGCTCCTTGTGCTGATCGTGCCAGAGCAAAATCACCGCCGTGTCCGCATCCATCAGCTCAACCGTGGGGGGATTGCAATACACCTCGTATCCCGCCGCCTGCGCCACATTGGCTGTTGCCTGCGCCTCCACCGACCCGCCGTAGATCAGTAGCCGCGGGCAGGGACGATAGCCCTGCTCGAAGCGATCGTTCTTCCAGCCTGTCCTGGGTGTCCAGGGCGCCGACTGCAAGGATTGGGAAGAGGAGTGGTAACGCAGTCCCACCGGTTTGCGCTGGGCGAGGCTGTTCAGCACCGCCAGCAGCGGCTGTACCGTGCGCACTTTATGGATGTTCAGCGTAATCCCGCCGCCGCAGGGCAGTACGATGTCGAACCACGGCGATCCCTCGCCATACTTCACCTGACGGTCTGTGCCGCAGGCGAGGGTCTCCAGCGCCTCGTACGCGGCAGCGGCCTCCACGCAGCCCCCGGAGACATAGCCGCAATAGAGGCCGTCCTCGCGAACGGCCATCTGCGCCCCCAGCGGCCTGGCGGCCCCGCCGCGGATATTCACCAGGGTCACCAGCGCTACCGCCATGCCTGCCGTAAACGCCTCTGCCGCGAAGCGCAGCACCGCCACGCTGTCGTCGGTAGCAAAAGCCTGCTCGGGGATTATCTGTTCACTTAGCGCAGCGCCTTGCAGCATGCTCTCTCCTTACACCACATCGGGTAGCGCATCGATCAGCTTATCCAGGGTGATGGGATACTCCCGCACCCGCACCCCCGTGGCGTTATAGATCGCATTGGCGATGGCCGCCCCGACGCCGCACAGCCCCAGTTCACCCACCCCTTTGGCCTTCATCGGCGAGGAGATGGGGTCGGTATCGTCGAGGAAAATCACCTTCTGTTCCGGGATATCGGCATGAACCGGCACTTCATACGCCGCCATATCATGATTGACGAAGTAGCCAAGACGGGTATCCACCGCCAGCTCTTCCATCAGCGCCGCGCCGAGTCCCATGGTCATCGCGCCGATTACCTGGCTGCGGGCGGTTTTTGGGTTCAGGATCCGGCCTGCGGCATAGACCGCCAGCATGCGGCGGACCCGGACTTCACCTGTCGCCATATCTACCGCCACTTCGATAAAGTGACCGGCAAAGGTCGACTGCTGATACTGCTTATCCAGATCGCCAAACTCGATACTGTCTTCGGCGGTCAGCGTGCCGTTGGCTGCGGCCTCACGAATGTCCGCGCTGCGGGTATCAAGGGTGATCTTCCCGTCGCTAAACTGCGCCTGGTTCGGATCAAAACCGAGGTTCGTGGCAATGGTCTGGCGTAACTTCACGCAGGCGGCGTAAACCCCCGAAGTGGAGGTGTTCGCCCCCCACTGGCCGCCTGAACCGGCCGATACCGGGAAGTTCGAATCACCGAGATGCACCGTCACCTTGTCCAACGGCACGCCCAGCATCTCCGCCGCCGTCTGGGCAATGATGGTATAGCTCCCGGTGCCGATGTCCGTCATGTCGGTTTCTACCGTCACGTTTCCGTCCGCGTCCAGATGCACCCGGGCGCCAGATTTTTCTAACAGGTTATTACGAAAACCGGCCGCCATGCCGTAGCCCACCAGCCAGCGTCCGTCGCGAACCTGGCCGGGTGTTGCGTTGCGCTGCTTCCAGCCGAACTCTTCGGCGCCGGTACGCAGGCACTCGATAAGCTGACGGCGGGAGAAAGGGCGGTTGGGATCGGCCGGATCGACCTGAGTATCATTGAGAATGCGAAATTCGACAGGATCGATGCCCGCTTTCTCCGCCATCTCATCAATGGCGATCTCAAGCGCCATCATGCCCGGCGCTTCGCCGGGGGCGCGCATGGCGTTGCCCTCGGGCAGATCCAGTTTTGCCAGCCGCAGGCCGGTATGACGATTGGCGCCCGCATAAAGCAGTTCGGTCTGCTGCACCGCCGTCTCCGGCGTACCGCCGGGCAGATTGCCGGACCAGCTGTCATGGGCGATGGCGGTAATTTTGCCCGCCTTGTCGGTCCCGATGCGAATATGCTGAATGGTAGCCGGGCGGTGGGTGGTGTTGTTGGGGATGGTCGGGCGCGATAGCATGACCTTTACAGGGCGCTTCAGGGTACGGGCCGCCAGCGCGGCCAGCAGCGCATCGCTCCTAAGGAACAGCTTGCCGCCAAAGCCTCCGCCGATATAGGGGGAGATGATGCGCACGTTCTCCTCGGGGATCTTCAGCGTCGCCGCCAGATCGGTACGGCACCAGGCGACCATCTGATTGGAGGTCCAGACGGTCACCTTGTCGCCGTCCCAGACCGCCATAGAGGCATGCGGCTCCATCGCCATATGGCTCTGATCGGGGGTGGTATAGGTTACATCTATCTTCACCTCGGCGGCGGCAAAGGCCGTGTCAAAATCGCCGACGTTTTTGTCAGGGGACTTCTCCGGGGGCTGGTTGACGGCAGGTTTTTCCTCCGCCAGCGACCAGGCACCCTTTTCACGCCGGTACTGGACCTGCACCAGCGACGCCGCGGCCCGGGCCTGCTCGAACGTCTCTGCCACCACCAGCGCAACGGCCTGATGGTAGTGCTCTATTTTCGGGCCGCCCAGCAGAGTGGCCGCGTTTCGCTCGCCTTTGCCGAGTTCGCCGGCACTGCTGGCCGTCACGACCGTTAGCACACCCGGCGCGTTTTTCGCGGCCTGGGTGTCGATGGCGGCAATCTCGCCTTTGGCAATCGCCGAACCGACCACATAGCCATAGGCCGCATTCGGTGCGGTGTCGTGCCATTCGTAGGCATAGTGCGCCTTGCCGGTGGTTTTTAGCGGGCCGTCGATACGGTCATGGGGCTGTCCAACCACCTGTAACCGATCGATTGGGTTTTCCCCTGCCGGTTTCTCAAATTTCATACCTGAGCCCTCGCTTCTGTCAGCACGGAGGCAAGCGTTCGCTTCGCCAGGGTAAGTTTGAACCTGTTTTCAGCCGTCGGGTGAGCGTCGGCAAACAACGCGTCATACACCGCCTGTGCCCCCTGGGGAAGTTGCGCATCGGCCTGCGCCATCCGCCAGGGTTTATGGGCGACGCCGCCCAGCGCGACGCGGCCGATGCCATCTGGCTGGACAATCGCAGCCACCGAGACCAGCGCAAAGGCGTAGGAGGCGCGATCGCGAACCTTACGGTAGATGTGTTGCCCACCCACCGGCGGCGGCAGGGTGACGGCGGTAATCAACTCGCCGGGCGTCAGGACGGTCTCGATATGGGGCGTCTTCCCCGGGGCACGATAGAAATCGGCGAGGGGGATGTTGCGCGTCTTTCCGTCCGCGGCGATGGTTTCTACCACCGCGTCCAGCAGCTGCATCGCGACGGGCATGTCGCCCGGGTGGGTGGCAATACAGGCTTCGCTCCCCCCGACGACCGCATGCTGACGACTAAAACCTTCCAGCGCCGCGCAACCGCTGCCGGGCAGACGCTTATTGCAGGGCTGGTTCGTATCGTAAAAATAGGGGCATCGTGTGCGCTGCAGAAGATTGCCCGCTGTGGTGGCCTGGTTGCGCAACTGACCAGACGCCCCGGCCAGCAGCGCTCTGGAGAGCACGGCATAATCACGGCGCACGCGCTCATCTGCGGCCAGATCGGTGTTACGCACCAGGGCGCCGATGCGCAGCCCGCCTTCGTCAGTGGCGTCAATCTTATCCAGCCCCAGGCCGTTCACGTCGATCAGATGCCCAGGGGTCTCGATTTCCAGCTTCATCAGATCCAGCAGATTGGTGCCGCCCGCGATAAATTTGGCGCCAGGTGTACGCTGGGCGCTGGCGGCGGCTTCAGCCGGGGTTTTTACCCGCTCATAGGTGAAGGCTTTCATGATTTTTGCCCTCCGGCTACATCCTCAATGGCAGCGAGAATATTGGCGTACGCGCCGCAGCGGCAGATATTGCCGCTCATGCGCTCGCGGATCTCCTGCGCACTCATTTCGGGAGGGGAGACCAGATCGAGGGTGACATGGCTGGGAATGCCCTCTTCAATCTCTTTCAGCACCGCCACCGAGGAGCAAATTTGCCCCGGCGTACAGTAGCCGCACTGATAGCTATCGTGTTTAACAAACGCGGCCTGCATGGGGTGCAGATTGTCAGGGGTGCCCAGCCCCTCAATGGTAGTGATATCGGCATTCTGGTGCATCACGGCCAGGGTGAGGCAGGAATTGATCCTGCGCCCGTCAACGATGACGGTGCAGGCGCCGCACTGGCCGTGGTCGCAGCCTTTTTTGGTGCCGGTCAGGTGCAGGTTCTCGCGCAGGGCATCCAGCAGGGTGGTGCGGGTATCCACCTCCAGCTGCTGCTCCTCGCCGTTGACGCGAAACGTTACCGGCATCTTCTCCGGTGCAGGGGTGACGGCGGGTTCGCCCTCTGCCAGGGCGGAACAGGGATAGACCGCCGCGGTCGCCGCTGCTGCGGCGCTGGCTTTTAAAAGGTCCCGTCGGGACAGGCTAAAATCGTGTTGTTCGTGCTTCCCGAACTCACCATCTTCGGGGTATTCGCCTTGGTTGCTCATGCCAGGCCTCCGGTATGCAAAGGGGGAAATAACGTTCAAAGAGGGCGCGACGTTGTCGTCTGTTTTTAAACGTTAAGCATAGACGGCGATGTCGGTGGGATTATTCTCAAAAGGTGAATGCAGTTATGAGGCGGTTTAATAAGTGATTTTGCGACCAGACGGATCGTCTTTGACCTGGCCGTATGCCCTTACAAACCGTAAAGCTACCTGGCCATCTTCAAAAATTTTTTTAACTTCAAAACTACTTTTTAATTTGATTTATGGAGCGTAATATCCATAACAATTAAGTTGATTAGGATGATTCTCAAGGATGAGCCGTTCAAATACACTCTTTATCGACGGTCATAAAGCCCGGGTGACCTACGATCCGGTGGTTGATATGTTCCGTGGCGTATTTCTGAATACCAAAAGTGAAGCCCGCTTTATGGCGAGCGATGTCAAAGAGCTGAAAGTTGCCGCCCGGGATGCGCTGGATAGCTATCTGAACGCCTGCTCCATCACTGGCGTTAAACCCTTCCAGCAGCGAACCCTGCGGCCTTTAATGGCGCTGCAACGGCTGAAAGCCATTCTGCATTGATTCTGCTTGCCTTCATGCCTGCCTGATGGTCCGTCAGGCAGGCAATACTGTTTTGTACTTCGTCGGCCCGCGCTATTTATCCTGCCGGTGATCGCTGATGGCCTGCGCCGCGCAGATCAGCGCCAGATGGCTTAACCCCTGGGGCATATTGCCGACCCATTCGCCGGTGCGGGTATCGAACATCTCATTGAAGGTTTCGACATTGCCGCGGTGGCACAGGGTGTTGAGAATTTCATCCATGTTCGCTTCCGCCTGCGCCGGTTCGCCCATGGAGGCCCAGGCCTCAGCCAGCCAGAAGGCGCAGGCGATAAAGGTGCTCTCCTCCTGTTCAACGCCGCTGTAGCGGTAGATCATTGCGCTGTTATGGCCCAGCTCGCGATAGATTGCCTGATAGGTGAGCTTCATGCGCTTCGGGTTGACCTTCACACCGTAGCGTGACACCAGGGTGAGCGAGGCATCCAGCAGCCCGCCATCGCCGCTGTAAAAGCAGTAAGCCTGATGGGTTTCAGACCAGCAGTGCTCTTCAATCCAGTCGCGGATCCTGTCCCGCTCCCGCGCCCAGCGAGCTTTCCATGTGGGTTCGATATGGCTGCCCTCCGCCAGTACCACGGCGCAGTCCAGCGCCAGCCAGCAGGACATTTTTGAGTGGGTATAGTGCCGCTCTTCCGGCAGCTCCCAGATGCCGGAATCCTTCATGCGCCAGCGGTCGGCGCACTGATTGGCAAGATGGCCTAAAAAGCGCGACGTGCCCGTATCCAGAATATGGCCCGCCTCGACGAACAGTTTTGCCACCCCCAGCATATCGCCATACATGCTCAGCTGACGCTGGGTGCGGGCATTATTACCCAGACGTACCGGCTGCGAATCCCGGTAGCCCTGGAGCTCCGCGTACTTCTCTTCCGGCACCAGCTCGCCGTCGAGGGTGTAGCAGGCCCGCATCTCCGGGCCGTGTTTGATGATGGTTTTCGACAGCCAGGAGAAGGCCGCCTTACACTCTTCAAGGGTGCCAAGATAGGTAAAGGCTTTGATGATCAGGCAGGCATCGCGCACCCAGGCAAATCGGTAATCATAGTTTTTGCTGCCACCCGGCCCCTCCGGCAGAGAGGTGGTGGCCGCCGCCGCCAGCGCGCCAGTAGGAGAGTACCAGAGGAACTTCAGCGCCAGCGCGGAGCGGATAACGTGATCTTTATACAGGCCATCATATTTCAGCCCCTTCACCCAGTCCTGCCACGCGGTGTGGCTGGTCTCAATGCGGTTATCAATCGCCTCGATATCGGGCACCGCCAGCGGCTCACTCTGCGTCACCAGCAGAGCAACCACCTCCCGGCTCCCTTTCTTCAGGACGATCTCCGCCTCGACCTCTTCATCATCGGCATGGGTAATGACCACGTTTTCGCTGGTGTGCAGCATCGCCATCAGATCGCCAATATGATAAACGCTGCCCTTGAAGGTATCTGAACGCCAGGGCGAGCGCGTTTCGATCATCGTTCCGAATCGCAGATGAAGCCTGAACGTCACGGTGCCGCGCAGGCCTTCCAGCCGGCGTGCCAGCTCACTCCAGGGCAGGCGGCCTGCCAGGGTACTGTTAATGGACTCGGTTAACAGAACTGTGCCAGCTTTTGTCTCATAGCGGGTTTCCAGAATGTTGCTGTCATCGCGATAGGCGCGCGAGACGGTGTATTCATCCGCAGGTGTCAGGCTGAAAAAACCGCCGATGTTGGGATCCAGTAGCCGATCGAAGAGGGGCGGGGAATCGAGATTGGGCGCGCCCCACCAGTCGATTGAGCCATCCGGGGCGATGAGCGCTACCGAGCGTCCTTCACCGATAGCAGCATAGTCCCCGAGGCCAACGAACCCGTTATCACGCATCGGCATATCGTATTTCGCATTTTTCAAATGAGCGATCCCTTTTCTTTGATGAACATAAAGCCTGGCATAATGCGATGAATATCGCGCTTTCACCGATGCTGTATGTCTCTCTTCGCGTACACCTCTTTTACAAAGGCACTCTGCCATGATTGATGGCCGCCAGGATCAGCACCACGAGGTTAAGGATCACGCTGACCATAAAATACGTTTTGAAAGGCTGTTTTTGGGTTTTATGGCGAAACAGTTGCTGGCCGAAGATGGCGCCCGGCCACCCACCGACTACCCCGCAGACCAGCAGGGTCGATTCCGGAACCCGGCGCCAGGCTTTGCGGGCCGCCATTTTGTCGGCGCCGTAGATCATAAACGTCAGCGCGCTGGCGAGCAGAAACCACATCGCAAAAGGGTGAGGGGACAAGGCGCTGCCCGCAGCGGCCAGGGCCAGAAGAGAGTAACAGATGAGCGTCAGGTTCATGGAAGCAGTATCAGTAATCAAACCGGACGAGGGATGATACGTGATTCTTCCAGCATCCCAAAGCTGACGATCCTTGAACGCCCCAGCTCTTTCGCCCGGTAGAGCGCCACGTCGGCGGCGCGCAGCAGGTTATCGCCCTGAGCATGCTGCGGATAGCTGGCAATGCCGATCGATACATCAACCGGGCCGATCTCCGAGAGCTCATAACGCAGCGTCAGGTTATGCACAGCGGTATGAATTTCACTGGCGCAGGTAAACGCCGTCTCTTCATCCGCGCCCGGCAGCAGGGCCAGAAACTCCTCGCCGCCATAGCGGAACGCCATGCCTTTGTCGCTTACTGCGCGCTGGACAATGGCCGCCACGCTTTTAATCACCTGGTCGCCCGCATCGTGACCCAGTCTGTCGTTGATGGCTTTAAAGTAATCGATATCGATCATCAGGCAGCTTAACGGCGTACCGCCGTGCATCGCCTGGTTCATCTGGGTGCGCAGAGCATCTTCCAGATGATGGCGGTTGCGCAGGCCAGTCAGCGGATCGAACAGCGCTTTTTCCAGCAGGGCATCGCGCAGCCGCTGGTTAGCCAGCGCCAGACCGAGCGCCTCGGCCATCAACTCCAGATAGGCGCGGGACGGCGCCATCTCCGGGGTCAGGTTCTGGAACGAGAGCAGACCGATGGCTTCACCCTGGGCAATCAATGGCACACAGAGCGCGTGAGGAGCGCTACTGTCCGGCAGATGGTAGCAGGCGATATCCGGCTCGCCGTTGACCGGCGGATGGCTCTGGCCGCGGCGCACCGCCCAGCACTGGTCCGGATGGAAGGGATCGGCGTCCCCCTGCGGATCGAGCCACTCGGCGACACAGCGCATCTGCCACGGATCGTGCTCAAGAAGCCAGATCCGCCCGGCGATACCCGGCGCAATGCTGGGGGCGAACAGCCGCGCCACGTTCAGCACATCCTCAATGGACTCGCACCCCTGCAGGCGCTGCGTCATTCGCGCCAGCAGCTCGCGGATCGCCCAGTCGGCATCACGCTCTTTTTCCAGCCGCTGCCGTGCCAGACCGTTCTCGCGGAAGATCCGAATCGCCTGGGCCATATCGCCAATCTCATCGATCTGCCGGTAATCCGGGGCTTCGACCCCATAATCCTGGGAGGCCAGCCGGTTGACCACATCGCTCAGGCGCACCACCGGGCGCAGCACCCGGCGTTTGAGGATAAAACCGAGCACAAATAAAAACATCAGCGCAGTCAGGCCGACCATCACCTCGGAGAGGGTACGCAGCCCGCGGGATTTTACCGTGGCATCGTCAATGGCCGCGTCGGTACGCCTGTCCAGCATCTGACGAAAATGGTCGAGCTGGTTCTGGACCTGCTCCAGCTCATTTTCATAACGCTCTCCATAAAGCAGCTCAATGGCCTGAGGCTGCTGCCCGCGCCCGACGCTGGCGATGGCGCTCTGTTGCTCATCCTGCAGCGCATCGGCCACCTGCAAACCTTCGTGCAGCAGCGCCAGCTCTTCCTCACTGGCACCCGCGTCTTTCAGCTTTTGCAGGCGATGCTCAATTCTGACCATCGTTTCCGCTTTCTGACGGTACTCGTCTGCCACCGCGGGATCCTGTTTAATAACGTACAACCGCGCCAGATCGGAGAGCGCCCAGGCGTCCACTTCCACCTCTTCGGTGAGCTGATCGAAGACGTAGCGCTGTTCAACGGCCTGCCGCTCAACGCTTTCGGCGCTGGAGGCCATCAACATAGCCACGCCGGAAGCGATAGTCAGACAAACCGTGGCACCGTATGCCCAGTTAGTAATAGTGGCGATGCGCACGGTTTATTCCTTCTTCATAGATCAGGCGAATTTTTCCCTTCCTCGATAATTGCATCATCAATCTCTTCGGCATTACCGGCATGATCGCGACCCGAAAGCAGATTCCAGCAGGCGATAAACAGGGCGGCGATCAACGGACCAATCACAAAGCCGTTGATACCGTAAATCTCCATCCCACCGAGAGTGGTGATGAGGATAAGATAATCGGGCATTTTGGTGTCTTTACCCACCAGCAGCGGACGCAGCAGGTTATCCACCAGCCCCACCACCAGCACAAAGAAGCCGACGATAAACAGCCCCTGCCACAGTTGATGGGTAGCGAAGAGGAAAATGGCCGCAGGTACCCAGACGATGGCCGAGCCGACCGCCGGGATCAGCGACAGGAACGCAATCAGCGCCCCCCACAAAATGCTGCCATTAATATCGACTACCCAGAAGGCGATACCGCCCAGCACACCCTGGACCAGGGCCACCACGGCCGTGCCTTTTACCGTTGCTCGGGCGACGCCAGCAAATTTGGCAAACAGATGCTGTTTGGCGAAATTCGACAGCGGCAGGCTGTCGAGGATCTGGCGCACCAGCCACGGGCCATCTTTCAACAGGAAAAAGAGCAGATAGACCATCACGCCAAAGCTGATGGCGAAGCCAAAGGTGCCTTTACCAATCAGGAAGGCGCTGCCGGCAAGGTACTGCCCGCCGCGTAACGCCGCTTCAGAGAGCTTTTGCTGGATCTGCGCGGCGGTATCCAGATCGTGTTCGATCATCGGCGCGCGCAGCCAGTCGGGCAGATGAGAGAAAAGACCAGCGAACACCCCGGAAAATTGGGTGTCGTTCTGCTGCAGGCGGGTATAAACAATATTGAGTTCAAAGGCTAACGAGGAAAAGATCACCATCAGCGGAATAAAGACGATAAGGCAAATAAGCAGCACGCTCAGCAGCGCCGCCAGCCCGTTGCGATCCCCCAGCTTGATACGCAGGGTGTTTTTGACCGGATAGAAAATCACCGCCAGGATAGCAGCCCACAGAATGGCCGAGAAGTAGGGCGACAGCACATCAAAAAACGCCCATGAAACCATCAGCAGTATCAGTATGAAGAAACCTTTGGTCAGTCCGTTAAATCGCATCAGCTCATCCTTTTTTAATGAAACACTACGACTATAGAGTGTTTTACGTAATTTAACATATTGCGATCTTCTGCCGGATGGCGGCTGCGCCTTACCCGGCCTACGTGGATAAGTAGGCCCGCGCAAGCGCAGCGCCGACGGGCAGCCGCACCACCCGTCAGTCCGTAGGCCCGCGCAAGCGTAGCGCCGCCGGGCAACAGGCCGCACCACCCGCCAGTTTAGCGGCTAATAAACAGATACCACTTTCGCCTGACCGACGCGGGGCCCGGCGCGGTACATGCTGTAAGTACCGGTTTGCAGGAGGTGTCCTATGGCATGGCGACCCTATCTCTATGTGATTTACACGGTGCGGCCCCGGCTGAGCGCCCGTCGCGCGCGTCTTCGTCTGGTGCATGGCTAGCAATTTGTTAACAATCGCGGTATAAACACACCTTCTTTTGGATGTTTAGATGTCCATACGTATAGAAGGTGATATGCAAACACAACAAAACGGGCAGCTTCAGCGCACCATGAAGACTCGCCATCTGATCATGCTGTCGCTTGGCGGCGTGATTGGCACAGGGCTCTTTTTTAATACGGGTTACATTATTTCCATCACCGGGGCGGCGGGCACGCTGCTGGCCTATCTGATTGGCGCGCTGGTGGTCTGGCTGGTGATGCAGTGCCTCGGCGAACTCTCCGTGGCGATGCCGGAGACCGGCGCCTTTCACGTCTATGCCGCGCGCTATCTCGGCCCGGCAACTGGCTACACCGTGGCGTGGCTCTACTGGCTCACCTGGACGGTAGCGCTGGGATCGAGCTTTACCGCCGCCGGATTCTGCATGCAGTACTGGTTCCCGCAGGTACCGGTCTGGGTGTGGTGCGTGGTCTTCTGCGCGGTCATTTTTGCCCTCAACGTCATCTCAACCCGCTTCTTTGCCGAAGGGGAGTTCTGGTTCTCGCTGGTGAAGGTCATCACCATCATCGCCTTTATTGTGCTGGGCGGCGCGGCCATCTTTGGCTTTATCCCGATGCAGGACGGTTCTCCCGCGCCGGGGCTGACGAATATCACCGCCGAAGGCTGGTTCCCGCATGGCGGACTGCCGATCCTGATGACCATGGTAGCGGTTAACTTCGCCTTCTCCGGCACCGAGCTGATCGGCATTGCGGCGGGTGAAACCGAAAATCCGCACAAGGTGATTCCTGTCGCCATTCGCACCACCATTGCGCGGCTGATCATCTTCTTTATCGGCACCGTTTTTGTGCTGGCGGCGCTGATCCCGATGCAGCAGGCAGGAGTAGAAAAAAGCCCGTTCGTGCTGGTGTTTGAGAAGGTGGGTATTCCGTATGCCGCGGATATCGTTAACTTTGTCATCCTGACGGCGATCCTCTCGGCGGCCAACTCCGGACTCTACGCTTCCGGACGGATGCTGTGGTCCCTGTCGAATGAAAATACCCTGCCGCGCTGCTTTGCCCGGGTGAACAAAAACGGTGTGCCGCTGACGGCGCTGTCGGTGTCGATGCTGGGCGGCGTGCTGGCGCTCTTCTCAAGCGTGGTGGCCCCGGATACGGTATTTGTCGCCCTGTCGGCGATTTCCGGTTTTGCGGTGGTGGCGGTGTGGATCAGCATCTGCGCCTCGCACTTCGTCTTCCGCCGTCGCCATCTGCAGGCGGGCAAATCCTTAAGCGAGCTCCAGTATTGCGCCCCGTGGTATCCGCTGGTGCCGGTTCTGGGCTTTATCCTCTGCCTGGTGGCCTGCGTCGGCCTGGCCTTTGACCCGAGCCAGCGCATTGCCCTTTACTGTGGTTTGCCGTTTGTGGCGCTCTGCTATGGCGCGTACTACCTTACTCAAAATCTGAAAACCCAGGAGCCAGAACATGTCGCAGAATAATCCGCTTACCGCCCTCCTTGAAACCCAGCCCTTTGTGGTGCTGGACGGGGCGATGGCAACGGAGCTGGAAGCGCGCGGCTGCAACCTGGCCGACAGCCTGTGGTCGGCGAAGGTATTAATGGAAAACCCGGAGCTGATCCGCGACGTACACCTCGACTACTTCCGCGCCGGGGCGCAGGTGGCGATTACCGCCAGCTATCAGGCCACGCCGGACGGGTTTGCCGCTCGCGGGCTGGATGAGACACAGTCCCGGGCGCTAATTAGCAAAAGCGTTGAGCTGGCGCGCAAGGCGCGGGAGGCGTATCTGGCGGAAAATCCGCAAGCCGGTACGCTGCTGGTGGCCGGTTCGGTGGGGCCCTATGGCGCGTATCTGGCGGACGGGTCGGAATACCGCGGCGACTATGTGCGCAGCGCAGAGGTCTTTACCGCCTTTAATCGTCCGCGGGTAGAGGCGTTGCTGGATGCCGGGGCGGATCTGCTGGCCTGCGAAACCCTGCCATCGTTTGCTGAAATTAAAGCCCTGGCGGATCTTCTGACAACATACCCGCGCGCCCGGGCGTGGTTCTCGTTTACGCTGCGCGACAGCGAGCACCTGAGCGACGGCACGCCGCTGCGCGAAGTGGTGTCGGTGCTGGCGACTTACCCGCAAATAATTGCGCTGGGGATTAACTGTATCGCGCTGGAGAAGACCACTCGCGCGCTGCAACATCTGCAAAGCCTGACGGCGCTGCCGCTGGTGGTCTATCCCAATTCAGGAGAGCATTACGATGCGGTGAGTAAGACCTGGCATCATCACGGGGAAGCGTGCGAGACGCTGGCGGGGTATTTGCCGCAGTGGTTAGCGGCAGGGGCGAAGCTGATTGGGGGATGTTGTCGCACCACGCCGAAAGACATTGCGGATTTGAACGCGCAGCGCTAAGTTTTTGCCGGGTGGCGGCTACGCCTTACCCGGCCTACGGTTCATGCGGTTTGTAGGCCCGGCAAGCGTAGCGCCGCCGGGCATCAATCAGGCCACCTCAGCCAGCACAAACATCCCGTACGGATGGATCTCCAGGAAATATTCTTCCCCCACGTCCGGCTGCAGCCGCGTGGCGTTCACCTGCAGTAAAATCTCCTGCCCGTGCCACTCCACAATCACCTCGTACTGCGGCCCCATATAGGCGACGTGGCGGATCACGCAGCGCTGACTCGTCTCGCCGTGCTGGCTCAGGGTGATCGCCTCCGGGCGTACCCCAACGGTGCCAGCCCCCTGGGCGGCAAAGTGGAGCGGGCGCGGCAGGCGATAGCCGTGGATCGCCACGTAATCCTGGGTGAAGGTAGCCGGGAACAGGTTGGCATCGCCCATAAAGCTCGCCATAAAGCGCGACGCGGGCTGGCGATAGAGGTCCTGCGGGGAGCCAATCTGCATGATGTTGCCCTTGTTCATCACCAGCACGGTGTCCGAGACCGCAAACGCCTCACTCTGGTCGTGGGTCACATACAGCGAGGTGATGTTGAACTGCTTTTGCAGCTCGCGGATCTTATCCCGCATGCTGCGACGCAGGTTGGCGTCGAGGTTACTTAAAGGCTCATCAAACAGCAGCACTTTCGGTTTGAGGATCAGGGCGCGGGCGAGCGCCACGCGCTGCTGCTGGCCGCCGGAGATCTGATCTACATAGCGGTCCTCGAAGCCCTCCAGATCCACCATCGCCAGCGCCTCTTTAACGCGGGATTTGATCTCCGCGCGCGACACGCCGAGCATCTTCAGGCCGTAGCCGACGTTCTCCCCCAGCGACATGTGCGGGAAGAGGGCGTAGGACTGGAATACCATGCAGATATCACGCTGCTGAATGGAGCGGTGGGTCACGTCTTCGCCGTCGATCAGGATCTGCCCATCGGTGGGCTTTTCCAGCCCGGCCACCAGACGCAGCACCGTGGTTTTGCCGCAGCCGGAGGGGCCGAGCAGGGTCACCATCTGCCCCTGGGGGATCGCCAGGTTGATGTTTTCAATCACCGTGTTGGCGCCAAAGCGCTTGGTCACGTTACGCAGTTCAACGAAATGTTTCTGAGTCATAGTGTTACGCCTGGTTTTTGGCTTTTGAACGGGAGATACGCGCCTCACCGATGAGCCAGTCAAAGAGGAAAATGATCGCCAGCATGACCACAATCAGGATCGAGCCGTAGGCAATCGCCACGCCGTATTCGCCGTCTTCCACGCGGTTCAGAATGTAGGCCGTTGCCACCCGGGTATCCGGCGTGACGAGGAACACAATGGCGCTGACGGTGGTAATGGCGCGCACAAAGCTGTAGATCAGCGCCGACAGAATGGCCGGGCGCAGCAGCGGCAGCAGAATGTGCGTAATGGTGCGCAGGCTCCCGGCGCGCAGGCTCAGCGAGGCTTCGTCCAGCGATTTGTCGATCTGGCCCAGCCCGGCGATCCCGGCGCGAATGCCCACCGGCACGTTACGCATCACCATGGAGATAATGACGATGGCGGCGGTGCCGGTGAGGTACACCGGGGCGCTGTTAAAGGCCAGGATGTACGACACGCCCGCCACGGTGCCCGGTACCGCAAAGCAGAGCATGGTGGTGAACTCGATGGTCTTTTTGCCCCTGAACTGCTGGCGCACCACCACCCAGGCGATCAGCAGCCCGAAGGCGGCGGTGATCGGCGCGGCGATCCCGGCGTAGAGCAGGGTATCGAGCAGCGAAGGCCATGCCCCGTCGCTCATCCCCTGGCCGAAGAGCTTGATAAAGTTATCCAGCGTCAGGGTGTAATCCACCCCCCAGTTGACGGTAAAGCTGCCGTAGAAAATGCTGCCGTAGAGCAGGGCGTTAAAGGCGATCCACACCGCCAGCAGGGCAACCACGCTCCACACCAGGGTGACCGGCAGGGGCTGGACGTCGCCGCGGTAGGATTTGCCGGAGACGGTGACGTAGGAGCGCTTGCCGATCCACATATACTGAATGCAGAACACCAGCAGGGAGAAGAGCAGCAGGAAGGCGCCGAGGGTGCTGGCGGCCTGGTAGTCGAGCTGAGAGCCGGTGATGTAGAAGTAGATCTGCGTCGCCAGCACGTCGAAGTTGCCCCCCAGCACCAGCGGGTTACTGAAGTCGGCCAGCGACTGGACGATGACGATCAGGAAGGCGTTAGCCAGCGCGGGCTTGAGCAGCGGGACAAAGACGCCGTTAAAGGTCTGCCAGCGGCTGGCGCGCAGGGTGTACGACGCCTCTTCCAGCGACGGATGAATGGTCTTGATCGCCCCGTCGAGGATCATAAAGGCCATCGGCGTAAAGGCCAGCACTTGCGCCAGCCAGATACCGGTGAAGCCGTACAGCCAGTTGGTATTAGTCAGCCCAAACCAGTCCACCATCAGCTCGGTGATGTAGCCGGAGCGGCCCATCATCAGCGTCACGCCGAGACCCACCACGAACGGTGGGGTGACGATGGGCAGGATGGAGAAGATACGGCCAATAATGGCGCTGCGTCTGGCGATGCGGGTGGTGTAGATCGCCAGCACCAGGCCGAAGAAGGTGCAGCCGATGCCGACGGCGATCGAGAGCAGGATCGAGTTAATGATCACCTGGATGATATGCGCCTGGGAGAGCACATTCATAAACGCCAGCGGCGCGAACTCCCCGGCGTCGTTGGTGAACATCGGAATAAAGATGGCGATGCTCGGCCAGACGATAAAGATGCCGATCAGGGCGACAATGGTAATCAGCGAGCCGATGACAAAGCGGTCGCCGCCCAGCCACTCGAGGCGGGTCAGGGCCAGGGTCATGATCGCCCCCAGCGCCACAAACAGCACAATGGTGGCGTAGCCTAAACCGCGCCCTTCAATCGTGGCGCTGATGACCACAAAGGCCATGCACAGCAGCGCCCAACCGGCGTCGAGGTAGTGGCGGCTACGCTGCTCGCGCTTCGCCTCGGTGAACGGGCGCACCAGCAGCAGGGTAGGGAGCAGATACCACAGCCAGCTAATGTTGAAGTGTGACCAACTGTAGGCGTCGAGGATCTCGTCGCCGGTGGACTCCAGCAGGCCGTAATCCAGGCTCCAGCTCGGCAGCAGGGCAAACGCCAGCCAGCTAACAAAAACCCAAAGGAAGACCGCATCCCGTTTTTTTACGGGATGGAGAGCGAGTGTCTGTGACATAGGTATTCCGGTGTTGTAGGCCGGGTAAGCGTAGCGCCACCCGGCAAAGGAGCAATAGCGGGCTTATTTACCCATCTTCACGTCGCTGACCCACTTGTTGATCAACGCCTTGCGCACATCCGTGGAGCCGTACTTATCCATGTCGTAGCTGATGAGCTTCAGGTCATCCAGCTTCAGCGAGTTCGGAGAGGTCTCTGCGGTGGTGTTGGTCAGGATCTGATAGGACTTGCCCTGCTTCCACGCCAGCTCCTGGGCCTCTTTCGACAGCACCCAGTCCACGAACAGCTTCGCGTTCTCTTCGTTGCGCGCGCCCTTCAGGATGCTGACGCCGCCGATTTCATACCCGGTGCCTTCGCACGGCGAGATCAGCTCCAGCGGCGCGCCTTGCTCTTTTTCCAGCGAGTAGTCGTGCAGGAAGCCGATGCCGATGGCCGTTTCACCGCGGGCGGCGTTACGCGCCGGGGCGATGCCCGATTTGGTGTACTGGGAGACGTTGCCGTTCAGCTGTTTGAGATAGTCGAAGGCCTGATCTTCTCCCCACAGCTGGACGAAGGTCGCCAGCGCGGTGTAGGCGGTGCCGGAGCTTTGCGGATCGGCAATCTGGATCTCGCCCTTGTACTCCGGTTTGGTCAGATCTTTCCAGCACTGCGGCACCGGCAGGTTCTTCTCTTTCAGGCGCTGGGTATTAACGCCAAAGCCCAGAATGCCCACATACACCGCAGAGGATAGGTTGCCTTTCACCTTGGCTGGATCGCGGAATTTCTCCATGATCTGCTCCAGATTTTTTGATTTATACGGCTGCAGCAGCCCCATTTCACCGGCCTGAGACTGCGGGTCCAGGGTGCCGCCGTACCAGACGTCGGCCTGCGGGTTTTTCTTCTCGGCATCCACCTTCGCCAGCGTACTGCCGGAGCCGTTGCGGATAAACGAGGTTTTGACGTCGTACTTGTCGCCAAACGCTTTGGTTTCGGCTTCGCACATTTCGTTGGTGGCGCTGCAGTAGACCACCAGGCGGCCTTTGGCCTGTGCGGCACCGGTTAAGGTTGCCAGCGCGATCCCGGAAGCAATGAGGGTAGAGAGAAGCGTTGTTTTCATTATTCAGCCCTTTTTATGACGTTATGTGACTGCGAGAAGCGGTGATGCCCGCCATCAGCAGCGGCATCAGGAGTAAACCCATCAGTACGGCAGCAATCGAGAGCAAACTGAACATTCCCGACCAGCCGTAGCGTTCGATAACCTGCGACAGCGGCCACCCGGCCAGCGCCGCCCCCAGATAGGCAAACACGCCAAGAAAACCGGTAATCGAGCCTGCTGCCTGCTTGTGTCCGCACTCTACGGCGGCAAGGCCGATGAGCATTTGCGGACCAAAGATAAAAAATCCCACCGTAAAAAAGCACATCGCCAGCAGGGCGTAGTGGTGAACCGGAGCCAGCCACAGGGCGGCGACCGACACCATCAGCCCCAGCGTGAACAGCAAAATCATCGGTGCCCGCTGGCCACTGAACAGCAGATCCGACCCCCATCCGGCGAACAGGGCGCCGAGCAGGCCGCCCACCTCGAACAACATCACCGTGGCGTTGGCGCTCAGCAGGTTTACCCCGTGGCTCTCCGCCAGCCAGATGTTGCCCCAGTCGTTCAGGGCGATGCGGATCAGATAGACCAGCACATAGGAGGCCCCGAGCAGCCAGATCATCGGGTTTTGCAGCATGGTGGTGCGTAACATCTGCCACAGCCCCATCGGCGGGCTCTGCTGCTCCTGGCGCAACTCCAGCGGATCGTTGCGCCACTCCCCGACCGACGGCAGACACTCTTCCTGCGGTGTGCCCCGCAGTTGTGTGGTCAGCCACAGGCCGAGCACGATACTGATGATCCCCGGTGTCAGCATCGCCGCCTGCGAGCCCCAGCGATGGGCGGCGAAGGCGCAGATCAGCGGAATAATCGCCCCGCCGATGTTGATGGAGGTATTCCAGCATCCCCACCAGAAGCCGCGCTCGTTGCGCGAATACCAGTGGGTGAGCAATCTGGCGCAGGGCGGCCATCCCCATCCCTGAAAGAAGCCGTTCAGCGTCCAGATAAACAGCAGCAGGGGCAGGGAGTCGCCGAAGGCGAACAGCACGTTCAGCACCCCGGTCGCCATCAGGCCGATGCCCATAAACGCCCGCTGGCCCTTGCTGTCGTGCCACAGTCCGGCGGCAAATTTCGACAGGCCGTAGCTGAGGTAGAACAGCGATCCGATCAGGCCGATATCGCTCTTGCTTAACCCCAGATCCAACTGCAATGCGGGCAGCACGTAGTTGAGGCTTTTACGCGTCAGGTAAAACGCGGCGTAGCCAGTGACCATGCAGAGCAGCAGTCGCGGGCGCAGCCGACGATAGCGTTGAGTAACCTGTTCAGCTGACAGTGCGGGCATGGCGTTCTCCATTTGCAATGACTGTATGAAAGCGCGAGGAAAAAGGGATGAGAGAAAGTCTGGCGTGACTAAGACTTTTTCCTGGTTAGCGGTGTGTTTGTTGCAAAACTGTGGGCAGGTTAACAATTACGCGCGTGCCGCCCTGGGACTCCAGGGTGAATTCGCCGCCCAGGGCATGCACCCGCTCGCGCATCCCCTGGATGCCGAAGCCGGGGATCTGCTGCATGCTGATACCGCTGCCGTTATCCCGAACCTCCAGGCGCAGCTGGTTATCCTGCTCACAGAGCAGGACGCTGACCTTGCTGGCGTTGGCATGTTTGCAGACGTTATTCAACAGCTCCTGGAGTAATCGATAAAGGGTGAAGACCAGGGTTTCACTCTGCGGCGGAGCGGTGAGCCGGTAGTCAAACCGACACTGAATGCCGCGCTCGGCAAAGGCGAACTCGTTCACCAGGTGGTGCAGGGCCTCGTTCAGGGAGAGCTCGTCCAGCACCGGGGGGCGAAGCTGGCGCAGCAGCTGGCGGGTGGAGTGGTGAATGCGGCGGGCCAGCTCGTTAATCTGCCCGGCGGCCTCTAACGCCTGCGGATTATCTCCCGCCCGTTTCACCAGCTGGGACTGGATCTGAATGGCGGTGATGTTCTGCCCAATCTCGTCGTGCAGCTCCCGGGCCAGGTGTTTGCGGGTATCTTCTTCGGTATGGATCAGCTTTTCGGTCAGCTCGCGTCGGGCCTGGAGCTCGGCCTCCAGCCGCCGCCGGTAGTGATCGAGGTTCATCGCCAGATGTTGCTGGCGGCTGATGGCGATCCCCAGCCCAATCCCCAGCAGCGACTGGGTGGCGAGAAAAATCTCCAGCTCCAGCAGATCGCTGAACCCTACGCCGACCTGACGGGCAATGGTGATCATCATGCTGTCCAGCAGCCCGGAGAGCACGCCCCCCTGCCAGCCGAACTTCCAGGCCATCACCACGTTGGGCAGAAACACCACAATCAGCAGCAGCCGCTCCAGGGACGGGGAGAGCACCATCTGGGTGCCGATGCCGATGATAAAAAACAGGCTGCACCAGATGATAAGCGAGGTGCGCAGCGGTGGGTTGCTGGTATCGAGCCCCAGCAGATGGTAGCGATGCTGCTGGCGCAAAAACTCAAACACAAGGTAGACGAACGGCGTCAGCAGCACTCCGCCGGTAAAGGAGGCCAGCACCAGCAGCGTGGCCGGGCTTTCAAGAAACGGCGCCAGGATCAGGGTCTGGAGCAGGGCATTGAGGGTCACTGCCGCGATCAGCAGCGACAGGCGCTGCCAGTAGAGGGGATAGCGGTGCCAGTAGTGCTGCGCCAGCCACGCACTGACGGTGCCCACCAGCGGCACCACCAGCATCAGGTGATGGGTCAGCAGCTGTTCCTCGTGCAGCCAGAACATCGCCGCCAGCGGAGGGAGGATCAGCGCTGGCCAGAAGCGGCGCGAGAGCACGATCAGCAGCGCCAGATAGACGCCCTGAGGCAAAAACAGCGCCGCCTGCTGCCCGTTGCGGGTGAGGTAAAAGCTCAGCGTCCACAGCATCAGCCAGCCGGTGCCCCAGGCCAGCATAATAAACAGCGAGAGGATGAGGTGCCGCAGGGAGCGCCGCATCAGTGGCCAGTCAGCAGTTGGTGATCGAGGGCAAAGTGCACCAGCTCGATGGTGCTGTTGCACTGCAGTTTGCCCAACACGTTGGCGCGATGGACATGGACGGTTTTGTGGCTGAGCTCAAGCTGGAAGGCAATCTCCTTCACGCTTTTGCCCTGGACCAGCAGCTCGAACACCTCTTTCTCGCGCGGGGTCAGCACCGCCAGCGCCTGTGATACCGGCTCGCCGCCACGCAGGGCTTTGACCGCATCGGCGCACAGATAGTGGCCGCCCATGCCCACGGAGCGTACCGCCTGGACCAGCTCTTCCGGGCCGCAGCGCTTGGTGAGATAGCCGCTGGCCCCGGCGTCCAGCGCGCTCTGCACAAAGGCGGGGGTGTCGTAGATGCTGAGGATAATGGCGCGAAAGCCCGGGCGCTGCTGGCGCAGGCGCTTGAGCAGGCTCAGGCCGTTCTCATCGGGCATGGCGACGTCGAGCACCGCCACGTCAATGGCCTCACGGCTGAGGGTGGGCCAGGCCTCTGCGGCGCTGCTGTACTGGCCTTCCACCACCAGATCGTCTTCCAGATTTAACAGCTGGGCGAACCCGGAACGTACCACCACGTGATCGTCCACCAGCACCACTTTGATCATCTCAGATACCTTTGCGAAGTTATCCGCCTATGATGCCTGTCAATGGTTGGCTGGCAATTGTGCGGCTGCGGTTATGTAACGGATGTAACAAAATTGCAATATTGCCGGGTAGCGTTGCCCCTTACCCGGCCTACAAAACCAACAGAAAACCGTCCCACTGCGCCGCCCGGCATAAACCGTGATTATTAATTTGGGCAAAGATTATTTTAAATATATATTAATATTCTCTTGTTTATTATTTGGGTGAATATTAAATTGCCTTTCAATCGTTAAATCCTATTCCAGTAATAGCATTCGCCAATAATCTATCTTGACTGCTGTCAACAAACCCGCTCGCCACCCTTTTATGATGATCCCGCTAAAAATATAAAACGAAGTCTTCTTATGGATGCTTTTTTCCCGAGGATGGAAAATGAAGAAATTAACCCGTATTGCCTCTCTATGCATTGCAGGCGCGGCGGCCTGTTATCTGGGGTTATCAGGCTACGTCTGGTATCACGATAAAGCCCGTATTCAGGAAAGCGATGTTCAGCTCTCTGCGATAAAAGAAAATAATCAGATTCTGAGTCTGTTCCGTGAGAAAGGATGTGATTATTGCCATACTCCCTCCGCAGCATTACCTTTTTACGCCTCATTTCCGGTAGCGAAACAGCTGATGGAATATGACACCCGCCTTGGTTATAACTCTTTTAATCTGGAAGCGGTGCGCAGCGCATTAATTAATGACCGTGCCGTGTCGCAAAGCGATCTGAATAAAATTGAATGGGTGATGCAGCATCAGACCATGCCGCCGACGCGCTATGTCGCGCTGCACTGGGCCGGACAAATGAATGACGATGAGCGCCTGCTGATCCTGGACTGGATTAAAAAGCAGCGTGAAAGCCATTATGCCCGCCTGGACGTGGCGGCTGCCCATCGTAATGAACCGGTGCAGCCGGTGCCGCGGGCGTTACCGGTTGACGCAGCCAAAGTCGCGCTCGGCTTCCGCCTGTATCACGACACCCGTCTCTCCGGGGACAGCACGCTCTCCTGTGCCAGTTGCCATTCCCTGAACGCGGGCGGTGTGGACGGGCGCCAGACCTCCATTGGCGTTAATGGCGCGGTGGGACCGATCAACGCGCCAACGGTCTTTAACGCCACCTTTAACGTAGAGCAGTTCTGGGATGGTCGCGCCGCCGATCTGCAAAAACAGGCCGGTGGTCCGCCGCTGAACCCCATTGAAATGGCCTCGAAATCCTGGGATGACATTATCGCCAAACTGGATGCCGATCTGGCGCTTAAAACAGCCTTTGAAGCGGTCTACCCGCAGGGCTTTAGCGGCGACACCATCACCGATGCCATCGCCGAATATGAAAAAACGCTCATCACCCCGGACGCGCCGTTTGATAAGTGGCTGCGCGGGGATGAAAACGCCCTGACGGCACAGCAAAAGCATGGCTACCAGCTTTTCAAGGAGAACAAATGCGCCACCTGCCACGGCGGGGTGATTCTTGGCGGACGCTCGTTTGAACCGCTGGGGCTGAAAAAAGAGTATGACTTTGGCGAGGTGACGGCAGCGGATATTGGACGCATGAACGTCACTAATGAGGTGCGTGACCGCCTGCGCCAGAAAGTGCCGGGTCTGCGCAACGTGGCCTTAACCGCGCCGTACTTCCACCGCGGGGATGTGCCCTCCCTCGACGAGGCGGTGAAGCTGATGCTGCGCCATCAGGTGGGCACCAGCCTGCCGCAAAACGAGGTGGATGATATTGTCGCCTTCCTCGACAGCCTGACCGGCGTTTATACCCCCTGGCAGCCTCAGGGCCATTAAAGGATGCCATATGCTTGAGGCCCGGAATCTCCGCTGTGAACGCAACGACAGAGCGCTATTTAGTGGCCTGTCGTTTGCCGTGCAACCCGGCGACCTGATGCAGGTGACGGGGGAAAACGGTGCGGGGAAAACCACGCTGCTGCGTCTGCTGGCCGGGCTCTCATCGCCGGACAGCGGCGAGGTGCGCTGGCAGGGGAAGCCGCTTGCCGCCGTGCGTGAAATCTTTCATTCACAGCTGCTGTGGCTGGGGCATCAGCCGGGGATAAAGGCCCGGCTGACGGCGCGGGAGAATTTACGCTTTTACCATCCGGCGTGCCCCGATGCGGCGCTGCGCCTGGTGGGGCTTAACGGCTATGAAGAGCGTCCCGTCGGCCAGCTCTCTGCCGGACAACAGCGGCGCGTGGCGCTGGCGCGTTTATGGCTAAGCCCCGCCCGGCTGTGGATCCTTGACGAGCCCTTTACGGCGATCGATGCCGCTGGCGTCGCGCTACTGACTCAGCGTCTGGAGCAGCATGCCCGGGCGGGCGGGGCGGCGATCTTTACCAGCCACCAGCCTCCTTGCGGGTTAACCCTGCCGCTGCGGCGGCTTTCGCTCAAGGATGACGCGCCATGTTCCTGAAAATCTGCCGGATGGAGCTGTGTGTGGCGTTCCGTCACCGAGGGGAGCTGCTCAACCCGCTGTGGTTTTTTCTGATCGTCATTACCCTGTTTCCGCTCGGGATGGGCCCGGAGCCGCAGATGCTGGCGCGCATCGCCCCCGGTGTAGTGTGGGTGGCGGCGCTGCTGGCCTCGTTGCTGGCCCTGGAGCGTCTGTTCCGGGATGACCTGCAGGATGGCAGTCTCGAACAGCTGATGCTGCTGCCGGTGGCGCTGCCCCTGGCGGTGCTGGCGAAAATCCTCGCCCACTGGCTGGTTGCCGGGCTTCCGCTGCTCCTGCTCTCGCCGCTGGCGGCGCTGCTGTTGGGCATTGATTACAGCGGCTGGCAGGTGATGGCCGCCACCCTGCTGCCCGGCACCCTGACGCTGAGTTTTATCGGTGCCCCCGCCGTGGCCCTCACGGTTGGGCTCCGGCGGGGCGGGGTGCTGCTGAGCCTGCTGATGCTGCCCCTGACCATTCCGCTGCTTATTTTTGCGACCGCGGCGATGGACGCCGCCGCGCTGCATCTGCCCGTTTCCGGCTATCTGGCCCTTCTCGGGGCGCTGCTGGCAGCCAGCGCCACCCTGAGCCCGTTTATCACCGCCGCTGCGCTGAGGATCAGCCTGCACTAATCCATTGAGGGATCGCACTATGTGGAAAATGTTTCATCAACTGGCCATGCCGCCCACGCTCTACCGGCTGTGCGGTTATGGTCTCCCCTGGCTTGCCGTCACCAGCGTTGTGGTGCTGGCGGCGGGTCTGAGCTGGGGACTGGCCTTTGCCCCGGCGGATTATCAGCAGGGCGACGGGTATCGCATTATTTATCTCCATGTTCCGTCGGCGATGGGGTCGATGGGGATCTATGCCGCAATGGCGGGAGCGGCCTTTATCGGTCTGGTCTGGCAGCTGAAAATGGCGAACCTGGCGGTGGCCGCCATGGCGCCGGTGGGCGCGGTATGTACCTTTATCGCGCTGGTGACCGGGGCCGCATGGGGAAAACCAATGTGGGGCGCGTGGTGGGTGTGGGATGCCCGGCTCACCTCCGAACTGGTGCTGCTGTTTCTCTACATGGGGGCGATTGCTCTCTGGTCGGCGATTGACGATCGCCGACAGGCCGGGCGGGCGATGGGCATTCTGGTGCTAATCGGCGTGGTTAACCTGCCGATCATCCACTTCTCGGTTGAGTGGTGGAACACCCTGCATCAGGGCTCAACCCGTATGCAGCAAAGCGTTGCCCCGGCAATGCGCTCCCCGCTGCGCTGGTCGATAGTGGGTTTTCTGCTGCTGTGCGCCACCCTGACGCTGATGCGTTTGCGGACCCTGATTTTGCAGCAGGAGCGCCGCCGCCCCTGGGTCAGGGAGATGATCGCCAGGGGAGGTGCCCAATGAACAGCGCTTTTGCCTCATGGGCAGACTTTTTCGCCATGGGCGGCTACGCCCTCTACGTCTGGCTGTCGGTGGTCTTCACTTTGGGGCCGCTGGCGCTTCTGGCGCTGGAGAGCTGGCGACAACACCGGCGGCTGATGCGCGCTATCGCCCGGGAGCAGCGGAGGGAAGCTCATGAATCCACGTCGTAAAAACCGACTGCTGGTGGCCGGGGCGGTGCTATGCGGCATGAGCCTGGCCGCCGGGCTGGTGCTCTATGCCCTGAGCGCCAGCATCGATCTGTTCTACACCCCGGAGGAGATCCACTTTGGGAAACGGGAGACCGGCCAACGCCCGGTTGTGGGGCAGCGGCTGCGGGTCGGGGGGATGGTGAAAGCGGGCAGCGTGAAGCGCTCAACCGAGACGCTGGCGATCGCCTTTAACCTCTACGACGCCCGGAGCGAAATTACGGTGCACTACACCGGGATCCTGCCCGATCTGTTCCGTGAGGAGCAGGGGGTTGTTGTGCAGGGCGAGTTATTGCCAGGCAACGTGGTGCTGGCGAAAGAGGTGCTGGCGAAGCATGACGAAAACTATACCCCGCCGGAGGTGAAGAAGGCGATGCAGGACAACCATTACCGTGCCGGAAGGGAGGCGTTATGATCCCGGAGGTGGGCAATATCCTGCTCTGTCTGGCGCTGGCGGCGGCGTTGCTGCTGTCGGCCTCTCCGCTGAGCAAAGACAGGCGAATGGCGACGCTGGCGAAAGGGCTGGCGTGGCTGTTTTTTCTCTGCCTGGTGGGCGCCCAGGGGGCGCTGATGTACGCCCTGGCCGTCAATGATTTCAGCATGATCTACGTGGCGGCGAACTCAGGCAGCCAGCTGCCGGTCTGGTACCGGCTGGCCGCGGCATGGGGGGCGCACGAGGGCTCCCTGCTGCTGTGGGTCACGCTGATGAGCGGCTGGACGCTGGCCGTCGCGCTCGGTAGCCACCGGGTGCCGGGGCGTACCGTGACGCGGGTGCTGGCGGTGATGGGGATGATCGGCGCGGGCTTTCTGCTGTTTATCCTCTTTACCTCCAATCCCTTCGCCCGATCCCTGGACTTTGCTCTGGAAGGGCGCGATCTCAACCCGATGTTGCAGGATCCGGGGCTGATCCTGCACCCGCCTCTGCTGTATATGGGCTACGTTGGCTTCTCGGTCTCTTTTGCGTTCGCTATCGCGGCGCTGATCGACGGGCGCTTTGAGCGCGACAGTGCCCGTTTTGCCCGGCCCTGGACGCTGGCGGCGTGGATCTTTCTTACCCTTGGCATTGTGCTGGGGTCGGCGTGGGCCTATTACGAACTGGGCTGGGGCGGCTGGTGGTTCTGGGATCCGGTGGAAAACGCCTCGCTGATGCCCTGGCTGGTGGGCACCGCGCTGCTGCATTCCCTGCTGGTCACCGACAGACGCGCCGGTTTTAAAGCCTGGTCGCTGCTGCTGTCGATCTGCGCCTTTTCCCTCTGTCTCCTGGGAACCTTTCTGGTGCGCTCCGGGGTGCTGGTGTCGGTGCATGCCTTTGCCTCCGATCCGGCGCGGGGGCTCTTTATCCTCGCCTTTATCGCCCTGGTGACGGGTGGCGCGCTGCTGCTGTTCGCCCTGCGCGGACACCGGCTGCGCTCGCGGGTCAACAATGCGCTCTGGTCGCGGGAGTCCCTGCTTTCAGGCAACAACGTGCTGCTGATGGCCGCCATGCTGGTGGTGCTGCTTGGCACGCTCTTCCCGCTGGTGCATAAACAGCTCGGGCTGGGCTCGATCTCCGTCGGTGAGCCCTTTTTTAATACCCTGTTTGTGACGTTAATGGTCCCCTTTGCTCTGCTGATGGGGCTGGGCCCGCTGGTGCGCTGGGGCCGGGATCGCCCCGGTAATCTGGCGCGCCTGCTGGCAGGTATCGCGGTGGCAACGTTATGCGTCAGCCTGCTGTTACCCTGGCTGTTGCAGGGGCGGGTGGTGTGGCTGGCAGCGCTGGGCGTGGCTATCGCCTTTCTGATTACCAGCCTGACCCTGGCGGCAGTGCAGCGCTGGCGGGCGGCGGGCCGCCCTCTGTCACCCCGCCAGTGGGGCATGGTGCTGGCGCACCTCGGCGTGGCGGTCACGGTGGTCGGGATCGCCTTCAGCCAGAATTACAGTATCCAGCGCGATGTCAGAATGCAGGCCGGGGAGAGCGTTCACATCGGCGATTACCGCTTTACCTTCAACGGGGTGAAAGCCACCGTCGGGCCGAACTGGCGCGGTACGGCAGGGGGGATTGCCGTCTCCCGTGACGAAGAACCGGTCACCGTCCTGCTGGCAGAAAAACGCTATTACGGCGAGCGGATGGTGATGACCGAGGCGGCGATCGATGGCGGTTTTACGCGGGATCTCTATGCCGCGCTGGGCGAAGAGCTTGACGACGGGGCGTGGGCGCTGCGCCTGTATATCAAACCCTTTGTGCGCTGGATTTGGGCCGGTGGCCTGCTGATGGCCCTTGGCGGCGGGCTATGCCTGGTGCGTGGCCGTTCACGGGAGGGCGCATGATGCGCAAACTCTATATTCTGCCGCTGGCGCTGTTCCTGTTATTAGCGCTCGCCCTGTTCTGGCAGCTGGCGCGCAATGCCCGGGGAGACGATCCCACCGCGCTGGAGTCGGTGCGGATAGGGAAGCCGCTGCCTGCGTTCAGCCTGCCGGCGTTGAGGGCACCCGAGGAACGGGTTTCATCGACAACCCTGGCGCAGCGCGGCCCGCTGCTGCTTAACGTCTGGGCCACCTGGTGCCCGACCTGTCGCGCCGAACATCAGTTTCTTAACCGGCTGGCCGGGCAGGGGGTGCGGATTGTCGGCCTGAACTATAAGGACGATCGACAGCAGGCGATCGACTGGCTGCGCGATCTGGCCGATCCCTACGCCCTGAGTCTGTTTGACGGCGACGGTATGGCCGGGCTGGAGCTTGGCGTGTATGGCGCGCCGGAAACTTTTCTGATTGATGGGCAGGGGATCGTGCGCTATCGCCACATTGGGGCGCTGGATGCGCATGTATGGCAGGAGAAGCTGCAACCCCTGTGGTTACAGGCTGTTCGGGAGACGACACCATGAAAATCGTTCTGTTTATGCTGCTGCTGGCGGCCTCTGCGCTTGCCAGCGCCAGCGGTGAAGTGATGACCTTTCGCGATGCGGAGCAGGAGCAAGCGTATCGCCAGCTGACGGCGCAGCTGCGCTGCCCGAAATGCCAGAACAACAGCATTGCCGACTCCAGCGCGATGATTGCCGTCGACATGCGCCAGAAAGTGTATGACCTGCTGCAGGCGGGGAACAGTCCGCAGCAGGTGGTCGATTATATGGTGGCGCGGTATGGCAACTTTGTAACTTACGATCCGCCGCTCACCCCCTTCACCGCGCTGCTGTGGCTGCTGTGGCTGCTGCCTGCGGCAGTGGTGGTGGCCGGGTGCGGGGTGATTTACGCCCGCTCGCGCAAGCGCGTGTCGACCGCACCGCAGCCACCGCAGCCGGAGATGCCCGCCGCGCCGCGCAATCTCTGGTGGCTGACGCCCTGCGTGGCGCTGGCGCTGGGGATCGGCGTGTACAGCTATCTGCATACCGGCGGCTACCGGCAGGTGATGCAGATGCAGGCGGCGGCAGCCGCTACGCCCGCCCTGCTGGCACGGCTGGAAAACCCGCGCGCCGCGCCGCTGGATCTGGCCGAGCTGCGCCAGCTGGAGCTGGGATTGCGCACCCGGTTGCTGCAGGGAGAAGGGGACCGTCAGCAGTCGATTGTGCTGTCGCACATTACCGCCCTGCTGGCAACAGAGGAGTCTCACTAAGCCAGATTTGATATTTGCAATGCCGAATTTTTTCTAAAAACAATTCGGCATTAACGATGCTTTTTAATTCCTTTATCAAAATTCTCGCCGCGGAAATACTGCCTCCATAACAACAGAGGGGAGCAGACACCATGGCAATTTCATCGCGTTTTTCATTACTCGGCGCCCTGGCGCTGTGGGTATTCCAGGCGCAGGCGGTAGATGTCACCGTCGCGTATCAAACCTCCGCTGAGCCCGCAAAAGTGGCCCAGGCGGATAAAACCTTTGAGAAAACGAGCGGCGCTAACGTGGACTGGCGTAAGTTCGACAGCGGCGCGGCCATCGTGCGGGCGCTGGCCTCCGGCGACGTGCAGATTGGCAATCTCGGCTCCAGCCCGCTGGCGGTTGCCGCCAGTCAGCAGGTGCCGATTGAAGTCTTTCTGCTGGCCTCGCAGCTCGGTAATTCCGAAGCGCTGGTGGTGAAGAAAAACATCACGAAGCCAGACGATTTGATCGGCAAACGCATCGCGGTGCCCTTTATCTCCACTACCCATTACAGCCTGCTCGCGGCCCTGAAACACTGGGGGATCAAGCCGGGGCAGGTGGAGATTATCAACCTGCAACCTCCGGCGATCATCGCCGCCTGGCAGCGTGGCGATATTGACGGAGCTTATGTCTGGTCCCCGGCGGTAAACGAACTGCAAAAGGATGGCAGCGTGCTGACCGACTCCGCCCAGGTGGGCCAGTGGGGATCGCCAACCCTCGACGTGTGGGTGGTGCGTAAAGACTTCGCCGAGAAACACCCGGAGGTGGTGAAAGCCTTCGCCAGAAGCGCCATCGACGCTCAGCAGCCCTACATTGCCAACCCGGATGAATGGCTGAAACAGCCCGCCAATATCGAAAAACTGGCCCGCCTGAGCGGGGTGCCGGAAGCCGACGTGCCGGGTCTGGTAAAAGGCAATACCTACCTGACGCCTGCCCAGCAGTTGCAGCAGCTGTCAGGCCCGGTGAATAAAGCGATTATTGATACCGCAGGCTTCCTGAAAGAGCAGGGCAAAGTGCCCGCGGTGGCGGCGGACTATAGCCAGTACGTGACCGATCGCTTTGTGAAGTAAGGGGGACCGGATGCTGAATATTACAAATCTCCACGCCGATTACGCTGGCAAGCCTGCGCTGGAGGATATCAACCTGACGCTGGACAGCGGCGAGCTGCTGGTGGTGCTCGGTCCGTCCGGTTGCGGGAAGACCACGCTGCTGAATCTGATCGCCGGGTTTGTACCTTATCAGCATGGCGCTATCCAGCTGGCAGGGAAAAAGGTGGTGGGGCCGGGTGCCGAGCGCGGTGTGGTCTTTCAGAACGAAGGGTTGCTGCCCTGGCGTAACGTGCAGGAGAACGTCGCCTTCGGCCTGCAGCTGGCGGGCGAATCACGGGAAGCACGGCTGGCGATTGCCCGCGACATGCTGAAAAAGGTGGGGCTGGAGGGGGCGGAAAAACGCTTTATCTGGCAGCTCTCCGGCGGCCAGCGTCAGCGCGTCGGCATCGCCCGGGCGCTGGCGGCCAATCCTCAGCTGTTGCTGCTGGATGAACCCTTCGGCGCGCTGGACGCCTTTACCCGCGAGCAGATGCAAACCCTGCTGCTGCGCCTGTGGCATGAGACCGGCAAGCAGGTGCTACTCATCACCCACGACATCGAAGAAGCGGTGTTTATGGCTACCGAACTGGTGCTGCTCTCGCCGGGGCCGGGACGGGTGCTGGAGCGTCTGCCGCTCAACTTTGCCCGCCGGTTCGTGGCGGGCGAGCCGGTGCGCAGCATCAAGTCCGACCCCGATTTTATTGCCCGGCGCGAATATGTGCTGAGCCGCGTGTTTGAACAGCGGGAGGCCTTCTCATGAGCATTGTGGTGAATGACAAAACCGCGCGCAAACGGCTGACCCTGCGCTGGCCCTTTTCCCGCTCGTTGACGCTCAGCGTCACCACCTTGCTGGTGTTGCTTGCGGTGTGGTGGGCAGTGGCGGCGGCACAGTGGATAAGCCCGCTGTTCCTGCCGCCGCCGGGCCAGGTGCTGGTGAAACTCTTTACCATCGCCGGTCCGCAGGGGTTTATGGATGCCACCCTGTGGCAGCATCTGGCGGCCAGCCTGGGACGCATTCTGGTGGCCCTGCTGGCGGCGACGATCGTCGGGATCCCGGTGGGCATTGCGATGGGTTTAAGCCCGACGGTGCGGGGCATTCTCGATCCGCTGATCGAACTTTATCGTCCGGTGCCGCCGCTGGCGTATTTACCGCTGATGGTGATCTGGTTTGGCATCGGCGAGACCTCAAAGATCCTGCTGATCTACCTGGCGATTTTCGCCCCGGTGGCGATGTCGGCAATGGCGGGGGTTAAAAGCGCCCAGCAGGTGCGGATCCGCGCGGCGCAGTCGCTGGGGGCCAGCCGTGCCCAGTTGCTGTGGTTTGTGATTTTGCCCGGTGCGCTGCCGGAGATCCTGACCGGGCTGCGCATCGGGCTTGGGGTTGGCTGGTCAACGCTGGTGGCGGCTGAGCTGATCGCCGCCACGCGCGGATTAGGCTTTATGGTCCAGTCGGCGGGGGAGTTCCTGGCGACGGACGTGGTACTGGCAGGGATCGCGGTGATCGCCGTGATCGCCTTCGGATTAGAACTGGGGCTGCGCGCGCTACAGCGCCGCCTGACGCCCTGGCATGGAGAGATACAATGAGTGAACGTCTGACCATTACCCCGCTGGGGCCGTACATTGGCGCGCAGATTTCCGGCCTGGATGTGACCCGCCCATTAAGCGATAACCAGTTTGAGCAGCTCTATCACGCGGTGCTGCGCCATCAGGTGGTGTTCCTGCGCGAGCAGGCGGTGACGCCCCAGCAGCAGCGGGCGCTGGCGCTGCGTTTTGGCGATCTGCATATTCACCCGGTCTATCCCCATGCCGAGGGGGTAGAGGAGATCATCGTGCTGGATACCCATAACGATAATCCACCGGATAACGACAACTGGCACACCGATGTCACCTTTATCGAGACCCCGCCTGCCGGGGCGATCCTTGCGGCGAAACGGCTGCCGCAGAGCGGAGGGGATACGCTGTGGGCCAGCGGCATTGCGGCGTTTGAGGCGTTATCCGCCCCGTTACAACAGCTGCTGAGCGGCCTGCGGGCGGAGCACGATTTCAAAAAATCGTTCCCGGAGTATAAGTACCGTAAAACGGAAGAGGAGCATCAGCGCTGGCGGGAGGCCGTTGCAAAACACCCGCCGCTGCTGCACCCGGTGGTGCGCACCCATCCCGTCAGCGGCAAGCAGGCGCTGTTCGTTAACGAAGGATTCACCACGCGGATTGTTGACCTGAGCGAGAAAGAGAGCGAGGCGCTGCTGGGGTTCCTGTTTGCGCATATCACTAAGCCGGAGTTCCAGGTGCGCTGGCGCTGGCAGGAGAACGATCTGGCGATCTGGGATAACCGGGTGACGCAGCATTACGCCAATGCCGATTACCTGCCGCAGCGGCGGATAATGCAGCGAGCAACGATTTTAGGGGATAAACCATTTTATCGCGCCCCATGACAGAGGCACCCGTAGGCCCGGTAAGGCGAAGCCGCCACCGGGCGCTACAAATGGGCTTCGATATACCGCTGATAACGGCTGGCTTTCAGATAACACAAATCCACCAGCACCAGCCCGTCCACGCAGTTGTTGAACGCCGGGTCGCTGCCAAAATCGATAAACTGCACGCCGCCGGGCTCGCACAGCTCGGAATATTGCTTGTACAGCGGCGGGATGCCGCACCCCAGATTACCAAGCAGTGATTTCAGCCGGGTCAGATCCTCCACGTAATCTTCGCCCCCAAACTGCGCCAGCACGTCGGGCAATGAGGCGGGATACGGGCGGCGCGAGGTCGCCAGCGGATGAGTGGCTGGGAACCAGAGCCGGTAAAATGCCACCAGCAGATCCCGCGCCGCGGGCGGTAATCCCCCGGAAATAGAAACCGGCCCGAACAGGTAGCGGTAGTGCGGGTAACGCGCCAGATACGCGCCAATGCCGGACCACAGGTAGTCGAGCCCGCGCCGTCCCCAGTAGCGCGGCTGAATAAAGCTGCGTCCCAGTTCAATCCCGTGCTCCAGGATCTCATCCATGTCGTCGCCGTAGTGAAACAGGCTGTGGCTGTAGAGCGCATCCCGTCCCTGTAGGGCGGTCGGCATAAAGCGGTAGGCGCCGACAATCTCCAGATCGTCGTCATCCCATAAAATCAGGTGCAGATAGTCATCGTCATAGCGATCGGTATCGCGTCGTTTACCGCTGCCTTCGGCCACGGCACGAAAAGCAATTTCCCGTAGGCGGCCCAGCTCGCGCAGGATCGGCGCCTCTTCCTGGCCGTTGCGCTGCCACAGATAGATGCTTTTGCCATCGGCGGTGGTGCCCAGAGACTCCGCCTGCGCCAGCTCGCGCTTCAGGATCGCCCGATCTTCCGGGCGGGCAATGGCGGACTCGGTTTTGAACACGCCCGGCAGCCCTTTGCCGAGGCGCAGTACGTGCTGGCGACACTGCTCGGCCATCTCCCGGGCGGAGAGCGTAGGGCTGTTCCAGTGGTGCCAGCCGATCTGCTGACCGATTTTCACCGGCAGGCGGCTGTGGCGACGGCGAAACATCTGCTGCATCAGCAGCAGCATCGACAGGTCTGGAGAGAGCAGGGTGCTCGCATAAAACAGCAGGCTGTTGCGGGCGTGGATATGGACCGGCAGCAGCGGGGCGCGGAATTTGCCCGCCAGCTTGATAAAGCCGGGTTGCCACTTTTTATCGCGGATCCCGGTGCGCGTGGGGCGGGAGACTTCCCCTGCCGGGAAGAAAATCAGCACCCCACCATTTTGCAGGTGCTGCTCCATCAGGGTGAACGAGGATTTTGCCGTCCGCCCGCCCATATTATCCACAGGGATAAACAGCGAGCTTAACGGCGCCAGATGCGTCAGCATCCGGTTGGTTACCACTTTCACATCCCGGCGCACCCGGGAAACGGCGTACAGCAGCGCCAGCCCGTCCAGCGTACCGGTGGGGTGGTTCGCGATAACAATCAGCGGGCCGTGGGCGGGTATCTGTTCGAGGTCGTGAGCCGGAATGGTACAGAGGATATCAAGATGCTCCAGAACCTGTTCCACCATATCGAGCCCTTTCAGGTGACGGTGGTCGGCGGCAAACTGCTGAAACTCCTCTTCGTGTAAGAGCTTCTTTAACAGGTTTTTTTGCCAGGGTGCAGGTTTTGCCTGCGGCCAAAGGTCATCGAGAACGCTGTCGAGACTAAACATGGTGGCTCCTCCTCCTGTTCTGCTGAGACAGTAGAAGCGCCAGATGTCGATTGTATTGCAGAGGAGTGAAGCTTGTGTTGTGGGCCCGTAGGCCGGGTAAGGCGAAGCCGCCACCCGGCAATACGGATTAACGCAGAATTTTCTTCTCGGCCAGATCCAGCGCGAAGTAGCTGAAGATCAGATCCGCGCCGGCGCGCTTGATCGCCCCCAGGCTTTCGAGGATCACTTTCTCTTCGTCGATCGCCCCCGCCTGGGCGGCGAATTTGATCATCGCGTACTCGCCGCTCACCTGATAGGCGCCCAGCGGCAGCTCGGTGCGCTCGCGAATATCGCGCAGGATATCCAGATATGCGCCAGCCGGTTTCACCATCAGGCAGTCAGCACCCTGCGCTTCGTCGAGCAGCGATTCACGGATCGCTTCGCGGCGGTTCAGCGGGTTCATCTGGTAGGTTTTGCGATCGCCCTTCAGCGCGGTGCCCGCCGCTTCACGGAACGGACCGTAGAAGGAGGAGGCAAACTTGGTGGAGTAGGACATGATTGCGGTATCGGTGAAGCCCGCGGCGTCCAGCGCCTGGCGAATGGCCTGCACCTGGCCGTCCATTGCGGCAGACGGCGCGATAAAGTCCGCGCCTGCGGCGGCAGCCACTACGGCCTGTTTGCCCAGGTTCTCCAGGGTGGCATCGTTATCCACGCCGTGATCGCACAGCACGCCGCAGTGACCGTGGGAGGTATATTCGCAGAAGCAGGTGTCGGACATGACGATCATCTCTGGCACCGCCTGTTTGGCAATGCGCGACATACGCGCCACCAGACCGTCCTCTTTCCAGGCATCGCTGCCGGTGGCATCAGTATGGTGGGAGATGCCGAAGGTCATGATTGAGCGGATGCCTGCGTTGGCAATGCGTTCGATTTCGCGCGCCAGATGCTTCTCAGGAATGCGCATCACGCCCGGCATGGCGTCGATGGCTTTGTAGTCGTCGATCTCTTCTTCAACAAAAATCGGCAACACCAGATCGTTCAGGGACAGGGTTGTCTCTTCAAATAATGCGCGCAACGCCGGGGTTTTGCGCAGGCGACGGGGACGAGCAATTAAATCGGTCATGATATGCCTGAGGTAGTGAATCGAAGAGGAACAGTGTACCTGAAATGCAGCCGGACTGTTTTACTAAAGTTGTCGTTTAGGTAGAGAATGCAGGGCGGTGGGAGCAGTATTATTTATGGCTTTATATTTTACACCCTGAAATAAGTTTACATTATAAAGTCTCGCGATAATTACTAGAACCTGGATATAGGTATCCCTGGTAATATCCTAATCCTTCTCATTGTTTTTTATAAATGCTCTTATTATTTATATATTATATTTCTTGTTCGCTTTTATTTAATAATTCCCGATGATCTTTCGCCTTGTGTTTCTTTTCTTTCGATTGAATTTAAGTTGCTGTTATTTATGGTTTTTATTATTATTTTTTATATTTTAAAAAGTGCCTGGCTTATATTGTCTGTTTTCGGACATAATTGCTGCATTCATTGAACTATTTTCTTCAGGGACTGCATAATTCTCCTCGCAATATATTTGCACTGTATTTACGGACAAACTTGCTTACGTCCCTGAGGAGGGATGACCCAATGCAAACATGGAAAAAGAAATTTGTTGTATCTCAACTTGCATTAGCCTGCACGCTGGCTATCGCTTCTCAGGCCAATGCAAAAGATATTTCTGGTAGCACTTATAACACCTTTGGATATGATAATACGTCTACCTCCGCCTGGTATAACGGCTACACCGACTGGAATTACTCCAGTGCGACACATGACAACGATATCTATCCTGTCATTAACAAGTCGACAGTAAACGGCGTTATCTCAACGTATTACCTTGATGATGGTGCGGGCGGGCATGCCAATTCGCTGTCAATTTCCAACAGCACAGTCAACGGTATGATCACCTCCGGTTGCATGACCACCGAATGTGCTGGCGGTTTGAATGCAGATGGTACAACGCATAACCAGTACGATCGTTTTAGTCTGAATGTCGACAATTCAACCATCAATGATACCTACGAGCACTACGCGTATGACGTCGTTGAGGGTACCAACACAACCACCCGTTACTGGGATACTTACGCGCTGGGCAATGCCATTACCCTCGACGTAGAATCTGACATCGTTATTCAAAACAACTCCCGCGTGGCCGGTATCACCCTGACTCAGGGCTATCACCAGCTGGATAACACGCCGTATGATTCTGTGACCGGCATTGAAGACAACGGCCATGTCTTTACCAACACCCTGCAGGTTAAAGATTCGGTTGTCACCTCCGGCGCATACAGCGATCTGGGCACCAACGGTTTTTACGGTCAGTCGGCGAAACCAAGCGATTACGGCGAGAGCAACGCTACGGCTGCGGATGATGCAGCGCTGATCGTTAGTGCCAGCAGCGCAGATAACGCCATGCAGACTACGGCTAACTTCGATCACTCCACGCTGACCGGCGATGTGTTGTTCACCAGCACCTTCGACAACAACTTCTATCCAGATGGCGATCCGGCTACCGACACCACTGCTGACAACGTCTACAACCCGACCACTAACGGCTGGGATGGTACTGACAAACTGGATCTGACCCTTACTAACGGCAGCAAGTGGGTCGGCGCAGCCGTCTCCAGCGTCGAGGCGATTGGACCTTCTCAGATGTATGGTCTGGGCTACAGCAGCGTCGACTGGCGTAGCCTGGAGCCAAACAGCATCTGGCCTGGCTCCACCTTCAACAGCAATGGCCATCTGGTGGGCAATCAGGTTTATCAGAGCGGTCTGTTCAACGTCGCGCTGGATAACGGTTCCGAATGGGATACCCGTAAGCAATCCAACATTGACAAGCTGACCGTCAACAACCGTTCACAGGTCAATGTAGAAAACTCCGGCTTACTGGCTGACAGCATCACTCTGACCAACGCGTCGACCATGAACATCGGCGATTCCGGTGCTGTGGCAACCGACAGCCTGTATCTCGACAGCGCAAGCCGGACCACCCTGACTCAGGAAACCGCGGAGCTGTATGCCAACACCATTACCGTGGATAACCATGCTGAACTGGCGCTGGGTCTGGGCCAGGTCGACACCCATAAAATGGTGCTGACCGATGGCGGTGTGCTGAATGTTGCCAGCCGTGATTATGTGTTCAATTCCGATCTGAACAATGCTCGCTATATCACCAATGATATCCACCAGGCCGATTACGATTACGGGGTAATCGCCCTGAACTCTGACGGTCATCTGGCGGTGAACGGTGAAGTGTCCGGTAACTATAAAGTGCGTCTGGATGACGCAACCGGCGCAGGTTCTGTCGCTGACTACAAGAATAAGGAAATTATTCGCGTTTACGACAATAACGCCGATACGCAGGCCAGCTTCACCGCAGCCAATAAAGCGGATCTCGGTGCTTACACCTATCAGGCACAGCAGCAGGGCGATACCGTGGTGCTGCGTCAGGAGCGTCTGACTGATTACGCCAACATGGCGCTGAGCATTCCATCTGCCAACACCAACATCTGGCATCTGCAGCAGGATGCGCTCGCTAACCGTCTGACCAACAGCCGTCATGGCCTGGCAGACAACGGTGGCGCATGGGTGAACGTCTTCGGCGGTAATTTTGACGGCGATAACGGCACTATCCATTACGATCAGGACGTTAGCGGCATCATGGTGGGCCTCGATACCCATATTGATGGCAATAACGCTGACTGGATCTTCGGTGCGGCAGCAGGCTTTGCGAAAGGCGATATGAGCGACCGCAGCGGTCAGGTGGATCAGGACAGCCAGACTGCAATGCTCTATTCCGCCGCGCGCTTTGCTAACGATGTCTTCATCGATAGCTCTCTGAGCTACTCGCGCTTCAATAACGATCTCTCAGCGAACATGAGCAATGGTGAATATGTCGATGGCAATACCACGAATGACGCCTGGGGCTTTGGGCTGAAACTGGGTTACGACTGGAAACCGAACACTGCCGGTTACCTGACCCCATATGCAGCCATCTCCGGTCTGTTCCAGTCTGGGGATGACTACCGCCTGAGCAACGACCTGCATGTGGGAAGCCAGTCTTACGACAGCATGCGTTATGAAGCCGGTATCGATGCAGGTTATACCTTCGGTTATGGCGGCGATCAGGCGCTGACGCCGTTCTTCAAACTGGCCTACGTTTATGACGATGCCGGTGAAGATGCCAAAGTTAACGGCGACAACATCGATAATGGTGTGAAAGGCTCTGCGGTACGCGTAGGCCTGGGAACCCAGTTCAGCTTCACCAAAAACTTCAGTGCATACACTGATGCTACCTATCTGGGTGGTGGTGATGTCGATCAAAACTGGGGCGCAAATCTGGGTGTGAAATACACCTGGTAATATGTCTGATACGGGGAGGCTTGCCTCCCCGTTGTTATAGCGTCAGTTAAGGATGACTTGAGATCTCATGAACCGTTATGCAAAACCCATTTCTGAGTTCTCCCGACTTGAACAGTGCCTGGTGGCGCACAGCACGCCATTTACGCTTCCTGCAATGCATCCTGTCTTCGAGGATTGCGATAAAGAAAATGAAAACGCAGTAGTGCTGCAGTCGGGCACGCTCAGTATCCACCGTCAGCAGGACGATCTGCTGATAGAGATTGTTACCGCACCTTATATCTTCGGGCTTAATGCCGGCATGATGGGCTGCAGCACCGAATACCTGCTGGTGGCACAATCCCCCTGTACTGGTTTCTGGCTACCCGCATCCGGGGCCCGTCATCTGATCCAGCAGGCCGGTTTATGGTCAGATGCCTTCTGCTGGCTCTCCTGGCACCACCGGGTAATGGAGATCCGCGACAAACAGCTGGTGGGCAACAATTCGTACAGTCAAATCCGTTCCACGTTGCTGGATATGGCCCAGTGGGATGAGACGCTGCGTATGCGGGTGGGGGTAATGAATTATATCCAGCGCCGCACACGTATTTCGCGTTCCGTGGTGGCAGAAGTGCTTGCAGCGTTACGCCAGGGGAACTACATCACCATGGACAGGGGCAAACTGGTCAGAATCAACCACTTGCCCGCTGAATATTAGCGTCAGGATGCCGGGATAACCCGCGGTTTATTCTCGCTCAGCTCCACCACCAGTTGGTTAACGCCGTCGCTCATGTTGACGAAACGCGTGAGCGGCGAGCGCGTCACCACCACAAATACCCCCACGTTAGATTGCGGGATCATCGCCATATAGGTGATAAATCCGCCGCCACCGCCGGTTTTCTGAATGATGCCAGGACGCCCATTTTTAGGCGCCATATAGACCCAGCCAAGACCCAGCGCGTCCGCGCGGCCTGGTACATCCATCCCGATCACCCGGCTTAACTGGCTGCGTTGATAGATCAGGGTCTGCATTCTGTCGGCCTGGTTGCTGCGCGCATAGAAATCAGAGGAGAGGAACTGCTGCATCCAGCGCATCATGTCGCCAGGGGTGGAGTAAACCCCGCCGCTACCGACCGCCGCCAGCGTGTTATTACACGGGCTGGCCCCTTTTTCCGCCACCATCAGGCGTTTGCATTGATCGGGAGAAGGGGTAAAGGTGGTATCTTTCATCCCCAGCGGGCGGGTAATTTGCTCTTCGAACAGCTGCGCATAGGGCTTGCCCGCGGCGTTGCCCAGCGCATCGGCCAGCAGATCAAACGCCAGGTTCGAGTAGGCGGCCTGCGAGCCCGGGGACGATTTCAGGGTGGCCGTCGACAGCCAGTTCCAGCGCTGCTCGCGGGTTGGCCAGACGAAGACCGGACGATGGGCCGCGCCGCCAGGCTGTTCGCGTGGCAGGGCGCTGGTGTGGGTAGCCAGGTTGACGAGCGTAATCGGCGCGCCCTGATATGTTGGCACCCGGGCGCCCGGTGGCGCATATTTACTTAACGGATCGTTGAGCTTGACCACGCCCTGATCGAGCAGTTTCACCAGCATCTCACTGGTCATTAACTTGGTCAGGGAGGCGATGCGCACCACAGAGTCGAGCTGTGGATGGATATTATTGCCCGGGCGCGTTTCGCCAAAGCTGCGGAATACGCGCTGATTGCCGTCAATCGCCACCAGAGCCATCCCCGTTGCGCCACTTCCGTAAAAAATATGATTCGCGTAGCGATCAACCACATCGGAGGCAAAAGCCGGGTCGGCGATCGGCTCGACAGCCTGCGCGCTGGTGAGGCTGGCCGTAAACAGCGCGGCGGAGAGGAACAGACAACGTTTCAACGAAAGTATCCATGAAGTGAATGAAAAAGTATGCGTATTTATACTACTAAACACCATAATGCAAAGGCCATAACAGCATAACGATAGCGTGAAAAACGTAACCGCGGGTAAATACAAACAATTTCGTTATTACCCATCTCCTGTTTTGTGTAATTGCGCTTATGATACCTGCCAGGTTCATTGGCTTTTCCGCTCGGGTGGCGGTTGACGGCGAACTAATACAGGGCCCACAGGTCTGATAATCCGTCGTCCACAGCAGTAGCGATAACTACAAGAAGGAAGCGTTATGTTTAAGTCGTTTTTCCCAAAACCGGGACCCTTTTTTCTCTCGGCCTTTATTTGGGCTCTGATCGCGGTCATTTTCTGGCAGGCGGGTGGCGGGGCCTGGTTTGAGCGTCTGGTTGGCGCTACGGGTGATGTGCCGATCAGCGCGGCACGTTTCTGGTCACGCAGCTATCTGATTTTCTATGCCTATTATGCGTTCTGCGTCGGGGCGTTTGCCCTGTTCTGGTTTGTCTACTCGCCGCACCGCTGGCAGTACTGGTCGATTCTCGGCACTGCGCTGATTATCTTCGTCACCTGGTTTCTGGTGGAGGTGGGCGTGGCGGTCAACGCCTGGTATGCCCCGTTCTATGACCTGATCCAGACCGCGCTCAGCGCGCCGCACAAAGTCTCTATCAATCAATTTTACCATGAAGTTGGCGTGTTCCTCGGTATCGCGCTTATCGCCGTTGTTATCGGTGTGATGAATAACTTCTTTGTCAGCCACTACGTCTTCCGCTGGCGCACCGCGATGAACGAACACTATATGGCCCACTGGCAGCAACTGCGCCATATTGAAGGGGCCGCCCAGCGTGTGCAGGAAGACACCATGCGCTTTGCCTCCACGCTTGAGGATATGGGGGTCAGCTTTATCAACGCCATTATGACCCTGATCGCCTTCCTGCCGGTGCTGGTCACGCTGTCGGCGCATGTGCCGGACCTGCCGATTGTGGGTCATCTGCCCTATGGCCTGGTGATCGCCGCGATTGTCTGGTCGCTGATGGGCACCGGTCTGCTGGCGGTGGTGGGGATCAAACTGCCGGGGCTGGAGTTCAAAAACCAGCGCGTCGAGGCCGCCTACCGTAAAGAGCTGGTTTACGGCGAAGACGATGCCAGCCGCGCCTCGCCGCCAACGGTACGTGAGCTGTTTGGCGCGGTACGCCGGAACTACTTCCGCCTCTATTTCCACTACATGTATTTCAACATTGCCCGCATTCTGTATCTGCAGGTAGATAACGTTTTCGGTTTGTTCCTGCTGTTCCCGTCGATTGTAGCCGGTACGATTACGCTGGGTCTGATGACGCAAATTACTAACGTGTTTGGTCAGGTACGCGGGTCGTTCCAGTATCTGATCAGTTCATGGACCACGCTGGTGGAGCTGATGTCCATCTATAAACGTTTACGCAGTTTTGAACGTGAGCTGGATGGTCAGGATCTTCAGGAAGTTACCCATACGTTGAGCTGATACAGGGAGTTGTTATGTCTTTTACCGTACCGCGCGCATTACCTTTTTCCCTGCTTGCCGCCCTGGTGCTGGCCGGGTGTGCTGAGCAAGGGGCTGCGCCGCTGAAAAAGGGCGAAAAGCCCGTCGATGTGGCAAGCGTGGTGCGGCAAAAAATGCCCGCCACGGTAAAAGACCGGGACCAGTGGGCCTCGGCGCTGGCGAAAACCTTTGAGAGCCAGAAGATTGCCCCTACCGAGGAGAACATCTGCTCGGTGCTGGCGGTGGCACAGCAGGAGTCGCTGTATCAGTCCGATCCGGCGGTGCCGGGGCTGAATAAAATCGCCTGGAAGGAGATTGACCGTCGCGCCGAAAAGCTGCACATCCCGGTGTTTCTGGTCCATACGGCACTGAAGATCAAATCGCCAAACGGCAAGAGCTACAGCGAGCGGCTGGATACGGTGAAAACCGAGAAGCAGCTCAGCGCCATCTTCGATGACTTTATCAATATGGTGCCGATGGGACAGACGCTGTTTGGCTCTCTCAATCCGGTGCATACCGGTGGCCCGATGCAGGTCAGCATCGCCTTTGCCGAAAAGCATACCGATGGCTATCCGTGGAAAATCGAAAACACGGTTCGCCAGGAGGTCTTCTCCCTGCGCGGCGGACTCTGGTTTGGCACCTACCATCTGCTGAACTACCCCGCCAGCTATACGGTGCCGCTCTACCGCTTTGCTGACTTTAACGCGGGCTGGTATGCAAGCCGCAATGCGGCGTTCCAGAATGCCGTCAGCCGCGCCAGCGGGGTGAAGCTGGCCCTGGATGGCGATCTGATCGCCTATGGCAGCAGTAACGCAGGGAAGACGGAGCTGGCGGTGCGCAAGCTTTCAGGCAAGCTGGACATGAGCGACAGTGAGATCCGTCGGCAGCTGGAGAAGGGTGACAGCTTTGCGTTTGAGAAAACCGAGCTCTATCAACAGGTGTTTAAACTGGCGGAGCAGAAGAGCGGTAAGGCGCTACCGAGAGCGATGCTGCCGGGGATCCAGCTTGAGAGCCCGAAAATCACCCGCAATCTGACGACAGCCTGGTTTGCCCAGCGCGTTGACGATCGCCGGGCAAAATGCATGGCGCTCAACTAGCGATAACGGCGCCAGCGCACGTAGAGGGCAACGGCGCCCAACACCATGAGCCCGACAAGGAAGGGGATCAACCCGAAGACGGTGCTGACGCCGAGCCCAATCTCAACGCGCGGGCGACCGCTCTCTTCGACCTGCATCAGGTGCTCATAGACGCCGGGAGCATGCACAAGAATATTCAGCAGCTGTGAGCCAGCCCAGAAGCAGAACAGCACAAACAACGCGTATGCAATATTTCCTGCCGTGGAGGTTTTTGGTTGCCTGGTGTTGAAGATGGGCTTTGACATCGTAAAATCTGCCATACATACCTCCGAGTGTTCTGACTGGCTATGTGCCTGTTGTACACGTCAAGTTTGACAGCTCATGACCATTGTCAATATCGGAATGATGGTAATTTAGCCCGGAGAATTCTCCTGGTTTGCCGAATTCTGCCGCGCATCACAGATTTTTTACTTAAGTGAAATCCTGCTCACTTTTCAGATTTTCCGCATAGGCCGCAGACCTGGGGACAAATCTGTGCGAGGATAGATTTTTTCTTCTGGAGCGACCATGAAACTGCCTGCCAAAATTCGCCGTGACTGGCATTTCTACGCCTTTGCTATTGGGCTTATCTTTATTCTGAATGGGGTGGTGGGGCTGCTGGGCTTCGAAGCGAAGGGCTGGCAGACTTATGCGGTGGGGCTGGTGACCTGGGTTGTCAGCTTCTGGCTGGCGGGGTTTATTATTCGCCGTCGCCCGGAAGAGACGACGGCGAACGACGCGGATTAACCGTTTACTGAAATCTGCAGGGCGCTGTCAGCGGCATGTCGCTCCAGCGCCAGCTCAATCAGGCGGGTGATCAGATCCGGGTAGCTGAGGCCACTGGCCTGCCACAGTTTCGGATACATGCTGATGTTGGTGAAGCCGGGCAGGGTGTTGATCTCATTGATCACCACGCGGTTGTCCGCCGTTAAGAAGACGTCGACGCGCGCCATACCGCGACAGCCCAGCGCCTGATAGGCTTCGATGGCAATTGCGCGGATCGCGTCGTTAACGTCAGCCTCCAGCGCCGCGGGTACCACCACCTGCGCGCCCTTGTCATCGATGTACTTGGTGTCGTAGGAATAGAAGTCGCTGTTCAGCACTACTTCGCCACAGGTACTGGCCTGCGGAAAATCATTGCCCAGCACCGCGCACTCAATCTCACGCCCTTTAATTCCCTGCTCAACCACCACTTTATGATCGAAGGTGAACGCCAGACGTACCGCTTCGCTGAACTGCGCTTCGCTGTTCACCTTGCTCACGCCAACGGAGGAGCCCTGGTTCGCCGGTTTGACAAACAGCGGCAGGCCAAAGCGGGCGCTCAGATCGGCAAAGGTGTGTTGCTCGCGGTTGGCGCGGGTCAGGGTAACAAAGGGCGCCACGTTCAGGCCGGCGTCACGCAGCAGGCGTTTAGTGACATCTTTATCCATGCAGGCGGCGGAACCGAGGACATCGGAGCCGACGAACGGCAGGTTCGCCATGCGCAGCATCCCCTGCAGGGAGCCATCTTCACCCAGCGTGCCGTGGACAATCGGGAAAATGACATCGAGCTGTGAAAGCGACTGTCCGGTACCGGCATCGATAAGCTGGCCCTGCGTCACGCCCGGCACGGTGGCAACGCTGACCTCAGACGGATTCAGCGCAATATGCGCCGGATCGTCGGCGTTAAGCAGATAGCCCTGCTCGTCGTTAATGTGCCATTGACCCTGTTTATCAATGCCCAGCAGCACGACCTCAAAGCGGCTCTTATCAATCGCGTTAACGATATTTTTGGCCGATTGCAGCGACACTTCGTGCTCTGCTGATTTTCCCCCAAAGACAATACCTACCCGCAACTTCGCCATCACGTACACTCATCCACTCTGACTCAAAACCCCTACCATATCACGATGCCCGGCGGGATTCGCTGCCTTCTGCCATAATGTTTTGACACATTGCGAAGGGGGGTGAGTGAAAGGAAAAAACCTGATTATCTGTCTAATCCTCATTGCTGCGGCTATTGCGGGCTACCGCTGGCTGCCGTCTTATTACAACCCGTTTGCACCGCTCACGCTTGACGATCCCCCCGGCACCCTGACCCAGTTTAAGCTCCGTCGCCTGACGCCTGAGCATTGTGATGTGCTGCTGGCGCAGGCTAATGCGCGTCAGCTGATCCGCACCCAGGCGGTGGCCGACAGCACGGGTGAGTGTCCGCTGAGTGATGTGGTGCGCGTGCGTAGTTTTGGCCCCGTCAGTCTTAGCAGCAGCTTTCTTGCCAGCTGCCCGCTGGCACTCAGCTCGGCGCTCTTCGTCAACCAGCAGGCCCGGCCCATCACCGAAACCATGATGGGCAGCAGTCTGTTGCGCATCGAGCATTTCGGCAGCTTTGCCTGCCGCAATATCTATCACCGCGCCAACGCCCGGCGCAGCGAACATGCTACCGCCGAGGCGCTGGATATCAGCGGCTTTACCTTGGAAAACGGCCAACGAATTTCGGTCTTGCGCGGCTGGAAGAGTGCCTCCACCGAACCCTGGCTGCGTGCGCTACTGAGTGCCAGCTGCGGCTATTTTGGTAACGCCCTCGGCCCGGACTATAACGCCGCCCATGCTAACCACTTTCACCTTGGGATGCGGGGATTTGGCTACTGCCCGCAAAGCATAAATCACCAGCAAAAAGGCGAAAATATGTGACATATTTCACAAATATGATGACTGGGAAGATAAAACCCCAAAGAGACGCAGGGCGCATCTCTGACAACGTCCGGTGAAAGGTAACTTGCTAATCTGATAACGAATTTACGTAATATGAAGACAGTACCCGCCTATGGAATCTTGGAAGGTTAACCTTATTTCGGTCTGGTTTGGTTGTTTTTTCACCGGCCTTGCCATCAGTCAGATTTTGCCGTTTTTGCCGCTGTATGTCTCCCAGCTTGGCGTCTCGTCGCACGAAGCGTTGTCGATGTGGTCAGGGCTAACCTTCAGCGTTACCTTTCTGGTTTCGGCCATCGTCTCGCCCATGTGGGGCAGCCTTGCGGACCGCAAAGGGCGCAAGCTGATGCTGCTGCGCGCCTCGCTCGGCATGGCGATTGCGATCCTGCTCCAGGCCTTTGCCACCAACGTCTGGCAGCTGTTCCTGCTGCGCGCGCTGATGGGGCTGACCTCCGGCTATATTCCTAACGCGATGGCGCTGGTGGCATCGCAGGTGCCCCGGGATCGCAGCGGCTGGGCCATCAGTACCCTGTCGACGGCACAAATCAGCGGCGTGATCGGCGGCCCGCTGATGGGCGGTTTTCTGGCAGACCATGTAGGCTTGCGCGCGGTGTTCCTGATCACGGCGGTCCTGCTGATGGTAAGTTTTCTGGTAACGCTGTTTCTGATTAAAGAGGGGGCTCGCCCCACCGTCAGCAAGGCGGAGCGGCTGAGCGGCAAGGCGGTATTTGCCTCGCTCCCTTATCCGGGGCTGATGATCAGCCTGTTCATCACCACCATGGTTATCCAGCTTTGCAACGGCTCGGTGGGGCCGATCCTCGCGCTCTTTATTCAGTCGATGGCACCCGAGAGCAATAACATCGCCTTCCTCAGCGGGATGATTGCTGCGGTGCCGGGCATTTCCGCATTGATGTCCGCTCCACGTCTGGGCAAGCTTGGGGACCGCATCGGCACCGGGCGTATTTTGATGGCGACGCTTATCGTGGCGGTGGTGCTCTTTTTCGCCATGTCCTTTGTCACCACTCCGTTGCAGTTGGGCGTGCTGCGCTTTTTACTTGGCTTTGCGGATGGCGCCATGCTGCCCGCCGTGCAGACCCTGCTGATTAAGTACTCCAGCGATCGGGTCACCGGACGGATCTTCGGTTATAACCAGTCGTTTATGTATCTGGGGAATGTTGCCGGTCCGTTGATGGGTGCCGCGGTCTCGGCGATGGCCGGTTTCCGCTGGGTGTTTGCCGCCACCGCCGTGGTGGTGCTGGTAAACATCCTGCAGCTGGCGTGGGCAATGCGCCAGCGCCGCCTGCAGGAAGTCCGCCGCTCTTAATGTAGCTATATAATATATTGTGATCTGGCCGCCATTATCATTTATGTGAAATGGCGGTTCTTGTTTTTAATTCAGGCTACACAGGAAAAGCAAAATTTAATTTAAGTCTCATTTTTCCCGGTCGTATGGAAACTAATTTATGAGCGGTGTGGGGTTTGCTTAAAAATAGTACTTTTACCCACTTTGCAAGTCTCAATCATAATGATAACGTCGGAAAAAACTTGATAAGGAAATAGCACTGTGAAAAATCTTATTGCAGAGTTGTTAGTTAAGCTGGCAGAAAAGGAAGAAGAGTCAAAAGAGCTGGTGGTTCAGGTTGAGGCGCTGGAAATAGTGGTTACCGCCCTGCTAAGGCAGATGGCGCAAAGCGATCAACAGGCGCTGATTGCAAGCGTTGAAGGCGCGCTGGATGAGGCGAGGCCAGATGCTCAGGTTCCGGCCGAGGACAGCGAGATGCTGCAGCAATACGTAAAAAAGCTGCTACGGCACCCGCGCAGTTGACCGGTTATTTGACCTGAGTTGTTGTCAAAGAACCGTCACCTCGGTTGCCTGTCATCGCTCTGTTTTATTTTTATCTATTCCGGACTGGAAAAAATAAGTGAAACAGAGCGTACTTTATATTGCATGACTTCCCGCCTGCTGTTTATCCCCACAATCTATGCTGAAAATGGCGCATCGACCGCGCTACAGGGATATCACCCAGCCACTGGTCCAACATATTATTCTGCTTATTAGCGACGGAATGGGCGACGCCGAAATAAACGCCGTGCGAAATTATCCCAAAGGTGCGGGTGGTTTTTTTAGCAGTACGAACCAGACTTAAGGAGATCATTCACAGAAGGAAAGTGCTATGAAAATCACACTACTGGCGACCCTGCTCCTTGGCCTGTTCTCACTTGCTCCGGCGGGGGCGCAAGATCAGCCGCTCACACCGCAACAGCAACGTATGACCACCTGCAATCAGCAGGCGACCGCCCAGGACCTGAAGGGTGACTCCCGTAAGACCTACATGAGCGATTGCCTGAAAAACGCCTCCTCTAAACCCAACGAAAAAAGCCTGACGCCGCAACAACAAAGGATGCGTGAATGCAACTCCCAGGCGACCCAACAATCCCTCAAAGGGGACGATCGGAGTAAGTTCATGAGCGCCTGCCTGAAGAAAACCGGCTAGTTCAAAAGGGTGAGCGTTCCGTTTGGCTCACCCGAAATATCATACTTAGCGCCAGATAAGCCTTTCTATAATTTGGGAAAATGCTTTTGAGTGTTCCCAATGACCATGAATGATGAAAACATTTACAACAAAGTCTATGCCCGGGAAGGAATAAATCTGGCGCTTTCGGCGGATGAGCATCATCGCTCAGGAATTCGTCTGGCCCGTCGTTTACGGCTCCCGCGTGCGGCGGGTCTGGCTTTTCTGTTTTTCCCTGTTGCCAGCGTGCTGACCACGCAATCGGTCAACGGCGTCTGGTGGCTTTTGCTGGTTGGCTGGGTCTTTGTCTGGCCCCATCTGGCCTGGCAACTGGCGATGCGTTCTACCGATCCCTACCACAATGAGATGTTTAACCTCAAAGTCGATGCCATTATGGCCGGGGTGTGGATTGGGCTGATGGGCGTTAATGCCATGCCCACCGCGGCGCTGGTTATGATGATGAGCATGAACCTGATGGGCGTGGGGGGGCTGAGGCTCTATGGCACCGGGGCATTGATGACCGCGCTGGCGGCGCTGGTCACCCTGCAACTGATGCACATTCCGGCAGGCTTCCTCAGCACCCCGCTTGAGATTTGGCTCGCTTTGCCAGGGATCATTGGCTATCCGATGCTGTTTGCCTGGGTCAGTTTCCGTACAACCAGCCGTCTGGTGGAACATAAGCGCCGTCTTGAGTTGATGAGTACTCTGGACGGGATGACAGGGGTATATAACCGCCGTCACTGGGAAGTGTTGCTGCGTACGGAATTTGAAAACTGTCGTCGCTATCACCGGAGCGCCACGATCCTGTTGATCGATATAGATCACTTCAAAGGCATTAATGACACCTGGGGCCATGATGTAGGCGATCAGGCGATTATCGCCGTGACCCGCCAGCTACAGTTGACGTTACGCGCCAGCGATATGATTGGCCGCTTTGGCGGCGATGAGTTCGCGGTGATCATGAGTGGGACGCCTGCGGAAAACGCCATTGCGGCGATGTCGCGGGTCCATGAACGGCTGGCGGAACTGCACCTGCCGGGTGCTCCGCAGGTAAAGCTCCGCATCAGCGTCGGTGTTGCGCCGCTCACGACGTCAATGGTGCATTATCAGGAATGGCTGAAAGCGGCGGATATTGCGCTCTATAAGGCAAAAAATGCCGGACGTAACCGTACCGAAGTGGCCGCCTGACGTCCGGCTGTCGATCAGGATTTGCTCAGCAGCTCTGACTTTTCCATGCACTTGTTCATGGCTTCAATGACCGCTGCCCGGAAACCACGCTCCTCCAGCACCCGCACCGCTTCAATGGTTGTGCCGCCTGGAGAGCAGACCATATCTTTCAGCTCGCCCGGATGTTTGCCGGTTTCCAGCACCATTTTGGCAGAGCCCATTACCGCCTGCGCTGCAAATTTATAGGCCTGCGCGCGCGGCATCCCGCCCAACACAGCGGCATCTGCCATCGCTTCGATAAACATAAACACGTAGGCGGGTGCTGAACCGCTGACGCCTACCACCGGATGGATCATCGCCTCGGCAATCACTTCCGCTTCGCCGAAACAGCGGAAAATATTGACGACATCGGCAACCTCTTCGGCGGTCACCAGCGCGTTAGGGGTGATGGAGGTCATGCCCGCTTTTACCAGCGACGGCGTGTTAGGCATGGCGCGGACGATTTTACGATCATGGCCCAGTGCGCGCGCCAGCTGATCGAGGGTGATGCCTGCCGCGATAGAGACCACCAGCGTCTCTTTATTGAGGCTGGAGGTGATGTCGCTCAGGACTTTCACCATCATGTTCGGCTTCACTGCGCCGAAGACGATATCGGCTACCTGGGCCACTTCCTGGGCGCTTTGCGCGGCGTTTATCCCGTACTGGTCGTGCAGGGCGGCTACCTTATCCGGTGATGGGGTATAGACCCAAATCTGGCCAGGCTGCACCTGACCGCTGGCAATCAGACCGCCGAGAATGGCTTTGCCCATATTACCGCAGCCGATAAAACCGATTTTCTTCTCCATCACGTCCCTCTCTTAGGCTTTGTTATGATTGTGGAACTTTAGCCTATCGCGGTTTTTTACGCAGCATTAAAGCGTCGGCACCATCTGTGACTTTGCCTGGGGCGAAAAGCAGGCGACAATAGCCGCCTGTTCTATGCCGGAGAGAGAAGATGGCGATTTGGGTGGATGCCGATGCGTGTCCGAATGTGATTAAAGAGATCCTGTTTCGTGCTGCCGAGCGCGTACAGATGCCGCTGACGCTGGTGGCGAATCAGAACCTGCGCGTGCCGCCGTCCCGTTTTATCCGTTCCTTGCGCGTACCGGCCGGCTTTGATGTGGCCGATAATGAGATCGTACGCCTGTGCAGCGCGGACGATCTGGTGATCACCGCCGATATTCCGCTGGCGGCGGAGGTGCTGGAGAAAGGGGCCGCAGCGCTCAATCCGCGCGGCGAGCGTTATTCGCCAGCCACTATCCGTGAAAAGCTGACGATGCGTGATTTTATGGACACGATGCGCGCCAGCGGCGTGCAGACCGGCGGACCGGACAGCCTCTCCCAGCGCGACAGGCAGCAGTTCGCCGCTGAGCTGGACAAATGGCTGTTGGAAGTGAAGCGCCGCCAGGGGTAATCATCACTGCGTTAGTGGTTTTGGCCATTATTACCGCATTCCGGGGTTGTCAACGGCAGGTGGGTTCAGGTAAGGTGAGCGCACCGTTTAGTGCAATGATTTCTTTACAGAGTTTCCCCTTTTATCTCTGGGGTTGCCGGAAATGTCAGTTAAAAGTCACGCCTTGTGTAATAATTTTTTTACAGTAACGCGTGTACTAGCTTAATGGTATCATTGCACTCTTTTCGACTTCACGCACCGCATGCGCGCGGCATCAAAGGGAACACCTGGTCATGACCCAGCCTATTTTTTTAATTGGCCCCCGCGGCTGTGGCAAAACCACAGTCGGTCTTGAACTGGCTCGTCTGTGTCAGAGTGAATTTGTCGATACCGATCACTGGCTACAGACCCATGCCGGGCAAAGCATCGCCGAGATTGTTGAGCAGGAAGGGTGGGAGAGTTTTCGCGCCCGTGAAACAGCGACCCTCGAGGCGGTGACAGCAGGCTCCGGCATTATCGCCACCGGCGGCGGCATTATTTTGTCCGCTTACAACCGTCAGTTTATGCGTGAAAAGGGCCGGGTGATCTATCTTTGTGCCCCGGTTCCGGTGCTGGTCGGGCGTCTCGAAGCCTCTCCGGAAGAGGGACAGCGCCCAACCCTTACCGGCAAACCAATCAGCGAAGAGGTGAGCGCAGTGCTGGCGGAGCGTGACGCGCTCTATCGCGAAGCCGCTCACCACGTGGTGGATGCCTCCCTTCCTCCCGCGCAAGTGGTGCAAAATATCGTCGCTGCGCTTCATCTGGCATGCGCCAGCTAACTGATGTCTATACTGATAGTTCAGCCAACCTAATAAAATAAAGGATGAACTATGCCAACCAGACCTCCCTAATCCGCGTGAAGCCCGTATTGTTGCCGTTGAGAAAGGCGCAACGGGCAAGACTGTCACCTGGTATCAGCTGCGTGCTGACCACCCTAAACCGGATTCACTGATCAGTGAGCATGAAACGGAGCAGGAAGCGAAGGACGCGAAAGTGCGTTACGAAGATCCCGACAAAGCCTGAATTAAATCCGAATACGCTCAAAACCGTACCGTAATCACACTATTTAAAAAGCGTAAACATTAAACGGAGGGTAATGTTCAGGATTAACAGACACATTCTGTCAGGCACGTGAATCTTTACATTCCAGCCGTTGAATCTGCTGCTACGCTTTTCAGCACTTTTTTCTGAACAGCGAAGTGTGCCTGTATCTGTGTCACGGTAGTGAGTGTATAGAAAGGCGAGAACGATGAAGGCGACATTGGCGATCCTCACGATTGGGGTAGTCCCGGTAAGCGAAGTACTACCGCTCTTAACGGAGCATATTTCTGCGCAACAAATTACGCATCACAGTTTGCTCGGTACGCTGAGCCGGGAAGAGGTCATGGAAGACTACGCCCCTGAACCGGGCGAGGCGCAGTTGCCTACCCTGCTCAGCGACGGCGAGCTGGGAAACGTCTCGCTGCCGAAGATCGCGTGCGCCCTGCAAGGCGTGATCGAAGTGCTCGATAACCAGGGCTATGAGGTGATCCTGCTGATGAGCACCGCGCCCATCACTGGCCTCGTCGCCCGTAATGCGATTTTGCTTGAGCCGACGCGGATCATCCCGCCGCTGGTCGGATCGATTGTCGATGGCCATCAGGTGGGGGTGATCGTGCCGATCCCTGAGCTGATGGAGAACCAGTCCCGCAAATGGCAGTGCCTGGTTAAGGCACCGCTGCTCGCTGTCGCCAATCCTTTCTGGGACAGCGAAGAGAAACTGATCGACGCCGGGCGCGATCTGCTGGCCCGCGGCGCAGATGTCCTGATGCTTGATTGTCTTGGTTTTCATCAACATCACCGTGATTCACTGCAAAAACACCTGGACGTGCCGGTGCTGTTATCAAACGTGCTGGTGGCCCGGCTGGCCTCGGAATTGCTGGTCTGATGATTTTGCGTGACAGGTACGGAGTGTCACCCCTATATTGGATTGACAACCAACGACAATAAGGACCAGTCCATGCTTCAGACTAATGAATACTTTTCCGGTAAAGTGAAGTCCATCGGTTTTACCAGCAGCATTACTGGCCGCGCCAGTGTTGGCGTAATGGAAGAGGGGGAGTACGCTTTCGGTACCGCGCAGCCAGAAGAGATGACCGTGGTAAGCGGCTCGCTCAAAGTGTTACTGCCGGGGGAGACGGAGTGGAAAGTCTATAACCCGGGCGATGTTTTCAACGTGCCAGGCCACAGCGAATTCCATCTGCAGGTTGCGGAACCTGCCTCTTATCTGTGTCGTTATCTGTAAAAAAAGAGCCGGGTTAACCCGGCTCCGATCTCTGGTATGAAGCATTAACGCTGTGCTTCGCCGCCCAATCCTTCCACTACGCTCTTAATCAACGCCGCCAGCTCACCCGTCATCAGAATGAAGTCAGCATCAAAACGCTGGGCATAGTCGTCCCGGTCGATATCGTCGTTCTGATCGCGCAGTTCGTCGGAAAACTTCAGGCGCTTGATCGAGCCATCGTCACACATCATGAACTGAATGCGCTGCTGCCAGTCGAGGGCCAGTTTGGTCACCAGCTTGCCGGCTTCGATATGTACGGCGATCTCATCGCTGACCAGCTCCTGCTTCTTGGCGCGGATCACGCCCCCATCTTCCAGGATCGCTTTCAGCTCGGCTTCGTCGAGAAGCTGGAAGCCCTGCGGGACGTTGTTGCCGCGTACCCACTCGGTGAGGGTCAGCTCGATCGGGTTTTCCATCGTCAGCGGCACCACCGGCAGCGAACCGAGGCTTTTACGCAGCAACGCCAGAGTATCTTCTGCTTTTTTGGCGCTGGCGCAGTCGACCATAATCAGGCCGTTAACGGTGTCGATCCACATCATTGTCTGGCTGAAGCGGCTAAAGGCACGCGGCAGCAGGGAGTGCAGCACTTCGTCTTTCAGCGAATCTTTCTCGGTTTTTTTCAGCTTACGGCCCTGTTCGGCTTCCAGCTTAAAAATTTTGGCTTCCAGCGCCTGCTTCACCACTGGCGTCGGAAGGATCTTCTCTTCCTTACGCGCGCAGATGATGATTTGACCATTGGTGGTGTGGGTCAGCGCATCGCTCTGTGATCCCATAGGCGGAACCCATCCGGTTTTGGCCATATCTTGGCTGCCACACGGAGTAAATGCGTAAAGGTCTAACTGTTTTTCCATCTCGTCTGCACGCAGTTCGATATCGCGGCTGAGACGGTAAACCATCAAATTTTTGAACCACAGCATGATAATTTCCACGGTCTTGTCGTTTAATTCAGCGGGCATGATAGCGAATTGTCGCATCGCTTGCATTGCTAATCGGGTAGCAGGCTTCTACTCTGTTGATAATCAAAATAATGAGGAACGTTCTGTGCGAATTGGTATTGATCTCGGCGGCACGAAAACAGAAGTCATTGCCCTTGGCGAGCAGGGGGAGCAGCTGTTCCGCCATCGCCTGCCTACCCCGCGTGACGACTACCGGCAGACCATTGAAACCATCGCTACTCTGGTGGAGATGGCCGAAAAGGCCACCGGCCAGACCGGCACGGTGGGCATGGGCATTCCGGGTTCGATTTCGCCCTATACCGGCGTGGTAAAAAATGCGAACTCCACCTGGCTCAACGGCCAGCCTTTTGACCGCGATTTAAGCCAGCGCCTGAACCGTGAAGTCCGGTTGGCGAACGACGCCAACTGCCTGGCGGTGTCAGAGGCTATCGACGGCGCCGCGGCGGGAGCACAGACCGTATTTGCGGTGATCATCGGTACCGGCTGCGGCGCAGGCGTGGCCTTTGGCGGCCGCGCCCATATTGGCGGCAACGGCACGGCTGGCGAGTGGGGGCACAATCCACTGCCGTGGATGGATGAAGACGAACTGAAGTACCGCGCTGAAGTGCCGTGCTACTGCGGCAAACAGGGCTGTATCGAGACCTTTATCTCCGGCACCGGCTTCGCCACCGATTACCGTCGTCTGAGTGGGCATCCGCTAAAAGGCAACGAGATCATGCGGCTGGTGGAAGAGCAGGACGCCGTCGCGGAGCTGGCGCTCAGCCGCTATGAAATGCGGCTGGCGAAGTCGCTGGCGCACGTGGTGAACATTCTCGACCCGGATGTGATCGTCCTGGGCGGCGGCATGAGCAACGTTGACCGTCTCTATAGCACCGTTCCCCAGCTGGTGAAGCAGTGGGTGTTTGGCGGCGAATGCGAAACCCCGATCCGTAAAGCGGTGCACGGCGACTCCAGCGGCGTACGCGGCGCGGCCTGGCTGTGGCCAAACTGACAGGGCAAAAGCCGGGTGACGCGTAGCGCTCCCGGCTTACAAAACAGCAAACTCTTTATCCAGCCTACTGTACCCCAGCCCATTAATCTTCTTCACTTTGATCTGCACCGGGATGCGCTCCTTCATCGCCTCGACGTGGCTGATCACGCCAATGGTTTTGCCGCTGGCATTCAGCGCATCCAGCGCGTCCAGGGCGGTATCCAGCGTTTCGCTGTCCAGGGTGCCGAAGCCCTCGTCGAGGAACAGCGAGTCAATTTGCGTTTTGTGGCTCACCAGGTCGGAAAGCGCCAGTGCCAGCGCCAGGCTTACCAGGAAACTTTCGCCGCCGGAGAGGGTGCGGGTATCGCGCACGGCATCCGCCTGCCAGGTATCCATCACCTCCAGCTCCAGCGCGTCGCTGGCCTTGCGTTGTAGCAGATAGCGGCCATGCAGACGCATCAGCTGCTGGTTGGCGAGCCATACCAGGTTGTCGAGGGTTAAGCCCTGGGCAAACTTACGGAAGCGATCCCCCTCTTTGGAACCGATCAGCGCGTTAAGATACCCCCAGTCATCCGCCAGACGGGCCGCCTCCTCAATTTGCTGCATCAGTGCCTGCTGGTGCTGGCGATTGTCGCTGTCCTGCTTGAGCTGCTGGCGGATCTCTCCCTGGCGGGTGGTATTTTCCCGCAGTTTCAGGCCGAGCTGCTGAAGCTGTTCCTGCAGAGCCGGCGCGTCCGTCGTCAGGCCTGCCGGACGTTGTTCCAGATGTTCGTTCAGTCGTTGTCCGGCCTGCTGAAGCAGGGCCGTGGTCTGCTGGATCTGACTCTCCAGCGTCTGTTTCAACTGCTCCAGACGCCGAACCGTATCGCCATCCAGCAGGGCCGCCAGAAACGCCTCCCGATCGCTAAAGATGCTGGCAGCCAGCGCGGCGGCAAACTGCGCCTGCGATTGTTGTAAGCGTTCGCTTTCCAGCGTGTACTGCTGCTGTAGCGTGGTGAGCTGGCTTTGCAGAGAGACGCACTCAGTATGGATGTCGCGCCAGTTATCCGGGATCGCACTTTCCGCCTGGGTGGAATCCGTTGCCGGAAGGATATCCAGCAGCGGTGCCAGGGCGGTAATGCGCTCCCGCAGGGCGCTGTGCTGAGACTGCCGCTCTTGCCAGGCCTGCGACTCTTTTTCCCGTTCCGCAAGCCAGGCCGACTCGTTACCGTCCTCCGGCGCCGCCAGCGACAGGGCGTGAAGCGTTTGCGCCATAGCCGTGCGCGTCGCCAGAAGCTGCTGCTGATAAAGCTGGAGCTGGGCTTCCTCTTCGCTCAGCTGGCTTTGCAGGGTCAGGCGCTGGCTCAGCTGGTAAAGCTGCTGTTCGTACTGCTCCTGTTTAGCCAGCCACGAGGCGATATCGTCCTGAATGTTCAACTGCACAGAGAGGGTTGCACACACCGCATTCCACTCTTTAGTGAGCGCTTGCTCATCCTGAGAGAGCGTCTGCGCTTCGCTTGTTTCGCGCTGAAGCTGGCTGTTTAGCGCATTTACTTGCCCCAGAACCAGCAGGCCTTCCTCTTTGAGTGCGGCGACCTCCTTTTCCATCGCATCCCGGCGGCGCTGGTTTCCGGTGAGAGCCAGGGCCTGATACTGGGCAATGGCCGGATGTTCGGTAGAGCCGCAGAGCAGGCAGGGCTTTCCGGCCTCCAGTTCCGCCCGGTAGCTCTCCAGCTTCTTAATCTTCTCTTCCTGCTCACATAAGGTTTTGAGATCGAGATAGTGCTGGTTTTTCTCTTTGTACTGCTGGCGGCGCAATGTCAGGGTTTCGTTCAGTTTTGCCAGCTCGGCCTGGGCCTTTTGCACGCTTTCGCTATTCTGCCGCAATCGCTGTTGCAGGGGTTGATAGCGGGCATGCAGGGTGGTCAGGCGCTGACGTGCCGCGCGGGACTGCGACTGCTGTGCCATCTCGGTGGCGGTCTGCTCTGCGGTAAGCGTCAGAGCGCTCTCCGGTAATCCCGCCAGCTTCTGGCGTAACGCCGTGATACGGCCGGTCAGCGTCGCGATCTGGGTTTTATCGCGATTAAGCTGGGTGAAGTGGGCGCGCCAGCCTGCAATCTCCTGGCCCCACTGGCGGAAGCGGTCGTGGTCGGTAAGCCACTGGGTGAGTGTAGTTAGCTCGGTTTGCAGCCTGTCGTGCGTGCGTAGCGCCCCGTTACGAATACCTGAACGCAGCGCCGTCCTGGACTGTAAGCGAGTATTCACATCCAGCATCTGCTGTTCCGTCTGCGAAAGCTGGGCAAGCTGCTCCTGCTGCCGCTCCCAGTGCGGGCGCAGCAGGGCCGCAGGCTGGGCCAGATGCAGTTTTTCCAGCTCGGGCGTGGCGTCCGTCAGGGCCTGCTGCGCCTGCTGCTGCGCGGCCTTCGACCGCTGTTGCTCCTGCACCAGCTCATCGTGGCGGGTAAGCCATTGATAATCTTTCTGGAGTTCCTGCTGCTGTGCCAGCAGTTGCGCTTCTTCGTCAGTAAGTACCTGCAAACCTTGCTGAAGCTGCTGTAGCTGCTCTTCGCTGAGCAACACCACGCCAGCAGCCTGGGCCTGGCGCTTCTCCAGCTCGCTGCGTGCCGCCTTATGTTTTTCAAACACCATGGCGGAGATCTGGCCGTAGATTTCCGTGCCGGTCAGTTCCTCCAGCAGTTCGGCGCGCTCTTTCGGTTTGGCGTTCAGAAAGGCGGCGAATTGCCCCTGGGATAAGAGCATCGAGCGGGTAAAGCGGTCATAGTCCAGCCCGGTCAGAGAGGCAACCAGCTCCAGCTTGTCCTTCACTTTATCTGCGAGGATCTTACCGTCCTTGCACTGGGCGAGCTCCACGCGGGGCACCTGCAGGTTGCCGTCCGGCTGGTTGCGCGCCCGGTTCTGGCTCCAGAATGCACGGTAAGCTACCCCTTTGACTTCAAATTCCACCTCGGCAAGGCACTCAGCGGTGTCGCGGGTCATCAGATCGTTTTGCGATTGCGAGACCGTATTCAGACGCGGCGTCTCGTGGTACAGCGCCAGGCAGATGGCATCCAGCAGGGTGGTTTTACCCGCGCCGGTTGGGCCGGTGATGGCAAACAGGCCATTGCTGAGGAAGGGCTCGGCGGTAAAGTCGATTTTCCATTCGCCCTTGAGCGAGTTAAGGTTTTTCAGGCGCAGGCTGAGAATTTTCATGCCTCATCCTCCTCATTGCTGAGGGCGTGGATCGTGTGGCTGAACAGCTCGTTTAGCCGGGCCCGCTGGGTATCATCCAGGGTTTCCTGGGCGAGTCGGCGCTCAAAAACCTCCTCAACCCGCAGCTCGCTGAGGGTTTCACGCAGGTTGCTGGCAAGGCTTCTCTCGCGCTGCTCGCGACTGCGCCGCACCAGCAGGACCTCTACCGGCAGATCGTCCGTCAGCTGCTGGATCTTACGCTGCATATCGTGCAGGTACTCCTCGGTGGTGAGTTCGATATCCAGCCAGACGGGAGGCGTCTGCTCCACGCCGCGCCACTGCTCAAGCTGAGCGGTAATGGCCGCCAGATCGCCCTTCAGCACCGCCAGCGGTTGGGTAATGGGCACCTCAAGCGATTCGACACTGCTGAGCTTGCCCTGGTCGAAACTCACCAGATGGACGCATTTACTTTTGCCGGTTTCATCAAAACTGAGGGGAATAGGGGAGCCGCAGTAGCGGATATGTTCGCAACCGCCAATCATCTGCGCCCGGTGGATATGGCCCAGCGCAATATAGTCAGCGGCCGGGAAATGTTGCGCGGGAAACGCATCCAGCGTACCGATATAGATGTCACGTACCGCGTCACTTTTACTGGCGCCGACGGTGGTGAGATGCCCCGTGGCGATAATCGGCAGTACGCTGTCGCCGCGAAGCGCGCAGGCCTGGGTATATTGCTCGGCATAATAGTGGGTAATGGCCTGCAACAGCTGCTGCTGTTTCTCCAGCCCGGAGAGACCCGCCTGGCTTCGCACCACGTCCCGGGGGCGTAAAAACGGGATCGGGCAGAGTACCGCGCCGGGGGTGCCGTCGCGTCGGGTCAGAATTTGCGGCCCATGTCCGGCGCTGGCGACCACGGTGGTGTTGAGAAACGCCAGAATCTCACGGGATTCGTTCAGCGTGGCGACGGAATCATGGTTGCCGGCCACAATCACCAGATGGCAGCCGGTTTTTTGCAGATTGACCACGAAACGGTTATAGAGCTCGCGCGCGTAGCTGGGCGGCGAGCCGGTATCAAAAATATCCCCGGCCACGAGGATGGCATCCACGTCATGCGATTGCGCCATCTCAAGCAGCCAGTTGAGAAACGCTTCATGTTCGGCGGCGCGGCTTTTGCTGTAAAAATTTTGTCCCAGATGCCAGTCCGAGGTGTGAAGTATGCGCATAACAGATCCGTGGCAAAAAATGGTTAGCGGGATTATAAACTTTCAGGGGGAGGAAGATAACCGCTACAATCGGGGCTGCCATAAAACAACGGCTTGCCTTTATGAGCGGGCGCGTTTTTCATAAATCTGTCATAAATCTGACGCATAATGACGCCGTATTACAAACATGTAACCTTAATAAGACAGGGCTAAGTATGGCGAGACGTATTCTGGTCGTAGAAGATGAAGCACCCATTCGCGAAATGGTCTGTTTCGTGCTCGAACAAAATGGCTTTCAACCGATAGAGGCCGAAGATTACGACAGCGCGGTGAACCAGCTCAACGAACCCTGGCCCGATCTGATCCTGCTCGACTGGATGCTGCCCGGCGGCTCTGGTCTGCAATTCATCAAACATATTAAACGTGAAGCGTTAACCCGCGATATTCCGGTGATGATGTTAACGGCCCGCGGCGAAGAGGAAGATCGCGTTCGCGGTCTGGAGACCGGCGCGGATGACTACATTACCAAACCGTTTTCCCCGAAAGAGCTGGTGGCGCGCATTAAAGCCGTCATGCGCCGTATTTCACCGATGGCGGTGGAAGAGGTGATTGAGATGCAGGGGCTGAGTCTGGACCCTACCTCGCACCGCGTAATGACCGGTGAAAATCCCCTCGATATGGGACCAACGGAATTCAAACTGTTGCACTTTTTCATGACCCACCCGGAACGCGTCTACAGCCGCGAGCAGTTGCTCAACAATGTCTGGGGCACTAACGTCTATGTTGAAGATCGCACGGTTGATGTTCATATCCGCCGTTTGCGCAAGGCCCTGGAAACCAGCGGTCACGATCGCATGGTGCAGACCGTCCGCGGCACGGGTTATCGTTTCTCAACCCGTTTCTGAACAATGACAGGAGTGTGACGCGTGCTGGAACGGCTGTCATGGAAAAGGCTCTGTTTTGAACTGATACTCTGCTGTATTCCGGCCCTGATCCTCGGGGCCGTAATCGGTTATTTACCCTGGTTTTTACTGGCGGCAGTCACCGGACTGCTCATCTGGCACTTCTGGAATCTGCTCCGCCTCTCATGGTGGCTATGGGTTGACAGAAGTATGACCCCACCGCCAGGAAGCGGCAGCTGGGAACCCCTCCTGTATGGCCTGCACCAGATGCAGATGCGTAATAAAAAACGCCGACGCGAGCTGGGCAGCCTGATCAAACGCTTTCGCAGCGGCGCCGAATCGCTGCCGGATGCGGTGGTGTTGACCACCGAAGAGGGAGCGATGTTCTGGTGTAACGGACTGGCGCAGCAGTTGCTGGGCCTGCGCTGGCCGGATGATAACGGGCAGAACATCCTCAACCTCCTGCGTTATCCGGAGTTTGCGCAGTATCTGAAGAAACGCGATTTTACCCGCCCGCACAATCTGGTCATGAACAACGGTCGCCATCTGGAGATCCGCGTGATGCCCTACAGCGACCAGCAGTGGCTGATGGTGGCGCGGGATGTGACCCAAATGCACCAGCTTGAAGGGGCGCGGCGCAATTTCTTCGCCAACGTCAGCCACGAGCTGCGCACCCCGCTGACGGTATTGCAGGGCTATCTGGAGATGATGCAGGAGCAGACGCTGGAAGGCGCGCCGCGGGAAAAAGCGCTGCACACCATGCGTGAGCAGACGCAGCGCATGGAAGGGCTGGTGAAACAGCTGCTGACCCTCTCGCGCATTGAGGCGGCGCCAACCCTGGCGCTGAATGAAACCATCGACGTGCCGATGATGCTGCGAATGCTGGAGCGCGAAGCGCAGACCTTAAGCCAGCAGCAGCACCAGCTCACCTTCGAGGTGGATAACAGCCTCAAAGTACGCGGCAGTACCGACGAGCTGCGCAGCGCCATCTCTAACCTGGTCTATAACGCGGTGAATCATACCCCGCCTGGCACCCACATCACCGTGCGCTGGCAGCATGCGCCAACGGGAGCGGAGTTCAGCGTGGAAGACGATGGTCCCGGTATCGGCCCGGAGCATATTCCGCGTCTTACCGAGCGTTTTTACCGGGTGGATAAGGCGCGCTCCCGGCAGACAGGGGGCAGTGGTCTGGGGCTGGCGATCGTGAAACACGCCATTAATCACCACGACAGCCGCCTGGATATCGTCAGTACGCCGGGGAAAAGTACGCGTTTTAGCTTTGTGATCCCGGAACGTTTGATTGCCAGTAACAGCGCCTGACGGCGTCACTGTAATCAGAAATTGCCACAGGCCAGCCAATGCTGGCCTGTTTGCTTTGCAGTTCAGCGAAGCGCGAATAAATATTATACGCCTGTTGCTTTTTTGTTCGCATGATTAGCCATGAGTTTTTCTTATAAATGGTTTATTATCCCACTTCTAACTTTCGAGTTGGCATATTGTTCTGGTTTTGAGATCCCATATTGCCTTTAAACGTTATAAGCGTTTAAATTGCCACCCTGATATCGTCGGACAGACTGTATTTGCGTGGTAAATCGAAAAACTATTCTTCTCCACGCCGGTAGGGAAGCATTTCCCGCTGAGGTTGCACATTTTTTCCGCTGTTTTGTTCCGCAACGGATAGCGAAAAATTCAACGTTTTCAACACCACATCCACAGGCAGTAAGGTTTTATGACCCATCAATTGAAATCGCGCGACATCATCGCGCTGGGCTTTATGACATTTGCGCTGTTCGTTGGCGCTGGCAACATCATCTTTCCTCCCATGGTTGGCTTACAGGCGGGTGAACACGTCTGGACCGCTGCGATTGGCTTTTTAATTACCGCGGTTGGCCTGCCGGTGCTGACCGTCGTTGCGCTGGCGAAAGTTGGCGGCGGCGTGGATAGCCTGAGCACCCCTATCGGGAAAGTCGCAGGTATTCTGCTGGCAACCGTCTGCTATCTGGCCGTCGGCCCGCTGTTTGCCACCCCGCGCACCGCGACTGTCTCCTTTGAAGTGGGGATCGCTCCGCTGACCGGCGACGGCGCTATGCCGCTGTTGATCTACAGCCTGATCTACTTTGCTCTGGTGATTCTGGTCTCCCTCTATCCGGGCAAGCTGCTGGATACCGTGGGTAACTTCCTCGCGCCGCTGAAAATCGTGGCCCTGATTGTGCTGGCCGTGGCTGCCGTTATCTGGCCTGCTGGCCCGATCAGCGATGCAATGGACGCCTACAAAAATGCCGCGTTCTCTAACGGCTTTGTTAACGGCTACCTGACCATGGATACCCTGGGTGCGATGGTGTTTGGTATCGTCATTGTGAACGCCGCCCGTTCCCGCGGCGTGACCGAAGCGCGTCTGCTGACCCGCTACACTATCTGGGCGGGTCTGATTGCGGGCGTAGGCCTGACATTGCTCTATCTGGCGTTGTTCCGTCTGGGTTCTGACAGCGCGGCCCTGGTAGACCAGAGCGCAAACGGCGCGGCTATCCTGCATGCCTATGTTCAGAATACCTTCGGTGGTTCGGGGAGTTTCCTGCTGGCGATCCTGATCTTCCTGGCCTGTCTGGTGACGGCGGTGGGTCTGACCTGCGCCTGCGCCGAGTTCTTTGCCCAGTATCTGCCGCTCTCTTACCGTACGCTGGTGTTCATCCTCGGTATCTTCTCCATGGCGGTCTCTAACCTCGGTCTGAGCCACCTGATCCAGGTCTCCATTCCGGTGCTGACGGCCATCTACCCGCCGTGTATCGTGTTGGTGGTGCTGAGCTTCACCCGCGGTTGGTGGAATAATTCTTCCCGAATTATTGCCCCGGCCATGTTTATTAGCCTGCTTTTTGGTATCCTTGACGGCATCAAAGCATCGGCTATCGGCGATACGCTCCCTGCCTGGACACAGCGTCTGCCGCTGTCCGAACAGGGCCTGGCCTGGTTGATGCCTACCGTTGTTGCACTGGTTCTGGCCGTAATCTGGGATCGTGCTGCGGGGCGTCGGGTAACGTCGAACGCGCACTAATCAACGGATTAATGTTCAACCACGGGGCTTATGGCCCCGTGGTTTTTTGTTTTTTTGTGTTGAATGGCAAGACGTAAATGGAAAGCTCTAACAAACTGAAGCGGGGCCTTACCGCCCGCCACATCCGCTTTATGGCGCTGGGTTCTGCGATAGGTACTGGTCTTTTTTATGGCTCGGCAGATGCCATCAAAATGGCCGGTCCCAGCGTTTTGCTGGCGTATCTTATCGGCGGTGTTGCCGCTTATATCATCATGCGCGCGCTGGGGGAGATGTCCGTTCATAACCCCTCAGCCAGCTCCTTCTCCCGCTATGCGCAAGACAACTTAGGCCCACTGGCGGGCTATATCACCGGCTGGACCTACTGCTTCGAAATCCTGATTGTCGCCATTGCCGATGTAACGGCCTTCGGCATTTATATGGGGGTCTGGTTCCCGGCGGTGCCGCACTGGATCTGGGTACTCAGCGTGGTGCTGATCATCTGCGCCATCAACCTGATGAGCGTGAAGGTGTTTGGCGAACTGGAGTTCTGGTTCTCCTTCTTTAAAGTGGCCACCATCATCATCATGATTGCCGCCGGTATTGGCATCATTATCTGGGGTATCGGCAATGGCGGCGAACCAACCGGCATCCATAACCTGTGGAGTAACGGCGGCTTCTTCAGTAACGGCTGGATAGGCATGGTGATGTCGCTGCAGATGGTGATGTTTGCCTACGGCGGGATCGAAATTATCGGTATCACCGCCGGGGAAGCGAAAGATCCGGAGAAGTCTATTCCGCGCGCCATTAACTCGGTGCCGATGCGTATCCTGGTCTTCTACGTGGGCACACTGTTTGTGATCATGTCCATCTATCCGTGGAACCAGGTGGGCACGAACGGTAGCCCGTTTGTGCTGACCTTCCAGCATCTGGGGATCACCTTCGCCGCCAGTATTCTGAATTTCGTGGTGCTCACTGCGTCGCTCTCCGCCATCAATGCCGACGTATTCGGCGTGGGGCGTATGCTGCACGGCATGGCCGAGCAGGGCAGTGCGCCGAAGGCCTTCGCCAAAACCTCCAGTCGCGGCACGCCGTGGGTGACGGTGCTGGTGATGACCGTGGCGCTGCTGCTGTCGGTCTATCTCAACTACATCATGCCGGAGAATGTCTTCCTGGTGATCGCGTCGCTGGCAACCTTTGCCACCGTCTGGGTCTGGATGATGATTCTGATGTCGCAGATTGGCTTCCGTCGCCGTCTGTCGCCTGACGAGGTCAAAGCGCTGAAGTTTAAAGTGCCGGGCGGCGTGGCAACTACCGTTGCTGGCCTGATCTTCCTGGTCTTTATTATCGGCCTGATTGGTTACCACCCGGAAACCCGTATCTCGCTGTATGTCGGCTTTGCGTGGATTGCGCTGTTGCTGGTGGGATGGGTTTTCAAACGCCGTCGCGAACGCCAGTTAGCAGAAGCTCAGTAACCGAAATGCCCGGCAAACGCCGGGCATTTTTCTCCTCCCCCTTCCTCCTCCCCCAATAAATCTCTCCATGAGGAGGGAACATCAACTACCCTGTGGCAAGGTGGCCTCATTTCTGGGAAAGGGGATAAAAGATGTTGAATGCATGGCACCTGCCGGTTGCCCCATTTGTTAAACAAAACAACGACAAACTTGTCATCACCCTGTGGCTGACAGGGGAAAACCTGCCTGAGCGGGTGACGCTTCGCGCTGAATTCGATAATGAAGAGACCTCGCTGCCGATGCATAAGCAGCGCAGCCAGCCGCAGCCCGGCGTCACTGCCTGGCGGGCGACCATTGACACGACGAAAGGGCAGCCGCGGCACCGCTACAGCTTTAAAATGCTCTGGCATAACCGCCAGCTGTGGTTCACCCCGCAGGGCTTCAGCCGCTTTCCGCCAGCGCGGCTGGAGCAGTTCGCCATTGATTACCCGGATGCCGGGCCGCAGTGGGTGGTCGAGCAGGTTTTCTATCAGATCTTCCCGGACCGCTTTGCCCGCAGCCAGCGGCGCAACCCTGAGCTGGACAAAACGTATTATCACCATGCCGCAGGCCATGAGACGATTTTCCGCGCGTGGGACGAACCGGTCACTGCCCAGGCGGGGGGCTCCACCTTTTACGGCGGGGATCTCGACGGCATCAGTGAAAAGCTGCCTTATCTGAAAAAACTCGGCGTCACGGCACTCTACCTCAATCCGGTGTTTGTCGCCCCCAGCGTGCATAAATACGACACCGAAGATTACCGCCACGTGGATGAGCGGTTTGGCGGCGATGAGGCCCTGTTACGCTTGCGGGAGAATACCCAACGGGAGGGAATGCGCCTGATCCTGGACGGGGTGTTTAACCACAGCGGGGACTCCCACGCCTGGTTTGATCGCCACAACCGCGGAACCGGCGGCGCCTGTCATAACCCGGACTCGCCCCAGCGCGACTGGTACAGCTTTGACGACGAGGGCCGCGCCCTCGACTGGCTGGGCTATGCCAGCCTGCCGAAGCTGGATTATCAGTCGTCAGGCGTGGTGAACGAGATCTACGGCGGCGAGGAGAGCGTTGTTCGTCACTGGCTGAAAGCGCCGTGGAATATGGATGGCTGGCGGCTGGATGTGGTGCATATGCTCGGAGAAGAGGGTGGGGCGCGCCATAATCTTCAGCATGTCACCGGGATCACCCGTTCGGCGAAGCAGGCCAATCCGGAGGCCTTCGTCTTTGGCGAGCACTTTGGCGACGCCCGCCAGTGGCTGCAGGCCGATGCAGAAGATTCGGCGATGAACTACCGCGGCTTCACCTTCCCGCTGTGGGGCTTCCTTGCCAACACCGATATCTCTTACGATCCGCAGCACATCGACGCGGAAACCTGCGTGAAATGGATGGATAACTACCGCGCCAGCCTGTCGCATCAGCAGCAGCTACGCATGTTTAACCAGCTCGACAGCCATGACACCGCCCGCTTTAAGTCGCTGCTCGGTAAGGATGTCGCCCGCCTGCCGCTGGCGGTCACCTGGCTGTTTACCTGGCCTGGGGTGCCTTGTATTTACTACGGGGACGAGGTAGGGCTGGACGGCAATAACGATCCGTTCTGTCGTAAGACTTTCCCGTGGGAGACTGATAGGCAGGATTCAGTGCTGTTCACGCTTTATCAGCGGCTGATTAAACTGCGCAAACAGAGTCAGGCCCTGCGCTACGGCGGCTGCCAGGTGGTCTACGCCCACGATAACGTGGTGGTGTTTGTTCGCGTCTATAATCAGCAGCGTGTGCTGGTGGCGATTAACCGGGGCGAGGCCTGCGAAGTGGTGCTGGAAGATTCACCCCTGCTGGCGGGGAAAACGTGGAAGAGCAAAGAGGGGAAAGCGACGTTCCAGGACGGCGTGCTCACGCTTCAGGCAATCTCCGCTGCGGTCTGGTTCGGTAGTTAATACCGGGCGGAACGGTTCCCACCTTTTAAGATGGCGTAAATGCAACGATTTGTGTCAATCTTAACGGATCGTTAACGGTGAAGGTGGAAACATGGACGAGCTTTACATCCTTGGCTGTCTGTTCCTGATTTTTGCGCTGGTGGTTGCGCCCGTGCTTGCGGTGATCGGATTTAATCGAAGCACGGCGGCGAAACAGGAGATCGCCCGGCTGCGCCAGCGTATTGAGGCTCTTGAGCAGCGCGGCGTGGCAGAGAAAGCACCGGAGCCTGAACAGGCCGCTGCGCCGGTGGTCGTGGCTGAGCCAGTGGTTGACGACGCGCCCGCACCTGTCGACCCCTGGCGCCCGGATATTCCTGCTGCCGCGGCAGAACCCGCAACCGCTCCGGCTCCCGCGCCCGCGGCAAAACAGCCTTCTGCCTTTGGCGGCATACTGACGTCGCTGGTGCGCTGGTTCATGCAGGGCAATCCGCTGGCGAAGCTTGGGATCCTGCTGCTTTTTCTCGGTCTTTCATTCCTCCTGCGCTATACCGTCGAGCACTCCCTTTTCCCGCTTGAGCTTCGCCTGGCCGCGACGGCGCTGTTTGCCATGGTTCTGCTGGCCCTCGGGTGGCGGCTGCGGCACAGACAGCGCGTCTATTCGCTGATCCTCCAGGGTGGAGCGGCAGGCATCCTCTATCTGACCGTCTTTGGTGCTTTCCGGCTCTGGCAGATGTTGCCGATGACGCTGGCCTTTGCGCTGCTGGTGGTCATTTGCGCGGCGAGCGTCGGGCTGGCGGTGCTGCAGAGGGCCCTGAGCCTCGCTATGCTTGCGAGTCTCGGTGGGTATCTTGCGCCGCTGCTGTTGTCTACCGGAGGCGGCAGCTTTGTGGCGCTGTTCTCTTTCTACCTCCTGCTTTCCATCGGCATTCTCGCTATCAGTATCTGGCAGCACTGGCGCGAGCTGAATCTGCTCGGGCTGCTGTTTACATTCGGCGTGGGTGGCCTGTGGGGACTGAACGACTACCGGCCTGAAGACTATGGGGTCTGCCAGCTGTTCCTGATTGCCAATACGCTGATATTCGGCGTGCTGAGCGTGGCGCTGTCGCTGCGGGCACAGGAGAAAGGGAAGCAGATTATCGACGGCGTGCTGCTGTTTGCCCCGCCGCTGGTTGGTTTTGGAATGCAGTACGGCATGACTCAGCACTGGACCTACGGCCCGGCGCTCAGCGCGCTGGGTTACGGCGCATTTTATCTTACCCTCGCATTCCTTGCCCTGCGGCGCTATCCCTCCCTCGGACGGCCGCTGGTCATGGCGGCGCTGGCGATCGGCGGCGGGTTTGCCACGCTCGCCATTCCGCTGGCGCTGTCGGCGCGCTGGACGGCGATGGCCTGGGCGCTGGAGGGGCTGGGTATCCTCTGGCTGGGCGTGCAACAGCAGCAGCGGCGCATGAGCTATAGCGGGACGGCGCTGCTGGTGCTGGCGCTGGGTAGCGCGCTGTGGGCGCAAACGAACGGTGTTACGTCGCTGAGCCTGCTGCTTATCTTCGCCGTTCTCAGTCTTTGCTGGCTGGCTGCGGCCTGGCTGTGGCGGGAAATCGTTCTGCCCGTCAGTTGGGTACTGCTGGCCGGCGGGCTGCTGTTCTGGATCGTGGCGCTATCTGGCGCGTCGCAGCTGATGCTGAAGCAGGAATTATCTGTTCTGGCAGGCGTGCTGGCGCTCTCGGCCGCGTCGGTCTTGGGTTGGCGGCAGGCGGCCGCTCGTCTGGCGTGGCGGGAGCTGGATGCCAGCAAATGGCTGCTCTGGCCGCTGATGCTGCTGATGATGGCTTATCAGATCTGGCATCAGCAGATCTTTGCCGCTGGCTGGTCAAATCTGGCCTGGTGCGTTGCGCTTCCTGCCGCACTGATGCTGCTGCGGCGCGACGGTAAAAGACTCCTGCCGCGCATCGCGATGGGTCTGCATCTGTCGCTGTTCTGGATGATTTTACTGGCGCTGGCCGCTGAGCTTTACTGGTTTGCCCGGTCGCTGCCGTGGGGAATGGCGGCCTGGGGCAGTGGACTGGCTATGGCCGCGGGTGGCGGTTTGATTATGGCGCTCTCTGCGGCGGTACGGCGTCGCGGGTGGCCGTTCCGGGAGTGGCCTGCGCTATACGCCTGCCTGGCTCCGATCCCTGTTGTCGTGGCGCTGCTGGTGTTGTTGGTCGTCACCAATTTCCAGGACGGCGTGGTCTACCGACAGACCTGGCTGCCGCTGGTGAACCCGCTTGAAGAAGGTGCCGCGTTCGCGTTGCTGGGGCTGGTGGTCTTTTATCGGGCGGTGGATCGTTACTATCCCGCGCGGCTTTCGCAAGCCCGCCCGTGGCCTGCCGTCGCGCTTATGGCGTTTGGCTTCTGGTGGCTTAACGGTGCGCTAATGCGCGCGCTGGCCTGGTATGGCGACGTGGCCTGGAATATGGCCTCGCTGTGGGATTCCCGGCTTGTCCAGACCTGTTTTGCCCTGTTCTGGATGCTGAGCGCGCTGGTGGTCATGATCCATGCCACCCGTCGAGCTTCCCGGCAGGAGTGGCTTTGCGGCGCTGCGCTGCTGGGTGTCGTGATGGTTAAACTGATGCTGGTAGACAGCGCGGGCGGAGGCGGGCTGTCGCGCGCGGTGGCGTTTATCGGCGTGGCGATCCTGGTACTGATCGTAGGTTACTTCTCACCGCTGCCGCCCAAAACAGGAGATGAAAAATGAAATGGATGAAAGCGGTAGCGTGTAGCGCGCTGCTGGTGCTTTCCGGCCCGGCGTTTTGCGACGAGGGACAAACGGAATCGCCCCGGGACTATGCCTTTGGGCGTTCACTGGATACGTCCGTCCCTTCCCAGTGGTATCGGGTGATGCTGCCGCTTGCCGTCTATGAGCAGAGCACGTCACCCGATCTGCACGATGTACGCGTCTTTAATCAGTCGGGCGAGCCGGTTCCCTTCAGCCTGGTCACCGCGACGCGTCCGCAGGCGTCAGTGCAATCCACACCACTTCGCCTCTTTCCTCTGAACGCCTCGCCGCTTGCACCTGCGCGCGGGGATGAGGATAGCGATAAAATCCTGCTCCGCTCCCGAAACGGCGTAGAGATTGTGCTCGAGGGGCAAAAAGCCGCCGCAGCCGGGCAACATTATCTGCTGACCTTGCCGGAGCAGGCGACGGGCGAGATGGCCCTGTCCCAGTTGCAGCTGCTCTGGAATAGTCCTCAGACGCCGTGGCAGGGAACGGCGTCGGTTTATTACAGCGAGGATCTTAAGCGCTGGTATACCCTGCGCGAGGATATGCCCCTGCTGGACGTGGTCAGTGGCCAGGATCGCCTTAAGCTCGACCGGATCGATACCGATATGGTTTTATCTCCCGATGCGAATCGCTATCTCATGGTGGTGCTGAATACGCAGAGCCAGGAGATAACCCTGACCGGCGTAAACGCAATTAGCGCACCTGCCCAGGCGGCCCCGGAAGAGATCAGCCTGGAGGGGGAAGGAGAACAGTTATCGACAAGTGAAGTTCAGTGGCACTGGACGCGGCCGCAGCCGCTAAGTGCTGTCAGCATCTCCCTGAATGGCGATGGCGTCCTTCCCGTGGAGATAGCGTGGCGGAGTAGCGAAAAAGAGGCATGGCACCCGCTGAAAAAAGTGGTTCTCTACCGTCTGGAGGGGAAAATGTCTCCACCGGTTTCGCTTAACGGGGGCCTGGTGCAGGCGGTGAAAATCACGACGCTGAATGCGCGTTTACCAGAATACCTGCCGAGCGTCATGGGGCATCGCGACCGCTATGACCTGGTGTTCAACGCGCAGGGGAAAGCGCCGTACGTGCTTGCCTGGGGCAATGGGGCGGCAAAGCCTGCCAGTGTGGAGCCCGACATGCTGATCCCTGCCGATCTGCGCAAAACCTATGATATGGCAAACCTGCCGCAGGCTGACATTCAGGATAATGTCGCGTTAGGCGGCGAGGGGCGTCTGACCGCCACCTCCGCGGCCGAGCGGGAGAGCAAGATGAACACGCTGCTGGTGTGGGGCGTGCTGATTGCGGGCGTGATTTTGCTGGCAGGTATGGCCTGGCGCATCTGGCGGGAGACACAGCGTAAGGCATAAAAAAAGGCCCGCATAAGCGGGCCTTTTTCGTAAACCGTGCCAATTACAGGCTGGATACGTTCTCAGACAGGTATTTAGCAACGCCGTCTGGAGACGCGTTCATACCTTCTTTACCTTTTTCCCACTGAGCCGGGCACACTTCACCGTGCTCTTCGTGGAACTGCAGCGCGTCAACCATACGCAGCATTTCGTCGATGTTACGACCCAGCGGCAGATCGTTCACCACCTGGTGACGCACGATGCCGTTCGCGTCGATCAGGAAGGAACCACGCAGGGCAACGCCCGCGTCCGGATGCTCGATACCGTAAGCCTGCTGGATTTCGCGTTTGATGTCTGCAACCATCGCGTATTTCACTGGACCGATGCCGCCGTTGTCGACAGGGGTGTTACGCCATGCGTTGTGTACAAACTCAGAGTCGAAGGAGACGCCAACCACTTCTACGCCACGCTTCTGGAACTCTTCGTAACGCTTGTCGAACGCGATCAGCTCAGACGGGCAAACGAAGGTGAAGTCCATCGGCCAGAAGAACAGAACGGTGGCTTTACCGTTGGTGTGCTGTTTGAAGTTGAAGTTCTCAACGATTTCACCGTTGCCCAGAACGGCTGCAGCTGTAAAATCCGGAGCCGGACGAGTTACCAGAACCATATGATTCTCCTGTGATTACTAAGGTTATTTAGAACGCAACGAGGGCCAGTATAGAGAGTGTTCACCTGAAAGACAAAGAGGCGTTGACAATCGTTAACCCAGCTTTTACCTATCAATCACATTTATATTAAAGCTGCTTATGTTTCGCCTGTTCCATCATCCGCGGATAAAACTGCCAGAAACGGGTCTCCAGGGCGTCGTAATGGGCATCCAGATCCTGCCAGGAGTCGCGCAGGGCATCGAGACGCGGACGGCGGCTGGCCATGCCGTTAAGCACCCGCTGAATAAAATCCATCTCGCTATAGCGCTCCAGCCAGCGCTCCGACCACAGATAGCTATTCAGATTCACAAAACGCGGCGGTGAATCGGGCAAAATGATCGCCACCTGCGCATGGGCGTAGCGGACAAACTCCGGCAGCGGCATCTCCGGGGAGAGCTGAGCCCAGTGGCGGGAGACAAAGTGATCCCACATTACATCCAGCGTAATGGGCGCCACGCGCCGGGTCTCCGGGCGGAACCACTCCTTTGCCTCTTTGACCTCGGGCAGGTTGTCGGTGAGGACATCAATCCGGCGGTGCATGAAGATGCCTTCCACCACGTCGGCGGGATACGCCTCGGCGGGGTTGCCGCGCACGAAGTCGGCCAGCAAGTTGCCGGAAAGGGAGCTGTCAGCGAGATGAGCGAGGTGCAGGTGAGCGAGAAAATTCATGCGATTCGTTATCCGAAGCGAGGCTAGTTGTTGCAGCAAAGAGGTGTGAGCACTAGACTAAGCCGCCTGTTTTTAAGTCACGAGTATATGCCATGCGCGTCGCCGATTTCTCTTTTGATTTACCCGAGTCCCTGATTGCCCACTATCCTATGCCGGAGCGCAGTAGCTGTCGCTTATTGTCGCTGGATGGGCCGACGGGTGCGCTGACGCACGGTACCTTCACCGATCTGCTCGACAAGCTCAACCCGGGCGACCTGCTGGTGTTCAACAACACCCGCGTGATCCCGGCCCGTCTGTTTGGCCGTAAAGCCAGCGGCGGCAAAATTGAAGTGCTGGTCGAAAGAATGCTCGATGATAAACGTATTCTGGCACATATTCGCGCTTCCAAGGCACCGAAGCCGGGCGCGGAGCTGCTGCTGGGGGATGACGAGAGCATCAATGCCACCATGGTGGCGCGCCACGATGCGCTCTTTGAAGTGCAGTTCAACGATGAGCGTCCGGTACTGGATATCCTCAACAGCATCGGCCACATGCCGCTGCCGCCGTACATTGAGCGTCCGGATGAAGAGGCCGACCGCGAGCTGTATCAGACCGTCTATAGCCAGAAGCCTGGCGCGGTAGCAGCGCCGACCGCGGGCCTGCACTTTGATGAACCGCTGCTGGAAAAACTGCGCGCAAAAGGCATTGAGATGGCGTTTGTGACCCTGCACGTCGGCGCGGGTACTTTCCAGCCGGTGCGTGTGGACAGCATTGAAGACCACATCATGCACTCCGAATATGCCGAAGTGCCGCAGGAGGTTGTGGATGCGGTACTGGCAGCGAAAGCGCGCGGTAATCGCGTGATTGCCGTCGGCACCACCTCGGTTCGCTCACTGGAAAGCGCAGCCCAGGCCGCCAAAAACGATCTGATCGAACCCTTCTTTGGCGACACACAAATCTTCATCTATCCAGGTTATCAATATCAGGTGATCGACGCGCTGGTAACGAATTTCCATCTGCCGGAATCGACCCTGATCATGCTGGTATCGGCATTTGCGGGTTATCAAAACACCATGAATGCTTACAAGGCTGCGGTAGAACAAAAATATCGGTTTTTTAGCTACGGTGACGCGATGTTTATCACGTACAATCCGCAGGCTTTGAATGAACGTGTCGGGGAATAAGTCCGCGGCACTGATTTAACGCGCCGGACTGTTTTTCTGGTGCAGGAGAAAAAATGAAATTTGAACTCGATACCACCGATGGTCGCGCTCGCCGTGGCCGCCTGGTGTTTGATCGTGGCGTAGTAGAAACGCCAGCGTTTATGCCTGTGGGCACTTACGGCACCGTAAAAGGGATGACGCCGGAAGAAGTTGAAGCCACTGGCGCGCAAATTATCCTCGGTAACACCTTCCACCTGTGGCTGCGTCCTGGTCAGGAGATCATGAAGCTGCACGGGGATCTGCATGACTTTATGCAGTGGAAAGGACCGATTCTGACCGACTCCGGCGGCTTCCAGGTCTTCAGCCTGGGTGATATCCGCAAGATCACCGAAAAGGGTGTACATTTCCGCAACCCGATTAACGGCGACCCGATTTTCCTCGATCCTGAAAAATCAATGGAGATTCAGTACGATCTCGGCTCCGATATCGTGATGATCTTCGACGAATGTACGCCATACCCGGCGGACTGGGACTACGCCAAGCGCTCGATGGAGATGTCGCTGCGTTGGGCGAAGCGCAGCCGCGACCGTTTTGATAGCCTCGGCAATAAAAATGCGCTGTTTGGCATTATTCAGGGCAGCGTTTACGAAGATTTACGCGATATCTCTGTTAAAGGTCTGGTAGAGATAGGTTTTGATGGCTACGCTGTCGGCGGTCTGGCTGTAGGGGAGCCGAAGGAAGATATGCACCGTATTCTGGAGCATGTTTGCCCGCAAATTCCAACAGATAAACCTCGATACCTGATGGGCGTCGGTAAACCAGAAGATCTGGTTGAAGGCGTACGTCGCGGCATTGATATGTTCGACTGCGTTATGCCGACCCGCAACGCCCGTAATGGTCACCTGTTCGTGACCGATGGCGTGGTAAAAATCCGTAATGCGAAGCATAAAAGCGACACCAGCCCACTCGATGCCGAGTGCGATTGCTATACCTGTCGCAATTATTCTCGTGCCTATTTGCATCATCTTGATCGTTGTAATGAAATACTGGGCGCGCGTCTCAACACGATTCATAACCTTCGCTATTACCAGCGCTTAATGGCTGGTTTACGCAAGGCTATTGAAGAGGGTAAATTAGAGAGCTTCGTGACCGATTTTTACCAACGACAGGGTCGGGATGTTCCACCTTTGAACGTTGATTAATTTATTTAATGAGGGAAATTTAATGAGCTTTTTTATTTCTGATGCGGTAGCGGCAACAGGTGCACCGGCGCAGGGCAGCCCGATGTCTCTGATTCTGATGCTGGTGGTGTTCGGTCTGATCTTCTATTTCATGATCCTGCGTCCACAGCAGAAGCGCACCAAAGAGCACAAAAAGCTGATGGACTCCATCGCGAAAGGCGATGAAGTGCTGACTAACGGTGGTCTGGTAGGTCGTGTAAGCAAAGTCGCTGATAACGGCTATATCGTTATCGCACTGAACGATACCACTGAAGTAGTGATCAAACGTGACTTCGTTGCTGCCGTTCTGCCGAAAGGCACCATGAAAGCGCTGTAATTAACTTTTCCCAAAGGGAACTGCCGTGTTAAACCGTTATCCTTTGTGGAAGTACGTCATGCTGGTCGTCGTCATTGTCGTCGGCCTGCTGTATGCGCTTCCCAACCTGTATGGTGAGGATCCGGCTGTTCAAATCACTGGCGCGCGCGGCGTCGCCGCCAGTGAGCAAACGCTGATCCAGGTCCAGAAAACTTTACAAGAAGAAAAAATTACCGCTAAGTCTGTGGCACTGGAAGAGGGCGCAATTCTTGCTCGCTTCGACTCCACCGACACGCAGCTCCGCGCTCGTGAAGCGCTGATGGGCGTGATGGGTGATAAATATGTCGTGGCGTTGAACCTTGCTCCTGCAACGCCGCGTTGGTTAGCTGCCATCAACGCTGAGCCGATGAAACTCGGTCTCGACCTGCGTGGCGGCGTTCACTTCCTGATGGAAGTGGATATGGAAACCGCACTGGGCAAACTCCAGGAACAAAATATCGACAGCCTGCGTAGCGATCTGCGCGAAAAAGGCATCCCTTACACCACCGTGCGTAAGGAAGATAATTACGGGATGAGCATCGCGTTTCGCGACAGCAATGCCCGCGACCAGGCGATGGATTATCTGACCCAGCGTCATCGTGACCTGGTGCTCTCTTCTCAGGGCAGCAACCAGTTGCGTGCGGTGATGGCCGATGAGCGTCTGAAAGAAGCGCGTGAATACGCGGTTCAGCAGAACATCAACATCCTGCGTAACCGTGTAAACCAGCTCGGCGTTGCTGAACCGCTGGTACAGCGTCAGGGTGCTGACCGTATCGTGGTTGAACTGCCAGGTATCCAGGATACCGCGCGTGCCAAAGAGATTCTCGGCGCAACCGCGACCCTGGAATTCCGTCTGGTTAACACCAACGTCGATCAGTCTGCTGTCGCATCTGGCCGCGTTCCGGGCGACTCTGAAGTGAAACAGACCCGTGAAGGCCAGCCGGTTGTGATGTACAAGCGTGTGATCCTGACCGGTGACCACATCACTGACTCCACCTCCAGCCAGGATGAGTACAACCAGCCGCAGGTTAACATCTCGCTTGATAGCGCGGGTGGTAACATCATGTCTAACTTCACCAAGGACAATATCGGTAAACCGATGGCGACCCTGTTCGTGGAGTACAAAGACAGCGGTAAAAAAGATGCCAACGGTCGTGCGGTTCTGGTGAAAGAGGAAGAGGTGATTAACATCGCCAATATCCAGTCTCGCCTGGGTAACAGCTTCCGTATCACCGGTATCAACAACCCGAACGAAGCCCGTCAGCTGTCGCTGCTGCTGCGTGCCGGTGCGCTGATTGCGCCAATTCAGATTGTTGAAGAGCGTACCATCGGTCCAACCCTTGGGATGCAGAACATCACTCAGGGTCTGGAAGCGTGTCTGGCGGGTCTGGCAATCTCCATCATCTTCATGGTCTTCTTCTACAAGAAGTTTGGTCTAATTGCGACCTCTGCGCTGATTGCAAACCTGGTGCTGATTGTCGGCATTATGTCCCTGCTCCCGGGGGCAACGCTGACCATGCCAGGGATTGCGGGTATCGTTCTAACTCTTGCGGTGGCGGTCGACGCCAACGTACTGATAAACGAACGTATTAAAGAGGAACTGAGCAATGGTCGCTCAGTCCAACAGGCGATTGACGAAGGTTACCGTGGCGCTTTCAGCTCCATCTTTGATGCGAACGTAACCACACTGATTAAGGTTATTATCCTGTATGCAGTGGGTACCGGCGCGATCAAGGGCTTTGCTATCACCACCGGTATTGGTGTGGCAACGTCAATGTTTACCGCTATCGTCGGCACCCGTGCCATCGTGAACCTGCTGTACGGCGGCAAGCGCGTTAAAAAGCTGTCTATCTGAGGAGTGCGTTGTGGCACAGGAATATACTGTTGAACAATTGAACTACGGCCGTAAAGTCTGGGACTTTATGCGCTGGGACTACTGGGCCTTTGGCATATCAGGTTTTCTGCTGATTCTGTCCATCGCCATCATCGGCGTGAAGGGCTTTAACTGGGGTCTCGATTTTACCGGTGGTACGGTAATTGAGATCACCCTGGAAAAACCGGTCGATATGGACCAGATGCGCGAGTCGCTGCAAAAGGCGGGCTTTGAAGAGCCGCTGCTGCAGAACTTCGGCAGCAGCCGTGACATCATGGTGCGTATGCCGCCGGTGAAGGATGCCAACGGCAGCCAGGAGCTGGGCAGTAAGGTCGTGACCGTGATTAACGAAACGACCAGCCAGAATGCGACGGTAAAACGTATCGAATTCGTTGGCCCGAGCGTGGGTGCTGATCTGGCCCAGACCGGTGCGATGGCGCTGCTGGTGGCGCTGCTCTGTATCCTGGCGTATGTCGGCTTCCGCTTCGAATGGCGTCTGGCTGCCGGGGTGGTTATCGCTCTGGCGCACGACGTGGTGATCACCATGGGCGTTCTGTCGCTGTTCCATATCGAGATCGACCTGACCATTGTGGCCTCGTTGATGTCGGTTATCGGGTACTCGCTGAACGACAGTATCGTGGTATCGGACCGTATCCGTGAAAACTTCCGTAAGATCCGTCGCGGTACGCCGTACGAAATCTTTAACGTGTCGTTGACCCAGACGCTGCACCGTACCTTGATCACCTCCGGGACTACCCTGATGGTGATCCTGATGCTGTATCTCTTCGGCGGTCCGATTCTGGAAGGCTTCTCGCTGACCATGCTGATCGGTGTTTCCATCGGTACGGCCTCGTCCATCTACGTGGCGTCCGCACTGGCACTGAAACTCGGCATGAAGCGTGAGCACCTGCTCCAGCAGAAAGTCGAGAAAGAAGGGGCGGATCAGCCGTCTATTCTGCCGTAACCCGGCCTCTGCTTAAAAAAACCGTAGCCTCAGTGCTGCGGTTTTTTTTATCATTAATAAAACAGGGCTACGTGCAACGGGGTCTGCTCCAGCGTTTGATACACCTCTGGCTATTACTCCCCAAAATTCTACGCGGCTGGAAAGCGGCTATCGCGACAAAGCGTTAAAACAATTTTCTGTGGGTGATGCTGCGTCGGAACCTGTTAGTGATGCGATAGCTTCGCCATACGACTTAAAATCATGGATGCTTTTTGCACGTTTAACACGGATGTTAGTTAATGAAAAATACGCACTATTTCACTTTGCAGTTTCACGGTTTTACTGCGGGCAACAATCCCAAAAGCAGCTATCTGCGCCTGATAACACCTCAGCATACTTTTTATACTGATAAGTCTTTTTTTGATGAAAATGTCAACTTTGACCTGTTAAAGCCGGGCAGCCAGATCTTTATGGGTACCCATCGTTTAAACGATGGAAGTTACTGGATTGACTGGATTACAGACGGCACTGTAACGCTAAATACGGCGGGTGCACGCCCAGCCTTATCTCTTCCTTTTATCCGTCTATTTACCAGCGTCACAGTATTTTTTGTTTCCGCCTCGATGATGTTTACATCAGGTTATTTGATGATGCTGCTGTTTTTCGTTGTCACGATGATCTTGCTCACCTATGGTCTGGAGGATCTCCATGCCGTGTGTTTGAGAACTTCACCACGCGTTATAGAACTACTGAAAAGGCTGGAACAGGCAAAACGCGGTGATACGGCATTTTGCAAAGATATTGGCTGTTCGTTGTTAACGCTGCCGTTTCCTGATGCGATGCCAAAAGGTTTCTCTGATTTTGGCCCGCAGTTGAGTGAGATAAAACATCAGGTCACTGCGGTCAGAGGGGGGGAGTGGACATCATACATTTCTGATAACTCCGGCATAGCGCTCGTGTATGTTTGTCAGGGAAGGCCGTTATCACTGAACTGGCGAATGGGCGATCCGACATGGCGTAGCCAGATGAATAAAATTTTGCCCTTTTTCTATAAAGTGCATGCGCCTTTTATCGGCGTTGGCGACCACCTATTAACTATTTTTAACCACCACAGTAATCAAGCAGTCGGTATCTATAACTATACTGACGGCAGCTGTTATATCACTAACGGAAACTGGTATCGCAGCGATCAAAGCGTCGCGGCATTTTATCATTCTGTTCTGTTCATTTTCGCCCCTTGCATGCTGGTGATTGCATTGCTGTTTGGGGCTGGCTTTGCCTTGAGCGCGGGTGAATTCCACTGGAACTGGCATGCTATCGGCAGGGCGATTGAGACGCTGATTTCAGTCATCTTCATGTGCTGTGGCGCACTTCTCGGGGCAAGTGACCTGGCGATTCAACTTACCCGCTTGTGCTCAAAACGCGTGTCTTACTGGCTACGTCTGCGTAAGCAGCTTGAAAAATTACGCAAAGAACGACAGCGTTCCGGTTACGTGCAGGAGATCTGGTAATGTTCTCAACCTTCCCCCGACGCTGTCTGTGTGTGGCGATTTTACTGGCGATTAGCTAATGGCTCAGTCCATTTACTTTTTAGCAGACCGGTATTGTCATAAAAAAGCACCGAACGAGCATTTCGTCCGGTGCTTTGTTTTCAAGCTAGTCTTCTGGAACAGATCAGAAGTTGTAACCCACAACCAGGTAACCACCCCAGCCGGTAGAACGAACACTGAAGTCACCGTCGCCGAAGTTCAGGCTTGCGTCGTCGTTCCACTGACCACCGTTGTGCCAGTAACGGGCAACAACAGAGTAGTGCCAGTGATCGTAGTTCAGCGCCAGAATGTGGCTGGAGGCGATAGAGTCGTTGGTGCGCGCTTTCTTACCGTTCAGGTCACGGAAATCGTTGTCGCCCAGATCTGAACCCCAGTCAAAGTTGGTGAAGCCGATATAGCTCAGGTTACCGCCCCACAGCTGGGTGATTGGCACGAAGTATTTCACTTTGAAACGGTAGCCATCCCACTCGTTTTCGTTCGCCGCGCCATAGTTCTGCCACTGGTATTTCGCATAGACGTTCATGGACAGGCTCATCGGCAGACCGGTGTCAATGTCAGTACCCAGACCCATGTACCAGGTGCTCTGGCGACCGGACTTGTTGCGACCCATGTCGTAGATGTAGTTGTTCGCGAAGTACCACTCTTTGAACGGACCAAACGCCAGGCTGGTGCCGGTCAGCTTGTCGATAGAGAAGCGTGGTTCGATCTCCATGAACAGTGGGGAACCGTGGTTCCAGATACCTTTGGCGTCAGTGTTACCGCCGAAGAAGACCGGCGCATCCATGTAACCATAGAAATCAAACCAGTCTTTCTTGGCAAACGCTTCGTATTCCAGGTAGGTATCGTTGCGGATCTGCGGTCCAAAACGGGTGTGATAGCTGCCGACGACGTTAACGCTCTGGTGCCACCAGTCGGAGACGTACTCTGGTTTATCATTCTCCGCTGCCTGCACAGAGAACGTAGAAGAGAGCGCCAGGACTGCACCGGCTGCGAGTAATGTTTTTTTCATAATAATGCCACTGATTTGAAATCCCTGACGGGAGTGAAAAAGGCGCGAATTGCGTTTCTAAATATTTCGTGTTTCTGGGAGCCTATTATAGGAATCCTTGCTCACAAAAATATGTGTTGTTTCACAGTTCTCTCACATACGTAATCGATTGCGTTCACGTTTGCGTATTTTTAACGGAGCGGATTGTAATAGCAAACATTTCTGTTGCCAATGTTTGTAACCAAAGAAGGGAGCGGAACGCGAACACGTTCCGCAGGGGGATTATTGCGCGACGGGCTGAATATCGTGGATGCGGATAAAGCCGAGCTGATCGGGCGTCATGCCGTTTAGCTGCAGTGGAATATCAACATCGCTGGGTGCCAGAACGCTGGCCGGGGCATTAATGAGCTGGGTCTGAACGTTCAGCTCCTGGAAGCTGTCGGTCGTGCCCTGAATCTGGCCCCACTCTACGGTGGCGCTAAATGCTGGCAGCGGATCGTTGGATTCACCCTGGATGCGCAGCGTGGCCCGGGTGCCATCGGCATTAGGCGCAACATTCATCAGCGACATACGCAGCGTGCCGATCTGACTGTTCAGTCGGGCAGGGGTGTTTGACCCTGGCAGCAGATAGACGCCGCTGGTCGATTTGGCGTTCAGCGCATTCTGCTGGGTGATTTTGACGGTTTCCTGGTTCAGCTTGTTCATGGTCGTATTCAGCGAACTGATGCTCTGGTTCATCTGACGAACTTCGCTTTGCTGCGCGCAGGCGCTGAGGCTAAAGAGGCTTCCCACCAGCAGGATCCTCAGGTAACGTCTTGTCATGGCAATTATTTCCCTGAAATATCGGATTCTGCTAAGGGTAGTCAACGATGCAGGCGTTCGTATAGATCCTTTATCTCAAAAACGCTCCTTCTTTGTTGTGAGGCCAGTTCGGGGTAAAATAGAGTTCAGTCAACCCGATAGTCAGGACACCGTATGCATTGCCCATTCTGTCTCGCCGTGGATACCAAAGTAATCGACTCCCGACTCGTGGGAGAGGGCTCGTCCGTGCGCCGCCGTCGGCAGTGCCTGGTGTGTAACGAACGTTTCACCACCTTTGAGGTGGCAGAGCTGGTGATGCCGCGTGTGGTGAAAAGTAACGACATCCGCGAACCGTTCAACGAAGAAAAACTGCGCAGCGGGATGCTTAAGGCACTGGAAAAACGGCCAGTGAGCGCAGATGACGTTGAAATGGCGCTTAATCACATCAAAACCCAGCTGCGCGCTACCGGCGAACGCGAAGTGCCGAGTAAAATGATCGGCAACCTGGTGATGGAGCAGCTCAAAAAGCTCGATAAAGTTGCCTATATCCGCTTTGCTTCCGTATATCGCAGTTTCGAAGATATCAAAGAGTTCGGCGAAGAGATCGCCCGCCTACAGGATTAAGCCCATGCTGGATGAGATTTACATGGCGCGAGCGCTCAAGCTGGCGCAACGCGGGCGTTTTACCACCCATCCCAATCCAAATGTCGGCTGCGTCATTGTGAAGGATGGCGAGATCGTCGGGGAAGGTTTTCACTACCGTGCCGGTGAGCCGCATGCCGAAGTGCATGCCCTGCGCATGGCAGGCGAGAAGGCGCGGGGCGCAACCGCCTACGTCACGCTGGAGCCTTGTAGCCATCATGGCCGAACCCCACCCTGCTGCGATGCCCTGATTGCCGCTGGCGTTTCACGGGTTGTGGCGGCGATGCAGGATCCTAATCCGCAGGTAGCCGGGCGCGGTCTGTACCGCCTTCAGGAGGCTGGGATTGAGGTCAGCCACGGCCTGATGATGAGTGAAGCCGAACGCCTGAATAAAGGTTTTCTCAAGCGGATGCGGACCGGTTTCCCTTACGTGCAGTTGAAACTTGGCGCGTCGCTGGATGGCCGCACGGCAATGGCCAGCGGTGAAAGCCAGTGGATCACCTCCCCACAGGCAAGGCGCGATGTGCAACGTCTGCGTGCGCAAAGCCATGCTATCCTCACCACGCATGCCACCGTGCTGGCCGACGATCCTGCCCTGACCGTGCGCTGGTATGAGCTAAACGCGGATACTCAGGCACTCTATCCGCAAGAGAATTTACGCCAGCCGCTGCGGATTGTGGTCGACCGGCAGAATCTTGTTACCCCTGAGCACCGCATTGTGCAGCAGCCAGGTGAGACCTGGTTTGCCCGCACTCAGGAAGATGCGCGCAACTGGCCGGAAGGCGTGCGCAGCATTCTGGTGCCGGAGCATAAAGGACATCTCGATTTAGTGGTGCTGATGATGCTGCTGGGCAAACAGCAGATCAACAGCATCTGGGTCGAAGCTGGCCCGACGCTTGCCGGGGCGCTGTTGCAGGCGGGGCTGGTGGACGAGCTGATCGTCTATCTTGCGCCTAAACTGTTAGGCAGCGACGCGCGCGGCCTGTGCGCCTTGCCAGGGCTGGAAAAACTGGCGGATGCACCGGCATTTAGCTTCAGCGAAATACGTCCGGTTGGGCCGGATGTCTGTCTTCACCTGACCACCGCGTAAGGCTTGCCTAAATAGGGAAGCAGTGCGCAAAATATTATGATAAAATCCGCCCCCCTGCGGGGCCACCAAATGAACCCGTTAAGGAAGAGTATGAACATTATTGAAGCAGCCGTTGCTACCCCGGACGCTCGCGTCGCCATCACCATTGCGCGTTTCAACAACTTCATCAACGACAGCCTGCTGGATGGCGCGATTGACGCCCTGAAACGTATCGGCCAGGTGAAAGACGAAAACATTACCGTTGTCTGGGTTCCGGGTGCTTACGAACTGCCACTGGCAGCGGGCGCACTGGCGAAAACCGGCAAATACGATGCGGTAATCGCACTGGGTACGGTGATTCGTGGCGGTACCGCGCACTTTGAATATGTTGCGGGTGGCGCAAGCAACGGTCTGGCGCACGTGGCGCAGGATGCAGAAATTCCTGTCGCGTTCGGCGTACTCACCACTGAAAGTATTGAACAAGCCATCGAACGTGCTGGCACCAAAGCCGGTAACAAAGGTGCAGAAGCTGCACTGACCGCGCTTGAAATGATCAATGTATTGAAAGCCATTAAGGCCTGATTTTTTTGTAAGGGGAATTCCGTGAAACCTGCTGCTCGTCGCCGCGCCCGTGAATGTGCCGTTCAGGCACTTTACTCCTGGCAGTTGTCCCAGAACGACATCGCTGATGTTGAATACCAGTTCCTGGCGGAACAAGACGTCAAAGACGTTGACGTCGTGTACTTCCGTGAACTGCTGTCGGGAGTGGCGACTAATAGCGCGTATCTCGACGGTCTGATGAAGCCGTACCTCTCCCGTCTGCTCGAAGAGCTGGGTCAGGTTGAAAAAGCGGTGCTGCGTATCGCACTGTTTGAGTTGTCTAAACGTGACGATGTGCCTTACAAAGTGGCCATCAACGAAGCGATCGAACTGGCGAAAACCTTCGGTGCTGAAGACAGCCACAAATTTGTGAATGGCGTGCTGGATAAAGCTGCACCTGCGATCCGTCCCCGTAAAAAGTGATCCGCAAGCCGGAGTGTCGTACTGCCTTTGGGTGGTGCGGGCTCCGGTTTTTTTATTTTCTTTGCTGAGGCATAACGTATGGCATGTGGCGAATTTTCCCTGATTGCCCGTTATTTTGACCGAGTCAGAAGCTCGCGTCGCGATGTGGAAACCGGCATCGGCGACGACTGTGCACTTCTCCACATCCCCGAAAAACAGACGCTGGCGATTAGCACCGACACCCTGGTGTGCGGTAACCATTTCCTGCCGGATATCGATCCTGCCGATCTGGCGTACAAAGCGCTGGCGGTAAACGTGAGCGATCTGGCGGCAATGGGGGCCGATCCGGCGTGGTTAACCCTGGCGCTGACCCTGCCAGAGGTCGATGAAAGCTGGCTTGAAGCCTTCAGCGACGCGCTGTTTGAGCAGCTTAACTACTACGATATGCAGCTGATCGGCGGCGACACGACCGCCGGGCCGCTGTCGATGACCCTGGCGATCCACGGTTACGTACCAGCAGGCCGCGCGCTGAAACGCGCTGGCGCGAAGCCGGGCGACTGGATTTATGTCACCGGTACGCCGGGTGACAGCGCGGCAGGGCTGGCGATTTTGCAGAAGCGCCTGATGGTGGAAAACGCCGATGACGCGGCCTATTTCGTGCAACGCCATTTGCGCCCGACACCGCGTATTCTGCACGGTCAGGCGCTGCGCGATCGCGCCAGTTCAGCTATCGATCTCTCCGATGGCCTGATCTCCGATCTGGGGCATATCCTGAAAGCCAGCGGCGTGGGCGCGCGGATCGATCTCGATCTCTTCCCGCTCTCTGAGGCGATGCGCAGGCATGTGGAGCCAGAGCAGGCGCTGCGTTGGGCGCTCTCCGGCGGGGAAGATTATGAGCTGTGCTTTACCGTACCCGAGCTGAACCGCGGCACGCTGGATGTGGCGTTAGCCAATCTGGGGGCTGGGTTTACCTGTATCGGCCAGATTATGCCGGAGAGCGAAGGGCTGCAATTTGTGCAGAACGGCGAGCCAGTGACGCTCGACTGGAAAGGTTACGACCACTTCGCATAGTTCTGTGCGGCTTGTATTGCCGGGTGGCGCTGCGCTTACCCGGCCTACAAATGCGTTCACATCTATTTAAAACCCACCACCGGATGCTCTTTGTACGGCGTCTCCAGCTCGGCAATCTGCTCCGGCGTCAGGGTGATATCCACGGCGTTGATCAGCTCATCCAGCTGCTCTTCCCGCGAGGCACCGATAATCGGTGCGGCAACGCCCCGTTTGCTCAGCACCCATGCCAACGCCACCTGGGCGCGCGTCACGCCAAGATCCTCGGCAACGCCCGTTAAGCGCTCAGCGATTTGCGCGTTGTTGGCCTCGGTTTCGTCATACAGCGTTTTGCCAAATTCGTCGGACACCGAGCGGGCAGTGGTTTCGCCCCACGGACGGGTTAAACGCCCGCGCGCCAGCGGACTCCATGGGATCACCGCCACGCCATGCTGGTAGCAGAGGGGCAGCATCTCCCGCTCTTCTTCGCGGTAGATAAGATTGTAGTGATCCTGCATGGTGACGAACGGCGCCCAGCCGTGCTGTTCCTGTAGTGCCAGCGCTTCGGCAAACTGCGCGGCATGCATCGACGAAGCGCCGATATAGCGCGCTTTGCCTGCCCTGACCACGTCGTTCAACGCTTCCAGCGTCTCTTCAATCGGGGTGTTGTAATCCCAGCGGTGGATTTGCAGCAGGTCGACATACTCCATGTTCAGGCGGCGCAGGCTGTCATCAATGGAGCGCAGGATCTGCGCCCGGGAGAGGCCTTCCGGCAGATCGCCTACCTGATGGTAAACCTTGGTGGCAACCACCACCTCCTCGCGGCGGGCAAAATCGCGCAGCGCCCGGCCAATAATCTCTTCGCTGCTGCCGTCGGAGTAGCTGTTGGCGGTATCAAAGAAGTTAATGCCGCCTTCGAGGGCGTGTTTGATGATCGGACGGCTGCTCTCTTCCGGCAACGTCCAGGCGTGTTTACCCCGGTCCGGTTCACCAAAGGTCATGCAGCCCAGGCAAAGACGGGAAACCTTAAGATCCGTTTTTCCTAATGTATTGTATTGCATGGTTCCACTCCTGCTGTTTGCTTAAAACGTACCGTTAAGCATAGCAGGAGCGGAAAGGGGAGGGATTACGCCAGCCAGGCGGCGATGCGCGCTTCGATACCTGCGGCATCCAGGCCGATTTCGGCGCGTGCTTCGTCCTGGGTGCCCTGCGGAATAAAGTGATCCGGCAGGCCGAGGTTCAGAACAGGTACAACTTTACGCTTCGCCATCAGCACTTCGTTCACGCCGCTGCCCGCGCCACCCATAATCGCATTCTCTTCGAGTGTGATCAGCGCTTCGTGCTCAGATGCCATCTCCAGGATCAGCGCCTCATCGAGCGGTTTCACAAAGCGCATATCCACCAGCGTCGCGTTGAGGGATTCCGCCACTTTTGCCGCTTCCGGCATCAGCGTACCGAAGTTGAGGATCGCCAGCTTTTCACCGCGACGCTTAACCACGCCTTTACCAATCGGCAGTTTTGCCAGCGGCTCGAGAGTAACGCCAACCGCGTTACCGCGCGGATAACGCACGGCCGTTGGGCCATCCTGATAGTGATAGCCGGTGAACAGCATCTGACGGCACTCGTTCTCGTCGCTCGGGGTCATCACCACCATATCCGGGATACAGCGCAAGAAGGAGAGATCGAACGCCCCCTGGTGCGTCTGGCCGTCGGCACCGACAATGCCCGCCCGGTCAATGGCGAATAGCACCGGCAGTTTCTGGATCGCGACGTCGTGGATCACCTGATCGTAGGCGCGTTGCAGGAAGGTGGAGTAAATCGCCACCACCGGTTTGTAACCGCCAATCGCCAGGCCCGCGGCAAAGGTCACCGCATGTTGTTCGGCAATGGCGACATCAAAATACTGGGTAGGGTATTTGCGGGAAAACTCGACCATGCCGGAGCCTTCGCGCATCGCCGGGGTCACAGCCATCAGCTTGCTGTCTTTGGCGGCGGTTTCGCACAGCCAGTCACCGAAGATTTTCGAATAGCTCGGCATGCCGCCGCTGCTTTTTGGCAGGCAGCCGCTGGTATGGTCGAACTTAGGTACCGCGTGGAAAGTGATCGGATCTTTTTCCGCCGGTTCATAACCACGACCTTTTTTGGTCATGATATGCAGGAATTGCGGGCCTTTCAGGTCGCGCATGTTTTTCAGCGTGGAGACCAGTCCCAGTACGTCATGCCCGTCTACCGGGCCGATGTAGTTAAAGCCCAGCTCCTCAAACAGCGTGCCGGGAACCACCATGCCTTTGATGTGCTCTTCGGTGCGCTTCAGCAGCTCTTTAATGGGGGGCACGCCGGAGAGCACTTTTTTGCCGCCTTCACGCAGGGTGGAGTAGAGCTTGCCGGAGAGCAGATTCGCCAGGTGGTTGTTCAGCGCCCCGACATTTTCAGAAATCGACATCTCGTTGTCATTGAGGATAACCAGCATGTCTGGTTTGATATCACCCGCGTGGTTCATCGCCTCAAAGGCCATCCCGGCAGTGATCGCGCCATCGCCAATGACGCAGACGGTGCGGCGCTGTTTGCCCTCTTTAGCCGCCGCGACCGCTACCCCGATCCCGGCAGAAATCGAGGTGGAGGAGTGGCCGACGCTCAGCACGTCGTACTCGCTTTCGCCCCGCCACGGGAACGGATGCAGGCCGCCTTTCTGGCGAATCGTGCCAATTTTATCGCGGCGGCCGGTAAGAATTTTGTGCGGATAAGCCTGATGGCCTACGTCCCAGATCAGCTGATCGAACGGGGTGTTGTAGACATAATGCAGCGCCACGGTGAGCTCCACCGTGCCAAGCCCGGAGGCGAAATGGCCGCTGGAGCGGCTTACGCTGTCGAGCAGATAGCGACGCAGTTCGTCGCACAGCTTCGGCAGGCTCTCTTTCGGCAACAGACGTAACTCCTGGGTGGAGTCAACCAACGCCAGTGTCGGGTATTTGGCAATATCAAAACTCATCAGAGACTCATCGTGGTTTTTTCGTTATTTATCACGCTGGATTATATAGTCCGCTAGCGCTTCCAGTGCCGAGGTATCCAGTGACTGCGCAGCCAGTTGCTCAAGCGACTGACGGGCATCCGCAATCAGGTCCCGGGCTTTTTGTCGGGCTTGCTCAAGGCCCAGAAGGGCGGGATAGGTACTTTTGCCAAGCTGCTGATCGGCACCCTGACGTTTACCCAATGTTGCAGTATCGCCCACGACATCCAGAATGTCATCCTGAACCTGGAACGCTAAACCGATACTTTCTGCGTAGCGATCCAGAATCGGCAAGGCTTCGCGTCCTCGCTCACCCGCGCTCAGCGCCCCCAGACGAACGGCGGCGCGAATCAGTGCCCCGGTCTTGTGACGATGAATGCGCTCCAGCTGTTCCAGATTAACCTGACGGCCTTCCGCCTCCAGATCCAGCGCCTGACCGCCGCACATACCGGCAACGCCGCTGGCCATTGCCAGCTCCGAAACCATCGCCAGACGGTCGCGATCCGCCACTTCCACCATCGGTGCATCGCTCAGGATCGAAAACGCCAGCGTTTGCAGGGCATCGCCTGCCAGAATGGCATTCGCTTCGCCAAACTTAATATGGCAGGTCGGTTGTCCGCGGCGCAGATCGTCGTCGTCCATTGCCGGGAGATCGTCATGGATCAGCGAATAGGCATGAACACACTCCACCGCAGCGGCCGGGGCATCCAGCGTATCCAGACTGATCCCGAACATTCTGCCGGTGGCATAGACCAGAAAAGGACGCAGGCGCTTACCGCCTAACAGTGCGCCATAATGCATGGCCTCAACCAGTGGAGTGTTCTGAAAAGGCTGTGGTTCTATAAAACGGCGCAGTGCGTCGTTAGCTCGCTCGACACACGCCTGAAGCTGGTTCGAAAAATCCATCTACTCGGCATCCGGGGTGAAGGGTGTGGTGGCAGCGTTTTCGTTGTCGGAGAGCAGGATCTGCACGCGCTGTTCCGCCTGTTGCAGCTTTACCTGGCCCTGGCGCGCCAGCTGCACGCCGCGTTCGAATTCATTAAGCGCCTCTTCTAACGGCAGGTCGCCGCTTTCCAGACGGGTAACGATTTGCTCCAGTTCACTCAGCGCAGTTTCGAAACTGGCAGGTGCATCGTTTTTCTTCGGCATAGTGAATGTCTGACTCTCAGTTTTTTATCCCTGATATGGTATCGGACTCAGGGTAATTATCAAATAACGCGCAATGTGCACAGGAGGCGCCTGATGGTGGTATACTTGCGCGCCTGGAAGCAGCCTTCGGTTAAAGGGGCTGCTGTACTTTTCCATTACAAGCTTAAATGCTTGCCAAAGAAACATTGCCGCCATGAAGTTTATCATTAAATTGTTCCCGGAAATCACCATCAAAAGCCAATCTGTGCGTTTGCGCTTTATTAAAATTTTAACCGGGAACATTCGTAACGTTCTGAAGCACTACGACGAGACCCTTGCCGTTGTGCGTCACTGGGATCATGTTGAAGTCCGCGCTAAAGATGAAAACAAGCGCCTGGACATTCGTGATGCCTTAACCCGCATCCCGGGGATCCACCATATTCTGGAAGTGGAAGATGTTCCATTCACTTCCCTGCACGACATCTTCGAAAAAGCGCTGGCGCAGTATCGCGATCAGATCGAAGGCAAAACTTTCTGCGTACGCGCCAAGCGTCGCGGTAAACATGAGTTTAGCTCGATTGAAGTAGAACGTTACGTGGGTGGCGGTCTGAATCAGCACGTTGAATCTGCGCGCGTACGTCTGACCAACCCGGAAGTGACCGTGCATCTGGAAATCGAAAACGACCGTCTGCTGCTGATTAAAGGGCGCTATGAAGGGATTGGCGGTTTCCCGATTGGCACCCAGGAAGATGTACTGTCGCTTATTTCTGGCGGTTTTGACTCCGGCGTTTCCAGCTATATGCTGATGCGTCGCGGCTGCCGCGTACACTACTGCTTCTTTAACCTTGGCGGCGCTGCCCATGAAATTGGCGTGCGTCAGGTTGCGCACTATCTCTGGAACCGTTTCGGCAGCTCCCACCGCGTGCGTTTTGTCGCGATTAACTTTGAACCTGTGGTGGGTGAAATCCTCGAGAAAGTGGATGACGGCCAGATGGGTGTGGTGCTGAAGCGCATGATGGTGCGTGCGGCCTCGAAAGTCGCTGAGCGTTACGGTGTACAGGCGCTGGTGACCGGCGAAGCGCTGGGTCAGGTCTCCAGCCAGACCCTGACCAACCTGCGTCTGATCGACAACGTGTCGGATACGCTGATCCTGCGTCCGCTGATCTCTCACGATAAAGAGCACATCATCGACCTGGCGCGTGAGATCGGTACCGAAGACTTTGCCCGCACCATGCCAGAATATTGCGGCGTGATCTCGAAGAGCCCAACCGTAAAAGCGGTGAAGGCGAAGATCGAAGCGGAAGAAGAGAACTTCGATTTCTCCATTCTTGATAAAGTGGTGGAGGAAGCCTCTAACATCGATATCCGCGAAATCGCCCAGCAGACCGAGCAGGAAGTCGTCGAAGTGGAGACCGTTAACGGTTTCGGCCCGGATGACGTGCTGCTGGATATCCGCTCCGTTGATGAGCAGGATGCGAAGCCGTTTGAGCCGGAGGGAGTGGAAGTGGCCTCACTGCCGTTCTACAAGCTGAGCACCAAATTTGGCGATCTCGATAAGAGCAAAACCTATCTGCTGTGGTGTGAGCGCGGGGTGATGAGCCGTCTGCAGGCGCTCTATCTGCGCGAGCAGGGCTTTACCAATGTGAAGGTGTATCGCCCGTAGTGGTTGTGCCGGGTGGCGGCTACGCCTTACCCGGCCTACTCGTGCTTTGTAGGCCCGGCAAGCGTAGCGCCGCCGGGCAATTTCTACGCTTCGTAATAATTATAAATTCCCGCCGCCATCACCAGCGATGAGGCCACTTCATAGGCTTTTTCGCGCCCGACCAGCAGCTCAATAATCTTCAGCGCAAAATCAATCGCCGTACCTGGCCCCTGGCTGGTGAGCAGGTTGACGCGCGGATCCCAGACCATACGTTTGTCCACCCATTGCTCTTCGGGAATGCGATCTTTCAGCGTCGGGAAACCGGTCATGTTGCCAATCGGGAAGATATTGTGCGGAACCAGCACCGTAGCCGCCGCCGCGCAAATGGCCGCGACGATCCGCCCGGAATGGTGAAACTGCCTGACCGTCTCGACCAGCAGCGGGCTGTCGCGGAAACACTCGGCGCCCTTCAGGCCACCCGGCAGGACAATAACGTCGTAATCACCGTCGGCGACTTCCACCAGCGGTGCATCTGCCACAATCTTCACCCCACGAGAGCAGGTAATAACCAGGTTGCCATCGCTGGCGACGCTTGCCGTTGTGACGCTAATCCCGGCGCGAACCAGCAGATCGATGGTGGTGACCGCTTCGGTCTCTTCGCTACCAGGGGCGAGGCATACCAGTGCCGACGCGCTCATACTCACTCTCCTTACGTTTAACCTGTTCATACAGCCGGACATTTTCTGGCACGCTGATACCGTGCGCCCGGGCGCGTTTTAGCAGGTAACCGGTAATATAGTCAATTTCAGTATGGCGAAGAGCGCGGATATCCTGCAGCATCGAGGAGATATTCTGCGCCGTACTCTCAATGACCTCTTCGACGTAATAGCGAATGTCCTCTTCCGAGGTGTGAATGCCTTCCCGCTCCACCACGGCAGCCACCTCAGCGCACAGGGTTGCCACCTCCTCAGGGTGATGTTTAAGCTCACCGTTCGGGCAATTCAGCAGGGCAGTCAGCGGATTGATCACGCAGTTTACCGCCAGCTTGCGCCACATCTGTGGGCGAATGTTATCGTGCCAGGCGACATCCGGCAGCACCTGCTGAAAGCGATCCGCCAGATAACTGTAGTCGCCCGCCTGGTCTCGGGCAGGGCCGATATGCGTCATGCCGCTGGCGACATGAACAATCACATTGCCATCCCGGCGAGCAGCATGGGTGGTGATTGCCATCAGCAGCGGCTGGTGAATGTGTCTGAGCTCTTCAATGGTGCCCATGCCATTGTGTAATAACATGATCGGAGAGGTGCGGGGGAGGGTGGTTGCCAGCGCCCGGACCGCATCGGAAACCTGCCAGGCTTTCAGGGTGACCAGCAGCAGATCGCTTTGCGCCAGAAAATCAGGATCGTTAGCGATAAGAGATTCGTTAAAGATACTCCCATCTTCTTCAATCACGTTTACACTGCAATAGGGCTGTGGCACGCGCAGCCAGCCCTGTACTTCATGCCCATGTTTGCAAAGTGCGGTGAGCCAAAGTTGTCCCAATGCCCCGCATCCGAGCACGGTAATTTTCATCGTTCCTCCTCACCTGCAACTGCGCCAGGTGTTACAGCATTTAGTATAGCGTCGACAACTAAGCTTCTGTTGAGTTATGCCTCGTAGCGGGTATTATGCAACGCAACAAAAGTGAAGGGAGAAGAAAAGATGCCATCTTTCGATATTGTTTCCGAAGTTGATATCCAGGAAGTACGTAACGGCGTGGACAACGCCAGCCGCGAGGTTGAGTCTCGCTTCGATTTTCGTGGCGTTGAGGCTTCATTTGAGCTGAATGACGCAAATAAGACGATTAAAGTGCTGAGTGAGTCTGATTTCCAGGTGAATCAGCTGCTGGATATCCTGCGTGCCAAGCTGCTGAAGCGCGGCATTGAGGGGACGTCTCTGGATGTACCGGAAGATTTTGTCCACAGCGGTAAAACCTGGTTTGTTGAAGCCAAACTGAAGCAGGGCATTGAGAGCGCGGTTCAGAAGAAGATCGTTAAGCTCATCAAAGACAGCAAGCTGAAGGTGCAGGCGCAGATTCAGGGCGAAGAGATTCGTGTAACCGGGAAATCCCGCGACGATCTGCAGAGCGTGATGGCGCTGGTACGCGGCGGCGATCTCGGCCAGCCGTTCCAGTTCAAGAACTTCCGCGATTAAGAAAATGCCCGGCTTAGCCGGGCATTTTTTCAGGCTCTCAGTGCCTGTTCAACTTCGAAGCGGTTTGTCACTTTACTGTCGATTTTGACATACAAACTGCGCTCCTCAGGCACCAGTAATACCTCACTGACACCCTCTTTGGCTTCAAGTCGCTGTTTTAAAACATCGCTGATATTCACATCAGACGGAATTTCCACCCGCAGGCTGCTGACATACTTCGGTTCTTTCATGGTGCTGGCGACCAGCAGCCAGAGCGTTGCCAGCAGCGCGCCCGCCAGGAAAACGGTTTGCGAATCGAACATGCCATCGACCCAGCCCCCCAGAGAGCCGCCAATTGCCACACCGATAAACTGGCTGGTGGAGTAGATCCCCATTGCCGTACCTTTATAGCCTGCCGGGGATTCTTTACTGATCAGGGACGGCAGCAGGGCTTCCATCAGGTTGAACGCAAGGAAGAACAGCTGCACACCTGCAACCAGCTCCCAGAAGTGCGGGCCTGAGCCCCACAACACAATTTCCGCAATCAACAACAGGGCGACGCAGGTGATAAAGACGCGCTTCATCCGGCGCTTCACTTCGGCATAAATAATAAACGGCACCACGGAGACAAACGAGATGAGCATGGTCACCAGGTAGATTTTCCAGTGCTCGGCTGCGGGGAAACCCGCTGCGGCAAGCTGGCCGGGGAGGGCGACGAAGGTGGACATTAGCAAAATGTGCAGGCACATAATGCCGAAGTTCAGCTTCAGCAGGCGCGGCTCAACCAGCACTTTGCTGAAGCAGCCCTTAACCATTCCCGATTCGCGGTTCAGCACATGGTTTTTGCTGTCCGGCACTATCCATATCGTCAGGGCGATACCCAGCGTTGCCAGGACGGCAATCATCCAGAACAAGGCATGTAGCCCAAGAGCATGAGTGATGATCGGGCCCAGCACCATGGCGATGGCAAAGGTCACGCCGAAGCTCACGCCAATAAAGGCCATCGCTTTGGTGCGGTTCTGTTCACGGGTCAGATCGGACAGGAGCGCCATCACGGCGGCGGCGATGGCACCGGAGCCCTGCAACGCGCGACCGAGAATAATGCCCCAGATAGAGTGGGAGAGGGCGGCAATCACGCTACCGGCGACAAACACCAGCAGCCCGCCGACGATTAACGGTTTGCGGCCGACGCGATCGGAGAGCAGGCCAAAGGGGATCTGAAATATTGCCTGCGCAAGGCCGTAAATGCCGATGGCAAGGCCAATCAACGCCTCGCTTGCGCCCTGTAACGCCATGCCGTATGTCGTCAGGACTGGCAGAACCATAAACATGCCGAGCATGCGCAGTGAAAAAACCGTCCCCAAACCCCAGGTAGCGCGTAGCTCGCCCGGCGTCATTTTGTAGTCGTTCATTACCACCTCTGTCTAAAAAGCGCGTCCAGTGTAGTCTGAGAGCGGGACGGGGTAAACAGAGCGATGATAAACAATTATTTCTGGAGTTAATGATTCGTGCGATTAAACCGGGGGCAGGGTGATTAATTTTTTTCTATCACGTTAATAGAGAGAGGAACGGTAGTTCACGACAAAAAAAGCACTAATAATTATAAAAAAATAAAAGGAGATTTAATAAATTCAAAAGTCTAGAGTCAGGGGCAAAGCCCCTGACTCTATATTCATAGCGAATTACGCGTTGGCGCCATCCAGGAAGCTGTTCCAGCTAGAGGGTAATGCTGCCAACTTACTGATTTAGTGTATGATGGTGATTTTAAGGTGCTTGCGTGGCTTCCATTTCCATCAGATGTCCTTCCTGCTCCGCTACTGAAGGCGTGGTGCGTAATGGCAAGGCTGGGACGGAAGTCACTGTCGTTCTCAAAATCGGTGGAGCTGCATGACAAGGTCATCGGGCATTATCTGAACATAAAACACTATCAGTAAGTTGGAGTCATTACCCGGATACGAACTGAATTTCTTGAACTGATAATTCTTTCATTTTGTATTTCCTTATGGAATGAAATTAATGGGTGGGCTAATTACCCACGGCGAAGATTACCATTGGTCCATATCGTTGGGTAGTTAATATTATTTGCAGCGGTTTATATGTTCTCTTTTTGGCTTGATCGATATTTTGTTTATATTTATATGTCGTGAATTATTTGTCTTTAATATAAAAATAGCCCGCGACCGTTAAGGTGGCGGGCTATTTTGTGCTTACGTCTGGCGGGCAGACGTAAGGTTATTAAAACTTACCAGACGTAAGTCAGCAGGTTATGTGAATCCGGCACCATAAAATCTACAGACATCATGACGCTCAGTGCGGTAATGGCGATGATTGAGAAGCCGAACAGCTTACGCGCCCAGACTTTATCATCTTCCACTTTATAACCGCGCAGCGCCATGCCGAGCCACCAGACGCTCACCGCTGCAGCAACAACCAGATATTTATATCCGGCGTAACCGCCCAGGGAGAGCATCAGCGTAGCCACCGCAAAAGCGATGATATAGAGCGTGATATGGTTCTTGGCGACGGAGATGCCTTTCACCACCGGCAAAACCGGGATGTTCGCTGCCTGATAATCCTTAAAGCGGAAAATCGCAATGGCGTAGGAGTGCGGCATCTGCCACAGGCTAAAGATAGCCAGCAGGATGAGCGCACCGCTGTCGAACTCGTTGGTGACTGCGCAGTAGCCAATCACCGGCGGCGCAGCGCCGGAGAGAGAACCAATCAACGTACCGTAGACGGAGTGACGCTTCATATACAGGCTGTAGACGCCCACATAAACCACGAAACCCATCACCCCCAGCCAGCAGGCCAGAGGGTTGGCACCGAACCACAGCAGCATAAAGCCAGCAATACCCAGCAAGGTGGCGTACACCAGCGAGACGGCAGGAGACATCAGGCCTTTTACCAGCACCCGATTTTTCGTCCTTTCCATCTTCCTGTCGATATCCATGTCGATGTAGTTGTTAAATACACAACCGGACGCAACCACCAGTGACACCCCAATCAGCGTGGAGATAAAGAGGGCGTAATCGATGCTGCCTTTAGAAGCCAGCAGGAACCCTCCGATCACCGAGATCAGGTTGCCAAAGATGATGCCTGGTTTTGTTACTTGCAGGTATTGCTTAAACATACTCGCCGCTCTTAGTGAACCATCATGTTGTAGTTGAGGTTCCACATAATCCAGATGGATCCGACTACCAGGATTGCGATGATAATCACGGTAAAGATGAATGCTGTCATATTCCAGCCTTCATCAGACTTGGTGTTCATGTGCAGGAAGCAAACCAGATGCACCAGAATCTGCACTACCGCGGTAACCAGGATGGTGCCCAGAATTGCCGCGTGAGAAGCAGTACCGCTCATCACCATCCAGAACGGAATGACCGTCAGGATGATCGACAGGATAAACCCTGTCATGTAGGTCTTTACGCTGCCATGGGAAGCGCCATGATCGTTAGAATGACTCATTACATCGCCCCCATCAGATAGACTACAGAGAACACACAGATCCAAACCACATCCAGGAAGTGCCAGAACAGGCTCAGGCACATAATACGGGTGCGGTTAGTGCTGGTCAGGCCGCGACGGGAAATCTGGAACATCAGAACAGCCATCCAGATCAGACCGGAAGTCACGTGCAGACCGTGGGTACCGACCAGCGCGAAGAACGCTGACAGGAAGCCACTGCGATCCGGGCCGAAGCCTTCCATGATCAGGTGATGGAATTCATAGATTTCCATCCCGATGAAGCCAGCACCAAACAACCAGGTCAACGCCAGCCAGGAGACAACCTGGCTCTTGTTGTTTTTGTACATGGCGATAGCCGCCATACCGTAGGTGATGGAGCTGAACAGCAGCAGGGCAGTTTCAACCAGAACGAACGGCAGCTCAAAAATGTCCTTACCGGTCGGGCCGCCCGCTGTGCCGTTCACCAGAACGGCATAGGTCGCGAACAGACAGCAGAACAGAATGCAGTCGCTCATCAGGTAGATCCAGAAGCCGAAAACTTTCGTCGGCCCTGTATCGTGGTGCGCGTGGTCATGCGCGTGGGCAGTTGAGTGCGTCAAAGTATCAGTTGCCATTTTTCAGCCCCGCTTTAGAAATCTCATCGAAATGCTGGTTTTCCAGTTTTTCGACTTCACGGACTGGTACGTAGTAGTCCACGTCCTCGTCAAAGCTCTTCACAATCCAGCTAATTACGACGCCGGCAAAGCCAACAATCGCCAACCACCAGATGTGCCAGATCATTGCGAAACCAAATACCGTAGTGAAGGCGGCGATGACAATGCCCGCACCGCTGTTTTTCGGCATGTGGATCTCTTCGTAATGCGTAGGTTGCTTGTACGCTTCGCCTTTTTCTTTCATTTCCCAGAATGCGTCACGCTCATGAATGTGCGGCACAACGGCAAAGTTATAGAACGGCGGTGGAGATGAGGTCGCCCACTCCAGCGTACGGCCACCCCATGGGTCACCGGTCAGGTCGCGGTTCAGGTTACGATCACGGATAGAGACGTAGTACTGAATCAGCTGACATGCGATACCGCAGGCAATCAGCGCCGCGCCGCCCGCTGCAATCAGCAGCATTGGGTGGAACTGCGGATCGATCTGCTGGCTCAGACGACGGGTCATACCCATGAAGCCCAGCACGTACAGCGGCATAAATGCCACGAAGAAACCGATAATCCAGAACCAGAACGCGCGTTTACCCCAGGTTTCGTTCAGCGTGAAGCCGAACGCTTTTGGCCACCAGTAGGTTACGCCAGCGAAGCAGCCGAAGACGACGCCGCCGATAATAACGTTGTGGAAGTGCGCGATCAGGAACAGGCTGTTGTGCAGAACGAAGTCAGCACCTGGAACAGCCAGCAGTACACCGGTCATCCCACCGACGGAGAAGGTCACGATGAAGCCGATGGTCCACAGCATTGCTGAGTGGAACTGGATACGGCCCTGGTACATGGTGAACAGCCAGTTGAAGATCTTAACCCCGGTAGGGATTGCGATAATCATGGTCGTAATACCGAAGAAGGCGTTTACGTTCGCGCCCGCACCCATGGTGAAGAAGTGGTGCAGCCAAACGATGAACGACAGAACGGTAATACATACGGTTGCCCACACCAGCGAGGTGTAACCAAACAGACGTTTACGCGAGAAGGTCGCCGCGATTTCGGAGAAGACACCGAACACCGGCAGAACCAGGATGTACACTTCCGGGTGACCCCAGGCCCAAATCAGGTTGATGTACATCATCATGTTGCCACCCATATCGTTGGTAAAGAAATGGGTACCCAGATAGCGATCCAGGGTCAGCAGCGCGATGGTGACGGTCAGAATTGGGAAAGAGGCGATAATCAGGACGTTGGCGCACAGAGATGCCCAGGTAAATACTGGCATCTTGAACATCGTCATGCCTGGGGCACGCATCTTCAGGATGGTCACGAAGAAGTTAATACCGGTCAGGGTAGTACCGATACCGGAGAGCTGCAGCGCCCAAATCCAGTAGTCAACACCTACGCCAGGACTGTATTCAATTCCCGATAGCGGCGGATAGGCCAGCCAACCGGTCTGCGCGAACTCACCGACGCCCAGAGAGAGGTTAACCAGAATCACACCGACAACCGTGAACCAGAAGCTCAGGTTGTTCAGGAACGGGAACGCAACGTCACGCGCACCGATTTGCAGCGGCACGACCACGTTCATCAGACCGATAACCAGCGGCATCGCCACGAAGAAGATCATGATAACGCCGTGGGCGGTAAAGATCTGATCGTAGTGGTGCGGTGGCAGGAAGCCTGCTTCGCCTGCGGAGGCAAGCGCCTGCTGGCTACGCATCATGATCGCATCCGCAAAGCCACGAATTAACATGACGATACCGACGAGGCAGTACATGATGCCGAGTTTTTTGTGGTCGACCGAAGTCAGCCACTCATTCCACAGGTAGCTCCACTTACCGAAGTAAGTGATCAGGCCAACTAAGGCCGCGCCACCAATGATAATTGCAGCAATCGTAACCATGATAATAGGTTCATGGTACGGCACTGCATCCAGTGTCAATTTTCCGAACATTTTCTTCCTCGGCCCCTTAGTGAGCGGTTTCCGCGTGGCTCATGTCCATGCCTTCCATACCTTCGTGCGAGTTGTGCTCGCCTTCAGGCTGGGTCACGTCCATGCTCTTGCCATGTCCCATAAATTTGCCAATGACATCTTTGAACAAATTCGGTTTCACGTTAGAGAAGTACTCCACTTTGTTGTATTCGCTAGGCGTTGCCACTTTTTCGAACGTAGCCATGTCAGACATGGTGTTCGGGGACTGTTTCGCTTTAGCGACCCACTGGTCGAAAGCGGCACGGTCAGGTGTGGCAATGGCTTTGAACTTCATACCAGAGAAGCCCGGACCACTGTAGCTGGCGGAGATACCGTCATAGGTGCCTGCTTCGTTGGCAATCAGGTGCAGGTTAGTCTGCATACCGGCCATCGCGTAAATCTGGCTGCCCAGACGCGGAATAAAGAAGGAGTTCATCACGGAGTTAGAGGTCACTTTGAACTCTACCGGAGTGTTCGCCGGGAAGGCGATTTCATTCACGGTAGCAATGCCCTGTTCCGGGTAGATGAAGAACCATTTCCAGTCCATGGAGACCACTTCGATGGTGATAGGTTTCTCATCGTGAACCAGCGGTTTGCTCGGTTCGAGCGAGTGAGTGGTTTTCCATGTCAGCACGGCAAGGAACAGGATGATCAGGATAGGCACCGTCCAGACCACAGCTTCCACTTTATTGGAGTGTGACCAGTTAGGGCTGTACTTCGCATCTTTGTTGCTCGCACGGTACTTCCAGGCGAAACCAATAGCCATCAAAATGGCAGGAATAACGACGATCATCATCAGGCCGAAAGCCGTCAGAATCAGGGAACGTTGTTCCAGTCCAATCTGTCCTTTGGGGTCCAGAAGCGCAGAATCACAGCCACTGAGTAATACAGTGCCTGCAATTAACGACAACCAGCCCAAACCTTTATTGTATTTCCTAAGTGTCATTTAACGACCTCAATTCCACGGGGACCTTGGTGGCGTTTAAAGTGTGGGGGCATTTTACGGGAAGGTTACATTACTGTAAACATCATTAGGACTGTGTCAGTAACGTGTTACCGGGTTCTGCCGGATAAGTCACACATGTTGCAAAGTATAGCCAATCCCGGACAGGAGTCCCGTCATACGCGGCTTATAACGAATCCAGTTCTGTCGGGAGGGGAAAGGGGGTAATTGGTATAACCATTGTGAAAAAGACACAAATAATTAACAAATAATTTGCAATAAAAAGACAATTAAAAAACGGAAAATTAATCTTTCGGTTGCTGAATCGGTTAAAGGAAAATAGGGTTTATTACCGCTTCCAATAATTTCCGGAATTCTAAGACGCACGAAACAACAAATATTATTTTGAACTGGATAGATTTATTTACCGTTATAATTTCACAAGGTGATTACAACGGCAAATAACCGTTTTTTATCATTTTACGCCGTTTGGGTTTTACGCATGGCCAGATAATCGAGAAGCGCACCGGTCACGATCCCGACCATCGCCAGCAGCGCACCCACATCAAGCAGCAGCAGGGTAAACGGCAGATCGAGGGTGGTCGTGGCATTCACGATCGCCACGACAAGCCACAGCGCCAGCATCAGACAGCCTGCCAGCAAGACTCTTAAGGCGAAGCGATAGGCGGACGGGTAGAGCGTCCTTTCCATAAAGTGTTCGGTTTGCTGGGTATATTCCAGCGAACGGCGGCATATTAATAACAGGAGCAGCCCAGGAATGGCCGCAAACACAGAGAACAGATAGAACTCCGCCCAGCCGTGCGTTTCAACGAACCAGCCCGCGATAGGGCCAACGTAGACGCGACCTACCGCAGAGAGCGCCGAGAGCAGGGCGAACTGCGTGGCGGAGAACGATTTATTGCACAGAGTCATCAGCAGTGCGACAAACGCCGCTGTGCCCATCCCACCACACAAGTTTTCGAAGAAGACCGCCGTCGCCATGCTGAGCATATGCTTATCGGTGATGGAGAGCAGCCAGTAACCCGCATTTGAAATACCTTGCAGGATGCCGAAGATCAGCAGGGCACGGAACAGGCTCAAACGCTGCATCAATACGCCGCCATACAGTGCGCCGATAATGGTGGCAATCAGCCCCAGCGTTTTGTTAACGACCCCCACTTCACCAGCATCGAAGCCCACTCCGCGTATCAGGAAGGTGGTGGTCAGGCTCATCGCAAACGCATCGCCAAGTTTGTACAACACAATCAACAGCAGAATGAGCCAGGCGTTGTTACGGCCAAAAAAGTCACGCAACGGTTCAGCCACAGCCTGCTCAAGGGAGCGGGGGACCGGGATCACATCGCTCGGTTCCGGAGCAAGAATTGTGGCGATCATGCAGGGAATAAGCAGGATGGCCATCAGCCAGTACATCCCCTGCCAGCCGAGGTATCTGTCCGCCAGCCACAGGGCCAGCCCGCCTGAGACCAGCATGCCCAGACGGTAGCCCAGCACGCTGATGGCGGCACCGGCGCCGCGCTCTTCGGCTGAAAGCACGTCCGTTTTCCAGGCATCAAAAACGATATCCTGCGACGCAGAGCAAAACGCGATCACCACCGCCAGCGCAGCCATCCAGCGCAGCTGCGACGCAGGCTCAAGGAAGCCCATGGCGGCAATCGCCAGCAGCAGCATCGCCTGGGTCATCAGCAACCAGCCACGACGCCTGCCGAGGAAAGGCGGCGTGTAGCGGTCCATCATTGGTGACCATAAAAACTTAAAGACATAGGCCTGACCGACCAGCGAGAAGAAGCCGATGGTTTTAAGATCGATATTTTCGACGGTCATCCACGCCTGGAGCGTGCCGGATGTCAGGGCAAGGGGTAAACCGGAGGCAAAACCGAGGATCAGCAAGATAGCTGATTTAGGCTGCTGGAAAATGCGTAAGTAATGACTGGACATGAGGTAAAACTGACCCGACCGGAGGCCGGGTCAGCAGGCAGACTTAACGTGCGTTCTGCTTGATGAATTCGTGAATGCTGGTGTCCTGCGCCATATCGGCGATGGTGTCGGTCAGCACGCTATTAACCGCGTTAGCAATGTTCTGGTTAGAGGCCTGGAACGCACCTTCAACAGAGTAGCTTGCACGGTAGTTTTTGTTCATCTTGTTGCCGTTCTTCGCGGTAGCGATGATGGCGATATCGGCTTTGGTGGCGATGTTATAGCGCACGTTGCCCTGAGAGACGTCAGCGTACAGGTTGTTGACGATGATCTGCAGATCCACCGCGCCGCTTGGGCCAACCATATAACCGCGAGCGGTCATCTGCTTCTCAAGCACTTCCTGCAGCAGGAAACGCAGATCGCGGGAAGCGGTCAGGGTGACAACCTGGTTGTCGCGGGTAACTTTCGCCAGCGCCTGGTCGCGACGCTGGTCTGCGCCGTTAATACTTACGGTCACGCCCATCAGGCTTGGATCCTGCTGTGGCAGGGTGATCTTTGGCGAAACATCAATGGTGGTTGGCGGGGTCGCGCAGCCAGCCAGCATAAACAGGGCGACTAAAGGGAAAAAGAGTTTTTTTAACATGTTCAGGCTCTCAACGAATCGTAAGCATATAGAGATAAAAATTGCCGCCATCATAACATCGCCAACGGCAAGGGGAAGTGGTCAACGCATGTAAATTCATCGCCTTGTCTGAAAACTGACCACCTGAAACGCTTTTCCGTTATTCGAACGACAAAACGACGCTTCCCTTATAGGACTTCATACGGTTGAATGAGAAAATCAGACGAAAGCTAAATTTTTGTTGTCTTGTTGTTATGCAAGCGGTAAAAGCGGCTAACATTTAAAGAGATGGGTGACATCTCAGCGTTGTCGGAGGAGTAATTTCATGATGATACGTGAACAGATTGAAGATAAGTTAAGGGCGGCGTTTGAACCTGTGTTCCTTGAAGTCGTCGACGAAAGCTATCGTCATAACGTACCGGCAGGCTCTGAGAGCCACTTTAAGGTGGTGCTGGTCAGTGACCGTTTCGCTGGCGAGCGTTTTCTCAACCGTCACCGTATGATCTACGGAACCTTGACGGAAGAGCTCTCGACCACGGTCCATGCGCTGGCGCTCCACACTTATACAATCAAAGAGTGGAAGGGGTTACAGGATACGATTTTCGCATCGCCACCGTGCCGGGGAGCCGGAACGATCGCCTAATAAATCCTGTTTGCAACAGCAGGAGCTTTTCCAGTATGTTGCATAAAGATTACGTCAAAGCGGCCTGCGGGCCGTTTTGTTTTGTCCGGGTTTTGAGCCGGTGGCGCGATTTTAAGGCTAAAAATAGCCTTAATTTGTGAAAAAAGCCGCAGCAACATACGCCAACCGTTCTCGACTCAATAAAGTGATGCCGCTATAATGCCGCGTCTTAATGAATGTCTTCGGGATGATTCTGGCGACAGGGAATGTGAATCTGCTACAAGAGAGCATCCCGGTATTGCGAGGCAAATTCAGAGTTGACCGAGCACTGTGATTTTTTTGAGGTAACAAGATGCAAGTTTCAGTTGAAACCACTCAAGGCCTTGGCCGCCGTGTAACGATTACAATCGCTGCTGACAGCATCGAAAACGCTGTAAAAAGCGAGCTGGTCAACGTAGCGAAGAAAGTCCGTATTGACGGCTTCCGTAAGGGCAAAGTACCGATGAATGTCGTTGCTCAGCGTTATGGCGCTTCTGTTCGCCAGGACGTGCTGGGTGACCTGATGAGCCGCAACTTTGTTGACGCGATCATCAAAGAAAAAATCAACCCAGCCGGTTCCCCGACCTATGTTCCGGGTGAATACAAACTGGGCGAAGACTTCACCTACGCGGTAGAGTTCGAAGTCTATCCAGAAGTTGAGCTGAAAGGCCTGGAAACGATTGAAGTTGAAAAACCTGTCGTTGAAGTGACTGAAGCTGACGTTGACGGCATGCTGGACACCCTGCGTAAGCAGCAGGCGACCTGGAAAGATAAAGACGGCGCTGCTGACGCAGAAGACCGTGTCACCATCGACTTCACCGGCTCTGTAGACGGCGAAGAGTTCGAAGGCGGTAAAGCATCTGACTTCGTACTGGCGATGGGCCAGGGTCGTATGATCCCAGGCTTCGAAGAAGGTATCAAAGGCCACAGCGCTGGCGAAGAGTTCACCATCGATGTGACCTTCCCGGAAGAGTACCACGCTGAAAACCTGAAAGGTAAAGCGGCTAAGTTCGCCATTACCCTGAAGAAAGTTGAAGACCGCGAACTGCCAGAATTGACTGAAGATTTCATCAAACGTTTCGGCGTTGAAGATGGTTCTGTTGAAGGTCTGCGTGCAGAAGTACGTAAAAACATGGAACGCGAGCTGAAAGGCGCCGTGCGTAACCGCGTGAAGTCTCAGGCTATCGAAGGTCTGGTTAAAGCTAACGAGATCGAGATCCCGTCTGCGCTGATCGACAGCGAAATCGACGTTCTGCGCCGTCAGGCTGCACAGCGTTTCGGTGGCAACGAGAAGCAAGCGCTGGAACTGCCACGCGAGCTGTTCGAAGAGCAGGCTAAACGCCGCGTTGTCGTTGGTCTGCTGCTGGGCGAAGTGATTCGTACCCACGAGCTGAAAGCTGACGAAGAGCGCGTTAAAGGTCTGATCGAAGAGATGGCTTCTGCCTATGAAGATCCGTCAGAAGTTGTTGCTTTCTACGGCAGCAACAAAGAGCTGATGGAAAACATGCGCAATGTCGCCCTGGAAGAGCAGGCTGTTGAAGCGGTTCTGGCCAAAGCGAAAGTGTCCGAAAAAGCCACTTCTTTCAACGAACTGATGAACCAGCAGGCGTAATTCTGCCCGCTTTGTTTAAAGTTTGAGCAAAAAACCCGTTGCCTTTCGGCGGCGGGTTTTTTTTATCACAGTTATAAATCACGAAGCGTGATAAAACGCCTTTTCAGTGTTAGCGTTACAACAAAAGATTGTTATGCTTGAAATAGGGCTGAGCCATCCCCATTAGTGGGGAAGCAGTATTAAAGAGACTGGCTGATAATCCGTCCGCAAGGTTACAATCAGTACAGCAGGTATTTTCATTTTTTATCCAGGAGACGGAAATGTCATACAGTGGCGAACGAGATAACTTTGCACCCCATATGGCGCTGGTGCCAATGGTTATTGAACAGACCTCTCGCGGTGAACGTTCTTTTGATATCTACTCCCGTCTGCTTAAAGAACGCGTTATCTTCATGACCGGCCAGGTGGAAGACCACATGGCGAACCTGATCGTGGCGCAAATGCTGTTTCTGGAAGCGGAAAACCCGGAAAAAGACATTTACCTGTACATTAACTCCCCGGGTGGCGTTATCACCGCCGGGATGTCCATTTACGATACCATGCAGTTCATCAAGCCTGATGTGAGCACCATTTGTATGGGCCAGGCGGCATCGATGGGCGCATTCCTGCTGACCGCAGGGGCGAAAGGCAAGCGTTTCTGCCTGCCTAACTCGCGCGTTATGATCCACCAGCCGCTGGGCGGATACCAGGGCCAGGCGACAGACATTGAGATTCACGCCCGTGAAATTCTGAAAGTTAAAGGGCGCATGAATGAACTTATGGCTCACCACACGGGTCAATCACTTGAGCAGATCGAGCGTGATACCGAGCGCGATCGCTTCCTGTCCGCACCAGAGGCAGTTGAGTACGGCTTAGTCGACTCCATTTTGACCCATCGTAATTGATGCCCACGACGCGGGTGTGCCGCTATACTATGGTAGGGCGGCACTTTGCTTACGAGCAGCTTGCGTCTGAGAATGGCATTTGCGTCGTCATGTGCGGCACAAAGAACTTAAAAAGAGGTTTTGACTCATGACAGATAAACGCAAAGATGGATCGGGCAAACTGCTTTACTGCTCTTTTTGCGGCAAAAGCCAGCATGAAGTGCGCAAACTGATTGCCGGGCCATCCGTGTATATCTGCGACGAATGTGTCGACTTATGTAACGACATCATCCGCGAAGAGATTAAAGAAGTCGCACCACACCGTGAGCGCAGCGCGTTACCGACCCCGCATGAGATTCGTCATCATCTTGACGACTATGTCATCGGTCAGGAACAGGCGAAAAAAGTGCTGGCAGTGGCGGTGTACAACCACTACAAACGTCTGCGTAACGGGGATAACAGCAACGGCGTTGAGCTGGGCAAAAGTAACATTTTGCTGATCGGCCCAACCGGTTCCGGTAAAACCCTGCTGGCAGAAACCTTGGCACGTCTGCTGGATGTTCCGTTCACTATGGCCGATGCCACCACCCTGACCGAAGCCGGTTATGTGGGTGAAGATGTGGAAAACATCATCCAGAAACTGCTGCAAAAATGTGATTACGATGTGCAGAAGGCACAGCGCGGTATCGTGTATATCGATGAAATCGATAAAATCTCGCGTAAATCCGATAATCCATCGATCACCCGTGACGTGTCCGGTGAAGGTGTGCAGCAGGCATTGCTGAAACTGATCGAAGGGACGGTTGCCGCGGTTCCACCGCAGGGCGGTCGTAAGCATCCTCAGCAGGAGTTCCTGCAGGTTGATACCTCCAAGATCCTGTTTATCTGTGGCGGCGCGTTTGCCGGTCTGGATAAAGTCATCGCTAACCGTGTTGAAACCGGCTCGGGTATCGGCTTTGGCGCCACCGTAAAAGCGAAGTCTGAAAAAGCGAAAGAGGGCGAGCTGCTGATGCAGGTTGAGCCAGAAGATCTGATCAAGTTTGGTCTGATCCCTGAGTTCATTGGTCGTCTGCCGGTTGTCGCCACGCTGACAGAACTGAGCGAAGATGCGCTGATTCAAATTCTGAAAGAGCCGAAAAATGCCCTGACCAAGCAGTACCAGGCGTTGTTCAATCTGGAAGGCGTTGAGCTGGAATTCCGCGACGAAGCGCTGGACGCGATTGCCAAGAAAGCAATGGCACGTAAAACCGGTGCCCGTGGCCTGCGTTCTATTGTTGAAGCAGCCCTGCTCGATACCATGTACGACCTGCCTTCTCTGGAAGAGGTTGAGAAAGTGGTCATCGACGAGTCCGTGATTGCCGGTCAAAGCAAGCCGCTGCTGATTTACGGTACGCCGGAAGCGCAGCAGGCATCTGGCGAATAATTCACCAGAGCATACAAGTAGTTAATCAAAAAGGGGGGATTTAATCCCCCCTTTTATTTTTCCGTAAACATGGCGTTGAATGTGTGGGAAACATCCCCATATACTGGATTACATGTTAATGGTTATGTGAAGCACAGTCTCATGACCAGCTTACCAGGCGGACACTAAACTAAGAGAGAGCTCTATGAATCCTGAGCGTTCTGAACGCATTGAAATCCCCGTATTGCCGTTGCGCGATGTGGTGGTTTATCCGCACATGGTCATACCCTTATTTGTAGGGCGGGAAAAATCTATCCGTTGCCTTGAAGCCGCCATGGATCATGATAAAAAAATCATGCTGGTTGCGCAGAAAGAAGCATCAACGGATGAGCCGGGTGTAAACGATCTTTTCACCGTCGGGACCGTGGCCTCTATTTTACAAATGCTGAAGCTGCCTGATGGCACCGTCAAGGTGCTGGTCGAGGGGCTGCAGCGTGCGCGTATTACCACGCTATCTGATGATGGCGAACACTTCGCAGCAAAAGCCGAATACCTTGACTCACCTCAGCTGGACGAGCGTGAGCAGGAGGTGCTGGTTCGCACCGCGATCAGTCAGTTTGAAGGCTACATCAAGCTGAACAAAAAAATCCCACCAGAAGTGCTGACGTCGCTCAACAGCATCGACGATCCTGCACGTCTGGCAGACACCATCGCTGCACACATGCCGCTGAAGCTGGCGGACAAACAGTCCGTGCTGGAGATGTCCGACGTTAACGAGCGTCTGGAATACCTGATGGCGATGATGGAGTCTGAAATCGATCTGCTGCAGGTTGAGAAACGCATTCGCAACCGCGTGAAAAAGCAGATGGAGAAATCGCAGCGCGAGTACTATCTGAACGAGCAGATGAAGGCTATTCAGAAAGAGCTCGGCGAGATGGACGACGCGCCGGACGAAAACGAAGCGCTGAAGCGTAAGATCGACGCGGCGAAGATGCCAAAAGAGGCGAAAGAGAAAGCGGAAGCAGAGCTGCAGAAGCTGAAAATGATGTCTCCGATGTCGGCTGAAGCGACCGTTGTACGCGGCTATATCGAGTGGATGGTTCAGGTTCCGTGGAACGCCCGCAGCAAGGTCAAAAAAGACCTGCGTCAGGCCCAGGAGATCCTGGATACCGACCACTACGGTCTTGAGCGTGTCAAAGATCGCATCCTTGAGTATCTTGCGGTTCAGAGCCGTGTGAATAAGCTCAAGGGGCCAATTCTCTGCCTGGTCGGGCCGCCGGGGGTGGGTAAAACCTCTCTGGGGCAGTCCATTGCCAAAGCCACCGGTCGTAAATACATCCGTATGGCGCTGGGCGGCGTGCGTGACGAGGCGGAAATCCGCGGTCACCGCCGGACCTATATCGGCTCAATGCCGGGCAAACTGATCCAGAAGATGGCGAAAGTGGGCGTTAAAAACCCGCTGTTCCTGCTGGATGAGATCGACAAAATGTCGTCCGATATGCGTGGCGATCCGGCTTCTGCCCTGCTTGAAGTGCTGGATCCAGAGCAGAACGTGGCGTTTAGCGATCACTACCTGGAAGTGGACTACGACCTGAGCGATGTGATGTTCGTGGCGACCTCTAACTCCATGAACATCCCGGCACCGCTGCTGGATCGTATGGAAGTGATCCGTCTTTCTGGCTACACCGAAGACGAAAAGCTGAACATTGCCCGTCGTCACCTGCTGTCGAAGCAGATTGAACGTAACGCCCTGAAAGAGAGCGAACTGACCGTTGATGACAGCGCGATTATCGGCATCATTCGTTACTACACCCGTGAAGCGGGCGTGCGTAGCCTGGAGCGTGAAATCTCCAAGCTGTGTCGTAAAGCGGTTAAACAGCTGCTGCTCGATAAATCGCTGAAGCACATTGAAATCACTGGCGACAACCTGCACGAATACCTCGGTGTTCAGCGCTACGACTATGGCCGTGCGGACAGCGAAAACCGCGTCGGACAGGTAACGGGTCTGGCATGGACGGAAGTTGGCGGCGATCTGCTGACCATTGAAACCGCCTGCGTACCGGGTAAAGGTAAGCTGACCTACACCGGCTCGCTGGGTGAAGTGATGCAGGAGTCCATTCAGGCTGCGCTGACCGTGGTGCGCGCGCGTGCGGAAAAACTGGGTATTAATCCGGACTTCTACGAAAAACGCGATATTCACGTTCACGTGCCGGAAGGGGCAACGCCGAAAGATGGCCCAAGCGCAGGTATCGCTATGTGTACCGCGCTGGTTTCTTGCCTGACCGGTAACCCGGTTCGTGCCGATGTGGCAATGACCGGCGAAATCACGCTGCGTGGTCAGGTATTGCCGATTGGCGGTTTGAAAGAGAAACTGCTGGCGGCACACCGCGGTGGCATTAAAACGGTCCTCATCCCGTATGAGAATAAGCGCGACCTGGAAGAGATTCCGGATAACGTTATCGCCGATCTGGAGATTCATCCGGTGAAACGTATTGAGGAAGTTCTGACACTTGCGTTGCAGAATGAGCCTTCAGGAATGCAGGTTGTGACCGCAAAATAGTGACCTCGCGCAAAGAGCGTCAATAAAATAAAGGTTGGTAAGCTATTTCGGGCTTGCCAGCCTTTTTTTGTATAGCTAATTTAGATTGCTGATTGGGCTAGCCATCAACAACGGGTGTTGTAAGGTCATGGCAGGCCTGATATAACTGCTGCGCGGTCGCGTTGTGAAGGATTCAGACGCGATATAAATTATAAAGAGAGGAAGAGAAGAGTGAATAAATCTCAACTGATTGACAAAATTGCTGCGGGTGCTGACATCTCCAAAGCTGCGGCTGGACGTGCGTTAGATGCTTTGATTGCTTCTGTTACCGAATCTCTGCAGGCTGGGGACGACGTAGCGCTGGTAGGTTTTGGTACTTTTGCTGTTAAAGAGCGTGCTGCCCGTACTGGCCGCAACCCTCAGACCGGTAAAGAGATCACCATCGCTGCTGCTAAAGTTCCGGGCTTCCGTGCCGGCAAAGCGCTGAAAGACGCGGTAAACTGATCGCTTTCTTACTTCAGGGAAGTTGAAAAGTACAAGGGCGCATCATTTGATGTGCCTTTTTTGTTTGTCCAGACCTGATTTATGTGAGTTTATGCGAGTTGTGGGCTGACAATAGCCCCGGTTTCTTGTCACAATACGCCTTTACGCGCTGCGGTCAGGATTCCGCCAGCGTCAGGTCACCAGTCACCTACAGCGGAGTGTGGTTACACCATGATGGACAGCTTACGCACGGCTGCTAACAGTCTCGTGCTCAAGATTATTTTCGGTATCATTATCGTGTCGTTCATATTGACCGGCGTGAGCGGATACCTGATTGGCGGTAGTGCAAACTACGCCGCAAAAGTGAACGACCAGGAAATTAGCCGTGGGCAGTTTGAGAATGCATTTGCCGGTGAACGTAACCGCATGCAGCAACAGCTGGGCGATCGGTTCTCAGAACTGGCGGCGAACGAAGGGTACATGAAGAACCTGCGTCAGCAGACGCTGAACCGTCTTATCGATGAAGCGCTGCTGGATCAGTATGCCCGTGAACTGGGTCTGAGCATCAGCGATGACCAGGTGAAGAATGCGATTTTCGCGACCCCTGCTTTCCAGAATAACGGCAAATTCGATAACACCCGTTATACCGCCATCGTTAATCAGATGGGGATGACGCCGGATCAATACGCTCAGGCACTGCGCAATCAGCTCACCACTCAGCAGCTTATTAACGCTGTTGTGGGCACCGACTTCATGCTTAAGGGCGAAGCGGACGAGCTGGCGACGCTGGTTGCTCAGCAGCGCGTCGTGCGCGAAGCCACTTTCGACGTTAACGCCCTGGCTGCTAAACAGCAGGCGAGCGACGAAGAGGTGAAAAGCTACTACGAGCAGAACAAAAACAACTTCACCGCCCCGGAACAGTTCCGCGTGAGCTACATCAAGCTGGATGCGGCTGCGATGCAGGAAAACGCCACCGATGCGGAGATCCAGTCTTACTACGATCAGCATCAGGATCAGTTCACTCAGCCACAGCGTAACCGTTACAGCGTAATCCAGACCAAAACGGAAGCTGACGCTAAAGCGGCGCTGGATGAGCTGAACAAAGGCACTGACTTTGCAACGGTCGCAAAAGAGAAATCCACCGATATCATCTCTGCGAAAAACGGCGGTGACATGGGTTGGCTGGAAGAGGCGACCACCCCGGACGAGCTGAAAAATGCCGGCCTGAAAGAGAAAGGTCAACTTTCTGGCGTGATTAAATCTTCTGTCGGTTTCCTGGTGGCACGTCTGGATGATATCACCCCTGCGACAACCAAACCGCTGGCTGACGTCCATGATGAGATCGCGGCGAAAGTGAAGCAGGAGAAAGCGCTGGATGGCTTCTATGCGTTGCAGCAGAAAGTGAGCGATGCGGCCAGCAACGACAACGAATCCCTGGCGGGTGCTGAGCAGGCTGCGGGCGCGAAAGCGGTCACCACCGGTTGGTTTGATCGTGACAACCTGCCGGAAGAGCTGAACTTCAAGCCAGTGGCGGATGCCATCTTCAGTGGCGGTCTGGTGGGCGAAAACGGCACCCCGGGCAGCAACTCCGACATCATCACCGTGGACGGCGACCGCGCCTTTGTTCTGCGTGTGAGTGAGCACAAGCCGGAGGCTGTTAAGCCGCTGGACGAGGTGAAAGATCAGATTACTGCGCTGGTGAAGCATAACAAAGCCGTTCAACAGGCGAAGCTGGATGCTGAAAAGCTGCTCGCTGAGCTGAAAGCCGGTAAAGGTGATGAGGCGCTGAAAGCGGCTGGCCTGAGCTTTGGTGAGGCGAAGACCCTGAGCCGTACCGGTCAGGATCCGATCAGCCAGGCGGCATTTACCCTGAACCAGCCTGCGAAAGACAAACCGAGCTTTGGTATCGCCAACGATATGCAGGGCAACGTGGTGATTCTGGCTCTGGATGAAGTCAAAGCGGGCACCATGCCGGAAGCGCAGAAGAAAGCGATGGTTCAGGGTATCACCCAGAACAACGCGCAAATCGCTTTCGAAGCGTTGATGAGCAACCTGCGTAAAGAAGCCAAAATTAAGCTGGGCGATATCATCACTCAGCAGTAATTACGGCGCTGCTCGCAAACTTAAGCAACATACTGCAATACCAAAAGGCCGCTTTCGCGGCCTTTTCCATTTCTGCAATCTGCTGTTTGTTCCTGAAAAGCGGCCCGAATAAGGTAAGGGGGCTGTCAACAAACAAGGAGAAAACAGCATGAAACATGGAATCAAAGCCCTTTTTGTCACGCTTGCCATCGTAACGGCGGGGTTGAGCCAGAGCGCGCTGGCGGCACCCTCGGTCGCGAAAACGCAGGTCACACAAAGCAAATCTGAGCCGTCGGCCTCCGCCACGTCGTCACCGCAGTCGAAAGCCGTCGCGAGCAGCAATAATGGCGAAGAGGAAGGGGTGCGGGTCAGCATTAATTCTGCATCGGCAGAGGAGCTGGCAAAGGTGATGAATGGCGTAGGGATAAAGAAAGCCCAGGCGATCGTCAGTTACCGCGAAGAGTACGGTCCGTTTAAAACCCTGGACGATCTCCGGCAGGTTCCGGGTATGGGTGGGGCGCTGGTGGAACGTAATCTTGCGCATCTGATGCTGTAATAACTTGCACAGTGGCAAAAATTTGCCAGGATAAAGAGGTCGTACCAGTTATGACCTCTGAATCTTATAATTAACTACCCTGAAGGCTATTGCGCTATGCAGACCCAAATCAAAGTTCGCGGCTACCACCTGGATGTTTACCAACACGTTAATAACGCCCGTTATCTGGAGTTCCTCGAAGAGGCGCGCTGGGATGGACTGGAAAACAGCGACAGTTTTCAATGGATGACCGCACACCGTATCGCTTTTGTGGTGGCGAACATCAATATCAACTATCGCCGTCCCGCAGTGCTCAGCGATCTACTCACCGTGACCAGCCAGCTACAGCAGTTAAACGGGAAAAGTGGAGTATTGAGTCAGGTGATCACCCTGGAGCCGGAAGGACAGGTGGTGGCAGATGCGTTAATTACCTTTGTCTGCATCGATCTGAAAACGCAGAAAGCGCTGCCGCTGGAGGGGGAGTTACGTGAGAAGCTGGAGCTGTTAATCAAATAACCCTGCTTCTGATGCCGGGCGAAGCGGAGCCTTCACCCGGCAGACTGGCCCGAATTAGTTAAGACCGGTTTTCTTTTTCAGGGCCGCCATCACCCCGGCTTTATCCGCCAGATAGTGATTCAGACCGTTGGCGCGCAGGTTACAGGCGGCGCACTGGCCGCAACCATCGCCCTGAATGCCGTTGTAGCAGGTGAGCGTTTCGTTACGCACCAGATCCAGCTTGCCCCAGTAGTCGGCCAGCGCCCAGGTTTCGGCTTTATCGAGCCACATCAGCGGCGTTTCGAAGCGGATATCTTTGGCCATGCCAAGGTTCACGGCGTGGTTGAGGGCTTTAACAAACTCGTCGCGGCAGTCCGGGTAGCCGGAAAAATCGGTTTCGCACACGCCGGTAATGATTGCCTCGGCTTTCACCTGGTAAGCATAGATGGCCGTCAGGGTCAGGAAGAGGATATTACGCCCCGGTACGAAGGTATTCGGGATCCCCTCGGCATCCGGTTCGTAGTCCGGCACCGGAATGCTGTCCCGGGTGAGGCTGCTTACCGCCAGTTCGTTGAGCAGGGTGACATCCAGCACCTTATGCGCCCGTGCGCCGAGTTTCACCGCCAGTTTCTGCGCGACCTCAATCTCTTCGCTATGGCGCTGACCATAGTCAAAAGTCACACAATGGACTTCATCATATTGCTGCAGAGCCTGAACCAGACAGGTCGTGGAGTCCTGACCTCCACTGAACACGACAACGGCACGTTTCATTAATCTTCCCAACTTTGACGGTTAAAAACCTATGGTAACGTCTGCCCGTGGCGGCGACCAGCTTCTTCACGTTTTCGGCGCAGGCAGCCAGGCCTCGGTAAAGTCAAACCAGCCGCGCGGATTCAGGCGGATGCCGTTTACCCCCGGCGGGGCGCTGATTTGGTACTGATAGTTGAACAGCGGCGTCAGCACGCCACGCGCCATCAGACGGGAGTAAACCTCTTTCAGCGCCAGATGGCGGGCAGATGGGTCGGGCTGGGTCTGAACGGCATCCAGGGTCGCCATCAGGTGCGCAAATTCCGGCGCGCTGAGCAGATAAGGCCACAGGGCATCGCAGCGCAACCACTGCTCCAGGGTGTACTCTGGCGCCTCGCCAATTAACCTGTCCCCCATCATGATATCCGCCTCCGCCAGGGCAGTGCAGCCATCCCACGTTTTAGCATCATGAAACATCACTCTGAGCTGACACCCTTCCTGCGCCAGATAGCGTTTCAGCTGTTCCGCCATGGTATGCAACTCCACCGGCAGGTGATAAAGCAGGGTGAGCGTATCCGGCAGAACGGCCTCCTCTTCCCGCGTCCACTGCGGGATTGACCAGCCCGGCAGCAACTCCTGGGTGGGCGTGATGAGGTTTTCGTCCAGCGGCAGGGTATGCAGCAGCGACGTGTGATGAATAATGTCGATCAGCCTGCGGGCCTGCGCCTCGCTTAAACGGTCGCTCTGTTTCAGCGTGAGGTAACAAAAACCGAGGCTGATGCTGTTACTGACCGGCCGCAGGCTGGCAAGCTCCTCCGGCTCACCGATGGCAATCTGCGCCGGATGGCGAAAGCTGGTGCCTGAATCCTGGTCAAAAAGCTGAGGCGTGATCCAGTATTCAATCGCTTTCAGTAGCGGATGCCCGAGATGGTACTGCTCGTGGCTTTCCAGCCGGACCAGATCCGCCTCGAAGATCGCCAGCCGAAACGGCCCGCTCCCCGTCAGAGGCTCTTCTGGGTGGGCGAGACGGCTGCAGTAGCTTGCCAGGCGGTGCGCCAGCCAGTAATCCGGCTGATGTAGTACGAAGGTCAGGCACTGAGGATGGGTGACCTCAATTTGCCTCACGCTGTTAAACAGCTTGCGCAGCGCGGGCAGGGTAAGTAGCTTCGCCAGCTGGTTCTGGAGCTGGGCCGCCTCGACTTTATCCCCATTGTGCCAGTGCAGCGTGGAGCGAATGTAGAAATGCCAGCGCAGCCCGTCGGCCGAGATCTCCCAGTGATGCGCCAGATCGCCCACGGGTTCGCTGCGGGTATCGTCGAACCGGGTCAGTCCGGAAAAGATCTGTCCTACAAGATGCTGTTCAGCGCGGCCCGGCAGAAAACCAGGCTGGAGCGGATCGAGTGGACGGTAATAGGGAATGCGCAGCGTCGGCGTGTCATTCTGCCACTGCCCGCCCAGAAAAGGATGCAGCAGCGCGCGCAGCGCCTGGGGGGCTAGCTGGGCCAGCGCCAGGGCATTCTGCTGATGCCCGCTTTTCAGCGCTTCTTCCATCATCGCGTTACGTAACGATTCCGGCGTGACGTAAAAACGTAGCTCGCCGCGCTTTCCGCGGCCGGACTGCGCATGCCAGCTTAGCCAGCCCGCCTCTTGCGCCTGGCGCAGCAGGGTGCGGACGTGCCGTTCACTGCAAAAACAGCGGCTCGCCAGCTCTGCCACGCTGACCTGCTGTGGCGCACCGGCAGAGGGCTGCCACAGTCGCTGGTACTGATTAAGTCGATTAAGCTGGCGCATCGTAAACCCGGAACAATAATTTCCATCTATTCAGTATTACTTCCGTATATACCAGGCAATACTGTTGCACAAGTTACCTCTTCACATTTTTGGAGTTCCCATGGCGCGGCTGGCGGCATTTGATATGGACGGCACCTTGTTAATGCCGGATCACCGTTTAGGTGATAAGACGCTAAGCGTGCTTAAGCGGCTGCGTGAGCGCGATATTACGCTCACCTTCGCCACGGGCCGTCATGTGCTGGAGATGCGCCATTTAATGGGGGCGCTCTCCCTCGACGCCTTTTTGATTACCGGCAACGGCACACGCATTCACTCTCTGGAAGGGGATGTGCTTTATCGCCAGGATCTCGCCCCGGATGTAGCAGAACAGGTGCTGCACAGCACATGGGATACCCAAGCCAGCATTCACGTTTTTAACGATACCGGCTGGCTGACAGGCAAGGAAATCCCGGCGCTGCTCGAAGCGCATGTCTACAGCGGCTTCCAGTATCAGCTGACCGATCTGCGCCGTATACCGGCCCATGCGGTGACCAAAATCTGTTTCTGCGGCGATCATGACGATCTGTGCCGCCTGCGCATTCAGCTCAACGAGGCGCTAGGCAGCCGCGCGCATCTCACCTTCTCGGCCACAGATTGTCTGGAGGTACTGCCGGTAGGGTGCAACAAAGGCTCCGCGCTGGCGGTGCTGAGCGAACATCTGGGTCTGAGCCTGCAGGAGTGTATGGCGTTTGGCGATGCGATGAACGATCGCGAGATGCTGGGCAGCGTGGGACGCGGCCTGATTATGGGCAATGCGATGCCACAGCTGATCGCCGAGCTGGCGCATTTACCGGTTATTGGACACTGCCGCAACGAGGCCGTGTCCCACTTCTTAACCCATTGGCTGGATACACCTGATCTTCCTTATTCCCCCGAATAGTGAGACCCTTCCAGCAAGCCAGACGAACGTCTGGCTTTTTTTTATTTTACCAGCCGGGCAATCTCCGCCAGCCAGGGCGCCACATCGCCAATATTCGCTTTCACCCATTCGGCATTGTAATAGGTCTCCAGATAGCGCTCACCGCTGTCGCACAGCAGCGTCACGACAGAGCCGGTTTGCCCAGCTTCACGCATCCGCGCAGCCAGCTGTAACGCCCCCCACATGTTGGTGCCGGTTGAGGCCCCCACCTTGCGGCCCAGCTGCGTTTCCAGCCAGAGGGCGGTGGCGACGCTCGCGGCATCCGGCACGCGGAGCATCTCGTCCACCACGTCCGGGATAAACGACGGTTCGACGCGCGGGCGGCCAATCCCTTCGATTTTGCTCCCCACCGGGCTGCGCAGAGCAGGATCGCGCTGCTGCCAGTAATCCAGGAATACAGAGTTCTGCGGATCCACGACCATAAGACGGGTATCGTAACCCTGGCAGCGAATATAGCGGCCAATAGTGGCCGAGGTGCCGCCGGTACCCGCGCTCATCACGATATGGGCCGGCACCGGGTGGGGCTCATTCTGCATCTGGCGGAAGATACTGTCGGCAATGTTGTTATTGCCGCGCCAGTCGGTGGCCCGCTCTGCGAAGGTAAACTGGTCCATATAGTGGCCGTTCAGCTCCCGAGCCAGCATCTCTGAGGCGGCATAAATTTCACAGGCGCTTTCCACAAAGTGACAGCGCCCGCCGTAAAATTCGATCTGTTCGATTTTGCGTTTTGCCGTACAGGATGGCATGACGGCGATAAACGGCAGGCCGAGCAGGCGGGCGAAATAGGCCTCAGAGACGGCGGTGGAACCGGAGGAAGATTCAATGATGGTGGTGCCTTCATTGATCCAGCCGTTACACAGCCCGTAAAGGAACAGCGAGCGCGCCAGACGGTGCTTCAGGCTGCCGGTGGGGTGGGTACTTTCATCTTTCAGATAGAGCTGGATACCCGGAAAACCGGGCAGGGCAAGGCGAATAAGGTGAGTGTCCGCCGAGCGCTGATAATCAGCGTTAATTTCACTGATGGCGTTTTTGACCCAGGTGCTATTCATCGAAGTTATCCATTTGTCATTTTGTGCCCAGCATAGCGAAAAGCACAGAAAAAATTGTTGCTATCTTGCCTTTAAAATAGAATGTAAGGAGAAAAATTTTCTCTGCGGGGTGGTTATGCTAGATAAAATTGACCGTAAGCTGCTCTCCTTACTGCAAAGCGACTGCACCCTCTCTTTGCAGGCGCTGGCGGATGCCGTTAATCTGACCACCACGCCCTGCTGGAAACGCCTGAAACGGCTCGAAGACGAAGGCATATTGCTGGGGCGTGTGGCGCTGCTCGATCCCGAAAAACTGGGGCTTGGCCTGACCGCGTTTGTGCTGATAAAAACGCAGCACCACAGTAGCGACTGGTACTGCGGATTCGTCAGCGTGGTCTCACAGATGCCGGAAGTGCTGGGCTTCTGGCGCATGGCGGGCGAATATGACTACCTGATGCGCGTACAGGTAGCAGACATGAAGCGCTATGATGACTTCTATAAACGGCTGGTCAACAGCGTGCCGGGTCTGTCGGATGTCACCTCCAGCTTTGCGATGGAACAGATAAAATACACCACCGCCTTACCCATTGAATAACCCGGAATACAATCCTCAGGAAAAGACCGCGTGCGATTATTTGCTCAGTTAAGCTGGTACTTTCGCCGGGAGTGGCAACGCTACCTCGGTGCAGTCGCCCTGCTTATTATTATTGCCATTCTGCAGCTCATCCCGCCAAAAGTGGTGGGCTACGTTGTGGATGGCGTTACGGAACAGCATTACACCACCGCACGGGTGATGATGTGGATCGGCACGCTGGTCCTGACGGCGGTGGTGGTCTACCTGCTGCGCTATGTCTGGCGCGTGCTGTTATTTGGTGCGTCATACCAGCTTGCCGTCGAGCTGCGGGAAGATTTTTACCGCCAGCTCAGCCGCCAGCATCCGGAGTTTTATCTGCGTCACCGCACCGGCGACCTGATTGCCCGCGCCACCAATGACGTGGATCGCGTGGTCTTTGCCGCCGGGGAAGGGGTATTGACCCTCGTGGACTCGCTGGTGATGGGCTGCGCGGTGCTGATCGTCATGTCGACCCAAATCAGCTGGCAGTTAACCCTGCTGGCGCTGCTGCCGATGCCGCTGATGGCCCTGGCGATCAAACGCTACGGCGACCAGCTTCACCAGCGCTTCAAGCTGGCGCAGGCGGCCTTCTCCTCTCTTAACGACCGTACTCAGGAGAGCCTGACCAGTATCCGGATGATCAAAGCCTTTGGCCTGGAGGATCGTCAGTCTGCGCTGTTTGCCGCCGACGCGGCGGATACCGGGGCTAAAAACCTGCGCGTCGCCCGGATTGACGCCCGTTTTGATCCCACGATTTATATCGCCATCGGCACCGCTAACCTGCTGGCCATTGGCGGCGGGAGCTGGATGGTGATTAACGGCTCGCTGACCCTCGGGCAGCTGACCAGCTTTGCCATGTATCTGGGGCTGATGATCTGGCCGATGCTGGCCCTGGCCTGGATGTTCAACATTGTCGAGCGCGGCAGCGCGGCCTACAGCCGGATCCGCGCCATGCTCGCCGAAGCGCCGGTGGTCAACGACGGTAGCGAGACAGTACCAAACGGACGCGGCGAGCTGAATGTCGCCGTCCGCGCCTTTAGCTATCCGCAGACGGAACAGGTGACGCTCGAAAACGTCCACTTTACGCTGCAACCGGGGCAGATGCTGGGCATCTGCGGCCCAACAGGCGCCGGAAAGAGCACAATTTTGTCGCTGATCCAGCGTCACTTCGATATCCCTCAGGGTGAGATCCGCTTCCACGATATTCCGCTCCCGCAGCTGCGGCTGGATAGCTGGCGCAGCCGCCTTGCGGTGGTGAGCCAGACGCCGTTCCTCTTCTCCGATACCGTTGCCAACAATATTGCGCTGGGCTGTCCGCACGCCACACGCGAAGAGATCGAACATGTCGCCCGTCTTGCCAGCGTGCATGAGGATATCCTGCGCCTGCCCCAGGGTTATGAAACCGAAGTGGGCGAACGCGGCGTGATGCTGTCGGGCGGGCAGAAGCAGCGTATCTCCATCGCCCGCGCGCTGCTGCTGAATGCCGAGATCCTGATCCTCGACGATGCCCTCTCCGCCGTCGATGGCCGCACCGAACACCAGATCCTGCATAACCTGCGCCAGTGGGGGGAAGGGCGCACGGTGATCATCAGCGCCCATCGTCTCTCGGCCCTGACCGAGGCGAGCGAAATTCTGGTGATGCAGCACGGGCACATTGCCCAGCGCGGGCAGCATGAGCAGCTGGCGGAACAGCCGGGCTGGTATCGCGATATGTACCGTTATCAACAACTGGAAGCGGCACTTGATGAGGTGCCGGAAACGGACGAGGAGGCCGCCGATGCGTAGTTTTTCCCAGCTGTGGCCTACCCTGAAGCGCCTGCTGGCGTATGGCTCGCCGTGGCGTAAGCCGCTGACGCTGGCGGTGGTGCTATTGTGGGTTGCGGCGATAGCCGAAGTGACCGGGCCGCTACTGATCAGCTATTTCATCGACAACATGGTGGCGAAAAACTATCTGCCGCTCGGTTTAGTTACCGGGCTGGCGGTGGCCTATGTCGGGCTACAGTTGCTGGCGGCGGGGCTGCACTATGCCCAGTCGCTGCTCTTTAACCAGGCTGCCGTCGGGGTGGTGCAGCAGTTGCGCACCGACGTGATGGACGCCGCGCTGCGCCAGCCGCTGAGCGCATTCGATACCCAGCCTGTCGGGCAGATTATCTCCCGCGTGACTAACGATACGGAAGTGATCCGCGATCTCTATGTCACGGTGGTGGCGACGGTGCTACGCAGCGCGGCGCTGGTGGGTGCCATGCTGGTGGCGATGTTCAGCCTGGAGTGGCGCATGGCGCTGGTGGCGATGGCGATTTTCCCGGCGGTGATGATTGTGATGATCATCTACCAGCGCTACAGCACACCGATTGTGCGCCGGGTGCGGACCTATCTGGCGGATATCAACGATGGCTTTAACGAGGTCATCAATGGCATGAGCGTGATTCAGCAGTTCCGTCAGCAGGCGCGCTTTGGCGAGCGGATGGGCGAGGCCAGCCGCTCACACTACATGGCCCGCATGCAGACCCTGCGTCTGGACGGTTTCCTGCTGCGCCCGCTGTTAAGCCTCTTTTCGGCGCTGGTGCTGTGCGGGTTGCTGATGCAGTTTGGCTTTGCCGCCCGTGGCACCATCGAAGTGGGAGTGCTGTATGCCTTTATCAGCTATCTGGGCCGTCTTAATGAGCCGCTGATTGAACTCACTACCCAGCAGTCGATGTTGCAGCAGGCGGTGGTCGCCGGTGAGCGCGTCTTTGAGCTGATGGATCGCCCGCGCCAGGCCTATGGCGATGACGAGCGCGCGCTGCAAAGCGGGGCGATTGAATTTGATGATGTCTCCTTTGCCTATCGCGACGATCGTCTGGTATTGCAGGACATCAACCTGACGGTGCCGTCCCGAAGCTTTGTCGCGCTGGTGGGGCATACCGGCAGCGGTAAAAGTACCCTCGCCAGCCTGCTGATGGGCTACTACCCGCTCACCGAAGGTGAAATTCGTCTGGATGGGCGCCCGCTGTCGACCCTGAGCCACGCCGTGTTGCGTAAAGGGGTGGCGATGGTGCAGCAGGATCCGGTGGTCCTGGCCGACACCTTCTATGCCAACGTGACGCTGGGGCGGCCCTTTAGCGAAGAACAGGTGTGGGACGTGCTGGAGAAAGTACAGCTGGCGGAGCTGGCCCGCGGCCTGCACGACGGTATCCATACCCGGCTGGGCGAGCAGGGTAACAATCTGTCAGTGGGACAAAAGCAGCTATTAGCCCTGGCCCGGGTGTTGATCGATACACCGCAGGTGCTGATCCTCGATGAAGCCACCGCCAGCATCGATTCCGGCACCGAGCAGGCTATCCAGCAGGCGCTGGCGGCGGTACGCGAGCACACCACCCTGGTGGTGATTGCCCACCGTCTGTCGACCATTGTTGAGGCAGATACCATTCTGGTGCTTCATCGCGGCCAGGCGGTTGAGCGCGGCACCCATAAGCAACTGCTTGAGGCGAAAGGGCGTTACTGGCAAATGTATCAACTGCAGCTCGCTGGCGAAGAGCTGGCCGCCAGCGCGCGGGAGGAGTCCCTCAGCGCCTGATGCACTAAAATTAAGCAACCTGCCAGCCGCTGAATCGGTTGGTGCAAAAATGAAACGCACCTTGCACTGTCATGGTGCGTTTTTTTTCGCCATCTTATCGCGATGCCTCGTATTCACGCCCTTTTCAATTTTGGCACACCCCTTGCAATACCTCCTTCGTTAGCTCGCCAAAACCGAATTCTGACTGGAGGGGATATATGAAGCTGGTTACCGTGGTAATCAAACCATTCAAGCTCGAAGACGTGCGTGAAGCACTCTCTTCAATGGGTATTCAAGGGCTGACCGTCACCGAGGTGAAAGGCTTTGGTCGACAGAAGGGGCATGCGGAGCTCTACCGTGGCGCGGAATATAGCGTTAACTTCCTGCCAAAGGTGAAGATTGACGTGGCGATTGCCGACGATCAGCTGGATGAAGTCATCGACGTGATTAGCAAAGCAGCCTACACCGGCAAAATTGGCGACGGCAAAATTTTCGTTGCTGAGCTGCAACGCGTTATTCGCATTCGTACAGGCGAAGCCGACGAAGCGGCACTGTAAAACAGCAGGCACACAGTGATAGGGATCGAGAAAATGAACACAACAACACTTAAAGCAGGTCTGGGGTCTCTGGCGCTGTTGCCGGGGCTGGCAATGGCTGCACCCGCGGTAGCAGACAAAGCCGATAACGCCTTTATGATGATTTGCACCGCGCTGGTGCTGTTTATGACCATTCCGGGGATCGCACTCTTCTACGGCGGCCTGATCCGCGGCAAAAACGTCCTCTCCATGCTCACCCAGGTGACGGTGACCTTTGCGCTGGTTTGTGTGCTGTGGGTGGTTTACGGCTACTCGCTGGCCTTCGGGGAGGGCAACGCCTTCTTCGGCAGCTTTAACTGGGCGATGCTGAAAAATATCGAGCTGACCGCGGTCATGGGCAGCTTCTATCAGTACATCCACGTGGCGTTCCAGGGCTCGTTCGCCTGTATCACCGTCGGGCTGATTGTCGGGGCGCTGGCGGAACGTATCCGCTTCTCCGCCGTGTTGATCTTCGTGGTGGTGTGGCTCACGCTCTCCTACGTGCCGGTGGCGCATATGGTCTGGGGCGGAGGCTTGCTGGCTTCTCATGGCGCGCTGGACTTTGCGGGCGGTACCGTTGTGCATATCAACGCCGCGGTAGCGGGGCTGGTGGGGGCTTACCTGATCGGCAAACGCGTCGGTTTTGGCAAAGAGGCGTTCAAACCGCACAACCTGCCGATGGTCTTTACCGGCACCGCGATCCTCTACTTCGGCTGGTTTGGCTTTAACGCTGGCTCCGCAAGCGCAGCAAATGAAATCGCGGCGCTGGCCTTCGTGAATACCGTTGTGGCGACAGCGGGCGCTATCCTCTCCTGGATCTTTGGCGAGTGGGCGGTACGCGGTAAGCCTTCGCTGCTGGGTGCCTGTTCCGGTGCCATTGCCGGTCTGGTGGGCATCACCCCGGCCTGTGGCTTCGTCGGTGTCGGTGGCGCGCTGATCATCGGTATCGTGGCGGGTCTGGCCGGTCTGTGGGGCGTAACGGCGCTGAAACGTGTTCTGCGTGTGGACGACCCGTGTGATGTCTTTGGCGTGCATGGCGTGTGCGGCATCATCGGCTGCATCATGACCGGCTTCTTTGCCTCAACATCCCTTGGCGGCGTGGGTTATGCGGAAGGCGTGACCATGGGCCATCAGGTTCTGGTTCAGCTGGAAAGTATCGCCATCACGGTGGTCTGGTCGGGTGTGGTGGCCTTTATCGGCTACAAACTGGCGGACATGACGGTGGGGCTGCGCGTACCGGAGGAGCAGGAGCGCGAAGGTCTGGACGTCAACAGCCACGGCGAGAACGCATACAACGCATAAAGTTAAAGTATTGCCCGGTGGCGCTTTGCTTACCGGGCTTACGGATTGTGCTTTTGTAGGCCGGGTAAGGCGAAGCCGCCACCCGGCTTTTTCATATCAGCCGCGGTTGCGCATCACCCCTTCCTGCACGGTGGAGGCCACCAGCACGCCATCCTGGGTATAAAACTCACCACGAACAAACCCGCGAGCGCTCGACGCCGAGGTACTTTCCACGCTGTACAGCAGCCACTCATTCATATTAAACGGACGGTGGAACCACATCGAATGGTCGATGGTGGCAACCTGCATCCCTTTCTCAAGGAAGCCCACACCGTGCGGTTGCAGGGCAACCGGCAGGAAGTTGAAGTCGGAGGCATAACCGAGCAGATATTGATGCACGCGGAAATCTTCCGGCATCGCGCCGTTGGCGCGGATCCAGACCTGACGGGCAGGCTCGGCGATATGACCCTTCATTGGGTTATGGAACTCAACCGGGCGGATCTCCAGCGGTTTATCGCAAAGAAACTTCTCTTTAACCTGCGGAGGCAGCAGATGCGCCAGCGCACGGGCAATGTCCGTCTCCGAACGCAACGCGTCGGGTGCGGGGGCAGGGGGCATCGCTTTCTGATGCTCATAGCCCGGCTCCGGCGCCTGGAATGAGGCGGTCATGTAAAAGATTGGCTTGCCGTTTTGCACCGCCGCCACGCGGCGGGCGCTGAAACTGGTGCCGTCGCGCAGGACTTCGACGTCATACACGATCGGTTTCTGGCTGTCGCCAGGGCGCAGAAAATAGCTGTGAAAGGAGTGCACAAAGCGCTCCTGAGGTACGGTCTCTTTAGCAGCGTAGAGGGCTTGTCCCACAACCTGGCCGCCGAAAACCTGGCGTAATCCCAGATCTTCGCTTTGTCCCCGAAAGAGTCCTTCTTCAATTTTTTCCAGGTTTAATAATGTCAGCAGATTGCTTAGTGCCTGACTCATAGTCGTCCTCAATTAATACACCGTGGCGAAAGATACGCAGAGTATAACGCAGAAATGCAAGTGGTCCGATGGGTGCAATAATCTGAATAACAGGGGGATTCCAGGCATAAATAATTGATCTGTGCCACACTTAGTCTCGTTATCTTTATGTTAACCACTCATCTGGCGGTATCGATCCCGCTGGTGCATTGATGATAAGGAGAACTCAATGAAACTCGTGCACATGTTAAGTGGTTTAGCGGTAGCGGTTGCTCTCTCTGCCTGCGCGGACAAAAGCGCAGACATTCAGACGCCAGCGCCGAACCCTAACACTGCTGGCGTAGCGACGCAGCCGACCATTCAGCAGCCAAATGTCTCAGGTACAATCTGGATCCGCCAGAAGGTGGCTTTACCGCCGGATGCAGTGTTAACTGTTACCCTGTCTGATGCCTCGCTGGCGGATTCGCCATCGAAGGTTCTGGCGCAGCGGGCGACGCGTACCGAGGGTAAACAGGCGCCATTTAAATTTGAACTGCCGTTTAACCCAGCGGATGTTCAGCCTAACGCCCGCATTCTGCTTAGCGCAGCTATCACTATCGACGATAAGGTTGTCCTGATGACCGATATCGTTAAACCGGTGATCAACCAGGGCGGTACCAAAGCCGATCTGGTGCTGGTGCCGGTACAGCAGACCTCGCTGCCGCTGCAGCCTGGCGGCGGTGCGCCGACAACGGTGCCGTCAACGTCACCAACCCAGGTTAGCCCCTCTACGGCTACCCCGGCGCCAACCCAGCTTTAATGCCTCATGCCCCTCTCGTCTGAGAGGGGCAGTTCAGTACCGCCAGCGATAACGCTGCATATCAATTTGCCCACTTCCCGACACCTGCACACCTTCGCTGAGTAAGGCCTGACGCTGACGCTGTAAATCTGGCCCGGTTAAGGAGATCGCCCCGTGGCGGTTGACCACCCGATGCCAGGGCAGGGTGCTACCTTCAGGCAGCCTTCTCAGCACGCCGCCTACCTGCCGCGCTGCACGGGGAGAACCCGCCAGCTGCGCCACCTCGCCATAGGTGGTGACCGTGCCTTCGGGAATTGAGGCCACTATCTGCCATACCCGCTGGGGAAAAGAGTCGTGCTCGTCCATTTTGTGCTCCTGTGTTAAGGGCATGATAAAGATTTACGGACAAGACAGGAAGAAAGCGCCCACTCTGTAAACGCTTTGCGCAATAAAACATCACCCGGACGCGGTTAACTTGCAATTGCTATCCCGTACAGTGATAATGCGCCAGCGCGTTGGTTAACAACGCTCTCAATGGGGGCTCTGTTGGTTCTCCCGCAACGCTACTCTGTTCACCAGGTCAGGTCCGGAAGGAAGCAGCCAGGGCAGACGACGTGTGTGCCGGGATGTAGCTGGCAGGGCCCCCACCCATTTCTGCTCTCCTCTGCATCTCTTCAAATCCCATCAGCGCTATTATCCCTAATAACAATATGCATATTATATATTTTTAAACTGACCTGTATATTTCGCAAATTGTCATCATACTGAAACATAGCTGTCATTATTCTGTCATAAATTTTCTGCAGGGTAAGTGTGACATTTTTATGATGTATAAGCAGAGAATATATATCTGGATAATAATGTTAACTTCGTGTATTAATTTAAGAAAAAATAGCCAGGGATGTAAAAACGATGACGACTGCAGTCCTGAATGTAAAAATTGACGAAGCGCTGAAAGAGAAACTTCGTCATTATGCCGAAGTGAATAATGAGAATCTCAGCGTTACCACTGAGAAGCTGTTGCAGATGGCATTTGCTGTAGCAGATGAGGCGGGAGTGACGGAGGAGGATATCGACAATCAGCATACGGAAGAAGAGAGTGTAGCTCCATTTACTCCTAAAGAAATCAAAGCATTAAGAAAAATTCTGAAGAAGAAAAAATGAAACAACATCAACAATCAACCGCCAGCAGCTACTCCGAAGCCTGCACGCTTCTGCGCTCTGGCTATGTCAAACATGTCCGCCTGGGCTGGGACGTTGGCAGTGATGAGTTCTTTCGAATTGCGTCTGACTGGTGTGATACCGGCGCAAAAATAAAGAAAGAAGGCGATAGTTTTGTTATTTCTCTGAAAGGTTTTCCTATTCCTGCTCAACACTGACCTCCCATGCTGAAAATGTCTGACTGTAACAACTACAGTCAGACATTTTTAAATTGCCCGTTATGCGCGATTATTTGTGCGCCCGCTCACTTTTTTCCCGTAATTAATATCAACGTTGCACTCGCCCACGGCGAAAAGGCGATCACACCAGCGTACGTTTTACGTTTTGCCCACCGTTAATCAGCGCCAGCCACAGTGGCTTGATCCGCACCAGCGCGTTTTCCAGCGCCATTGGCTCCAGTGAAAAGGGCATGCGCAGGTAGCGGTCAAACGCCCCGGAAAGCCCGAACCGCGTCCCCGTCCCCAGATGAATACCCGCCGCTTCGGCGCGGGTGGCCAGCTGAGTGGCGAGCATATCCGGCAGTTCCACCCAGTAGGATAAGCCCCCTTCCGGCACCTGGAAGCGCCAGTCGGGAAAATGCTCCCGCAGTAGCGCGGCACAGCCATCTCGTCGCTCACGCAGCATCTGCCGTCGGGCAGGTAAAAAGGTTTCGCCCTGCTCAATCAACCACAGGGTTGCCAGCTGTTCCAGCAGCGGCGAGCCGAGATCGAGCGTATCGCGCGTTTGCGCCAGCGTGGCGATGGTGCGCGCCGGAGCGCGAATCCAGCCCAGACGCAGGCCGCCCCAGAAACTTTTTCCCGCCGAGCCGAGGGTGATGACATTGCCGTTCGGGCAGAAGGCAGCCAGCGGCGGTGGAGGAGGCGCATCGAACCAGAGATCCACCATGGTTTCATCAACGACCAGCAGGGTATGGGCCCGGGCAGCCACGGCGGCGATAGCTTGCCGGCTCGTCGCATCCATGCAGCGGCCCGTGGGATTGTGAAAATCCGGCATCAGATAAGCCAGGCGCGGCGCGGTCTGGGCGAGGGTGGCGGCAAAGCCGTCAATATCCCAGCCGGTCTGCGGCAAAGACACCCCGACAGGGCGGCAGGATGCCCCCTGAATCGCCGCGATAGCCAGCGGGTAAGTGGGGTGATCCACCACTACCCGATCGCCTGGCCCGGTGAACATGCGCAGTACCAGCGCCAGCCCGCTGACGGCGCCGTTCACCACCATCACCTCTTCTGCCCGGGTCGGCAGGCCGCGCGCCGTATAGCGTGCGGCGATGGCTTCGCGCAGGGCCAGCAATCCCAGCTGGTCATAGCCGGTTTGCGTCAGATGCTGCGTCATGGCGGTCAGGGCATGGGTATAGGCCTGATGGATCTCCGGCCCGGCACCCAGGGCGGCGGTGGAGAGATCCAGCGCCGCACTGGCGTTGGCGCGGGTAGGGGGCGTGCGGCTGTCGGGAAGGATCACCCGCGATCCGCTGCCGTGTCGGCTTTCGAGGTAGCCCTCATCCCGCAGATGGGCAAGGGCGCTGCTGACGGTGGTCCGGCTGACTTCCAGCGTTAAAGCCAGCTCCCGCTCTCCCGGCAGACGCGTATCCAGCGCCAGCCTGCCGTCCAGGATCAGCAGGCGCAGGGCATCGGCCAGCTGACGCCACAGCGGGGTACGGGAGGGGCTCTCCTGCCAGTGACCCAGCAGACGCACTAATGACTGACTTCCAAATCGACGTGATGACACAGGCAGTCCACTTTTTGAAAACTGGTCATTAATCATAGGGCCATTTCAGGCAATGATAAAAGCAGAAACCACCGGAGAGCGATCATGTTACGTCGATTACTTCAGCTTTACGTCGGATTAAGCCTCTATGGCCTGTCAACGGCGATGTTTGTACGCGCGGATCTGGGGGCCGATCCCTGGAATGTCTTCCACCTGGGGGTGGCAAAACTGCTGGGAATGGATATTGGCACCGTCATCATTTTGACCGGCGTGTTGGTGCTTCTGCTGTGGATCCCACTGCGCCAGCGCCCGGGGCTCGGCACCATCAGCAACGTGATTGCCATTGGTCTGGCGGCCGATGTCGCGCTGGCATTTATTCCGGCTATCGATTCGCTGATGGCCCGCTGCGTATTGCTGGTCAGCGCGGTCATCGTTAATGCGTTGGCGACCGGCATGTATATCGGGGCCGGATTTGGCGCCGGGCCGCGTGATGGCCTGATGACCGGCATTAACGCCCGCACCGGCTGGTCGGTTCGCAGCGTGCGCACGGCGATTGAGATTTCAGTTCTGCTGACTGGCTGTCTGCTGGGGGGCACTTTTGGTGTCGGTACCGTGCTCTATGCGTTAAGCATCGGCCCGCTGATCCAGATCTGTCTGCCGTGGTTTCGTCAGAGACCGCGCCCGCTAGCCCCGCAGCCTGAGCGCGTTGTCTGATTTTGCGAAGCGCTCACATGCTTTACGCCAGGCGTTATGACAGAATAGGTACCTCTGTCACTGCAATGCGAAGCGCATGAAAGCCATAACGCTCTATGATGTTGCCCGCCTCGCGGGCGTCTCTTATCAAACCGTCTCACGGGTCATTAATGATGCGGCCCACGTCTCGGCCCGGACCCGGGAGAAAGTGCTGCAGGCGATGGCCGAGCTGCACTATGTTCCCAATCGCGGCGCCCAGCAGTTGGCCGGTAAACGCACCCGTACCCTGGGGTTGATTACCACCGATCTGGCCCTGCATGCTCCTTCGCAAATTGCTTCGGCGGTGAAGACCCGGGCAGGCGAGCGCGGCGCGAGCGTGCTGATCTCGATGGTGGAAAATCCCCAGCAATGCATGGCGGCGCTGCAGGAGCTGCTGGCCCAGCGCGTGGAAGGACTGCTGGTCAACGTGCCGCTTGAAGACGCGCAGGCAGAAAGCCTGCAGGCGCAGGCCCTTCCGGTCCCGGTACTGTTTCTGGATGTCTCCCCTGACGCCCGGGTACACAGCCTGGTGTTTGATGCCGGGCAAGGGGCCACTCTGGGGGCGCAACATCTGCTGGGGCTGGGCCATCAGCGGATCGCCCTGCTTGGCGGGCCGCAAAGTTCCGTCTCTGCCCGGGCGCGTCTTGCCGGCTGGTTGTCTGCCTTAGGCGAGGCGGGGCTGGCACCGTGTGCGGTTGCGGAAGGGGACTGGAGCGCGGCTTCAGGTTATGAAAAAGGCCATCAGCTGCTCGCCGGGGCGACTCTCCCGCAGGGCATCCTGGTGGCGAACGATCAGATGGCCCTTGGCGTGATGCGCGCCTGTGCCGAAAAGGGCATTGCTGTGCCGGGCCAGATCTCGGTGGTCGGTTTTGACGATACCACCGACAGCGCGTGGTTTACCCCGCCGCTGACCACGGTTCGTCAGGCGTTTCGTGAGGCGGGGTTGCGCAGCGTGGAGTGGCTGCTGGCGCAACAGGGCACTACCGATGCGGCCCCGACGCAAACCTGGCTGCCGGTGACGCTTATCGAGCGCCACTCCACCGCCCGGGAAGGGATCCCGCAGGGAAGTGACGATCTGGCCCGTCAGCTTAAATCGCTGGCGCTGCTGGCCGAACAGCTGGCGCGTCGTTAACACTTTTGTGATCGCCATCGCTTCATGACGCTCTCCCGCTTTACCCTGTCACCCTGACAGGGCATTGTAGCCATAAATTGTGAGCGCTTCGCAAAGAGGTAACTATGTCCCATCCTGCTCCGCTGACCCTCAGCACACTTCTTGCCCGTCGTGACTGGGAAAATCCCGGTGTCACCCAATGGAACCGACTTCCTGCCCACGTCCCGCTGAGCGGCTGGCGTGACGAGCAGGCCGCGCGGGATGAGGAGCCAACCCCGGCCATCCGCTTGCTCAACGGTGACTGGCAGTTCAGCTTCTTTCCTGCACCCGAGCAGGTTCCCGACAGCTGGACGCAGGAGGATTGCGCGGATGCGGTGGTGATGCCCGTTCCCTCCAACTGGCAGATGCAGGGCTTTGATACGCCGATCTACACCAACGTCACTTATCCTATTGCGGTGAATCCGCCCTTTGTCCCGGCTGAGAACCCGACCGGTTGTTACTCGCTCACATTCGATATGGACGCCAGCTGGCTGGAAAGTGGCCAGACGCGGCTGGTCTTTGACGGCGTTAATTCCGCCTTTCACCTCTGGTGCAACGGGCAGTGGGTGGGCTACTCCCAGGACAGCCGTCTGCCTGCGGAGTTTGACGTGTCTGCGTTTCTGCGGTCAGGCAGCAACCGGTTGGCGGTCATGGTGCTGCGCTGGTGTGATGGCAGCTATCTCGAAGATCAGGACATGTGGCGGATGAGCGGTATCTTCCGCGACGTTACCCTGCTGCATAAGCCAGATACCCATATCGCCGACTATCACGTTGTGACGGAGCTGAACGCCGATTATGACCGCGCACAGCTCCAGCTGGGGCTGATTCTCGGCGGGAACGACTACGCAGGCTGCGAGGTGAGCGTTAACCTGTGGCGGGACGGAGAGCGTATCGCCAGCGCCATCGGCAAGCCGGGCTCTGCGGTTGTCGATGAGCGCGGAAGCTGGCAGGAGAGAGTGAATATTTCTCTGAAGGTGGAAAACCCGGCGCTGTGGAGTGCGGAAATCCCCGCCCTTTACCGGCTGACCCTCGTGTTGCGTGACGCGCAGGGCCAGATCCTGGACGTTGAAGCCTGTGATGTGGGATTCCGTCGTGTCGCGATCGCAAACGGGCTGTTGAAGCTCAACGGCAAGCCGCTGCTGATCCGTGGCGTAAACCGTCACGAACATCACCCTGAGCGCGGACAGGTAATGGACGAAGCCACTATGCGCCGCGACATTGAGCTAATGAAGCAGCACAACTTTAACGCCGTGCGCTGCTCGCATTACCCTAACCACCCGCTCTGGTATCGCCTGTGCGATCGCTATGGGCTCTATGTGGTGGATGAGGCCAACATCGAAACTCACGGCATGGTGCCGATGAGCCGCCTGGCTGACGATCCGCGCTGGCTGCCTGCCATGAGCGAACGCGTCACCCGCATGGTGCAGCGCGATCGTAACCACCCGTCGATCATCATCTGGTCTCTGGGCAACGAATCCGGTCATGGCGCCAACCATGACGCCCTTTACCGCTGGGCGAAAACCACCGATCCTGGCCGTCCGGTGCAGTATGAGGGCGGTGGGGCGAATACGGCGGCGACCGAAATCGTCTGTCCGATGTATGCCCGCGTCGATCAGGACCAACCCTTCCCGGCGGTCCCGAAATGGTCCCTTAAAAAGTGGATCGGTATGCCGGATGAGACGCGTCCGCTGATCCTCTGCGAATATGCGCACGCGCTGGGTAACAGCTTTGGCGGGTTCGCTAAATACTGGGAAGCCTTCCGCAAACATCCTCGTCTGCAGGGCGGTTTCGTCTGGGACTGGGTGGATCAGGCGCTGACGAAGCATGACGAACAGGGCAACCCTTTCTGGGCCTACGGTGGCGATTTTGGTGATAAACCGAATGACAGACAGTTCTGTCTGAATGGGCTGGTCTTCCCCGATCGCACGCCGCATCCGGCCCTCTATGAGGCCCAGCGCGCGCAGCAGTTCTTCACCTTTACCCTGCAAAGCCACTCCCCGCTGGTGGTGGAGGTGCAGAGCGATTATCTCTTCCGCACCACGGACAACGAGCAGTTACGCTGGTCGGTGATGCGCGATGGCGACGTGCTGGCCACCGACGTTGTGGCGCTGGACATTCCGCCACAAGGGACGCAACGGCTGGAGATCGTGCTGCCGCAGTGGGCATCTGCGCCGGGCGAACTGTGGCTGAACGTTGAGGTTATTCAGCCTGCCGCCACGCCGTGGTCCGCTGAAAACCATCTTTGCGCCTGGGAACAATGGCCCTTGCCAGCGCCGTTATGCATCGCGACGCCAAAGGCTGCCGGGACTATTCCACAGCTGATCCGTGAAGATGATGCGCTGGTCATAACCCATCAGCAGCAGCGCTGGCAGTTTGATCGCACCAGCGGCAACCTGACGCAATGGTGGCGCGACGGCGTGCCGACGTTACTTTCGCCGCTGACCGATAACTTTACCCGCGCCCCGCTGGATAACGATATCGGCGTCAGCGAAGTGACCCGCATCGATCCGAATGCCTGGGTGGAACGCTGGAAGGCGGCAGGGATGTACAGCTTGACGCCGCGTTTGCTGCAATGCGAGGAGGAGCAGCTGGCGCAGGGGGTAACGATCACCACGCTCCACGCCTGGGAGCACAACAATCAGGTGCTGTTCCTGAGCCGTAAATGCTGGCGCATCGATAGCCAGGGCGTGCTGCACGGCGACGTTGAGGTGCAGGTGGCGAGTGATATGCCAGAGCCCGCCCGAATCGGGCTGAGCTGCCAGCTGGCGCAGACGCCGCAGACCGTAAGCTGGCAGGGTCTCGGGCCCCATGAGAACTACCCGGATCGCAAGCTCGCTGCCCGTCAGGGACGCTGGGAACTGCCGCTTGCTGAGCTGCACACTCCCTACATTTTCCCGACCGATAACGGCCTGCGCTGCGATACGCGTCAACTGAATGTAGGGCAGCATCAGCTGGAGGGTGATTTTCACTTCTCGGTAAGCCGCTACAGTCAGACGCAGCTGCGCGAGACCTCGCATCACCATCTGTTACGTGAGGAGCCCGGCTGCTGGCTGAACCTCGACGCGTTCCATATGGGCGTTGGGGGCGATGACTCCTGGAGCCCAAGCGTCTCTCCGGAGTTTATCCTGCAGGTGAAAAAGGTGCGTTACGCCTTTAGCTGGCAACAGAACTAAACTTAATCGCTGATGCGGCCACACCACGTGGCCGCACATTCACTTCTGAGGTTTATCTGATGAAGTATGTCGACGGTTTTGTGGTTGCCGTGCCCGCAGATAATAAGGAGGCTTATCGCGAGCTGGCGGCGAAAGCCGCGCCGCTGTTTAAAGAGTTTGGCGCGCTGCGTATTGTAGAGTGTTGGGCAGATGACGTACCCGACGGCAAATTAACGGACTTTCGCCTGGCGGTGAAGGCGGAAGAGAACGAAGAAGTGGTCTTCAGCTGGATTGAATATCCTTCCAGAGAGGTGCGCGACGAAGCGAACCGGAAGATGATGAACGATCCCCGAATGAAAGAATTTGGCGAAGCCATGCCTTTTGATGGTAAGCGCATGATTTATGGCGGCTTCTCGCCGCTTCTGGACGAATAAGCGTGACGCCCGGCGGCGCTTCCCGCCGGGCGTTAAGCGTGGCTTTCGGGATCAAGATTCGTTTCCGCCCACTGGATAAACGCCTCTTTTGGCAGCGCCTTGCTGTAAAACCAGCCCTGGCCGTACTGCACACCGTGGCGTCGAAGCCATGCCAGCTGGCCTTCGGTTTCAATACCTTCTGCCACCATGTCCAGATCGAGCGACTTGGCCATTTCTATGATGTGCGAGGTGACATTTTTATATTCCAGCGCATCCACAAACGACTTATCAATTTTTAGCGTATCGACATCCAGATCCTGCAGGTAACTGAGGCTGGAGTAACCCGTTCCGAAATCATCAATATAGACAGAGTGCCCGGCACGTCGGAATGCGGCAATGGCCGGGGCGCTGACCGCGGGATCGGCGAACCCGCGCTCGGTGAGCTCCAGCGCAATCTGCGAAGGGTGCAGTTGCCACTGATTCAGCAGGCGGCTCAGCAGCGGGAGCACGGTACCCGAGATCAAATCCTCCGGCGCCAGGTTTATCGAGATATGGTGGCCCGGATGCTGGCGTAACCATTCGCCCATATCCTCAAACACTTTTTCAATAATAAATGTCGTCAACTGGTTGGTCAGGCCCGTCTGTTCCGCCAGGGAGACAAAAATATCGGGTGACAGATAGCTGCCGTCCGGCTGCGGCCAGCGTGCGAGGGCCTCCGCACCGGTGAGTCTGCCGCTGTTCAGATTCACAATCGGTTGGAAATGAACCTGGAATTCCCTCGCATTAATCGCATCCATTAAACGATACCGGGGCGATTGCAGACGGCGTAACACGCGCAATATAAACCAGGCCGTCAGCAGACTGATCAGGACGCCAAAAGGCAGCCAGAAAATAAGCTGGTGGTGCCAGCTCTTTTGCAAAGGAGTCAGGGAGGACCACGCCACAATGGTGAAGCCCAGGTCAGATACGTCGTGCCGGTTGTACATCACGCCGTTATGCTGGAAATTCGCGCGGCCATTGCGCTGCATTTCGTGGAACACCTGCATATCCAGCTTGTTGCTGCTGGCAAAAACGATATTGCGGCGAAGCCCCACCAGGGCGACGTCGATCGGCCATGAGCCAAAGGGGATCACATCGATCAGCGAGGCCGGATCGATCATGACAATGTAGTGCTCTGTGCCAATCGCAGCCATATAGCGGTCGAGGCCCAGATCGTTATGTGAGGTGACCCAGGCCCGGTAGCCATCGGAGGTGATGCGCAATGCTGGCGGAAACGGGGCGGCATGGCTCACTTGTTCCAGCGACGAGCAGCGCGGTTTCAGATCCTCAACGTAAAGGACTTCCTGAATGTAGCGCCAGGAAAAGGAGGCGCGGCGCATCGCCATCGCATGTTCGTAAGTACAGGGTGTTCCGTTAAAAGCGTGCATCTCCTTCAGAGCGGATTCCGCCTGGCTAATCACTCTGTCGGTACGTATCTGCACGCGCGAAGAGTAACTATTCAGATCATCGACAAACTTATCTTCTGCATTGCGGTGTGCCAGCCAGATGCTCAGGCAGACAGGAGCAAGGACAGCAATGATGAGTACACAGGTAACCACACTGACCAGGTGTCGGGTTGTCATGCTCCTGTTTCCTTTTATAACGCCGGTATAGGGCGCCCAAGCCGATGACATTAAAACGAAAAAGCCGTTAAAGTGTAGTGTTATAGCACGCTGTTGAGAGTGAATTCATTCAGCAATTGAGACACTGAATTAAATACCATTTTAAGTGACTTTTTCACAGAGCGAAAACCCGACGATCGTTACAGGCGCAGGTTGTTTTTGCACCTCTACTCGGATATGCTAATTGTTATGTTATAACAAATCATATTGAGGTAGACATGCAGGTTCTGAATTCATTGCGCAGCGCTAAACAACGCCATCCTGATTGTCAGATTGTGAAGCGTAAAGGGCGGCTATATGTCATTTGTAAATCTAATCCGCGCTTTAAGGCGGTGCAGGGGCGTAAGAAGAGACGTTAAGCGGGATAAAGATGCCTGCCGCTGATGTCGGCGGCAGGCCAGAGCCGGGGTCAGGCGGCTACGCGGGAGAGGGTGAAGACATCGTAGAAAGAGAGCTCGCCTTTCGTGGCGATCATCTTCTGCAGTTTCTCTTTTTGCTGCGAATCGACGTTAGGGGAATGCAGAATATTTTCGATCAGCTGAGGAGGCACAAAGCGCGTGTTGTACCACTCACCGTTGTAGCAGACCCGGAAATCAAGCACATCAATATCTTCATAGCGATAACGCGGATTAACGTCAAAGAAGAAGAAAGCGTTAAAGACGATGAACAAGACAACCAGCAACCAGACGGAACCAATCAGCGTTTCGGATTGCAGCATCACCACCAGCGTAGCAAGCCACGCCGCATACATGGCGACAAACAGACCTGGATGTTTGCGAATAAAGCTGATGCTGAAGCGCGGCTTGTTGTCACGCTTTTCGCGAACATTGAGATCATCAATGGTTTCGGTAAGCAGGCGTTGTATCTCGGTCATCTTCTGCCCTTTCTGAATTCAACTTAATACGAAGGATCCGTATATTTTAAGTGACCACAATGTTTGTGGACAGTAACAGTTATGCTAAGAAATATCATAACAGTTACCAGGAAAGGGCGGGTGGGATGAGATGGCTGGCTGTTCAGTACAACGCAATGTTTCCCCGGCGATGGCGCTAGCCCAGCAATGAAGAACGGCCTGTTACGCAAAGGATGAAACATCTGAAAGTAGAGTCTTTATCTCTGACAGTTGTGAGAGACAATCAGCGTACAAACTTCCATACAGCGGTTGGGATTTTATCGTACAGCTTATTCATCGTAAGTTCAGCCAGACGATGATCGGCTGCTGAATAGAATACCGCAAGCTCATTATCAGAAAGCTCGTATTTATTTTTTTCAATGACGCGTTCCAGGGTGTCAATGGACTGACAGCGTCGCAAACGCATCAAATAATCAGTCTTGGTTAATGGTTTATCAGACATAAATTCACCTAATTGTTTGTAATAATTTTAACCGGAGAAACTAACGGATTAGCTCTACTCGCATTGACAAAACAACGAAAAAGCCGATTGCCCGATTTACGCCATTTTTGTAAATCCTGTGCGTTAATGCCGTAGCTGCTGAATAACATAAAAGTGTCATCCAGGTATTCGTCAATCTGCTCAATCAACTTATTATCTTCGTTATACTTAATTTTATAATTAAGCGCGAAGGTAGCAATATGCTCAATCAACTCGTTTAACTGCAAATTAATGGCAGAAGTAGGGTCATTTACCCAGCCATGGTTGCTTTCATCGAGATTGGTCAGGCAGTCATGGTACAGGGATTCACAAAGGAATTTCAACTGTGCAATATCTTGCCTTTTGGGCGAGTATTCGTCCATAGCGCATCCCCTTTTTGAGTGATTTTTTACTCACCGAACATCGTTGTCGGGAAGGGTACAACTGACTCAGTGTCAATGACTACTGTTATGCCTCTTGCTTTAACTATAATCTACTCTAATCAGGATTTCACCGCGCTATTACGAAAAATTACAATTACGCAGCATTTTACAGGCTCTGGCGGTCGCTATGTTATATATTGTTTTATCCTGATACAGCTCTTTACTTATCCCCCTGTGTGATTTTCCGGCCATACTTAAAATCATAGGCCCGGACGTTTAAAATCAAAAAACACCAGGAATACTCTTAATACCTAAGACGTGACGCAAAAAATTGAGAATTTCTGTAATAGAACCAGGTTAAATATGATAAGCCGTTTAAGGGTTACATTAAATATATAAACCCTCAATAAGCTAATTTTATGATTTTTAATTGCTGAAAAAAAGGCCGCATATGCGGCCTTTTTAAGGTTTAAACCTGAATCGGGGTCATCACACCGGATGATTGTGTTCGGTTTCGTCGTTCTTACGGCTGAAACGGCGACGTACGACCACGAAGAAGACCGGCACGAAGAAGATGGCCAGGATGGTTGCGGTCACCATCCCGCCCATTACACCGGTACCTACGGCGTTCTGTGCACCGGAGCCTGCACCCGAGCTAATAACCAGCGGCATAACGCCGAGGATAAAGGCCAGCGAGGTCATCAGAATAGGACGGAGACGCATACGTACCGCCTCCAGCGTCGCTTCAATCAGGCCTTTCCCTTCTTTATCCATCAGATCCTTGGCGAATTCGACGATTAATATCGCGTTCTTCGCCGACAAGCCAATGGTTGTCAGCAGGCCCACCTGGAAGTAAACGTCGTTATTCAGGCTACGGAACGTGGCGGCCAGCAGGGCGCCGATAACGCCGAGCGGAACGACCAGCATAACGGAGAACGGAATCGACCAGCTCTCATACAGCGCCGCCAGACAGAGGAAGACCACAATCAGGGAGATGGCATACAGGGCAGGGGCCTGGTTGCCGGACAGACGTTCCTGATAGGACATCCCCGTCCAGTCGTAGCCGATGCCTGCTGGCAGTTTACCTGCCAGTTCTTCCATCAGGTTCATGGCCTCACCGGTACTTCTGCCCGGTGCCGCCTGACCCAGGATCTCCATGGATGGCAGACCGTTGTAACGTTCCAGACGCGGCGAGCCGTATTCCCAGCGTGAAGTGGAGAAGGCTGAGAATGGCACCATCTGTCCGTTGCTGCCGCGCACATACCAGTTGTTGATATCGCTTGGTAACATACGGTACTGCGCTTCAGACATCACGTAGACCTTCTTCACGCGACCGCGGTCGATGAAGTCGTTGACGTAGCTACCGCCCCAGGCTGCGCCCAGTGTGGTATTGATGTCACTGATAGAGACGCCCAGCGCCTGGGCTTTTTCCTGATCGATATCCACTTTGAACTGCGGCGTATCTTCCAGGCCGTTCGGACGAACGCCAACCAGCAGGTCAGGGTGCTTCGCAACTTCGCCAAACAACTGGTTACGCGCCTGAGTCAGTTTCTCATGGCCCAGACCACCCTGATCGATAAGCTGGAAGTCAAAGCCGGTTGCCGTACCCAGTTCAACAATTGCTGGCAGGTTAAAGGCGAAGACCATCGCATCTTTAATCTGCGAGAAAGTGCCCATCGCACGACCCGTAATGGCCTCAACTTTGTTCTCGTCGCCCGGACGCTCAGCCCAGTCTTTCAGAGAGACGAAGGCGATACCGGTGTTCTGACCACGACCCGCAAAGCCGAAGCCGTTAACCGCAAACACCGATTCAACGTTGGCTTTCTCTTTGTTCAGGTAGTAATCCGTCACCTCATCCAGCACTTTCTGGGTACGTTCCTGGGAAGCACCCGCTGGCAGCTGAGCCATGGTCAGGAATACGCCCTGGTCTTCGTCCGGCAGGAAGGAGCTTGGCAGACGAACAAACAGGTAGGCCATGCCGACCACGATGATGATGTAGAGCAGCAGATAACGACCGGTGCTGCGCAGGATGTTGCCCACGCTGTCGGTGTAGTGGTGCGTGCTCTTATCGAACATACGGTTAAACCAGCCGAAGAAGCCTTTTTTGTTCTCGCCGTGATCGCCTTTTGCCACCGGTTTCAACATGGTAGCGCACAGGGCCGGGGTCAGGATCAGTGCCACCAGTACCGACAGGGCCATCGCGGAAACGATAGTGATCGAGAACTGACGATAGATCGCACCGGTAGAACCACCAAAGAAGGCCATCGGGATAAATACCGCCGACAGCACCATGGCGATACCGACCAGTGCGCCCTGGATCTGGCCCATCGATTTACGGGTCGCCTCTTTCGGCGGGAGTCCCTCTTCGGACATCACACGCTCGACGTTTTCGACCACCACGATGGCGTCATCCACGAGCAGACCGATCGCCAGCACCATCCCGAACATCGTCAGGGTGTTTATCGAGAAGCCAAAGGCCGCCAGGATAGCAAAGGTGCCGAGCAGAACCACCGGTACGGCGATGGTTGGAATCAACGTCGCACGGAAGTTTTGCAGGAACAGATACATGACCAGGAAGACCAGAATGATCGCTTCTACCAGCGTTTTCACAACCTCGTGGATGGAGATTTTCACGAATGGCGTTGTGTCATACGGGTAGACGATTTTCAGGCCTGACGGGAAGAACGGTTCCATTTTCTTCAGTTCGGCACGGATCGCCGTCGCGGTATCCAGGGCGTTGGCGCCAGTCGCCAGTTTAATCCCCAGACCGGATGCCGGCTGGCCGTTAAACTTCGCGATCACGTCGTAGTTTTCACCACCCAGTTCCACCTTCGCCACGTCGCGCAGGCGCACCTGAGAACCGTCCGGATTCACCTTCAACAGGATCTTACTGAACTCATCCGCAGAGGTCAGACGCGTCTGGGCGATGATCGAGGCGTTCAGCTGCTGGCCTTTAACCGGCGGCGTACCGCCTAACTGACCGGCTGCAACCTGGGCGTTCTGCGCTTTAATGGCGTTAATCACGTCAACCGGCGTCAGCTGGAAGTTGTTCAGTTTGTTCGGATCCATCCAGATACGCATCGCGTACTGAGAACCGAACAGCTGAACGTCACCGACACCAGAAGTACGGCTGATAGCGTCCTTCATGTTAGCGCCCACGTAGTCGGAAATATCCTCCTGCGTCATGGTGCCGTTGGTGTTGATAACGCCGACAACCATCAGGAAGCTACTGGAGGATTTCTCCACGCTCACACCCTGCTGTTGTACTTCCTGCGGCAGCAGTGGCATCGCCAGCTGCAGTTTGTTTTGTACCTGAACCTGGGCAATGTCCGCATCCGTACCTGACTCGAAGGTCAGGGTGATCTGAACAGTACCGGTTGAGTCACTGTTGGAGGACATGTACATCAGGTTATCGATACCGTTCATGTTCTGTTCGATAACCTGCGTGACGGTGTCCTGCACCGTTTTGGCATCAGCCCCTGGGTAGGTTGCGGCGATTGAAATTGCTGGCGGCGCAATGGTTGGATATTGCGCGACAGGCAGCTTCAGGATCGCAAGTCCCCCGGCTAGCATGATGATAATGGCGATCACCCACGCGAAAATGGGGCGATCGATAAAGAAATTAGGCATGTCTTAACGGCTCCTGTTTAAGTTAAGACTTAGGTTGTTCTGACTGACCGCCTGCTGAGGCTTGTTGTTGATTGTCAGACGTGACCTCTTGCGCTTTTACCTTGGCGCCTGGGCGAACTTTTTGTAATCCGGTAATGATGACGCGATCGCCATCTTTCAGACCGTCAGTCACCAGCCATTTATCACCAATCGCCTGGGTTGCTTTGATCTGACGGACTTCGACTTTGTCTTCAGCGCCAATCACCATCGCACTGGCATCGCCGCGCGGGGTGCGGGTCACGCCTTGCTGTGGTACCAGCAGTGCGGTTGGGTTGATCCCTTCTTCCAGGCTGGCGCGAACGAACATACCCGGTAACAGCGTATGGTTCGGGTTCGGGAAGATGGCGCGCAGGGTAATTGAACCGGTAGTCTGATCAACCGTCACGTCAGAGAACTCCAGGCTGCCGGTCTCGGGGAACTTGATGCCGTCGCTGGTAACCAGTTCAACTTTTGCTTTGCCGTTTTCCTGCTTCAGGGTGCCGTTTTCCAGCTCCTGTTTCAGACGCAGGAAATCGTTGCTCGACTGAGTGACATCGACATAGATCGGGTCAAGTTGCTGCACGGTTGCCAGCGCAGTGGTCTGGCCGTTCTGTACCAGCGCACCCTCGGTCACCGCGGATTTACCAATACGGCCGCTGATAGGGGAGGTCACTTTGGTATAGGCCAGGTTGATACGCGCGGTTTCAACGGCAGCTTTCGCAGCGACGACCGCAGCGTTAGCCTGCTGGGCATCCGCCTGCGCACTGTCATATTCCTGTTGGCTGATGTACTGCGTACCCAACAGTTTCTGATAACGGTTGACGGTCAGCTGGGCAATTTTTGCAGCAGCCTGCGCTTTGGCCAGATCGCCTTTTGCGCTTTCGTAGTTCGCCTGATAGGTTGCAGGATCAATCTGATACAGAGACTCGCCCGCTTTAACATCGCCGCCTTCAGTAAAATTACGTTTCAGGATGATGCCACTTACCTGTGGACGCACTTCAGCAATACGGTAAGCGCTGGTTCGGCCGGGTAATTCTGTTGTCATCTGGAGAGGTTCGGTTTTGAGCGTCACGACACCAACTTCTGGCACCTGCTGCGCTCCTTGTTGAGCCTGTTTTTCGTCACATCCTGTAAGCGCTAAGCTGCCTGAGAGCATCAGAACGATCGCCAGAGGCGTTAACCCTCTGTTTTTGTTCATATGTAAACCTCGAGTTTCCGATTTCAAATTGATCAATGGATCAAGCGTCCACAAACCCATTGCTGCGTTTATATTATCGTCGTGCTATGGTACATACATTCATAAATGTATGTAAATCTGGCTCCTGTAAATTCACCTGCGCATGGCACGAAAAACCAAACAACAAGCACTTGCAACACGCCAACACATCCTTGATGTCGCTTTACGCTTGTTTTCGCAACAGGGGGTTTCCTCCACCTCTCTGGCACAGATTGCTCAGGCTGCTGGGGTTACCCGGGGAGCGATTTACTGGCATTTCAAAAATAAGTCAGATTTATTCGGCGAAATTTGGGAGCTTTCAGAATCCAGTATTGGAGATCTTGAGACTGAGTATCGGGCAAAATTCCCTGACGATCCACTCTCAGTTTTAAGAGAGATTCTGGTCTATATCCTTGAGGCGACAGTTATTGAAGAACGACGTCGTCTTATGATGGAGATCATCTTCCATAAATGTGAATTTGTTGGGGAGATGGCGGTGGTGCAGCAGGCGCAGCGCAGTCTCTGTCTGGCCAGTTACGACCGGATCGAACAAACCCTGACGCACTGTATTAAAGCCAATATGCTCCCGGCTAATCTTTTGACCCGTCGCGCCGCCATTCTGATGCGCAGCTATATTTCCGGCATTATGGAAAACTGGCTGTTTGCTCCCCAGACTTTTGATCTGCAACGTGAAGCCCGTGATTATGTCGCGATCCTGCTGGAGATGTACCAGCTCTGTCCCACGCTACGGGCGCAGCCTGAGCCGCTTCTGGCCTGACTCCCAGGAATTATCCAGGAGCCAACAGTTCACGCTATTTTGCTTTCGACTGCCGTGATATTCTTCACGCCGGTCATCCCGGTCATTCATCACACAAATTACACATTACTATGTCGCACTACACACGCCAATCGCATCCTGTTTTTGCCTTTATTTTGCTTCTCTTTTTTGCCTTATTGGCCTCCCCGGTTGCGTTTGCACGTGGTGATAACACCAGCGACACGCCAACCCGGGCAGATATTCAGAGCCAGCTTGATGCCCTGAGCAAACAAAAAGAGCTCAATCCGCAGGATAAGCTGGTGCAAAAAGACCTGACGGAAACCCTTGAGACTATTGATAAGCTTGAGCGGATCAAGGCCGAAACCACACAATTACGCCAGAAAGTGGCCCAGGCGCCGGAAGCGATGCGTAAGGCGACCGAAAGCCTGAATGCGCTGAGCGATGTGGACAATGATGACGAAACCCGCAAAACGCTGGCCACGCTCTCATTACGCCAGCTGGAACTGCGCGTATCGCAGTTGCTCGACGACTTACAAACCGCCCAGAGCGATCTCTCAACCTACAACAGCCAGCTGGTTTCCCTGCAAACTCAGCCGGAGCGCGTACAGAACGCGATGTATACCGCCTCTCAGGAGCTGCAGCAGATCCGCAATCGTCTGAACGGCACCGCGGTGGGCGAGGCGGCGTTACGCCCCACGCAGCAAACGTTGCTCATGACGCAGCAGCAGCTGCTGAATGCCCAGATCGAACAGCAGCGCAAGAGCCTGGAAGGCAATACCGTCCTGCAGGATACCCTGCAAAAACAGCGCGACTACGTCACCGCGAACATCAACCGTCTGGAGCATCAACTGCAACTGCTGCAGGAGGCGGTTAACAGCAAGCGACTGACCCTGACGGAGAAAACCGCTCAGGAGGCCATCAACCCGGACGAAACCGCGCGTATCCAGGAAAACCCGCTGGTGAAGCAAGAGCTGGATGTTAACCACCAGCTCAGCCAGCGTCTGATAACCGCCACCGAAAACGGCAACTCGCTGGTTCAGCAGAACATTAAAGTCAAAAACTGGCTCGATCGCGCCCTGCAGTCGGAACGCAATATTAAAGAGCAGATTGCCGTCCTGAAAGGCAGCCTGCTACTGTCGCGTATCCTTTATCAGCAGCAGCAAACTTTACCTTCCGCCGATGAGCTGGAGGACATGACCAACCGCATTGCGGATCTGCGCCTGGAGCAGTTTGAGGTCAACCAGCAGCGCGACGCCCTGTTCCAGAGCGATGCCTTTGTGGCGAAGCTGGAAGAGGGGCACAAAAGCGAGGTCAATGGAGAGGTCCACGACGCGCTGTTGCAGGTGGTGGATATGCGCCGCGAGCTGCTGGACCAGATGAACAAACAGCTGGGTAATCAGCTGATGATGGCCATTAACCTGCAGATCAACCAGCAACAGCTGGTGAGCGTATCCAAAAGCCTGCAGGAGATCCTCACCCAGCAAATCTTCTGGGTGAACAGCAACAAACCGATGGACTGGGACTGGATAAAATCCTTCCCGGGCATGCTAAAAGACCAGATTAATGGGATGAAAATCACCGTTAACTGGGAAAAAGCCGGCCCGGCGGTGGCCTTTGCCTTCCTGGCGGGTCTGCCGCTGTTGCTGATTGCCGGTTTAATCCGCTGGCGTCTTGGCTGGCTGAAAAAGTACCAGGCGAAGCTGGCGAATGAAGTCGGGCAGTTGCGTAATGACAGCCAGCTTCATACCCCAAAAGCGATTCTTATCGATCTGATCCGCGCCCTGCCGGTCTGCCTGTTAATTCTGGCTGCGGGGCTGATTCTGCTCACCATGCAGCTCAACGTCAGCGATCTGCTGTGGGCCTTCAGCAAAAAGCTGGCGCTGTTCTGGCTGGTCTTTGGCCTGTGCTGGAAAGTGCTGGAAAAAGACGGCGTGGCGGTGAGCCACTTCAATATGCCTGCGCAGCTGACCAGTCACTGGCGCCGCCAGATTGTGCGCATCAGCCTGGCGCTGTTGCCGCTGCACTTCTGGTCGGTGGTGGCGGAACTCTCTCCGCTCCATCTGATGGATGATGTGCTGGGGCAGTTCGTGATCCTGCTTAACCTGCTACTGATAAGCGTCCTGATGTGGCCGATATTCCGTGACAGCTGGCGTGACAAAGAGTCGCATACCATTCGCCTGGTGACGGTCACCGTACTCTCTATTATCCCTGTCGCGCTGATGGTGCTGACGGCCACCGGCTATTTCTATACCACCCTGCGTTTGTCAGGGCGCTGGATTGAAACCGTCTATCTGGTGATCTTCTGGAACCTGCTCTATCAGACCGTGCTGCGCGGGCTGAGCGTTGCCGCCCGCCGTATTGCCTATCGCCGCGCGCTGGCGCGTCGGCAGAATATGGTGAAAGAGGGGGCCGAAGGCGCTGAACCGCAGGAAGAGCCGACCATCGCCCTGGAGCAGGTCAACCAGCAGACGCTGCGTATTACCATGCTGGTGATGATTGCTCTGTTCGGCGTGATGTTCTGGGCGATCTGGTCTGATTTAATCACCGTCTTTGCCTATCTCGATAGCATTACGCTATGGCACTACAGCGGCACCGAAGCGGGGGCCGCAGTGGTGAAAAACGTCACCATGGGCAGCCTGCTGTTTGCGCTGGTCTCGTCGGTGGTGGCATGGGCCTTGATCCGCAACTTACCTGGCCTGCTGGAGGTATTGATCCTCTCGCGCCTGAATATGCGCCAGGGGGCCTCCTACGCCATTACCACCATCCTGAACTATGTGATTCTGGTGGTGGGTGCCATGACCGTCTTCGGTTCGCTCGGGGTGTCGTGGGACAAACTGCAGTGGCTGGCGGCGGCGTTGTCGGTGGGCCTTGGTTTCGGTTTGCAGGAGATCTTCGGGAACTTCGTCTCCGGCCTGATTATTCTGTTCGAACGTCCGGTGCGTATCGGCGATACCGTCACCATCGGCACCTTCTCGGGCACTGTCAGCAAGATCCGTATCCGTGCGACCACCATCACTGACTTCGATCGCAAAGAGGTGATCATCCCGAACAAAGCGTTCGTCACCGAGCGGTTGATCAACTGGTCGCTGTCGGACACCATCACCCGCGTGGTGATCCGCCTCGGCGTGGCCTACGGTTCCGATCTGGAGACGGTGAAAAATGTCCTGTTGAAAGCGGCGATGGATCATCCAAAAGTGATGCACGATCCGGAGCCAGCCGTCTTCTTTACGACCTTTGGGCCGAGTACGTTAGATCATGAGCTGCGTCTGTACGTGCGTGAACTGCGCGATCGCAGTTATACGGTGGATGAACTGAACCGCACTATCGAACGTATGTGTCGCGAGAACAACATCAATATCGCGTTTAACCAGCTGGAAGTGCATCTGCGCAATGAGAAGGGCGACGAGCACACTGAAGTGAAACGTGACATTAAGGGTGACGATCCGACCCCAGCGTGATGCGCCCCCTCGCTCTCGCCTTCTCCCTTTCAGGGAGAGGGCAGGGGGGAGGGTAATTTCCCTTCAAAATCCCGCTTCACAATCTCCAGCGCTTTCAGCACTGTTTCAGTGGGGATAGCATGGTTCTCCAGCAACATGATCAGGTCGACGGCCAGCTTGACTTCGTCGGGGGCGTTTTCCAGTGACACACACTACTCCTGTTAACGGGTCAGACGCGCGATAACGCGTTCAATGTCATCCAGTGCCTTGCGGCAACGTTCAAGCCGTCCTTCCAGGGCGGTGATTTCACGCATCAGCATCTGCTGTTCTTCCAGCGTTTCGGCCTGATTCAGCCGCGCCGTGCGTTCATTTTTCATTTCACAGAGCCGACGTTCAAACTCCTGGTGTTCCAGACGCTTGCGCTGCCATTTTGTGGTCCCGGCAGAGGAACTGTCCCAGACGCGTAGCGGCCAGGCGACAATCTCCCGATGCAGGGCGGCAATCTGTTCCGCCAGATGACCGGCAAGCCAGGCCACCTGCTCAGATTGCCCCTTTTCCACGGCGTGACGCAGCTCATCCAGGTTGTGCTGGGCTTCATCCAGATAGGCATTCATCACCGTGCTGCGGGTGCGGAACAGCTGCCGGTCAAAGCGCGGCTTCAGCGTGGCGTGCTGCATCAGCGGGGAGGCCTGCGTGCGCAGGGCCGACAGCTGATTTTGCAGTGTCTGTAAAAGCAAGGCTGTTTTCAATCCGCACTCCAGTGGTACAGTAGCCGTTCAGTTTGATACCGATTCGCATTATGCAGCGTACTATTCTAATCATCATTGGCTGGCTTGCGGTAGTGCTCGGCACGCTGGGTGTCGTTTTACCCCTTCTGCCGACTACCCCTTTTATATTGCTTGCGGCGTGGTGCTTTGCCCGCTCCTCGCCACGTTTTCACCACTGGCTGCTGTACCGCTCATGGTTTGGCGGCTATCTGCGCCACTGGCAACAGTACCGTGCGATGCCGCCCGGGGCTAAGCCGCGGGCCATTGCGCTGATCCTGGTGACCTTCGCCATTTCATTATGGCTGGTCAAAATGATGTGGGTACGGATCCTGCTGCTGGCGATCCTCACTTGCCTGCTCATTTTCATGTGGCGGATCCCCGTTGTTGATGAAAAGCAACAAAAGCAATAATCCTCAGACTGACTGTTGCATTTCTTGTGCGCAGCCAGTAAATTCGACCGTTTTCGAGCACGGGCGGGCCTGGTTAAAGGTTAAACAATTGTTACTTTGACCAACCCTTTATCCGCTCCGTGAGTAACACCGTTTTCATCAGGCATCCATTTATGACCGCAACTGCGCAGCAGCTTGAATTTCTTAAAAACAGCATCAAAAGCATCCAGGATTATCCGAAGCCTGGCATTCTTTTCCGTGATGTCACCAGCTTGCTGGAAGACCCAAAAGCGTACGCGCTCAGCATTGAACTGCTGGTTGAGCGTTATAAGAACGCTGGGATCACCAAAGTTGTAGGCACCGAAGCCCGTGGTTTCCTGTTTGGCGCCCCGGTTGCGCTGGCAATGGGCGTGGGCTTTGTACCGGTGCGTAAACCGCGCAAACTGCCTCGCGAAACCATCGCCGAGAGCTACGAGCTGGAGTACGGCACCGACCAGCTTGAGATCCACGTTGATGCGATCAAGCCAGGCGATAAAGTGCTGGTGGTTGACGATCTGCTGGCCACCGGCGGCACCATTGAAGCGACCGTGAAGCTGATCCGTCGCCTGGGTGGTGAAGTAACCGATGCGGCCTTTATCATCAACCTGTTCGATCTAGGCGGTGAACAGCGCCTCGAAAAACAGGGCATCACCAGCTACAGCCTCGTGCCATTCCCGGGACATTAATCCTCCCGCCCGCAACCTCGCCCAACGGGTGAGGTTGTGTTAGCATTACCCCCCTGAATATCCACCTTCCAGCGTTGCAGAGCCTGCCCATGAGTTATCAGGTGTTAGCCCGTAAATGGCGACCCCAAACCTTTGCTGACGTTGTCGGCCAGGAACATGTGCTGACCGCCCTGGCGAACAGCTTATCGCTAGGCCGTATCCATCACGCCTGGCTTTTTTCCGGCACCCGTGGCGTCGGTAAAACCTCTATTGCCCGTTTGCTGGCGAAAGGCCTTAACTGCGAAACCGGGATCACCGCCACGCCGTGCGGCGTGTGCGATAACTGCCGTGAAATTGAGCAGGGGCGCTTTGTCGATCTGATTGAGATCGATGCCGCATCGCGCACCAAAGTCGAAGATACCCGCGATCTGCTGGATAACGTCCAGTACGCCCCGGCGCGTGGCCGCTTCAAGGTCTATCTGATCGATGAAGTGCACATGCTTTCGCGCCACAGCTTTAACGCCCTGCTGAAAACGCTGGAAGAACCGCCTGCACACGTTAAATTCCTGCTGGCGACCACCGATCCGCAAAAGCTGCCGGTCACTATCTTATCCCGTTGTCTGCAGTTCCACCTGAAGGCGCTGGACGTCACGCAGATCCGCGATCGGCTCGAATACATCCTGAACGAAGAGCAGGTTGCCCATGAACCGCGGGCGCTGCAGCTGCTGGCGCGTGCCGCCGATGGCAGCCTGCGCGATGCGCTCAGCCTCACCGATCAGGCGATTGCCAGCGGCGACGGCAAGCTGACCACTCAGGCGGTGAGCACCATGCTCGGCACGCTGGATGACGATCAGGCACTGTCGCTGATTGAAGCGGTTGTCGAGGCCAACGGCGAGCGGGTGATGGAGCTGGTCAACGCCTCGGCCTCACGCGGCGTGGAGTGGGAAGCCCTGCTGGTTGAGATGCTTAGCCTGCTGCACCGTATTGCGATGGTGCAGCTTTCCCCGGCGGCGCTGGGCCCGGATATGGCCGCGATTGAACAGCGGATGCGCGAGCTGGCGCGAACCATTCCGCCAACGGATGTACAGCTTTACTATCAAACCCTGTTAATTGGCCGCAAAGAGCTGCCGTTCGCGCCCGACAGACGTATGGGGGTTGAGATGACCCTGCTGCGCGCGCTGGCATTCCATCCGCGCATGCCGTTGCCGGAACCCGAGGTGCAGCCGCAGTCGTTCGCACCGGCCGCGCCGACGGCGGTTATGTCACCGCAGCAGGTACCAGTACAGCCGGCAGCGCCATCGCCGCAAAATGTGCCGCTGTCGGACGCCACCAGTTCGGTGCTTGCTGCCCGCAGCCAGCTACAGCGCGCGCAGGGAGCACCCAGACCAAAAAAGAGTGAACCGGCAGCGCCTGCAAGAGCGCGGCCGGTAAATAACGCCGCGCTTGAACGTCTGGCTTCGGTCACGGATCGTGTTCAGTCGCGTTCGGCATCGGTCACTTCTGAGCCGAAGGCGCCGGTGAAGCAAGAAGCCTATCGCTGGAAAGCCACCACCGTCACCGAAGAGGTGAAGGTGGAGATTGCCACGCCGAAGGCGCTGAAAAAGGCGCTGGAGCACGAGAAGACGCCGGAGCTCTCCGCGAAGCTGGCGGAAGAGTCGCTTGCGCGCGATGCCTGGGCGGCAGAGGTCAGTAAACTGAAGCTGCCGAAGCTGGTGGAACAGGTTGCGCTCAACGCCTGGCGTGAGCAGGAGGGCAACCGCATCTGCCTGCATCTGCGTCCGGGCCAGCGTCACCTGAATTCGGCGAGCGCGCAGCAGGTGCTGACTGAGGCGCTCTCCACATTACAGGGCGCGCCGGTTGAATTGACTATCATTGAAGATGATAATCCGGCGGTCCGTACGCCGCTGGAGTGGCGTCAGGCCATTTATGAAGAGAAGCTCGCGCAGGCGCGTGAGGCAATTATCGCGGATAATAACATTCAGACCCTGCAGCGTTACTTCGATGCAGAACTGGATGAAGAGAGTATTCGACCCATTTGATCGTGAGTCTGACTTACGGTTGTTATCTTTAACGTGAAAGAAGAGAGAAGCCTATGTTTGGTGGTAAAGGCGGTCTGGGTGGTCTGATGAAGCAGGCCCAGCAGATGCAGGAAAAAATGCAGAAGATGCAGGAAGAGATCGCACAGCTGGAAGTGACTGGCGAATCGGGCGCAGGTCTGGTCAAAGTGACCATCAATGGCGCACACAACTGCCGTCGCGTGGAGATCGACCCAAGCCTGCTCGAAGACGACAAAGAGATGCTGGAAGATCTGGTTGCCGCTGCGTTTAACGATGCTGCGCGCCGTATCGACGAAACTCAGAAAGAAAAAATGGCCTCTGTATCCTCCGGAATGCAGCTGCCACCGGGCTTTAAGATGCCATTCTGATGCAAACCAGTCCGCTGCTTACGCAGTTAATGGAAGCGCTACGCTGCCTGCCGGGCGTAGGCCCGAAGTCGGCGCAGCGCATGGCGTTTACCCTGCTGCAACGCGATCGCAGCGGCGGCATGCGTCTGGCGCAGGCCCTGACCCGCGCCATGTCAGAAATTGGCCACTGTGCCGACTGCCGCACCTTTACCGAGCAGGAGGTATGTAACATCTGCGCCAACCCGCGTCGTCAGGAAAATGGTCAGATCTGCGTGGTGGAGAGTCCTGCGGACATCTACGCCATTGAGCAGACCGGCCAGTTTTCCGGCCGCTATTTTGTGCTGATGGGGCACCTGTCGCCGCTGGACGGTATTGGTCCGGATGATATCGGCCTGGACCGCCTTGAACAGCGCCTGAAATCGGAAACGATTAACGAGGTGATCCTCGCCACCAACCCAACGGTGGAAGGGGAGGCGACAGCCAACTATATCGCCGAGCTGTGTGCAGAGTCCGGCGTCGACGCCAGTCGAATTGCCCACGGCGTGCCGGTGGGCGGTGAGCTGGAAATGGTCGATGGCACTACGCTGTCCCACTCTCTGGCAGGTCGTCACAAGATTAATTTCTGACCAAACGGAGGCTGCAGTCGTGGCCTCCGCTTGAAAAAATTCCCCCGTATCCCCATCTCTCCCTCAACGCTTTTAAACCCCATTAAATGGCATTGTTGAGGTCGACTTAGTATGAAAGGACAAGAAACCCGTGGTTTCCAGTCAGAGGTAAAACAGCTTCTGCACCTGATGATCCATTCTCTTTATTCCAATAAAGAAATTTTCCTGCGCGAGCTTATCTCTAACGCCTCTGATGCGGCAGACAAGCTGCGTTTTCGTGCGCTCTCGAAGCCAGAGCTGTATGAAGGTGACGGCGAACTGCGCGTGCGCGTCTCATTTGATAAAGAGAACCGCACCCTGACTATCGCCGACAACGGCATCGGTATGACCCGTGATGAAGCCATTGACCATCTCGGCACCATCGCTAAATCCGGCACCAAAGCCTTCCTGCAGTCGATGGGTTCCGATCAGGCGAAAGACAGCCAACTGATTGGTCAGTTCGGCGTGGGCTTCTACTCCGCCTTCATCGTGGCGGATAAAGTTACCGTACGCACCCGTGCGGCAGGCGAAAGCGCCGAAAACGGCGTATTCTGGGAATCCCACGGCGAAGGTGAGTACACCGTTGCCGACATCACCAAAGCCGATCGCGGCACCGAGATCACCCTGCACCTGCGCGAAGGGGAAGACGATTTCCTCAACGACTGGCGCGTACGCTCCATCATCAGCAAATATTCTGACCATATCGCCCTGCCGGTAGAGATCGAAAAACAGGAAGAGAAAGACGGCGAAACCGTCATCTCCTGGGAGAAGATCAACAAGGCGCAGGCGCTGTGGACGCGTAACAAGTCTGAAATCAAAGACGACGAATACAACGAGTTCTACAAGCACATCGCCCACGACTTTACCGATCCGCTGACCTGGAGCCACAACCGCGTGGAAGGGAAGCAGGAGTACACCAGCCTGCTTTATATCCCGGCGCAGGCACCGTGGGATATGTGGAACCGCGATCACAAGCACGGCCTGAAGCTGTACGTGCAGCGCGTGTTCATCATGGACGAAGCCGAGCAGTTCATGCCGAACTACCTGCGCTTTGTACGCGGCCTGATTGACTCCAACGATCTGCCGCTGAACGTCTCCCGTGAGATCCTGCAGGACAGCACCGTAACCCGTAATCTGCGCACCGCGCTGAGCAAACGTGCCCTGCAGATGCTGGATAAGCTGGCGAAAGACGACGCCGAAAAATACCAGACCTTCTGGAAACAGTTCGGCCTGGTGCTGAAAGAGGGCCCGGCAGAAGATCCGTCCAACGTCGAAGCCATTGCCAAACTGCTGCGCTTCGCCTCCACACACACCGACTCTTCCGAGCAGAATGTGTCGCTGGAAGAGTACATCTCCCGCATGAAAGAAGGGCAGGAGAAAATCTACTACATCACCGCCGACAGCTATGCCGCGGCGAAGAGCAGCCCGCACCTGGAGCTGCTGCGTAAGAAAGGCATCGAAGTATTGCTGCTTTCCGATCGCATCGATGAGTGGATGATGAACTACCTGACCGAGTTCAGCGGTAAAGCGTTCCAGTCCGTTGCCAAAGCCGATGAGTCCATCGACAAGCTGGCGGATGAAGTGGACGATACCGCGAAAGAGGCGGAAAAAGCGCTGGAGCCGTTTGTTGAGCGCGTGAAAACCCATCTGGGCGATCGCGTGAAAGAGGTGCGTTTCACTCACCGTCTGACCGATACCCCAGCCATCGTCACCACTGATGCTGACGAGATGAGCACCCAGATGGCGAAGCTGTTCGCCGCCGCGGGCCAGGCAGTGCCGGAAGTGAAATACATCTTTGAACTGAACCCGGATCACGCGCTGGTGAAACGTGCAGCCGAGACCCAGGACGAAGCCCGCTTCGCCGAGTGGGTTGAACTGCTGCTGGATCAGTCCCTGCTGGCTGAACGCGGCACGCTGGAAGATCCTAACCAGTTCATCAAACGCGTGAATGCGTTGCTGCTGGCGTAAATCACTTCCCTCTCTTCGCTGAAGAGAGGGTAAGGGTGCAGGTTATCTGCCTGCACCCACTAATAAATTCCCCTCATTAACCGTTTCAGCCTTCCCGCCTTTCTTGAGCGATACCCGTTCTGGTGGTATTGTTTAGCGCTTTTTGAAAAATTGAATCGACTTTTGAGGGGATTTTCGCAATGCGTATTATTCTGCTTGGCGCTCCGGGCGCGGGTAAAGGAACTCAGGCTCAGTTCATCATGGAGAAATACGGTATTCCGCAAATCTCTACGGGTGACATGCTGCGTGCCGCTGTTAAATCTGGCTCCGAGCTGGGTAAACAGGCGAAAGACATTATGGACGCCGGCAAACTGGTGACCGACGAGCTGGTTATCGCTCTGGTTAAAGAACGCATTTCTCAGGAAGATTGCCGTAACGGTTTCCTGCTGGACGGCTTCCCACGTACCATTCCGCAGGCGGATGCCATGAAAGACGCGGGCATCAACGTGGACTACGTGCTGGAGTTCGACGTACCGGACGAGCTGATTGTTGACCGTATCATCGGTCGTCGCGTACACGCCGCTTCCGGCCGCGTTTACCACGTTAAGTTCAATCCACCGCAGGTGGAAGGTAAAGACGACGTGACCGGCGAAGAGCTGACCACCCGTAAAGACGATCAGGAAGAGACCGTGCGTAAGCGCCTGGTGGAATACCATCAGATGACCGCGCCGCTGATCGGCTACTACAGCAAAGAAGCGCAGGCGGGTAACACCAAATACGCAAAAGTTGACGGTACTAAGCCTGTCGCTGACGTTCGTGCAGAGCTGGAAAAGATCCTCGGCTAATCGCACCACCACTTAACGTGGTTCTCACCCGGGTCCCCGGGTGAGAAAAATTCTCATTCTACCTTTTACTGCAATTGGTTCCGTTTACGCACTTTTCAGATACACTTATCAGCCTGTTAAAAGGTTATGAGGCGTGAATGAGTCAGGCGAAAACCGGCATCCTGCTTGCCAATCTGGGAACCCCCGAAGCACCTACTCCAGCGGCGGTAAAACGCTACCTGCGACAATTTTTAAGCGATACGCGCGTTGTGGATACCCCACGCCTGCTGTGGTGGCCTTTGCTGCGTGGCGTGATTCTGCCGATCCGTTCGCCGCGCGTGGCAAAGCTCTATCAGTCCGTCTGGATGGAAGAGGGTTCGCCGCTGATGGTCTACAGCCGTCGTCAGGAGAAGGCGCTGGCTGCCCGTCTGCCGGATATGCCGGTAGCGCTGGGCATGAGTTACGGCAAACCTTCCCTGAAAAGCGCCGTCGATGAACTGCTGGCGCAGGGCGTTGATCACATTGTGGTGCTGACGCTCTATCCACAGTACTCCTGCTCCACCGTGGCAGCCGTCTGGGATGAGCTGGCGCGCATTCTGGCAACCCGTCGTCGCATTCCTGGCGTGACCTTTATTCGCGACTACGCGGATAACGAGCTCTATATCAACGCCCTTGCCAGCAGCGCCCGCGCGTCGTTTGAGAAACACGGCGAGCCGGATCTGCTGCTGCTCTCCTATCACGGCATCCCGCAGCGATTCGCCAACGAAGGGGACGACTATCCGCAGCGCTGCCGCGATACTACCCGTGAGCTGGTGTCCGCCCTCGGCCTGCCGCCCGAGAAGGTGATGATGACCTTCCAGTCGCGCTTTGGCCGCGAGCCGTGGCTGACCCCTTATACCGATGAAACGCTCAAAATGCTGGGTGAGAAGGGGGTGAAGCATATCCAGGTGATGTCGCCGGGCTTTGCGTCAGACTGTCTGGAAACCCTGGAAGAGATCGCGGTGCAAAACCGGGAGTTCTTCCTCGAAGCGGGCGGGACGAAGTACGAGTATATTCCGGCGCTTAACGATAATCCTGAGCACATCGAGATGATGGCATCACTGGTGACCCGCAGCCGCTGATCGCACTCTGCGCCGGGTTTGTGCTACCATTCCCGGCCCATCCGTCACTCATAGCTCAGAACATGAAATTTCCCGGTAAACGTAAATCCAAACACTACTTTCCCGTTAACGCCCGCGATCCGCTGCTGCAGCAAATTCAGCCGGAAAATGAGTCCAGTGCCGCCTGGGTGGTGGGTATCGACCAGACGCTGGTGGATATTGAAGCTAAAGTGGACGATGCGTTTGTCGAACGTTACGGCCTGAGCGCCGGGCACTCTCTGGTAATTGAAGACGATGTAGCGGAAGCGCTCTATCAGGAGCTGGTGCGGGATAACCTGATCACCCATCAGTTTGCCGGGGGGACCATCGGCAACACCATGCACAACTACTCTGTGCTGGCGGACGACCGCTCCGTGCTGCTGGGCGTGATGTGCAGCAATGTCGAAATCGGCAGTTACGCCTACCGTTATCTCTGCAACACCTCCAGTCGTACAGATCTGAACTACCTCCAGGGGGTGGACGGGGCGATTGGCCGCTGCTTTACGCTGATCGGTGAATCTGGCGAGCGCACCTTCGCCATCAGCCCTGGCCATATGAACCAGCTGCGCGCCGAGAGCATTCCTGAAGAGGTGATTGCCGGGGCATCTGCACTGGTGCTGACCTCCTATCTGGTGCGCTGCAAGCCCGGCGAGCCGATGCCGGAAGCGACCATGAAGGCGGTGGAATATGCGAAGAAATACAACGTGCCGGTGGTCCTTACCCTGGGCACCAAATTTGTCATCGCCGATAACCCGGAGTGGTGGCAGGCGTTCCTGAAAGAGCACGTCTCGATTCTGGCGATGAACGAAGAAGAGGCCGAAGCCCTGACCGGGGAGAGCGATCCGCTGCTGGCATCTGATAAGGCGCTGGACTGGGTCGATCTGGTGCTCTGCACTGCCGGGCCGGTAGGGTTGTATATGGCCGGTTTCACCGAAGAAGAGGCAAAACGCAAAACCCAGCATCCGCTGCTGCCAGGGGCGATTGCCGAGTTCAACCAGTTTGAATTCAGCCGCGCCATGCGCCACAAAGACTGCGTAAATCCGCTGCGTATCTTCTCGCATATCGCCCCGTATATGGGCGGCCCGGAGAAGATCATGAACACCAACGGCGCAGGCGACGGCGCGCTGGCGGCGCTGCTGCACGATATCACTGCCAACGCGTTCCACCGTACTAACGTGCCGAACTCCAGCAAACACAAGTTTAACTGGCTGACCTATTCGTCGCTGGCACAGGTATGTAAGTACGCAAACCGCGTGAGCTATCAGGTGCTGAACCAGCATTCGCCGCGCTTAACGCGCGGCCTGCCGGAGCGGGAAGACAGTCTGGAAGAGTCCTACTGGGACAGATAAGCCCATCCCCCGGCGGCGCTGCGCTTGCCGGGGCGACGTGTGAGCCTGCTAAGCGAAGCGCCAGCAGGCTTTTTGTTTACCCCATCACCACCTTTTTCTCCAGCAGCGCCAGCATCGTATTGGCAATTTCGCGCTCACCCATCACCACCTGATTCGCGCCACGCTCGGTGATGTAATCCACCTCGTCGTCGTAATGGGCGCGGGCAATAATTTCAATATCCGGACACTTTTCTCGCGCCGAGGCGACAATCTCCCCCGCTTCATAGCCGTTGGGAATGGTCAGCAGGAGCCAGCGCGCGCAGTCGAGATGCGCCAGGTGCATGATCTCTTCGTTCGCCGCATTCCCCAGCACCGCACGGATCCCCCGTGCGCGTAGCTCATCCACGCGGGTACGGGAGTTTTCAATCACCACCAGTGGAATGCCCTGGGCCATCAGCTTCTCACCCAGCAGGCTGCCGACGCGGCCAAACCCCACCAGCAGGGCGTGGTTACAGATATCTACCGGGATCTGCTTCTCATCCTCAATGGCCTCTTCCAGGGTCTGATCGTCCAGGGTTTCGGTTTTATCGAGGTATTTTTCCAGCAGCGCGAACAGTATCGGGTTGAGCATAATTGAGAGGATCGCCCCCGCCAGCACCAGGTTTTGCCCGGCCTGAGGCAGCAGATCCAGCGCCATGCCCAGCCCGGCGAGAATAAAGGCAAATTCACCAATCTGGGCGAGACTGGCGGCAATAGTCAGCGCGGTACGCGGCGAGTGGCCGAACATACGCACCAGGAAGAAAGCGGCGAGTGACTTACCGAAGATAATGATGGCCAGCGTGCCGAGCACCGCCAGCGGCTGTTCAATGAGGATCATCGGGTTGAACAGCATCCCTACCGAGACGAAGAACAGCACCGCAAAGGCGTCGCGCAGGGGCAGGGTATCGTGGGCGGCGCGGTGGCTCAGCTCCGATTCGTTCAGCACCATCCCGGCAAAGAAGGCCCCCAGCGCGAAGGAGACATCGAACAGCTCCACGGCCCCGAACGCAATACCCAGCGCCAGCGCCAGCACCGAGAGGGTGAACAGTTCACGCGAGCCGGTCGACGCGCTGCGGGCAAGGATCCACGGCACCAGGCGGCGGCCCACCAGCATCATAATGGCAATAAACGCCACTACCTTACCGATGGTAATACTCATATCCAGCGCCAGCGAGGCTAACCCGACATTCTCTTTTTCCAGCATTCCGGCGATGGCTGGCAGCAGCACCAGGGTTAAGACCATCACCAGATCTTCAACAATCAGCCAGCCGATGGCGATCTGCCCCCGCTGGCTGTCAATCAGCTGTCTCTCTTCAAGCGCGCGCAGCAGCACCACGGTACTAGCGGTAGAAAGACAGAGGCCAAACACGATGCCGGTCATCAGCGGCCAGCCCAGCATTGCGGAAAGCGCCATACCCAACAACGTCGCCACGGCTATCTGGGCGATCGCGCCGGGAATGGCAATGGACTTTACCGCCATCAGATCCTTCACGGAGAAATGCAAACCCACACCGAACATCAGCAGGATCACGCCAAGCTCCGCCAGCTCCGGGGCGAGTTTCGTATCAGCAACAAAACCGGGGGTAAAAGGCCCGGCTAACACGCCCGCCAATAAATAGCCTACCAGAGGGGAAATGCGCAGTTTGTTGGCAATCATGCCGAGAATAAAAGCGAGTACAAGTCCACCAACAATGGTGGTGATAAGCGGTGTGGCGTGGTGCATTCCGTCTCCTTTCGTTGCTGTATGACTCCATTTTTGGTCCGCAAACCAAAAAGCTGTGTAATAGTTTATGACAGAAGTAATGATTATGTTTATGAATAATTATTGAATTTTGGCAAAAACAGCAATAAAGGCGAGACAAAAGACTGTGCGGGGAATTTATCAGAAGTAATGTAAAGAAAGGCCGATGGCATAAGGAAAGGGAGCGGCCAAACCAGAAGTTTGACCGCAGATAAATCAGGATTTATGCCGGTTATCAGGCAGGAATATAGTCAACATCCCGAGAAGCGGCAGGAAAGCGCAGATTTTGTAGACCAGGAAGATGCTGGTATGGTCTGCAATCAGGCCTAATACCGCCGCGCCAAGGCCGCCCATGCCGAAAGCGAAACCAAAAAACAGGCCGGAAACCATGCCGATACGTCCCGGAAGCAGCTCCTGGGCATAGACCAGGATGGCAGAAAACGCAGAGGCAAGAATAAACCCAATGATCACGGTTAAAACACCCGTCCACCACAGGGTCGCGTAGGGCAAAATAAGGGTGAAAGGCGCAACGCCAAGGATAGAGCCCCAAATCACATATTTTCGTCCGATTTTGTCACCCAGTGGCCCACCAATAAAGGTCCCGGCGGCGACGGCAAACAGGAAGGCGAAGAGATGAAACTGGGCGTTTTGTACCGATAATCCGAATTTTTCCATCAGGTAAAAGGTGTAATAGCTGCTGATGCTCGCCATATAGAAATATTTGGAGAAAATCAGCATCAGCAGGATGCCGACCGCCAGAATAACCTTGTTACGCGGAAGGGGATTGATAACCGGCGCTTTTGGTTTGCCCTTATTAACCCGGTGCTGGGCGGCGTACCAGCGGCTGATTTGCGCCAGCACCACAATCGCCAGCAGCGCAGCCAGCACAAACCAGGCCACGTTTCCTTTGCCATAGGGGGCAATAATTACCGCCGCCAGCAGCGGGCCGAGAGAGCTGCCGAAGTTACCGCCCACCTGGAACAGCGACTGCGCCAGTCCGTGACGGCCACCGGAGGCCATACGCGCCACGCGGGACGACTCCGGGTGGAAGACCGATGAGCCGGTTCCCACCAGCGCGGCTGCCACCAGTACGCCCTCGAAACTGCCCGCCATCGCCAGCAGGATCAGGCCGCTCAGGGTAAAGCACATGCCAATCGGCAGCGACCACGGCATCGGATATTTGTCCGTCCAGTAGCCCACCACCGGTTGCAGCAGCGATGAGGCCAGCTGGAAGGTGAGGGTGATCATGCCGATCTGCACGAAGGTAAGAGAAAACTCGGACTGCAATAAGGGGTAGATCGCCAGAATAAGCGACTGGATCATATCGTTCAGCAGATGCGAAAGACTGATTGCGCCGAGAATACCAAATGAGGTGCGAGCCTTAGCAGCCGACACCGGTGGAGTAGATTCACTGATTGCCATAAATACCACGTCGATTGTTATAGGAAGTGCAGGATGTAATTATTATCCGCCTAACATACCTTTCCCCGACATTTGAGGAAAGTCGCAATTCTGAAAACATATTTGTCTATTCTGATTACTCATTGTAATTTTTGCGTTTGTCTATGCATCAGGGAGTGAAGAAATGAAGTTAATGAAGCGAGGCGTCGCGCTGGCAATCATTGCGGCGTGTGGGCTGCTCAGCCTGCCGGCCCAGGCCTGGGAAAAAGATAAAACCTATAACATCACCATCCTGCATACCAACGATCACCACGGCCACTTCTGGCGCAGCGAATATGGCGAATATGGTCTTTCGGCACAGAAAACGCTGGTGGATGGGATCCGTAAAGAGGTGGCGGCAAAAGGCGGTAGCGTGCTGCTCCTCTCCGGCGGCGACATTAATACCGGCGTGCCGGAATCAGATTTACAGGACGCGGAACCCGATTTCCGCGGCATGAATTTGATTGGCTACGATGCGATGGCCGTGGGTAACCATGAGTTTGATAATCCCATCGAAGTATTACGCCAGCAGGAGAAGTGGGCCAAATTTCCGTTCCTCTCCGCCAATATTTATCAGAAAAGCACCGGCGAGCGCTTATTTAAACCCTGGGCCATTTTCAAACGCCAGGATATTAAAATTGCGGTGGTGGGGCTGACCACCGACGACACGGCGAAAATCGGCAACCCGGAATATTTCACCGATATCGAATTCCGTAAACCGGCTGATGAAGCGAAGCTGGTGATCCAGGAGTTACAGCAGAACGAAAAGCCGGACGTGATTATCGCTACCACCCATATGGGCCATTACGATAATGGCGAGCATGGCTCGAATGCGCCAGGGGATGTCGAGATGGCGCGCAGCCTGCCGGCGGGCTCCCTGGCGATGATCGTGGGCGGTCACTCCCAGGATCCTGTCTGCATGGCCTCGGAAAATAAAAAGCAGGTGGACTATGTGCCAGGCACGCCGTGCGCGCCCGATAAGCAGAACGGGATCTGGATTGTGCAGGCGCACGAGTGGGGCAAATATGTGGGCCGGGCCGATTTCGAATTCCGTAACGGCGAGATGAAGCTGGTCCACTATCAGCTGATCCCGGTCAACCTGAAGAAGAAGGTGACCTACGATAACGGCCAGAGCGAGCGCGTTCTCTATACGCCAGAAATTGCGGAAAACCCACAGATGCTCTCCCTGCTGACGCCGTTCCAGAATAAAGGTAAAGCGCAGCTGGATGTGAAGATCGGCACGCTCAATGGCAGACTGGAAGGCGATCGCAGCAAGGTGCGCTTCGTGCAGACCAATATGGGCCATCTGATCCTGGCCGCCCAGATGGCGCGCACCAATGCCGATTTTGCGGTGATGAGCGGCGGCGGCATCCGCGACTCCATCGAAGGCGGCGATATCACCTATAAAGATGTCCTCAAGGTGCAGCCGTTCGGCAACGTGCTGGTCTATGTCGATATGAGCGGTAAAGAAGTCACTGACTATCTCACCGCGGTAGCGCAGATGAAACCGGACTCCGGCGCCTATCCGCAGTTTGCCAACGTGAGCTTTGTGGCGAAGGGTGGGGTGCTCAACGACCTGAAGATCAAGGGTGAACCGGTTGATCCGGCAAAAACCTACCGTATGGCGACCTTGAGCTTCAACGCCACCGGCGGCGATGGTTATCCGCACATTGATGATAAACCAGGCTATGTGAATACCGGCTTTATTGATGCCGAGGTGCTGAAGCAGTACATCCAGCAGAACTCACCGCTGGATGTGAACGCCTATGAACCGCAGGGTGAAGTGAGCTGGCAGTAAGTGCCGTCAGTGCCGGGTGGCGGCTTCGCCTTACCCGGCCTACGGATCCTGCGGTTTTGGGTTTAGTAGGCCGGGTAAGCGCAGCGCCACCCGGCGTTTTTTAATCCCGACGCGCAATGTCCGCAAACTGCGCATCCAGCATTTTCGCCAGATCACTCGCCGCCAGTTCAATATCCATCCCGCGCTTGCCGCCGGAAATATAGATCGTTTCAAACGCCTGTGAAGGCGCATCAATCAGCGTCGGCAGGCGCTTCTTCTGCCCCAGAGGGCTGATCCCGCCCACCAAATACCCCGTGGTGCGTTGCGCCACCATCGGGTCGGCCATATCCACTTTTTTGGCGCCCAGCGCTTTGGCCACTTTCTTCAGATCCAGTTGGCTGGCAACCGGGGTCACCGCCACGGCGAGATGTTTCATATCGCCATTGACCGCAACCAGCAATGTTTTATAGACCTGATCCGCATTCAGACCCAGTTTACGCACCACTTCATCACCAAAATTGGTTTCAGCCGGATCGTGGTCATAGCTGTGGATCCGAAACGAAATCTTGTTTTTTTCGAGTAATTTAACGGCGGGAGTCATAGCAATCCTTCTTAGCCCGGACAATAAACGCCTTAAGAATACGCCTGAAAAGCGGCTAAAAAATAGCACCATCTTGCGCAATAGTGTTGGCAGTGATGGTCACTTTGAGCGACAATCTGCTGAACCGGAGGTCTCCTCCGGCATAATAACAATGATGAAATTCCTCTTTGACGGGCCAATAGAAATATTGGCCACTTTTTTATCTCAGCAGTGACGGCAAATTCCCCTCGCCGTACAGATGCAACGCCCCCACCGCCACCACATATCGCCCGGCCGGCAACGCGTGCAGCTTTTCGCACCACGCCTGATTACGCTCATGCATCAGCACATCATACAGCGATTCGCTGAAGGTCGCCGGAAGCGCCAGCTTGTCGACGACAGGGGGGGAATCCAGCCACCAGCTCACCATGGTTTGCAGCAGGCGGGCATTGGTGTGCCAGTGAGTCAGGGTATCTTCCAGCAGCAGCAAACCGTCGTCTGGCATCTGGCGCAGCAGGGCGATCTGGCTGGCAGCTCCTTCCAGCTCAATGACCGGTAGGTTCTGCGTACGCGCGGCATTCAGCAATTGGTAATCGATGCCATAATCTCCCCGCAACCCCAACCGCTGCGCCTGGGTAGCCTGCAATACCATGGCGATCTGCCATAGCGGCTGGCTCTCAAGCTGATTAAGCGATAATCCAAGCTCCCCGGCGACCCGTTGCAGTTCCGTAAGCTGGGTCGGGCTGAGACGCTCCGCCAGCGGAGGCGGGATCGCAAGCCCTGCAAAGGGCGACTCATCCCCGGAGATATCCGCTTCGACGATCAGCGCATCGGCGTGATGCAAGCGGGTAACCAGGCCATCGGGCAGGGGAGACATATCCCGCGTCCCCATATGGATACTGCCGACCAGATGCAGATGCTGTCCGCCGGGAAGGGTGATATCAAGACCAGGCCAGCGATAGCGGCGGGGGAAGAGGGCGCGAAACGATGCTTTCAGACGTTGAAACAGACCCATACGCGCTCCCTGATGAAAAATTCATGCTAGCGCGTGGGGAGGAGTGGCGCAAGACGTCCTTGTCCTGCGGCAACGTTACGCTTTAGGTTTAAAGCGCAACAGGCGGTTGGCGTTGCTCACCACCGTAATCGAGGAGAGGGCCATAGCGGCACCCGCCACCACCGGGTTCAGTAGCGTCCCGGTCAGCGGCCATAAGATCCCGGCGGCGATAGGAATACCGAAGGCGTTGTAGATAAAGGCCCCCAGCAAATTCTGCTTCATGTTGCGCAGGGTCGCTTTCGAGATGGCGAGCGCGTCGGCCACGCCGGTCAGACTGTGGCGCATCAGGGTTATCGCCGCCGTTTCGATAGCGACATCGCTGCCACCGCCCATAGCAATCCCGACATCGGCCTGTGCCAGCGCCGGAGCATCATTGATGCCGTCGCCAACCATCGCCACCCGGCGCCCCTGCTTCTGCAGTTTGATAATCGCGTCCGCTTTGCCATCCGGCAGTACGCCCCCAATCACCTCATCAATGCCAGCTTCCCTGGCGATAGCCTGTGCGGTAGTGGCGTTATCGCCGGTCAACATCACCAGACGATAACCCTCCCTGTGCAGGCGTTGCAGTGCGGTCACGCTGTCTGCGCGCAGCGGATCGCGGATGGCAAACAGCGCCGCGGCCCGCCCGTCAATCGCCAGCAACACCGGCGTAGCGCCCCTGGTGGCCCAGGTGTGCAGATGTTCATCCAGCGCGCTGGTATCAATACCATTTTCCGCAAGCAGCGCCTGATTACCGAGCAGCAGGGTGCGGTTGTCCACCTCGCCGCTGACGCCAAGGCCACGCAGGGTACGGAAGTTATCTACCTTAGCGAGCGCGCTCTCCGCTTTCTCCAGAATCGCCCGCGCCAGCGGGTGGCTGGAACCCTGTTCGAGCGCGGCGGCCAGGTGCAGAGCATCGGCTTCGCTTATCCCGCCCAGGGTATGGACGGCAACCACCTGCGGTTTACCTTCGGTCAGGGTACCGGTTTTATCAAAGACCAGCGTATCCAGAGTGCTGGCGCGTTGCAGGGCGTCGGCGTCGCGCACCAGCACGCCCGACTCCGCGGCACGTCCGACGCCGGAGATAATCGACATCGGTGTTGCCAGCCCCAGGGCGCAAGGGCAGGCGATGATCAGCACCGTGGTGGCGATCACCAGGGTATAAACAATCTGCGGCGCGGGGCCAAAAAAGTACCAGATAGCGGCGCTGAACAGGGCTATACCCACCACCACCGGCACGAAGATGGCGGAAATTTTATCCGCCAGCTTGCCGATCTCCGGCTTGCTGCTCTGGGCCTGACGCACCATGCGGATGATGCGCGACAGCGTAGTGTGGCTGCCGACGGCGCTGGCGCGGAACAGCACGCTGCCATCCTGCACCACCGTACCGGCATGAACGCTCTCCCCGTCGCTTTTCTGTTGCGGTACCGGCTCGCCGGTGAGCATCGCTTCGTCAAACCAGGCTTCACCCTGGGTGATCTCCCCGTCCACCGGGACGCGATCCCCGGTGGTCAGGCGCAGGATCATCCCGGCCTGCACCTCGGCCAGCGGCACGCTCTGTTCGCCGCTCTCCGTCACCACCCGGGCAGTGGGCGGCGTTAAGTCGAGTAATCTTTCCAGCGCCTTCGATGAACGCTGCCGGGCCCGCGCCTCCAGCATATGGCCGAGGTTAATCAGGCCGATAATCATCGCGCTGGCTTCATAGTAGAGATGGCGCGCTTCCATCGGGAACCACTGCGGCCAGAGGTTTACGCTCATCGAGTAGAGCCACGCCGCGCCGGTACCCAGCGCCACCAGCGTGTCCATGGTGGCGGTGCGGTTTTTCAGGCTCTTCCAGGCGCTGGTATAAAAGTGGCCACCCGCGAAGATCATCACTCCGAGGGTGAGCACGCCAATCGCCAGCCACAGCGTGCGGTTATCGTCGGTAACCATCATGTTGTCGCCGAGCATACCCCAGCCCATCACCGGGATACCTACCAGCAGGGCGACAATCGCCTGCCAGCGAAAACGTTTCATGGTGGCGATGGCCGTCTCCTGCTGGCGCGCCCGCCGTTCGACGTCATCCTCAATCGCCTCGGCGCCGTAGCCCGCTTTTTCAACGGCCTGCACTAAATCAGCGGCGGAAGCACTGCCCATCACCAGCGCAGTGCGTTCCGCCAGATTGACCCGTGCCTGTGCCACACCCGGAACCGCCTGCAGGGCATCCTGCACCCGGGTGACGCAGCTGGCGCAGCTCATGCCGTTGATCAACAGCTGTTGGCTGTCATCACTGTCGTGAGCTGCCGGAAGCTCAGAGGGGTCCGCTGTCAGTGCTTCCGACGGAGTTGTTGACGCTGTCAGCGGATCAGCCTTTGGGTGGCTTAACGCCGCACCGTAACCGGCCTGTTTGATGGTGTCGATCAGGGCATCGGCGCTGGCGCTGCCGGTGACGACCGCGTGCTCGATGGTCACCTCTGCATGCTCAACGTCCGGGCGTTGCTCCAGACTCTCTTTAACGCGTTTGACACAGTGGCCGCAGGAGAGGCCGTCCAGTGTCAGATCGATGGTTTGAGACATAATTAGCTCCTTATAAATCTCCAGCCAGATATTGACCGGAGAGACACTTTCATCTAACTGTTATCAAGGTTAAACCTTCCATCAAGGGGAAGGTCAAGGGGGAAACGTGAATATCAGTGATGTTGCCAAAAAAACCGGCTTAACCAGCAAAGCGATTCGTTTTTACGAAGAGAAAGGGCTGGTGACGCCGCCGCTGCGCAGTGAGAACGGCTACCGGAGCTATACGCAAAAGCACCTTGATGAACTCACGCTGCTGCGCCAGGCGCGTCAGGTGGGGTTCAATCTGGATGAGTGCGGCGATCTGGTGACGCTGTTTAACGATCCTGCCCGTCACAGCGCTGACGTTAAAAGCCGGACACTGGATAAGGTGGCCGAAATTGACCGGCATATTGTAGAGCTACAGGCGATGCGCGATCGGCTGCTGGCCCTGGCCGAGAGCTGCCCGGGGGATGAGAGCGCCGACTGCCCGATCATCGATAATCTCTCCGGCTGCTGTCACCGCAAAGCGAAGGCTTAACGCCGGGCCGGGTTGAGCATAAACACCACCGTACCGCGATACCAGGGGGATTTTCGCAGTTGCGCTTCGGCCTGCACATCCCGCTGACCGTTTTGTACCAGCCCGAGCTTAAAGGGAATGCGCAGCCGGGCAAGCGCGGGCAGATAGACCTGATAATTGTCTACCGTATGGCGGCCCTGATAGCTCTGGATCACCAGTTCATCCACTGCCAGGCTATTCAGCGTGGCAACATCACCGGTTTTCGCCCAGTCCAGCAGCCCGGTCACCCCCAGCGCGAATTCAGGCGGCAATTGCTGGCGAAGTGTGCGCAGAAAGCGCGCGTAGTCCGCCAGCTGGTGGGTAGCGGCATCAAAATCGACTTGCAAACCTACTACCTGATTTCCGGCGGCCTGCCAGCGCTGCATCAGGCGGACAATTCTCGGCACGATGGTCGGCGGCACCTCAAGGGTGGTAAAGCGCACGGTCAGCCAGATGGAGGGAAAGGTCAGGCGACTGACCGGCAGGCCGAGGCGCTGAAACACCACCTCATTGGGCCGGGTCAGCACTTCGCCCTGATGGAGATAGACCGTTTGCGCCTCTTTCAGTGCGTCGCTGGCCTTCACCCCTGACCAGAGCCAGAAGGCTGGATGCTCGTGGGCGGTAACGATTTCTGCCGCCTGCGCTTCTGCGGCCAGCAGCGCGCCTACCAGTAGTATTTGAGTTTTTGCGCCCACGGACTGCCCGGATACTGCGTTTTTAACTGCGAGAACCAGCCTTTGCGCTGGGCTTTGTCCACATCGGTTCCGCCACATTCGTTATAGCCGGACGGGGCGTAGCACATGATGGCCCGATAGAGCGCATAGCTCTTATCTTCATGTTCCGCCTTTGGTGAGGTGATGACCTGCTGGTAGTAAGCCTGTCTGTCGAACTGCCCGTAAGGTTCTTTGCGGTGGATGGCCGCCTCCAGCAGACCGTTGCCCGCACTCTCTTTCCACAGATCGACACGGGTATTGGTTGTGCGGAAAAACTCACCCAGACAGTTCAGGGCATGGGCATCTTCGGCGTTCTGGCTGAGCACCTGCACGGTTTTATCCAGACTACGACACACATAACCGGCTTCGGCGGCATCACCATTCCAGTCGAATACGCTCAGGTTAACATCGTCAAACGCTTTGCCAATAACTGGCGAGGTTATCGCGCTGGCAAGCTTTCTGTCATTTAACCAGTCGCTAAAGCGGTTCTCCGTTAAGTCGCGCACCAGCAGGGTATGCAGCGCAATGGTCCGCTCTTCATTGTTGGGTCCCTGACTGGCCTGCTGACGTAACCGCTCAGGCGAGGCTACCGCTTTTAACACCCGGGAGCGATAACGCAGGCTGGTGATGGCGCTATCCGCGGCAAATATCGCCTCTGTATTGCCGCTATAGACCAGGGTGGCCGCCAGTCTGGACTGCACGTACTGCTGCTGTTCAGCATCCTGGCTGAGTTTGAGCAGCTTAAGCCAGAAATCACGCGCCGCAGGCCACTGCTTTTGCGCCATCAGCGCGTCGCCGTACAGTACCTGCTCGCTGAAGGCGACAATATCGTGCGCCGGGAGTGTTTCTGCCGGTTTAACGACCTGAAGGATGGCGGCAGGGTTATTCGTCGCCAGCCACAGGTTCAACTGTAAATTGCGCCACAGCGCCAGCTTGCCGCTCTGTTCAAACGCCGGTTTGCTGCTGTTGAGATCCTCCTGCGTCAGGGTCGGTTTCTCGTCGCTGTTCAGGCGAAGGGCGCGCAGCAGCTCGATATAGCTGACCTGCGGCGCGTCGGGGAAGGCCTCCCGCACGGCACGACCGTAGAACTGCATGCCGTAGACATTATCGTATTCGGTCACCAGGCCGCGCAGCGCCTCAGCATTCTCAGCCTGCTGGAACCGCTGCTCGTACAGCCCTGCCAGCTGCGGCCACGCCTGCAGATACCAGTTGATGCGGCGCAGCATACCGCGCGCCGAATCGGCGTAACGCCCCTCCGGCCAGCGCTGGAGGTAGGTCTGGGCCGCTTTCTGCGCCTGTTCAGCGGCCGGACGGTCGATGCGGTCGATATCAAAATCGCCATACTCTCCGGTACTGTTCTGGCTGCTTTTGTTCAGCGCCGTGCGCATCAGCATATAGCCCGCGGTCTCTGCCAGCCACGGACGATCGCTGTCGACAAGCGAGGTAAACGCCCGATCTGCTTCCTCATAATCGCCACCATAAAAACGGGCCGCCCCGGTCAGATAGGTTTTATACAGCAGGGCAGAAGAGTGGGCAGGAAGGGTCGTCAGGGAGGCGGAGATCTGCTCATCGGTTGCGCCAGAGTAGAGCCCCAGACGCGCCTGCCCCAGGACATGGCGCTGTTCCGCCGTCAGCGCGTCGTCGGCCAGCAGCGCGGCAAAAAACTGGCTGAGGCTGTCGGCACTGTTCGAGACGAAGCGGTTTTCCTGCTCGCCATCCTTCTGGGTGTCGACGGCCTCGAGCTGCAATGCGGCCAGCTGCTGGCTGAGAAGGCTCTCTTCAGCGGGCTTGTCCGCGGCTGGGGTGACCGGATCTTCCAGGTCATCCCACTCCGGGTGGTAAGCAAAATAGAAATCCCGGGAGCGGGTGATATCCGCAGGCATCGACTGCACGGGCAGGGCAAAGGATTTGGCTTCGCTCAGCAGGCGCAGCAGATTGTCGCGGGAGTCGTTACCGGGCGTCAGCACCGGGTCGCCCTTCAGCAGACAGTGCTCATCGCTCCAGTTGCAGTCTTCCATATCAAATGAGGCAAATGCCGGCGCGGCGCTCGCCAGTAAGGCGCTAACGCTGAGTGCCAGCGTTGTCTTCCTGACCATCATGCTATTCCTGTTCTTATCGGGAAAGGGCCCGGACGCGAAGGGTAATACCCTCTACGGCCACCACCTCAACTTTGGTGCCGACGCTTAAATCCTCGTCGGCCACAACCGGCCACGAACTGTCGCCGACGCGCATATGACCGCGCCCGTTAACCAGGGCGGTGTCCAGGGTAAACTGCATCCCCACCAGCTGTTTACCTCGCTGGTTGAGCCGGGCATCGGCGGGCTTCTGGGCGCGCACCTGCCTTGAAAGCCAGCGCCACCAGAGCCAGGCGGCAATCAGGGTCAGCAGGGCAAACAGCACGCCCTGCCACGCCCAGTCGAACGGTAAGATCCACACCAGCAGCCCGGTGATAACGGCTGCCACGCCGCTCCACAGCAGATAGCCGTTGCCGCCGAGCATCTCTGCCGCCAGCAGGAGGCCGCCGAGGCTCAGCCAGAAAACGTGCGGATGCGCAGCAATCATCTCGATCATCATTTGCGTTCGTTGCCGCTGTTTTTGATCAGTTCCGCGATGCCACCGATCGAGCCCATCAGGCTGCTGGCATCCAGCGGCATCATCACCACCTTGCTGTTTTCCGCCGAGCCGATAGCCTGCAGCGCCTCGGTGTATTTCTGCGCCACAAAGTAGTTAACCGCCTGAATATCCCCGGCTGCGATAGCTTCCGAAACCATTTTCGTGGCGCGGGCTTCCGCTTCCGCCGAACGTTCACGGGCTTCAGCCTGTAAGAAGGCCGACTGGCGTTCGCCCTCGGCTTTGAGGATCTGCGACTGTTTTTCCCCTTCAGCCTTCAGGATCTCCGCCTGACGCACCCCTTCGGCCTCCAGAATGTAGGCGCGCTTGGTTCGCTCGGCCTTCATCTGGGCGTTCATGGAGGTGATCAACTCTGCTGGTGGGCGCACGTCGCGGATCTCAATACGCGTGACTTTAATACCCCATGGATTGGTGGCTTCATCGACGATGTGCAGCAGGCGGGTATTGATGCTGTCGCGCTGGGAGAGCATTTCGTCCAGCTCCATTGAACCCAGCACGGTTCGAATATTCGTCATCGTGAGGTTTATGATGGCTAGCTCAAGGTTGCTGACCTCGTAAGCCGCTTTCGGCGCGTCAATCACCTGAATAAAGCAGACCGCATCGATGGTGACATTGGCGTTATCTCTGGAGATAACTTCCTGAGACGGGATATCGAGGACCTGCTCCATCATGTTGATTTTGCGGCCAATGCGGTCCATAAACGGCACGACCAGGCTTAAGCCCGGCTGCAGTGTCGTGGTATATCGACCAAAACGCTCAACCGTCCACTGGTAGCCCTGCGGAACGATTTTGACACCGGCGGCGACGATCACCAGCGCCACGAAGATCAAAATAGGGATGACGATGAACATGTAAAACCTCCTGTTTTGTATTCCATGTTGCGATAAAAACTGTTCGTTTGTTGCGCATAAGTATACCGGCAAACAGGGGTAAATTCCCGCCAAATCAACGAGCCGGGCTGGATTCAGACATAAAAAAGCCCCGCTAAAAATAGCAGGGCAACGCGTGTTTTCCGTCAACGGAGAAGATCAGGCTTCGGGGGAGTGTAAGAGAAGTCAGCGATATACTGCTCGCCCGCCTCAACGATCGCCCGCGACAGTCCTGCATAATATTTTTCCAGCCCCATCGCTTCAATCTGCTGCAGCTGCTCGCGCACCGGGGCGCAGAAAAGACCGGCGTTACCCGCTTCGACGCGCTTATTATTCGGTGGCAGATCGCCCGTGATCGCTTTAAACCAGGTGCGGATCCCCTGTTTAAGGTTATTTGGCGCTTTCGACAGATCATCGATCCCCGTCAGCACCTGCAGGGTCGGGAAGCGATCCTCCGCCACGGCGCGCTTCAGGCGGTCAAAGAACTGGGTGAACAGCTCAAAGGAGCCCAGTTCGATAATTTTCGGTTTTGTGGTTTTACCGTTTTTATTGCCGATTTTGCTCGCAGCAGGCGTACTGGACGGCACGATACCTGTCTTATGCAAGTCTAAACCAAACAGCAGATTGCAGTGGGCACGGCGCTCTTTCAGCGGGTAAGACATCAGCACGTCGATAAACGTCGTCGCCATCACATCCGACAGCTTATGGTTGATCAGCCACTGAGAGCGGGAGAAATCTGCCGGGGAGACAAACCAGTGCGGAACCTCGTTGTAACGCTTAGATTTACCTTTGCCATCAAATTCAATGAAATGCGTGCCGTTGTCGAAAGCAAATTTGCAGTTTTTAAAGCTGACGATGGTGGTGTTGACGATCAGCGCTTTTTTGACGAAATCAACGACTTCCGGGCCAATAACGAAGCTGGTTTCTGCCGATGAGCGGATGACTTGCATTAATGTTTCTACATCAGGAACACCCGGCTTAAGAGAGGTGAACTCATAAAAGATATGTGTCATGCCGCATACTTCCTATAGTTATTAGCGTGGCCTTTTCATAACGAAAAAGTTTAACACCATCCTGCCAGAGGAGGCTAATGGCACCGTGTGCGGGAGTTTTGCGACGATCACAAATGGAAAATAAACGTTACTCCAGGCGGGCTAATCGTCCAGAAACGTGGACATGCCAAAGGCTATATTTTACATCGTTAAAGTCTGATTAACATTTGTTTAAAATTACACATCAGGAAGACTAAACAAACGCTACCAGCAGAGATAAAAAAGCCGCCATAACGGCGGCTGACAGAGTATTTAAGGCGGCACTGACCGGCCAGCTGGCAGAATCAGTACAGCAGAGCGTAAAGTTTACGGCGATAGGTCGAAGCCAGTGAATCACCCGTCCCGAGGGCGGCCAGAATTTCCTGGAACATTTTGCGCGCCTGGCCGTCCGCCGCAGCCAGATCCTTTTTAAGATGGCTGAACAGCAGTTCCAGCGCCTCTTCGTTACGACCCACCTGATGCAGCTGCAGCGCCAGCTGGCTCGCCAGTACCGCATCGTCAGGGTTGTCGGCAACCTGCTGTTGCAGCTGCTGAATTTCCGGCGTATCCGCCGCCTGTTTCAGCAGTTCAATTTGCGCCACCAGCCCCTGATAGCGGGTATCCTGATCCTGCAATGGGATGGTTTTCAGCACCACTTCGGCCTCTTCAGAACGCTTTAAGATAATCAGCGTTTCCGCCAGCAGCAGGCCAATTTCACCATTTTGACCGGAGAGCTGCCACGCCTCTTTGAGCAGCGGCAGGGCTTCGTCATGTTTGCCTTCGGCCATCAACGCTGCCGCCTGCTGCGCTTTCAGCTCCTCTTCGCGCGGCAGCACTTTATCCAGCAGGGCGCGGATCGCCTCTTCCGGCTGCGGGCCCTGGAAGCCATCCACCGGCTGACCATTCTGGAACAGATAAACCGTAGGAATGGCGCGCAGGCCAAACTGGGAGGCAATCATCTGCTCGGCGTCGCAGTCCAGCTTCGCCAGGATAAACTGACCGTTATACTGGGCTGCCAGCTTCTCGAGCACCGGCGTCAGCTCCAGACAGTGCTGACTGCGTTCAGACCAGAAGTAGAACAGCACCGGTTTGGTCATCGACTGTTCAAGGGTCTGGTGCAGGTTGGCTTCGGTAATGTTGACAATATTCTGTACGGACATGCGGCTATCCCAATTATGAGTTTCTGTTTACATGGGGGCGTGGCGCGTGGCTTCAACTCAACCCTGTAAAAATTTGTCCATCATCCGGCCAGGCAGCAGGCGCTTCAGCAGGCTGACGGCATGGGTCACCAGCGTGACCGGATAACGCAGTTTGGGGTTTTTGCTCTCAAAAGCATGGCGCACTTTGGCGACCACCGCCTCCGGCCCCAGGGTAAAACGGGCGGCGATACCGGGATTTTCCACCGGTTTGTCAGCCTGGGTTTGATTGACGTTGTCGGTAAAGCGGGTGCGGATAGGGCCCGGTTCAATCAGGCTCACCTTAATGCCGCTGTGACGGAGCTCCATGCGCAGGGCATCTGACCAGGCTTCCAGCGCATATTTGCTGGCGGCGTAAGCCCCGCGACCCGGGGTAGAGATAAGCCCCATAACTGAGGAGGTCATCACAATCCGGCCTTCGCCGTGCGGCAGCATGGCTGGCAGCAGGCGCATAGTCAGCTGATGAACGCCAAAAAAATTGGCGGAGAATTGCGCTTCAAGCTGCTGGCGGGTGACGCTCTGCAGCGGGCCGTAAACGCCGAAACCGGCATTGTTAAACAGCCCGTACAGACGATTATTGGTGAGAGCGATCACCTCATCGGCGGCGCGCTCAATGCTGTCGGTACAATCCAGATCCAGCTGTACGCCGGTTAAGCCCATGCCGTTCATCCGTTCAACATCTTCCGGTTTACGGCAGGCAGCCAGCACCCAGAACCCCTGACGCTTCAGCTCAAGGGCGCTTTCCAGGCCAATGCCACTGGAACATCCTGTAATTAAGACCGATTTTTGCATAACTTTACCTGTCAGGATCTCCGTTGAATTACGAGTCATGTTTAACTAATGGAGCCAACCGGGTTGCCATCCAGTCGGCGATAAACGGTTGGGCGTCCCGATTGGGGTGAATGCCGTCGTCCTGCATCCACTGCGGTTTCAGGTAAACCTCTTCCATAAAAAAGGGCAGCAGCGGAATATCGAACTCTTTAGCAAGCTTCGGATATATCGCGCTAAAGGCTTCATTATACCGACGACCATAGTTGGCAGGCAGTCGAATTTGCATCAGCAACGGCTGGGCGTTCGCGGCGCGGATATCCTGCAAAATTTTGCGCAGGGTTTGCTCGGTCTGCTGTGGCTGGAAACCGCGCAGGCCGTCATTGCCGCCAAGCTCCACCAGCACCCAGCGCGGCTGGTGCTGTTTCAGCAGGGCAGGCAGACGGGAGAGCCCTTGCTGGGAGGTATCCCCGCTAATGCTGCCGTTAACAACCGACGTTTTGCTCTGCCATTTATCATTCAGCAGCGCAGGCCAGGCGGCACTGGCCGCCATCCGGTAGCCAGCACTCAGACTGTCACCCAGAATTAATAGCGTGTCCGCAGCTGCGGCGCGAAATGAGAACAGCATCAAAAACAGGAAGGGCAAATGCCAGCGGAAAACATTGTTGAAGTTCATCATCTTAAGAAGTCCGTGGGTCAGGGTGAGCACGAGCTTTCCATCCTCACCGGAGTTGAACTCATTGTCAAACGCGGGCAGAGCATCGCCCTGATTGGTGAATCGGGCTCCGGCAAATCCACGCTGCTGGCGATCCTCGCCGGCCTGGATGACGGCAGCAGCGGCGAGGTCAACCTGGTCGGGCAACCCTTGCATAAGCTCGATGAAGAGGCGCGCGCCGCCCTGCGGGCAAAGCATATTGGCTTTGTGTTCCAGTCGTTTATGTTGATCCCAACCCTCAACGCGCTGGAGAACGTCGAACTGCCGGGACTGCTGCGCGGCGAGAACACCGCCCAGAGCCGGGAGAGCGCCAGTGCGCTGCTGCAACAGCTGGGGCTGGGTAAACGCCTCGATCACCTTCCTGCACAGCTCTCCGGCGGCGAGCAGCAGCGCGTGGCGCTGGCCAGGGCGTTTAACGGTCGCCCGGATGTGCTGTTTGCCGACGAACCCACCGGCAACCTCGATCGCCAGACCGGAGACAAAATTGCCGAACTGCTCTTTTCCCTGAACCGTGAACACGGCACCACGCTGATCCTCGTCACCCACGATCCGCAGTTGGCCGCCCGCTGCGATCGCCGCCTGCGCCTGGTCAATGGCGAACTGCAGGAGGAAGCATGATTGCCCGCTGGTTCTGGCGCGAATGGCGCTCCCCCTCGCTGCTGATTGTCTGGCTGGCGCTAAGCCTGGCGGTGGCCTGCGTGCTGGCGCTCGGCAGCGTCAGCGATCGGATGGAAAAGGGGCTCAGCCAGCAAAGCCGCGAGTTTATGGCTGGCGACCGGACGCTGCGCAGCTCCCGCGAGGTGCCACAGGCGTGGATTGCGGAAGCGAGAAAGCAGGGGCTGAAGGTCAGCGAGCAGATCAGTTTCCAGACCATGACCTTTGCCGCCGAGACGCCGCAGCTGGCGAGCGTGAAGGCGGTCGATGATATCTATCCGCTCTACGGCGAGCTTCAGACCAACCCGCCGGGGCTGAAGCCTGCGCCGGGCACGGTGCTGCTGGCCTCGCGTCTGATGGCGCTGCTGAATTTAAAAACCGGCGACAGCATTGATGTCGGCGATGCCACCCTGAAAATCGCCGGGGAGGTGGTTCAAGAACCTGATTCCGGTTTTAACCCCTTCCAGATGGCGCCGCGTCTGCTGATGAACACCGTCGATGTCGCCAAAACCGCGGCGGTACAGCCCGGCAGCCGCGTCACCTGGCGCTTTAAGTTTGGCGGCACGCCCGCGCAACTGGAACGTTATGAAAAATGGCTCCTGCCGCAGCTGAAGGCAGAGCACCGCTGGTCCGGGATGGAGCAGGAGGAGGGCGCGCTCGGCAAATCACTGGAGCGTTCTCAGCAGTTCCTGCTGCTCTCGGCGTTGCTGACGCTGCTGCTGGCGGTGGCGGCAGTAGCGGTAGCGATGGGGCACTACTGCCGCAGCCGCTACGATCTGGTGGCGATCCTCAAAACGCTGGGGGCGGGCAGGTCGCAGCTGCGCAAACTGATTATCGGTCAGTGGCTGATGGTGCTGACGCTCTCGGCTCTCACCGGCGGGATGATGGGGCTACTGTTTGAAAAGGTGCTGATGGTACTTCTCAAGCCGGTACTGCCCGTTGCGCTGCCCCCTGCCAGCCTGTGGCCGTGGCTCTGGGCGATCGGGGCGATGACCGTCATTTCGCTGCTGGTGGGGCTGCGTCCTTACCGCCTGCTGCTGGCGACACAGCCCCTGCGCGTTCTGCGTCGCGACGTGGTGGCCAGCGTCTGGCCGCTGAAATATTACATTCCGGCTATCGTGGCGGTGGTGGTGATGCTCCTCGCCTGGCTGATGGGCGGGAGCATGCTGCTGTGGGCCGTGCTGGCTGGCGCCGTCGTGCTGGCGCTGCTCTGCGGCGTGCTGGGCTGGATGCTGCTCAGCGTGCTGAAAGGGCTCACGGTAAAATCGCTGCCGGTGCGTCTGGCGGTAAACCGCCTGCTGCGCCAGCCGTGGTCGACCCTCAGCCAGCTGTCGGCGTTTTCGCTCTCATTTATGCTGCTGGCATTGTTGCTGGTGCTGCGCGGCGATCTGCTGGATCGCTGGCAACAGCAGCTTCCGCCAGAAAGCCCGAACTACTTTTTGATCAACATCGCCCCGGAGCAGGTAACGCCCCTGAAAGCGTTTCTCGCTGAACACCAGATTATCCCCGAGTCCTACTACCCTATCGTACGGGCGCGCCTGACCCAGATTAACGGCCAGTCCACCGAGGGCAACAAGGATGAATCCCTCAACCGCGAGCTGAACCTCACCTGGCAGGATAAGCGCCCGGATCACAACCCCATTGTGGCCGGAAGCTGGCCGCCAAAAGCGGGTGAAGTCTCCATGGAGGAGGGGCTGGCAAAACGCCTTAACGTCGCCCTGGGGGATACGGTGACCTTTACCGGCGATACCCAGGATTTCAGCGCGAAAGTCACCAGCCTGCGCAAGGTCGACTGGGAGAGCCTGCGGCCTAACTTCTTCTTTATCTTCCCCCCCGGGGCGCTGGACGGGCAGCCCCAGAGCTGGCTCACCAGCTTCCGCTGGGAGAATGGCAACGGCATGCTCACCCAGCTTAACCGCGAGTTCCCGACCATCAGCCTGCTGGATATCGGCGCGATCCTTAAACAGGTCGGGCAGGTGCTGGAGCAGGTGAGCCGGGCGCTGGAGGTGATGGTGGTGCTGGTCACAATTTGCGGCGTGCTGCTGCTGCTGGCCCAGGTGCAGGTCGGGATGCGCCAGCGTCATCAGGAGCTGGTGGTCTACCGTACCCTGGGGGCGGGCAAAAAGCTGCTGCGGACCACACTGTGGAGCGAGTTCGCCCTACTGGGGCTGGTAGCTGGCCTGGTCGCGGCCATTGGGGCAGAAACCGCGCTGGCGGTGCTGCAAACCCGGGTGTTCGACTTCCCGTGGGAGCCAGACTGGCGGCTGTGGGCGATCCTGCCGCTCAGCGGAGCGGTGCTGCTTTCGCTATGCGGCGGCTGGCTGGGGGCGCGTTTACTGAAAGGCAAAGCCCTGTTCCGTCAGTTCTCTGGTTAATTCCCCTCTGCAATCATTGCGCGCCGGTTGATATACCGGCGCGTTCCACTTCAGTAGCATAAAAAAATAAATCCTTGAATTTTAGTGGCACAAATCATTAAAAACCGGGCAACACGGACAGATAAATCCTGGTTAATATTCACCTGCTAAATAAATGGCAGTGTGTCTATCAAGGAAAAATAATGACCATAACTAAAAAAGCGCTGGCGGTAACGATCGGCGCAGCAGTGGCATTGGCGTCTTTTGCATCCCAGGCTGAAATCACCGTACTGAAACAAGATCCGCAGGCGGGCAACCCGCTGAGCCGTCTGAACTTCACCGTGGGCGGCAGTATTCGTCCTCAGTTCCAGAACATGACCGGCGACGACGGCAAAAACAGCTACAAGCGTAACGGCTTTGACGGCGGCACCCGCTTCCGTTTCGCGGCGGATTACTACCTGTTTGATGACATCAGCTGGGTCAGCTACTACGAGCTGGGGGTGAACATTCCGGCGCAGTTTAACTGGGACAACCACCACGCCGACGGCGCGCGCGACACCTCCCGCCGCATGCTCTACACCGGCCTGAAGAGCGACACCTGGGGCACCCTGACCTTCGGTCAGCAGAACAGCGTCTATTACGATGTAGTAGGCGCGAAAACCGATATCTGGGACTACGACATGATCGGCCAGGCCCCGGGGAATGGCATCAACGGCGACTACGACGGCTCTTACCGTTCACGCCAGATGTTGAAATACAAGAAAACCCTCGGCGATGCCGATATCTACGCCTCTTACCTGTTCGAAGACAGCGAATATCTGCCGGGCAACGGCCTGCGTTACAAACGTAAAGGCGGCGGTTCACTGGGTCTGGATTATCGTCTGACCACCGATCTGACCTGGGGCGCAGCGTGGAACTACACCCGCGCCGACATGCGTAACCCGGATAACGGCGACAGCAAAAGCTGGGATCAGAACATCCTCGGCACCGCGCTGAGCTGGACCCCGGACAACTGGACCTTCTCCGCAGGCGGCGGCTGGTATCAGAACTTTATGACCAGCAAAAAAGTGTCGGTAAACGACTACTTCGCGGGCGATGCGTGGGGTATTGAGTACTTCGCGGGCTATAAATTCCCGATTGGTCAGTATGCGGTGAAATCGATCCAGCCTTACTTCATGGGTGACCGTATTGAGACCATGAATGGCCGCAACTACCAGCGCATCGACAACGGCGTGGGTGTCAGCTTCCAGCTGGACTACGGTTTCCGCGTCGATTACGAGCACGTGTTCACCTCCAGCACCGACGATCTGGGCGATATGAACCTGGTGCGTTTGCGTTACGACTTCTGAGTCGTCTGTTCCCCGGTAGCGCTACGCTTACCGAGGCTACGTATGGTGCGGTTTGTTCCCCGGTGGCGCGCAGCGATCCGGGGTTACGTGTGGTGCGGTTTGTTCCCCGGTGGCGCTGCGCTTACCGGGGCTACGTGCGGTGCGGTTTGTTCCCCGGTGGCGCGCAGCGATCCGGGGTTACGTGTGGTGCGGTTTGTTCCCCGGTAGCGCGCAGCGATCCGGGGCTACGTGCGGTGCGGTTTGTTCCCCGGTAGCGCGCAGCGATCCGGGGTTACGTGTGGTGCGGTTTGTTTCCGGTTGCACTGCGCGTACTGGAACGGTGTAGGCCGGGTAAGCGCAGCGCCACCCGGCGTTCTGTCAGCGGCTCAGCCACTCCGCCACGTCCCCATACGTCCCGCGATAGACAATCTTCTCCGCCTTCTTCTCCAGCTGATAGCGATACATCGGGTCGTAATAGTCATTGAGCAGCGGCGCCAGCCAGCTGAGATGCGCCTCGGTACTGCCGGTACGCTGCTGTTCATCCAGAGCGCTGTCCAGCAGGGCGGTCAATTCGGCATATCGCTGTAACCCCAGGCGGCGGCGAATGGCAAACAGGCCGTGGTGCAGATACTCCGCGTACTCCAGCCAGCCCGCCTCTTCCCCCCGCGCGGTACGAAAGGCCTGCCACATCTGCTCGAAATACTCTTCGCGCAGGCGCTCAAGGCGCACCTCAAACGGGTCCTCAACCACCACAATGGGCGACTGCGCCATGCGGTCGCGCAGGCACTCCGGCAGGTGGTTGGAGCCAATCATCCGCCCCTCATCTTCCAGCACCCAACGCGCGGCGTCCTTTTTCAGCAACTCGACGGCGAGATGGTTTTCAAAACTGGCCTGGGAAAGCTGCGGGGCCAGCGTGCGGCCAAAGGAGGAGCCGCGGTGGTGCGCCAGCCCTTCGAGATCGACGCCCTCAGGATGAGCCTTCACCAGCAGCGTTTTGCCGCTCCCGGTGCAGCCGCCAATCAGCACGCTGGGTTTTTGCGCCTGCTCAACGGTTGCCTGGATAGCCGCCTGGCGTAGCGCCTTGTAGCCGCCGACGATCAGCGGGTAATCCACCCCGGCCTCTTTCAGCCACGCCTGCGCGATATGCGAGCGCTGTCCGCCCCGGGCGCAGCAGAGATAGCCCTGCGGGTGAGCAAGGCAGGCGGCGCGCCAGGCCTCCAGCCGCTCTTCACGCGTCTCACCGCTTACCAGACGGTGGCCGAGCGCCAGTGCCGCCTCCGGACCCTGGCGCTTATAGCAGGTCCCTACGGCGGCGCGTTCGTCGTCGTTCATCAAAGGCAGGTTGTGTGCCGCAGGCATGGCGCCCTGAGCAAATTCCACGGGGGCACGCACGTCAATTAATGGCGTGTCGGTAGCAAGTATGGCGCGGTAGTCCGTCCCATCGTTCATAAGGATCCCTCAAAACAACAATGAGCAGGATTTTACGCCGGGGAAGGGGAAGGTCAACTCCCCGGCGGTGAGGCTTAGCTGAGCGTTGACTGCGCCCAGGCAATCCCGCTGGCGTACTCTGGCGGCAGCAGCGGGACAATCGCTTCAAGCGTTGCGCAAAGGCGAGGGATATCGCTGTCATTGAGGTTGAGATGGCCGACCTTACGACCCGGGCGCACCTCTTTGTCGTACCAGTGGAGATGCACCAGCGGCAGCTTCAGCCAGTCATCGTTCAGATCGGTGCCGATCAGGTTGATCATCACCGACGGGCTATTGACCACCGGCTGCGGCATCGGCAACCGGGTAATGGCGCGCAGATGCAGCTCAAACTGGCTAATGGAGGCGCCGTTTTGCGTCCAGTGGCCGCTGTTGTGGACGCGGGGTGCCAGCTCGTTGATCAGCAGGCCTTCCGGGGTGACGAAGCACTCCATCGCCATTACGCCCACGTAACCCAGCGCCTGCATGATGGCAGAGAGCATGCTTTCTGCCTGCGCTTGTTGCGCTGCGTTGGCCTGCGGGAAGACCACGCTGGTGCGCAGGATCCCGTCCTGATGCAGGTTATGGGTCAGGGGATAAAAGACCGTGCTGCCGTCATGAGCGCGGGCACCCACCAGCGACACTTCACCGCTGAAATTAATGCCCTGCTCAACGATGCACTCCCCGTAGCACTCGTCCGGCAGCTGGTCGGTTTCCCCGGCACGCAGACGCCACTGGCCGCGGCCATCGTAGCCGCCCACGCGACGCTTGACGATCGCCAGCTCGCCCAGAGAGTCAAACACACCCGGCCACTGGCTTTTTTCACTCAGCAGCTGCCACGGCGCGGTGGCAAGGTGCAGATCGTCGAACAGCTGCTTTTGCGTCAGACGGTCGGCAATGATCGGGAAGACATCGCGATTAACGAAGGCGTTGTGACGAGCCAGCTCACGGGTTAACGGCGTTTCTGGCCAGCGTTCGATTTCTGCGGTGATGACGCTCTGCTGAAACGGCACGGCTTCGGGTTCATCGTCCAGCCCGACCGGCCAGACGGCGATCCCCAGGGGTTCACCAGCCTGGCGCAGCATACGGCCTAACTGACCGTTACCAAGGACGCAAACCTGCTTCATGCCGCACCTCGCGGGTCCGGGTTCTCCAGTACTTCGTCGGTCTGGGCGGTACGCCACGCGACCAGGCGCTGATGCAGTTCTTTATCATGAGTTGCCAGGATCTGAGCGGCCAGCAGCGCGGCGTTAGCTGCGCCTGCTTTGCCAATCGCCAGCGTCCCTACCGGAATGCCGCGCGGCATCTGCACGATGGAGTAGAGGCTGTCGACACCGCTCAGGGCTGCGCTCTGAACCGGGACGCCGAGCACCGGCACCAGGGTTTTGGCGGCAATCATGCCGGGCAGATGCGCGGCCCCGCCGGCACCGGCAATAATCACCTGATAGCCACTCTCTTCCGCGCTTTCGGCGAAGCTGAACAGTTTATCGGGGGTGCGGTGCGCGGAGACCACTTCAACGTGGTGAGGAACGTTCAGGATGTCAAAGATTTCGGCGGCGAACTGCATGGTAGCCCAGTCGCTTTTGGACCCCATCACGATGGCGACACGCGCCGGATTATTGCTGGAAGACATGCGTCTTAAAACTCCTGTGGTGCACAACTCTCGGCTTTTGAGGTGAGAGAGAATAGCACGATACACAGGCAAGGAAAACGGTTGCGCGGCTAAAACTTCCGGCAAAACCCCGCGCTTTCTGCCACAAAAAAACCGCCGAAAGGCGGTCTTTTCACAGGTTGCTTTGACAATTTACAGGAGATTACCTGCGGTCAGGCTCTCTTTATCAAAGGCGTGGCTTACATCAATATGATTTTGATGTACAGCCGTGTCAATATTCGAACCCGCCTCCGGGGTGGAGAAGGTGTTCTCGGCGGCCATCGCGCCAGAGGTCAGGGAAGCGGCCAGCAGCAGGGCGCTGACGATGGTGATATTTTTCATTCTCTTTTCCTTCTTCATCTTATTGTCGCTGTCGCTGGTCTTTTATCTGGCGGCACGGCAATGCATTAAATTATTTAGTCAGTTCAGCGGTCATGTACACGCGGTTGTCGAACTGGGCGCTGGTGATTTTGTAGGCGGCACCCTCTTTAGCGGCCTGAGCGGCAATTTTGGCTTCTGCGCGGTCAATGGTAGAGGCGGTGGCGCTCACGCTCTGGGCGAAAGAACCGAAAGAGATCAGAGAAAGTGCGGCAACTGCAACGAAAGTTTTGATGGATTTCATGGTCGTATTCCTTAAGCTGATTTGTCTGGAGTAGGGCGTTGTTGCCCTGATGTGAGTAATCATAGGCCGACCAAAGTGTGATTAAAATCAAAACAATTTGCGGGAAGACTTCAAAAAAATTGAATAATTTTCAGGCGGGGATTTCAGAAAGGGAAAGCGATCAGCTCCACGCCTTCGGGCGTGACCTTAATCATCGAGCCTTCGCTATGCCAGGCGCCTAACACCACGCGGTGGGCTTGCTCGCCGTTGGCGGTCAGGTCGTGCATGGCCGGGCGATGGGTATGGCCGTGGATCAGCCACTGGACCTGGTGTTTTTCCATCACGCTGACCACCGCCTGCGGGTTCACGTCCATGATGGTCATCGATTTGCTGCTGTTGGCAGCTTTACTGCCGGCGCGCATTTTCGCGGCGATACGGCTGCGGATAAATAGCGGCAGGGCGAGAAAGAGCGTCTGGATCCAGGGAGTATGCACTTTGGCGCGAAACGCTAGATAGCCGGTATCGTCGGTGCAGAGCGTGTCGCCATGCATAATCAGCACCCGGCGGCCATACAGGTCGAGGACGGTCTCTTCCGCCAGCAGGATCATGCCGCTTTCACGGGCGAAGCGTTTGCCCAGCAGAAAGTCGCGGTTGCCGTGGATAAAGAAGCAGGGGACGCCAGAGTCGACCAGCGCTTTAAGCGCACTCGCTATCTCGCGGTGCAGCGGGTTCGGATCGTCGTCGCCAATCCAGGCTTCGAACAGATCCCCCAGGATGTAAAGCGCATCGGCGTGGCGGGCTTCACCCTGTAAAAAACGCAGAAAACCGGCGGTGATCGCCGGTTCTTCTGTTTGCAGATGCAGATCTGCAATAAAGAGTGTCGCCACGAATTATTCGCTGACGGTCACGCTTGTGATCACAACGTCTTCTTTTGGAACGTCCTGGTGCATGCCGCTGCGGCCGGTAGAAACGGCTTTGATCTTGTCAACCACGTCCATACCTTCAACCACTTCTGCAAACACGCAGTAGCCCCAACCCTGCAGGCTTTCGCCAGAGAAGTTCAGGAAGTCGTTGTCTGCTACGTTAATGAAGAACTGCGCGGTGGCAGAGTGTGGCGCCTGAGTACGGGCCATCGCCAGGGTACCGCGGGTGTTTTTCAGACCATTGTTGGCTTCGTTTTTGATAGCCTCTTTGGTCTCTTTCTGTTTCATGCCAGGTTCAAAACCGCCGCCCTGGATCATAAAGCCGTTAATGACACGGTGGAAAATGGTGTTGTTGTAGAAACCTTCGCGGCAGTAGTCCAGGAAGTTTTTAACTGTTTCAGGCGCTTTGTCATCAAAGGTTTTGATTACGATATCGCCATGATTAGTGTGGAAAGTAACCATTTTTGCATCCTGTTCCGTTATAGTGGTGCTTCGACCCCGCCTGGGGCCACAATAAGCGCTTGTTATAGCATAACCTCACGACGCGATCACCTTGCATTGCGTGCTGCTTCGGGTTTGAATTACCATTAGAATATGCTGTTTTCACCCACACACGTCTCACATGGAATCTTCGATGTTAAAAATCTTCAACACACTGACGCGCCAAAAAGAGGAATTCAAACCTATTCATGCCGGAGAAGTCGGCATGTACGTGTGTGGTATTACCGTTTACGATCTCTGTCATATCGGCCATGGCCGTACTTTTGTTGCCTTCGACGTGGTGTCGCGCTATCTGCGCTTCCTTGGGTACAACCTTAAGTATGTACGCAATATCACCGATATCGACGACAAAATTATCAAACGCGCGAACGAAAATGGGGAAAACTTCGTCGATTTAGTCGATCGTATGATTGGCGAAATGCACAAGGATTTCGACACGCTGAATATTCTGCGCCCGGACATGGAGCCGCGTGCGACGCACCATATCCCTGAGATCATTGAGATCACCGAACAGCTGATTGCCAAAGGTCACGCCTACGTGGCGGACAACGGCGACGTGATGTTCGACGTGCCGACCGATCCGCACTACGGTCAGCTCTCCCGCCAGGATCTGGATCAGCTCCAGGCCGGGGCGCGCGTGGACGTGGTTGAGGTTAAACGCAACCCGATGGACTTCGTGCTGTGGAAGATGTCTAAAGAGGGTGAGCCAAGCTGGCCATCCCCGTGGGGCGCGGGCCGTCCGGGCTGGCACATTGAGTGTTCGGCCATGAACTGCAAACAGCTGGGCAACCATTTCGATATTCACGGCGGCGGTTCAGACCTGATGTTCCCGCACCATGAAAACGAAATCGCCCAGTCCACCTGCGCCCATGACGGCGAATATGTGAATTACTGGATGCACTCCGGGATGGTGATGATTGACCGCGAGAAGATGTCCAAATCGCTGGGCAACTTCTTCACCGTGCGCGACGTGCTGAAGTATTACGATGCCGAAACCATCCGTTACTTCCTGATGTCCGGCCACTATCGCAGCCAGCTGAACTACAGCGAAGAGAACCTCAAGCAGGCGCGTTCTGCTCTCGAGCGTCTCTACACCGCCCTGCGCGGGACCGACACCTCCGTGGCGGCTGCGGGCGGCGAGGCGTTTGAAGCCCGCTTTATCGAGGCGATGAATGACGACTTCAACACGCCGGAAGCCTACTCTATGCTGTTCGATATGGCCCGTGAAGTGAACCGTCTGAAAGGGGAAGATGCGCATGCGGCTAATGCGCTGGCTTCTCATATGCGTAAACTGTCTGGCGTACTGGGTCTGCTGGAGCAGGCGCCGGAAGCGTTCCTGCAGAGCGGTGCGCAGACGGATGACGGCGAAGTGGCTGAGATTGAAGCGTTAATCAAGGCGCGTCTGGAAGCGCGTCAGGCGAAAGACTGGGCCGCGGCCGATGCCGCGCGTAACCGTCTCACCGAGATGGGCATCATCCTGGAAGATGGCCCGCAGGGCACCACCTGGCGCCGTAAGTAAGTCCATCATGTCCGGCGGCGCATCGCTTGCCGGACATGGGTTTTTGTAGGCCGGGTAAGGCGCAGCCGCCACCCGGCTTTTTTAACGCCGCTTCCACCATAACAAACCCATCACGATAACCCCCGGCAGCCACACCCACAGCAGTTCCGAGATAATCACCTGATGCCCGTAGGGCGTGGTGTAACGCGAGAGCGCAAAAGGCGCGACCTTGATCACCTGCCACGGCGCAAAGAAACGTTCATCCGACCACGGCCACAGCCAGCCGACCCCTTTCCCGCCCGTCGTCACCGAATCCAGCAGGCTGTGCGACAGCAGCGACACGGTTAAAAACAGCCAGCAGCGCACCAGTCCCGCCCGGAACCATCGTCGCCCGACCAGCACGCAGAGTAATGGCACCACAAAGGCAAAGAGCAGCGAGTGGGTAAACCCGCGATGGCCAAAAATATTGCCGTAGGCGACGCCAAACTTAAACGCGAGTACGTCGGCATCCGGCAGCATGGCGAGAACGATCCCGGCGAACAGCAGGCGAGGGGGGATCACCCGGCTGCCCAGCCCTAAGCCGAGGCAAACCGGCACAGCAGCGTGGGTAATAATGGTTGGCATAAAGATTATCCATGGCAAATCATGGAAATATAGCAGAGCGCGGCTTAACGCAGAGCCGGGCGTAAATCTGAATTATGCCGATTCCCGGGCGACGAGCTGCCCGGAGAGAGTAATGCGCTGGGTTTGCAGCTCAGGCTCTTTTAGCTGGCGGATCATCAGCCCCGCCGCCTGACGCCCCGTCTCTTCGCTGGCGGAGGAGACATAGGTAAACGACGGGGAGGTGAGGTTGACGTGCAGCATATCTTCAAATCCCACCAGCGCCACTTGCTGGGTGAGGAAGACATCTTTCCCCACGGTGCGGCCAACGTGATGGATCCCGGAGATAGAGCCGATCATCGCATCCGGGGAGTGACAGAGCAGGGCGGTAATGGTGTTGTTTTTTTCCAGCAGCTGACGGGTGGCGAAGCTAACCGCCTGGGTATCGTCGCTACAGACGGGGGCGAATTCATCGCGGAACACCAGCCCGTTTTGCGTCATCGCGCTGCGAAAACCGAGCAACCGCTGCTCGCGGATTAAGTCGCCTTCCCGGCCGCCGATATAGGCGATATTGCGATGGCCGCGCTCAATGAGATAGCGGGTCGCCAGATGCGCCGCCTGGCGGTTATCGCGCATCACCAGATTGCAGGTTTCGTTGAGCAGCGACTGGGAGACCGCCACCAGCGGCAGCGGGCACTGGCGGATCAGCGCGGGCAGGGTGGCCTGCCGGGCGCTGGAGGAGAGGTAGATCACCCCGGCAACCCCCTGCTGCTTAAAGGAGAGCAGGCAGCGCTCAAGATGCTCACCGTCGTTCAGCGGCTGGCCGAGAAAGACCATATACCCCTGCTTTTCCAGCTCCTGGACGATGCTTGCCATTACCTTAATGGAAAAGCTGTCGCTGAAATCGCGCAGGATCAGGCCGATAAGGTTGGAGGTGTTGGCGCGAAGATTGGCGGCGGCCACGTTATGCACGTAGCCCAGGGCGGTGATGGCGGCGTGGACTTTTTCGATCGTCGCCTCTGAGATCTTTCCTTTCTGACGCAGAACCAGCGAGACGGTAGAGACCGAAACCCCTGCCTCTCTGGCGACATCAATGATGCTGACCTTCTTCACATCTTCTCCCTGAAATGCCTGATAAGACAACGCCTCCCGTAAGAGTACAGGAGACGTGTCGGACAGGCAGCTTATTATTTACCGATTAGGGTGGACATCGTCTGGGCGATAAACTGCGCCCGGGCGCCAAAGATAACCTGAATGCCGGAGTCACCGACGAAGACCACGCCGCGTGCGCCGAGGCCGTTCAGACCGTCTTTGTCCACCACATCGCTCTTCGCCACTTCCAGACGCAGGCGGGTGATGCAGGAGCCGACAGAGTTGATGTTCTGCGCGCCGCCCAGCAGGCCGATGATTTCGTTAGCGATTTCGGTATCGGTTTTATCGTCCGCATTGGCCGTCACTTCAGTGCGGCCTGGCGTTTTCACGTCGAAACGACGGATCACAAAGCGGAAGGTGAAGTAGTAAATCAGCGCCATCGGGACACCGATGATAATGGCGTTGAGGAAGTTGGTCTGGTAGCCGTTGAACGACGGCAGGATCCCGAACGACAGGTAGTCGATAAAGCCCGCGGAGAAGGACTTGGCGATATGCGCATGCAGCAGGTACATGGTCATGTAGGCCAGGCCCGCCATGATGGCGTTAAAGACGTAGAGGATCGGCGCCACGAAGATAAAGGTGAACTCCACCGGCTCGGTGATCCCGGTCAGAAAGCAGGTCAGCGCCGCAGAGAAGAGAATACCGGCGGCAATCTTTTTGTTTTTGGTGTGCGCTTCGTGGTACATCGCCAGACAGGCCGCAGGCAGTGCGAACAGCATCAGCGGGAACTCGCCCTGCATGAATTTACCCGCGTTCTGGTAGGTATCGCTGCTGAAGGATTTCACCCCTTCTTCCAGCATCTTGAACCAGATGGTCTGGTCGCCGTGGATCACCTGGCCCGCCTGGGTGGTGTAATCCCCGAACGAGTACCAGAACGACGGATACCAGATATGGTGCAGACCCAGCGGGATCAGCGCACGTTCAACCAGACCAAAGATAAAGGTCGAGGCCGCCTGGTTATCACCGTTAACGATCACCGACAGCGCGTCGATACCGGCCTGGATATGCTGCCAGACGTACGGCAGCAGCAGCCCCATCACAAACGAGAGGAACGCCGTGGCGATCGCCACAAAACGCTTTCCGGAGAAGAAGCCGAGGAACTCCGGCAGCTGCATGGTGTGGAAGCGGTTATAGCACCACGCGGCGAGGATCCCGCACAGCAGGCCGCCAAAGACGCCCATCTGCAGGGTCGGGATGCCCACCACCATGGCGTACTTGCCGCCCTGGGAGGCCATCTCCGGCGTAATGCCGAGCACGGTGCCAATGGTGATGTTAGTGACAAACACCGCCACCGCTGCCGACAGCGCGGCGATACCCGATTCTGACGCCAGGCCGACGGCAGAGCCGATGGCAAACAGCATCGGCAGGTTATCAAAAATGACGCCGCCTGCGTTCATCATCAACGGCAGGTGGAATTTATCGCCGCGAAAGCCAGCAGCAGGCCCGCAGCGGGAAGCAGCGAGATCGGCAGCATTAATGCGCAACCAATCATCGACAGTTTCGACAGCGATTTAACAAACCCTGATATCAGACTCATGCTGATTTCCCCCGAGTGCACTCTGTGAGCGCTGTTATAGTGAGTAGAACGTTTTAGTAGAACGTTCTACTTATCGTGATGAAAGGGTGAAATCCGCGCAACTAAATTTTCACATTCCAACAGATGAAATAGTGATTATTTGAAGTTGATCGATAATTAACCGTGATGGTCGTGGGGGAATGGTGAAGAGAATTGCCGGGTGGCGGCTGGCGCCTTACCCGGCCTACAGACAGAGCCCGTACGTAGGCCCGGCAAGCGCAGCGCCGCCGGGCATCAGACGGCTCAGGCCGTTACGGTCACGCTCTGACCTTCAAAGCTCACAGTCTGTCCGGCTACGATCTTGCAGCGCTTGCGGGTTTCCACCACGCCATCAACTTTGACCAGACCGTCAGCAATGACGATCTTGGCTTGGGCACCGCTCTCGCTCCAGCCTTCGAGCTTTAGCAGATCGCACAGCTCAACATGCGGGTGTTTACCTAATGAAAATGTCGCCATCTTACGCTTCCTCTACGTCGTGATACTCAACGCATGCTTGTAAAGTATTCTGAATCAGTGTTGCAACGGTCATCGGGCCTACGCCGCCCGGAACCGGGGTGATATAAGAGGCACGGGCGGCGGCATCGTCAAATACCACGTCGCCGACCACTTTGCCGCTCTCCAGACGGTTAATCCCCACGTCCACCACAATGGCGCCTTCCTTGATCCACTCGCCCGGGATAAAGCCCGGCTTGCCGACCGCCACGATCAGCAGGTCAGCATTTTCGACGTGCTGGCGCAGATTTTTAGTAAAGCGGTGGGTCACAGTGGTGGTGCAGCCAGCCAGCAGCAGCTCCATGCTCATTGGGCGACCGACGATATTGGACGCGCCAATCACCACGGCGTTCAGGCCGTAGGTGTCGATGTTATAACGCTCCAGCAGGGTCACAATGCCGCGCGGCGTACAGGGACGCAGGCGAGGCGCGCGCTGGCACAGGCGGCCCACGTTGTACGGGTGGAAGCCGTCTACATCTTTGTCTGGCGCAATACGTTCCAGCACTTTCACATTGTCGATGCCCGCAGGCAGCGGCAGCTGGACCAGAATGCCGTCGATTGCTTTATCGGCGTTCAGGGTATCAATCAGCTCAAGCAGCTCTGCTTCCGTGGTAGTTTCCGGCAGATCGTAAGAGCGGGAGAGAAAGCCGACCTCTTCGCACGCTTTACGTTTGCTGCCGACATAAATTTGTGAAGCCGGGTTGCTGCCGACCAGCACAACCGCCAGCCCAGGGGCGCGTTTTCCTGCGGCCAGACGTGCTGCCACTTTTTCCGCAACCTCAGAGCGCACCTGCTGCGCAATCGTTTTACCGTCAATAATCTTTGCTGCCATCAGAGAGAAGATTCCGTCTGTAAGGAGTGAAAGGGGGGATGAGCATATTTTGTCAGAAGCGCGCGCTGCTGTCAGTCACACTTTGCGGATTTTCCTGTTAAGCGGCGCTGAGGAGGGGCATGGGTATGAACTGAAAGAGGATTGTACTAAAATCAATTGACTCAACCGGAGTTGACCGTATAATTCCACGCGCTTCACCACTGCGAAGTTTCTTCTCTGTGCGCCCTTAGCTCAGTTGGATAGAGCAACGGCCTTCTAAGCCGTAGGTCAAAGGTTCGAATCCTTTAGGGCGTGCCATTTCAAATCAACAAGTTACTTGAATCCTCCCGCTTCGCATTTTTCCTCGTGGGACATATTTGGGACATCAACCCCGAAAATTGAGTCAATTTGCTTCGCATGTTCGGTTAAATGGTTTGGTGCCAGGTGAGCATATCGACGGACCATCTCGATGCTTTCCCAGCCTCCCATCTCCTGCAGAACTGACAGCGGAACGCCGGACTGAATCAACCAGCTCGCCCAGGTGTGTCTCAGATCGTGAAAGCGAAAATCCTCTATGCCGGCGCGACGGCATGCTCCATTCCAGGCGCTTTGGTCATCAACCCGCATTTTCCTGACCGACGGCGTTAACGACCCATCCGTGCGGTGTCCTGCTTTCAAATGGACGAACACCCACTTATGATGATTCCCGATCTGGTCACGCAATACCCGGCAGGCGGTATCATTCAGCGCTACGCCAATAGCGCGGTTTGATTTACTGTCCTCAGGGTTCACCCAGGCAACACGACGCTGCATGTCGATCTGTTGCCACTCCATGTTGATGATGTTCGAACGCCGAAGCCCGGTTGCCAGCGCAAACTTAACAACCGACTTCAGCGGTTCGGGGCATTCATCAATCAGGCGTTTCGCTTCTTCAGCTTCCAGCCAGCGAACGCGCTTGTTTCTCACTGCCGGCACTTTGATAACCGGTGCCTTCTCCAGCCACTTCCAGTCACGCTCTGCCGCACGCAGGATCGCCTTCATCAGGGCCAAATGTTTGGCCTTGGTGGAGGTGGTGACCTGCTTCGGTTCGAACGCTGGCGCTTCCTTGCCTTTCTTCCTGGCCGACTCGGCTTTCCCTTCCCATATCTCCCGGGCCTTACGGTTCTGCATCTTGCTGACTGCAGAGTAGATCCGCGCTTCCGTTATATCCTTCAGCCTGACCCCTTCAAAATGACCAAGCCAGAAAGACATCCGCGCCTTGTCGGTGTCGAGTGACTTCTTGTCGGCCTTCTCTTCAAGCCAGCGGAGGCACGCTTCCTCAAAAGTGACATCCGGGAAATCACCAAGCCGATCTACTCGCCAGAGTTCAGCCTTTCGTTTGTCGTGCAACTCCTGAGCTTGCCGCTTGTCCGTTGTCCCAAGCGACTCTTTAATTCGGCCAGCGCCCGGGACCGAGTAGGACGCGTACCATATTTCACCTCTGCGGAAGATGGACATTTTTTCTCCTCTTTATGTGCATCACCCGCGCTCACTTCCACAGTGTGCAACGGATTCTTAATGGCAGCAATGCAGGCCTGCCTGGTTAAAAGGTACGGCGATTTAGGTTTGTCAGATTTCCGTGATGCCACTAAGCGGCCAGATCTGATCCACTTCCTTAGTGTTGGCTCGGATACCCCGCAGATGCCGCAGGCTTCCAGGAATGAAATTGAGTAGGATTCCATTGGTTTTCTCCAGGCAAAAAAACGCCCTCACAATGGAGGGCTGAAAGGGGGATAACGTGGCAGTGCATTCGCACCCAATAGCCAGCTCATAACTGGCTATCAGTTGCGTCAGTCGAATCTGATTGTTCGGCGAGGCTCGTCATCACCCCTCAGCTTTTCAATCAGTTTGTATGCATCTGGCGCGCGCCATCTTTCACCAACGCATTCACGGTTCATTACCTCGACCAGTGCGTCCCACTGCTCAATGATCCCCTTGAAGGTAGGCACGCGGTTGGCGATGGCCGGGAAGTGATCGCGAATCTCCGGGATGGCTTCCAGTAACTTCATGCAGCGCAGCATATCGGATGGGTCGTGCGGCGCGCCGAAATGGCTACCGTAAAATGGCTTATCCAAACCCAAAGCAATGGACGCCATCGTCGCACTGCTCACGCCGACATTACCTGTCGCCTGCCATTGCAATACCTTCATTGCCAAATCTGACATAATCTCTCCTCATGCCGCACGCATAGCGCGAAGCCGTTTAATGTGATCTGCTGTTTCGATTTCTTCTTCGATACGCTCGGCCTCTGCTTTGGTGAGAGGCTCGAACTCGTTCTGAAAGCGCATCATGCTGGCGATTCCGCGGCGACCCTTTCGGGTGTAGTGGACGACTTCATGAGTGGCGCGGAGGATTTTGCATGGTGATCCGAACAAATCGGCATACCACGTATTAGGCTGGATTATCCTGAACATTGGCTGACCTCATACTTTCCCCAATTTGAAAGTCGCAGCCCACGGCGTGCCATTTGGTGAGCAGTAAAAATAGAGCGGGCGCCATCTTCCGAATGAGCGGAATGGGAGCCGGAAACAAACATAACCCCAGCGCTTAGTCCTGATATTTACCGCCCAATGCATGGCATTTTCACCGTAGATGGTGATTGGACCAATATTGATATGCCCGCCCATGAAGTTTTCCCACCACGATAGAGACTTGTACTTCTTGCGGTTTAGAACCGCGTTCTTTAGCCAACCCATCATCCCCTCCCTTGCCTGATTAAAATTTCCCACTCTTCCTGACAACTGACACAGGTAGTGCATCCCGGATACGCTTTCCGGCAAGCCTCAGGCAACCGATCGCCGCATTCCTCGCACTTAACCGCCGATACCGCATCACGGTTAATCCTGTGAGCACTCAACGCAGCATTACGCTGCAACTCTTCGACGGCTGATGCGTCGTCTGCAAAATCTGCCATTAGCGTGCTCTCCTGCGTTTTTTGGCTGCCCGACGTGATGCCGCGACTCCGGTTTTGCCACGGCTAACCGGGTGGCGGTTATCTACAAAAAGCAGAGGTGATATTTCGCTCGGGCCCCACGGTTTAACTGGCGCCGCCAGCGCGTACATGGATGCTGCTATAGCGAGCATTGTTCTTTTCATCAGTGCTCCCTGAACTGTTCATTGATGCGGCTGACGGCAAACGCCAGCAAATGGAGGGGTCGCATTAGCGACCCGGTGATTTGTGCTGTCATGCTGCCTCCCGCCTTGCCATACGTTTCACGCCAAACTCCATCAGCACATCACGCTCAACTGTCGTGAACTCGCAGTGCGTCCTTGGGAATGGGCGCCAGATGATGAGCATCGATCCTTTATTGTTCCCAGATACAGGCTTACCGGTGACCGGGTTTATGAATGCCAGTCGTCCGGCGGTGATAAATCTTACCTCGCTGGCCGTCTCGATAGCCTCACGGAACCAGCCTACAGAGGTATCAGCAGGAACCAGCATGACGGTGCCGATCTGGTTCTTGCTCTCCGCTGCTGCTTTTTTCACGAATGGCGTGATGTCGCTATATGGTGGGTTGAGCCACGCATAGCCTGGAATGGTGAGGTAATCGGCCCACGGCGTTTCCAGCGTGTTCTGCTCTACGGTGATGAACTTGCGGCACAGCGCATTGTGCGGCGCTGCTGCGGCGTCCAGCTGAAAGCAGAACTCAGCATCCAGTGCTGCAAACAGTGCCGGTGGCGTGCGCCATAAATCACGCTGATCTACAGGCGTGTTACTTCCGGTGTAATCGGTCATGCCGCCTCCTGCCTGTTGATGTACTCTTCAGCGAGTCGCTGCGCCTTGAGTTGGTTGCGGATAACATCACCCCACGGCATCAGCCAGCCGTTAGGCCCGACAATGAATGTCAGGCGAAGTCCGTGAACTACTATGTCGTCGTGAGCGTGTTTCATTGCGTCACCCTCATTTCAGGTTTAAGCCGATATTCCATTCCCCCCAGACATTTCCCGCCAAACTCCTGACCCCACGGCGTCGCATCACACATCTCCTTCACCATCTCCAGCTCAGCTGCAGTGATGTACTGGCTTTTCTCTTCCAGCGAGCCACCCCAGCCTGCGTAGAACGCTTCGTGAGTGACCAGGTTAATCCCGGCGTTAAAGCATCCGTCGCCCGGGTTAACGCCTGTCCAGTAAGTAGCGATGAAGTTTTTGCTGTCCTTGCTCAGCAGCCGAACAAGCGTCTCTTTCGAGTAGTGGCGTCTGCCAGATATGTGGTGCATAGCGAATTTCGGGTGTGGTTAACCCGCCTCCGTGAGGTGAAATTGGTTGGAATTCAGGGTGGTTAAAACGGCCTGGTGTCTTCTGGGTATACCGGCTTGTTATGTTTATGCCATTCGACATGACATGACTTACAGAGCCACATCACATCGGTTGGCTTTCCGTAGTCGCAGTGATGGGCCTGAGGCTTACATTCTGATCCGCAGCACTCGCATTGCGGTGGACGGGTTAGCTTCCCATCGCGCAAAAAATTGCCCACGATGATGTGGGCTTTTCTTTTCCATGGGTTGCGCTGAATAAACCGCTTTTTGGCTGCATTACACCGTTCTCTGCCGCAATCTGAGGATTGATACTCCCTCCTGGCTGATACTCGATGTGGCAATCCCGAGCGCTGTTTGTCGTATTCAGCAAGACAGGCCCGACACGCGGCAGTTAATCCATCATTGGATGCCCTTCTGATTTGAAAGTCCCTTTCTTCCTTCTGCTGATGGCATCTGGAACAGGTCTTCATATTCAGCTCCTAGAACGGGATATCTGAGTCGTCTAAGTCCATTGGCGCACCTTGCTGGCTCTGAGCCTGTTGTGGCACACCCCATCCTCCAGGCTCCCCGCCTTGCTGTTGGCGAGACTGCTGCTGACGCTGCCCACCGCTCTGCTGAGCGCCTGCATCCTGCCGGCCGCCAATCATCTGCATGGTTCCGCCGACACCGACCAGAACCTCGGTAGTGTATTTCTCCACGCCTGATTGATCAGTCCATTTACGAGTCCGAAGTTTCCCCTCCAGGTACACCTCAGAACCCTTGCGAAGATATTCTCCAGCCACTTCTGCCAGCTTCCCGCTCAGCACTACGCGGTGCCATTCGGTTTGCTCTTTCAGCTCCCCGGTCTGTTTGTCGCGCCACTGCTCCGACGTGGCTACCGTGAGGTTTGCAAATGCAGCACCGGAAGGTGCGTAACGCACTTCCGGATCCTGACCCAATCGCCCAACGATGATTGCCTTGTTAACGCCTCTGCTACTCATGCTGCTGCTCCTGCCTGTTCGAGTTCTGATTTCCTGATGTCATAGACATCTTTCGCTTTTGCCTGATATTCGGTGCCGCGCAGTGTTCGCCATGCTTCTTCGAATAGCGGCTTGAGTGCTTCCATATCTGCGGCAACTTTCGCATCAGCAACGAACTGTTTGAGATTTTCTTCGTGCTGGTTAACGCCGGATTCAAGCCATTCCAGCAGGCGCTTACCGGTGTCTTCGCTGAGGATCACCGGGTCGGAGTTAGAGAACAGCTTTGTACGGTCTTTACTGGCGATCGCATGGTGTGTTTCGTGGGCGATGTCCAGCACCGTAGTGAACTCATATTCGACGCCGTCGCGCTGTTCAGACTTCATGCCAAGCTTGGCGACCTTCTTGCGGCCGTTCTCTTCTACCTGTGCCGTTTCAGTTTTGCTACGCATGGTTGCGATGATGTGCATTGGCGAACGCAAAATTGCGTCGAGGAACAGGCGGTGGCGAGGGTTAATCTCACTCCATGCTGACCAGCTGTTGCCTCGATACTTTGCCTTGGCGATTGTGTCGACCAATTCCAGACATCCACCGACGCCGCCCCATTCGTGGGTGATGCTGTCGAGGATCAGGGTCTCATACCCGGCATCCTCTGCGGACCTAATCGCCTCAATGAATCGCTCAGGAGAGAAGGGGGGATCCAGTTCAAGCACATCAAAGTCAGCGATGTCGGAATAAAGCGACGCACTGCCCTTTTCGGTGTCGATGAAAGCAATCTTGCCGCCGATACCTTTGGCGACCAGCAACGCGCTGTAGGTCTTGCCTGAACCGCTTGGCCCGGTAAGTGCCAGCCGTAGCCTGGCTTTCTTTCTCATGGCTTTTTCGAATTTCATAGTGTGTACCTTTTAGAAGGGGCATCCCCCGAGGAAATAACGTTTGTTAAGCACTTCAAGGCGGGACAGGTTCAGGTACATTCGCATCTGATCCCGGTCACCTTTAAAGCGGAAGTAGAGAGCCTGCTGCGTATAAATGCGGCGCTGTAACAGGCTGCCTTTCTCTGTCGTTTCAGCTGCCATAATTTGCCTCCTGAAATCAGAATGTGCGTCACCCGGCACCGATTGGCTGCCAGATGTGAAATGGGATGGGGGATTACTGGATTTCGCGAACGACTTCGAAAGCACCGCATCGTGAATTGCCTGATGCGTCTACACTGGTAACCGGAGCGCGCACAAGGAATGCGCCCATATCTCCCCATTCTCTTTGCAGGCTCTTTTTCGACGGTTCTTTTTGGCCCAGCGCTTCGAACACTGCGGCTCGCTCAAGGTCATATTGAGCACGACCATCCATCACGAAATATTCAAACTTCTGCATAATCACCTCAGTGCTGAATTGGCTGGCCGGTGCCGTCGAGCAGAACGTCGATCACACGATCGTTAACACGGATGATTTCTGCGTCGGTGTGCAGGTACACCCATTTGCGTTCGTGGATGACAGCTGACACGCGGTAGGTGCGTCCTTTGTGCAGCGCCATCATTCCAGGCTCAACACACTGGCGAATGATGGGGGTGGTGCCGTAGTGGGCGATCATGACTCTCCCTCCACCTGCTCAAGCAAACCGGCCAACTGCATCTGTACCCGGTTCATCGTGAATGACTCGCGAGGCTTATCGACTGAACTCAGGCGCCACTCGTTATCGTTTAACTTCGATACGGTGTACTGCTTGCCGTTGTGGGTGACTGTCATCATTGCAGGACCACCTTTTGACCATGCTGAACAAGCTCGCCTGCTTCCATTCCGACATTCAGCCAGAAGCTTAGCGCCAGCAAGACGTCATCTTCGTTTTGGCAGTGGCAGGCATTAACAAACTCCTGAGCCGTTTTAACCGCTAGCTTTGCCATCTCTGGCTCAGTTAGGCGGGGTGTTAGCTGTGGTTTACTCATAATCATCTCCGCGCTTAAGCCGCGCCGCTGAACGTTACCCCTGCGCAATATGCGCGAATCTTTGGCGGTGGATGGCCGCCGTCTCATAACTTGAGCCACTCAGTGAATGGGTCAGGGTATAAGGCAATAAAAAACCCGCCGTAGCGGGTTATTCTGTTGGTTCTTTAGGCAGTGGCATCCAGTGAGTTACTCCATGCCAGATCCCAGTGTTTATTTCGAATCTCGGCTCCCTTCCTTTCGCAGTTTTGGCATATGTATTGCTGACATAAGAACACGTCTGTATTGAATAACCGTTCCATCCAATCACGCGCTCTCTTACCTCTGGCATTCTTTCACTGCACTTAACCCACTCCATACCCTTACCCTCTGTAGTTACCCGCTAAAACCTAGCTTTGTGAAAAATTTGAGCCCATCCTCATAAGCGGCAATCAGCTCTATTGAGTCCGGCTCAGCCCTCATATCTGAAGACCATAGTTTTTGCTCTTCTATTCCTCGCTTTAGCTTGGAGACGATTACCCGGTCAATGTATTCGCGGCGGTCTTCAATTAGCTCAGGTGATGCCTGAGTCATGTAAAATTTAAGTTGCTCGATCACTCATCACCCCTTTGTTTATTCACCGCCGGCCACTCGACCCGCTCGATTCGTTCTGTGCGTAATGCTTGCGCCGGGCATCGCGTATCTTCTCCAGCTCGCAGTTCTTCGCCGATGGGTGATACTTGCTGATGTTGCAGACCGGTGTGCGTGGATCGAAGTCTCTACCGCATACCGGACACTTGATGCTGTTCTTCATGGGCCACCTCAGCGAGCGGTGATCGATTTGCTTTTGCGGTGACCGGCGGCATAAATCGCCACATCCGGCAGGCACATTCCGCTTTCCAGCGGCTTATTGCCGAACTCATTGCTGTAGACGATGGCTGCGCGTTCGAGCTGGCGCTTGTATTCCTGGCGCTGCCACACTGCATCCTGTGCAACAAACTTAATCGGGGTCGCATCTTCAATGCTTGCTGGCGTGTGGTGCTGTCCCTTAGCCTGAACCTGAGCGCGGCTAAGGGTAGGGCGATGCATGGTCTCAGCGCTTACGGCAACTGCGCTCTGTACTGCTGCGCGACGCTCACGGCGACGACCGGCTGCTGACCCATTGAATGCTGTTCTGCGTGTCATGGTGACCTCCTGATGAACTTTGGTGGTGAATACAGCCGGGCGACTAACTCCGGTCGCGTACTCATTGCCAAGCGCCTCCGCCGAGAAGGTTAGCTTCTGCATTCACCCCAAAGCTCACTTTGGTAATCAGGCTTTTCAGCCTCGTAGATTCATCACTGAATCGTTGTAGGTTCACCGTCCTGGTGAGTGCTGCTTCCTGCTGATGGATACAATAATCACCGCAAGTGGTAACTAAGTCAACACCGCAAGAGATAAAAATAACACCGCTAATGGTTAAGTTTTTGTTTTTGCCGAATATTTATTTTTTCACGCTGGCTGGTATGGTTAAAAAACATCAGAAGAGGTGCCGTATGAACATCAACGAAGATAATGCTGGCCTGATTCTCAACGCCTTAGGGCTGGCGGTGGTGAATTTGATAGCAAGCGGCACCCCGATCAGCAGGGATAACCTTGTAGAGAGGCTGGAGCGCACCAGGCATGAAACCGGGAACGTGATAGGGAAGGGGGCTAACAGGGATGCGGCGGAGCTGGTGCGGAAGGGGCAATAAAAAAGCCCGCACGGGCGGGCAGGCAGTGTTGCGATAGTTATTATTATCAGCTTCAGGCTGGATAGTTATCGGCAGAATGGCGGATAGCTTTATGGGTGGGCAATAAAAAACCCGGCGCGGCGGCCGGGTATGATCATTTTTTGATTTGATTTGGACTTTGTTTGACCTTTCGTCCAGCTACAAAAACGCTTGTTAATGCAACTAGCTCCACCCCTAACAAACCGGTTGCCCAGCCAAAAGCCTCATGCTGGATCATCACATAAGCTAAGCCAGCGAAAATAAGAACAGAAATCATGGCAAATATCTGACCTAACCGATCTCGCCAGATGGCTCCATTTTGTCCTTTTTTTAGATGCTCATGTCGATGTTTTTGTTCGGCTTTAGCCATTTCCATTATTTCACGTGCAAAGCCTGGAGATACTCTTTCGTATCTAGCCAACTCATCGGCATCAGGAAGAGGGCCTGATCTGGTATGAGTAACTTGCATCATGATGCCTGCCATTTCAGGCCTATCCATGAGACGTTCAAGAACTTGGGGGTTTTTTACAACCTCATTTACAAGAAGCTCTGTTTTACCGTCCTGGACTCGCCCTAACGTGGCAGGTTGGTTAACAAGATTTCTCGGATCGGCGGTTTGAGGCTTTCTTTGAGGTTTTTTTCTGCTCATTATCGGTTACCGCGTGTCTCATATAACCACCGACACGAACCCAATCAGACTTGATCAAGTCGGCGTCCGTAGTCGTGTAACGATATTCGCTGTAACCGCCTGCTGGGCAAAGGTCAAGGATAGAGCCCATAGCGCTGAAAAAGAGCTTTGCAGATTTTTTCATGTGGGTTGTCCTATATGTTGTTAACTCAAATTTGAGTAATTGAAGTTTACGCAAAACCTAGCTTTCAGCAAGCGATACAGCACAAAAGATCATGTAAATTTGCGTCTGCTTTTATATATCGGAAAAGCACCCAACATCTTTAGCAGAAAATTACTGCCGAAGTTCCGGGCAGTATTTTGTCCAACCGCAGCAAAGTATCTACCAGCTATGCGCCGACCAGAACACCTTGCCCATCAACCAAAAGTTTCTTCAGGCCATTGCGAGGCCACTACCTTTCCAACAACCCGGCATTGTTCATGGCATGGAATCATCGGAAATTGAGGGTTCAGAGGCTGCAGAAACACCTGCCCGCTGTCTTTTATCAACTTCTTGAAAGTGAACTCATCGCCACCCAGGCGGGCAATGCAGAAATCACCAGGGTCAACTGATTCTTCCGGGTCCACAAGGATGAGCATTCCTTCAGGGAAGCTTGGGCGCGAGCCTGCAGGCGCTGTCATTGAGTGGCCATCGACTTCAAGCCAGAATGCGTTATCACTGGCCTTTTTAGTCGTGCTGACCCAACCCTCAGCGTCGCGCTCTGTGAAAGTGCGGAACTCCGGTGAGAACATGCCAGCCTGAACATGAGTGAAAACCGGATATTCATATTCACCCTTCACCACAGGATCTGAAGAGATTGACTTGTACATTTCTGCAATCTCTGTAGCCAGCGCCGGACTGAAGTCACCAACACTAACTTTTAACAGTTTCGCAAGGGCGGCAGCATTGCTCGCATTGAGGGCGTTAACCCCATTAAGTAACGCGGCTATAGCTGATTGACCGACATTTAAAGCATCGGCAATGGATTCCTGTGAGAGCCTCAATTCTGACTTTTTGCTCTCGTAAATCGCCTTAAGACGCTTGGCGTCTTGCAGCTGATTTTCTGTTAATGGTTTCTTTTTTATGCTCATAGTCAAAATTTAACACCGGAGGGAATAATTTACTAACACCGCAGATGTTGACATAATTACCTCCTGCGGTGATAATATCATCCATGCACTAAGGAGGTCACATGGATCAGCGCATAAAATTAACTGAGTACGCAGAGCGATTCGGTCAAACCAAGGCAGCTCAAGACCTTGGTGTATATCAAAGTGCGATTAACAAGGCTCTCGCCTCAAAGCGAGACATAACCGTAATCGTCCACCCTGATGGGACTGTGTCGGCTGAAGAACTGAAGCCATTCCCGAGTTATCGCCGCGAAAATAACGCCGCATAAGCACCAACTACTTACCACAACGGCCGTCCGGCCTACGTAGCTGAAAAGCTAGCTCCAATAAAACACATCAAACATGGCTCTGCGTGTCTGCGCATGGCCTTTAACTATTTCAACACAAAGGAATTATCACAAATGGATAACACAACCACACGAAACAAAGATCAGGCTCGAAAAATTGAGTCCTGGATCCTGAATCAGATTGCTATTCGCGGTGCCTCCAATGTTGCAAAGGCGCTGGGGATGGATAAGTCGGGCATTACCCGCTGGAAGGAAAGCATGCTGCCTAAGCTGTCGATGCTACTGGCGGTGCTGGAGTGGGGCATCGTTGATGACGATATGGCGCGGCTGGCAAAGCAGGTAGCTGAGATTCTCACCAATAAAAAACGCCCGGCGGCAACCGAGCGTTCAGAGCAAATCACCATGAAATTCTGAGATGAATAACTGGATCAATTCACAGGAGTCATTATGCCTAAGAAACCTCGATTTTACCAGGCAGCAATTCACAAAAATATTGCTCGTGACCGGTTCATCAAATCCTGTAACCCGGCTGTTGGCGTAAAGCTGAGAGCCATCATCGAAGAACTAAAGCGGAAGGAGAACGGTCATGAGTAGCCCTGCAACAGTAACACCAATCAGGCCGTCTCTGACGGTCGTGGAGCGTCGTGTGGCAGAACTCGATGATGGGTACGCCAGGCTGTCAAATATGCTCCTTGAAGCTTATTCAGGCGCTGATCTGACCAAGCGACACTTCAAAGTGCTGCTCGCTATTCTGCGTAAAACCTACGGGTGGAATAAGCCGATGGACAGGATCAGCGATTCTCAGCTTAGCGAGATCACAAAGTTGCCGGTCAAACGGTGCAATGAAGCGAAGTTAGAGCTTGTCAGAATGAACGTCATCAAGCAGCAAGGCGGCATGTTCGGGCCTAACAAAAACATCGATGAATGGTGTATCCCTCAAAACGAGGGGAAATCCCTCAAAACAGGGGATAAAACATCCCTCAAATTGAGGGAGTCGAATCCCTCAAAACAGGGGGACACAAAAGACACTATTACAAAAGACAATAAAGACATTAAAAACACTCTGCCCGAACAGGTTCGAGCGGAGGAAGAAAAACCACCTCAGCCTTCAAACAAACACCAGGCAACCGATGAGGCATTCGAGAAGATTTTCTGGCTTGCGGGGATGTGTAAGACCGGAAAGAAAAATGCCAAGTCAGCATTCAGAACTCAATACCAGGAGTGGCGTCGCGCTAACGGTGGCACCCCGGACCAGTTCGCTTCGTTCCTTGCAGGAGATATCTCCTCCCGGATGGGTAAGCAATTCGGATTCGAGAAGCTTCACCCGGCTACCTACCTGAACGGCAAGCGGTGGGAAGACGAGAAGCCAACTGCAGATCCCCAACCATCCGGCCAGAAGCCAGCCGTGACCGTCAGCAAGAGCGGATACGTCTTCATGTGAGGTCACGATGAAATCACGGTTCAAGGCATTGCTGATTGCCGGTTACAACCACGGCTTACTGAGCGATGGGTTTGTCCGGTACTGGTTCAATAAGTTTGATTTGAGGGCATCATGACGCCGAGCGAATTGAGTGACCTGCTATGGAATCAGGTCGAAAGGGTGGCGAAATACCTGCTGCCCAACGGTAAGCGAGAGAGCCACGAGTGGGTGGCCGGAAGTATTAACGGGGAGTCAGGGAAGAGCCTCAAGGTTAACCTGGCAGGGAAGAAAGTCTGGTCTGATTTTGCAGAGGGAACCGCTGGCGATCTGCTGGACCTTTGGGTAGCCGTCAGGGATTGCGGGTTACATCAGGCGATGACCGAAGCCAAAGAGTTTCTGGGCATCAAGGACGACGATCACCACTTCGCAGCAAAGCAGCAAAAGAAATTCTCCCGGCCAGATCGCAAGAAAATCTCCCGTTACCTCACCAAAACCGAAAAGCACATCGAATATCTTGCCACTCGCGGGATCTCCGCAGAGACGGCGAAGTTGTACGAAGTTGCCGCGGCCAAGGTCTGGAACGGAGAGCGAGAGTTGGACGCGCTGGCATTCCCCTACAAGCGTGACGGTGAGTTGTTGCAGGTCAAGCGCATCAGCACAGAACGGCCTGGCGGAAAGAAGGTCATCATGGCTGAGGGTGATTGCGAGCCGTGTCTGTATGGCTGGCAGGCTATCCCGAAGAACATGCGGATCGTCATCCTGTGCGAAGGTGAAATCGACTGCATGAGTTACTACCAGTACGGTTTCCCGGCGTTGTCCGTGCCGTTCGGTGGGGGGAAGGGGGCCAAGCAGCAGTGGATTGAGTTTGAGTATCACAACCTGGACCGGTTCGACGAAATCTGGATAAGCATGGACAGCGACGAAGTAGGCCAGACCGCCGCCAGAGAAATTGCAACCCGCCTCGGTGAGCACCGCTGCCGCCTGGTAAAACTTCCCCACAAAGACATCAACGAGTGCCTGATGGCTGGCATCTCTTCCGATGACATCGTGGGATATCTGGAACGGGCATCATTTTTCGACCCTGAGGAGCTTTACAGCGCCAGGGAGTTTTATCAGGACACCATCAACGCCTTCTACGGCAAAGAGCAAAGCCTGTTCTACAGCCCGTGGGAATGCCTGAATCACAACTTCGCATTCCGTCAGGCCGAGCTGACGCTGGTCAACGGTGTCAACGGCCACGGCAAGACCGAGGTGGTGGGGCATATGGCACTGGAAGCCATGCGCCAGGGGGTTAAGACCTGCGTCGCTTCACTGGAAATTAAGCCCGGCATCCTGCTGAAACGTCTGACCCGGCAGTCAACCTGCCTGAAACTGCCGCCGCAGCTTGAAATCGAATCGGCCTTCAAGTTTTACGATGACCGGCTATGGCTATTCGGCCTGACGGGAACCGCCAAAGCTGATCGGCTGATCGAAATATTCACCTACGCCTGGAAGCGTTACGGCATCGAGCTGTTCATCATCGACAGCCTGATGAAATGCGGAATAGGTGATGACGACTACAACGGCCAGAAAGCCTTCGTAGACGCGCTGTGTGACTTCAAGAACAAAACCAATACTCACGTCCTGCTCGTCACCCATAGCCGCAAGGGAGACAGCGAGGAGAAGCCTACCGGCAAGATGGACGTTAAGGGTTCAGGTTCGATTACCGACCTCACCGATAACCTGTTCATCATTTGGCGCAACAAGGTTCGTGAGAAGGCCATTCAGAAAGACCAGCAGGGTGAGGAACTGGACGACAAGGAACGCAAGGCGCTGGCCGCTCCCGCATCTGTCCTGATGCTTGAGAAGCAGCGTAACGGCGAGGGATGGGAAGGCGGCATACCGCTTTACCTCGATGCCAACTCGCACCAGTTCTTACCCACCGAAACAGCATCCCCGTACAACTACATCGCCAACATGCCGGTCTCTGAATACAACGAGGTCTGGGCAGGCGATAACGTGAGGCAAGGCACATGAACACCCGAGAAAAAACACTTCACCACCTTGAAACCAACAAACCGACATCATCCAGAGAATTCCACACTTTAACCGGCGCACCAAAATCCCGCATTACCCAACTCCTCCGGGAACTCACAGAATCAGGCCAGCTTGAAATCTACAGCGCCCATAACGGCATCAAGCGTTATCGGTTGACCGAGCTTCATGCGAACCGGCGTAAAGCGGTTCTGGACTATCTGGAGGCTGGAAACGAAGGAGCTTCATCGGCTATTGCAGCCGCGACAGGTCTTGAGATGCAAGTCACCTCGCAGATTCTTGCATCACTAAGCAAGCAGGGTGAGGTGCACCGGCAATGGCTGGGCCGAGCGAAAGTGTGGAACTACAGCAAGAGCGCACCGTACATCTTTGGCATGGCCAACCCTTTAACCAACCTATTCAATCAGTGCCTGGCATCAGTCAGGGGCGGGAGAGCAGAAGTATGAGCATAGATTATTTCGAAGTTGAGGAATTACTGAGCGCCATCTACGGCATTACCGACGAACAGCGTAACGATGGGTTTGATTTTGATGAGCTTCTCTATGAGAAATTCGAAATCGGGTTTGAAGAATTCACTAAGGTAATTAGCTTACTTCTTCCGCTAACTCCGCTGGTTGAATCTGCGCTAACCGGAAAGCGATACCATGCTTTCATCAAAGATGGATTGGCGCTGGTCAAGCAGGAGGCAGCCCAATGAGCAACATCAACAAACAGGCGCTGCGTGAAAGCGCAGAAAGCACTATCGGCATTCTGGAAAACATTGCTGGGTTCGAACCTTCAGATATCGACGGCGACACTGTAGAGCTTCGCTTTGAAACTGAGGACGGATTCGATACCGGTTGTGACGTGAGCATTTTTGACCAGTGCCAGAAAGCTGCCGATGTAGTTCGGGCGCTGCTGGATGAGCTGGAGGCCGCAGAGAAGAGGATTGCTGAACTTGAGGCGCGGGAGTTGGTCGTAAATCTACCTGCTTACGTAGACGGTCGAACGCTTGGGTACGGCGAGGTAAACCACATGATTGACCTGTGTGCTGACGCTATCGAGAAAGCCGGTCACGCCGCTGGAATCATCACTAAGGTGGGGGAGTAGGGATATGAGAATTGAACGCACAAAGAGCGGTGACTATCTGGATATTAATTCAGATAACACAAAAACATTATTAATTGATAACTCAAAATGTATAGAGCCGATAGAGATAGATTGGGTGCAGGCAAGAAAGCTAATCGAGGTGTTAAAGCAGTGGCGTGATACGGGAAAGGTTGAGGACTAACCCATGACCAAATTTACCAAAGAGCAGTTGATTGAGAAGCTTGAGCGCCGTCTTGCGGTAACAACTCATTATCCTGATGTTGAAGAAGCGCAACTCGATGCGCAAATATTCAAAATCGCACTGGCAGCGCTGACGGAACAACCAGTGGGCTTCTACCGCGCATCACGACATGGCGATGGGTATTATCTCGCTAACAACATGGAACAGACCCTAGGCACTATCCCGCTCTACCGCCTGCCACTGCTGGAGGGATTGAAATGATCCATCACCTGAAGATTTACCCTGAACACTTCAGCGCTGTTTGCACTGGAATTAAGCGCGCAGAGCTGCGTAAAAATGACCGAGATTTTAAGGTTGGCGACACCCTTCACCTGATGGAAACGCCCAAAGGTAGCTGCAACCCTACAGGAGAATTCATCAACACGTTCGTTACGCACATTGCTGATGTGGGAGAGTGGTTGCCTGGATATGTCATGCTGAGCATTGAGCGAGAGCCTGTCTACGCAGCACCACAGTTACCGCAGCCAGCGGTGGTGGATAATGCGAGCCGGGAAGATTTCGAGGCGTGGGCCAGAGACGCTGGTTTCAATGAAGATTGGTACTTCTTGTCAACAACGGGTAAAAAGTGATCCACTTACCGCCACCACCAACGGTTTAATATTGATCCACCTTGTTTACTCAGGATTAGCTTCAGCGATAACCCCGGCCTTTCGTTTCTGCTTCAGTCGATAGCTTTCCCCTTTTATTTGCACGACGTGTGAGTGATGTAAGATCCGGTCCAGCATCGCCGATGTCAGCGCTGCATCACCGGCGAACGTCTGATCCCACTGCCCGAACGGCAGGTTGGAGGTCAGGATCATCGCGCTCTTCTCGTAACGTTTGGCGATGACCTGGAAGAACAGCTTGGCTTCCTCCTGACTGAACGGCAGATAACCTATTTCATCGATGATAAGCAGCTTCGGGGCCATGACACCACGATTGAGAGTCGTTTTGTAACGGCCCTGACGCTGTGAAGTGGACAGCTGTAGCAGCAGGTCCGCTGCTGTTGTGAAGCGAACCTTGATGCCCGCCCGTACTGCTTCGTAGCCCATGGCTATCGCCAGATGCGTTTTTCCCACGCCCGATGGCCCCAGCAACACGATGTTTTCGTTACGCTCTATGAAGCTCAGGGATCGCAGCGACTGGATTTGCTTCTGAGGAGCGCCGGTGGCGAAGGTGAAGTCGTACTCCTCGAACGTCTTTACCGCCGGGAAGGCTGCCATCCGCGTGTACATCGCCTGTTTACGCTGATGCCGGGCCAGTTTCTCCTCATGTAACAGGTGCTCCAGGAAGTCCATGTAGCTCCATTCCTGATCCACCGCCTGTTGCGACAGCGCCGGCGCTGCGCCGATAAGACTGTCCAGCTGGAGCTGTTCGGCAAGCACCATCAGCCGTTGATGTTGCAGTTCGACCATCATGCGGCTCCTCTGCAGAACGTGTCATAGATGGAGAGCGGATGATGCAACGGCTGCCTGTCGAAGGTCATCAGGCTTTCATCAACCTGCACGTCATACTGTTTTTTCTCCGGTGGCAGTGCCAGCATGGATTGCTGTTCCTCCACCCAGCGATCGCAGGGGCGGGTCTGGATAGTTTCATGCTTACGTTGATTGGCCACATCGTACAGCCAGCGCAGGCCGTAACGGTTTGCGGTTTCAACATCGACGGTGATCCCCATCGGACGCAGGCGTGTCATTAACGGGATATAGAAGCTGTTGCGGGCGTACTGCACCATCCTCTCCACCTTGCCTTTAGTCTGC
>NZ_VDAM01000001.1:2233320-2302210 GCF_019584355.1 Leclercia sp. EC_58
ATTTCCATACGAATCTCAAAAGTGATCATAAGCTCCCCTGTATTCAGAGGAGCAGATTAACCCCTGGATCAATTTTCAACCGCTGGGGTGGATCAGTTTTGCACCGTTGGTAACACTTCTTCACGAACGTGCATCCGAATCACTATGACGATGACCATATCAACGATATGTGGGCGGCATGGAGCGCCTGCCGCGCCGCCACGCTTCAGGGTGCCGAACCTGTGCATGATGTCGACAATACCAATCGACAATTTGAGTCTTTAGGTTGCGCAGAAGATACCACGCGACGATTCAAGTGTACTGGTTTAATCGTTACCTCGGATGAACGGAAGATGCAGATGCCAGCAGCACCGCAGCAGGAGGTGAAGTGACGATGTGTTCATTCTCATGGTACGGACGAAAGGCATCAGCCGCAATACTTCCATTTATGGCCGGAGCGGCTGCTATGCACCACTTCCCTGAGCGTTATTTTTTGGTGGCGATACCAGTAATGCTCATCTTTGGGTGGGCAAGAGAAACAGACGCAGCCAATCACTATTGGGCGGCGAAGAAGGGGGATGGGTGATGCTATTTAGCCTGTGCGAGTTTTGCGGAAGGAAGCGGATCAGGGTACTCATGAAGTCATACCCTTCATTCTGGGACCAATGGAAAGTTTATAGGTTCTGCAACAGGGAGTGCGCGGAGAAATTCTTGGAAAGAAACAGAGAGGAAGCGCTGAGCCGGTGGCATCAGCTTTGCAAAAGCATGCCAAAGGAGGCCAAATGACGTCTCTATCCGCGACCATCCAGGCACTGGCAAAGGAGAGAGGGTTATCCATCTCTGGGCTGGCCGATAAGATGGGCGTTAACCGTAAAACTCTTTATTCCTGCATTCACGGCAACCCGCGACTGTCCAGTCTGCAGAGCATTTCAGACGCGCTTAATGTCCGGCTTTCGGACGTGATCGCTATAGCCGAAGATGTTGAGCAGGCAGCGCCGCAGTAACAACAATCAGGCCTCCCCGGAGGCCTTTTTCTCGCGTTGATAATTCAGACTCAACGAGCGATAATAACAACGCACCGGCCTGAACACCCGGTGTCCCCTGCGCATATAATGGGGACGTTATATGCGACCACAATCTGAACATCTTCACCTGTCACCGATGCAGAAATGCACCGGCGATTTTCTGCATTCTGCGTTACCTCTCGGAGGTGGCGTATGAACATCCCTCAATGCGGCATCAAGCTGCACTCAGGCAACTTCGCGGCTATCGGCAAGATGCTGCAGGAGCAACTCGCTACCGGCAAACCTCTACGCCTGCAGGTCAAAGAGTGGCGCGAGAAGCGCAGCCTGTCGCAGAACGCACTCAGTCACATGTGGTACCAGGAAATCAGCGAATACCTGATTAAATCCGGCCGCACTGACGCTACCCCTGAGTGGGTTAAGCGCAACCTCAAAAAGACCTACCTCGGCTGCGAGGAGGTCACCTACACCGACTTCATCACCGGCGCAAAGGAAACCACCTGGGAGCCTCGTCACACGTCTCAACTCGATACCGGAGAGATGCATATCTTCCTGTGCAAAGTCGAAGCGTGGTGCGCTCAGTTTGGCCTGTCGCTGACTATCCCGAACGGCTGTGAATTCCAACAATTGCGCGATAAGCAGGAGTCCTAATGAGCATCTATCAACGCATCAACGGCGCTGACTGGCGCAATATCTGGGTAGTCGGCGATCTGCATGGCTGCTACACGAACCTCATGACCCAGCTTGGCAAGGTAGATTTCGACCCGGAGCAGGATCTGCTTATCTCCGTTGGCGACCTCATCGACCGCGGCACCGAAAACGTGGAGTGCCTGGATCTGATTAATCAGCCATGGTTCCGGGCCGTTCGTGGCAACCATGAGCAGATGATGATTGATGGCCTGTCAGCGCATGGCAACGTTAATCACTGGGTGGCAAACGGCGGCGGCTGGTTCTTCTATCTGGACTACGACAAAGAGATTCTGGCTAAGGCGCTGGCTCACAAAGCGGCCGAACTACCGCTGATTATCGAACTGGTGACCGGCGACCGGAAGGTAGTCATCTGCCACGCTGACTATCCGCACAACGAATACGCATTCGACAAGCCAGTGCCGGAGGAAATGGTCATCTGGAATCGCGATCGCATCAGCGACTCTCACGATGGTGTAGTGCGGGAAATCAAAGGCGCGGACCTGTTCATCTTCGGTCACACCCCGGCGCGCGAACCCGTCAAATACGCCAACCAGATGTATATCGATACCGGTGCCGTGTTCTGCGGGAACCTGACAATGATGCAGGTGCAGGGCGGTGCCCATGCGTAAGCCGGCCCGCCGCAAGTGCAAGGTATGCAACGAGTGGTTCATCCCCCAATACGACAACATCCGTTGGTGCTGCCCGGCTCACGGCGCTATCTACGCGCTGGAGCTGCGTGCCAAGGAGAAGATTAAGGCTGAGGCGAAGCGCATCAGGGAGAAGCATCAGGCCGAGAAAGAGAGTAGGGATCGGCAGGCCAAAAAACGCCTTGAGGTTAAGCCGCTAAGTTACTTCCGCGACCAGGCACAGCAAGCCTTCAATGAATTTATACGGTACCGGGATCGGCATCAGCCATGTATCAGCTGCGGTCGTTATCACTACGGTCAGTATCATGCCGGCCACTTCCGCACGACTGGTGCTAACCCAGAGCTTCGCTTCAATGAAGACAACTGTCATCGACAGTGCGCCCCCTGTAATAACCACCTTTCAGGCAACCTGACCGCCTATCAGCCAGCGCTTATCGCCAAGATCGGCCAAGCCCGCTTTGATGTCCTGATGGGCCCGCACGAATTACCGAAATGGAAACGCGACGACTACATCAGGATCCGCGACGAGTACCGCGCAAAACTCAAAGAACTGAAACAGCAGGAGGCAGCATGACCCGCGATCAGATAGCCAGATACCAGGCCGAAAGCGTCATGCGCGCCAAGATGCCGCCAGTAGCAAAGCACAGCCAGAACCAGCAGACCAAAACCAAACAGCCAGAGAGGGCCGCAGCATGAAACTGGAATTAACCAAAGAGCAGCATCAGTGGATTGATCAGTGGCTCCAGTTGTGGGGTGCATGGTCTCAGACGGGCAAGATAGACAAGGCGATGGTTAACATGATCGCCAAGTTTATGGCGACCGTAGAGCCTCAGCAGGCATCTCGCCCGGTATGTAGCGACGACGACGGCATGCTGATCGACGCAGTGCTGCGCCACTACCTGAAGAACATCGACGAAAACGCCTGGCGGGTAATTTTCGCTTACTACGTCTGCAACTCCAGCGAGATCCGCATCGCCACATGGCAGCATGCCGTCAGCAAACCGCGCCTGATGAAGACCCGCGCCGGAAACCAGTATAAACGCCCGAGTATCTCAACCATCCGCCGGGAAGTGAAGGATGTCATCAACGCTGCGCTGTTCTGCTTGTACCAGCCTCTGCAAAATGCGTTTAACGATCGCGAAAGTGTGAGGAAAATAGCAAATAAATATCACAACGTGCTTGCTTTTCAATGAACAAATGAGCAGAATATTTAGTGTAGGTTGCCGTATTTGCGTTTGACCTATAAGAACAACAAGCCCGAGGTTTATCGCCTTGGGTTTTTTTATGCCCTAGTTCTCATGGGCTAAGAAAAATCAAGTTACACCAGCATAAATTACAAAGCCCCGGAACGCGTCAACGTTGCCGGGGCTTTTTGTCGATAGCCGTCAAGGAGCCATCAACATGAAATTAAAGTTAGCACATCTCAGACTGACTGAGTTACTAAATTACGATCCTGAAACAGGAATTTTTTCTTGGAAAGTTGATAGGCAAAGGGTTCGTAAAGGCGACACATCAGGTCACCCCGACAAGGCTGGTTATCTTCAAATACGCATAGATGGAAGGCTTTATCTGGCGCACCGTCTGGCGTGGTTTTATGTTAATGGGTCATGGCCTAATCTGGAAATAGATCATGTAAACAGAGATAAAGCTGATAACAGGATCTGTAATTTACGCCTTGCGACAAGGCGAGAAAACATCATCAACAAAGCCCCTAGCAAATTGAATAGCTCTGGAGTGACCGGAGTGTATTGGAATAAGTCAGCGGGTAAGTGGCATGCCCAAATATATTCAAATGGGAAAAGATTCTCCCTGGGCATGTTCACACAAAAAGAATCAGCTATTGAGGCAAGAAAGCAGGCCGAAATTATTCATTTTGGTGCATGCGTAGCTTGATTTGATATCAGCACCGGCCAAACACAACCCCATACACTACCTGGGACTATAAGCGCATAGCGCAACGCAGCACCCATCGATTGGCGGACCAGAACCCGCCTTTTTTACTCAGGCCGCAGACAATCACCCTCAGATGCCACGTAGCCCTCGTGTCTGACGGCCTTCTCTACACATGGACCACCTATGTCTGAACCTCTAACCATTGCTGGCGGTGTCACGTCCGCAACAATCGGAGTGACGTTCGCATCTCTGTTCCCCGAGGCAACGCCCGGCGTAATGCTGTGCGCGCTGGCTGGCGCAGCAATGTACGTTCTGACATCCGATCCACACCAACTGTGGAAGCAGTTCCTGTTCGCCGTCATCAGCTTTGTCGGCGGGGTGTTCTTCTCGGTACCGATGGCGAAGATACTGGCCGGGGTGATTAACACCGCCCTTGGCCTGTTGCAGCCACCGGTGAGTATCGAGGTATCCCCGAATATTGGCGCGCTGGTTTCCGCTTCCATCTCTGTCGCAGTCCTGCTTCGTATCCTCGCCAAATCAAAACGGGGGAAGATGCCGGGACTGGAGGAGGAAGGTAAATGACATGGCAAACCATCGTTCTTGATGTAAACGCCATTATCTGCGCGCTTATCGCCATCAGGCTGTTGTTCTTCAGTAAGAGTGGAAAGCGACACCGTCCTGCCGTGGCGTGGATGGCGTACATGATGATCCTCGCCGCCGGTTTTACGGCATTCCGCATCCTCTACGGCAAATACCTGCAGGTTGACCCGGGCGAGCTGATGCTGAACATCGCTATCTGCATCGCCGTGTGGCGCTCCCGCGGCAATCTAGCCAAAGTATTCCAGAAGGCCGGGCAATGACCAAAGACGACATCTTCAACGCCATCCTCGGCAAAGAGGGCGGTTATGTGAATCATCCGGATGACAAAGGCGGCCCGACGAACTGGGGGATTACTCAGGCAACGGCCCGCGCCCACGGTTATACTGGTGATATGCGTGACCTGAGCCGCGATCAGGCCCTCAACATCCTCGAGGCCGATTACTGGTATGGCCCTCGCTTTGACCAGGTTGCAACTGTCTCCCCGGTCATCGCCGCCGAACTCTGCGATACTGGCGTGAACATGGGACCATCGGTACAGGTGAAGTGGTTCCAGCGCTGGCTGAATGTATTCAACAACCAGCAGCAGCTCTATCCCGACCTGATCGCCGACGGTCAGATTGGCCCGCGCAGCATTAGCGCACTGAAATCCTTCCTGGCGAAACGCGGCAGTGAAGGGGAGGTGGTATTGCTCCGCGCCATCAACTGCAGCCAGGGTCAGAGATATCTCGAACTGGCAGAGCAGCGACCAGCTAACGAGTCATTCGCCTATGGCTGGATGCGGGAGCGCGTGAGCCTATGACCAGACTGAAAGCTATCCTGGCCGGAATCGGGCTCGCCATAATGCTGGTACTGGCCGCATTTGGTATTGGCGGTATGCGTGGCCGGGAAAAGGCCGAAGCAGAGGCAGAAAAGAAACGCACCGACGAGAGCGCCGCTGCCACCAAAGCAGCTGCAGAGCGCCGCGTTGAAGTAACCCGGGAGGCCAGCAATGTTCAGCAGACTGTTAACCATATGCCTGATGACGATGTTGATCGTGAGCTGCGTGCAAACTGGACCCGCAAAGGTTGAAGTCATCGACACTGGCTGCGACTGGATAAGGCCTATCTACGCCACAGACCACGACTGGGATGTGCTGGACCGCCAGACGAAGAAAGACATCCTGGCGCACAACAAATCGTGGCAGGCGAACTGCCCGAGAATAGAACCTCATCCCTGAGGCTCTGACACAGTCTCTCCTCTGGACTTTAAGCATAGAGAAATAACGGAGCCTCGCCTCAGCTGCCATGACACCCCGCACGAAGAATTAGTTGTCAGCAAAGAGCAACATCAGCCTCGCGAATGCGGGGCTTTTTTATATCCGCAGTAAAAACGCGCATCGCAGCGCATAAAAATCCCGAGTCTTTCAGAAAGTTGAGCCTGAGAACTGCCGTATATGGTGGCGACCATCTCGGGGCGGCTTTTCTGTGCGAACAGGCTCACTTTCTAAAAGGTAAATCGCAATGACATACCCAACAGTTGCAGTAAACGGCGTATCCGTTCGAGTAGATGACGATGGCCGTTATAACCTCAACGACCTGCATGCAGCAGCGGTCTCCAATGGGGAGGCCACTGAATCACAGCGTCCAAGTAACTTCATCAAAAGCGCACAGATCAGGCGCTTTGCTGACGAACTGACCGAAGCTACGAAAATAGCTTCGACCCGGGTGGTTAAGGGCGGTACGGAATCAGGCGTTTGGGGGCTGGAATTACTCGCGATTCGATATGCGGCGTGGCTGAGTCCGAAATTTGAAATCCGGGTATACAACACCTTCCGGGAAGCGGTACTCAGCGGCATCAGCAATATGTCTCGCCTCAATCGGCTTGACCTTCTGATCGCCAATGAGACCAAAGAAGTCAGCGCCTGCGCCCGGGCGATGAATAAGTGGGGAGTTGGCGGTCGCAAGAAGCTTCTCAACTGCGCTCGTGAGCGGATCGTCAGCCAGATGGATCCTGACATGGTCACGCTGATGGAAGCGAAAGCAGGTTAGCCAACGCAGAATTGCGTCGACGGAGTAGCCATTCCAAAGCGTCTCACCCGGGGCGCTTGATAATGGTGGCGAATATCTCATTTTTTATTGTGGTTGACATAAGTTATTGGTTTGCATTGGTTATTTTGTCTTTGGTATAATTAACCGTCTACTTCAAGAGGGTTGAGTATGCTGACAATAGTTCTGTTTGACGATGGGCGGCCTGGCGAGATTTGGCCTACAGAAGAAGTTGGGAAAGTGGTAAAGGTTCCTGACTGTCAGTTTAAGGCTCGCGGAATGCTTGGCGGAGTAGCAAACATCACTGATGTGGAGTATCAGGTCTTTGAGTTCCGAGTGGATGACGAGGTTTATCTGATTGGAGTTAACGGGCGCAGGCCAAGCGACGCTGTTATTAGCTCTCACATCATGCATAACGACCCCAAGCCTAAGCCATACAAAACACTGTAACCGCCTCCGGGCGGTTTTTTATTGCCATCACCATGGGCATAGCAAACACTGGAGTTAACCAATGGCTGAACATGATGAGCGCAGGCCATATCCGCCGGTTAACTTCATTGGTGGCGACAACTGGCAGCCATACACCAGATTGATCCCCGCCAACGAGGTGCTGGAGTGGATTAACCGCCAAATCCTCAGTGACGAAGGCAGCATTCACAACCCAGATCATGCTCACCTGATTGACGCGGATCTCTGCTTCATGTGGGCGTCCGACTCGTTTGCGAAGAAAGGTCGCTATGTATTGGGGCAGGCTGAGCAGGTAATGCTCCGCGCAGGAGGATGGCAGAAGGCTCGGATGGAACAGCAGATGCATGAATGGTTCGGGCGCATCCCGAAGTACATCATCACACTGGCAGCCGATTACTGCTCACAGTGCAGTGACCTTGAGTTCTGCGCCCTGGTAGAGCATGAGCTTTACCACATCGCCCAGGACACCGATGATTTCGGCGCGGCGAAGTTCAACAAAGAGACCGGGCAGCCAGTGCTTACACTACGCGGCCACGACGTCGAAGAGTTCGTTGGTGTCGTACGTCGATACGGTGCCAGCAAGGATGTGCAGGAGTTGGTGGACGCGGCCAATGCGCCAGCGGAAGTAGCTCACATTGATATAGCCAGGTCATGCGGGACGTGCATGTTGAAACTGGCATAGGCTTTATTAGGATTGTCATGGAGGTAACCGATGGCAGCATTATCGACAGAGGTTAAAGCCTTCATCGTTCAATCGCTCGCCTGCTACGAGACCCCGGTAAAAGTCATTGAGCTTGTAAAGGCTGAATATGGCATCGATGTATCACGGCAGCAGGTGTCGCAGTATACGCCCGGTAACGCAATGGCGGCCAAGTTGAGCCAGAAGTGGATTGACCTGTTCAACGCTACCCGTAAACGATTCCAGAATGAGATCGGTGACATCCCGATCGCAAATAAAGCGTACCGGTTGCGCGTTCTCGACCGAATGGCGACCAATGCTGAAAAGATGAAGAACTACGGAATGACCTCGCAGCTTATCGAGCAGGCCGCAAAAGAAATGGGCGATGCCTACACCAATCGCCAAAAAGTCGAGCATACAAGCACACGGATAACCCGTGGTTCCCGGACGTGCTGGAAGGTGAGCGACAGAACGATCAGCGCCGCCTCGATCCGGCAACATACGCATGGGTGTGGGAGGGGGCTTACCTCGAAAACTCCGATAAGCAGGTGTTGGCCGGTAAATACCGGATTGCTGAATTCTCGGACCAGCTATGGAAAGAGGCCGATCGCCTTTTCTTCGGTGCCGACTTCGGTTTCGCCAAAGACCCTAACACGCTGGTGCGTTCGTTCATCTTGCACAACCGGCTGTACATCGAATACGAGGCATACGGTCAGCAGACAGAGCTCGACCACATGCCAGAGCTGTACGACACGATTCCCGGATCGCGTGATTGGCCCATCAAGGCCGACTCCGCTCGACCAGAGACAATCAGCTATCTCAAGCGGCAGGGCTTCAACATCGCAGCCGCCGAGAAATGGCAGGGAAGCGTTGAGGACGGAATCGCGCACCTTCGCGGATTCGACGAAATCATTATCCATCCGCGCTGCAAGAACGTGGCGCGAGAGGCCCGTATGTGGTCGTACAAAACGGACCGCATCACCGGCGAGGTATTGCCGAAGCTAGCAGATGGTTACGAGCACTGCTGGGACGGGATTCGCTACAGCCTTGACGGACACATTAAGCGCAAAGGCCAAATGGCAGGGATGATGATTCCGAAAAGATTGAGAAATTAAATTAAGTATTAGCTTATCCGTGCCGATTATCTTCTTGAACAAAACTAAGGAGATACTATGGAACAGTTCGATACAGATGATGGACGTCCACAAATCGTCGTCACGTTTGAATACGTTGATCCAGAAACGGGCAAGAAGGTTTTTGTCTCAAGAGCTGTTGATAAAGCAACATATGATAAAGATTCTGGCGCCTTGTATGCAGAAGCAGAAATTATGGCTCAAGAATTTAAATTACGGATGCAAGAAGAGGGCCTGTAAGCCCAATTCTTTTTCAAAGGTCGCTCCGGCGGCCTTTTTTATTGCCATAAATTCAGTGATGAGGACTCTTTATGACTGAATACTGGTGCTGCGCCTGCGGGAAAATCATCAAATTCGAAAGGGTCATGCCGCTGAATTACATACCACGGCATTGCCGCACACTGATGATAAGAAAGGTTGAATCATTCACACCGGCAAAGGGGCCAAAAATCCCGCCGATCAAACGCTGACGGACAATCCATGACTGACAAATTAACTCTCGCCGTCAACCATGCGTTGAACGATGCGCGGATGGCGCGCGCCAGAATGGGGCTGATGGCGCCAACAATGGGGTTGGACAATAAGCGCCATTCCGCATGGTGCGAATACGGCTTCCCTGAGCAGGTAACCTACGAAAACCTCTACGCCCTGTATCGCCGCGGTGGCATAGCCCACGGCGCAGTAGAGAAGTTGGTGGGCAAGTGCTGGCAGACTAACCCGGAAATAATCGAGGGTGATGATGCCGACGAGAGTAAGGATGAAACTGCCTGGGAGAAGAACACCCAAAAGGTTTTCACAAAGCGTCTATGGCGGGCCTTTGCTGAAGCAGATCGCCGCCGTCTGGTCGGACGTTATGCTGGAATCTTACTGCACATCAATGATTCCAGAACTTGGGACCAGCCTGTTGTTCTTGGGAAGTCACTAAAAAAGGTTACGATCGCATGGGCTGGGTCACTAACAGTCAGCGAGTGGTTTACTGACCAGAAATCGGCAGATTACGGCCAGCCAAAGCAGTGGAAATACGTTGAGAGCCTGCCAAATGGCGGGACGAATCAGCGCTTTGTGCATCCTGATCGCGTCTTCATCTTGGGCGACTACTCGAATGATGCAATTGGCTTCCTTGAGCCACCTTATAACGCCTTTGTCAGTCTCGAAAAGGTAGAGGGCGGTTCCGGTGAATCGTTCCTGAAAAATGCCTCAAACAAGCAGGCAATCAACTTTGAAAAGGACATCGACTTTTCTAATTTGGCTTCGTTGTATGGCGTATCGGTAGATGAGCTTCAGGAGCGCTATAACGAAGCAGCCAGAGAGCTGAATATTGGTAACGATGTACTCCTGATCACCCAGGGCGCGCAGGTTACCTCAATGGTATCTGCTGTTTCAGACCCTGGGCCTACTTACGACGTCAACCTACAAACCGCTTCAGCTGGGGTAGACATCCCGGCGCGCATACTGGTTGGCAATCAGCAGGCTGAGCGCTCGAGTACAGAAGATCAGAAGTATTTTAACGGTCGCTGCCAGTCACGCCGCGGTGACCTGTCATTCGAAATAGAAGACTTCTGCGACAAGCTTATCGATCTGCAAATCGTAGACTCAGTCAGCCAGAAGGCTGTTATCTGGGATGACCTGAACGAACAGACCGGTACTGAGAAGCTCACTAACGCCAAGACAATGGGCGAGATTAACCAGACCATGCAGGGCAGCGGCGAAGAGCCAGCATTCAGTCGTAAAGAGATTCGCACGGCTGCGGGCTATGACAATGATGACGAAGAGCCTTTAGGAGAAGAGGATGGCGACGAAGAAGACGAAGCCACCGATTCTGCCGCGTAACTACCAGGATCCGACCGGAGCCGATGCGCTGGAACGCCGGGCAATGAAAGACTTCGCCAGGCGAATGAATAAGATTGGCAAAGCGTACAAATCAGCACTCGACAAAATACCTTCCTCCCTCGCAGTAAACGCCAGATACGAATACCAGCTAAACCCAACGCTACTCTCCATCATCCTGAATGATGCCAGTTACCTGGTGGATCAGGTGCTGCTTGAAGGTAGCGATTACGACCTGTGGTTTTACGAGTACATCGATCTGGCATCGGAGAAAGGGACCGGGCAGTCGTACTACAACCTCAGCCAGCAGTCACCGGTGTATGCCGCCGGGCGCGAATCACTGGCGTCCATCCTCGCAAGCGACCCGTACCAGCAACGCATGGCGCTGGTGCATGCCCGTGTGTTTGAGGAAATGAAGGGGCTGACAGCTGACGTTAAGCGCGACATGGCGCGCGTGCTGACTGATGGAGTGGGGCGCGGGCTCAATCCGCTGGATATTGCCCGCAACCTGACAGACCAGACCGGCATCGAGAAACGCCGGGCGAACAGAATCGCGCGTACAGAAGTGACCACCGCGCTGCGCCGGGCTAAGTGGGATGAAGACCAGGAGGCGAACGACCTCTACGGCCTGAAAACGCTGCTTGTTCACATCTCGGCGCTGTCACCGACAACCCGTCATACCCACGCAGTGCGCCATGCCCACCTCTACACCAATGAAGAGGTCCGTGACTGGTACAGCAAGGATGGCAACTCCATCAACTGCAAATGCAGCCAGCAGTCGGTGCTGGTGGATGCGGACGGTAAGCCGGAATACCCGGACACCATCACGAAACTCAAACAGGAATATAAATCGATGCAGGCGCGCGGTTACGCCTGGGCGGAGAAATAACTATGCCTATGCAGGTCAACATCACCACGAAGGTGAACAGCCAGTCTATCCGGCGCGAAACATACAACGGTCGCGAGCATCTGGTGCTGCCGAGTTACACACTTCCGGCGAACGTCGTCATGAATGGCGGGCTGTACACGCAAGAGCAAATCGACGCCCACTATAAGGGGCTGGAAGGCACCCTGGCGCCGCTGGGCCACCCTCAGGTTAACGGTCAGTTCGTGTCTGCTTTCTCCCCAGAGGGGATTAACGCAGGCCATATCGGCGCTTGGAACCGCAACGTCAAGAAGTCCGGTAATCGCATCTACCTCGAAAAGTGGGTTGATGTGGCTCGCGCTAATGAGTCGGAAGGTGGAAGGGAGCTTCTTGAGCGTGTCGCTGCCATTGAGCGCGGCGAAGACGTTCCGCCCATTCATACCAGTGTCGCCGCTTTCCTCGACCAGCTTGAGCCTAACGAACAACAGAGAGCTACGGGCGCCGAGTGGGTGGCGAAGATTCACAGCATGGACCATGACGCCATTCTGTTGCATGAGGTTGGCGCGGCGACACCAGAGCAGGGCGTGGGCCTGATGGTCAACGCAGACCTCGCGCAGCCTTTGAGGGCTAATTCAGGCGCGTTGGTGGGTGAATCCTACCGTGAGCGCGAACAGCGTCTCGATCGCGCAGCGAAAGCGAAGTTTGCGGCGGGCGCGGATGAATACGCCTGGGTTGCTGACTTTACCGACTCGCAGGTGGTTATCGTGCGAAATGGCGGAGATGCGCAGGTTTACGGTTATTCCGCTGATGGCGGGAAGATCACTATCGACGATGCTGGCACCGCAGTAGCGCGCCAGGAGTCGTGGGTGGCCGTCGTCGCTAACAAATTCAAAGCTCTATTCACACCGCAGGAACAGCCTGCACCAAACCACAAAACGGAGGGCGACATGCCTTTAACCAAAGAAGAACTGGAACAAATCGGCAGCATGATCGGCCAGGCTGTTGCGACCAATACTGAAGCGGCTATTAAGCCTCTCGCGGAAAAGGTTGATGCGCTGCAGGCCAATCAGAAGCAACTCGCGGAAACCCTGACCGCCAACTCCCGTGCCGAAGAGAAAGCAAAGCGTGATGCGGTTGCTAAGGTCCATGGCGACATCGTGGCCAACGCGCTTTCTGGCGAAGCTCTGGATGCAATGTTCAAGTCGCTGGGCGAAGCTGCTCCGCTGGGCACCAACAATGCACAGCAGCACAAAGAAACCGGCGCACCTGCCGCAGACGAACACTTCAAGTAAGGAGCCGGAATAATGCCACGTTATCGTCGCGTTAATATCGACGGTCAGTCTCTGTACAAGACCGAAACCCGCACTACGGCAGCAGCGCTGCTTCCTGGTACTGCGGCAACTATAAACTCATCCGATAAATTCGCTCAGGCCACTGCGCTAACCGGACGCCTGTACATCATCGATGTCGGTTACCACCAGGGCCTGACAATCACCGAAGAAATCCCTGCCGGGGATTCGGCAGTAGGTAACTACGTCGAAGAAGGTCGTGAGCTGGCGCTACGCTGCCTGCCTGGTGCGTATAAAAAAGACAGCCCGATCAAGCTGGGCACTGCCGGTCAGTTTACCCTGGCAACCGATGACACTGATTCAGTGATCGGATACAGCCAGGATGAATACACCATCGCGGCCAGCACCACCGACTTCATCCGCGTGCGCATGCGCGTTGGCACTGCCGCCGCTGCTGGCGCGTAACAAAAGGACAAAAACATATGTACTTCTCAAAAGAGACGCTGGCGACTAACTCCCGCCTTGGCGGGCACTGGAGTGAGCTGTGGGCAAACCGCAACATGTGGAACCTACAGAACGATTCCATCATTGCGGCTAACCGCGCAATCATGACGCCTGACATGCTGGCCTGTAACGCCGTTGGCGGTTTCTCCCGTGACTTCTGGGCTGAGATTGACAACCAGGTGCTGCAACTTCGGGATCAGGAAGTTGGCATGGAAATCGTGAACGACCTGATCGGAGTTCAGACGGTGCTGCCGGTAGGTAAAACCGCCAAGCTGTATAACGTGGTAGGCGATATCGCTGACGACGTGTCAGTAAGCATCGATGGTCAGGCGCCATTCTCCTTCGACCACACTGACTACGCGAGCGATGGCGACCCGATTCCGGTGTTCACTGCTGGCTACGGTGTTAACTGGCGTCATGCCGCTGGCCTGAACTCTGTAGGCATTGATCTGGTGCTGGATTCGCAGATGGCGAAGATGCGCAAGTTCAACCAGAAGCGCGTCAACTACTACCTGAACGGCGATTCAAAAATTCAGGTTCAGTCCTATCCGGCGCAGGGCATCAAGAACCACCGCAACACCAAGAAGATTAACCTCGGATCTGGTGCTGGTGGCGCGAACATCGACCTGACCAGCGCAACCACAACTCAATATTTTGAGTTCTTTGGTAAAGGAGCATTCGGTACCACCGCACGCACCAACAAAGTAGCTCAGTATGATGTGATGTGGGTTTCCTCTGAGATCTGGGCAAATATGGCTCAGCCGTACGTAGTCAATGGTGTGGTGAGCGGCACTCTCCTGCAGGCTGTTCTTCCATTCGCACCGGTGAAAGAAATCCGCATGAGCTTCGCGCTGACCGGTAACGAGTTTATCGCGTACGTTCGTCGTCGTGACGTGATCTCCCCACTGGTTGGTATGGCTGTCGGCGTTGTGCCCCTGCCGCGTCCACTCCCTAACGTTAACTACAACTTCCAGATCATGTCTGCTGAGGGTCTGCAAATCACCGCAGACGATCAGGGCCTGTCTGGTGTTGTCTACGGCGCTAACCTGGCGTAAGGAAACAGCATGGCTAAATACGAAGTTGTGCGCGCGTGGTTCGGCGTGAAGGTAGGGCAGGTGGTGGAGTTGAAAGAGCTTCACCCGGCGCTGAAGTCTAACGTCCGGCTCATGAATGGTGAGGCAGGCGGAGAACTTACCCCGTCGACGCCTGATGCCGGTACCGGTGAGAAATCGCGCAAAGAGATTATTCAGGGGCGCCTTACTGAACTGGGCATTGAGTTCAAAGGCAACCTGGGCGCTGAAAAGCTCAGTGAGCTGTTGCCGGATGGCGAACTCGAAAAGCTTTTCCCTGCTGAATAACAGCCGCCGCTAAGGCGGTTTTTTTATGCCCCGCTCCGGCGGGGTATTTCACGGAGTCGATAATGGTAACTCTCGAACAGGCGAAGGAGTATCTGGAGAGCCAGGGAATTACCATTCCCGATTTTGTTCTTCAGGCTCTCGTCGACCAGGCCAACAGTATTCAGGAGTGTCTCGATGCACATTATCCTGCATCGACATCGCTGTTGATTCAGCTCTATCTGCTGGCGCTTATGGGGCTCGGGCAGGGGGATAAATACATCTCCAGCCAGACGGCTCCAAGCGGGGCGTCGCGCTCTTTCCGGTACCAGTCGTTCACCGACCGCTGGAAAGCATCAGTGAACCTGCTGCGCGGGCTGGATAAGTACGGCTGCGCCACTGCCCTTATTCCTGCTGACCCTACCGCCGCCCCGGCATTCGCTGGTATCTGGATCGGTAAGGGCGGCTGCATGTGCGGGGATAAGTGATGACGTACAAATCAGTTAAGCACAGCCTACCACGGTATTTCACCCGCGTCTGGGTGATGACCGACACCGGGCGGGAAACTACCGGCTACGTGAAATCGGATGGTGAGTGGTTCATCAACTGCCCGCGCATCAGGGCGACTGGTGCGAAGGTGCTGAGGTGGAAGGAGTGAAATATGGCAACTGTAACAAGCATGATTAGCGCGTTGAATGTGACGGTAGTTTTTCACGTTGCTGGAGAGGTTAAAACTTTCAGCGAGACAGTGGTTTCACCAATCGTCATTGAGCGGTATTTGCAGCTGGAGAGCGGTGATGTAATAGGTCTTTTCGTGCCTGTCGGTAAAGGACAGCAGGTCAATGCGCTGAATATCGAGTGGTTTGAGATTGAGCGCGTTACGGCGCCAAAGGAGTAACCAGTGTCGGCAACAGCAAACTGGTCATACACCGCTACAGCGACCATCTGGCGAAAGCTGGAAGGCAATGACGAATACGGCGATCCGCTTGGTTATGCCGAACCTGAGCAAATCCTCTGTGATTACGAAGGTGGGCTCAGCAAGAAGTTAGCCAGCCTGGGATCTGAAATCGTCGTTAAGAACACTGTCTGGACTGAGTTCGCGCTGGCTGCTGCGGGTGATTACCTGCTGATTGGCGTATCGACAGAAGCTGACCCGGTTGTCGCCGGTGCCGACGAGGTGCGGCAGGTTATACGATACGCCGACACGTTCGAGCGCCTGGCGGATGATTACGCCATCCTGACGGGAGTGTAGCCATGGGCATCAAAACCAGAGGGATTAAGGAGTCAAAGAGAAACCTTGATCGCATCATGAAGGATGTCCAGAGGCGGGACCTTGTCAGGGGCATGCATGCGGCGTTGATTATCGGAGCAGATCGGGCAGCACTTTACACCCCGATAAACATTTCAACCTTAATTAACAGCCAGTATCGCGAGGTTGAGGTTAGAGGTGTTGTCGTGACTGGCAGGGTTGGCTATTCAGCAAACTACGCTGTTTATGTCCACGATCCAGACGTCCCGCAAACATTCCGCAGAGCTACAGCCAAAAAGGAATTTCTTACTCTTGGCATGAATGAGACCAGAAACCAGATGCAAGCGGCAATACTCAGGGAACTTTCAAAATGACACCTCCTATGTATGAGCGCGTGCGTAACTACTTCGTTGATGCCGGGCTTAACACTGGCTTCATTGTTCAGATGCTGGCATGGGACGACACAACCAAGTTAACCGACGCATTCATCGTGTTCCGGCCTAACGGCGGTACCGACATCCGAAATGACCTCGGATCTGACCACTACGTGCTGGTGGATGTCATCTCCGCCAAAGATAAGCGCCGCGCAGCCGCTGAGAAGGCTCAGGAAATCATCAATTACGTCGAACAGAACGACATTGCCGACGAATGCCTTGGCCTGATTCAAAACCTCGGCAATATGCCTACACCTATCCTGACCGAAGAGGGGCGCCTGGTCTTCCGACTCCAGTTCATGTGCGTTTACGGCGAATAACCCAATCACCAACCCATCAGGCTGCCATCCGGCGGCCTTTTTTATTTGAGAGGTACACATGCAAGGCTGTGCTAATGATTTTGGCAAGCTGATCGGGAAAGTAGCTGTGCTACGCATGGCCTTTGGCTGCCCCGACGCAGTGCCAGCGCTTTCTGAGTGGAAGCGTCTCGGCGCTATGACGACCAAGGGTATCGACTATTCGATGAACACCATTAACTCCGAAGCTGATGATGCTAAAGGGCTGGTGGAAAACTTGGTCAACAACATGGATCTGACGATCTCCGGTGAAGGGGAGTTACGCAAATCTGATAAAGATAACGAGATCGGCGCGTGGCGTCTGTCGAAGTACATCTTTGACGAAGTTCAGGCAGGCCGTCAGCCTAACCTGTGGGTGCGTTTCGACTTCGCTGGTGAGAACGCCGGTACTTACATCCAGGGTTACATGAACACAACGTCATGGTCTGGTGATTTCGGAACCAACGATATCTCCACGTTCTCCGGCGAGTGGAAGGTATATGACGCCGACACCGTTGTGTTTGAAGTCGCTGATTCCATCGCGGCCACTGGCGTCGAAGTTACCCCTGCAACTGCTTCCCTGGTCGTTGGCGCAACCCAGCAGCTGAGCGGCGCAGTTCAGCCAACCGATGCGACTAACAAGGCGATCACCTGGACGACTTCGGCGGCCTCTATCGCCACTGTCAGCTCAACCGGCCTGGTAACGGCCGTCTCCGCCGGCACCGCGACTATTACGGCTACCACTGCTGACGGTGACTTCACCGATACCTGCGCTGTTACCGTGACAGCCGCGCCGTAATCACTACAAAGGGCGGCGTGCTGCCCTTGATACTGGTTATGGAGAACGATATGACACCCTTGAAAGAGATTGGCGAGTGCATGATTGGTGCTGGAGAGCGTGAATATTTCTTCCGGCCATCGTTCCGTAACATGACGCGGATCGGTGAACCAGAGCATATCGTCCGCACTTTCTATGCGCTGTTTAATGACGACGTCGCGAAGATGCTTGAGGCTGCGCGAGATATTCACAGTGCGATACCAGAGCATCAGCGCAGATTTTACGCCCACTATTTCGGTGACGTTTCGCTGCCACGTTGGGCGTTGGATGCAGCAGGTTCTGCCGCTTTTGTGCGTGAGGCATTGCTCTCGGCTATTAACGTCATTCAGTCATGCTGTGACGAGGACGTTTCAGAGTTGACAGGCTGGCATGAGCCATCACGTACTGGACGGCGAGCGTTTGTATGGCGCCGTGGCGCGCTGCCGCCGGAGAACCTGATTCTGATAGCTCAGTCACTGATCATGCATGGCATAATCGGCCGGGCGAAGGTTCGTAAACTGCAGAAGCACGAAAGCAAGGAAACGACGCCGGAGTTTCATGCCACGGAATACATCATGGCGGCGAGAAACCATTTCGGGATCAGCAGGGAAGAGGCTGAAAACCTTACCATGACCGAATTTGCCATGATGCTTAACGCCAAATATCCTGACCAGAAAGGCTTCACCAGGGAAGAGTACGACGCTGTTATGGACGATGACGATCGCCGCTGGCAGGAAATGGTTGAGCGCGAAAAATCAGCAAAAAAAGCGGCCTGAGTTAATAATGAATGTACCGTAATCGCCTGACCGCGCGTAATATGGCTCGACAATAAAACTCAGGGGATAAGAGTGAAGAAAATACTTTTGGCTTTGGCTATTCCGCTGGTTCTGGCTGGCTGCAAGCCGGGTGAAGAAAAGGCAATTTCTTTGGCGCAATCAGAAGTTTCAGCAAACCTGCTTGATCCAAGCAGTGCGCAATTCCGCAACGTGAAAGTTGCAAAAATGATGGATGCTGACGAGGGCCTGGTCTTTGCTATAGTTTGCGGGGAAATTAACGGCAAGAACGGTTTTGGGGCCTATGCAGGGTTTCACCCATTCTTCGTTGAGCTGAACATGAAATCGAAAGGTTTGTTCTCGAAAGGCGTCGATTACACGCTTGGCGAACATTTCCTGAGTTCGCGCGAAACGCCGCCACCGCCAGCCTATACCGAACGATGCCAATAAACGACACGAATAACTAACCCACCTCTCGGTGGGTTTTTTATGCCTGGAGAAAAGTGATGTCTGAAAAAGCAGGCGAGATTTATTACGACATCGAGGCCGATGTTTCTGGCTTGCTGAAGGCGCAGGGAAAGGCCAATAAGTCACTCGACTCAATCGGCAACTCTGCCACAACAGCAGCCAAAAAGATGGATGAGCTGCAGACGAATATCAACCGCGTCGCCGGAGCTATAGCCGCTTCACTCGTTGTTGACTGGGGTAAGGCATTCCTCGTTGCTGCTGACAACATGAGCCAGCTAAACGCGCGCATTGAGAGGCTGACGGGCAGCGCGGCGGCCGCATCACAAACGATGCAAAGCCTGATGCGTATCAGTTCGTCCACGGGCGGTTCGCTGCAGGATACCGCGAAGTTATGGGAAACCCTCAGCACAGCGTTGCGTGATACCGGTGCGACTAACGGTCAGATCATCCAACTAACAGAAACCCTCCAGAAAATCGGCCGTATCGGTGGATCGTCATCCGAGGAAATGGCGAATGCGCTCCGTCAGTTCGGACAGTCGATATCTTCTGGTGTCGTGCGGGCGGAGGAGTTCAACTCCATTCTTGAGCAAATGCCTGAACTGGCGCGCCAGATTGCTACAGGGATGGGAGTAAGCATTGGAGAGCTTCGCCAGTTGATGCTGGATGGAAAACTGACGGCAGAAGATGCACTCAATGCTATCCAGAAACAAACTGGCTCAGTCAACTCTGAGTTCGAAAAACTGCCGCGTACACTGTCGCAGGCCAATACCGCACTGACCAACTCTTTCCTTTCGATGATTGACTCAGTTAACCAGGCAACCGGTGCCAGTAGTGGCCTGGCGGCGGTTATCGATTCAATGACAGCTGCGCTCGACAGACTGGTAGGAAAAGCGGCGTCGGCAGATGCTCAGATATCAGATCTGAATAGCACGGCTGAAATGTTCACGCGCCGGGCGCGTACCTGGTCATGGTTGGGTCTCGACGGCTGGGAGGCGCAAAATAAGGCGCTTGCCGGGTTGAGCAATAAGGCCGCCATGCTGGTTGGCGATCTGGCTGCTGTTTCCAAGGCATCCCAGAACGCCGCTAACACAAAGCCGATCGAGATTAAAACGACCGGCACCGCTACTGGCAGCAAAGCGAAAGGCGGAAAGTCTGCGGCACAGAAAGAGGCTGAGCAGTACGCAAAAGCTCAAGAGTCGGTTAACCAAAAACTGGACGAACTGCAGCAGAAATCTGAGCTGGCAGCCAATAGCGTTGGCGAACTATCCCGGGCTCAATCAATACTCAACGCCCAGCAATCACTGGGCAAGGATGCAACTCAGGACCAGATTGCGCTGGCCGGGCAGTACGCTGCCAAAGCATGGGATAACGCAAATGCTTTGCGTGAGCAGGCTAAGGCTGAGAAGCAGCGAACTGATGCGGCCAATAAGTTCAGTTCCATCCAGGGGCGAGCAAGCAAGACGGCCGGTATTGATAGCCAGTATCAGCAGGATATGGCCGATCTGAATCAGTACGCTCAACTCTATCCACAAAAGGTTGCCGAGGCTGAGGCAGCCCGCGCTGCTATCGAGCAGCAATACAGGGATCAGCGCAACGCGGCGATGTGGGAAGAGTGGTCACAGCAGAATGCCGCGACGCAAGCAGCGTCTGCCGCCTTTGAGGCTTTTGGTAATAACGCATCCAACGCCCTGACAGGCATTATTACAGGCAGCATGTCAGCATCAGATGCCCTTCGCTCGATCGGCAGCACCGTTCTGAACAGCGTCATCAATACCTTCGTCCAGATGGGTATGGAGTGGGCGAAGGCAGCAATCATGGGCTCCACAACACAGCAGGCAGCCATTGCAGCAACCACAGCTGCCCAGGTTTCAGGTATCGGGGTGCAGACCGCAGCCAGCACAACAGCAGCTGCGGCGACCACAGCAGCGTGGACACCGGCGGCGATCATGTCATCCATTGCATCATTCGGCGGTGCGGTGGCTATTGGTCTCGGAGCGGTGGCGGCAGTTGCAGCCTTGTCTGGCAAGCGCAAAAACGGCGGTCCAGTCAGCGCTGGCGGGATGTACCAGGTCGGCGAAGGTGGCATGCCGGAGATATACCGGGCCAGCACAGGGAAGCAGTACATGATACCGGGCGATAATGGCAAGGTCATCAGCAACAAGGAATTGCAGGCCGGTGGCGGTGGGGTGGTCATCAACATCCAGAATTACACGTCATCCTCTGTTGATGCGCAGGCCGGAACCGATGCAAATGGCGGGGTAACCGTCGATGTAATTGTGGCTGACCTTAATAACGGCGGTCCAATTAGCCAGGGTATAACGGGTAATTTCAACGTTAAGCGCACGCCGCGGGGTCAAAGTTAATGGCAATAATTGATTACCCTGGCTGGTTGCCGCTCGCGCAGAAGGCCAGCAAGAATATGACGCTGGATACCGGGTTCCTGACTGACCAGCCAGCAGTCGGACCGGCAATCTTCCAGAACCAGACTGATGACCTGAAGGTGACCTGGTCACTTACCTGGATTTTCACCCTGGATCAGGAGAAGGCTTTCCAGCAGTGGCTGCGCAGTCCGAACTACCTCAACCGTGGCCTGAACTGGTTCCGCATGCCGGTTAATATCGGAGGCAGTGGCCTCCAGATGCAGGAACTGCACTTCACGCAGATGCCGGTGCAAACCAGCATTGATGGCGGGGTTGTGACCTGGACGGGCACGGTGATCGCGAATCGCCTGTATAACGCTGATGACGAGTTCGACGACATCATTGTAGAGCTGCCGCCACCTTGGAATACCTGGCTGGATATCATCGTTACCGGTTACCCGGACGGGCGCGATCCGGAGAGTCTGCCGAGGGTTCCCTGATGCCAAGTTACCGTGAATATCGACAACAGCGCCCGACGCGCGGCCTGTACGACACCATCACGTTCTACCACCACTCGTTTGGCTATGTCCGCCTGGTCAATAAGCAGTTCTTCGAAAAGATACTTGGCGGGCAGGTGTACACGCCAGCCAGGTTCGAAATCGAAGAGAGTCAGCAGAGCGGTACGCCGGTGATCGACGCGACGGTGAAGCTGGGCCGGTTGTCGGCAGATGTGAAAGCGCTGATGAAGCAGTGGAAGGGCGCAGCCCGGCTGACGGCCATCACCGCCACACGGCAGATATTCGACAGCGCTGACGTATCGGCCCCGATTAAATCATGGCAGCTATACGTGAAAACCGTCGATATCGACACGGACAGCGTCTCGGTCACGTTATCCATGACGAACCCGCTGAACAACAATATCGGAAGGCTATATGACCCTGTCGAATACACCGGCCTGCAGTACCTCTGATTTTATCCGGAGGATGATCGGCGTGCCATGGTCTAACCGGGCCTGCTCGTTCGAGAGGGTCGATTGCTGGGGCCTGGTGGTGTTGTACTTCCGCCACGTCCTTGGCACTGAACTGCACCAGACGCCGGACTACGAAGCCGGGGCTGACTTCTTCACCTGCTATCAGGGTGATGTGACGTTCTGGCGCCCGGCCGACAAACCGGTTGAGGGCGGGATTTTCGTCGGCTATCAGGGCTCGCAGCCTGCGCATGTCGGCCTGGTACTGAAACGCCAGGCGCTGCACGCGCGGGGCGAGGGCGGAAGCGTCCGGATGGACTCGTTGCTGGTTATCCAGCGGGCATTCACCAGAGTGGAGTATTTCGAATATGGCTCTGATTGAGCTGCAGCGCTTCCCCGGAACGCCAAAAGAACGATACAGGGTGCCAAACGGCACCCTTTTTTATTCCTGGCTTACGGAGAACGACAGCAACCTGCACCGGGATCTGCTCATCGTGCGCAATGGCGTTACGCTGGGTGATGACGATCAGCTGGATTTTGAGCTGAGTGAGATGGACGTTATCCAGCTGTTCGACCAGCCAAAGGGTATTATCGGCGACATCCTGAGTCCAATCTTCAAGGTGGTCGGGCAGGTGTTCTCCTTCCTTGCTCCGAAGCCGGCCATCGCGAACACCGGCGGCAACACCGTCGATTCGCCGAACAACAGCCTGACCGGGCAGACCAATACCGCCCGCGTGTATAAGGCGAAGCCGGACATCTACGGCCAGGTGCGTTCGTTTCCGGACCTGATTCAGGAATCGGTATTCGAGTACATCAGGCAGGATGATTTTGACGGCGGCCTGAAATACGTCACCGAGTGGATGTGCATCGGCATCGGGCATTACAGCTACGAGTCGGTGCGCTATTCGGAATCAAGCCTGGGCTCGCTGGCAGGCGCGGAATATCAGTTTTATCAGCCTGGAGAAGTCATCCCGCAGATCGTCGAGGGTTACGGCTTCGATGATGTGGATGGTCAGGAGGTTCCGGGCCAGAACGACGCTGACGATTTCCCGGTTGAAACGGCGACGGCTAATACGGTCGTGAGCGGCACGTATTCCGGTGGTCAGATAGCCATGCAGATCGTGAAGCAGGCCGAGTTCGACTACTTCATGGGTCTGGTATTGCCACACGCGGTGACGTTCACCATCAACGTCACCTATCCGACGGCATCCGGCAGCGTCACGAAGGATGTGCTGTTCTCCGGGACGCTTATCTCGGCGGTGGAGACCAACGACGGCGCGGTAATAGACCCGGTCACCTGGTACACGTTCACGATGGGGGATTTACAGGGCCCTTCTGACGTGCCGGCTACGGCCACAATTAACACCACCACTTTCATACTGAACGACAACGAGGCGCTGATAGTGGGCCCGTTCTTCTCGCCGGTGGAATCCACCGAGCTGTGGCTGCATACCCAGTCCAGTCTGGGCGGGAATAAACAAACCAACTGGAAGGTAGTTATCTGGAAAATCGACGACGATTACAACCAGATCCCGGGCACCACGGAGACGTTCACCTATTACCAGGGCACTCCACACGACCATACCAGCGAGGTGTTCTACCGCACGGACAAATTGACGCCTGCTGCCGGCTTCGGCAGATATGCGATCAGCTTCCAGCGCACCGACAACGCCAGTGACGCATCAGTACTGAAGGTGGAAGAGATTCACGCCATTAACATCCGCACGAACGTCGTTCACCCAACTGACACCCTGGTACGCGTGAAAGTGAGGGCGACAGAGAATGCCCTGGGTAGCCGGGAGCGCAAATACAACGCCCTAGTAACCCGTCACACCATCACTTACGACCTGGCGACGCAGACGGTGGACTACACGCTGCGTCCGTCTCGCTCATTTGCGGATGCAGTGGCGCACACCTGGCTGGTTATGGGAGCGCAGCCGGAAAGCAGCATTGACCTGTACGGCCTGTATGCGATCGCCGAAAGGCTGCCGGATGACCGGCTTGGGCAATTCGATTACACCTTTGATGACGAGAACGACTCGTTGGGTGACCGGGTGCGCGCGATCTGCAATGCCGCCTCGGTAATGGCCTACTGGGACGATGGCGCGCTGACGTTTACCCGCGATCAGAAGGTGGATTACCCGGCGGCGGTATTCAACCGGGCCAACATGAAAACGGACGAGTACAAAATCACGTATGAGGCCACTTTGCCTGGCGGATATGACGGTGTGCAGGTGTCATATGTTCATCCGACCACGAACAACAAGACCTACATCAACTATCGGGTCCTGAACGGGGTAATCGTCGAGCAGGAGGCGGAGAACCCGAACAAACTGGAGATTGTCGGCTTCCGTAACGAGTACCAGGCGCGGGAACGTGCGCTGCGCGAAACGCGGCGCCTGATGTATTCACGCGTCAGGATGAATGCCCGTGTGTTTGAAGACGGGATCATCCAGGTCGGCAGCGTTATCCAAATGCCGGACATCTACGACAGCAATCAGCAGCAGGGCTACATCACGGGACGCACCGGTAACAATTTCGATACCAGTGAGCCGATCCACTTTTCCGGCACTATGTATGTGCTGGTCACCGACAGCCTGGGCAACCCGACATTGCGATACCCGGCATCTCCCCGTAGCGATACACCCTACGGCTTCACAGCGGCGGTACCGGCAATCCAGCTCAATATCTGGAACGGCGACACCGTGCAACTCCCGTCGCGCTACCTGATCGCCACCGTTGAAGAGCTGGACAGCCAGCTGTGGACAGTTAACAGCATAAAACCCAACACAGATAACACGGTCTCGCTGACCGTATCCGAGTACAGCGACAGCATTTACCAGTAAACCTCGCCTGACAATCCCAACCCGGCCATCGAGCCGGGTTTTTTTATGGAAAAAATATGGCTACTCAACCTACACATTTGCCTGTTCCGAGTGAAACGCCGCGCGACCTGAAATTTAACGCGGGTAAAATTGACGAGTTCGTGACTTCAGATGCTCATTACTACACCGACAGGTTTGGCGTTCAGCACTGGACCATTGCTGGCATTGAATACACCGCAACTCAGGCAATCGCGCGGTTTGGCTATATCACGATGGACTCGTTTCAGGCTGGCGCAACACTGACATTGCCAAATCAGGTTTTGCGCGATACCAGCAACGGTGAGTATTACCGCTGGGATGGTTCATTTCTGCCAGCAGGGAAAATAGTTCCACCCGGCTCAACTCCTGATTCGGCAGGAGGTATTGGGATTGGTAAATGGCTGGGTGTAGGCTCGGCTGTTTTGGCTAGCCCTAATGATGGAGCTGGCGATGCATTGGTTGTAGTAAAACAGCCAGGCGACTCGGTTGGCAGAACCGTTCACGACAAAATGCTGGAGTCGATCAGCATTGCCGATTACCTGGCGGGCGGAGATGTTGCTGGAGCAATCATTAAAGCGGTGGCGGCGACGAATGGGACTATCATAGTGCCACCTGGCGATTACACGGCCGCACCAACCTTGGCGCAAATTCCATCTGTACTGAAATTGCTTTCGCGAGCAGAGTTTCGCGGATCGCTATCGATTAGTCTTCCTGCAGGTACAGTGAATCTGTCAGAAAAGACGGTAATCAGGTCGCAAAATGTCCATAACCTATCCATATCTGGCGTTAAATATTCGACATCGCTAACCGGCCTGGTAAGTGTTAGCGGCAGTCCAAAGGCATACTTGGTAACTATCTCTCTGGCAGATGCATCAAACGTCTCTGTCGGCGACGTAGTGATGATTCGCCACGATATCGCGGGAACCGGAGGCTATCACATTCATTGTGGTGGGTGGGTTGTTGCTGCGGTATCTGGCAATAATGTCACCGTAAAAAACACCTGCCACCTTTCTGCATTCCCGACATCAACGATTACTAGTGGGTCGGTAGTCATTCTGAAAAGCATTCTGAAATACGCTGGCTGTGATGGTATTGTGGCTGCAGGCGCGGGATGCATTAAGACGATAAATGGCGTCGCTATTGTCGGTGATTATGATCTGGCAACAGGCTCTGGAACTATCGGGGCGCATGGCTTCTCGCTTACCACTCCAGACATTACGGTCGCTACCCCAGACCCATCTAACGATGTTTTTGATGCATCAGGATGTATAGCGATAGGCCCTGATCTGGCTATTGTTGGCTTCGGCGAGCAGGGATTTGTTGCGTCAGAAAGATCCGGGGTGGTGTCAAACTTCATATCCTCATGCTCTAATCGCAAGCGCGGAATTTATGCCGAAGGGGCACACATACGCGGAAAATTCATGCTCAGCTCGGGGAATGGCGAGGATGGTATCATTTCGGATGTTGGGGGCGATATTCAGGCCAACGGCTCTATTTGCTCAGGGAATGGACTTAATGGTTTCTGGTCATTTAACCATAGTTTATTAAGTGCCCCAGGTGGCGTCTCGTGTGGTAACTTCACGAACGGCGCGGAAGCACGCGGTCCAGGCGCATTGAATCTACAAAATGGGAAGAGCTATTTAAACAGATTAATTGGTGTAACCGCTTCAAATAGCGGTGTAGTTATTTTCACTAATTCAACCGCCACACAAAACGGCACGGACGGCATGGTTGCTGTTTACGCTGGATTAATATCTGCCGACAATGCCAGTTCAATGAATAACGGCCGCTATGGGGTTAACGTAACTCACGCAAAAATTGTGCTTACAGGCTCGGGAAGCGTGACCGGAAACACAACGGCAGATTACATCGATAACGGTGAAGGCACGATAATCAAGCCAGACGGATCAATGCTGCCGAGGAATGCTGGCCCCCAAAGCATTCTGTCTATTCGTAACGCTAATCTCACCGGTGCCGACTTTACAGCGTCATCAATTGGAGATCTTACCCTCGCACAAAGGAATGCCTCTTCAGGCTCATTAACACCACTATATGTGTTCAAAACTGACGGGACCCAGCATCCAGTCAATGACGCTACACAAAACCTTGGCAGGGCAGCCAATCGCTACAATGTCGGTTTCTTCGCTGGCGGAACTCAGTCAACGTCAGATGCCACTCTGAAAGACCCGATCCGCGATTTCACCCATGCTGAACTCAATGCAGCAATGCGAATCGCTAAAATGTTTGGTTTCTGGACGTGGCTTGATGACGCTGGAAAACGCCTTCATGCAGGAACGACGGTGCAGGCGGTACTGGAGGTGCTGGAAGAAGAGGGGCTCGACTGGCGGAACTACGGTTTCATCGGCTTTGATGAATGGGAAAATGAATATGCACCCGTCACCATTGAGGTTGATGGCTTAGATATTGAAACTGGTGAGATGAAATTAGTGCGTGAAGCTGGCTCTGTCTGGCAGCTGCGCGATCAGGAGTTTGATCGGTTTGTGATGCGTGGGCTATCCGAAAGACTAAGCATTCTTGAAAGTAAGCTGGAGCCGTAATAATTTGAGGCCGCAAACCTTTATCTCAGGATTGCGGCCTTAATAAAACCCGGATTACGAAGTATTCTAATCCTGGCGCTATGGCGGACTGTCAAGACGTGAAGTCAACCCGTCTTCTTTATGCTGGTTGTTTTTCATGATCCGATAAAGCCACGATCATTCTTTTAGCCACAAAATCCCACACATGTTTTAAGGCGCGTTTGCGGTTCTCTTGTGGGTTAGCTCTTTTGATCGCCTCCTCCCAGTCAATTTTACCGTTAAATACTGCATGGTTTACATGCTTGATTCGGTCAGCAGGGATAGCATTAGGAGGTGTCAGAATGAAGCACCCAGACATAGCAGCCTCAATTACTGTAAGGCCTAAAGTTTCAGGGTGGGTGCAAATGAAAATATGCGCTTCGTTGAGTTCGTTAGCAAAAACATCAGCTGGCACGGAAAATCTGTTGTACGGCCTGACTGTGATATTTTCAACGTCAATATCAATCAGCCCTTCATTAGTTAATGTTCTTGCCTCATATTCAACAGGAATGCGATGTAAGTTCATCATTGCTGTCAAAGAGTAATCAGGGCGGCTGTAATCAAAAGAAGGATGGTCGATAAATATTCTCAGCTTTTCACCTTGCTTAGGGGTGAACTTTTTATCATCAGCAGCCCATCCAATATAAGCGTTGTGATTGATATGACGCTTTAACCTGTCCAGATTATCGAAATAGTTCTGCTCGCTGTCCATTATTGTCAAGGTCAGGTCGACATGGGCAGTGTCAAGCATTGATGCATCATAAATATGAGATACAACGCCTTTGAAGTTATTGCGAAGCCATTTGCACATTTCCACCGGCAGGGTGCTAAAGTAGCGCACGCCCGGGGCAACGATAGCATCATAACCTTCTGCTGCTTTAGCTAGGTTCTTTGCCCACTCCATGTGTTCAATTCCTGAGCTATGGCGAGGGAAGAAGCCAATTTCACAACCATTATCGCCCAGGCATTTAGGAAGGTAATACATCCACATAGCCGAAAAACTGTTTATTTCTTCTGGAGAGGTGATTTCGTTTCCAATAAGTAAAATTTTCAAGCGATTCCCTTTTTATTATTCTGTTGTTTAGATATTGTTATCAGATTCAAAAACTAACGTATCACCAAACCAGATACGGAATGGTAATTTTTTGCCATCAATAAAAGTTTCCTTTTCGGAGGTTATAACCTCGGATGACTCACGATCTATCAGTTTCCAGCCTTCTTCTGCGCTACAGGTCAGAAGGTAAGATGATGGCATGTCAAGGAGTGGGTGAACCTCACTCATAACTTCAACAGACACATCCAGAGAATTAAAGATCGGCAACTGGCCAGATTTCAGCCCAGTTAGGTGACTATTCATTTCTATTCTCCATATTTGGCAAACGAAGCATACCCGCGCAACGGGTGAATGATTAATATTTAAACAAGTAAGATTGTCCTGATCATAACTATAAAACGAACATCAGTAACGTTTTTTTGAAGCCTACCCACCATTAAATGGTCATTAACTCCATAAATCCCGACCTATCCTTGCCAGGCAACAAGCGAAGCTTAATGAATCCAGTCAGCCGCATTGATAGGCATCGCCGCATTGATCTGCACGCCCTTAAAAACTACTGTATATAAAAACAGTAAAAGGAGTGCAGATCATGCCCCGCCGTCACGACATTCACGCCGCATTTGTGGCCGCAATACAGCTAAACCCCAAGGGCTACCGGTGCTTACGCACAGAAGACTTTATCCGCGAGCTGGCAAAGGTCCACTGGCATTTCAGCCGGGCCGACGCCAACGAGTGGATACAGCGCTACCAGCCAGATTTCACGGATAAGACAACTGACGGAACCGACAATCACTACTGGATCCTGCGCAACATGGGGAGGGTTCACTGATGGGATTTCCTTCACCGGCGGGCGACTATGTAGAGCAGCGGTTAACACCGGAGTGTATCTGCGGGATCGGCATCGACAGCCGCATCCTGGAAACCTCATCCGGCTTTGCGGTCATCGAGCCGTGCACCAGGTTGGTACAGAATCAGGTTCTGCTGATTTTGTCCGGCGGACGGACTCAGTTTGCCCGGGTAATGGGTAGAGCGCTGATTTGTGATGATGGCGAAGCGATCGAGGGGGAGGCGGCGGAGGAAGTTGAGGTTCTGGGGCGAGTGACGTTCTTCATCAATAGCGCGATCGAAGACGACAGGGTGGTGTGATGTGGCGAGACAGGAATGGGACGATATTGGGACTCACATCGTTTTCGGTGGGTTCTGGTGGTTTTCGTTCTTTTCCTGTCATGGGACGTGTGAGCGCAGGTATGACGCGGTATGTTACTGTTTAATCAGGTGGTTCTAGGAACTTCTAAGCCGTAGGTCAAAGGTTCGAATCCTTTAGGGCGTGCCATTCAAAATCAATAAGTTACGACAAATCTCCCACCTCACCAATAAATCACGCCGGGTAAATTGCCGTGTATGTTTCCTGCCCCTAAAATCCCGCCACTAAGCATCAGCTTCACACACAATATTTAACCTACTCACGAATAGCTAATATTCTGTATCCACTCCCCTCTTAAATCTGCTTTCCTAAAAGTGACCCAATCTTTCGGGGGGCTGCTGTACGCATACGCGAGGGGCTGGCTGAAGAAACCGCGGCGAATGACCAGAAAACGGTTTACAAAATCGCGCGAAACCTCGTTTAACCTTCGGTTCCATTCTGCGATATAGTAGCGACATTCTCGTCTCACCTTCTGACAGGTAACACCGGCAATGGCTCTGATCCCCAAAAACTACGCGCGGCTGGAAAGCGGCTACCGTGAGAAAGCCCTCAAAATCTATCCCTGGGTATGCGGACGCTGCTCGCGGGAGTTTGTCTATTCAAACCTGCGTGAACTGACGGTTCACCATATCGATCATGACCACACCAATAACCCGGAGGATGGCAGTAACTGGGAGCTGCTGTGCCTGTTCTGCCATGACCACGAGCATTCGAAGTACACCGAAGCCGACATGTACGGAACCACCGTGGTGGCGGGTGAGGATGCGCAAAAGGATGTGGGGGCAGCCACCTACAACCCCTTTGCCGATCTGAAATCGATGCTGAACAAAAAATAATTCATGTAGTGTCCAGGCCGGGCAAGCGACGCGAACCCGGCAACGCCCGAACAGATAACGGGTGAGTATTCAGAGGAAATGATGTCCGGTATTGCGCATTACTATGTCCAGCAGCAGAGCATGAACACGCAGCAAGTGGCGACGCTATCGGCTCAGACCGCATCTTCAGGGGCGTCGCAGACCAGCGTCCCGGCCTCTTTTCAGCAGGTATCCCACGCATCGCAACCGATCGTTTCGCAGCCTGCTATCCCGACGCTCAATTCCGCTGATACCCGCCAGACCGCCGTTGCCGCAACGCCCGCCTCGTTTGGTCAGCTGGATCAGTACGCCCGTATCCAGGGCTGGAGTGAGAAGCAAATTGCGCTGATGAACCGCCTGTCTGAGTACAAAAACAGCCGCTCCGGTCCCGCCAGGAGGGCGCCAGGCGCAGGCGTTCGCGGGATTCGCAATAACAACCCCGGCAATCTGGAAGCCAGCTGGGCGTTTAGCTGGCTGGGGCAGAATGGCACTGACGGGCGTTTCGCCACCTTTGCTACTCCCGAACACGGGATACGCGCGCTGGGGGTCAACCTGCTCTCCTACCAGCGACGCGGACTGGATACCATCAGCAAAATTATCTCCCGCTGGGCGCCACCGCAGGATAACAACGATACCACCGCCTATATCCAGAATGTCAGCCAGGCGCTCGGCGTCTCGCCCACCACCCGGCTGGATGTAACCTCGCCTGACATATTACGCGCCCTCAGTAAGGCGATTATTCGTCAGGAAAACGGCAATGTGCCGTTTTCGGATGAGGTCATCAACAGCGGCGTCTTTTCGGCGCTGGGGATGACGGAGCTGTCTGGTGCCCAGCCTGCGGTGTTGAAAAGCATGCCGGTTGACGAACAGCACTCCCCCTTTGTGTTGCAGGCCCGCAAAGAGTAACCCGCGCTTATCTCCCTTTTTACTTTGTTGCCCCTGTTTACACTTGATCATATAAAGATAATGAGTGTAGTTCTCATTCTCTTTAGTGTTTGCGGGTGCACAGGGACTTTTCCGCAAGAGCAGTGAGCGCAGATCTCACATGGAACACTGAGTGTTAATGGTGACTCTGCACGGGGCGTAAGCTCCGATATCACAACCATAATCGCAACACTTATGCGACGCAGACGTCCACCGCAAATTCGATTTGTACGGTAAAGGATGCTCCTGATGTCAAAGAAATTTTCTACCCTGGCGCTGCTGGTGGCTGTCTCTCTCAGCGGCTGCGCTGCACAGCACACTGCCACGACCCAACCTGCTGCTGATATCCCGAAACCTGCTGCCCCGGCACAGACCAACGACATCAAGCGCGATCTGGCTGACGGCCTGTATGAAATGGTCCTGAGCCCGAAAGAGGATGCGCTGTATGTTCCAGCTCGGAGGGTTTCAAGGATGTGCAGGGCGGGGTGGTCTACAAGCTCGATCCGGCGACCCTTAAAACCACCGGTCGCAGCCATACCGATCTGAAAAACTTCGCGCTCGCTATCTCCCCGGACGGCAAAACGGTCTATGCCACCAACTCGCTGGACGGCGGGATCAGCGCCATCAGCACTGAAGACGGCAAAGTGAAAAAACGTCTGCTGTTTACCGAGCGCAACAAAGAGGGCTATCCGTACGGCGCGCGTCAAGTGCTGCTGCATAACGACCTACTCTATATCGGCGGAGTGGGCGATCCCGCAGTGGTCTGGGTGGTGGATGCGAAGACCCTGACGCTGAAAAAAACCATCAAAAACGCCGGGCAGTGGGTGACCGGCCTGTTGTGGTCTGAACAAACCGGGCGTCTCTACGTGGCCAACGGCGGCGGCGAAATTCTGATTATTGACCCCCGCAGCAACCGCATCGAAAAACGCTGGAAGCCGCTTGGCGATAAACCAGCGCTGCTGCTCAACCTGGCGGAGGATCCCGCTACGGGTCGCCTGTTTGTCACCGACAACTCCAAAGCTAAAACCACGCTGGTGCTGGATATCCGCAGCGGAGAACTCATCAAACAGCTCGACGTGGGCGACTCGCTGGCGGTGAAGTTCAACGCTAAACGCAACGAGCTCTACATCACCCAGCGCGAAAGCGGCAAGCTGTTGAGCCTGGATGCCACCACCTATGCGGTGAAGCAGAGCTGGGATCTGCCGCCAAACCCCAACAGCCTGCTGCTGTCGGCGGATGGTCAGACCCTGTACGTCACCGTTAAACAGCCGTTCAACAAAGATTACTCCACCAACGGGCCGGACAGCGTGGTGCGTATCGCCCTGAAATAGTCTTTTTTTATAACAATCAAGGCCCGGCGACGGGCCATTTTGCGCGCACGTTGAAAGAGTTAATCATGAACCACACCAGAACAATGAATAAAACGCTGCTGGCCCTCGCCATCGGCACCATCGCCCATTCCGCCGTCGCGGCGGAGAGCAAAAAAGAAGAGACCCTCGTGGTGCAGGCCGCTGCCAGCGATTTTAAACCCGGCGGCGACCAGCTGGTGCCAGCCTTCCTGGACGGACAGGTGGCAAACGGCGGGCGCATGGGGATGCTCGGGCAGCAAAATGCCATGGACGTGCCGTTTAACATCATCAGCTACACCTCGAAGCTGGTGGAAGATCAGCAGGCGCGCACCATAGCCGACGTGGTGGCTAACGATGCGGGCGTCCAGTCCGTGCAGGGCTACGGCAACAGCGCGGAGAGCTACCGCATTCGCGGCCTGAAGTTCGACGGGGATGATATGACCTTCGGCGGACTCTCCGGGGTGCTGCCGCGTCAGGTGGTGGATGCGCAGATGGTGGAGCGGATTGAGATCTTCAAAGGGGCCAACTCCCTGATGAACGGCGCGGCCAGCTCCGGCGTGGGCGGGATGATCAACCTTGAGCCGAAACATGCAGGTGCCACGCCGCAGGCGAAAGTGGGCGTGGACTACACCTCCGATTCCCAGATTGGCACTACCCTGGATGCCGGACGTCGCTTCGGTGACAACGACCAGTTTGGTGCCCGCGTCAACGTGGTTCATCGGGAAGGTGAAGCCCCGGTCGCCAACGACCGCCGTCGCACCACGCTGCTCTCCACCGGCCTCGACTATGCGGGCGATAACTTCCGCAGTTCCGTGGATCTGGGTTATCAGAAGAAAACCTTCCACGGTTCAGAAACCGGGGTCAACGTCTCCGCCGTGGATTTTGTACCGGAGCCGCCGAAAAACGATCGCAACTACTCCCAGAAATGGGCCTACAGCAATATCGAAAACGAATTCGGCATGTGGCGCAGCGAGTATGACATCACCGATAACTGGACCGCCTATACCGGCCTGGGGGCACAGCACGCCCATGAAGAGGGGCTTTACAGCGGTGCGAAGCTGGTGGACAAGAGCGGCAAAGCCACCGCGTCCCGTCTGGATACCAACCGCCTCAGCGACAGCGTGAGCGGCATGGCGGGCATTCGCGGTAACTTCGATACCGGCTTTGTCTCGCACAAGGTGAACGTCGGCTATTCGGCGATGACCAAAAACGAAAAAATCGCCTGGAAGATGTCGGCCGCGAAGGATAACCCGGTCACCAACATCTACCACAACACCGGCGTGGATGCGCCGCCGAGCACCAACTTCAACGGCTCAGGCGGCAACTACAGCGATCCGCTGACCAGCGGCCGCACCCGCACTCAGGGCTGGCTGCTGAGCGACACCCTCGGCGTGCTGGACGATAAACTGCTGTTTACCGTCGGCGCCCGTCATCAGAAGGTGGTGATCCGCGGCTATAACAAAATCACCGGGATGGAAAATGCGGCTGACAGCTTCGATGGCGACCGCTGGATGCCAACCTACGGCGTGGTCTACAAGCCGTGGGAGACGGTGTCTCTCTATGCCAACCACACCGAGGCGTTGCAGCCGGGTAAAACCGCGCCAAACACCGCCATCAACTACGGTCAGAGCACCGGTATCGTCCACTCGAAACAGAACGAAGTGGGGGTGAAGGCCGATTTCGGTCGCGTGGGCGGCTCGCTGGCGCTGTTTGAGATCAAAATGCCGTCCGCCATTCTCGACAGCCAGACCAAATACTACGGTCTGGATGCCGAACAGCGTAACCGCGGTGTGGAGCTGAACATCTTTGGCGAGCCGATGCTGGGCCTGCGTCTGAACGCCAGCGCCACCTGGCTGCAGGCGGAGCTGACCAAAACCAACAACGGCGTAAACCAGGGCAACGACGCGATTGGCGTGCCGAACTTCTACGGCGTGCTGGGGGCCGAGTATGACATCAAACCCGTCGATGGCCTGACCGCCACCGCCCGGGTGAACCACTCTGGCTCGCAGTATGCGGATCTCGCCAACAGCAAGAAGCTGGATAGCTACACCACGCTGGATCTGGGGGTGCGTTACCGCTTCGCGGTGAACAATGACCAGAACCAGATGACCGTTCGCGCCGGGATCGAAAACGTCACCGATGAGAACTACTGGGCAAGCGTGGATGACAGCGGCACCTACCTCTTCCAGGGTGAGCCGCGCACCTTTAAGGTTTCTGTCGGCTACGAGTTCTGAGTTCGTTCCTTGTTATCGGGGCAGGGATGCCCCATCGTCCGACTGTTATAAAAATGTAATCAATTGTTCTTATAGTGTTCCCACTTTATCGTTTCTTAGCCAAAAGAAAGGAAGCCATCGTGGGTAAACCTCTTAAGTCCGTATTCAAAAAAGAACATCGTGACGATGTCAGCAATCCCAGCGCTAACCCGGTATTTTCCAGCGTGGCGGAGATGTTTCTCTCCCGCCGTCGCTTCTTGCAGATGGGTGCCGTAGCCGGTGCCGCCGCCTCTTTCCCGTTCCTGCTCAAGCCTGAAAGCGCCCTTGCGGCGGTTTCACAGCCTTCCGCCCTGAGCAAGGCGGTTTCGCTCGGCTTTACCAGCATTCCGGTCTCCACCGACGACACGGTCAGGGTGCCCGAGGGCTATATCGCCCGGCCTTTCTACCGCTGGGGCGATGCCACCGGCATTAAGGGCACCATGCCGGCGTTCAAATTTGACGCCAGCAACACCACCGATGAGCAGGCGGCCCAGGCGGGCATGCACCATGACGGTATGGCGTGGTTTAGTCTGCCGCAGGGGGAGGAGAACCCCGGCCACGGCCTGCTGGCGATGAACCATGAGTATATCGACAACGGGATGCTCTTTACCGACGGCACTGCCACCTGGAGCCTGGACAAAGCGCGTAAAGGCCAGAACGCGATGGGGGTGTCGGTTATCGAAGTGAAAAAGAACGGCAGTGACTGGGAAGTGGTGCGCCCCTCCAGCTTCGCCCGCCGCATCACGGTCAACACCCCGATGCAGATCACCGGCCCGGCGCGTCAGCAGGATTTAATGAAAACCGCCGCCGATCCGCAGGGCGAGCGGGTGCTCGGCACCATGCAGAACTGCGCCAACGGCCACACCCCGTGGGGAACTTATCTCACCTGCGAAGAGAACTGGTCAGATATTTTTGTTAAGAAAGGCGAGCGGAACGCGCTGGAGAAGCGCTACGGCATCAGCGACAGCGATGAGTCCTACCGCTGGAGCGAAGTGGACGACCGCTTCAACGTGGATAAAACCCCTAACGAGCCCAACCGCTTTGGCTGGGTAGTCGAGATCGACCCCTATAATCCAGACTCCACGCCGCGCAAGCACACCGCGTTAGGGCGCTTCAAGCATGAAGGCGCCGCTGTCACCCTGGCCGCCGATAAGCGCGTGGTCACCTACATGGGCGACGACCAGAAGTTTGAGTACATCTACAAATTTGTCTCCGACAATAAATATAACCCGGCGGATCGCGATGCCAATATGCAGCTGCTGACCACCGGCACGCTCTACGTCGCCCGCTTCAACGACGACGGCTCCGGCGAGTGGTTGCCCCTGGTCTTCGGCCAGAACGGGCTGGATAAGAGCAAAGGCTTCGAAAGTCAGGGCGATCTGCTGATCAAAACCCGTCTGGCGGCGGATGCGGTTGGCGCCACCAAAATGGATCGCCCGGAGTGGATCGCGGTCGATCCCCACAGCAGCGGCAGCGTCTACTGCACCCTGACCAACAACAGCGATCGCGGTAAAGAGGGCAAAGCGCCGGTGGATGCGGCCAACCCGCGGGCCAATAACACCTTCGGCCACATCATGCACTGGCTCGAAGAGGGGAGCGATCCCGCGGCCCTGCGTTTCAAATGGGATATCCTGGTGCTGGCCGGACGCACGGACACGACGGATGAAAAGGCGAAGGGCAGCATGAAGGGGGCCGAATTTGGCAGCCCGGATGGCCTCTCTTTCGACCATCAGGGCGTGCTCTGGATCCAGACCGATGTCTCCTCCAGCACCATTAACAAAAAAGCCTATGAGGGGATGGGCAATAACCAGATGGTGGCGACCATTCCGGGCACCAACGAGTATCGCCGCTTCCTGACGGGCCCGCGCGGCTGCGAAATCACCGGCATTGCGTTCACCCCGGACAACCGTACGCTGTTTATCAATATTCAGCATCCGGGCGAGGGTGGGGATGACATTACCGACCCGGCAAACCCGCGCGCCGTTTCTAACTGGCCGGACAACAACCCGAACGGACGTCCTCGCGCGTCAACGGTCGTCATCACCAAAGCGGACGGCGGCCTGATCGGTTCGTGATCCCCTCCCGCCGGGCAGCAGCCGTTGCCCGGCGTTTAACTTGCTCCCGTCTGCCTGAAGTGTTAAAAGGTGCCCCTTCCTCAAAAAGAGACAGGGCCAGGCCGTGAGAAACGCCTCATCCGCTTCAGACAAAAGTGCTGCTGAAGCCGCGTCGGAACAGACACCGACGCTCCATCGTGGTTTACAAAATCGACATATTCAACTTATCGCTCTCGGTGGCGCTATCGGCACCGGACTGTTCCTCGGCATCGGGCCCGCTATTCAGATGGCCGGCCCCGCCGTGCTGCTGGGCTATGCCATTGCGGGCATGATCGCCTTTCTGATCATGCGCCAGCTCGGTGAGATGGTGGTTGAAGAGCCGGTCTCCGGCTCCTTTGCCCATTTCGCCTACAAATACTGGGGCCCTTTTGCGGGCTTCCTGTCGGGCTGGAACTACTGGGTGATGTTCGTGCTGGTGGGCATGGCGGAGCTGACCGCCGCAGGCATCTACATGCAGTACTGGCTCCCGGACGTACCCACCTGGGTCTGGGCCGCGGCGTTCTTCATCATCATTAACGCCGTCAACCTGGTGAACGTGCGCCTGTACGGTGAGACGGAATTCTGGTTCGCGTTGATCAAGGTGCTGGCGATTATTGGCATGATCGGCTTTGGCCTGTGGATGCTCTTCTCCGGGCACGGCGGTGAGCGGGCGACTATCGACAACCTGTGGCAGCACGGCGGCTTCCTCGCCACCGGCTGGAAAGGGCTGGTGCTGTCGCTGGCGGTGATCATGTTCTCCTTTGGCGGACTGGAGCTTATCGGCATTACCGCCGCCGAAGCCCGCGATCCGCACAAGAGCATCCCGAAAGCGGTCAACCAGGTGGTCTACCGTATTCTGCTGTTCTATATCGGCTCGCTGGTCGTCCTGCTGGCGCTCTACCCGTGGGTGGAAGTGAAGTCCGACAGCAGCCCGTTCGTGATGATTTTCCACGATCTGAACAGCAACCTGGTGGCATCGGCACTTAACTTCGTGATTCTGGTGGCCTCGCTGTCGGTCTATAACAGCGGCGTTTACTCCAACAGTCGGATGCTGTTTGGTCTCTCCGTGCAGGGTAACGCGCCGAAGTTCCTGACCCGCGTCAGCCGTCGCGGCGTGCCGGTCAATTCGCTGCTGCTCTCCGGGGGCATTACCTCCCTGGTGGTGCTGATCAACTACCTGCTGCCGCACGAAGCCTTTGGCCTGCTGATGGCGCTGGTGGTGGCAACGCTGCTGCTGAACTGGATTATGATCTGTCTGGCCCACCTGCGTTTTCGCGCAGCGATGCGTCGCAAAGGGCGCGAGACGCAGTTCAAGGCGCTGCTCTATCCGGCGGGGAACTATCTCTGTATCGCCTTCCTGGCGATGATCCTGGTGCTGATGTGCACCATGGATGGCATGCGCACCTCGGCGATCCTGCTCCCGGTGTGGATTGTCTTCCTGTTTGCGGCGTTTAAACTCTCCCGCAAAAAGTAGTGCGGTTTCTGCCCGGCGGCGCTGCGCTTGCCGGGCAGAAATAATCAAATGTGGAACGCGACCCGCTTTCCGGTAGGCAGTATGACATCAATACTCACTTCGCCCCCTAAAGCTGTAACGTAGCGTTTCAGGGTAGAAAGGCGTGGATCATTATCCGGCTGCTCTATTTTCGCAACAGTAGGTTGTTTAACGCCCATCGCGGCGGCAAGCTCTGTTTGCGACATATTGAGCTCTTCACGCAGTTGGTTGAGCGCAACAATAATGCGTAATTCTTCAACCTTAGCGGCTATCCGCTCCTGGCTTTCTTCACTCTGCTGGGCCATCAGTTCTTTTAACGTTGCCATTTGGCCTCCTTACTCGCCAGATATTTGCTGAACTCAGCGTCAGCTATGTTAATCATACGCTTATAGAAATGCTTATCACCCGCGCCTGTCTTGTTGCCAGCGCATAAAATAATGGCCTGACGCCCGGGATCGAAGGCAAAAAAAGCGCGAATCGGATCGCCTGCATGCTGAATGCATAGCTCTTTCATATTGGTGTATTGCGATGCCTTAACGGTATCAACCCAGGGCCGCCCCAGTTGAGGGCCATACTCAGAAAGAATATACAACGCTGCCAGGACATCTTCTTTCAGGGCTTGTTTCTGATGGTGAAACCATTCGTCAAACATATCCGTTGTTTCGACTTCCCACATAGTGATTTCCTTATAGCCTTTTGGCTATAAAATAATATAGCCAAAAGGCTATACCTGCAACTGCCCAGCCTCCATAAAACCGTAGGTCGGGTAAGGCGAAGCCGCCACCCGGCACCCCCGCGCACCCTACTTCACCTTTATCGTGACCCCTCTCGCACTTCTTAACCGATCCCCAGGATCTTTGTTTTGTAATCGATTACTTTTCATTTGATACGGTTTGTAATCGATTACTTTTTAAGGGTGGGGCTTATCATGGTGTCGACAACTGAAAGTAGTGGAAAGGTGACAGGGGAGTACCGGCTGCTGGTACCGCGCCTCTCCCTGATGATGTTTCTGCAATTTTTTATCTGGGGTAGCTGGTCGGTAACGCTCGGTCTGGTGATGACCCAGCACAACATGTCATTGCTGATTGGCGATGCCTTCTCCGCCGGGCCGATCGCCTCTATTTTATCGCCGTTTGTGCTCGGAATGCTGGTGGACCGCTTCTTCGCCTCGCAGAAGGTGATGGCGGTGATGCACCTGGCCGGGGCGGCGATCCTGTGGTTCGTGCCGGGGGCGCTGATCGCGGAGAACGGCGCGCTGCTGATCGGCCTGCTGTTTGGCTATACGCTTTGCTATATGCCAACCCTGGCGCTGACCAATAACATCGCCTTCCACAGCCTGGCGAACGTCGACAAGACCTTCCCGGTGGTCCGCGTGTTTGGCACCATCGGCTGGATTGTGGCGGGGATCTTTATCGGCGTCACCGGCGTGGCCGCAAGCATCACCATCTTCCACGTGGCGGCGGCCAGCTCCGTCCTGCTGGCGCTCTACAGCCTGACGCTGCCGCACACGCCTGCCCCGGCCAAAGGGATGCCGGTGAAGGTGCGCGATCTCTTCTGCGCCGACGCCTTCGCCCTGCTGAAAACCCGTCACTTCTTTATCTTCTGCCTGTGCGCAATGCTGATCTCCGTCCCACTCGGCACCTACTACGCTTATACCGCCTCTTACCTGGCGGATGCCGGGATCGCGGATGTCAGTACCGCCATGTCCTTCGGCCAGATGTCCGAAATCTTCTTTATGCTGGTGATCCCGCTGCTGTTCCGCCGTCTGGGTGTTAAATACATGCTGCTGATCGGCATGCTGGCGTGGTTTGTCCGCTACGCGATGTTTGCCCTGGGGGTAAGTGAAGAGGGGCGCATTCTGCTCTATCTCGGCATCCTGCTGCATGGCGTCTGCTATGACTTCTTCTTTGTGGTGGGCTTTATCTATACCGACCGCGTGGCGGGCGAAAAGGTCAAAGGCCAGGCGCAGAGCATGATCGTGATGTTCACTTATGGTATCGGGATGCTGCTGGGCTCGCAGATTTCCGGCGCGCTCTACAACCGCCTCGTGGCGGGGCAGACCGTGCCACAGGCGTGGGTAACATTCTGGTGGATCCCGGCGGTGGCTGCTGCCGTGATTGCACTCGTTTTCCTTGTCTCGTTCAAATATGACGATGACAAGGCGTAATTTCTGGAGGTGGTATGAGGACGATTAAAGGCCCGGGTATTTTTCTGTCGCAGTTTATCGGGGCACAACCCCCGTTCAACACCCTCGACGGGCTGGCCGGTTGGGCGGCGGAAAAGGGCTACAAAGCGCTGCAAATGCCCTGCAACCATAAAGCGATTTTTGACGTCGAGCAGGCGGCAGAAAGCCAGACCTACTGCGACGAGATAAGCGGCAGGCTGGCGGAGAAGGGGCTGGTCATCAGCGAGCTCTCCACCCATCTGGAGGGGCAGCTTATTGCGGTCAATCCGGTCTACGACGAGGCGTTCGATAACTTCGCTCCTCCGGCGGTGCGCGGTAACGCCAGCGCCCGCCAGGCCTGGGCGACCGACATTGTAAAAAAGGCGGCGGTGGCCTCGGCACGGCTCGGTTTAACGGCCCATGCCACTTTCTCCGGATCGCTGGCGTGGCCGTTTATCTATCCCTGGCCGCCGCATAACGAGGCGCGTTTTGCGGAGGCGTTCAGCGAGCTGGCCCGCCGCTGGCGACCCATTCTGGATACGTTCGATGAGCAGGGGGTTAACGTCTGCTATGAAATTCATCCCGGGGAAGATCTGCACGACGGCGTCACCTTCGAGCGTTTTCTGGCGCTGGTAGACAACCATCCGCGCTGCAACATGCTTTACGATCCGAGCCACCTGCTGTTGCAGCAGATCGATTATCTGACCTGGATCGATCACTACCATACCCGCATCAAGGCGTTTCACGTTAAGGATGCCGAATTCCGTCCTAACGGGCGCAGCGGGGTGTATGGCGGCTATCAGAGCTGGATCAACCGCGCCGGACGCTTCCGTTCGCCGGGGGACGGGCAGATCGACTTTAAGGGTATCTTCAGCAAGCTGACCCAGTATGACTACGACGGCTGGGCGGTGCTGGAGTGGGAGTGCTGCCTGAAGGAGGGGGAAACTGGGGCGCGGGAAGGGCGCGAGTTTATCTCCCGCCACATTATCCCGGTATCCGATCGGGCATTTGATGATTTCGCCGCAGGAGAGCGTGATGATTAACGTCGGCATTATCGGCAGCGGCTTTATCGGCCCGGCGCATATCGAAGCCCTGCGCCGTCTCGGGTTTGTGCAGGTGGTCGCCCTCTGCGATGGCTCGCTGGAACAGGCGCAAGAGAAAGCCCGGGCGCTGAATATTCCCCACGCTTACGGCAGCGTGGAGGCACTGCTGGCGCACCCGGAGCTGCACGTGGTGCACAACTGCACCCCTAACCATCTGCATGCGGCGATCAACCGCCAGATCCTGCGTGCCGGTAAACATGTTTTCTCCGAAAAGCCGCTGTGCATGACGCCAGACGAGGCGCGGGAGCTGGTCACGCTGGCGGAACAGGCGGGGGTGATACACGGCGTGAGCTTTGTCTACCGTCAGTTTGCGATGGTGCGCCAGGCGGCGAGCATGGTGGAGCAGGGCAGTCTCGGACGGCTGTTTGCTGCCCACGGCAGCTATCTGCAGGACTGGATGCTGCTGGAAACCGACTACAACTGGCGGGTCGATGCGTCGCTCGGGGGCGCATCGCGGGCGGTGGCCGATATCGGTTCCCACTGGTGCGACACCATTCAGTTTCTGACCGGACGGCGCATCACCGAAGTGATGGCCGATCTCGCTATCGTCTGGCCGACCCGCAAGGCGAACGTCGCAGGTACTCAGACCTTCAGCCAGGTGGGCGACGCGGTGTATGAAGACAAACCCGTCACCACCGAGGATTTCGGCTCGGTGCTGTTCCGCTTCGACGATGGCAGTAAGGGCTGCTTTACCGTCTCGCAGGTGAGCGCCGGACGTAAAAACCGCCTCAGCCTGGAGGTGAACGGCAGCGAGGGCTCCGTGGCCTGGGATCAGGAGGTGCCGCAGCAGCTCTGGGTAGGCCATCGGGCGCAGGCCAATCAAGTACTGACGGACGATCCGGGCCTGATGAACCGGGATGTGGCCGACAGCGCCCACTTCCCGGGCGGCCATATCGAAGGCTGGCCGGATGCCTTTAAAAATATGATGGCGCACTTTTATCAGGTGGTACAGGCGGGCAGGATGCCGGAGAAGCCGGTGTTCGCCACCTTCCATGACGGGGCGAGCGTCATGTATATCATTGATGCGATAGTCAAAAGCCATCAGCAGCAGCGCTGGGTCGCTGTCGCGCAGTAACACGTTGCCCGGTGCGCCGGGCAGCCCATTTATGGTAGCCTGCTGCAAACGCAAACTGCAGGATCACTCGTCGCTATGTCAATTCAGAAAATCGCCCAACTGGCGGGCGTCTCGGTGGCGACGGTATCGCGCGTGCTGAATAACAGCGATACCGTCAAAGCCAAAAACCGCGAGCGCGTCTTGCAGGCGATTAAAGAGGCGAACTATCAGCCCAATCTTCTGGCCCGCCAGCTGCGCACGGCGCGCAGCTATATGGTGCTGGTGATGGTTTCCAACATTGCCAACCCGTTCTGCGCCGAGGTGGTGAAGGGCATTGAGGAGCAGGCGGAGAAAAACGGCTACCGCATTCTGCTGTGCAACTCCGGCTCCGATATTGAACGCTCCCGCTCGGGGCTCAGCCTGCTCTCCGGCAAAATGGTCGACGGCATTATCACGATGGATGCCTTCACCCGCCTTCCTGAACTGGCGGCACTCATCGGTGATGCCCCCTGGGTGCAGTGCGCTGAATACGCCGATGCGGGGGCGGTCTCTTGTGTGGGGATCAACGATGTCGACGCCTCCCAGCATGTGGTCAGCCGCCTGGCCGACGGCGGACGACAGCGGATTGCGCTTATCAACCACGACCTGAGCTACAAATATGCCCGCCTGCGCGAGCGGGGCTATAAAAGCGTGCTGCATCTGCGCGACCTGGCGTATCAGGCGGTAGAGTATGCGAGCGATCTGAGCGCGGCGGCCGGGATGACGGCGATGAGCAAACTGCTGGCAACAGAGCCGCGCCCGGATGCGGTGTTTGCGGTCTCCGATACCCTGGCCGCCGGAGCGCTACGCGCTATCGAAAAGGCCGGGCTGCGCGTGCCGGAAGATATCGCGGTGGTGGGTTTCGATGGCACCGAACTGTCGGAGATGGTCTCGCTGACCACCATTGAACAGCCATCGCGGGATATCGGGCGCAAGGCGGTCGATCTGCTGCTGAACAAAATCGACAACCCTGATGCGCCCACGGAGCGGGTGATGATGAACTGGCGCTTTATTTCCCGCGCCAGCACCTGAGTTATTTTACCAGCACGCCGGCCAGGGAGCGAATATCGTTCCCGGTGGGAGACTGGTGAATGCGCAGGCCAAATTCATCGATCACCGCGAAAATATGGTCGAAAATATCGGCCTGAATCGCCTCATATTCTGCCCAGATGACGGTGTTGGTAAACGCATAGATTTCAATCGGCAGACCGTTGGCGTCCGGCGCTAACTGGCGAACCATTAACGTCATATCCTGGCGAATACGCGGATGGTTGCGCAGATATTCATTCAGATAGGCGCGGAAGGTACCAATATTGGTCATTTTGCGCAGGTTTAGCACCGATTCGCCTTCACCGTTTTGCTGATTCCACAGGGTGATTTCCTCATGGCGCGTGGCCATATAGGGCTTGAGCAGCTTTGCCTGAATCAGCCGCTGTTGCTCCTGTTCGTCGAGGAAATGGATGCTGGTGGTATCAATATTCAGGCTGCGCTTAATGCGTCGTCCGCCGGAGGACGACATGCCGCTCCAGTTGATAAAGGCGTCGGAAACCAGCGCCCAGGTCGGGATGGTGGTAATGGTGTTATCAAAATTACGCACCTTGACGGTGGTCAGGCCGATATCGGTTACCGTGCCGTTGGCGCCATATTTCGGCATCTCCAGCCAGTCGCCGAGCTTGAGCATATCGTTGGCCGAGAGCTGAATGCCCGCCACCAGCCCGAGAATGGGATCTTTAAACACCAGCATCAGCACCGCCGCCATCGCGCCCAGGCCGCTAATCAGAATGGCGGGAGACTGACCAATCAGCAGGGAGATAATCAGGATCCCCACCAGAATGGCACTCACCAGCTTGATGCCCTGGAAGATACCCTTCAGCGGCAGCTGCGAGGCGGTGGCCATTTTTTGCGACAGATTGAAAATCACGTCCAGTAGCGAGAAGAACGCCAGCAGGGCGTAAACCATCACCCACAGCTTGGCGCAGGTGGTTAATATCTCTGCCGCATCGCTGCCTTTTTGCAGCCACAATACCGCCTGCACGTTGACAATTATCCCCTGCAGGGTAAAGGCCAGACGGTGAAATAATTTATTCTCGGTAATGATTTGCAGCCATAAATGGCTGCTGGCCCGGGCGCGTTTCTCGAAGGCCCGCAATACCACTTTGTGCAGAATAAAGTGAATAATCAGTGCAGTAAGAAAAATAATTCCAAAGATAATCACGAGGGAAGTGGTGTGATTAATTTCAATACCTGACTCTTCGACCAGGGAAATAAACTCCTGCATAACATCTCCTGTATTAAAGCAGCCGCCATAATGGCGGCTGCGGATCGATTATGCAAACCCAGGGGCTTACCGGGACGCGTGACAGGCTTTCGTCACCGGCAGGCTAAGACGATGGCGCAGCCGCAGGGTCGCCAGCGCCAGCACCACCATCATGCCCGTTTCCACCGCCAGGAAGAGGTTAATCGCCTCCGCGTAATCCCCGTGATGGTTTTGCAGGGCGTGGAGCAAAATCGCGCCAAATATTGCAGGCCCCAGGCCGAGCGCCGCCTGTTGCAGGGTGCTGAGAATGGCGCTGGCGGCCCCCGCGTCGTCGGGCTGAATATCGCGCATGCCGATACGGTAGAAGCTGTTCACAATCAGTGCCTGACCATAGCCCACCAGCCCGGTGGCCGGGGCGAGGGTCAGGGCGGTATTCTCCAGTCCCCAGATGCGGAAGGTGGCGATCAGCGCCAGCAGGCCGGTTATCTGAATTGCCAGGCCGGTAAGCAGAATGGTGCTGGTGCTGTAGCGGGCAATGAGACGTGGGGCAAACCACGCCGAGACGAAATAGGTCACGCCCAGGGCGATAAAGCTGTTGCCGGATTGCCACGGGGCCATCCCCAGCCCGGTCTGCATGGTTAGCGCCATGCAGAACATAAACCCGGACCAGACGCTGAAAAAGAGCATCGCAATCAGCACGCCAAAGCGAATGCTGCCGAGCTGCATCAGACGCGGTGGGATCAGTGGATGGGCGCCTTCACGCTCTTTTTTACGCGCGTTCAGCACCATCAACCAGCCCAGCGGAATAATAGCGAGAAGCATCGCCTTCAGCGGCCAGGACCAGTGCCACTGCGGCCCCAGCGCCATCGGGAACAGCAGGCAGCAGAGGATCGCGGCCAGCAGCGTGGTGCCCGGCCAGTCGATGCGCGACGGCGTATCGCGACGGGTTTCCGGAACAAAACGACGGCTCAGAGCCAGCACCAGCAGGCAGATCGGCACGTTGATAAAGAAGGCGTTGCGCCAGCCCAGCCCGGCGATATCCGCCGACACCAGCCAGCCGCCGCCCATCTGCCCGACGATAAAGGCAATCCCGCCGATGCCGCCAAACAGACTGATGGCTTTGGCGTGAGCGGTGCCTTTCAGCGTCACATGCAGGGTGGCGAGGATCTGCGGCATGATCAGCGCAGCCCCCGCGCCCTGCACGATGCGCGCGGCCAGCAGTTGCTCAATATTGCCTGCCACGCCGCACAGCAGTGAGGCCAGGCCAAAGCCCGCCACGCCCCACATAAACAGACGGCGGCGCCCGAGGTTATCTCCCAGCTTGCTGCCGAGCGCCAGACAGACGGCGAAGGCCACCCCGTAGAGGGCGACAATCAGCTCCAGCTCGGTGGCGGTGGCGTGCAGCGAGTGAGTGATGGAATCCAGCGCCACGTTGGTGATCGAGGTATCGATCAGCGGCAGCATCTGGCCGGTTAACAGCAATATCAGGCCTGCCCGGCCCGGTGAAACAGCTGACCTATTCATGGTGACTCCATTGCGTCATTCATCAGATGGTCGTAGCATCAACCATCTGATAAACGGGTACCAGTTCTTGCTTATACTGGTACTGGCACTACCATGCAGGGGGCACTATGGCGCTGATGTCTGAACCGGTCACCGCACTCCAGGATGACACCCGTAAACAGCTGGGCGCCTTTTTACGCGCCCGACGCGAAAGTCTCGACCCGCAGCGTCTTGGCCTGCCGCGCAGCGGTCGCCGCCGCACGCCGGGTCTGCGGCGTGAAGAGGTGGCCATGCTGGCGGATGTGGGCGTCACCTGGTACACCTGGCTCGAGCAGGGCAGGAATGTAAACCCGTCCAGCGCGGTGATGGCGGCGGTGGCGAAAGCGCTGCAATGTACCCCGACCGAAGCCCGCCACCTCTTTCTGCTGGCTGGCCTGCCGCCGGGCGAAGCGCCGCAGGCGGTCTGCTGCGAGGGGATCAGCGAAGGCACCCGACGTCTGCTCGATACTCTGATGCCAAAACCCGCCAGCATTCAGAAACCGAATTTCGATATCGTGGCGTGGAATGACAGCTTCGGTCATCTGATGGGCGTCGACTTTAACGCCATTCCGCCGGAAGATCGCAACTGTATCTATCTCTTCCTCACTCACCCCGCGTGGCGCGCCCGGCTGGGCAAGCGTGATGACGTGTTGCCGATTTTTGTCTCCTATTTTCGCGCGGCGATGGCCGAGCACCGGGGCGACCCGCAGTGGGAGGCCAAACTGGCACGCTTCTTTGCGGTATCTGAAGAGTTTGAAACCCTGTGGCACCAGCGCAACGACGTGCGCGGCGTGGAAAACCAGCTCAAGCTCTTTACCCATCCCGACCTGGGCGATTTTCATCTCCAGCAGATGTACTGGTACTCCGCTCCGCGCAACGGCTCGCGGCTGCTGGTCTATCTGCCGGTGGATGAGGCGGGGGAGAGGGCAATTGCGTGGCTGGCTGCACAGAAATAATTTCTGCGAGGGGCTTTCAGGGAATAGAAGTCACTCCGGTCTGGCCTGGATAAAGGGTGTAAGGTAAATCACGAAAGGCAAAATTAGCCTTTAATGCAAATTGCCTTACATGCTAATATTTTCAGGGATGAAAAATCGTGTTCAGACTTATCGTTCATCAGGCAGTCAGAGAAGAGATCCTCTCGTTGCCTGCAGGCGTACAGGCGAAGCTGATTCGTCAGCTTGATAAATTGCGTGCTAACCCAACGGCGCTTCGGGAGCCCGACAGCAAGCCATTACCCCATGGTTTGTTTGAAATAAGAACCGTCGGTCTGATTCATAGTCGCGGGATCTATGTTTATCAGCGGGAAAAAACAATTTATCTGTTGCGTGTATTTATCAAGAAGACGAAGAAAACGCCTTCTGCTGAAATCCGTCTGGCACTGAAAAGACAACAGGAGATGTTGGATGAGCAAGAAGATCATTGACTGGGATACGTTAAGAGCGGAGCTGTTAAGCGATTCAGATGTGCAGGCTGCCTTTGACGCCGAAGAGCGTAAGGCGCGGCTACAGGAGATGCTGGCACAGTGGCGCAAACAGGCTGGACTGACGCGTGCGCAGGTGGCGGAGCGCATGGGGGTCAGCGCGCCAACCGTATCCCGAATGGAAGCCAATATTACCCGGGCGAGTCTGGATACCTTAACGCGTTATGCGTTGGTGTGCGGCGTTAAGCATCCGCAGATTACGCTCTATTGAAAACAGGCACGCCGGAACCCAGCGTGCCAGTAGTCATTAGCACTCAGTCACAATCGTGCTCAGCGGCAGACGCGATTTCGGCAGCGTGGCGTTGAAATCTTCCACGCTGTGATGCCCGACCGGCACGACCACCTGGCTGGTGAAGCCTTTCTCTTTCAGACCGAACTCTTCGTCGAGGATGGCGGCATCGAAACCTTCAATTGGCACCGCGTCCAGACCCATTGCGGCCACGCCCAGCAGGAAGTTGCCGACGTTCAGGTAAACCTGTTTTGCCATCCAGTGATGATCGTCTTTCAGATCGACACGGTGCATATCGGCGAAGAAGGTGCGGCCCTTGTGGTTAGCAGCTTTCGCTTCCGGGGTGGCGAAGCGGCCATCGGCCTCTTCCTGATCCACCACGCGGTTCAGCCAGGCATCGTCCATCGCGGTTTTGGCGCAGAACACCACCACGTGAGAGGCATCCAGCATTTTACGTTCGTTGAAGACAAAGCCACCGGCTGCGGATTTCGCCACGCGCGCTTTGCCTTCTTCGGTGCTGGCGACGATAAAGTGCCACGGCTGCGAGTTGGTGCTCGATGGGCTGTACTGCAGCAGAGTTTTAATCTGTTCCGCCTGGTCGGCAGTCAATTTTTTGCTCGGATCAAAGGCCTTCGTCGAGTGACGCTTTAAGGCAACAGAGATGATATCCATAACGACTCCTGGGGTTTAATGCAAAAGGGAAAATGATACAAAGGGAAGGGAACAAAGGTAAGGGCATTCCGAGCGCTTAAGGGCCCGGACGCAGACGTTTTTGCTCTTTTTTCGGCAGCTTATCCACCACCAGATGCCACGAATCATTGACCAGATCGGCGATCAGCTCAGGGGTGATATCCTCCGCCGCGTAAACCGAAATCCAGTGCTTTTTATTCAGATGGTAACCAGGCTCAATGCCCCGGTAGATCTGCTGGTTGAGCAGCGATTTTTGCGGGTCGGACTTCAGGCTTACGTGCTGGCGCCCGCGCGCGACGCCAATCAGCATAAAAATCTTGCCGCCGACCTTAAACACATCGTAATCCGGGCCAAACGGCCAGCAGTGTTCGGTAAAGGGCAGCTCCAGCGCCACCTGTTTTGCGCAGGTGGCGAGCATTTTACTGTCCATCGCTATCCTCTTCGGCCAGCGCCCGCCACATCGCTTCAAAACCCAATGCTTTAAATTCGGCTGCGCGGGCCGGTTCGCGGGTAGCGAAGGACATGGTAGTCTCCGCCAGGGATAAAAAGAGCGCGTCGCCAAACAGCCGGAACTCTTCCGACATAAACACCGGGCGAATATGGCGACGGCACAGCTCATGCAGTTCCGGGAACATCTCATGCACCGCCTGCTCGGTTTCGGCGTTGATCTTCTCGCTCACCCCAAGCTGGCGGATGGCGCCGTGGGCCACCGGATTGCGGATCCCCCAGTCAACGTAGCTGTTCCAGATATTGCGGGTATGCTCTTTTGGCTGGGTCAGGGCGCGATCCATATTCGCCAACATGGTCTGGCATAGATCCTGTTTCAGGTGCAGATAGAGGGCGTTGAGCAGATCGTCTTTGGTAGCGAAATAGCGAAACAGGGTGCCTTCTGCCACGCCCGCGCTGCGGGCGATTAACGCAGTAGAAGCCGCAATGCCGGACTGGGCAAACGCGGTGGTTGCCGCGTCCAGCAACGCCAGTTTTTTATCTTCACTTTTCGGACGAGCCACTGCATTTCCTCCAGGTAATGTGCAAAAACCCCGATTGAATCATGCCCTTTGTGGGGCTGCAACGCGGAATGTCAAAGATCTTAAAACGTCTTGACGACTTTCGCATCACTTCTATAATGAGTGCTTACTCACTCATAATCAAGTTTTGCCCGCGCAGGCCATCGGATGGGGCGCGAATTCGGGTCGGGATATGAAAAAGCGTTTTATTGTTAGCGTGGTGGTAGTGATGATGATTGCATCCGCGGCGAGTTTGCCGTTTGTACTCAATGCCGGGTTCGGCCAGCCGCCACAGGGCGCGCAGCTGAGTGAGTTTGCCGCTTCGCCGCAGTATCGCGACGGCCAGTTCCATAACACCTTGCCGACACCCGGCTTTACCGGCAACAAGAACATGGTGGCGGCGTGGTGGGATTTTCTGGTGACGAAGCGTGAGAACGCACGTCCAGCCCAGCCGCTGCCGCTGGTGAAAACCGATCTGGCCACGCTGCCTTTGGATCAAGAGACGCTGGTCTGGCTCGGCCACTCCTCGTGGTATCTGCAGCTGGCAGGCAAACGCATTCTGATCGATCCGGTATTCAGCAACTATGCCGCACCTTTCTCTTTTCTCAATAAAGCCTTTGCCGGGGAGTACCCGTGGCGTGCCGAAGAGATGCCCGATATCGATCTGCTGATTATCTCGCACGATCACTATGATCATCTCGACTACGCCACCATTAAAGCCCTGTTGCCCAAAGTGAAGCGCGTGGTCACGCCGCTCGGGGCGGGATCGCACCTGCGCTACTGGGGGATGGAGCCCTCGATCATTGAGGAGCGGGACTGGGAGCAGTCGGTGCGGATCAGCGACGATCTCACCGTACATGTCCTGCCGGCGCGCCACTTCTCCGGGCGCGGGCTCAAGCGCAACCAGACGCTGTGGGGCAGCTTTATGTTTGTCACCCCAGAGACGAAAGTGTTCTACAGCGGTGATTCTGGCTATGGCCCGCACTTTAGCGCCATTGGCGAGCGCTTCGGCGCCGTCGATCTGGCGATCATGGAGAACGGCCAGTATGACCAGGACTGGAAGTACATCCACATGCAGCCTGCCGAAACGGCGCAGGCGGCGGAGGATCTTAATGCCAGCGCGGTCGTACCGGGCCACTCCGGGCGCTTTGTGCTGGCAAAACACACCTGGAACGACCCACTGATCCAGCTTACGCAGGCCAGCAAGGATAAAAAATATCGCCTGCTGACCCCGGAGCTCGGTGAGCCGGTCAGGGTAGATGATGCCACGCAACAATTTCGTGCGTGGTGGGAATAATGTTAAATCGAAGAGCAGAGGGGGAGAGCAGCATGACTATTTCCGCTCAGGTTATCGACACCATTGTCGAGTGGATCGACGACAACCTTCATCAGCCGTTGCGTATCGAGGATATCGCCCGACATGCGGGCTACTCCAAATGGCACTTACAGCGGCTGTTTATGCAGTACAAAGGCGAGAGTCTGGGGCGCTATATTCGCGAACGTAAGCTGCGGCTGGCGGCGCGGGATCTGCGTGAATCGGATGAAAAGGTCTACGATATCTGCCTGCGTTACGGCTTTGACTCCCAGCAGACTTTTACCCGCGTCTTTACCCGCACCTTTAACCAGCCGCCTGGGGCGTATCGCAAGGATAACCACAGTCGCGCGCATTAACAGCAGACTTAACGCGCAAACCAGCGGCGCCAGATGAAACGCAGAATAAAGAATTCAATGGCGCCGAGCAGTAAAAACCACAGGCAAAAGATGATGGTGTAAAGCTGATTCAGATCCATCAGATGGAAGAGGGTCATCAGCTTTTGCGCCACCACCAGCCCCAGCGACGGCGCAGGTAGTAACAGAACGGAGAGAAAGGCCATCAACAAAATGCCGCCTGCCGTTAACAGCGATTCTAACGGGTGTCTCATGATTATGTTAATCGTCAGTTAAAAATAACATTGTCACGGATAGGGCTTCGTAAAGCAATATCAACCGTCAGACGCAGGCGCGATAAATAATGGTCCGCTAATTCGCTGATATTTCCCTGTCAGAAAAATCTCTATTCAATTAACCTGCGTTAATGTCAATTATTGTCAGCCTCCGGCGAATAGTTTTACAAAGGTATAGGTACTCATTCCAATTAACGTTGCAATAACAATGGCAACAAAAATATATAACGCCAGGCGTCGTCCGCGATAAATCCCAAACATGGTTCCCTCTCGTTTAGTTTCGGTTTAGAAATAATTTGTAAAAATCGCTCTGGTGAAATGAAACGTTACCGGTTTAATGCCGCCGACAACAATAATAGTGCGATAAATTAATTTTCCTGACAACCCAATATTGTCGACAGATTTATAAAAGCAGATATGGAATTCAGGCTTTTGCTCACCGCAATCTGAAGGAGCTGAAATATGACCAAAATGCACCACACCCAGACGCCGCCGCCCACCACGCCAGACATGGCCTATCAGCAGACCGTAGAGCAGACGCTTGCCGCGCAGCAGAGCACCGCGGCGGGTCTGAGCCGCACGCAAGCACAGGCGCGGCTGGACAAGCATGGCCGCAACGCGCTGCCGGAGAAGAAAGCCAGACCAGCCTGGCTGCGTTTTCTGGCCCATTTTAACGATGTGCTGATTTATGTATTGCTGGCCGCTGCACTATTAACGGCAATAATGGGCCACTGGATCGATACCCTGGTTATTCTGGGTGTGGCGGTCATTAACGCGTTAATTGGTCATATTCAGGAAAGTAACGCCGAAAAATCACTGAGCAGCATCCGGAATATGCTCGCCAGCGATGCTCGTGTTATTCGTGACGGCGATCATGAAACAATACCCACAACTGAAATAGTTCCCGGGGATATTATTGTTCTGCGTGCCGGGGATCGTATTCCGGCCGATATGCGTTTAATTGAGGCGCATAATTTACGCGTTGAAGAGGCTATTCTCACCGGCGAATCGACGGTGGTGGATAAACACACCCAGCCGCTGAACGGGGAATTACCGCTCGGCGATCGCACCAATCTGGTCTTCTCCGGTACCACGGTGAGCGCAGGCGGCGGCGTTGGGGTAGTCATTGCCACCGGCCAGGAGACCGAACTGGGCCACATTAATCAGATGATGGCCGGGATCGAGAAGCACCGCACTCCGCTGCTGGTGCAGATGGACAAACTCGGCAAGGCCATCTTCGGGATCATCATGGCGATGATGGCCGCGCTGTTCGTCTTTAGCCTGCTGCTGCGCGACATGCCGCTCGGCGAGCTGCTGCTCTCTTTGATTAGCCTGGCCGTGGCGGCGGTTCCGGAAGGTCTGCCTGCCATTATCTCGATTATCCTGTCGCTGGGCGTACAGGCGATGGCCCGCAAGCGCGCCATCATCCGTAAACTGCCCACCGTGGAAACCCTTGGGGCGATGACCGTGGTCTGCTCGGATAAAACCGGCACCCTGACCATGAACGAGATGACCGTCAAGGCGATCATCACCGCCGACAGCTGCTACCGCGTTGAGGGCGACAGCTATGCTCCGGAAGGCAACATCTCTCTGGAGGGCAGCGACGAGCCGGTGCAGATCCAGCCGGGTACGGTGCTGGAGCACTATCTGCGCACCATCGACCTGTGTAACGACAGCCAGATGATCGAGGACGAGCGCGGCCTGTGGCGTATCACCGGCGGGCCGACCGAAGGTGCGCTGAAGGTACTGGCGGCCAAAGCGCGGCTGGCACCGGTAACGACCACGCTGATTAACAAGATCCCGTTTGACTCCCAGTACAAGTACATGAGCGCCCACTATCGGATAGGGGACGAGGAGCAGATCCTCATCACCGGCGCGCCGGACGTTATTTTCGCTCTCTGCGCGCAGCAGCAGATCCGTAATGGTGCCGAAGCCTTCAACCGCAGCTACTGGGAAGCTGAGATGGAGCGTTACGCGCGTCAGGGGCTGCGTATGGTGGCGGCGGCGTACAAACCGGCGAACGGTGAGCAGACGTTAACCCACGACGACCTCAGCCACGGCCTGATCTTCCTCGGTATCGCCGGGATGATGGATCCGCCGCGTCCGGAAGCGATCGACGCCATTCATGCCTGCCAGCAGGCGGGGATCCGCGTCAAGATGATCACCGGGGATCACCCGCAGACGGCCATGAGTATCGGCCAGATGCTGGGGATCGCCAACAGCGGCCAGGCGGTGACCGGCTCCCGGCTGGAACAGATGGATGATAGCGAGCTGGCAAAAGCGGCGGTGGAGTACGATATCTTCGCCCGCACCAGCCCGGAGCATAAGCTGCGCCTGGTGAAAGCCTTGCAGGAGAAAGGTGAAATCGTCGGTATGACCGGCGACGGTGTAAACGATGCCCCGGCGCTGCGCCAGGCGGACGTGGGCATCGCGATGGGCATCAAGGGCACGGAAGTGACCAAAGAGGCGGCGGATATGGTTCTGACGGATGATAACTTCGCCACCATCGCCAGCGCGGTGAAAGAGGGGCGTCGCGTCTACGACAACCTGAAGAAGACCATTCTGTTTATCATGCCGACCAACCTGGCGCAGGGGCTGCTGATTGTGATTGCTCTGCTGGCGGGGAACATCATTCCCCTGACGCCGGTGCTGATTTTGTGGATGAACATGGCGACCTCCGCCACGCTCTCCTTCGGGCTGGCGTTTGAGGCCGCCGAGCGCAACATCATGCGTCGCCCGCCGCGTCAGACCGGGCAGCACGTGATGGATGGTTATGCCGTCTGGCGGGTGGCCTTTGTCGGCACCCTGATCGCTGTCGCCGCCTTTGCGCTGGAAGCCTGGCTGGCTCCGCGCGGCCACAGCGCGGAGTTCATCCGCACCGTGCTGCTGCAGATGCTGGTCTGTGCCCAGTGGGCCTACATGATTAACTGCCGCAACACCGAAGGTTTCTCCCTTAACCGCGGCCTGCTGGCGAACAAAGGTATCTGGCTGGTGACGGGCGTGCTGTTGCTGCTGCAGCTGGCAATTATCTACCTGCCGTTTATGCAGATGCTGTTCGGCACCGAAGCGCTGCCGCTGCGCTACTGGGGTGTAACCCTGGCGACCGCGGGCGCGATGTTCTTCATCGTCGAAATCGAGAAGCGACTGACCCGCAGGTTCCGTAAGGCGGCATAACGTTTGGCCCTCTCCCAAAGGGAGAGGGCCAAACTATCACACCTCAGGAGATCGCTTTGGAGGTTAAAACAGAGCGATTACGGGCTGGTCGCCCAGACCTCACACTGTTTTTGCACTAACGAGATGAGCGAGCCGCCGTCTGCGATAAAGTCCCGCATGCGCTGGGCCTCGCTCTTCTCCTGTTTCAGGCTCCGGGCGATATCTTCAATCGCACTCGACGCCCCAAGCTTCTGCGCAGAAGGGGCGACGCGCTCCAGCAGCCAGGCGAGATCTTCTGCAATGGTTTTTTGTTCCCCGGTGTGGACGTCCGTCAGAATCCCCTCCAGCCCGTAGCGGCAGGCCTGAAAACGGTTAAAGCGATAGAGTAAAAAATCCCGCTCCTGATGCTTATAAGGCCGGGTGGTGAGCAGCCAGTGGGAGGTGGCCTGGATCAGCCCCGCGATATTAATGGCATGGGAGAGGGTCAGCGGCGTGTCCATCACCCGCACCTCCACGGTGCCAAAATGGGGGCTCGGGCGAATGTCCCAGTGCAGATCCTTGATACTGTCAATCATGCTGGTATGGCTCAGACGCCGGAAAAGCCCTTCGAACTCCTGCCAGCTGTTAACCCACGGCATCAGGCCGTTATCCGGGAACCCGGAAAAGATATTGAGGCGCGAAGAGGAGAATTTCGTGTCGGTGCCCTGCATATAGGGCGACGTGGCCGCCAGGGCGATAAAGTGCGGCACAAAGCGCGACAGCCCGTGCAGCAGGTAAATAGCGTCATCCCCGGTTCGGCAGCCCACATGAACGTGCTGACCAAACACCGTGGCCTGCAAAATCAGATAGCCAAAACGCTCAAGCGTGGCGTTGTAGCGTTCGTCCTCGCACACCTCCTGACGCTGCCACTTCTGAAACGGATGCGTACCGCCGCCGCAAATCTGAATATGCTGCTCCGCCGCAGCCCGCAAAATGCTCTGCTGCAGGGCGGAAAACTGCGCCGCCGCCTGGTCGATGTTCTGACAGACGCCGGTGGCGATCTCCAGCATGCTTTCGGTGATGTCGTGCTTCACTTCACCGCTTTTGATGTCATCTTTCACGGCGGCGATAAGCGCAGAAGAGTCCTGACTGAGATCGTAGCCCGGCGGGTTAACCACCTGCAGTTCCAGTTCGATACCGAGGGTGTAGGGTTCAGAGGATTTAAAATCGGGTAAAGGCATGGCGCACTCCGTTGTCTGTGATGAGTTGAGTATAGACAACGGGTGAGGTTCTCCCTTTCCCTATGGAACAGGCCCAGTCTACCTTGACGCTCCAGAGTCGTTATCGCTATTAATATTGGCCTGATTATTAACATTAAGGAGCAAGCAATGGTCTCATTTCGACCCCTGACAGAGGATGAGTATCCTGCTTATCTGGACTATTTTATTGATGATTATGCCGGGGAGAACGCCTCAAACTACGGACTCTCTCAACACGATTCTCTTGCCAGAGCGAAGCAGGAAATTGCTGAAATGCTTCCTGAAGGCGTGAATACGCATGGACACGTTTTACTCTCTCTTGTTGCGCCGATAGATCAGACCAACAGGCCTGTCGGTTATCTCTGGTACAAACCCGATACAATGATGCGTTCAGTGTTTATCTACGATTTTCATATTTTCACCTCTTGTCAGGGGCAGGGGCTGGGTAAACAGACTCTTCGCGTTTTTGAAGCGCATCTGCGCGAAAGGGGCTTTAAAGAGATCAGACTGCGAGTGGCAGGGGATAATACCCGTGCCCGGCATCTTTACGAGACCAGCGGTTTTGGCATTACCGGAGTCAACATGAGCAAGTCTATTGTGGCGCCCGCGGAAAAAATATTGTGAGGATGCTAAAATCCTCGCAACAACTGACACCCTGAGGATAACGCATGAGCAACGACGTACCGATTAAATATTATGACATCGTGGATGAGTACACGACGGAAGCCGCCGAGCCGGTCAACGAGTCAGAGCGGGATTCGCTGGCGCTCTATTTCCAGCTGTTGATCACCCGCCTGATGAATAACGAAGAGATCAGTGAAGCGGCGCAGACCGAGATGGCGGTGGAAGCCGGCATCAACACCCAGCGCATTGATGATATCGCCAATTTCCTGAACCAGTGGGGCAATGAGTAGCTCCTGCATGAAAGACGTAGTCTGCGCAGGCGTTGTGCTTTACACTGCGCGCGGCAAAAACTGAGTTAGTAACGATTAATTAGGCGGTAACGGCAATGGCGATGAACGGAACAATCACAACCTGGTTTGCAGATAAGGGCTTTGGATTTATCAAAGATGAAAACGGCGATAACCGCTATTTTCATGTGATTAAGGTCGCCAATCCCGATCTGATTAAGAAAGATGCCGCGGTAACGTTTGAACCGACCACCAACAACAAGGGGTTGTCGGCGTATGCGGTGAAGGTGATCCCCGAGAGCAAATATATTTACCTCGATGGCGAGCGCCATAAAATCACCTCCATCAAATCTTACCTGGTCTACAGCGAAGAAGAGCCTGCCGAAACCCGGATTGATAAAGAGAACGGCGTGCTGTCGGTGAAGAGCCTGATGGGCAATATCGCGCCGAAATCAACGGCCAAAGCGGGCGAAATGCGCACGGTAAGAAAACTGGCTATCACTACCTTCCAGGGCAAAACCTTTATCTTCTCCGAAGATGAGATTGACCTGGATGCCACGGTAAAAATGCTCAAGAACCTGAAGTAATCTGCATCCTGCCGGGTAGCGGCTGCGCCTTACCCGGCATGGAAAATCAAGGCGGCGCGAAACGCAGGCCGTGCAAGCGCAGCGCCGTCCTCTCATCGACCTTCTCTCCTGATACATCCCCAGCATAAAGAATTATTTACGCGATTAACGCGCCCGGCAGTACTGTTATGCAGACAATCCTGTATTGTGAAATAACAAACCATTCACAAAGAAAGGGGGTAGCAGCGTGCCGGAGATGAATATCTGGGGACAGATGGTTAACGATCCTGTTCCCGGCTGGCAGGGGGCCAGTGTACTGGAGCGTGGGGTGCTGGAAGGGCGTTTTTGCCGCCTTGAGCCGCTGAATGCGCACCAGCATGCGAGCGATCTGTTCGAGGCCTACGCGCTGGGCGACGACAGTGACTGGACCTGGCTTGCCAGCAATCAACCTGCCAGCGTGGAAGAGACCGCCAGCTGGGTGCAGGGTAAAGTGCAGGATAAGGCGCTGGTGCCTTTTGCAGTGATCGATCGCCAGAGCGAGCGCGCCGTCGGGCTGGTCTGTTATATGGCCATTGAGCAACAGCTGGGTTCGGTGGAGATAGGGCATGTCACCTGGTCGCGCAAAATGAAAAACAGCCCGCTCGGCACAGAGGCGATCTGGCTGCTGCTGAAATATGGTTTTGAGCGAGGCTATCGCCGTCTGGAGTGGAAGTGCGATTCGATGAACATCCCCTCGCGCCGGGCCGCAGAGCGGCTGGGCTTTACTTGGGAAGGGCGGCTGCGCCAGAAGCTGGTGCGTAAAGGCCGTAACCGCGACAGCGATATGCTCTCCATCATAGACAGCGAATGGCCGGAGCGGGACGCGGCTCTGCGTGGCTGGCTGGCCGCAGATAATTTTGATAACGATGGACGGCAGATCAAACGCCTTGAGGCGTTTCACGTTCGCCCCGAAACGGCATAACAGTGAATTTATTGCAGGCGCGCCTCTGAAGAGGGGCCCCTGCGCCGTTTATTTTCTTTTGCTATTAAGAGTATGCCGTCGCCGATCATCTGCACGTTGATTTGGTGGAGGTCATTCATACCAGCCTCAAATACAGCCCATGGCTCTGGCTGGCGATGTTCCTGGGTTCGGGTGTGAAAGTCTTTTTCTGGCGCTGGCTGTTTGCGGGCGTGCGCCAGGAGAACAGATCAGATGTTACCGCCTGAGGACAGGGCAGAAACAGGCGCGGGAACGCGAGCACGATCGTGAGGCGCGCTACAACCATCACCACCACGGATAAACAGGTCCGCCCACCTCTTTGGTGGGCATGATATCGTCCGGTTACCTCTCTTTATGCGCCTTGACTCATTTGACTAAAGTCAAACTTTAGTGACTTATTTAATTGTCTTAATAATGTTATTTGGTGACGATTTTTAAAAAGTTGTTACTAGATAAAGTAGTCTTTACTTAGTCTTTTGCTCTGATTGAGTTTGTAGAGGTTATCTAAAGCGTTCAGCTCAAACGCATCGGGTATCGGGGCATCCTCTTTGAATATCACTCTCGTGAGGCGCATAACGCTCTGGTGCACCTGAAGTTTGCACCATCCCGGTAAAGATGACCACTTTATCAATCATGAAAGTCTTCTTGATGAAGTCTAATCGCAAACATAATGTTCTGCGTGTATCTGTCTATTGTAAGACATGTCACTTTCTTTCATTTGAAAATAATCTATCGATAAAGTCTTTCTGATTTAACATACCTTCAACAAAATGTGTCTCAGATTTAGAATGTTGACATGTTTTAAGCAGACTTTCATATTTCAGGACATGAAATAACTGCATGCTTAAGGCGGAGGGAGTGTGGACAAAATCAGAAGTTATCCATCAAAGCGCAGACCGCGAGGTGAAAGTAAAAATGCCCGGTTAACCATGCTGAGCGCACGCATCGATGAAGAGCTTTGTGAGTACGTGCAGGCCACCGCTTACGAAACGCGTAAAAGCAAACAGGACATCATCGCAGAAGCCCTGATGCTTCATCGCCAGCACCATCAGCTTAACCCCGATAACTGAAGCTCGTCTCAGCGTACAGGTTCGTCAAACGAAAAAGGTTGTACAGAATGACGTTTCTACGCCTCTGGCATTACTCCACTCTGCTCCGGTGATGACGTCGATTCAACGTACTTCACGCCAGCATCTAAACGTTTTCTGAAAAAGTAATTTACCTGGCTAAATAACCAGTGAAAAGGCGGTTTTTTCACCTGAGCGAGCGTAGTATTGCGGCGGGTGCCTGATGCTTTCTGAGCTCAGGCAGGTCTGGAGATGCAGAAAGCAAAAGCCCCGGAGATGTTTCCATCAACCGGGGCTACCTACCCAAACCTAAGCAATTTGGATGGTAGCCTCTTCTTAGCAAGGAGGCAATGACATGCTTAACAAGTACGCCTTTTGGGCGATCCTGGTGCTGGCTTTAACTGTGTTGGGCGTCACGTTTCTGGTTCACGAGCAGGTATGCGAGTTGAGCTTTAAGGAGCGTGATGTAGAAGTGAAAGCTGTTCTCGCTTACGAAACGAAGAAGTAGCGGTATGCGGGGAGCAATCCCCGCTTATCCAATTGTCGGTTTGGTTCGGGCACCCGTTTTTTTGCCCCGTCTGGTGATAAGCCGGACGGGGCATTTTTATTTCTGCCAGCTGTCAAACAAGGGTCATGCTTTCTGCGCAATCTAAATGTTTTCTGAAAGAGATATTCCCATGGGTAAATTTGTGGTGAGGATTCGATATGGTTTACAGCGCAAGTCATTAAAACAAATAATCACAATAAAAATATGGTTAATGAAGAGGGGAAGCGTTTAACTATCACCAGGTTCGTTAAAGCGCAGGGAAGCACGTCATTATGCTTATGCCATCCGATTTAAAAACCATACTTCATTCAAAACGAGCGAATATCTATTACTTGCAGCATTGCAGGGTGCTGGTGAATGGGGGACGGGTTGAGTATGTCACCGACGAGGGGAAAGAATCTCTCTACTGGAATATTCCCACCGCGAATGCCACAGTCGTCATGTTAGGGACCGGAACCTCTATTACCCAGGCAGCGATGCGGGAGTTTGCGCGTGCAGGCGTTCTGGTTGGATTTTGTGGCGGAGGTGGCACCCCACTTTACGCAGGCACTGAGGTCGATATTGATATCTCATGGCTTACTCCACAAAGTGAATACCGTCCGACGGAATATTTACAAAGCTGGGTATCATTCTGGTTTGATGACCAGAAGCGGCTCGAGGCGGCAAAGCGTTTTCAGGCGATTCGATTGACGCAAATTGAACGCCACTGGGGTGGTTCAAAAATGCAGCGCGAGGAGCGATTTCGGCTTCCACTGACCCATCTGGCAGAGAAACTTGCCCGCTTTCAGGAAGGTATTCAGGCTGCAACTTCCCACACAGAGCTTATGTTGCAGGAAGCACAGCTCACCAAAGCGCTTTATAAGCTTGCCAGTAATGCCGTGCAATACGGTGAATTTACTCGCGCAAAACGAGGCGGCGGCACAGACAACGCGAACCGGTTTCTCGATCATGGTAACTATCTTGCTTATGGGCAAGCTGCTGTCGCAGCCTGGGTTACAGGCATTCCACATGGGCTGGCCGTACTGCATGGTAAGACACGTCGGGGTGGTTTAGTTTTCGATCTTGCTGATTTAATCAAAGACGCGCTTGTATTGCCGCAGGCGTTTATTGCAGCAATGGCTGGAGAAGACGAACAGACTTTTCGTCAACGCTGTATTACTGGATTTCAACAGGCTGAAGCGCTTGATGTAATGATTACTTCGCTGCAATCCACGGCAATCGAATTCGGGCAAAACAACGGATGAATGTTTTGCTTATTTCCCGGTGTAGTAAAAATGCGCGTGAACAAAGTTGCCAGATCCTCGACCAGTTTGCCGAACGGAAAGGTGATAGCGCGTGGCAAACTGCCATTACGCTTGAGGGACTAAATACGCTGCGTCGATTATTGCGTAAAACAGCTCGTCGAAATACGGCGGTGGCTTGTCACTGGATCAAGAAAAGTGGTCAGACGGAGCTGTTATGGATAGTCGGCAATCTGAAGCGTTTTAATGCGCAAGGTACAGTTCCTACTCACCGCACATCACGCGATATTTTACGTAATCATCATGAATCTCATTGGCCTGCCACCGAAACAATCGCTTTGCTGGCGGCTATCGCTGGGCTGTTTCATGACTTTGGTAAAGCGAGTGCCCTTTTCCAGGATGGACTAAAAGGCAAAAAAAACAAACACCGTTACCAGCCGTTTCGCCACGAGTGGATCTCCGTACGTTTGTTTCAGGCATTTGTTGATGAACAGACTGACAGGCAATGGCTTACATCGCTTGGCACATTATCTGCAAAAGATGAGTTACTCTGGCTTGAACGAGTGCAACAAGATACTCGGGTCAGGCTTGGCAGCCCATTTACTGCGTTACCTCCTCTGGCTCAGGTCGTCGCCTGGCTTATCCTTTCTCATCATCGTTTACCGCAGTATCTGGGTGAAAACCCTCCCGACCTTTCAGGCAGCGAAACCTGGCTGACGAATCAACTGAACGTTGCCTGGAATGCCCTTAATCATGAAAGCAATGACTGGAGTGAGGCAGACTTTCAGCGATCCTGGACTTTCCCGGCAGGATTGCCGCTACGCAGCCATACCTGGCAAGAAAAAGCCCGACAGCTGGCAAAACGGGCGGCTAATGCGGCCTCTTTAGCGGAATTTGGCAAAATGGATCAGGCGTTTACGCTTCATCTGGCACGCCTGGCGCTGATGCTTGCGGATCACCATTACTCCTCACGTGATCCGGTTACCGCCTGGCAGGATACTGACTACTGTGCCTGGGCTAATACCGATCGTAAAACCGGTCAGTTGAAGCAAAAACTTGATGAGCATACGGCAGGCGTCAGCCATCACGCCTTACTGCTTGGCCGTTCATTACCTTCATTACGCCGTCAGCTACCTGCTATAACCCGGCATAAAGGATTTCGCGAGAGGGCAAAGGATGAGCGCTACCGCTGGCAAAATAAAGCCTGGGACGTAGCAGAGAATCTGCGTGAGCCTTCACGAAAACAGGGATTTTTCGGGATAAATATGGCCTCAACAGGCTGCGGAAAGACATTTGCCAATGCACGGATCATGTATGCGCTTGCAGAGGAAGACGAAGGGTGTCGTTTTACTGTTGCGCTGGGTTTACGCACCCTGACGCTGCAAACCGGGGAAGCATTGCGCAGCCGTCTTGGGTTAGGAGAAGACGACCTGGCAGTGCTTGTGGGTTCTCGGGCGGTAAGGGAGCTTCAGCAAAAAGCGCGCGAACCGGACGAAAGTAGCGCTTCTGAAGAAGGATTCTTCGAGTCGCATCAATATGTTCATTACGACGGGGTTCCGAATAACGGACCGTTGCGTCAGTGGCTGGAAAAAGAGACCAAACTACGCCAGCTCGTAGATGCGTCGGTGCTGGTTACCACTATCGATCACCTGATGCCAGCAACCGAAGGTGTGCGCGGTGGTAAGCAGATTGCACCGATGCTGCGATTATTGACCAGTGACCTTGTGCTGGATGAACCGGATGATTTCGATATTGCCGACCAGCATGCACTGTGTCGCCTGGTTAACTGGGCGGGCATGCTGGGGAGCCGGGTTTTACTTTCATCCGCAACGTTACCTCCGGCTTTGGTTCTGGCGCTGCATACGGCGTATTGTTCCGGACGCAAAGCCTGGCAGCAGGCATGCGGCGAGCCGGGGATGCCGCTTGAGGTATGTTGTGCCTGGTTTGATGAAGACAATGCTCAGGAAAAGATCTGCACGACTGCGGAGGATTTCTATCATGCCCACTGCGCATTTGCTGAAAACCGCGCAAAGCGCCTTCCCAACAAAGCCGTGTTACGTATCACTGATATTGTCAATGTGACGACCTCTTCAGTGCGGCCAGCAGAAGTGATATCCGGCCTTGCGGATACGCTTCACGCTGAAATTCTGAAGCTTCATCTTGCACACCATCAGCCCGCGGAAAAGGGTAAAACTGTGTCATTAGGGCTGGTGCGAATGGCAAATATTAACCCGTTGGTAGCCACTGCGCAGGCGCTGATGCGTATACCGTCTCCGGACGGGTTCTGCATCCATTATTGCGTTTACCATAGCCAGCATCCGCTTGCCGTCCGCTCGTATATCGAAACGCAGCTCGACGGTGCTTTTACCCGAACTGCGACTCAACCACACCTGTTACATCCTCGTATTCGCCAGGCGATACATGAACATGTTGCGCAGCACCATATATTCGTCGTGCTTGGCACATCGGTCATCGAAGTCGGTCGCGACTGGGATGCCGACTGGGGGATTATCGAGCCGAGTTCTATGCGCTCGCTGATTCAGTTTGCCGGGCGTATCCAGCGTCATCGCCAGATTGCGCCTTCTACCGCCAATATGCTGATCCTCAATAAAAACGTTCGCGCGCTGTGCTCAACAGATGCCGATTCCCCGGCTTATTGCAGGCCTGGGTTTGAAACTCATGATTTTATGCTCAGCAGCCACGAAGTACGCGAACTGCTACAAGCTGATCAATATCGGTTCATCAATTCTGCGCCGCGTATCGTGGCGGCGACGTTCAAACATGCTAAAGGCAAGCGTTACGACAACCTCAGCACCCTGGAACATGGTCGTTCTGCCGAAGAACTGTTAGGGAAAAAACGCACATATCCGGTAGCAGCAGACTGGTGGCGGGCAAAAGTTACCTGGAGCGGTGAGATTCAGCGTCGTACACCGTTTCGGCGTGCGCAGCCTGAAGCGCAGTTTTTTCTGCGGATGGAAGATGAATTCGACGCGCCCCGTTTTATGGCGCGAGACGATGGCGCAGCAGGCTGGAAGGACCCCGGATTATTCACCTGGCAGCAGACAGAGATGGCCGAAGGCGTTAAGGCATGGATAAACACCGATTACGCCGCTGTATTAATGGCGTTGGCAGAGTCTTTCGATCTGGAGTTAGCGCAGGTTTGCGAAAGGTTCGGAGAGATTAATTTACGGACCAGCAAGGATGAGGATGCCGAAGACTGGCTGTGGCATCCGTTGCTGGGAGTGTTCAGGGATCTTTAAATCAGGAGTCAGGAGATGTCAAAAAAGGAGCTGGTAACGTTTATCGTCGATTACATTGCCGGGCGACGGCAAACAAAACTCGACGCATTTGATAAGGAAAAAGTGAAAAGACTCGCTGCTGGAGAGCAAGAGGCTGAGCTGCTAAACGAACGTCGGGAGCTTGAATTACGCTATGAAACGCGGGCGTGGTTAACAGATGCCGCCAGCCGCGCCGGGCAAATCAGCTTGGTTACCCATGCTGCGAAATACACGCATGGCGATGTCAAAAGTAGCAGTATTTTCACGAAAACAACCGCATCTGAAGGCTACCTCTCCACGGCTACGTTAACAAAACCCGCCGCCGACGCCGTGGGTAACGCCGCGGCTCTCGATGTCGCCAAACTGCTACAAACCGAAACAGATGGCGATTCACTGCTTGCCTGCCTGCAACGCAATGACCATTCAGCGCTGGCAGCGCTGGCGGAAAGCGACGAACAGCTGGCTACATGGGTGGAAGGATTTTCCCGCGCTTTAACCACAAAGCAGCCCACCTCCCACAAACTGGCTAAGCAGGTCTATTTCCCTGTTGGCGAGGGTTATCACTTATTGAATCCTTTGTTCTCTTCCTCTCTTGCCCAGGAAATGCATCAGCGCATCGTAGACCATCGGTTTAGTGACGAGAGTAAAGCCGCCTGGAAAGCACGCCGTGAAAAGAGAGGGTATCCGCAGCCGCTGGTTATCTTTCCCAACACCGCGATAATGAATTTTGGCGGCACGAAGCCGCAGAATATTTCCTCACTTAACAGCAGTCGGGGAGGGCGTGTCTGGCTTCTGCCATCTTCGGCCCCACAGTGGGAAAGCCTTCCCAAACCGCCGCTGGGTTATAAGTCGATGTTTGCCAGGGGGCCCTTTGAATACGCCACCCATGGGACTCGTCGTCGTCTTATTAGCCTGCTTGTCGATTCAGGTAATGAGAATAACCTGCGCATTCGCCGGGCACGTGAACGCTATGTCGATGAAATCATTGATACGCTGTTCAACGTGGCGGCAGAAATTCAGCGTCAGGACTGGGCTGGCTGGACAACCCACGAAAAATGCGAACTTAAACCGCATCAACAGCTTTGGCTCGATCCGTGGCGCGCAAAAACCGATAAGGCGTTTTTCAATGAGCGCGATAAAGACCAGTGGCAGGCAGCCGTAGCAGAGGATTTTGCCAAATGGTTAAACAGCCATCTTCGTCAGGCTGAACTGTCCGTGGGGCAAACGGAGCGGCGTGAGTGGCAGACAGCCCCGCTGTTCAGTCGCCGGCTGCGGGAAATGGAAAAAGCGATCAAGGGATATAGCCATGAGTAATTTAATCATTTTGCCGTGGTTGGAAGTCGAAAATGCCAACGCTGTCGCAGGGTTAACCTGGGGCTTTCCTGCCATTACGCATTTCCTGGGATATACACATGCCCTGTCACGCAAACTTCAGGTGGCCCATGGATTACGCCTGGAGGGGTGTGGCGTCATCTGCCATCGACATCAGGTTCATGCTTACTCTTCTGGTCGTGATTATCAGTTTGCCTTAACCCGCAATCCGCTCACAAAGGAAGGGAAAACAGCCTCCTTTAATGAAGAAGGGCGCATGCATATGACTGTTTCACTGCTGATGGAATGCCACGGAGAGATTGCAAACGGCGATGAGGGGATGCGTGACCTGGCTGAGTATCTGCAAACGCTTTGTCAGACGCAAAAGCTCGCGGGCGGCTCGATTACGGGGTTACGCAGGGTGCAGGTATTCAGTGCCGCTAATCTCAAAACAAAGCTTTATGGCTTGATGCCGGGTTTTGCCTTACATGACCGCTCATCCTGGCTCGAAGAACATTATCAAACGCTGAAACAGCACAATCCAGCCGCCGAAATGATAGATGCGTGGCTCGATTTCTCCGCCATGAAAATGGCAGCGGAAGCGCGCGAAGAATCTGCAGAAAACGTCACCTGGGGATACCTGAAAAAACCACAACCCGGCTATCTGGTGCCGTTAATGATCGGCTGGCAGCGAATATCGCCGCTGTATGAACCGGGTCAGGTGGCTAACGCGCGTGATGATGAATCACCATTTTGTTTTGCCGAAGCGGCATACGGCATTGGCGAATGGCGCGGCGTTCATCGCATACAAACGGCTGATGAACTGCTCTGGCGCTACCGCACTACTGATACCGGTTACTACTGCTGTGGGCAAACGGCTGATGACAACGAATACGACGACTATTTCGATACTGATTATTAAGGGATTATAAAATGGCTAAAAATACGGTTATCAAAACGGCATCTGTACTCGCCTTTGAACGCAAACTGGCAAATTCAGATGCAATACTGTTTTCCGGCAACTGGGAGGGCACCGAGTGGCAGCCCGTTCAAATTCAGGAAAAAGCTGTCCGCGGGACGATTTCCAACCGTTTGAAAAATGCTTTAGCAAGCGATCGTGCAAAGCTGGATGCCGAGATCCAGAAAGCCAACCTGCAGCGTGTTGACGTTGCCGCGCTGCCTGCGGATGCCGATACATTAAAAATGACGTTTTCGCTGCGCGTACTCGGCAATCTGGCCGTTCCTTCCGTATGTAATGACAAAATTTATCAGGATGCGCTCCAGGGGGTTATCGAAGGGTATATCGCTGAACAGGGTTTTGGTGAGCTGGCATTGCGCTACGCGACCAATCTCGCTAACGCTCGCTTCCTTTGGCGTAACCGCGTGGGGGCTGAACAGATTCGTGTTGTGGTGAAAGGCAGTAAAAACTGGACGTTCAACGCGCATGATTATTCTCTGCGGGACTTTACTCAGCGTGACAGCACTCTACAGGAACTGGCGGATGAAATTGAGCGTGGCCTGAAAGGGGATACTTTTGTTTTGCTCAACGTCGAGGCATTTGTCCGTCTTGGACAAGGACAAGAGGTGTTCCCTTCTCAGGAACTGGTGCTGGACAGCAACAGCACAAAAAGCAAGGTGCTCTATCAGGTGAACAATGTGGCGGCGCTGCACTCGCAAAAAGTGGGTAATGCGTTGCGCACTATTGATACCTGGCATCCACAGGTTGATGCCCTGGGCGCAATTGCCATTGAACCTTATGGTTCTGTTACCAGCCGAGGTATCGCCTGCCGTCAGCCAAAAGAGAAAATGGATTTTTATACGTTGCTGGATAGCTGGGTGACGAAGGGAGATAAGCCTGCATCTGACCAACAGCATTATGTGATGGCCGTACTCATTCGCGGTGGCGTATTTGGCGAAAAATCAGAATAAGGAGGCGCTGATGGAAAGCTATCAGTGTCAACAACGGGTAAAAAGTGATCCACTTACCGCCACCACCAACGGTTTAATATTGATCCACCTTGTTTACTCAGGATTAGCTTCAGCGATAACCCCGGCCTTTCGTTTCTGCT